>BPJM01000004.1 GCA_026004615.1 Planctomycetota bacterium
GATCCCCCCGGCGGATTTCGACCTCGCCGCCGGGCGGTTGCGGCACCTCGACTCCGGGCCGCTCCACCGCGATCACGCGGTGGCCGCGCGCGCACAGCTGCTCCACCACGAAGGCGCCGACCGTGCCGCCGGCACCGGTGACGGCGACGCACGTGCGCGAGGCGGTGCTCATGGTGCTTCCTCCTCTGGGGACGGGGCTCGGCCGCGCCACCGGCGGCGGCTGCCCCAGCTTGCCGGGGCATGCCGCATCGTGTCAAGCCGATTCAGCAGTACAGCGGCACGCCGTGTTCGGGCTCGCGGACCAGCAGCTCCAGCGCCGCCTTGTCCGCGCTGTCGAGCGCGGCGAGCAGGCGGCCGTCCGGCGCGCGCAGCCGCAGGCGCATGCGCGCGATCTTGCTGTTGAGGCAGTAGCTCGTGCGGCCGTCGGGCTGCTGGTAGCGCAGCCCCACCAGCGCGCGCGGCTCGCAGGCCACCTCGCCCTCCAGCTCGGCCTCGGCGCTGCGGGCGCGAAACCGCCAGCGGTACAGCTCCACCTCGGCGGCGGTGCGGAACCAGTGCCGGACGCCGCGGAAATCGTACGCCCGCCCGGCGTGGTGCAGGTACAGCACCGTGGCGTAGGGAAGCGTGAGCGGGCCGAGCTGGAGCTGGGCGCTCGCGCCCTCGAACCAGCTGCCGGGACTGGCGGCGAAGGCGTTGCAGTGCGCCCAGGCATAGCGGGGGGCATGCTCGCGCCCCCAGTTGTGCCCCAGGCAGCCCGGCCAGTCCGCGACCGCGATCCGGCGGCTGCCGATCTCGATCCAGCCCCATAGCCGCGCGTCCGGATACGGGGTGAGGCTCTTGGTGCGGGGAAAGGCACCCCAGCGGTACAGCGGCTCGTAGGGCAGCAGGCGCAGCGGTGGTGCGCCGGCACGCCAGCGCAGCGCCCAGCGGAGCGGCGGCGGGGCGGGCGCAGGCGCGCCGGCACCCTGCGCGCCCGGGCTGGCCGCGGCGGGCGCGGGCTCGGCGAGCACGCCCTCGGTGTAGCCGTCCTCGAGCCGGCAGCCGCCTGCCGCAAAGCCGATCCGCCCCCGCGCCAGCCGCGCCGCGGCGAGCGGGAAGCTGCGCTTGCGCGCCAGGTGCCGGCCGCTGCGCGCGTCGAACACGATCGCCCACACCTCGGCGAGCGGCTCGCCCTGGAGCGGCACCAGCACCGTGAACTTGATCCAGAGCGCGCGCGGCCCCTCGGGCTCGTTCGCCTTGAGGAAGTAGCTCTCGACGTGGCCGCCGCGCAGTCGGGCCGTGTGTTCGGGCAGCTGGATGCCGGGATCGCGCAGCTCGTACACCAGCCGCCCGGCCCGCCTGGAGCCGGCAGTGGCCGGCGCTGCCCTCCTGCGGTGCCTGGCACATGGCGACTCGCGCCCTCCACGATGCCCGGGTGCGCGCGGTGGTTGCGCCGCTCTGCTCCCCCGGGCGTCTGCCTGGCGGAGCCGCGCGCTCAGCGCGCGCGGCGTTCCAGGTAGAACACCGCCTGGGAGGGCAGCTTCGATTCCACGTGCACCAGCCGCCAGCCCTGCTTGCCCGCCCGCTCCAGCAGCAGCTGCTGGTAGGCGTAGACCGCGTACAGCTCGCTCGGTGCCTGGCGGACCAGCTCCTTGAACTCGGGGCTGTCGCGGTAGGCATTGTAGTCCGCGAACAGGATCCGGTGCTCGAAGACCGCCGCCCGGCCGGCCTCGCCGCCGCCCGCTGCCGCCTGCTCGGCCTGTGCCCGGCCGTCGCGGGCCAGCCAGCCGAGCAGCAGTGCGGCGGCCAGCAGCGCGCCCGTCGCCCCCGCTCGCATCCAGTGTCGCATGAGCTCGTCTCCCGCCCCTTGTGCTCGCTGCGGCAGCCCCCTGTGCGCGCACCGCCGGTGCCGGCGGCTGCCGCATTGCCGACAGGGTATCCGCTCCCTATGATCGGCGCGACCGCCATGAGCCGACGCCGACCGATCACGCTGCGCGATGTGGAGCGCGCCCACCAGGCGGGAAGCGCTCGGCTCGCGCTGCCGGCGGGCGCGATCGTCACCCCGGCGGCGCGCGATGCGGCGCGGCGGCTCGGCGTGGCGCTGGAGCCCGAGCGCGAGCCGGGCCGGCCGGCGCTCGTCTACGGCAACTGGAAGGCGCACGGCGGCGCGCTGGAGGCCCAGCAGCGGGCGGCGGCGCTGGCGCGCGCGGCCCCGCCGCACGAGGCGGGGGTGGAGGTGGCGGTCTTCCCGGCCCAGGTGCATCTGGCGCTGGTGGGCGCGGCGCTCGGTGGGCCGGCGGCGGGCGCCGCCGCCGGCCCGCGCGTGCGCCTGGGCGCGCAGGACCTCTCCGCGCACCCGCCCGGGGCGCGCACCGGCGAGGTGCCGGCGGAGATGCTGGCGGATTCTGGGCGTGGCGCTGGTGCTGGTGGGCCACAGCGAGCGGCGGCGGTGTGCTGGGCGAGCCGGAGGAGATGGTGCGGCGCAAGCTGCTGCGGGCGCTCGCGGCGGGCCTGCAGCCCGTGCTGTGCGTGGGCGAGACGCTCGCCGAGCGGGATGCCGGCCGTACCTTCGGGGTGCTGCGCTGGCAGCTGCTGCACGCGCTGGAGGGGCTGGACACGGCCGAGCTGGAGCGCGTGGTGCTCGCCTACGAGCCGGTCTGGGCGATCGGCACCGGCGAGGTGCCGGAGCTGGCCGAGATCGAGGACGCGCTCGGATCGCTGCGCGACCACGTGGCGCGGGGCTGGGGCGAGGCGGCCGCACGGCGGATGCGGCTGCTGTATGGCGGCAGCGTCGGCGAGCACAACGCGGCGCAACTGCTCGGGGTGCCGGGCTGCGACGGGGTGCTGGTCGGGGGCGCGAGCCTGGAGCTGGAGCGCTTCGGGCGCATCCTGGAGGCCGCCTTGACCGTACGCCGAAGCGCGCATTAGAATCGGCGCCTTCGGACCGGGCGGGAGAGCGGGCCCATGATCCTCGGACGCGTCGTCGGCACGGTGTGGGCCACGCGCAAGGATGACAAGCTCCAGGGGCTGAAGCTGCTGGTGGTGGAGCGGCTGAGCCTGGCGCTCCAGCCCCAGGGCGGCTTCGTGGTCGCCGCCGATGCGTGCGAGGCGGGGGTGGGCGAGGTGGTGCTGGTGGCGCAGGGCTCGAGCGCGCGCCAGACCGCGCTCACCCACAACAGGCCGGTCGACGCGGTGATCATGGCGATCGTGGACAACCTGGAGCTGGAGGACGCGGGCGCGCTCGAGCGCAGCTATGCGCTGCGCGAGCAGAACCTGGCGGGGCGGCTCGCCGTCCAGCCGGAGATCTAGCCGGGCGCCGCGGCAGGGCGGGGCGCGGTGGCGCTCGGCGGCCGCGGCTTCGAGGGCGCGCCCGGCCGGCGACGGGGTTGGACGGCGCGGGGGGAGGCGGGCGGGTCGTTGAGCGACGGGCTGGCCGAGGTGGTGCGGCTGGCGCTCGCGCGGGTGCAGGCGCGGGCGGAGCGGTGCGGCCCGGGGAGCGGCGGCGGCGGGGCGGGTCCCGAGCCCGCCGGCGCCGGCCGCGCAGGGGACCGCCGGGCGGGCGGCGGGCCGGTGGCGATCGCCAGCGACCACGGCGGCTTTCGCCTCAAGCAGGAGCTGGTGGCGGCGCTGCGCGAGCGCGGCTACGAGGTCGTGGATCTGGGGCCGGCCGAGGAGAGCCCGTGCGACTATCCGGACCAGGCGCTGGCGGTGGCGCGCGCGGTCGCGGCGGGGCAGGCCTGGCGCGGGATCGTGCTCGACGGGGTGGGGATCGGCTCGGCGATCGCCGCGAACAAGCTCCCCGGGGTGCGGGCGGCGGTGTGCTGGGAGGCGTTCGGCGCGCGCAACGCGCGCGCCCACAACGACGCCAACGTGCTGTGCCTGGGCGGGCGCGTGCTGGGCGGGGCGCTGGCGGCACAGATCGCCGAGCTGTTCCTCCAGACGGAGTTCGAGGGCGGCCGGCACCAGCGGCGGGTGGACAAGATCGCCGCCATCGAGCGGGCTGCACTGGGGGCGGCGGCGGCGGGGGTGCGGGCGTGAAGCTGGCGCGGGTGATCGGCACCATCTGGGCGAGCCGGCGCGCGCCCAACCTGGATGCGCCGACGCTCCAGCTCGTGCAGCCGCTGACCGGGGAGCTCCAGCCCGATGGCGAGCCCTTCGCCGCCGCCGACACGGTGGGTGCGGGGCCGGGGGAGCTGGTGCTCTACGTGACCGCCTACGAGGCGGTGATCCCGTATGTGACGCGCCCCGGCGGGCCGGGGCTCGGCACGCTGGTGCCGGTGGACGCGGCGCTGGTGGGCATCGTGGAGCAGCACGAGCGGATCGCCAGCTGGCGGCCGGGCGGCTCGCCGGCGGCGCCGCCCGCGACCGGGGCGGAGCAGCGCGGCACGGCGGAGCGCCAGGGCCAGCGCCCCGGTGCACGCGGGCGCGAGCGCCGCGGCGGCGGAGGTGGGCCGGAGTCCGGTGGGGGCGGGACGCGGCAGCGCCGGCGGCGGGGAGGAGGCGGCCGCCGATGATGATCGCGCGCGTGGTCGGCCAGGTGGTGGCGCCGGTGAAGAACCCGCATCTGGAGGGCGGCAAGCTGCTGGTCTGCCAGCCGGTGCTGCCCGACGCGCAGACGCCCGATGGCGCATCCCTGGTCGCGCTCGACCGGGTGCAGGCCGGTCAGGGCGACCTGGTGCTGGTCAACGACGAGGGCGGCGGCGCGCGGATCGTGCTGGACGATCCGGAGAGCCCGGTGCGGGCGCTGGTGGTGGCGGTGCTGGACGGGGTCGAGCTCGCGCCGGGGCCCTGGCCCGACCCGGCGAGCATGATCGAGGTGGCGGGCCGGCGCTGAGCGGCGTCGCGCCGCGGCGCTACGGGTGCAGCAAGCCGCGCGGGCGGCTCGGGGACGAGCACGTCCGGGCGGGAGGTAAGAGAGGGAGCAGCGCGTGGCCGATCGAGCGCCCTTGCCGGCAGGCGCGCCCGCGCCGGAACAGCTCGTCGAGCTCGTCACGCGCGAGCTCAAAAGTCTGATCGAGGCGGGTGCCACCCCGTGGGCGCACGCGCTCGGCGAGGGGCCGCCGTGCTTCGGCTGCGGGGAGCGCGGGCGCTGCGTGGTGGTGTGCAGCGAGGCGTTTCGCCAGATCGCCGAGGCGGGTGCCGACCGCATCAGCGCGGCGCCCGGACTGCCCGCGGTGCCGCGGGAGCTGGCGCCGCTGATCGACCACACCCTGCTCAGGCCGGAGGCGGACGCCGAGCAGATCCATAAGCTGTGCGAGGAGGCGGCGCGCCACGGCTTCGCCTCGGTGTGCGTCAATCCGTTCTGGGTGCCGCTGTGCGCGCGGCTGCTCGCCGGCACCCCGGTCGCGGTCTGCACCGTGGTGGGCTTTCCCCTGGGGGCGAGCAACCCCGCGGTCAAGGCGTTCGAGGCGCGGCAGGCGGTGGCCGAGGGGGCGGCCGAGTGCGACATGGTGATCAACATCGGGGCGCTCAAGAGCGGGCTCGACGAGGTGGTGCGGCGCGACATCGCGGGGGTGGTCGAGGCGGCGGGGCCGGGTGCGATCGTCAAGGTGATCCTGGAGACGGCCCTGCTGGACGAAGAGGAGAAGATCCGCGCCTGCGAGCTGGCGGTGGCCGCGGGCGCGCACTATGTGAAGACCTCGACCGGCTTCGGCCCGGGGGGCGCGACCGCGGCCGACATCGCGCTCATGCGGCGGATCGTCGGCCCGCGCGTCGGCGTCAAGGCCTCGGGCGGCATCCGGGACTCCCGCACCGCGCTGCGGATGGTGCGCGCGGGGGCGAGCCGCATCGGCGCCAGCGCCAGCGTGAAGATCGTCACCGGCGAGGGCGAGGGCGGCGGCAGCGGCGGCAACTACTGAGCGGGCGGCGGGCTGCAGGCCATCGGGGAAACCAGGCGGAGTCGGCGGCGTGGGCGAGCAGGTGCACCATTTCGAGAGCGCCGAGCTGGTGCGGGATGAGACGGGCCGGCAGTACCACATCGGGCTCGCGCCCGGGGAGGTGGCGCCGGTGGTGCTGCTGGTGGGCGATCCGGCGCGGGCCGAGCGGGTGAGCACGTACTTCGAGCAGGTGCAGCTGGAGCGGCGCAACCGCGAGTACGTCACCTACACCGGCCTGTACCGCGGCGGGCCGCTCACCGTGATGGCGACCGGCATGGGCTGCGACAACACCGAGATCGCGGTCATCGAGCTGTGCCAGCTGGTGGAGCGGCCCACCCTGATCCGCGTCGGCTCCTCGGGCGGGCTGAGTCCGGAGCTGGAGCTCGGCGATCTGGTCATCTCGACCGGCGCGGTCAAGCTCGAGAACACCACGGCCTTCTTCGTGCCGGAGGGCTATCCGGCGCTGGCGCACCACGAGGTGGTGCTGGCGCTCGCCGAGGCGGCGGCGCGCAGCGGCCACCGGCACGTGCTGGGGCTGACCGCCAGCGCCTCGGGTTTCTACGGCGCGCAGGCGCGCAAGGTGCCGGGCTTTCCGGTGCGCTACCCCGAGCTGCCCGAGGAGCTGGCGCGGATCGGGGTGAAGAACTTCGAGATGGAGACGAGCGCGCTGTTCTGCCTGGCGAGCCTGCGCGGGGTGCGCGCGGGGGCGGTGTGCGCGGTGTATGCGAGCCGGCCGCGCAACGCCTTCATCGACAGCGGGGCGAAGCAGCGCGCCGAGGCGGCGTGTATCGAGGTGGGGCTGGGTGCGGTCGAGGTGCTGCGCGCCATGGACCGCGCGCGCGGTGGGGCCGCGCACTGGCTCCCCTCGCATGGACTGGGTGCAGGGCAGTCCGCCTAGCGGGCGGCTCCTCGCAGGCGGCTGCCGCCGGCCGGTGCGCGGGGCGGCGGCGGGCGGCACACGGGGTCAGGGTGAGGCACGGCGGACGCCATGTCCGAGCCGGCTGCGCGCGTGGCGCATCGCGCCCGGGTCCACGGCCGCGTGCAGGGGGTGTTCTTCCGCGCCAGCGCGCGCGAGCAGGCGCAGCGGCTGGGGCTGGTGGGCTGGGTGCGCAACCTGCCCGACGGCACGGTGGAGGCGTACTACGAAGGCGCGCCGGCCGCCGTCCGCGAGATGGACCGCTGGCTGCGCCAGGGCCCGCCGCTCGCGCGCGTGACGGCGGTGGACATCGAGGAGCGCGAGCCCGAAGGGATGTACGACAGCTTCCGCATCCGGCACTGAGGGGGCGTGCACGAACCGCCATGGCGCGCGCCCTCAGGCCGGTCCTCTCCCCGCAGAGCAGAAGGAGGTGACCGCCCAGACGCACCGGCGTTGAGGCGGGCGGGGCGGGCGGTGGTTCAGGCGGCGAGCGCCGCCTGGAACGCCTTGTCCCAGTTGGTGGCGCTGCCGTCCTGGAGCACGAACAGATCGGGGGCGTCGCGCAGGTCTTCGATCTCGCGCACCAGCCGGTGGCCCGCCACCGCTGGCACCACGGGCCGGCCGAGCGCCCGGCGCAGCAGCCGCGCGCGGTGGCGGGCCCGCGCCATGTCGTTGGCGTCGATGACCGAAGAGACCTCCACCGCCAGCCACACCTCGTCCGGTTCCGCCTGCTGGCGCGGCTTGCCGCGGACGATGAGATCGAGCCGCAGCACGTCCAGCAGGTCTTCCTCCGCGAGGCGCTGCTCCAGCTCCGCTTCCAGCTCGGCGTAGTCGACCAGGCGCGCCCGCCGCAGAAACGGCCCGAAGTACGACGGCACCCGGTCGCGGTAGCGCAGCTCGAGCAGGATGCCGCGCAGATCGGCCGCGGTATCCTCCAGCCGTGCCACCCGGCCCACCAGCTCCCGCACCTGCACGGTCAGCATCTGGAGGTGATTCTCGGTCCGCGCCTGGGCCTGGGCCAGCTCGTCCACCCGCGCGGTGAGCTGATCGAGCCGCGCGGTGAGCTGGTCCACCCGCCGGGTCAGCGCCTGCAGGTCCTGGGCGAGCTGATCGACGCGCGCGGTGAGCTGGTCCAGCCGCGCGGCGAGCTCCTCCATGCGGGCGGCGAGGGCGTCCACGCGCGCGGTGAGCTGATCGACCCGCCGGGTCAGTGCCTGCAGGTCCTGGGCGAGCTGATCGACGCGCGCGGTGAGCTGGTCCAGCCGCGCGGCGAGCTCCTCCATGCGAGCGGCGAGGGCGTCCACGCGTGCGGTGAGCTGATCGACCCGCCGGGTGAGTGCCTGCAGGTCCTGGGCGAGCTGATCGACGCGCGCGGTGAGCTGGTCCAGCCGCGCGGCGAGCTCCTCCATGCGGGCGGCGAGGGCGTCCACGCGCGCGGTGAGCTGATCGACCCGCCGGGTGAGTGCCTGCAGGTCCTGGGCGAGCTGATCGACGCGCGCGGTGAGCTGGTCCAGCCGCGCGGCGAGCTCCTCCATGCGGGCGGTGAGCGCGTCCACGCGTGCGGTGAGCTGATCGACCCGCTGGGTGAGTGCCTGCAGGTCCTGGGCGAGCTGGTCGACGCGCGCGGTGAGCTGGTCCAGCCGCGCGGCGAGCTCCTCCATGCGGGCGGCGAGGGCGTCCACGCGCGCGGTGAGCTCCTCCATGCGGGCGGTGAGCGCGTCCACGCGCGCGGCGAGCTCCTCCATGCGGGTCGCGAGCGCGTCTACCCGTGCGGTGAGTGCCTGCAGGGCCTGCTCGGTCTGCTGCTGCGCCGCGGCCAGTGCCTGCAGGCGCGCGTCGGTTTGCCGGGACTGCTCGGCGAGCTCGCGCAGCGCCCGCTCCAGCAGCGCGGTCTGCTCGCGGCCGAGCGCCAGCCACAGCTGCTCGCGCAGCGCGGGCTGCTCGTGGATCAGGCGCAGCAGCTCGCCCAGGTCGTCGGCGGTGAATGCCATCCTCGGGGCCCTCCCACGCCCCGCGCCCGGCCGCCCCGGCCCTCGGCCTTCCAGGATATCCCGGCCGAGGGGCAGCGACCAGCCGGCACGCGGCTAGGTTCGCTACCTGTTAGGTCGCGGGCGATGATCCATGGGGGTCCGACAGCCGGGGCCGAATCCTCGCCGGTGGCCTCCCCGCTTGGGGGCGCGGGGCGGGAGCCGGTGGCGCGCCCTTGCCGAACGGCACCGGTTCTGATCGAATCGGGGCAGCGGGGGCACGCACGCAAGGAGAGAAGGCGATGGACGAGGGGATGCTGCTCGCGGCGGCAGCCGGCGAGGCTGCGCATGGCATGTCCGAGGGCATGATCCGGCTGTTCTCGCTGGGCTACCTCCTGTTGCCGCTGGTGCTGGGGGCGGTGGCGGGGCTGTGCCTGCTGATCGCGGCGCTGCGCCGCTCGCTGAGTGCGGGGGCGGCGCTGGCGCTGGGCGGGCTGAGCGCGGTGGTGGTGGTGGGGATGCTGTTCGCGGTGCGCGCCCATGGCGCCATGACGGCGCTCGAGGCCATGCCGCACGGCCTGCCGGAGCGGCTGGTGGGGCTGCTCGCCACCGGCTACATGGCGCTGCCGCTGTTCCTGGCGGCGGTGGCGGCGATCGCGCTGCTGGTGGCCACTGCGCGCAAGGCGCTCGACGGCGGCACCGCGCTGGCGCTGGGCGGGCTGGGGGGGGTGCTCGTGGTGGGCACCCTCATGGGCATCGAGCGGCACGTGCAGGCGGAGCTGCCGCCGGCGGCGCCCGAGGCCGGCGCCGAGGTCGCGATCGACGAGCAGCGCCAGGAGATCGCGGCGCTGGAAGAGGAGCTGCGGCGGCTGAGCCAGGCGTGCGATCGGCTGCTGGGGGCGCAGCAGACGATGCAGGGCCAGCTCGCGACCGCGGGCGAGCTGGGATCGCGCCTCGGTGCGCTCGCCGAGCGGCAGGCGGCCACCGAGCGCCAGCTGCAGGCGCAGTCCGAGGCGCTGACCGCCACCGCCGCCCGGCTGCAGGAGCTGCAGACCGCGCTGCTGGAGCTGCGCAGCCGGCTCGAGGCGGGCACGGGCGGCGGCGGGACGAGCCCCGAGGGCAGCGGCGGCGGCCCCGCCCCGCCCCGCTAGGCCACGCGCCTCGTTGCGCGCACGGCCCCCCGTGGCGGGCGCAGGCCGCCGCCGGGCAAGGCGGCATCCTGCGGGCGGCTCGCATCGGGCGCGGGGGGCGCGCCCGACGCGAGCGGCGGGAGCAGGACCGTGGCCGAGCCAGCACAGCGGCTCTTTGGGACGGGTGCGGAACCCCCGGGGGCGCCGAGCCACAAGGATCGTGCGCCCGCGGTGGTCTGGCCACCGCTGGTGCTGCTCGGCGTGCTGCTCGGCACGAGCGTGCTGCTGGTGCCGCGGTGGCGGCAGCCGCCGCTGGTGGGCAACTACGTGCTGGAGCGGATCCGCTACCGGTTTGCGCCCGGCCGGCAGCCGGCCGGCGAGGTCGTCCCGGCGCTGGAGCGCGCGCGGCGGATCGGTCCGGGACTCTATGAGCGCCGGGTGCCGCCGAGCCGGCTGCGCGTGACCGAGCGGCGGTTCGAGCACGAGGGCGGCGTGCGGCAGCGCTACTGGCAGGTCAGGCGCGACGTGCTCATGTTCGAGGTCCGGGGCCGGCCGCGCTACGTGCGCTACCGCTGGGAGGACCAGGCGCTGGTGCTGGTGCTGTCGGGCGAGCCGAGCCAGGAGTTCGTCTACCGGCGCGTGCAGCCGCCCGCGGACGCGCTCGGTTCGCCGTGAGCGATGGCGAAGGCGCCGAAGACCATCGCGATCGCACCCGCGTACTCCAGGGACTCCTGCGCGAGCAGGCCCGGGGTGCCGAGCCGGTCCTCCAGCGGGGTGTAATCCAGCACCTGCGCCAGCAGGATCGGCACCGCCGCCCCGAGCAGGAAACCGTATGCGGGCCAGTGCGCGCACAGCTGCCGGATCCGCTGCAGCAGCCTCGAGCGCCTGAGCACCACCCAGAGCAGCCCTGCGCCGAGCAGCAGCACGAGCGCGAGCACAGCCGGCACAGCCGTGTGGGCGAGCAGTGCGCGCAGCCCGATCTCGAACAGATCGTGCACCCCGTCGATCCGCTCGCCGCCCACGCTAGGTCTCTGCAGGCCGAAGATGCGCTCGCCCCAGGAGACCTCATCGAGCGCCGCCAGCAGTGCCAGCAGCGGTAGCGGAGCACAGGACCAGCGCGCGCGGGGCCGCCGCAGGATGGCGGCGGTGCTCCACACCGCCGCCGCGGCGAAGCTGAGCGCGGTGGCGGTCTCGATCACGTCGTCCTCGGCTGCGAGCATGGGCGCCGTCTCGGGCACGAGCCAGCCGAGCAAGAGCGCGCCGGCCACGCTCGCCGCCCCTGTCGCCGCACACGCCCAGCCCAGCCGGCGTACTGCCGGGCGGGGCAGGCAGTCGGTGGGGACTGGCGGAAGTGGTGGCTGCACGCTCGCTAGCTCCGCGCGCCGCGGCCGGCGGCACACCGCGAGCGGTCGCGGCCGCGCAGGCACTGGCGCGCGGGGGAGGATATCCTCGGGGGGCGTGCGCTGTCGAGGGCGCGGGGTTTATGCCGGGAACCGAGCGAGCGCGCGGGGCGCACCTTCGCGGGGCGGTGCTGCGCCGGCTCGAGCCGCTGCTGGTGGTGGTGCTGCTCGCGGGCTCGCTCTGCTCGTTCGGTCCATGGTGGGAAGTGTACGAGTTCGATCCCGATGAGGGGCTCAACCTGGGCAAGGCCCTGCTGGTGGCGCGCGGACACGAGCTGTGCGCGGAGGTCTGGAGCGATCAGCCCCCACTGTTCACCTGGGCGCTGGCGCTGCTCGTCCGGCTGGTCGGTCCCTCGGTCACCGCAGCGCGGCTGCTCGTGTTGGGATGTGCCTGCCTGCTGGCCCTGGGGCTGTTCCGCTTGCTCGCGCGCACCGAGGGGCGGGCCGCCGCCTGGGCGGGGGCTGTGCTGCTGCTGAGCGCGCCGGCGTTCGGCCGCGCCAGCGTGGCGGTCATGGTGGGGCTGCCGGCGCTGGCGCTGGCGGTGCTGGCGGTTGCGCTGGCGCCGGGCGAGCGCCGCCGGGGCGGGGGGCTGCGGCCGGCGCTGTCCGGGGCCGTGTTCGGCGCCTCGCTGCTGGCCAAGGCGTTCACGGTGCTGTTGCTGCCTGTGTTCGCACTGGTGCTGGTGCGGGCGGCGCAGGGGCTGCGCGCGCGCGTGCGCGTCGCGGGGGCGTGGTGTGCCGGGCTCGGCGCGGTGCTGGCGGCGGCCGCCGCCGCGGTGGGGCTGCCGGCCGAGCAGCTATGGAGCCCGCACCTGGGCGAGGCGACGGCGCGCGTGTTCGCCGAGCGCGGGGGCTTCGCCGAGCTGGGGCGCGAGCTCGCGCAGCGCTGGCACCTGCTCGTGCTGGCGGCGCTGGCGCTCTGGGGTGCGGCGGGCGAGCGGCGCTGGCCGCGCGCTGCGGCGCTGGTGTGGCTGCTGGTGGCGGCGGCGGCGCTGGGCCTGCACCGGCCGCTGTGGTGGCATCACCTGCTCTTGCTGGAGGTGCCGCTGGTCTGGCTCGGGGGGGCGGGGCTGGGGGCGGTGCTGGGCCGGCTCGGTTGCGGGCGGGGCTCCGGGCTCGCGGCCGGCCGCGGCCGGCTGCTGGCGGCGGGCGTGCTGGGGGCCGCACTCGCGCTCGGGGCGGCCGGAGCGGCGCGGAGCAGTGCCGAGCTCCGCTCCGCCTTCGCCGCCGGAGCGACGGCGCAGGACCAGGCGGTGCTCGAGATGCTCGGCGTCCTGGGGCGCGGGGTGCGTTGGGTGCTGACCGACCGGCCGATGGACGCCTTCCGCGCCGGGCTCGTGGTGCCGCCGCCGCTCGCGGTGCTCTCGCGCAAGCGGCTGCTCTCGGGGCAGCTCGAGCCCCAGGAGCTGTTCGCCGCTCTGGAGCGCTACCGGCCGGAGGTGGTGAGCCTGCGGCGCTTTCGCTGGCGGGGCGGGGTGCTGCGCCGGCTGCTCGCGCACTACCGGCCGGTGGTACAGGGCGAGGGGTGGCGGCTGTATGTGCGGCGGGCTGGCCTGTGAGGCAGGAGCTGGGCCCGGCGCCAGAGCCGGAGGCCGGAGCCGGCAGTCCGAAAAAGCGCACTGCAGGGGGAGCCAGGCCGGGCCGGAGCGCGCGCCGCGGCCAGAGCGGGCCCGGACGCGGCGGTCCGAAAAAAGCGCCCTGGAGGGGAGGCAGCGGCGCAGGAGCTCTCGTCGCGGCAGAGAGCGCGCGCGGAGCCCCCCAGCCCGGAAACAGCGCACTGCGGGGGGAGCCAGGCGGGCCCGGGGGCGGCAGTCCGAAAAAAACGGGCGGCAGGGGCTGCTCGCCACCGGCGGCGACTGGCCCGAACACCGGTCCGGAGCGGTCCGAAAAAAAGGCGCCCCGCGCGGAGGCGGGGCGCCGTTCGAAGAAGCTCTCGCCCGGCGCGGGCGCTACTTCACGGGCAGGTCCAGGATGGCGTTCAGCGCGTTGCCCTCCGCGTCGCGCACATCGAGCGCCACCTTCACCCGCACCGGGGCTCCTGGCGTGTCATCGGGCAGCGAGAGTTGGCTAAAATCCGGGGCTCGCAGCAGCACGCGGAAGCGGGTGCCGCTCTGGGTGCCGAGGCCGCCGCTGCCCGCCGAGTTGGCCGTCTCGGCGTTGTGGACGAAAGACACATCGGAGGAGGGGACGAGGTTATCCTCCGACGGCGGAGCGCAATCGTTCAAAAAGCCCCAGAACTCGTTCGCCGGGCCGGTGCTCTGGAACACGATACCGCCGTTGGGGAAGCTGCCGATGGCGGTGTCGTTCACCACCTCCAGCACCTTGTAGCGGCCGGTGACCGCCTCGGCGAAGTCCAGGTAGACGGCCCCCAGGGTGACGCTCGAGGCGGTGAAGCGGTTGTAGTTGTCCGCCACCGGCGGCGCGAGGCTGCCCTCCAGCACCGGCCGGTACAGCCCGCAGTTCTCCACGTTGACCACCGAGTCGAGCGCTAGCGGATCGCCTCCCACCGCGCGGGCGAAGTAGCGCAGCGCGAAGATCTCGTTGGCCGGCAGCGGCTCGCTCGGCGTGATGGTCCAGATCGTGTTCAGGCTGCCAGCGAGCGGCGCTGCGGTCGCCGAGATGGTGATCAGCTCGAACTGATCGGGATCGCTGTCGGGCACCAGGTCGCGGAAGTACTCGAAGCGCGGCTCCAGGCCCGTGGTGTTCGGGTCGTTGGTGAGGATCTCGACGGGGTAGCGGAAGACCACCGTGACCGAGCCGTCCTGGGTGGTGATCGCCCGGCGCATGAACCAGCCCTCGTCCTCGGGCGTGGAAACACTATAGCCGGCGCTCGGCTCGATCAGCCCGGAGTAGCCGTAGCCGTAGCCGCCGTCGCTCAGATCGCCGATGTCGGGGAACAGCGGGGCGTTCTTGGCGATCTCCTCGACGAAGGGGCTGCCGTGCAGCGAGCGGACGTCGATCGCCACGACGTCGCCGCACGCCACGATGACATGGCCGTCGATCCCGGCCGAGCCGAAGTCCCAGCCCGGGGTGCCGTCGAGGTCCTGCGAGGGCACGACGACGCAGTAGCTCTTGTGGGCGTCCAGGCCCTGGATCGTCGCGATACCGTTGCGATCGGTCCGGGCCACCAGCCGCGGCAGGCAGCCGTTGGCGGTGAGCAGGCCCGCGTCGTCGTCTTCGAGATCCTCGGAGTCGCACGCCTGGGTGCTCGCCCCGGACGAAGCTGCTGCGAAGGCGGCGAAGTTGTCCAGGACGACTACGGTGTCCTCGCACAGCTGCGCGAAGACATGGGCGTTGGCGAGCGGCGCCCCCTCCTTCGTCACGACCACGGTGAGGTTCTGCGGTCGGCGCAGCTCGATGACGCCCTGCTGGTCGAGGTCGACGATGAACGTCTGGCCGGCGAGCAGAGGCCAGGCCGAGGTGTCTTCCGAGGTGTCGTCGAAGAGGTCATCGAGGTCGGAGAAATCCACGCAGACCTGGCGCGCGCAGGTCGCGAAGCCACCCGCCTCGATCAGCAGGGTGAAGCAGATCTGGTCGGTGCCGGCGTCGATGTCGGTGATCTCCAGCTCGAAGAAGCCGCTGCTGTTCGCGGTGGTGCTGGCGCCCAGCTCGCACGCGGTGATCCGCGCCTTGACGCCGCTCTGGGTCTGCTGATCGACCGTGCGACCGATCACCCTGACCTTGAACGTCGTCTTGCCCGGGATGTCGCTGACCTTGACGTCGCTGTCGCTGCAAGCCAGGCCGCTGAGCGCCATGGCCGCTGCGAAGGCGGCGCCACACGCCACTCTCCAACGCATGGAAAGCTCCCCCTCTCTGTGGTGGGTTCTTCGTCCCGCTCCCCTACGGGACGCTGCTGCCCTCCGCTTTTACCCGATCGAGCCGAGGGGTGCAACCCCTGCGGCGAAAATCCTGGCCATAAAGCGGAGACCTGAGTCGAGGCGCGGATCGCCACAAGCCGCAGGCGCACCGTGCCGGCGGCCGCCGGCCGCCCGGCCTTGCCGGCGGCGGCGATTTCGAGGGCGTCCTTTCGAGCGGCGCCAGACGAGCAGGCGAGGTCCTTGCGAGGACCTCTTCGGCAGCTCGCCGCAACGAGCGCCGGTCTTCTTTTAAGGGCTCCTTTCGGGATCCCGCGGCAACGAGGGGCAGACCTCTTTTAAGGACTCCTTCGGGATCTCGCGGCAACGAGCGCCAGTCCTTAAAAAGAAGAGCCGAGACGCGGGCGCACCCCGGGGCCGGCGAGGGACCGCCGGCCGCCGGGGGCGGGAGGTCGTGGTGCGCCTGCGGCCAAGCACAGGAGCACTGCGGCATGCGGAGCCCCGCCCCGCCCTGGATCGGGCTCGTGCTCTATGCGGTGGCGCTCGCGCTGCGGCTCGGCTTCATCGCTCAGAGCCAGGGACTGCCCGAGTTCCGCACCCCGACCCCGGGGCTCGATGTCCAGCTGCACTGGCATGCGGCGCGCCACCTGCGGGCCGGCACCCCGGAGCCGGTCTTCGAGCTCATGATGCCGTCCGCACCGCTCCATCCGTACGCGGTCGCCGCATTCCAGGCGCTGCTGGGGGAGGATCTGCGGCTGCACCGGATCGCGCGCGCGGCCCTGGCCGCGATCTCGGTGCCGCTGGTGTTCTGGCTGGGGTTGCGGCTGGGGCGGAGCCGGCTCGCCGCCGCGCTCGCCGCGCTGCTGCTGGCCGTCCTGCCGAGCTGGATCTACTTCGACACCATGGTGCTCAAGGTCTCGCTCGAGATGCCGCTGGTGGGTGCGCTGCTCGCGCTGTTGCTGCTGGGGCCGCCGCCCGCGGCGTGCTCGTACGCGCGCGCGGCGGTGCGGGGCGGCGCAGCGGGGTTGGTGCTCGCGCTGCTGCTGCTCAGCCAGGGTGCCACCGCCGGCTACGCGCTCGTGGCGGCGGGCTATGTGCTCACCGCCGGCGGGCGATCGCCGGCGCGCCGCGCCGGGGGCGCAGCCGCCCCGAGCGGCGCGGCGCGCGTGGCCTGGCTCGTGCCGATGCTCGGCCTGCTGGCACTGAGCCAGCTCGCCTACCGGCAGCGCAGCGCGCTGCTGGGCTGCTCGCCGCGCCATTTCCTGCCCGTCGGGGGGGTTCACGTGCGCGTCGGGATGCAGCCCGGGGCCGCCGGCACCTACGACTCCGTCGGCGGGATCCCCCCGTTTCCCTACGGGCACACCTTCATCGCGCGCATGGTGGCGGAGGCGAGCGCGGGCCGGCCACTGAGCTGGCAGCAGGCCGACCGGCTGCACCTGCGGGAGGCCTGGGGGCTGGTGCGCGAGCAGCCCGGCGAGGCGGTGCGGATCCTGCTGCGCAAGGCGGCGCTGTTCTGCAACGGCCACGAGCTGGCCGGCAACCACTACCTGGGCGTGCTCGCGCAGGACTGCTCGGTGCTGCGCCTGCCGGGGACGGGCTGGGCGGGGCTGCTGTTGCTCGGGGCAGCGGGCACGCTGGTGCTGGTGCGCGAGCGCCGCTGGGCGCTGGTGTGGCTGCTCGGCGGACTGGTGGGCTCGGTGCTGGTGGCGAACCTGATCGGGTTTGTGACCTGGCGCTACCGGCTTCACGCCACGCTGCCGCTCGGGCTGCTGGCCGTGTTCGGGCTGCGCGAGCTGGGTCGCGGGGCACAGGCGCTCTTGCGGCGCGGCCCCGAGCGCCGCCGTGCCGCACGGGCGCTGCTCGCCGCTGCGCTGCTGCTCGCGCCCCTGGCCTGGCTGGCCTTTCGCCCCGTCGAGCCCCGGCTGCTCGCCGCCATGACGAAAACGGCGCTCGGCAACCGCCGGCTCAGCGAGCAGGCCGAAGCGATCGCGGCCGAGCTCGCCCGGCCCGCCGCCCTGGCCGCCGATCCGCTCCACGCGCGGCTGGTGCGCGCCGGGCTGCTGCACCGGCTGGCGCGCTTCACCGAAGCGTTCCAGCAGGTCCGCGCCATCGCCGAACACCACCCCGCCGAAATCGCCGCCAGCCGCCAGTACGTGGTGTATCTGCTGTGGCTCGGCGAGTACGACCAGCTCGATGCCTTCTTGCGGCGGCTGCGCGCACACCACCCCGAGAGCCTGGCGGCGCTGCTCCGCTCGCTCCGGCCGGGCTCGCCCTTGTGGCGGGGTGTGCGGCAGGACCAGCAGCAGATCGTCGCGGTGCTGCTGGAGCGCATCGTGCTGCCGCGCCTGGGCGCGGGGCCATGAGCGCGCTCGCGTGCGGGCCGGGCCGCGCGCCGGCCGGGGCGGATCGGCACGCCCCCGCCCGGCACGAGGCGGACTGGTGGGGCGCGCTGGCGGCAGTGGCGCTGGCGCTCGCCTCGCTGGGGCTGTATCTCGCGCACAACGACTTTCCGGTCTGGTTCCACGCCGACGAACCGAAAAAAGCGCGCTTCGTGCTGGAGGGCACGCACGACTTCTACCACCCCCGCCTCATGATCCGGCTGGCCGAGCCGTTGGCCGCGCTGCTCGGCTGCCGCACCCCGCAGCAGGCGGCCCGGCTCGGGCGCAGCCTGGTCGCGGTGCTGGGAGCGCTATCGGTGCTGGTGCTCTACGGGCTGGCGCGCCGGACGCTGCCGCAGGGCTGGGCAGTGTTCGCGGCGGCGGTGTACGCGCTGAGCCCGATCCAGCTCGTGCACGCGCACTACTTCAAGGAGGACGTGCCGTTCACCCTGTTCGCGCTGCTCGCGCTGTGGGCGCTCTTGCGGCTCGTAGAGCGGCCCGCGCCGGTCCGGGCGCTCGGCCTGGGGCTGGCGGCCGGGCTCGCGCTCGGCACCCACTACAAGGGCGTGCTGCTCGCACCGCTGGCGGCGCTGGCGATCCCGCTGGCGCCGCGCGGGCGGCGGCGCGGCCTGCTGGCGCTGCTGGCGGCTGCGCTGCTGGTGGCGGGGCTGGTGTTCCTCGGCATCAACTTCGCCGGCCCGGGCACGGCGGGTCTCGATCAGCTGGGCCGGGGGGTGCTCGCCGATGCGCGCAACGTCGTGCACGGCGACCGCGTCGCTCTGTGGCCGAGCGCCTACTACGGGGGCTTCCACCTGGTGCACAGCCTGGTTCCGGGCATGGGGGCGCCGACCGCACTGGCCGCGGTGCTCGCGGCGGCGGCGCTGGCGCTGCGCTGGCGGCGGGCGGTCGCGGTGGACCGGCTGTGGTTGCTCTGGCTCGCGCTGAGCTACGGCGCGATCGAGCTGAGCCCGTTCAAGCCGTTCCCGGACTTCATGCGCTATGCGCTGCCGTGCGTGCCGGCGCTTGGGTATCTGCTCGCGCGTGGGCTCGCGCTGCTGCACGCCCGCCTGGCGCAGTGGCGGCCCCTGCGGGCGGTGCCGGTGCTGACCGCACTGGTGTTGCTCGGACTGACGAGCAGCATGGCGGTGCGCGACCTGGTGCACATGGACGAGGACACCCGGCTCAGGGCGCGCGCGCTGCGCGAGCGCCTGCCGGGCGCCGCGGTGCACGGCCACCTGAGCTGGGCGGCGCCCTTCGCCAGCTCGATCGCCGAGGTGCCGCGCGAGCGGCTGCGGGCGCTCGGGGTGCGCTGGGTCGTCGTGAGCAGCTTCGAGTACGAGCGCTACCTCATCGCGCGGCGACTGCCGGGCCAGCACCCCTCGGTGTACGCCCGCGCCCGCGGGTTCGAGCAGCTGTTCCGGCGGCCCTACCTGGAGGTGCGGCCCGGCTACCGCAGCATCGGCTTCCACAACCCCACCGTCCGCCTGATCGACCTGGGCGCAGGCGCGGCGGAGGGAGCGCGGCGGTGAGCGAGCAGCGCGCACCGGCGGAACCCGGCTCGGCGTCGTGGTGCCGGTGCACAGCTGCGCCGACTGCCTCGGGCAGGCGCTCCAGCAGGTGGCTGGCTGCGCGCTGCTGCGCTCTCGGGCAGTCGCAAGCCGCAGCGGGCCGCCCGGCCATGGGGGCGCCCTCGGCGCAGGGTCTGGATCGAGTCAAGATCTTGACAGCATCTGGATCGCGGGCAAGATGGAGCGCGGCGAGCTATGGGCGGGTCCAGGCACGAGGCGGCCGGTGGCGGCGAGCAGCACCACGCCGAGGCGCTGCGGCGGGCGGGGTTGCACGTCACCGCGCAGCGCCTGGCGGTGCTGCAGGCGGTGGCGGAGCACCCGCACCTTACCGCCGAGGAGGCGGTCGGGCACACCCAGCGCGCGCTCGGCGCGATCTCGCGGCAGGCGGTCTACGATGCGCTCAACACGCTGGTCGAGCGCGGGCTGATCCGGCGGATCCAGCCCATGGGCTCGCCGGCGCGCTACGAAGACCGCATCCACGACAACCACCACCACCTGATCTGCCGGCGCTGCGGGCGCGTCGAGGACGTGGACTGCGCGGTCGGCCGCGCCCCCTGCCTGCAGGCGGCGCAGGACCACGGCTACCGGATCGAGGAGGCAGAGGTCATCTACTGGGGGACGTGCCCGCAGTGCCTTGGCGCACGATCCCCCGAACACGCGCGTTGAACAACCCCAGCACGAGGAGCACGAGGAGGCCATGAGCGAACAGAACCGGTGTCCCGTCCATGTCACCCACCGCAGGCGCACGCTGCGCGACTGGTGGCCCGAGCAGCTCGACCTGCGCGTGCTGCATCAGAACCCCCCGGCCGCCAATCCCTACGGCGCCGAGTTCGACTACGCGGCGGAGTTCCAGAGCCTCGATCTGGCGCAGGTCAAGGAGGACATCCGCCAGCTCATGACCAGCTCGCAGTCCTGGTGGCCGGCCGATTGGGGCCACTACGGCCCGCTGTTCATCCGCATGGCCTGGCACGCCGCGGGCACCTACCGGATCACCGACGGGCGCGGGGGCGCCAACGGGGGCGCCCAGCGCTTCGCGCCGGAGGGCAGCTGGCCCGACAACGCCAACCTCGACCGGGCGCGCCGGCTGCTCTGGCCCGTCAAGAAGAAGTACGGCCGCAAGCTCTCCTGGGCGGACCTCTTGATCCTGGCGGGCAACGTGGCGCTGGAGTCCATGGGGCTGCAGACGCTCGGCTTCGGCGGCGGGCGCGAGGACTGGTGGGAGCCCGACCAGGCCACGGACTGGGGCCCGGAGACCGAGTGGCTGGCGGACCAGCGCCACGAGGCCGACGGCACGCTGCGCGGCAGCCTCGCCGCCGACCACATGGGGCTGATCTATGTCAACCCCGAGGGCCCGGGCGGCAACCCCGATCCCAAGGAGGCGGCGAAGTTCATCCGCCAGTCGTTCGGCCGCATGGGCATGACCGATGAAGAGACGGTGGCGCTGATCGCCGGCGGCCACACCTTCGGCAAGGCCCACGGCGCGGCACCGAGCACCTACCTGGGTCCCGAGCCCGAGGCCGCCCCGATCGAGCAGCAGGGCCTGGGCTGGCACAACCGCTACCGCACCGGCAAGGGCCCCGACACCATCACCAGCGGCATCGAGGGCGCCTGGACGCCGACTCCCCTGCGCTGGGACATGAGCTTTCTCCAGTTGCTGTTCCAGTACGACTGGGAGCCGCACAAGGGCCCCGGCGGCGCCTGGCAGTGGCGGCCCACGGCCCCCGAGGCGCAGGCGCTGGTGCCCGACGCCCACGATCCCAGCAAGAAGCACCCGCCGATGATGCTCACCACCGACATCGCGCTGAAGGTGGACCCGATCTACCGCCCCATCGCGGAGCGCTTCGCGAAGGACCCGGAGGGCTTCCGCCAGGCCTTCGCCCACGCCTGGTTCAAGCTCACCCACCGCGACATGGGGCCGCGCGCGCGCTATCTCGGACCCGAGGTGCCGCAGCAGGACTTCATCTGGCAGGACCCGGTGCCCCCGATCGATCACGAACTGGTCGGCCCCGAGGAGATCGCCACGCTCAAGCAGCGGGTGCTGGATGCGGGACTGAGCGTGGCCGAACTGGTCAAGACCGCCTGGGCTGCCGCCTCGACGTACCGCGACAGCGACAAGCGCGGCGGCGCCAACGGCGCGCGCCTGCGGCTGGAGCCGCAGCGCAGCTGGCCCGCCAACGAGCCGGAACTGCTCGCGCGCGTGCTCGAGGTCCTGGAGGGCCTGCGCGCCGAGTTCCACCGCTCGCGCAAGGACGGGGTGCGCATCTCGCTGGCGGACCTCATCGTGCTCGCGGGCACGGCCGCGGTGGAACGGGCAGCCGCCCAGGCGGGGATTCCGATCGAGATCCCCTTTGCCCCCGGCCGCACCGACGCCAGCCAGGAGCAGACCGACATCGATGCGTTCCGCTGGCTGGAGCCCCGGGCCGACGGCTTCCGCAACTACCTCGATCCGGAGCTCGCGCACTGCCGCAGCGAGGAGCTGCTGGTCGACAAGGCGCAGCTGCTCACGCTCAGCGTACCGGAGATGACGGTGCTGCTCGGCGGCATGCGCGCGCTGGGAGCGGTGCACGGCGACGGCTCGCTCGGGGTGCTCACCACGCGTCCGGGGCTGCTCACCAATGACTTCTTCGTCCACCTGCTCGACATGGGCACCGAATGGAAGCCCGCCGAGCAGAACGGGCAGGTCTACGAGGGGCGCGACCGCACCAGCGGCGAGCTGCGCTGGCGGGCGAGCCGGGTCGATCTCATCTTCGGCCACCATGCCCAGCTGCGGGCGGTCGCCGAGGCATACGCCGCCGATGACGCCCAGGAGAAGTTCGTGCGCGACTTCGCGCGGGCCTGGGCGAAGGTGATGCACCTGGACCGGTTCGATCTGGGCCCGCGGCGGCGGGAGTTCGTCGCGCCCCCGGCGCGCTAGCCGCGCGCACCTCGTACGCGCACCGCGAGCGCCGTGCACCCGGCGCGGCCCGCCGCCAGCACCGATCGGCCCGGCGGCGGGCCGGCGCCGGCCTGCGGTGCTCGCGCACCGCGCGCGACTCAGCGCGCGAGGGGCTCCTCGGCGCGGGGTGGCGCCACCGCGGGCAGCGCCGGCTGCCCGGGAGCGTGCGCGCGCGCGCCCGCACGCACCAGCAATAGCTCGCTCGCCCGCACGCAGGGCCGCACCACCGGGCCCGGCACCATGCCCGCGAGCACCAGCACCAGCGCGATGCCTGCGAACACCACGGACTCTCGCCGGCGCAGAGACAGCGCCACCCACCCGCCCGGCCGGCCACAGAAGAGCGAGAAGTACATCCGCAGCACCGCCAGCGCCGTGAGCGATGCCGCCGCGATCGTGAGAAACCCCATGGCGGGGAAACTCTGCACCGCGCCGTGGACCAGCAACTCCTGGACGACAAAGCCCAGCGTCCCCGGAAAACCGCTGCTGGCCAGCCCGAACAGCAGGAAGCTCGCGGCGAGCAACGGCATCTGGTCGAAGCCGCCGTGGTGCTCGGTCAGCCGCAAGCGGCCGCGCCGCGCCTCCAGGCACAGGACGGTGCGGGCCAGACCGGTAAATGCCAGCGCCGAGGCGAGCCACAAGACCACCGCCCCGGTGACCGCCTCCCCCGACGTGCAGTCCAGCCCGGCGAGGACCAGCGCCGACTGGCTGACGAAGAGATACCCCAGGGCCCGCCGGGCCTCGACCTGCACCAGCGCCAGCGCCGCGCCGTAGACCGACGTCCCCAGCGCCAGCAGGGCGACCACCCGCAGCAGCTCCGCGGAGGCGTGGGGCAAGACCAGGGTCGCCGCGACATAGGTCCCCAGTTGCGGAGCGCTGAAGAGCACCGTGGGTCCGATCCGGGCAGCGTCGAAGGCCTCGGGTATCCAGGCGTGGAATGGCACGATACCCTTGCGGAGCAGCACCGCTGCGACGATCAGCCACCGCCCGGCCGCCGCGAGCTCCCCGATCGCGCAGAGCACGAGCCCCGCGCCGAACAGCAGCGCACCGAGCGCGTGGTAGACCGCCAGCACCCGGATCGTCCGCGGGTTCGCCCCGCGCGAGCAACCCCAGAGAAACACCGCACTGGAGAGCAGCCAGCACGCAGCGAGCAGAGCCGGCCATTCGGTCAAAAACCCCAGCATGCAGGCGCCCGCCGCGGCAGCAGTGCGCCCCAGACCAGCGCGATCGAGCTGGGCCTGCGGGGTGACCGCAACGGTGATCAGCCAGAGCAGCGGCGGTAGCGGCAGCAGGATCTGCGACAGGGCATCGAGGCGCAGTGCGGAGGCACCCGCCTGCTCGGCCAGACCCGTGAGCGCAGGCAGCAGGGTCGCGGTCATGGCGGCCGCCGAGCAGACAAGCGCACAGCCCACGGCCATTGCCCGCACCCGCCGGGCGTCGCGATCCAGGGCGGCCGACACGATCGCCAGCAACGCCGGGCCGAACAGCGCCACCAGCCAGGCGGGGTTGCCGCTCATGGATCCCTCCGGCGCCCGCCGGGGGCACCGACCAGCCACCGGTCGAGCACGTCCAGCCGGCGGGCCAGGAACAACAACGGCGCCACCACGACCCGCTCGAGCAGCGCATCGGCGAAGCCCCGCTCCAGCGCGAACAGATAGAGGTGGCGCCGCCAGCCCGGCAACGAGCGGTCCGCCGAAGCATGGGGCAGGCTGCCGAGCCGGTTGTGCAGCTCGTGCAGATCGTGCAACACGTTCGGGGCGCTCAAGAACTGCAGCAGGCGGAACAGCACGTGTCCTGCCAGGTGCAGCATGGCCAGGAGCTCGAGGCCGAGGGCGATCTCGACCACGATGATCCCCACCTGGCAGAGCGTGGCATACGCGATGGCGGACTTCACGTCCGTCTGCACGCGTGCCACCAGGGCGCCGTACCCCGAGGTCGCCAAGCCGCCGGCGATCAGCAGCAGGGTCGCCGCGCCGGAGGCCGCGATCAGCGGCTGGACGCGCAGCAGGAGAAAGCATCCCGGATGGAGAGCGCGCCGTAATAGACCGCACTCGAGGGGGTGGGCCCTTCCATCGCTCTGGGTAGCCAGCCAGAGAACGGCCAGAGCGCGCTCTTGACCGCCACCGCCAGGATCAACAGGACGCTGATCGCCAGCGCGCGTGCCGGCTCCGCCGCGATGGCGCCCTGCACCAGCTCACCCGGAAAGCCGTGACCGTACCAGTGGTGCACGAGCACGGCGGCAGCGAGCATGGCCGCGTCGCCCAGCCGGTACACGGCGAACACGCGCCAGGCATTCCGGACCGGCGCCGGCCGTTCCTGAAAGAACCCGACCAGCAGCGCCGAGCTCAAGCCGATCAGCTCCCAGCCCACGAACAGGACCTCGACGCTGCCCGCCAGCGCGACCAGGGTGATCCCGGCCACGAACAGGGCGAACTGCACGAAGTACCTGCGGTAGCCCGGCTCGCGGCGCAGGTAGCAGAACGAGAAGGCCGCGACCACGTTGCAGATGAGCAGGCTCAAGGTCGCAAAGCCCAGCGAGATGGCATCGACCGCCAGATCGAAGGCAAACCCCGCCTCGCCCGCTGAAAACCACGAGCCGAGCCGCAGCGTCCAGGACCCGCCGTCCGAGGCGAGCGCTGCGGCGAGCGCGGTGCTCGAGCCGGCGAGCGCTGCGGCGAGCGCGGTGCGCGTCGCCACCCCAACCCCCCGCTCGCCGATCCGTCCCACGAGCGATGCCAGTGCCAGGGACAGACAGAGCGCCAGCGGCGCGAGCACCGAAACCATGACGGCGAGATGGACGAGCGGATTCATGTCGCCTCCGCCGGTCGCTCCAGGGCCACGAACGGCAGGTGGCCCCGCCGGCCCTGGAAGTGGCGCAACGAGCCGCCAGGGCAGGTCAGTAGTGGGTGCTCGGGCGTGTAAGCGCGCTCCACCTCGAGGTCGAGCTCGGTGATCCTTCCCGCGCCGGGCTCGAGGGCGGCCAGCCACAGCCAGCGGCCGCGCACCAGACGGGCAAGGGCCTCGTCGTGCGCGATGATGCGGCGGAGGATGCCGGGGGCGGCCTCGACGGCCAGCACCAGCCGCACCGGCTCGTGGATCTCGAGCATCTGCCAGGGCAAGCCGGTACGCAGGTCGCTCTGCGCACCGTCCATCACCCCGAGCAGCGCCGTGACGTTGTGGGGGAGCTTGGTACCGGAGCCGTAACCGGTCGGATCGACGTAGCCAAAGTAATACTCCAGGCTGATCCCCACCACCACCGGCACCACGGCGGCGAGCAGCCGCGCGAGCTGCTCGCCGTCCGGATCCCCCGCCGGGTCGTAGGAGACCAGAAAGGCCCGCCGATCCAGGAACAGACCCCGCGTGCGCGCGCGCCGCCCGACGACGCACAAGGCGTTGGTGGCGTGGCCATATTCAGGGCGGGGCTGCGCCAGATCGGTTGCCCGCGCCTGCACGTGCCACAGCGAGGCGAGCGGCGGCAGCCAGGCAGGGGCGCTGCGGAACCGCCGGCAACGCTCGTGCGCCTCGTGCTGGCGTGCCCGCTCCAGCGCATCGACCGCGCGCGCGAGCAGGGCGCGCAGCTGTTCTGGCACGAGCTCCGTGTCGTACAGCGTGAGGTCGTTGCTGGCGGTATTCCGCTCGCCCCCGACGAACCAGGTCTCCGCGGGGATCGGCAAGCCGCGGGCTGCCAGGAGCCGACGCACCTCGGGGCGATTCGCCATCTGGGCGAAGGCGCGGGCGTTGGGACCGCCCCGACCGCCGCCGCAGGCGCCGCAGTCGTGCGCGGATTCGTGCGGGTTGTTCAGACTCGTCGAGCCGTGGCCGAACACCAGCAGCAGCGGCGCGAACCGGTCCCGGATGCCGAGCGGCGCCAGGAGCCCGAAGACGATATTCGCCATCTCGTCCACGGTGAAGCCGGCACGCTCGCCGACAGGCGGGCGCACGCCGGGCTGCGCATCCAGAGCCAGACGGCCGCTCACGGCCTGCAGCTTCCCGTAGGTGCGCTCGAGCACGCGGCGCAACCACGGGAACACCACGCGCAGCACCAGCGGCACGATCCACAGCACACCGACCGCGGCGAACAGCGCCGCCCCCAGGGAGGCGCGCCGGCTGCCGAGGTGGACGTTCTTGTCCACGAGCGCGCCGCCGCGCGCGAGCGCCCGCAACAGCCGCGAGCGCATCCCGCTCCGCTGCGCCTCCGGTTGCTCGGCGACGAAGTGCCGCGGGCGGATCGCCACCGGACACAGCGGCCGCGGATGCGCATCGGTCGCGCCCTGGTAGTACATCGCCACCCCGAAGAATCCAGGCGCCCCGAACGTCTCGGCCTGCGGTTCGACCTCCTCCAGGTGCCGCCGGATGGACTCCTCGCGCTCGTCGAGGCAGAAGATGGCCTGGAAGGCCGGCGCCGGCACGGGGCGGGGGCGATGCTGCGCCAGGGCATCGAACAGGCGGTGCCGCAGGCGGCGCTCATACGCCAGGTGGAACAGCCGCCTGCGCGCGAGGCCGTCGAACTCCTCCAGTTCGGCCTCGATCTGTCTGATCTCCGCTGCCTGCATCACCTGCACGCGCGCGACCGCCAGCCCGAGCAACTGCCCGACGTGAAACAGACGCCAGGCGCGCTCCTGCACCGAGAGCGCCGGCAGCGGCTCCATTCGGGAGTACAGCCACGGCCGGAACTCTGCCAGCTCGCCGCCAAAGCCCACGCGGCGCGCGGCGTGCTCCAGTGCCGCCTGCAGCAGCAGCAGGCGGACGGCGAGGAAGTCCACCAGCCGCGCCGGCACGGCGACGGCCGGCACCCGGTCCGGCCGCAGCTCGAACTGCCGCACCATGCCCGCGAAGCCGCGCAGCGCCAGCGCCTCGGCACACAGAAACCGCTCCCACTCCGCCTCCGCCAGACCCAGTCGCCCCAGCGCCCGGTGCAGCGACGTCCAGCTCTCCCAGCCGTGCTGCCGCTCGGCGCGGACCCGCCGCAGCAGCTCGGCGCCCATGGGCGCCACCCAGCGCGTCCACGGACTGTCGTACAGCTCCAGCAAGCACCGGTAGAGCCCTTGCTCCCGCCCGGGCAGGGCCCAATCCGCCAGCCCCTGGTCGAGGAAGGCAGCGGTGAAGCGGATCAGGACCGGGTGCACCCATGCGTCGACGTCGAGCTGAAAGACCTCCCACAGCGCATCGCGGTGCCGCACCGGCAGCGCTCGCTCGCGGCGACACTGCTCCCCCAGACGCCCCACGGCCTCGCAGCACGCGGCCCAGAGCCCTCGGAGGTAGGTCGCCTCCTCCTCGTCGCCTCCCTCGCTCGCCAGGCTCAGCCCGATCGCCTCCCGCGCCTCGCCGGGAATGTCCGGACGCAGGCGATCCAGCACCTCGGTCTCCTCCACCGTCCAGCGCAGCGCGGGCCCCGACAGCTCCGGCAGCCCGTAGACCAGCAGGCGGCGGCGGAACTCCAGCCGCGAGACGCGATCGATCACCGCCTCCGCGCCCCGCCCGCCCAGCTCCGCGGCCAGCACTTCGCCAAGGTCCCGCTCGTGGATGCGTCCCCGGCGGAGCTCCTCCCGGTAGCGCTCCTCCGCCAGGTAGGGCTCGCACCCCAGCAGCCGGCCGGCCTGGACCACCGCCTCCTCGAAGCGCAGGTGCTCGAAGGCGTGCAGCGGGTTGTGGTGGATGAAGACGTGGAGGGGCCCCTGGGCCGGCAACAGGTGCCCGAGGTGATCGATGGCTCGTTCGAGCGCTGCCCGTGCTGTCTGGGGAAGCGAGGACACCTGCTGCCGTGCTCGCGCCGACGCCTTGGGTGACGCCTCGAAGGGACATCAGGCTACTCCGCGCCCCACCGGCGTCAAGGGAGGAGGCGCAACCAGCGTGAGGCCAAGCAGTAAGGACACCAGCGCCACGCGGTCGCCGCTCCCCAGCCGCGGGCGCGTCCGTGCCGCGCGCGGGCGAGCGCGTGCCACCGCGCGGCGGCAGGTCGGAGCGGGCGCAACGCCGGCGGGAAAGGTGGCGAGCGCGCGATGCGGACGAGCCCGTGCCGCGCGCTCGCCTGGCCGGCGCGCCGTTGCGAACGGGCCGCGGCCCGCACACCGGCTTGCCCCGCGACAGCGGCGCGGCCGCGCCGACCGCCCAAACGACCGGGGCGCCGCCTCGCGCCCGAGGCGGCGCCCCGGTCGGGGACGCGATGGAGCCGGGCGTCTCGCTCAGTTCTGCGCGCACTGCGCGCACGCGAGCCCCAGGATCTTCTCGCGGATCTCGGCGCAGCCACTACAGCCCTCGTGCTTGCCCGCCGCCGCACACTTCTGGCAACAGTATGCCCGCGAGGCGACGAGCTTCTTGGCCGCACAGAACTCGCACTTGGCCCCGGCGAGCGAAGCCGCCAGCCCCTCGCACTCCTTGCAGGCGCTCGTGCCCCGCGACTGCATGCACTGCTTGCAGCCGGCGGTCTTCTTGATCGCGGCGGCGAGCTTGGCGCAGCTCGCGCACGGCGCCTTTTCGCTGCAGGCGGGGCAGTGCACCGCCGCCAGCACCGTCTGCACGGCCTTGCAGTAGGCGCAGTTCGCCTGCTTCTGCTCGGGCTGCTGGCCCTCACCGGCCACGACGGGCCCGGCGAGCACCACGAGCAGCCCGGCCGCCACCACCGCACCGATCCACATCCTGCGCGCGCTCATCTTCGCGCCTCCTCTTCCGACGGGCCCGAGCCCCCAAGGCCGCCCCCGCGGCGGCACCGCCCAGGGCCCAGGCTCCCTGCCGCGATGGGGTATCGCCGCACGTTCCGGAGTATGCCGGCCGCCGCGCCCCGTGGCAATCGGCGCACCCCGGGCGCCGGACAACCCGCAACGCGCCCGGAGATGGCGGGCGGACGCGGCGCTGTCCGGCCACGCCGCGCGGCCGGGCAGAGGCAGAGCGGCCCCGGGACCGCAGGCGCCGCGCGCGCGGGAGGAGACCGCTACTCGTTGCCCGCGCGCCGCAGCGCCGCGCGCGCCGCGGCCGGATCGGCGAGCAGCTCCGCCACAAAGCGCCGCAGCGCGGGATCGGGGTGGTTGTACCGCGCGTACTCCAGCGCCCCCAGCGCCTCGTCGCCACCGGTGTAGGCGAGCGCCACCGCCGCCCACGCCGGCTCTGCGCCATGGCGCTCCGCCCCGAGCAGGCACCGCTTCAGACGCGGCACCGCTTCCGGGGCGCCGAGCGCTGCCAGCGCCTGGAGCGCCGCTCCGCGCGTCTCCGCACGCTCCAGGTGCTCGAGCAGAACCCCGAGCACACCCCGGTCGGCGCTGTGCCCGAGCGCCCGCAGCACCGCCCGCCGCTCGGCTGGCGCCAGGCCCGGCATCGCGCGCAGCTGCTCGATCAGCGCCGCCACCGCCGCTGGCCGGGCCGCGAGCGCCGGGCCGACCAGCTCGGGCAACAGCCCCGCCCGTGCTGCCTCGAGCAGCCCCGCCTCCGCCGCCTCGCCCGGCAATACCGCGAGCACTGCCACCGCGGGTTCGGGATCGGGCGCCCGCAGCGCCGCGCGCGCCGCCATCGCGATCCGCTCTGCCTGCGCGGGATCGAGCGCGCCCGGCAGCGCCGGCACCACCTCGGCCAGCCCCCGCAGCGCGTCCTCGCGCACCCGCGCCGATGGACTGTCGAGCGCAGCGAGCAACAGCGCTGACCACTCGCGCGCCGTCGGCAGCGCGCGCCCGGCCGCCCAGGCGGCCACGCCCGCCGCCGCCGTCACGAGCGGCGGCTCGCGCTCGCTGTCCGGGGGGGCAGGCCCTGCCGGCGCAGCCGCCTCGGCCCGCGGCGCCGCGCGGGCGAGCAGCTCCAGCGCTTTGCGCACGAACGCCTCGGCGTCCACGTCACCGGCGATCCAGCCGCGCTGCGAACCGAGTAGCCGGAAGCCGCCCCGCTCGTCGTACGCCAGAAACGCGAGCGCGCGCGCCGGCTGTGGTTCGCCCGCATGCAGGATGCAGCGCGGTGCCCAGGCGCGCGCGGGCACCGGCTCGCCGAGATCCGGCCGCACCCACAGCACGCGCTCGACCTGGAGCTCCACCTCGGCGGCCAGCCCCGGCGGCGGCGCGAGCCGTGCCTGGACCACCGCGTCCGCCGCGCAGAGCAAGCGCGGCAGGCTGCTCAGCCAGGGATCGACCAGCTCGGCCCGCGCCTGCGGCGCCGCGACCACGCTGGCCAGCCCCAGCAATGCCGCCGCCGCGCGGATGACGAACCTGCGATGGCGCCTCATGCTTCCTTGCCTCCTCCGCGTCCGCCAGCGCCGCCCGCTCACCGGGTGAAGCCGAGGTTGCGGTCGAGCAGCGCGCGTGCGGTCTGCGAGAACTCCATGTTCGGGTTGGACAGCATGCGCTCGCTCAGCGCCGCCGACATGATGCTGAGCGAGCCCGCGCGATCGTGGTCCAGCCCCACCGAGTGGCCGACCTCGTGCGCCAGCACCAGGCCGATCGCCATGCCATAGTCGAGCAGCGCCTCGCGAATCTCGATGAAGCGCGCGTCCTCGCTCGCCGTGCCCTGGCCGAGCTGGTAGGAGCCGTCCACGAAACGCAGCTCGGAGCTGCGCAGCGCGGGGCTGAGCACCGAGCGCACCCCGTGGATCGAGGAGGAGAACACCCCGGTGCCCGTGCGCGGCGAGTTGTCCTCGCGGTTGCGGTTGCCCGGATCGAAGAAGCTCACCCCGAGCGTGCCCCGCGAGCCCCGCCCGCCGATGCTGTGGCGGCTGTAGTGCACGCCTGGCTGGCCGGGCGGAGCTTCGGCGACGAATGAGATCGCGTACGAGCGACCCGGGATCCCCCGGCCGTCCTCCTGGCGAAAGTACTTGATCCCGCAGTACGACAGCACCCGCTGCATGACGCGGGCGCGTGCCCACGCGTCCACGCTGGCGCTGCCCGTGGCCAGCCCGCGCGCGCGCAGGTCGCCGTCGAAGGTGCCGGCGACCGCGAAGTCGATGAACCAGAGATCCGAGCCGGGCTCCTCGACGAAGCTGGCGAGCAGGCTGTGCGGATCGGGGGCCGACGCGCCCCCACCGCTCGGGCCCCCGCCGGAACCCGTACCGCCGCCTGTGGGCGGCGCTGTCACCTGGAAGACCGCCTGGAACACCACCCCGGGTACGTTGACGGTGCGCGGGCCGCTCACCGATCCGGTCGACAGCGCGATACCACTGCGGTCGCGCACTCCGTCGGTCAGCACTACCCCGTAGGTGAACCCTGCCAGGAAGGAGGCCTGCGGTACGAACCGGACCTCCGCGCCCTGCACCGCCAGCTGCCCGGGCATCACCGAAGCGTTCGGCGCACCGGGCAGTTGCTCCAGCACCAGGAAAGTGCTCCGGAACGGATCGGCGAGCCGCATCGCGATACTCGCCGCGTCGACCTCGCGATTGAACACCACGCGCACCTGGCTGACCGTGCTCGGCTGCGCGCCGTGCGCCGGCTCGGCACGCACGACCTCGAAGGGGCCGGGGGCGGGGCTCGGTGCAGGCGAAGGCGAGGGGGAAGGGGAAGGTGAAGGCGCCGCGCTCGAGCCGCTGCCGGCACCGCCCGCCGGCGGAGAACCCGCCAGCGCTCCTGCACCGCCGCCCGCACCCCCGCCGCAACCCCCCAGGAGCATCAGCACGAACGGCCCCATCAGCGCCGCCGGCCACCAGCGCATGCGAACCTCCTCCACCTCTGTCCCCTGCAGGCGCCGCCGGAGCGGACCGGCGGCGGCCGCGCCGCACCGCGATCGCGATGAGACAGGGAGCGATCGGCGGCGCGCACTGCGCTGCCATCGGGTCTGTAGCCGCGGGGTGCCGCGTGCATGACGTCAGAAAACTGTAAAGCTCTCGCGGCTGCGTGATCCGCCGCGCGCCTGCCGCGGGCGGCGACGTCAGGTCAGCGGCGTGCATCGCCGCCCGGGCAACCGCGACTGGGCAACGGAGGCAACCCCGCCTGGCGCGGACATCGGTTGCGCGAGGAGCGACGCACAGGGGCGAGGGCGCGGCGCGGAGCGCGCGGCGCCACGGTGCTGCGCAGCGACAACGACGCGCGCGCGCAGCACCCTCACAGCCGGCCGGGGCTTCGCCGCCCGTGCGCAGCCGCGGACCGCTCAGCTTGGATCGTCGGCCCGCTCGAACAGCTCGTCCAGCTCGGGGCCACCCGGCGGTGCACACGGCGGGCCGCTGCTCGGAGGGCAGTGGCGCCAGCCGTGCTTGCGCCACGGCGGCGGCTCGCCCTCGCCCCAGCGCCGTGGCCGGCGCGGCGGGCGCCCGTCGTAGAGCACCGTGTGTTCGTCCTCGCCGAGCCGCACCTCACCGAACGGCGTCGTGCAGATGGCCCCGGCCGCCGAGCGCGCCACCACCAGCGCGCCGCGCCGCTTGCGCAGCACCTCCAGCGACCCGCCCGCGCTGCGCACTCGCCCCTGGGGCAACGCGATCGACAACGCGCGCGCGCCCTCCGCCGGGCTCGCCGCCAGCCCCCCCTGCCGCAGCTCCAGCTCCAGGCTGCCCGCTCCCGGCGCGAGCACCACCTCGGCCTGCCGGCGAAAGGCCAGCGTCAGGTTGTGCTCGATCACGAGGGCGGAGGGTTCGGGATCGGTCGCCCGCACCACCGTGCCCGGGGGCAGCTGCGCCCCGGCAACCAGGGGCTGCCACTGCTCGCTGCCGGGCAACCGGACCTCGAACTCGCCCTGTACCTCCGAGATCGCCACGCTCTCCGTCCGCTCCGATCCCGCGTGCGGCTGCAGCTGCGCGCCGGTCGAGCGCGCGCCGGCCGCCGCCCGCTCCGGCCCGGAGCCGGCAGGCGCCGCGGGCTGCGTCCTGCCCGCCGCCAGCCAGAGCGCATAGCCCGCAGCCGCCACCAGCCACACCGCCGCTGCCGCCCGGAGCGGCCGGAACGCTACCCGCCGCCCGCGGTGGGTGTCGCGGTGCCCAGGCCCGCCAGACGCCGCCGCCGCGGCACGCCCCGCTACGGCCGCCAGCGCCCGCGCGAGCAGCTCCGGCGGGCAGTCGCCACCGGCAGCGGCGCCGCCCCCTGCGGGGCGCGCGAGCGCCCGCGCCGCCGCGGCCACAGCCGCCCGGCATCCGTCGCAGCCGAGCAGGTGCGCCTGCACGGCCGCGCCCTCCGCCTCGCCGAGGGCTCCGTCGAGCAGCGCGGCCAGCGTCTCGTCGTCCGGGCACGGACCGCACGCGGGCGCGCGCTCGGACGGCCCCTCGCAGGACTGCGGGCACATGCCGCGGTGTCCTTGTCCCTCTCCTCTGATCCATCGGTGCGCCGGGCAGGCCTCGGTATGACCCGCGTTGCGGCTCCGCGCCGCGCCGGCCCTTCAAGCCGGTGGCCCGGCGCCCTCGCGCCCCGGATCGAGCCGCCCGAGCCGCCCGCTCAGCTTGCGGCGGGCGCGGGCGAGGATCTGCCCCACGTGCGTCGGCGGCACCCCCAGGATGGCCCCGATCTCTCGATGCCCCAGCCCTTCCTCGTAAAATAACCGGATCGCCAGCGCGTCGCGAGCCGGCAGCGTGCGCAGGGCCTGGCGCACCGCGGCGCGCACCTCGGCCCGTTCGGCTCGCTCGGCCGGCCCCGGCTTCGGATCGGCCGGCTCCGCGCTTTCCCCATCGGTGCCCAGCGGTGCAGCCTGCCGGCCAGGCCGCAGCTCCCCCAGGGTGCGCAGGGCGATCCGGCGCGCGATCACCGCCAGGAAGGTGGACAGCCGCGCGCGCCCGCGAAAGGCCCGCAGCGCCTTCATGTCGTCGGCGGCGAGTGCCGAGAACACGCGCACGAACGCCTCTTCGTGCAGCTCCGAATCATGCCGCGCCCCGGTGCGCTCCAGCGCCAGCCGTACCGCGTGATGCACCAGCCGCGCATAGCGGCGGATCAGCCGCTCGAACGCGCCCGGCGCCCCGGCCAGACAGGCCTCGATCAGCGCCCGCTCGTCGTGCTCGCCGGCTCGCGGCAACGGCCCTACTACCCCCACGCCCGCTCCGACCCTTCGGTCGAGACCGTGTCTTTAACGAACGGTGCGGGCTCGCCCTCGAGTTGCTGGACATGGCCATGACGTTGGCCATGGCTCGTCGAGACCGTTTCTCTAACGGTGCGGGCTCGCCGTCAGTTTCGATCTCCCAGGCCCGCCGGTGGCCCGGCTGCCATCCCGGGCCAAGCGCCTGCCGTGCGCGGCCGCGCCCGGCGCCGCTCCAGGCGGTCGCCGGGGAAACTTCTTGTCATGGACCGCCCGCTCCCAGGCACGAACAAGGCTCGGGGCGCGCGCCGCAGGCGTGCCATACCGGCCTGTGCAATCGGAGGGGTGCGCGATGCGAACGATCCTGCTGCGCAGCGGCGATGGGCGCTGCTGGCTGGCAGCGCTGCTGGCGCTATCGCTCGTGCTGGGCGCCGCGACAGCCGCCGCCGCCGCCGACTTCCGCTACGCCGAAGGCGACGAGGTGGCCTTCACCATCGGGCAGCTGCCCGCCGGCTACACGGTGTACTGGTTCAGCGACCGCGATGGGTTGCTCGCGCGGGGTCCCGATCTGGTGACGGCGAGCCTCTCGCCAGGCCTGCACGAGATCACGGTGCTGATCTACCGGACCTCGACCCAGCGGCTGGTCTATCGCACCTCGGTGACGGTCGAGATCCTGCCGGCGCACTCGGCACCGGCGCCCGCTGCCCGCGCCGGCGGGCAGCGCGGCCCGCATGCGCCCGGGGAGTTCGAGCCGGTGCGGGAGCTGCTGCTCGGCACCCCGGATGCCTACATGGTCGAGGACCTCTATCCGGCGATCCTCGATGCGGTGCGCGGCGAGGTGCAGACGACGATCTACGTCGACAACCGCTACGTGCAGTACGAGCTCGAGGATCTGTTCTACGCGACCGGGGTCGACGACGCCGATTACCGCTACGTGGTGACCCCTCTGGATTCCATCTGGATCCGGGACTACGGACCGCTGTTCACCAAGGACGCCGCGGGCCAGCTGGAGGTCGTGGACCTGGACTACTACCCCGAGCGGCCGTACGACGACCGCTTCCCCGTTACCTTCGCGCGCGAGCGCGGACTGCGGCGCAAGCCGCTGCGCCTGGCGTGGGAGGGGGGCAACTTCACCTCGGACGGGCGCGGCAACCTGTTCGCCACCGACGTGCTCTACACCTACAACAGCGGTTCGACCGGTCAGATCGACGCCGCGGTCGGCCAGGCCTTCTACGGCCGGCTACACGTGCTGGAGCACATGCGCAACGACGGGGGTACGGGACACCTCGACATGTTCGCGCTCATGACCGGTCCCCGTTCCTTCCTGCTCAACCGGTTCCCGCGCGGCCACATCAACGCCCGGCGCATGGATGACCACGCGGCGCGGCTGGAAGGGATGGGCTACGAGGTGACGCGGGTGGACCTCGCGGATACGGGCTTCTCCAGCTACACCAACGGACTGATCGTCAACCGGGTCGCGCTCGTGCCGACCTACGGCCGCTCCAGCACGGATCAGCGCGCGCTGGCCGCCTACCGCGCCGCCGGCTACCACGCCGTCGGCATCGACAGCCGGCGGATCATCCAGTGGAGCGGGGCGATCCATTGCGTCACGATGACCGTCCCGCGCTGAGGCGGCTTGCGCAGCCCGCGGCGCTCGCGGGCGCGCTGGTGCTGGCCGGGATCGCGCTGGGCGTGCTGGTACTGGCCGGCGGGCCGGGGCAGCAGCGGGCTGGAGCCGAGCGCGGTGCCGCGGGGGGCCGAGCGGGGGCGGAGCGGCCGGGCGCGGCGCCGCCCCCGCCGGCCAGGGCGGCCCCGCTCGCGGCGGAGCTGCAGCCGCCGGCCGAGCCGGCCGCTCCCGACGCCGACCCGCCGGAGATCCGGATCGCGATCGCCGGCGGGCCGCTGCCGGAACTGCCCCCGGGCGCCGCGGCGCCGCAGGACTGGAGGATCGTGCCCGTGTCCGGCCCGGAGCGAGCTCCCCGAGCCGACGCGGCGTCCCCGGGCGAGCGGGCCCGGCCCGGCCTCTCCTCGGGCAGCGGAGCGGAGCCCGGGGAGCTCGCACGCCGCGCCGGCTGGCTGCAGCGCCAGGAGCGGCGCAACCAACTGCGCGTGCGGATCCTCACCCAGGAACTCGGCCTGGATCCCGCGCGTGCCGAGCGCGTCCGCCAGGCGCTGTCCGCCTTCGTCGCCGCCAAGGCCGCGCTCTACGAGCGGCTGGAGGCCGAGGGCGGAAGCAAACAGCTGCTGAGCACCGAGCTCGAGCGGCTGCGCGCCGAGCTCGCAGAGCGGCTGCGGGCGGAGCTGGGGACCGCCGGCTACGAGGCCTACGCCGCCATGGAGGCAGGCGGCCGCTTCGCGCTGCCCGAGGAGAAGAAACGGCCGTGAACGCAGTGCAGGCGCCACACCCGCGAACGCGCGGGCGTGCGGTGCGCGCCTCCCTCGCCGCCCGGCCGCGCAGCCTCCGGCCCGCGCCTCGGTGCGCAGGTGCGGGTCGTGGCGCTCGGTGGAGCTCGTGCCCGATCCCGCGGCGGCTCCGGCCCGGGCGCGCGGTTGCGTTCGCCCGGATAGAGACGGGCGCGGGCACCGCTCGCGGCGGCGCTCGCGCCCGGCGCGGCCACCCGCTTGCCGCTGGACGCCGTTCAGATCACACCGCCGTCGTCCTCATCCTGCGGCGGCTGCTGCCCGCCACCGGGAGCTGTGCCCTCCAGCGCCTTGCGCGCCGCCTCGGGAACCTCGACCGCGGTCTCGCCGATCCCGGAGAGCTGCACCTTGCGGGTGGTCTGGAACTCGAACTCGCGCCCGCGCAGCGCGATCTTGAGGTGCGCGGTGTACTCGTAGCGCGTGACGCGCCCCTGCTGGTCCACCCACACGGTGAGCTCACCCGAGGCCCTGGGCGGCTCGGCATTCGGGTCCTGCCCGCCCGAGCGCCGGCCGCCGCCCGCGCGGGGAACCAGCCTGCGCACCGCCTCGGCCTGCAGGCTCGCCGTGTAGCGCTGCAGCGCGCCGTCGGCCTGCGGGGCCTTCGCCTCGGCGATCCCGTTCGCCAGGATGGCCAGCTCCGCATGGGGCAGCGTCATCCGGGCGAGCCGCCAGGCGGGGTTGCCCCAGCCCTGCTGCCGGCCGCGCGCTCGCTGCCCGCCCTGTCCGGGGCCTGCGGGCTCGGCGAGCCGGCTCCACTGCCCGCCGCCGGTGCGCGCCACCATGTCATCGCCGAGCACGATCAGCTCGGTGTCCCCGCTCTTGATCCAGCTCGCCTGCTCCCGCGCATACCGGCCCTCGATCGGTGCAGCCGCCCCGCCACCGCCCTGCGGGCGCTCTCGCCCGCCTGGGCGCGCCCTCTCGACGGTGGCCGTGAAGGCGTAGCTCTCGTACTGCGCTGCCTTGCCGAGCGCTGCCTTCAGCGCTTCGGTGGGCTGGGGTGTCTCGTCGGCCCGCGCCGGCACGGGCGCGAGCGGGAGCGCGGCCGCCAGGGCAGCCGCCAGGGTGAACGTCCTCGGACGCATCGGGGTCATCCTCCTCTTGGAACCGTCTTCGTCCCGAGCGGGCTGGCTACCGGCGAGCACGCGCGGTCGCCGTTCCCGCCACCGCCTGCGCTCCACTGCGCGGCGATCATGGATGAGAACGAGCGCTTCCGCTCGCAGGTAACGCCGCGGTTGCACGGCCCATCGCATTGCACCGCATCCCCGAGCCCGGCCGGCGGGGCCACTGCGCCAGCGCTGCCCGGCGGCGTAGCTCCAAGGCGCACCGGCGCGATCCGTCTTGCAGGAAAGTGGCAGCAGCCTACGATGCTGCGGCCGTTGGGAGCCGCTCGGGCTGCTGCGGAAGGACCGGCTGGGCGGCCAGCCCGCCTGCCGCCCAGGCCCACCAGCCCGGCGCCGGCGCACTGCAGGCGCGCCGGCGCGGCGGCCCCGGGCGCGCAGGGCTACGCCCGGGCGCGCCCGCTCGCCCCGCACCCGAACACGCGCGAAACCGGCCAGTCGAACGGGAGGTAACGCGGTGAGACATACCCGGATCCTGATCGCCGGCCTGCTGCTCGCGGTGGCGGCGGGCGCGGGCCACCAGCTCCACGCGCCGGGCGGCGCGGGCGCCACCCCGCCGCCCGGTGGCGCCAGCGCCGGGAGGGCGACCGAGCAGGTCACGGCGGCGCGCGGCCCGTTCCGCGTCGCCGTCGCCGCCTCGGGACGCGTGGTGCCGCGGCTGCAGGTGGAGATCAAGGCAAAGGCGAGCGGGCAGATCGTCCGCCTGCCCAAGGATGTCAGCGATGCGGTCGAGCAGGGCGAGCTGCTGGTCGAGCTCGACCCGGCGGACGAGGAGCGGCTGGTGCGCCAGGCCCGCGCCACGCTCGCGGCCTCGCGCGCGCGACTGGTGCAGGCGCGCCGCAACCTGCAGCTCGCCGAACAGCGGCTGCCGGGCGCCCGCCGGCGCGCGCAAGCAGAGCTCGAGGCCGCCCAGGCGCGCTGTGCCGAGGCCGAGGCGAAGGTGCGGCGCGAGGCGGAGCTGCTCGCCCGCCAGCTCTCCAGCCCCGAGGTCTACGAGGCCGCACGCACCGCTGCCGCCCAGGCCGCCGCGGAGCTGGCGCGCGCCCGCGCCGCCCTCGAAGAGGTGGCGCTGCAGGAGCAGGCGCTCGAACTCGCACGTCAGGATGTCGTGCTCGCCGAGGCCACGGTCGAATCCGACGAGGTGGCGCTGTCGCTCGCGGAGCGGCGGCTGGCGGACACGCGCGTGCTCGCCCCCATCGACGGCGTCGTCACCGCGCGGCACGTGCAGGTGGGACAGATCATCTCCTCCGGCATCAACAACGTGAGCGGCGGCACTCCGATGCTCGAACTGGCGGATCTGTCGCGCGTGTTCGTGCTGGCCTCGGTCGACGAGAGCCGCATCGGACAGGTGCGGGTGGGCCAGCCCGCCTCCATCACGGTCGAGGCCTACCCCGAGCTCCGGTTCACCGGCGCGGTCGAGCGGGTGGCCGCCAAGGGCACCGTCGCCAACAACGTGGTCACCTTCGAGGTAAAGGTCGAGGTGCTGGATCCGCGCAAGCGGCTGCTCAAACCCGAGATGACGGCGCAGGTCGAGATCCTCGTCGTCGACAAGGACGACGCCGTGCTCCTGCCCGTGCAGGCCGTGCAGCGCGACACCCGCGGGCGTACCTTCGTGCGCGTGCCCCAGGGCGGCGGCGCCGCCGAGCGCGAGGTCGAGGTGGGGCTGTCGGACGGCGGGCGGATCGAGGTGCTGGCCGGGCTGCTCGAAGGTGAGGCGGTGCTGCTCGGGGGCGGGCAGACCAGTCGCTGGCGCCGCAGTAGCGGTGCCGGCGGCGGCAGCAGCGGGCCGCAGGGCGAGGGAGCCGCGAACGCGCTGGAGCAGCGCCGCCAGCAGCGCGCGATGCGCCTGATCCTCGGCGGTGACAGGAACTGAACGGACGCCGTCCCGGCCGGCAGGGCCCGCCGGGCCGGCGCGAGGTGGAGGATCGAGCCGGTGCCGTTGTGGACGGTGATCCAGGTCGCGCTCACGAGCCTGCTCGCGCACAAGCTACGCTCGTTCCTCGCCATGCTCGGGATCATCATCGGCGTCGGCTCGGTCATCGCGATGCTGGCACTGGGCAGCGGCGCAGAGCGGCGGGTGATGGCGCGACTGGAGGCGATGGGGACCAACCTGCTCGTGGTCCGCCCGGAGCGGCGCTCCTTCCGGGGCGCGGCGACGGACACCGAGGCGGGAACTCACGCTCCAGGACGCCGAGGCCATCCTGCGCGAGGTCAGCGCGGTGCGCGAGGTGGCGCCGGTCGTGAGCGGCTTCGCCCACCTGAAATACCGCGACCGCGACACGCGCGCCAGCGTGCTCGGCACCACCGTCACCTACCTGCCCGTGCGCGCATTCGAGGTCGAGCGGGGCCGCGCCTTCACCGAGATCGAAGTCGAGAGCGGCGCCCCCGTGGTGCTGCTCGGGCCCGATACCGCGCGCGAGCTGTTCGGCGAGCAGGATCCGCTGGGGCAGACGGTGCGCATCGAACAGGTCGCCTGCCAGGTCATCGGGGTGCTCGAGCCCAAGGGCGATCAGGGCTGGTACAACCCCGACCAGCAGACGCTGGTGCCCTATCCGGTCGCGATGCGCCAGCTGTTCGGCCAGCGCACGCTGCGCGAGATCGGTATCCGGATGGAGGACGGGGCGGATCTGCAACACGCCGAAGCCCAGGTGGCGGCACTGCTGCGGCGCCGGCACCAGCGCAGACCAGGAGCCGGGGATGACTTCCGCATCCGCAACCAGGCCGAACTGCTCGACACCTACTCGAGCGTGAGCCGGACCTTCACGCTGCTGCTCGGCGGCATCGCCAGCATCTCGCTGCTGGTCGGCGGCATCGGAATCATGAACATCATGCTGGTGACGGTGACCGAACGCACCCGCGAGATCGGCATCCGCAAGGCCATCGGCGCGCGCGAACGCGACATCCTGCGCCAGTTCCTCATCGAGGCGGTGCTCATGAGCGGGCTGGGCGGGCTGTTCGGACTGCTCGCGGGCCTGGGCGCGAGCTGGGCGTTCGACCGCTTCAGCGGCTTCGAGATCGTGCTCGAGCCGGGTGCGGTGGCGCTGGCGCTGGGGTTCGCGGCCGCGGTCGGCATCTTCTTCGGCTACTACCCCGCGCGCCGTGCCGCCGCGCTCGACCCCATCGAGGCGCTGCGCTACGAGTAGGGCGCGGCCGGCGCCGGGCGGGCTTGAAGGCAGGCGGCCGCCGGGCTATGCTCCCGCCCCGGAGGTCCTCATGCCGCCTGCAGACCGGCAGCGCGCTGCACGAACGGTCACCGGTCCCTGCCCGGCTGGCGCCGCCCGCGCGCTGCTGCGCGCGGCGGTGCTCGCGGCGGCCGGCGCCGCCGCCGCCGCCGCGCCGGCCGCGCCACCGCCCGCCTCCGGCCCGGCGCCCGCCGCGCCGGCCGAACGCCCCTACGATCCGCGCGCCGGCATCGAGGAGAGCGGCCGCATCCCGAAGGTGGAACTGCCCCCGGATCTCGAGCACCCCGAGCGCTGGCGCTACATCCCCGAGGGCCGCATCAAACCGGGCAACGTGCTGGAGCGCTTCCTCGTCACCACCTTCATCGCCCCGTTCGTCTTCTTCGACGAGGAGGTGGGGTTCGGCGGCGGGGTGGCGATCACCGACATCGATTTCCGCACCCAGCGCCGGCGCGAGTTCGCCGGCATCGCGCTCAGCTACACCACCGAGGGCCAGCAGCGCTACACCATCCGCTGGCGGCGCCGGCTGCACCACCGCGACCTGCCCCAGGGAGGCGTCATCTTCGACGAGCGCAGCGAGCTGGTGGCACTCGGCGGCTACGAGCGCACGCTCACCCGCCGCTTCTTCGGGCTCGGTCCGGACACGCGCGAGCGCGACGAGACCGATTACCTCGAGGAGGTGAGCTTCCTCGGCGCCGGCCTGGAGCTGGCGCTGCCCCGCGCGGCCGGCGACTGGGTGGTGGAGTTCGGGCTCTCCGCCCAGCACACCAACCTGTCGCGCGGCCGGGTCGACGATGAGCCCGACACCAAGGACGTGTTCCCGGAGCTGTTCGCCGCCGGCGATCGCCACGACAGCCTGTGGGTGACGCTGGGACTGCGCCTGGACACCCGCGACAGCGAGGTCAACCCCTACCGGGGCTTCCACCTCGGCGCCACCGCCACCCTGGCGCCGGTGCAGACGCACGGGCTGTTCGGTGCCACCCTCGGTCTCGAGGCGAGCTGGGTGGTGGCGGTGCCGGGGTTGTTCCACCGCGGCGGCGATCCGGACGAGGCGCATCCGCCGACCGATACCGTGGCGCTGGGGGCGCGCCTGTGGTGGACCGAGGGCCGGCTGCCGTTCTGGGCGCTGCCGACGCTCGGCGGCCAGAACACCCTGCGCGGCTTCGTGCCCAACCGCTGGACCGACCGGGCGGCGTGGCACGCGGCGCTGGAGTATCGCTTCTGGTTCATCCCGCGCGGCTTCGCGCTCACCGAGTCGATCCGCATCGAGCGGATCGGGGCGGCACTGTTCTTCGAGGCGGGCAGCGTCGCCGCGCGCGTGGAGAAGTTCGGCACCGCTGGCATCAAGCCGAGTGGCGGGCTGGGGCTTCGCTTCACGCTCGAACGCTCGGCGCTGTTCCGCGCCGATCTGGGGTTTTCCGAGGACGGCACCAACCTCGCCCTCGGATTCGGGGTGAGCTTCTGAACGGAAAGCGCACTGCAGCGCCTATGAGCCCGGCGCGCCCTCGCCCCGCACCACCGCCCCCAGCAGGCGGCGCAGCGCGGCGGGATCGAAGGGCTTGTCCAGCCACGGCCGGCCGAGCGCCTGCAGGAACGAGCGCGCGCGCTCGGTGAACACCCCGCCGGTCATGAACACCATGCGCGCGGCGAGCGCCGGCTCGCGCGCGGCCAGCCAGGCGTGCAGATCCATGCCGGAGACCTCCGGCATCATGACGTCGCACAGCACCGCATCGAAGCGGCTGTCTCGCTGCAGCAGCGCCTGGGCCGCCTCGCCGGACTCGGCGGTCACCACCTCGTAGTCCTCGGCCAGCAGGCGCGCCACGGCCTGCAACAGCATCGGCTCGTCATCGATCACCAGCACCCGCGGGCGCACGGCGGCGGCAGGCGAAACCTCCGGGGTGGTAGGCGGGGCGGCGGGCGGCGGGAGCCGGTCCGGCAACGCCGCAGGCAGCCACACCGTGAACCGCGCGCCGGCGCCGAGCTCGCTCTCGACCTCGATCCGCCCGCCGGCACCGGTCACGATGCTGTGGCAGATCGACAGCCCGAGCCCCGAGCCCTCGCCGACCGGCTTGGTGGTGAAGAACGGATCGAACAGCCGCCCCAGCTGCTCGGAGCCGATGCCGCACCCGGTGTCGGCGACCTCGATCGCCACCTGCCCGTCGGCGTGCCAGGTCCGCACCCGGATCTGGTTGCGCTCGGCTGCCCCCTCGGGGATCGCCTGGGCGGCGTTGACGAGCAGGTTGAGCAGCACCTGCTCCAGCCGCGCCGGCGCGCAGGCCACCGGGGGCACGGGCTGGAGCTCGCGGACCAGTCGCGCGCGGTAGCGCACCTGGGGCGCCACCAGCTGCAGCGTCCGCTCGAGCGCCGCGGGGATCTCCGCCGGCCCGCTCTCCTCCGGCTCGGTGCGGGCGAACAGCCTGAGGGCGCGCACGATCTCGCGCACCCGGCTCGCCCCCTCGTGCGCCTGCGCCACCAGCCGCTGCAGTTCCTGGCGGGTGACCTCGCGCGCCTGCAGCTGCTCCAGCGCCGCCAGCGCCTCGGCGGCGCCGGGCTGCGCGCGCTGCGCCTGTAGCGCCAGCCGGCACCGCTCCAGCGCCCCGAACACCACCGGCAGCTCGGTGGCGAGCGCCTCCAGGTGGCACAGGACGTAGGTCAGGGGATTGTTGATCTCGTGGGCGACCCCGGCGGCGAGCAACCCCACGCTCGCCAGCCGATCGGCCTGCATGAGCTGCGCCGCCATCTGCCGCCGCGCGGTGACATCGCGCACGTTGACGACGAGGCCGCCCACCCGCGGATCCTCGAGCAGGTTCGCTCCCAGCGCCTCCACCCAGCGCCAGCTGCCGTCGCCATGCGCCAGCCGCAGCTCGATCGCCGGCGCGGGACCGGCGATCCGGACCCGCTCGGCGAGAAAGGCTGCCACCCGGTCGCGATCCTCCGGGTGGATCAGTGCGAAGACCGAGCGGCCGACCCACTCCTGCGGCTCGCGACCGAGCAGCCGCCGGGCCGCGGCGCTCACCGCGCGGAGAATGCCATCGGCGCTCAGCACCGCGGTGATGTCGTTGCCGAGCTCCAGGAGCAGCGCCTGCTCGCGCTCGGCGGCGCGGCGGGGCGCGCTCTGCAGCTGGAGCGCGAGCCGCCGCGGCGGCGCCGGCAGCTCGGCGAGCTCATCCGCGCCGGCGGCGAGCAGCCGTTCCGCGCGCTCCTGCACCCCCACCTCGGCGCGCCCGCACAACCCCACGACGACGGGCGTCGCCCCGCCCGGCGCCGCGCGCACCTGCCGCAGCAGCTCTTCGGCCTCGCTGTCCCTCAGGCCCGGGCCGAGCACGAGCACCCGCGGCAGCCGCCCCCGGCCGCGCAGCGCCGCGCCGTCCGGCTCCGCCACCAGCTCCACCGCGAGCCCGGCGGCGCCGAGCAGCCCCAGCAGCGCCGCCGCGCGCTCGCGCTCGGGCTCCACCAGGACCATCTCGCGCACGGCGCGTCCCCGCACGGAACTCTTGCTCGGCGGCCCCCCATCTTAGCGTCGCGCCCGGGCACCCCCAAGCACCGCTCAGCGCCGCCAGGCGAACCACTTCGCGAACAGCCAGCGCACGCGCGGGGTGAGGCGGGTGCGGTTGTAGGCGTCGGCGACGCGCCGGATGGCCTCGGCCTGGGTCGGGTAGGGGTGGATCGTGCTCGCGATCGCGCCCAGCCCCAGGCCTGCGGTCATGGCCAGGCTCAGCTCCGCGATCAGCTCCCCGGCGTGGCGGGCCACGATCGTGGCCCCGGCGATGCGGTCGCGGCCGCGCTCCAGGTGCACCTTGACGAAACCCTCGGTCTCTCCATCCAGGATGGCGCGGTCCACCCCCTGCAGCCGCTCGGTGAACGTCCGCAGCCCGAGCCCGCGCCGTTCGGCCTCGGCGAGCGTCAACCCCACGTGGGCGACCTCCGGATCGGTGTAGGTGCACCATGGCACGGTGAGCGCGCTCGCGCGCGCGCGGCCGCAGAACAGCGCGTTGCGGAGCACCAGCCGCGCCTGGGCGTCCGCCACGTGCGTGAACCTGTGGTGCGAGCAGACATCGCCGGCGGCATAGATGCGCCGGTTGGTCGTGCGCAACCGGTCGTCGACCAGCACCCCCCGCCTGGGCTCGAAGGCGACGCCGGCCTGCTCCAGTCCAAGGTCCTCGACGTTGGGAGCGCGCCCGACGCCGAGCAGGATCGCATCGCAGGCGATCTCGCGCGGCTCGCCGGCGACCTGCAGGTGCAGCACCCTGTCCCGCCCGCGCGTCTCGACCCGCTTCGTCTCGGTGCGGGTCAGGATCTCGATTCCCTCTCGCTCCAGCGCTGCCCGCACGATGGCGATCGCGTCGGGGTCCTCCCGGCCCATGATCTCGGGCAGCAGCTCGATCAGGGTCACCTGGGCACCGAAGCGGCGGAAGGCCTGCGCCAGCTCGCAGCCGATCGGGCCGGCGCCGATGACCGCGAGCCGGCGCGGCAGCTCCGTCAGCTCGAACACCGTGACGTTGTCGAGGTAGCCCGCCTCCACCAGCCCCGGGATGGGCAGTGCGACCGGGCGGCCGCCGGTGGCGATCACCGCTCGTGCAAACCGCAGCCGCTTGCCGTCCACCTCGAGCGCATCCGGGGCGACGAAGCGGCCGTGCCCGAGGAAGACCTCGACCCCGAGCCGCTCCAGGCGCGCCACCGAGTCGTGCTCGCTGATGCGCGCGCGCAGCCGCCGCATCCGCTCCATGACCGCGCCGAAGTCGACCTCGAGCCCGGGCGGCACGCGGACCCCGAAGGCGCCGGCGGCGCGCACCTCGGCCGCGGCCCGCGCCGCGCGCAGCAGCGCCTTGGACGGCACGCAGCCCACGTTGAGGCAGTCCCCGCCCAGCAGGTGCCGCTCCACCAGCGCCACCTTCGCCCCCAGCCCCGCCGCCCCCACCGCTGCCACCAGCCCGGCAGCACCCGCCCCGAGCACGACCAGGTTGTAGCGCCCCGCCGGCTCGGGGTTGCGCCGTCCCGGCGGGTGGACGTTGGCGATCCACCGGCGGTTGTGCGCGTCGTCGGGTCGTACCCGCACCGGGGCGGTGGCGCTCACGGGCGGCTGTCCTCCGGCGGTCCCTCACCCCGTACCGGCGGAGCGGGGCCCGCATTCCCGGGCGCTGCCGGGGCGCCGCCCCCGGCCGTGGCCGTGGGCTCGCGGCGCGCGGGCCCGGAGCCTTCGCGGCGCGCGGGCGCCGCCCCGCGCTCCACCTGCTCGTGCTCATCGGAGGGCGGCGTGGCCCCGAACAGCAGCAGCAACAGCTCCCACCATCGCATGCCGATCGCGCTCCGCGACTCCGCTGGGGGGTGTGAGGAGACCAGCCGTGGCTCGCACCGCCCCTTCACCCCGGCCCTCTTTCCGCAGGGCAGAGGGAGAACAAGCGCCCCCCGCTCCGGGGCCCCTCGCCCCCGCTTGCGCTCCCACGGCCCTGTCCGCCGCCTTGCGGGCAAGAGCGAGGCGACCACCGAGATCCCCAGCGGTGGCAGGCTGGTGGCCGGCGCCGCCGCTCGCGCGCGAGCTCCCAGGCCGCCCGGCGCGCGCCCCTGGCGCGAGCCAGCTGGGCGAGCGAAGGGCGAGCCGCACGGGGCGGCCTGCGCAGGGCCTGCCCGGCGGCAGTTCCCGCGACCCCTGCCGGCTCCCTGCACACCCGCCGCAGGGGTGGTACGCCCGAGAGGACTCGAACCTCTGACCTGCGGTTTAGGAAACCGCTGCTCTATCCAGCTGAGCTACGGGCGCACCGGCACTGGGCGGAGCGCTCCGCCCCACTGCTCGCCGTGAACCGTACGCCGCCCGCGCGGTCCCGTCAACAGCGCCGCCGGTGCGGTGGGCCGCCACCGCACCGGCGAGCCGGGGCTGGAGCGCGGGCGGCTCAGCCGGCCCAGGAGCCGAGCAACGCCTGGAACTCGGCCTTGTCGCGCGCGAACTCGGCCTGCGAGCTGGAGCAGCAGAAGTGGTAGAAGTAGCCGTCGCGGGGCAGGGTGACGTGCCACTGCACCAGCGCCGGCAGCGGGCGCTCCAGCGCGATCTGGTACTCCTGTTCGTGGCCGCGCAGCGCCCCGATCTGCACCTGCCCCTCGCGCACCAGCTTGGCCGCCGGCAACTTCTCCTGCATGCGCCGGCGCTGCTCCTGCGCGAAGGCGCCGAGGTCGCGCCCTGCCTGGCGCTCCCGGATGGCGACGACGTTGGGTTGAAACCGCTGCGCCGCCGGTGTGCCGGCGCCTGCGGCCTGCAGCGTCACCGGGCCACCGCCGGCGGCCCCGGCCTCCCCGTTCGCGCCGGCCGGCTTGACGAAGGTGTACACGCTCTGATCCAGCCAGCCCTCCGGCAACGCCACCGGAAAGCCGAACAGCGTCTGCTGCCCCATGGGCCTCCTCCCTCACGTAGCTGCGCGGTGGCGCGCCGCTAGCCGCGGCTCAGTCGCCGCCCGCCGCAGCGGTCTCCTCCTCCTCGCCATGCAACGGCTTGACCACCAGCACCGGGCAATGGGCGAGCCGCACCGTCTTCTCCGCGACGCTGCCCAGCAACCACCGCGACACCCCGGTCCGCCCGTGCGTGCCCATGACGATCAGGTCGACCTGGTGGTCCTCGGCGGCCCGCTGGATGGCGCCCGCCGGCGCGCCCTCCTCGATCAGCTTGCGCTCGACCAGCTCCTCCGCCCCGCAGGCGCGCAGCATCGCATCCAGCTCCTGGCTCGCCCCGCCGCGCATGGCCCCGACGACGTTGACGTACTCGAAGAAGCCCTCGCTCGCCGCCACCTCCAGCCCCCGCGTGTCGATCACGTGGAGCACGATCAGCCGCCCGCCGAGCTTGCGCGCCAGCTCGGCCGCGCCGATCAGCGCCCGCCGCGAGGTGGCCGAGAAGTCGACCGGCACCAGGATCTTCTCGAAACGCAGCACCGCGCCGCTGCCCTCCCCCGGGATGCCCGGTGGCATCCGCTCGCCGCTCACGGGCGAGCGCGGCCTAGCGGCCGCCCCCGCCCGACCAGGGATCGGTGGGCGCACCGGCCGGCGCGGGCTCGCCGCCGGCCTGCGGCACCTCGATCCCTCCGGCCTCCGGCACCTCGACGCCGCCCCGCGGTGCGGGCGGCTGCTCGCCCGCCGCTCCCGGCTGCTCGCCCGCCACGGCGGCCGCCGGCTCGTCCGCCGGCTGGTAGAGCGCGACCACCACCCCGATCACCGAACCCAACAGCAGCAGTCCGCCTCCGATGAGCGCATCCTTGGTCCCAGGCATCGCTCCCTCCCGCACCGGGTAGGACCGCCCCTGCCCGGCACTCAGTACTGGATCAGCGACACGACCTCGTGATGCAACCGCGAGCGCCCGTTGAGAAACGCCAGCTCCACCACGAACGCGCACGCCACCACGTGGGCGCCGAGCTTCTCCACCAGGCGGCAGGAGGCCGCCATGGTGCCACCGGTCGCCAGCACGTCGTCCACCATCAACACCCGGTCCTTCGGCCCCAGCGCATCGCGATGGATCTCCAGGGTCGCGATGCCGTATTCGAGCTGGTAGCTGATCGACTCGGTCTCGTGGGGCAGCTTGCCCGGCTTGCGCAGCGGCACGAAGCCGACCCCGAGCAGGTAGGCGAGCACCGAGCCGAAGATGAACCCGCGCGCCTCCATGCCGCAGACCGCGGTCACACCCCGATCGCGGAACGGCGCCGCGAGCGCATCGCACGCCAGGCGGATCGCTTCCGGATCCCGCAACAGCGGCGTGATGTCCTTGAAGACGATACCCTTGACCGGGAAGTCCGGGATGTCGCGGATGTAGGACTTGAGCCGTTCCACGGCGCCTGCGCTCTCCTCCGAAACGAAGGCCCGGACGCCGCGGCCCGCCTCGCGGGCAGGCGGGGGCGAGACGCGTGCGCACCGGGCTCGGAACGCGCGGGTCGGGAGCGCCGGCCGCCCGGGTTCAGCCCTCTCCGCCGCTCCCCTCCCTCTCCATGATGCTGCGGAGCTTGCGCAGCGCCTCGTGCTCGATCTGGCGCACGCGCTCCCGCGACAGCCTAACCTTGTTCCCGATCTGTTTCAAGGTCATGGGCGGCTGCCCATCGAGCCCGAAGCGCATGCGCAGGATCCTGGCGGCGCGGCCCTGGATGGAGCGCAGGCCGCGCTCGATGCGCTCCCGCTCGGTGGCCTCCGAGATCGCCTCCTCGGGCAGGCGCGCGGAGCGATCCTCGATGAGATCTCCCAGCCCGTTGTCCCCGTCGAGCGAGACGGCGCGGCTGCTCGACTCGCGCACCTGCAGCGCGGAGTGCACCAGGCGGCAGACCTCGGGGCTGAGCTCCAGCGCCGCGGCGACCTCGGCGAAGGTGGGCTGGCGGCGCAACCGATAGCTCAGCATCGTGGCCTGCTGCCGCCAGCGCGACAGCAGCTCGACCATGTAGGACGGGATGCGCACGGTCTTGACGTTGTCGATCAGGGCGCGCTTGATCGCCTGCTTGATCCACCAGGTGGCATAGGTCGAGAAGCGACAGCCCTGCTCGGGATCGAACTTCTCCACCGCGCGCAGCAGGCCCAGGTTGCCCTCCTCGATCAGGTCGAGCAGGCTCAGCCCGCGCCCGGTGTAGTTCTTGGCGATCGCCACCACCAGCCGCAGGTTGGCCCGGATCATCTGGTCGCGGGCCGCACGGTCTCCCTGGCGCACCCGCCGCCCGAGCTCGCGCTCCTGCTCCGCCGTCAACAGCGGTACCCGCTGGATGTCACGGAAATAGGTGTCGAGGCCGGCCTCTCTCTCCGCCCCCATCGAGCCCCCAGCCTCCTGCTTGCCCGGTGCGTGCTCGTCCCCCTCGCGACGACGCCCCCGACCGCCAGGGCACCTACGACGATACGCCACGGCGCGCCGGATCGCAACGCCACTGCCGCCCTGCACGGTCCGCCCCGCACCGCAACGCGGCTAGAACGCCCACTCGGTGTACAGCTTGTCCCGGAACACATCCAGCTCGTGCACCTTGTCCTCCGGCTTGCGCGCGTGCTCGACGCGCTCGGTCAGCTCGGCGAAGGCGGCGGTGAGGGATTCCAGCCGCGCCGCGATGATCGCGGCGAGGTTGAGCACCAGCCGCACCGTCGCCGCCCCACCCCGCGCGCACAGCTCTTCGAAGGCAGCCCGGTCGATCCGGTAGATCACGCACGGCTCGGCGGCGACGCAGCTGGCCGAGCGCGGCTTGCCCCCGATCAGCCCCATCTCGCCGAACACAGCCTTGGGGCTCAGCACCGCGACCTCGGCCTCGCGCTCGCCCTGCGCCTTGCGCACGCTCACGCGGCCCTCGAGCAGGATATAGAAGCCGTCGACCGGATCGCCCTCGCGGCAGATCACCTCGCCGGCGGCGTAGTGCTGCCGCTCGGCGCCGCCGACGATGGTCGCGATCTGCTCGGGACTCATGCCCTGGAACAGGCTCACATCCGCGAGCTGCCGCGCCAGCTCCATCGGCTCCATGCCGTGCCCTTCCGCCGAGCCGGATCGGCGCGCGCACCCCCGCGCCGCGCACGCCGCCGGCGCCTCACATGCCCATCATGTACAGCGTCGCGCGCCCGACGCGCCCGATCGCCACGATGTAGGCCGCCTCGCGCAGCGAGATCTTCTTGCGCGTCGCCAGACCGTAGATGGTTTCGAAGGCCGCCGCCATCCGCCCCCGCAGCTTGTCGTTGATGTCGTCGAGCTCCCAGCGGAAGTTCTGCAGGTTCTGCACCCACTCGAAGTACGACACCGTCACCCCGCCGGCGTTCGCATAGATGTCGGGCAGCACCACGATGCCGCGCTTCTCCAGGATCTCGTCCGCCTCCGGGGTCGTGGGCGCATTGGCCGCCTCGACGACCAGACCCGCCCGTATGTGCTGGGCGTTCTCGCGCGTGATCACCCCGCCCAGCGCCGCCGGGATCAGCACGTCGCACTCGCTGACCAGCAGCTCATCGGCCGGCATCGGCTCGCCTCCCTCGAAGCCGGCCACCGAGCGGGTGCGGGCCACGTGCTCGAGCAGCCGCGGGATGTCGAGCCCCTCGGGGTTGCGCACCGCGCCGCCGATGTCGGAGACCGCCACGATGCGCGCGCCCTGCTCGGCGAGCAGCCGCGCGGCATGCGAGCCCACGTTGCCGAAGCCCTGGATGGCGAAGCGCAGGCCGGCCAGCTGGCGGCCCTGCCGCCGCAGCAGCTCCTCGGTCGCGTACATCACCCCGCGCCCGGTCGCCTCCTCGCGCCCCGCCGAACCGTGCAGATCGAGCGGCTTGCCGGTGACGACCGCGGGCGAGAAGCCGTGGAACTTGCTGTACTCGCTCATGATCCACGCCATCACCGTGGCGTTGGTGCCCATGTCCGGCGCCGGGATGTCGACCTGGGGGCCGATGATGTCGTGGATCTGCTGCACGAACCGGCGGGTGACGCGCTCCAGCTCCTTCTGCGACATGGTGCGCGGATCGCAGTTGATCCCGCCCTTGGCGCCGCCGAAGGGCACGTCCACCACCGCCGTCTTCCAGGTCATGAGCGAGGCCAGCGCCTCGGCGTGGTCCTCGTCCACCTGCGGGTGGTAGCGCAGCCCCCCCTTGTAGGGACCGCGATCGTTGGCGTGCTGGCAGCGGTAGCCGGTGAAGTTGCCCAGCTCGCCGTTGTCCAGCTCGATCGCGACCTCGACCTTGACCGTGCGGGAAGGGGTCAGCAGAAGCGTCTGGATGCGCTCCGCCAGATCCATCCGCCGCGCCGCCCGGGTGAAGAACCAGCGCGTGGCATCGGTCGCGCTCATGCTCGCCCGCCTCGCTCGCGCCAGGCGGCAGGGGCGCTCGCGCGCGCGGCCCCCGCCGGGCCGCCCCGCGTGCCGGCGCTCGCCGCCGCGCCGCGGTGAGTGTAGGCCGGCTGGCGGCAGCCCGTCAAGCCGCGCCTGCACCCGCCGCCGGGGGCTCCCCCAGCGCCCGGCGCGCCGCGACCAGCGCTGCCAGCGGCAGCGCGATGCCGAGCGAGGCCAGCGCCAGCTCGCGCTCGCCGATCCACCACGCCACCCCGATGCCGAACGCATGGACGGCCAGATACAGCAGCGCGCCTGCGCCCGGGCCCGCTCGCCGCCCGCGCCCGCCGGGCGGGCCCAGCCAGCGGTCGAGGAGCTGGAACGCTCCGGCGATCACCGCTCCCACCAGCAGCCAGCCGGCGTAGTTGCTGAGCGGTACCCCGAAGTGCGCGCCACCACCCGGATAGGTGTAGATCTTCCCCAGGAACCAGCGCTCGCCGCGCAGCGCCACCGGATCGATGACCACATCCACCGTGACGAACAGCACGGCGGTGGCGAGGGTGACCGCCGGCGCGGTACGCCGGCCGGGCGGCACGCCCAGGACATAGAGCGCCATCGCCAGCGAGGCATACGCGATGAAGACATAGGAGAGCGAGTCGAAGCACGGCACGCCCCACAGCGCCGGCTCGCGCGGGTCCAGCCCCAGCGGCTCGGCCGGCTGCCACAGGTAGGCATACCAGCCATAGGGAAAGCCGGTGCGGATCGAACAGGCCTCGCTCGCCCACGCGGTCAGGTAGCCCACCACCGTCAGGGCGGCGGTGCGCCGCCAGCCCAGGTGCCGCACCGCCGCCAGCAGGTACGCGGCGAAAAAGCCCACCGCATACCAGCGGCGGCTGAGGGTGAGCCACAGCGCCTCGCCAGCACCCTCCAGCATCGCCCCCCTCCCCGCGCCCCGAGCCGCGCGCCGGAGTATAGCGCAAGCGGCCGCCCTGCGGGACGGCACGCCGCCCGCGCCCGGAGCATGGCTTCGCCAACGGGGCGGGTGGGGATGGTGCAGTGCGCGTGGCGGCGCGGCGGGCGAGATCCGCGCCCCGCCGGTGCCCCGCGGCCGCCTACTGGCCGATCTCGCGGAAGGTCCCGTCGTTGTCCCGCGCCACCTCGGCGAGGAACGACCGGGTCTCGGGATCGAGTCCCAGCCCGAAGGTGTTGACGATCGCCTGCTGGCTGTTGGCCGAACGGATGACCCGGCGGTGGGTCTCGAAGTCGGCGACGTAGGTCTGCGCGCAATCCAGGAAGTTGGGCGCGCCGTCGGACAGCAGCAGTATCACCTGGTTGTCGCGGTCGCCCAGTGCCTGCGCGGTCGCGCCGCCGGTGTTCGTCCAACCCCAGGGCACGATGGTGTCGAGCCACCCCATGGCGGCGGCCTTGTTCTCCGCGCTCGCACGCTGGCGTTCGGGCCGCCACTGCTCGACGCACTCGTCGTACACGACGATGTTGAAGGTGTAGTCCTCGGGCAGCGCGCTGATCGAGCGCTTGAGCTCCGTCTTGACGTAGTCCAGCCGCGTGCCGTTCTGCACCACGTTGCCGTCCAGCCCGAGGAACGGCTCCACCGGCAGGCTCATGCTGGCCGAGCGGTCGACCACATAGATCACGCTGTCGCTCTGTTCGGGCAGCGCCTCGTCATAAAAGCGCGGATCATCCTCCTCGTAGGGCGCCGGGTCGGCATCGCCGCCGGAGCTCACGGTGCTGACCGGCAGGTCGAAGTCGTTGGCGAGGGCCAGGGGCGGGATCGAGGCGATCGACACAACCACGGCGAGCCCGCACGCTCGCCAGGGCGTGACACGGGAGATCCGCATCCTCTCCCCTCCCGACCGGTTGTGCAGAAGCGCCACCTAAACTCATAGCGCGCATCGGACAGCCGCGCAAGTGCGGGCCGAGGGCGCGCCGCCCGCCACCTCATAGAACGTTATCGGCCGTTTGGGGTTGCGCCATGAGCCGGCGCGGGCCTGCGGCCGCACGAGCCCGCCGGCTGCTGGCGCGCGGCCCGCTTGCGTGGTAGACTCCCCGCCGCGCCAGGACCAGCACGGAGGGGGAGGACTGTCATGCCGAGCTGCGGGCGCATGCTCGCGCTGGCGCTGCTGGCTGCCTCGCTGGGCGGCTGCTGCGGTGCCGAGCTGATCGTGGACACCCGCGGCGAGCCCGCACGGGTCTACTTCCGGGCGCTGCGCGACGCCGCCGGCCAGCCGCTGGGAGCCGAGGCCCCGGAGATCCTGATCGGCGAGACCGACGGCAGCGAGGCCGTCGCGTGGTGCCTGCCAGAGGAACTGCGCGGCGGGCGGGCGGCGCTGCGCCTGGAGTTCGCCGAGGCGCTGCCCAAGGACCTGCAGATCAACCTCGAGCGCGACGACGACACCGTGGTCCGCGTGCAGCCACAGAAGCGGGTGCGCTAGCGGTCCGCGCCCCGGCTCGGGCGGGCGCCCGTGCGGTGTTCAGCCGCGCCGGCGCTCCAGCTCCTCGCGCAACAGCTCGGCGAAGACCTTGGGGTTGCCCCGGCCCTGCGAACTCTTCATGCACTGGCCGATCAAAAAGCCCAGCGTCTGCGTCTTGCCGCCGAGATACTGCTCGACCGGACGCGGATGCTCCGCCAGCACGCGCTCGACCACCGGCAGCAGCGCCTCGCGATCGCTCTGCTGCGCCAGCCCCAGCCGCTGGATCAGCGCCGGGGCGGTCTCGCCGGTCTCCAGCATCCGCGGCAGCAGCTGCTGGCGCGCCACCAGGCCCGAGACCTCGCCCCGAGCGGTGAGCGCGATCAGCTCGGCCAGCCGCGGCGCCGGCACGCTCCACGCCGCGAACTCCAGCTTGCGCGCGTTCAGCACCCCGAGCACGTCGTTGATCAGCCAGTTGGCCGCCGCTTTGGCCTCCCCCACCGCCTGCGCCAGTTCCTCGAAGTAGCTCGCCAGCGCTGGCTCGCTGAGCAGCACCCCCGCATCGTAGGCCGACAGCCCCAGCTGCTCCATGAAGCGGCGGCGCCGCGCCGCCGGCAGCTCCACCAGGCGCGCGCGCACCCGCTCGCGCAGCGCGGCATCGATGGCGAGCGGGGGCAGGTCCGGCTCCGGGAAATAACGGTAGTCGTGCGCCTGCTCCTTGGTCCGCATGCGCTCGGTCACCCCGCGCGCCTCATCCCACAGCCGCGTCTCCTGCGCGAGCGGCTCGCCGCGCTCGAGCGCCGCCGCCTGCCGCTCGACCTCGTGCGCCAGCGCGCCCAGCACCGCCTTGAACGAGTTGAGGTTCTTGATCTCGACCCGCGGCCCGAAACCGCTGGCGCCGTGCGGGCGGAGCGAGATCGAGGCCTCGAAGCGCAGGTTGCCCTCCTGCATGCGGCAGCGGCTCACGCCCAGGTACAGCAGCGTCAGCCGCAGCGTCTCCATGTAGTCCTCGACCTCGGCCAGGCTGCGCAGCTCGGGCGCCGAGACGATCTCGGCCAGCGGCACGCCGGCGCGGTTCAGGTCGATCAGCGAGCGCTCGCCCCCGCCCTCCTCGTGCAGCAGCTTGCCCGCGTCTTCCTCCAGGTGCACGTTGTCGATCCCGATCGACTTGCCGCTCTGCAGCAGCTCCAGCACCCCGCCGCGCCCCAGCGGCACGTAGTTCTGCGAGATCTGGTAGTTCTTCGGCAGGTCGGGATAGTAGTAGTTCTTGCGGTCGAACTGGGTCCGCTCCGGCACCGTGCAGCCGAGCGCCATCGCCGCCAGCAGGCACAGCTCCAGCGCCTGCCGGTTGAGCACCGGCAGCACCCCGGGCAGCCCCAGGCAGACCGGACAGGTCCGGGTGTTGGCCGGCTCGCCGAAGCTCGTCGCGCAACCGCAGAACAGCTTGGTGCGGGTGGCGAGCTGCGCATGCACCTCGATGCCGATCACCGTCTCGTAGCGGGCGCGCACCTGCGCGAGTGCGCTGTCCAGGGCCGCCCCCCCCAGTCCCGCCGCCGTCATGCCGCTGCCTCCGCGAGCGCGCGCTCCAGCGCGGCCGGCGCGGGCAGCGCTCCCCGCTGGCGCTCGAAGCGATGCGCGACCGCGAGCAGCCGCGCCTCGGACTGCGGCGGGCCCAACAGCTGCAGTCCCACGGGCAGTCCGCCGGCGTCCAGCCCGCACGGCACCGAGATGCCGGGCAGGCCCGCCAGGTTGGCGGTCACCGTGAAGACGTCCGCCGCATACATGAGGAGCGGATCCGCGGTGCGCTCACCGAGCAGAAAGGCGGTGCTCGGCGAGGTCGGCCCCGCGATGAGATCGCACTGCTCGAAGGCGCGCTGAAAATCCTCTGCGATCAGCCGCCGGACCCGCAGCGCCCGCAGGTAGTACGCATCGTAGTAGCCGCTGGAGAGCACGTAGGTACCCAGGAAGATGCGCCGCTTCACCTCGGGGCCGAAGCCCTCGCCGCGCGAGCGGCTGTACAGCTCGACGATGCCCTCCGGCGCGGGGGTGCGGTGCCCGTAGTGCACCCCGTCGTAACGCGCGAGATTGCTCGAGGCCTCCGCAGGGGCCACGATGTAGTAGGTCGGGATCCCATAGGGGATGCGCGGCAGGCTGACCTCGACCAGCTCCGCGCCCAGCTCGCGCAACATCGCCAGCGCCTGGCCGACCGCGGCCCGCACGCCATCTTCCTGCTGCGCCTGCTCGAACTCGCGCACCACCCCGATCCGTAGCCCGCTCGGGCCAGGCCGTCTCGAGCAGCTCGCCACCATACCGTCGGGGCGGCTCGGGGATCGAGGTCGCATCGCGCGGATCGTGCCCGGCGATCGCCTCCAGCACCAGGGCCGCGTCCTCGACCGAGCGGGCCAGCGGGCCGATCTGGTCGAGCGAGCTGGCGAAGGCGAGCAGCCCGTAGCGGCTCACCGTGCCGTAGGTCGGCTTGCAACCCACCACGCCGCACAGCGCCGCCGGCTGGCGGATCGAACCGCCGGTGTCCGATCCGAGCGCGACCGCCGCCGCGCCCGCCGCCACCGCCGCCGCACTGCCGCCCGAGCTGCCGCCCGGCACCCGGCCAGGTCCCACGGGTTGCGGGTCGGCCCGTAGGCGGAGTTCTCGGTCGAGCTGCCCATGGCGAACTCATCGAGGTTGGTCTTGCCGAGCACGATCGCATCCGCGGCGCGCAACCGCGCGACCGCGGTGGCATCGTACGGCGGCACGTAGCCCTCCAGGATGCGGGAGGCGGCGGTCGTCGGCATGCCGCGGGTGCACAGGTTGTCCTTGAGGGCGACCGGCACTCCCGCCAGCGGGCCGAGCGGCTCACCGCGCGCGCGCCGCGCGTCGAGGGCGCGAGCGGCGGCGCGCGCGCCCTCGGCGTCCACGTGCAGCCATGCCCGCAGGTGCGGCTCGGTCGCCTCGAGCCGGGCGAGGAACGCCTCGGTCACCTCCAGCGCCGACAGCTCGCCGGCGCGCACCTGCCGCGCGATCGCGGCGGCACCGAGCTGCCACAGCTGTGCCGGCGCCGCCGCCACCGCTCAGCCCTCCTCGATCACGCGCGGCACCACGAAGGCGTCGATCGTCCGTTCGGGTGCGGCGGCCAGCGCCTCCTCCCGGGGCAGGCTCGGGGCAGGCTCGTCCTCGCGCAACGGGCAGGGGACCGGCACCACGTGGCTGAGCGGTGCCACGCCCTGCAGGTCGAGTTCGCCGATGCGCTCCACCGCCTCGACGATGCGGTTGAGCTGGTCGTGGAACAGCCGCTTGTCCTCGGCACTCAGCGCCAGCCGCGACAGCAGCGCCAGGTGCTCGATGCTCTCGGGGCTCAGCGCCATGGCGGGCTGCGGCGCCGCCGCCCCTACAGCTCAGAGGCCTCGGCCGGCTGCGGGCGCGGCCGGAAGGCGGGCTTGCGGACCAGGCCGCTCTTCAGGCAGCGGGTGCAGAGCTTGACCCGCCGGACCGTGCCGCCGATCTGCGCCCGCACACGCTGGAGGTTGGGCTTGAACTTGCGCTTGCTGACGCCGGTCGTCTTGATGCCGACGCCGCCCTTGGCCTTGGCCAGACCGCGCCGCGCGGAGCCGGTTGCCGACGCGCGTGCGCTTGCCGCAGAACTCGCACACCCTGGACATGTCCCGCGCTCCTCTGCTTCCGCGACGAGCCGGAGATTATAGGGAGGGCCGCTCCGCTTTCAAGCTCGAGCCCGGGCCGCCGGCGCGTCTTTTCGGGACGGGGCCTCTCGCTAGGCCGCATCTCCTTCCTGCTCGCCGCCCGGACGCAGCGCGCCGCCCCGCGCCCGGTGCGCACCGCCGCCGGTGCTCTGGGCCCGGCGAGCGGTCCGCGCCTGCTGGCCGCGCGTGCTGGCGCCGCTGCTCTTCGTCCTGGTCTTGCCCTTGCTCTTGGCCCTGCTCTTGGTCTTGCCCTTGGTCTTGCTCGTAGCCTTGCCGGTCGTCTTGCTCTGGGTCTCGCTCGCGCGCTCGCCCGTGGTCTGCGCTCCGCTCCGGGACCGACTTCGAGCGGTGCTCGTCCCGGCGCGCCGCGCCCCGCGCGCCCGCCGCCCGCCGCCGCCCGCCGCGAGCTTCTGCCGCCGCGCCTCCAGCAGCTCCACCGCGCGGGCGAGCGTCACCTCCTCGGGAGCCAGACCGCGGGGCAGCGTCGCGTTCGTCTCGCCGTCGGTGACGTACGGCCCATAGCGCCCCTCCATGAGCCGCACCTCGGCGCCGCCCAGCCGCTCGGCGACCCCCAGGCTGCGCAGCGCGGTCGGCCCGCGGCGAGCCCGGCCGGCGCCGCGGGGCTGGGCGAGCAGCTCCAGCGCGCGCTCCAGCTCGATCCGCAGCACGTCGTCCTCGGGCCCGAGCGAGCGCGTGCGCTGGCCGCACCGCACATACGGCCCGTAGCGCCCGATCGCGACCTCCACCGGATCGCCGCTCGCCGGGTCGACGCCGAGGGTGCGCGGCAGCGCCAGCAGCGCCACCGCCTGCTCCAGCGTCACCTCCTCGGGCCGCAGGCCGGGCGGCAGCGAGACGCTCCTGGCCGGACGCCCCCTGGGCACCGCCGCCCTCGCCCAGCTGCAGGTACGGCCCGTAGCGGCCCGTCTTCACGAAGATGGGCTCGCCGCTCTGCGGGTGCAACCCCAGCGGCCGCTCGCCACGGGCCTGCGCCTGCACCAGCTCCAGCGCCCGCTCCACCGTCAGCTCATCGGGCGCGATGCCCTCGGGCAGATTCGCGGTCCGCTCCCCGACCTGCAGATACGGCCCGTAGCGGCCGACCCGCACCACGACCGGGGTGCCCTCCGGCGTCTGGCCGAGCGGCACCGTACAGACCTCCCGCGCATCGATCTGGTCGATCTTGGCGGCGAGCTGCCGGTGCAGCCCCCGATCCCCGTCGCCGAAGTAGAACTCCCGCAGGTACGGCAGGTATTCCTTCTCCCCGCGCGCGATCGCGTCCAGGTGGTCCTCCATCCGCGCGGTGTATCCCAGGTCGACCAGATCGGGGAAGTGCCGTTCCAGCAGCTGCACCACCGCGAACGCGGTGAAGGTCGGCACCAGCGTCGTGCCCTTCTTGAAGGTGTAGTCGCGGCGCTCGATGGTGTCGATGATCGAGGCGTAGGTCGAGGGTCGCCCGATGCCGTGCGCCTCCAGCGCCTTGACCAGCGCCGCCTCGGTGTAGCGCGGCGGCGGCTGGGTGGAGTGTTGCTGCGCCCGCAGCTCCAGCAGCTCCAGCCGCTCGCCCTCGCGCAGCCTGGGCAGCAGGGTCTCGCGCTCGGCCAGCTCGGCGTCCGGATCGTCGGAGCCCTCCACGTAGGCGCGCAAGAAACCCGGAAACAGGATCGCGCGGCCGCTAGCCTGAAAGATCGAGACCTCGCCGCCGCTCGCCGCCTGGATGAGCACCGTGATCCGCTCGCCGCGCGCGTCCGCCATCTGGCACGCCATGGTCCGCTTCCAGATCAGTTCGTACAGCCGCAGCTCGTCCGGGCCCAGCTCGCCGCGCAGCGATGCCGGGGTGCGGAACCTCTCGCCAGCCGGGCGGATGGCCTCGTGCGCCTCCTGGGCGTTCTTGACCTGGGAGCGGTACTGCCGCGGCGCCGGGGCGAGGTAGTCCCGCCCGTACATCTCCTCCACCGCCGCGCGCGCCGCCTCGATCGCCTGCGCGGAGAGCGTGGTCGAATCGGTGCGCATGTAGGTGATGTAGCCGGCCTCGTACAGCCGCTGCGCCACCTGCATGGTGCGCCGCGCGCTCCAGCCGAGCTTGCGACCGCCCTCCTGCTGCAGCGTGCTGGTGGTGAACGGAGGCTCGGGCCGGCGGGTGAAGGGCCGGGTCTCGACCGCGCGAACCTCGAAGGCCGCCTCGGCCAGCCGGGCGCGCAACCGCTGCGCCGATTCGCGCTCCAGCACCAGCACGCCGGCCCGCGCCGCGCGCTCGCTCAGCCGGCCGGTCTCCGGATCGAAGTCGCGGCCGGTGGCAAGCCGCCGGCCGGCGTGCTCGAGCAGCGTCGCCTCGAAGCGCGCAGGCTCACCGCCGCCGGCGCGCGGCGGGGCCAGCTCCGCCAGCAGGTCCCACCAGCTGGCGGGGCGGAATCGCATCCGCTCCCGCTCCCGGTCGACGAGCAGCCGGATGGCGGCACTCTGCACCCGGCCGGCGCTCAGCCGCGGCGCGATCTTCTTCCACAGCAGCGGGGAGACCTCGTAGCCGAACAGCCGGTCGACGATGCGGCGGGTCTCCTGTGCCCGCACCAGCCGCATGTCGATCGCGCGGGGGCTCTCGAGCGCGCGCTGGATCGCTTCCCGCGTGATCTCGTGGAAGACCAGCCGGCGCTGCGGCACGCGCGGCCGCAGCACCTCGACCAGGTGCCAGCTGATCGACTCGCCCTCGCGGTCCTCGTCGGTGGCGAGCAGCAGTTCCTCCGCGCCCTGGAGCTCGCGCCGGATCTCCTCCAGCGGCCGCTTCTTGTCGGCCGGGATCACATACAGCGGCGCGAAGTCGCGGGCGACATCGACCCCCAGCCGCGCCCACGGCTCGCCCTTGAGCTGCGCCGGCACCTGGCGGGCGCTGTCGGGCAGATCGCGCACGTGGCCCATGGAGGCCTTCACCACATAGTCCTTGCCCAGGAAGCGGTGGATCGTGCGCGCCTTCGTGGGCGACTCTACGATGACCAGGCGTTTGCCCATGGAACCGTGCCCTGCCTCTCGCTGTGCACACAGAGCAGCCCCGGCCGGCAAGCGTGCCCGAGTGCTCGGGCCTGCGGCGCCGGCCCGCCGCGGACCACCGCACCCCGCCGGCCTCGAAAGCGGCCCGCGATCTTAGCAGCGGGCCAGGACGGCGTCAACGCGATCGGTGCGCGGAGCGGGTCCCCGCTGCCCCTCTGCCTCTGCGTGCCGGGCGCCGCTCGCGCCGTGCCCGGCGCGCAGCTCCGGCGCCGGGCGCCGGCCAGCGCCCGCGCGTTCAGCTCGCAGCCGGCCCGGACGCGCCGCCCTCCGGCGCCGCTCCGGCGGCCGGCTGCCGGGGGGCCGCCGGTGGCGGCGCGTCCAGCACCAGCCGCTCCAGCGCCAGGGCGTGGGCCGCGAACTGCGCCAGCGCCGGGCGCGCCCGCAGCAGGCGCGCCGCCTGCGCGGCCGCCGCGTTGGCGTCGTCGCCGCTCGCCGCCGCTCCGCCCCGGCCCAGCGCCGCCCGCCGCCAGGCCCCGACCGCGCTCCCCATCGCGAGATACAGGCACATGCCGGCTCCCGCCACCACCGGGCCGAGCACCAGCGGCCGCAGCTCGTGCACCTGCTGGGCGAGCACCTGCCGCACGAAACAGGCGGCCTGCTCGGCGAGCGCACGCGCCGCTCGCTCCCACAGCTGCCAGCGGCGCAGCTCGGCGAAGGCCGAGGCGATCAGCCCCAGTCCCAGCCGCTGCGCCAGCGGGCCCAGCGCCTCGCCCAGCACGTGCAGCACCGCGTAGAACGAGCTCTCCGGCGGCCCGGGCAGCTGCCATGGCGAGGGGGGCAGCTGCCCGCCGAGCGCCCGCCGGCACGCCCAGGCGAACCGCCACGGCAATCGCTCCAGCGGCTCGTCGGCGCGCGCGGCGCCCGCCAGATCGTCGAGCAGCGCCAGCAGCTGCTCGCGCCCCAGCTCGGCCTGCCCAGCTCCGCCGCCCGCCAGCAGCGCGAACCGCTCGCCGACCAGCACCGTCCCCGGCAGCCGCCGCGCCATCGCGCGCAGCTCGGGGGTCTCGACGACCTGCGGGCCCGTCGCGTACGAGCGCCACCAACCCCGGCACTCCGCGCTGATGCTCAGCCGCAGCTCCTCGCCCACGCGCGCGAAGCGGAACGGAAAGGCGCGGCAGCGCAGCGGCTTCGCCTCGTAGCCGAGCCGCCGCTGCACCAGGCACAGATCGTCGTCGTCCAGGAACACGCAGCGGCCACCCTCCACCAGCCGCAGGCGCGCCGGCGCCCCGGGGCTCTGGGGCTCGAGCCGCCAGCCGGCCCGCAGGCGGGGATGCTCCGCTGCCCAGTCGTGCGCCGCCAGACGCGCGATGTCTTCCGGCTCCAGCGCCCGGCCCTGCCGCAGCCCCTTGCAGCAGCAGCCGCAACGCTGGCAGGCAAACCGGCTCGCGGGCGCGATGGCGAGCGGCAGCGGTTGCGCCGAGCTGCTCATGCGCGGGAGCGCTCCCTCCACCGGCACCACCGCTTCCCCATCGTAGCACCGGCCGCGTTGTGGGGGGCAGCGGCGGCGGCTATGATCGGCCGGCATGATCGCGATCGTGCGCCGGCAGCTCGTGGCGCCGGCGGAACTGGTGGGCCGCTTCGAGCACGTGCAGGCGAGCCCGGCCGGCCATCCCGAGCTCGACTACGAGGTGCTGGTGGCGGCGGGCTCGCCCGCCGAGACCGCCTTCGAGCTTCCCGCGGCGCCCGAGCAGCTGCCGCCCGACCGTCCGGTACGACTGGGCGCCTACCCCCATCCGCGGGAAGCGGGCGCGAGCTTCGACGTGGCGCTGTACCGGCCCGGCCACGAGGTCAGCCTGGTCGACTTCCTCGATGTGCTTCGCGACAGCCTGGCGCTGGAGATCGAGAGCGCCGACCCGGTCGCGTTCTACGGGCGCGAGGCGGTGGACGCGCTGGTGCGCGCGGGCAGCGGTGCGCGCCAGCGGATCGTCCGCCTGCTGCTGGTGCGCCAGGGAGAGTGGGTGGCGCGTTTCGGCGGCATCGCGCCCGTGGCGAGCTACGAGCGGCTGGCGGAGGAGTTCGCGGTCTCGCTGTCGACCGCGCGCTTCCTCCGCCCCAGCCCGGAGCCGTTTCTCGAGCCGTTCCGGTTTTCCGAGGCGCGCGGCACGGTACGGCTCGGGCTACGCCACCCCGCGCACTGGCGGCTGCGGCAGCTGGAGGGCCAGCCCTGGGGCCACGTGGCGCTGGAGCTGCGCTGGATCGAGCGCAACGACACCCGCGCCTGCATGCGGGTGGACGCGATCGAGCGCGCGGCGGCGCCGGCGCTCGGCCTGCAGCAGGCGGCCCGGCGCGCCGAGGAGGCGTTGTGGGCGCTGGGCTTGGCCGAGGCCAGGCTGCTCGCGCAGCACCCGGCGCGGCTGTTCGGCGCGGCGCCGGAGCCGGGAGCGGTGAGCTACCGGCTCGGGGGCCGGGCGTTCGGCGCCGAGGCCGAGGTGCAGATCTCGGCGCTGCAGGGCGTGGGGGCACTGTACACCGTCGCCACGCTCGGCCCGGCGCGCACCGCCGATCCGGTGGCCTGGATGGCGGCGCGCCGCGCGCACGAGATCGCGGTGGTGGGGCTGAACGATCCGGAGGAGCGCTTCGTACTGCCGCCGGCCCCGCGCGCCCCGCAGCCGCGCGGGGCGGAAGGCACCGCCGCGGCCGCCATGGCCGCCGCGGGTGGAACCGGCCTGGCGGCCGGCCACAGCGGCGGCCGCAGCCCGGCGCACCGACGGCCGGAGCACCGCCCGGTCGAGATCCGCTATGACGACGAAGGGCGGATCGACCTCAGCGTGTTCGACGAGCTGGGGCTCGACGAGACGGCGGCCGAGCGGGAGATCGAGCAGTTCCTCGCCGAGCTGGACACCGAGCCCGGTGAGGAGGCCGGCTGAGCGCCGCCCCGCCCTCCGGGCGGGCCGCCACCGCGCCCGGGCCGCCCGGCTCAGGGCTGGAACAGCTCCGCGCTGTCGGTCACCGGCAGGCTCACCCCCCCGGGGATGGCGCGCCCGAGCTGCGAGGCGGGCGCGCTCGCCTCGCCCCCGCCGCCGGCCAGCAGCACCCGCCCGTCGAACAGCAGCGTGGCGGTGTGATCGAAGCGCGGCGCCTGCGGCGAGCCGGCGGTGGGGGTGCCGAAGGCGAGCGCGCTGTCGAACAGCGCCGCGGAGCCTGCCGCCGCCGCCGACAGCGCCGAGCCGACGACCAGCACCCGCTCGTCCGCGAGCACGGTCGCGGTGTGCGCGGCCCGGGGCGGCAGGGCGGCAAAGGTGCGCAGCGAGAAGACCCCGGCGCTGGGGCGCAGCGGATCGGTGGGCATGAGCTCCGCGGTGCGCGCCGGATCGAGTCCCGCCGGCGGGCTGCGCTGCAGCGCGAGCCCCCCGATCACCGCCACCTCGCCCCCCGCGAGCACCACCCCCGCCGCCAGCTGGCGCGGCGCCTGCATGGCGAGCAGGCCCCCGCTCGCACCGCTCAGCCAGCTCCCCCCGAGCATCTCGAACCACTCGGCGGTCTGCTGCTCGCCGCTGACGTCGCGGCCCCCCACCACCAGCGCCGCCGCGCCCGGAGCCGCGAGCAACACCGCGCGGTCCCGGCCGAAGCGCGGTGGCAGCGCTGCACCCTGGGTGAACTGCCCGCTCTGCGCATCGAAGCGATCGGCGACATTGACCGGCTGGATCGCACCGCCGCCGCTGGTCACGGTCTGCCCGCCGACGATCAGCACGTCGCCGTCCGGCAGCGGCACCGCGCGGTGGCCGGCGAGCGGGGTCCGCATGAGCGGGCCGGGACGGAAGGCGTTGGTGGCCGGATCGTACAGCTCCGTCGAGCGGTGGACCGTGATCCCCGCTGCCGTGCTGCCGAAGCCGCCGGCGATCAGCACCCGGCCATCGGCGAGTCGGGTGGCGGTGTGGTCGTAACGAGGAACGCTCATGCTGTTCGCCACCGGCGTCCAGCGGTCGGTGGCCGGATCGTAGACCTCGCCGCTCGCCAGCCCCGGGGAGGGCAGTCCCCCGCGGCCATCCAGCCCGCCCACCACCAGCACCCGCCCGTCGGCGAGCAGCGTCGCGGTGTGGCGGGTGCGCGGGCTCTGCATCGGGGCGGCCGGGGCGAAGCCGCCCCCGCCGCTCGCCGCCGGCACCGCGACGAAGAAGGCGAGCGCATTGGAGCTGGCGCCTGCCGCACGGCTCACGATCACGCTCACGCTCGCGGGCGCGCCGGGGACCGGCGGCACCCGCACCTCGATGCGCGAGGCGTCGAAGCGGAGCACCGGGGCCTGCACACCGCCGAAACGCACGTCCGGCGCCGCCGCGTTGCCGAATCCATCCCCGAGCAGCACCACGCGCTGGCCCGGCAGCCCGCCCGGCGGATCGATCCGCACCAGCACGGGCGGCAGGCCCCCCTGGGTCACCTCGAAGGGCACCGGCAGCGAGGTCCCGCCCGGTCCGGCCACGACCACGTCGCGCGGGCCGGGCGCGAGCCCCGGCGGCACCTCGAAGTCCAGGTGACTCGCTCCGGCGGTGAGCACGCTGGCCTGGGCCCCGCCGGCGGTCACCGCGGGCGCATTGCCGAAGAACAGCCCGCGCAGGTGCACGCGGGTGCCGGGCGGGCCGCGGCTCGGCACCAGCCAGCCGATCGCCGGCGGTGTGGGGCTGCCGGCGGTGATCGTGAAGGGAAAGGGGGGCGAGGTGGCGCCACCGCGCTGGACGGTGATCGGCTGGCTCCCGCCCGGCGCGCTCGGCACCAGCACCGACAGCTCGGTGGTGTTGCCGGCCAGCACGCTCGCCGGCACCGAGCCGAAGCGCACGGTGTTGCGCCCCGCCACCGGGTCGAAGCCGCGCCCGAAGATCACGACCTGCTCGCCGCTGGGCGCGGCGTCCGGCACCGCGCGATCGATCTGCGGGGCCGAGCCCCCGCTGCCGCTGCCCGCGCCGCCGCCCGAGGGGGCGCGGCTGCCCTCGCAGCCAGTTGCCCCGGCCGCGAGCAGCGCGAGCGCCGCCAGCAGCGCCGCTGCCCGGGGTGAGACGTCCCTGCGCACCGCGAACCTCGCCCTCGGCGCCGGCAAGCCGCCCGGCGCCGGATCCCAGGGTCGCCCCCAGTATACGTGCGCCGCCCGACCCGTGCGTGCGCGCCGGCTGGCGAACGGCTGCGCCCGGCGTACCCCTCCGGCCAAGTCTTGTCGCACCGGCGGGCCCCGCACTACGATGGCGGCAACTGCGCCGCGGGCCCTTAGCTCAGTCGGTCAGAGCGGGGGACTCATAATCCCCTGGTCGCAGGTTCGAGTCCTGCAGGGCCCACCGCCTGCCGAGCGGCACCGCAGCCCACCGGGGGCGCTCACCCGCAGGCCCGCTGGCCGCAGCGCGCGGTCGCGGTGCTGGGGGGCCGGCTCGCGCGGCTCACACGTAGTACAGCGGCCGCACGTTGCGCTCGACCTCGCTCACGGTGGTGTGGCCGCGGCGCACCCGCTCCAGCGCCTCCTCGACCAGCGGCACGTAGCCGCGCTCGCGCGCCAGCTCGCGGATCTGCTCGACGGTGGCGTGGCGCTCGATCGCCGCCCGCACCACGTCGTCGACCACGAACACCTCGAAGATGCCCAGCCGGCCGAAGTAGCCCGTGTTGTCGCAGTCGGGGCAGCCACGCCCGCGCCAGAATGGATCCCCCGGGTCGTCCCGATAGAAGCGCACCAGCGTCTCCGCGCGCGGGGTGTACTGCTCGATGCAGTTGCGGCAGTTCAGCCGCAACAGCCGCTGCGAGACCGCGCCGAGCAGCACCGTCGACAGCAGCTCATCGTCCACTCCCAGCGAGCGCAGGCGCGCGACGGTTCCGATGGCATCCTGGGTGTGCAGGGTCGCCAGCACCAGCTGGCCCGTCATGCCGGCCCGCAGCGCGATCTGCGCCGTCTCCTCGTCCCGGATCTCGCCGATCAGCAGCACGTCGGGGTCCTGGCGCAAAAAGGCGCGCGCGTAGTCGGCGAAGCTGTTGTGCTCGTCGACCTGCTTCTGGTTGACCTTGGGCAGCTCGTATTCGATCGGATCCTCGACCGTGCAGATCTTGCGCGTCTCGCCCATGAGCTCGCGCAGCGCCGCATAGAGCGTGGTCGTCTTGCCCGATCCGGTGGGCCCGGTGACCAGGATCAGGCCCGAGGGGCAGTGCAGAAGCGTCCGGAAGGCGTGCAGCGCGCTCGGGCTCATGCCGAGCCGGTCGAGCGAGAGCTGGATGGCGGCGGCGCCGTCCAGCACGCGGATCACGCAGTCCTCGCCGTGCGGCGCCGGCACGATCGAGACGCGGAAGTGGACCAGCCGCTGTTGGCCCCGGGCGTCCACGTAGCGGGCGCTGAAGCGGCCGTCGAGCGGCTGGGGTTTGGCGGCGATGTCGAGGTTGCACAGCACCTTGATGCGCGAGATGACCTTCTTGACGTTGTCGGGCGACAGCGGCGAGGTCAGCTGCCGCAACACCCCGTCGCACCGCAGCCGCAGATCGACGTCCTTGCGGTAGGTCTCGATGTGGATGTCCGTGGCGCGGCTGCGGATCGCGATGGCCAGGATGTCATCGAGGATCCTGGACGGCGGGGCGTCGGGGCGAAAATCGAAGCTGCGCAGGTGGTCGAGGGTGGTCGGCGCCAGCAGCGCGCCAGACTCCTCGCCGCTGAGCCCGAATGCGGTCTCGATGGCGGTCCGGATCTCGTAGGCGTTCAGCTGCACCGGTCGCACCCGCCGGCCGAGCTTGAGCTCGATCTCGCGCACGATCTCGTCGTTGTCCGGCTCCAGCATGCCGACCGGGATGGCGGCCGCGCGGTTGACCGGCGAGATGCGACCGAGCACGCAGCAGTGATACCGCTGGCAGAACTCCAGCGGCAACTGGCGGGCGGACTCCGGGTCGATCTCGAACTGGCCCAGCTCGGTGAAGCTGTCCCCGCGCATGGCAGTCCGTCCTCCCCGGCCGCGGCTGGTGGCTGCGCGCGATCGTACGCGGTGCGCAGGCCCGCTGGCAAGCGGTGCCAGCCGGTGCGGCGCGGCCGCCCGCGGCCGCCCGAGCCTTGACAAGCGGGCGCGCCCTCCCTATGGATGAGGGCCCGTGCGCTGGTGGATCGTCTAACGGTAGGACAGCGGACTCTGGATCCGCGAATCTAGGTTCGAATCCTAGTCCACCAGCCACCACCTGCCGCCGCTGGCCTCAACCGCCGCTGGCCGCCACCCAGACGGCGCCGTCGGCGAAGACCTCTCGCTTCCAGATGGGGGCGGTGTGCTTGACCGCCTCGATCGCCTCGCGCGAGGCGCGGTAGGCAGCCTCGCGGTGCGGCGCGGAGACCGCGATCGCGACCGCGATCTCGCCGGGTGCGAGCCGGCCCAGCCGGTGCACGATCGCCACCCCGCAGATCCCGTGGCGCGCCCGCAGCTCGGCGGCGATCTCGGCGAAGCGCCGCTGCGCCATCGGCCGGTAGGCCTCGTACTCCAGGTACCGCACCTCACGGCCGGCGGTACGCGCGCGCACCGTGCCCACGAACAGGACCTCCGCCCCGGCCGCAGGCGCCTGGACGGAGCGGCGCACCGCCTCGGGGTCGATCGGCGCTTCCAGCAGGGCCAGCAGATCCGCCGTCGCGGCGGCGGCATCGGACGCCACTTCAGCCCCCTCCCACGGGCGGGATCAGCGCCAGCTCATCCCCCGGCACGATCGGGGTGTCCGCGGCCGCGAAGGTGTGGTTGACCGCGAGCCGCGAACTCGCCGCCACCGCGCCCAGACGCGGATGCGCGCGCAGTACCGCCAGCACCGCGCCCGCGGTCGGCGGCGTTCCCGGCGCCAGCTCCACCTGGACGCTCGCGGCGCCGCCCGCGGCCTCGCGGCCGGCGGCGAACAGCAACACCTCGAACCGTTGCGCCCGGTGCATGGGGCCCAGTGTAGCGCCTGGCGGCCCGACCGCCCAGCACCGCCACCGCCACGCGCCGGCGCGCGCCCGCGGCCAGCCCCCTCAGGCGCCCAGCGCTTCCTTGGCGCCTGCGTTGTCGGCGGCGCGCAGCACCACCCGCGCCTCGCCGCGCCCGATGCCGGTGGCGTAGCAATGCTCGAGGTTGATGCCGCGCTCGGCGATCCGCCGGGCGATCTCGGCTGCCGCACCTGGCACGTCCTGCGTCACCGCCACCACGACCAGCGTGGTGCGGAAGGCGACGCCGGCCTGTCGCAGCGCCTCCTTCGCCCGGGCGACCTGATCCGGCACCACGTGCACCGCCCCCTTGCCGTCGGTGGCATAGGCACAGACCGCCAGGGCGTTCACCCCCGCCTGCGCCAGCCGGTCGAGCACGGCGGCCAGCGCGCCCGGCCGGTTGTCCAGCTCGACGATGATCTCTTCGCGGATCTCGGTCTTCATCGCTCGCCCTCCCCCGATGCCATGTCCCTCGCGAGCATTGAAACGGGCGGGCGCGGTGGTGTCGAGCCGGGCGTGGCGCGCGCGCCGGCGCGTTGCCGGGCCGGCGCGGGGGCACTATGCTTGGGGCCGTGAGCGCGCGCGAGCTGCAGAGCCGATCGCCCGAGCAGGTGCAGGGTGCCGAGCTGAGCGAGTCGGTGCGCCTGCGGGCGATGGAGCTGGAGCGCCACCCGCCGCCGTTGCTGCACCGGTTGCTGGTGCGGCTATTCTCGGGCGAGGACACCCGGTTTCTGATCGTGGTCGCGATCGCCGGCGTGCTCGGCGGTGCGGGGGCGATCGTGCTCCGCTTCGCCATGGAGTGGCTGCAGGCACTCGCCTTCGGCGCGCACGGCGATGTGCTCACGGTCGGCGAGCAGGCCGGCCGGTGGCGCCGGCTGCTGGCGCCGCTGGGAGGCTGCGCGCTGGCCGGCCTCGTGCTCTGGTTGACCGCGCGCTGGCGCGGCGGCGGCGGGGTGGCGACGCTGCTGGAGGCGGTCTCGATCCGCCACGGGGAGGTGCACGGGCTCGCCACCATCTTCAAGAGCAGCGCCTCGGTGCTGGCCATGGCCGGCGGCGCCTCGGTCGGCCGCGAGGGGCCGATCATCGCGCTTTCCGCCGCGGGCGCCTGCTGGCTCGGACGGCATGCCTGGCTGAGCGAGGAGCGGTTGCGGGTGCTCGTCGCCGCCGGGGCGGCGGCGGGCTTCGCCGCCGCCTACAACACCCCGGTCGCCGCCACCCTGTTCGTGCTCGAGGTCATCATCGGCGCCTTCGCCATCGAGGTGCTGGGACCGGTGGCGCTGGCGGCCGTGATCGGCGCGGTGCTGGCGCGCTGGAGCCTGTTCGGCGGTAGCCCGCTGTACGACGTGCCGGTCTTCGAGTTCCGCAGCGCGTGGGAGCTGCCCGCCTACGCGGTGCTGGGCCTGGCGGCGGCCGCCGCCGGCTCGATCTTCCTCGAGGTGCTGCGGGCGGCGGAGCGCACGCTGGCGCGGCTGCAGCACGTGGCGTTGCGCACGGCGCTGGGCGGCGCCGCGGTCGGCGCACTCGCCGCCGCCGGCCTGCCCCAGGTCTACGGCAACGGCTACGAGGTCACCTCTCAGGTACTGAACGGGCAGGTGGCGGCGAGCGTGCTGGGGCTGCTCTTCCTCGCGAAGCTGGCGGCGACCAGCGCCACCGTCGGCTCCGGCGTGCCGGGCGGCGTCTTCACCCCGACGCTGCTGCTCGGCGCCACGCTCGGCGGCGCGCTCGGCCACGGGGTGCACACGCTCTTTCCTGGTTCCGGGGAGGCGGGCGCGTATGCACTGGTCGGCATGGGCGCCATGCTGAGCGCCACCACCCACGCCCCGGTACTCAGCGTCGTGTTCATCCTGGAGGTCTCTCAGGACTACGCGATCCTGATGCCGCTGCTGCTGGCGTGCTCGCTCGGCACGCTCGCGGCGCGGCGGCTGCGCCCGAAGTCCGTCTATGCGGAGGAGCTGGAGAGGCGGGGCATCGCGTGGGAGGGCACGCCCGAACAGCGGGTGCTCACCGCCATCCACGCCCGCGACATCATGCGCACCCAGGTCAGCAGGGTGCCGCCCGACCGGCCGGTGCACGAGCTGATCGAGACCTTCATCGAGGAGCACGTGCACGCCGTCTACGTCTGCGACGAGCAGGGCCGGTTGCTCTCGGTGGTCGATTTCGAGGCGGCCAAGGCGGCGCTCGGGGCGCCGGAGCTGCAGGGCGTGGCGGTGGTGGCCGACCTGGGCCGCGAGGTCGAGCCGCTCCGGCCCGAGGACAGCCTGGTCACCGCCAGCGAGCGGCTGTGGCGCGCCGACATGGAGGAGCTGCCCGTGTGCGACGCGCAGCGCGTGCTGCTGGGCGCGGTGACGCGGCGCGATCTGCTCGCCGCCATCGACAGCGAGCTGTTGCGCCGCAACGTCATGTTGGCGAAGGTGCACTGGCGCGACGACGCCGGCACCGTCACGGATTACTTCGAGCTGCCCGCGGGCCTGCGGCTGGAGCAGCTCGCCGTGCCGCAGGCCCTGGTCGGCAAGACCCTCGCGCAGGCGGCGCTCGGACGCCAGTGGGGGGTGAACGTGCTCGCGATCGTGCGCCACCGCGCCGATGGCAGCACCGAACGGTTCGCGCCCCGCGCCGCCGATCGGCTCGCCTCGGGCGACGTGCTGGTGGTGCTGGCGAGCGCCGAGGCGATCGAACAGTTGCGCCAGCTGGAGGAGAGCGGCACCGCATCCACACCGCCGGCCCGAGCGGTTGACGCTGGCCGGGAAAACCCTTAGCATATCCCCGCTCCGCCGGGACGAACCGGTACGGGCAAGCGATCCCCGACGACGGATACCGACATGACGGTGCAGATCGAGTCCGCCGGCTCGACCCGCGAACGGCGGCGGCTGGAGATCCTGGAGCGGTACGGGATCGACACCCCGCTCAAGCTCGACCTGCTGGCGCTGTTGTTGCGCGAGTCCGGCGTCGAGCACGAGCTGGCGGAGCTGGCACGCCAGGTCGGCAAGCCTGCCCCCGTGGTCCGCTCGGCGCTGGAGGAGCTGGCCGACCGCGCCCTGGTGGTGCGCCGGCGGTTCTACAACCGCGAGACCTTCGCGCTCCGGAGCGAGGGCGCGGCTGGCGCGCTGCCGCCCCCGCTCGCCGAGCTGGCCGGCACCAGCCCCGCGGAGCGGCGCCGGCTGCGCTGCGCCCTGCTGGGGCAGCGCCGCAGCGGCTGAGGCGGCCGCGGCACCGCCATCCGCCACGGGCCGGCGTTGCGCGGTCGGAGCGGTGTGGTACACTACCACGGACTGCAACAACATCAAGAGTGAAAGCAGGTTACGCGCCCAGCGCCGGGAGGGGGCATGAGCGCCAAGAAGGCGACCAGCACACGGTCCGGGACGGCGAAGGCTTCCGCGAGCGGCAAGCGGAGTGCCAGCTCCGGGGCCGCGAAGAACAAGCGTACGGCCAGCAAGTCCAGCCGCGCCAAGTCCGGGCAGCAGCCCTCGCGCAAGACCGCGAAGGTCCGCCGCACCGCCACCCGGGCCGCCGCGGCCAAGAAGACCACGCGCAAGCCCGCCGCCGCCAGGGGCGCCTCGGCCGCGGGGCCCGCGGCCGAGGCGCTCGCCGAGCTGCAGGCACTGCGCGCCGAGCATGCCCGGCTGCAACAGGAGCTGCAGCAGCGCGCTACCGAGCAGGCCGAGCGGCAGCGCGCGCTGGAGGCCGCCCAGGCGGAGCTGGCCGCGCTGCGGCAGCGGCTCGCCGAGGCCCGCCGCGCCGCCGCACCGGCAGGGCCGGCGGCAGGCGAACTGGCGCGCCTGCGCGAGGCGCTGGAGCATGCGGAGGCGCGTGCCAAGGCGGCCGAGCAGGCCGAGCGCCAGGCGCGCGCGGCGGCCGAGCTCGAGGCGCAGCAGCTCCGCACCGCCGCCGACGAGGCGCTGGCGGAACAGGAGCGGCGGGCGCGCGCGGAGCTGCTGCGGCTGCAGGACGAGATGCGCAAGCTGCAGGAGAGCCTGGCCAACGCGCTGGAGAAGGCGCAGAAGGTCGATCAGGCGCGCGAGGAGACCAGGCGCATGCAGGAGGCGGCCCTGGAGGTACGCCGCGAGGCCGAGCAGCTCAAGCGCGAGCTCAAGGAGGCCAAGCGGGCGCTCAACGACGCCCAGCGCCAGAGGGACGATGCCGAGGAACGGGTGCGGGGGCTGGAGAACGAGATCGAGGCGCTGGGCCGGCGGGTGCAGGAGCTGGAGGAGGAACGCACCCGCGCCGCGTTCGACGCCGCCAAGCTGCGCTGCCCGCGCTGCGGCGCCGAGATGGAGGAGGTCGACCGCGAAGGCGTCACCGTCGATGTCTGCACGCGATGCCGCGGGACCTACTTCGACGACGGCGAGGTGGAGGAGCTTTTGCGCCGCAGCGCAGCGCAGGAGCCCGGCGGCTTCTGGCAGCGCGTGTTCGGCCGGCGCTGAGCCGGCCGTGCAGGTGCAGCCGGGGTGGCTGGCGAACGGGCTGGCCCCCGGACCGCGCGGCTGGCCTGCCGGTGCGCAGGGGGCCCGCGGCGCGCGCCAGCACGAAGCAGCCCGCTTGCGGGCGTCTGCCGGCCTGTCTATACTCCGGTTGGGCGCGGGGTGCAGCGAGGAGGGCGCGGGGTGCGGGGCGCCGGGCCAGCCCGAAGGCACGCTGGGCAGGCCGGAGCGCGGGATGCTCGCCCCCCGCGTCGCGCGGCGCTGCGGCGGGCCGGATCCCGGTGGTGACGATGTCCACGGCGCTCGTCTCGGAGAGCGCGAGCCAGTTCCTGCTCGACGCACTCATCGTGCTGCTGGTGCTGGTGCTGCTGTATCCGCTGTTCGCCCGGCTGGGGCTGCGGGCGCTGTGGGTGGGGCGGCGGCTGCGGCGCCGGCTGGAGGTCCGGCGCGCGCGCCAGGCGTTCCGGGCGGCGCTGCGAGCGGCCCGCCGCCACCCGGAGCTGGTCGACCTGGAGCGGTTGCACGCCGCCGCGCACACCCTGCACCGGATCCCCAGTCCCGATGCGGCGCTGGCGGCGGTGCCCGAGCTACAGGAGGCGATCCGGCATCCGTACGGGCCGATCCGGCAGGCGGCGCTCAAGGTGATCCAGACGCCGGGGCCCTCGGCTTCCTCCTCCTCGCGCACTCCTTCCGCCGGCCCTTGAGGCGAGCCGGAGCGGCGCGCTGGCTCGCGCTGCTGCTGAGCGCAGGGGGTTGGCTCGGCACGAGCGGCTGCGTGGCGCTGCCGACGCTCGCCGGGCCGGCGCCGCTGCTGGTGCCCCCGGCGCCTCCGCTCGGCCCCCCGGGGCCGTTCGCCCTGCGCATGCGCGGGGTGGTGCACTGCCACAGCCGCTGGTCGCACGACAGCGACGGAGAGCTGGAGGGGATCGTGCAGGCCGCGCAAGCGGCCGCGCTCGATTTCGTGGTCCTGACCGACCACTACACCGACGCCGGGCCCCTGGAGACGCCGCGCGGCTGGTACGACGGGGTGCTGGTGCTGACCGGGGCCGAGCTCCGCGCCGGCGGCGGCTCGGTGCTGGCGCTCGATCTCAACCTGCCGCTGCGGCCGCGTGCACCCTCCGGCGCGCGCACGCCCCAGGATGCCCTCGACCGGGTGCGCGCGGCGGGCGCCCTCGCCCTGATCGGACATGCCGAGCGGTTTCGGGCCTGGGACGAGGTCGAGGGCTGGACGGCCTGGAGATCGCCAACCTGCACGCGATGGCGCTCACGGCCCCGCGGCTCGGCACCTTGCTGAGCGCCCTGCTGCTGCCGCCGGGGGCGGTGTTGCGCCGGCTGGTGCGGCAGCTGCCGCGCCCGGTGCTCGCCCGCTGGGACGCGCTGGGACGCACGCGCCGCGTGCCGGGCTGGGGCGGGGCGGACGCGCACGACAACCTCCGCTTGCCGGGACCGCGCGGCGGCTTGCCGCTGCTCAGCTACCACGACAGCTTCCGCGCCGTGCTCAACGTGTTGCTGGTGCGGGAGCGCAGCGCCGAGGGAGTGCGCGAGGCGCTCGCCGCCGGCCGCGGCTGGGTGGCGTTCGAGCTGAGCGGGCGGAGCGAGGGCTTCCGCTTCGCGCTGTTCGAGGCCGGACCGGGCGGGGCGTGGCTAGCGGACATGGGCGCGGAGCTGCGCTGGCGTCCGGGCCTGGAGCTGCGCGCGGCCGCGCCGGGCGGGGCGCAGCTGGTGCTGTTGCGCGACGGCCGGCCGCTGGCGCGCGCGCGCGGACGGCTCGTGGCTCGCCCGCCGGGGCCGGGGGTCTACCGGATCGAGGCATATCTCGGCGCCGAGCCGTTCATCCTCTCCAACGCGATCTATCTGCGCTCCGGCGCTGCGGCTGAGCCGCCCTAGCACCGGCCTTGCGCTTCCGATCGGCTCCCGGCCCGGAGGGCGGAGCCGGATCGGGATCGGCTCCGCTCCCGGCCTGACCGGTCCGCGCGGGGGGACCGCCCTGCCATGTCGCGCCGCCGGGCGAGCTGCGGCGGCGTCAGCGAGGGGACGCGCGGCCCTGCTGCCGGCGCTGCAGTCGCGCTGCCGGCAGGGAGGCCATCTCCGCGGGCTCGGCGGCCGCCAGGCCGAGCAGCGCCTCGCCCAGCCTGATGCTGGAGCCCGGACCGACCGGCAGCGCCTGTCCGGCCTCGAGCAGCTGCCCGTCCACCCAGGTGGCGGCTGCCCCCTGCTCGCTCGGCCCGAGCAGCAGCGTCCCGCGGTGGCGGTACAGCCAGGCGTGCTCCGGCTGCACGCCCGCTGCCTGCAGGCGTATCGCACAGCTCTCGGCGCTGCCGATCGCGGCACGCCGGTACAGCAACAGGTAGGAGTCCTCGGTCTCGTTCGCCACGCGCTCCAGCGCGATGGCATCGCAGCTGCCGGGCAGGGCGGCGTCGAACGGCTCTGGCTCGGGCAGGGGCAGGGGCGCCTGGGCCTCCAGCCGCAGGCAGGCCCCACCGGCCGGCGCCCGCAGCACGCGGCCCACCAGCCGCAGCACCCCGCCGAGCATGAGCTGGAACTGCGCGCCGAGCGGCGCCGCCGCCCCGCGCTCCAGCGGGCGACCGTCCAGCCACGTGCCGTTGCGGCTCACGTCGACCACGTGGGGGCCGTCGCGTTCGGCGAGGATGCACAGGTGTGTCGCCGAGATGGCGAGCGTGGCGTGCCAGTTGTCCGGGTCGATCTCGGGCGCGCGGCAGGGCAGCAGGCGCAGCACCAGGTGATTGGGCGCGTCCTCGCCCCGCGCCGGCTTGCGGCGCCCGCAGCGCACTTCGCCGCCCGCCAGATGCACGAACAGCCGGCGCAGCGAATCCCCGAAGCTCACGCGCAGCAGTGGCGGCGCTGCACAGGCGGGTCGTCGGCCTGCGGGCACGAGCAGGCGCACGGTCTGCTCCGCGGCGAGCCGGCCGGCGCCCCGGGGTGGCTCGCCCGCGAGCTCTCCTTGCTCGTCCCGCACCGCGGGGCCAGCGGCCGCCAGGTCCCCTCCGCCACCAGCTCCCGGCGTCTGGCCGCCGGCCGCCGTGCCGGCGAGGAACAACGGCCCTAGGGTGCCATCCTCGGCCGCCTCCATCTCGAGCTCCGGGTCGAGCAGCGGCGCGCCGCAGTGCTTGCACAGCCGGCGCACCGGCTCGTTTTCCTGCCCGCAACGCTGGCAGACCCCGGACTCGCCCACTCCCATCTCCCCCCGGCCGGCCCTGCCTGCCCGGGACTCCGGGCCCCAGGTGGACAAGATATCGGCTGCGCGCCCTGGTGTCACCGCGCGAGCCACCGCTCGCCGCGCGGCGGCGCGCCGCGATTGCGCTGGCTGCTGCAGCCGGCAGCGCCACACGCTACCATACACGGGACGAAAGCCCTGCGCGAGCCGGTGCGTCAGCCCTGGCGGACGAACAAAGGGGATCGGCAGAGCCATGGACGAGACCGAGCGCGACCCCTGGCTCGGGCGGGAGTTGAGCGGGCTCGTGCTCGAACGGCTGCTGGGACACGGGCCGGTGGGCAGGGTGTATGCTGCACGCGATCGCGGCTCTGGCGCCGAGCGCGCGGTGAAGGTCCTGCACGGACGGCTCGCGCGCCACGAGGCGGCGCGGCGCCGCTTCGTGGAGCAGGCCCGGGCGGCGGCGCGGCTGCAGGACGGGCGGGCGCTGGTGCCGCTCGCGGTGGCGCAGGCACCCGACGGCACCCCGTACGTCGTCACCGCGCGCGCCACCGGCCGGAGCCTGGCGGAGCTGCTCGGCGCGGGTGCGCGGCCGCTGGAGTGGACGCTGGCGCTCGCCGCCCAGCTCGCCGAGCTGCTCGCGGCGGCGCACCGCGCGCAGCTGCTGCACCGCGACCTCCATCCGGGCAACGTGTTCGTAGGCGGCAGCGAGCAGCAGCCGGAGATCGAGGTCACCGACTTCGGGCTGGCACGGGTGCTCGATGCGGCAGGGGACGGTACGGCGGCGCTGCTGCCGGCTCGCATCCGGTGCTATCTGGCTCCGGAGCAGCTGCGCGGCGCACCGCTCGATGCGCGCGCGGACCTGTACGCGCTCGGCGCGATCCTGGCGCACTGCCTGAGCGGGCGGCCGCCCCAGCCGCACTCGCCCCTGCCCGCGGCGGCCTCGGTGCCGGGCGGCGGCCGGCCGGCGGCCGATAGCCAGCCGCTCACCCTGCCGCCGCTGCCCGCGGAGGCGCCCCTGGCGCTGGGAGGGCTGCTCGAGCGGCTGCTCGATGGCTCGCCGGCCGGCCGCCCCGAGAGCGCGGCGCTGGTGCACGCCACGCTGGGGCGGCTCGCCGCGGTGCGCCCGCAGCGCGGGCTCGGGCAGTTGCGGACGGCGGGGCAGACCCAGGCGCTGCGCCTGCAGGCGCCGGCGGGCACGGCGTCCGAGCGGGTGTTCCTGGTCGGGGGTGCCTTCCGGCGCGGGCGGCAGGACCGGCACAAGGACCAGCGTCCGGTGCGCGAGGTGCGGGTCTCCAGCTTCTATCTGGCGCGCTACCCGGTGACCCACCTGGAGTACGCGCGCTTCCTGGCGGCGCTGCGCACCAGCGGCGAGCCGCACCTGTACTGCCACCCCGACGAGCCGCCGGACAAGGACCACACCCCGGGCGTGGACGAGCTGTGGGCGCGCGAGTTCGTCTGGAAGCGCGGCCGGCCGCCGCGGGGGCTGGAGCAGTGCCCGGTGGTACTGGTCGACTGGTTCGATGCGTTCGCGTACGCCGCCTGGGCCGGCGGGCGGCTGCCGACCGAGGCCGAGTGGGAATACGCCGCCGGGGGGCGGCGCGGCTGGCCGTATCCCTGGGGGCATACGCCGCCGACGGCGGCGCATGCCTCGTTCGCCGAGCGCGACCGGGTGCCCTCCCCGGTCGGCATGCGCAAGGAGGGGGCGAGCCCGGAGGGGATCGAGGAGCTGCTCGGCAACGTCTGGGAGTGGTGCCAGGACCTCTATTCGCCGCGCTACTACGCCGAGGGCGAGACCGAGGACCCGTGCAACGAGTCCCATGGTGTGCAGCGCGTCTGCCGCGGCGGCTCGTTCCGCACCCCGCACGAGGCGCTGCACCGCGCCGAGCGCGGCGCGCGGGATCCGCTCGCCCGCGCGCTCGATGTCGGCTTTCGCGTGGCCTTCGACGCCGAGGACCGATGAGCGGGCGGCACAGCGCGAGCGCGGCTGCGGTGCGGCTGACCGAGCAGCGGCTGCCCGAGCTGCGGGGACGGCTGCCGGCGGCGGGGCTCGGCAGCTACCCCTCGCCGGTCGAGCGGCTGCGGGCGGTGGAGCGGGCAGCGGGGCTCGTGCCGGGCACCGAGCTCTGGATCAAGCGCGACGACCTCGCCGGCGCCCCGCTCGGGCTCGCCAAGGTGCGCAAGCTGGAGCAGCTGCTCGGCGCCGCGCTGGCGGTGGGGGCGCGCGAGGTCGTCACGCTCGGCCCGCTCGGCTCCAACCACGCGCTGGCCACGGCGCTCGCCGCCCGCCGGCTCGGCCTGCGGGCGCGGCTGCTGCTCTGGCCCGAAGCGGTCACACCCCGGGTGGAGCTGCTGCTGCGCGCCATGCACGCGCTGGGCGCGCGGCTGGAGCTGCTCGGTGAGCTCGGCGAACACGCCCTGCTCGAGCAGAGCGCGCGGCGCGGGGTGCGGGCTTGGAGCGCGCCGGCGCCGCAGAGCTTCTTCTTGCCGCCGGCGGGCACCGATGCGGTGGGCGCCAGCGGCTACGTCGAATGCGCGCTCGAACTCGAGGAGGCCCGCGCACAGGGGGTGCTGCCGGTGCCGGACTTCGTGCACGTGGCCGGCGGGACCGGGGGAGTGGCGGCGGGGCTCGCGGTCGGCCTGGCGCTGGCGGGGCCGCCGCTCGCGAACGCGCAGGTGGTGGCGGTGCGGGCGGTGGGCGAGGGCGTGCTCGGGCTGGGGCGGCTGGTGTTGTGGGCGCGCCGCATCCAGGCACGGCTCGAGGCGCTGGGGGCACCGCGCGCGGCGTTCGGCGGGCGCGCGCTGCAGCCGCGGGCGTTCCGCATCCTGCACGGCCATGCCGGTGGCGGCTATGCGGTGCCGACCGCCGAGGCCGAGGCGGCGGCGGCGCTGTTCGCGCGCGCCGCCGGCATCGCGCTCGATCCGGTCTACACCGCCAAGGCGGCGGCGGGCCTGCTCGCCTTCGCGCGCAGCGCCGAAGGCCGCGGCCGCCGGCACCTGTTCGTGCACACCCACGCCGAGCCGGACCTGGGGGCGCTGGCGGCGGGCGCCGCGGCGGCCGCGCTGCCCCCGCCGTTCGGAGCACTCCTCGCGGGGCGCTGAGGGCAGAGGGCGCCGGGCAGCGCGGCCGGTTGGCGCCCCGGGCGGGCGCGCGGTATGCTCCCCCCATCGGGAGGTCCACGCGGGGAGGGCGGGCGCCATGCGCCACTGCGCGGGGAGGCTCAGGGTCCAGTGCGGCAGGGCCGTCGCGTTCGTGCTCAGCACGATCGCGATCCTCGTCGCGTGCTCGACGGTGCCGTACAGCGAGCGCACGCGCGTGCTGCTGGTGCCGCGCGCGGTCGAGATGCAGCTCGGCCTGGATGCCTACAAGCAGGTCCTCGCCGAGGCGAAGCTCAGCAACAACCCCGAGTACGTGGCGATGGTGCGGCGGGTCGGCGAGCGCATCGCGGCGGTGGCGGTGCGCGACCACCCCGATCTGGTGGGCGACTTCGAGTGGGAGTTCCACGTCATCGACGATCCGCAGGTCAACGCCTTCTGCCTGCCCGGGGGCAAGATCGCGTTCTATACCGGCATCCTGCCCATCTGCCGCGACGACGAAGGGGGTCGCGGTCGTCATGGGCCACGAGGTGGCGCATGCGCTGGCGCGCCATGCCGGCGAGCGCATCAGCCAGGCGGTGGTGCTCGAGCTGGGGATCTCGGCCATCGCGCTCGCCAGTTCGCGCGACCCCGACACCCAGCAGCGGGTGGCGGCGGCGCTGGGGATCGGGCTCGGGGTGGCGGTGGTCTTGCCGTTCAGCCGCAAGCACGAGAGCGAGGCGGACTACATCGGCCTCATGCTGATGGCGAAGGCGGGATACGATCCGCGCGCGGCGCCGGCGTTCTGGCAGCGCATGAGCGAGGCCAGCGAGGGCCAGCCGCCCGAGTTCCTCTCCACCCATCCCAGCCACGAGCGGCGGATCGAGGACCTGCAGAGCTGGATTGCCGACGCCATGGAGTACTACCAGCAGGCCACCGGCAAGGGCGGGGAGTATCAGGGCGTCACCACCGGGTTTTGAACGAGGCGGAGCTGCCGGGCCGCCCAGGCGCGGCCGCGCCGGGCGGAGCGCTTGCCCCCGCGTCCGTTCACCGCTGCAGGCGCTCACGCGCCTGGCGCAGCCCCTCCCGAGCGCGCCGGGCGAGCTCGGGCTCGGGCTCCAGCGCCAGCGCCTGTTCGTAACAAGCGATGGCGCGCTCATAGAGCCCGTTGCTCCGGTAGGTATCCCCGAGCGCGACCAGCCGGCGGGCCTGCTGGGCGAGTTCGGCGGCATGGGCGCGCGCCATGAACTCGGGGTCGCGCTCCAGCTCGTCCAGCCGCCGGGCGGCTAGCCCGCCGGCCGGGGTGTCGGGGTAGCGCTCGGCGAGCAGGCGCAACAGCCGCAGCGCCTCGGCGGTCTGGTTGCGCGCGAGCGCCCGCTCGGCCTTCGCCCCCAGCGCCGCGGCCTCCGCCTCGCGCTCTGCCCGTGCCGCCCGCTCGCGCAGCTCGGGATCGGTCCGGATGGCCTCGGCGCGCTCGGCAGCCTGCTCGGCGGCGGCGAGCCCGGGGTAGCGCTTCTCGATCTCGGCATAGGCGGCCAGCGCGCGCGTGTACTCGCCGGCCGCGCGCCGGCGGTCTGCCTCGGCGAGCGCCGCCTGTGCCTGCTGCTCGATCGCCGCCCACAGCTCGGCCGCCCGCCGGCCGAGCGCGGAGCTGGCGGCGTGCTCCCGCACCACCCGCAGCCAGCGCAGCGCCTCGGCGGGCTGGTTGCGCGCGAGCGCACGCTCGGCCCGCGCGAGCAGCTGCTCCAGCTGCGCCAGCAGCCGCGGATCGCCGAGCGTGCCGCGCGTGGTCCTGACCCGCAGCCGCCGCCCGTCCTCCAGCACCACCTGGTCACCGGCGAGCGCGGTGAATCCCATGCCGTAGGAAAAGCCCTCGATCGCCAGCTCGGGGTTGGAGACCTCCAGCGGCGCCGGCAGCAGCCGCCGCAGCCGGCCCGGGCGCTCGCGCAGGTGCTCGAACACCTTGCCCGGGTACTCGCCCGTGCGCCGGCCCTGGTAGTAGCTCAGCGCGTAGTACCAGTTCTCCAGGATGGTGCGATCGGGCGGCGGCAGCGCCGCGCTCCTGCTCTTCCAGCGCTCGCGTTCCGCGCGCCGCCATTTGCTGTCCAGCACCTCGACCCCGGCCTGCAGGTTGTAGCGCCAGTCGCTCTTGAGCCGCGGCACATCGAACTGCTCGGCGGTGGAGCCGGTCAGCTGCATCATGCCCAGCCCGCAGTCCTGTTCGTTGACCACCAGCGAGCCGTCCGGCCGCCACTGCTGTACCCCGGACTCGCGGTGCGCGACCGCGAGGATGATCTCGATCGGCACCTGGTAGGCGAGCGAGAACTCCTCCACCGCGGCGAGCAGCTCGGCATCCCCGGGATTGGTGCCCGTCGGCCGCTCGCCGCAGTCCTTCGCGCCGGCTGCCGGCGGCACGAGCAGGCCGAGCGCGCTGGCGGTCGCCAGCAGCGCGCAGGCACGTGCGACGGCGCCCCGGCGCGGGGCGGGCACCAAGCGGTGGAGCATGGCATGCGACCTCCTGCGGTTTGCCCCGATGGTAACGCCGTGCCGCCGGCCGCCAACCCTCCGGCCCGGCGCGGGTGGCGGGCGGGCTAGGACGGCAGCAGCTGGTGGCGCGCGAGCAGCGCGCGCACGTCCTCCGAGCCGACGGCGAACGTGATGCTGGCGCGCTCGGCGGGCAGGCGCGCGATCTGCTCCGGCGGCATGCCACCCAGCCGCGCGCGGGTGCGGCCGGGATCGAACCGGCCGCTCACGATGCCGACCAGCTCCCCGCGTTCGGTCTCGAACAGCGGGCCGCCCGACATGCCCTCGGCCGCAGCGGCATCGAGCACCTCGTAGGTGACGCCACCCAGCCGGTAGCGGTTGCCGATGATCGCACGCATGGTCATGACCAGCGGCGGCCGGAAGATGTCCGCGTACGGAAGCCCCATGAACGCGACCTCGGTGCCGAGCGGCAGCGGCGGGCCGCGCCAGATCCGCATCGGCGTCCAGGGCCGGGCGCGCTCCAGCTGCACCAGTGCCAGGTCGTGCTCCAGATCGAGCTCCAGGATGCGGGCTGGGCGGTCCTCGCGCTCGCCGATCGCACGCCCGCACACCGCGCGCGCCGCGCGCAGCAGGTGACCCGCGGTGAGCGCGTGCCCGGCGGCAGAGACCACGGTCGCCACCCCGGCGTGCTCGCCCGGCTCGCCCTCGCGCGCCACCGACAGATAGATCAGCGCGCGGCTGGCGCGCGCGATCGCCTTCGTCAGCGCCAAGGCCGGCTTCGCTCCCCGCGGGCGGCTCCCCCGCCGCGCTCGGGAGGGCGCCTGTGCTCGGCCGCTGCCGGCAGGATATCGCGTGCGCCGGCGGCCGCGAGCTCGCGCGCCGCCCGCCGTGCCCGCGCGGCCTCCCCGGGCCGGTCCAGCTGCTCCAGCACCCACGCCAGCTCGAGCCAGCTCTGTGCCCGCACCGCGCGGGCGCGCGCATCGGCGAGCGCCCCCAGTCCCGCCAGCGCTTGTCGCAGCGCCTGCTCCGCCTCGGGCAGCCGGCCCGCGCGCGCGAGCGCGAGCCCCAGCATGCGCTGGGCGACCGCGTTGTGCGGATCCAGCCGGACCGCGTGGCGCCACAGCGTCAGATCGTCCCGCCACACGCGGCTCTGGGCGGCGGTGCGCGCGGCGAGCACCGCCGCCAGCCCCACCGCCACCACCAGCACCACGGCCCGGCGGGCGAGAAGGAGGCGGGCGAGCGCGGGCGGCGCCGCGGGGGTGCGGGCCACGCCCCCCGCGGGAGCCGGGGCGCACACGGCCAGCAGCGCCGAGCCGAGCGCGAGCCCGAGCCACGGCAGCACCGGGTAGAGGTAGCGGTCGGCCACGAACTGCGGGCGGCCCGGCACCAGTGCCGGTAGCAGTGCGATGAGCGCCCCGGCGAGTCCCAGCCCGATCTCCGGCACCCGCCGCCGCGAGCACAGCGCCAGCAGCGCCCCGCCTGCGAGCACCGCCGCCCCCAGCGCGAGCGCGCCCGCGTGGTGCGCGGGGCTGGCGAACACGATGGCGTAGGAGGGGGCCAGCTCCGCCGGCCAGAGCAGCATCCCGAGGTAGCGGCCGAGCGGCAACAGCGCCGCCTGCACCGGGTCCACCGAGGCCGCGCCCATGCCGGTCAGGATGCCCTCGCGGCGTCCCACCCACCAGCCCAGCCCGACGAACAGGAGCGCCAGCGCGGCGTGCGGCAGCAGCGCCAGCAGGCTGTGGCGTGGCGCTGGACGTCGCGCCCGCGGCAGCGCGGTGCGGTCGGCGAGCCACAATAGCGCCGGCGTCACCACCGCCGCCTGTTTCGCCAGGTTGGCGGCGAGCACGAGCAGCAGCGTGCCGCCGTAGGCCGCGCGCCCGCCCCGCTCGCGCCAGCGGAGCCAGAGCAGCATCGCCGCGAACATGAGCGCCGTGCACATGACCGTCCGCCGGCCGGAGATCCACGCCACCGCCTCGACCGCGACCGGATGGATCGCCAACAGCCCCGCCGCGGCCAGTCCCAGCCCGAGGCTGCGCCGCCAGCGCTCGATCAGGAGGAAACCGAGGGCTACCGCCCCGAGGTGCCACAGCAGGTTCTCGGCGTGATACAGCGGGGCGGCGGTGCCGGCGAGCGCGCGATCGATGGCGTAGGACAGATCGGACAGCGGCGTGTACTGCGAGCCGAACGCCGTGCGGTCGGCGCGGGGGTCGAAGATGCGGGCGAGGGTGGCCGGCCCGAGCGGCTCCAGCGCCGGGTTGGCGAACACCAGCTCGTCGTCGTCCCAGTGCAGCCATCCTCCGGCCAGCCCGGGCAGGTGGGCCAGCGCGGCCAGCGCGCACAGCCCCAGCACCCAGGGCCAGCGGCGCGCGGGCGGCCCACCGTCCAGCACCCGGCAGCGGGCCAGCAGCAGCTGTCCGAGCAGCCCCAGGTAGGCGAGCCCCAGCCTCAGCACACGTGCATGCGAGCGGCCGTGCCGCCGCGGCCGATATCGCAGGGGCACCTCGCGCACCCGCGCCCCGCGCGCCAGCAGCCCGAGCAACAGCTCCTGCTGGATCTCGAAGCCGCGCGCGCGGCTGGGCAGCCCTGCCAGCGCCGCGGCGCGATACAGCCGATAGCCGCTGGACAGATCGCGCACCGCCAGCCCCGTCACGGTGCGGAAGCAGCTGTTCAGCAGGCGCGACAGCCACCGCCGGAGCAGCGGCTGTCCCCCCGCCTCGCCGCCCGCGGTCCACCGCGAAGCGATGACGAGGTCGGCCTCGGCCCGCGCGCGCCACATGGCGGCGAGGCAGGCCGGCGGGTGCGAGCCATCCGCGTCGAGGCAGAGCACCCAGGGCGCGCGCGCGGCGGTGAGCCCGATGCGCAGCGCCTCCCCATAGCCGGGCTGTTGCTGCACCAGCACGCGGCAGCCGCGCGCGGCGGCCAGCTCCGGGGTGCCGTCGGTCGAACCGCCGTCGACCACGATCGTCTCCACCCGCCGCTCCAGGCCCAGCTCGACCAGCACCTCGTGCAGCTCATCGAGCAGCGGCCCCAGGTTGGCGGCCTCCTGGTATGCCGGCAGCACGATCGACAGCGCGGGCGCTGGTGCGGCGTCGTCCACCGGGGCTGCTCGGCTCTCTTGCGGTCGGGGCATGGCTCGGCCAGCGGTGCGCAGCGGGCCGTTCAGGCGGCGCGCGTGCTGGTGTAGATCTCGATGCCGGCGAGCGAGGCGGCCTGCTCGGCCCGCGGATCGACGAACGGCGAGACCACGGCCACCGCCGAGGGCCGCTGTCCCTCGCGCGCCTGGTAGAAGCTCGCCACGCGGCGCAGCCGCAGGATGTCGCCTGCGGAGACGCTCGAGTTCAGCTCGACCAGCACCGTGCGGCCATCGGCGGTCACCACCAGATCGATCTCGACCCAGCAGGGATAGCCCAGCACCTCGCCCTGCGCGTCGTGCACCCGCCAGCGGCGGATCGCAACGGCGCCCGGGAACAGCTCCTGCAGCACCCCCTCCATCCCCTCGCGCAACGCCTGCTCCGACAGATATCCCCAGCGTGCGCCGATGGCGGACAGCGTCCGGTGCAGCGCGCGGGTCTCGCGCTGGAAGTCCTCCCGCAGGCCAGCGATCGCCTCCCAGAGCCGCTCCGTCTCGCGCTGGAAGTCCGCGCGCAGGGAGGTGATCTCGCGCTGGAAGTCCGCGCGCAGCGCGGTGATCTCGCGCTGCATGTCCCTGCGCAGCGCGATGACCTCGCGCTGCAGGTCGGCGCGCAGCTCGTGGATCGCCTCGGTGTTGCGCTCGATGCGTTCGAGCACCGCGGCCGCATCCACCACCAGCCCCAGCGCATCCCGCAGCTGCGCGCGCAACGCGGGATCACCCCGCAGCAGCTCGAGCAGTTCTGCCTTGAGCTCCGCCATGCCGTCAGGATACGCGGCCGGATCGGCCGGAACAAGCCGAACGGCGGGGTGTGCGCCCGCTCAGCCGGAGCCATGCCGCTGCGCCTGGCGGGCAAGAGCGGCGTGCCGGCGCATGAGCGCGCAGAACAGCTGTGCCTGGTAGCGGGCATCGCAGTCGGCGCGGTGCTTGGCGGATGGGTCCTCCGGTGGCAGCCCGAGCAGCCGGTGCAGCGTCTGTTTGTTGGCGCGCTCCCAGGGCAGGGCGAACAGCCCCATCGCGAGCGCCTTGGTGTCCAGCGCCTTGTAGCCGAACGGGTTGGGCACCTCGAAGGCGCAGAAGTAATACGCCACCATCATCCAGTCGAACGGGGCGTTGTGGCCCACGAACACCGGCTGGCGGCCGCGCGGGGTGTGGGCAGCGACGAAGTCGGCGAGTTCCCGCATCGCGGCGGCGGGCTCGCGCCCGTGTTGCCGTAGCCGCTCCAGCTCCAGACCGTGGACCCGCATCGCGGCCGGATCCACCCCCGGGAACGCCGGTTTCAACTCCAGATAGAGTTCCTCCCCGGGCGCGAGGGTACCGTCGGGCTGTTCGCGCACCGCGCAGCAGCCCAGCGCCAGCATGCTGTACAGTCCGGGCACGGGTCCCGAGGCCTCGACGTCGACGCTGAACCAGGCCGGCCCAGAGGCTGGCATGAGGGTGGTCGCCTCCTTCCGCACGGCTGAGGGCGCCACGATAGCGATTGCGCCACCGCGCCGCAATGCCGAGCGGATCGCCGCCGGGCCGGCGGGGGGGGAGGGGTTGGTACACTGGGGGGCGAGAAGCCAGCGGCGGAGGGGCACCATGCGGATCCTCATCCAGACCGGCGGCGGCGACGCCCCGGGGCTCAACGCGGTCATCCGCGCCGCCACGCTCGCCGCGCTCCGGCGCGGCTGGGAGGTCTACGGCAGCCGCAACAGCTACAACGGGCTGCTCGGCGAGGAGGGGCCGGAGGGCTTGTTCCGGCTGGACGCCAACCGGGTGCGCGGCATCACGTTTCTGGGGGGTACGATTCTCGGTACCACCAACCGCGGCAATCCGTTCCAGTGGCCCAGCCGCCAGCCCGATGGCAGCATCGCGCTGGTCGATCGCTCCGATGAGGTGGTGCGCGCCTTTCGCCGCTACCGGTTCGACGCGCTGATCGCGATCGGCGGCGACGGCAGCCTGCGCATCGCGGCCGAGCTCGCCCGCAAGGGCCTGCCGGTGGTGGGGGTACCCAAGACGATCGACAACGACATCGCCGGCACCGACGTCAGCTTCGGCTTCGACACCGCGGTGAACGTCGCCACGGATGCCATCCAGCGGCTGCATTCCACGGCCGAGGCGCACGAGCGCGTCATGGTGGCCGAGGTCATGGGGCGGTACGCCGGCTGGATCGCGCTGCACAGCGGGCTGGCCGGTACCGCGGACGCCATCCTGATCCCCGAGATCCCCTTTCGCATCGAACGCGTCGCCGACAAGGTGCTGGAGCGCGAGCGGCAGGGGCGGCTGTTCTCGATCGTGGTGTGCGCCGAGGGTGCGGTCCCCGAAGGAGGCCAGCTGGTGACCCGGGAGCTGGAGGAGACGGGGCGGCAGGAACCGCTGCTGGGCGGCGTGGCGGAGGTGGTGGCGCGCCAGCTGCGCGAGCTGACCGGCAAGGACACCCGGTCGCTGGTGCTGGGGCACCTGCAGCGCGGGGGAAGCCCCACCGCCTACGACCGCAACCTGGCGCTCCGCTTCGGCGCCGCCGCCGTCCGCGCCATCGCCGACGGCGCCTTCGGGACCATGGTCGCATTGCGCCACCCGCAGGTCACCCGGGTGCCGCTGGCGGAAGGGGTCGCCCACAAGCCGGTACCGGTCGACGCCGACATCGTGCAGACCGCCCGCGAGATGGGGGTCTGCTTCGGCGACTGACAGGGGCCCGGGGCGCCCGGCGGCACCGGGGGCCCGCAGGTGGCGGCCCTGGCTGCGGCTACCAGTGCGCGAGCACGACCCACGCCGCAGGGGCCGTCACCGCCAGCGGATAGAGCAGCCGCGCCAGCCGGTCCAGCCGCTTGCCGGCCTGCAGGCGATCGCGGTGGTACAGCGCGTTGACGAGCGCCACCTCGAGCAGCACCAGCGCTGCCGCCGCGTAGCCGAGGATGAAGAACCAGTCGGCCGTGATCAGATAGCCCACCTCCGGCAGCACCTCGCGCTGGCTCAGGTGGAAGACCACGCAGGCGAGCAGCGCGGCGATGCCGAGGCCCAGGCGCGCCAGCAACTCGGTGGGGTGGATCCAGAAGGCCAGGTAGGCCAGCGCCAGCGCGATTCCGAGCGGCAGCAGGAACTTCACCAGATACGGCGCCAGCGACCGCGCGATGTGCAGCTCGAAGCGATAGCGCGAATACACCATGCGGGGGCCCCGCACGCTGGAGGGCGAACCCATGTCGGTGTGATAGACGTGCTCGTCGGCCAGGTGGCGCACCTGTTCGATCCGCCAGTCCCCGAGCACGATCCCGCGCTCGACCATCGTCGCCATGAGATCGCGCCGCTCACCGGCAACCTCGTCGTCGGGGATGAAGACCAGGCTCGAGGTCTCCAGGAAGGGGTGCTCGATCACGATCGGCAACACATGCCGATCGAACGGGTAGTCGTGCAGCGGAAAGTGGGTGCGCAGCCGCGCCACGACCCGATAGGTGATGTGCGTCCAGCCCCCGAACCGCTCCAGGAAGTTCAGCTCGCGGTGCTTGATCTCGCCGTTCATGACCTCGAACCGGAACTCCTCGTTGTCCGCGTCGAGGCGGCCCTGCCAGCGGAACCAGACGTAGAAGTCGGCGTCGTAGTGGCCGGCGGCGAGGTCGAGGTTGTACAGGTCGATCACATAGATCCCGACATGGATCGTGGTCGAGCGAGGGAAGGCGCGCCGGTCGCGAAAGAAGGTCATCGCGCCCGGGTGCATCGGCATGGCGATGCCGGTACTGGCGCGCTCGACGTCCAGCTCGCGCAGCGCGCGCTCCAGCGGCGGCACCGCGGCCCCGAGCCGTTGCCGGCGCTCGAACAGCACGTCCAGCACCTCGTAGACCAGCTCGGGCCGCACCTCCTCGCGCGCTGCGAGCAACGCATCGACCTGGAGCGCGAGCACCGGCTGCTCCAAAAAACCGTACGTTTCCGCTCCCAGCTCGGTCAGTCGCAGATAGGGTTCCCGGTCGGCGAGGGCGGCGGCGCGGATGCGTTCGACCGGCAGCAGCCGTCCCCCCGCCGCGATCGCCTCCACGACGGCGGGTGCCGGCGCCGCCATGGTCAGGATGAAGGCATCGATCTGCCCGGCGCGAAAGCGCGCCAGCGTCTCCTCGATCGACAGCCGGTGCGTCTGTACCTGATCGCGCTCGAGCCCGTGCGCCTCCAGCAGCCGCAGCGCGATCCCGAGGCTGCCGCTTCCCTCCGCCCCGATCGCCACCCGCCGCCCGGCCAGATCGGCGATCGAGCGCACGGCGGGCTCGGCCCGCGCCACCACGTGCACCACCTCGCCGTACAGCGCCGCCATCGCCGCCAGCGAGCGAACCGGCAGGCTGAAGGGCGGCTTGCCGGTCGTGGCGGCGTAGAGCACGTCCGCCTGGACCAGCGCCATCTGTGCCCGGTCGTCGAGCAGCGCATGCACGTTGGCGACCGAGCCGGAGCTCGGCATGGTGGAGACCCGGAGCAGGCCCGCGGCCTTGTCGTTGATCTCCCGCTTGAGCGCTTCGCCGAGCGCCCGGTAGAGCCCGCCCGGCGGTCCGGTGGCGATCACCAGGTCCGGACCGCGCACCGCGACGGCATCCGCCTGCGCGCGAGCCGGTACGGCGGCAGCGAGCGCGCAGGCCGCCACCACGGCCGCCGTCACGGCTCCGCAGCTGGTGCGCGCCACGCCCGGCCGGCCCTCCTTCCCTATGCGGCGCCGCCCGCCGCCGCGGCGCGGTAGATCTCCATCACCTCGCGCAGCAGCGCCACCGCCTCCTGCCGCGGGCGCTGGAAGGCATTGCGACCCATGATCGAGCCGAAGCCCCCGCCCGCCGCGATCTGGCGGACCTCCTCCAGCACCTCCTCGCGCGATTTGGCCTCACCCCCGCTGAAGACCACCAGGCGCCGGCCGCCGAAGCAGCTCTGCACCACGTGGCGCACCCGGTCGGCCAGGGTCGCGATCGGGATCTCCCGCTCGCGATAGACCTTCTTCGCCGCTTCCAGCTCCAGGTGCTCGGTCGGCGGCTTCACCTTCACGATGTGGGCGCCGAGCTGGCACGCCACGTGGGCGGCGTAGGCCACGATGTCCACCGCGGTCTCGCCCTGCTTGCTGAGCCGACCTCCGCGCGGGTAGCTCCAGATCACCGTCGGCAACCCGCAGCTGCGCGCCTCGGCCACCAGCTCCCGCACCTGCTCGTACATGAGGTTGCGCAGCTCCGAGCCCGGGTAGATCGTGAAGCCGATCGCCGAACAGCCCAGCCGCAGCGCGTCCTCCACCGAGCCGGTGACGGCCGGACAGGGCTCGGTGCCCTGCAGCATCACGTCGTTGCTGTTGAGCTTGAGGATCAGCGGCAGCTCGCCCGCGAAGGCGTCCGCGGCCGCAGCCAGCTGGCCCAGCGGCGCGGCGTAGGCGCTACAGCCCGCCTCCAGCGCCAGCTCGAAGAAATAGTGCGGGTCGTAGGCCGGTGGGTTGGGCGCGAACGAGCGCGCCGGTCCGTGCTCGAACCCCTGGTCGACCGGCAGGATGACCAGGCGCCCGGTGCCGCCGAGCGCGCCGTGACCCAGGATGCGTGCCAGCTGGGCGCGCACGCCCGGCGGCTCGCTGCCATACCAGCTCAGGATCTCGCGTACCCGAGGCGTCATTCGGCTGTCTCCTCCCCCTTGTCGACCGGCCGGCCACCGCCGCGGGGCGGCGGCGGGCGCCATCTTGCGAAAACCCCGGGGCATTGCAAGCCACGCCCGCGCGCCGGCGCGCGGGCGGGCCGCTCAGCCGCCCAGCTCGGCGGCGCGGCGGCGGGCGGCGGCGGCCTCGTCGTGCCGCCCCAGCGCTTCGAGCAACGCCGCCCGGTTGCCCCAGCCCACCGGGTTGTGCGGATCCAGCTCCAGCGCCCGCTCCAGCGCTGCCAGCGCCTCGTGGTAGCGGCCCAGTCCGGCGAGCGCCACTGCCAGCTCGCCCTGGTAGCGGGCGCGCCGCGGCGCCAGCCGCGCCGCCCGCTCCAGCAGCCGCAGCGCCCGCGCGTGCTCATCCAGCTCGATCAGCCGCACCGCTGCCTCGTAGGCGAGCGCACTGTCGCGCGGCCTGCGCTCGGCGAGGTTCTCCAGCTCCGCCGCCGCCTCGGCCTGCCGGCCGAGCCGTTCCAGTAGCCGCACCAGCCAGTGGCGCAGCTCGCGGTGGGCGGGTGCGGCCGCACAGGCCGCGCGCAGGTGCGGCAGCGCCTCGGCCTCCCGCCCCAGCTCCTCGTAGGCGCGGGCCAGCTGCGCCTCGGGCAGCGGTACCTCCGGATCGAGACCGCGCGCGGTGCGCGCCGCGAGCGCCGCGCGCGCCAGCCGGCGGCGGCGCGCCTGCTCTCCGGCGCGATGGCGCACCGTGAGATAGGCGAGGGCCAGGTTGCGCCAGTACCAGGCGTCCTTGCCCGGATTCCACCACGCGAAGTGCCGGTGCAGCTCCCGCCCCGCCTCCACCTCGGCGAGGGCCCGCTCCCAGGACCGTGCGTCGAACGCTCCGAGTGCGGTGAGGATCCGCGGACCGGCCCCGGGCTCGCGCGCCTGCGATCCCTCCGGCAGGCCGAACAGGACGTGGTGGCGGGTGCGGCGCAGCGTCGCCAGCGCGCGCCGGCCGGCCTGCACGCGCCAGGCGCGCACCGCCGCCTCCAGCTCGGCGCGATCCCGCCGCGCGAAGTATCCGGTGTCGTCGCGGACGAGCAAATCGGGCGCGAAGCGCTGCTTGAGCTGGGCGAGCACCTCGCAGGCGAACTGGTGGTAGCCCGGGCCCGCACTGGCCGCCGAGAGCCAGCCGGTGAGCGTGCCGTCCGCGGCGAGCACGAGCCGCAGCGGCTCGCCCGCCGGATGCAGCGCGAGCGCCACGCCTTGCCCCTGCCCGCCCGCACCACCGCCGCGCGCGGCTCCCAGCGGTTGCAGCCCCTCTCCCTCGCGTTCGGACAGTGCACGCGCCCAGGCGAGCATGCCCTCCACGTCCACGCACACCCCGTGGCAGGCGAGGACCAGGCTCATACCCCTCACCGTAGCGGGCCGCCACGGCGCGGGCAACCCGCGGGCCAGCCGGCCGTGGGCGGCCGGGGTTGTCTTGCTGCCGCAGGCGAGCCGCCCCGGGCGCACGCCTCAACCGCGCAGCGCCGCCAGCAGCTCCGGCCCCAGCACCTCGGCGCGCCAGCCATCCAGTCCCAGCTGGGCGAGCGCCTGCTGCGGCGCGGCGGCCGCCCGCCCGTCCGGGGCTGCGAAGGCGCGCAGGGCGCGCCGCAGCGTACCGACGCTGGCGATCAGCGGCGCGGGCAGGCCGGTGCGCGCCGCGGCACGCTCGAGCAGCGCGCGCAGCCGTCCGAGCCGCGAGCCCAGCTCGCCTTCGCGGCAGCTGTCCAGCGGCGCCGGCAGCTGTGCTGCCGGCAGCGCCCGCGCGCGTTCCAGCGCCGCCAGCAGCGGCTGGCCGGCGGTGGCGAGCTGCTGCTCGTGCAGCAGCCCGCTGGCGCGCAGTTCGTCGAGCGTGCGCGGCGCTCGCCGCGCGAGCACCAGCAGCGCTCGATCGGCCGCGATCCGCCGGCGCGGCACGCCGTGCGCCGCCGCCAGCCGCTCCCGCTCCTCGAGCAACGCATACAGCTGCGCCAGCTCGCGGCGCGACAGCCGCTCCGCCCCGCGCAACCGTTCGGCCAGCTGCTCCGGCGAGCGGGCGTAGCTCTGCGGCTGCAGCAGCCGCGCTGCGTCCTGGCGGAACCAGCAGAGCACTCCGCGCCGCTCCAGCTCCCGCTCCAGGCGTTCGCGCAGCTCCAACAGCGGTTCGACGTCGCCGAGCGCGTAGCGCCGTTGCGCGGCGGTGAGCGGCCGCTGCGACCAGTCGGTGAAGCGCTCTCGCTTGCAGACCGCTCGTCCGAGCACCCGCGCCGACAGCTCGGCCAGGCTCAGCTGCAGGCCATGGCCCGCGAAGGCCGCGGCGAGCTGGGTGTCGAACAGCTCTGCCGGCGCACGCCCGAAGCGCGCGAGCAGGATCCCGACATCGGCGGCGGCCGCGTGCCCGATGCAGGTGAGGCCCGGCCGGCCGAGCGCCTCGAGCAAGGGTTGTAGCTCGACGGCCAGCGGATCCACCAGCGCGGCGCCCGCCGGGGTGCGCAGCTGCACCAGCATGAGCTGCGGGGTGTAGCTCTGTTCGGGATGGAACTCGGTGTCGAAAGCGACCGCCTCGGACTGCTCCAGCGCAGCCACCAGCGCCGCCAGGGCGGCGGCGTCGTCGACCCACAGTACCGGCGCCTGGTCCACCGCTTGACGGTAGCAGCTGCGGAGCGCTGTGGTCAAGCGCCCTGCACCCGCGGGAGCGCCGGATGGTGCGGCGGGCGGCGGCTCGCATCCCATGGGGCGGCCCCTTGCGGGCGGCGCGGCTGGACGGCGCGCCCTGCATCGCGATAATAGGGCGCTTTCGAGGAGACACCGGAGGTCGCGCATGGTACCCGCTGCCCAGGTCCACGACGTCCTGCGCCGCCATATCCTGGTCGACGGCCTGCCGCTGGTGCTGGACTACGAACGCAGCCATGGCTCGTGGCTGGTCGACAAGGTGAGCGGCAGGCGATACCTCGATTTCTTCAGCTTTTTCGCCTCGCAGCCGATCGGCTACAACCACCCCGCGACGCAGGAGGCGGACTACGAGCGGCGGCTGTTGCAGGCGGCGAAGCTCAAGCCTTCCAGCTCGGACATCTATACCGAGCACTATGCCTCGTTCCTGCAGACGTTCGCCGAGATGGGAATCCGGAACGACTTCCGCCACGCGTTCTTCATCGCGGGGGGGGCGCTTGCCGTCGAGAACGCGCTCAAGGCGGCGTTCGACTGGAAGGTGCAGAAGAACCTGGCGGCGGGCCGCGGCGAGCTGGGCAGCCGGGTGATCCACTTCCGCCACGCCTTCCACGGCCGGAGCGGCTACACCCTGAGCCTGACCAACACCGCGGATCCGCGCAAGTATCGCTGGTTTCCCAAGTTCGATTGGCCGCGCATCGACCCGCCGGCCATGCGCTTCCCGGTGAGCCCGGAGGCGATCGCCGAGGTCGAGGCCGAGGAGCGGCGCGCGCTGGCTGCGATCGAGGCGGCGATCGCGCGCCACCCCCACGACATCGCGGCGATCATCGTGGAGCCGATCCTGGCCGAGGGCGGCGACAAGCACCTGCGTCCGGAGTTTTTCGCCGGGCTGCGCCGGTTGTGCGACGAGCATGAAGTGATGCTGGTGTTCGACGAGGTGCAGACCGGAGTGGGGCTCACCGGCTCGTTCTGGGCGTGGGAACAGCTCGGGGTCAAGCCGGACCTGCTCGCCTTCGGCAAGAAGATGCAGGTCTGCGGGGTGCTGGCCACCGAGCGGATCGACGAGATAGAGACCAATGTGTTTCGCGTTCCCTCGCGGATCAACTCGACCTGGGGACCGGATGTGACCGACATGGTGCGCGCGGAGCGTTACCTCCAGATCATCCGCCAAGAAGATCTGATCGCGAACGCGCGCCGGCAGGGCGAGGTGCTGCGCGCGGGGCTGGAAGAGCTGTGCGCGCGCCATCCCGGGGTGCTCTCGGCGGCGCGCGGGCGCGGGCTCATGTGCGCGTTCGACGCCGACACCCCGGCCCGCCGCGACCGCATCAAGGAGGAGGCGTTCGCACGGGGGCTGTTGCTGCTCGGCTGCGGCGAGCGTTCGATCCGCACCCGCCCCTTCCTCGATGTGCGCGCCGAGGAGATCGAGCGCTTCCTGGAGATCGTCGACGAGGCGGTGCGGGCGAGCACCGGCTGAGGGCACGCACGCCGGCGCCCGGCGGCGCCCGGCAGGAGGCGAGGTCTGCCGGCGCTGCCGCGGTCAGTTGAGCTCCGGGCAGGGCGGCAGCTCGGCGGTCAGCACATACACCCCGCCCTTTTTGCGCAGCGCTTCCGACCAGAGCTCGGCGCTCGGCACGTCGAAGACCAGGCGCGCATCTCCTTCGACCAGGATCCAGCCGCCCGCCTCCAGCTCGCGCTCCAGCTGGCCCTCGCCCCAGCCGGCGTAGCCCGCGTAACAGCGGAACAGATCGCGCCCCGGGGTGTGCGGGCTCGCCAGGAGCGCGCGCAGCACCTCGGCGTCACCGACCAGCCGGATGCCGTCGATGATCGGCTTGCCATCCAGCGTCGGCTCGCGGTGCAACACCAGCAGGTGATCGGTCTGCACCGGGCCGCCGACGTATACCCGCTCGGTGCGCCCCAGCGCTTCGGGGATCTGCGCGCAGACCTCGCCGATCGCGTGCTCGGTCACGCGGTTGAGCACCAGTCCGAGCGCGCCCTGCGGGGTGTGCTCGCACAGCAGCACCACCGTCCGGAAAAAGTTCGGATCGATCAGGCCCGGCGCGGCGACGAGCAGCATCCCGCGGCGAAGTGCCTCGGCCATGGCTCCTGCACCGTCCAGCTCGACCTCTCGCACCATATCACAATCCGCCTCCCGGCGGGAGGTCGTGCACCCCGCGCCGGCGCTCCTCGTGGCGCGCCGCCAGCACCGCCAGCAGAACCAGCGCGGTGCCGGCCAGCACCCCGGGGCCCAAGGGCTCGCCGAGCGCCAGATGCCCTGCCCACAGCGCCACCACGGGATTGACGTAGGCGAAGCTGCCGGCGAGCGCCGGGCCCGTATGCCGGACCAGCCAGGCGTACGAGGTGAAGCCGAGCACGCAGCTGAACACCGTCAGGTAGCCGAGCGCCAGGCCCGCCCGCCCGGCGAAGCCCCCCAGCTCCAGCGCCCCCCACTCCCCTCGGCCCGCCGCCAGTACCGCCATCGCCACCGCCCCCCACATGAGGTGCAGCCCCGTGGCCGCCAGCAGCGAGCGCGGCCCGGGCTCGCGCTCGCGCCGGAGCAGCGCCGAGCCGAGCGCCCAGCCGGCGGCGCTGGCGAGCGCGGCCGCAAACGCCGCCGCACGCCGCCCCGGCGGGGCCGGCCCCAGGACCCCCTCGCCTCCTGCCCCGGCGACCAGCACCGTGCCCGCGATCCCGCAAGCCGCGGCCAGCCAGGCCGCAGGCCCCACCGCGCCGCGCTCCAGCACCCACACCATCAGCACCATGAACAGCGGGGTGGTCGCGCCGAGCACCGCGACCTGGCCGGAGGGCAGATACTGGGTCGCCCAGATCACCCCCCCGTCGCCCAGTCCCATGAGCAGCAGTCCGACCGGCGCCGCGCGCACCACCCCCCGAAGGCGCGGCCAGGGCAAGCCGCGCCAGCGCGCGAGCACGAGCAGCGCCGTCCCGGCGAGCGCAAACCGCAGCGCCGCGGCCGCGAACGGCGGCAGGCCCTCGATCGTCCAGGCGATCGCGACGTAGCTGGTGCCCCAGACGAACCAGACCACCCCCAGGTGCAGCGCGAGCACCAGCGCGCGCGCCGGGCTCGCCGCGCCGATCGGTGCCACGCCCGGCAGCGCCGCCGCCGCCGGCAGCGCCTGCCCGCCCGCGCCGCTTCCGCCCTCGCCCCTCGCCGCCGGCGCGGCCATACGCATCCCAGCCGCCGGCTCACAGCCCCAGGGCACGAGCGCCGTGGTAGGTCGCGAAGGCGGCGAGCCAGGCGAACGCTCCGAAGGCGATGAACTGCACCAGGGGCAGCAGCCGCGAGCCCGTCTCGCGGGCCACCACCGCGAGCGTCGAGACGCACTGCAGCGCGAAGGCGTAGAACACCAGCAGTGCCAGCACCATGGGCAGGGTGTAGACCGGCGAGCCGTCGGGCCAGCGCTGCGCCTGCATCGCCGCGCGCAATCCGCCGGCGTCCTGCGCATCGCCCACGGCATAGACCACGGCCATGGTGCTCACGAAGACCTCGCGCGCCGCAAACGAGCCGATGATCCCGATGCCGACCTTCCAGTCGAAGCCCAGCGGCGCCAGGACTGGCTCGATCGCCCGGCCGAGCCGGCCCGCCGCGCTCTGCGCGAGCTGCAGCTGCGCTGCCTGTGCCGGCGGGGTGCCGGGCGGCGGCTCCAGGCGCGGGAAGCTGGCCAGTGCCCACAGCGCCACCGCGGCGCAGAAGATCAGGGTGCCCGCCCGCCGCAGGAACGCGCCCGCGCGCACCTTGAGCCGCAACAGCACCGTGCGCAGGGTGGGCATCCGGTACGGCGGCAGCTCCAGCATGCCGCTCAGCCGCTCGGGCGGCCGGCCGAAGCGCTCGATCAGCAGCGCGAACAACGCCGCCCCGCCCATGCCGGCCAGATACAGCCCCAGCAGCACCAGACCCTGCAGGCTCAGCACGCCGAGAACCGCCTTCGCCGGCACGAACGCCGCGATCAGCAGGGCATAGATCGGCAGGCGGGCACTGCACGTCATGAGCGGCGCCAGGAAGATCGTCACCATCCGCTCGCGCCGGTCCGGGATGGTGCGGGCCGCCAGGATGCCCGGGATCGCACAGGCGAACGACGACATGAGCGGCAGGAACGCACGCCCGCTCAGCCCCAGCGCCTTGAGCGGGCGGTCGACGATGAAGGCGGCGCGCGTCAGATAGCCGGTGTCCTCCAGCAGCCCGAGCCCGAGGAACAGGATCACGATCTGGGGCAGGAACACCACGACCGCCCCCACTCCCGCGATCACCCCATCGGCCAGGAACTGCGACCAGAGCCCCTCGCCCCGCACCAGCTCCGCCAGCGCCGCGAAGCCCGCCTCCAGCAGGTCCATGAGCGGGGCCGCCCAGGCGAACACCGCCTGGAACAGCAGCCCCATCACCAGCACGAAGATCGCCGGGCCCAGCACCGGGTGCAGCAGCACCCGATCGAGCCGATCGCTGCGCCGGCGCGCGCGCGCGGCGCGCTGGGCCTCCGGCCCCGCCGCCATGGCCGCCCAGCGATAGCGGGCCTCGATCTCGCGCTGGCGCAGCTGCGGATCGGCGGCGCGCAACGCCACCAGCACCGGCCAGCGGCGAGGGGCGCGATCGAGCACCGGCCCCAGCTGCCGCTCCTCGGGTGCTGACAGACGCCAGCAGCGGCGCGGGGACGAGCCCTGCCGTGCGGCCGCCACCGCCTCCTCGAGCAGCTGTTCCAGCCCTGCGCCGCTGCGCGCCACCGTCTCGACACAGCGCACGCCGGCGGCGCGTTCGATCGCGCGCGCATCGATCTCGATGCCGGCCGCGCGCGCCTCATCCACCATGTTGAGCGCGACGACCACCGGCACCCCGCAGTCCAGCGCCTCGGAGAGCAAAAACAGGTTGCGCCGCAGGTTGGTCGCATCCACGACCACGATCGCGGCATCGGGCGGGGGCTCGGGCTCGGCGGCCGCGCCCCTGCCCTGCGCCCGGCCCGCCACCGGCTCTGCGCCCGCCAGCTCGCCGCACAGATAGCGCGCGACGATCTCCTCATCGAGCGCGTCGGGAACCAGGCTGTAGGCACCCGGCAGGTCGACCAGCTCGACGGCCGCCTCGCCGCCCGCCTGCCGCAGGCGCGCGCGCCCGAGCTTGCGCTCGACGGTGACGCCGGGGAAGTTGCCGACGCGCTGGTGCAGCCCCGTGAGGCGGTTGAACAGCGTGGTCTTGCCGACGTTGGGGTTGCCCACCAGCGCGATGCGCAGCGGCCGGCGCGCACCCTGCGCGGCGGCAGCCGCTGCGGGCTGGGCAGCGGGTACGCTGGCGGCAGCGGGCATCATGCGTCCGCAGCCGGCCCGATCCGGATGTGGGCCGCCAGCTCGCGGCGCAACGACAGCCGGTAGCCGCCGACATCGACCTCGAGCGGATCGCCGAGGGGGGCGCGCCGCACCACGCGCACCGGGGTGCCGGCCACGAAGCCCATCTCGAGCAGCCGGCGCCGCGCCAGGCCCGCGCCGTTCACCTCGAGCACCACCCCGCCCTGCCCGGGCCCCATCTCGCTCAGCTGCGCACCGCGCGCGGGTTCGCCCGCTCCCATGGTGGACGCTCTCCTCCGCCCGCCGCACCGCTCGGGCAGCATGGGCAGGCCGCTCATCCTACGCGGTGTGTCAAGCCGACCCAGCCGTATCCATGCGGTGCGGCGCCGCGCCACAGTCCCCGAGCTGCCGCCAGCCCGCACGCGCGCCCGCTGCGGACCGGCGCGCAGCGATCGGGTGACTTTCTTGCGGTCCGCAATCGCAATGCCAGCATGGGCGGCGCCCTGCGGGCCCCGCGCTACCCCTATGCGAGCGCCCTGGCGAGCAGCCGCACCGCCCGGCGTGCGCTCCGGATCGCGAAGGTCATACCGGCGCCGTTGTCCACGTAGTCGCCGGCGAAGGCGATCCGTCCCAGCCGGCTCGCCGAGTGCGGCAAAAGCCGCAGCACATCTCCCTGCCCCGCCACCGCGCCCGGTCGTGGATAGGGCAGCGCCGTGCCGGCGTAGGCATACACCCGATCCTCGCCTGCGCGGTAGCCCGCCGCGGGGCTCATGGTGCCGGGCCAGAGCTGCTCCACCGCGTCGCGCACCTGCGCGAGCGCCGCCTGCGGCGCGCTCTGCCAGAGCGAGACGAACGCCTGGGCGTCGCGGCCGCTGATCAGCACCACCAGCGCCGCGGCGCTCGAGCCCGGATCCTGCGCGTGCACGACCGCGATCGAGCCGGCCACCAGATCGGTCGTCACGAACGCCTGCCCGCATGCCCCGGGACCTCCCGGACAGTGCCGCTCCCAGGGCCGCCGCTCGAAGAAGAAGACCACCTTGACGTAGCTGGTGTAGGGGTACTCCGCGATCAGCGCGCGCTTGCCGGCGGACAGACCACCGGGAAACGAGATCGCGCGCAGCCGCCAGCTCGGCACCGCCACCACCGCGCCCGCGGCGGCGAAGCTCTGCCCGGCGCGCGTGCTCACGCGGACCGCTCCCCGGGCGAGCTGCTCGATCGCCACCACCTCGGCGCCGGTCACGATGCGCGCTCCCAGCGCGCGCAGCGCCGAGTCGTAGGCCTGGACCAGCCGGTCGTTGCCGCCCGGGATGCGGTAGAACCCGAGCGGATCCAGCCCCCGGGGGCCGCTGCCCGGGGCGCGCGACCAGCTCTGGTCGTACATGGCGAAGAAGAGCTCGTCCAGGCCGTACAGCGCCGAGACGTCCTCGATCGATACCCCGTTCTCGTCCTCGAAGTAGGCCTCGATGAGCCGGAGCGCGTCGGGGTGGAGATCGAGCTGCGGCCCGCGCAACAGCTCGCCCAGCGTCATCGCATCCAGCTGCCGCGCCGCCGGATGGCTCGTCCGCCAGATCGGGACCTCGATCTGCTCGTACAGCGGTCCCAGCACCGCTTCCAAGGTGCCCCCGCTCGCCAGCTGCTGCACTGCACGCGCCGCGAGCCGCCCGCTCAGCTCGCCGGCGTCCGCGCTCTCGCGCAACCCGCCTTGCCAGCGGAACAGCGCGCCGCCCGGCGCCACACTGGTGCGCAGATAGAGAAGATCGCTGCCCCGCACCGCGACCGGCCGCACGTCCAGGCCGGTGCGGGCGCTGAGCTCGAATGCCGCCTCGATGACGTCTTCATCCGTGCCGGCGATGAACTCCGCGCCGGCCTCCACGATCAGGCTGGGCTCGAACGCCGCCGCGAACGAGGCCACGCGCCCGCCGAGCAGCTGCCGCGCACCGGCTGGCCGTTCGGCGAGCGAGCCCGCGCGCTCGAGCAGCGTCACCTCGCCGCCCTGGCGGGCGATCTCGTAGGCGGCGGCCAGCCCCGCCAGCCCCCCGCCGACCACCACCGCGCTGGAGATGGCCCCGCTGTCCGCGCCGCCGCTCGAGCAGCCGCCGTGTGCCGGTGGCCACATCGCTGCTCCGCCCGCCGCCGCCAGCCACTGCAAGAACCGCCGCCGCCCCAGCCGCAGCTGGGCGCGCCGGCGCGGCGGGACGCCCGCAGCCGGCCCCCGCCCCGCAACCCCGGAGCCGCGGTGCGCCCCGTGCCCCTGCATGCCGGAGCGGCCCTCCGCTCTGCTCGCCTCGTCCCTGAAAGCAAGTGTAGTGCGGCGCGCTGGTGCGCGCAGGCCGGCGGGCAGGAGCGCGCCGCCTCGAGCGGCACGAACCGATCTCCGGCGGCAGCGCGCACCGGCGTCCTGGCGGCGGGCGCTCAGGGCCGCGGCGTCACGTCGACGAGCTGGAAGGAGACCGGCCCCCAGGTGCGGGCCAGCCGCGCCACCTGGTAGGGCGAGGTGAGCACGCTGGCGGCGGGCCCGGTCGGCCGGCTGGTCTCGATCCAGAGCTCGAGCTCGCCGTCTTCCAGCAGCTGCGCGCGCGCCAGGCGGATCGAATACCCCCCGCTGGGCTGAACCCCCAGCATCGCGAAGACCGCCTGCTGCGTCGCCGGATCGAGGGGCTGCAGCGGCGGGGTGCCGATGTAGCCCGCATACAGCGCATCGTAGCCCTGCGCGTCGCGCACCACCTCCACCGCCGGTTGTGCGCCTTGGTAGGCCGCCTGCTGTCCGCTGTCCAGCTCCTCGATCGACAGATCGACGCGCTGCTCGGCGCGCACCGGGCGCCAGGCGCGGCTCACGCGCAGGATCTGGAATGGGGTCTCGCTCTGCTGCGGTGGCGGCGCCCCGCCCACCTGGCGCTCGATCGCATAGTCGACGCGCACCACCCCGCGCTGCGGATCGTCGATCAGCCGGTGCGTCGCGACGCGATGGCCCGCGTCCGGAAAATAGCCGCCCAGCACCGCGACGACCATCTCCTGGCTGAAGTCGACCGCCGGGATGGGATCCGAGGTGTGCCGCTGCCAGAACGCATCGAAGCTCAACAGGTCGCCGAAGGCGAGCAGCTCGCCCTGGTAGGCCGGATCGCCCGCGCCGATGTTGCTGTGCGCGCCCTCGTGCAGCACCTCGAAGTCCAGCCGCCGCTGGTGGTGCACCACGAGCTTCGCCCCGGCGGGCGGCCTCGGGATCGAGACGATGTCGAACGGCGCGGTCGGCACCGCCACGCGCCGCCGCCAGCTGCCGGGAGCGAACTCGCGCACCGTGACGTGGAGCTCGGTGCGCGCGGCATCGAGGGCGACCCGCACCACCTCGACCGCGTAGCCAGGACTCGGCCGCGCCCCGAGGAAGATCCCCACGATGGCGTAGTCGTGGAAGTTGAACCGGGGCGCCGGACTGGTGTTGTTCGTGTGCTGGTTCCAGACCGCGTCGAAGGCGATCGGATCGGTGATCAGCTCCTCGCGCGGGCTGGTGATGCCGGACTGCTCGCCCTGCGCGATCGAGGCGAAATCGAGCCCGCCGAGCGCGGCCGGGCTGCTGCCGCCGCCGCCCGTCGCGCTGCCGACCGAACGGCCGCCGCTGCCAGCTCCGCACCCCAGCAGCGCCGCCGCCGCCAACACCCCCGCCAGCCTGCTCGCCCACCGCCTCGCGCCAAGCCGACCGCCGATCATCCCGGTGCCCTCCGATTGCGGGCGCACAGCCCCTCACCCGTAGCCGGGGCAACTGGTATGCCGGGCCACCGCGCGTGGCCTGCGGCGCCGGCGTCGACGCAACGCTTTTTCGGAACGATAGATACGTGATGTCCCGGCCGCTGCAGGCCTGCCGCCGTCGTGTTGCAGGCGGGGCGGCCTGCACCGGAACTGAAGCGCATCGAAGGCGCCGCGTTCAGGCACGGGGATCGGGCGGCGCGCGGCCGGCGAGCAACTCGCGGTACAACCGGGCGGTCCGCTCCAGGAGCCGCTCCAGCGCGAAGTGCTCGGCGGCGGCGGGGCCGGTCGCGGCGGCATGGGCGCGCGCGTGCGGGTCGGCGAGCAGCCGCGCCAGCGCCTGGGCGAGCGCGCCCGCTCGCTCGGGCGGAACCAGGGTCACCGCTCCGGGGGCGAGGGCCGCCAGGTCGGGCAGCCCGCCGACCGCCGTGGCCACCACGGGCAGCCCGGCGGCCAGCGCCTCGATGACGACCAGCGGTGTGCCCTCGTTGCGCGAGGTCACCAGCAGCGCGTCCAGCGCCCCGTACCATGGCGCCAGCGGCCGTCGCACCCCGAGCCACCGCACCCGCGGGCCGAGCCCCAGCGAACACGCCAGCCGCTCCAGCCGCGGCCGCTCGGGCCCCTCCCCCGCCACCGCCAGCACCGCATCGACGCCGCCGCGCACCAGCAGCGCCAGCGCCTGGAGCGCCAGCTCGCCGCGCTTGATCGGCACCAGGCGGCCGAACCAGCCGATCAGCGCTGTCGATGGCGCGAGACCCAGTGCCGCGCGCAGCGCGGCGCGCTCCGCCGCTGCGGCCCGGTAGGGCGCGAGCTCGAGCCCGAGCGGGATCACACGCGCGCGCCGGCGCGGTACCACCCGCAGTTCGCCCACCAGCTCGCGGCGCTGTGCCGGCGAGAGCACCACCACCGCGTCGGAGCACTGGGCGAGCAGCCGCTCCGCGGCCCGGATGGCCTCGCTCGCCATTGCTCCGAAGTAGCCGCGCAGCACGTGTCCGTGGAAGGTGTGCACCCGCCGCGGCACCCCGGCCAGCACCGCCGCCATCCGCCCCAGCGCGCCTGCCTTGGCGGTGTGGGTATGTACCAGGTGCGGCCGCCAGCGCCGGCACAGCTGCCACAGCGCGGCGAGCGCGCGCAGATCGTCCCACGGCCGGACCGCGCGCCCCAGCCCAGGCACCTGCACCAGCGGCACCCCGGCCCGCGCCGCCAGATCGCTCATGTCCGCCTCGTGCGGCCCGAGCCGGCCCACCGCCAGTACGGTCTGGAAGCCGCGCGAGCGGAGCCCGGCAGCCAGCGCCACCACGTGGCGGGCGGGCCCGCCCACGTTCAGCCGCGCGATCACGCGCAGCACCCGCACCGGCCGCCCGCCGCGGCCGCCACCGCTCGCCGCCTGCATGCCCGCAGCCTACAATCGCCTGCCGCGCCGGGCGAGTCGGTCGATGTTCCCACCCGCGCGTGCGCGGCGGCACGCGCGGCGGTCGCGGCGCGCCGGCAAGGGGGCGGTCGCCATGGACGAGCCGTTGAACCTGTTCGAGTACGAGGAGCTGGCGCGCGCGCGCCTTCCGCGCATGGCGTGGGAGTACTACGCCGGGGGTGCGCACGACGAGCTGACGCTGCGCGCCAACCGGCGGGCGTGGGAGCGGCTGCGGCTGTTCTACCGGGTACTCGTCGATGTGAGCCGCCGTTCGCTCGCCACCCAGGTGCTCGGCCGCGCGGTGTCGATGCCGGTGCTGGTGGCACCGACCGCCTTTCACCGCCTGGCCTGCCCTGAGGGCGAGCTGGCGAGCGCGCGCGCGGCGGCGGCGGCGGGCACGGTGTTCGTGCTGAGCACGCTGTCCAATACCCCGATGGAGGAGGTGATCGCGGCGTTCCGCACCGTGCGCGAAGGTGCGGGGCAGCACCCGGGCTGCGGCGCCGTCTGGTTCCAGCTCTACGTCTACCGCGATCGCGCCGTGACCGAGGCGCTGGTGCGGCGCGCGGAGGCAGCGGGGGCAGAGGCGCTGGTGGTGACCGTGGACTCGCCGCTGCTCGGGGTGCGCGAGCGCGACGTGCGCAACCGGTTCTGCCTGCCCGAGGGGCTCAGCGTCGCCAATCTGGGGCCGGCGGGCATGGACCGGCTGGTGCCGCGCGCGCACGGCTCGGCGCTCGCCGCCTACATCGCCGCGCTCTACGAGCAGGCGCTGAGCTGGCGCGATCTGGAGTGGTTGGCCGGGCTGAGCCGCCTGCCGGTGGTGCTCAAGGGCCTGGTGCGCGCCGACGACGCGGTGCGCGCGGTGGAGCATGGCGCGCGGGCGGTGGTGGTCTCCAACCACGGCGGCCGCCAGCTCGATACCGCTCCGGCCACCGCCGAGGCCCTGCCGGCGATCGCCCGCGCGGTGGGCGATCGCGCCGAGATCTACGTCGACGGCGGCGTGCGGCGCGGCACCGACGTGCTCAAGGCGCTCGCGCTCGGGGCGCGCGCGGTGCTGATCGGCCGGCCGGTGCTGTGGGGCCTGGCGGTGGGGGCCGAGGCGGGCGCGCGGCGGGTGCTGGAGCTGTTGCGCCAGGAGCTCGATCTCGGGCTCGCACTGGTGGGCTGCCCGGACGTGCGCGAGCTCGGCGCCGAGCTGCTCGGCTGAAGCCCTAACCTCCCGCCACGGCGGTGTCCGAGCCGTCCGGGTCCTCGGCGGCGCCGAGCAGGGAGGCGAAGCTGCGCTCGGCCAGCTGCGCCCAGGCGGCGGCCCGCGCGCCGTCCAGCAGCGCCAGCACCCGCGCCTCGGCTCCCGCCGCCGGCGCGGGCACCAGCCCCGCGGCGCCGCCCTCGGCCAGTGCGGCGAGCACGTGCGCCGGGGTGAGCTCCTCCGGGGCACGCGCGAGCGCAAACCGCGGGGGTGCGGCTCGCTGCTGCCCGTCCGCCGGACGCACCAGTCCCGCCAGCTCCAGCTCCGCCAGCACGCGGAGCACCAGCGCCTCCGGCACCCCGAGCGCGCGCGCCGCCGCCTGGGGCTCGAGCCCCGGCGCCCCGCTTCGCGCCGCAGCGGCGAGCCGCCACACCAGCCGCACCCCGAGTTCCTCGCGCAGCCGCGGCGCGGCGCGCTCGGCCAGCTCGTCGTCGCGCCACCGGCCGGCTGCCCGCGCCGCCGCCACCACCTGGGCGCCGACCAGGAAGATCAGCCACGAGATGTAGATCCAGAACAGGAAGACGAACAGCACCCCGAGCGCGCCGTAGACCGCATGGCGCGAGGCGATCAGCTCGCCGGCCGAGGCGGCGAACGCGCGCTTGCCGAGCTCGAAGCCCAGCCCCGCCACCACCCCGCCCGCGAGCGCCTCGCGCCAGCGCACCGCCACCCCCGCCAGCAGCCGGTACAGCAGGGTGAAGCCCGCGCACCCGAGCACCGCCGGGGCGGCGCGCACCACCAGCTCCACCACCACCGGCAGCCGCGCCTGCAGCCAGGCTGCCACGCCGCTGGAAGCGAGCGAGGCGGTGAGCACCAGCGAGGTGCCGACCAGCAGCGGCGCCAGCAGCGCCACCGCCCAGTAGACGAACAGCCGGCCCAGCCGCTGGCGGCGCCGCAGCTGCGCGCCGAAGATCCCGTGGAGGGTCCGCTCCAGCGCGGCGAGGGCGCTGGTGACCGTCCAGGCGAGCGCCAGCGCGGCGAGCACCGAGCCGGCGGCCGCGCTCTGCTGCACCGCGGCGACGAAGCGCTCCAGCTGCTGCTCGACCTGCTCGCCGAAGCCCGGTGCCAGGTACTCCAGCAGCAGCGCGCGCACCCGCGCCGCCGCCTGCTCCAGCCCGCCCAGCAGCTCGAAGACCGAGAACGCCACCGCCAGCAGCGGCGCCAGGGTGAGCAGCAGCCGGTAGGTGAGCGCGGCGGCGTGCACGGTGAGCCGCTCGTTGCGAAAGCCGCGCGCGAACAGCACCAGCACCCGCACGAGCCGCACCGCGAGCGCCGGCGCGCCGCGCGGCGTCGGGGGCTCCCAGATCCCCTGGCGGAGCCATTGCGCGAGCCGGCCGAGCGGTCCGCGCGGGGAGCTGGCCGGGGCACGCCAGCGATCCAGCTCGCGGCGCAGCGCCTCGTAGCGCCGCCGCACGGCCTGCGCTGCCTGCCTGCGCTGCCGCCTCATGCCGCAGCCTCCCTGGGTGCGCTCCTGCCGGTGCCTGCGGCCTGTGCAGCCCGTGCCGGCCGCGCTGGCTCCGCGCGCCGCGGCGCTCAGCCGCTGCGCGCCAGCGCGGCGAGCGCCTCGGCCGCCGGGCGCAGCGCCGGCAGGCCCTCGGCCGGCAGCGCCAGCGAGCAGAGCGCGGAACAGCGCGGGCGCGCCGCCGCGAAGCGGTACGCGGCGGCGGGGCGCTCCACGACCGCGCGCGCCGGATCGAGCCCGAGCGCGCGCGCGATCGCGCGCGCCGCCTCCGCATAGCTCAGCACGCCGGGATTGACCACGTGGTAGAGCCCGCCGGCGGCGCGCTCCGCGCAGGCGAGGATCCAGGCCGCCAGGTCGTCGGCGGCGGTGGGGCTGCTCCAGCGGTCGGCAATAGCCTCCAGCTGGCCCTGGCGGCGGAGCAACTCGGGCATGCGAGAGACGAAGTTGGTGCCGCCCGGCCCGAACAGCCAGGCGGTGCGCACCACCAGCGCCCCGGGCAGCAGGGCGAGCACCGCGCGTTCGCCGGCGAGCTTGCTGCGCCCGTACGCCGACAGCGGCCGCGGCGGGTCGGATTCGTCGTAGGCAGCGCCCTTGGCGCCGTCGAACACGTAGTCGGTCGAGACGTGCACCAGGCGCGCGCCCACCGCCGCCGCCGCCGCCGCGACCCGGCGCGCGCCCAGCGCGTTGACCCGCCAGGCCCACACGGGCTCCCGCTCGCACCGCTCGACGTCGGTGGCGGCGGCCGCGTTGACCACCAGCGCCGGCCGCTCGCGCTCCAGCGCCGCCCTGACCGCGCCTGGCTCCGCGACGTCGCACGCTGCATGGAGCAGTCCCACCGCGGGCCGCCCGGCGGCCCGGGCCGCCGCCATCACCGCGCGGCCGAGCAGGCCTCCGGCTCCCAGCACCACCACCTTGTTCCGTGCAGGCGCCACGCCAGAGCTCGCTGCGCCGCCGCGCCCGGTCCTAGCCCGTGCCGGCCGGCCGGCCGGCGGCGGCAGTGCCGTACTGCCGCTCGTAGTAGGCGCGGAAGCCCTCGTCCTTGAGCCGCCGCCACCACGCTTGGTGCTCGCGGTACCAGCGGACGGTGGCCTCGAGCCCGCGCGCAAACTCGTGCGCGGGCCGCCAGCCCAGCTCGCGCTCGGCCCGCGAGGCGTCCACCGCGTAGCGCCGATCGTGGCCGGGCCGATCCGGCACGAAGCGGATCAGGCTCATGGGCTTGTGCGTCAGCCGCAGGATCTCGCGTACCACTTCCAGATTGGTCTTCTCGCAGCTGCCGCCGAGGTTGTAGACCGCCCCGGGCGCGGCGCGCTCGGCCACCGCCAGCATGCCGCGGCAGTGGTCCTCGACGTGGATCCAGTCGCGCACGTTCAGCCCGTCGCCGTACACCGGCAGCTCGCGGTCCTCCAGCGCGTTCGTGATCATGAGCGGGATGAGCTTCTCGGGATACTGGTACGGCCCGTAGTTGTTCGAGCAGCGGCTGACCACCACATCGAGCCCGAAGGTGCGGTGGTAGGCGCGGGCCAGCATGTCGCCGGCGGCCTTGGAGACGGCATACGGGCTGGAGGGACAGAGCGGGCTCTGCTCGGTGAAGCGGCCGCGCGGGCCCAGATCGCCGTAGACCTCATCGGTCGAGCAGTACAGCACCCGCACCCCTTCGCCGAGCGCGCGCGCCGCATCGAGGATGACCCGCGTGCCCTCGACGTTGGTCCGCAGAAACGGGGCGGCCGCGTGGATGGAACGGTCGACGTGCGATTCGGCCGCCAGGTGAAAGACCAGCTGCGGGCGCACGCGCCGGAAGACCTCGAACACCCGCGCGGCGTCGCACACATCGGCGCGGACCAGTTCGTAGCGGGGCTCGTCCGCCAGATCGTCGAGGTTGCCGCCCGCACCGGCGTAGCTCAGCTTGTCGAGGTTGACCACCCGCCAGGCCGGCCGCTCCGCGAGCAACAGCCGCACCAGGTTGGAGCCGACGAAACCGGCCCCGCCGGTGACCAGCACCGTCCGCACCGAGCGCACCGCCTCAGCCATCGCGCCGTGCCCAGTCATACGGGATGGGACCGCCGTGGGGGGGCAGGCGAAACTCGTCCGGCTCGTCGTAGCGGTACGGCTCGCTCACGGTGTTGACGACCAGCGCCTCCTCGGTGCCGATGCACTTGAAGCCATGGTAGACCAGGTTCGGCACCCGCACCAGGATGGGGCTGTGCTCGCCGAGGAAGAACTCGTTGATCAGCCCGCGGGTGGGCGAGCCCTCGCGGTCGTCATACAGCACCAGCTTGAGCATGCCCTTGACGACCGCGAAGTGATCGACCTGGCGTTCGTGGTAGTGCCAGGCCTTGACCACGCCCGGATAGGCGGTGGTCAGGTAGACCTGGCCGAACCGCTCGTAGAACGGATCGTCACACCGGAGGATCTCCATGAGCCGGCCCCGCTCGTCCGCGATCACGCGCAGGTGCTTGACGACCACTCCGTCGATGCGCTCGCGCGCCGGCAGCTGGAACCGCCGCGGCGCTGCCTCCGGGCCATGCTCGCTCATCGCGCCCCGTCCTCCGCCGCCCGCACTCCTCGTTGCGCTGGCCGTGCGCTGCCGGCGGCCTGGCGCGCGAGCCGGCTGCGAAAGTACGGCAGGGTGCGCTCCAGCCCCTGGCGTCGCGCCACCTGCGGCCGCCAGCCCAGCAGCCGCTCGGCGCGTGCGATCTCGGGGCGCCGCACCTTGGGGTCGCCGGCCGGCAGCGGGGCAAAGGTGATCTCGGAGCGCGAGCCGCACAGCGCGATGATCTCGCGCGCAAGTTGCAGGATCGAGACCTCCTCCGGATTGCCGAGGTTGACCGGTTCGGCATACTCGGCGTGCAACAGCCGCCAGAGGCCCTCGATGAGGTCATCGACGTAGGTGAAGCTCCGGGTCTGGGAGCCATCGCCGTAGACGGTCACCGGCTCGCCGCGCAGCGCCTGCACGAAGAACTGCGGGAGCGCGCGCCCGTCCTCCAGCCGCATCCGCGGCCCATAGGTGTTGAAGATGCGTGCGATGCGGGTGCGCACCCCGTGGCTGCGGTGGTAGGCCATGGTCATCGCCTCGGCGAACCGCTTCGCCTCGTCGTAGACCCCCCGCAGCCCGATGGGATCGACGTTGCCGCAGTAGGACTCGGGCTGGGGGTGGATCTGCGGATCACCGTAGACCTCGGAGGTGGAGGCGAGCAAAAACACCGCTCCTTTTGCCTTTGCCAGGCCCAGCGCATTGTGGGTGCCCAGCGCCCCGACCTTGAGGGTGTGGATGGGGTGCTCCAGATAGTCGCGTGGGCTCGCCGGCGAGGCGAGGTGCACCACGTAGTCCAGCGGGCCCGGTACCCAGATGTAGTTGGTCACGTCGTGGCGGGCGAAGCGAAACCGCTCGTGACCGAACAGGTGCTCGATGTTGTCCAGGGTTCCGGTGAGCAGGTTGTCCAGGCAGATGACCTCGTGGCCCTCGGCGAGCAGCCGGTCGCACAGATGCGAGCCGACAAAGCCCGCGCCACCGGTCACCAGCGTCCGCGCCACCGCCCGCCTCCGTCGTCCGCGCCGAGTTCAAGGCGGGGCATGATACGGAGCGCAGGCCAGCAGCGTCAATGCGAGCCACAGCCTCCGCGCGCGGCGAGGTGTCCCCGCAACGGGGTGCGCGCGGGGCGCGCGCCCTCAGGGGATGACCTCCAGCCGCCGGCCGAGCGAGCCGCCGAGCGCTTCGGCGGCGGCCGCCGCCTCGGCATAGGTGGCGAACGGACCCGCCCAGACCAGCCAGCGCGGGCTGCGGCCGGGCAGCTCGAGCCGGCGGACGGGATGGCCCCGCTCGCGCAGCCGCACCGAGAACAGCTGGGCCTGGGTCTGCTCGGCGAACTCGGCCACCTCGACGTGGAAGCCCGGCAGCGGAAAGGCGAGCCGGCGCCGTGCCAGGCCTGCCAGCGGGGAGTGGGGGTAGTCGCGCAGCAGCAACTCGTAGCAGTTGCGCCCGCTGCCCCAGTCGCCGGCGCGCTGCTGCGCCACCCCGAGCCGGTACAGCGCGTAGTCGTTGCGCGCGCCCGGTGCGCCGAGGTCGATCGCCCGCCGGTACTGGCGCGCGGCCTGCTCGTAGTCCCCGCGGGCAAAAGCGCAATCGCCCAGACCGGTGATCGCCTGCGCTCGCAGCCGGAGCTGCGCGCTCTCGCGGATCGCGATGGCGAACGAGGCCTCGGCCAGCTCGGGCTGGCCGAGCTCCAGCAGGATCACCCCCTCCCAGTAGCGCGCGGTGGCGCCCTGCTCGCCATGGCCGAAGCCCAGGCAGTAGGCGCGGAACAGCTCCAGCGCCTGCTCGCGCTCGCCCCGCAGGTAGGCCTGCTCGGCGCGGGCGAACAGCGGGTGGGCCGCAGGGGCGGGGTCCGACAACGCCGGCCGTACCGCACAGCCCCCTACCGCCCAGACCACCCCCCAGAGCACCACCAGGCAGGGAACGCGCGCGTGCATGGCGGACCTCCAGCCCTCGCCGTCGGTTGCTCCGCTCCGCCGGGGAGGCATACAATCCCTTCGCGATGAGCATCATCGGCATCGACACCGGCGGAACTTTCACCGACCTGGTGGTGCTCGATCCCACGACCGGCCGCATCACCGCCACCCGCAAGGTGCCTTCCAGCCCGGCGGATCCCGCTGCCGCGGTGCTGCGGGCGCTGGAGGGCGAGCGGCCGCGCCGGGTGGTGCACGGCACCACGGTCGCCACCAATGCGGTGCTCGAACGCCGGCTCGCCCGCGTCGCGTTGGTGACGAACGCGGGCCTGGAGGACGTGATCGAGATCGGCCGCCAGGCGCGCCCGCACCTGTACGCGCTGCACCCGCGCACCCCGCCGCCCCTGGTGCCGCCCGAGCTGCGCTTCGGCGTCGCCGCCCGCATGGAGCCGGACGGCAGCGCCGTGCGCGATCCGGACCCGGCCGCGCTGGCAGCGCTGCGCAGCCGGCTGGCCGCCGCCGGCATCGAGGCGGTGGCGATCTGCCTGCTGCACAGCTACGCCAGCGGTGCCCACGAACGGGCGGTCGCCCAGGCGCTGGCACCGCTGGGGCTGCCGATCACGCTCTCCCACGAGATCCTGCCCGAGTTCCGCGAGTTCGAGCGGTTCAGCACCGCGGTGGTCAACGCGGCGCTGGTGCCGCTGCTCAGCCGCTACCTGGTGCGGCTCGGCGCCCGGGTGCCGAGCCTGTGGGTCATGCGCTCGGACGGCGGCGTCGCGCCGGCCGCCCGCCTGGCGCGCGAGCCGGTCTGGACGCTGTTGTCCGGGCCGGCCGGCGGCGTGCTCGGCGCAGCGCGCGCCGCGGCGGCGGCCGGCGTCGAACCGTTCATCTCGATCGACGTCGGGGGGACCTCGACCGACGTCGCGCTGTCGGGGGCGCCGCTGGTCGCCGGCGGGGAGATCGGCGGGGTGCGGGTGGCCCACCCGAGCGTCGACCTGGTGACGATCGGCGCCGGCGGCGGCTCGATCGCGTGGGTGGACGCGGGCGGCGCGCTGCGGGTCGGTCCCCACTCGGCGGGCGCCGAGCCTGGACCCGCCTGCTACGGGCGCGGGGGCACCGAGCCCACGCTCACCGACGCGTGGGTGGTGCTGGGCCGGCTGGGCGAAGCAGGGCTGCTCGGAGGCGGCTTTGCCCTCGATGCCGAAGCCGCCCGCGCCGCGCTGGCGCGCCTGGGCGCGCGCCTGGGGCTCGGCGCCGCCGAGGCCGCCCGCGGGGTGGTGGAGGTGGCGCTCGCCGCCACCGAGCGCGCGGTGCGGCGCGTCTCGGTGGAACGGGGCGAGGATCCGCGCGAGCGGGCGCTGGTCGCCTTCGGGGGCGCGGGCGGGCTGGTGGCCGCGGAGCTGGTGCGGCGCCTGGGCATGCGCGGCGCCCTGGTGCCGCTGCATCCGGGGCTGCTGTCGGCGGTCGGCATGGCGCAGGCCGAGCTGGTGGTGCGGCGCACCCGCACGCTGTTGCGGCCGCTGGGCTCGGTGTCCGAGGCCGAGCTGGTGCAGCTGTTCGCAGAGCTCGAACAGCAGGCGCGCGCGGAGCTGCAGGCCGAGCTCGACGCGGAGGAGCCGGCCGAGGTGCGGCTGGTGCGCGAGCTGGATGTGCGCTACCGCGGCCAGTCGCACGAGCTGCGGATCGGCTGGCGGCCGGGCTCGGCGGTGCGCGCGGCGTTCGAACAGGAGCACGAGCGGCGCAACCGCTTCCGCGATCCGGAGCGCGAGGTCGAACTGGTGGCGGCGCGGCTGACGGCGCTGGCGGGCACGCCCGGGGTGTGCGCGCGGCCGCCGGCCATCGAGGCCGCCGGCACGGCGCCGCGCGCCGCTGCGGCCCCGCGCGCGGTAACCGCAGCGGGCGCGCTGTACGAGCGGTCGCAGCTCGCAGCGGGCGTGGAGATCCGAGGACCGGCCCTGGTGTGCGAGTACTCCGCCACCACGTATGTCCCCGCGGACTTCACGCTGCGGGTGCTCGCGGACGGCGCGCTGTGGCTCGCGCCGGGCGCGCCGGCGGGAGGAGCCACGGGGTGAGCGAGGCGTGGGATCCGATCCTGCTCGCGGTCTGGCGCCACCGCTTCGCCGCGGTGGCCGAGGAGATGCTCCAGGCGCTGTGGCGGGCCGCCTTCAGCACCAACATCAAGGAGCGGCGCGACCACTCCGCGGCGGTGTTCACCGGGCGGGGCGAGATGGTGGCGCATGCCGCCGCCATCCCGGTCCACCTCGGCTCGCAACCGCTCAGCGTGCAGGCCGCGCTGGCGCGCTTCGGAGCGAGCTGGGCTCCTGGCGATGCGGTGCTGCTCAACGATCCGTACGAGGGCGGCACGCACCTGCCCGACCTGACGCTGGTGACACCGGTGTTCGAGCCGGGGGCCGCGCCGGGCAGCGAGCCGGCCTGGATCGTGGCGACGCGGGCGCACCACGCCGACGTCGGCGGCATGAGCCCGGGCTCGCTGCCGCTCGCGCGGGAGCTGGTGCAGGAGGGCTTGTGCATACCGCCGGTGCTGCTGGTGCGCCGGGGCGAGGTGCAGGATGACCTGGTGCGGCTGATCGCCGCCAACTCGCGCACCCCCCAGGAACGGCAGGGCGATCTGCGCGCCCAGCTCGCCGCCAATGCGCTCGGTGTGGAGCGGTTGCTGGCGCTCACGCGCGCGCGCGGCGAGCAGGCCCGCCGCTACGCCGCGCACCTGCAGGACTACGCCGAGCGCATGATGCGCCGTTTTCTGGCCGCCCTGCCCGCGGGCAGCTACCGCTTCCTGGATGCGCTCGAGTCCGACGGGATCGGCGGCGGCGAGCTGCCGATCCAGTGCCAGGTCACGATTGCGCCCCGGGGCGAGGCCACGATCGACTTCACCGGGACCGCCCCCGCCTCCGCCGGCCCGCTCAATGCGAACCGGGCGGTGACGGTGGCGGCGGTGGCCTACGCCTTCCGGATCGTCTGCGGCGCCGCGGTGGGAAGCGGCGAGGACGACCCGCCGCTCAACGCGGGCATGCTGCGCCCGCTCGCGCTGAAGATCCCCCCGGGCTCGCTGCTCGATCCGCCGCGCGGCCACGCGGTCGCGGGGGGCAACGTGGAGACCTCGCAGCGCATCGTGGACGTGGTGCTGGGCGCGCTCGCGCAGGCCTGTCCCGAACTGATACCGGCGGCGAGCCAGGGCACCATGAACAACCTCACCATCGGGGGCGTGCATCCGGGGCGCGCCGGCGAGCGGTTCGCCTACTACGAGACGCTCGGAGGCGGGGCGGGCGGTGGCCCGCGGGGGCCGGGCGCGCATGCGATCCAGGTCCACATGACGAACACGCGCAACACCCCGATCGAGGCGCTGGAGCAGGAGCTGCCGCTGCGGGTGCGGCGGCTGGCGGTGCGGCGCGGCTCCGGCGGCCGCGGCCTGCACCCCGGAGGTGACGGGATCGTGCGCGAGCTCGAGGTGCTGGTGCCCGCCACGGCGACGCTACTGACCGAGCGGCGGCGCCGCGCTCCGTGGGGGCTCGGGGGCGGGGCCCCGGGCGCCCCTGGCCGCAACTACCTGGTGCGCGCGGGCCGTGCGCCGGCGGTGCCGGAGCCGCTGCCGGACAAGGTGAGCCTGGAGCTGGCCCCGGGGGACGTGCTCGGCATGCAGACCCCCGGTGGCGGCGGCTGGGGCAGCGCGCCGGGCGCGCAGGACGCCGGGCCGCTCAGCTCGCCTCGGTGATGGTCAGCGGGAGCTGGAGCGCGCGCGCGGCGGCGAGCAATCGCTCGCGCGCCGCCAGGGCCGCGGTACCGGCGGCTGCCAGCCCCTGCTCCAGCACCGGCAGCGCCAGACGCCGCACCGCGGCCGCATCCAGTTCGAACAGCCCATCGCGCAGCCGCTGCCGCAGCTCGTCGTCGATGCCGAGCAACCAGCGCCGGCGCGCGGTGGAGAGCACCTCGGCGGGGCTGGGCGGGCGCAGGCCCGGGGCGAGCGCACCCAGCCGCACCGCCTCCAGGGCAGCGTCATCGAGCCGTTCGCGCGCGAACGCCCACACGCCGTCGAACACCTGGAGCGTCTCCTCCAGATGCGGATCGCGATAGGAGGCCATCACCAGCACCCCGTCCTCCTGGCCGTACTGGCACCAGCCGCCGTAGGCACCGCCCTGCACGCGGATGCGCTGGTACAGATAGTCCAGCGACAGCACGTGCGCGAGCAGCTCCAGCGCCGGCGCCGCCTCGCTGGTGATCGGTGCCACGGGCAGCAGGCGCGCCGCGAAGGCGACCTCGCTCGCGATCGCGATGCCCTCTGTCGCGGCGCGCTCGGCACCGGCGGCCACAGGCCCGCTCGCCGCCGTGCCGGCGGGCCCGCGGCCGTCCGGTGCGACCGCACCGCTTCCGCCGCCGGCCGCCGGCAGCGCCTCGATGAGGGCGTCGATCTCCGCGCGCAGCGCCGCGATGCTCTGCGGATCGCCCGCCACGCTCACCAGCAGCCGCTGGCGCACCAGCAGCCGCCGGCCGAGTGTCTCCAGGCGCTCGATGAGCTGCGGTAGCTCCTCCGCCAGCGTCGCCGCCAGCGCCCGCAGGAAGAGCAGCTGGCTCACCCCGGCCCACTGCTCCCGGCGGCGGAACCGCCGGCCCAGCCCCCGGGCGGCCCGCAGGATCGCCAGCCGGGTACCGCGCGGGATCAGCGCCGCCTCGGCGCGGGCGTGCGCCTCGCGCACCAGATCGCCCAGCCGCTTGGCGTCGTGGGGATCGGGCGCGCCGACCAGGTCGCGCACGATCGCGACCAGCTGGTGCCCGTTGTGTGCGAGCGCCTTGCCGTCGATCAGCAGCCGCTCGCGCGGAGCGCCGGTGTGTACCTCGGCGCCTGCCACCAGCTCGCTCCACACCCCGCCGGTGTAGCGCTGGATGCGGCGTGCCATCTGCTCGTAGTCCAGGCCCGCCGCGCCCATCTCGGTGGTGGCGAGGCCGAACAGCGGCAGCAGCGCGACCAGCTCTTCCTCCAGCTCGGCGGTATCGAAGGCCAGCCCGAGGTAGACCATCCCGTTGGCGAACACCGGATGCTCGAGGATCGGCACCCCGGCGTGCTCGCGCATCTCCGTCGGCAGCCGGCGGACCGCCCGCGGCACCTGGTGCGGCTCCAGCCGCGGCAGACGCGCGAGCGCTGCGGGCGGATCGGGCGTGGCCTGCGCGGCGCGCAGGGCGCGGGCGCGCTCGGCCAGCCGCTGCCGCTCGGCCGCATCCAACCGTGCGCTCAGCTCGGCGAGCCGGGCGCGCAGCGCCCGCTCCCGCTCGACGAACAGCTCCGGGTCGGGCCGCGCCACCAGCCGCAGCCGGTGCGGATTGTCCAGCAGCCAGCGGCGCAGCGTGCGCTCGGGCAGATCCGGCTCGGCGGCGAGCCGGCGCCGCAGCGCGGCCAGCTGTTCGCCGAAGCGCAGGCCGTCCTTCGGATCGGCGCCGTAGTACCAGAGCCTGCTCGCGCGGCTGAGCAGCAGGATGGGAAACGGCGGTACGATCTCGCGCCCGGCCAGCTCCACCTGGTGCAGGCTCGCCTCCAGCAGCTCGCGGTCGAGCCCTTGCTCCGCCAGCCGGGCCAGGGTCCCGAGCACCAGCTGCTCGATCGCCCCGGCGTGCTCGGGCTCGGTGCCCCGCAGCCCGAAGCGCACCGCCAGCTGCAGCGTCTCGGTCTCGCAGGCATGCGGCGGATACAGATCCTCGCCCAGTCCCGAGTCGATGAGCGCCTTGCGCAGCGGTCCGGCCGCCGAGCCGACCAGCGCCTCCACCAGCACCTGGAGCCACAGCGCCTCTGCCACCTCGGTCACCGGACAGCACAGCCACGCGAGCACGCAGAAGCTGCGGCGCGCGGTCTCCGCCCCGGCTGCCACCGGATAGCGCAGCTGCAGCTCTCGCGGTGCCGGCCAGGGCGGCTGCAGGGCGGGGACCGCGGGCGGTGGGGGGCCAGGCTGCAGGCCCGCCAGCAGCCGCGCCAGCAGCGCCAGGTTGTCGCGCGGCGGCACGTCGCCATAGAGCAAAAAACCGCGCGGCCCGCGGCGCGTACGCCCGCCGGTGGAACTCCACCAGCGCCTGGTGGGTGAGCAGCGGGATCTCGTCCGGCTCGCCGCCGGCATCGTGCCGGTAGCAGGTATCGGGCCGCAAGGCGCGGCTCAGCGCGCGCTCCACGAGCTGCTCGGGCGAGCTGTACGCCCCGCGCATCTCGTTGTAGACGACACCGCTCCAGACGAACCGCTGCGGAGGATCCTGCCCTTCGTCCTCCGGCGCCAAATGGACCCCTTCCTGGGCGAAGGTGGTCTCGAGCAGGCGGGGGCGCAGCACCAGGTCGCAGTAGACGCTCGCCAGATTTTCGTAGTCGGCGCGCACCGCCGAGCAGACCGGATAGATGGTGCGATCGGGCCAGGTGAACGCGTTGAGGAAGGTGGCGAGCGAGCGCCGCTCCAGCTCGGCGAACGCGTCCTTGACCGGGAAGCGCTCCGAGCCCGCCAGCACGCAGTGCTCCAGCACGTGCGGGGTACCGCGCGAATCCTCCGCCGGTGTCAAGAAGCCGACCGCGAACAGCTTCTCCTCGTCGTGGCAGTGCAGCAGCAGCACCTGGGCTCCGGTCTGCAGGTGCACCGCCTCGTAGCAGCGGGCGCGGATCTCCTCCAGCGGCGTCACCGCCTCGATGCGAAAGCCTTCCACCTGCTGGCCGGGCTCGAGCTGGGGGGCGGGGATGGCAGTGCGGTCAGCGCTCATGGAGTCTCGCCTCGGCTGCGGCTCGTCCGAGCCGGGAGTCTACGGCACGGCCGGCGCGGCGGGCAAGCTGCGGCCAGTCGGCTCCGCCGCCGCGGGCGGCTGCTCAGCGGCCGATGGCGCGCAGGGTGCGCAACAGGCTCTCGCCCCAGATCTGGGCGAGCGCGGCGCGCGAGAAGCCGCGCGCCACCAGCGCGGCGGTCAGCGCCGGGTAGTCGGCCAGCGAGCGCAGTCCAGTCGGCGGCGGCAGACCGGAGCCCAGATCGCTGCCGATGGCGACGTGCTCCGCTCCCATGACTTCGCACATGTGCTCCAGGTTGCGCGCCACATCACCCAGCCCGGCCCGCAGCGTGCCGTTGAGGAAGTAGGGCGAGAGCAGAAGCCCCACCACGCCGCCGGCAGCCCGCACCGCGCGCAGTTCCTCCTCGGTCGTCATGCGCGCCGCCGGCACGAAGCGGCGCAGTCCGGTGTGGGAGTAGATCACGGGCTGGGCGCTCAGCCGCAGCACCTCCGAGCGCGCGCGGGGGCTCGAATGCGTGATGTCGAGCAGGATCCCGAGCCGGTTGCACTGCCGCACCAGCTCCCGCCCCCGTGCGCTCAGTCCCCAGTCGCGCCCGGGGTGGGTCGCGGTGGCCGCGAGCCGGTTGTTGATGAAGTGCGACAGCGTCAGATAGATCGCGCCGTGCTCGCGCAGCAGCTCCAGCTCGGCGAGGTCGGCCTCGATCGCATGCCCGCCCTCGACCGCGAGCATGAGCGCCAGCTTGCCCTGCTCGCGCGCGGCCAGCACCTCGGCGCTGGAGCGGGCGTGGAGCACCTGCCCGGCGTGGCGCTCGCACAGCGCGCGCAGCCGCGCCAGCTGATGGCGGAGCGCCCGCCGGTAGCTGCGCCAGGGATTGGGGAGCAGGTAGACCACCGCGACCAGCAGGTCGAGCCCACCCGCGCGCGCCTGCTCGATGCTGACGGTGCCGAAGAGGTTCTTGAGCGGGCCGCGCCGCGCCCACCACGGATACGGACGGCACACATCGAAGCCGAGGTAGCCGACGCCGAGCATGAGGTGGGTGTGCAGGTCGGCGACCAGCAGCTCCTGGTGCAGCTGGCGCGCCGCCGCGGCCGTTCCGGCCGGCCCCGCGGTGCTCGCGGGGCAGGGGGGGGCGTGCCGCGTGCCGCCGCAGCCGGCCCCGGCGGGCACGCTCATCCCCGTCGCCGCCCCTGGCGAGGGTGGGCGCTCGCGGTCCCGCTGCCCGTGGAGCCGAACCCGCCGGTGCCGCGTGCGGTCTCGCCCAGCGCCGCGGCCAGTTCCAGCCGCGCGCGCTCCACCCGCATGAGCACCAGCTGCGCGATCCGCATCCCGCGCTCGATCGTGAACGGCTGTTGCCCGAGGTTGCCGACGATCACGCCCAGCTCGCCGCGGTAGTCCGCATCGAGCGTGCCCACGCCGTTGACCAGGGTGAGCCCGTGGTGCAACGCCAGCCCCGAGCGCGCGCGGACCTGCAGTTCGTAGCCGGGCGGCACCTCGAAGCTGAGTCCGGTCGGCACCAGCACGATCTGCCCGGGGGCGCAGACCAGCGGCTGGTCTACCGCCGCGCGCACGTCGAGCCCGCTGGCGCCTTCGCTCATGTAGCGCGGCAGCTCGAGATCTTCGGTCCCCGGCCGCCGCCGCACCCGCACCACCACCGGTTCGCGCTCCGCCATCGGCTCGTCCCCCCGGTGCGACCGCTCGCCCCTCAGCTCCGGATCGCCCGCTCTCGCTCCAGCTGCTCCAGCACGCGCTCCGCCAGCTCGTCCTTGCTGCCCTCATGGCGCCCCCGCACCCCCTCGCGTCCGAGGATGGTGATGGCGGCGCCGTGCTCGATCGCGAAGTTCGAGGGCGCATTGAGCACGATCAGATCGAGCCCCTTGCGTTCCAGCTTGGCGCGGGCGTGCGCCTCGCCCTGCTCGGCCTCCAGGGCAAAGCCCACCAGCAGCTGCCCGGGCCGGCGCGCGCGCGCGAGCGCGGTCAGGATATCGGGGGTGCGCACCAGGCGGAGCGAGATCGCCTCGCCCAGCGCGTCCTTCTTGAGCTTGCCGGCCAGCCGCGTCTCGGGACGGAAGTCCGCCGGCGCCGCTGCCATCACGAGCGCGTCCGCGCGCGGCCACAGCTGCAGGCACGCCGCCAGCATCTCCTCGGTGGTCTCGACCTCGCGCAGCTCCACGAGCCCCGCCGGTGGCGGCAGCGCGACCGGTCCTCGCACCAGCGCCACCTGGTGACCGCGCCGCACCGCCGCGCTCGCGATCGCCTGCCCCATCCGCCCCGAGGAGGGGTTGGACAGAAAGCGCACCGCATCGAGCCATTCGCGGGTCGGTCCCGCCGTCACCACCAGGCGCATCGCAGCGATCCTCCAGGCTGGACGGCGGTGCGGCTCACACCAGCTCGCCCCGCCCCGGCTCGCTCGGGCGGGCGGCCCCCAGCGCCTCGATGCGGGCGAGGATCCGCTGCGGGTCGGCCAGCCGGCCCGCCCCCCAGCGGCCGCACGCGAGCGCCCCCTGTTCGGGCTCGATCACCTCGTAGCCCCAGCGGCGCAGGGTCTCGAGGTTGTGCGCGACGGCCGGGTGGGCGTACATCTGGTCGTTCATCGCCGGGGCGACCAGCACCGGCCCGCGGTAGGCGAGCACCAGCGTCGTCAGGAAGTCATCCGCCAGCCCCAGCGCCAGGCGCGCGATCGTGTGGGCGGTGGCCGGCGCGATGGCGAACACATCCGCGCGCTCCGCCAGCCCCACGTGCTCGACCCGGGCCCCGCCGCCAGCACTCTCCGCGGCGAACAGCTCGCCGTGCACCGGGTTGCCCGTCAGCGGGTAGAAGGTGGCGGGGGTGACGAGCTGCGCCGCCGCGCGCGTCAGCACCACGTGGACCTGGTGACCGCGCTGGGCGAGCCGGCTCGCCAGCTCTGCCGCCTTGTAGGCAGCGATCGAGCCGCTCACCCCCAGCACCACCACCAGCGGCCGCCCGGCCGGACCGGGAACGTGCTCGGTCATGGGGTTCGCCCGCTGCTGCCGGATGCCCCCGGCAGGCCCGGCGTCACTCCCGCCAGCGCCAGCCGCCGCACCTCGGCGACACAGCGCTCCAGATCGTCGTTGGTCACGACCGCATCATAGGCCGGCGCCTCGGCCAGCTCCGCCCGCGCGCGCGCCAGCCGGCGCTCCAGCCCTGCCTGGTCCTCGCTCGCCCGCCCCCGCAACCGCTCCGCCAGCACCTGGAAACTCGGCGGCACGATCATGATGCAGGTCACCGGCAGCCCGCTCTGCCGCAGGCTCCTGGCTCCCTGGGTGTCGATGTCGAGCAGCGCCACGCGCCCCTCGGCGAGCGCCTGTTCCAGCGGCGCGCGCGGGGTTCCGTACAGCTCCCCGTAGACCTCCGCCCACTCCAGCAGCCCACCCTCGGCCCGCAGCCGTTCGAACTGCTCCCGGCTCAGGAACAGATAGTCCACCCCGTGGCGCTCGCCCGGACGGGGCGGGCGCGTGGTGGCGGACACGCTCAGCCAGAAGCGCGGCTCCTGGGCGAGCAGCCGCCGGATGACGGAGGTCTTGCCCGCACCCGAAGGCCCCGAGATCACCACCGCGCGCCCGCCCACCTCCCGCCCCTCCGTGCGCTATTCCACGTTGGCCGCCTGCTCGCGCATGCGGCCGACCTCGATCTTGATCACCAGCGCGTGCTCGAGCAGCGCCGGGTCCTGCAGCTTGGCGGCCAGGGTCGTCGCCTCGCGCTGCAACTCCTGGGTCAGAAACTCCAGCCGCCGGCCCACCGGACCTCCCCTGGCCAGCGCCTCGGCCACCGCCCCCAGATGGGCCTCGAGCCGGCTCAGCTCCTCGCTCACGTCGCTGCGCTCGGCGAGCAGCGCCACCTCGCGGGCGATCTGCCCCGGGTCCAGGGGCGTTTCGCCCAGCAGGCGCGCCAGGCGCTGCTCCAGCCGCTCGCGATAGGCCGCGAGCGCGCCCGGCAGGCCCTCCTTGAGCCGCGCCAGCGCCTCGGCCACCCGCGCGCACGCGCGCTCCAGCTCGCGCGCCAGCAGCTGTCCCTCGGCCTCGCGGCTGGCCACCAGAGCCGCCAGCGCCTGCTGCAGCACCGGCATCACGCGCTCCGCCAGCAGCGGTTCGCCCTCGGGCTCCGCGGGCGCGGGCTCGATCACCCCGGGCAGCGCCGCCAGCCGATCGAGCGCCAGCGGCTCGGCCTCGCGCGCGATCTCGGCCTGCAGTTCTCCGAGCTCCCGCACGTAGTACTTGAGCAGCTCGCGATCGAGCCGCCACGCCCCTGGCCGGCGCGGGCCGTGATAGCCGAGCTCCAGGTAGATACTGCCGCGTTCGATCCGCTCGCGCACCGCCCGCTCGATCGCCGGGCCGAGCGGCGCGCACGCATCGGGCAGCCGCAGGTGCAGTTTCAGACCCCGGTGGTTGAGCGCGCGCACGAGCACGCTGACGACGAGGTCGCCCTCGGCGAACCGCGCGCGCCCGAAACCGGTCATGCTCCGGATCACCGCCCGCCGGCTCCGCCCGACTCCGCCCCTGCGCGCCGGCTGCCCGGGCTCTCCAGCGGCTCGCCCCGCCTGCAGCGCGGGCAGTCCTCGGGGCGCCAGGCAGGCGCCTGCAGGCGGAGCAGTGCCTCGAAGCGCAGCTCGCCGAAGATCGGCGGCAGATCGGGGGCTGTCCGGTCGAGCAGTGCGGCTACCCCGACCGGCACGCCCCCCGCCCCGCGCACGAGCTCCACGACCTCGCGCGCCGAGCCGCCGGTGGTCACCACGTCCTCGACCACCAGCACGCGCGCTCCTGCGGGCACCTGCTGGCCGCGGCGCAGCATCAGCTGGCCCTGGTAGCGCTCGGCGAACAGCGCCGGACAGCCGAGCGCGCGTGCGACCTCGTAGCCGACGATGACTCCGCCGAGGGCCGGCGCCACCACCAGGTCCACCGCCGCACCGCCGAACCGGGCGGCCAGGGCCGCTCCGAGCCGCTCCGCCTCCGGTGGCTGGGCGAGTACGGCCTGGCACTGCACGTAGTGCTCGCTGTGCAGGCCCGAGGAGAGCAGGAAATGGCCCGTGCGCAGCGCACCCCGCGCGCGCAGCAGCTGCTCGAGCTGCGCGGCCTCGGCCGCACCGGCGGGAGCGGCGCTCCGCGGCGCCGCGCCTGGGGGCTGGTGCCCCGGCGGAACCGGCTCAGCCATCGGCGCCGGGAGCCGGCCCGGGAGCGCCCGCGGGCGCCGCCGCCCCGCCGCCGCCGGGCACCGCGGGTGCCTCGGCCGGAGCGGGCGCGGGCTCGCCGGCGACGGTATGGCCCCGCTGCCGGGTCGTCAGGATGCCGATCGCCATCGCCAGCAGCATGAACAATGCGCCCAGCACCGCCGTCGTGCGCCGCCAGGTCACGTCCGCCTTGACGCCGAACGCGGTCTCCCCGCCGCCGCCGCCGAACGCGGCCCCGATCCCGCCCACATCGCCCCGCTGCAGCAGGATCACCCCGAGCAGCAGGATCGACACGAAGATGAACGCGATCCACAAGAACACGATCATCGCAGCTTCACCCCCCGGCTGCTGCGCGGGCTGCGCTGTCGCCCGCTGTCTCATGGGCGAGGCGGGCGCGCGCCACCGCCGATCCCGCCTGCGCGATCGCGCAGAAGCTGTCGGCATGCAAGCTCGCGCCTCCCACCAGGACGCCGTCGATCTGGGGCTGGCCGAGCAGCTCGGCCGCATTGTCGGGCTTGACGCTGCCGCCGTACAGGATCCGGACCTCGCTCGCCGCTGCCGCCGGCAACAGCGCCCGGATGGCGCCGTGCACCTCCGCCGCCTGTTGAGGGCTCGCGCTGCGTCCGGTCCCGATCGCCCAGACCGGCTCGTAGGCGATGACGACCCGCGCCGCCTGCGCGCCATCGAGCCCCTCCAGCGCATGGCGCAGCTGCAGCGCCACCACCTCGTGGGTGCGCCCCGCCTCGCGCTGCTCCAGCGTCTCGCCGACACACAGCACCGGCCGCAGCCCTGCCCGCAGCGCCGCGCGCAGCTGCGCCCCGACCTCCCGGTTGGATTCGCCGAACAACCGCCGCCGTTCGCTGTGCCCGCACAGCACCCAGCGGGCGCCGGTCGAGGCGATCATCGGCGCGGAGACGGCTCCGGTGTACGCACCCTCGTCCTCACCGTGACAGCACTGCGCCCCGACCGCGATCGCGGTGCCGGCGAGCACCTGCACGACCTCGAGCAAAAACGGCGCCGGCGGCAACAGCACCACCTCCAGGCCGCCCTGCGCCAGCAGGCTGGCGAGCCCCGCCCTGAGCTGCTGCGCCAGCTCGATGGCGCTCGCGCGCACGGTGTACATCTTCCAGTTGCCGGCGATCAAAAGAGGCTTCATGGCTCGGCCGCTCGGCTCCGGGAAAGGGACAAAAGGTAGCTTTCCCCCGGGGCGGGTGTCAAGCGCGGGCCCAGGGCGCGACCCGCCTCACCTCGCGCTCCCGCCTTTTCGTTCGAGCTCCGCCAGGCGCCGCTCCCACGGCGCGAACGCCTGCTCCGGCAGGTAGGGATGGTCGGCCCGCAGGTGCGCGAGCACCGCGGCTGCCCGGTCCAGATAGCCGCGGCGGGCCCCAGGCTCCGGAGCGCCGGCGGCCAGCTCCAGCAACAGCCCCAGCCGCGCCCAGTCCGGCGCCGCGGGATGGGCGGGCACCCGGGCCGCCCGCTCGAGGTGGCGCAGGGCCAGCAGCACCGCGGGCAGGCCCTGGGGGTCGAGCGCGCGGTCGGCCTCGAGCGCCCGCGCGCGCTCTCGGTCGGCTACCACGTGCAGCAGCAACAGCATCGCCGTCTCGTAGGGCAGGCGCCACGAGCCGGGGTTGCGCTCCAGGCCGCGTTGCAGGTGCAGGAGTCCCTGGCGGATCCACGGCCAGGCGCGCCTCGGATCGCCATGGCGTTCCGGGATCTGCACCGCCATCGTCCAGCCGCCGATCACCCAGGCCTCTTCGCGCAGCGGATCGAGCGCGGTGATCACGCTGGCGAGCGGCGGCACCTCGTGGAAAGCGCCGGCGTGGTAGGCCTGCATGAGCTCGACCCACGTCGCCGCGATCACCACCGCGCGCAATCCGCCCAGCAACAGCCATGCTGCCGCCTCACCCGGGGCGAGCGCCACCGCGCGCGCGCTCGCCTGCGCGCCGGGCACGCGCGCCAGGCGGCCCCAGAGCCCCTGCGCGCCGAGGGCGAGCACCCCGGCCACCAGCAGCGCCATCGCCCGTCCCGTGCCTCTCACGCCCTGCTCCGCCCCCGCCCGTCGGGCCCGCCGGTCGCGAGCGGGCGGGCCCGGCCCTCTCAGGCAGCACGCACGTCGCGCCGGATGAAGGCGCCCCAGGCCAGCACCGCGATGCCGCCCAGAAAGGGCAGCAGCGCGGCCAGCTCGCGCGCCACCGCCGCCAGTGCCACCGGGCGGCCGGCCAGCACCGCCCCGCTCCAGTCCAGTCGGCCCAGCTCCGGCAGCACACCCGCGACCCCCTCGGCCAGCCGCTGCAGCGCCACGGCCCACCAGGCCGGGGCTGGCGCCGAGGCCAGCGGCTCGGGGTGCGCGTGCGTGCCCAGCGCCTGCACCGAGAGCGCGAAGGTGCGGACCAGCTCGGGAAAGCGCGCGAGGGCGGCGAGTACCAGCGCCGCCAGCGCCGCCGTCCACTCGCGCACCACGGCGGCGCCGAGCACCCCTAGCGCCGCCACCACCGCCCCTGCCCCGAGCCGGCCAACTCCGAGCGCCACCAGCCCCGCAGCCGGGCTGCGTTCGGCCCCCCGGACCGTCACCATGCCGCTGTTGGGCCCCTGCTCGCCCACTGGCTGCCCCGCCGGGGGCTGCAGCTCGAAGGCGAGCATGCTGTCGGGGGTGCGCACCTCGAGCAGCACCTCGATGTCGTGGGGCGGTCCCGCACCCGTCTCGCCCCCATGCCCACTGGCCGCACCGGGCATCGGGAGCGCGAGCAGGCCGGGCTGGCCGCGGCCGCACCACAGTACGTGCCGGCTGTGCACCCAGCCCCGGTCGGGATCGCCCGGCGGCGGCGCCGGGCGCATCCGCACCGCGAGCGCGACCTCGACTGCGCCCGGGAAGCCCTCCCGCGCCGCGTATGCCGGCGCGACCTGGAGCAGCCACGCCGCGGCGGTGCGTCCGGCGGCCGGGGGGATGCCGCGGAACCGCCACAGCGCATTTTCCCCGCTCTGCAGCGCGAAGGCGGGCGGGGCCGGCACCGGCCGGCCCTCGCGGTCGCCCACCAGCACCTCGGCCGGCAGGTGCTCGACGCGCGGCACCAGCGCGCCGAGCGCCCTGCCGTGACCGCTGGCGAGCAATGCCCCGAGCAGCGTCGCGCCGGCCACGAGCGCCACCAGTGCCGCCACACAGAGCGCACCCAAGGCGTGCCCGGCGAGCAGCGCCGCCCGCCCCAGCGGGCGCGCCAGCAGCGCCGCGGCGCGGCGGCGGCGCAGCGTCGTGCCCAGGGAGAGGGCCCCGAGCAGCGCCGCGGCGAGGACCACGAGCAGCTCCGTCGCGCCGAGCCCATAGACGAGCGCCAGCCGCGCCTCACCACCTGGCTCGAGCTGGGGAGTGCCGAGTCCCACGGCGGCGGCGCCGAGCGCCACCACCATGCCCAGCATGCAGTAGCCCGCGGCATGCTCCCGCACCACCAGGCGCACCACCACGGTGAGCCCGCGCCACCCGGCCCCCCTCACGCCCCGTGCTCCGTGCCACGTGCCGGCAGGACCGGCGCCTGCGCGCCCGCGCCGGCTCGTTCGAGCGCGCGCAGGAACAGCTCCCCGAGCCGCTCGCGCCGCGGCTCGACCGCGGTGAGCCGACCGCCGTGGGCACCGATCCACTGCCGGAGTGCGGCGAGCGCGGGCGCATCCAGCCCCTCGACCTCCAGCCGCACCCCGGAGCCGCTCGCCAGCAGCTGCGGCAGCGCTCCCTCGAGCAGCACCCGCCCCTGGTGGAGCAGCACGATCGCGTCGCACAGCGACTCCAGCGCGGCCAGCTCATGCGAGGCGAGCAGCACCGTGGTCCCGCGCGCGCGCTCCTCGGCGATCACCGCCGCCAGTTCGCGTGCGCCCAGGGGGTCGAGACCGCTCGCCGGCTCGTCGAGCAACAGCAGCGGCGGCGCCGCGATCAGCGCCTGCGCCAGTCCGAAGCGGCGCAGCATCCCCTTGGAGAAGACCGCGAGCCGGCGGTCGGCGGCGGCGGCGAGGCCCAGCCGCGCGAGCAGGGCCGCGGCGCGCCGGCGCCGCTCGCGCCGCGGCAGCCCGGCCAGCGCCCCGTAGAACTCCAGCCCCTGGCGCGCGGTCAGCACGCCGGGAAACGGCGAGGTCTCGGGCAGATAGCCGAGACAGCGGCGCGTGGCGGGGCGGCGCGGGCACTCGCCGAACAGCCGCACCCGGCCCGCGCTCGGGCGCAGCAGCCCCAACAGACAGCCGAAGGTGGTCGTCTTGCCGCCGCCGTTGGGCCCGATCAGCCCCACCACCTGGCCGCGTTCGACGCGAAAGCTCACCCCGGCCAGGGCGCGGTGGACCCGCCGGCGCAGCAGCCCGCTGCGGAAGTGCTTGTGCAGCCCCTCGACCTCGATGGCGGCGGCGCCCTCGTCCACACGTCGCCTCGTACGCTGCGCTCCCTTCGGCACCGATCCGGCAGGATAGCGCGCCGTGCAAGGCGCTGCACGTGCGGGGCGAGCGGCCGCGCCTCAGGGCCGCGGGGCCGGTGGCGCGGCCGGCGGGGCAGGGGCGAGCCACGGCGCCGCCTCGGCCTGGCTCACCAGCCCCTCCTTGACCAGACGGGCGGCCGACTGCTCCAGCGTCACCATGCCGAGCACGCCGCTCTCCATCTCGCGGCGCAGCTGCGGCAGGCGCTGCTCCTCGATCAGAGCGCGCACCTCGGCCGTCGCGTGCAGCAGTTCCAGCGCCGGGACCATCGCCTTGCCCTCGCGCGTGCGCAGCAGTCGTTGCGCCAGCACGGCACGCACCACGCGCGCGAGCTGCGCCCGCACCCGGCCCTGTTCGAACAGGACGACGCTCTCGACGATCCCCTCCAGCGCTGGCACCACGCCGCTGCCCGGCAGGGTGGCGAGCACCAGCGTGCCGCTGGCAGCCAGCGCCAGCGCGCGCTCCAGGGTGGCGCGCTCCGGCAGCGCGCCCAGCACGACCAGGTCCGGCGCCAGGCGTCCGATCTGCGCCAGCGCCTGCTCGAAGTCCGGGGTGTCGCGGCCCACCTCGCGGTGCTCGATGAGCGCCAGCTCGCTGCGGTGCACGAACTCCACCGGCGCCTCCACCTTGACGATGTGGCACCGGCGGCGGCGGTTGGCGGCGTCGACCAGCGCTGCCGCGGTGGTGGTGGTGCCGTGGCCGTGCGGGCCGACCAGCAGCACCAGGCCGCCGCCGCGCTCGATGACCAGCTCCTCCAGTTCCTCGGGCAGTCCGAGCTCGCGCAGCCGCGGGATGCGGTACGGCACGGGGCGTAGCACCGCTGCCGGTTCCCCGGCCTGGTAGAACAGCTGGCAGCGATAGCGGTACTCGCGCCCAGGGGGCTCCGCCATGCAGGTCAGCTCGCGCCGCGCCCGCAGCTCCTCCAGCCGCTCGCCGGGCAGCAGCGCCTCCAGCAAGCGCTGCACCTCGGCACCCGTGAGCGGCTCGGTCTGCGTCGGCAGCCAGCGCCCGCACACGCGGTAGCTGACGGGCAGCCCGGCGCTCCACAGGACGTCGGAGGCGTCGTGGCGCGCGGCGGCGTCCAGGATCGCGGCGAGTTCCTCGGCCATGCGCTGCTCCGCGGCGACACCACTGAGGATACATCCCCTGACAGACAGCGCCGCGGACGCTCGGCCCGGGCGTCAGCCGGCGCGCACCGCCGCCGCCGGCGTGCGCAACACGCACCGGCCCTGCGGGCCGTCGTGCAGCACGATCTGCTCGCGATCGATCTCGAGCCAGCTCCGATTGCCGTGGTCCCAGGCGCCGAGGGAGAACACCCAACGGCGGCGGCCCTGCACCACCGCCTCGCGCCGCTGCGCGCGGTGCACGTGCCCGATGACCGCGGCATCGATCGGTCCCGCCACGCGCCGGCGCAGCAGCGCCCCGCACAGCGCGAGCACCGGACCGCTCTTGCGCGCCAGTTCCCGCCGGCTGAGGGCGCGCAGGCCCGAGGCCACCGCCAGCCGCCAGCGAAGCGGCAGCGCGCGGAAGGCGCGCACCGCCGCGCGGTGGCGGATGACCCGCCGCATGGCGCGGTAGCGGGTGTCCCGCGCGCAGAGCAGATCGCCGTGTTCCAGATGCAGGCGCAACCCGAGATGGCAGACCCGCAAGGGGCCGGCCACGATCGCTGCCCCGGCGCCGAGCCAGCCCCGCACCTCTGCCCCCAGGTGGAAGTCCCGGTTGCCGTGCAACAGCACCAGCCGCGTGCCCCCGGCGGCGAGCGCACCCAGCGCCGCGAGCGGCTCGGCGACTTCGGGCAAGCCCTCCTGGCCGGGTCCGACCCAGTAGTGGAACAGATCTCCCAGGCAGTACACGTAGGCGAAACCGCCCGGACGCATCCGCTCGCAGAACCGGACGAAAGCGGCGGTCTTGTCGGGCTCGGCCGGATCGAGGTGGACGTCGGAGAAGATCAGCACCGGGCCGTCGGCCGCGCCGCGCCCCGGCTCCACGCTCACCGCCCTCTCACTTCTTGAGGTGGTAGTTGTCCAGGAACACCACGCACCGCCGGATCTTCTCGCTGTGCGGATCGTCGGGCACGAAGCTCTCCAGATAGCTGCGGACCGCGCGCACCAGCTCTCCGGTCGCCACCGCGTTGCCGAGCCGGCTCTTGAGCCGCGCCACCGTCTCGGGATACAGCGCCGCGATCGCGAAGTAAAACTCCCCCATCCGCGCCGGCAACTCCATCAGATAGCTCCGCATCGGGATGCCGTCGCGCGCGAGCACCTCCTCGTACAGCGCCAGCTTCGCCTGGGGCAGCGATCCCGTCAGCTCCGCGAAGCACCGGTAGACGAACGCCAGGTCATCCAGCCGGCCGATCAGCGGATCGTCGTTGGGGATGATCCCTTCCCGGTCGTCGAACAGATACCACAGGGTGGCGAAGGCGTGCTCCTTGTAGCGCCACTCGATGTTGCCGTCGAGCAACAGGTTGTACAGGAACAGCACATATTTCGGCATCTCGTTGAGGCGGCCGGCCAGCCACTGCGCGCGCTCCGCCAGTTGCGCCTCCGCCGGCGTGCGCGCCAGCTCCGGGGCGACCGCCGGCGCGTGCGCGCCGGTGCTGGACGCCGCCGCCCCGGCAGAGGGCGAGGCAGGCGCCCGGCCGGGAGGTGCCTCGGCTGCCGATCCGGTTCCAGGTTGGGAAGCCACTGCTCGCAACTCCATTCGGGGACCTGGCTTGGATACGCCGCCAGCCGGCGCCCAGCCGCTGGCGGCACGACCACGGCTTCTGATGGTGCCACGCCGCAGGGGCCGTGTCTACCCTGTCACCGATCTGCCGGCAGCGGCGCGCTCGAACCGCTCGCGCGCCAGCAGCCGCGCCTCGCACCAGTCCAGCGCCAGCTCGCGTTCGCGCCGCGCCTGCTCGCGGGCGGCGGTGCGGGCGGCGATGGTCTGCCCCACCGGCTCGGGCAGCTCGGCCGGCAGCGCCGCGAGCTCGCGCTGGACCGCCTCGGGATCGATGGCGTCGGCCGGCAGCGCCTCGTCCACCAGCACCACCGCCCGATCGTCCGCCACCTCCAGAAATCCGCCCCGCACCGCGAGCAGCCGCTCCCACCCCTCGCCCTCGTGGCGCACCGTGAGCACGCCCGGGCGCAGCGCTGCCAGCAGCGGGGCGTGCCGCGCCAGCACGCCCAGATAGCCGTTCCACGCCGGTGCCTGCAGGTAGCTCGCCCGCGCCCGCAGCGCCTGGCCCTCGGGCGTCACCACCTCGACCTCGAAGCTCCGCCCCACCGTTCGCCTCCCTTCGCCGGCGCGCCAGCCAGGCGGGCAGGTGCGCTCACGGCCGGGCCCGGCCCGCCAGCCGGCCCGCGGCTAGCTGGTCGCACCTGCCTTCATCTTCTCCGCGCGTTCGAGGACCATGTCGATCCCACCCGCCATGTAGAAGCACTGCTCCGGAATCTCGTCGTGCTTGCCCTCGCAGATCTCCTTGAAGCCGCGCACGGTCTGCTCCAGCGGCACGTACTGGCCGGGGGTGCCGGTGAACGCCTCGGCGACGTGGAAGGGCTGCGAGAGGAACTTCTGGATGCGGCGCGCGCGCGCCACGATCAGCTTGTCCTGGTCGCTCAGCTCTTCCATGCCGAGGATGGCGATGATGTCCTGCAGGTCGTTGTAGCGCTGCAGGATCTCCTGCACCTGGCGGGCCACCTGGTAGTGCTCGGCTCCCACCACCTTGGGATCCAGGATGCGCGAGGTCGAGCGCAAGGGGTCGACCGCCGGGTAGATGCCGAGTTCGGCGATGCGGCGCTCGAGGTTGGTGGTCGCATCCAGGTGCAGGAAGGTGGTCGCCGGCGCGGGGTCGGTGTAATCGTCCGCCGGCACGTAGATCGCCTGCACCGAGGTGATCGAGCCGCGCTTGGTCGAGGTGATCCGCTCCTGCAGCGCCGCCATCTCCTGGGCGAGGGTGGGCTGGTAGCCGACCGCGCTCGGCATGCGGCCGAGCAGGGCCGAGACCTCCGAGCCCGCCTGCACGAAGCGGAAGATGTTGTCGATGAACAGCAGCACGTCCTGCCCCTCACGATCGCGGAAGTACTCCGCGAGCGTCACCCCGGTCAGCCCCACCCGCAGCCGTGCGCCCGGCGGCTCGTTCATCTGGCCGAACACCAGCGCCGTCTTGCTCAGCACGCCGGACTGCTTCATCTCGAGCCAGAGGTCGTTGCCCTCGCGCGTGCGCTCGCCCACCCCGGCGAACACGCTGAAGCCGCCGTGCTCGGTCGCGATGTTGTAGATCAGTTCCTGCACCAGCACCGTCTTGCCGACGCCGGCGCCGCCGAACAGTCCCACCTTGCCGCCCTTGACATAAGGAGCGAGCAGGTCGATGACCTTGATGCCGGTCTCCAGGATCTGCGGCTGCACCTCTAGTTCGACCAGCGCCGGCGGCTTGCGGTGGATGGGCCAGTACTCCTTGGCTTCGACCGGCCCCCCGTCGTCGATCGTGTTGCCGAGCACGTCGAACAGCCGGCCGAGGGTGCCGCGGCCCACCGGCACCGAGATGGGACGGCCGGTATCCACCACCGGCATCCCGCGCACCAGCCCGTCGGTGGAGGCCAGCGCCACGGTGCGCACGGCGTTGTCGCCCAGGTGCTGCAGGACCTCCATGGTGAGGTCGATGCCGCGCTCCGCGTCGAGCACGCGCAGGGCGTTGTACAGCGGCGGCAGGGCCGCGCCCTGGAACTCGACGTCGACCACCGGCCCCCGCACTGCCAGGATGCGGCCGGTCGCTCCGCCGCTGCTCGCCGCGGGCGGTGCCGCCGCCACCGCGGCCGCCGCCTTGTCCTCGCTCCGCTCCTTGCCCTTCTTCGCCATCGCGTCGCTCCCTCGCCGTCGATTCTCGCCGCCCTCGCCGCGGCCTGCGCACCGTCGCGGCTCAGCCGCGCAGCCCCTCCGCCCCGCCGACGATGTCGAGCAGCTCCTTGGTGATCGCTGCCTGCCGCGCCTTGTTGAAGGTGAGCGTCAGCGTGTCGATCAGTTCCTGGGCGTTGTCGGTGGCGTTGCGCATCGCCTGCATCCGCGCTCCGTGTTCGCTCGCCAGCGCCTCCAAGAGCAGCCGGTAGAACCGCACCTCGACGAAGCGCGGCAGCAGCTGTTCGAAGATCCGTTCCGGCGACGGCTCGAACAGCCAGCACGGGCCGCCAGCCGGCCTGGCTGCGCCGCCGGTGCCCTCCTGTCCGGCGGCCTCCGAGCCGAACCCGGCGGTGCCCCCGAGCGGCAAGAAGCGGCTGGCGCGCGGGCGGAAGGTCATGGCGTTGATGAACTCGGTGTAGACCACCCGCACCTCGTCCAGCTCCTCGCGGCGGTAGGCGCCCACCACCTGCTCGACGATCTCGCGCACCTCGCGGAAACCGACATTGGGCGGCAGGCCCTGCCAGTGGGCGGCGGGCTCCCGCCCGCGCTTGCGGAAGGCCTCGCGCGCCTTGCGGCCGACCGTGTACAGCTCCACCGGCGCCTGGATCTCCGCCAGCAACCGGTGGGCGAGCCGCAGCACGTTGCTGTTGTACGAGCCGCACAGCCCCTTGTCGGCGGCCACCACCACCAGCCCCACCCGCCGCACCACCGGCCGCGCCACGAGCAGCGGCGCTTCGAGCTGCTCGGCGCTCGCCGCCAGCCGGCCCATCAGCTCCAGCAGCTTGTCGGCGTACGGCCGCACCGCCTCCAGCGCCTCCTGGGTGCGGCGCAGCTTGGCGGCCGAGACCATCTCCATGGCCTTGGTGATCTTCTTGAGGTTCTGGACCGCGCGGATCTTGCGCTTGATCTGGCGCGGGTTGGTCGCCTTGGCCATCTGCTCGCCCCGTCCGCTGGGCCGTTGCCCGCCGTCTCAGTCCGTGTCCGCCCCCGCCTCCGCCGGTGGGGCCGCCTGCGCGCTGCCCTCGTCCTCGGCGCGGAAGCGCTGCAGGAACTCCACCGCCGCCGCCCGCAGCGCCTCGGCGGTCCGATCCTCCAGTTTCTTCGTCAAACGGATCTCCTCGGGGATCTGCGGGTGCCGCTCGCGCAGATACGCGATGAACTCCCGCTCGAAGCGCCCGATCTGCGCCGTCGGCAGTTCGTCCAACAGGCCCTGGGTGCCGCAGAAGATCACCACCACCTGGTCCTCGACCGCGCGCGGCTCGCCCTCGCCCTGCTTGAGCAGCTCGGTCAGCTTCTCGCCGCGGTTGAGCTGGTCGCGGGTCGCCTTGTCCAAATCGCTGGCGAACTGGGAGAACGCCGCCAGCTCCCGGTACTGCGCCAGGTCGAGCTTCAGCTTGCCCGCGACCTTGCGCATGGCGCCGATCTGCGCGGAGCCGCCGACGCGGGACACCGAGATGCCGACGTTGATCGCCGGCCGGATGCCCGCGTTGAACAGGTCCGGCTCCAGGTAGATCTGACCGTCGGTGATCGAGATGACGTTGGTCGGGATGTAGGCGGACACATCCCCCATCTGGGTCTCGATGATCGGGGTCGAGGTCAGCGAGCCACCTCCCAGCTCGTCGCTGAGCTTGGCCGAGCGCTCCAGCAGCCGCGAGTGCAGGTTGAAGATGTCGCCCGGATACGCCTCGCGTCCCGGCGGCCGTCGCAACAACAGCGAGATCTGGCGGTAGGCCCAGGCGTGCTTGGTCAGATCGTCGTAGACGATGTAGGCGTGCTGGCCGCGATCGCGGAAGTACTCGCCCATGGAGGTCCCCGCATACGGCGCCAGGAACTGCAGCGGTGCCGGGTCGTCCGCCGAGGCGGAGACCACGATCGTGTACTCCATGGCGCCGCCCTTGCGCAGCCGGTCGATCACGGAGGCGATGGTGGACGCCTTCTGTCCGATCGCCACGTAGATGCAGATGACGTCCTGGCCCTTCTGGTTGAGGATGGTATCGACGCAGATCGTGGTCTTGCCGGTCTGGCGGTCGCCCAGGATCAACTCGCGCTGGCCGCGCCCGATCGGGATCATGGCGTCGATGGCCTTGATCCCCGTCTGCAGCGGCTCCTTGACCGGCTGGCGCCGGGTGACGCCAGGGGCGCGCTGCTCGACGGGCCGGAAGTGCTCGGTCGCGATGGGACCCTCGCCGTCCAAGGGCTGGCCGAGCGCGTTCACCACTCGCCCGATCAACGCCTCGCCTACCGGCACCTGCACGATGCGGCCGGTGCAGCGGACCTCGTCGCCCTCCTTGATCTGGCGGTCATCGCCGAAGATGACGACGCCGACGGAGTCCTCCTCCAGGTTGAGCGCCATGCCGTAGATCTCGCCGGGGAACTCGACCAGTTCCGCCGCCATGACCTTGTCCAGGCCGAACACGCGCGCGATGCCGTCTCCGACCTGCAGCACCGTGCCGACGCTCTCCATGCGCAGCGGCTGCTCATAGCTGGAGATCTCCTGCTTGAGGATGGTGGAGATCTCTTCCGGCTTGATCAGCATGGCCTCGCCCCTCGCCTCCGTGGTGTCCCTGCCCTGCGATCCGTGCTCGCCCCTGGCTAGCGGCGCGCCGCTGCCGCACGTGCCGCCATCTGCGCGCCCACCGCAGCCGCCCGCTGGGCGCGCTGCTCCTCGCGCAACAACAGGTGGTCGCGCAGCTTGCGCAGCCGGCCGCGCACCGAGCCGTCCAGCACGTACGAGCCGATCTCGACCACGATCCCGCCGAGCAGCCCCGGGTCGACCTCTTCCACCAGTTCGATGTGCCCCCGCTCGCTCACCCGCTTGAGCCGCTCGACGAGCTGGGCGCGCTGCGCCTCGGTGAGCGGCAGGTAGGTCCGCACCCGCGCCCGCGCGATGCCGCGCGCCGCATCGTGCAGCTCGTCGTACTGGCGCGCGATCTCGCGCAACAGCGGGACTCGTCCCTTGTCGACGAGCAGATACAGAAAGTGGAGCGTCCGCTTCGCCACCCGCTCGCCGAGCAGCCGCGCCAGCAGCTCCTTTTTCTTCTGGCGGCTGGTGCGCGGCGTGGCGAGCAGGGTCCGCAGCTCGGGGGCGCGCTCGTACAGCTCCGCCAGCTCGAACAGCTCCCTGCCCACCCGCGCCACCTCCTCGGGATCGGTCCCGAGCTCGAGCAGCGCGCGCGCATACCGCTTGGACAGTGTGATCTCGCCCGCCATGGCGTCCCGGCCTACACCTTCAGCGCATCCAGTTCGGCGAAGAACCGCTCCAGCAGCGCCTGCTGCGCCGCCTCATCGACCCGGCTTGCCAGCGCCTCGGCGGCGGCCTGCAGGCTCAGCTGCACCACCTCGTTGCGCGTGTCGAACAGCATCTTGGCGCGCTCGATCTCCGCCTCCAGCCGCGCGCGCTTCAGCAGGTGATCGGCCGCGGTCGTGCCCTCGCGCACCAGCTGCTCGCGCAGCTCCACGCCGCGCCGCTCCGCCTGCTGGATCAGCTCCAGCGAGTGGCGCTCCGCTTCGGCGAGCTGCCGCCTGGCCGCGGCCGCACCCTGCTGCGCCTGCTCGCGCCGCTGCTCGAGCGTGCGGAAGCCCTCGGCGATCCCCTCGCGCCGCCGCGCCAGCAGCCGGCCCAGCAAGGGAAAGACCCAGACGAAGAGGATGACGGCGATGATGAGCAACCCCAGCAGCTGCACCACCACGGCGCGCAGGTCCGGGCCCACGTGCCCGCCGCCGGCCACCGCCGCCGGCACCGCCCCGGCGGGCAGCGCTGCCGCCAGCGGCGCGGCCGCCGCCAGCACCGCCCAGACCGCGAGCGCCGCGCGCACCGCCCGCCCGCACCGCAGCCCTGTCCCGCTCATGGCGTCGCCACCCCTCCGCCGAGCCGCGCCGCCACCCGTTGCGCCACCACCTCGCGGCAACCCTCCGGCTCGAAACCCGGCGCCGTCGCGCAGCGGATGATCGCCAGCGACAGTTCGATCACGTCCTCGCGCATGCGCTCGAGAGCCGCCTGCCGCTCCACCTCGAGCTCCCGCTCCACCTGCTCCAGGATCCGGTGCGCCTGCTCGTGCGCCTGGCGCAGCGCCTCGGTGCGCCGCGCCACGCCTTCGCGCACCAGCTCCTGCGTGCGCTCGTAGGCGCGGCGCTCGATCTCGGCGCGCCGCTCGGCGAGCGCGCGCTCGGCCGCCTGGTGCTCCCGCTCCGCTTGCGCGGTCCGCTGCCGCTCCTGCTCCAGCTCCGCCCGCCGCCGCCCCAGGTGGGCCCGGATGGGGTCGAACAACAGCTGCTTGAAGACGGCCATCACCAGGAGGAACCCGATGATGTTCGCCACCACCAGCGGCCAGCGGATCCCGAGCCCTTCGAGGATCTCCTGCATCGGCCCACCCGTCTCGGTTCGAGCTCGCCGGAGGCGGGCCCGGCGCCCCCGGACCCCTCCGCACGCTCCTCACCGGCGCCCGCATCCCGTCCGCGGACAGAACCCGGGCCGCCGGTGCGACCGGGGGCGCAGCGGCCGGCCATGCCCCGCCGGCCGCTGCGCCGCCTCCGCCCTCAGGACAGCTTGCCCACGATCTGCGCGGTATCGGGCAGCTTGCCGTACAGGAGGAAGGCGATGACCAGCGCGTAGATCACCAGCGATTCGATCAGCGCTAGGCCGATGATCATCGCGGTCTGGATCGAGCCCGCCGCCTCGGGCTGCCGCGCGATGCCCTCGCAGGCCGAGCCGATCGCACGCCCCTGGGCGAGCGCGCCGCCGAACGCGGCGATGCCCAGCGGAAAGGCGGTCGCCAGAACCAGGTAGCTCAGATAGTCCATGTCCCTTCTCCTCCGACAGAGCTGGCTGCGCTCGTGCGTCAGCCCGCGATCACGGAACCGCCTCGTACCCTGCGTGACCAGCCGCCTCCTCGTGCGCGCCCTCGGGATGGTGCGGGCGCCGGTGCTCCGGGTCGTGTTCGTGTTCGTGCTCGTGGGGAAGCGCCCCCTCGATATACACGCAGCTCAGGATGCAGAAGATGAACGCCTGGACCAGGCCCGTGAACAGCCCCAGTGCCATGAGCGGCATCTGGAACGGGATGAACAGCCCGGTGATGATCCCCAGGCTGATGAAGATCGCGATCGCCGTCTCCTCGCCACCGATGTTGCCGCGCAAACGCACCATGAGCGAGAGCGGCCGCGCCAGCTCGCCGATCAGGTGGATCGGCACGTTCAGCGGCGCCAGCCAGCGCGGCTCGCCGGCGAAGTGCTTGAGGTAGCCCAGCACTCCCGAGTACCGAAAGCCCGCGTAGTGGGTCACCACGAAGGTGCACAACGCCAGCGCGCACGTGGTGCTGATGGTCGAGGTCGGCGCCTGCATGCCCGGGATGAGGCCCCAGAAGTTGAGCAGCGTGATGTAGATAAACAGGCTGCCGATGAAGGTCGCGAACCGCCCGGCGAACCGTTCGCGGATCACGCTGCGGGTGAAGTTGTCGAGCAGCTCGACCACTGCCTCCAGCAGGTTCTGCAGCCCGCCCGGCACCCGCTCCAGCCGCCGCGTACCGAGCCAGCACACCACGGCGATGAGCGGGATGACGAACAGCCAGCCATAGAGCGAGGCCTCCACGAAGGCGACCTCCTCCGGCGTCGGGGTGCCGAACAGCAGCTCCGCCACGCGCTGGGCGAGCCCGGACAGCACCCCGGGCCAGTGGCTGTGGATCTCCAACCCCCCGCCGGCAGGGCTAGCCAGTAGCGGCCACACGCGCCTCGCCCTCCGCAGCCCGGTCCCTGGCGGGCCGCGCGCTCGCCCCGCGCGGCCACGCGATTGCCCTTGCGCCCACCGCCGACCCGCTGTCAGCTGCCGGTACCGCCGCCCGGCCGCCCGCCCTTTCCAGCCGCCTGCCCAACGCCATGAGCGCCAGCGCGAGCTGCGGCAGGGCGAGGCCGGCGGCGAACCAGCCCGGAGCGAAAAGCCCGCTGCCCAGCAGCACCAGCGCCGCCAGCGCCGCCAGCGGCAGCTTCAGCAGCACCAGCACGAGCAACAGCGCCGGTCGCGGCCCGCGCTCGCCCGGCCCGGCCGGCGGCCGCAGCGCGCGCGGCACCAGATAGCGCCAGCCCGCCAGCAGCGCGAGGGCCAGTCCGAACCCGGCGCTCAACCCCAAGATGGCGCCGAGATCGAGCGTGCCGAGCAGCAACAGCAGCGCCACCAGCCACAGCAGCACCGCCCGGCCCATCGCGCGGTCCACTGCCTCCGGGCTCCAGCCGCGCCACGCTGCAGCAGCCATGCTCCCCTCGCCCCGCCCGGCGCCGAGCCGCTCCTCACCCCGAGGCGCCGCCCGAGTCTACCGTCTTGTGAAATTTTTCACAAGGGGGTGGTGCGACCCGTCACCGCCCCGAGCGCGTGGGTCCCGGAGGCTCGGCGGCCGCTTCCGGATCCTGCCTTCCCCCCGCCTCCGCGCGCCCGCCTGCCGAGGCCCCGCGCCCGCCGCGCACCACCGGCCGCCCGCCGCGCTCCCGCTCGGCGAGCTTTACCGCGCGCAGCACCTCGCGCATCCCGGCGGCGGTGCCGAGCCCGATCCCCACGAGCGTGAGCCACGGCGCGGTCGCCAGCAGCCCGTCGAGCGCGCGGCCGAAGAAGTAGCCGATCACCACGGCGCCCGCGAACACCGGGCCGAGCGCGGCATACCGCGACCACAGCCGCCAGCGCTCCGGATCGCGACGCCGTTCCATGGCCTCGCCTGCCCGCCGCAGCGCCCTTTCCGGCGGGCGGAGCGGAAGATTATAGGCCAGCTCCTTCTGGCGTCAAGCCTCCTCGCAGGCAAGTCTTCTGCTCGGGTGCCCGGCGTTGAAGCGGAGCTCTGCGCGCACTACGATGGCGGTGTCCGAAGGTCCGGGGGGCGCCGCAGGTGCGGGTGGAGCTGAAGCTGCCGCAGGTCGTGGACGACGTGCTGGAGCCGGCCACGGTCTGTAACATCCTGCATGGCGCGGGCGAGCCCGTGCGCGAGGGCGAGCCCGTGATCGAGCTGATCAACCGCGATGGCATGTTCGACGTGCCGGCACCGGTGACCGGGCTGATCGTGGAGCTGTACGTGCGGCCGGGCCAGATGGTGTTTCCCGGCATGCGGCTGCTGGCGATGGAGTCGGCCGGGCCGGGGCCGCAGCGCCTCTGAGGCAGGTCTCTGAGAGAGCTGCGCCGCCAGGTGTTGCCCCCTGGCGCCGGTGGCGGTGCGGAGCTATCCTCACCCCTCGCGGGCAGTTGGGAAAGCTGGCAGGGCAGGCTCCGGACGGGACCATGGCACGGCTGGTCGTCGCCAAGGAACGCTTCGTCGTCCAGGAGCTGGAGATCCCCGACGAACAGGCGCAGAGCCCGACCGGCCGTATCGTGTTCATCGGCCGCAGCGAGTCCAACGACATCTGCCTGCCCTCGCTGCGCGTCTCCAAGCGCCACGCCTCGGTGCAGCTGCGCAGCGGCCGCGCCTACCTGACCGACCTCGGCAGCACCAACGGCACCCAGCTCAATGCGGTCCCGGTGCCTGCCTACCGCGAGGTGGAGCTGTTCGACGGCGATCGGATCGAGATCGATCCGTACGCGATCCAGTGCCGGCTGCCGTTCGCGCGCCGTCCCACGGAGCGCGCTCCCGAGCCCGAGGCGCGCACGCAGGCGATCGGGCACGACCTGCGGGGTGCCCGCACCATCCGCGCCGGCGGCGGCTCGTACGAGGCGGACCTGCTGGTCGTCGAGCGCGCCGGCAGCGCGGTGCAGGTGCTGCCGCTCGCGGGCGGCGAGGCGCGGATCGGGCGCGACCCTGGGGACCACTTCCAGCTCGCCGGCGGCGGGCCGCGCCAGACCCATCTCCGCGTGTTCCGCGCCGGCGATCGCTACTACGCCGCGGTGCTGTGCGACGAGGTGGTGGCCGCGGTGGATCGGCGCGCGCTCATGCGCGCCGCCGGGCCGGTGGAGCTCGAGCACGGCCAGCGCATCACGCTCGGCGAGTACGACTTCCAGGTCGTGCTGGGCAGCCGGCTGGAGGCGCGGCCGGCGGGCGCCCCGCCTCCCGCGCAGGCGCCGGGAGCCGGCAGAGCCGAGCCGGTGGGCGCGCTCCCCTTCCCGGCGGAGCCTGCCATGCCCCTGCCCGCCGCCCGCCCGCGGCAGCGCCCCAGCACCGAGATGCTGTTGCGCGGCGCCGGCGACCTGCTCCAGGAGCTGGGCATCGAGCTGCCGCCGGGCGGGCTCGCGGCCGGCGCCCCGCCGCCCGCAGCGGCGGGGCCGGCCGCGCCTGGCCGGGCGGAGCGGACCGTGCCCCTGCTGCCGGCCGCCGCTGCGCAGCGGCCGGAGCCGGGCGCCGCACGGCCCGGCCCGCAGCGCACCGAGCTGCTCGGGCCGCCGCCCGCCGGCGCGGTGGAACTCGCCGGCCCGCAACCGAGCGGGCAGACCACCGAGCTGAGCGTGCCGGAGGATCTGGAGCCGAAGGGCGCGCCGGCCGTGAGCGCAGGGCCGCGCGCGCGCACGCCGCAGCCACCACCCCGCGCGGCCGCGGCAGGGCGAGCCACCTCTGCGGTCCAGCCCCGGCGGCGCGGAGGTGCCGTCGCCGCGCTGGCCGCGCTGCTGCTGGCGGCAGGGGCGGCCGCGCTCGCGCTGCTGCCCGCGGTGCGCCAGCCGCTGGACAGCGCGCTGCGCATCGCGCTGGTGGCGCTGCTCCGCACACCCCCGCCCGGCCCTGCGCGCCAGCACGCCGCTGGGCCGCCGGCGCCGCCGGTGCCGCAGGCACCGCGCGAGCCCGCCGCCGGGCCCCCTGCGGGCCCCGGGCATGCTGCGCCGGCTGGGCGAGTCCCGCCGAGCGCACCCGAAGGTCCGGCGGCTGCTCCCGCGCCGCCGCGCGAGCCCCTGCCCGAGGGGGAGGCGAGCGCGCACGCCGCACGGCCCGCCGCGAGCGCTCCGTCTGTCGAGGCGGGGCCGAGCAGCCCCGCCCCTGGGCCCGCGCCGCCGGCCGGCACGCAACCGGGCCCCGGGCCGGCGGGCGGCGCTGCAACCCCGGAGCCGGCTTCGGCCGGGCCCGGGCTCGCCGCGGCGGCACCGCCCGCCTCGGGCGGGAGCGCGGGCGCCGAGCCGGAGGCTGTCGGGGCGGCGGCGCCAGAGCCGGCCGCGGTGGCGGAAGCCGGGCCCTCCGGCGCGGCGGGCGAGCACGGGCCCCCTGGCCCCGCTGGCGAGACGCCCGGGGATGCGGGCGGGCCGGCTGCCGCTGCGCCCGTGGCTGCGGCGCCGGGCGTCGCGGCGAGCAGCCCGCCGCCCGAGCCGGCACCGCCAGGGCTCGGGGCGCCCTCGGCGGGCGCGCCCGCCGAGCCCGGGCCACCCGCCTCCGAACCATCCCCCGCTGCCAGCGCCCCTCGCTCCGCCGAGCCCCCGGCGAGTGAGCCCGGGGCTACGCCGCCGCCGCGGCCAACCCACCCCGCTTCCGGCGCCTCCACCGGCGGGCAGCAGGACGCGCTCGCTCCGGCCGGCTCCGCCTCGGTTCCCGCGCCGCGGTCCAGCGCTGCCCCGGCTGCGCCCGCTTCGCCACAACCCGCGCAGGAACCCGACGCTGCACAAGCCGCGGCCTCCCCGGGCCCGCCGAGCGCGAGCCCCGCGGCCAGCGCCATCGCCCCGCCCGAAGGCGAGCCCGGAGGCGCGCCGGTTCCGGACGCGGCGGTTCGCTCCAGCCTGGCCGCGGCCGTGCGGGATCTCGGGGAGGCGATCGGCGCTGCGGCCCCCGCATCCGAGGCGCCGGCAGGGGCGCTGGCCGCCCCTGGCGCCGCCCCGGCGGGGGCGGCCGCGCCCGAGCGCGCGGGCAGCGCCCCGATCCTGGCGCGGGCGCACGAGTTCCTCGCCGCCGCCAGCCGCGCGATCACCGAGGCCGCGCCCGCCCGCCCGGCTCCGCTGCCGCGTGCCGAGCGGCTCTGGCGTGCGGTGCGCGCAAGCGCTCGTGCCGCTGCCGAGGCCGCGGCGGCGGCCGTCGGAGCGGCCGCCCCTGGCGCACAGCGTTAGCGGGCGCGGGCTCGCCAGTGGCTGGCTCGGGCTGGCGCCTGTCCGCGTGCACGCGCTCGGGCTTGGGCGGGAGCCCCGCGGGCCGGGGGCAGGTCGCGAGCCGGCGCCGCAGCCTCAGCCAGCTGGGGCCGCGGTGTGCGCCGCCGCCGGTCCGTCCCCGCCCGCGCGCGCGCTGCGCGCGCGCTCCAGCGCCGCCGCCAGCTCGGCGAACGCGAAGGGCTTGCGCAGCAGTTCCTGGGCCCCGAGCTCGCGCAGCCGCGCCGCCTGGGGTGGCGCGTGGCCGGTCACGAGGATGAAGGGGATGTCGAGGCCCCGGCGGCGCAGCTCGCGCAACAGATCCAGCCCCGTGCGGCCGGGCATGGCGTAGTCGCTCACGACGAGGTCGGCCGGCTCGCGCTCCAGGTGCTCCAGTGCCGCCTCCGCGCTTGCGAGCGCCGCCGCGTGGTGGCCGAGCTTGCGCACCATCGCCGCCATGGCTGCGCGGACATCGGCCTCGTCGTCGACGACCAGCACGCGCAGGGCCTGCCCCGGCGACACCACCGGCGGTGCGGGCGGCGGCGCCGGCCCTGCGCTCCGGGCGGCTCCACCCTCCTCGCCGCTCGCCGGCGGAGGGGCAGGCGCGGGCTCGCTGGCCGCGCCGGTCTCCAGCGGCAGCTGGACGGTGATGCGCGTGCCGCGCCCGGGTGCGCTGGCCACCGCGATGCGGCCGCCGTGCCACTTGACGATCTCGTGCGCGATCGCGAGCCCGAGTCCACGGCCGTGCTCCCCGCCCTTGGTGGTGAAGTAGGGCTCGAAGATGCGCTGGCGCACCGACTCCTCCATGCCGACGCCGCTGTCCCAGACCTGGAGCACCGCCCACTCGCCCTCCACGTCGAGCGAGACGCCGACCTCGCCGCCCCGCGGGGTGGCATCCGCGGCGTTGGTGAGGAAGTTGAGCAGCATGAGCACCAGCCGGCCCGCCTCGCCGCGCACCGTCGCCTCGCGCCGCACCTCGCGCACCAGCCGCAGCCCGGCGACGAACAGCCGGCGCTCGACCAGCCGCAGCGCGCGCTCGATGATCCCATGGAGCGCGACCGGCTCGCCCGTGCCGCGGCTCTCGCGGCTGAAGGCGAGCAGATCGGCGATCGCGCGTCTGGCGCGCCGGCCGCTCTCCAGGATCGCGCTCACCGAGGCGCGTGCATCCTCACCCAGCTCCTCCAGCTCCAGCAGCTCGGCATTGCCCAGGATCCCAGCCAGGTAGTTGTTGAACTGGTGGGCGATCTCGGCGCTGAGCGCGCCGACGGCAGCCAGCTTGGCGGCGCGCGTCAGCTCCTCGTGCAGCCGGTTGCGCTCGCGCATGTCGCGTACGATGGCGGCCAGGCCGCGCCCGGGCTCGCGGCCGACCGGAAACAGCGCGACCTGGACCTCGAGCGGCGTGCCGTCCGCGGCGCTCCAGACCGCCTCGGCGCCCTGCGCGGCACCGCGCCGCTCGAGCTCCAGCCACGGCTGCGCGCCGGCGGGCAGCTCCGGGCGCGTGACCAGTTCGCGCAACAGCCGCCCGCGCGCCTGCTCGGCCGTATAGCCGAACAGCGCCCGCGCCGCATCGTTCCAGACCTGGACCCGCCCCTCGGCGTCCATGACCACGATGGCGTCCGTGGCATGCGTGACCACGTCCGCCAGCCGCTCGATCTCGCGCGTGCGCTCCTCGACGCGCCGCTCCAGCTCGCGGTTGGCCTGCTCGAGCTGCGCGCGCGCTCGCTCGAGCTCTGCATTGGCTCGCGCGCTCGCGGCATGCAACCGGATGTTGCTCAGGATCACCGAGGCCTGCGCCGCCAGCGTCGCCACCAGCCGCATCTCGTCGCTGCTCAGCGCCGGAAGGGGCGGGCGCGCCTCGACGTAGAGCAGCCCCACCACGCGCTCGTCCTCCAGCAGCGGGGCGGCGATCGCGCTCGGCACCCGCTCGCCGCTGGCCAGCAGGGCGCCGGCAGGCTCGTCCTCGGGCGTGGCTGCGAGCAGCGGCGGCGGTAGCGACAGCAAGGTCATGCGGCGCGCGCGCGCCTCGCCACACAGCTCCATGAGCGGCGGCTCGTGCGCGAAATCGGGCTGCCCCTCGGGCACCACCGCCGCCCTGGGCTGCTCGTCCGCCTGTTCGTCCTCCCCGAGCGTGATCGCCAGCCGGCAGCCGCTGAACAGCTCCTGCAGCAGCCCGCACATCGCCTGCACGAACGCCGCTTCGTCCCGCAGCCGGTTGAGCCGGCTGCCGAGCTGGAACAGCGCATGCAGCCGCTGCTGCGCCAGCCCGGGGCCGGGCTGCTCGCCGGCCAGCACGGTGCCGGGCTCGCTGAGCTCGTCTTCCAGCTGCTGCGGCGAGATGCCGATCGTGGTCGTGCTGCCGTGCCGCAGCAACCGCGGCTCGGACTCGAGGGCGGGCCGGCCGCCCGCGCCGTGCGGAGCGCGATCGAGGTACAGAAACACCGTCCCCCCGATCGCGACCTTGTCGCCCGAGCGCAGCGGATGGCGCTCGATGCGCTGGCCGTTCACGAAGGTGCCGTTGCGGCTACCGCAGTCCACCAGCACGTGCCCGCCACGGCCGTCGGGCTCGATGCGCGCATGCCGCAGCGAGACCGTCGGCTCGCGCAGCGGCACGTCCGCCGCCGGCGAGCGGCCGAGCAGCAGCGGCTCGTCACCGAGCGAGACGTAACGCACCTGGCCGCCGGAGGCGACGTAGGCGAGGGTGGGGCGGCGAGGCGCTTGGGGCTGGGGTACGACCCCGACACCGGAGGTCTGCAAGCCGGGCGCTCCTCCCGCTGGGCTCGCCGTGAAAGCTACGACGCAGCCAGGGCCGGCGCAACGCCCGCACCGTGCATCCGGTGCCGCGGACGGCGGGGCAGGGTGCCGCGCCGGCGGGCGCTCCGGGAGCTCGGCTCCGCCGCCGGCGGCGAGAGAAGGGATGGGCCGGAACGAACCGCAGGTGCGGGTGCAGGCGGGGCTCAGGGGCTGGAGCTGGTGGTCGGACTCGAACCGACGACCTGTGCTTTACGAAAGCACTGCTCTACCGACTGAGCTACACCAGCTCCGCGCGCCCGCGATGGGGTTCGCATTATACCCGCGGCCACAGGCTCCGCAACGGGGCCTCTAGCCGCTGCCCCACGGCATTCAGCTGCCGAGCCGGCGGGTGGTGACGCGGCCAGAGATCTTGGAGCGCTGGAACCGCTCGAGCGCCTGCTCCGCGGTGCGGCGATCCACGCCCTTGAGCACGGGCACGATCGTGCGCCGGGTCAGATCGAGCGCATCCTGCCGGCTCATGCCGGTGATCTCGGCGATCAGCTCCGCTGCCTTCTGGCGCTTGGCCTCGCTCGTGATGCGGCTCAGCACCAGGCCGTGCACCGGGTCGTCGTCGCTCGGCTGGGTGGGCCGGCTGCGAGCCGAGCCGGCACTCCCCGGGCGGCGGTCCGAGGCGGGGCTGGACGGCTGGCGTCCCGAGCCGGCGGTGGCACCGGAGGTGGGCAGGCTGGCGGCGGGGGCGGCGGGGGTGGGCCCGGGCGGGCTTGCTCTCCCGGTCGCGCGACCCTTGGCCGCGGCGGTGCTGCGCGCCAGCAATGCCAGCGCTTCTTCGGGCGCCAGCGGTTGCAGCTCTTCGCTGACCGGACCGCGCGCCGGGCGCTCGAAGATCATCTCGTCGGAGGAATCCGGCGAGCGCGCGCTCTCCAGGATCGCCAGCGCCTCTTGCGGATCGAGCGGTTCGAGCAGGGACGAGCCGGACGCCGAGGAGGACGGCGAACCCGAGGGCGCTGGCGCGGCGAGGGGAGCGCGCGGTGGTGGCGGGGAGGCAGGCGGCGGCGCCACCGGCGCTGCCGCCTGTCGCGGCGGCTCCGTCGCGTCCTCCGAAGGCGGCCCCAGCCCGAGCGCCCCGCCCAGCTCCTCCAGCTCGGAGTCCAGGTCCGCGAAATCGCTGATGTCGGAGTCGAGCAACGGCGGCGCAGCGGCGGCGGCAGGCGCCGGTGGTCCTGGCTCGGCACGCCCCGGTGGCGGCGCCGCCTCCACCCCGAGCGGCGCCGGTTCCTCGATCACATTGTCGAGCAGCCGCAGCGCTTCCTCGATGTCGAGGACGCCGGCGGCCTGGGCATGGCGGGTCGGCTCGGCTGCCGCCGGCGCTGGCTCGCCGCTCTGCCCGAGCCTGCCGGCGGGGGCAGAGCCGCTCGCGCCCGCCCGCCCGCTCGGGCTCCCCTGGTCTGCCTGCTCGCCGACCGGTGCGTGCGGGCGCACGCCTGCGGCCGGTGGCGGCTCCGCGCCCGAGGGCGCGGCGGGGGCGGGACGCGCCGGCTCTGCTCCGGCCCCTCGCCCGGCCTGCCGGGCGAGCAGCCGCTGCGACTCGCGGAGCTGGCGCTTCTCCTGCAGGGCGCGCACCAGCGGTCCTTCGTCCAGCTCCAGCCGGCGCGCGGCCGGTGCTGGCGCGGGGGCGGCCGCCACCGGAGCCGGGGCTGCCGCCGGCGGTGGGCTGGCGGCCGGGGCCGGGACCAGTTCGGAGACCGGCGGCAGCGGGCGGGCGACCGGACCGCTGCCGCCGGCGCCGGCAGCCACCACCCGGAGCGGCTCGCGGCAGCGCGGGCAGCAGAACTCCGCCACCAGCGCTGCCTGCTGCCCGCCCGCGGCCGCCGGCGCGGGCGGGGCGGCCGAGCCCGGCGGTCCGGTGCGCGGGGGCGGACTGGTGGCGGCCGGGGCGGGCTGCGCAGGGGTTGCCGGCTCGCTGCGGGCGGGCGGCTGCTGGCTGCTCGCGGTGGCTACCGCCGCGCGCTCCGCGTCCTGTTGCGCGGCCCGCACGATCTCGGGCAGCTCCGGCCAGTTGACCTTGGGGATCTCCTCGCAGGGCGCGTCGGTGATGACCAGCTGGGCGCCCTTGTCGATCGCCGGACGCATGCGCTGCTTGAGCGCGACCGCGACCGGGGCGAGCAGCTCGCGCACGAGCACGATGGGACTGGCGCCGACGATGTCCGACGCGATGTCCTCGTCGATGTCGAGCAGCCGGCTCAGCTCGTAGCGCACCGCGCTGGCGCGCGTGCGCTCCACGCTCTGCAGCACGAGCTTGAACCGCGGCTCTTGCACCTTTTTCAGGCCTCCGCGAACAGAAGAGTATAGTGCTCGCGCGGCGGTACGGTCAACCGGGCGCGCAGCCGGGGCGCGGCCGGGCAGGGCTCGGCACTGCCGGTCGCGCTGCGGCGCCGGGGTTCAGGCGCGCGGGTGCGCGGCGCAGTAGCTCTCGCGCATCCGCTCGGTGCTGACGTGGGTGTACAGCTGCGTGGTCGCCAGGCTCTCGTGCCCCAACAGTTCCTGGACGCTGCGCAGGTCCGCCCCGCGGTCGAGCAGGTGGGTGGCGAAGCTGTGGCGCAGGGTGTGCGGTGAGACGTGGGCGGGCAACCCCGAGCGCGTGCGATAGCGCGCCAGGGCGCGGCGCACGCTGCGTGCCGACAGCCGCGTGCCGTCGCGGTTGAGGAACACCGCCGGCTCTGGCCGCTCGGGCCGCAGCAGCCGCCGGCGCTCGCCGACCAGATACGTGTGCAGCGCCGCCACCGCCACCGAGCCGATCGGTACCAGCCGCTCCCGCTCGCCCTTGCCGCGCACCCGGCACAGCCCCACCGCCAGGTCCAGGTCCTCGATGGTGAGCCCGACCAGCTCGGAGACCCGCATCCCGGTCGAATACAATAGCTCCAGGATCGCGCGGTCCCGGTCGGGGAAGGCATCCTGGGGGCCGGGCGCCTCCAGCAGCCGGCCGACCTCCTCCTCCAACAGATAGCGCGGTAGCCGCCGCGGCTGCTTGGGGCTGCGCACCAGCGCCGCCGGGCTGCAGGACAACACCCCGCGCCGGACGAGAAAGCGGAAGAACGAGCGAATCGCCGCCAGCTTGCGCGCGACCGTGGCGCGCGAGGCGCCGCTCGCATGCAGCTGAGCCAGAAAGCCGCGGATCGCCAGCCCGTCGACCTCGTGCGGCCGCAGCCCGTCCGCGTGACCCAAGAACTCCGCCAGATCGAGCAGGTCGCGGCTGTAGCCGCGGAGCGTGTGCGGCGAGACGCGCCGTTCGTGCCGCAGGTAGTCCAGGAAGCTGTTGACGTGATCCTGATCCATGCCCATGAGGCCCGCCCGCGCGCCGCGGCGGCGGCGCTGCCATCGTGATCGGCCCGTGGCGGCGCAACGCTTTACAGGAACCCCGGCCACGGCTAGCCTGCTGTTTCCCGGCGCGGTCGCACGGTGCGCCCGCGCGGGCGTGCGAGGACGGAGTCCATGGCGACGGTCCAGAGCCCGCCGCTCGCCTGTGTCGAGGTGGCACTGCAGGGCTGGACCGAACCCGGAGCGCTGGCGGCGCTGGCGGTGCGCCTGGGACGGCGGGGCGCGAGCTGCCTGCTGGATTCGGCGCTGTGCTGGCCCGGGCTCGGAGCGTGGAGCTTCATCGCGATCGGGCCGCGCGCGGTGGTGCGCGCCGGCGCGGAGCAGGGGCCGGATGGCCTCCGGGCGCTGCGGCGCGCGCTGCGGGGGCTGCGCGAGGGTGCGCCGGCCGCGCGCTGGCGCGCCGCGCGCCGGCAGCTCGGCCTGCCGTTCGCCGGCGGGGCGATCGGCTGGATCGGCTACGAGTATGGCCGCCGCTTCGAGCCGCGGCGGCCGGGCCGGCCCGCACCGCCCCCGGCGGCGCAACCCGAACCGCCCGGATTGGCCTTCGCGGTCGTGCCGCATGTGCTCGCCCTGCACCGCCCGAGCGGCCGCGCCTGGCTGGCCGGGGTGCGGCGCGGTTTCGAAGCCGCGGCGCGCCGGCTCGCCGCGGCGCTCGGGGCGGGACCGCAGGCGGCGGTGCGCCAGGCCATGGCCGGCCTGCCGCCGCTCCGTCCGCTCGGCCACCCCCGCAGCAGCCTCGGCCGGTGCGCCTACGAGCGGGCCGTCGCCCGGGCGGTGCAATACGTGTGGGCGGGGGATGTGTTCGAGGTCAACCTCTCGCAGCGCATCGAGGTGGCGCTCGGCGGCGAGGCCGCGCAGCCGCCGGGCGGGCGGGCGGTTGCGCTGTACGCGCGGCTCGGGCAGCTGGCGCCGGCCCCGTTCGCGGGGCTGCTGCGGATGGCGGGCTTCGCGGTGATCTCCGTCTCCCCGGAGCGGCTGCTCAGGCTGCGGGGGCGTGCGATCGAGACGCGCCCCATCAAGGGCACGCGGCCGCGCGGCGCCGACGCGGCCGAGGATGCGCGGCTGGCGGCCGCGCTCCGCGCCAGCCCCAAGGACCGCGCCGAGCTCGCGATGGTGGTGGACCTGGAGCGCAACGACCTGGGGCGGGTCGCCGAGCCCGGCACGGTGCGGGTGCGCGAGGCGGCGGGGCTGTACAGCTTCCCGGCGGTCCACCACCTGATGGCGCGGGTGACGGCGCGGCTGCGACGGGGGCGGGACGCGCTGGCGCTGCTGGAGGCGGTGTTCCCCGGCGGTTCGATCAGCGGGGCGCCCAAGCCCCGCGCGATGGAGATCATCGAGGAGCTGGAACCGGTGCGGCGGGGGGTCTACACCGGCGCCATCGGCTGGCTGGGCGCCGACGGCGAGCTGGATCTCAACGTCGCCATCCGCACCGTGGTCCTGCACGAGCGGCTGGGGATCGCGAGCTTCGGCGTCGGGGGCGCGGTGACGGCGGACAGCGAACCGGCGGCCGAGTACGAGGAGACGCTCGCCAAGGGGCGGGCGCTGGCACGCGCGCTGGGCTTCGAGATCGAAGAGATCGCGGGCGGATGATGACCCCGGGCGCTGGCGCTGATCGAGGGCGAGGTGGTGCCGCGCGCCGGGGCGCGGGTGCCGCTCGCCGAGGGCCTGCTCGGGGGCGAGGGCGTGTTCGAGACGGTGCGGGTGGTACGCGGGCGCGCGGTCCGGCTGCCGGCGCACCTGGCACGGCTGCAGGCGGGGGCACGGGCCCTGGGGCTGCTCGGCGGACTGCCCGCCGCACCCCAGGCCGCGCTGGCCCCGCTGCTCGCGCGGTGGGGAGCGCAGGACGGGGTGCTGCGGCTGGTGCTCGTGGCCGCCGGCAGCGGCGGGCAGGACACCGCTGGCCGCGCAGAGGCGGCTGGTGCGGGCGCGGCGTGCTTCTGGGCGCTCTTGGAGCCACCGCGGCCGCTGCCGCCCGGGGCGCGCGAGCACGGGGTGGCGCTGGTGCTCGGCCCGCCCGGGCTCGCCGCGACCGGCCCCGCCGCCGGGCTCAAGACGCTGTCGCGGCTGGGCTGGCGGCTGGCGCGGCGCCAGGCGCACCGCCGGGGCGCCTTCGATGCGATCCTGCTCGATCATGCCGGACGGGTGTGCGAGACCACGGTCGCCAACCTGTTCTGGGCGGCCGGCGGCACGCTGTATACCCCGGCGCTGGAGCTGGGGGTGCTGCCGGGTACGGTGCGGGCCGAGGTGCTCGCGGCGGCGGCGCGGCTGGGGATCGCGGTGCGCGAGGGGGCGTTCACCTCCGGGGTGCTGGAGCGGGCCGAGGAGGCGTTTCTGACCAACGCGCTGGTGGGGGTGCTGCCCGTGGCGCGGATCGGCGAGCGCGCGTTGCCCCGCATCGGCAGGGCCGCTCGCGCGCCGGCTGGACAGAGAGCTGCGGGCGCAGGAGGAGGCGGGACGCGGCGGCGCCATGAAGCTTGCGTTCATCTCCGACATCCATGGCAACCTGGAGGCGCTGGAGGCGGTCCTGGAGGACATCGACCGGCTGGGGGTGGACCGGATCGTCTGCCTCGGCGACATCGTCGGCTATGGTGCCAATCCGTACGAGACGGCGGAGGCGGTCTACTACGTGGCGGCGGTCACGGTGCACGGCAACCACGAGCTCATGGTCTGCCGCAAGCGCATCGACGACGAGACGGTGAGCCCGCTGGCGGTGACCGCGGCACGCTGGACGCGCGAGCGCATGCGGCCGCGCGGGCCGCGCGGCCCGGAGGGCAGCCCCTCCGCCCTCAAGCACGAGATCTGGCGCTGGCTGGGCCGCCTCAAGCGCACCCATCGCTGGCGCTCCATGCTGTTCGCCCACGGGACGCCCGCCTCGGCGGAGGCCTACATCCTCAGCCGCGAGGATGCGCGCGAGGTCTTCGAGCACCAGATGGGAGATGCGCAGCTGTTGTTCGTCGGCCACACCCACGTGCCGGGGATCTTCCACTACGGCAAGGGGGGGGCGCATCACCTGGGTGCCGGGGGAAGAGGGCAAGGCGTATCGCGTGGGACGGCGGCCCATGATCGTGAACGTCGGCAGCGTCGGCCAGCCGCGCGATCACGATCCGCGGGCGTGTTACGCCGTGCTCGGGGAGGACGGCCGCATCCGCTACCGGCGGCTGGAGTACGATCTGGACACCGCGGTCGGCAAGCTGTTCGCCGAGAAGGAGCTGCCCAACGCGCTGGCCGAGCGCCTGCTGTGCGGGGAGTGAGCGCGCCCCCGCCGCCGCCTCAGCCGCCGGACCCCAACCAGTGGCCGAGCGTCTGCAGCACGTGGGGGTTGAGCGCGATCGTCTGCACGAGCATGAACCCGCCGACACCGATGATGGCAGCGGCCGAGATCACCGGCAGCGCCCGCACCAGCGCCGACTCGCCCACATCGAAACGCCGGTGCAGATAGCTGCGGCCGAGCACCATCGCAATCGCCACCGCGATCAGCACCAGCCCCAGCCCGGCGCTGAAGGCGAGCAATAGCCAGATCCCCAGCACGAACCAGCCCTGCGCCCAGGAGAACATGGCGAGCGCGATCCCGGCCGGACAGGGCTGCATGCCGGCGAAGACGCCGAGCCAGAGCAGCTCCCGCAGCCCGCGCCGCGGCGCAGCGGCATGGCCGTGCGCGTGCGGGCCGTGGTGCTCGCGCTCGCGCACCACCGCCAGCTCCGGCGCCTGCCGCACCGGCTGCGCGTGGTCGTGCTCGTGGTGGTGGGGATCATCGTGGGCGTGGCCGTGATCGCCGTGCTCGTGCTCATGGTGCCCGTGGTGGTGGTGGTGGTGGTGGTGGTGATGATGATGATGGTGCTGGCCCCAGCCGTGCCCGTGCTCGTGATCGTGCATGGGCTCGCCGCGCCGCCACTGCCCGAGCCGCCGCCGCAGGATGGCCGCGCCGAGACCGATCACGAGCAGCGCCGCCAGCGCCTGCATGGCGAACTGCGTGACGCCGGCCGCCGTCTCGCGCCCCACCCCCGCCGCCCACGCCAGCGCCCAGGCGGCGAAGAACGCCAGATACACGCCTGTCATGTGCGAGGCGGTGGCGCTCAGCCCCAGCCACACGGCATCCCGGATCCGCCCCTGGGTGCCGAGCAGGTAGGCGGCCACCATGGACTTGCCGTGGCCGGGCGAGAACGCGTGCAGCGCTCCCCACGCCAGGGCGACCAGAAACGCCAGCAGCAGGTGTTCGTCCCGCAGCGCGAGCAGCGCCGCCGTCTCCCGCTGTTCCGCCGCCCCGGTCCGCGCGGTGCCCGGCGGCGGAGCGATTTCTGCGTTCGCCGCCGCCGCCGGCTGCGCGGTGGCGCTGGGCGCCGCGCCGCCGGCCTGCTCGGGCCGCCGCCGGACCCCGATCGCCGCCAGGGCCTGTTCGGCGGTCTGTCGCATGCCCTGGGGGACCTCGGGCAGCGCCGCGCTCAGCGTGGCGGCCGCCGCCGCGTCGCGCCGCGCCAGCGCCTGGTGCACCCAGGGCGCGAACTCCACGTACAGCTCGACTCCGCGGGCGATCATCTTGACCTCGCTGCCGAACCGCTCCTGATGCGCCCCGGGCGGTCGCGGCTGCCAGGCGAAGTTGCGATAGAGGCTGCTGCCGGTAGGATCGGGCAGCCAGATCCACGATTCGCTGATCTCGTTGGTGAAGTTGCGGTCCTCGAACACGAGCGTGTGCAACCCCGGTCCGATCTCGGGTGCGGACTCGAAGGTCCACCAGGTGTCGAAGGCCCCGTTGAGCTGGTGCATGTGCATGCCGGCGAGCGATGGCCACAGCTTGCGGTCGACCAGCTTGAAGCCCAGCCGCTCGCCGTCGAGCCGCACCTCCAGCCCCATGAGCACCCGCGGCGCCATACGGTCGAGCCACGCCTCGATCTCCTCGGCCTGGATCACGTTGTCGCCGCTGGTCTCGACGAAGCGCGACAGCTGCTCGTAGCCCGCGATCGACGAGAAGCCCAGGTTGTACTGGATGGTGATCTTGCCCGGCTCGACCTTGATGTAGCTCTGCATGCCGAGCCCGACCGGCACCAGATGCGCAACCGCGGGCCGGCCGAACAGCACGAGCAGCGCGAGCGCGCCCGCCATCGCACGTACGGAGCACCGAGCGCAGCGCTTCATGAGACGACTCCCGCCCCCCGCCCGCAATCCAGCAGGTACGTCGCGCAGGCCGGCTGTGATGGCCGCCGGCTCCCGCCCTCAGGTCAGTCGCTCCAGGTTCGCGTACTGCAATACCAGGGTCTTGGTGCCGATCCGCTCGAAGCGGACGCGGACGCGCCGGCCCACCCCGCTGCCGCTGACCTCGAGCACCTCGCCCTCCCCGAAGACCGCGTGCCGCACCCGCGCTCCGGCCACCAGCTCCGCCGCGGTGCTCCCCCCGGGGCGCACGGCCGCGGCGCGCGCGCGCAGCTCGCCGAGCCGGGCGGCGAAGGCGGCCGGCGGTGGCGCGCTGCGGCTCGGGGGCGGCTGCGGCAGGGGCGCCGCGGCGAGACGCAGGCCTGCGGTGCCGGTACGCTCCAGCACCTCGGACGGCAGTTCCGCCAGGAATCGGGAGGGCTGCGCGGTGCGCTCCCGCCCCCAGGTGCGCCGCACCATCGCCGAGGTCAGGGTGACGCGCCGGCGGGCGCGGGTCAGCCCCACGTACAATAGCCGCCGCTCCTCCTCCAGATCGCATGCGCTGTCCTCGCGCTCCAGCGGCAGCAGGCGGTCATCGAAGCCGACGATGAACACCTCGTCGAACTCCAGACCCTTCGCCGCGTGCAGGGTCATGAGCCGTACCGCCTCGCCGTCCGCCCCGTCCTCCTCGACCGCGCTCCACAGCGCTGCCTGGTCGAGCAGCGCCCGGTAGCCGCCTGCCGGCTCGCGCGCGTCCAGCTCGGCGGCGGCATTGAGCAGCGCCTCGACGTTGTCGGCGCGCGCCAGCTCCTGGGGATCGTCCGCGCCGCGCAGCGCCTCCAGGTAGCCGGTCCGCTCCAGCACCCGCTGGAGCAGCGGCAGCACCGGCGCCGGCGGCATCGCGCGCAGCTCGGCGAGCAGCTCGCGCAATCCGCTCAGCGCGCGCCGCTGCGGAGCGCGCAGCTGCTCCATCACCGCGGTGTCCTCGAGCAGCGTCCGCAACACGCTCCAGCCGCGGGTGGCTGCCCGCTCGGCGAGCCTGCCGAGCGTGCCGGCGCCCAGGTTGCCGGTCAGCCCGATCACGCGCGCCAGCGCCTGCTGGTCGTCGGGATTGGCGAGCAGTCGCAGCCACGCCAGCACATCCTTGACCTCGCGCCGCTGGTAGAACGGCACCGCCCCCACGACCCGATGCGGGATGCCGCGCCGGCGCAGCTCCTCTTCGAAGCGGCGCGAGAGCGCGTTGGCGCGGTAGAACACCGCCAGCTCGCGCGCCGGGCAGCCGCCCTGCTCGAGCCGCGCCGCGATCTCGTCCGCCACCAGGCGCGCCTCCTCCTCGTCGCTCAGACAGCGCACCAGCCGCAGGGGCACGCCCTCGTCGTTGTCGGTGAACAGCCGGCGCGCGCGCCGCTCGCGATTGTGCTCGATCAGCCCCTCGGCCGCGCGCAGGATGGCGCGGGTCGAGCGGTAGTTGCGCTCCAGCCGCACCTCGCGCGCCGAGGGGTGGTCGCGCTCGAACTCCAGGATGTTGCGCAGGTCGGCCCCGCGCCACTTGTAGATCGCCTGGTCCGGATCGCCCACCACGAACAGGTTGCCATCCGCGCCGGCCAAGAGGTTGGCGATCAGGTATTGCGGGCGGTTGGTGTCCTGGTACTCATCCACCAGCACGTGGCGGAAACGCGCCCGCAGTTCCTCGCGCACCTGCGGCTCGCGCTCGAGCAAAGCCAGCATCTTGAGCAGCAGGTCGTCGAAGTCGAGCGCGTTGAACTGCGCGAGCGCCTGCTCGTAGGCGCGGTAGACGCGCGCCACCACCTCGTCGCGCCAGCCGGCCGCCTGCTCGGCGAACGCCTCCGCGTCCAGCAGGCGGTTCTTCGCCTCGGAGATCCGTGCCAGCAGCGCGCCCGGCCGCCACTGCGCGGCATCGAGCTGGAGTTCGGCGAGCACCCGCTTGAGACAGGCCTTCTGGTCGTCGGTGTCGTAGATCGTGAAATCGCTCGTGCGCCCCGGCGGCCCGTAGCGCCGGAGCATCCGGGCGCAGAAGCTGTGGAAGGTCGAGACCAGCACGCCCTCGGCCGCGCCCCCGGCCCCCTCCGCCACCAGCAGCCGTTCGATGCGGGCGCGCATCTCCTCGGCCGCCTTGTTGGTGAAGGTGATCGCCAGGATGCGCCACGGCTCGACCCCGGCCCGCAGCACCAGCCACGCTACCCGCCTGGTGAGCACGCGCGTCTTGCCCGAGCCCGGGCCGGCGACCACGATCATGGGGCCATCGAGGTGTGTCACCGCCTCGCGCTGCGCCGGGGTCAGATCGGCGAGCAGCGGGTCCGCCGCCGCCTCCGCGTCCCGGGGCGGGCCGGGCGAGTCGGTCCCGGGGGCGGTCGCCGCCGGCTCGGGCGGCAGCACACGGTCGAACAACGGGCCAGCCATGCCGCCTATCCTACCATCCTCCGACCGCATCCCGGGGCGCGGTCGCCGGGCCGGCGCGGGACGCGGGGTGCCGATCTCCGCCGCCACTGGCCGGAGATCCGCCATGCGCGTACATTCTCGGCATGGCGCTCGTCTCGTTCGACGAGGCACTGCGGTGCACGCTCGCGGCCGCGCGCGCGCGGCAGTGCCCGGCCGAGCGCGTCCGGCTCGCTCGTGCGCTCGGACGGGTGCTGCGGGCGCCGGTGTGCGCCGAGCGCGACCTGCCCCCGTGCTCCAACGCGGCCATGGATGGCTACGCCGTGCGCAGCGCCGAGCTGCGGGCCGCCAGCGGTGCGAACGCCGGCGCCGAGGGCGGGGGGGCCGCGGCGGTGTTCGCACTAGCGGCCGAGCTGCGTGCCGGCGAGCCCGCGCAGCCGCTGTTGCCCGGGCATGCCGCGCCGGTGGCCACCGGGGCACCGCTGCCGCCGCAGGCCGACCAGGTCGTCGAGCTGGAGTCGAGCCGGCTGCTCGGCGGCGGGCGGGTAGAGCTCCGCGCGCGTGCTGCGCCCGGCCGCCACGTCCGGCTGCGCGGCGAGGACGCGCGGGCCGGCCAGACGGTCCTCGCGGCCGGCACGGTGCTGGGGCCGGCGGAACTGGCGCTCGCGGCGGCATGCGGTGCCTGGGAGCTGGAGGTCGCCGTGCGGGCGCGCGCCGGGGTGCTGACCAGCGGGGCGGAAGTGGTGCCGCCGTGGGCTTGCCCGGGCCCCACCCAGGTCCGGGACGCGGACGGGCCGGCGCTCGCCGCCGCGCTGGCCGAGTGCGGCGCGGTGCCGGTGCCGCTCGGCCACGCCCCCGACGAGCCGGCCGAGATCGCCGCTGCGCTCGCCGCCGGCCTCGCCCAGGGCTGCACGGTGCTGGTGAGCGCGGGCGGCGCCTCGGTGGGCGCGCGCGACGCGGTGCCGGCGGCCGCCGCCCGGCTGGGTTTCCGCCCGCTGTACCGCGGGGTCGCGATGCGGCCCGGCCACCCGGTCGCACTGTTCGCCCGCGGCCCGGCGCTGCTGTTCGCGCTGCCGGGAAATCCGGTGGCTGCGCTCGTGGCCTTCTGGGTGCTGGTCCGCCCGGCGCTGCGCGCGCTGGCCGGCGCGGCGCGGCCGGCCGGCACCTGGATCCCGGTCTGCTTGCCGGAGCGGATCGTGGAAAGGCCCGGGCGCGTCCACTTCCTGCGCGCCCGGCTCGTGCCCGCCCCGCCGGGCGAGCCGGGCGGCGGGCTGCGGGTGGCAGAACTGCTGCCGGCGGGCTCGGGCCGGCTGGTGCCGCTGGTGCACGCCGACGCGCTGCTGCGCGTGCAGGGCGAACTCGCCGCCGGCACCGCGGTGCCGGCGCTGCTGCTGCGCGAGCCCGGCGCGCCCGCCGGCGCTTGACCCGAGCGGGCCGCGGCATCCACACTCGGCCCGGTGAAGAGGGACCGGCCCATGGAGCAGACGGGGAGCGAGCCGGATCCGCGGCGGGCGCTGCCTTCGGTCGACGAGCTGCTGCGCCAGCCGGAGCTGGCGCGGGCGCTGGCCGAGCGGCCGCGGCCGGCGGTGGTGGCGGCGGCGCGCGCGGTGCTGGCGGCAGCCCGCCGCCGGCTGGGGGACGGTGCCGCGGCCCGCCTGCCGGCCCCCGCGCCGGCCGAGCTCGCCCTTGCGGCCCTTCGCGAGCTCGAGCGCCGCGGGCGCGCCGGTCTGGCGCGCGCGATCAACGCCACCGGCGTGGTGCTGCACACCGGGCTGGGGCGCGCGCCGCTGGCGGCGGCGGCGCAGCGCGCGCTGGCCGAGGTGGCGCGCGGCTACAGCGTGCTGGAGCTGGAGCGCACCAGCGGCCGGCGGGGGGTGCGCGAGCAGGCGGCGGCGCGGCTGTTGTGCGAGCTGAGCGGGGCGGAGGCGGCCACCGTCGTCAACAACAACGCCGCCGCCTGCCTGCTGATGCTGCGCGCGCTGTGCGCGGGCCGCGAGGTGGTGGTGGCGCGCGGGCAGCTGGTCGAGATCGGCGGCAGCTTCCGCATGCCGGAAGTGATGGCCGAGTCCGGCGCGCGGCTGGTCGAGGTCGGCGCTACCAACCGGGTCCGGCTGGAGGACTACGCGGCCGCGATCGGCCCCCAGACCGCCGCCGTGCTCCGCGTGCACACCTCGAACTACCGCATCGTGGGCTTTGCGAGCGAGGTCGCGCTCGCCGAGCTGGCACCGCTGTGCCGCGAGCGCGGGGTGCTGCTGCTGGAGGATCTGGGCTCGGGCAACCTGCTCGACCTGCAGGCGCTGGGCCTGCCCCGGCCGGAGCCGCAGGTGACCGCCAGTGTGCGCGCGGGCGCCGATGTGGTCTGCTTCTCCGGCGACAAGCTGCTCGGCGGCCCGCAGGCGGGTCTGCTGGTGGGGCGCGCCCCCCTGATCGCCGCGCTGCGGCGCCACCCGTTGTTCCGCGCCCTGCGCCCGGACAAGCTCCAGCTGGCGGCGCTGGAGGCGACCCTCCGGCTGCACGCGCAGGGCGCGGCCACGGCGGCGGCGCAGCTGCCGGCGCTGCGGCTGCTCGCCGAGCCGCAGGCGGCGGTGCGCCGGCGCGCCGAGGCGCTGGCGCGCGCGCTGGCGGACACCCCCGGGCTGGAGCTCGAGGTCGTCGCGACCGAGGCGCAGGCGGGCTCGGGCGCCCTGCCGGCGGTGCCCATCCCGAGCGCGGCGCTGGCCTGCCGCCACCGGGCGCTTTCTGCCGAGGCGCTCGCGCGCCGGCTGCGCCTGGGCGAGCCGCCGGTGTTCGCGCGCGTGCACCGCGGGGCGCGTGGTGCTGGACCTGCGGACGGTGCTGCCGGAAGACGAGCCAGCGCTGGGCGCGGCCCTGCGCGCGGCCAGCGAGGCCGCGGCCGCCCCGCCCGCGTTTTGACCTCCCTGCGGCCAGGGGGGTATCATCGCCGCAGCGGGCGGGGACGAGGTGCGGGGGGGGGGCGGACGCCTTGGCGGAAGACGACTGGCTGGTCTCCCGGTGGATGAGCCGCAACGTGGTGACGGTGAAACCGTCGGACCGGCTCGTCGATGCCTTCGAGAAGATGCGCGAGCACCGCATCCGCCACGTACCGGTGGTGGAGCGCGGGCGGCTGGTCGGCATCGTGAGCGACCGCGACGTGCGGCACGCGCTGCCGATGCGCGCCGAGCAGGAGGCGGCGGGCGATGATCTGTACGGCCGCGCCATGCTCGAAACCCCCGTCGACAAGGTCATGAGCCGCCATCCGATCACCTGCACGCCGGAGACGACGATCCGCGAGGCGGCCGAGATCATCTGCCGCGAGAAGGTGGGCGCGTTGCCGGTGCTCGATGGGGAGCGACTGGTCGGGATCATCAGCGCCGAGGATCTGCTCTGGGCGTTCGTCGAGAACACGCGCGAGATGGCGGAGCTGTGAGGGGGCGCGCGTGGGAGGTGGCGATGGCGGCAGCCGGCGGGCAGGGTGCGCTCGACCTGTATGCGGATGATCCGGCGTTCGCGCGCCGCATGCAGCGGCTGCTCGGCGAGGACTACGCCTGGGCGCAGCTGCACCTGCACCGCATGGGAGGGCTGGCGGCCGGCCCGATCGCGGAGCTGGCACCGCTGGCCGAGGCGCACCCGCCGGTGTTGCGGCAGTTCGACCGCGACGGCGAACGGATCGACCGCGTGGAGTTCCACCCCGCCTACGACGAGATGCGCCGGCTCGCCTACGGCGCGGGGCTGGTGGCGCTCGCCTACGAGGACGATGCGCGGCCGGGCGGCGGGCGCGCGCCGCACGCGCTGATCTTCGGCATGGGGTATCTGTTCGCGCAGGCCGAGCAGGGGCTGTACTGCCCGATCTGCATGACCGATGGTGCCGCGCGCCTGCTGGAGCGCTTCGCGCCGCCCTGGCTCGCCCGCCGCTTCGTGCCGCGGCTGGCCAGCCGCGACCTCGCCTCGCTCTGCGAAGGCGCGATGTGGCTGACCGAGAAGCAGGGCGGATCGGACGTCGGGGCGAACACCACGCGCGCCGAGCCGGCCGCCGACGGCAGCTGGCGGCTGCACGGCGAGAAGTGGTTCTGCTCCAACCTGGGCGCCGAGGTCATGATGGTGCTCGCGCGGCCGGCCGGCGCGCCCGCCGGCACGCGGGGGCTGGGGCTATACCTGGTGCCGCTGCACCGCGAGGACGGCCGCCGCAACGCGATCCGCTTCCACCGGCTCAAGGACAAGCTCGGCACCCGCAGCATGGCGACCGGGGAGGCGGCGCTGCAGGGCGCGTTCGCCTGGCAGCTCCAGGGCCCGGGCCGCGGTTTCAAGGCCATGGCCGAGATGCTGAACCTGTCGCGGCTGTACAACGCCGTCGCCTCCTGCGCCTGCATGCGGCGGGCGGTGCGCGCGGCGGTGGTGCACGCCCGCCAGCGCGAGGCGTTCGGAAGGCGGCTGGAGGAGCACCCGCTGCACCGCGAGGTGCTGGCCGAGCTGATCGTGGAGTCGGAGGCGGCCACGGCGCTGGTCTTCGAGGCGGTGCGGCGGCTGGACCTGCTGGATGCGGGCCGGGCCACTGCCGAGGACGCGACGCTGTGGCGGGCGCTCACCCCGCTGGTCAAGCTGCACACCGCCAAGCGCGCGATCGCGCTCGCCAGCGAGGCGATCGAAGCGCTCGGGGGCAACGGCTACATCGAGGAGTTCGGCCTGGCGCGGCTGTTGCGGGACGCGCAGGTGTTGCCGATCTGGGAGGGCACCACCAACGTGCTGGCGCTCGACTTCTTGCTGCGCGCGTGCGGCAAGGAGGGGGCGCTGGGGCCCTGGCTGGCCTGGATCGAGGAGCGGCTCGCCGAGGCGGCGCTGGCGGGCGGCGAGCTCGCCGCGGCGGCACACACCGTCGGGGCCGCCGCGGCGGCGTGGGGCGAGGCGGTGCGCGCGGCGCTGGACGGCCCCGAGCCCCGGACGGACCAGGCCCGCCGGATCGCGGCGCGCGCCGCGCGCCTGAGCGAGGCGGCGCTGCTGCTCGCCGAGGCCGCCGAGGACCAGCGCGCCGGCGACGGTCGCGGGGCGGTGCTGGCGCTGCGCCACTTCGCCCGCTTCTTCGCCCCTCCCTCCTCCTCGGGCCTGCGGGCGGCCCCCGCGCTCGAGGATGCGGCCTGGCGGGCGTTGCGCGACGGCACGCCGCTCCTGCTCGTGCCCCAGGGCGCCTGATCGCGCCGCGCCTGCCGGCCGCGCCCCGGACCTCGCCGCCGCGACCCGCGGTCTGCCGGACGGCAGCGCGCACGGCCATGTGACGCCGCTCGCCGCGCGGGTGCAGGCAGATGGCGGGACATTTCATCGGGTTGCTACAACAGGCGCCCCCCTGCTTGCCGGCTGCCGCGACCGGCCGTACCATGGCGCGCCGCGCCGGCGGAGCGAACGGGTGGCGAGGCGGGACGGCGAGGCGGCAGGGGGCGCGGACACCGCGCGGCCGTACAGCCCGGCGGGGCTGTTCGGCCGCGGGCTGCTCATGGGCACGGCGGACGTGGTGCCCGGGGTCTCCGGCGGCACCATCGCGCTGATCCTCGGCATCTACACCCCGTTCATCGACGCGCTCGCCTCGCTGAACCTGCGCTGGGCGAAGCATCTGCTACGGGCGGCGGCGCTCGGCGGCGGCGAGCGACGGCAGGCACTCGCGCTGGCCAACCTGCACCTGCGCACCATCCACTGGCGGTTCCTGCTGCCGCTGCTCGGCGGGATCCTGCTCGCCATCGGAGCGGGTTCGCGCCTCATCCCGTGGCTGCTGGAGCGCTACCGCGCCGAGACGCTCGCCGCCTTCTTCGGGCTGATCCTGGCCAGCGTGCCCCTGCCGGCGCGCATGGTGCCGCGCTGGCGGGCGGCGGAGGTGCTGGCGGCCGGCGCGGCGCTCGCCGGTGCCTTCGCGCTCACCGGCCTGCCGGCGCTGCAGCTCACGCACGCGCTCTGGATGGTGTTCCTGTCGGGGGCGGTCGGGATCTGCGCCATGGTGTTGCCCGGGATCAGCGGCTCGTTCATGCTGGTCGTGCTGGGGCAGTACGCCTACGTGCTGGAGTGCGTGCGGGAGCTGCGGCTCGTGCCGCTGGCGGCGTTCGGCTGCGGGGTGCTCGGGGGCCTGATCAGCTTCGCGCGGGTATTGCGCTGGCTGTTGCACCGCCGGCCGGGACCGACGCTGGCGGCGCTGACCGGCTTCATGGTGGGGGCGCTGCGCGCGGTCTGGCCGTTCAAGATCGCCGCGCCGACCGCGGACGGGGCGGCGGTCCTGCGGAACACGTGGCCCACCGCCTTCGACGCCCTGGTGGTGCGCGTCCTGGTGTGCTTCGTCCTGGCCTTCGCCGCGGTGGCGCTGCTGGAGGCGCTCGGCCGCCGGCGCGCCGGTGCCACGCCGGCCGGCGCCCCGCACTGAGCGCGGCACCGGCCGGGCCGGTGCGGGCCCGGGGCCGCGCTCGCTTGCGGCCCAGCGCGTGCATGCGCTATGCTCGGCCCCGATCCGCAGACTGAGGCGAGGGGGCGCGGCGCATGAGCGGGATGCGCAGATCCATGCTGGGAGCGCTGCTCGTGATCGCGGCGCTCGCCGGCGGGCCGCTGGGGCGAGCGGCGGCCGGGCAGACCACCGAGGCGTGGCGACAGCTGCGCGAGCTGGAGCAGCGGCTGGAGGTCAACGACTTCGAGGGCGCGCGGCGTCACCTGGCGCGGGCGCGGGAGTACGCCGCCCAGGTGCGCGACGAGAACAACCGGCGGGCGCTCATGGAGCGGCTGGAGCAGAGCAGCGCGCGCATCGACACCCGGGAGTCGGAGTACTGGCGCACCGAGGCGCAGGACTTTTTGCGGCGGGCGCGCGAGCTGCGCGCGCGCGGGGCGGAGGACGAGCGCACGCGGCGGATCGTGGCGCTGCTGCTCGAGCGTGCGGAGGGCTCTGCGCAGCGCATGCCGCTGGCCGCGCTGCGCGATCCGGTGCTGGCCTCCATCGCCGCGGCGCGCGAGGAGCTGCTCGGTACCCCGCAGGCACCGCAGCCGCCGCCCGCGCCACGAGCCCAGCCCGCACCCAGTCCCCCGGCCGTGCCCGAGCCGGCGCCGGACTCGGCCCCCCGCGCCCGCGCCGGCACCCCAGCCTCGAGCGGAGCCGGTGCCCGAGCCGGCCGCGCCGCCGGCGCCGCCACCGGCGCCCGAACCCGAGCCGGCCCCCGCGCTGCCCCCCACCGCGCAGCCCGCCGTCCAGCCGCCGCCCGCGGCCCCGGCCGGCCGCGCCTCGCTGCCGCCGCCGCTGGCGGCGCTGCAACCGCTCGGCCCCGCGGGCGAGAGGCTCAAGCAGCGCTGTCTGCAGGCGCTGGCCCGGCACGGGCGGACGCTCCACGTGCTGCGTCCCGGCGCCGAGCCGCCGCCCGCGGGCAGCGCGGTGGCGCTCGGCCCCTGCGAGCTCGTCGCCGGCTGGACCAGCCTCGAGGGCACGGTGGTGCGCCTGGGCGAGGTGCTGCTGGTGGTGCGGGCGGACGCGGCGGCCACGGAGGGGCAGGACGGCGCGGCGCTGCCCGAGGGCGTGCGGGCGGCGCTCGCGCGCGAACCGGTGGGCTTCATCGGCCGGCTGTCGCCCGCCGCCGGCGCGGTCCGGCTCGCCGCCGACGGCCGTCCGGTGCCCGGCTCCTCGCGCGCGCTGCCGGTGCTCGCCGCGCAGGCAGCCTGGTGGGCGGGCGGCACCTGGTACCAGGCGCCCGCCGGCGAGCCGGCACCGGCCCCCGCCGCCGGCAGCGGCCAGTAGCCGGGCCCGTGCCCCCGGCCTCGGGGCCCGCCGGGCACCGCCGTCCGAACGCCGGCCTCGCGCCAGCTGCCGGGCTGTGCTCCGATGGAGGAGTGCGGGCGGGAGATCGGTGCGAGGGAGGCGAGGGGTCCCATGTGGCGGCATCCGGCTGGCTGGTGCGGCGCGGGGGCGCTGCTGGTGGCGCTCGTGCTGGGCTGCGGCGAGCAGGACACCCGCAGCGCCGAGCAGGGGCTCGCGGCGATGGCGGCCGCCAGGGCGCAGGCCCAGCTCGTCGGCGCCCGGTTCACCGCGGAGCGCATGCTGCAGGCGTTCCAGATCCGGCACGGCCGCTACCCGCGCGAGTTGGCGGAGCTCGAGGCCAGCGAGGGGGCGCTGCCCGCGCTACCGCCCGGGTATGCCTACAGCTACGAGCCTGCTTCCGGTAAGCTGGAGGTGGAACACCGCTGAGCCGCCCGGCCCCGCGCGCGCCGCGGTGCGGGGCGGCCTCGCATGGCGGTGGCCGAGCGACCCGGAGAGGCCGTGAGCGCGCACAACGACCCAGCCGCACCGCCGGCGAGCGGGCCGCCCTTCGAGCCGGCGGTGACCGACAGCCAGCGCAAGGTCATCCGCGACCGCTACCTCCGGGACGCGCCCTCGATCGGGGCGTGGCTGTGGGGGGTGGCGCGCAACATCGCGCTCGCCGAGGTGCTGTTCGCGGGCGATGCGGCCTGGTTGCGCGGGCTGTGCGAGGGGCTCGAGGGGGTGTGGCTGGAGCGGATCGAGACCGCGGCCGGGCCCACCCATCTGCTGCATGTCTGCGACGGCGGGCCGACCGAGGACGAGCGGCGCGCGTGCTTCGATGCCTTCCTGGCCCGGCTGCAGGCGGCCGCGGCGGGCGGCGGCGCAGCGGCAGCGGCACACCGCCGGTGGGCGCTGCGCTTCTACGAGGCGATGGGGCGCTGGCGTTTCCTGCCCAACTCGCCGGCGCTCATGAACGCCGGCCGGCCGCTGCAGCAGCTCTCGGCCTGTTTCGTGCTGCCGGTGCCGGACCGGCTCGACGGCATCATGGACGCGCTCAAGGCGCAGGCCCTCATCCACCAGAGCGGGGGCGGCACCGGCTTCGGCTTCGGGCGGCTGCGCCCGGCGGGCGACCTGGTGCGCAGCACGCGCGGCGTCGCCTCCGGTCCGGTCGAGTTCATGCGCGCCTTCGACTGCATGACCGAGGTGATCCGGCAGGGCGGCACGCGGCGGGGCGCCAACATGGGGGTGCTGCCGGTCTCCCATCCCGACATCCGCGCCTTCATCACCGCCAAGCAGCGCGAGGGCGCCTTCGCCAACTTCAACCTCTCGGTCGCGGTGCCCGACAGCTTCATGGCGGCGGTGCGCGCCGGCGGGATGGTGGCGCTGGTCAATCCGCGCACCGGCGAGGTGGTGCGCCAGGAGAGCGCGCGCGAGCTGTTCGAGCTGATCGCGAGCTGCGCCTGGCAGACCGGGGATCCGGGGCTGATCTTCATCGACCGCATGAACGAGCCGCGCTCCAATCCCACCCCGGCGCTGGGTCGCGTCGAGGCCACCAACCCGTGCGGCGAGGTCGGCATGCTCGGCTACGAGCCGTGCAACCTGGGCAGCATCAACCTGGCGGCCTTCGTCGAGGGGCCCCTGGGCGAGGGGCGCTGGGACGAGCAGGGGCTCGCGGAGACGGTCGAGGTGGCGGTGCGCTTGCTCGACGACGTGATCGAGGTCAACCGCTACCCGCTGCCCGAGATCGAGCGGATGGCGAAGGGCAACCGCCGCATCGGCCTGGGGGTGATGGGCTGGGCGGAGGCGCTGGTCAAGCTCGGCATCCCGTACGACAGCGAGCAGGCGCTGGCGGAGGCCGAGCGCGTGATGGCGCGCATCGACGCCTGGGCGCGCGCCGCCTCCGAGCAGCTGGCGCGCGAGCGGGGGGTCTTCCCGCACTGGACCCATAGCGTCTATGACCCGGACAGCCCGTACTTCGCCGGCCAGCCGCTGCGGGTGCGCCACTGCGCGCGCACCAGCATCGCGCCGACCGGCACCATCGCGATCGCGGCGGGGCTGCAGGGCAGCGGCATCGAGCCGTTCTTCGCGCTCGCCTACACGCGCTACACCGCCGAGGGGCTGGCCGCGCTCGCCCGCGGCGAGCAGCCGGCACCGGAGCAGCTGTACCGCGAGTGCAACCCGCTGCTCCTGGAGCTGGCGCGCGCGCACGACTGGTTCGGCATGGGCGAGGCGCAACTGCGCGCGCGGCTGGCCGCCCCCACGCGCTCGCTGCGCGAGCTGGCGGGCATTCCGGAGCAGGTGGCGCGGCTGTTCCCGACCGCGCACGAGATCCACTGGTCGCAGCACCTGCGGATGCAGGCCGCCTTCCAGCGCCACACCGACAACGCGGTGAGCAAGACGATCAATCTGCCCCAGCACGCCACGGTCGCCGATGTCCGCGAGGCCTATCTCATGGCGCACGCGCTGGGGTGCAAGGGGATCACGGTCTACCGCGACCGGAGCAAGCCCGTCCAGGTGCTGGCGCGCGACAGCTGCGGGCTCGGCGCCCGCGCCGCCTGCAGCGACTGAGCCGCCCCGGCCGGTCGCCGGCGCCGGCGCGCGGTCACGGCGCCTCACAGCTCGCTGACCGGGATCACCCCTTCGGCGGCCAGCCGCAGCGCCTGGGCGCGGATGGAGTCGGCGCGGGTGGTGGCCAGCAGGCTGGCCAGGTCATAGGCGCTCGGATTCTCGATGAGCCGGCGCCGCGCCTCGTCCTCCAGCACCGCGACCTCGAACAGCGTCCGCAGGCGCGTGGTGCCGGTATGGTGGCAGGTGGGACAGCCTTCACCCTCGCACCACTTGGGCTCGGTCTCGGTCTCGCCCAGCACCGTCGCCACCGTGGCGGTCAGCTCCAGGGGCAACGGCACGGGCTTCTTGCACAGCGCGCAGGCCTCGCGCACCAGTCGTACCCCGATCACGCCCTGCAGCGCGGCGGCGACGAAGCCGGGCCGCAGCGGCAGCTCATCGAGGTAGCGGGCGGCGCCGACCGCGTCGGCGAGCTCGAGCGCGTAGACCACCAGCACGCCGTCCAGCGCGCCGCGGACCGCCCGCGCGCAGGCCGCGCGCCCGGGCAGGTCGTCGAACACCGCCACCTCGGGCACCAGCTGCAGCGCCGCGTCGACCCACGCCTCGTGCGGCACCGCATCGCCGTGGGGCGGGCGGATCACCACTGCGTCACGGCGGGGCGTCTCGACGCCGCGCTCGACCGCGACCACCCGCCGGCCGGCGCGCGCCTGCTCCGCGATGATCGCGCGGCAGAGCGTGCTCTTGCCGTTGCCCGGATCGCCGACCAGCGCGATGAAGCCGCTGGCCGCCGCGAGCATGGCGCGCACCCGCGCCAGGTCGCCGGGCAAGAAGCCCAGCTGCGCCAGGGGGCGGTCCAGTCCAGGGGTGGTGTCTCGCACCAGCAGTGCCGCCTGCTCGCCGCGCACCGCGGGCACCACGACCAGCTCGTACTCGCGGGGACGGCCGCCCAACTCCAGGGTGAACGAGCCGCTGAGCGGGTGCGGCGGCCGGCCGGCCACCATGCCGGCCAGCCGCTGCATGCGGGCCAGCAGCGCCCGCCCCACCGCTCCATCTCCCTCGTCGCGGTACAGCACCCGCGGTGGCTCGTGCCGCTGCGGGTTGGCGAAGCCGAGCACCTCGGTGCCGTCGCAACTGGTGCCCAGCACCGCGCGCACCAGACCGTGCTCGTGCAGCGCCTGGAGCAGCGGCTCCAGGAGCGCCGCCCCGTCGGTGACCGGCGGCAACAGTGGCCGCTGCGCCGCCAGCCGCCCGGAGCTGGTAGCGGGGACGGAGCCGGCGCTGGCGGCGGCCGCAGGGCCCGCCTCGGGGCCGGGCGCCGCCGCCGGAGATACGCGGGCAGTGGGCTCGCTCATGGCCCGCAGCATACCCTGCGGTTCGGCCGGCCCGCAAACCGGGATCGGCAGCGCAGCGGCGCGCGGGCGCGCTTCAGCGCACCAGGCGGAGCTGGAACGCCCCGGCCCCCCGGGCGCTGTGCACCACCAGGTAGTAGGTGGTGCCGGCGGTGGTGCGCAGGCTCAGCACCTCGTCGGCGGCGGGCGAGGCGGCATGCGCGACGAGCTCGGGGCTGCCCGCCGCCGTGAGCCGGAACACATACAGGTCGAAGTCGCTGCCGGGCGGCCCGTCGAGCTCCAGGCGCAGCGCGCCGCCGCTCGCCCGGTAGCTCCATGCCCGCCAGCCGCCGGCGCCGGCGAGCTGCCCCCGCGCGCTCGCCACCACGCTGCCGCCGGCGCCGCCAGCAGCGCCGCCACCCGGGCGCGGCTGCTCGGCCCGCAGCGCATAGGCGCTCGCACCCTGGTAGCTGTAGGCGATCACCAGGTAGGTCCCGGCCTCGGCGCGCTCCAGCCGCAGTGCCTCGCGCGCCCCGGGGCTCGTCGAGGCGCCGAGCCGGCGGAGCTGCCCGGTGGCGTACCAGCGATATACCGCCAGGTCGAGATCCGCCGCGCCGGTGCCCTCGAGCGCGATCGCAACCTCGCCCGTGACCGGCACCTCCAGCCGGTAGTAGTGGTGCTCGCCGGTGCGCGCGAGCGTGTCCCGTACCGGCACCCCGAGCCCCAGGTGCCGCACCCGGGCAGCGGCCGAGCCGCTCGTCGAGCCGCTGCCCGTTCCGGAGCTCGCCGGCGTGCCGGCCACGGGGGTGGCGCTGCCCGCCGCCCCGCCGGCCCCGGCGAGCTGCGCGATGGGCGGCAGCGCGCGCGCCATGAGGTCGAACGGCACCCCGGTCAGCCGCCCGTGCGACAGCCCCTCGGCGTCCCAGCCCCAGTGGATGGCGAGCGCGCGCCCCTGCCGGTCGCAGACCGGCGAACCGCTCGAGCCCCACCAGGTCTGCGCGCTGTACTCGATCGAGGGGCGGCCGGCGATCACCAGGCCGGTGGCCAGCACCCTCCCGAAGGAGACCTCCTGCGCGCGGCTGTTGGGATGGCCGACGATGAAGACGTCCTCGCCGATGCGGGCGCTCGTGGTCCGCAGCGGGATGAAGGGCAGGCCCGAGGCGCGCGCGCGGTAGACCGCCACATCATAGGTGCGGCTGGCGGTCACCAGCTCCACGTCCAGGCTCTGCCGGTAGCCGCGGCTCGTCCAGTGGCGCCAGACCGTCCCCCGGGTGCCGAAGCTCTGATACACGTGGTGATTGGTGAGGATGTAGCCATCGGGCGAGACGACGAAGCCGGTGGCGTTGCCGAACCAGAGCACCGCCTCGGCCGCCCGGCGGATCACCGGGTCGGTCACCGTCTCGACGTCGTAGAACTCGCCGAGCCGATAGCTCGACCAGGAGCGCGCAGCCGCGCTCGAGCAGGCGAGCAGTGCGAGCAGCAGCGCCAGCCCCGGCTTGCTCCACGAGCTCCGCCACCCGGTGCTCCGCCGCCCGCTCGCTGCTGTCATGGCTGCTCCTCCCGGTGGTGCGGTTGTGCGCCTTCTCGCGCTGCTCGCAGCCACCTCTCCACAAACCGCTCGCCAAACGCTCCGCTGCCCCCGCCGCCAACGTGCGCCGCCGTGGCAAGCCCTGCGGCCGGGAGCGGAGCGGCCGCGCGCCGGGCGCGATCCCCATCCGGGCCGCAAGCGAACCGGATCGCCACCCGGCGCGTGTCATCGCGTGGTACAACGACCGCCCTCCGCCGGCGTCCCCGCCCGCTTCGGAGCAGCGGGCGAGCAGCCACCCGACCGGCGTGACCGGCAGCGCGGCGGTATCGGCGGCGAGCGACAGCGGCAGCTCCAGAAGCATGAGCGGCTGGCCGCGGCCGTGGCCCACCCCGGTCAGCCCGACCGCCACATCGATCACCACCCCGCCGTGGGGCAGGGCTCGATCCGGCTCGCCTGCCTGGGCTCGGTGAGATTCAGGATGGTGCCGCGGCCGCCGCTGATAAGCGCCACACCCGCCGGCAGCGACACGCCGAGCGTGCGCCGCCAGCACGCGCCCGCGCCCATGGCGCCGCGCCCCAGCACCCGCCACCGCTCACCGGATGGTGACCCGCCGCATGAGCTCGCGGACCTGGCCGTCGGTGGCATAGCCGCTCTGATCGCTCTCGATCGCGGCGTACAGCCGCTCGAAGCTGAGCCCGCGCACCCCGGCCCGCTCGCCGATCGCCCGCGTGATCGCGCGCGCTTCCTCCGTCGAGCAGTACATGTAGCTCAGGTACTCCCCGACCATGAGCAGCGCCCGCGCCTTCTCCTCGGGCGTGAAGCGGCCGTCCTTCTCCAGCACGTGGCGGGTGAACTCGTACTGGATCAGCGCCCCGATCGCGTAGGCGGACTGCTGGCTGAACGCCTTGTTGACGCTCACGTTGTAGACCGGCTTGCCGTCGCGGCCCACCCCCTCGGTCACCCGCACCGCCTCATCCGGCGGGCCCTCGAACCAGCCGGCGGCCTCGATGCGATCGCCCACCACCTCGTGCAGCGCGGTGCGCCGGCCGTGGCTCTTCTCGACGTGGTAGGTGATCAGGGTGCGCGTGAAGTTGACCCCGTTCATGAGCGCCTCACCCGGCACGTCGATCGCCGCGCGCGGCTCCGGCCGCGGCACCAGATCGGTCCGCTCGCGCGAGGGCGTCCGCGTTAGCACGTCGTAGAACCGATCGCGCGCGTCCAGGCCCAGCTCGGGCTGGCCGTCGAGATCGTGGTCGACGTACTCGTAGCGGCGCAGCTCGTTGGGCCGGATGTAGTTGGTCACGTCCTCGAAGCGGTATGCCATGTGGGTCTGGCGGTTGATCTCGTCGTAGCTGCCCCGGTCCGCCACCCCCTGCAGCACGCCCTTGACCAGCGGCATCATGTTGGCGAAATAGCTCGGATCGTGGCTGGTGGACAGCTGCGCGTTGGGATACTTGTTGACCACCTCGTAGATGTTCTGCTGCCCGCGGCACAGCCCGAAGTGGAGCAGTTTCTTGCCGTTCTCCGCGGGCCCGCGCCGCACCGCCTCGCTCACGTTGCCGCCGAGGTTGGAGTGGCCCGAGTAGAAGATGGCGTGCACGTTGGGGTCGTCCATGTCGCGGACGAACTCCTGGTGCGACTTGATCAGCCGGATGCGGGTCTTCTGCTCGCCGCCGCGCTCGCCCCGGACCGTGCCCTCCAGCACCCAGAACTGCTCGCCCCGCTCGTTGACGCCTTCTTCGGTGACCTGCAGGCCCATGCGCCGGTACTCGGTGACCGGGTCGGTGGCGTGCACCCAGCATTCGTCGTGCGCGTAGTGCACGACCTCGAAGGTCTCGTTGCCGGTGGGGAACCACTCCTCGTAGGGCGGCTTGCTCGGCAGCACCAGCTCCTGCAGCCGCTCCAGCCGGGCGCGGTTGGCCGGACTCAACGCGTCCTTGTACGGCTCCAGGTTGAGGTAGACATTGGCCCGCAGCCCCTCGATGGGCTCTGCGAGCGCGCGCTCGAGCAGCGCCTCGGCGGCCTGCTGCTTGAGCTCGGGGCTGGCCGCCCCCTCGTACAGCGCGAGCAGGGTCGCCGCCGCGCCCGAGCGCACCTTGTTCGCCTCGTCGTCGCGCAGCCGCGAGCCCTGCACCGCCTCGAGCGCGCGGTCGTACTGCCCGGTCGCGGTCTGCAGCAGGCGCTGCTGCACCTCGGCGGGCACGCTCCGGAGCACCCCCACCGGCGCCTCGACCAGCGCGCGGCCGGCGCGGTAGATGCGCTCGGCGCCCTCGCCCCTGAGGCCCGGCGGGCCCTGCTCGCCCGCCCCGAGCTGCACCGGGAAGCCCCGCGGGTCGATCGCGTAGCGCTGGCCCGCGACCGCGGGCAGCCCCAGCTCGATCGGCTCGCCGGGCCGCGCCGGAGCGGGCGGGGCCGGCCGGTCGGCGGTGGCCGCGAGCGGATCGGCCACCCCGAGGAACCGCGCCAGCGCGCGGCGCGCCGCCGGCTCGAAGGCATGGGCGTGCTCGCGCAGCATCCCCACCAGCGCCTGGCGCTCGCCGGCGTTCATCTCGGACCAGTCGTAGGCCGCGCGCACCAGCCGCTCGACCTCCTCGGCGCTCACCGTGCCGTCGCTGAGCACGCGCGCCGCCAGCCGCGAGACCTCCCCGCTGCCGTCGAGGAACTTCGCCCACTGCGGCAGCCAGGGGGCGCTGCCCTCCCGGATCTGCGCGAGCTTGTCCAGCAGCGCCGCCTCGGCTGCGTCCGTGTCCTCCGGGCCGCGCGCCGCCGCGTCCCAGCCAGCACCGCTGCCCACCCCCGAGATTCCGCTCATCGCCCCTTCCCCCTGTCGCTGCGGGCGCACCTGCCCCCGCTCTTGCGGCGGCCCGAGTATACCCGCTGCCGCAAGCGCCGGCCGCAGTCCGCTGCCAGGCCGCCCTGGCGGCCGGTGGCCGCCGCGGCGGTGGGGCGACGCGCGGGCAGGGGGCCGCTGGCGGGCGTGGGCGCGCCACCATAGCATCGGTTGCTGTATCTACAGGATCGCCTCGTCGCGAGGTGGGTGGGAGGCCTTCCATGACGTCTCACCGGCGGCACGCCGCCGGAGGCGAGCTCGAGAGCGCGCTCGCGGCGCTGCTCGGCGACCGGCCGTACGAGCTGAGCCCGCTGGGGCTGTACTGCCGGCGCGAGGTGGCGCGCACCGAGCGGCTGGTGGCGGCGGAGCGGGTGCTGCTCCAGCACGGCTCGCTGCGCGTGTTCGACCTGCAGCTGGGGCGCCCGTGCGATCTGGCCGAGAACGCGATCCCCACCGAGGACGCCGATCCGGCCGCCTACGAGGGCGCGCCGCGCCCGGGCGGGGTGCGGGTGTTCCGCGTCGATCACCACCACCCGCTCGAGCGGCTGCGCCGCGAGACCACCACCGCGCTCGTGCTCGCGTGGCTGCGCGGGCTGTGGGAGCGGGGGCGCACCGAGCTGCTCGCGGAGGTGGCGCGGGCGCGCTACCTCGCCGACCACGCCGACCCCGACATCCTGCTCGCCCATCGGATCGCGCTCGACGCGCAGGACCGGGCGGCGATCTTCGCCCCGGAGCTCCAGTGGCTGCTCGCGGCGGCGCGCCGCAACGACTATGTCGAGCCGCCGCCGGCCGAGCTCGAGCCGCAGGCGAGCCGGGCGTTCTACGCCTGCCTGGGTATCGAGCGCGCCATCGAGGCGGGCACGCTCGGCTTCGCCGAGGCCGAGCGGCGCTGGCTGCGCTGGCTGCTGCCGTGGCTGCGCGCAGAGGCCCCCGCCGAGGCGGCGGAGCAGCTCGCGCGCTGGGAGCAGGAGCAGCGCGCGGCGCAAGCGCGCGTGCTCGAGCGCCTCGAGCGCTGGAGCCGCGAGGGCCGGCTCGTGCAGGCAGCCGGCGGGCGGGTGGTCCAGCTCGGGGCGCCGCACAAGATCGATGCCGCCGAGCTGGTGCTCTATCTCCGGCTGCGGCCGCCGGCCGGTGCGGTGGCGCCGCAGCTGGCCCTGCTGCACTTCGCGGGCGGCGAGGACGGCGCGCGCCTGATCTACAAGCTCCGCGCGCTCGATCCGGCGCTCGATCTGCAACCGCTGTTCGCCCGCCTGGAGGAACGGTTTCCCGGCGCGGGCTTCGGCGGGCGCGCGGCGGCGGGCGGCAGCCGGCCCACCGCCGGCATCGAGCCGCAGGCGGTGCTCGCCGAGGCGGCGGACTGGCTCCAGCGGCGCTGAGCGGCGAGCCGCGGGCGCGCACCGCCGGGGCGTCGGTCCGAGGCGCTATATCCAACTGCCCGCGCCGCGGGCGCTGTCGGTGGAGGAAGCTTCGCCCGTGTTCGAACAGCCTGCGGAACCGCCCGGCGGGCATGCGCGGGCCGGCGCCGAGAAGGAGCGAGCCCGGCGGCTCGGCGCCGAGCTCCAGGCCGCCTGCCTGCGCCGGCTGGTGCGCGACTGGGAGAGCCTGAACTGGTGCCACCTGGGCGGCCGGCTCCGGCCGCCTGCCTTCCGGCTCGATCCGGTGCTCTCGCGCTGGGGCCAGTGGGAACCCCAGGGGCGCACCATCGCGCTGGCCGAGCGGCTGGTGCTGGAGCACGACTGGCCGGCGGTGCTCGAGGTGCTGCGCCACGAGATGGCGCATCAGGTGGTGGACGAGCTGTTCGGGCTCGCGGGCGCACCGGCGCACGGCGAGGCGTTCCGCCGCGCCTGCGCGCTCTTGGGCGTGGAGCCGCGCGCGGCGGGCGATCCGCTGGCGGTGCTGCGCCGCCAGCCGGACGGCGAGCCCGCGCCGGAGCAGGCGCGGCTGCGGCGCGTGCGGCGGCTGCTGGCGCTCGCCGACAGCCCCAATCCGCACGAGGCGGAGGCGGCGCTCGCCAAGGCGCACGAGCTGTTGCTGCGCTACAACCTCGAGCTGCTCGAGCTGCGCGGCGGCGCCGAGCAGTGCTACTGCGTGCGCCACCTCGGCCAGCCCCAGCCGCGCCGCAGCCGCGCCGACAAGCTCGCCGCCGGCATCCTGACGCGCCACTTCTTCGTCGAGGCGATCTGGATCGACAGCTTCTGCCCGCGCACCGGCAGGGAAGGCCGGGTGCTGGAGATCGCCGGCAGCCCGCACAACGTCGAGCTCGCCGAGTACACCTGGCACGAGCTGCACCGCGCTGCCGCCGAGCTGTGGGAGAAGCACTGGCGGCAGGCCGGGATCTACCCGCGCGCGCGCGCCGCGCAGCGCTACATCGAGGGGGTGCTCACCGGCTTCGACGAGCGGCTGGAGCGCGAGCGCAGCCGGCAGGCCGCCGAGCGCGCCCTGGTCTGGCGGGGCGATCCGGCACTGCAGGCCTTCTTCCGCCGCCGGCATCCGCGCGTGCGGACCGAGAGCGTCGCCGCCGGCGAGGGCGCGCTGTTCGAGGCGGGCCGGCACGCCGGCCAGGCGTTGCGGCTGCGGCGGGCGGTGCGGGGCGGGGGCAGCGCCGCGCGGGGACGGCTGCTCGAGCACCGCGGCGGCTGAGCGCCATCGCAGCGAGGCGGAGGTCCGCCATGGGCGTCGGCGCGGTGTATGCCCTGCAGCTGGGTTCGAACCGGCTGCCGCGGGGGCTGCTCGAGCGGGCCGGCCTGCTCGGGAGCCTGGAGCCGGTGGCGCTCAGCTACCTGGCATTCCTGCTCGAGCACCCGCAGGGCTGGGTGCTGGTCGATACCGGGCCCGGAGCGGGCTGGCGCCGCTCGCCGCTCGGCCGGCTCGCCCCCCCGGAGCGCGCGCCCGCCGGCTCGCTCCGCGAGCGGCTGGCTGTGCTCGGGCTCGCGCCGGAGCAGCTGCGCGCCGTCGTCATGACCCATCTGGATGCCGACCACACCGGGGGGCTGCCGGAGCTGGAGCAGGTGCCGGTCCATGTGTGCGCCGAGCAGCTGCGGTATGCGCGCCGGCCCGCCTGGCGGGATGCGGCGCTCGGCCGTTTCGCGCCCGAGGAGTTCGAGGCGCCGCGGCGGCTGTGCGCGTTCGTGCCGGATTGCCGGGAGCGGCCCGCCGGGCTCGAGCTGGGCCCGTTCCGGCGCGTGCACGATCTGTTCGGCGACGGGCTGGTGTGGGCGGTCGAGCTGCCGGGTCACACCCCCGGGCACTGCGGGGTGCTGGTGCGGCTCGCCAGCGGGGGCCAGCTGCTGTTGTGCGGCGATGCGGCCGAGAGCCGCGGCCAGCTGGAGGGGCTGGAGCCGGGTCCGCTCACCAGCTGGGCCGCGCACGATCCGGCGCGCATGCACCGCACGCTCAGGGGCCTGCAGGCGCTCGTGGCGCGCGGGCTCGCGGTGCTGCCTTCGCACGAGCCCGAGCTGGGCGCCCGTGCGGCGGCGGCGCCGCTGCGGTGCGATCGAGGATGACCACCCTGGCCCACCCACCCCTTGCCCCTGCGCGCCGCGCTCGCTAGCCTCTCGGCAGCCGCGTTCGGCTGGCGCACCGAGGCCCGGGCATGGATCCGCACCTGCGCGACTGGCTCGATCTGCTGCTGCGCTGGGCGCACGTGATCGTGGGCATCGCGTGGATCGGGGCATCGTTCTACTTCAACTGGCTGGAGAACGCGCTGGAGCGCACCGGCAAGCGCGCCGGCATCGCCGGGGATCTGTGGGCGATCCACGGCGGGGGTTTCTACTTCGTCGAGAAATACGAGCTCGCGCCCGCCCGCCTGCCCGAGCGGCTGCACTGGTTCAAGTACGAGGCGTACTTCACCTGGATCACCGGCTTCTGCCTGCTGGTGGTGGTCTACTACCTCGATGCCGCCGCCAAGATGATCGATCCCGAAATCGCCGCCATCGGGCCCTGGAGCGCGATCGGGATCGGCATCGGGACGCTCGTGGTCGGCTGGCTCGGCTATGACGCGCTGTGCCGCTCGCGGCTGGGCGAGCGGCCGGTGGCGCTGGCGCTTACCGGATTTCTGCTGGCGGCCGCCGTGGCCTTCGCGCTCTGCCAGCTGCTCAGCGGGCGGGCGGCCTACCTGCACGTGGGGGCGCTGCTCGGCACCTGCATGGCCGCCAATGTGTTCTTCGTGATCATCCCGAACCAGAAGGCACTGGTGCGGGCCGCCGCCGAGGGCCGCCGGCCCGATCCGCAGCTCGGCAAGAAGGCGCTGCAGCGCTCGCTGCACAACAACTACCTCACCCTGCCCGTGGTCTTCGTCATGATCAGCCACCACTTCCCCGCCACCTACGGGCATCCGTGGAACTGGGCGGTGCTGGCGGCGATCGCGCTGGTGGGCGCCGCGGTACGGCACTGGTTCAACCTGCGCGGCCGCGGGCAGTACAACGCCTGGCTGCTGCCGGCGGCGGTGCTCGGGCTGGTGGGGCTGGCGCTGGTGACCTCCCCCCGCGCCCGCTCGGCGATCGCGGGCGGGGGGAGCACCGCCCGGCTCGAGCTCGGCGAGCCGGTGCCGTTCGCGCGCGTGCGCGAGATCGTGCAGGCGCGCTGCGTGAGCTGCCATTCCGCCCACCCGACCGACGAGGTCTTCACCTTCGCGCAGGGCGGGGTGCGCCTGGACACCCCGGAGCAGATCCGGGCGCGGGCCGAGCGGATCAAGTTCCGCGCCTACGACACCCGCACCATGCCGTTCCTCAACAAGACCGGCATGACCGACGAGGAGCGCCAGACGCTCGCCCGCTGGGTGCTCCAGGGCGCGCGCCTGGACTGAACTCGACCGGGGCGCCCGCCCCGGGTAGGCTGGTGCCGGAGCAGGCCGCCACCGCGGGGGCGAGTGGCGAAACGGCAGACGCAGGGGACTTAAAATCCCTCGGGGGGCGACCCCCGCTGCGGGTTCGAATCCCGCCTCGCCCACCACCACGACCACCACCGCCGCAGCCGCGGCCAGCCGGCGCCGGCCCCGGCCCGGGGCTCGGCGCGGGCCGGCAGCTCGCGCCATGCGAGCGGCGCGGCCCGGGCCTCGGTCCACCGGGGCATGGGCGCTGCCCCGCCCGGCGGCTCCGCGAGCGGCGCGGGCTGGAGCCGGCGCACCGCCGCCAGCGCGGCCGCCGCGTCGGCGGGCCGCCGGCCGGGCGGCGCGCACAACAGCTCGTACGCCCGGTCGCACCAGGGTGCCAGCCCCGGCCGGACCTGCGAGGGCAGCTCGCGCCCGCAGGGCAGCCGCGCCGTCAGCGCCTCGAACACCAGCAGCCCGCACGCGTACACGTCCGCCGCCGGCCCCGGTGGCTGCCCCGCCAGCACCTCGGGCGCCAGATACGCCGGCGTGGCGGCGAGAAAGCCCGAGCCCAGCGCCTCGGACAGCACCAGCTCCGAGCCCGCTGCTGGCCCGAGCCCGAAGTCGGTCAGCGCCCAGCCGCCGCGCCCGTCGGCGAGCACGTTCTCCGGCTTCAGATCGAGGTGTGCCACCCCGGCGCGGTGCGCGTGGGCCAGCCCTCCGAGCACCGCCGCGAGCAGCGCCGCCGCCTCAGCCGGCTCCAGCGGCGCGGCTCGCAGCCGCGCCCGCAGGCTGCCGCCGGCCAGCAGGCGGTAGGCGACGTACGGCGGCTCGGCGTGCGGGGCGATGCGCAGCACCCGCACGATCGCCGGGTGCCGCAGCGCCGCCTGCGCGCGCGCCCCCTGCAGCAGCGCCGGCAGGTGCTGCTCGGCGAGCGGCAGCTTGAGCGCCACCGGCTCGCCCCCCTCGGCGGCCGGCACCGCCCGCCAGACCTCCCCGTGCGCCCCCCGCCCCAGCAGCTCCAGCAGCCGGTACGGCCCGAGCCTCGTCCCCGCCTGCCGCCCGCCGGCGTGCTCGTGCACGGTCAGCCCTCCTGCCGCGCGCGGCCTGCCCGCTGCGCCTCCGGCAAGAGGACGCCGGCCGGCGCGCGAAGATGACAGCGCCCGGTGTGCCGATGTCAGGACAGCCCCGCGGGCGGCGTCCGTAGGAGGGCTGAGGGCGCGGGCAAACAGCCGGCGGCGGGCGGCCCCGGGGGTGATCCGCGGCGGGCCATGGAAGAGCTGCTCGTCCTGCTGGTGCTCTACTTGCTCTTGCGGTGGGTGGTATCCAAGCTCTGCCTGCTGGCTTCCCTGCTCTTGCAGTGGCCGGTGGCGGCGTTCGGCGCTCTGCTGGCGCTGGCGGCCGTGTTCCTGTGGAACGCGCGCCGGCGGCGGGCGGCCGCCCAGCGCCGCAGCCCCGGTCGACGCCGGGTGCACGCCCGGGCCCCGTCCGGGAGCACGCGCTCGCCCCCAACCGGGCCGGCGGCGCCGCCGGCCCCCGAGGCGTGCCAGGACAGACCTGACATCCATATCTGTCTCTATCGTGGTATCGAACAGTATGTCGGCGAAGGGGGGAGTGCGGGGCTGGTCGGGGCCCTCAGCGGGAGGCGATCCGGAGCCGGCCGCCGAGGCGTGCCAGCACACCCTGCCGCTCGGCACGCGGGACGCGCTGACCCGCGAGCCGCTGCCTGCCCGTGCGCCGGCACTGCAGTGCGGGGCTTGCGAGGCCGCCTACGGCGCCGCCTCCCAGCAGCTGCTGGCAAACCAGGGCAAGCGGTGCGCGCGCTGCGGAGAGCACGCCGCCTGGCGCTGGGCGGTGGTGCTGGCTGGCCACGGCAAGGCGCCGCTCGCGCAGCCCGAGCCCGCCTCGCGCCCCGGGCGCGCCGCGGACCCCATCGGCTGGCGGGAGCTTGCCGCCGCGGGCCCGCCCCCGCCCGCCGGCGCCGCTCCGCCGCGGGCGCACGAACCGCCGCCGGCGGTGCCGGCGCAGCACCGGATCGGATGCGTCCTCGAGGTGGCGCCCCCAGCCACCCTCGATCGGACGCCGGCAGGGCTGGAGCAGGCCCCGATCGGATGCGTACGCCCCTCCCCGCCGCAGGCGCAGGAGCCGCCGGCGGTGGCGCTCGAGCCCGGCCGCGCGCACGAGCAGCTCCGCCCCTACCAGGGGCGCGAGATCAGGCTGCGCGCCCGCCCGCTGCGCGTGCGGCCGAGCCGGCGGGGCGGCACGGTCTTCCTGGACCTGAGCGCCGAGCGCGCGCACGCCCGCTGCCTGAAGATCGTGCTCCGGCCCGAGGCGGCGGCAGGGCTGCGGGCGCAGGGCATCGAGCCCTTGCAGCTGGCCGGCCAGCTGCTGGAGGTGCGCGCGGTCTACGAGCATCACCCCGTGTTCGGACCGCAGCTGTTCTGCCGCAGCGCCGCCCAGCTGCGGTTGCCCTCGCCGCTTGCGAGCCCTGCCGGCGACGCCGGCGCGCCGTCCTTGCCGCCGCCCTGGGCGTGGTTGCTCGAGTCCTACGAATACCCCAGCGGCTACCATGTCTCGGCCCAGGCGTCCCTGCCACCGCCCTGCGCGCGCTCGCTCGAGTCCTGCGAGGCGGAGGATCGGCCATGAACACCCCGTGCCAGCCCGAGCCGTGGCCGCTCGCCCCGCCGCCGGACCGCGCGCAACAGGAGCGCTACGCCCGCCAGGCGCTGATCGCAGGCTGGGACCAGCGCCTGCTCGCGCGCAGCCGGGTGCTGGTGGCGGGCGCCGGTGCGATCGGCAACGAGGCGCTGAGCAAGCTCGCCATGATGGGCGTGGGCGGGATCACGGTGCTGGACCGCGATCGGATCGAGGCGTCCAACCTCGCCCGCACCGTGCTGTTCCGTGCTGCCGAGGTGGGCGCGCCCAAGGCGCTGGTCGCCGCGGCGCGGGCTGCGCGAGCTCAACCCCGAGCTGCAGGTCGAGGCGATCACGGGCGAGCTCCAGCACGCGCTCGGGGAGGGACTGCTCGCCGAGCACGATCTGGTGCTGGGCTGCCTGGACAACCTCCAGGCGCGGCTGTGGCTCAACCGGCTGTGCCTGCGGGTGGGCGTGCCGTGGATCGACGCGGCGCTGGGTGAGGCCGCAGCCGCCGTCCAGGTCATCGAACCGGAGGCGCAGGCCTGCTACGAGTGCACGCTGCCCGCCAGCGCGCGCCGCCGCCTGGCGGCGGCGCACTCGTGCGCCGGGCTGCTGGTGCGCGCGCACGCGGTGCAGCGCGTGCCCGCCACCGCCACCGCGGCGGCGCTCGCCGCCGGCATGCAGGTGCACCTGGCGCTGGCGCTGCTGCACGCGCGCGGCGGCGCGCCGCTGCCGCGGTCGTTCGCCGCCTGGCCGCGGCCGTGGACCAGCCGGCGGCTGTACCTGGAGGCGAGCACCTGGTCGTTGCGCGTGGTGGAGCTGCGGCGAGCCGCCGGCTGCACCGCCCACGAACGGTGGCCGCCGCCACCGCCGCTGCCGCTCGGCGCGCAGGCGCGCCTGGACGAGCTCGGCCGCGCGCTCGCCGCGCTCGGCGTGCCCGCGCCCCAGGCGCTGGTGCTCGCGCACCCGGTGGTGCAGGCGTTGCGCTGCGAGCGGTGCGGCGCCCGGGAGTCGTGCGGCCGGCCGCACTCCACCGCCCTGCTCGTGCGCGCCGGCTGGTGCCGCTGCGGCGGCGAGCGGCAGCCCGAACTCGCCCACGAGGCGGCGTTCTCCGGCCCGCTGGGCGGGCGCACGCTCGAGGCGCTCGGGGGTGGCGCCGCGCGCGTGGATCACCGTCCGCTGCCGCGACGGCGAGCGGCGGTACGCCCTCGCCGCCCCTGCGGGCGGAGCGGTGTCAGGGACCAGCCCCGAGCGGCGTCTGTCCGATGGCGGCCGGCGCGCCGGCACGGGCCAGGGCTGAGGGAGACGAGCAGGGCCATGGGGCAGACGCATACGGTCGAGTTGGAGCTGGAGCTGTACGACGGCACCCGCAAGGCGCAGGTCAGCGTGCCCGCGGGCATGCGGGTGGGCGAGTTGCTGCAGGAAGCATGCCGGCGCTGGAAGCTGGACGAGCAGCGCGACTATCGGCTGGTGTACGCCGAGCGAGCCACCACCGGGGGCGTGCGCGAGGTCGTCGACCTGGAGCTGCCCGAGGACGGCACGCTGAGCGGGTGCGGAGTCGGCCCCGGCGCGCGGCTGGTGGTCTATCCCCTGCTGGTCGCCGGCAGCCACGACGCCGCCGCCCGGGCGTTCGCCGCGGTGCGCGCCCGCCGGCTCGCGCAGGAACACCTGGCCCTGCAACAGCTCGCCGCCGCCTCCGAAGAGCTGGTGCGGATCGTGGCGGTACGCGGCGAGCCGCCGCACGGCTTCGAGCTGGAGCTGCGCTGCCTGGGCGTGGTGGCGGTCGAGCCCGGCCGCACGCTGCTGGCCCGCCGCCACCGGGTCCGCATCGCGTATCCGCCCGGCTTCCCCCGTCCGGGCGAGGTGCCGGAGGTGCGGTTTCTGAGTCCGGTGCAGCACCTGCACGTGTTCGCCGACGGGCGGGTGTGTCTGGGGGCGCTGGCGGGCCCGGACGAGCCGCTGGACGCGCTGGTGGTCCGGCTGTTCGAGCTGCTGCAGTGCGAACCCCGCCTGCTCGACCTGCACAGCCCCGCCAACCACCGGATGGTCCAGTGGACGCGCACCCACCTGCCGCGCCTGCCGCTGGGCCGGCTGCGGCCGCGCCTGGCCGGTCTGTCCCCGCCTGCAACCGCCGGTCTGCGCTGGACCGAGGTCTGAGCGCCATGGCGCGGCTGTGCTGGATCGAACAGGACCGCGGCCCGGAGCTGCCGGGCGGCTCGCCCGCCGGCACGCCGCCGGTGCGGGTCGCGCTGCGGCCGCGCGCCTGGCAGCAGCTGTGCGCGCAGCTGCCGGCGAGCCCGGACGAGGAAGGGGGGCTGTTGTGCGGCACCATCGAGCGCTGTGCGGACGGCGCGCTAAAGGTCGTGGTCCACTCCGCGGTGCCGGCCGGCCGGCGCGCCGCCAGCCCCGTGCACCTGGCATTCGTGCCCGGCACCTGGCAGCAGCTGCTGCCGCGGCTGCGAGCCCTCGCCCCGCACCAGCGGATCGTCGGCTGGTACCACTCGCACCCCGGTCTGGGGGCGTTCTTCTCGGCCACCGACCGGCACACCCAACGCGCCTGCTTCGCCCAGCCGTGGCAGCTCGGCCTGGTGCTCGATCCGGTGCGCGGCGAGCTGGCGCTCCATGTGGGGGCCAGGTGTGCGCCGCCGGCGGAGCTGGTGCTGCACGGCGAGGCGGGCCCCCCGGTGGTGCTGCTGCGCGGCCGCTGTTGGGCGCGGCTGTTCGCGGGCGCGGGCGCGGGCAGCGGCTCGCTGGTGCTGCCGGTCCGGCGCGTGCTCGATGCGCGCACGCTGTTGCTCGGCCCGCGCCGGCTGGCGGTGCGGTTGCCGGGGCTGCTGCTGGTGCCTCGCAGCGCCCCGCGCGCGAGCCGCCGGCTGGCGCGCGCCGGCCGGGCCGCACTGGCGCGCCGGCTGGCCCGGCGGCCGGTCCAGCCCTGGCCCCTCGATCCGGCGGGGCTGGCCGCGCTGCGGCGCGCGCTCGCCGCCCCACGGCCGGCGCGCCGGCCGATCGAGGCGCAGCTGTGCTGCCGGGGGGAGCTGCTGGCAGCGCTGGTGCTGCGCCGGGGATATGCCTGTCTCGACCCGCGCCGGGCCGCCGAGCTGCCCGCGGTGCTGCGGCAGAGCGAGCAGGCGGCCCGCAGCGCGCAGCGGGGGCTGTGGGCCGCGCGCTTCGCCGCGCTGCGGGCGCGGCTGGTGGGCACGCCCGCCGGCGGCTGAGCCACCTGCCTCCGCCCCTGCGCCGGCGCCCGGGGCACGACGGCCCCGCTCCCGGTAGCGCCTGCTGCGAGGGGGCAGGCGCTACGATGGGGCGCGGGCGGAGCAGCCGGGGTCGGGGCCATTGGCAGCGCAGTTCCCAGCGGACGCGAAGCAGGCCTGCTCGCCGGATGGCGCCGCGTGCGGGCAGGCCAGCGCACCGGGGCAGCCGCCCCGCGTCGCCGAGATCGTCCAGGCGCTGCGTGCGGCCGTCGGCGAGGCGGAGCAGATCGCCGCCATCCGCGCCCTGGGGCGGTGCTACCGTGTCCAGGCCGCCTTCAACCCCCTGCGCCGCCGGCTTCATTCGAGCTCCGCGGCGGTGGCGCGCGAGGCGGCGCTGGCGCTCGGCGAGCTGGGCATCGGCGCCGCCGCCCAGGATCTGGAGCGGGTGCTGCGGGCGGAGCACCACCCGGCGCGCTGCGAGGCGGCGCGCGCGCTCGGCGTGCTCGGCCGGCGGGCGAGCGTGCCGGCGCTGGGGCAGGCGCTGGTGGGCGCGCGCGAGCCGGCGGTGGCGCGCGCCGCCGCCCACGCACTCGGCGAGGTGCTCGATCCGGCGGCGGCGCCCTGGCTCTGCTCCGCGCTGAGCGGGCGGCGCGAGCTGGCGGTGCGGCTCGCCGCCATCGAGGCCTATGGCCGGCTCGGCCCGCCGAGCATGCGGCCCGCGGAGCTCTTGGCGCTGCTCGGCCAGCCCGAGGCGCCGGCCGAGCTCCGGCAGGCGGCGCTGCGCGCCGCCGAGCAGCTGCTGGCGGTGCGCGTGCTGCTCAGCCCCGATGATGCCGAGCGCGCGGTCGCGCAGCTGCTGGAGGCGTTCGCGCTGCTCGATCCACTGGAGGTACGGCTCGCGCGCGCGGTCCGCCGCTTCGGCGCCGAGCGGCTCGCCCGCGCGCTCGGCCCGCGGCTGGTGCCGGCCGCCGGTAGCGAGGAGCGCCAGCGCGCCTGCCGGCTGGTCGGGGTCTACCAGAGCGCGGAGCTGCTGCCGCTGCTCGCAGCGCTGGTGGAACCGGAGCGCGATCCGGCGGTGCTGGCCGCCGCCGCCCGCGCCGCCGGCGAGATCGGCGGCCGCGAGGCGGTGGGGCTGCTGCGCGCGCTGCTGGGCCGGCTCCGGGCAGAGCACGGCGCCGGCGGCGAGCCGCTGCTGTGGCGGGCGGTGCTGGAGGCGCTGGGCGACACCGCCCATCCGGAGGCGGTGAGCGCGCTCGGCCAGGCGCTGCAGGCGCGTGCCATCCCGCCGCCGCTGGTGCACGTGGCGGCGGCCTCGCTCTGCCGGCTGCTGGCCGCCGCACCCAGGCGCGCGGAGGCGCTGCTGGCCGAGCTGTACCGCGAGCCGCCCCCCGAGCTGCTGGAGAGCCTGGCGTGGCTGACCGGGGAGCTGCGGCCGGCGGGCTTCGAGGATCGACTGCTGGGGCTGCTGCAGCGGCCCGAACGCCACTGGAAGCGCAGCTACGTCGCCTGGGCGCTCGGCGAGCTGGCGAGCCCGCGTGCCGCCGAGGCGCTGGCGGAGCTGCTCGAGCGCGAGCCGCGGCAGTCCGAGCTGTGGCCATGGGCGGTTACCGCGCTCGGCACCATCGCGACCCTCGATCCCGCGCAGGCACACCGGCTGGAGCCGCTGGCGGCGCTCGCGGCCAGTGCCGGCGAGCAGGCGGTGCTGGAGCGGGTGCTGCGGGCGCTGGCGGCCGCGCGCCGGCTGCTGCCGGCGCGCCTGCTCGCCCAGATCCACGACCGGGCGAGCGGGGCGGTGCGCGCGCTGGCGCTGGAGCTGCTGGGGCTCGCCGGCGGCGAGCTGGCCTGCGAGCGGGCCCGCGCCGCGCTCGGCAGCCCCGATCCCGAGTTGCAGCGCTGCGGGCTGCGGGTGCTGCTCGGGGCGGCCGATCCCGCCGCGCAACTGCAGGCCGTAACGTGGCTGGCCGCCCAGCCCGCGCCCCAGGCGCTGTGGCCCGCCGCCAGCAGCGGCCTGCACGAGGCGATGCGGGCGGCGCTTGAGACCGAACCGCTGTGCTGGCACGCCGCGCTCGAGCGGCTGCATGCACGGCTGCCGGCAGGCTCGAGCGAGCGGCGGCTGGTGGGCGAGCTCATGCGCGAGGCGCGGTTGCTGGCGCCGCTGGGCGGGCCGGGGCTGGATCGGACCCGCTTCGCCCGCGCCCTGCAGGCCAGCTACGGCGAGCTGTGGCGGCGGCTGCCGGCGGAGCTGCACGACGACCTGGTGCTGGCCGCCGCCACCGCCGCCGCGCCGGCGCAGGGCGGGGTGGGCGAGCCGCAGCACGCGGTGGTGCTGTACGCCCGCGCGCTGGAGCGGGCGTTCGCGCTGCGGTTCGGCGCCGCGGTCGCCTCCGCGCTGGCGGAGCCGGTGCTGCGCGCGCAGCTGGCGGAGTGGTATACGCGCGAGCGCCCGCGGCTGGCACCGCTCATGCGGGCCTGCAAGCAGGCGGGCCTCGATGTGCGCCGCCGCCAGCTGCAGGAGCTGTTGGAGCAGTGGCTGTCGGCGCCACCGGCGCAGGCGCGGCACGCCCTCAGCGGGCTGCGGCGCTGGACGGTGTTGCTGGTGCTCGCAGCGGCGGACTGGCGGCTCGGCCCGCGGCGGTTCGCCGACTGGCTCGGGGTACGCATCGAGGCGGCGGCGCTGGCGCCGCTGCTCGGACGGCTCAAGGAGCTGGGCGAGTGGCGCAACCGGATCGTGCACGCCGAGCGGCTGCCGCCGCGCGACTGGCAGGCGCTGGCGGCGCGCGCCGCGGGCTGCTGCCAGGCCGTGCTGGCGCTGCTCTACCCGCCGGCGGCGGCGGGCAGCGCGCCTGCCGGCGGGCACGGCTGAGCCCGGCGCTGCTCCCGCCTCAGTACGGCAGCGCCCCCGCCAGCGCGCGGGCGGCGGCGGCGCACCGCTGGCCGCGGCGCATGGCGGCGCGCAGGCGTGCCAGCAGCGCGCGCAGGGTGCGCACCGCCCCGCGCGGCGCGGTGCGCGCAAAGGGGGCGAGCAGCGCGCAGGCGCGTAGGAGCGCCGCGGCGGCGCGCGCCCGTGCGCCCGCCTTTTCCAGCACCAGCGCCCGCTCCAGCTCCGCGCCGGCGGCGAGCGGCAGATCGCCGTGCAGCTCGCCGCCGGCGGCGCTGCGCTGCAGCGCCGCCACCGCCCGGTCGAACAGCTCCTGCGCGCGCTCGCCCGCCTGCCCCTGCCGCGCCAGCAGGACCGCCTCCCACTTGTCGAGTACCGCCTGCTGCCACGGCTCGAGCGACAGCTCGCGCGCGCGCGCCAGCAGCTCCCACCCGCCTGCTACGAGCTGCGGATCGGCTGCGCGCGCACACGCCTCGACCGCGCGCAGCCGCGCGTAGCGCGCCGTCGCCTGGGCCTCGCGGTCCGGGCGCGTGCTGCAGTCGGCGAGCGCCTGTTCCAGCAGTGCGAGCGCCTCGGCGGTGCGCCCCGCCCGCAGCCGCGCGGTGGCGAGGTAGACCCGGTCGCGCTCGCGCTGCGCCGGCTCGGCGAGTCGCAGCGCCCGCTGGAGGTGCGCCTCCGCCGCGGCGAACAGCTCCGGCACCAGCGCCGCGCGGTAGGTCAGCACCTGGCCCAGCGAGCCGTGGCTCGCCGCGAGCAGCGGCGCGGCACAGAAGGCACCTGCCCGCTCCTTGCGGCGCAGCGAGCGGCGCAGCAACCGCTCGGCCTGCTCCAGCCGCAGCAGATCGATCAGGGCCACCGCCAGGTAGTTGTCGAGCTCGAGCCAGCTCCCGAGCGCCACCGGCAGCAGTGCGCGCTCGCGCAGCAGCTGCGCGAGCTCACACCCCGCCCGCCGCAGGAACTGCAGCGCCCGGCCGGCGTCCCCCTCGTGCGCGTGGCTCCAGCCGATGCCGGCGAGTGCGACCGCATGCACGTTGCGCGCGAGCAGACCCGGTGTGCCCGCGGCTGCCCCCGCGCCTGCGGCCGGGTCCGCCCGGTTCGCCAGACGTGCCTCGGTCACGCGCAGCAGGAAGTGGAACTCGGCGCGCGGTTCGGCGCGCCCCCCGGCCTGCACGCGGCCGAGCGCGCGCTCCAGGAAGAAGTGCAGCCGCTCGGGCGGGTAGTCGAGCACGCCCGGGTAGTGCGCCGCCAGCCGCTGCTCGAGGTGGTCCAGCAGCGCGGCTCCCCCGAGTGTCGCCGGCACGCTCTCCAGCACCAGCCCGCGCGCACGCTCGGGGTGCTCCGCCCGCCAGCGCTCCAGCTCGGGGCCATTGCCGTCGGGGACGAACAGCACGCGCATCCCGGCGGCAATAGCCAGCTCCGCCTTGTCCGCCGCGCGTCCGACCGGCAGCACCTTCCCGTCCTGCAGCCGCCCGGTGAAGCCGACCGTGGGCGGCAGCGGGTGGCGGCAGCCGGCGGCGAGGTGGAACGCTGCCAGCACCGCCAGCGCCCCCGAGCCGCCCTCCAGCGGCAGCGGGGCGGCTGGGCGCGGCACCGCCTGGGGTGCGGGTGCGCTCGCCGGCTGGGGCTGCTCCAGGGCCAGCGCGAAGTGCCACGGCGCCTCGTACTCGCGGCCCTCCACCACGCGGCGCGCCTGCTCGACCGCCGCGGCGAGTTCGCCCAGCGCCGCCAGCCGCACCGGCTCCGGGCGCGCCAGCTGCTCCAGGTGCGCGCGCACCAGCAGGCCCGGCAGCAACACGGCGCGCTCGGACGCCGGCAGGGGTGGGTCCCAACAGGCGATCAGGCGCGCGGCATACCCCGCGCCCTCGGCCGGCCAGCGCAGGCGCGCGTGCACCGCCTCCGCCGCCGGGCCGAGCACCCTGAGCCGGGCGGCCAGCTGCTGCAGCGCCTGCAGGTAGTGCGCATGGCGGTGCTGCTCGCACGGCCCCGCGTCGGCCGCCGCCGCTCGGCCGCGCTGGGCGGCTGCCCAGGCCCGCAGCGCGGCGAGTTCGTCCTGCAGCGCCGCGCGCCCCACGCCGGCTGCCCCCAGCAGCCGCTCCAGCCCCTGCACCAGCTCGGGCCGCGCCGGCTCGCGCCGGCTCTCGAGCAGCGCGCGCGCCAGGCACAGCCGCGCCAGCCGGAGCGCCGCCTGGGGCGCGAGCGCCGCCGTCGGCTCGATCGCCAGCAGTGCCTCCAGCCGCAGCGCGCGCCCGGCGAGCGCCTCGCAGCGCCGCCAGGCGTACTGCGCCGGGCCGCCCGGCACCCCGCGACCGCCGAGCGCGGCCCTGAGCGCCGCCCAGCTCGCCGCGTCGGGCAGCGATTCCGCCAGCAGCATCGGACACCCCGCATCCGGCGGCGGCGGTGCCGCCCGGCGGCCCGCCGCACCAGCGCCAGCCCCGGCGGCTGCGGTGGGCCGGCCGCTGCAGCGCCAGCGCGTGCCGAGCCGCGCTACTCGCCGGGGGGCGCCGGGCTAGCGCTGCCGCGGCGGGTCGGTCAGGCTCGGCTTGGGGGCGCGCAGCCGCTGCTCCACGAGCGCCAGCCGCTGGCGGGCCTGGGCGTTGCTGCCGTCGAGCGCGAGCGCCCGCCGGTAGCAGTCGCGCGCCGCCTCCAGCCGCTGCATGTTCTCGTAGGCGATGCCCAGCGCCAGCAGCACCGGCACGCTCCTGGGATCGAGCTCGAGTGCGCGCTCCAGCTCCGCCGCCCCGCGCTCCCACCGCTTCTGATCCAGGTAGTTGAAGCCCAGGTTGGCGCGCGCCAGAAACGAGCGCGGATCGATCGTGAGCGCGGTGCGGTAGTGGCGCTCGGCGATCTCGTAGAAGCCGTTCTGCTGTTCCAGCAGCCCGAGGTTGATGTAGGCGTCGTGGTACTGGGGGTCCTTCTGGATGGCGAGCCGGTACTGCTCGTGCGCCAGGTCGTTCCGCCCCTGCGCCACGTAGGCGACCCCCTTCCAGAAGTGCGGTGCCGCATAGCGCGGGTTCTGCTCGATCGCGCGATCGAGCGCCGCGTGCGCGTCATCGAGCAGGTTCTTGCCGATCAGGATGCGCCCGATCTGCAGCGCCGCCTCGCCCGTCTCCGGCCACAGCCGTTCGGCGCGCTCGAACGCATCGAGCGCGCGCTCGTGCCAGCCCCGGCCGGCGTACGCACGCCCCAGCGCCATGAGCACGGTGTAGCTGTGCGGGGCGATCTGCTCGGCGAGCTCTAGCTGCTCGACCGCCTCCGCCCACTGGCCGCGCTCCATGTAGCGCTCGCCGAGCTTGACGTGGTGCATGGCGACCGGAGGCGGCGGATCCTGGCGCTCCGGCGTGCTGCTGCAGCTTACGGCCGCCCCGAGCAGCACCAGGCCCCAGAACGCCAGCACAGCGCGCGCTCGCCCGGCCGCCCGGTCCCTCATGACCCCATGAGCCTCCGCAGCACCTCGCGGAGGGCCTCCTTCTTGTCCGGCCGCGGATCGAGCTGCAGCGCCTTCTTGAGCAGCTCGATCGCCTCCTGGCGGCTGACCGGCTGCTCCAGTCCCTCGCGGTACAGATCGGCCAGGTTCTCCATCGCGAAGTAGTTGTCCGGGTTCAGCTCCAGCACGCGCCGGTAGGCGTGCGCCGCCTGCTGCAGCTCGCCGCGCCGCTGGTAGAACAGCCCCAGTTCGAACCAGGCGCGCAGGTTCTGGCCGCCCTCCAGCTCGGTGGCGCGCCGCAGGGTGGCCAGCGCCTCGGTCGGCTTGCCGAGCTGCTCCTGCGCGTAGCCCAGCATGACCAGGGGGGCGGCCCGTTCCGGAGCCAGCAGCGCGGCGCGGCGCGCCAGCGCCTCGGCGCTGCGCGCATCCTGGCGCGCCAGGTACAGCTCCGCGGCGGTGGCGTAGGCCTGGGCCGCCAGCTCCTTGTCGCCGCGCGCCTGGCGCGCCTCCGCGAAGCCCTCCCACGGCTCGGGAGCGGAGGGATCGAGCTGGTGCGCGGCCTCGAAGGCCTTCTCCGCCTCGGCATGCTCGCCGCGCGCCAGGTGCAGCCGCCCCAGCTCGACGTAGGCCGCGGGGGACTCGCCCTGCGCGGTGATCGCCAGGTGCAGGTGATCCTCCGCCTTGGTGTGGTTGCCCTCCCGCCGGTAGATGCGCGCCAGCAGCAGGTGGGCGGCGGCGTGCTTCGGATCGGTGACGACGGCCTTTTCCAGCAGCTTCTTGGCGACATCGGGCCGGCGCGCCTGCTCCGCCACCACGCCCTGCCAGTACATGGCGTCGGCGTACTGGGGCGCCAGCTCCTCGGCCTTCTCGAAGGCGGCCTTCGCCTCCGCCAGCCGGTCCTCGCGCAGCCACACCCGGCCCCGCACCAGGTGGGCGAGCGGCAGGTCGGGATCGCGCGCGAGCGCGTCCTCCGCCTTGCGGCGCGCCAGCGCCAGGTCGTTGCGCTCCAGCGCCACGATCGCCAGGCGCGCGTGCGCGACCGCGAACGCATCGTCGAGCGCGATCGCCTGGCGGAAGTAGCTCTCGGCGCCCTCGAGGTTGTGCTGCTGCACGAGCTGCCAGCCCAGCTCGTTCAGCTCGTTGGCGCGCCGGATGTGCGGCAGGCGCAGCAGCTCCTCGAGGTTCTTCTGCACCTGCTCCTTCTGCGCCTCGCTGCCGGGCAGCTCCAGCGCCGCGCGCCATTCGCGCTCCGCCTTGCGGTACTCCTTGAGCTTGAAGTAACAGACCCCCAGGTTGTTGCGGTATTTCAGCTCGCGCGGCCGCTCCAGCGCCAGCTTGCGCAGGTGTGCCGCCGCCCGGGCGAAGTCCCCCTTGAACATGTGGATGACGGCGGCCAGGTAGCGCACGTCGTGGTTGCGCGGATCCTTGGTATACGCGCGGCGGGCCCACTTCTCGGCGTTGGCGAGGTCCTTCTTGTCCAGGTAGACCCGCGCCTGCAGGATGTCGGCGTCGATCAGCTCCGGGTCGATGCGGCGCGCCGATTCCAGGTCGTCCAGCGCCCGGTCCAGATCGCGGTCCTTGGGCTTGTCGAGCTCGGCGTGGGCCCGCTTGACGAACTCCGCCGCGATCCGGTCCGGGGCCTTCTGGTACGCCCAGGCGAGCAGCTTCTTCGCCGCCTCGAAATGGGGATCGGCCTCGAGCGCCCGCCGCAGGTGATCGATCCCCTCGACCCAGCGCTCCTTCTTCAGCTCCAGGCGGCCGATCCCGTAGCGCGCGAGCGGATCGGCCTCGTCCAGATCCAGCGCGAGCTGGAAGTGCTGCTCGGCGTCCTTGTCGTAGCCGTTCTGCAGATAGATCATGCCGGCTTGCACGTTGGCCTTGAGGTGCTTGGGGTTGACGCGCGCGGCGGCCAGGTACCACTTGAGCGCCTCGGCCTGCTTGCCCTGCGCCCGGTTCATCTCGCCCAGGTTGAACAGCGGCTCGTCGTAGGTGGGACAGGTGTCGATCGCGAGCTTGAACTGCTCCTCGGCCCGGGCGAAATCCCGCATCCCCTGCCAGTAGACCAGGCCGAGGAAGTTGTACGAGTCGCAGTAGTCGGGGCAGTTCTCGATCGCCAGGCGGAGGTGGATGATGGCGTTGTCGTACTGGCCCTTGAGGTGGTAGGCGTAGCCCAGGTTGGCCAGCGCCTTGATGTAGGCCGGCTCCAGCTTGAGGGCGAGTTCGAGGTTCTTGATCGCCTCGTCCAGCTGGCCCTGCTGGAGCGCGCGCACCCCGCGATCGTTGTAGGCGGCGACCGGCGGCGGCGGCTCCAGCACCCCGACGCACGGCGCCCCGCAGCCGCCGGCCAGAGCACCCAGCCCCAGCGCCAGTAGGCAGGCCAGCGCCCGAGGTGCCCGCGGCCCCGGGCGGCGCAAGACGGCTGCGAGCTCTGCGGCGCACATGACAGCCTTCCGGATAGCAGAAGCCTGCGGCCGGGTCAACGGCGCCCGGCCCGGCCCCGGCGCCCGGCCTGGCACATGGCGCGCCTGGTCGCTACACCGCGCGCCCTCCGCGCTTGCGAGCCGGCGCGCACCGGCCGTATACTCCGGATTGCCCGCGCACCGGGGGCAGGGCCGCGAGGAGCGGTGCGCGGCGGCGAGTGGGAGTGCCATGGCCGGGGGCAACAACGCGGGCGGCGGCCTGTTCCATCGCGTGGATGTCCAGGCGCTGCTCGGCCGCTACAGCGATATCCTGCTCGCCGGCATCGTGGTCGCGATCATCGGCATCATGCTCGTCCCCTTGCCGACGGGCATGCTCGATATCCTGCTCACCTCCAGCATCACGCTCAGCATGGTGGTGCTGCTGGTGGCGCTGTATCTGCCCGAGCCCGTCGCGCTCTCCTCGTTCCCGACGCTGCTGCTGGTGCTCACCCTGTTCCGGCTGTCGCTGTCGATCGCCAGCACCCGGCTGATCCTCGCCGACGCCTACGCGGGGGAGGTGATCAACGCGTTCGGCACCTTCGTCACCAAGGGCAACCTGGTCGTCGGGTTCGTGGTGTTCGCGATCATCACCGTCGTGCAGTTCCTGGTGATCGCCAAGGGTGCCGAGCGCATCTCGGAAGTGGCGGCGCGCTTCACCCTCGATGCGATGCCGGGCAAGCAGATGTCGATCGATGCCGATCTGCGCGCGGGCGCCTTCGACATCGAGACCGCCCGCCAGAAACGGCGGGCGCTGCAGAAGGAATCCCAGTTCTACGGCTCGATGGACGGCGCCATGAAGTTCGTCAAGGGCGACGCCATCGCCGGGATCATCATCATCTTCATCAACATCATCGGCGGCCTGATCATCGGCGTCACCATGAAGGGCATGGACGTCGCCAAGGCGGCCCAGGTCTACACCGTGTTGACGATCGGCGACGGACTGGTGGCGCAGATCGCGGCGCTGCTGGTCGCCACGAGCGCCGGCATGGTCACCACCCGCGTGGCGGCCGAGGAGGAGGCGGACGTCAACCTCGGCCGCGAGATCAGCTTCCAGCTGACCAACTACCCCAAGGCGCTGGGGATCGCCGCCGCCTTCCTGGCGATCATGGGGATCGGCACGCCGCTGCCGACGGTGCCCTTCCTGATCATCGCGGCGCTGGTGGGGCTCATGGGCTACGGGCTCATGAAGGGGCGGGAGCGGGTGCGGCTGCCGGCGCTGGAGGGGGAAGCCGCCGAGCCGAGCGCGGGCGAGGAGGTGCAGCCGACCGCGAGCCCCGTGCCGGTGATGCTCGAGGTCTCGCCCGACCTCACCCCCCTGATCGACATCAACACGCCCGCTGGCCGCGAGTTCATGCAGACGCTCCAGCAGATGCGCAACGAGCTGTACCGCGAACTCGGGGTCAGGTTCCCCGGGGTGCGGGTGCGCGGCAACCAGCCGCTGGGCGAGGGCGGCTGGTGCGTGCGGATCTTCGAGGTCCCGCTGTTCCGGGGCGTGCTGCCGCCCGGCTACGGCTTCTGCCGCGAGCCGGCCTCGCGGTTCAGCGTGCTCGGGATCGACATCCGGCCGGTCACCGACCCGATCAGCGGGCGCGAGGCGTGCTTCGTGCCGCTGTCGCACACGGCCAAGGTGCAGGAGCTGGGCGGGCAGCTGCTCGAGCCCGCGCACTATCTGTTGACCGAGCTGGGGGTCGCGCTCAAGCGCCACGCCCACGACTTCCTGGGCATCCAGGAGGTACAGGCGCTGCTGGATGACGTGGGGCGGGGGATCCCGGCCCTGCTCAAGGAGGTCGTCCCCAAGCTGGTGCCGATGACCTCGCTGACCGAGGTGCTGCAGCGCCTGGTGCAGGAGGAGATCTCCATCCGGGACCTGCGCGCGATCCTGCAGTCGCTGGCGCGCTGGGGCCAGGTGGAGAAGGATCCGGCGACCCTGGCCGAGTACGTGCGCTCCGATCTCAAGCAGCAGATCTCGTTCAAGTTCTCCGGTGGCACGCGCGAACTGAGCGTCTACCTGCTCGACCCGCAGATCGAGAGCGCCATCCGGGGCGCCATCCAGCGCACCGCGCAGGGCAGCTACCTGGCGCTCGACCCGGAGATGGCGCGGCGGATCCTCGCCGCCGCGCGCAAGTCCTTGGCCAACCTGCCCAGTACGGCCTCGCGGCCGATCCTGTTGACAGCGGTCGATGTCCGTCGGTATCTTAAGAAGCTGCTTGAGTTGGATCTGCCGCAGGTGGTGGTGCTCTCCTACCAGGAGATCTCGCCGCTCCTGACGGTGCAGCCGATCGGCCGCATCTCGCTGGCCGCGGCACAGCGCTCCGGCGCGTACGCGTAGGAGCAGGGACGAAGGCAAGGTCGCGGCAGCGTCGCCCAGGGGCGAGCGGCTGCTCGGAGATCGGTGGAGGATCCCGCAATGGGTCTGTTCGGACTTCCCTCGCTCGGCGACATCGCCGAGAGCATCGTCGACAACCTGACCGGCATCGAGCTGCTGGGCGACATCGCGGGCGCGGTCACCAACGTCGTTACGATGAATCCGCTCGGGCTGGTCGAGGACGTGATCGATATCGGCCAGAACGTCGTGAGCGCCGGAGCGGCGCTGGGCCGCGGCCTGGTGCAGACCGCCAGCAACACGCTCAGCTCGTTCCTGCACGGCCCGGGTGCCAGCAAGCCACCGTCCATGTGCCATCCTCCGGTCGGCCCTGGCTCGGGCTACTGCCCCGGCGGACAGTGGCCGCCCATCCCGCCCGGCATGAACATCAACGATCCGTACGTGCAGGGCTACCTGTCGGGCTACCAGGACGGCGCGGGCAGCTTCGGGCTGGAGAGCCCGTTCGGCGGCTTCAACTTCAGCGGTATGTCGCTGGAGGAGAAGATCGCCTACCTGCTGGCCAAGCTCATGGAGCGCGCCGAGCGCAAGCTGGAGGAGAAGACCGAGCAACTGGCGCAGGCGGCCGAGGGCAAGGGCGGCGGGGTGCTGGACAACCTGCTCGGCAACAAGCCCGTCAGCGAGAACGTCGCGCTGCAGGAGCTGCAGCAGGCCCAGAACAAGGTCAACCAGCTGAACACGATCTGGACCAACATCACGCAGGCGCAGCACCAGGCCCACATGGCCGTGGCGCAGAACCTGCGCGGCTAGAGCCAGCGCGGCCCGGCTGGCCGGCTGCGCCCCGGCGTGGCCGGTCAGCCGTACGCCATGGCGGCGGCGACATGGCGGCTTGACAGCAGCGCCGCCGCCCGTTCGAATAGCACCCGCCGGCGAGCCTCCAGCAGGCCTCGCCGGCGGGTGCTTGCACTTCGGACGGTGGCGCGCGGGGCGGGCCGCCGCAGAGGGGAGAGGGGAGAGCATGGCGGAGCAGAACCAGCCCCAGGGCGCGCAGCCGGGGCAGGACGGTGCAGAGCAGCAGCCCACCCAGAGCAGGGAAGAGGCCCAGGCGCAGCTCGATGCGCAGTTCGAGGAGCTGCTCGCTGGCAAGAAGACCCTGGCCGAGATCGCCGGGGTGACCGCCGAGCAGGTCTACGCGGTCGCCAGCCTCGCCCACCGGCTGCTGCGCGAGGGCCAGCACGAGCAGGCGCTCACCATGTTCGAGGGGCTGATCGCGCTCAACCCGCGCGATCCCAACCTGTGGGTCTGGAAGGGCTCGACGCTGCACCGCATGGGCCCGGACCGCGTCGAGGACGCGATCAAGGCCTACACGCGCGCGCTGGAGCTCGACCCCAAGCACGTCACCGCGCTGGCCAACCGGGGCGAGCTCAACGTGGTCGCCGGCCGGTACGAAGAGGGGCTCAAGGACCTCAAGGCGGCGGTCGAGAACGACCCCAAGGGCGAGGACCCGACCACCGTGCGCGCCCGCGCCATCCTGGCGACGGTGCTCCAGAAGTTCAAGGAGCGGCAGGCGCAGAAGTCCTAGCGCTCGCGGCGCCCCGGAGCGGGTTGGCGCCCGCTCGCACGCCCTCGCAAGGCCACCGCGCGGCCCCGCGGGCGGGCTGGATGCCGCCCCCCCGTAACGCCGCGAGCCCCTGACCGCCGGGGCAGGGCGCTCTGCCGCCCCCGCTCCCAGGCCCCTGGCGATCCGCACCGCGACGGAGCCCGACCGCCGGCGGGGCGGGCGGCGCGCACCAGCTGCGTCCTTCCTCCCCCTAGCGCGCCGGGGGCGAGGGCGGTGGCTCCGCGGGCGGGGCCGCCACCGCGGCCTGCAGGAAGCGGCGAAACCGCGCGAGATCCTCGCGCACGGCCTCGTGCAGCACCGCGAGGCCGAGCACCTTGCCCCGCATGCGGTCCCAGTCCAGGCTCACACCATAGGCGTGGCGGAAGAAGTGCCGGAACCGAAGGTAGTCATATAGCTTCTCCGCCGTCTGCGGGCGCAGCACGGGTGGGCGCACCCGGGGCACGTCGCGGGCCGCATCCTGCAGCAGGCGCGTGTGCGAGTCCGGACCCCGCGGCGCCTCGCCGAAGAAGACCTCGTGCACCTTCTCCAGGATCGCCTCCAGCCCGGTGTAGAATCCGTGCAACCCCTTGGCCAGCAGCCACAGCGCGTCCTGGTCGGGATCGGCGGCCTGGCAGCGTTCGATCCGGCGCGCGACCTCGGCCACCTCGCGCTCGACCCGGGCGAGGTCCTCGCCGATCCGCACGTCCAGCAGCGCCAGTTCGGGCCGCGCGGTCATACGTCCACGCCCTGTTGTTCGATCGCGCGCCGCAACGCGGCGGTGCACCTCGCCAGGTCGACGAGGTCGACCTCCACCCCCGCCGGTTGCAGCGTGGCGATGCGCCCCCACAGCTCGAAGAAGCGCTGCGGTGGGACGCCCTCGACCGCCAGGTCGATATCGGGGTCGGTGCCGAGCAGACCGGTGACGAGCGAGCCGAACAGCCGCACGCGCCGGGCGCCGTAGGCACGACACAGCTGCGCGATCGCCGGGACGGCGGCGCGCGCCCTGGCCGCGAGCTGTTGCCGGGCCGCCATCCTGGCCGCGCGGCGCCGGTCATAGCCCGCGATGTAGTCCTGTAGCCTCGCCGCCTCCACACCGACCGAGCCTACCTGCGCCCGCCGGGCGGCGCAAGCCGAGCGCTGCGGAGCGCGGCGCTGTCCGCTGCCCCCTGGGCGCGCCGCGGCGGCGGGCTCCGCGCGGCGTCGGAAGGGGGCGTTATCATGCCGGCGCCATGGCTCCGATCCGCAGGCTGCCGCCCGAGCTGGTCGATCAGATCGCCGCCGGCGAGGTGATCGAGCGGCCGGCCTCCGCGCTCAAGGAGCTGGTGGAGAACGCGCTCGACGCGGGCGCGCGCCGCATCGAGGTGCAGCTCGAGGACGGCGGGCGGCGGCTGGTGCGCGTGCTCGACGACGGCTCGGGCATCCCGGCCGCCGAGCTCGAGCTCGCGGTCAGCAGCCACGCCACCTCCAAGCTCGCCGGCCTGGAGGATCTCTTCCGCATCCGCTCGCTCGGTTTCCGCGGCGAAGCGCTCGCCAGCATGGCCTCGGTGGCCGAGCTGCGCCTCGCCTCGCGGCCGCCGGGGGCGGCCGAGGGAGCGGAGATCCGGGTGGTGGGCGGGCGGATGGAGCCGGTGCGGCCGGCGGCGCTGGCGCCGGGCACGGTGGTCGAGGTCCGCCATCTCTTCTTCAACACCCCGGCGCGGCGCAAGTTCCTCGGCACCGCGGCGGGCGAGGCGCGTGCCTGCGCGCAGGCGCTGGTGCGGCTGGCGCTGAGTGCGCCCGCGGTGGGCTTCCGGCTCGAGCACCAGGGCCGGCTGCTGCTGGAGGCGCCGCCCGCCGCGAGCGTGCGCGAGCGGATCGCGGACCTGTTCGGGCAGGCGCTCGCCGCCGAGCTGCTGGAGGTGGCGGCCGAGGGCGCGGGCGTGCGCCTGCGGGGGCTGGTCGCGCCGCCGCACCGCACCCGCGGGGATGCCGCCCACCAGTTCGTGGCGCTGCGGGTGGGCGGCGGCGAGGTGGCGCGGCCGGTGCGCGACCGCGTGCTCGCCGCCGCCATCAAGGAGGGCTACCGCGGCCTGCTCATGAGCGGCCGCCACCCGGTGGTGTTCCTGGAGCTGGAAGTCGAGCCGGAGCTGGTCGATGTGAACGTGCACCCGGCCAAGCTCGAGGTCCGCTTCCGCAACCAGGGCGAGGTGTTCGGGCTGGTGGTGCGGGCGCTGCGCCAGGCGCTGCTGGCGCACGCGGAGCCGGCGCCGCTCGGGGCGCGCAGCGCTCCGCAACCGGCCGCACCGCCGCCTGCGGTTCAGCTCCGCGCGGGAGCACCCGCGCGCTGGCAGGAGGCATCGCAGCGGCGCCCGCGCGGGGTGGCCGCCGCCCTGGCGCGGGGCGAGTCGAGCCCGGTGCCGGCCGCCGCGCTTGCCCCGCCGCTGGAGGCACTGCCCGCTGAGCGGCCGCGGCCCACCGGCGCCGGGCCAGCGCTGGGGAGTGTCGCGCCGGCACGGGCCGGCTCGGCCCTGCTCGAGCCCGCCGCCGCCGCCGCGCCCAGCCTCCAGCTGGCCAGCGGCTATCTGCTGGTCGAGAGCGCGGACGGCTTCGAGGTCATCGATCCGCACGCGCTGCACGAGCGGATCCTCTACGAGCAGCTGCGGCAGCGCATCGCGAGCGGATCGCTCGAGGTGCAGCAGCTGCTGGTGCCTGCGGTGCTCGAGCTCGAGCCCGCCGCGGCAGCCGCGGCCGAGCAGGCACGCGCGCTGCTGGCGCAGCTCGGCCTGGTGCTGGAGCCCTTCGGGCCGGGGCGCTGGGCGGTCCAGGCCTACCCGGTGCTGCTCGAGGGCCCGGGCGGGCGCGGGCTGGATCTGCCGGCGCTGGCGGCGGAGCTGATCGATCTGCTCGCCGACGGCCGCGCGCCCGAGCGGCCGGAGCTGTTCGAGCGCGTGCTCGCCACCATGGCCTGCAAGGCGGCCGTCAAGCTGGGGGAGCGCCTGCGGCCGGCGGAGATCGAGGCCTTGCTCGCGCGCCGCGCGCTCGCCGAGCGCTCGCACCTGTGCCCGCACGGCCGGCCGAGCGCGCTGCGCTTCACCAACCGCGACCTGGAGCGGCACTTCAAGCGCTGAGCCGCCCTGAGCGCGGCGGGCCGCGCTGCGCCCCCGGCCGCCGGCCCGCCGTCTCGTCCTTGACCCGCGCAGGATCGGCGCGCTAAAAGGGGAGCGCTCGTCTTGGACCGGCCGAAGTCGCGGTGCGGCGGCCGCTGGGAGCGGGGCCGCCGCCGGCGAGGCCCGCGGAGAGAGGGGGGCAGTTCGTCCATGGCCCGCCGAGGTGGCTGCGCCATGCAGCGCCGCGCCGTGACCGGCAGCGCTCTCCGTTCCGCCGCGTCCCGGGATAGCGCCAGGCGCCCTGGCACCCGCGGGCGGAGCCGTTGCGCCGGGGCGTTGTGGCTCGCGGTGCTGGTGGCGGCCAGCACGGCCCTCGCCGCCCCGTCGAGCCCGCCCCTGCGCGGCGCCATCCTCATGATCGGCGACGGCATGGGCACGAGCGCGCTCAGCCTCGGGCGGCTGGTCAAGGGCCGCCGGCTCGCGCTCGAGGCGATGCCGGTGGTGGGGCTGGTGGATCCGGCGCCGGTGGGGGCGGCGGTGACCGACTCGGCGGCGGCGGCGACCGCCCTCGCCACCGGCCGGCGCACCCGCAACCGGCTGGTGGGGCTCGACCCGGCGGGCCAGCGGCTGGAGAGCCATCTGGAGCGGCTCGCTGCGCGCGGCGGCGCGGTCGGGGTGGTGACGACCGCGCGGCTGACGCACGCCACCCCGGCCGCCTTCTACGGCCACGTCGCGCACCGCCGCCAGGAGCGCGAGCTGGCGGCGCAGCTTTTGGCCTCCGAGCTCCAGCTCGCGCTCGGCGGCGGGGCGGAGCTGCTCGAGCAGGCGCTGGCGCAGCCGGAGGCCGCGCGCGACTGGCAGCTGGTGCGCACCGCGCACGAGCTCGAGCGGGTGGAGCGCGGGCGCGTGCTGGGGCTGTTCGGTCCCTCGCACCTGCGCTACGCGATCGACCGGCGGCCGGGCGATCGCGAGCCCTCGCTGGCCGCGATGGTGCGGGCGGCGCTGCGGCTGCTCGCGCGCGATCCCGCGCGCCCGTTTTTCCTCGTCGCCGAGGGAGGGCGGATCGATCACGCCGGGCACTCCCATGATGCGGCGGCGCTGGCGCGCGAGGTACTGGCGTTCGACGAGGCCGTGGCGACCGCACTCGGTTTCGCGCAGCACGACGGCCGGACGCTGCTGGTGGTGACCGCCGACCACGCCACCGCGGGGCTGGCGGTAGCCGAGGATGTGGACCTGGTGCGGCTGCGGCGCGCGCGCAGCTCAGCGGAGCGGCTGCTCGAGCGGCTCGAGCAGCCGGGCGGGCAGGACAAGGCCGCGGCGGTGCAGCGGCTCGGGCTGCTGGTGCACCAGGAGCTGGGGATCGCGCTGAGCCCGCGCGAGCTCGCCTGGGCGCTCGGCACCCGGTGGCGGTATGCGCCGGCCGGCGGGCTGGCACACCAGGTCTCCGCCCGGCTCGGGGTCCACTTCTATCCCCTGGGCGTGCAGGCGCGCCACGAGCAGACCGAGGGGCACCAGGCGAGCATGGTGCCGATCTTCGCCTGGGGTCCCGGGGCGGAGCGGTTCAGTGGCGTGCTGCCGATCGACGAGGTGGGGCGCCGGCTGGGGGCGCTGCTGCTCGAGGCGGCGCCGCCCGCGCCTGGCGACCGGTCCGAGGGGCGGCGGCCATGAGCGAGCAGGCGGCGGAGCTGAGCGCCGAGGATCGGGCGTTGCTCGAGGCGGCGCGCGCGGTCCGAGCGCACGCGTATGCGCCCTACTCGCAGTTTCCGGTCGGGGCTGCGGTGCGGACCGAGCGGGGTGTCTTTACCGGGGTCAACGTGGAGAACGCCTCCTACCCGCTCGGCAGCTGCGCGGAGCGCAACGCCGTCGCGGCGGCAGTCGCGGCGGGCGCCCGCCGCATCGAGGCGGTCGCGGTCATCGCCGACACCGCGGAGCCGGTGCGGCCGTGCGGCGGCTGCCGCCAGGTGCTGCACGAGTTCGGCCCGCACGCCCGCGTGATCCTGGCCTCGGTGCGCGGTCCGCTCGAGCTGACCACGCTGCCGGCGCTGCTGCCGCGCGCCTTCGAATCGGTGCGCCGGCCCGGGCAGGGCCGTGGCGCTGGATCCGGTGCGGGAGGCTGAGTAGACTCGTTCGCCCGCCTGCCCCGGCGCCCGCCCGCTCGGGCCTGCCAGCCGAGGCAGCGCGCGGCACGCGATCAGGAGGCAGCGCCGTGCAACTGCCGCTCGCCGGGGTGCGGGTGCTCGATCTGACGCGCATCCTGGCCGGCCCGTTCGCGACCCAGCGGCTCGGGGATCTGGGCGCGGACGTCATCAAGATCGAGCGCCCCGAGGGCGATGACACCCGCGGCTGGGGACCGCCGTTCCACGACGGGGTATCGACCTACTTTTTGGCGGTCAACCGCAACAAGCGCTCGGTGGTCATCGACCTCAAGCACGAGCGCGGCCGCGAGCTGCTGTGGCGGCTGCTGGCTCGGGCCGACGTGCTGGTGGAGAACTTCCGGCCCGGTACGCTGGAACGACTGGGTTTCGGCTGGCCCGAGCTCGAGCGGCGCTTGCCGCGGCTGATCTACTGCTCTATCTCGGGCTATGGCCACCAGGGCCGCCATCGCGAGCACCCGAGCTACGACGTGATCGTGCAGGGCGAGAGCGGCTGCATGGATCTGACCGGCGAGCCCGAGGGCCCGCCCCTCAAGTGCGGGCTCAGCATCGCGGATCTGGTGGCGGGCCAGAACGCGGTGGAGGGCATCCTGGCGGCGTTGTGGCGGCGGGAGCGGACCGGACGCGGGGCGCGGGTGGACGTGGCGCTGTTCGACGGCATGCTAGCGCTGCTCGCCTACCAGGGCCAGATGGTGCTGTCGTGCGACCGCGATCCGGAACGACTCGGCAACGCCCATCCCTCGATCGTGCCCTATCAGACGTTCCGCACCCGCGATGGCTGGCTGAATATCGGGGTCGGCAGCGAGAGCCTGTGGGCGCGGTTCTGCGAGGTGCTGGAGCGGCCGGCCTGGCGGGACGACCCGCGCTTCCGGACCAACCGCGACCGGGTGCTGCACCGCGCCGAGCTGGTGCCGTTGATCGAACGGCGGCTGGCCGAACAGCCCAACCACGTCTGGTACGAGCGGCTGCGCGCGGCGGGCATACCGTGCGGGCTGGTGCGCCGGGTGCGCGAGGCGTTGTCCTGGGCGGCCGAAGATGAGCGGCAGATGGTGGTGGAGCTGCCGCATCCGGAGCTCGGCCCGCTGCGGATGGTGGGCAATCCGGTGCGGCTGGACGGCGCTGCGATGCCCCTGCGCCCGCCACCCCGGCTGGGGGAGCACACCGAGGAGGTGCTCGGAGCGCTCGGGCTCGGGGAGTCGGAGCTCGCCGAGCTGCGGGCGGCGGGGGTGATCGGGGCGGTGGCCGTCTCTGCCCCTGCTCCGGAGGGATGAACGGATGCAGCAGGACACGCCGGCGAGCTTCGAACGGGTCGAACAGGCGGCGGCCGCGGTGCGCGCGCGGCTGGGTGAGGACGCCGGCGCGCCGCTGGGGCTGATCCTGGGCTCGGGGCTGGGAGCGGTGGCCGAGCAGCTGGAGCAGGCGCGCGCGGTCGCGTACACCGAGCTGCCCCACTTCCCCGTCTCCACGGTCGCCGGCCACCGCGGCCGGCTGGTGCGGGGCGTGCTGGCCGGTGTGCCCGTGCTCGTCATGCAGGGCCGCTTCCACCTCTACGAGGGGTGGCCGGCAGGCGCCCTCGCGCTGCCGGTGCGGGTGCTCGGACGGCTCGGGGTGCGGGTGCTGGTGGTCACCAACGCCGCGGGCGGCATCGCGGCGCATCTGGAGCCGGGCGATCTCATGCTGCTGGCCGACCACCTGAACCTGACCGGGAGCAATCCGCTCGAGGGTCCCAACGACGAGCGGTTCGGCCCGCGCTTTTTCGATTTGAGCTGCTGCTATCCCGAGCCGCTGCGCGCGGCGCTGCGGGTGGCGGGCCGCGCGCTCGGCCTGGAGCTCAAGCAGGGCGTGTATGCCGCGGTGCGCGGGCCCAGCTACGAGACCCCGGCCGAGATCCGCATGCTCGAGCGGCTGGGGGCCGACGCGGTCGGCATGTCGACCGTGCCGGAGGTCATCGTGGCGAACCACATGGGCATGCGCACCCTGGGGCTGTCGGCGATCGCCAATCGGGCCGCCGGTCAGATCCCCGGCCACCGGCTCACCCACCAGGAGGTGGTCGAGACCATGGCCCAGGTGGCGGGCCGGCTGGCGGCGCTGCTGCGCGCCGCCGCACCCGCGCTGCTGCAGGCGAGCGGGGAGGTGGCCCCATGAGTCGGTCGCCGGCGGTGCCCCCGGATGCGGCCAGGCCGCCGGGGCCGCCAGCGGGCGCGGCCTGCTCGGTGCTGCTGCGCGGCGCGAGCGTGCTCACCATGAACGAGAGGCGGGAGGTGATCCCGCGCGGCGAGGTGCTGGTCGAGGGCGGTACGATCGCGCACGTCGGCCCTCTCGGCAGCGCCCCGCTCCCGCCCGGCGGGGCAGGGGAGACGCTGGAGCTCGGCGAGGGTGCGGTGGTGATCCCCGGGCTCGTGCAAGCGCACGTGCACCTGTGCCAGACCCTGTTCCGCAACCAGGCCGACGACCTGCCGCTGCTGCGGTGGCTGCGGGAACGGATCTGGCCGCTGGAGGCGGCGCACGATGAGGCCTCGCTCGCCGCCTCGGCGGAACTCGGGCTGGCGGAGCTGCTGCGCGGCGGCACCACCGCCATCCTGGACATGGCTACCGTGCATCACACCGAGGTGATCTTCCAGGCCGCCGCCCGCAGCGGCATCCGCGCGCTGATCGGCAAGTGCCACATGGACGTGGACGCCGGCCAGCCGCGGGCGCTGTACGAGCGGCCAGCGGCCTCGCTCGCCGAGGCGGTCCAGCTGTGCGAGCGCTGGCAGGGTGCGGAGGGCGGCCGGCTGGGCTATGCCTTCGCGCCGCGCTTCGCGCTCAGCTGCAGCGAGGGGCTGTTGCGCGAGCTGGCCGCGGCGGCGCGCGAGCGCGGGGCGCGGCTGCACACCCATGCGGCGGAGAACGCCGAGGAGTGCCGGCTGGTGCGCGCGCAGACCGGGCGCGACAACGTGGAGTACTTCGCGGCGATCGGGCTCGCCGGCCCGGACCTGGTGCTGGCGCACTGCATCCACCTTTCGCAGCGCGAGGTGGAGCTGCTGGCGCGGCACGGGGTGGCGGTTGCGCACTGTCCGTCATCCAACCTCAAGCTCGGCTCGGGGCTGGCGCGGGTGCCCGAGCTGCGCGCGGCCGGCATCACGGTCGGCCTCGGGGCGGACGGCGCGCCGTGCAACAACAACCTCGACGCCTTCGTCGAGATGCGCCTGGCGGCGCTGTTGCAGAAGCCGCGGCTGGGTGCGCAGGTGCTGCCGGCGGCCGAGGTGTTCGCGATGGCGAGCGTCGAGGGCGCGCGCGCGCTGGGGCTCGAGGGGCGGATCGGGCGGCTGGCCGCCGGCATGGAGGCGGATCTGGTGGTGCTCGATCTGGACGACCTCGCCACCGTGCCCCCGGGGGATCTGTTCTCGACGATCGTCTACGCGGCACAGTCGCGCCACGTGCGGCACGTCATGGTGGCCGGTCGCTGGGTGGTCAAGGACCGCCAGCTGTTGACCCTGGACGAGGAGCGCGTGCGCGCGGTGGCAAAGGAGCAGCTCGCGGCGCTGTTGCGGAGGCTCTGAACGTCATGGCCGAGCATGCCCATCCCCCGGAGTTCGAGGTGTTGCTGGACACCGAGGCGATCCAGCGGCGGGTGCGCGAGCTGGGAGCCGAGATCACGCGCGACTATGCGGGGCGGGAGCTCGACCTGGTCGGGGTGCTCAAGGGCTCGCTCCTGTTCATGGCGGACCTGGCGCGCGCGATCGCGCTGCCGCTGACCTGTGACTTCCTGCGGGTCTCCTCCTACGAGGGGGGGACCAAGACCACCGGGGTGGTGCGGTTCGACTTCGACCTCACGCAGCCGATCAAGGACAAGCACGTGCTGCTGGTCGAGGACATCATCGACACCGGGCTGACCATGAGCTTCCTCCTGGAGACGCTGCGGCTGCGCATGCCGGCCTCGATCAAGGTGGTGACGCTGCTGGACAAGCCGGGCAACCGCCGCACCGAGGTGCCGATCGACTACGTGGGCTTCACCATCCCCAACCGGTTCGTGATCGGCTACGGGCTCGATCTGGAGGGCCGCTACCGCAACCTGCCCTACATCGCCGCCATGAAGGAACCGGCCGCCGGCTGAGCCCTCTGCCGGGCGGACTGGCACCACGGGTTCCGAGGTTCGCCGGCGAGCTCGGCGGCGGGGCGGTTTGACAGGCGGGCGCGAGCGAGTGAGAATCCGCCGCTTCGGCCGCCGGGGGGTGTAGGGTTGCGGGTCTCGGCCGTCATCCCGGTGCTCGATGAGGAGCCGGCGCTCGCGGAGCTGCACCGGCGACTGACGGCGGTGTTGCGGGCGGTGGCGGCCGACTACGAGATCATCTTCGTGGACGACGGCAGCCGCGACGGCTCGGCGGCGGTGCTGGAGGCCATCGCCGCCCGGGATCCGCGCGTGCTGGTCGTCGAGCTGCGGCGCAACTTCGGCAAGACGGCCGCCCTCGCCGCCGGTTTCGCCCACGCGCGCGGCGAGCTCATCGTCACCCTCGATGCGGACCTGCAGGACGTGCCCGAGGAGGTGCCGCGGCTGCTCGCGCGGATCGAGGCCGGCGCCGACCTGGTCAGCGGCCGCAAGCAGCGCCGGCGCGACGGCTGGAGCCGCCGGCTCGCCTCGCGGCTGTTCAACGCCCTGGTCTCCGTGCTCGGCGGCACCCGCGTGCGCGATGTGAACTGCGGGCTCAAGGCGCTGCGGCGCCAGGTGCTGGCGGAGATCCCGCTGCACGGCCAGCTGCACCGCTTCCTGCCGGTGCTCGCCCGCGCGCGCGGCTTCCGCGTCGAGGAGGTGGCGGTGCGCCACGAGCCGCGGCGCCACGGGCGCTCGCGCTACGGCTGGAGCCGCTACCCGGCGGGCCTGCTCGATCTGTGGACGGTGCTGCTGCTCACCCGCTATGGCAAGCGGCCGCTGCATTTCTTCGGGCTGTTCGGGCTGGTGCTGGCGCTGGCCGGCGGCGCCATCCTGGCCTACCTCGGCGCGGGCTGGCTCGCCGGCCACTGGATCGGCAACCGGCCGCTGCTGCTGCTCGGGGTGCTGCTGGTCATCCTGGGGATCCAGAGCGCGTTCTTCGGACTGCTCGGCGAGCTGGTCATCCTGTCCGGCGGCGGGCGCGATCCGGGCTACAGCGTGCGGCGGCTGGTGCGGGGCGGCACCGCTGCGCGCGGCGCGGTTGCCCGCTCCGCCCCGGCACCGCTCCAGCCCGGCGCGGCGGACCATGGCGGCTGAACCCGGCCCGGCGGCGGTGGCGAACCCGGCGGCCGCCCCGCCCGCGCCGCTCGCCGCCAGCGTGATCGTGGTGGCACGCGACCGCGCCGCCCAGCTCGCCGCCGCGCTCGCCTCGCTGCGCGCGCAGCGGCTCACCGCCGGCCGTTTCGAGATCATCGCGGTCGATGACGGCTCGCGCGATGAGACCTGGCCGTCCTTGTGCGCGCAAGCGGCACGCCCCTCGGACGCCGCCCTGCCGCCGCTCCAGATCGTACGCAACGACCGCTCGCTCGGCCCGGGGCTGGCGCGCAACCGCGGGGCGGCGCGCGCGCGCGGCGCGGTGCTGGTCTTCCTCGACAGCGACTGCCGCGCGCTCGCGGGCTGGCTCGAGGCGCTGCTCGCCCCGCTGGCGGAGCCCGCGGTGGGGGCGGTGGGCGGCGCCGAGGCGCTCGATCCCGAGCAGGGACTGCTCGGCCGGCTGTTTCACTTCGCGCTCACCTCGCCCTTGAGCACCGGGCGGCTGCGCGGCGGCACGGGTTGGCGGCTGGGGCGCTACCGCCCGCGGGGCTACAGCATGGCGGTGCGGCGCGAGCTGTTCGTGCGGCTGGGGGGATTTGCGGGCCTGCGGCACGGCGAGGATCTGGAGCTGGTGGGGCGCATCGAGCGTGCGGGCTATCGCTGCGTGCACGCCCCTGCCGCGCGCGTCTTGCACCGCCGGCGCCAGAGCCTCGCCGGCTTCGCACGCCAGCTGTTCGCCATGGGCCGGGCGCGCTCGACCCTGCTGCGGCGCGACCGCACGCACGCCGAGCCGGTGTACTTCGTGCCGGCGCTGCTGCTGCTCGGCGTGCTGGCGCTCGGGCTGGCGGGAGCGCTGGTGCCGGGGGCGCGGGAGGCGGTCGTCGGCTGGGCGCTGGTGCCGGCGGGGCTGTATGGGGCGCTGCTCGGCCTCGCGGCGGTGCGCGCCCTCGGCCGCCCGGCCGCCGCCGTGCTGGCGCCGCTGGTGGTCGCGGTGCAGCAGCTCTGCTACGGGGCCGGGCTATTCTGGGGGCTGGTGGCGCCCTGGCGCGAGGAGCAGCCCTTCGGGCCACGAGCGCCGCTCCCGCGCTGTTCTCGCGGCCTGCCGGCTTCCGGCCCGGCACCGGCCCGCGAGCGGCACCCACCGCTGCCGTGAGCACGCCGGCAGCCGCGCCCCGGCTCTCGGTCATCGTCCCGGCGTATCAGGCCGCCGGCTCGGTGGCGCGCTGCCTCCAGGCGCTGCTGGCGCAGTGCCGGCCCGGCGTGGAGGTCATCCTCGCCGATGACGGCTCGACCGACGGCACGGCCGCGCTGGTGGCGAGGCGCTTCCCGGGGGTGCGGCTGTTGCGCCTGCCGCACGCGGGCAGCGCCGCCGCGCGCGCGGCGGCGATCGGGGTGGCGCGCGCCCCCCGGCTCGCCTTTCTCGACGCGGACTGCGTGCCGTGCGCGGGGTGGATGCAAGCGGTGCTCGCGCACGCGGACCGGCCCGCGGTGTACATGGGCCGGGTGGTGCCGCCCGCGGACTGGCGCTCGCGCGCGGTGGCGCTGCTGCAGTTCGGCCCCTATTTGGGCAGCGCCCCGCGCGCGCTCGACAGCTTCGCCCTGCTGAACCTGAGCGGGCCCGCCGCGCTGTTCCGCCGCCACCCCATCCCGCTCGTGCGCCACGGCCACGATCGGATCTGGTCCTGGCGGCTCGCCGCCAGCGGGGTGCCGATCCGGTTCGAGCCGGCGCAGGCGGTCGTGCACGCCCCGGTGCTCACGCCCGCAGCGCTGCTCGCGCGGCAGGTCAGCTATGCGCGGCGCTTCCTCGCACTGCGCCGCCTGGAGCCGGGGCTGCCCGGAGCGCGGCTCGCGATGCTGCCGGGGGCGGGCACGGGCCTGCTCACGGTGGGGCGGCTGGCGCGCGACCTGGTGCGGTTGTGCCGCCTGCGCGCCGAGCTCGGCATCCGCTGGTACGGCCTGCCGGGCTACGCGCTGGTGCTGGCCGCGGCGCGCTGGCTGGAGGCGGTGGTACAGCTCGGCGCGGTGCTCGAGCAGCCCCTGCTGGCGCCCCGCCTCCGGCCGGCCCCTCAGCCCGCCGCACCAGGCGCCGGCACCAGCGGCCGGGGCTCGCGGCGCAGGTCGCGGTAGTAGCGCAGCTTGCCCGAGGGCTCGCGCGGCAGCGCGGCGACGGCCCGGACCTCGAGCGCGACCGGCAGTCCGAGCGCCCGCTCGACGGCCCGGGCGAGCGCGCGCGCCACCGGCTCGAACGGCCCGCTGCCCGCCGGCACCACCTCCAGCACGAACGCGCGCTCGGCGGTGCGCAGCACCCGCAGCTTCGCCACACGCTCGTAATATGGGAAGTCGTGCGGGAGGGTGAAGACCTCCGGGTGCAGCCACCGCCCGCCGATCTCGACGAGCTCGCACGTGCGCCCGAGCTGCAGATCGAGACGCCACAGCGTCCGCCCGCACGGGCATGGCTCCGGGCGCAGCGCGCCCACATCGCCGGTGGCATAGCGGATCAGGGGCGCGGCGTGGTTGTGCAGGTCGGTGAGCACGATCTCGCCCAGCTCGCCCGGCGGGGCGGGCTGGCCGTCGCGCACCACCTCGAGCAGCACGTTCTCCTCCGCCACGTGCAGCCCTGCCGCCTCGCAGCTGCCGGCCACGAACTGCACCTCGGTCAGCCCGTATTCGATCGCGACCGGCACCCCGAGCGCCGCCGCCAGGCGCTCGCGCTGGGTGGCCGGCAGCAGCTCGGCGGTGCTGATCACCGCGCGCAGCGCCGGCAGCGGCGGCGCGCCGCAGGCCGCGACGAGTTCGCCCAGCCGCACCAGCCCGGAGGCGAAACCGTAGATCAGCGCCGGGGCGAACCGGGCCAGCTTGGCCAGCGCGGCCTCGGGGCGCTCGCCTTCCAGCTCCTGCAGCCGCAGCACCCGGCGATTCTCCGCCAGCTCGACCGCTGTCCGGTACAGCGGCGAGCGCGGCTCGTCCCGCCCCCAGAGCATGACCCAGCGCTCGCCGGGAGCGATGCCGAGCCAGCGGCGCGCGCGCAGCTTGGCGGCGCGGTGACGAGCGAGCGCGCGCACATCGAGCCACACGGTCAGGGGGCTGCCGCTGGATCCGCTGGTCCGCCCGCGGCGGACGGGGCGGCGGCCGTCGCGGGCGCGGAGCGCACGCGCCTGCCGGCGCAGCTCCTCGCGCCCGAGCAGCGGCAGGCGAGCGAACGCTGCCGGCGCGAAGGCCAGCGCTGCCGCCTCCGCCGGCGAGCGCACGCCCGCGCGCGCAAAGGTCTGGCGGTAGTGCGGCACGTGCGCGGCGGCATGCGCGAGCAGCCGCGCGAGCCGGCGCGCGCGCAGCCGGGCGAGCTCGGCCGCGCTCGCGCGCTCGGTGGCGAGCAGCTCGGCGTACGCGCGCCGGAGCCGCCCGCCGAAGCGCAGCAGGTCGTACAGCGGTGCGCCGAGCCGCCGCACCACCCAGGGCCACATGCTCAGCCCTCCTCGGCGAACAGCCGGGCGAACCAGCGCCGGGCCCACCCGAGCGCGAGCTCGCCCGCCAGCTGGCGCCAGGGCGGCGGCGCCCGGCGCAGCCGGCCGAGCACCCCGTGCGCCCGCCGCACCGGCCAGCTGGCGCGCGCGCGGCGCGCCGCCAGCCGATCGGCGAGCGCGCGGCCCAGCGCATAGGGGCTGGTGTGCGCCGCCTCCGCCCGCGCCAGCAGCCGCCCCAGCGCCGCGCGGTACAGGGCGTGTTCGAGCCGCTCCAGCCTCCCCGGCGCGATCCCGAAGCCGGCGAGGAACGAGCCCAGGATGCCGCCGCTGTTCACCGCGCAGTCGGGAAGCACCAGCACCCCGCGCTGCTCGAGGCACCGCTCGGCGCCCGGGCCGAGCGGTTCGTTGGCAGCGGGGACGACCGCACGCGCGGCGAGCCGCTCTGCGGCGGCGCAATCGAGCGAGCCCGCATCCGCGCAGGCGAACAGCAGCTCGCACTCCACCTCGAACAGCGCCTCGCGCTCGCACCGCTCCGCCCCGGGACCGGCGGCAGCGGGCTCGAGCAGCCAGCGCTCGCCCCGCTCGGCGCGGGCGCGCAGCACTGCCCCCAGCTCCAAGCCCTGGCTGCCCGAGCGGGCGCGCAGGCAGCCCAGCCGGTTGGAGACCGCCAGCACCCGCACGCCCAGGCGCGCGAGGCTGGCGGCCAGCTCGCTGCCCACCGCGCCGAATCCTGGATGGCCGCGCGCGCCTGCGCGGGTGCGATCCCGAGCCGGTCGCACACCGCGAGCCCCGCCCCGGCGACCGAGTAGGCCGTGTAGCGCGCGGAATCCCCGAAGTCCGGCGGTCGCATCCCGGCACCGCGATAGATCTCGGCGATCTCGCGGGGCGAGGTCCCCAGGTCGGTCCACGGCCACAGCCTGCGCGCGCGCACCAGCGGCCCCAGCGCGGCGCCGAACGCGCGCAGCCGGGCGGTGCGCTCGGCGGGCGAGGCGTGCTCGGGCAGCACCACCGCGCCCTTGGCGGCGCCGTTGCGCGGAAACGGCAGCAGCGCGTCCTTGCGCGTCATGGTGCGGGCCAGCGCCGGCAGACCGAGCCCGCCGAGCTCGCGCACCGCCCGCACCCCGCCGGTGGCCGAGCCGTTGGGTGCCGAATCGATCGCGACCTGTCCCAGCCGTCCGAAGCGGTGGTCGCGGACCTCGATCGTGCGTGGCGGTGCGAGCAGTTGCATGGTGCGGCGATCATGTGCCATCGCCGGCGGTGGGGCAAGCGGCTGGCCGCGGCGGCACAGGGTGGGGCCCCCTTGACACGGCGGGGTGCAGGCGAGACGACTGGGCCGGTGCGCCCGCGCGCGGCCGCGGGTGGATCAGCCCCATGAGCGGCCAGCTGGAGGACGCCGGCGATGGTCGCGCGCAGCACGGAACGGGACGAGCTGGCGCGAGGGTTCCGAACCTTCGCCGAACAGACGCGCGGCAGCTCGCCCTTGTACAGCGCGCTGGCGCCCGCGATCGCCGGCGAGCCCGAACTGCTCGAGCTGCTGCTCGCCGCGCCGCCGGCGCAGCGGCGGCCCAACCTGCTGTTCGCGGCCGTGCACGATCTTTTGCTCGCGGGCGTGGAGCATCCCCTGGCGCGTTACTACCCCAGCATCCAGCCGGACTCGGCGCCCCCCGACGCCGCTGCCTTCGAGGCCTTCTGCGAGCTCTGCCGCTCGCACCGGGACGCGCTGTACCGGACGATCGCCACGCGGCACACCCAGACCAACGAGGTCGGGCGCAGTGCGGCCTTGCTGCCGGCGCTGCAGCGGATCGCGGTCGAACAGCCCCTGGCGCTGCTGGAGCTGGGCGCGAGCGCGGGGCTCAACCTGCTGGTCGATCGGTTTCGCTACCGCTATGGCCAGGGGCGGTGGATCGGGCCAGCCGACTCCGAGGTCCACGTCGCGTGCGAGGTGCGCGGCCATCCGCCGCCGCTCCGCCGGCAGCCGCCCCGGATCGGCTTTCGGCTCGGGATCGATCTCCGGCCGCTCGATCCGACGGACCCGGCCGATGCCAGGTGGCTCATGGCGTGCGTGTGGCCGGAGCACACCCGGCGCATGCAGCTGTTGCGCGCCGCGCTCCAGCTCGCCCGCCGCCACCCTCCCCGCCTCGTCCGCGCCGACGCGGCCCTGGTGCTCGAGCAGCTCGCCGACCGGGTGCCGAAAGGGCTCGCGCTGTGCGTGTTCCACACCGCGACCATGCCGTATCTATCCGAGCGACAACGGGCCCAGTGCGTCGCGGCGCTGGAGCGGCTGGGCAGCCGCCGGGCACTGCACTGGCTGTCGCTGGAGGGGCACGGCGAGCAGGCCTTCGGCGCGCGGTTGCCCTTCGACCGGCTGTACGCACCGCGCCCGGGCGAGCGGCACACCGACACCTACGGACTGGTGGGCTATGCCACGTGGAAGGATGGCCGCCGGCAAGAGCGGGTGCTCGCCCGGGCGGACATGCACGGCAGCTGGATCGAGTGGCTGGCGCCGGACTGGTAGAGGCCCTGGCGCTCCGCCACCCCCGGCGGCGCCCCCGCCGATCCCGCCCCTGCTCCGTCCGCCGCCCCAGTCCGCCGCAGCGCCCGCCGTGCTCGCGCAGCCGCCGGGCAGGCCGTTCAGCGGTGGGGCGCGCAGTCGCCCGCGGGCAGCTGCGCCGGGCCCGCCGGCGGCGGGCCGAAACGCGCCCGCACCAGCGCCAGCGCCTGTTCTGGACTCTGGACCTCGCCTTCGAGCTGGGCGTCCTCGACCGCTCGCAGCATCTGGGCGAAGGCCGGACCGGGTCGGTAGCCGGCGCGGATCAGGTCGTGGCCGGTGAGCAGGCGCGGCGGGCGCAGCGCCTGCGCTTCTCCTTCGGCGCGATAGGCACGGAGCCGCTCCCGGCAGAACCAGTAGTTGTCCAGCTTGCCATGGCTGGCCAGGCAATCCGCGCGGTGCAGCTCCAGGTGCAGCTCCGCGGTGGGGCGGCGCAAGAACCGCTTGAGCGTGGAGGCGCGCATGTTGCGCACCTCCATGAAGCGCAGGTGCTCGCGCACCAGCTCCGCCACCACCGCGCGCAGCTTGCCCGGTGCCCGCAGCCGCGCCAGCACCTGCTCCGCCATCGCAGCGCCGAGCGCGGCGTGTCCGTCGAAGCGGATGCGCTCGGCACGCCGGAAGGTGGGCGGCTTGCCGATATCGTGCAACAGCGCCGCCCAGGCCAGCTCCGCCGGCGGTTCTTCGGGCAGATGCTGCATGACGAGCAGCTGGTGGTTCCAGCAGTCGCCCTCCGGGTGGTACTCCGGGGGCTGCTCGACCCCGGCGAGCGCGTCGACCTCGGGCAGCAGCACCCGCAGCAGTCCGGTCTGCTTCATGAGCTGCAGGCCGGCCACCCGTCCCGGCGCGACGATCAGGCGCGTCAGCTCCGGCAAGAGCCGCTCCGGCGCCACCTGCCGCACCAGCTCTGCGTGCGCGCGCACCGCGGCCAGGGTTGCCGGCTCGATCGTGAACCCCAGCTCGGCGGCCAGCCGCACCGCGCGCACCAGCCGCAGGTGATCCTCGCGCATGCGTGCGGCCGGATCCCCGATGGCGCGGATGGTGCGCGCGGCCAGATCGGCGCGGCCGCCCACGAAGTCGAGCACTTCGCCGCTGAGCGGGTCCTCGAACAACGCGTTGATGGTGAAATCGCGCCGCAGCGCATCCTCTTCGGGGCCGACGAAGCGGACGGTGCTAGGCCGCCGGCCGTCCACATAGGCATCATCGCTGCGGAAGGTGGCGACCTCGATCGGGCCCGCCCGGCTCAGCACCACGACCACGCCGAAGCGCGCCCCCACCGCCACCGTGCGCCGGAACAGGGCCTGGACCTGCTCGGGGCGCGCGCTGGTCGCGACGTCGAAGTCGTGCGGAGTGCGGCCGAGCAGCCGATCGCGCACGCAGCCGCCGGCCAGGTAGGCGATGTGCCCCGCCGCCTGCAGCCGCGCGCAGATGGCGCGCGCCACCGCGCGCGCCCGCCGGGTGTGCCCGCCGCTCGGCGGCGCCGCAGGGATCCGCTGGGCGCTTGCTTCCCTCACCGTTCGCTCCATACAATCCGGCAGCGCTTGCGCCCCGGTGCAGCGGGATCTGCGCGCTGCGGGATCGACAGGGAGGTCTCAGCCATGCCCGGTGTCCTGATCGCCCTCGCCGTGCTGGTCGGGCTCGGCATCCTCGTCTTTTTCGCCTTCGTCAGCTTGTACAACGGCCTGGTGCGCGGCCGCAACAAGGTGGACGCCTCGTGGGCGCAGATCGAGGTGCAGCTCAAGCGGCGCCACGACCTGATCCCCAACCTGGTCGAGACCTGCAAGGGCTACATGAAGCACGAGAGGGAGGTCCTGGAGAACATCGCGCGCGCCCGCTCGGGCCTGCTCTCGGGCAATCCCGCCGAGGCGGCGCAGGCCAACGCCCAGCTCAACGCAGGGTTGCGCTCGCTCATGGCGGTGGTGGAGAACTACCCCGAACTCAAGGCGGATGAGAACTTTCACAAGCTGCACGAGGAGCTGACGCAGACCGAGAACGCCATCTCGCACGCCCGCCAGGACTACAACGCCGCGGTCCTGCAGTACAACAACCAGACCCAGATGATCCCCAGCAATATCGTCGCCGCGATGTTCAACTTCAAGCCGCGGGAGTTCTTCGAGGTCGAGGCGCCCGAGGAGCGCAAGGCGGTCCAGGTCAAGTTCTAGCGCGCAGGCGCGATCCGCCGGCCCGCCGCAAGGGGCCGAGCCCAGCGACAGAGGCAGGTTCCGCGGCGAAGGCGCCGCAGCGCCGGGCCGCGCCGCCGCGGCCCGGCGCGCAGCTGCCGGCCTCGGGCCCGCGCCGGCCTAGTTCAGGGAGTAGCTGCCGGGGCTCGCCTCCAGATGGGCGTGCGGGATGAGTGCGATGTCGAAGGGCTGCTCGGTATCGAGCCAGTGCAGGATGTGGCCGATCGCGCCCAGCACGGCGCGGTTGTTCTCCGCCTGCGGGACCCACTTGGAGACGCGGAAGCGCAGCCGCCGCGAGCCGCCCGCTGCCGTCGGCTGCGGGCCTGCCTCGGCCTGTTCCGGCGCCGGCCCGCTGAGATCGACCGAGAACTCGCGTCCCTCGCGGTACCAGCCGATCACGTCGCGGATCGCGTCGATCGTCTTGAACTTGTTCTTGAGCAAGGTGACCAGCTCTTCGCCCTCGCGAGCCTTCTTGATAAAGTAGACCTTCTTCAGCACCCTGCTGTCCGCATCGGGTTGGTCCATGGTGGCTCCCCGGAGCTGGGTTCAGCGGGTTGCCCGCGGGCAACCCCGTCACCCCCATCTTTCGGACTGGCACCGGGGCGATCTTGATCGGGTCGCGACGAGGCTGCGGCGGCCCGCCGCCGCCTGGCGGCCGCGGCAGCAACTCTCTATAATCCAGCGGCATCGGGCAGAAGGACGTCGGCCCCTCGTCCGATCATCCGGATACGGTGGAAAGGGCATCGGGCCGCGGCCAGCCCGAGCTGTCCCGACAGAGGATACAGAGGATATAGAGCAAGGGCATCGTGAGCGCGAAGTCGAGCCGAACGCGGAGCGGACGCGGCGGCCCCGCAGCGGGTGAGCGCGGCCGCAAGACCGCGCGCAGCAAGGAGACCGCCTCCAGGCGGACAGCCGGCCGGGCCGGGCGCAAGGCGGCGCCGGCCGGGGGGAAGAAGGCGAAGAAGGCCAGCAAGTCCACGCCCAGGGCGAGCAGGACCGCGAAGAAGACCTCCGCCACCGCGGCGAAGAGGACCACTGCCCCGGCGGCGAGGAAGAAGGCTGCCCCGACGGCCAGGAAGAAGGCTGAGAAAGCCGGCAAGAAGGGGGCCCGGGCACCGGCGCGCGCCGCCGCCCGGCGAGAGGGCGCGGCCGGCAAGCGCGCCGCGGCGGCCAAGGGGGCGCAGGCGCGGGGTGCGGCGGCGAAGGCGGCGCGGGGTGCGGCGGCGCAGCCGCCCGCTCGCCAGCGGCGCGAGGCGGCGGCGCGGCGGCGCGCGGAGGCGGCCGCCGCGGCCGACTCGGCGCTGCCCGCGCTGCCACCCCCCCAGCCCGCCGAGGGCGTGACGGAGATCGCCGCGGCGACCCCGGGCAGCCAGCCGGCGCTCGCGATCGTGCCCTCCTCGGTGCCGCCGCCCAAGAAGCGGACCCGCTTTTCGCGCCGCAGCTCTCCCATGGGCAAGAAGCGCCAGGAGATGGTGTTCGAGGGGCCGCCGCCGGTGCTCACTCCCGAGCTGCCCGAGCTGCCGGTGCGGCGGGGCCGCGGTGCGGAGCGCCCGAGCGTGCTGGAGGCGAACACCGAGTTTTACGCCGCGCTGCAGGAGCGCGACATCGGGCGCATGTCGCGGGCGTGGGCGCACGACGCGACGGTGCGTTGCGCGCAGCCCAACGGCGTATTGTTGCGCGGCTGGGAGGAGGTGCGCAACGGCTTCGAGCAGATCTTCTCGGTCGACCGGCCGTGCCGGGTCGAGCTGACGCAGATCTATGCGGAGCAGAGCGAAGATCTGGCGCACGTCTCGCTGGTCGAGCGTGTCAGCATGCCGCAGGTCTCCCGGCCGCGCACCGAGCACCCGGCCACCAACGTCTTCCGCTGGCAGGACGGCCGCTGGCTGGTGATCCTGCACCACGCGACCTAGCAGGCGGCGGGCCCCGGTCCGGGCGAGCACGGGCCTGCGCGGCAGTTGCTGCGGAGCGGGCGCCGGCGGGGGCGGGCGTGCGGAGCCGCCGAAGGCCGGGGTCGAGGGCCCTCAGGGCTGTTGCTCGGGCAACCAGCGGTTGAGCCGCAGCGCGTGGTAGGCCGCTGCGTCGAGCAGCAGCAACTGTTGTTCCAGCCGGTCGAGCTCGGCCGGATCGGTGCTGCCGCCCGCCTCTCGGCGGCCGCGCAGATCGTGCAGCACGTAGCCCTGGGCGCGGACCAGGCCCACGGTGCCCCGCCCGCCGATCAGCGCCCAGCCTGGCGGCGGGCCGAGCAGCGAGCTGCCGAGCGCCGCGTAAGGGGTGTCGAATCCGAGCAGCTCGATGAGCGTGGGCAGCACGTCCAGTTGCGAGCAGATCCGGTCGTCGCGCCGCGCTGCCAGTCGCCCCGGCGCGTACAACAACAGCGGCACGCGGTAGCGCTGCTCGAAGGTGCGGCCGCGGGTGCCGTGGCCATCGAGTCCGCGGACCGCGTGATCGCCGAACAGCACGAAGGCGGTGTGCGGAAACCACGGCTGCTCGCGTGCCTGGCGCATGAATTCGCCCAGTGCCCAATCCGCATAGCGCAGCGTCGCCAGATAGGCCTCGCGGCTCATGGGGCGGTGCGCCGGGGCGGCGCGGAACGGCGGGCCCGGATCGGGGAAGGGCTCGTGCGTGGTGCCGGTCAGCAGCGCGAGTGCGAACGGCTCGGGCAGCGCCTGCAGCCGCTGCAGCGCGAACAGGAACAGGTCATAATCCCAGCCGGTCTTGGAGGAGGTCGGATCGGGGTAGGACCGGCGCAGCGGCACCGATTCCCCGCTCCAGTAGTGCTCGAAGCCGAGCATGGCCGCGACCGCGTCGTGCCGCCAGGCGCGCGCCGGGGCGGGGTGGGCGAGCGCGGTCGCATAGCCGCGGGTGCGTGCGAGGTGGCCGAAGCGGCTGGCGCGGCTCATGCTGCTCGGCCCGCGTCCCAGCCGCGCCGTGCCCGGTAGCTGGGGCAGCCCCGCGAACGCCGCCACCAGCGCATCGGTGCTGGTCGTGCCCACGGCGTAGCAGCGGGAGAACAGCACCCCGCCGGCGGCGAGCGCGTCGAAGTGGGGCGTGGCACTGGGCGTGGCGCCGAGGGCGCCGATCGCCTCCGGGTCCCAGCTCTCCAGCGCGATCACGACCACGTTGCGCACCAGCGCCGGCCCGTGATGCCGCCGGCAGAACGGATAGTCGGGCTCGCCCTCCGGCAGCCAGTCCCGCACGGCCCGCAGCGCCTGGGCGGCTCCATGCTGGCGCACGAGTCCTCCGAGCGCGGCATACGCGCCGTGCAGCGCGGTGAACACGCCGTTGAGCGCGAGGTTGGCCTGGGCTTCGCTTCCGGCGCGGAAGGCATCGATCACGCCCATGGGGGCGCCGCTGGCGAGATGGCCGCGCGCCGCCGCCAGCAGCCCGCCCAGCAGCAGCGCCCACACCAGGCACTGCTGCCCCAGCGAGCCCGGGGGGCGCTCGGGCCGGCGCAACACCGCCCGCCACACCAGCGCCGCTGCCAGCACGCCGCCGAGCGCCAGCGCCACGGCCAGCGCGTGCCGCCGCAGCTGCGCGGGGTTGGTGTCCTGCGCCAGCAGGTCCCAGTCGAACGCCAGATGGCGCCCCAGGTAGAACACGAAGTTCACATCCGCGACCAGCACCGCCACCATGAGGCCGGTCAGCGCCAGGCCCACCCAGGCCCAAGCCGTGAACCAGCCGCGGCTGCCGAACGGTCGGACCACCGCCGGCAGGTGCATGAGGCCCACCGGCAGCAGCAACACCATGGCGATCGCGGCCAGATCGAAGCGCAGCCCGAACAGCACTGCCTCTGCCAGTTCCGCGGGCTCGAGCTGGGCGAACAGCGCGCGGTTGTCGAGGTACAGATACAGCCGCGCGGCCGAGAACAACGCCAGCGCGCAGCCGAGCAACCGCAGCGTCTTGCCGAGCCGCGACAGCGCCCGCTGCGGCTGGCCCCGCTCCAGCGCCTGCTGGCCCGTCTGTCCGCGCATCGCCCTGCTCCGACCTCCCTGCCGCTGCCGGGTGCCAAGCCCCCGCCGCCGGGCAGGCAGCGACGCCCTGGGGGTGCGGATCCTACCCGAGCCGCCGTCGCCGGCAAGGGGGCGTGGCTGAGTTGACGGGCTCGAGCGAGACCGCTAGACTCCGCGCCCATGCGGAGGCCTCGGGGGGGTGTGCGCTGGGCGGCCGCGCTCGGGGCGGCGCTGCTCGCCGGCAGCGGCTGTGATTGCACCGGCGGTGGCGGGAGCGCGGCCGCCCGCCAGGCGGTGTTCGTCTACGCGCGCGGGGCCGATGCGGTCACGCTCGATCCGCAGAAGATCGACGACGGCGAGTCGGTGCTGGTCGCGGCCAACCTGTTCGAGGGGCTGGTGCGCTACGCCGAAGAGGGCGTCGCCCTCGAGCCGGCGCTGGCGACGCGCTGGGAGCGGAGCAGCGACGGGCTGCGCTGGACGTTCGAGCTGCGCTCGGGAGTGCGCTTCCATGACGGGGAGCCGTTCGATGCCGAAGCGGTCGCCTACACCTTCCGGCGCATCCTCGACCCGCAGCATCCCCAGCACGACGCCGAAATCCTGAACGAGGCGCTGTATGCGGACATCGCTGCGGTCGAGGTGCTGGACCCGCACCGGGTGCGCTTCCGGCTGCGGCGGCCGGTGGCGCCGGAGCTGTTCCTGGGCAATCTCGCCGTGTATACCGCGTTCATCGTCCCGCCCCGCGCGCTTGCCCGCGATCCGGTCGGCTTCGGCCGCCGGCCGGTCGGCACCGGTCCGTTCATCCTGGAGCGCTGGCAGGCCGATCAGCGCATCGAGCTCCGCGCCAATCCGCAATACTGGGGCGGCGCACCGGCGATCGAGCGCGCGGTGGTGCTGGCGATCAAGGAGAACAGCTCCCGGCGCCAGCTGCTCGAGAGCGGCCAGGTCCATGCGATCGACGGCGTCAACCCGGTGGACGTCGAGCGGCTGCGGGGGCTGCCCGGGGTCGAGGTGTTGGTGGAGCCGGGTATGTCGGTCGGCTACCTGGCGTTCAACTGCCGGCGCCCGCCGCTGGATCGCCCCGAGGTGCGGCGAGCGCTGGCGCTGGCGATCGACCGCGAGGCGATCGTGCGGCTCAACTTCCACGGGCTGGCGGCGCCGGCGGTGCAGATCACCCCGCCGAGCGTGTTGCCCCCGCCCGCCGGCGCCGCCCCGCCGCGGCGCGACCTGGCGCAGGCACGCCGCCTGCTCGCCGGGGCGGGCCTCGCGCCCGAGGCCCTGCGGTTCACGCTCTGGGCGATGCCCAATCCACGGCCGTATCTGCCCGAGCCGAAGAAGACCGCGCAGCTCATCCAGGATCAGCTCGGCGAGCTCGGCGTGCGCTGTGAGATCGTGACCTACCCCTGGGACGTCTACCTCAACAAGACCCGGCAGGGCGAGCACGATCTGTGCCTGCTCGGCTGGACCGCGGATGTCGCCGACCCGGACAACTTTCTGTTCGTGTTCTTCCACAGCGCCAACCGCGGCGGCACCAACTTCAGCTTCTTTTCGGACGCCGCGCTGGATGAGCGGCTGGTGGCCGCCCAGCTCGAGGGCGATCCGGCCGCGCGCCGGCGCAGCTACCTCGAGATCGAGGCGCGGCTCAGGGAGCTGGTGCCGCTGGTGCCGTTGGTCCACCCGCAGCAGCTCGGCGCGCAGCGCGCGGGACTGCGCGGGCTGCGGCTGCATCCGACGGGGCGCAAGCTGTTCCACCGGGTGCAGTTCGCGGAGCCGTAGGTGGTCGTCTACGCGCTGCGGCGGCTGTGCCAGGCGGTCCCGGTCCTGCTCGGCGTCAGCCTGGTGGTGGTGCTGGCGGCGCACCTGGTGCCGGGCTCGCCGGGCGAGTCCTTCGTCGGCGAGAAGGGCACGCCCGAGAAGATCCGCGAGCTCAACGAGGCGCTGGGCTGGTACGACCCGCTGCCGGTGCAGTGGGTGCGCTACGTCTGGGGTGCGCTCCACGGCGATCTGGGGCGCTCGTTCGCCAGCCGCCGGCCGGTGGTGGACGAGCTTGGGGAGCGCATCCCGGCTACCGTCGAGCTGGCGCTGGCGGCTGCTCTGATCGCGGTGCCGCTGGGCATCGGCGCGGGTGTGGCGGCGGCGCTGGCGCACCGTTTTCCCTGGAGCCTGCTCGACCACGGGCTCAGCGCCCTGGCGCTCGCCGGGATCTCGTTTCCGGTGTTCTGGCTGGGGCTGCTGCTGCAGATCTATGTCTATCCGGCGCAGCAGCGGTTGGGGCCGCTGAGCGTGCTGGAGCCGGTCACCGGGCTGTATGTCCTGGATGCGGCGCTGGCGGGCGACGCGGCGCTGCTGGCCGACGCGGCGCTGCACCTGGCGCTGCCGGCGGTGGCGCTGGCGACGATCCCGCTCGCCATCATCGCGCGCATGACGCGCGCGAGCATGCGCGAGGTCCTGGCCCAGGACTATATCCGCACCGCGCGGGCCAAGGGCCTGGGGCGGGTGCGGGTGGCGCTGCGGCATGCGTTGCGCAACGCGCTGGTGCCGGTGGTGACCGTCTCGGGCGTGCAGCTGGCGGCGCTGCTCGGCGGCGCGGTGCTGACCGAGACCGTGTTCCAGTGGCCGGGACTCGGCACCTACATCGTCCGCGCAGCCCAGAAAAAGGACCTGCCGGCGCTGCAGGGCGCGGTGCTGGTGGTGGCGGTGGTGTTCGTACTCGCCAACCTCGCGGTCGACCTGGCGTATGCCTGGCTCGATCCGCGCATCCGGGCGGGCGGGGGCGGGGGGCCGGCGGCGGCACGGGGCGGCGGTGGAGCGGGAGGCGCGCGGTGAGGGCAGGGGGGCGCCGGCTCGGGATCTTGCTGCGGAGCCCGCAGGGCATGATGGGCCTGCTGCTGGTGGGGGCGCTGGTGCTCGCGGCGGTGGCGGCGCCGGAGCTGGCGCCGCACGATCCGCACCTGAGCCGGCCCGCGCATGCGCTCGCACCTCCGGGGGGGAGCTTCCCCCTGGGCACGGACGCCCTCGGCCAGGACATCGCCTCGCGCGTACTCTGGGGGGCGCGGGTCTCCATCGCCATCGCGCTGGGGGCGGTCGCGGTCGCCGCCCTGGTGGGCGTGCCGGTGGGGGCGGTGGCGGGCTGGGTCGGCGGGTGGCTGGAGGGGCTGCTCATGCGGCTGGTCGACGTGATGATGGCGCTGCCCTCCATCGTGCTGGCGCTGACGATCACCGCAGTGCTGGGACGCGGGATCGACAACGTCATCCTGGCGGTTGGCCTCGCGGAGGCGCCGCGGTTCGCGCGCCAGATGCGGGCGGCGGTGCTGGAGCTGAAGGCGCGCGACTTCGTGCTGGCGAGCCGCGCTCTGGGAGCCGGTGCCCTGCGGCTGGTCGTGCTCCACGTGCTGCCGGGGGCGCTGCCGCCGCTGATCGTGATCGCGACCCTGGGGCTCGGCACCGCGGTGCTGGATGCGGCCGGGCTCGGCTTCCTCGGGCTGGGGGCCGAGCCGGGCACGCCCGAGTGGGGTACCATGTTGAGCGACAACGTCGATTATCTGCGCGACTATCCGTGGATCTGCCTCTATCCGGGCCTGGCGATCGCCCTGAGCGTGCTGGGGTTCAACCTGCTCGGCGACGGGGTGCAGAAGGCACTCGATCCGCGGCAGAGCCCATGAGCGCCCGGGGCTGGCTTGACAGCGGGGCGGGCCGACCGTAAGATCCGCCCCCTTCCCGGAGCGCGCAGGGTCTCTAGGAGGTGGCGACACCGCGATGGCGACGGCACAGAAGAGCGCGGGCGATTCACGGGCGGCGGTCAAGCGGCAGGCGGAGGGCGCTGACGCGCTCGTGGCGCGGGGACGGGCGCTGGAGGCGGAGGGCGCGTACCAGGAGGCGCAGGCGGCGTACGAGCAGGCTCTGCAGCGCGATCCCGCCCACCCCGAGGCGCTGTTTCGCCTGGCCTACCACCACGAGCTGCGCGGCTCGATCGAGCAGGCGCTCGGCTACTACGAGCGGCTGGCCGAGATGGAACAGCCCTACGAGGGGGCGTTGCTCAACTACGGGCTGCTGTTGGAGGACGAGGGTCGCTACGAGGAGGCGCTGGAGGTCTATCGGCGTGTGCTCCGGGCGCGCCCCGGCCACCGGCGTGCGCGCATGTTCTACCAGGACGCCGAGGCCTCGCTCGAGATGTACTACGACGAGGAACAGGCCCGGCGCTCCGATCGCCGTAACGCGATCCTGCGCATTCCGATCACCGACTTCGAGCTGAGCGTGCGCGCCCGCAACTGCCTGAACAAGATGGAGATCCGCACCCTCGGCGACCTGGTGGTCAAGACCGAGGAGGAGCTGTTGTCCTACAAGAACTTCGGCGAGACGAGCCTGCAGGAGATCAAGCAGTTGCTGGCGCAGAAGGGGCTCAAGCTCGGCATGTTCCGCGACGAGCCGGGGGCGCTCTCCCCCGCGGCGCTGCCTGCCGCGCCGGCCGCGCCGCCGGCCGACGCCGTCACCGAGCTGCTGGGCCGCCCCATCGCGGAGCTGGGCCTGTCGGTGCGGGCACGCAACTGCATGGAACGGCTTGGGATCCGCACGATCGGGGAGCTGGTCGACAAGAGCGAGACCGAGCTGCTAGGGGTCAAGAACTTCGGCCAGACCTCGCTGCAGGAGGTCAAGCAGAAGCTCGCCGCCCATGGCCTGAGCCTGCGGCAGGACTGAGCGCAGGCGGCGAGGGATGCGCCGCGCATGTACGATTTCCTGCGGGGCAGGCTCGTCCGCTGCAACCCCACCGAGGTCGTGCTCGAGGTCGGCGGCGTCGGCTATCGGCTGACGGTGCCGCTGTCCACCTACGAGGCGGTGCGCGGCGCGCGCCAGGAGGTGACGCTCCTGGTGCACCTGGTGGTGCGCGAGGACGACCTGCAGCTGTATGGCTTCGCCACCGAGGCCGAGCGGCGGCTGTTCACGGCGCTCATCCAGGTCAAGGGCATCGGCCCGGCGATCGCCGCCAACATCCTGAGCGGCAGCGCACCGCAGGAGATCGTGCGGGCGATCCGCGAGGGCGACACCCGCTTTCTCGACCGGCTGCGGGGGGTCGGGCGCAAGACCGCCGAGCGGGTGGTGGTGGAGTTGCGCGAGAAGGCCGAGGTGCTGCTGCCGGGCGCCGCGGCCGCCCCGCCGCTCGGCGTCGCCGAGGACGCGGTGCGGGCGCTGATCTCGCTCGGCTACAAGCCGGCGCTGGCGCGCGCGGCGGTGGAGCGCGCGCTCGCACAGGCCGCTACCCCCGAGCCGCCGGTCGAGGTGCTCGTCAAGCAGGCCCTGCAACACGCGCGCTGAGGCGCGCGGGCGGTCCGGGCGCCCGGTTTGACGCCCCGAGCGCACCGGTCTAGATTGGCAGAGCACGCACACGGCGCATCCCAGGGAGGCGCGCATGAGCAAGCCCCGGCCTGGCACCCCCCAGGTCCACGAGCTGATCCACGACTGGAATCTGCTCGAGGCCTTCGTGCCCACGAAGCGGGTCGAGCTCAACGACGAGACGCTGCGCGACGGGCTGCAGTCGCCCTCGGTGACCGACCCGCCCATCGAGGACAAGCTGGCGATCCTGCACCTGGTGGCCGCACTGGGCATCGAGGCGGCCAACATCGGCCTGCCCGGTGCGGGGCCGCGGGTGCGCGAGGACACCGAGCGGCTGGCGCGCGAGATCGCCGAGCAGCGGCTGCCCATCCTGCCCAACTGCGCCGCCCGGACCGTCATCACCGACATCGAGCCGATCGTCGAGATCTCCCAGCGGACCGGGATCGCGATCGAGGCGGCGACCTTCCTCGGCAGCTCACCGATCCGGCGCTACGCAGAGGGCTGGGAGCTGGATCAGCTGCTGCGGCTCACCGAGCAGGCGGTCAGCTTCGCCGTCGAGCACGGGCTGCCCAGCATGTACGTGACCGAGGATACCACGCGCACCGATCCCGAGACGCTGCGGCGTCTGTACAGCACCGCGATCCGCTGCGGGGCGCGGCGCATCGTGGTGTGCGACACCGTCGGGCATGCCACCCCGGACGGGGTGCGGGCGCTGGTGCGGTTCGTCGCCGGCATCGTGCGGGAATCCGGCGAGCCGGTGGCGATCGACTGGCACGGCCACAACGACCGGGGGCTGGGGCTGGTCAATGCGCTGGCGGCGATCGAGGCGGGGGCCGACCGCGTGCACGGCTGTGCGCTCGGGATCGGCGAGCGGTGCGGCAACACCGCGATGGATCAGCTGCTGGTCAACCTGGCGCTGCTCGGCTGGCGGCCGGCCGGCGATCTCAGCCGGCTGCCGGAGTACTGCGAGCGGGTGGCGCGGGCCTGCCAGGTGCCGATCCCGCACAACTATCCGGTGGTGGGGCGGGACGCGTTCGAGACCGGCACCGGGGTCCATGCGGCGGCGGTCATCAAGGCGTTCGCCAAGGGCGATGCGTGGCTCGCCAACCGGGTCTACTCAGGCGTGCCGGCCGATCTGGTCGGGCGCGAGCAGCGGATCGTGCTCGGACCCATGAGCGGGCGATCGAACGTGCTGTGGGTGCTGCGCAGGCTGGGGCTGCCCGACGACGAGGCCACCGTGGCGCGGGTGTTCGAGGCGGCCAAGCGGGCGCGCCGCAACCTCAGCGACGACGAGGTACGGCTGCTCGCCGAGCCCGAGCGGGCCCCGCTGGACGCCTGGCAGCACTATCAGGTGAGCTGAACGATCGGGTGCGAAAAGGCGGGGCGGCGCCCGCGCGGGGGACCGCCCGGTCCCCCGCGCGAACGCCGCCCCCCGGGCCGCTGGTGCGAGGCTCCTCTCAGAACGGCTGGGTGCCGCCCTGCGGCTGCTGCGGGGCGTCCTGCTCGCCCTCGGCCTCCTCGGGCTGCTGCTCGCCCTGCTCGGCCGGGCGCGCCGCCTCGGCCTCGGCCTTGGCCTTGGCGAGCGCCTTCTGGAAGGCTGCGAACTCCGCCTCGAGCTCGGGGCCGGGGGCCGCCGAGGTGACGACCAGCTTGTCCGGCGGGCTGGCCTGCTTGGCCATGTACTTCTTGACCTGCTCCTCGCCGATCGTGAAGGAGGCCGAGCGGCCGTCGGTGTGCCCGAAGCCCTCGACCGAGGAGACGGCGCCGGGCATGGTGACCGCGATCTGCATCTCGAAGCCGGCCAGCATTCCCATCATCATGGCCTTCATCTGTTCTTGCTGCGCCTTTTCCTCCGGGGACTGCTCGTCCTCGCCCTCCGCCGACATGCCGGGCAGGCCCTGCATCGCGGACTTGTCCTGCTTGAAGGTCAGGGTGAAGGAGCCGTCATCGTTCTTGCGGAACTCGATGCCGGATTGCTGCTCGCCGGTCGCGACCTTGGAGATATCGGTGAAGTAGGCGGTGCCGCTCAGGATGTAGGACCCGTCGGGACCATCCCGCGCCTGCAGGTCGGTCCAGTAGACCTCGCCCTTGACGCTGTCCTTGATCATCTCGAAGGGGTCCGCCCCTTCCCCGCCCTGCTGCGCCATCTGGGCGCCCATCTTCACCATCTGGGCCATCATGCCCATGAGGGTGTTCTCGATCTCGACCTTGCCCGAGCCGTCGGGGTAGACCGTCCAGTGCTGCTTGGCCTTGATACAGCCGCTCGCCAGCGCGAGCACCGCTGGCACGAACAGCAACCCCAGCTTTCTCACCATGCGCATCGCTATCGTCCTTCCTCTCTCGAAGCCGGTGGGCGCGCACCGTTCACGCGGTGGGCGGCCCGGATTGTAGCCCGGCGGGCTCGGGTGTCAACGGCGCCACCTGTCCGCCGGCCAGTGGCTGAGACGCCGGTGCGCGAGCGGCATTCGAGGGCGGGGACGGCTCAGCCGCCGAGCAGCTCGCGCAGCCGCTCCAGGATCCCGGGTGGGACGGAGGCCAGCGCAACCTGGACCAGGGCGTCCTCGGGGGGTGGCGGCGGGGTGAGGTCCTCGCAGGCCGGCGCGGGCTCGGGCGCATCGAGCCGCAGCACCTCGCCCCGCACCGCGAGCGGGGGCTCGTCCCCGCCGGGCTCGATCTCGATCTCCACCGGGGTGCCGACCTCCAGTGCCACCTCCGTGGCGAGCCACACGCAGTTTTCGCTCAGCGCCGCCAGCCGCCCCGGGTGCACCCCGTCTTCGAGCCGCAGCCGCACCGGGAGATCCGCCGCCAGCCGCTCCGCGCTCTGCTTGAGCTGGTAGGCGCGGCGCAGGTGGCGGGTGATCGCGAGCCGATCCTCCGGCGCCATGGAGACGAACCGCACCCCCATGCCGTGGCGCGGGCCCGGCCGGCCGCTGGCGTTGCTGCGGCTCCATTGCACGCGCGCCACCACCTCCAGCGGCGCGGTGCGATCGGGCAGGCTGAAGCGCAGCGTGACCACACTGCCGACCGGCAGGGGCTGCTCGCAGGCGACGAACGCCCCGCCGATCGATAGATCCACCAGGCGCCCATGCTGCAGCGCGGTACACGAGACCGGTTCGATGGCGAGCCGCCGGAACCTGCGTCGTTCCATGGTGCAACAAGGCTACCATGCGGCGCGCGCACCGGTCAACGCACCCGCGGCTGCCCGGCGGCGCGGGGCTGCGTGCCGGCGGTGCGGACCGGGCTTCAGCGCCCGCGCGCGAACCGCTCGCGTCCGAAGCGGATCGTGATCGCGCTGCCACAGACCTCGATCGCCGCCTGTTCGCCCAGCAGCCGCCGCACCATGCCGAGTCCCCGCCCGCGCGGTGCCTCCAGCGGCGCCTGCTCGCTGAGGCTCTGGGCCAGCCGCGCCGGATCGAGCCCCGGCCCCTCGTCGGCCACCGTCACCGCGATCCGTTCGCGCTCGCACGCCACCGTCACCGCCACCTCGCGCTGCGGCACGAAGCGGTTGCCGTGCTCCATCGCGTTGCGCAGCAGCTCCACCAGCGCCACCTTGAGCGGCGTCGCCTCCCCCTCGAGGTAGCCCGCGGCCCGCACCGCGGCGAGCACGCGCTCGACCGCCGGCAGCACCGCCTGCTCCTCGCTCGGCACCGCGAAGCTGTCCAGCACGCCGGTCATCGGAGCATCAGGGGCGATGGGATTCCGCAAACGCGCGCTCCAGCCGTTCCAGGCGCTGCAGCAGCTCTGCGAGCGCGCGCTGTTGGGCGGCGCCGTCCTGGCGCTGGCGCTCCAGCTCTGCGCGCAGCGCCGCCGCCTCGGCACGCGCTCTCTCCGCCAGCTCGTGGGCCGCCGCCGCGCGGCGCTGGGTGCTCGCGACCGTCTGCTCCAGGCCTTCCAGCTCGCCCTGCAACGCTTGCAGCCGCTCGGCCAGTCCCTCGGTGCGCGCTTCGATTTGCTCGGTCCGGCGTACCAGCGCCGTGATGGAGACATCCTGCGCCCGGTTGACCGCCTCGATCGCGGCGAGCCGGTCGCGGTGCTCGGCGAGCTGCTGCTGCTGGTGCGCGAGCATGCCGCCCAGCCCGCCCTGCCAGCTGCCGAGCAGGTACAGGACGGCTCCCAGCCCCACCAGTCCGGCCGCCTGGAGTGTACGCCGTGCCATGGCTCCGCATTGTAGCAGACTTGACCACCGGGCGCGCCCGCGCGTACGATCCCGCTCTGCGGCTGCCGGGGCGAGCAGCCGGGTGTGGCCAGGCCAGAGCCGGAGGGCGAGAGCGGTCCGTGCCCGGAGCGCATGGTGCGGGGCAGCGATCCGGTGTCGCCGCTGCCGGAGTGCACGGCGGGCCGCCGTCGCGTACGGCTGAGCGGCGGGGCCGGCGCTGGGCCAGGCCGCAGGCCGCGGGGTGCGCGCGACGATGAGCGGCGATCTGGGGGGCAGCCCCGGCCCGCCGGTCCAACGCGCAGACCTGATCGCATACTTCGAGCAGGCGGCGCTCGCGAGCGGTCCGTTGCGGATCGGTGCCGAGTACGAGTGGCTGCCGGTCGAGCCACAGAGCGGGCGCGCGCGCGGCTACAGCGGGCCGGCGGGCGTCGAGGAGCTGTTGCGGGCGCTGCTGGCGCACGGTTTCGCCGACCCGCAGGGCGCTGCCCGCCCGATCCACCTGCAGCGCGGCGAGACCCACGTGAACATGGAGCCCGGCGCGCAGCTGGAACTGGCGAGCGCGCCGGTGACCGATCTGCACGCGCTCGCGCGCGAGCTCGAGGGCTTTGCCGCCCTCGCCGGGCGGCTGGCGCGCGAGTTGGGCTTTCGCCTGCTCGGCCACGGCATCCAGCCGGTCAGCCGCGCCGAGGCGATCGAACAGGTGCCCAAGCGCCGCTACGCGATCATGGTCGAGTATTTCCGGGAGCGCGGCGCCGCGCACTACCTCGACATGATGCGCCGCACCGCTGCGGTGCAGGTCAGCCTGGACTACACCGGGGAGCAGGACGCAGGCTCCAAACTGCGGGCGGCGCTGCTCGCCACGCCGGTCATCCAGGCGCTGTGCGCCAATGCGCCGCTGGCGGAGGGCCGGCCCAACGGGCTCGCCTCCGAACGCGTGCTGGTGTGGCGCGAGACCGATCCCAGCCGCTGTGGCCCGCTGCGCGTGGCACTGAGCGGGCCGTGGTCGTTCGAGCGGCTGGTCGATCACCTGCTCGCGGTCCCGGTGCTGCACGTGCGGGCGGAGGATGGCGGCGTGGCGCCTGGACGCGGAGTGCCCTTCCGCGAGCTGCTGGAGCGCGGCATCCAGGGACGGCGAGCGGTGCTCGCGGACTGGGAGCTGCACCTGACCGGGATCTTCACCGACGTGCGGCTCAAGCGCGTGGTGGAGTGCCGCGCCGCCGATGCGCTGCCGCCCGTGGCCGGGGTGGCGGTGCCGGCGCTGTACACGGGGCTATTGTACCACGCGCCGAGCCGCCACGAGGCGATCGAGCTGCTGGCGCCGTACGCGGCCCACTACGACGCGTTGCAGATCGCGGCGGCGCGCCACGGGCTCGGGGCGGTGGCGCCGGACGGCCGGCCGGTGCGCGCGCTGGCCGACGAGCTGGTGCGGCTGGCGCGCGCCGGCCTGGCGGCGCGCGGGCTCGGCGAGGAGCGCTACCTCGAGCCGCTCGCCGAGCGGCTGGAGGCCGGCGAGGGGTTTGCGGAGCTGGTGTTGCGGGCCTTCCGGCGCGGTGGGATGGCGGCGGTGGTGGAGCAGGGTGCGCTCTGAGGCTCCCGCGGCCCTGCCCTGCCCGCGGCCGCTACGCTTCGAGCTCGTCCAAAAACGACCAGTCGATGCCGGGGATCTGCCGCACGTCTCCGAGCGGTCCCTCGTCCAGCGCGGCTGGCCGCGCCAGCGGCCGGCCGGCGCGGGGGCGGGGCGGGGGCGGCGCCGGCGCGCCGGGGCCGGGCGGGCCGAGCTCCAGCCGCTGGCGCAGGCTGGCGAGCAGCTGCATACCGTCCTCCACCCGCTCCAACAACGAGCGGGTGACCAGGATTTCCGAGCGGCGCATGCGGGCGAGCACCAGCGCGTCGCTCGGCCGGCAGTCGATCTCGACCAGGCGCGCGCCCTGCGCCAGCGTGAGCTTGGCGTGGTAGGTATCATCGACCAGATCGTCGATCACCACCGAGTGGATCTCGATATCGTAGGCGCGCAGGATCGCGTGGAGCAGGTTGTGGCTGAGCGGGCGCGGGGGCTTGATGCCGCCCTCGGCCAGCACCAGCGCGTGCAGCTCTCCTGGGCCGATGAAGATGGCGAACGACTTGTGCTCGTTGCCGAGCAGCACCCCGCCGCCGTGGCCCTGGACACGGAAGATGTGCTTGAGCTCGACCGGCACCAGATCGCTCACCCCGGCCCCTCCCTACCCAGGAGCGCCGCCCGCACGCCCGCTCGCGACGGGGCGCGCGGGCTGGGGCTCCCTTCGATCATAGCAGGCGCCAGCCGATCGCGCAGGGGCCGGGCGGCAGCCCACTCGGGGCCGCTGCCCGGTTGCCGCCCGGCGCGGCGGGCGAGCGCGCCCGCGCGGTGCCGCACCCGGGGCGGGCCGCCAGATCGGCCGTCCGGACGGGGCCGGCAAACATAGGATCTGGTGGATTCCGTAAGGAGTTGTGGAGGATCGGCCGGCAGGCCGCCGGCGGGTGTGCCCCGGCAGGCGAATAGAACGGCCGTTCAGGACGTCTCATCGACGGGGGAGGTCGGGGAGCGCGCGGGCGCCAGCGGCTCGCAGGCGGCCCAACCCGCAGGCCCCCTCTCCCCGTCGTAGTACATAGGATGGTGGCAGCAGCGAGGAGCAAGGGAGGGCATCCCGGAGAGGACATGCGTTCGAATCTGTCGTCCGATCAGGACCTCGTCAAGGTGTACCTGCACCAGATGAGCCGTATCCCGCCCATCTCGGTGGAGGAGGAGCGGGTGCTGGCGGGGGATCTGGAGCGGACGCGTAACACTTTGCGAGAGAAAATCCTGCAGAGCGGGATCGCGATCGCCCGTGCGATCAAGATCCTGGAGCGGGTCGCGGAGCGCAAGCTGCCGATCGACCGGGCGCTGCTGGTGGACGTGAGTACCAGCGAGGCGCGCGAGGGGGTGCTGGCGCGCATTCCGCCGGCGCTGGAGCAGGTCCGCAAGCACCTCGCCACCGCGCAGCGGCGCTTCCGCGCCTATCTCAAGGAGGACGACACCCAGAAGATGGCGCGCCTGCGCGCCCGGGTGCGCGAGGCGGTGGACGAGGCGGTCCGGCACATCGACCCGTTCCACATCCAGGTCTCGCTCCTGGAGGGCATGTACGAGGACACCCGGGCGGCGCTGCGGCGCATCAAGGCGGCGGAGCGCAAGGCGCGCAGCCTGGCACGGGCGCGCGGAACCGATCCGCGCGAGCTCGAACAGGCGCGCCAGCGCCTGGTGGAGCTGCAGGTCAAGGCGCTCGCCACGCCGAAGATGCTGCGCCGCTACGTCGCCGAGGTGCGCCAGGCGCGGCAGGCGTACGACGAGGCGAAGAAGCGGCTGTCGGCGAAGAACCTGCGCCTGGTCGTCTCGATCGCCAAGGCCTACCGGGGCAAGGGGCTGCCGTTTCTGGACCTGATCCAGGAGGGCAACACCGGCCTCATGAAGGCGCTGGATCGCTACCAGGCCTCGCGCGGCAACAAGTTCTCGACCTATGCGACCTGGTGGATCAAGCAGACCATCACGCGCTCGATCGCCTACCAGTCGCGCACGGTGCGCATCCCGATCCACGCGATCAACAACCTGAGCCGGCTGATCGAGGAGCGGGAGAACTTCATCAAGCGCGAGGGCCGCGACCCCACGATCGACGAGATGGCGCAGCTCAGTCGCCTGCCGCCGCAGGAGGTCAACCGGCTGTTCGAGCTGAACCGCACCGCGCTCTCGCTCGACCAGCCCTACGGCAGTGGCGAGGACTGCCACTTCGGCGATCTCATCGAGGACCAGCACGCCGCCGACGCGATCGAGCAGACGCAGAAGAAGCAGCTCCGCGATCGCGTGCACCGGATCCTGAAGGAGCTGTCGCATCGCGAGCGCGAGGTGCTGCGGTTGCGCTATGGCCTTGACGACGGCACCACCCACACCCTCGAGGAGGTGGGCAAGCGGTTCAAGGTCTCGCGCGAGCGCATCCGGCAGATCGAGGTCGGGGCGCTACAGAAGCTGCAGCTGCCGGTCGCCCGCGACAAGCTGCGCGCCTTCTGGGAGGAGATCAACAGCTGAGCGGCAGCGGCGAGCCCGCCGCGGAGCAACGGTTTCGTCCGAACTGCCAGCACCGCGCAGACCGGCGCCTGGGCGAGGGCGCGGGCGGGCAAGGACACGCCGCGAGCCCGCTGGCCTGCTGCTCCGCGCACGCTCCCCCGCTGCCGGTGGCGGGATCCTCCCCGTGATGGTCGGCGGGCGGCCCGTGGCGCTGGGGCCGCCCCTCGCCGCGCGGTCCAGCCCTGGCGCGCCGGGCCGGGGCGCGCCGGTCGCGTGCCGGCCGGCCGCCTTGCGCCGCTGCGCGGTGCGGGCACAATCAAGGTGTGGCGGCGAGTTGCTCGCCCGGCGGCGGTGGTGGGCGAAGGACCGAGGACGTGGCGCAGCGCGGCGCGGACGGTGAACCCCTGGGCGCGCTGGCGGTGCGCGCGGGACTGGTCAGCCGCGAGCAGCTCGCGGAATGCGAGCGGCTGCGCGCGCAGATGGCCCGGCGCGACGGCAGGCGGCCGAGCGTACTCGCGCTGCTCGTCGCCCGCGGCTACCTGAGCCGCGAGGACGCGGCGCGGCTGCGGCGGCAGCACGGCCCGGCCGCGCCGGCCCCCGTCCCTCCCAAGCTGCGCATCCCCGGCTACGAGATCCTCGGCCGGCTGGGCGCGGGGGGCATGGGCACGGTCTACAAGGCGCGCCAGCTCTCGCTCGACCGCATCGTGGCCCTCAAGGTGCTCTCGCCCGAGGTCGCCCGCGAGGAGAACTACCTGCGCCGCTTCATGAGCGAGGCGCGCACGCTCGCCCGCCTCAACCACGAGAACATCATCGCGGGCATCGACGTCGGCGAGGCGCACGGCTACCGCTACTTCGCCATGGAGTACGTGGACGGAGTCTCGCTCGACCGACTGATCGAACGCGAGGGCCCCCTGGACGATCGCCGGGTGCTGCACATCGGCATGCAGATCGCGCGCGCGCTCGCCCATGCGCATCAGCACGGACTGGTGCACCGCGACATCAAGCCGCAGAACATCATGATCGGACCCGGGGACGTGGCGAAGCTGTGCGACCTGGGACTGGCGATGACCGAGGAGGAGCGGCGCGAGGCCACCGAGCGCGGCGGCCGCTCGCTCGGCACCCCGCACTACATCTCGCCCGAGCAGGCCCGGGGCGAGCAGGTGGTGGACATCCGGGCGGATATCTATGGGCTGGGCGCGACGCTGTACCACGCCGCCACCGGCCAGACCCCCTTCGAGGGCGGTTCGGCGATGGTGCTCATGACCAGGCACCTGACCGAGGAACCGATCCCCGCGCACAAGCGCCGGCCCGGCGTCTCACGCCATCTCAGCGCGCTGATCGGTGCCATGATGGCCAAGGACCGCGAGCAGCGCCACCAGCACCCGATCGAGCTGCTGGAGGACATGGAGCGCGTGCTGCGCGGCAAGCCGCCGCTGCGGGGACAGCCCACCGGCGGCACTGCCCGCGCCGCCGACAGCAGCGGCTCGATCCGCCGCCGCACCACCCCTCGCAGCGGTGTGCGACGCCTGCAGCAGCGCCGGCGCCGCCGCCGCGCCCCCGCCGGGGCCTGGGTGGCGCTGGCCATGGTGCTGGCGCTCAGCGCGGCGGGCGCGGCACTATGGTACCGCTGGCAGCTGGAGGAACAGCGCCACGGGCAGGCCGCCGCCCAGGCAGGCCGCCCCAGCCCCGAACTCCAGACGCGTGCCTACGAGGCGTTGCTGGCAGCGATGCGCTACCGCAGCGAGCATCCGGAGGACCGCGCCGGACTGCGGCAGTTGCTCGAGGAGGTGGCGGCGCGCTTCGCCGGGACCCAGGCCGCCGAGCAGGCGCGCGGCTACATCGACGAGCTGGGGCTGGGCAGCGAGCCCGCGGCGCCGCCGCCCCCGCCGCGGGCGGCAACCCCGGCCGGCGGCGCCCCGGACGCCGGCCCAGCCGCCGAGCCCGGCCAGCAGCCGGACTGGGACGAGCCATGGCCCGCCGATCCTGTGGAGCCAGCGCTGTCCGAGGGGCCGTAGGCCGCTGCTCCGCCAGCGCGCGCGGACACCGCCCTCAGTCCGCCCTGTGGTCGCGCACGCGGGCGACGACCTGCCAGCCCGCGCGGTCGCGATAGCGCTCGGCCACGGCGCGATCGACCGCCGCGGTCGTGCCGTGCTGGAACAGCCCCACCCCCGGCACCTCCTCGACGCCGGAGCCGAGGTAGGTGAGCAAGAACGGCTTCGGCGGCGGGCCGCCGGGCCGCTCCTCGGCGAAGTACCAGCGCACCCCCTGGACGAAGCCGGCGCGGTTGGACGGCGGCCGCATGCGGTAAGCGTAGCGCCCCAGCCCGGAGCGGGCAAGCCGGCGGCAGGCCGGCGGTGCGAGGCGGCCTTCCGCCCCCCGCGCCGATCCGCTACGATCAGACCCCCGGTTGTTGCGGCGGCAGGGGTGGACGGTGGCGCAGGGCCAGCAGGCGGCGGCGGGGCGGCCCGGAGTGCGGGTGCGGCAGCACACCCCGGCACCGGAGCCGGCGGCGCTCTCCGCCCCCGGGGGGGCGGACGCGCCCGGGGTGTGGGTGTTCGATCGGGAGCGCGGCGAGCTGGAGCTGGAGCCGATCGTGGCCCCGCGCGCGCTGCGCTGGCTCTATGGGGGCGGCTGGCTCGGGCGGGCAGCGCGCGCGCTGCTGCGCCGGCGCGCCGTCAGCCGGCTGTGGGGCTGGCTGCAGGACCGGCCGGTGAGCCGCCGGCGCCTGGCCCGTTTCATCGCACGGGCGGGGGTCGAGCTCTCCGAGGCGGAGCTGCCGCTGGAGCGCTATCGCACGCTCAACGAGTTCTTCAGCCGCCGGCTGCGCCCCGGGGCGCGGCCCCTGGATCCGGACCCCGACGCCTTGCTGTCACCCGCGGACGCCCGGGTGCTGGTCTGCTCGCCCCTGGACGCGGAGGCGAGGCTGTGCGTGAAGGGGGAGAGCTGGCAGCTCGCGGAGCTGTTGGGCGAGCGGGCGCTCGCGCGCCAGTTCGCCGGTGGCACCGCGGTCGTGCTCCGGCTGGCGCCCGCAGACTACCACCGCTTCCACTTTCCCGCCGACGGGGTGGCCGGGCCGGCGCGCGCGCTGCCCGGCGGCTACGACTCGGTGCACCCGCTGGCGCTGGCGCGCGAGCCGGCGGTGCTGTGCCGCAATGCGCGCCAGCTCACGCTGCTGCGGACCCCGCGCTTCGGCACCATCGCCATGGTCGAGGTGGGGGCGCTGCTGGTCGGCTCGATCGTGCAGACCTACACCCCGGGGCCGGTCGAGCGGGGCGCCGAGAAGGGCTATTTCCGGTTCGGCGGCTCCAGCATCGTGCTGGCGCTGGAGCCGGGCCGGCTCGTGCTGGAGGACGACCTGGTGCAGCACTCGGCGCGCGGCCTGGAGACCAAGCTGCGGATGGGAACCCGGCTCGGCCGCTGCGCGCCGCCGGGCGCGAGCAGACCGCGAGCGGGCGAGGGCATGGCAGCGGCGGACGAGGAGGACGGAGCGGCATGCAGAGGCGGATGCGCGGGCTGACGGCGGGCGAGATCATGACGCGCGAGGTGGTGTGCCTGCGCGGCGAGCAGACGGTGCTCGAGGCGACGCGCACCCTGGTCGAGCGCGGGATCAGCGGCGCGCCGGTGGTCGACGAGCGCGGGGTACTGCTGGGCCTGGTCACCGAGGAGGACCTGCTCGGGGCGTTCTACGAGGAGGCGCCGGGGATCGAGTCCGAGACGCTCGAGCGGTGCCACGTGCTGGGGGCGGGACTGATCACGCGCCGGGTGGTGGCGGTCCGCCCGGAGCAGCGCGCGCACGAGATCGCACGCGCCATGATCGTGCGCAAGATCAAGCGGGTGCCGGTGGTGGACGCCGAGGGACGGGTGATCGGGGTGGTGAGCCGTCGCGATATCCTGCGCGCGCTGGCGGACCGCGCCCTCGCGGTGCCCCGGACTTCCGAGGCGGGCGAGCCCGAGGGGGCGTGAGCGGGCAGGGCGGCGAGCAGGCGGCGCTGTGGCTGGAGCGCGGCCTGCGCGCGCAGGCCGCCGGCGACCTTGCGCGTGCCAGCGCGTGCTTCGAGCAGGCGCTCGCGCTCGGGCGCGCGGCCGGCGAGGAGCAGACCGCGCTCGCGGCCCTGATCAACCTCGGCGGGGCGGCGCTGCTCGCGGGCGAACTGCAACGCGCGCGCGCGCTGCTGGAGCAGGCGCTGGCGGTCGCGCAGCGCACGCAAGACTCCGCCTCCCTCGCGCACTGCCTGGGCAACCTGGCGCTGGTGCGGCGTGAACAGGGCGATGCGGAGGGCGAGCTGCGGCTGCTCGAGCAGGCGCTCGAGGCTGCGCGGGCCTGCGGTGTCCCGGCGGCGCTCGCCGCCGTGCTGGGCAACCTGGCCCTGGCGTGGCGTACGCGCGGCCGGCCCGGGCGCGCGCTCGTGCTGCTCGGCGAGGCACTGCGGCATTTCGAGCTCGCCGGCGAGGCCGGCGGCGCCGCCAACGCGCTCGCCTGCGTGGGCGAGCTGTTGCTCGCGCGCGGGGAGCCCGAGCAGGCGGCGCGCGCGCTCGCCGAGGCGCGCGAACTCTTCCGGCAGGCGGGGGAGCTGCGCGGCGAGGCGCAGGTGCTGGAGGCGCTCGGGCAACTCGAGCGCGCTGCCGGGCGGCTCGCCGCCGCCGAACAGCGCTTCGAGCAGGCGTTGCGCATCCATCGCTTCACCTGCTACGACCGCGGACGCCTCACCTGCCTGCTGCACCTGGCGGGGATCTGGCTCGAGCGCGACGAGCTGGAGCGGGCGGAGCAGGCGCTGCTCGAGGCGGCGCCCGGTGCGGATGAGGAAGCGGGCGGGGGCGTGCGCGCCCGGGCAGCGGCGCAGCTGTTGCTGGCCCAGGTGCGCTGGCGGCAGGGCCAGCCCGGGCAGGCGCAGCAGCTGCTGGAGCAGGCGCGGGCGGGCTACGAGCGGCTGGGCTCGCTGGCCGGCCAGGCCGCCGCCGAGGCCGCCCGCGCGCGCTGGCTGCTGTGGCAGGGCGCGCTCGCCGAGGCGGAACGGGCGCTGGAGCGCGCCGGCGCCTGGTTCGAGCAGTGCGGGGAGGCGGGCGGGCAGGCCGAGGTGCTGCTGCTCGTGGCCGAGGCGCGGCTGGTGCGCGGGGCGCTGGCCGAGGCGGAGCAGGCGCTCGCGCAGGCGCGCGAGCTGTGCGAGCGGTTGGGGGCTCCTGGCGGCGGGGCGGCGGTGCTGTGCGTGCGCGCGGAGCTGGAGCGGCGGCGCGGGGCGCTCGCCGAGGCGGAGGCGCTGGCGCGGCGCGCCGCCGCCGATCACGCCGAGGCGGGCCGTCCCGGCGCCCAGGCAGCCGCACTCGGCCTTCGGGCGGCGGTGGCGCGGGACCGCGGGGAGTGGGCGGCGGCGCTGGCGCTGCTCGAGCAGGCCGCCGCCCTGCGGCCGCCCGAGCGCGACCGGGCGGCCGCGGCGGAGCGGGCGCTCTTCGAGGCCGAGGTGTTGCTGGAGCTGGGGCGAGGGGCGGAGGCGGAGCGCGCGCTCGCGCAGGCGCGCGCGGGCGCGGCTGCGATGGGGCTCGTGCCTGTCGGCGCCGAGGCGGGCGCGCTGGCCGAGCGGCTCGCGCTCGCACGCGGCGAGCGGCCGCCCGCCGCCGCCGCCGCCGCGCTCGCCGAGCGCGCCGGCGAGCTGCGCGCACTCGGCTTCGCCGAGCCGCTCGGCCGCGTGCTGGGCTGGCTGGCGCGGGCGCGCGAGGCGGCCGGCGATGCGGCCGGTGCCGAAGCGGCTCGCGCCGAGGCGGCGCGGCTTCAGCCCAGCACGTCCCCGAGCCGATAGCTCCAGCGGCTGTGGGGGCCGGGGGCAGGTGCAACGGCGCGCGGCGCGGGCCCGCGGCGGCAGCGGCGAAGGGGGTGTGCGGGCACACGGGCGCGGGAGGGGGCGGCGGGCGCGGTGCGGCGGGCGCTGGGCGGGGCGCTGCTGGGGGTGCTCATCGCCGCCCGGCCGGCCGGTGCCGGCCAGGGCCTGGACGTGCACGGGCTGCGCCCGCCGGCCGATCCCTTCGGCTATGTGGCGGTGCCGGGCAGCGGGGCGCTGGCCGCGGGCCGGGGGCACGTGGCGGTCTACGTCTCGGACGCGCACGAGCCGCTGGAGGGCGAGGGCCCGGCAACGGCAGCCGTCCAGCGGCTGGCGACCCTGGAGGTGGTCGCTGGCCTGGGACTGGTGAACCTGGGACGGGGCCGGGCGATCCAGCTGGGGGTGGGCTTGCCGCTGGTGCTCGACGTGGACGGCCATGGGCCCGACGGCGGGCGGCTGCAGGCCGGGCTGCTCGGGGACGTGCGGGCCGAGCTGAAGGCGGGCTTCGGGGACGCCGCCGAGCGGGGGCTGGGGTGGATGGCCCGCACGGTGCTCGAGTGGCCGACGGGGCGGCAGCGCGCCTTCGTCTCCGACGGCGGACTGGGCTGGCAGCTGGAGCTGGGCCTGGAAGCGGTGCGGTCCTCGCTGCGCGGCGCCCTGGTGCTGGGCTGCGAGTGGCTGCCGGGCGAGGCGCGGACGCCGGGGGTGCGGGCCGGCGATCGGTTGCGGCTGGGTGCTGCGCTGGGCTGGGCGGCGCTGCGCGACCTGGCGGGTCTGGAGCATCTGGAGGCGGTCTTCGAGCTGCGGCATGCGGTGCGGCTCGGAGATCCATATGCGCGCAGCAGCGAGGTGGCGCTCGAGCTCGAGGGCGCCATCCGCTACCGCGACCGGCGCTGGCTGGTACTGGCCGGGGGTGGGGGTAGACTCGGCCGGGGTGCAGGCGCCGCGCAGAGCCGGTGGTGCGTCGCCGCGGGGTGGAACTTCTAGCGACCGCCCTGCAGCCCCGCGGTCCGGCTGTCGCCGCGGGGCGGATGCGCTGTGGGGGGAGGTGATACGGTGGCGCGCGGGCCGGTGCGGGCAACGCGCGCCCGGTAGCGAGGGAGGAAAGACGCCATGCGCACCAGAGTGGTGATAGGAGCAGTGCTCGGTGCGGCGCTGTGTGCGCCCGCTGCCTTCGCGGTGGACAAGGGCTTCAACGCGAACAACTTCTATCCGACGGTGGACCCCTTCGGCTACGTCACCGTGGCCGGGGCGCGCTCGCTGCGCACGGGCAAGCTGCACGCCAAGGCGGTGTTCAACTGGGCGAACGATCCGCTGGAGTTCCCGGGCGGCAAGCTCATCGACGACTGGACCTTCGTGCACCTGATCGCCGGCTTCGGGCTGCTGGAGATCGGCAACGGCGGGCTGTCGCTCGGGGTGGATGTGCCGCTGGTGCTCGACAACGACGGTAACGAGCTGTTCAGCGGCGAGCGGATCGATGAGTTCGAGATCAGCGATGTGCGCGCCGAGGCGAAGCTGGTGCTCATGGATCGCGAAGACGATGCGATCGGCATCTTCGCGCGCGGCTTCATCGAGTTTCCCGCCGGCTCGGTGCGCGAGTTCGTGAGCACGCTGCAGGACCGGCCGACGGTGAACCTGTTCGCCGGCCTGGAGAAGCAGCTCGGTCCGCTGCGGCTGGGCATCGAGGTCGGCTGGACGTGGATCGAGGGCAAGATCGAGCTGCCCGGGGTCACGATCGACGACAAGCTGCACCTGCGGGCCGGGGTGGGCCTGACGCCGTTTCCCAACGATCTGGCCGATCTGGAGATCGTCTTCGAGGTGCATCACTGGGCGCGGCTGTCCAACCTCTACGAAGAGGAGTTCGAATCGCCGGTCGAGCTCGGCGGCGGGATCAAGTACACCGGCTTCATCGACCTCATGGTCGGCGGTTCGACCGGGGTCGACCGCGGGGTCGGCGCCCCCGATGGGCGGTTCTTCTTCAGCCTCGGGGTGAACCTGTAGGGCAGCCAGGGCCCGGCGGCCGGCGGCTCGATCCCGGCCCGGGCCGCGCGGCGATCTGCCCGCCGCGTGGCCCGGGCGTGCCGTTGTGAGCGTGCGCGCCCGCAGCTAGAATCCACCTCCGGTCGGGGCGTAGCTCAGCTTGGCTAGAGCGCCTGCTTTGGGAGCAGGAGGTCGCTGGTTCGAATCCGGTCGCCCCGACCAGCGTGCTCGGCGCCGGCTCGGTGCGCGCGCCCACGAGCCGTCTCGTCACCGCACCCGGCGCAGTCGCGGCCAGGCGGGCGCGCCGGCGGCCAGCCGCGCGCCGCGACGAGCCGTTCGGCCAGCGCGGGCCGAGGTGGCAGCCTCCGGAGGGCGGGCGGCGCACGGCGCTGCGCCGGCTCGCATTCCGCTCCCGCTCGCCCCGCCGCGCCGACGCCATGGGATGCTCCCTCCATGGCGCTTCCCCAAGGGATCGTGCGGTCGCTCCAGATCCTGAGCCTGCAACAGCAACCGAGCGGGCGCGGGGGCGCGGCGGACCTGGAGCGAAGCTGCAGCGCGCGGTCGGGTTCCTGCAGCGCCTGGGGGTGCCCTGGTCGCTCCTCGGCGCGCATGCCGTCAACGTCTAGTTGCGGCCCCGGGCGGCCGAGGACTTCGACGTCTTCGTCCAGGCGCGCCGCCTCCAGGCCGCGATCGAGGGGCTGCGGCGCGAGTTCGGTCCGCTCACCGCAAGGGCGATGGGGCCGGCGGTGCGCCTGGAGGAGATCGCCCTCGATCGGATCCGCAGCGACACCCACCCGCTGTTCCGCCAGGGGATCGAGCGCGCGCTCGAGCGGCACGGCGTGCGCGTGCCCCCGGCGGAACTGCGCGCCGCCCTCAACTACCTGGCGGCGATCGGTCCGTGGCGCGAGCCCGCGGACCGCAAGCAGGACGCCGCCGACCTCATGCGGCTGTGCGCCGCGGGCGGGCTGCGGTTCGACCGCGCGGCTGCGACGGGCTATGCCGCCGCCGCGTTCCCCGGCGCCGAGCGCGAGTTCGCCGCGCTGCTGCAACGGCTCGACCGCGGCGAGCCCGTCCGGCTCTGATCCTGGCGCAGGCGCCCGAGCGGACGCCGGCGGTATGGGGGCTGCCCGCCGTCAGCGAGGCGCGCGGGTCGAGGGCGGCGGTGGGCAGCGCGCGGCACCGCCGCTATGATGGCGCCCCTACGCCAGGGCGAGGCGGCGCGGCCGGCAGGGGCTCCTGCGGCCTGCCGGTGGCGGCGCTCCGCCAGCGGGTGTGCCCACGATGGACGAGCCGGTCTGTGCGGTCATCCCGGCGGCCGGGCGCGGCACGCGCCACGGTCCGCTCACGCGCGCGGTGCCCAAGGAGCTGCTGCCGGTGGCGGGCCGGCCACTGGTGGACTGGGCGCTGGAGGCATGCGTGCAGGCGGGGCTGGAGCGCGTGGTGCTGGTCACCAGCCCCGCCAAGCCGCTGCTGCTGCAGTATCTGCGCGAGCGCTGGCAGCTGGCGCCGCTCATGCGCGGGCCGGGCGCCGCTCTGCGCTCGCGCACGCACCCGCTCGAGCTCGAGCTGGCGGTGCAGCCGCGGCCGCGCGGCCTGGTGGACGCGCTGTGGTGCGCGCGGGCGGCGCTGGGCGAGCCGCCGCGCTGCGCGCTGGTGCTGCCCGACTGGGTGCATTTCGGCGCCCCCTCGCCGCTGGCGCAGCTGCTCGCCGAGGTGCGCCGGGGCGGGCGGCTGCAGCAGCAGGGCGCCGGGCCGGCGGCGATCTTCGCCTGCTTCGAGCTCGGTGCGGAGCACGCTCCGCGCTACGGCAACTGCGGGCTGTTGGGGGGCGAGCGCGAGCCGGCGAGCGGCTGGCTGCGGATCGAGCGGCTGGGCGCGAAGGCGAGCGGGCCCCTGCGGCTCGCGCCCGGCACCTCGGCCTGGCGCTCGGCGGGCGCGGTGTTGCTGGGGCCGGCGTTCTTCGCGGCAGCCGCCCGGCTCTACCAGAGCGCACCGCCGGCGGCGGAGCTGGACGACGGACCGGTGTTCCAGGAGCTGCTGCGGCGCGGGGAGCAGCTCTGGGGCGTGCCGGTGCGCGGGCTGCCCATCGATGCCGGCAACCCGCGCGGATACGCCGCCGCACATGCCGCGGCCCTGGAGCAGGACGCGATCCCATGAGGCTCACCGTGCTGGGCAGCGGCACCGCCGTGCCGCGCGCGGAGCGCGGCTCGCCCGCGCATCTGGTCGAGCTGGGCGAGGGCGAGCGGGTGCTGCTCGATCTGGGACCGGGCGGCTGCCGCCAGCTCGCGCGCCTCGGGGTGCGCCCGCGCGCGATCCGCCGCGTGCTGATCAGCCACCACCACCCCGATCACACCCTCGATCTCGTCCACCTTCTGTTCGCTGCCAACTACCCCGGCGAGCTGCGGACCGAGCCGCTCATGGTGCTCGGCCCGCCGGGCTTCCGCGCCTTTTTCGCGGCGCTGTGCGCACCCTATGGCCAGGCGCTGCGCGCGAGCGCCTACGAGCTCGTCATCGACGAACTGCACCCCGGGGCACGGCGGCGCTTCGAGGGCTGGATGCTGCAGTGCGCCCCCACCCGTCACACCGAGCACAGCCTGGCCTTCCGGCTCACCGAGCTCGGCCCCGGCGGCAGGGCGCGGGCGCTGGTCTACTCCGGCGACGGCGGCTACGGGCGGGAGCTGGTGGAGCTCGCGCGCGGGGCGGATCTGTTGCTCATGGAGTGTTCGTTCCCCGACGGCCAGGGTGTGCCGGGGCACGCCACCCCCGCGGTGGCGGCGCGCATCGCGCGCGAGGCCGGGGTCGGCCGCATGGTGCTGGTGCACCTGTATCCGCCCTGCGACGAGGTGGACCTGCTGGCCCAGGTGCGGGCGGGCTGGGACGGCCCGGTGGAGCTGGCGCGCGACCTGGCGCGCTACGAGGTCTGAGCGAGCGATGGCGCGGCGCTGTCACCGGGCCGTTCCTGTCCCGCGGTGCCCGAAGCCTGGAGCCGCCGTCCGCGCGCGTGCATGGTGGGCGGTCGGGCTCGTACTCGCTGCGAGCTGCGCGCTCGCGCCCGTGGTTGCGCCGCGGCGCAGCACGCACTCCGCTCGAGCGACGTGCATGCCGGCACCGGTGGAGGCATCGCACGTGACTTCAGGCATCGCTGGGCCGTTCGGGCCGCCGTTTCGACAAGGGCCTCCTCAGGAGCCCGAGCCCGCAGCGGAGGCTGTGGAGGCGGCGGAGGCTGTGGAGGCGGGCGCAGCGGCGGCCGGCGGAGCGGGCCGGCCGCGGTGTGCGCACGCCGGCGGGCCCGCGCCGCCCAGCGCGCTGCAGGTGCGCGCCCGGCTGGGGCGGGCGGCCAGCCCGCTCCAGCCGCCTGCGGGCCGCGCGGGGGGCCGGCGGCGCGGCGGGCGGCGGCGCACCCCCGCCGATCGAGCTGGGCGAGGACGCCACCCCCTATGAGGCGCTCGAGCGCTGGCCCCATGCGCTCCGCTCCGAGCGGCTGCCGCTGGTGGTGCGCTACCCGCCCGGGGCCGAGCCGGCAGCCCGGCGGCTGCTGCCGGTGCTGGAGCAGGCCTGGCAGGCCCATCGGGAACTGGGCTTTCGGCCGCCGCTGGGGCGCGCGGGCGCAGATCGGTTCGAGGTGTTCATCTGGCCGGGCAAGACCGAGTGCTACGTCGAGGCGACCGACACCAACCCCGAGACGCCGTGGGCGGATGCGCGCACCTACATGGTGATCGATCCGTATGGTGAGTACGGCGGGGAGAACCTGCGCCACACGGTCGTGCACGAGATGACGCACGCCTTCCACGCCGCGGACGACTGGTACGAGTTCGCCTCGGCATTCGAAGGCACCGCGACCTACGTCGAGTGGCGGGTGGGAGGGCTCAACGCCCAGCTTCAGGAGGCCCTGGCCGACTTCCAGGGCCGCGCGCACTGGTCGCTGGAGTACGACGACGCCTGGCAGAGCTGGTACAGCTACGGCTACGCCATGTACCTGCGCTTCGTCGAGCAGCGCTATGCGGGCGGCGACCCGGGTTTCCTCGGCCGGGCGTGGCAGCTCGCGCGCAGCCCCGAGGCGGCGGCGGACGAGCAGCGGCTCAACGAGCCCGACCTGGCGGACGCGCTCGAGCGCGCCTTGCCGGGCATGCGCTACGTGGACTCGGTGCTCGAGTTCGCGCGCTGGCGCTACTACACCGGCTCGCGCGCCGACGGGCGGCACGACCCCCGATGCGGCGCGCATCCCGGAGGTGCCGGTGCGCCGGCTCGTGCTCGGCGGCACCGCCGCGGCGCAGCTCGAGCTCGAGCCGGCACCGATGCTGCTCGGCAGCGCCTATGTCGAGCTGGTGCAGCAGCCGGAGGGGCCCTCCGAGGTCCTGGTGGCGATCGAGCCCCCGCCGCCTGCTGGCGTCCGGTGGGTGGTGCAGGCGGTGCCGGGGCTCGGCCCCGACACGGACGGCGAGGTGCTGGGCTTCGACGCGCGGGGCTGTGCCCGCGTCCAGCTCGGTCCGCACCGCCGGCGGACGCTGATCCTGACGCCGGTGCCGGCGGACCCGGCGCGCCACGATCCCGATACCCTCACCGGCCGCAGCCATGCGGCGACGCTGATCGTGCGGCGCGCGGAGCCCGGCTGAGCGAGGGCACCGGTTTTTTTTCGGCGGGACGGACGGGACGGCGGGCTGCGGGCGCAGCGCGCCGCCGGCGCGCGCCCCGCTCGCCAGCCGGGTCCAGCCTGCGGGCAGTGCGGTGCCCTGAGGTCCAGTCCCGGAGCAGGGCCCGCCTGCGCGCGGTCGGGGCGGGCGCGGCAGCACGGGCACGCCGGGGGCGTGGTGAGGCTCCGGGCGGCGAGCTATCCTGCATTCCGAGGGGGCGAGGAGGTCCGTGCGGGATGGCGTGGCCGTGCTATCTCGATCTGGAGCTGGCGGAGATCCGGCGGCGCGCCGAGCAGGCGATCGCCGGGCTCGAGCAGTGCCGGGTCTGCCCGCGCGACTGCCGCGTCGATCGCACCCGGCCGCGGCCCGAGCCCGGCGAGCGGGGTGCGCGGCCGGCAGCCGGTCTGCCGCACCTGGCGCCGGGCCTGGGTCGGCAGCTACTTCCCGCACTTCGGCGAGGAGGACTGCCTCAGGGGCTGGAACGGCTCGGGGACGATCTTCTTCTCGTGGTGCAACCTGCGGTGCGTGTTCTGCCAGAACTGCGACGTCTCCCAGCAGGGCGCGGGCCGCGAGGTGAGCGCCGAGGAGCTGGCGCACATGATGCTGCGGCTCCAGCGCTGGGGCTGCCACAACATCAACTTCGTCACGCCCGAGCACGTGGTGCCCCAGGTGCTGGAGGCGCTTGCGATCGCGATCGAGCGCGGGCTCCGGCTGCCGATCGTCTACAACACCAGCGCGTACGATTCGCTGGAGAGCCTGCGCGCGATGGAGGGGATCGTGGATATCTACCTGCCGGATTTCAAGTTCTGGGATCCGGCGCACGCCAGGCGCTACAGCAAGGCGCCGGACTACCCCGAGGTGGCGCGGGCGGCGATCCAGGAGATGCACCGCCAGGTGGGGCCGCTGGTGCTCGATCCCCAGACCGGGCTGGCGCGGCGCGGGCTGTTGGTGCGCCACCTGGTGATGCCGGGCGGGGGTGGCGGGCACGCGCCAGATCATGCGCTGGCTGGTGCGCGAGGTCTCTCCCGAGACCTACGTCAACATCATGGGCCAGTACCGGCCGGAGCATAAGACCGATCGCTACCCGGAGATCGACCGCCGCCCGACGCTGCTCGAGCTGGAGGAGGCCTTCCGGGCCGCGCGCCAGGAGGGCATCCGCCGCTTCGACCAGCGCTGGCTCCCGCGCCGCGGCCGCTACCTGCCGCTGGCCATCTGAGCCCGGGCCGCTCACCCTCCGCCTCCTCGAAGCTCCTGCCGGCGGGTGCGAGCGGCCCGGCACCCGGGGGCTTGTCAACCGGCCCGTGCGGCGCACTACGATGGCGCTCGGCCCGTGCAGCCCTGGGCCGGGGCGAGCAGCGGCGGGAGGACGACCATGCCCGTCTACGAGTTTTACTGTGCGGACTGCCACACGATCTACCGCTTCCTCGCGCGGCGCTACGACACTGCGGCGCGGCCGTGCTGCCCGCGCTGCGCCCGCCCGCGGCTGGAGCGGCGGCTGAGCGTGTTCGCGGTCGCGCGCGGCCGCCGCGAGCCCGCGGCGGCGGGCGAGCAGCCCGAGGGCGCCGAGGCGCTCGGCCCCCAGGAGCGCCGCCTCATGGAGGCCATGGAGTCGCTCGCCAGCGAGGCCGAGGGGCTGGACGAGGACGATCCGCGCCAGATGGGGCGCATGATGCGGCGGCTGTACGAGGCCTCCGGCCTGCCGCTGGGCCCTGGCATGCAGGAGGCGCTCAGGCGGCTGGAGGCGGGCGAGGATCCCGAGGTCATCGAGGAGCAGCTCGGCGAGGCGCTGGAGGCGGAGGGCGATCCGTTCGCGCAGCTCGACGAAGCGGGCGCGCCGCCGGCCGCCGCCGGTCCCGACTCGGGCGCGGCGCGCGCCCGCCGCGCCCGGCACGCGCTCGCCCGGCTGCGCAGCCAGCTGCCGCCGCGCGTGGACGAGACGCTGTACGAGCTGTAGCCCCGCCCGCGTGCGGGCGCGCTCCGGGCCGCCCGCGGCAGGACTCAGGCGAGTGCGCCGCCGCAGCTGGAGCCCGCGCCGGCGGTGCAGCCGAAGCAGTGGTCGGCGGTGGCGATCGGCAGGCCGGCCAGCTCCTCCAGCGCGTCGAGCTCCCAGATGGTGCGCCGCCGGCCGGGGTGACCCGCCGCCAGCGGCAGCTCCAGCATCTGGTTGAAGTCGCAGTCGAACAGCCGCCCTTGCCAGTCGACGCTGACCAGGCTCCGGCACATGACGCCGTGCACCACCTGGGGGTTGAAGTGGTTCACGAGCAGGCTCATGTACCGCTCGTAGGCGCCCTGGCGCACCAGCATGTCGGCGAAGCGTGCGATCGGCATGTTGGTGATGGTGAGCAGGCTGTCGAAGCGGATCCCGAAATCATCCCACAGCCGGCGCTTGTAGTCGGCCTCCAGCTGCGCCTGCGGCGGCGGGAGCGTGGGGCCGAGGGGGTTGTAGACCAGATCGAGCCGCAGGCCGCTTCCCTCGCGCCCATAGCCCAACGCCTGGAGCCGCCGCAGCGCCTCGATGCTCTTGCCGAACACGCCCTTGCCGCGCTGGCGATCGACGTTGGCGGGGCTGTAGCACGGCAGGCTCGCGATCACGTGCACCCGGTGGGCGGCCAAGAACGCTGCCAGATCCTCGTGGCCGGGCTCGAGCAGGATCGTCAGGTTGCACCGGTCGATGACGCGGCGGCCGCTGGCATGCGCCGCCTGCACCAGCGGCCGGAAACCCGGCACCATCTCGGGCGCCCCGCCGGTGATGTCCACCACCTCGAGCTCGGGCGGCGCGGCTCGGAGCAGCTCCAACAGCCGCGCCACGACGTGCTCGGGCATGATCTCGGTGCGCTTGGGGCCGGCGTCGACGTGGCAGTGGTGACACGCCTGGTTGCAGAGCTTGCCCACGTTGATCTGCAGGGTGCGGACCGTCTCGCGGACCAGCGGCCCCAGGCCGTGGCGCCGCAGGGTAGCCGCGAAGTCGGCGGCGTGGCGCGCTCGCCGCGTCGCCATCGGCAGGGTCTTGGGCATCGCTTCCCTCCTTGCCGGGTGCACCCGGCGCGGCGCCGGGGCGCGGTCGGTCTGGCGCCTCGCCCCGGCGGCCCCGCGCGCGCCCTCAGCAGCAACCCGGACCGGCGCATGCCGGCAGCGGCTCCGCCGCCGCTGCCGGCGTCGCAGGCGCGGCCGCGCCCTGTTTGGTCTCGCGCGGATCGCGCCGGGCGTTCTGCTCGCAGGCAAACGGCGGCGCCTGTTCGAGCGGCACCTCCTGGTGCGGCGGCACCGGCTCGAAGTGCGCGGCATACGGCTCGCGCCCGAGCAGCCGATAGGTCTTGTCGCACACCGCGGTCCGCACCCCGCGGCGGTAGGTGTGGCCGTCGTCGTCGGTGACGGTGCGGAACGGGCCGCGGTAGATCACCGCCTGCCGGCGGTCCAGACACGGCCCCTCCTTGCCCTTGTAGGCGACGGCGGTGAGCGGGCGGAACTCGATGCCGGCGGCCGTGCGCCAGGGCGCGGCCGCGAACTTCTGGATGGTGATGCCGTACAGGCCTGCGCGCTCGAACGCCTCCAGGAACCGGTCCTCGCGCCACGCCCCGGCGATGCAACCGCTCCACAGCTCCGGGTCGCGCTGCAGCTCCGCGGGCACATCCTCATCGCTCACGATGTCCGAGATCACCGCGCGGCCGCCCGGGCGCAACACGCGGTGGATCTCGCAGAACAGCCGCTGCTTGTCCTCGGGGCGCACCAGATTCAGCACGCAGTTGGAGATCACGACATCGACCGACTCGCTCGCCACCAGGGGGGTGGTGCGGCGGAGCTGCTCGATCTTCGCCTCCAGCCGGGACAACTCCGCGCCGCTGCGCACGGGGTGCTCGGCGAGCCAGGCCTCCAGCTGCTCCAGATCGAGCGCCAGGTCCTGGATGCGTCCCTTGCGGAACGAGACGTTGGCGTAGCCGAGCCGGCGGGCGACCTCGGAGGCGGCGCGGCGCGCCAGCGCCAGCATCTCGTCGTTCATGTCGATGCCGATCACCCGGCCGGTGGGCCCCACCCGCTGCGCAGCGATGAAGCATGCCTTGCCGCTGCCCGAGCCCAGGTCGAGCACCGTCTCGCCGCGGCGCAGCCCGCGCGTCGGATCGCCGCAGCCGTAGTCGCGCGCGATGACCTCCTCGGGGATCGCGGCCAGCAGCTCGGGCTCGTAGTCCGCCGCCGGGCAGCACAGCTCCGCCTGCGGCGCCCGGGCGCCGGCGGTGTAGCGCCGCCGGACCGCCTCCTCCACCTCGAGTTCGGATTCGCTCCCTGCGGTGAGCACTTCTTGCTGGGTCGCCATCGGCTCCTCTCCCCATCGGGTTGGACGCCCTTGCCCTCACCCCCCGCCGGTAGCCCCGCCATCCCAGCGCCGGCCGGCCAGGTAGGCGGCGGCCACCGGGTGGCGCGGGCGGTCGAACACGCGCGCGGCGGGGCCGGCCTCCACAAGCCGCCCGATCCCGCGCTCGGGCCAGAGCACCGCGAGGTGATCGGCCAGCCGCCGCGCCTGTCCGAGGTCGTGGGTGACCACCGCGATCGTGTACCGTCCCCGCATTCCCGCGATCAGATCCTCGATCACGCCCGCCGCCAGCGGATCGAGCGCTGCGGTCGGCTCGTCGAACAGCAGCACCTGGGGCTCGAGCGCGATCGCGCGCGCGATGCACAGCCGCTGCTGCTGGCCGCCCGAGAGCGTGCTCGCCGGGGCCTCGAGCCGCTCGCGCACCTCCTCCCACAGGCCGACCGCCCGCAGCGCCCGCTCGACGCGCGCCTGCAGCTCCTCGCGCCCCCGCACCCCGTGCTCGCGCAGCGGCAGCACGAGGTTCTTGCGGATCGAGAAGGGAAAGGGGTTGGGACGCTGGAAGATCATGCCGACCCGGCGGCGCAGCGCCACGACGTCGCAGCGCGGCTGGAGCACCTCCTGCTCGCCCACCCGCACGCTGCCGCGCACCTGGCAATCCGGCAACAGCTCGGTCAAACGGTTGAAGCACGACAGCAGCGTCGTCTTGCCCGCGCCCGAGGGGCCGACGATCGCGCTCACCCGCCCCGCAGGCAGCGCGAGCGTGAGCCCCTCGAGCACCGGCCGGCCGGCGAACGCGACCTGCAGCTCTCGCACCGCGAGCGGCGGCGGGCCGAGCGGCGGCAGGGCGGCGGCTGCCGCCGGCGAGCACCGCGGCGCGCCCGGCGGCGGTGCCTCCACCGCCGGGCCGCTGCCCGCCGCGCCGCGTTCGCTCAGCATCGGGCGTGCGCGCGAGCTAGCCATCGGTCTGCCATCCATCCCGCCAGCGCGTTGAGACAGAGCAGCACCGCCAGCAGCACCAGCGCCGAGGCATACGCGCGGTGGTTGCCGCCCGGCACGTGCATCGCCAGATCGTAGATGTGGATCGAGAGCGAGCGCCCGGAATCGAGCAGCGAGCCCGGCATCCGGTCGACGTAGCCGCTGGTGAACAACAGCGCCGCCGTCTCCGCCGCCGCGCGCCCGATGCCCAGCACCACCCCGACCAGCAGCGCGGGCGCCGCGGCCGGCAGGAGCACGTGGAGCAGCGTCGCCGCCCGCCCCAGACCCAGCGCGGCCGCTGCGCGGCGCAGCTCCCCCGCCGCCTCGCGCAGTCCCTGCTCGGCCGCGCGCACCGCGATGGGCAAGGCCATGCACGCCAGCGTCAGCCCGCCGGCGAGGATCGAGTAGCCGAGTCCCAGCGTCCGGCAGAACAGCGCGCTGCCGAACAGCCCCATCACGATCGAGGGCACGCCCGCCAGCGCATCGAGGCTCGCGCGGACCCAGCGGCCGCGCCGCCCGCCCGCCGCCGCCAGCTCGGCGAGCCAGACCGCCGCCCCCAGCCCCAGCGGCAGCGCCACGCTCAGGCAGACTCCGACCAGGAGCAGCGTCGAGACCAGGATCGGCAGGATGCCACCGGCCCGCCCCGCGTCCGCCGGCGCCTCCGCCAGCAGCGACCACGACAGCGCCGGCGCCCCACCGGCTGCGATCTCGCCCACCAGCCAGCCGAGCAGCCCCGCCACCGCGAGCGCCGCCGCCCAGGCGCCGAGCCCGGCCGCGCCCTCGCGCGCCCGCGCCCGGCCGCGCGCTCCCGCCCGGGCGGGCAGCACCAGCCGGCGCGCCTCGCCCACACCCGCGAGCTCGCGCTGCTCAAGCATGGTGGCCCCGGCGGCCGAACAGGTGCACCGCGCCCACCAGCGCCCCCACCATCGCCAGCAGCACCAGCCCGGTGGCGAACAGCGCCGCGCGGTGCTCGCCCGCGGCGTACCCCATCTCGAGCGCGATGTGGGCGGTGAGCGCGCGTACCGGCGCGAGCCCATCGGCGGGCACCGCGATCACGTTGCCGCACACCATGAGCACCGCCATGGTCTCCCCCACCGCCCGCACCGCGGCCAACAGCACCCCGGCGGCCAGCCCCGCGCGTGCCGCCGGCAGCGCCACGGCTCGCACCGTCGCCCAGCGCCCCAGCCCCAGCGCCGCCGCCCCGCGCCACAGCTCCGGCGGCAGCCGGGCCAGGCTGGCGTCGGCGAACAGCGCCACCGTCGGCAGCACCATCACCGCCAGCACCAGCATGCCGGCGAGCAGGCAGGTCCCCGGCGGGCGCAGTCGCGCCAGCAGCGGGACCAGCACCACCAGCGCCCACAGACCGTAGACCACCGAGGGGATGCCGGCCAGCAGCTCCACCGCGCGCCGGTACGGGCGCACGAGCGCCTGGGGGGCATAGAAGTGGACGAACACCGCCGAGGCGATTCCGAGCGGTGCCGCCAGCGCCACCGCCCCGCCGGCGACGAGCAGCGTCCCCCACACCAGCGGCCCGATGCCGAAGCGGCCGGCGGTGGGCTGCCAGCTGGCGTCGGTGAACAGCCGCCCGCCGCCCACGCGCAACAATAGCGGCAGCGCCTCGGCGAGCACGAACGCCAGCACCAGCACCACCAGCCCGCCCGCCAGCGCCGCCGAGCCGCGCATCCACCACCGCAGCGCCGCCTCAGCGCTCCAGCGGCACGAAGCCCTGCGTTCGTACCAGGTCATCCACCCCCTCCGCGCGCGCGAAGTCGAGCAGCTCGCGCACCAGCCCTCCGGGCTCGCCGCGCGTGACCAGCAGCAGCGGGCGCACCAGCGGATAGCGCCCCGCCGCGATCTGTTCCGCGCTCGGCACCACCCCATCCAGCGCCAGCAGCTTGATCGGCACCCCCCGCCGCACGTCCGCGGCCGCGGTGCCGATCGAGACGTAGCCGATCGCACCCGGGTTGGCGGCGACGGTCTTGACCCCGTGCTCGTTGTCGCCCACCAGCGCCTGGGCGCGGATCTCCGCGGCCTGCAGCCCGAAGTGCTCCAGGAACACGAGCAGGGTTCCGCGGCCGGCGGCCTTGCTGACGACGGTGATCGGTCCCGGCCGGCCACCCAGCTGCTCCCAGCGCGTGAGCTGGCCGCGGAAGATCGCCCGGACCTGGGGCGTGCTCAGCCCGGGCAGCGGGTTGGTGGCGTGCGCGATGAGCGCGATGCCGTCGCGCGCGAGCGCGAACGCGCGCAGCTGGGCGGCCTCCGCCCCCAGCAAGGGCCGCGACACGAGGCCGAGCCCGGCCATGCCGGCGAGCACATCCTGCACCCCCCGCGACGAACCGCCCGCCTGCACGTCCACGCGCACTCCGGGGTGGTGCGCTTCGAAGCGCTTGCCGATCTCGGCCATGAGCGGCGCCAGCGTGCTGGAGCCGGTGGCCACCAGCCGCGCGCCCGCGCCCGCGCCGCGGCAGCGCCCGCCGTGCGCGCCGAGCGCCACCGCCCCGGCGAGCACGGCCAGCAGCGCTCCTGCCTTCCAGCCCCTGCTCCCCATCCGCCCGCTGCCTCCGCGCGCGGCGAGCCGCCCCGGGGCGGGCCGCGCCGCCGGCCGCTGTGCGCTGGCCGGGGGGGCTCGCCTGCCTCGCCCGTGCCGTGCCCGCGCGCCAGCCGCCGGCGCGCTGCCACCGTCCAGGCGTTACGCGGTGGGCCCGCGGACTATTCCCGCGCTGCCCCGCGACCCCGCCGCTGTGCCCGCGCCCGCCCGCCGCCCGGACAGCAGCGCCGGTCGCAGGGGATCGCCCCACGCCGGAAAGCACCCCCGCGGGCGCGCGCTGCCCTCGAGGGGCACCGGGTGCGGGCGCGCGGTGGCGCCCGCGCCCCCGGCGGCGCGGGCGGCCGCGCGCGGCAGGAGCCTGGGGGCCGCGGGCCGGCAGACCGCGGGCTCAGGATCTGCCGGCGCGGGCGCGGGCGGTGCCGGCCCGGGCGCCGGCGAGCGCGAGCAGCGGGCAGGGGGCATGGCGCGCCACCTGGAGCACGAACTCGCCGATCAGCACGCGCCGCCCGCGCCGCCGCCCCAGTCCCAGCACGAGCAGATCGGCGGCGGCGGCGTGCTCGAGGACCGCCGCCGCGGCGTCGGCGGCCTCGACGATCGTGCACTGGGCGTGCGACAGCCCCATGTCCTCGGCCTCGAGGAGCATGAGCTGCTCGGCACGCGTGCGGTCCGCCCCCGGCGCCAGCACGCGCAGCAGCCGCACCGTGCGCGCGCCCTCGCGCACCAGCGTGCCCACCACCCGCGCCCGCAACCGGTCGTGGCTCGCCTGGCCGGCCACCGGGACCAGCACCCGCCGCACCGAGGCGTCCAGCTCCCAGCCCGCCGGCGCCTGCAGGATCGCGAGGTCGGCGGCGGTCTGTTCGATCAGCTGGTCCAGCAGCGCGGTGCCGGCCGGCTCCTCCAGCCGGCTCATGCCGAGCAGCAGCACCTCGGGGTGGCGCTCGCGGACCACGGCCGCGATGCCCGCGGGCACGTCCGGCTCCAGCCGCACCACCGCCTCGAAGCCCCGGCCGTGCCGCGCGGACGCCGCCAGCGCCCGGCGCAGCGCCGCCTGCACCCGGTCGTAGGCGGCGAGCGCGCCGGCGGGCTCGCCCGCATGCGCGGCGATGCCGAGCGCCAGCACCCGGCCCGCGCCCGGTACCGCGAGCGCGTGCGCGAAGCTCATCAGCGCCTCGGCGCGCTCGGGATTGGCGAGCGGCACCAGCACCAGCGGGCGGCGGCCGCGCAGCCGCACCAGATCCGCATCCAGCGCCTCGGCCCGCGCCGCCACCGCCACCGCCGCCCGCCGGAAGTAGCCCAGATACAGCGCCCCGCCGGCGAGCAGCCACACCGCCGCCACCAGCGCCGCCGCCGGCACCTGGGCGGCCTGGAAGGCCCCCAGCCCGAGGCAGCCCGCCACCCCGAGCAGCGGCAACGCCGGATACAGCGGCGAGCGGAAGCCCGGGGTGCGCCCGATGCGCGCCCGCACCAGCAGTCCCGCCCCGTTGGCGAGTGCGAACGAGACCAGGAAGATCAACGAGGCGGCGGCGCCCGCGGTCTCGACCTCGCCGGTGGAGGTTGCGACCCGCGATCGCGATCCGCCGCCGTCAGCAGCACCGCGCGCACCGGGTTGCCGCTGCGCCCCTGCAGGCGCGCCAGCCCGCGCGGCAGCGCTCGGTCGCAGCCCATGGCGTAGGCGACGCGCGAGCCGCCGAGCATCGCCGCCCCGAGCGCGGTGAAGGTGGCGAGCAGCCCCGCCGCGGTGACGAACCCCCTCGCCGAGCGGACCGGCGAAGCGCGCCGCGCCGCCACCGCCACCGCCGCCTCACCGTGCTCGCCCAGCTCCCGCCACGCCTCGCCGCCTGCGGGCGGCCCGCCCGCGGTCAGCATCACGAACAGCAGTCCCAGGTACACCAGCAGCGTGATGCCGATCGACAGGAACATGGCGCGGGGGATGGTGCGGGTGGGCGCGCGCACCTCGTGGCTCACGGTCGTGACGACCTCGAAGCCCTCGAGCGCGATGAAGGTGAAGCCCATGGCGGCGAGCGTGCCGCCGAAGCCGAAGGGGAACAGGGGCGTGAAGGCCTGGGCGAGCGTGCCGGCCGGGCGAGCCCACAGCGCCACCAGCCCGCTGGCGATCAACGCCGCGAACACCACCACCTTGAGCAGCGAGACCAGGTTGCCGGCGCGCGCGCCGCGCGTGCAGAGCAGTGCCGCGTAGAGCACCGCCACCAGCACCGCGGCGAGCACCGGCAGCCACGGCGGTGCGGCGAGCGGCCGGCCGAGCCAGCCCGAGGCCTGCTCCAGCCCGTAGGCGAAAAAGCCGCCGAAGCCGAGCGCGTACAGCGCGCAGGCGACCGCATAGGCGAACCAGAGCACCCACCCGGCGGCAAACCCGCCCCCGATGGGGAACACCTTCTTGGCGTAGACGTAGGCGCCGCCGGCCTCGGGAAACGCCGTCGCCAGCTCGGCGAAGCTGAACGCGGTCAGCAGCGCCAGCAGCCCGTTGAGGCCGAAGGCGACGATGGCGCTCGGGCCGGCGACGCGCAGCGCCACCCCCGCTCAACACGAAGATCCCGGCGCCGACCATGGCGCCCACCCCGACCATGGTGGCGCCGAACAGCCCCAGCCCGCCGCCGGGGGCGTGCAGGCGCGGCCGTTGCGCCGGCTGCTCGGGGACCATAGCCTCGGCGGGGCCCCCCGCCGGCGCGGCGCCCGCGCCCCTGCCCGGCTCCACCGTCATGCCGCCACGTCCGGCGGGCGGCGCAGCGGGCGCGCCGCCTGCACCGGCCGCGCCAGCCGCCTGGGCAGCTGGGCGCGGGTGCGGTGCCGGCTGCGGTGGCGCTGCGCCAGCGGGTGGAGCACGCCCGCGGTTGTCGATGCGCCGGGCCAGGTGCGCGCGGATTGCCCGGCGCGGCCGTTCGTCGAGCGCGGCCGAGCCGCGCGCGTGCCACAGTGGCTCGACGCGCGAGGCGGTGACCTCGATGGGCTGCCCGCCCGGTTCGACCATGGGCGCCATGCTACCACGCGTTCGCCCCGGGCGCGCAAGTCCATCTCGCTGGCGGCGCCGGCCGGTCCGATGCCGCTTGCGCCCGGCGGCCCGGGGTGCGAGACTCGTGCCGTCATGAGCAGCGCACCGAGCTTCGAGTCGCGGGCGCCGATGCACGAGATGCACCACCCCTTCGCGCGGTTGTTGGGCATCCGGATCGAGGTGGACGCGGCGGGGCGGCCGCAGGGGCGGGTGCGGGTCGGGCCCGAGCACCACAACCCGGCCGGGGTGGCGCACGGGGGGCTGGTGTTCGCCCTCGCCGACACGGTGATGGGGGCCGCGGTCCACCTGCGGGACAATCCCGAGCGGGCGGTGTTCCTGGCCACCGATGTGCACGTGCGCTACCTCCGGCCGGTGATCGAGGGCGAGCTGCATGCGACGGCCCAGCTCGAGGCCGCGACGCGCAACACGCGCGTGCTCTCTGCCCGCGTGGTGCGCGAGGGCGACGGGGCGGTGGTGGCGCTTTTGACCTCGCGCTACCAGCGCCTGCAGGCCCCACCGGCGGGCTGAGACGGCCGCGGCGCGCGGGCGCATCACACCGCGACGGCGCGCCAGCGGGCCCGCTGGCGCGGAGGGAGGGGGTCTGGGATGATCCGCACTGCCCATGCGGCGGCGAGCTGGCTCGCGGCGCTCGCCTTCGCCGCCCTGTTCGGCGGGCATCTGTTCGAGACCTGCGTGCTGGTGCCCCACTGGAGCGCGAGCCCCGAGGCGCTGCGCAGCTGGCTCGCCGCGCCCCAGAGGCCCGACGTGCCGGGCTACATGGCGGTGCTCGTGCCGGCGGCGCTCGGGCTGGCGCTGCTCGCGCCGTTGCTGGGGCTGCTGGCCGAGCGCCGCCGGCTCTGGCCCTCGGTGCTCGCTGCCGGCTGCATGCTCGGGCATCTGGCGATCGTGCTGGTGGTGTTCGTGCCCATGGAGCGCGCCCTCGGCCTCTTGCCGCCGCCGCCGGGCACCGCCCCGCCGGCACTCGGCGAGGCGGAGCTCGCCGCGCTGCTCCAGCAGTGGCGCGCCTGGAACGGGGCCCGTCTGGTGCTCGATGCGGCGGCCTTGTGCGCTGCGATCGCAGCGGCCGGCAACCTCCGGTTGCCCGAGCCGCCGGACGACGATGAGGGGCGGGCGCCAGGAGCGGGCGGCCCCACCGCCCGCGCACCGCTGCCCGGAGCCGCTCAACCCTGCGGGTCGTGAGCCGATCCAGCCGCGGGCGCCTGGTGCAGCAGCGCCTGCAGGTCCGCCTCGACGAGGTAGGTCCAGCCCAGGGTCGGCAGCTCGTAGAACACATACAGCGTGCGGCCGGCGGCGGTGTCGCGTTCGAGCCGGCCGGTGCGCTGGGCGAGGATCGCCTCGCGCAGCGGCTGCGGCTCCAGCGGCACGAGCTGGCGCGCGCCGTGCAGCTCGCCGGCGCGATACCGCCGCAACGGCTCGCTGCTGCGCACCACCACGCGGCCGCTGCTGTCCAACAGGAAGGTCTCCCGCACCGCGGGCTGCTCGGGCATGCTGAGCAGCTCCTCGATCAGATCGTCGAAGGTGACCTCGATGCCGGCGACCCCGAGCAGCGTGCCGTCCTCGTCGTGGAGCATGGTCACGCACGGCAGGATCATGCCCTGGCCCTGCAGGTCGAGATAGGGGTTGCCCCAGCGCAGGCCGCGGCCCTGCAGCGCGAGCTCGTACCAGGGCCGCCGCCGCGGGTCGTACTCCGGCGGGTAGCCGCCCTTGCCCGGGTAGGAGACGAACAGCCCGCTCTTGAGCCCCACGTAGGCCCAGCGGATCGGCACCCCGGTCTCGGCCAGCAGCCGCCGCTGCTGCGCGGGGTCGAGCGGTAGGTGCGCATCCGCGCGGCTGTCCAGCAACAGCTGCCGCAAGCGGTGGCGGAGCGCATACAGACGGGCGAGATCTGGCGCCACCTCCTCAGGCCGCACCCCGGGCGCGAGCTTGTAGCCCGGCCAGTCGATGCTGATCGGCTTTTGATACAGCGGCGAGAGCGCGAGGTCGGGGGGGGCGCGCGCGGGGTCCTCGAAGTCCGCGGAGGCGTAGTACGGGGGCTGTGCCTGCTGGCCGTGGCGCAGCGCCTGGCTCGCCAGCGCGGCCAGCGCGCGCAGCTGGCCCTCGAGCCGCTGGAAGTGATTGTCGATGCGGTGGCTCTGCTGCGCGACCGCGGTGTTGAACCGGTTGAGCCGTTCCTCGCGCGCGCGCGCCGCCATCTGCTCGCGCAGCGCCCAGGCGAAGAGACCGGCGCACAACAGCACGATGCACAGCAGCGCCGCCAGCGTCGCCTCGCGGTGCCGGCCGAGCCAGCGCGCCAGCCGCTGGAGCGGGTTGTCCGGCCGGGCCAGTACCTGCTCGCCCCGCAGATACCGGCGCAGATCCTCGGCCAGCTCGGCCACCGAGGCGTAGCGCTGCTCGCGCTCGAACGCGATCGCCTTGCGCACGATCGCCTCCAGCTCGCGCGGGATCTTCTCGCGGCCGGTGAGGTGCTCGACCGGCTGGATCTGCCCGGTCAAGACGTTGCTCATGACCTCGGCGACCGAGTCGCCGGCGACCGCCGGCTTGAGGCAGATCAGCTCGTACAGGATCACCCCGAGCGAATACAGATCGCTCCGCCCGTCCAGCTCGTCGTTGCGGCCCTCGGCCTGCTCCGGCGACATGTAGCGAGGGGTGCCGACCACCTGGCCCTGGAGCGTGTGCCGGGCCTGCGAGACGCTCGGACCCATGTCCGCCAGCTCGACGACCTCGCCCCCCGGCGCCTCTGCGGCGCGGCCGGCCGGCCCCATGAGCCGCGCCAGGCCCCAGTCCATCACATAGACCTCGCCGTACTCCCCGATCATGATGTTGGCCGGCTTGAGATCGCGGTGCAGGACCCCGCGGGCATGCGCGAAGGCCACCGCGTCGCACACCTTGAGGAAGTGCTCGAGCCGGCGCGGCAGCGCCAGCTCGGAGCCGAGCGGCTCGCCGGCCGCGAAGCGGGCGCGGCACAGCTCGATGACCGCTTCCAGCGTGCGGCCGCGCACCAGCTTCATCGTCATCGCGATCTCGCCGCCCGCACCCACCTCCAGCCCGTGCACGGGCACGATGTGCGGGTGATCGAGCTGCGCCGTGATGCACGCCTCGTCGCGAAAGCGGGCGGCGAGGCTCGCCGGCAGGTCGGGATCGCGGCGCAGCACCTTGTAGGCGATCCTGCGGCCGAGCACGCGGTCGCGCGCCAGATAGACCGCGCCCATGCCGCCCTCGCCGAGCCGCTCGAGGATCTCGTAGCGCTGCGCGCCCTGCCCCCCCGCTCCGCCGCCGGCCTGGGGGCTGCGCACGATCTGCGGATAGAGCGCGTAGTAGGCCTGCTGCGAGATGTAGCCGCACTGATACAGATAGCCCAGGAAGTGGGCCGGATCCGCCGAGCCGGTGTGCTGCACGAAGCCCCGGAAGGCCGCCGCCACGTCGACGCTGGCGTAGGGCTGGACCTGCTGGAGCTGCTCCGGGCTCATGCCGGAAAAGGTACCCGAAAGACCGCATCCTGGCGAGGCGACAGCGGCTCTGGCCACGGTGCGGGGCAGACGCGGTATCATGGCGAGGCCGGGTGCGGGCTTCGGCTCGAGGCCGCGCCCGGGGGCGCGGGCGCAGGCAGGGGCGAGGGCATGATCGTCACCAGCGCGGAGGAGTTTCTGCAGGCCTGGGGGGACGGGCGCCGCTATCCGCCGGTGCGGCCGGCGGCGATGCGGGCGGCGATGCTGGTCAGCCCGCGCGGTTTCCGCGTGAGCGAGCAGGCCGCCCAGGACAACCGCTACCTGGCCGCCGGGGCGAGCGTCGATCCCGAACGCGCGCACGCCCAGCACCGCGCGGTCGCCGAGCGGCTGGCCGAGCTGGGCGTGCCGGTGGTGCTGTTCGCCGGCCAGCCCGGGCTGGACGATGCGGTGTATCCGAACAACGCCTTCGCCACCGTGCCGGGCCGGCTGATCCTCGGGGCGATGCGGCATCCGGTGCGCCAGCGCGAGACCGCGCGCGAGGATGTGCGGCGCCTGTTCACGCAGCTGCTCCGCTACGAGGTGGTCGATCTGGGCGCGCGCCGCTGTGTCGCCGAGCTGACCGGGCCGCTGGTCATCGACCGGCCGCGCGGGGTCGGATTCTGCGGTATGAGCGGGCGGGTCGACGAGGCAGGCTGCGCCGCCATGCACGAGGCGTTCGGGCTCGCGCTCACCTTCCGCTTCGCGCTGGCCGAGGGCGAGTACCACACCAACGTCGTGTTCTCCGTGCTCGCCGGACGGGCGGCGGTGCTGCACGCGGGCTCGTTCGCCGATCCGGAGGTGCCGCAGGCGATCGCGCGCGCCTACCCGGAGCGGACGCTGCTGTTGACCGACGAGGAGAAGGCGGCGTTCTGCGGCAACTGCCTGGCGGTCACGCCCGCCGACGTCATGATGAGCGCGCGCGCGGCGGCGGCGCTCCGCCCCGAGGCGCACGCCGCGCTCCAGGCGTGGGGCTTCCGCGTGCACGCGGTCGCCATCGACGAGCTGGAGAAGGGTGGCGGCAGCCTGCGCTGCCTGATCGCGGAGGTGTTCTGAAGCCCATGCGGCTCGGGGTCTACTCGGAGATCGGCCGGCTGCGCCAGGTCATGGTGCACGCACCCGGTCCGGAGATCGACCAGATGCCGCCCTCCATGATGGCGGAGCTGTTGTTCGACGACATCCTGCACGGCCCGCGCGCCCGCGCGGAGCACCAGCGGTTCCGCGCCGTGATGGAGTGCTTCGGCGTCGAGGTCTGGGACACCCAGCAGCTGCTCGCCGAGGCGCTGGCGGCGGCGGCGGACGAACACCGGGCGGGGCTGCTCCTGGAGATCGATGATCTGGAGGGGCTGGGCAGCGAGGTGGTGGCCGAGCTGCGCGCGCTCCCGGCGCCGGCGCTGGCGCGGGCGCTCGTCGAGGGGCTGCCGGCGCAGCCGCCGGAGCGCGAACCGGATTACCTCTTCCGCATGACGCCGCTGCCCAACCTCATGTTCACGCGCGACGCGCTGGTGGTGCTCGGCGATGCGGTGCTGATCGGGGCCATGAGCCGGCCGGCCCGCCAGCGCGAGCCGGCGCTGGGGCGCTTCATCTTCGAGCACCACCCGCGGCTCGGCGGCGCACCGGTGCTGTGCGACTTCGGGCGGCGGCGCCGGGTTGCCTTCCCCATCGGGGTGACCCCCACTCTGGAGGGCGGCGATGTGCTGGTGCTCCAGGAGGGGATCGTGGTGCTCGGGCTCAGCGAGCGCACCATGGAGAGCGCCGCCGATGTGCTGACCGAACGGCTGCGGGGGCACGAGCGGTTCCACACGCTCGTGCTGGTCCCCTTGCCCAAGGCGCGGCACGCCATGCACCTGGACACCGTGTTCACGCGCATCGCCGAGGACCAGTGCCTGCTCTACGGCCCCATGCTGCTGCCGGGCGGGGCGGAGAGCGTGAGCGCGATCAGCATCGACCTCGGCGATCCGGCCGACTGGGGCACCCGCCGGCCCTCGCTGCTGGAGGCGCTGCGGCGCGCCGGGGTGGAGCTCGAGCCGGTGCTGTGCGGCGGCAGCGGCGACTACATCCAGCAGGCGCGCGAGCAGTGGTCGGACGGCGCCAACAGCTTCGCGCTCGCGCCCGGGGTCGTGATGGTCTACCAGCGCAATGCCCGCACCGCCGAGGAGCTGGGCCGGCGCGGCTACCACCTGGTCTCGGTCGACGAGATGCCCTTCGATTCCGACGGCCGCTGCCGCTACGAGTTCCGCCCGGGCAAGCGCTACGCGATCCTGCTGCCGGGCGAGGAGCTGTCGCGCGCGCGCGGCGGCCCGCGCTGCATGACGATGCCGCTGGTGCGCGAGGGCTAGCGCGCCCGGCGGGCGGGCGGCTCAGCCCGCCGGGGCGCCGGCCGGCTCGGGCAGGCTCAGGTGCTCGACCACCGCCCGCACGGTCGGCCAGCGGCGGCGGGGCAGAGCCCGAAGCCGCCGAGCAGCACCACGCGTGCTGCCCTGGGCCAGGTCCAGCTCGCGGCGGGTGACCGCCGCCCGGCCCGCGCGCGCCGCCTCCGCGCGGGCGCCGACGGCGATGGCGGTCAGGATGCCGGCCAGCTGCGCCAGCACGTGCAGCCAGCTGGGAGCCCGCCTCAGCTCGGCGGCGAAGATCAGGTCGCGCGCGAGCCTGCGCAGCCGCCGGTCGGTGGTGGGATCCTCCAGCGGCAGCGGCAGGCGCTCGAGCTGGCGCAGGCGAGCGGCGAGCTCCGGCAGCCACAGCTCGAGCTGGCGTGGTCGGCCGGGCGTGGCCAGCCGGCAGCGCAGCGCGGCCAGCCGCAGGTGCTCGATCGTCTCGGCGTGCCGCTGGTGCGGGCTCTGGCCGCTCGCGCCCACCACCCGCTCCGCCGCGCGCGCCTGGTGCTGGAGCCAGTCCGCCAGCGCCTCGAGCCCCCGGGCCGCCTCGATCGGCGGATAGGGCTCCCCGTAGCGCTGCGCGGGCGGCACCGCGCACGCCGCGGTGATGACCTCGTGGGGCTGGACCGCGGCGTCGTCGGCGGATTCCAGCCGGTCGATGAGATCGAAGGTGGCGTCGCGTACCGCGCGGAGCGCATCCACGACGGTGCCGCCGGGGTGCTCCAGCACCCGCTGCAAATGGAGCAGAAAGCCGAGGAAGTAGGCGTAGTCGATCACCAGCCCGCCGTCCAGGTCGACCGGCGGGTGGTACAGCCCCTCCTCGACCAGCAGTTCATCGATCTCCCGTTCGAGCCGGCGCAGCCGCTCGAGCGTGGTGGGACCGGTGAAGGCGCTCACCCCGAAGCTGTGGCACTCCGGGCGGTCGACCACCAGCTTGCCGAACACCGTCAGGCGCACCCGGCTCGGATACAGCCGGCACAACAGCGGCTTGTGTTCCTCGCCCCAGTAGGCGTGGATGGCGCAACGGTTGTCCGGCAACAGATAGGCGCAGCGCCCGTCGGGCCGCTGGGGCAGGTAGGGTTCCTCCGACGCGGGCCCCTCGCCGTGGCGCCGCATGACGTAGCGCGGCCGGCCCCGCAGGTGCGGCAGGCGCTGCTCCAGATCCTCCAGCGCCTGCAGCCGCTGCACATCCCGCGCCGTCAGCGGGCCGTAGTTGTTGTACACCCGGCAACAGGCACCGCACCCCTGGCAGCCGAAGCGCGCCTGCTCGTCCAGCGCCACCAGCGGTGCCCCGAGCATCGCCTCCGGGTGGGCGCGCGCCCCCCCGAGCCGCCGGAGGCTGTCCGCATCCGCGTCGGTGGTCAGCCGCAGGTAGCGCAGCGACTTGACGAAGCGCACCAGCTCGCGCAGCGCCGCGGGTCGCTCGGGCTCCGGCAGGGCGCGCCACAGCGCCTCGAGATCGCGCGAGCCGTCGCACAGCTCGAGCACGTTGAGCTGCCAGCGCGCGCGCAGCACCAGCTGGTTGCCGGTCAAGGGATCGCCCAGCCGCGGCGGCCCGTCGCGCTCCGGATCCTCGGGGATCCAGAGCTTGAGCTCGGCGCGCAGCTGCGGGCGGTAGGCCGATCCCGACGCCAAGCAGATCCTCCGCCGGGGCGGCGGCAGCGCCCCGCCCCGCCCCGCTCCGACCGGCCCTAGCCGGGACCGGGCCTCCTCATGATAGCGCGCGTCCGCCGCGCGGTGCCGTGCAGCATGCGGGGCGGCGGGCCCCGACCACCCCGGGGCCAGTGCCGCGGCCGCGCCCCGGCAGAGCCGAGGGCGGGGCGCTCACTTGCTCGTCTGCACCAGCGCCCCGTCCCAGTCCGGGCCGGGCTCGTGCTCGCACAGGGCGCGGCAGCGCGCCGCGTGCTCGCGCGCCGCGGCGTCCTGCGGGTCCTCGGCCAGCAGCTGCTCGAAATGCGCCAGTGCCTGCTGCCAGCGGCGCTCCAGGTACAGCGCCAGCGCCTCCTCGTAGCGCCGCGCCCGCGCCAGCCGTGCCGGCTCCACCTCGCCCGCCCGGCCCAAGAGCTCGTAGACCTCGACCGGACGGCGGCGGCCTTTGACCGCCACCAGCGCCACCCGCCGGAACACCAGGCCCTCGCCGGCCGCCGCCCGGGTGGCCTCGCTCGCCAGCACCTCGGTGCCCAACAGCTTGTTGAGCGCCTCCAGGCGCGCGGCGAGGTTGACCCCGTCCCCGAGCGCGGTGTAGTTGAGCCGGTCCTCCGAGCCGAAGTTGCCGACCACCACCTCGGCGGTGTGCAGCCCGATCCGCGTCTGCAGCCGCGGTGCCTCGGGACGCTCGCGCTCCAGCCGCCCGACGGCGGCCAGCAGCTCCAGCGCCGCCTCGCACGCCTGCCGGGCGTGCGCGGGAACCGGCTGCGGGGCGTTCCAGAACGCCATCACCGCGTCGCCGATGTACTTGTCGACCGTGCCCTGGTGGTCGTGGATCGCGCGGGTGACCGCGGTGAAGTAGGCTCCGAGCAGCCGCGCCAGCTCCGCCGGATCCATGCCCTCGGCCAGCGCGGTGAACTCGCGGAGGTCGGTGAACATGATGGTGAGCGGGCGGATCTCGCCTCCCAGATGCGGCTCGGCCTGCTGCGCCAGCAGCGTCCGCACCAGCTTGACCGGCACGTAGCGCTGGAAGGCGCGCAGTCCCACGCGCGCCTCCTCGAACGCGCATAGCACCTCGTCGATCTCGCGGAAGCGGCTGCGCGCCTCGATTCCGCCCTCCAGCTCCAGCCGCCGTAGCCGTTCGCTCTCGCGTACCAGCAGCCGCAGCGAGCGCGAGATGGCGTTGGCGATCAACACCCCGAGCAGCACGGCCAGCCCGGCCAGCGCGGCCGCCAGCAGCGCGCTGTGCACGGTTGCCGCGCGCGCGCTGGCCAGGAACTCGTCCTCCAGCGCGATCACCCCCACCAGCCACGGCCGTGCGGGATCGATCGTGATGGGCTTGAGCGCCGCCACCCACCGCGAACCCGCCGCCCGGTAGGCGACGGTGGTGCCGGCGGGGGCGGTGGCGGGGCCTGCCGGCTGGCCGCTGCGCTGCAGCAGCCCCACCACCTCCGGCAGAGTGCCCAGATGCGCGACCGCCGGGCTGGGGCATTCGCGGATATGGAGCAGGCGCGCGCCGTGGGGCGCATGGCCGCCGGTGGCGGCGGGCGGCGGCGCCAGAGCACCGGCGTCCTGGTGGGGCCAGGCGATCAGCCGGCCCCGGTGATCGAGGATGAAGGCGTGGCCGGACTGCCCCACCCGCATGCGGCCGACGAAGTGCGACAGATCGAGCAGGCTCACATCGACGCTCAGCACGCCGGCGGGCGCGCCGTGCCCGCCGGGCGCGACCGGCAGCGCGGCGGTGATGCCGGGCAACCCCCCGGTGTGGAACACATAGACGTCCGTCCAGTACAGCCCCCCTTGCTCGCGGGCGCCCACGTACCAGGGTCGGGTGCGCGGGTCGTAGGCGTCCGCGGGATCGGGGTGGAGCTCCGCCGGGGCGAGTGGGCCCCCCGGCTGCCGCCGCGCCCAGAGCACCTGGCGCACGCCGCCCGCGAGGTCGATCCGCTTCGTCCACAGCGCGCCATCGGGCTGGCGCCGCACCATGAGGAAGCGGCCCCGCTCGTCGCCCCAGGCCAGGCTCGCCACGTCGAGGTGGACGGACAGAAAGTCGAAGAAGTACGCCTCGATGTCGTCCAGCTGCTCGACGCGGATCAGCTGGTGTTCGAGCAGCGCCAGCGCCAGTTCGGCGGCCTGCCGGGTCGGGACCAGGAAGCGGTCGACCTGCTCGCGCACCAGCTCGGCGTTGTGCTGGATCAGCTCGCGCGAGAACGCGAGCATGGAACCCGCATGCGCCCGATAGGCGATCGCGCCCACCAGCGCCGCGCTGAGCAACATGAGCGCCGCCAGCACGACCGCGAAGGTGGGTCCCAGCCGCGGCCGCCAGCCGCTCCGCCGCGCCTGCGCCATGCCGTCCCCTCCGCGCGCCGCCCGCGGCCACTGCCGAGCGTACCCCCAGGCGCGCCGGGCGGCAATCCGCCCGCGCGCGGCGCGGCCGGGCTCCGCTCCGCCGCGATCAGGTGGCGAGCGGCCGGCGCAGGGTCTCGGTGAGCACCAAGCCCCGCTGCCGGAACCGCTCCAGGAAGAGCGCGGGATCGATCACGCGCTCCAGCGGTTGCGCCCCGCGCGGCGCCTCGGCGCTGGCCAGGTGGGCGCAGATGATGGCGGCGGGGAACGCGGTCATGCGCTCCATGGCGCGAAATCCCGTCAGCGGATCGGCGCGGTCGAGGATCTCCAGAGTGCGCCGCACCGGCCGGTCCCCATCGCTGCCCTCGCAGCTGACCCGCAGCACCACCAGGTCCGGCTCCTCGGGGAGGTCCAGCCGCTCCTGCAGCAGCACGTGCAACAGTGCGCGCGGCGCCACCAGGGCGTGGCCGCCATCGGCGGTCTGCACGCTGCGCGGCTGCTCGGGACAGTAGCCCCAGATCACGGAGCAGCCGCAGCTTGGCGGCGTGGCCCGGATAGCGCAGGGTCTTGTAGTCGAACTCCTCGAGCACGCCCTGGTAGGTCCGGGGCATGGTGGACGCACCGCCGCTGGTCGCGAAGGCCTCCAGCCGCCCCAGCGCCTCGAACTCCAGCTGCTCGTCCTCCTCGGGCGCCAGCGCCGGCACGCTGGTCAGCCGGCCCTGGCGCAGCACCAGGCACTCGCCGGTGTACTCGTTGGTGAGCCCCTCGACCGCGAAGGTCAGCAGGTAGTCCAGCGGCGGGCGCGGCCGCTGGGGCAGGCCGCCACAGCGCACCCGCACCGCGCGTGGCGCGGGGGTGCGCGCGATCAGATACGCTGCCAGCGTGTTGGCCAGACCCGGCGCCAGGCCGCAGTCCGGCGTGAGCGTCACGCCCGCCCGGCGCGCCTGCGCATCGAGGGCGAGCACCCGGGCGGAGATCTCGGTGTTGCCGCCCAGATCGCAGAACGAGCAGCGCGCCTCGATCGCTCGGGCAGCGAGCGCTGGATTGAGCGGATAGGGCAGCGCCGACAGCGCCGCGTGCGCGCCCTCGAAGAGCGCGCGCACCGCCAGGGGATCGGCGGCATCCACGCCTGCGGGCTCCACCACCGCGGGCGCGCCCGCCGCCTGGAGCAGCCGGTTGACGCGCGCCGCCGCCCGCTCGGCCAGCGCCCGATCCCGGTCGGCGAGCCGCACCTGGGCTGCGGCACCGAAGCGGCCCAGGTCATAGGCGGCGGCCGCACCCTGCCGCCCCGCGCCGAGCACTGCGTAGACGCGGTCGCGCCCTGCGCTTTCCATGCGGCCGCCGCCCCCGCCGCGCGGCTACTGCGGCGAGCCCGGGCCGGTCGGCCCCGCGGCCGGCCCGGCGGGAGCCGGGCCGGGATAGTAGCCAGGAGGGGGCCGGCGGTTGAGCTGGTCGATCATCTTGTTGAACGACTTGGCGAACGCGATCTTGAGCGTCTTGCCCATGGAGTCGCGCTCGTTTTCGATCACCTCCTTGGTCTCCCCGCGCACCCCGAGCACGCTCCACTTGCCGCCCTCGACCTCGAAGCGCTGCTTGTACGAGGTACCGGCGTCCGCCGCCACGATCTCGCGCGTCTCCACATCGATAATGCGCCCGGAGACCTGGACGTCGTAGGTCAGCGTCTGCGCCGAGCTGCCGACCTCGACCAGGCCCAGCACGTCGACACCCTTCTTGCCCTTGGTCTTGGTGATGCGGAAGTTCGTGATCGCGCCCACCAGCACGTACTTCGCGCCCAGCATGTTGCCGATCTTGGCCGCGGTCTGCGGGTTGACGTACTCCGTCTGGCCGAACTCCAGCTCCTTGCTCACCTCTTCGAGCTGACCGCCATGGCTTTCCACCGGGCGGAAACCGGCCTCGATCGCGTACGCCGTGATCACGTCGGGCGCGATGTCGCCCAGCGTCTTGTATTCGCTGAGGCTCTTGTTGACGTAGGGGACCACGGCGATGGTGGCGCCCCAGTACGGCGGCCGCACCGGCCGGATCGCCTCGCCCTCGACATCGCTCGACTCGTAGCCCGGCTCATCCGGCGGCGCCTGGGCGCTGGAACAGGCGGCCAGCGCCAGCGGTCCCAGCAGTGCTGCGACCGCCACGATTCGCTTGCACACGGCCTCGTCTCCCTTCTCGGTTTGCAGCTCGATAGCCTGCGCTCGCGCCGGTTCAGTGCGTCTCGGGATCGGCGCGACCGCCGGCGCCGATGCGGTAGACCTGCTCGGTCCGGTTGCCCGCTGCATCGACGGCGACCACTGTCACCGTGCCGCCCACCGGCGCCTCGATCGTGATGCGGAACGTGCCGTCGGGACCGACCGGCACCTCCCGTCCCTCGCAGGTCACGGTCACCCCCTGCTTGTCGACCGTGCCCTCGATGACCGCGATCACGGTCGCGGTCAGCTTGGGCGGCCGGCTGTCCACGCGGATCCGGTGCTGGAGCGCGGTGCGGTTGCCGGCCCGGTCGAGCGCGACGATCTCCACGGCGTTGTCGCCCTCGGCCAGCCGGTGTACCAGCCGCCAGCGGCCCTCGGCCAGCGCCATCGGCCGGCCGCCGAGCTGCACCTCCGCCACGCCCGTGCCCGCATCGGTCGCCTCGACCTCGAAGGTCACCTCGTGGCGGTTGATCAGCGCCGCCTGCGGGGCGAGCACCCGCACTGCCGGCGGGGTGCTGTCCAGCACCAGCTCGAGCACCGCGCGCCCGGTCTGGCCCGCCTGATCCACCGCCACCACCTCCAGCCGGTTGGCGCCCTCGGCGAGCGCCACCTCCAGCTGCCAGGTGCCCTCCGCGCCCCCGCCCTGCATCGGCTTGCCGTTGAGGGTGACCGCCCGGACCGGGCCGTCGTCCTGGACCTGGGCGAGCACCGTCAGCTGGCGCTGGCTGGTCAGCCCGCCGGCGGGACGGAGGATGCGCACCTGGGGCGGGCGGGCGTCGATGGTGACGCGCAGCTGCGCCTCGGCGCGGCGGCCCAGATCGTCCTGGGCGGCGGCGAGCAGGGTGTGGGTACCCCCGCCGAGCTCGAGCCTGGCCTGCCAGCGCCGCGCGCCCTCAGCGCTCCCGAGCGGGCTGGCGGGGGTTCCGTTCACGGTCACCGCCACCACCGGGCCCGTGGTCTCCACCACCGCCGTGAGCGCCGGACCGGCCAGCACCGCCCCCTCGCGCGGCTGGACGAAGCCGATCTTGAGCTGCTCGGCGAGCACCAGCACGATGCGGTCGGCGCTGCTCTCCACCACCCGCACCGCCGGCTCGGCGAGCGCGCGCAGGCTGGCGGCCAGCTGCTCGACCGGGACCTCCAGCGCCACCTCGAGCAGCGCGGTCTGCTCCCCGCTCGCCGGCCCACCGTAGTCGCGCCGCACCACCTGCAGCACCCCGGGCATGCGGCCGAGCGCGCCCTCCAGCCGCTGCAGGTTGTCGTGGTCGAAGCCGCGCGCCAGCACCTGCACCGGGCGCGGCGCCCCCTCGGGCCCGCCGCGCCACTTCGCCAGGATCGCCTCGCCCGCCTTGCGCGCATGCTCGGCCACCAGCGCCTCGAACTCGTCGGTGCGGGCCTGGATGGAGGTCGAGCCGCCGCCGCTGTAGAGCACCGCCGCGGTGTCGGCGCTGACCGCCCGCACCCGCACGTCGGTCTTGTAGAAGCGGTGGGGGCTGCCCATGAACTCGCGGGTGAAGCGGTACTGGCGGCTGTAGCCCACCGTGAGGATGACCTCGGCGCCGTAGCGCGTGCGCAGCTCCGAGAGCAGGTGCTGCTGCAGGTCGTAGTACAGACCCTTCTTGAGCTCTTCGATCTGGAAGCGGCTCATGAGCTGGCTGCGGTCCACCAGCGGCAGCCCCAGCTCCAGCAGCGCCTGCTCGGCCAGGCCGTGCACCATGTCGAGGTACTGGGGCTCGTTGTCGGCGAAGGCGATCACCAGCACGCGCGGCTTGATCGCCGGGCCGGCCGCCTGCTGGGCCTGCGCCGCATGCGGCCCCAGCGCCCCCAGGCCCGCCACCACCGCCGCCAGCGCCGCCAGCGCCGCAGCGCGCACCGCCTGGGTGTGCCTCCGTAGCGTTCCCATCGGCGTGCCTCCCCCCCTCGTCCAGCCCGCCGGCGGGCAGACTTCCAGCCAGCGCGTCCGCTCGCCAAGCGGCGCTCCGTTCGGCCAGAACCTGCCCGGCGGGACTTCGCCGGATTGTAGAGCGATCGCGATGGGGCTGTCAATGCGAGGCGGCGCCGCTTCGCCCCTTCCGCGCCGCGCCGCCCCCGGCCGCCCTTCAGGCCGTGGCGGCCGGGCCGTCGCCGGGTTGGACGGCGGCCGGGGCGAGCAGCTTCACCCCGTAGCCGCCGTCGGGACCGTCGGGCTCGGGCAGCCGCAGCGTCTCGCCCGCCGGGCGCCAATCGGGGTGGCGCGCCAGGAACGCCATCGCCACCCCGCGGTTCTCCTCTTCTTCCAGCGAGCAGGTGCTGTAGACCACCAGCCCCCCCGGCCGCACCAGCGCCGCTGCCGTCTCGAGCAGCTGCAGCTGCAGGGCGGCGAGCTCGACCAGCGCCTGCTCGCGGAACCGCCAGCGTGCCTCCGGCCGCCGGCGCAGCACTCCCGTGTTGGAGCAGGGGGCGTCGACCAGCACCCGGTCGAAGGGGCCCGCCGGCCGGCCCGCGGCGGTGGTGACGTCGCCGGCATGCAGGCGCACGCAGGCGAGTCCCAGGCGGCGCACCGCCTGCTCCAGGTGCCGCAGGCGCGCCGGGTCGCGATCGCAGGCCAGCACCTCGCCCCGATCGTCCATCAACTCGGCGAGATAGCACGCCTTGCCGCCCGGCGCCGCGCACAGATCCGCGATGCGCTCGCCGGGTACCGGTTCCACCAGCAGCGTCAGCTCCTGCGCGGTGGCGTCCTGGACCGAGCAGCGGCCGGCCACCAGCGCCGGCAGCGCGCCGGGCTCGGTGCCGTGCGGGAGCAGCACCGCATGGGGCAGGGGTTCCCAGGCGCGCGCGCCGATCCCGCTCTCGGCGAGTTCGACCAGTAGCTGCTCGCGCGTGCACCGCAGGCGGTTGACCCTCAGAAAGAGCGGCGGCGGCTGGTTGCCCGCCAGCAAGAGCCGTTCGGCCCGCTGGCGGCCGAAGCTCCGCAGCCAGCGCGCGACCAGGGCGTCGGGGTAGCTGTAGGCCACGCCCAGCGCGGCGGGCGAGCCGCTGCGCCAGTCGGGCAACAGCGGCTCGCCGAGTTCCCGCCAGCGGTCGGCGCGCACCGGCAGCAGCCGCTCGGCCGCGAGCCCGGGCGGCGGCGCGGGGTGCGCGGGCCCGAGCAGGCGCGCGGCGCGGCGCAGCACCGCGTTGACGAAACCGCGGCGCCGCCGCCCGCCGGCCAGCTGCACGGTGGCATGCACCGCGGCGTGCGCCGGGATGCGCTCGAGATAGAACAGCTGGTAGAGCCCGAGCAGGCACGAGACCAGCGCGCGCCGCTCCAGCCGCTCCAGCGGCCGGCCGGCCAGCTGCCGCAACAGGTGGCGCAGGGTGCGGAGCTGGCGCACCACGCCGTGGGTCAGCTCCAGCGCCAGTGCGCGCTCGCGCACCGGCAGGCGGCGCAGCGCGGGCTGTGCGACCAGCAGCTGCTTGGTGTGGCCCCGCCGCCCGAGCCAGCCCTCCAGCGCCGCGAGCGCCGCAGCGCGCGCCCCGCCGCCCCTCATGCCGGTGGAGCGCCGAAGCGATCGCCCGGCCGCACATCGCGACCGCGCAGCCAGGCGGCGGCGGGCATCGGGCGGCGGCCCGCGGGCTGCAACCGCTCCAGCCGCAGCGCGGTGCCTTCGCCTGCGGCGACCACCAGCTCATCGCCCGCTGCCCGCAGCACCGTGCCGGGCGGAGCGGACGCTTCCTGCTGCGAGCGCGCGACCGGACGGCAGGCGAGCACGGCCAGCCGCTCCGGGCTCGCCGGTGGCCGCTCGCTGCCGGGCCATACGAAGCTGAAAGCCCCGGGCCAGGGCGTCATGGCGCGCACGTGGTCGCAGATGCGGCGGGCCGGCAGCGTCCAGTCGATCAGGCCGTCTTCCTTGCGCAGCGCCGGGGCGTAGCTGGCGGCGGCCTCGTCCTGGGGCTCGGCGCGGATCTCGCCGCTCGCGAGCCGCTCGAGCGTCGAGACGAGCAGCGCAGCACCCAGCTCGGCGAGCCGCTGCAGGACCTCGCCCGCGGTCTCCTCGGGGCCGATGGGCGTAGGCGCGCGCGCCAGCACCGGTCCCGCATCCAGGCGGCGCACCACCTGCTGGATGGTGACGCCGGTCTGCTGCGCGCCGGCCGCGATGGCGCGCTGCACCGGCGCGGCGCCGCGCCAGGCCGGCAGCAGCGAGGCGTGCACGTTGAGACAGCCCAGCCGCGGCAGCTCGATCACCGCCTGGGGCAGGATCTGCCCGTAGGCGACGACCACGCCCACATCGTAGGGGCCCGCAGCGGCGATCTCGGCGATCGCCTCCGCCGCGCGCAGCCGCTCCGGGGTGAACATCGGGCAGTCGAGCTCCAGCGCCTGGGCCTGCTGCCTGAGCGGCGTCGGCTGCGGGGCGCGCGAGCGGCCGCGCGGCCGGTCGGGCTGGGTGACGATGGCGGCGATCCGGTGGCCCGCCTCGCACAGCGCTCGCAGGCTGGGGCAGGCGAAGGAGGCGCTGCCGAAGAACAGCACGCGCAGCGGCATGGCGGTGGGATTCATGGCTCCGGCTCGGCGGGCTCGGCCCGGTGCTCGGCGCGCAGGATGTGGATCTCCTCGAACGGGCTCGCCTGGACGGCGCGCGCCTCGCCGAGGCGGATCAGCTCCAGCAGCGCCAGAAACGTCGCCACCAGCTCCCCGCGCCGCGGCTGTTCGCCGAACAGCATCCGGAAGCCGATCCCCTCCGGGGCCGCGTGCAGGCGGGCCCGCAGCGCCTCGACGTACACCGCGAGCGGGGTATCGTCGCGCTCGACGGTGTGCGCCGGCGGGCGGCTGGCGATCTCGCGCTCCAGGCGCTGGAACGCGCTCACCAGGTCCCACAGGTCGACCTCGCGCGGCCGCTCGCGCACGTGCCGCTCGCCCTGGCGCGCATAGCGGCGGCTCGCCACCTGCTCCAGCTCGCGCAACAGCGCTGCCTGCTCCTTGAGCTGGCGGTAGGCGAGCAGTTCCTGCACCAGCGCACCCGGGCCGGCGCGGGGGCCCGGCAGGAGCTCGGCTGCCGCCGCCGGAGTGTCTTCGGGAAGCAGCGCCCGCGTCTTGAGCGCGAGCAGCTGGGCCGCCATGACGAGGTAGTCGCCGGCGCGTTCCAGGTCCACCTCCGGCAGCCGGTCCAGCAACGCCAGGTACTGCTCGGTGATGCGGGCGATCGGCAACGCCTCGACCTCGACCTCCTCGCGCCGCACCAGATACAGGAGCAGGTCGAGCGGCCCGGCGAACTCATCCAGTTCGACCCGGTAGCCCTCCAGCTCGGGCTCGAGCTCGGGCTGCCCGGCGGGATCGGGCGCGCTCATGCCGGGATGGGCCCTCCTTGCACCAAGACCACCAGGTCCAGCAGCCGCATGAGCAACCAGAGCAGCGGCGGCGCCAGCACCCGCCACACCAGATCGGTGGCGATGAGCACGAGCAGGATCCAGATGCCGAAAAAACCGATCCGTTCGTAGCCCGCACGCAGCTCGCGCGGCAAGAGATACTTCATGACGTGCGAGCCATCCAGCGGCGGGATCGGCAGCAGGTTGAACAGCGCCAGGCCCAGGTTGGCGAACATGGTCCAGTACACGGCGCGGTGCAGCTCGGATTCGCTCGGTCCGGCGCCGAGCTGGAGCGCGAACAGATCGACCCCCAGCAGCCCCAACCCCACCGCCGCCAGCACCGCCAGCAACAGGTTGACCGCGATGCCGGCGAGGGAGACCACGACGTCGCCCGCCACGCGCGGCCGCAGGTTGTAGTAGTTGACGGGAACCGGCCGCGCCCAGCCGATGAACACCCGGCCCGTGCTCAACAGCTGCAGCGCCGGGAACAGGATGGTGCCGACCGGATCGATGTGCGAGACCGGGCTCAGCGACAGCCGGCCCTGGGCGCGGGCCGTCGGATCGCCGAAGCGAAGCGCTGCGTAGGCGTGCGCGATCTCGTGCAGGATGATCGAGTACGCCACGAACACGAACGCCAGGATGTCGCCGAGCTCCAGGCTCATCGCGTCGCCTCTCCCCTACCGGAGCTCGCTCGCCGCTGCGCGGACGCGCTCCTGCCGCGTGCCCGGAAGCTAGGGCAGCGGCGCCTGCCCGTCAAGCCGGATCGCCCCGAGCGGAAGCAGTCCAGGCAGGCAGTCCGGCTGGCGGCCGGTACCGGGCCGCGGGCCGCGAGGGCGTGACAGCAAGCGGCCCATCCGGTAGCACTGGCGGGCACAACCCTGGAAGGGAGACGCAGCGATGGAGCCGAGCCGCCCCGCCTTTTGCCACACCGTCACCGTGCGCTTCAACGAGGTGGACCGCGCGGGGATCGCGTTCTTCGGGCGGGTGTTCGAGTGGTGTCACGAGGCGTATGAGGAGCTGTTCGCCGCCGCGGGTTTCCCGGTGCAGAGGATCTTCGAACGGGAGGACTGGGCGATGCCGCTCGTGCACGCCGAGGCGGACTACCGCCGTCCGATGCGGCTGGGCGAACAGCTGCGGATCGAGGTGCGCATCGAGCGGCTGGGCGCGCACTCCATGACCTTCGGTTACACGATCCACGGGGCGGACGGATCGTTGCGCGCCAGCGCGAAGCTGGTCCATGCCTTCGTGGAACTGGCGCAGTTCCGCCGCCGCGCCGTGCCGGAGGAGCTGTGCCGGGCGCTCGCCGCCCTGGGCCTGCTGCCGGCTGAAGGCTGAGGGCCCGCCGCCGCCGCCTTGCGGCACGCGCCGTGTTTCACGTGAAACACGGCGCTCGCCGGCGCCGCAGGCGTGCCGGCTCCTGCCCGGACCAGGACGCGCCAGCGGTTTCACGTGGAACGCCGCCGCCACCGTGCGCCGCGCGAAAGCCGCGTCCGGTAAGGCGCGCGGGCGGCGGGGTGTTTCGCGTGGAACACGCCGGCGGGTCCGATAGCGCGCACCCGTGCACCGCCCGCGGCCGCGCGCCTGCTGCACGCCCTGGCCGTGGTCGGCGGCGGCCGGCAAGGAGGCGAGGGCCCGGCGTGCGCTGCTCCGGCGGCCCTGTTCCGCGCCGGTCGCCTCCCAGACACCCGCAAAGGAGGCGGTAAGCTGGCGCGGGCGGCCCGGGCGGCCGCACCGCCGCCCGTTGCGGGCGCGAGACAGCGCGGCGCGGAAGGAGGGCGCCATTACCGCCGGCCGTCGGGGCCTGCGGAGCGGTGGGCGGTGGTTCCACGTGGAACAGCGCTGCCTCCGCCCCCGGCGACCGCTGCCCTCGCGCGGTGGCGGCGCTGCCGCAACGGCGGGCGCCGATGCGGGTCTGCGGGTTTTCGCTCGGCGTCCGATAGCGCCGGCTACCGCCCGGCGTTCCACGTGGCACGGGCGTTGACAGCCGGCTCCGGCCCCTTAGGATGAAGCGCCTGGCCCGCGGGCGGACGGGGACCGATGGCGGAGCTCGAGCTGGAGTACGCGCGCCAGGTGCTGCAGATGGAGGCGCGCGCGATCGCGCAGCTCGCCGAGCGGCTGGACGAGGCCTTCCTCGCCGCGATGCGGCTGGTCTTCGGCTGCCGCGGGCGCGTGGTCGTCACCGGCATGGGCAAGGCGGGGCTGGTGGGGCAGAAGATCTCCGCCACCCTCGCCTCCACCGGCACCCCCGAGCTACAGCCTCCATCCGGCCGAGGCGCTGCACGGCGACCTGGGGCGAGTGGTCCGCGAAGACGTGGTGCTGGTGCTGTCCAACTCCGGGGAGACCGAGGAGGTGGTGCGGCTGGTGCCGCACCTCAAGAAGATCGGCACCCCGATCATCGCCATGACCGGGCGGGCCGATTCCACGCTGGCGCGCCATGCCGATGTGGTGCTGGACATCGGGCTGCACGACGAGGCCTGTCCGCTCGGCCTCGCCCCCAGCACCAGCACCACCGCCATGCTGGCGGCCGGGGACGCGCTCGCGCTGGCGGTGCAGCGCGCGCGCAAGCTCACCCCCGAGGAATACGCGCGCTACCACCCGGGCGGCACGCTGGGGCGCAAGCTCCTCAAGGTCGAGGAGATCATGCGCAAGGACGACAAGAACCCGGTGCTGCCCGCGGATCGCACGGTCAAGGAGGCGCTGTTCGCGATCACCGAGGCGCGCGCGGGCGCGGTCAGCATCGTCGATGCCGAGGGGCGGCTGGCCGGGATCTTCACCGACGGGGACCTGCGACGCCATCTGGCGCGTGAGCCCAACGTGGAGAACCTGGTGCTGGAGCGCGTCATGACGCGTAACCCGCGTGCGATCGAGGTGGGGCGGCTGGCGAGCGAGGCGGCCTTCCTCATGCGCGAGCACAAGATCGACGAGCTACCGGTGGTGGACGCCGCGCGCCGCCCCGTCGGCATGATCGACATCCAGGATCTGCTCGCGGTCGGGCTGATCTGAGGTGAGCGCCGAGCCGCCCGCAACCGGCCCGACCCGAGGTGTGCCGGCGAGCCTCCCCGACGGCGCCGGACCGCTGGCGTCGGATCCCCGGGCGGCGGAGCACCCGGCGCTGCTCGCCCGCATGCGCGCGGTGCGGCTGGTGGTGACCGACGTGGACGGGGTGCTGACCGATGGTCGCATCATCGTCGATGACCGGGGCGTCGAGACCAAGCACTTCCACGTCTACGACGGCTCGGCGGTCTGGCTGCTGCGCCGCGCTGGGATCGAGACCGCGATCCTGAGCGGGCGGTATGCGCGCTCGGTCGAGCACCGAGCCGCCGAACTGGGCATCGCCGAGGTGCACCAGGGCGCGAAGGACAAGCTCGCGGTCTTCGAGCAGATGCGCCGCCGCCTGGGGCTGGAGCCGCAGCACTGTGCCTATCTGGGCGACGATGTGCTCGATGTGCCGCTGTTGCGGCATGTGGGACTGGGGGTGGCGCCGGCGAGCGCCCGGGCCGAGGCGCGTGCCGCCGCGGCGCTGGTGCTGGCGACGCCCGGTGGTCGGGGGGCGCTGCGCGAGCTGGCCGACCGGCTGCTCGCCGCCCAGGGCAAGCTCGCGCCGCTGTTGCGCGAGCGCTACGGGGTGTAGGGCGCGATGCTGCTCCGCAACGCCGTAGCGAGCGCCCTGGTGATCGCGGCCGCCGCGGCCGCCGCCGCGGTGCTGCACGGCCTGGAACTCGGATCCCACACTGCGCCGCCCCTCGCGGCGGGGCGGAGCGCAGGCGCCGGGCAGGGTGCGGTCCAGCTGCGCGAGATCCAGGGCCTGCTCCTCCGCCGGCTCGACCCGGCGAGCGGGGCGCTGCACTGGCAGCTGCAGGGCGAGGGGGCGCGGCCGCTGGGCGAGGGCCAGCGCGACTGGCAGGTGCACGGCCCGCAGCTGGTGATCTTCCTGGACGGCCCGCAGGCGGCGCCCTGGATCGCCAGCGCGCACCAGGCCTCGGTCTTCCACTTCCCCGGGCGCAAGGATCTGGTGCGGCTCGAGGGGGAGGTGCACCTGGAGCACCAGGCGCTGAGCGGGCGCACCTCCGATCTGCTGCTCGAGTTTCCCGCCGAGCGGGCGCGCGAGCCGTGGCGCGGGGTGCGCGCCAGCACCGAGCAGCAGGTGGTGCTGGAGCTGGTGAGTGCGACCGCGCAGGCGGCGCCCGCGCGGCTGCTCGCCGCCGGCCTGGTGGCCGAGGCGAGCGAGCGGCGGCTGCGGCTGCTGCCCCCGGTGCGGGCGGAGCTGCCGGGCTGGCTGCTGGCGACGGCCGGGCACGGCGGGGCGCTCGGCCGGCCGGTGGCGATCCCGGGGCGCGGCGAGCGCGCGCTGGCGCCGGAGGACCGGTTGCTGCTCGAGACCGCCGAGCCGGTCTGGATCGAGCAACCCGCGCCCGGGCACGCCGAGGTGCGGTGCGAGGGGCCGCTGGACTGGCAGCTGGTCTTCGCCGGTGGGGCTCCAGCGCTGGCGGGCGGCACGGCTGCTCATAGCCGGCTGCTGCTGGGCTGGCATGGCGAGCCGCCGGCTGCACCGGCCGCGCCGCGCTGGGTGCTGGAGGGCCTGGCCGCCAGCGGGCTGCGCTGGCGCGAGCAGCCGGGCGCGGCCGAGCCCGCGGGCGGCCGGCTGAGCGCGCTCGCGCTGGGGCCGGAGGGCACGGTGTGGCTCGGCGCGGCGGCCGCGCACGCCGCCGGCGGGGACGCGTGCACCCTGGCAGCGCCAGCGGGGCTCGAGCTCGTGCTCGGGGCGAGCCGGCTCCAGGCGCGCGCTGGCCGCTACGAGCCCGCGCAGCGCCGGCTGGTGCTGGAGCAGCAGGTCCGCGGCACGCTGGGCCCGGAGCTGGCGGAGCCCCTGCTCGAGGGCGCGCCGGCCCTGCCCCCGGAGCTGCAGCTGCCGTGGGAGCTGGAGGGCGAGCGGCTCGAGCTCGAGTTCGACGCCGCGGGCAGCGCCCGGCGCCTGGTGCTGGCCGGCGAGGGCCGGCAGGCGCTGCTGCGTGCCGGGCCCGCTGCCCGAGGCGAGAAGTCCAGCGCCGGCGGGGGGCAGCCGGGGCTGCGTGCGTGGGGCGATCGCATCGAGGTCCGCCGGGCGGATCCGCCTCCGCCCGCGCCGCCCGTGGTCGGGCCCGCCCGCGAGCGGCGGGACGCCGCCGCCGAAGGGCGGGCGAGGCCGGGTGCAGCTGGCGGCGCTGGTGCTCGAGCTCGCGGCCCATCCGGGCTCGCGCGCATTGCAGCGCTTGGAGCTGGGGGGGGACCGGCTGGAGGCGGAGCGGATAGGGTTCGAGGGCGCATCCCTGCGTGCCCGTGCGAGCGGGCGGGTGCACGCGGTGCGCACCGCGCCCGAGGGCGCGATCGCCTTCGAGGCGCGGGGCGAGCAGGCGGTGGTGGAGCTGGGCTGGTGCGAGGGGGCGGAGCCGCGGCTGCTGCCGCGCTCGGTCGCGCTCGCGGGGCCGGACGGCATCCAGCTGCGGCTGGTGCCGGAGTTGCTCCTGCCGCAGCGGGGGCAGCCCGCCCGTGCCGCGGCTCCACCCCCGCTCGAGCTCCGTGCGGCGGCGCTGGCGCTGCGGATCGTGCCCGCGCGCGAGGCGCGGGGACGGCTGCGCGCGCGCCTGCTCGAGCTGGAGCTCGGTGGGCAGGCGGAGCGCGGGGTGCGGCTGGACAACCCCGCTCGGGTGCCGCTGGCCGCGCGGCTGGGGCTGGTGCGTTCAGGCGCGCCGGGCACGGGGCCGCTCGCCCTTGGCGACGAGCCGGAGTGGCTGGAGACCGCACGCGCGCGGCTGGATCGGGCGGCGGGGCGGGCGGAGCTCACCGGCGGGGTGCGCGGCCGGCTCGGACTGGTGCTGCCCCAGGCGCTGCGCGAGCCGGTGGCGGACCCACAAGAGCCCGCGGCGGGGGAGTCGGCCGCCGCCGGCGGCGCCTGGGCCCCGTACGAGGTGGAGGGCGAGCAGCTGGAGCTAGACTTCGTCGAAGCCGAGGGCGCCGGCCGCCGCCCGGTGCTGCAGGCGCTGGTGGCGAGCGGCCGGCCGCTGCGGGTGCGCGGCCAGAGAGAGGGACTCCAGGCGGCGCGGCTGCAGTACCAGGAGCGGACGCGCACGCTCGAGCTGTGCGGACCGCCGCTGGAAGTCTTCGGCGCCGGCGGGCGGCGGCGCTACCAGCCAGCTGCCGCGGTGCGGGTGGTGCTGCCGCCCCCAGGGGACGAATAGCCACCAGGCACGCCAACACGGCTCCGGGCCGGGGTCTGGACAGTGGACAGAGGAGGGGTCGATGGGCGTGAGGCGAGCGGTCGCAGGCGAACCGGGCCGCCGGCGGGGGCAGGCCGCCATGGCAGTATGGCTCTGGCTCGGGGCGCTGGTGGCGCCGTGGGGCTGCGCGGGCCACACGGTGATCGATCCCGTGGTCGACATCGAGGGCCGGCGGCTGGTGGTGCTGCCGTTCGCCGAGGCGCAGCTGGCGCGCTACGACAGCGTGCGCGGCAACGAGCTGGCGCGCCGCATCGCCGAGCGGCTGCTCGAGCTGCGGCGCGTGCAGGGCGAAGACGAGGTCGTCGACGTGGTGCGCTTCGAGGATCTGGTGGCGGCGGTGCGCGAGGTCGATCCGCGTACGCTCGCACCCGCGGCGATCGGCGCGCGCACGGGCGCGGATCTGGTGCTGCTCGGCGAGATCGTCGAGTACAGGACGCGGCTGCCGGGCGATGTCGGCCTGCTACGCGGCCGCGCCGAGGTCGAACTGCGGGTGCTGGACCTGCGCGCCGGCTCGCAGCGGCCGGTGTTCGCCAGCCGCCTCCGGGTGGTCTACCCGCCGGAGGATGGAAGCGGGGCCGGGGTGCTGGCCAGCGGAGAGGCCGACGAGGCGGTGATCGAACGGGGGCTCCAGGCGGCGCTGGTGCGCCGGATCGCGGAGCTGTTCACCTACCACGAGGTCGCGTGGATGGAACGCTGAGCGGGCCGGCGGGCGCGGGCGCTTGACCCGCTGGCAGCACGGGCTAGGATGAGCGCATGATCGAGATGCCGCTCGGACTGTGGGGGCTGCAGCCCGCCGAACTGCTGTTCCTGGCTTTCATCTGCCTGTTGCTCTTCGGCCGGCGGCTGCCCGAGGTGGCGCGCTCGCTCGGTCGGGGCGTGAGCCAGTTCCGCAAGGGGCTGCGCGAGGTCGAGGACGAGATCGAGGAGGAGCCGGAGCTGCAGCCCCAGCGGCGGGCCGCCCGGCCGCCCGAGGCGCCCCGGCCGCTGCCCCCGCCCCAGGAGCCGGTGGCGCGCAGCGCGGCTGCTGCCCGCGGCGCCGAGCCCGCTCCGGCCTCGGGCCCCGGCGGTGAGGCCGGAGCGGGTCCGGCCGCCAGCTGAGCCAGCCGGCGGCCGGCGCCGCGGCGGGTCCACTACCCGCGCGCGCTCGGCCGGGCTAGGCGTTCAGCGGCCCACCTTGAGCCGCTCGCCGAGCGCAGCCGGCAGGCCGGCCTCGCGGATCCGGCGCGCGGCGGCCTCGACGTCGTACTTGACGCGCTTGATCCGCACCCGCCGCTCCTCGGTCTCATAGATGGCGTAGCAGGCGTCCGGGTTGTCGTCGCGCGGCTGGCCTACCGAGCCGACGTTGACGAGCACCTTCTGGCCCTCGCGGATCACGAAATCCGTCTCGTGGTGGAAGGTGACCGTCTCGTCCCAGACGAAGTTGATCGGCACGTGGCTGTGGCCGAGGAAGCAGACCGGGGTCTCCAGCAGCTGCAGGGACAGGTACGCGTCGTAGGTGGTGAGGATGTAGTCGAACAGCTCCGGGGCGTACAGCGTGCCGTGCACCATGGTGAAGCCGTCCTGCACCTCGACCAGCGGCAGGTTGGCGAGGAAGGTCCGGTCCTCCTCCGACATCATGCGCCGGGTCCACAGGGTCGCCTCGCGGGCGTACGCGTTGAAGTAGTTGATGTTGGTCTTGCCGATCGCGGCGTAGTCGTGGTTGCCGGCCACGGTCGGCACGCCCCGCTCGCGCAGCGCTGCCACGCACCAGCCCGGCTCGGCGCCGTAGCCGACGACGTCGCCCAGGCAGACGAGCCGCTCGGCCTGCTCGGCCTCGATATCGGCCAGCACCGCGCGCAGTGCGTCGCCGTTGCCGTGGATATCGGATATGATCGCGACCTTCATGCTCGCCTCCGCGCCCTGTGCTCAGGCGGCCTCGGCGCGCCCGGGCCCGACCTCGCGCAGCTCCGCCCAGCCCGCTGCCAGCATCAGCAGCCCGGCGCTGAGCAGCGCTGCTCGTGCCAGTGCGGTGCCCAGGCCCGCCGCCGCAGTGGCCGGCGGGCCGCTGAGCGGCACCCCGATCGACTCCAGGTCCGGCAGGAGCACCGCCAGGATCGCTGCCGCCGCCTCGCCCGCCGGGACGAGCAGGGCCGTGAGGTAGCTGTGCAGGTGGCCCAGCGCGAACGCCACGACCAGCACCACTGCCGCCGGCCCTGGGCGCAGCACCGTCGCCAGCAGGGTGGCGAGCGCGAGCAGGCTCGCGCCCAGCGCCCCCACCCGCGCCAGCTCCGCCGCCGAGGGCCCGCCGCCCTTCAGTGCCACCGCCATCGCGGCCGATAATCCCAGCAGGAGCAGCTCGGTTACCAGCAGCGCGCCGAGGTAACGGCCGAGCACCACGCGGGCAGCATGCAGTGGCCTGGCGAGCACGGTAGCGAGCAGCCCCTCGCGGTCGCGGCCGATCAGACCAGGACCGAGATAGAGCACACAGAGCAACGCTGCGATGCGGACGTTCGCATGGCCCAGCTCCCGCACGATGCGGGTCTCGTCGCCGAAGCCGAACAGCACCAGCTCGGGCAGCAGCAGGGTGAGCAGGGCGCCGGCGAGCAGGAGCAGCGGCAGAAACCAGCCGCCGAGCCCCTCGCGCACGGTCAGTCGCAACACCGCCGTCATGACGCGCCGGCCGCCGCTCCCGAGCCTCGCCCGCGCCGCTCGCCTCCGCCTGCACCGCCGCGCACCGGGGCGGAGAGCGCATGCTAGCCCAAGCCAGCCCTGGGCGCAACGTGTTTTGGTAGGATGGCGCGCCGCGGCCCAGTCCGGAGGCGCGTATGGCGCGGGTCATCGCGGTCGCGAACCAGAAGGGCGGGGTCGGCAAGACCACCACCGCGGTCAACCTCGGCGCGTGCCTGGCGCGGGCCGGCCAGCGGACGCTGTTGTGCGATCTGGCGCCGCAGGCCAACCTGAGCTGTGCGCTCGGGCGCGGCGGAGCGGTGCCGGCGGCGCTGCGGGCACTGGTGGACGACGACGCGCCGCCGCCCCGGCCGCTTGCTACCGTCGTGCCGGGCCTGGAGCTGGTGCCCGGCAGCGCGGCGCTGGCCGAGCTGGAGCCGCTGCTGTGGCGGCGCGAGGACCGGTGCGAGCGGCTGCGCAAGGCGCTGGCGCCTCTGGTGCCCGCCTACGACGTGGTGCTGATCGACTGCCCTCCGTCGCTCGGGCTGCTGCCGCTCAACGCGCTGGCCGCCGCCGGCTCGGTGTTGCTCCCGGTGCAGTGCGAGTTCTTCGCCATGGAGGGACTGGCACGGCTGCTGGAGATGGTGCGCGCGGTCAAGAAGCGCTTCAACCCGCAGCTGGCCGTGGCGGGGATCGTGCTCACCTTCTACGACGATCGGGTGGCGCTGGTGCGCGAGGTGGCCGAGGAGGTGCGGTCGTTCTTCGGAGCGCAGGTGCTGCGCACGATGGTGCCGCGCGACATCGCACTGGTGGAGGCGGCGAGCCACGGTCTGGATATCCTCAGCTATCGCCCCAGCGCGCGGGCGAGCTGGGCGTACGTCGAGCTGGCCAGGGAGCTCAACGACCATGAACGAGGCGACGCGCAGGCTCGGGCGGGGCCTGGATGAACTGCTGGCGGAGATCGAGCGCCCGCGCGCCGGGCAGCTCGTGGAGCTGGTGCCCGAGCAGATCGATCCCAATCCGGCGCAACCCCGCACCCGCTTCGATCCGGAGCAGCTCCAGGAGCTGGTCGACTCCATCGCACGGCACGGCATCCTGCAGCCGCTGGTGGTGCGCGCCGGGCGCCGGCCCGAGCGCTACGAGCTGGTGGCGGGCGAGCGGCGGCTGCGCGCGGCGCTCAAGCTCGGGCTCGCCCGGGTGCCGGCGGTGGTCGTCGAGGTCAGTGACGAGCGCATGCTCGAGCTGGCGCTGGTGGAGAACCTGCAGCGCCAGGCGCTCGATCCGATCGAGGAGGCGGAGGCCTACCGCCACCTGCTGCAGCGGTTTCACTACACCCAGGAGGAGGTGGCGGCGCGGGTGGGACGCAGCCGCTCGAGCGTTGCCAACGCGCTGCGGTTGCTGGAGCTGCCCGAGGGGGTGCGGGCCGAGGTGGCGAGCGGGCGGTTGAGCGCCGGGCACGCGCGGGCGCTGGCCGGGCTCAGGCAGCCCGAGCTGCAGGAGCGGCTGGCGGCGCGGATCGTGCGCGAGGGGCTGAGCGTGCGCGAGGCCGAGGCCGAGGTCCAGCGGCTCAAGGCGGGCGCAGGCCCGGAGCCGGGGCGCGAGCGCCCGCCGCGCCGGCGCAGCTCCGGGCGCCGGCCGCCCTACCTGGACCAGCTCGAGAACGAGCTCTGCCGCCGGCTCGGCACCCGCGTGCGCATCGAACAACGCGCCCGCGCCCGCGGTCGCATCGTGATCGACTTCCACAGCGACGACCAGTTCGAGGGGCTGCTGGAGCGGCTGAGCTGAGCGGGCGCCGCGGCCGGGCTGGGACCGGCTGCGCGAGGGGGGAGGCCCGGCGCCGCCTTGCACGGGGGGCTCGGCGCTGCACGGGCGCTCGCGCTGCCGCGGGCTCGGCGGGCAGCGCGTCCTCGGGCAGGGACTCGCCTGCGCGGCGAGGCGCCGAGGGGCGGGCTGTGAGAACGAGATCGGCACGGGCGCGCGGGCGAAGGGCTCGAGCTCCGAATACCGGCCGGGCGCGAAGCCGAAGGCCTTGGCCAGCAGCAGATCGGGGAAGGTGCGGAGCCGGTCGTCGAGCGCGCGCACGCTCGCATTGCAGAACTCGCGCGCGAACGCGATGCGCGGTTCGGTGCGCGCGATCTGCTCGGCGAGCCGGCGGAACTGCTGGTCGGCCTTCGGCTCGGGGTAGCGCTCGAGCCGGGCACGCAGGCGCTGGAGCGCCAGCCAGCGCCAGCGCCGAGTGCGATCCGCACGGCCGGATCGCACTCGGCGAGCGGAGGCAGCCACATCGAGAGCGCTGCCGCCGCCTGCCGGCTCAGAACAAGAAGCTCAGATACGCCGCCGGCTCCAGGATCACCCCACCGGTGAAGTCGAACTCATCGGCCAAGAGTTCCCCGACGTCATCGCCCATGGCGTAGAACGGCAGGTGCACGAACAGCTCCAGCCCGAGGTGGAACTGCGCGGAGGCCTCCACCTGCAGGCGCACGAACGAGCTGAGGGCGAACAGCAGCGTGTCGTCGAACTCGATGTTGGCCGCGATCGTCTGTCCGCTGGAGCTGTCGAAGAAGCTCGCCTGCTCGCCGGAGTCGAACAGGTAGAACAGCTGGAGCCCCAGGCCGATGATCGCGCGGAAGGCGCCTGCCTTGAGCTCCGGGTTGAGCAGCCCGACATACAGCCCGAACGGGATCGCCTTGGTGTCGATGTCCGCCGAGCCCTCGAACGGCGCCCCGGGTTCGAAGTGCCGGTCGAAGCTGGCGCCATAGCCGAGGCGGATGAAGCACGTCAAGAGCTCGGCCGGCTGAAAGCCAAGCTCGGCGCCGAAAAGCACGTTGCCGCTCGCCAGGCCCACCGTCGTCTCGTCGCTGCTGAAACCGAGCCCGACCCAGGGGGTGAGCCGGATCCAGGTGGCGGTGGTGGGGGTGCGGAACTCGCCGACCCGGGCCGCATCCGCCGGCGGGCGGACCGTATCCCATTCGGTGGTGCTCTGGGCGGCGGCCGGGCGTGGGATCCCGAGCGCCGCGAGCAGGCCGAGCGCGGCCAGCCAGTGCCTGCTGCGCATAGCGTTTCCCCTCGTCGCTGGCGCAGCGCGCCGGGAGCACGACCCGGGCGCGCCCACCGCCGGCCCCGCCTGGCCAGCGCGCTGCGCGGACCTGCCCCCAGCCTCTTGCAGGCGCGCACCATACATCGGCCGTCCGGCTCGCGCAAGGGGCTGCTGGACAGCGGGGGCCAGGAGCGGGCGGGCGGCGGCTCTGCCTCGCTCGGCGCCGGCGAGGCTGCCCGGGCTGTACCCATCTGCCCGCAGCGGGCTGCTCAGATGATCACCGTCTCCGGGTCGGGCCGCGGCCGGTTTTCCAGCAGCGGTGCCAGCGCGAGCGCAGCAGGGTCGAACGGCGGCGGCTCGTCGAGCACCAGCGCCCGCACCATCATGCCGGTGGCCGGGGCGTGCATGACACCATGGCCGGAGAATCCCGTGGCGTGCAGCAAGCCGGGCAGCCGCGGATCCCAGTCGATGATCGCCTTGTCGTCCGGGGTGACCTCGTAGTAGCCGGCGGTGGCGTGCTCCAGCCCGGCCTGCTCGGCCAGCCACGGCATGTACTCGGCCAGCGCCGCCAGCACCTCGTAGCCGTATTCCTCGATCCCCAGCCCGTAGCCGGGCTCGATCGAGTCGCTGTCCAGCGCCTGGGCCTCGACCGCCGGCGGCGGAAAGCGGTCCCAGCCCGGGGGCTTGGGCGGGCGGCGATCCCAGCCGCACATGAGCGCATCGGCCTCGGGCCGGCAGTAGGGTTCCAGGTCGAACACCAGGAGCGGAAAGTGGCGCACCTGTCTTCCGGGGATCTGGGTCGTGAAATAGAGGTAGCGCTTGACCGGGGTGAGCGGGATCTGAACTCCGGCCAGCTGGCTAACGGCGTTCGCCCACGGACCGGCGGCGTTGATCACCACCGGCGCTCGCACTTCCCGCTCGCCATCCTCGCACGCCACGCGCACTCCCCAGACCCGCCCCCCCGCGCGCACGATCTCGCGCACCGGAGCCCACTGCCGCAGGCAGCCGCCCACGCGCAGTCCGTGCTCGAACAGCGTGTGCGTGATCACATCGGGCAACAGGAAGCCGTCGTGGCGGCAGAACGTGGCGCCGGCGAGCGCGGGGTGCTCCACCATCGGCAGCCGCTCGCGCACCGCGGCCGCCCCGGTCCAGACCTCCAGCTCCGGCACCCCGAGCGCGCGCTGGCGCTCGGCGCGCGCGCAGGCCTGCGCGAACGCCTCCGCCCCGGTATAGACGAACGCGTAGCCGTTCTCGCGCAGCACGGGCTCGCCGCCGAAGCGCTCGGGGAAGCTCCGGTAGAAACGGCCGCTGGCGAGGGACATGTGGATGTGGACTTCCGCGGCGAACTGGTGGCGGAACGCTGCGGCCGAGCGCGCGGTGGAACCGTGCAGCTTGTGGTGCATCTCGAAGCAGGCCACGCGCAGCCCGCGACCGGCGCTGGCGAGATGCCAGAAGCACGAGGCGCCGGTGATACCGGCGCCGACGATCACCACGTCCACCTCGTCCGGCACGCTCGCCCGCAGCGCCATGGGGGGATTTTAGGGGCGGCGCGATACGCGGACAAGCGCAGGGCTGGCCGCGGCGGCGGTGCGCTCGTGAAAAGATGGCTCGCCGCGGATACCCTGGCGGACCCGGCGGCGGGCCGCGCGCCGCCGCCGGGTGGGAGCCTGGAGGTGGAGCCGGGATGGGAAGGCGCGGGGTGTTCGGGGACTGGTTCGATCCCCGCCGGTTCTACCGGCGCGGGGTGCCGCGCGCGGTACAGACGCCCCTGGCGCTCTTGCCGCGGCTGCGCGAGGAGATCCGCGGCCTGATCGCGGCGATCCGCCCCCGCCGGGCGTTGGAGATCGGCCCGGGTGAGCAGCCGCTGCTGGCCGGCGTGCCGCAGCCGTTCTACCTCGATGTGGCGTTGCCCTTCCTGCTGCCACACCGCGGTCGCGCGGTGCAGGCGGACGCGCGCGCGCTGCCGTGGCGCGGCGGGGCGTTCGACCTGGTGCTCGCCGCGGACGTGCTCACGCACGTGCGGCCGGCCGAACGCGAGCGCGTGCTGGCGGAGATGGCGCGCGTGTCGCCGCGGCTGCTGCTGTTCAACCCCGAGCCCGGCACACCCGAGGTGCCGGACTCGGCGGTGCCGAGCGAGGAGCTCGTCGTGGGGCTGGAGCGGCTGGGCTTCGAGGTCGAACGGCGGCGTCGTCGAAGCCGCCGGCGGGACGGGGCGCCCTTTCCGATGGACATCCTCGTTGCCGTCCGCGCCGGGATCCCGCGCGAGCTGCCACCGCTGGCCTAGCCCTGATGCAACTTCGGGCCGCTGCAGCGAGGGGTTGACAGCGAGGCCCTGTCCGCGGATGGTATAGTGGTTGAACCAACTGGCCACCCTGCCATCTGCATGACGCCGGCCGCAGGGTGGCCGGCGGAGCGGGGAGCGCGACGAGCCATGCTCGAACGCCTGACGCCGATCCGCCGCAGTTCGCTCGCCGCCGAGATCGCCGGCGAGCTGCGGCGGCGCATCCTGGAGGGCGATTTCGCCGCCGGCAGCCGGCTGCCGCCCGAGCGCGAGCTGGCGCAGCGGCTGGGGACGAATCGCAACACGCTGCGCGAGGCGCTGCGCCTGCTGGAGGCGCAGGGCCTGGTGCGGGTGCGGCACGGCGAGGGCACCTTGGTGCGCGATCCGCGCACCGCGGGCACGCTGGAGCTGGTGGCGCCGTTTCTGCTCGAGGGGCGCGAGCCAGCGGCGCGGCTGGAGGTCTTCGCGGATGCGCTGCAGCTGCGCCGCTTCATCGCCGCGGAGGCCGCCGCGGCCGCCGCGGCCAGTGCCGGACATCGGAGCGCCGCCGAGCGGCTCGTGGCGGCGCTGGAGCAGGTGCTCGCGCTCCCCGAGGAGCCGGCGCGCCGGGCCGAGGCCGACCTCGAGCTGTTCGCGACCCTGATCGACAGCAGCGGGCGGCTGCTCTACCGCTGGGCACTCAACGGGATCCTCGGCGCCTGCCGCGCCTTCATCGAGCACGCTCCGGCGCTGTGGTGGTTTCCCGACGACTACGAGCGGTTCTGGCGGGCGCTCATCGCCGCGATCGCGGCCGGTGAACCCGCACGCGCGCGCTCGCTCTGCAACCGCTACTTCGCCCGCACCGACCGCGAGCTGGCGGCGTTGTTCGCAGGGCTGGTGGGCGCGGAGGCACCCCAGTTGCTCGCCGCGCTGGCGCAGACCGGCGTCGCAGGCGAGGAACCACCGGCCGCCGAGTCCGCCCTGCTGGACGCCGCCGCGCCGGGGCGGCAGCGCGAGGAGGCGTCGCCATGAAGGCGGTGTACACCGGGCAGCAGCTCTTGTTGCCACTGCTCGGCGTGCTGCCGGGCGCGCCTGCCGAGCGCCGGCAGCGGCCCGGACTGCCGCCGCCCCCGCTCGGGCCCATCCGGCCCGCGCCGCCGGTCGCGCGGCCGCTGGTCGATATCGAGCGGCGGCGGCGGCCGCCGGTGGTGCTCGGCACACGCGCGCGGCGGAGCCTGGGGGTGCTGGCGCGCGCGATCGCCCCGGATGCCGATCTGGGCATCGCAGACCTGGAGGGCTGGACGATCTGCTATGTGAGCCGCTTCGCGGCCTATCTGCCGCCGCCGCTCGGGCGAGCGCTGGGGCCGGTGCTGGCGGCGCTGGAGTGGCTGCCGCTGGTGGTCGGCCCGCGGCGGCGGCGGCTGTCACGGCTGAGTCGAGCCGAGTGCCGCTCGTTCCTGCAGCGCCTGCTCGATGTGCGCGGGCTGGTGCGCGAGGCGGTGCACGGCTTGCGCGGCCTGCTGGCGCTGGCGCTGTACGAGCATCCGGCGGCCCACCGCGCGATCGGTTACGCCGCGCAGCGCTACCTGCAGGCCAAGGCGCGCGAGCGGCAACAGCGGTTTGGAGCCCCCGAGCCATGGTGAGCGAGCTCGCGGCCGAGCGGACCGGTCGGCTCTATCAGTTCTGGGATCTGATGACCGACCGCACGATCGAGTGCGACGCGGTGATCGTCGGCTCGGGCGCGGGCGGGGCCACCGTCGCCGCCGAGCTGGCGGAGGCCGGACTTGCGGTGGCGGTGCTCGAGGAAGGGGGATTTTACGATACCCGCACCTTCCATGCGGGGCTGTTCGATGCGGTGGCACACCTGTATCGAGACGCCGGCACCGAGAGGGCGGTCGGGCCGCCGAACGTGATGCTCTTCCAGGGCCGCTGCGTGGGTGGTTCCACCGTGATCAACGGCGGGATGTGCTGGCGCACCCCGGCGCGCGTGCTCGAGCGCTGGACGCGCGAGCGCGGGCTGCCCGCGGTGGGGCCCGAGGCCATGCAGCCGCTGTTCGAGCGGCTGGAGGCGCTGATCCACGTCGCGCCCCAGGAGCCCGGCAGCATCGGCATGGACGACGGGCTGTTGCGCCTGGGTGCGGAGCGGCTCGGCTACAAGGTGGTGGCGAACCGGCGCAACCAGCTGCACTGCGTCGGCTCGAACAACTGCGTCTTCGGCTGTCCGACCGGCGCCAAGCAATCGATGCTCGTCAGCATGCTGCCGCGCGCAGTGGGCTTCGGTGCGGACATCTATGCCGATTGCCGGGTGGAGCGGCTGGTGCTCGAGCGGGCTGGTCCGGACGGCCGGCCGCGCGCGGTGGGGGTGCAGGCGCGGGTGCTGGATCCGGACCCGCGCGCCCCGGCGCGCACGCTCACCGTGCGCGCGCGCCACGTGGTGCTGGCGTGCGGGGCCATCCAGACCCCGCTGCTGCTGCTCGGCGAGGGGCTGGCGAACGGCTCGGGGCAGCTGGGGCGCAACCTCGCCGTGCACCCCAACGCCAAGGCGATCGCGCTGTTCGACGAACCGGTGGTGGGCTGGCAGGGGGTGCACCAGGCGCACCAGATCCACGAGTTCCTCGAGGAAGGCATCGTGATGGCGGTGGCGTTCTTGCCGCCGCAGCTGCTCGCGCTGACGCAGCCGCTATTGGGCAACGCCCTGTTCGAGCTCATGCGCCAGATCAACCACATGGTGTGCGCGGGCATCCTGGTCGAGGACACCACCACCGGCACCGTGCGGCGCGGTCCGTTCGGCCGGGCGGCGGTGCGCTATCGTATGAGCGATTACGATCTCGAGCAGGTGCTGCGCGGGCTCGCGCTGCTCGCGGAGGTGTACTTCGCCGCCGGGGCGCGCGAGGTGCTACTGCCCATCTACGGCCTGGAGCCGCTGCGGAGTCCGGACGAGATCCCGCGCCTGTTCCGCCACCCGGTGCACCGGCACGATCTGGAGATCGCCGCCTTCCACCCGCTGGGGACCTGCCGCATGGGGGTGCACCCTGGCAGCAGCGTGGTCGATCCCTTCGGGCAGGTCCACGAGGTGGCGGGGCTGTGGATCGCGGATGCGAGCGTGCTGCCCGGGCCGATCGGGGTCAACCCGATGCTGACGATCATGGCGCTGGCGCTCAGGACCGCGCTCCGCATCCGGGGGGCGTGGTAGGCATGGCGCCGGCAAGCGCAGGCGGGCGCACGGCCGCAAGCGGCAGCGGCGAGCACCCGGTGCCGGCGCAGCACCGTGCCGCGGCCGCCGGCCGCGCCGTCCGCTGTTGCGTGATCACCGTCAGCGACAGCCGGACCGCGGCCAGCGATGTGAGCGGGCAGGAAGCGGTGCGCGCACTCGCCGCCCATGGCCATCAGGTGGTGCGGCGCGCGCTGGTGCCAGACGATCCGGTGCGGATCGCGGCGGAGCTCGGCGCTGCGCTGGCGGCGCCCGAGGTCGAGGCGGTGGTGCTGACCGGGGGCACCGGCGTCGGACCGCGCGACCGGACCCCGGAGGCGGTGGCACCGCTGCTGGAGCGCGAGCTGCCGGGCTTCGGGGAGCTGTTTCGGATGCTCAGCCATGCGGAGATCGGGGCGGCGGCCATGCTCTCCCGCGCGCTCGGCGGGCTGGGGGCAGGCGGCCGGCCGATCTTCTGCCTGCCCGGCTCGCCCCGGGCGGTCGCGCTTGCGATCGAGCGGCTGATCGGCCCGGAGCTCGCGCACCTGGTCGTGCTCGCGCGCGGCGGCTGAGCGGGCGCGGCCGGCTTCGGCTCGCGCCCCCGCGCGGTCCCTTGCACCGCGGCGAGCGCACTGGCGCCTCCATCCCCCGCCCGTTACCATGGCCCCTTCCGCGCGGAGGCAGGAGGGCTCGCACAGCGGTGTACGCGCCGGTGGACGAGCGGGTGGTGGCGGCGCTGGAGCGCGCGCTGGGGCCAGCGCACGTGCTGCGCGATCCGGAGACGATCGCGCGCCACAGCCGCGACGAGACCGAGGATCTGAGCTTTCCGCCCGAGGTCGTGGTGCGACCCGGCTCGACCGAGGAGGTGGCCGCGGTGCTCAGGCTGGCGCAGGAGCACCGCGTGCCGGTCACCCCGGCCGGGGGCCGCACCGGGCTGAGCGGCGGGGCGCTGTGCGTGGCGGGCGGCATCGCGCTCTCGCTGGAGCGGATGGATCGCATCCGCGAGATCGACGAGGAGGGGTTCTTCGCCGTCGTCGAACCCGGCCTGGTCACCGCGCGGCTGCACGAGGAGGTCGAGCGGCGGGGGCTGTTTTACCCGCCCGATCCGGCGAGCGCCGGCTCGTGCACGATCGGCGGCAACATCGCGGAGAACGCCGGCGGGCCGCGCGCGGTCAAGTATGGGGTGACCGGCGACTGGGTCACGGGGCTGGAGATGGTGCTGGCCGGCGGGCAGGTGGTGCGCGAGGGGGGCAAGCTGCTCAAGGATGTGACCGGGTATGCGCTCCGCCGCCTGGTGGTCGGCAGCGAGGGCACGCTGGCGGTGGTCACGGAGGCGACGCTGCGGCTGATCCCGCGGCCGACCGTGTTCCGCACCGCGCTGGTTCCCTATCCGAGCCTGCAGGCGGCGGCGCGCACGGTGCCGGCGGTCTTCCGCGCCGGGCTCATGCCGTGCGCGATCGAGTTCATGGAGCAGGCGGCGCTCGCGGCGGCCGAGGCCCACCTCGGCACGCACATCGCGCGCGGAGGCGCGGAGGCGTATCTGCTGGTGGAGCTGGATGGCCACGATGCCGAGCGGCTGGACCGCGAGCTCATGCGCCTGGGGGAGGTGTGCCTGGAACAGGGTGCGCTCGATGTGTGGCTGGCCGAGGGGCCGAGCCGGCGCGCCGAGCTGTGGCGGGTGCGCCGCGCGATGGGCGAGGCGGTCAAGAAGCTGAGCGCCTACCGCGAGGAGGACACGGTGGTGCCGCGGGCGCGGCTGGCGGAGGCGATCCAGGGCGTGCGCCAGATCGTGGCACGCCACGGACTGCGCGCGATCCTGTACGGTCATGCCGGCGATGGCAACATCCACGTCAATGTGCTGCGGGATGCACTGCCGCGCGAGCGGTGGCGCGAGCTGGTGCCGCGGGTCTCGCACGAGATCTTCCGCTTCGTCGTCGGACTGGGCGGCACGATCAGCGGCGAGCACGGGATCGGTTGGGTGCAGCGCCCGCACCTGCCACTGGCGGTATCGCAGTCGGCGATCGCACTGTACCGGCGGCTCAAGCACGCCTTCGACCCCCTGGGTATCCTCAACCCCGGCAAGATCTTCGATGACGGCGAGGCCGCCGCCCAGCCGTGAGTGCCGCCTGGCCGTCCCCCAGCTGGCGCCCGCGGCGCCGGCTCGCGCACCGCTACCGCTTCGAGAGCACGCGCGCGCGCGAGGAGCTGGAGGCGCAGGCGGAGCTCTATTTCCGGGCGCTCGGCTACCGGCGGCGCGCAGACGAGTCGGGTCGCGTGGTGTTCACGCGCGGCCGCCCCTGGGGCAGCCTGTGGTCGCCCCGGCTGCGCGAATGCCAGACGCGGCTGGAGCTGGAGCTAGCGGAGGCGCCGCCGGCGGGCGCCTCGGGGGCGAGCCCGCCCGCCGGCGAGCGGCGGGCGGTGACCATCGTGCACCAGGTCGAGGTGTTCGGCCGCTGGGTGCTGCCGGCGGACGAGGCGCTGCTGGAGGCGGAGGCGCGCGGCTTCGAGCGATTCGCCAGCGGGCTGGACGTGGCGCTGGACAAGCTGGTGCGCGCCGCCCGGCGCCGCCGCCGCGCGCAGTGCTGGCGGCGGCTTTGGTGGCTCGCCGGGGCAGCGGGACTCGCGGGCCTGCTCGCCTGGTGGTGGCTTGCCTGAGGTTGGAGCGCGCCCAGCCCGGACGGTTGCCGGCCCGCTGCCGGCGCGCTAGCATCGCGCGCTCGGCAGCCCGCAGAGGGGGAATCTGGCATGGCCGAGGTCGATCTGCGTACCTACACCTACATCGACATCCTGCAGCCCCAGGTCGCCTCGTTCATCGCGACCGTGGCCCAGGGCTACCTGCCGGTCGAGGGCCAGGCCGCGCTCTATGTGGAGATCGCGCCCGGGATCGCGATCAACCGGCTGACCGACATCGCGCTCAAGCGCGCCGCGGTCACCCCCGCCATGCAGATCGTGGAGCGCGCCTACGGGATCCTGGAGCTGCACGCGTTCGACCAGGGCGAGGTGCGGGCGGCGGGGCAGGCGATCCTGCAGGCGCTGGGGCTGGAGGAACACGACCGGCTGCAGCCCTGCGTGCTGACCGACGAGATGATCACCGGGATCGATCCCTACCACACCATGCTGATCAATCGGATGCGGCACGGCGACATGATCCTCAAGGGCGAGACGCTGTATACCCTGGAGGTCCACCCGGCCGGCTACGCGCTGTTCGCGGCCAACGAGGCGGAGAAGGCCGCGAAGATCAAGCTCCTGGAGTTCCGTGCCTTTGGCGCTTTCGGGCGCGTGTACCTGGGGGGCTCCGAGGCCGAGATCGACAAGGCCGCCGCCGCCGCCCGCGCCGCCCTCGCCGCGCTGAGCGGCCGGCCCAACCAGGCCGCCGAGCTGCATCAGTGAGCCGCGCTGGACGCTGGGCTCACCACGGCCCGCGCGAGGCGAGCCGCGCACCCTGCGCCCGCATCCGGCGGAAGTCCTCCAGGGTATCAGGGTCGAGCAGCCGATCGAGCCCGATGGCCAGATCCGGCAGCTCGATCCGGCCGCCCAACCCCCGCGCCGCGTGCGCATACCGCTCGGCCAGCACCAGCGCCCAGCGGAACGCCAGCAGCGGGTGGCGGTTGATCACCAGCCGGTACAGCTGCTCGAGGTAGTTGACGTCGTAGCCCTGCGCCAGCAGCCGCAAGAACGCCACCACCTCGGCGAAGGTAAGCCGCTGCAACTCCTGCAGCACCAGATTGCCGAGGTCTTCCACCGCGCCCGGATCCTCCGGGTGCGCCTCCAGCCGCCGCACGATCAGCGCCAGCGTCTGGTCGACCGCCGCCGAGCGCAGCGGCTCCAGCCGGTAGAGCGCGGCGCCATCCCGCGTGCGGCTGCGCAACCCGGCCACCCGCGCGTCCTGCACCGCGACCGTACCGCTCTCGATGCGGCCGCTCCGCAGGCTGCTGCTCTTGCCACTACCGCCCTGCATCCAGGCGGGGCGCGAGATGGCGCCCGTGACGACGAGGCTGTGGAATGGCTGCTGCTCGCCCCAGTCCAGCTCCTGGCCCGGCTCCGCCGCGGCGGCGAGCTCCGCCAGGCGCGATCCAGGCTCGGCCCGCGCGATGACGAAGGGACCGACGTGCAGCCCGTCTTCCCGCTCCACCTCCAGCGCGACGCCCCCCTCGGGCTGCGCATAGACCCGGCCGCCACGCTCGAACAACAGCCCCCACGCCGGCTCGACCGCCGGGTGCTCGAGCCGGATGTCGGCCCGCGGGTCGCTGCCGATCACCGCGCGCCGCCGCAGCTCCACCCGCGCCAGCAGGCGCCGGCCCTGCAGCACGAGGAAGGGAATCGGAGCCGCCTCGGCCATGCGCGCTCTCTCCCCCACGGCGTCCTCGAGCGGATGCTAAAACACGCGGCCGCGCCATGCCGGCCCGATCGCGTGACGCCCGGCTGCGCGAGGCGGCCGTGGCCGGCCCGGCAAGAAAGCAGCGGCGGCGTGCCGGCGCCGCCGCCTCAGAAGCGCGTGCCGGGCGGGATCACCGCTCCCTTGGGCACCACGATGATCCCGTCGCGCACCACGAACAGCGGGTTCTCCGCCGTGCGCACCCCCTCGCGGTTGCGCAGCTCGACCCCAGGCCCGATGGTGACGTTCTTGTCGATGATGGCGTTCTCGATCACCGCTCCCTCGCCGATCTCCAGCGGCCGCTCCGCATCCGCGGGGTCGCGGAAACCGTCGTGCCCGATCAGCACCACCCGCCGCAGGTGCGCGCCCCGGCGCACCGTCGAGCGGATGCCGATCACCGACTGCTCGATGGTGCATTCTTCCAGCGTCGAGCCTTCGGCCACCAGACTGTCGCGCACCGCCACCGATCCCAGGTGGCGGCTCGGCGGCAGGTGGCGCTGGCGGGTGAAGAACGGGTGGTCGCGGTCGTACAGATCGAAGCTCGGCCGGGCGCTGGCGAGCCGCAGATTGGCCTCGAAGAAGGCGCGGATGGTCCCGATGTCCTCCCAGTACCCCTCGAAGACGTGCGCCTGCACCGCGCGGGTCCGGATCGCCTCCGGGATCACGTGCTTGCCGAAGTCGGTCTGGCTCTCGTCGGCCAGCAGCTCGCGCAGGCAACGGCGCCGGATCAGATAGATCCCCATCGAGGCGACGTGGCTCTTGCCCGGCGGCAGCCCCTCGCTGCGCAGGCGCTCGATCTCGGCCGGCTCCTGCGGTTTTTCGACGAACTCCACGATGGCACCGCTCTCGCCCAGCCGCATGATGCCCAGCCCCGGCACCTGCTCCTCGGAAACCGGGGTGACCGCCACCGTCACATCGGCGCCCGCCTCGATGTGGGTGCGCAGCAGCTCCCGGAAGTCCATCCGGTAGAGCTGATCCCCGGCCAGCACCAGGTAGTGCTCGGCCGGCAGCTGCAGGAACTCGTTGAGATTGCGGCGCACCGCGTCCGCGGTGCCCTGGAACCAGCCGCCGCGCTCCCGGTCCTCGTGCTGCTGCGCGGCCAGGATCTCGACGAACCCGTGCCCGAACGGATCGAAGCGGTAGGTGCGGATGATGTGGCGGTTCAGCGAGCCGGAGGCGTACTGGGTCAGGATGAAGATGCGATCGATATCGCTGTGCAGGCAGTTGGAGATCGGGATGTCGACCAGCCGGTAGCGGCCGGCGAGGCTGACCGCGGGCTTGGCGCGCTCGCGCGTGAGCGGATCCAGGCGCGTGCCGCGCCCGCCGCCGAGCACGATCGCGATCGTCTGTTGCGACGGGGTCATGGCTGGCCTCCGTACCGGCGCCCGCCGCGAGCGCCTTCAGGGTGGCCCGGCGGCTGGCCCCTGTCAATGGGGCGGGGGCGTCAGCGCTACCGGCCGGCCGAGCACGAACAGCGCCTGCTGGACCCGCCGCGCCGCATCGCGCGGGATCTCGCCCCGCAGGCCCGCGGTGCCGAGCCAGGCGCAGCCCAGCACCCGCCCGCCCGCCGCGGCTGCCACGTAGCCCGGCCCCAGGGCGGACAGCTCCGCGCCGGGCCGCGCGATCCGCTCCCCCCGCAGCAGGGCGCCCAGCTGCTCGGCCTGCAGTTCCACGCGGCCGCGCACCAGCGCCGCGCCGAGCGCGATCAACCCGTAGCTGGTCGGCTTGAGCCGGCCGCCCCGTTCGCGCACCAGTCGCAGACCCGGGTTCTGCGGGCGCCAGGGCGCCAGCGCCTGCCACGCCGGCATCGCCTCGGCGACCAGCCACACCGAGCGGCCCGCCGCCTGGAGCCGGGTCCCGGGCCACGCTGCCGGCAGCTGCAGCCCGAAGCGCTCGCGCAGATACGCCAGCGCGCGCTCGCGCAGTGCCCGGGCGGGGGCGGGCTCGCCCGCCGGGGCGGCCGGCCGCCCCGGCCGGTGCCGCCGCCGGCGGCCGGCCGGCGGTTCGTGCCGGCGCAGCCGCGCCACGAAGAACCCCGCCGCGTTGAGCCCGCGGTGGGGGTAGTAGCGGCGGGCGCGCTCCAGCACCCCCAGCAGCCGCCGGTTGCCCCAGCGCGTCAGTCCGGGCTCACCGGGCGGCAGCACGGCGCGCCCCCCACCCGGCAGCGCCACCGCCGCCGGCAGCTCCTCGAGCTCCAGGTCGGGCCGTGCCCGCAGCAGCTCGTCGAGCACGACCTCGTTCTCCTCGGGATCGTAGCTGCAGGTGCTGTAGACCAGCACGCCGCCGGGCACCACCAGGTTGGCCGCGCGGCGCAGCAGCCGCCGCTGGCGGGCGCCGAGCTGCGCCAGCTCCTCCCTGCTCCAGCCGCGCGCCGGCTCCGCCTCGTGCGCCTCCTCGCCCTGGCCCTCGCCCGGCCCGTTGCCCTGCCGGCCCACCAACCGCCACGTACCGCTGCCCGAGCAGGGTGCGTCCACCAGCACGCGGTCGAACAGGAGCCCGTCCGGCCACGCTTCCCCCGGGCGCGCCGCCAGGCAGGCGGCGGTGTGCCCGAGCCGCTCCAGGTGCGCCTTCAGGATGCCGAGCCGCTGCTGTGCCGGGTCGTTCGCCAGCACCCAGCCCCGCCCCTGGAGCAGCTCGCAGATCTGGGTGGTCTTGGAGCCCGGTGCCGCGCACAGATCGAGCACGCGCTGGCCGGGAGCGAGCTCCAGTGCCAGCGGCGGGATCATCGAGGTGGCGCCCTGGACGTGATACAGCCCCAGGAAGTGCTCCAGCGTCGCGCCGGGTCGCTCCAGACCCTCGACCTCCACCGCGTCCGGATACCACGCGAGCGCGCGCGCCTTCAACCCCGCGCGGCGCAGGCCCGCCGCCAGCGCCGCTCCCTCGATCCGCAACCGGTTGGCGCGCAGTGTCGTCGCCGGCGGCTGCGCCAGCACCTCCCGCAGCCCGTCGAAATCGGGGATGATCTCGCGCCAGCTCTCCAGCACGGGTTCTCAGTCGATTCCGCTCACCGCCGGCACCGCGGCCAGGATCTCGTCGATCAGTGCCTCGGGCCGCACGCCCTCTGCCTCGGCCTCGAAGTTGAGCAGCAGCCGGTGGCGCAGTGCGGCGTGGGCGGCATGCGCGATGTCCTCGAAGGCGGCGTGCAGCTCGCCGCGTACCAGCGCGCGTACCTTCGCCACCAGCACCAGCGCCTGCGCGCCGCGCGGGCTTGCACCGTAACGCACGAAGCGGCGCACCCCGGGCGGAGCCGCTGGACTGGCGGGGTGGGTGGCCCCGACCAGCCGCGCCGCGTAGCGCAACACCGGCTCGGGACACGGCACGCGGCGCGCGAAGGCGGCCAGCGCCAGCAGCTCGGCGGCGTCAGCCCCGGCGGGCAGCGCTCGCTCGGGGGCGCGGCCGGTGGTGCGCCGCAACACCTCCACCAGCTCCGCCTCGGCCGGCGGCGCCACTTCGACCTTGAGCAAGAACCGATCGAGCTGCGCCTCCGGCAGCGGGTAGGTGCCCTCCATCTCGATCGGGTTCTGCGTGGCCAGCACCATGAACGGGGCCGGCAAGGGGTAGGTCACGCCGCCCACCGTCACGCTGCGCTCCTGCATCGCCTCCAGCAGTGCGGACTGGGTGCGGGGGGTCGCCCGGTTGATCTCGTCCGCCAGCACCACGTGCGCGAAGACCGGCCCGCGCTCGAAGACGAAACGGCGCCGCCCGCCCTCTTCTTCGGTCAGGATGGTGGTGCCGATGATGTCCGCCGGCATGAGGTCCGGGGTGCACTGCACGCGGCGGAACTCCAGTCCCAGCGCCTGCGCGAGGGTGCGCACCAGCAGCGTCTTGCCGAGCCCCGGCGCCCCCTCCAGCAGCACATGCCCGCCGGCGAACAGCGCCGCCAACACCAGTTCCACCGCCTGGCGCTGCCCGACGAGCACCTGCTCGATCTCGGCCAGCAGCCAGCCGTGCAGCGCGCGCAGGCGGGCGGCGAGCGCCTGGACCTCCTCGGCGGTGGCGGGCTCGCTTGCCGCCTCGACCCCACCCGCTGCCACCACCCGGGCGACGGCCGGCGGCCCGGCGGCATCGCCGGTCTGCCGCAGGCCCTGGGGTTGGCCGGCGGCCTCGGCTGTGCTGGCGCGCGGGCGCTCGCGCGGCATCACGGTCGTCTCCCGCTCCGGGCAGCGGCCCGGCCGCGGGGCCGCCGCTGGTAGCCTACCTCGTCCGGCACCCACCGTTCCAACGCCGCGTGCCGGCGCGCCGCCCACGCGAGGCCAGCGGCGGCTCGGGGGGCACGGCGCTGCGCCGGTTCAATACTCGCGGCGCTGGCGGGAGGAGGGGATGCCGAGCTGCTTGCGGTACTTGGTGACGGTGCGGCGGGCGATATCGTAGCCCATCTCCTTGAGCTTGCGTGCGATGTCCTCGTCGCTGAGCGGCTGGCGCCGGTCTTCCTGCTCCACGATGTCCTTGACCTTCTGCTTCAGCGCCAGCACGCTCTCCGCCTCGCCCTCGGCGTTCGTGGTGCCGCCGGTGAAGAAGAACCGCAGCGGCAGGGCGCCCCGCGGGGTCTGGATGTACTTGTCGGCGATCGCGCGTGAGACGGTGGAGACGTGGACGCCGACCTTATCCGCGATGTGCTGCATCTTCAGCGGCTTGAGCGCGTCGATGCCGCGATCGAGGAAGTCGCTCTGGTACTCGACGATCTCGCGCGCGATCTTGAGCAGGGTCGCCTGCCGCTGCTCGATCGACTCGATGAGCCACTTCGCCGATTCGATCTTCTTCTTCAGGTACTCGCGCACCGCCGGATTGTCGCCCTGCTGCGCGAGCATGGCGCGGTAGTGCGGCGAGATGCGCACCCGCGGCACGTAGCCGTCGAGCAGCCGCACCTCGTAGCGCCCGTCCACCAGTTCGCATTCCAGGTCCGGCACGATGTGGCGCGGTGACTTGTCGCCGAGCAGCGCACCAGGGTAGGGATGGAGCGACGAGATGAACTCGACCGCCTCCTTGACCTCCTCCAGCGTGCGGCCGGTGTCCTTGGCGATCTTGGGCAGGCGGTTCATCTTGAGGTCATCCAGGTGGCGCAGCACGATCCGGCGTGCCAGCGCGAACGCCTCGCCCTCCCCGATCTGGATGAGCAGGCACTCCTGTAGCCCGCGCGCGCCGACCCCGGGCGGGTCCAGCGTCTGGATGCGCCGCAGCACCCGCTCCGCCTCCTCGACCGTGCAGGGGTTGTCCATGGAGGCGACCAGGTCGGCGAGCGCATGGGGCACGAACTCACCCCGCTCGTCGGTGCGCCCGAGCCAGCCCGTGGCGTCGTCGATGTTGTAGATGAGGTGCTCGCCGATCTCGCGCTCGCGCTCGGTCAGCTCCAGCAGCGCGAACTGCTCGAACAGGTACTCGTGCAGCGTCGCCGAGCGGGCGGCGGTGTTGTTCATGGCCTCGAGCTTGCGGTCCTCGCCATCCGGACCGCCGCGCCAGCCCCCGCCCCCGCTGCCCTCGCTCCAGGCGCTCTGTACCTCGGCCAGCCGCGCGAACTCGGTCTCCAGCTCCTCCGCGGTGGCCACCTCGGCGTCCGGCTCCGGAGCGTCGGCCTCACCGCTGGGGCCCGCCGCGGCACCGGCCTCGGCCCCGTTGTCCTCCGCCTCTGCTTGCCCCTCGGCGGCGGCGCTCGCGCCATCCAGTTCGGCCGGCGCCTCCTCGATCTCCAGCGCCGGATTCTCCAGCATCTCCTGCTTGATCAGATCCTGCAGCTCGATGGCGGGTAGCTGCAGGATCTCGATCGACTGGATGATCTGCGGCGCCAGCTTGAGCCGCTGCTCCAGCCGCTGTTGCAGCGAAGCCTCCAAACGCATGGCGGGACACACCCTCGACCTGCTCGGTGACGCTGCCACACGGCAGTATACCGGATCGCCGGATCGCCGGAAAGCCGGGCGCCGGCAGGCGCTGGGCCTAACGCTCGCCGACCGGGCGGCGCTCGGCAAAGGCGTCCTCCAGCGTCGCCCGCGAGGCGTACTCCAGCAGCGAGCCGGCCGGGACCCCCCGGGCCAGGCGGGTGACCTGTACCGGGTAGGGGCGCAGCAGCTCCGCCAGCTGCAGCGCCGTGGTCTCACCCTCCAGGTTGGGGTTGGTGGCCAGCACCACCTCGCGCACCGTCCCGGCGCGCACCCGCTCCAGCAGCCGCTCCACCTGCAGGTCCCCGAGCTCCACCCCCTCCAGCAGGGCCACCGAGCCCATGAGCACGTGGTAGGTGCCGCGGAACACCCCCAGCCGCTCGATCGCGTACAGGTCCCGCGGCTGCTCGACCACGCACACCAGTGCCCGGTCGCGCGCCGGATCGGCGCAGATGCGGCACACCTCGAGGTCGGTCACCGTGCCGCAGACCGCGCACGCGCGCACCGTCTCCTTCAGGCCGCGCAAGGCCTCCGCCAGCGCCAGCACCTGCGCCGCAGGCGCCTTGAGCAGATGGAAGGCGAGCCGCTCGGCGGTGCGCGGCCCCACCCCCGGCAGCCGTTCCAGTTCCTCGAGCAACCGTTGGAGCGAAGCGGGGATCATGGCTGCTCAGAACAGCTCCGCCGGCAGGCCCAGCTCCAGGCGCAGCCTGCGCAGCTCGTCGTGGTGCAGCGCCAGCGCCTTCTTCAACGCCTCGTTGACCGCCGCCACGACCAGGTCCTCCAGCATCTCGACGTCGTCGGGATCGACCGCCTCGCGCTGGATCCGAAGCGCCAGCAGCTCGCCGATGCCGTTGGCCTGCGCGGTCACCAGGCCGCCGCCGGCGCTGGCCTCGACGATCCGCTCCTTGAGGTCCAGCTTCAGCTGGTGCAGCTTGCGGTGCATGTCGTGGGCCTGTTTGAAGATCTCGCCCAGCGCCTGCATGTCGAATCCCTGCATGGCCTGTTCCCTCACCCGCTCCGCTCAGCCCTCGTCATCCTCGGCTCGGAGTTCCTCGAAGCCGAGCAGCGCGCCGCCGCGCGAGCGCTCGAGCACGCGCCGGACCTCGGGCTCCTGCAGCACCTCCTCGCGGCTGCGCGGGCGGCGCGAGGCGCTTGCCCGCGGCGCCTCGGCTAGCTCGCCGCGCAGTGCCACCGGGCAGCCCAGCTCGCGCCCCAGCGCCTGCGCCAGCTGCTCGGCCAGCGGCCGAGGCGCACCGCGCTCGTCGAACAGGCGTTTGAGGTCGAGCGGGCGCTCGAAGCGCACCAGCAGCGCGCCGCCGGGCTCGATCCCCACCGGCGCGGCCGCGCGCAGCGCCGCCACCAGCGCTCGCTGCTCCGCCAGCGCCAGCAGGGCGCGGTCCCAGGCCGCGCGGATCGCCGCCGGCGCGAGCGAGCCGCTGCCCGTACCGGCACCTGCCCCGGCCCGGGCGGAGGCATCCGCTGGCGGGCCGGAGGGTGCTGCCGCGGCTGGCGCCGCGCCCGCGCCCGCCGCGCCGGGGGGCTCGGCGCGGGCGGCGGGCGGCGGTGCCACCGCGGCACCGCCCGCCGCCGGCGCGGCCGCGGGCCCGGCGCTCCCGCCGAGCCGCGCCTCCAGCGCCTCCAGGCGCGCGAGCACCGCCTCCAGCTCCAGCACCTCGCCCAGGCGCGCCAGTTCCAGCAGGCACAGCTCCACCAGCACCCGGTCGTCGCGCGCCCCGCGCAGCCGCTGCTCCAGCTCCGCGAGCGCGCCGAGCGCCGCGAGCGCGCGCTCGCGTCCGAGCCGCGCCGCCAGACCGGCGAGCCCCTCCGCCTCCGCCGGTTCCTCCAGCAGCCGCGCCCCCGCCTCGGCGCCCGCCAGCTCGAGCACCAGGCAGTCGCGCACCAGCCGCGCGGTCTGCGCCACCAGCTCCAGCGGATCGAGCCCGCGCTCGTACAGGCCGTCCAGGATCGCCAGCACCTCGGGGAGCGCTCCGCGGGCGACCGCCTCCAGGAGTGCGCGTACCTGTTCGCGCGGGGCCATGCCGAGCGCCGCCTCCAGCCGCTCGGCCCTGAGCACCAGGGGACCGCCAGCCGCCGCCCCTGAGCCGCGGTCCGGCTCCGCCGCCAGCGCCACCGCCTGGTCGAGCAGGCTCTGGGCATCGCGCATGCCGCCGCGGGCGCGCGCCGCGATCAGCCGCAGTGCGCGCGGCTCGGCCTCGATGCCCTCCGCGGCGCAGATCTGCGCCAGGCGCGCCGCGATGTCCTCGCGTCCGATCCGCCGGAAGTCGAACCGCTGGCAACGGCTGGTGATCGTCTCCAGCACCTGCTCGGGTTCGGTGGTGCAGAACACGAACTTGACGTGCGGGGGCGGCTCCTCCAGCGTCTTGAGCAGGGCGTTGAAGGCGTGCTTGGTCATCATGTGGACCTCGTCCACGATGAAGACCTTGTAGCGCGAGTCGCGGCGCGCCGGCCGCGGCGCCCGCACGCGCTGCGTCAGCGCCTCGGCGTCCTCGACCTTGCGGTTGGAGGCGGCGTCGAACTCGTCGACATCGAGGTTGCGTCCCTCGGTAATGCTCACGCACGGATCGCAGCGGTTGCAGGGCTCGCCATCCTGGAGCTCCAGGCAGTTGAGCGCCTTGGCGAGGATGCGCGCCAGCGAGGTCTTGCCGGTGCCGCGCGGCCCGCAGAAAAGATACGCGTGCGCCACCCGGTCCTGCGCCACGGCGTTCCGCAGCGTGGCGGCGATGGCCTGCTGGCCGACCACCTCCGAGAATCGCTGCGGCCGGTATTTCCTGGCGAAGACGGTATAGGCCATAGGCCGCCCAGGGTAGTCCGCCGCCCGGCGGCGCGCAACCGCGGGCGCAGGTGCGGACGGTAGAAGAGGATGGCCGCGCCGCCACGGCGGGCACCGAGGGCCAGGCGCCCCTCCGGCACACAGACGGGATCGCTTATGGCTGCTCCCGTCAGGGCCTGACCAGGTTCGCGTCCGTCCGTTGCAGAGGACCCGACCCCCGGGGACTCCGCCGCGGACGAGCGCGGCCATCCCGATGTGTTCCTGCTCGCCTCACCGCAGGCTGTGTGGCGGAGAGGGCGGGATTCGAACCCGCGGTCCCGTTGCCAGGACACACGCTTTCCAAGCGTGCACGTTCGGCCGCTCCGTCACCTCTCCTCGAGTTGTCGCCTGCGCCGCTGCCCGCGCCATCATACCACGGCGCGGACAGCCCCGGCAGCCGATTTTGCCCCGGGCGCGATCCGCCCTCCCGCTGGGCGGCCGCAGCTGGCCCGCGCCCGCGCGCAGCCCCGGGCTGGCGGAGAGGGGGGGATTCGAACCCCCGGTGCAGTTGCCCGCACACCGGTTTTCGAAACCGGCCCATTCGGCCGCTCTGGCACCTCTCCGCGTGGCGTCGTTCCGCTCAGCGGCGCGCCGGCTGCTCCGCCGTGCCTCCGCCGCCACCATTGCCGCTGGCGGCGCGGCGGCTGCGGAAGAAGGCGCGCAGGATCTCGCCGCACTGCGCCGCGAGCACCCCACCGGTCACCTCCAGCCGGTGGTTCAGCCGCGGGTCGCGCACGATGTCATAGAGCGAACCGCAGGCGCCCGCCTTGGGGTCCTCGGCCCCGAAGACCAGCCGCCGCACGCGCGCGTTGACCAGCGCCCCCGCACACATGGGGCAGGGCTCGAGCGTCACCACCATGGTCGCGCCCTCGAGCCGCCACGAGCCTCGCGCCGCCGCTGCCTGCGTCAGGGCGAGGATCTCCGCATGCGCGGTCGGATCGCGCAGCAGCTCCCGCTGGTTGTGCGCCTTGCCGAGCACGGTCCCGTCCGCATCGACGATGACCGCGCCCACGGGTACCTCGCCCGCTTGCAGGGCGCGCGCCGCCTCGCGCAGCGCGATCGCCATCAGGGCCTCATCGCTCGTGGGCCCCAGCTGCGAAGGGGGGAGGTGCACCGCGTTCCTCGTCGCCACGCTCGCGCGCCGCGGTGTGGTACGCCCTGGAGGACTCGAACCTCCAACCTCCTGATCCGTAGTCAGGTGCTCTATCCAATTGAGCTAAGGGCGCACGCACCGCCTCGCGAAGAGCGCAACTATAATCCGAAGCCACCCCAGTGTCAACGCCAGGCCGCCTGTGGCGCACCGCCCCCTGCCCCCGCGGCCGGGCGGCCCCCATAGGCCCGCGCCGCCCGCCTGCTCCGGTGCCGGCCTCGCTCAGGCCTCGGAGGCGCTGGCCAGCACCTCCTCGAGCGGCGCCGTCGGATAGCCGAAGGTCGCCGCGACCTCGGCGCGGGTGACGCGCCCCCGCACGATGTTGAGGCCGGTCGCGACCATGCGCCAGCGGCGCGCCGCCTCGCGCCAGCCTGCGCTCGCCAGGCGCAGCGCCCAGGGCAGCGTGGCGTTGGTCAGGGCATAGGTGGAGGTGCGGCCGACCGCGCCCGGCATGTTGGCGACCCCGTAATGCACCACCCCGTCGACGACGTACGTCGGATTGTCGTGCGTGGTGGGCCGGATGCTCTCCACGCAGCCTCCCTGATCGACCGCCACGTCGACGATGACCGCGCCGTTCTTCATCTCCCGCAGATACGAGCGCGGGACCAGCACCGGGGCTCGTGCCCCGGTCGCCAGCACCGCCCCCACGACCAGGTCGGCGTGCATCACCGCGGCGTGGATATTGTACTGGTTGGAATACAGCGTGGTCACGTTCGGCGGCATGATGTCGTCGAGATAGCGCAGCCGCTCCAGGTCGATGTCGAGCACCACCACCCGCGCTCCCAGACCGGCGGCGACCTTGGCGGCGTTGGTACCGACCACTCCGCCGCCGATGATGACCACGTGCGCCGGCTCGACCCCCGGCACCCCGCCGAGCAGGATGCCGCGCCCCATCATGGGCTTCTCCAGGTACTTCGCTCCCTCCTGGATGGCCATGCGGCCGGCGACCTCGCTCATGGGGGTGAGCAGCGGCAGCCGACCCGCCTCGTCCTCCATCGTCTCGTAGGCGATGCAGCTCGCCCCCGTGGCGATCATGGCGTCGGTCAGCTCCTGCGAGGCAGCGAAGTGGAAGAAGGTGAAGATCGTGTGACGCGGCTCGATGCGCGGGTATTCGGGCGGCAGCGGTTCCTTGACCTTGACGATCAGCTCGGCCCGCTCCCAGACCTCCTCGGGCGTCGAGACGACCTCGGCGCCGGCCCCCGCATACTCCTCGTCGGCGATGCCGCTGCCGACCCCCGCACCGCTCTCCACCAGGACGGTGTGCCCAGCCTTGACCAGCGCATCCACCCCGCCCGGGACCATGCCGACCCGGTACTCGCAGCTCTTGATCTCCCTGGGAATCCCGACGATCATGGCGCCTTGCCCGCCCCCCATGGTACCGGCCCCGCATGCGGCGGGGCCGGGCCTTGCTACCAGAAACCGCACGCGGTCGCAAGGTGGGCGCTCGGCGTCCCCCCGTTCTCACGGCCGCCCGCAGCGGGACCCGCGCCGGCTCAGGCGGAGGGGTGCGGCAGCCCGGCCGGCGGTCCACCGGCGCGGGCGGCGGCGGGTGGGTGGGGGGCGGCGGCAGCGCCGGCCGGGCGCGCGAGCGCGGCCGGCGCGGGCGGAGGCGCGCCCCCGGCGCGCTCGGCCAGGCGGGAGGCCACGATCGCCAGGTCCCGCGCCATGTCGCCCGCAGTCTCGTAGCGCTCCGCCGGGCGCTTGCGGGTGGCGCGTGCGACCACGTATTCCAGCTCGGGGCTGAGCTCGGGGCGCACCGCGCGCAGGCGCGGCACCTCTTCGTAGATGTGCCTGGACAGGATCGCCAGCCCGGTCTCGCCGTCGAACGGCGGCCGGCCGATGACCATGTGGAAGAGCGTGACCCCCAGCGAATAGATATCGCTCCGGTGGTCGACGTTCGGGTCGCCGCGCGCCTGCTCGGGCGAGATGTAGCGCGGAGTGCCGACCGCGATGCCCGAGGTGGTGACCGAGGTGGGCCGGCCGAACGAGCGCGCCAACCCCAGGTCGCACAGCTTGACCTGCCCCTGGCGGTCGAGCAGGATGTTGTCCGGCTTGATGTCGCGGTGCACGATCGCGTGCGCGCGCGCGCATTCCAGCGCCGCGCAGACCGCCCGCCCGATCGCCACCGCCTCCAGCTCGCCGAAGCCCTGCCGCCGCCGCAGGCGCTGTCCGGCGCTCTCGCCCTCGACGAACTCCATGACGAAGTAGTATAGCCCGTCCTCGCGGCCGACCCGGATGCCCCGCACCAGATTGGGGTGGGTGAGCTGGCAGGCGAGCTGCGCCTCGCGCAAGAACCGTTCGGCCCCGCGCTGCATCGCCGCCTCGGCCGACAGCACCTTGATGGCGACCAGGGCACCGGTCACCGGGTCCCGCGCCTTGAACACCGTGCCGGTACCGCCGGCGGCGATGGGAGCGAGCAGCTCGTAGCCGCCCAGGGTGCGCGGCTTGCGCCGGCGGCGCGGCGGCTCGCCCCCGGCGCCGGTCTGCCAGCCGCCGCTCGTGCCCGCCAACAGCCCCAGGTTGCGCTTGATGCGGGCGAGCGCCTGCGGCGTCAGCGCACCCCGCTCCAGCAGCAGCTGCTCCAGCGAGGGACACGGCTGGCCCGCCGCCGCCAGCCGTTCGAGCTGCTGGCGACAGGCGTGCAGCTCCACCAGCGGCACGGCGTGCTCGCGGATCAGCAACTGGGCCAGACGGCGGTCCGCAGCCGATAGCATCGCAATGCGATGATCGGCTCGCCAGGGCCAGCGACTGCAGGGGGAAGCGACGGCTCAGGGGATGGAGCGGTACTCCCCGCCGTTGTCCCGGGCGAGCTGCTGCATGAACCGGATGAAGTCGCCGGTCTTCTGCTTGGCGAGCGAAGGCGGTCGCGGGCCGTGCGCCTTGGGCCAGATCCCCTCGCCGTCGAAGCCCAGGCAGTGGATGCGCACGCGGCGGAAGCGGTTGCGGCGCGCCGTCTCGGTCAGGATCTCCTCGCGGTAGCGCGCGTCCAGCCGCTCCTCGCCGTACTTCATCGGGGCGCCGTCCGACAACAGATAGATGGTGTCGACCTCGGGGTCCTCCAGCGCCTCGCGCAGCGCGGTGCCGGTGTAGGTGCCGCCGTCGGCGCGCAGCCGCTCCACCCACTGCTTGGCCGCCGCGATGTTCTCCGGGCTGGCCGGCACCAGCGCCTTGTTCCAGCGCCGCAGCGCGTCGGAAAACGCGATCAGGTTGAAGCGGACCTCCGGGCCGAGCCCCTCCAGAACCTGCTTCAACTCCTTTTGCAGCCGGTTCATGCGTACCCGTTCCGGCGGGGCATGGATCGACTTCCAGCCCTCCTCGGTGAACTCCGCATCCGGATCCCACATGACCATGGAGCCCGAGACATCGACGACGAAGATCACGCGGCTGGAGGCGATCTCCGAGCCGAAGAACTTCGGCCGGCGCACCACGGTGCTGCCGTCATCGCCCTGTCCCCGCTCGCGCTCGAAATCGAACTGCTGGCCGCGCTCGCGCCAGAACGCCAGCCACTCCTCGCCGGTGGCGTAGGCGAGGCCGGTCAGCTCGATCAGGCTCTGGCGGATCGTCAGAACAGCCGGCCCTTGTCCGCCTCCTCGGCGGCATACGCCTCGCACAGCGCCTGGAGCGCGCGGCGGTCCCGCTTGCGGCCGAGCGCGGCGGCTGCCTCGCGCCGCACCGTGGCGTCGGGATCGGACTGGAGCGCTGCCACCAGCGCCGGCACCACCGGCTCGCCCTGCACGCTGCCGAACGCCTCCGCCACCAGCACCCGCGGCTCGAACGGCCCGCGCGGGTTGGCGAGCAGCTTCGCCGCCTCGGCGATCGCCTGCGGCCCCTGGAGCTGCGCCAGCGCGCGCCGGCACGCCTCGAACAGCTCCGCCTCCTCCGCCTTGAGCGCCAGGCCCAGGATCAGCTTGAGCGCCTTGTCGTCATCGACTGCCGCGATCTGGACCAGCACCTGCTCGGCGGCGCCCATGTCCTTCGCGGCGAGCGCGGGCTGCAACTCGCGCTGCAGCGACGACAGCGTGGGGCCGCGGCCGGCCAGCGCCGGTGCGGCGGTGAGCGCGAGCGCGAGCAGGCCCAGCGCCAGCCCAGCTCGAGTGCGGGCCAAGGGTGGGCTCATGGCGGCTCTCCCAGCTGCGATGGCGGTGCGAGCGAGGTGGCTGCCGCGCGGCGAACAACCGCCGGCGGCGCACCCAGCTCCAGAGGCGCGAGGATACCACGCCCGCGGCTGGCCGCAAGCCCGGGCGGGCGTGGCCTCGCCGCTCGACAACGCGGCCGGGGCTTGCTAGACTCGCGCCCCTCTGCCATCCAGGAGGGCTCTTGGCGTTGGGCTCGAGGCCGTACACCTCCGTCGTGTTCGCGCTGGCTGGGGCCGTGTTGCTGCCGTGGCTGGCCAGCGGTTGCATCTACGCACCCTTCGATCTGGGGCTGGAGCGGCTGGGCGAGCTGGTGGAGGTACCGCTGATCCGGGGCGAGGGCGAGGGCAAGATCCTGCTGTTGCGCCTGGACGGGGAGATCACCGAGCACGCCCAGGACGAGGGACTGCTCGGCAGCCGGCCGAGTCCGGTCTCGCGGGTGCGCGACGAACTGGAGCTGGCACGCCAGGATCGGGACGTGCGCGGTATCGTGCTGCGGATCAACAGCCCCGGCGGAGGGGTGACCGCAAGCGACCTGATCTACCACGAGCTCGTGCGCTGGCGCGCGGAGACCGGCCGTCCCATCGTTGCCTATTTCATGGACACCGCCGCCTCGGGCGCCTATTACGTCGCACAGGCCGCGGACTGGGTGGTGGCGAGCCCGACCGCCATCACCGGCTCGATCGGGGTGGTCGCCTTCTTTCCCAACGTGTCCGGTCTGGGCGAGAAGCTGGGCGTCCAGGTGCACACGCTGCGCAGCGGTGCCCACAAGGACCTCGGCAATCCCTTTCGCCCCATGGAGCAACAGGAGCGCCAGCTGCTGCAGCAGCTCGTGGATGCGCTGCACGAGCGATTCGTCGAGGTGGTGGCGCGCGGGCGCGCTCCCGGCCCGGCCCGCGCCGGCCTGGACCGCGAGGCGGTGCAGCGGCTGGCGGATGGGCGGGTGTTCACCGCGCAGCAGGCGCTGGATCTCGGACTGGTGGACGAGATCGGTTATTTCGAGGCGGCACGGGCGGCGTGCGAGCGGCTGGCGCAGGCGCCGGATGCCAGCGTGATCGTCTACGAGCGGACCGCGCTCGCCGCCGAGCGGCCGACGATCTACTCCGAGGCGCGCGCCGGCCTGCCGGCCGCCGCGCGGGGGGGCGGGAGCACGGCCGCGGGCGCAGCGCCGTCCGCCGGTGCGGTGCTGCACCTGGAGTGGAGCGCGGGCCGGGCGGCGCGCTGGCCGCGCCTGGAATACAGGTGGATCCCGGCGTTGCAGTGAAGGGGCCGCCGCGGCGGGGCGGCGCGGGCGAGCAGGTCCGCGTACCGAGCGAGAGCGAAGAGGGAGAGCGTGTGATGACCAAGCCTGCCGATATCTTCGAGGCCATGCCCGGGCGTTTCGATCCGGCGGGAGCCGGCAACTGGGAGACCACGATCCAGTTCAAGCTCCGCGGCGAGGACGGCGGCGACTGGGTGATGCGCGTCAAGGACGGCAGCTGCACCGTGGAGCAGGGCACCGCCGAGCAGCCCAAGGCCACGATCGAGATGGACGCGGCGACCTGGGTCGGCATCCACACCGGCACGGTCAATCCGATGCAGGCCTTCATGACCGGCAAGATCAAGGTCACGGGCAACATGGGCGAGGTCATGAAGCTGAACAATCCCGCCATCTTCCGGCGCTGACCGGCAGGCGAGGGCGAGCCGCGCGCGGGCGGCCGGCAGCGCCGGCGGCGCCGCCAGCGGGGCTGTCCATCCCTGGCAAGCAGGCGCGCGATCCCGCGCGGCCGGCGTGCACGCCGCGGCGGGGGCCGGCTCAGCGCGGGCTGCGCAGCGGCGGTTCCCTAGCGGTATCCCTGGCCGCGAGCGCCTCGGAGACCGGCTTCAACAGGTAGAACACCTCTTCGGGGCGCAGCTCGCACAGCCGTTCCAGCGGGTAGAGGTCCGCCTCGGTGAACGCTCCGGAGCGCGTGCGGCGCAGCGCCGTCAGGCAGGCGCCCACCCCGAGCCGCTGCCCGATGTCATGCGCCAGCGTCCGCACGTAGGTCCCCTTGCTGCAGGCGATCCGCAGCTCGGCCTCGCGCCCCTGGAACTCCAGCAACTCCAGGGCGTGGACCGTGATGCGCCGCGGCTCGCGCGGGATCTCGACCCCTCGCCGGGCGTACTTGTAAAGCGGCTTGCCGCGGTGCTTGAGCGCGGAGACCATGGGGGGCAGCTGCTCGATCTCGCCGCGGAACTCGGCGAGCACCGCCTCCAGCGACTGCCGCTCGATCGCCAGCGGACCGGGCAGCTCCCGCACCATCTCGCCGTCCAGGTCGTGGGTGGTGGTCTCGAGCCCGAATCGCATCCGGAAGCGGTACTCCTTGTCGTCGTTGATGAAGTGCTCCTGCGCCCGCGTCGCGCGGCCGACCAGGATCACCAGCACCCCGGTGCCGATGGGGTCGAGCGTGCCGGCGTGGCCGACCTTGCGCCAGCCGAAGGTCCGGCGCAGCCGCTCGACCACGTCGTGCGAGGTGATGCCGGCGGGCTTGTCGACCAGCAACACCCCCGCCGGATCGGGCGCCGGCTGCTCCGGCCGCGCGCCCTGAGCCCGCTTCGGCCCCGATCTCCTGCGCTCTGCCTGCATGCTCCCGGATCGCCCCGCCGTCTCCGTCGCGCTCGCGCCGCGCGTTCGCCTGTCTCGCGCGCGAGTCTAACACGGAGCGCCGCCCGCTGGCCAGCGCCTGCGCCAGCCCCAGGAGCCGGGCGGTGGCGCGCGGGGCGGCCGGCAGGAAAGCGATGCCGCCGGGCGGGGCGCCGCCAAGCAGCCGCTCACGCCCGCGGCTTGCGCAGCAGCAGGGCCTTGAATACCGCGGGGGCGAGGCCCGCGGTCGGCAGTCCCCGCCCGAGCGGACTGAAGTGCAGGTGAAACAGCCGGTCCAGCTCCAGCACGCCGCCCAGCCGCTGCTGCAGCATGGCAGGGGTGTAGGCGAGCGCCGGCAGCTCGCCGCCGAAGTGGCGCGCGATCGCGTCCAGCTCGGCCAGGTGGATGGCGTCGGCGAACAGCACCGGCGTGTCCGCCGCGAAGCCGAACAGCGCGTCCAGCGGCTCGAGCGCCGCCTGCAGGCCGAGCGCGTGCGCGCGCGCCACGAGCTCCCCGAAGCGGATCGTGTGCTCGGCGTGATCGAGCCCCTCGGCCGGCCGCACCTCGCCCTCGAGCTCGCCATATTCGCTCACGAAGGCCCCGCCCCCCGGTGCGAGCACCCGCGCGATCTCCTGCAGCAGCACCAGCGCCCCGGCGTTGAGCAGCCGGCCAGGCCGCGCGGGATCCGGCGCCACGCGCAGATCGGCGATCACCTCGTTGCACAGCAGCAGATCCGTGCAGCCGCTGCGCAGCGGCAGCGCCTCGGCGTGCCCCTGCACCCAGTGGACCGCGGCCGGCAGCGCGCCAGGGCTGCCAGAGAGGCGCCGGCGCTGCGCCGCCAGCAGCGCCGGGGCCAGCTCGACGATGGTGTAGTGGCGCACCGGCGCCGGCGCCGGCAGCGCCTCGAGAAACGCCTCCGCCATGGCACCGGTGCCGCCGCCCACCTCCACGATCCGGCGCGTGTGCGGGCCGAGCAGCCCGCGCTCGCGCAGCACCTCGGCCAGCCGCGCCCCGTAGCTGCGGCCGCCCAGCGCCGGGTGCGGCTCCCGATACAGGTGCGAGAGCGTGCTCTCGCGCAGCTCGAACTGCTCTTCCGCCGTCCGGATCCGCTCCCGGTGGTAGCGCGTGAGCTCGGGCTCGTCCTCTGCCGGCGGGCGGGCCGGCGGAGCCGGGCCGAAGCAGCGCAGGTGCTTGGTGTGCGAGAGCACCTCGGGCGGCGGGCCCTCGGTGAAGGTGTTGGCCGGCGCCGGCAGCCACTTGAGCAGCTGCTGTTCGATCCCCGTCCAGCGCCCGAGCAGCTCGCGCAGCGCCCGGGCGTGCTGGCCGGCGTCGGCCAGGATCTCCGCCAGCGGATGGGTGCCATCGCAGATCTGCCACAGCCGCGCGGGCAGGCCCGCCAGCCGCTCCAGCACCGGCCGCTGCTGCGTGCGGTCCCAGCGCGCGCGCAGCACCGAGCCGTCCGCCTCAACGTAGAACACCGACCAGGGCGAGCGCAGCGGATACCAGCCCGCCAGCTCGCGTTCCTCATCGCAGTCCGGCGGCACCAGCAGCCGCCAGCGCAGCAGCCGCTCGCGCGCCCGCGCCACCGCCTGCGGGTCCGCGGGTCCGCGGGCCCGCGGCCAGCCCGCGAGCGCCGGTACCAGCGGTAGCAGCGCCTGCCGCACCGGCTCGCGGACCGGGATCACGGCGCCATTGCGCTGGTGAAACAGCACCAGCTCGCGCCGCCCGCCGAACCAGCGCGCGTGCTCGGACAGCCGCAGCTCCATGCCCCCAGCATAATGGCCCGGCGCAGCCGGGAAAAACCTCCCGCGGGCTTGCGGGTCGCAGGCGGCGGGCGTACGATCGGCCTCCGGCGGCGGGAGGGCCAGCCGGAGCGGGGCGATGGGCGTGGTCCAGCACAGCACGGTGCGGGTGCGCTTCCGGCCACCTCCGGCCACCCGGGAGGCGCTCGAGGCGGCGACGGCGCTCATGGACGGGATCCTGCGCGAGCTGATCCAGCAGCTGCGGCGTCACGCGCCCGATCCCGAGGCGTTCGAGGGCAGCCTCCGGTTTTCCTGGTACGCGCTGCCGCATGCCAATCCGGCGCACCGCGGTGTGTACTGCCTCGACGTGCACGGGCGGCACGAGGTGGCGGTGCTGCGCGAGGCGGCCGACGCCATGCGGCGACTGGTCGCCGAGCGCAACTACCCCCACTTCGCGCTGGAGATCGGGGTCGACCAGGGCTAGGGCGCGGACAGGCGGGTGGGGAGCCACGCGATGGGAACCGATGCCATGCTCCCTGGGCACGGGTCGCAGGCCGCGGGCCGCCCGCGCCGGCTGCGGGTGTTGCAGGAGCACACCGTGCACCGCCCGGGGCAGGCGCTGGCGCCGGAAAACCCGTACTGGGCGTGGGAGGAGCCCGAGTTCAGCGAGCACCCGGCGCCGGAGCGGGGCTGCATCCGGCGCGGGTTGTGCTGCCGCTCCAATCCCGGCTGGTTCGCGCCCGGCGAGGTGGAGAAGGCGGCGGCGCTGCTCGGGCTCGAGCCCGACGCGTTCGTGCGTCGCTTCTGCATCATCGACGCGCTGGAGCTGGAGGGAGAGCGGGTCGAGGTCTTCGCGCCCCTCAAGCTCGGCCGCGACGGCGCCCCGCTGTTGCCGCCGGGCAGCCGCGCCGATGCGCTCTACCGCATGTTCCGCGGCACCTGCATCTTCTATGACGAGCCGGCTCGGGCCTGCCGCATCTATCCGGCGCGGCCGCTGGAGTGCCGCAGATACATCTGCACCAACCGCCCTTCGGAGAACCTGTCCCGCCGCGCGATCGCGGGGCTGTGGAGGCAGGGGCGCGTGCTCGCGGATCCCGACGCCGATCCGGTGCCGGAGCAGCCACGGCCGGAGCCCGAGGCGGGGGGAGCGGCTCCGCCCGCGGGCCGCAGCCGCTGGTAGGACGCGGAGGGGCGCAGGGCATGCAGGCAGCCGAGGGCGAGCGCTGGGTGAGTCCCCTCGCGGAGCGTTACGCCGGCGCCGCCATGCAGCGGCTGTTCGGTGCGCGCTACCGGGCGCGGCTGTGGCGGCGGCTGTGGCTCGCTCTGGCGGAGTGCCAGCAACAGCTGGGCTTGCCCATCACCGATGCGCAGCTCGCCGAGCTGCGCGCGCACCTGGACAGCTGCGACCTGGAGCGCGTCCGCCAGCTCGAGGCGGAGCTGCGCCACGACGTGATGGCGCACCTGCGCCACTTCGGCGAGCAGTGTCCGGGCGCGCGCGCGATCATCCATCTCGGCGCCACGAGCAGCTTCGTGACCGACAATGCCGACCTCATCGTCATGCGCGAGGCGCTGGAGCTGTTGCGCCGGGGGCTGTTGCGGCTCATGCGCGCACTGGCCTCGCTGGCGCGCCGCGAGCGCGCGCGGCCCTGCCTGGCGCTCACCCACCTGCAGCCCGCGCAGCCCACCACCGTCGGCAAACGGTTCGCGCTGTGGCTGCAAGACGTGTGGCTGGACTACGAGGAGATCACGCGCACCGCCGCGGAGTTGCCGCTGCGCGGCGCCAAGGGTGCCACCGGCACCCAGGCGAGCTTTCTGGAGCTGTTCGGGGGCGAGCACGCCAAGGTGCGGCGGCTGGAGCAGTTGCTCGCCGAGCGGCTCGGCTTTGCGCGCGTGATTCCGCTAGCGGGCCAGACCTATCCGCGCAAGCTCGACCACCGGGTGCTCGCGGTGCTGGCGGGGCTGGCGGCCTCGCTGGGCAAGTTCGCCACCGACGTGCGGTTGTTGCAGGGCCTGGGCGAGCTGGAGGAACCCTTCGGCGAGCAGCAGGTCGGCTCCTCGGCCATGGCGCACAAGCGCAATCCCATGCTGAGCGAGCGGATCGGGGCGCTGGCCCGCCTGGTCATCCAGACCGCGCCCAACGCGGCCCACACCGCCGCCACCCAGTGGCTGGAGCGCAGTCTGGACGACAGCGCCAACCGGCGGCTCGCCATCCCGGAGTGCTTTCTCGCCAGCGACGCCATGGTGCGCTATGCCGCGGTCGTGGTGGAGGGCCTGCGGATCCATTCCGGCGCGATCGCGGCGCGGCTGGAGGCGGAGCTGCCCTATCTGGTGTTGGAACCGCTCATCATGGCGGCGGTGCAGGCGGGCGGCGACCGCCAGGAGCTGCATGAGCGGGCGCGCCAGCACGCCATGGCGGCACGCGAGCGGCAGCGGGCCGAAGGCGGGCCGCCCGACCTGCTGGCGCGCCTTGCGGCCGATCCCGCGTTCGCGCCGCTCGCCGGCCGGTTCGCCGAGCTGCTCGATCCCGCCCGGCATGTCGGGCGCGCGCCCGAGCAGGTCGAGGAGCTGCTCGCCGAGCACATCGAGCCGCTGCTCGCGCGCGACGGCCACCTGGCCGAGCCGTCTCCGGCGGGGCTACCGCCGTAGGGGCAGGGTGGTCTTGCGGCGGGCACCGGCACCGGCCGTGCCCGCCGCGCACGGCGAGCGGCCTGCCCCGGCGCCGCGCGGGCGCGAGGTCGGAGCCGGGCTCCCGCGTTGCAGTTACACCGATCCCGGCGCTACCATCCATCGGGATATGGACCGGGGCTGCGAGCGGGGTACGGTCGTCCGCAAGGACCAGCAGGGCACGCTGGTGCTGCCCGACGGCGCTCCGCCCTCCCTCCAGGCAGCGCTGCGCTGCCATGTGCGGCGCGGGCTCAGGGAAGAGCTCGCGCGCGACGGGCGCGGCACGGTCGTGGTCGGCGACCGGGTGCAGTTCGTCCGCGTGGGGGACGGGCGCGCGGGCGTGATCGAGGCACTGGAGCCGCGCCGCTCGGTGCTGCTGCGCCGGCGCGCCCGCGACGGCCACCGCCCGCTGATCACCGCCGCCAACGTCGACACCATCGCGGTCGTGGTCGCGGCGCGCGATCCGGAGTGGAAGCCCGGCTTCGTCGACCGGGTGCTGTGTGCCGCCGAGCTGAGCGAGATCGCGCCGCTGGTGGTGCTGAACAAGATCGACCTGCTCGAGCCAGCCGAGCGGCGCGCGCTGGAGGAGCTGCTGGAGCGGGACTACCGCGCCATCGGCATCCCGGCGTTGCTGACCAGCACGGTCACCGGCGAGGGCATCGACGCGCTGCGCGAGCGGGTGCGGGGGCGGATCACCCTGGTCAGCGGCCCCAGCGGGGCCGGCAAGTCCTCGCTGCTCAATGCGCTCGGGCTCGAGGCGGCCGAGCAGCGCACGGCCGCCGTCTCGGCGAGGACGCGCAAGGGACGGCACACCACGACCAGCGCCGTGCTGCTGCCGCTGCGCGAGGGCGGTTTCGTCGTCGACACCCCGGGGGTGCGGGCGTTCGGGTTCTACGATCTGCAGCCCGGCGATCTCGACGTGCTGTTTCGCGAGATCCGCGCCGTCGCCTATGACAGTTCTGGCAGCGGAGGCGAGGCCAGGCGCCGCTGCCGCTTCGCCGATTGCCTGCACCGCGAGGAGCCCGGCTGTGCGGTGCGCGAGGCGGTCGCCGAGGGGCGGATCTCGCCGCGCCGCTTTGCCTCCTACCTGCGCATCCTGGAGTCGCTGGAGCAGGAGGCGCCGCCGGGGCCATGATCCAGGAGCGCAAGCTGCTCAAGCGCATCACGGCCGAGGTGCTGGCCGGCAATCCGGCCTGGTGCGTGATCGTGGGCAAGCGCGACTGGCTGTGCCCGTTCTGCGGCGAGATCGGGGCGGCCGGGTTGCGCATGGACGACAGTCTGGAGCTCCGGATCCTGCAGCACCTGGTATCGGGCTGCCCGAAGTTCACCGGCGTCGACCAGCCGCCGCTGGAGCAGGAGGTGCTGCAGCGGCGGGCGGCGGTGCTCGACCTGGCGCGGCGGGTGCGGCGGCGGCTGGCCCGCGATCCGGTCTGGCAGGTCCGCGACCGCACCGGCGGCTGGATCTGCCCGTTCTGCGCGCGGACCACCGGGATCCCGCTCGAGCTGCCGGGCGAGCGGCCGGGCGGTGGCACCGCCAGCAGGCCGGGCGAGCCGGAGGAGGGCGGCGGCGAGCAGGCAGCCGGGGACGGACCGGGCGAGCGCGAGCTGCGCCGCATCGTCAAGCACCTGCTCGCCTGCCCCGGCTACGCGCACGGCGAGGGCCGGCCACGGCCGCTGGAGGAGCTGCTCGCGGAGCGCGAGCGCGCCGAGCGGCGCCAGCGCCTGGAGCGGTTGCGCCACAAGCTGCGCGAGCGGGCGGAGTGGCGATTCCGCGACATGGACGGGCAGTGGCTGTGCCCGTTCTGCGCGGAGCCGACCCAGATCACCTTCGATCGGCACGCCGAGCCGTCGCTGGAGTTGTGCGATCAGGTCTGGCGCCACCTGGAGGGCTGCACCGCCTACCGGCAGCTGGAGGGCAAGCCGCGCACCGAGCGCTACCTCAAGGACCGGGTGATCGCGATCAACCGGGCCCGCATCCTGCAGAAGCTCGAGCGTAAGCTGACCCGCCGGGCGATCTGGCAGTTCACCGACGCCGACGACGTCTGGTACTGCCCGTACTGCGGCGAGGCGACCGAGGTCAGGCTACCGGCGCCGGCGCGGCGCGGCGTCTCGCGCACCGCGCTGGAGGGCGCGTGGGCGCACCTGGCGAGCTGCCCCGCGTATGCGGTCAAGCGCGCGCGGCTCAAGCCCAAGGCGGAGCTCCGCGCGATCGTCGAGCAGGCCAACCGCCAGATCCGGCTGCGCCGCGAGGTCGCGCGGGCGCTGGTCGAGGACGAGCGCTGGTCGGTGCAGGACGCCTTCGGCTCGTGGCTGTGTCCGTACTGCCGCAAGGTGCAGAAGTCGATCAGCATCCACCGCGACGGGACGCTGTTGCGCAAGACCATCCTGCAGGTGGTGGCGCATCTGCACGAGCAGTGCCCGCGCTACACCGAGGGGGCCGAACCGGAGCTGAGCCGCGCCGAGCTGCAGGCGCTGCTCGCGCCTCCGGGGCCGGGCGCAGAGCCGAACCGCGGTGCGGCCGTGCCCGCAGCCCCGCTGTCCGTAGCCGCGGCGCCGCCGGCCGGCGCCGCCACCGCCGGCGCTGCCGCCACCGCCGTGCCCCCCGCCGACTGGGTGCGCCGCATCGACGCGGAGGTGGCGGCGCTGAAGAGCCAGGTCGAGATGTCGCTGGAGCTGGAGCGCAGCCTGGAGCACGCGCGCTCCCGGCAGCTGCGGCTGCTGCCGCGGGTGCCGGAGATCCCCGGCTTCGAGCTCGGCGTGGTCTACAAGCCGTGTTCGCGGCTGGGAGGCGATTTCTACGACTTCGTGCAGGTCTCGGAGGGCGAGCTGGGAATCGCCATCGGCGACATCTCCGGGCACGGACTGGAGGCGGCGCTGCTGGTCGGCCTGGCGAAGAAGCTGCTCGAGGTCCACGGCCGCGGCCGCAGCTCGCCCGGGCACACGCTCGTGCTCGGCAACGCCGACATCTATCCGGATCTGGACAGCCGCACCTTCGTCACCGTGCTGTACGGGGTGCTGGACACCCGCGCTCGCGTCTTCCGGTTTGCGCGCGCCGGGCACAACCCGCTGGTGCTGTTCAATCCGGCGCGCACCCCGCGGCTGCAGGTCGTGGACTGCAAGGGCATGGCGCTGGGCATGGTGGCGGGCAGCGAGTTCTTCCACGCCATGGAGGAAGTCGAGATCCGGCTGCTGCCCGGCGACCTGCTCTTCATGTACACCGACGGGGTGACCGAGTCGATGAACCACGACGGCGAGGAGTTCGGCGCCGCGCGGCTGCACGAGGTGATCGCGCGCTACGGTGCCGAGGAGGCGGAGTACGTGCTGTATCAGGTGGAGAAGGCGGTACACGACTTCCGCGAGGGCGCGCGCCAGCGCGACGACATGACGATGCTCGCGATCAAGGTGTTGCCGTGAGGCGAGGCGGCGCTCTTGGCGCGGCGGACATCGCCGCGCGGTGAGCGGGCGGGCAGAGGCGCGGGGTGGGCCGGCGGCCATGGCCATCAGCCAGCGCGACAGGCGGCGGATCGAGCGCGAGCTGATCTCCAACGAGGCGTGGCGCGTGCGCGCCGGCCGCCACTGGCTGTGCCCCTATTGCGCCGAGCCGGTGACCGACCGCCAGGGCCGCTATCCGGTCGGCGACGGGCGCGAGCTGCAGGCGGTGGTCCAGCACCTGGAGGGCTGCGCCGCCTGGGGTGGCTTCCAGGGCCGGCCGCTGCCGCTGGGGGAGCTGAAGGCACGCGCGCGCCGGCTGCGGATGCTCGAGCGCGTGCGCCGCGCGCTGCTGGAGCGGCCGAGCTGGCAGCTCTACGACGTGGAGCGCCACTGGTACTGCCCCTACTGCGCCGAGGCGACCGAGGTCCGGGTCCCCGCCGGCGGCAAGATCAGCGCCCGCACCCTGGGCGCGATCTGCCGCCACCTGCGGCGCTGCACCGCCCATGCCCGCGGGCGCGGTGCCGAAAAGCCCCTTGCCTACCTCGAGTCGATGGTCGCCTATGCCAACCGCATCCAGAAAATGGCGGAGGCGGTGCGGCGCCGCATCGAGAGCGACGCGGTCTGGCGGCTGCGCGATGCCGAGGGGCGGTGGGTCTGCCCGTACTGCCGCCGGGTGTGCGAGCACATCGAGTTCGCCACCAGCGAGCAGATGGTCGAGGTCGCCCCGCGCGAGATCGCCCGCCACCTGATCGCCGGGTGCGCCGCCTTCCGGCGCGCGCTCATGCGGCGGGGGGCCGGAGGTGAGGACGGGGCAAGCCGTTCGCCCGCGCTGTCCGGTGAGATCGCGCATCTGGGGGCGGCGCCGACCCCGGATCTGGTCAAGCTTTCCGGGCGGCCACCCGCCTCGGTCTCCGGGGAGTGGGCCCGCGCCGGCGGCGAGGGAGGCGGCGGGGATTCCGGCCGCCTGCCGGGAGCCTCGGATTCCGGGCCGCTGCCCGTGGCGGGCGGCGCCGAGGCCCCGGCCGGCGGCGTGGCCCCGGCGGGCGGAGCGACGGCCAGCGCCGATTCCGCCCGCCCGCGCCCGCCGGGGGCCGGCGCGCCGCTCTCCGAGGGCGCGGGCCAGCCGGAGAGCGGAGGCGAGCCGGAGCGGTGGCGCAGCTCCATCGATGCCCGCCTGGCCGAGGTGCGCTCCAGCGTCATCGCCATGCGGGGCGCGCCGGGAGCAGCCGCCGAGCCGCCGCCGCTGCCCGAGGTGGAGGGGCTGGAGCTGCGCGCCTTCCAGCGCACCGCCGGGCACCTGGCCGGCGACTTCATCGACGTGGTGACGCTGGAGGGCGAACGGCTGGTGTGCGTCGTCGGCGCCGCGGCGGGCGAGGGCGGGGAGGCGGCACTGCTGGTCCCGGTGGCGCGCAACCTGCTCCGCATGCACCTGCGGCGCGACCGCCCGCTCACCGAGGTGCTGCGCCAGGTCAATGCCGATCTGTGCGCCGAGGGCGAGGCGCGCTCGTTCATCGCGCTGGTGCTGGCGGTGCTGGAGCGAAACACGCTCGCGCTCCGGTTCGCGCGCGCCGGCCTGCACCCGCCGCTTCTGTACTCCGAGCGGCGCCAGCCGGCGCTCGCGGCGCTGGAGTGCCCGGGCATGGCGCTGGGGCTGGACCGGGGCGAGGTCTTCGAGCGCGCCCTCGGCGAGCGGTGCCTGCAGCTCGCGCCCGGGGACCTGCTCGTGTTCCATACCGTCGGGGCGTTCCAGGCGCTCGACGTCGAGGGGCGCGCCTTCGGCTACGAGCGCCTGCTGGATGCGGTGCGGCGCTACGGGCGGCACGAGGCCGACTATTTCATCACCAAGTTCGCGCGCCTGTTCGAGGACTGGACGCGCGGCGCGCCGCTGCGTGAGGACGCCAGCGTGCTCGCGATCAAGGTGCGGGGGTGAGCGCCCGCTGCGGCCACCGGCCGGCGGGGCGAGCGCGGCGGCTGCGCGGGGAAAACCCGCGCAAGGCGGCGCGGTCGTGGAGCGTCACCCTGATGTGGGCGGCGCGGGCTGGACATGGCTGAGCGGGCGGAGGACGCCGAGCTGGTCGCGGCGTGCCAGCGGGGCGACCGCGCAGCCTTCGCCCGGCTCGTCGAGCGCCACCTGCGGCTGGCCGGTGCGGCCGCCTATGCGGTGCTGGGCAGCTACGAGGAGGCCGCCGATGCGGTCCAGGAGGCCTTCCTCAAGGTCCAGCACCGCCTGGGCGAGCTGCGCGAGCCGCAGCGCTTCCGCTCCTGGCTGTACGGTCTGGTGCGCACGACCGCGCTCGATCGGCGGCGCCGGCAGCGGCGCGAGCCGGCAGCGGCAACGCCGGAGTCCGCGGCGCTGGAGCGGATCGCGGACGAGCGGCCGGCGGTGCCCGAGCACCTGGCGCACGCCGAGCTGCGCGCGCAGGTGCGGCGGGCGGTGGCCCAGCTGCCGGCGAGCTACCGGGAAGTGGTGGTGCTGAAGTACCTCGACGAGCGGAGCTACGAGGAGATCGCGGCGCTGCTGGGCGAGAGCATCTCGGCGATCGAATCGCGCCTGCACCGGGCGCGGGCGTTGTTGCGGCGCCAGCTGCGGGGGCTGGTGCCGGAGCGAGAGGAGTAGCGCGGGGGTGCGGCCGGCGGCCGGGCTATTGCCCGGTCGTGCCGGGGCCGGCGCGCGGCGCGGCGGCGTGGCAGCAGGAGGAGCGCGGCGATGCGGTGCCGGCAGGCGAAGGTGCTGCTCGAGCGGGAGCTGGACGGGCGGCTGGAGGCCGCCGGACGCCAGGCCCTGCAGGCCCACCTGCAGCAGTGCGCGGCCTGTCGCGCGCGCGGCGCCGAGCTGCGGCGGACCGAGCGGTTGCTCGCGGCGGCCTTCGTCGATCATCCCTTCGGCGAGGCGCTGGCCGCCCGCATCGCCGCTGCTGCCACCGCCGGCGCCGCCGCCGCGCCCACCGCTTCTCGCCCGGCGGCGGCTGGCCCCGAGCGGGCCGGCGCCCGCGCGCGCGTGCTCGCGCTGCCGCGGCAGGCGCGTCGCTGGCTGGGAGCGGGGCTGGCGGCCGCGGCCGCGCTGCTGCTCGTGGTGCTGCTCGGCGAGCGGATGCGGCCGCTGCCCCAGCCGCGGGGCGGGGCGGGGCTCACCGTGGCGCGGCTGGAGGGCATGGCGCCCACCGCGGCGCTGCGGGTCGAGCGCGCCGGCGGCGGCCCCGGCGGCTACCTGCCGCCGGGCGGCGCGCTGGAGCTCGGCGCGGGCGACCGCTTCACGGTGGAGTCCGCAGGGGCGCGGCTGCGCTTTGCCGACGGCTCGGTGGTGCTGGTGCGGCCCGACACCACGGTGCGGATCGAGCAGGCAGGGCCCGGGCGCACGGAGCTTGCGATCCGCGACGGCCCGGGCGAGCTGTTCTGCGCGGTGGCCCCGCGCCCGGCGGGCAGCAGCTTCGCCATCCGGACCCCGTTCGGGTGGAGCGAGGTCGCCGGGACGCGGTTCGGGGTGCGCGTGGTGGCGGGACAGGCGGTCACCACGGTGCTGGAGGGTCAGGTCCGGGTGCGCCCCCTGGCGGTGGGCGGGGATGGCGGTGTGAGCGCGGGGGCCGCGCCGCCGCTGGTGCTCACCGCGGGCGAGCAGGGCGTGCTCGCCGCCGGCACGGCGGTGCGGCGCCGCCTCGGTCCCGCCGCCGCTGCCGCCGAGCTGGCCTGGGCGATCGGGCCGGCCGAGGCGGCGGCGGGCTCCCGAGCTGGCCCGGCGGCGGCGCCCGCTCCGCTCCCGCAGCCGCCCGCGCCGGCGGCGGGCGAGGGCGGGCCCGCGCTCGACCTGCCGGTCGAGCCCCCGGGGAGCGAGCCGCGCTGAGCGGCTGCCGCAGCGCTGCACGGCGCGCCGCCGCGGGCGCTGCACCTGCCTGCGCGCCTCGCCTATGATGGAGCGCGGGAGCAGCTGCAGCCACGAGAGGCCGGCGCATGCGGGGCCGGGGCGGTACGGTGCGGGCGATCGCGGCCGTGCTGCTGGCGGCCGTGCTGCTGCTGTATGTGTGCGCGGCGCCGCTCGCCCAACACGCGCTCCCGCCGGAGCCCGCCCCGCCCCCGGCGCGGGTGCTGTTGCGCGCGGCGCCCGTGGGGGCGAGCACCAGCGCCGAGGTGCTGGCCGCGCGTGCCGCCGCGCAGGCCGAACAACCCTGGCGCGACCTCCGCCTGGCCATGGTCCGCGAGCAGATCGAGGCGCGCGGGCTCGGGACGCCCCCGGTGCTGGAGGCCATGCGCGCGGTGGCGCGCCACCGCTTCGTGCCGGCGGAGCTGCGCGCGCAGGCCTACGAGGACCGCCCGCTGCCGATCGGGCACGGGCAGACGATCTCGCAGCCGTACATCGTCGCCTTCATGACCGAGATGCTGGCGCTGCAACCGGGGGCGCGGGCGCTCGAGGTCGGCACCGGCTCGGGCTACCAGGCGGCGGTGCTGGCGGAGCTCGCCGCCGAGGTGGTGACGATCGAGATCATCGGTGCGCTGGCGCACAGCGCCGCCGAGCGGCTGCAGCGGCTGGGCTATCGCAACGTCACGGTCGTGCACGGCGACGGCTACTTCGGCTGGCCGGAGCGCGCGCCCTACGACGCGATCGTGGTCACCGCCGCCGCCACGCACATCCCGCCCCCGCTGCTCGCCCAGCTCAGGCCGGGCGGCCGCATGGCGATCCCGCTCGGCGATACCCCGTGGACCCAGAGCCTGGTGCTGGTGCGCAAGGCGGAGGACGGCACCGTCACCGCCCGGGACGTGCTGCCGGTCGCCTTCGTGCCGTTCACCCGGCAGCTGCGCTGAGGGAGCGGGCGGGTGAGCAGCGCTGCAGCGGACCGTCCGCGTGCCGCCGACTACCTCGCCGTCGGCTGCCTGGCAGCGGCGCTGCTCGGCTTCGAGGTGGTGCTGCTGCGGGTGTTCGCCTTCAGCCAGTGGCATCACTTCGCCTCGCTCTCGGTCTCGCTGGCGCTGCTCGGCTTCGGGGCGGCGGGCACGGCGTTGGTGCTGCTCGGCGGCCGCGCGTGCCGTGCCGCTGACGGGCTCTGGTGCGCGGGGGTGCTGCTCGCCGGCACCGGCGTGCTGGCGCTGCCGCGGCTCAACGCCGTCCTGCCGGTGCGGCCGCTGTTCGCGGTCTGGGACCTCGGGGAGCTCCGCAAGCTGCTGCTGCTCGACTTTGCGGCAGCGGTGCCGTTCTTCGGCGGCGGTCTGGCGCTCGCGCTGGTGTTCGTGCGCTGGCCGGCGGCGAGCCGCCCCTTGTACGCGGCCGATCTGGCCGGCGCAGGGGCGGGCAGCCTGCTCGCGCTCGCGCTGCTCGCCCGGCTGGGGGTGGAGGCGTGCCTGGAGGCGATGGGGGCGGCGCTGCTCGCGGTGGCGGCGGTCTTCGGGCTGGGGCGCCGCCGGGGCTCGTGCCGGCGCGCGCCGCGGCTCGGGGCGGCGGCGGCGGCGCTGCTGGCGGCGCTCGGCGCTGCGCGGGCTGCGGGGCTGCCCGGAGCGCAGCTCCATGTCTCCGACTTCAAGCCGCTGGCGATGCTGCTCGAGCTGCCGGATGCGCAGGTGCTCCACCGCGCACCGGGGCTGCGCCATCTCGCCACCGAGATCCGCTCGCAGAGCATCCGCATGGCGCCGGGGCTCAGCCTCATGTGGCAGGAGGCGGTGCCGGCGCAGGACGCGCTGGTGCTGGACGCCGAGCGCGTCCTGCCGCTGCCGCGGGCGCCGGATCGGAGTGCGCTCGGTTTCCTCCGGGCGAGCCTCGGCTTCGCTCCCTATGCGCTGCGCCCGCGCGCGAGCGTGTGCGTGCTCGGCACGGGCGGCTGGCTCGGCGCCTTCGGCCCGCTGGTGGCCGGGGCGCGCCGCGCGGTCTGGGTCGAGGACGACCCGCAGGTGCGCGCGGCGTTCGCGCGCCGCGGTCTCGATGCCTCCTTCGCCGCGGCCATCGACGACGCCCCGCGGCGCTTTGTGGAGACGGCGCGCGAGCGCTTCGATCTGGTGGTGTTCGAGCGGCTCTATCCGGGCGGGGACGCGTTGACGGAGGAGCCGCTGCTGACCGTCGAGGCGCTCGCCCGCGCGCTCGCCCTGCTCGAGCCCGGCGGTCTGCTGATCCTTCCGGTGCGGCTGCACAACCCGCCGCGCCGGCTACCGCGCGTGCTGGCGACGGCGGCGCATGCGCTCGCGCGCGCCGGTGCCGCCCGGCCCGCCGCGCACGTGCTGGTGCTGCGCTCGCTGCGCGACGCGGTGGTGCTCTGCGGGCGCGATCCGCTGCAGCCAGCCGATCGCGAGCGGCTGCTGGCCTTTGCCCGCCGCTGGGGCTTCGAACCGGTGTGGCTGGCGGGCGAGCCCGTGGGCGAACAGCTGCTCGTGCGCGCGGCGGCAGCGGCGCTCGCTGGACGGCCGCTGCCCGAGCCGGCTCAGCTCTATCGCACGACGCCGCCGACCGACGCCCGCCCGTACGCCTGGGCCTCGATGCGCTGGCAGCGGCTGCCGGAGCTGTTGCGGCGGCTGGGGCGGCAGGGGCTGGCGTGGCTGGACTGGGGACCGCTGCTGCTCGTCGTGGCGCTGGTGGTGGCGGCCGGGCTCGCCGCGGTGCTGATCGTGCTGCCGCTCGGGCGGCTCGGCCGCGGGGCGGCGCCGCTCAGCCGCCCGCGGGTGCTGGGCTACTTCACCGCGCTCGGCCTGGGCTACCTGCTGCTGGAGATGGCGGCGCTGCAGCGCGCGACGCTGCTGTGCGGCCACCCGGTGGTGGCGGCGGCCGTCGTGTTCGCCACCTTTCTCGTCGGCTCCGGTCTCGGCAGCCTCAGCGCGCCACGGGCGCGCTCGCCCGGTGCGGCGCGTGCGCTGCTGGTGCCGGCGGCGGGGGGGCTGGGGGTTGCGGCGGCGGTGCTGTGGGGGGCGACGCCGCTCATGTGGCGGCTCGGTCCGCTCGGGCGCGGCGCGGTGCTGGTCGTGGCGCTGCTGCCGCTGGCCTTCGCGCTCGGGCGGTGGCTGCCGTGGGGGCTCAGGCGGCTGGCCGAGGCCGAGCCGCTGATCCCCTGGGCATGGGCGATCAACGGCTTCGCTTCGGTGATCGCGCCGCCGCTGGCGGCGCTGCTGGCGGTCGAGGCGGGCCAGCCCGCGAGCTGGCTCGCGGGGCTGGGCTGCTACCTCGCCGCCGCCGCGATCGCGCGCTCCTGGCAGGTGCGCGCGGGTGCGGGTGGACCGCCGCCTGTGCCGTAGGTGCCTGATTTGCGGAACCCTAACGTAGGTGGGCATCCGCAGCGCGGCTTCCGGATTCCCCCCGAAGGGGGCCTCCCTCCACCGCGCGATGTAGGAGGCCCGTTAGGACCGCATCGGTTCGGCAAATGAGCAGGCCCCGTCTCGAACACCGCAGCGGTCTACGTGCGATTGTATGCGCCCGCCGTCTCGTCCGCAAGCGGCTCGGCTCGCCCGCCTGCCGCGGCCGCTCCCGCCGCGCGCGCACCGCTCCCGCTGGCCTCCTGCTCCGGCTGCCACTGCGGGATCTCCAGCACGAAGCACGCCCCCCCGAGGGGAGAGGACGCCAGGCGCAGCTCGCCGCCGAAGCCGCGGGCGAGGTCACGCGACAGCGCTAGCCCCAGCCCGGTGCCCTCGCCCTCGCCCTTGGTGGTGAAGAACGGCTGGAAGATGTGCGCCCGCACCGGTTCCGGGATGCCGGGGCCGTCGTCGGCCACCTCGACCTCGAGCTTGCGTTCGCACGCGCGGGCGCGCACCCGGATGCATCCCGCGCCCCGATGTGCCGCCAGCGCCTGGCAGGCGTTCTTCAGCAGGTTGAGCAGGATCTGCTGGACCTGGCTCGGATCCGCGCAGCCGAACGGCAGGCGCTCGGGGATCTCGGTCTCGAGCTGGATGCGCTGCCGCGACAGGTGGTAGTGCAACAGTTCGACCGACTGCGCCACCACCGCCGCCAGGTCGATCATCTCGCGCCGGCTGCTGGGCTCGCGCGCCAGCGAGAGCATGCTCTGGATGATGCGCACGGCGCGCCGGCCTTCCGCCTCGATCCGCTCCAGCTCCGGGCGCGGCAGGCCTTCGGCCTCGGGGTCGGACAGCAGCAACTGGCAGTAGCCGGTGATGCCGGTCAGGCAGTTGCCGACCTCGTGGCTGACGGCGGCGACCAGGTAGCCCAACGTGGCGAGCCGTTCGTTGCGCGCCGCCTGGTGCCGATACGCCTCCGCGCGGGCGCACGCGCCCGCCAGCTCCGCCCGCAGTGCCTCTGCGTGCCGGCGCTCGTCCGCGCGCGCCCGCAGCACCGCCTCGCACACCTCGGCCAGCCGGCCCGGCTCGAGCGGGCGGGCCAGCACCGCCAGCGCGCCCAGGCGGCGCGCGGTCTCGGCCGCCACCCGCTCGGCGGGCTCGGTGAGCGCCAGCACGGGCACATCCGCCTCGCGCGCCGCCCGCAGCACCGCCACCGCATCGGGCTCGTGCGGGCTGATCGGCAGCAGCAGCAGCGCGGGCGGTCGCGCGCGCACCGCCGCGGGCTCGAGCGGGCCCAGGCCGAGCTCGAGCCCGCGCGCGGCGAGCGCGGCCCGGCACGGCTCCAGCTCCTCGGCCGCCACGCCCAGCGCCAGCACGCGCTCGCGGCTCGCGGGCACGTCGCCCGGCGCCGGCTCGCCCGCCTCGGGCCGGGGCGCTTGCGCCTCGCTGGGGCTGAGCGCGGAGGAATCGGGCATGGCTCGGCTCACCCCTCGCCACCGAAGGGGGCGGCAACGCGGCCGCCCGTTGTGCATCCTACGTCATACGCCACCGCAACCCTGTGTCCACCCACGCGACTGCGCGCGAGCCCGGCGTTCCCCGCCGATCGTGCCGCCGGGATCGCCGCCGCCTGCGGCGTTGCCCCGGGGTGCGACCGGGCGGCAGCGGCGGGCGGCGGGCGAGGCCGCCTGAAGGCGGGCTCGCCCGGCGGCCGATACAAACTGCCGGAGGCAGGCCAGAGGGCGCGGAGGGCTCGACATGCGCGGCAAGCTCATCGGGATGCTGGTGCTCGCGGTCGCCGGGGGGACGCTCTATCTGCAACGGGCTGCCAACACCGGCGAGGAGCAGGGCGGCGGCACGCGCCTGCCGGCGTTGACGGTGCTGGAGGAGGGCGAGCGAGCGGCGAGCGCCGAGCGCGGGCAGCCCGGCGGCGGCGCGGCGGTGGCGGAGCAGGCGGGCCACGGCGAGGCCGCGTCTCGGATCGAGCCGGGGGCGGACACCGAGGCGCTGGCGCGCGCGGAGGCGGCGGGGCAGGAGCTCGAGGTCGCGATCGAGCTGCTGGCGCTGTGGCGCGCCGGGGCGGACACCCCGACGGGGCGCAGCGCGGCCGCGCGGCTGGTGGCGCTGGAGCGGGCGGCGCTGCAACGCGCCGCCGCGGCGCGCCCGCGCGATCCCGCCGCCGAGCGCGCCGCCCTCACCGTGGCCTACCTGGCCGCCACCGACGCCGCGCGGCGGGCCGCGCACCAGCGGCGGCTGGAGGAGCTGGCGGCCGCGGAGATCTTCTCGCGCCGCCCCTCGGCCGACTGCGAGATCTACGAGGTCGCCCCGGGCGACAGCCTGAGCCGCATCGCGAACCGCTTCCAGTTCCCGGTCGACGGCATCATGGCGGTCAACGGGCTAGGGCGCACATTGATCCGCGCCGGGCAGCGGCTCAAGATCCCGCGCGGGCCGTTCGCGGTGCTGGTGCTGCGGGACGACTACCGGCTGGTGGTGCTGCAGGCGGGCAAGCTGCTGCGCGTCTATGAGATCGGCATCGGGCGCGAGGGCTCGACCCCGCTCGGGCGGTTCGTGATCGCCGAGAAGGCCAAGAACCCCACCTGGTATGCGCCGGACGGGGTCTATCCCTACGGCCACCCCAAGAACATCCTCGGCACGCGCTGGCTCGGCTTCGAGGACACCGAGCTGTATTCCGGCTTCGGCATCCACGGCACGGCGAGTCCCGAGTCGATCGGGCGGGCGGAGTCCTCCGGTTGCATCCGGCTGCGCAACCCCGAGGTCGAGGAACTCTACGGCCTGGTTCCGACCGGGACCCCGGTGCGCATCCTGCCCTAGCCCCGCGCCGGCCGCGCCCGCGTGGCCGAGCCGGGCCTGGCCAGCGCCGCCGGCGCGCTCGCTGGTGGTACGATGACCCGCGGAGGGGTGGCGGAGCGCACGCGATGGCCGGGCGGCACCTGGTGCTGTTCGACGGCGAGTGCGTGCTGTGCAACGGGTTCGTGCAGTTCGTGCTCCCGCGCGATCCGCGGGGGCAGTTCGCCTTCGCGCCGCTAGGGGGCGAGACCGCCCGCCGGTTGCTCGAGCGCTGCGGGCGCGATCCCGAGCGGCTCGACACCGTGGTCGTGGTGCCGGAGTTCGCGCGCGGGGGCCGGCGGGCGCTGGTGCGCTCGGCGGCGGTGCTGTTCGTGCTCGAGCGGCTCGGCGGGCCGTGGCGGCTGGTGCGCCTGGGGCGCTGGCTGCCGGCGCCGCTGCTGGACCGCGCCTACGATCTGCTCGCCCGCTGGCGCTATCGGCTGTTCGGGCGGCGCCAGTGTGCGCTGCCGCGGCCCGAGTACCGCGAGCGCTTCCTCGATGGGTGAGCCCCCGCTTGCGCGGCCGCGGCCCCGCGGCCATGATCCAGCAAGCGCAACGCGACCGGAGCCAGCGCACATGGCCTTCGCCCTGCAGGGTGCACTGCCCGGTATCCAGGCGGACGCGCAGCTGTGGCCGCTGTTGCTCGGCGCCGCGGTGCTGGCGCTGGGGCTGTGGGTGCTGATCCGCCGGCCGGGCTGACCGAGCTGCTGAGCCGCGCCGGCGGCGCGGCCCAACGGCCCCGGCCCCCCGGGTGTCCGCGCACACGGCCTGCGGCCAACGCGCGCGGTGGGGGTGATCCGCCCGCGTCGCGAGCCGGCCGCGGGCGCGTCATGGCTTGGCGGTGCTGGCCGCGAACAACAGCTGTGCTGCGTAATACAGCGGCAGTCCCCACAGCCGGTTGGCGATGCCCGGGGCGACGAAGCGCTCGCGCGCCACGGCCAGATCCGAGATCCAGAACAGCGCCGCCGCCACCGGCAGGCGCAGCTCGGGCACCGCGCCGTGGCTGCCGAGCGCGAGCGCGCCCATGAGCGAGATCGCCCCCAGGTAAGCGAGCACCGCCGCGCGCAGCGGCGGCGGCAGGTGGGGGAGCAACCAGCGCGCGAGCGGCAGCGCGGCGGCGCCCGCCGCCGCGGCGCCGGCTGCTGCCCAGCCCGGCGCGAGCCCGCGCACCGCGAACGCCGCGGCATAGACCAGGTGCGCGAACGAGAACGCGGCCAGCCCGAGCGCGAAGGAGCGCCGGCTGCGGCCGAGCAGCGCCGCATCGCCGAGCCAGCACAGCACGAGCGCCACCAGGACCAGGCGCCCGTAGCTGCTCGCCGGCGCGCCGGCGGCGAGCGCCGCCCCGAGCACCCCCGAGGAGGCGAGCAGCTTCGCGCCCGCCCGCACCAGCCGCCAGCCCAGGGTCTCGGCGCCCAGTGCCGCTGCGACCGCGGCGGCGATGGCGATCGTCCAGCCGCTCATCGCCGGTCCCGCTGGCGGAGGGGCGGGCGCCGGGCCGGGGCGCCGCCGCCCGCCGCCGGGCAGCAGGCCGGCGGCGCGGCGCCGTCCTGCTCCAGCGCTGGCTCACCCCGCGCCGCCCGCCGCCGCAGCTCGCCCAGCTCGGCCAGGCGCGCGCCCGTGTCGGGGTCGGCCGCCAGCAGCCGCGGCGCCGGACCGAGCGCCACCACCTGGAGCCGCTCGGGCGCGAGGTAGCGGGCCGCCGCCTCGCGCACCTGCTCGGGGCCGAGCGCGCGCACCGCCTCGAGGTGGCGCTCGTACAGATCGGGCGGGCCGTTCGCCAGCAGCAGTTCGGCGAGCGCCAGCGCCCGGCCGCGCGGCGTGGCGAACCGCTCGGCGGCATGCTCGAGCAGCACCCGCTGCGCGCGCTCCAGCTCCGCGGCGGCGGGCGGCTCGGTGCGCAGGCGGGCGATCTCCTCGGCGCAGATGTGCGCGGCGCGCGCCAGCCGCTCCGGCTCGCACTGCACGTACACCCCCAGCAGTCCCGGCAGCCCGAGCCGCGGTACGAAGTAGCCGCCGGCCCCGTACGCCAGCCCCTCGTCGGCGCGCACCCGCGCCGTGATGCGGCTGCACAGGCTCTCGCCGCCCAGCACCTGCTCCAGCACCGCGAGCACCGGCACGTCCGGGTGCAGCCGGTCCACGGCCAGGGCCGCCATCTCCAGCGCCGTCTGCTCTCCGGGGTGATCGAGCAGCCACACCACGCCGCCCCTGGCCGGCTGCGCGGCAGGCGGCGGCGCGGGCGGCGGCGCGGCAGGCAGTTCGCCCAGCGGCGCCAGCAGCCGCTCCAGGCAGGCGGCGAGCCGCTCGGGCTCGAAGTCGCCGCTGGCCGCCACGACCATGCGCTCTGCCTGGAGCAGCTGGCGGTGGTGGGCGCGCAGCTCCGGCTCGCCGATGGCGCGCAGGCCCGACTCCTCCATCTGCCAGGCCGCGGGGTGCGCCGGACCGTAGCAGAGCCGGCGCACCATCAGCCCCAGCGCGCGTTCGGGATCGTCGTCGCGGTGGCGCACCTCCAGCACCAGCTCCTCGCGGGCGCGCACCAGCCGCTCGGGCGCGAAACGGGGGCGGAGCAGCATCTCGGCCAGCAGCTCGAGCGCCGGCTCGGTCTGGGGGGCCAGGGCCCACAGCTCCAGGCGCGTTCCCTCCAGCCCCGCCTCCGCCTCCAACGAGGCGCCGAGTTCCGCCACCCGTTCGTCGAAGCGCGCGGGGGCGAGCGCGCCTGCGCCTCCGCTTCGCAACAGCAGCGCGCAGAGCTGCGCCAGGCCGCGGCGCTCGCGCGGCACCCCGAGCTCGCCGCCCCGGATGAGGATCTCCACGTGCACGGCGGGCAGCGTCCGGTCCGGCACCAGCACCGCGCGCAGCCGCCCGCCGAGCAGGTCCACCAGGTGCTCGGCGAGCCGCGGCGGGCGGGGCTGGGGTGCCACCGGGGCGAGCAGGCCGAGGGCACGCGGGTGGGCGCGGTCCGGCGGCCGGGCGGGGGCCAGGGGCCGCGGTCCTGGCTGGTCGTCGGCCCGCTGCGCGGAAAGGGGGCAGCTGCCGGGGGCGGTCGCCCGCCCACCGGCTGGCGGCGGCGCGCCGGCAGCGCTGCCGGGGCGCACCGCCGCTCGAGCGCGCGGTCCGCGCCGGCGGCGGCCGGCTTCGCGGTGCTCGAGCAGGCCGGCGGTGCGGCGGGCCGCGGCGAGCAATCCGGCGGCCGTCTCGCACAACGCCTCGGGATCGATCGCAGCCCAGCGCTCGGGCAGCGCCCGCAGGCCGGCGGCGCCCTCGCCGAAGGCGCTCCACCAAGCGAGCCGCTCGGCGAGCTGGCCCTCGTCCTCGAGCGCCTCGAGCAGTCCCGCCAGCAGCAGCCGGCGCGCGCGCTCCAGCTCCGCGGCGGCTACCGCGTGCTCGGCGAGGCGTTCGAGTTCGACCCGCAGCGCCCCGAGCAGCTGCGCCGGCGCCACACCCGCGCGGGGCACGGCCTCCAGCTCGAGCACGCCCTCGCGCACGCACGGCTCGTAGTGCGCGGAGGCCTCCAGCGCCAGGGCTTGCTGTTCGACCAGGGCCCGCACCAGCCGGCCGTGCGCGCCCTCCAGCAGTGCCGCCAGGAGTTCGGCGGCGGCCGCCTGGGGTGCGCCGAAGGCGGGGGCGGCCACCAGCAGGCTCGCCCGCGGGCGAGCTGGCAACGCCATGCGCACCTGCCGCCAGCTGCGCTCGCCCCCGCCAGGCGGCGCGAAGACAGGCGCTGGCGCGGGGGCCGCACGGGGCGGCAGCGCCCCGAAGTACCGCTCGGCGAGCGCCAGCGCGCGCTCGGGGTCCAGCTCCCCGGCCAGCGCCAGCACGGCGTTGTCCGGGCCGTAGTGCGCGGCGAAGAAGCGCTGGCAGGCCGCGGCGCCGAGCTGCTCCAGGTCGCGCACCCGTCCGGTGACGGGCCAGCGGTAGGGCGTGCCGCGGTAGTGCACGCGCTGCAGCCGCTCGGCGTAGCGCGCCTCGGGGCGGCGTCGCTCCAGCCGCCGCTCCTCGATCACGATCTCGCGCTCGGTGTCCAGCTCGCGGAACACCGGCGCCGCCATGCGATCGGACTCCAGCCAGCAGAACAGCTCCAGGCGTTCGGCCGGCAGGCTGACCGTGTAGACGGTGGCGTCCTCGCACGTATACGCGTTGAGCCCGGTGGCGCCCGCTTCCAGGTACAGCTCCCACAGCTCGTCGCGCACCAGGTTGCGCCGTTCCTGCTCGCGCAGTGCGCGCTGGCGGGCGAGCAGCCGGCGCCGCGCGGCGGCGGCGCGCTGGTCGGCGGGGGCGCGGCGCGCGCTGGCAGCGAGTGCGGTCCGCACCGCCTCCAGCTGCTGCTGCAGCGTCCGGTCGAGCTCCGGGTCGATCACCCCGATGCGCTCGGTCCCCTTGAACATGAGGTGCTCGAGCAGGTGCGCGATGCCGATCGAGCCCGGTTGCTCGTCCGCCGAGCCGACGCGGTAGAGCAGCCGGCACGCCACCCGGCCGCTGCCCGGCCGCTGCGCGACGATGAGCCGCAGGCCGTTGGCGAGCCGGTGCTCGACGAGCGGCAACCGGGCCAGCGCGCGTGCGACGACCTCGCTGCTGCGGGAGCGATCGTGCCCCACCTCTGCTCTCCTTCCCTCCGCCCGCCCGCCAGGGCAGCAATCGTATCAGCTCGAGGCCCGGGCGGGCACGTGCGCGGTGGGTGGCGGCGCCGGCGGACGCCGCAGGACGTAGGGGCGCAACGGCTCGCACCAGGCGGGGTTGAGGGGCCGGCCGCGGGACGGGTAGAGTAAGGAGCGGCAGCCGCCCCGGCCGGGCGCGGTGCCACCCGCAGGCGGAGCCCCGATGACGACGAGCACGAGCCCGGGCGCCTCCTCCTCGCGCGGCGAGCGCACACCGCTGGTGAGCGCGGTCGTGCGCTTCGCGGGGGATTCGGGCGACGGCATGCAGCTGACCGGCAGCCAGTTCGCGCACGAGGTGGCGTGGGCGGGCAACGATCTGGCGACCCTGCCCACCTTCCCCGCCGAGATCCGCGCGCCGGCGGGCACGCTCTACGGCGTCTCCTCGTTCCAGATCCAGTTCGGCAGCGTGCGCGTGCTGACGCCCGGCGACCGGCTCGATGCGCTGGTCGCCATGAACCCGGCGGCGCTCAAGGTGCACCTGGGCGATCTCGAGCCGGGGGGGCTGTTGATCGTCAACCGCAACGCCTTCGACCAGCGCAACCTGGCCAGGGCGGGCTACCGGGACAACCCGCTGGAGGATCCGGCGCTGGCGGAGCGCTACCGGCTGCACGCGATCGAGGTCTCGCGGCTCACCCACGAGGCGGTGGCGGGGCTGGGGCTCGGGCACAAGGATGCCGAGCGGTGCAAGAACTTCTTCTGTCTCGGGCTGGTGAGCTGGGTATACGGCCGGCCGATCGAACCGACGATCGAGTGGCTGCAGCGCCGCTTTGCCCGCGAGCCGGCGCTGCTGGAGGCGAACCGGCGGGCGTTGCTCGCCGGGCACGCCTTCGCGGAGACCGCCGAGATCTTCGGCGAGGCCTACCGCGTCGAGCCGGCGGTGCTGCCGCCGGGGACCTACCGGCGCATCTCGGGCAACCAGGCGCTGGCGCTGGGGCTGGTGACGGCGGCGGTGCGGGCGGGACGGCCGCTATTGTACGGATCGTACCCGATCACGCCGGCGAGCGACATCCTGCACGAGATGGCGCGCCACCGCAATTTCGGCGTCCGGCCGTTTCAGGCCGAGGACGAGATCGCCGCCATGGGGGCGGCGATCGGCGCTGCCTTCGGCGGGGCGATCGGGGTGTGCGGGACCAGCGGCCCCGGACTGGCGCTCAAGGCCGAGGGGCTGGGCCTGGCGGTGATGGCGGAACTGCCGGTGGTCGTGATCGACGTGCAGCGCGGCGGGCCATCCACGGGGCTGCCGACCCGCACCGAGCAGGCGGACCTGTTGCAGGCGCTGTATGGCCGCAACAGCGAGGCGCCGCTGATCGTGCTCGCGCCGGCGACCCCGGGCGAGTGCTTCCAGATGGCGTACGAGGCGGTGCGGCTCGCGCTCAAGTACATGGTGCCGGCGATCCTGCTGTCCGACGGCTATCTCGCCAACGGCTCGGAGCCGTGGCGGATCCCCGATCCCGAGGAGCTGCCACCCATCGAGGTGCAGCAGCCGCCGGCCGCCGCCGCGGGTCGCTTCGCCCCGTATGCGCGCGATGAGCGGACGCTGGCGCGGCCGTGGGCCGTGCCGGGCATGCCGGGGCTGGAGCACCGGATCGGCGGGCTGGAGAAGGAGCACATCTCCGGCAACGTCAGCTACGACCCGGACAACCACGATCTCATGGTGCGGCTGCGCGAGGAGAAGGTCCGGCGGGCGGCCGCGGAGATCCCCCCGCTGGAGGTCCAGGGCGAGGACGCGGGGCAGCTGCTGGTGGTCGGGTGGGGATCGACCTACGGCGCGATCCGGGTCGCGGTCGAGCGGGTGCGGGCGCGCGGGCGGGCGGTCTCGGCGGTGCACCTGCGGTACCTCAACCCGCTGCCGCCGGATCTGGGGCCGCTGCTGGGCCGGTTCCGCCGGGTGCTGGTCCCGGAGATCAACCGCGGCCAGCTCCGGCGCGTGCTGCGCGCGGAGTTCGGCTGCGACGCGGTGGGCTTCCACCGCGTGCGCGGCATGCCGCTCGCCGTGGGGGAGATCGAGCAGGCGATCGAGGCGCTGCTGGACGGGGAGGCTGGGGCGTGAGCACGGCCGCGACGCCTGCCGCGAGCGGCGGGCTCAGCAAGAAGGACTTCGCCTCCGACCAGGAGGTGCGCTGGTGCCCGGGGTGCGGGGACTACGCGATCCTGAGCGCGGTGCAGCGGGTGCTGCCGGAGCTGGGCATCCCGCGCGAGAAGATCGTCTTTATCTCCGGGATCGGCTGCTCCAGCCGCTTTCCCTACTACATGAACACCTATGGCTTCCACACCATCCACGGCCGCGCGCCGGCGATCGCCACCGGGCTCAAGCTCGCCAACCCCGAGCTGACGGTGTTCGTCGTCACCGGGGATGGCGACGGGTTGTCGATCGGCGGCAACCACCTCATGCACGTGCTGCGGCGCAACGTCGACCTCACGATCCTGTTGTTCAACAACCGCATCTACGGGTTGACCAAGGGGCAGTACTCGCCGACCAGCGAGCAGGGCAAGGTCACCAAGAGCACCCCCTACGGCAGCATCGATCGCCCGCTCGATCCGGTGCGGGTGGCGCTCGGGGCCGGGGCGAGCTTCGTCGCGCGCACGATCGACCGCAACCTGCCGCACCTGCAGGAGACGCTGCGGCGGGCGGTGGCGCACCGGGGGACGTCGTTCGTCGAGATCTACCAGAACTGCAACATCTACAACGACGGCGCCTTCGCCCCGCTCACCGACAAGGAGACCCGCGAGGCGGCGGTGGTGGAGCTGGTGCACGGCCGGCCGCTGGTGTTCGGCCGGCCGGGCGAGCGGCGCGCGCTCCGGCTGCGGGGCCTGGTGCCGGAGGTGGTGCCGTACGCCGAGGGCAGCACGAGCGGCGCGGAGGGGGGCGGCGCGGACGGGGGACTGTGGGTGCACGACGAGCACGATCGCCGGCTGGCGCTGCTGCTCGCCGAGCTGGAGCCGCCGGCGATGCCGGTGCCGATGGGGGTGTTGCTCGATCTGGAGGCGCCGGAGTTCATCGCCGCCCATATGGAGCAGGAGCGGCGCGTCACCCAGACGCAGGGGCCGGGGGATCTCGAGCGGCTGCTGCGCGGGCCCGAGACCTGGACCGTGCGCGAGAGCTGAGCTCCGGCCCGCGCCGCCGGCCGCCACCGCTCGCGGGGGAACGAGGGTGAGCGAGCAACTGCTGCGCTTCGGCGAGAAGCTGATCCAGCTCCGGCTGCTGACCGTCGATCAGGTCGAACAGGCGTTGCAGGCGCAAGAGCGCGCGCGCGAGCGCGGGATCGACCGCAGCATCGGCGCCTGGCTGCACGATCAGGGCCTGCTCGATCTGGTCACGATCGAGCGCGTGCTCATCGACATGGGCTATCCACCCGCCTACGCGCGGGTGTTGCCCGACATCGAGCTGCGGCGCCTGCTCGGGCGGGGGGCGAGCGGTGCGGTCTACCACGGCTGGTCGCACACCCTGGGGGAGGAGGTGGCGGTCAAGGTGCGCGCCTCCAAGGGCACGCATGGCGAGAACGAGGAGAAGCGCTTCCGCCTGGAGGCCCAGATCACCGAACGGCTGAACCACCCCAACATCGTGCGGTTGTTCGCCGCGGGCGAGACGCGCGACTACGTCTACCACGTCTTCGAGTACGTCGAGGGCCGGGCACTGGACGAGCTGTTGCGCGAGCGGGGCAAGCTCACCGAGCGGGAGCTGGTCGACATCGGGCTCCAGATGGCCTCGGCGCTGGCGGCCGCGGCCGCCGAGGGGATCGTCCACCGCGACATCAAACCCGCCAACATCATGATCGCCACCACCGGACGGGTGAAGCTGTGCGACCTCGGGCTCGCCAAGGACACGGTGCGGGGGCCGGCGCTGACCGCCGAGGGCATGGTGCTCGGCAGCCCCTACTACAATCGCGCCGGAGTACGCCGCCGAGGGCAAGCTCGATGCGCGGAGCGACATCTACAGCCTGGGCGTGACGCTGTTTCACTGCGCCTGCGGCAAGGTCCCGTTCCCGGGCCAGGGGGCGATGGAGATCCTGCGCAAGGTGGTCAAGGACCCGACGCCCCGGCTGCGCGAGTTCGAGCCGTCGGTCTCGGCTGCCTTCGAGGGGATCGTCTACCGCATGATGCACAAGGATCCGGCGCGCCGCTACCAGACGCCGCAGGAGCTCGAGGCGGCCTTGCGCGAGCTGCGCGAGACCGGCACCGTCGGCTCGAGCGCGATCGCGACCGGCGGCGGCGCGGGGCTCGGGGCGCGGCTGCGCGCCTGGCTGCGGCGGGTCTTCCGCCGCAGCGCCTGAGGGCGCGGCGGCGCGGTCCGCCGGTCTTCAGCGGGGCAGCTGCCACCGGCCCGGGATCCAGAGCCAGCCCGCAGCGTCCGGGCGCCGCTGCCAGCCGCCCGGCAGCCAGCGCGCAGCCGGGGCGGGCGGGCGGACCCAGACCCCGCTGATCCAGACGAAGCGCTCGTCCTGCCACTGCCACCACCCCGGGATCCAGACGAACTCGCCCCCCGGTCGCGGCGGCCGCCATTCCGGGCGCGGCGGCGGCGGGGTGGCGGTGGTGGTGAGCAGGCCCAGCCCGGCGGGGCGGCGGGGCGGCTGGGCAGCGCAGCCGCCCGGGGCGAGCGGCAAGAGCAGCGCTGCCGCCAGCAACAGCCCCGGCGCCCGGCTGCGGGGCAGCACACGACGGGGCGGCCGGGGACAGGCGTGCGGGTGCTCGGGCGGCTGCCGGGAGCGTTTCATGGCCAGGGGGCCTGCGGTGCGGGGGCCGGTGGGGCTACCAGCGGACGGACAGTCCGAACCGGCCTCCGTACTCGGGCCCCGTTCCCTCGGTCCCGCGCACGTAGCCCTCCGCGAACGCGCTCACCTGCAGGTCCTCGCGCCGGTTGAGCCGGTAGTCCACCCGCCCGCTCGCGCCCCAGCTCCGCACCGAGGCGTCATCGAGCGGCACCTTGAGGTCGCCGACCAGGCGGGCGGTGATCCGCGGGTCGGTATAGCGCAGCTCGGCGCGCAGGTCGGCGGTGCCGGCGAAGCGGGGATCATGGTAGATGGAGCGCACCGTGGCCTGGCCCTCCACCCGCGCGCTGAAGCGGCCCTGGGCGACCTCGGCGAAGCCCGACAGGCGGACGGAGGCGTCCGGGCGGATCGGATCGAGCACCTCGAGCCGGGTCTCCACCCGCGCCCGGAAATCGCCCCGCTCCCACCGGATCCCGGCCCGGCCCTCGATGCGCTCGACGAACTGCGAGGGATGGTCGAACAGCTCCTTCCAGTCGAACCGGACCTTGCCGTCGGCGTAGGTCTTGGTGGCAAGCAGCGCCTCGGTGCGGGCGATCGCCTCGGCGGCCGGAGCGGTCTGCTCCGCGATCAGCAGATCCTCGCCCGGATTCAGCCCGCCGCGCCCGGCCACCTCCTGGCGGATGCGGGTCTCGGTCCGCTTGAAGGTCAGCAGATCCTGCAGGTACGCCGCCGCGTCGCCGAGCAGCCCCTCGGCCGCCTCGCCCAGCTCCTCGATGCCGGTGCCGCCGATCCTGGCCGCGCGCAGCGCCTTGGCCATCTCCGCGGCGAGGGCGTTGCGGTACTCGGCCGGCGCGTCCGGAGCATGGCGGGCGAGCTGCTCGGCGAACAGCTCGCGCAGTTCCTTCTCGGCCCGCTCGGCCAGGCGCAGGTCCTTGTCGAGCTTGCCCAGGTTGGCCACCAGCTCGTTCCACCGGCCGCGCAGCCCCTCGGTGACCGGCACCTCGACCCGCTCCTCCGCGCGCCCCAGCACCAGCGCCCGCTCCAGCGCGGGGTCGAGCCCGCGGGTGATCACGGGGCCCTGCTGGCCGCGCACCGGCGCCGCTGCCTGCTCGGACGCTGGCTCGCCGCCCGCGCCCGCCGGCTGCTCGGGCCCGGTGCCGCCGGCGCCCTCGGCCGCCTCGGGCCGCGGCGCCGGCTCGAGCGGTCGGGCGCCGCTCGCGGATACGCTCGACACGGTTACCGTCCTCCGTCCGCGCTCGCCGGGCGTGCGCCCGGCGTCCCCGTTCCAAGGCTAGCAGCGGGCTGCTGCCGCCGCCAGGCGGGAGCGCTCCGCCCCGCCACCGCCGCGCCCGCGCACCAGGGCCGGCTCAGCCCGGCTGGCCGGTCACGGGGGCGCCGAGCTGCGCGATCACCTCCGCCGGCAGCTCCGCGCGCAGCCGCCGCAGCGTCTCGCGCGAGCCGCTGTAGTAGTGCGAGTCCACCTCCTTGTAGCGCTCGACCAGCGAGCGGTCGATCTCGGGCAGGTTGTAGGCACGCAGGAACTCGCGCCACACCTCGCGGTCGCGCCAGCCGACATCGGTGTACAGCGAATGCGAGGCCAGCACCAGGCCGGCGAGCCTGGCGTCCACCGGGTCGGTGAGCCCCACGCTCCGATCGGTGGCGGCCACATGGAGCGCGTACTCGTAGCACGCCGCCATGCGCAGCGCTTCCTCGGACATGTGTGCATAGCGCGCGTTGGCGCGCATCACGATCGAGGGCTGGCCCTCGACCTCGGTCGTCTCCCAGCGGAACAGCCGCGTCTCGCCGGGCTCGGGCTCGTACCAGCCGCCGGGCAGCACCTTGCCGGTGGTGTTGTGCGGCTCGAAGATCTCGCTGTAGAGCGCGAGCCGGTTCACGGTCTGCGCCGCGAAGTGGACCTTGGTGCCGACCAGGGCGTCGGCCGGGCGCGGTGCGAGCTGGGGCGTGAAGTCGCGCCGGCTCTCCTCGGGCACGCGCGTCAGGTCGAAGTCGACCAGCCGGTCGAACACGTCCGCCTGCCCGTCGTGGTCCTCGTCCAGCACCCGCTTTCGGGTCTGGATGTCGGTCGGAAAGATGAAGTTGTTGTCGATGCCGCTGCGTTCGTGCGTCCAGCGGAAGGGGTTGGTCCGGCGCACCTCCTCGGCCATCTCGGCGTAGCCGCGGCGCGCTGCGATGCCCTCGATCATGGCGAGAAAGGCGCGCGGGCCCTCGCTGTCCCGCCCCGGGTAGAAGTACGAAGAGTTGTAGGTCGTGACGAGGTCGGCGTGGGGGAACTTGTCGTAGAACATCTGCATCTCCCCCTTGCCGACGCAGAGTTCGGTCAGCACCAGTTTGTGCTGGCCGCCATGGCCGGGATCCCGCACGCGATCCAGGCTCTCGCGCATGTTGCGGCCCCAGTTGGAGTGCCCGGTGTAGACGTGGATCTGGTAGCCGTCCTCGCCGACGTGGTCGTACATGTCGCTGCGGAACGGGCGCATGTGGACCTCGAAACGGGTGGCGACGCCGTTGCGGGTGATGGTCTTCTCCAGCACCGTCTCGCCGCCGGATTGCGAGGTGATCTGGAAACCCGCCTCGCGCAGCACCTTGAGGTTGATCTCCTCGGCGTGGTCCTGCGCCGCCCAGTCCACCCGGATGGTGTCGTTGCCGTCCTTGAACCATGCCTCGTACGGCGGGGCCTTGGGGGCGAGCACCTCGGCCAGCCGGCTCGCCTCCGGGCGCAGATCGCGCGGCAGCCCCTGCCGCAGCCGCTCGAGGTGGAACGCCATCGAGTCCTTGAGCATGCGGTTGGGCTCGCGCTCGAGCATCTCCCGGTACAGCGCGAACGCCTCGCGCTTGAGGTCCTCGGGGCTGTGCGCTGCCGTCATGAGCTCCAGCAGGACCGTGGCGCCGGCCGAGCGCATCTGGAGCGCCGCCCGCTCGTCCAGGCCCGCCGGCGGGGACAGCTGCGGCTGGACGCTCTGCAGGTCCTCGCGCAGGGTGGCGAACAGCGCCCGCCGCTGGGCCTCGCTGAATCCCGTCGCGTCGAACAGGTTGGTGCGCGTGTCGTCGATCAGCGTCGCGGCGGCGTATAGCCCCGCCGCGACGGCGGCGGGGCTCTGGGCGGGCGTGCCGGGCTCGGCGCTGAAGCGGCCGTTTGCCTCGAAGGAGACCGGCCGCCGCGCCCCGCTCGCGTCGAGGTTGGCGCCGAGCGGCGCTCCCTCCGGGCTCGCCCGGCTCAGCCGCGCCCACAGCTCGCGGACGCTCGCCGCGGCGGTGCTCGCCGCCGCCCCGAGGGGCCCGCGCGTCGCGGCGGTGCTCGCCGGCGCGGGCATGTCGGCCCCCTCCCCCTCCGGCGCCGGCACCGGCTCCAGCGGCCTGCCAGCCCCCACCGCACCGATTCCGCTCATGGCTCCGCCTCCTGCTCGCCCTCGCTCGCTCCGGCCCGATTGTACCGGAGGGCGCAACCGCCCGGGCCGTTGCCCTGGCCCGGCGGGCGAGAGAGCTGCCTCCGCCGCCGGGCAACGCGACCCACGGGTCAGAGTGCACTTGCCGCCGGCGTCCGTTCTGATGCAGGCGGGTGGTGGCGGTGCCGGAACCAGCGAGGGGCAGAGCCGTGGAGCCAGCCGGGGGTGAGCCGCGCCGCGCGCTACGGATCGAGGTCGACTACGATCCGCGGCTGCACTTCGCACTCCAGCAGAACGACGTGCCGCTGGTGCGGCTGGTGCGGTTGCGCAACGAGGGCGAGCGCGATCTGGCGGAGCTGTGCGTCTGCATCTCGATCCCGGGCGGGTTCGCGCGGCCCTGGGAGCACCGGCTCGTCGAGCTGCGGGCTGGCACGCAGTGGAACCTGGAGGACATCGATCTGCAGCTCGATGGCGAGGCGCTGCAGCGGCAGACCGAGCGCATGCGCACCGAGCTGCGGGTCGAGGTGCGCGCGGCGGGCGGGGGGCTGCTCGGCGAGCGCTGCCTGCCGCTCGAGGTGCTGGCGGCCAACGAGTGGGCGGGGCTCGCCTCGCTGCCCGAGCTGCTCGCGGCCTTCGTCACGCCGAATCTGCCGGCGGTGAGCGAGCTGTTGTCCGAGGCGGCCGAACGGCTGCGCGCGAGCAGCGGCGATCCCTCGCTGTGCGGCTACCAGCGCGGTGCGGCGCGTGCGCGCGCGATCGTGCAGGCGATCTACGAGGTCTGCTGCGCGCGGGACATCCGTTACGCGAGCCCGCCGGCCAGCTTCGAGCGGCACGGGCAGAAGGTGCGCTTCGCCGAGCAGGTGCTGGCGAGCCGGCTCGGCACCTGTCTCGATCTCGTGCTGCTGCTGGCGAGCTGCCTGGAGCAGGCGGGCCTGCACCCCTTGCTGGTGTTGCTCCAGGGGCATGCACTGGTGGGCTGCTGGCTGGACGAGCAGAGCTTTGCCGCTCCGGCGCAGTACGAGCCGACGGCGCTGACCAAGCGCATCGACCTGGAGCAGATGCTGGCGCTGGAGGCGAGCGCGCTGGCGGCGGCGCCGCCACTCGGTTTCGCCCGGGCGGTGGCCGAGGGCTCCGGCCGGCTGCGCGAGCCCGAGGCATGGTTGTGTGCGATCGACGTGCGGGCGGCGCGCCGGGCGGGGATCCGGCCGCTGCCGCTCCGGGCGGAGCCGGCGGACGTGGCGCCGCCACGGCCCGCGCCGGTTGCCGGGGCGGGCAGAGCGGCTGCGCCCGCCCCGCCGCTGACCCAGCAAGCCGTGCCGGCCAGCAGCGGCCATGCGGGCGGGGCCAGGCCGGCCGGGGGCTGGTCGCCGCGCGGGGCGCTGCCAGCTGCTGCGGGCGCCACCGCGGCGCCCGCCGCGCCGGCACCTGCCCCGCCGGGGCCGGCCGACCGCCTGGAGCGGTGGCAGCGCAAGCTGCTCGACCTGTCGCTGCGCAACCGCCTGCTCGATCTGCGCGACAGCCGCCAGGTGGTGCCGCTGGCGGAGGTGGACCTGGCGGCGCTGGAGGATGCGCTCGCCCAGGGCAAGGCGTTCGAGCTGCTGGCGCAGCCGGAGCTGTTCGGCCCGGCCGATCCGCGCAGCGCCGGGCTTTATCGCGAGCGCACCGGCGAGCAGCCCGGCCGCCGCTTCGTGCAGGAGGAGCTGGCCGCCGGCCGGCTGCACGCCGCGCTCGATGGAGAGCAGCTCGAGCGGCGCCTGCTCGAGATCTACCGCGCGCGCCGCCTGGGCCTGCAGGAGTCCGGAGCGAACCTGTTGTTCCTGGTGCTGGGGTTGTTGCGCTGGTACGAGACGCCGGAGCGCACCCAGCCGCGCCGGGCGCCGCTGTTGCTGTTGCCGCTGGAGCTGGAGCGCCAGAACGCGCGCGCCGGTTTTCGCATCCGGCTCGCCGACGACGAGGCGCTCTTCAACCTGACCCTGCGCGAGAAGCTGGCGGTCGACTTCGGGATCGACACCAGGGCCTGGAGCGAGCTGCCCGAGGACGCCGCGGGCCTGGACGTGCCGGCGGTGCTGGAGCGCGTCCGGCGCGGGGTGCTGGAGCTCGAGGGCTGGGACGTGCTGGAGCAGGCGGCGCTGGCGCTGCTGTCGTTTCCGAAGCTCGTCATGTGGCTCGATCTGCAGCGGCGCGCCGAGCGCCTGCGCCAGAGCCCGCTCGTGCGCCACCTGGTGGAGCGGCCCGGCCAGCCGTTCGCCCCCGGGGCATCGTTTCCCGACCCGGAGCGGCTGGACGAGCAGCGGCGGATCGCCGACACCCTGTGCCCGCTCGATGCGGACGCCAGCCAGCTCGCCGCGGTCTTCGCCGCCGCCGACGGCTGGAGCTTCGTGCTGCAGGGGCCGCCCGGCACCGGCAAGTCGCAGACGATCGCCAACCTGATCGCGCATGCGCTCGCGCACGGAAAGCGCGTGCTGTTCGTGGCCGAGAAGATGGCGGCGCTGGAGGTGGTGTACCGCCGGCTGGAGCAGGTCGGGCTGGGCCCGTTCTGCCTGCAGCTCCACTCCCACCGGGCGAACAAGCGCGAGGTGCTGCAGCAGCTCGGCCGCGCGCTGGAGATGCACGCCGCCCGGCAGCCCGAGGACTGGCAGCGGCAGGCCACCGAGCTCGAGCGCCTGCGCGCCGATCTCAATGCCTATGTGCAGGCGCTGCACCGGCCGCAGCCCGAGAGCGGGCAGAGCGTGCGGGCGCTGCTGGCGCGCCTGTGCGCGTTGCGCGAGGTGCCGCGGCTGCCGCTGTCGAGTGCGCGATCGGGGTGCCACACGCGGGCTGATCTCGAGCGGCTGGGCGAGCTGCTGGCGCGGCTCGTGGTGGCGGCCGAACAGGTCTGGCCGCCGGGCCAGCACCCGCTGCGGGAGCTGCGGGTTGTGCGCGAAGAAGGTTTCGCCGCGCTCGCCGAACGGCTGCGCGCGGGAGCGGAAGCGTTGCGGCAGGCGAGCCGCGAGCTCGCGGCGGCGCTGGCGGGGCTGGTGCGGGAGCTGGGAGAGCCGCTCGGCGCGGCCCCGAGCCGGCTCCAGCTGCAGCGGCTCGCCGAGGCGGTGGGGCTGCTGCGCTCGCTGCCGCCCTTGCCGGTCGCGCCGCTGCTGCGCGCGCCGGACTTCGCGCTGCTGCAGCCGCGGGCGGCGGCGCTGATCGCGCGCGGGCAGAGTTGCCAGGCGCGGGCGGCGGAGCTCGGCCGGCGCTGGCACGACGGGCTGTTCGCGCTCGACCTGCAGCGGTTGCACCACCGGCTCGGCGGTGCGCTCCGCAGCCCGGCGGTGGTGCGGTGCTGGCACCGCTGGCGGGCGAGGCGCCAGCTGCGAGCCGTGGCACGCGGGGGACGGCTGCCGCGTGGTGCTGGCCGGCTGCTGCGCGACGTGCTGGTGGCCCGGCGCCTCCAGCAGCTCCAGCAGCAGCTGTGCGGCCCCGGCTCGGTACTCGCCCGGCTGTTCGGCCCGGGTTGGGAACTGGCGCAGGGCGCTGGTGCGGCCGGCGCCGGGGCGGTGGCCGGGGTGGGGAGCACGGACTGGGAGGCGCTGGCGCAGACGCTGCGCTGGGCGCAGCGATTCTGGGACTGGCGCCTGCGCTGCGAACAGGCCGGCCCGCAGGATGAGGGCGTGCGCCTGGCGCGAGCGATGTTGGATCTGCTGGCCGAGCGGAGGGCGCAGCTGCGCGCAGGGGCCCCGCTGCGCCAGCAGCTGGAGGCGTTCGCGGAGCGCTACCAGGCCTGGGCGTGCGCCTGCCAGGCGCTGGAGGAGGCGTTTGCGATCGAGCCCGGAGCGGCGCTCGGCGAGCCCGCTGCGCCGGGCTATCTGGAGCGGCTCGAGCAGGCGGCGCAGCGCTGGGCCGCGGCCGCGGGCGAGCTGGATCGCTGGGCCTGGTGGCAGGCGCGGTGTGCGGAGGCGATCCGCGCCGGGCTGGAGCCGATCGTGCGCGAGCTGCTGGCGGCTCCCTCGGTGATCCGGCCCGAGCGGCTGCGGGCGCTGCTCGAGCGGGCGGTCTACGAGGACTGGCTCCAGGCGGCGCTGCAGCGCGAGCCGGTGCTGCAGCGCTTCTTCGGTCCGGAGCACGAGCGGTTGCGCGAGCGGTTCTGCCGGCTGGACGAGGCGTGGCTCGTGCTAGCGGCGCAGCTGGTGCAGGCGCGGCTGCAGGCGCGGCTGCCGGCGCGATCGCCGGCCGGCGGCTCGGCGATCGCCGGCTCGGAGCTGGGCGTGCTCCGGCGCGAGCTGGAGAAGAAGCGGCGCCACCTGCCGCTGCGGCGGCTGTTCGCGGGGATCCCGGCCCTGCTCTCGCGGCTGGCGCCCTGCATGCTCATGAGCCCGCTGTCGGTCGCGCAGTACCTCGATCCGGAGGTCTTCCCGCCCTTTGACCTCGTCGTATTCGACGAGGCGTCGCAGATCCCGGTCTGGGACGCGCTGGGTGCGCTCGGCCGGGCGCAGGCGGCCGTCGTCGTGGGTGACACAAAGCAGCTGCCGCCGACCCGCTTTTTCGAGCGGCTGGAGGGCGAGGAGGCGGAGGCCGAGGCGGATGACGACCTGCCCGAGGAGCTGGAGAGCCTGCTGCAGGAGTGCGTGGCGGCCGGCTTGCCCGAGCTCCAGCTGCGCTGGCACTACCGCAGCCGGCACGAGAGCCTGATCGCCTTCAGCAACCACCACTACTACGACAACCGGCTGCTGACCTTCCCGGCCGCGGTGGCCGAGCCCGGTGCGCTCGGCGTGAGCCTGCGCTATCTCGCCGACGGGGTGTACGACCGCGGTGGCAGCCGCACCAACCGCCGCGAGGCCGAGGAGCTGGTGGCGGAGGTGGTGCGGCGGCTGCTGCAGCAGGGGCAGCGCCACAGCCTGGGGATCGTGACCTTCAGCCGGCCGCAACAGGTGCTGGTCGAGGACCTCCTCGATGCGGCACGGCGCGAGCACCCCGAGCTCGAGCCGTTCTTCGATGCGGCGCAGTGCCCGGAGCCGGTGTTCGTCAAGAACCTGGAGAACGTGCAGGGCGATGAGCGCGACGTGGTGCTGTTCTCGATCGGCTACGGGCCCGACGCGCACGGGCGGGTGAGCATGCACTTCGGGCCGCTCCATGCGGAAGGGGGCGAACGGCGGCTCAACGTGGCCATCACCCGCGCGCGCTGCCAGCTCATCGTGTTCAGCTCCATCCTGGCCGACCACATCGATCTCGCCCGCACGCGCGCGCTCGGGGTGCGCCACCTCAAGACCTTCCTCGACTATGCGGCACGCGGACCGGCGGCCATGGCGGAGGCGACGGCGCTCGATCCGGCCGCCGAGCACGAATCGCCGCTGGAGCGCGAGGTGGCGCAGGCGCTCCGCAGCCGCGGCTACCTGGTGGATGCCCAGGTCGGTTGTTCGGGCTACCGGATCGATCTGGCGATCCGCGATCCAGAGCGGCCGGGCCGCTACGTGCTCGGCATCGAGTGCGACGGGGCGAGCTATCACAGCGGGCGCACCGCGCGCGAACGCGATCGGTTGCGGGCGGCGGTGCTGCGCGGTCTGGGCTGGGAGCTGGAGCGGGTCTGGTCGAGCGAGTGGTGGCGGGCGCCCGAGCGGGAGCTCGCGCGGCTGCAGGCGCGGATCGAACAGCTGCTCGCGCGCGCGCGGGCCGCGGCGGCCGCCCTGCCGCACGCCGCCACGAACGCGCCTTCCGGTGCGCCCGCCGCGCCGCCGGCGGGCGAACACGCGCTCTTCCGGCCGCAGATCGAGGCCAGCGGGCCGCCAGCGGTCCGCTTCGCCTCCCCGGTGGCGGCGGCGAGCAGCGCGGCCGGGCCCGAGCCGCCACGCGCGCTCGGCGCCACCCCTACTGGCGCTGAGGTGGGGCCGCCGCCGGCGGCGGAAGCGAGGCAGGAGCTGCCGCCGGGTGCTGCGCTCTACCGGCAGGCGGAGCTGCCGGTGTCCGCGGGCGGTGCCGAGCGGTTCTACCAGCCGCGGACCACCCCGCAGCTGCTGCGGCTGTTGGCCGAGCTATTGGAGTGCGAGGCGCCGCTTGCCTTCGAGGTGGCCGCACGCCGGCTCGCGCGGTGTTTCGGGATCGAGCGGCTGGGCAAGCGGGTGCGCCAGCGGGTGCGCGGGCTGCTGGGGGCGCTGCCGCCTGCCAGCCGCCCGGTGGTCCGCGGCGGGTTCTTGTGGCGGGCGGATCAGCAGCCGGACCGCTATCCGACCTACCGGCTGCCCGCGCCGGGCGCGCCGGCGCCGCGCACGCTCGGCGAGATCCCGCCCGAGGAGCTGGCCAATGCGGCGCTGGCGGTGCTGCGCCAGCACATCGCCTTGCCCGCCGACGCGCTCGCGCGCGAGCTGGCGCGGCTGTTCGGCGGGCAGCGGCTCGGCCGGCGGGTGCGGGCGGCGTGCGAGCAGGCGCTCGAGGTGCTGCGCGCGCGCGGGCTGGTGGTGCGCGAGGACGGGCAGGTGCGGCTCGCCGGCTGACCGCCGCCTGCCGGCGCGGCCCGGGCTGCCGGCGGCCGGCCGGACCGTGCTCGAGCCGCCGCGCCCGGCGGCGCGCTCAGGCGGTGGCGGCGCTGGAGGCGCGCACCGCGCCGGCGACCAGATCGCCGATCTCCGAGGTCGGCAGCGCTCCCGCCTTCAGCGAGGGCAGGCGCCGGCTGCGCAGCAGCTCCGCCACCACCTGCTCGATGCGGCTCGCCGCGGCCTGCTCGCCCAGGTGCTCCAGCATCATGGCGACCGCGAGGATGGTGGCGATGGGGTTGGCCTTGTTCTGGCCCGTGTACTTGGGGGCGCTGCCGTGGATGGGCTCGAACATGCTGACCCGGCCCGGGTGGATGTTGCCGCCGGCCGCCACCCCGAGCCCGCCCTGCAGCATCGCCCCGAGGTCGGTGATGATGTCGCCGAACAGATTCGTGGTGACGATGGTGTCGTAGGACTCGGGGTCCTTGACCAGCCACATGCAGCAGGCATCGACGAAGTTCACGTCGGTCTGGACCTCGGGATACTCCGCGGCCAGCTCGGCGAAGGTGCGCCGCCACAGATCGTGCGCGGGGATGGCGTTCGCCTTGTCGACCAGGGTGAGCTTCTTGCGCGGGCGCGCGCGCGCCTTCTCGAAGGCGTAGCGCAGGCAGCGCTCGACCCCCTTGCGGGTGTAGATCATGGTCTGCTGCGCGACCTCGTCGGGGGTGCCCTTCTTGAGGAAGCCGCCGATCAGGGTGTAGGCGTCCTCGGTGTTCTCGCGCACGACCAGGATGTCGATGTCCTCGGGTCGCTTGTCCTTGAGCGGGCACAGGTGCTCGGCATACAGCTTGATCGGGCGCAGGTTCACGTACAGATCGAGCCCGAAGCGGATCGCGCCGACGATCGCGCGCTCCAGCACGCCGGTCTCGAACCGCGGATCCCCGATGGCGCCGAGCAGGATGGCATCGAGTTCGCGCATCTGTTCGATGGCGCTCGGCGGCATGATCTCGCGGGCGCCGGTGGCGAGCGTGTGCTCGGCGCCGTAGGGAAAGTGGACCGTCTCGTAGCGGAACCCGAAGACCTCGGCTGCCGCGGCCAGCACCTTGAGGCCCTCGCGGACCACCTCGGGCCCGATGCCGTCCCCGGGCAGCACCCCGATGCGGTAGCTCATGTGGTGGATCCCTCGCCTCGCCGATCCCTGCACGTGTGCGCGGTGGGCCGCCTGCCGATGCCGGTGGTGGCCGGTCCGCGGTTGCTCTCTCAGCCCACGACGTCGATCTCCGCCCGCAACTGCGCGTGCACTGGCACGGCCTGGCGGCACACCTCGCCTTCGGGGCCGATCGCGTCTGCTTCCGCATGGAGCTCGAGCTCTACCACGCCACGGCCAGGCGGCTGGAAGGCGATGCGCAGCCGGCGCACCGCGTAGCCGCCCTCGGGCGTCAGCACCGAGCGCTCCTCGGCGCTCTCGGCCTCGGCGCGCTGCTCCGCGGCGGGCTCCAGCTCCGGCTCGGGGCACGGGGGCGCAGCGGCGCCTTCGGCGGCGCGGCGCCGCCGGTAGCTCTCGAGGTCGCCGAGCGCCGGGTCGTCGTCCGGGCCTTCGTCCTCGGCTTCGTCCTCCTCCGGCGGTGCGGCAGCGGCGAGCAGCGGCTCCGCCGCCGCGGCGGTCGGCTCGGGGCCCGGTGCCGCCGCCGCGCGTGCCAGCTCCGCCAGGCGCTCGCGCAACGACGCTGCAGGTGCGGCGGCAGGCGCGCCGCGCGGCAGCAGCAGATGCGGTGGAGGATCGATGACCACCTGCCCGGCCAGCTGGGCCAGCCGCTGGACGCCCGGCAGCGCCACGTGGTCCAGCACCAGGGTCACCGGGCGCGCGCCGCCGCCTCCTTCCGCATAGAGGTCGAAGTAGGCGGGCTGGCCGGCGCGGCCGAGCTCGATGGCGAGGTGTGCCTCGCGCAGCCGGTATTGCTGCGCGCCCACGCGCAACAGCCCGCCGCGCTGGGCGGGGGGGGGAGCGCTGGGAGCTCCAGCCCCTCGGTGCCGCCGCCCGCGGCCCTGGCGGCCGCCCGGCGCGGCGCTCCGCGGGCGGGGCCGGCGGCGGCGGCTCGGCACCTCGCCGCTCACCCGGCGGCCTCGTTCTCGAGCAGGATCGCGATGCCCTGCCCGCCGCCGATGCAGGCGCTCGCGATGCCCCAGCGCCCGCCGCGCCGGCCGAGTTCCATGAGCAGGGTGAGGATCAGCCGGGCGCCGGTGGCGCCGAGCGGATGGCCGATGGCGATCGCGCCGCCGTTGACGTTGACCCGCTCGCGCTCCAGCCCCAGTTCCTTCTCGACGGCGAGGTACTGGGCGGCGAACGCCTCGTTGATCTCGAACAGATCGATCTGTTCCAGCCGCAGCCCCGCCTTGTTCAGAACCGCGCGGATCGCCGGCGCGGGTCCGATGCCCATGATCGAGGGATCGACCCCCACCACCGCCCAGGCGTGCACGCGGCCGAGCACCGGCAGGTCGCGCTCGCGCTGCGCCTTGCGGGTGCCCAGCACCAGGGCCGCGGCCCCATCCACGATGCCGCTCGCGTTGCCGGCGGTCACCGTGCCGTCCTTGCCGAAGGCGGGGCGCAGCGCGGCGAGTTTCTCCAGGCTGGTGTCGCGCTTGATGTGGTCGTCGAAATCGAGCGGGCGCTTGCCCTGGCGGGTCTCGACCTCGACCGGCACGATCTCCTGGCGGAACACCCCGCGGTCGGTCGCCTCGACCCCGAGCCGGTGCGAGCGGAGCGCGTACGCATCCTGGGCGGCGCGCGAGATATCGTATTTTCGCGCGAGCTTCTCGGCGGTCTGGGCCATATACAGGCCGCACATGGGGTCGTACAGCGCCTGGAACAGCGAGTCCTCCAGCGCCGGCTGCTGGCCGAAGCGCAGTCCGGCGCGCAGCCCGCGGATCACGTGCGGGGCCTGGCTCATGTTCTCGGTACCGCCGGCCAGCACCAGCTGCGCTTCCCCGAGCCGCAGCCGGTGCGCGGCCTGGATGACCGCCTCGATCCCGCTGCCGCACAGCCGGTTGACCGTCACCGCCGGCACCTCGGCGGGCACGCCGGCCTTGAGCGCGAGGTGGCGGGCGCCGTAGATCGCGTCGGCGGAGGTCTGCTGCACGTTGCCGAAGATGACGTGCTCGATCCAGCGCGGCTCGACGCGCGTGCGCTCCAGCGCCGCGCGCGCCGCGATGGCGCCGAGCTCGATCGCCGAATGGTCCTTGAACAGCCCGAAGCCGGGAGTGCCGGCGTACTCGGCCATGGGCGTGCGTGCGCCGCCCAGGATCAGGATGTCGTCGTCTGCCGCCACTTGCCTACCTCCTGCCGGGGCTCGCACCGCGCCGTCCTACCTGCCGCGCCACTTCGGCTCGCGCTTATCCAGGAAGGCCGTCAGCCCCTCGCGCGTGTCCTCGGTCGTGTACAGCAGCGCAAACAGGTCCGCCTCGATGCGCATGGCCTCGGTCTGCTGCACCTCGCGGCCGCGCCGGTGGGCCTCGATCGCGGCGCCGACCGCCAGCGGCGCGCGGGCCAGGATCGGGCGCAACAGCTCCTCGGCCACCCGGACGGTCTCGGCGGCGCTCGGCGCCACGCGGTTGACCAGTCCCCATTGCAGTGCCTTGTCGGCCCCGATCGGCTCGCCCTGCAGGATGAGCTCCAGCGCCCGCGCCCCGCCGATCAGGCGCGGCAGCCGCTGGGTGCCGCCGTAGCCGGGGATCAGGCCGAGCTTGACCTCGGGCAGCCCGATCTTTGCCGTCGCCGCCGCCACGCGCAGGTGGCAGGCGAGCGCCAGCTCGCAGCCCCCGCCGAGGGCGTAGCCGTTGATGGCGGCGATCACGGGCTTGTTCATCATCTCGATCTGGCGCAGGATGCGCTGCCCGAGCAGCGTCTGCTCCTTGGCGCCTTCGGGCCCCAGCCGCGCCAGCTCCGCGATGTCGGCGCCGGCGACGAACGCCCGCTCGCCCGCCCCGGTGAGGATCACCGCCCGCACCGCCGCCTCGGCGTCCGCCTCCTCGAAGGCGCGCCGCAGCTCCAGCAGCACCTGGCGGTTGAGCGCGTTCAGCTTCTCGGGGCGGTTGATCGTGATGCGGCGGACCGGCCCGTGGTCCTCGACGATGATCGCTTCGTAGCTCACCTCAGGTCTCCGCCGAGACGATCGTTACCTTCCTGATCGTGACCGGCTCGCGCGGCCGGTCGCGGGAGTCGGTCGGCACCTGGCTGATCCGCTCGACGACCTCGTAGCCCGCCTCGCACTCGCCGAAAACCGTGTACTGCCCGTCGAGGAAGGGGTGGCGGCCGACGCAGATGAAGAACTGCGAGCCGGCGGAATCCGGATCGTTGGTCCGCGCCATGCTGAGGGTGCCGGGCTGGTGCGGCCGGTCGTTGAACTCGGCCTCGAGCCGGGTGCCCGGTCCCTTCCAGCTGTGCCCGCCGGTGCCGTCTCCCTTGGGATCGCCGCCCTGGATCATGAACCCCTTGATGACGCGGTGGAAGGTGGTGCCATCGTAGAAACCGCTCTCGGCGAGCTTGACGAAGTTCTCCACGTGCGCGGGCGCGACCTCCGGAAAGAAGCGCAGGCGAAAGGTGCCGAGGCTGGTCTCGACCACCGCGCGCGTGGCTGCGTAGGGCTGTGTGGAGCCCATGCTTGGTCCTCCTCTCCGGCGAGCCGTGCTGGCGCCTGTGGCTGCGGCCGCGCGTCGTCCCGGCGCGGATTCCGAGCCGCGTACGCTACCACGAGGCGGCGCCGGGCGCAAGCGCAACCAGCCTCCGTGCGCGCCCGCCCGCGCTCGCCGCGCGCGGCTTGGAGCTGCGCGCGCGTTCTGGTATATGCGCAGCTTCGGGACGCGCGGTTGCCCGAGCGTGCGCCCCCGGCCGGCGCGGCAGCGGCGGGCGCTCGCCGGCGCGGCGGGGGATGGGGGAGGTCCGATGGTGCGCGGCGGCAGGGGGCGGTTCGGTCTGGTGGTGGGCCTGGGTTCGGTGGCGCTGCTCGCGGCGCTGGTGGGCCTGGGGACGCACCGGTGGTGGTCCGGCCCGGCCCCGCGGGGGGGCGAGCCGGCCGGCGGCGCTGCCCGCGCGGGCGGCGCCGCGGCGGCTGCCCTCCCGCCCGCGGGCGAGCCGCTCGCACGGGCTGGTGATCCGGAACAAGCGGTGGCCAGCAGTCGGGCCGCGATCGGCTGGCCGGACGTGGCGGCGGCCGCGGCTGGCGCGAGCGGGGCCGCGGCGGTGATCGAGGCGGCGTGTGCGCGCTACCTGGAGGCGGTCGCCCGTGCGGGGACGCCGGAGGGCAAGGCGGCGCGGCAGCAGGTCTTCGAGCAGGCGGTGGCGGAGCTGGTGGCGCTCGGCCCGAGGGCGATCCCCGAGCTGCTCGCGCAGCTCGAGGCCAATGGCGATGCGCATGCGCGGCTGGTGTTGCTCACCGCCATCGCGCGCATGGGGGGCGAGGCCGGCATCGAGGGCACGCTCCAGGCGCTGCGCCAGCTCGATGACCGCACGAGCGAGACGGTGTTCCTGCAGCGGCTTGTGCGGGGCGGCCGGCCGGAGGAGCTGGCGGTCGCGGAGGCGGTGCTCGTGCGCGCGGGCGATCCGGCGGACCGCGCCCTGGTGCTGGCGGAGATCGGGCGCGGGCGGCAGGAGCGGCTCGCGCCACTTCTGCTCGAGGTGGCGCGGCGGGATGGGGACGAGCGGCTGCGGCACCAGGCGCTGCAGGTGGCCGAGCGCATGGGCCGGCCCCTGGACGCGGCGGCGCTGGTGGAGATCGCGGGCGCCGATCCGAGCCCGGCGGTGCGCGAGCGCGCGGCGCGCCAGCTGGCCAGCGCCCACCCGCAGGAGTTTTTGGCCGCCGCGCGCACCCTGCTCGTGGCCGAGCGCGACCCCGCGGTCGCGCAGCGGGTGCTCCAGCTGGTGGGCGAGCGGCGGGAGCCGGAGGCGGGGGAGCTGTTGCGCGAGCTCGCCAGCAGGGGGCCGAGCGCGGAGCTGCGCACCCAGGCGCGGCAGCTCTTGCGGCTGTGGGAGCTGGGGGCCGCGCGCGGCGGCCGCTGAGCGGGCCAGCGCCGCGGGTGGGCGCCAGGGCGGCTTGCGGGGGGGGGGCGGCGTGTCGGCTGCGGCTGTGGTTGTGAGCGGCGGGCGCCTGCCCGCAATGCCTTTGTTTGAGCGCTTGCTCTCGCTGGCGCCGTAAGGCTTCTCGAACCAGGGGGCCTCGAGGGCGGGGGGCGCGACGAGCGGACTGCTCGAAACGTGCGGTTCTTCGCCTGGACGCCTTCGCTCCTGGTCCTCTGGTCATCTGACCCTGGCTCCTTAACGCCAGGTCCTCACCTTCCGCCCTTGCCCTGTGTCCTTCTATCTATCCTGTCCTTGAATCTGTCCCGTCCTTGTCCTTAAAAAAACCGCCGCCCTGGGGGGCGGCGGGGCGGGGTGTCGGCGCAGCAGTGTCAGGGGCGGTCAGTCGATCTCCGCCTCGTCGTAGCCAACGACGTCAACCGGATCTTCGACCGTGAAGCCGGCGGTGGAGGTGGGATCGCCGCTTCTGTCCGAGGCGCGCAGGAGGATCTGGCCGCCGTCCCCTGCAGTGGCGCCCGCGCCGCCGGAGACGTCCACCAGCGAGCCCCTCACGAGCCGGCCGCCGCCGTGGGTGGAGAGCTCCAGATCATCCGGATCGGCATCCATGGCGATCGTGCCGCCATTGCCGCCGTTGCCGCTGCCGTCGCCACTGCCGCCGCGGGCGAGCACCTGGCCCTCGAAGCGGATCGCACCTCCGATGCCGTCTTCGCGTTCGAAGTCGGGGAACTCCTCCCCGCCGCCCCAGTCGCACAGCAGGGCGACGATCCCTCCCGGGCCTCCGTTCTGGTCACTTCCGCTCGCAGCGGCGCTGCCGCTCGCGTCCAGGGTGCCACGCACGTCGAGCGAGCCGTCGGCGGCAAAGAACACGATTACGCCGCCACTCTCCGGGCTCGTATCACCACCCGTAGCGGCGGCACTGCCGTCGAACCGGATGTTCGCGCGACGGCCGAAGGTGGTGAACGCCAAGATGCCGCCCCCACCATCCGCGGCGGCGCGGCCCCCCCACCGGATACCCCCGGCGAAGCTGGCGGCAGCAAAACTGCCGCCCTCGCCCCCGCTCACGTCGACGACCGCCGCGGGCGCGCTCACCCCGCGCGGGGCGGCCAGCAGCACGAGCTTCTGCCCGGCCCCGGCGAGCGACTGGTCGAGAAGGGGCAAGATGTCGTCCTCCGGCGATACCACGCTGGAGGACGCCCTCCCGCTTGTGTCAAGGGGCTCGGAGGGGGCAGGGCCCGTGAGCGGCACCGCGCCAAAGAGAATCTGCCCGCCGTCGGCACCGCCGCCGCTGCCGAAACCGGTGGTGTCGATCGAGCCGCCCACCACCGCGGTGCCGCCCCAGTAGACGAGCACCTGGCCACCCGGCAAGCCTCCGGCCGAGATCGTGCCACCGAGCCCCAGGTGCGAGCGCAGGCCCGGGATCGCGTAGTCGATCCGGACGGTGCCCCCCGGACCTGTGACGTCCGACGGCGCGGGCCCCGCGTCGGCCAGGATCGCGGTGGAGCCTTCGCAGTGCACGCCGGCCCGGGGGCCGACCTCGATCGGGCTGAAGGGGTGGATCGTCACGCTGCCGCCCGGCTGTCCGTCGCCGCCCGAGGCGTCGATCTCGGCCTCGCCCTGCAGGTAGACGCGCGAGGCGGCGAGCTCCACCTCCTTGCCGGGCGTCGCCTGCGCCCCGCTCGCATAGATCTCGCCGGCTCGTCCGATCACGATCGCCCCGTTGCGGCTGCCGAGCACGAGGCTAAAGGCGGTCTCCTCGTCCAGCGCGATCGTGCCGAGCACGAAGATGTTGCCCTGGGTGGAGACGATCTCGGCGTCGGCGGTTACGTCTAGGGCCTCGCCTGCCGGCACCACCAGGTCGCCCGCGACGACGAGGCTGCCCTCCTCCGGATCGAAGTCGACGGAAGTGTTGTCCAGCGTCGAGAAGTCGCCCTGGGCGACGATCGCGTCCCGGCGCGGGCGCGGGGCACCGGGCAGCCGGATCCGGGCCCCGGAGCGCAGCCCGACCTCGAGTCCGTTCTGGACCGCGAGCGAGACGCGGCCACCGGAACCAGAGGTTCCGGACCCGCGCGCCAGCAGCGCCGCCGGGCCCCGCACCAGGAGCCCGCGCCCCCCGTCACCGTTGCAGCCAGCCAGCACGAGCGCGGCCCCCGCCGCGAGGAGCAACAAGGATCTGCGCATAGAGGTCCCTCCCCCTCGGATGGCAAGCTTCTTATCTAAAACGCCGCTCCATGAGCTGTCAATAGCCCCGGCGGGTTTCGTCACGACCTGGCCAGGACTATGCGCCCGGCTTGGGTGCGCGCGACGCCCGCCCGGAGACGCAACCGGGCCAGAGCGCGGCCGTGCCCGGCCGGCTCGCCAGGGCACTGTGCCGGCCCGCGGGCCTGCCGCCTTGTGGGCGCTGTCTGCTCAGGCCGGCGGGGCCGTGCCGGCCGGGCGGCCCTCGCCCGGCGCTGGCCGGCTCTGCAGTGCCTCCTCGACCTTGGCCAGCAGCGCCGCCGGGGTGAACGGCTTGCGCAGCAACAGCGCGCCGCCGCCCGGCGGTGGGGCCTGCTCGCCAGTGAGCGGCGCCAGCGGCTCGCCCGCATAGCCCGAGACGAACAGGGCCTTCACACCCGGGTGCAGGCCGGCCACCTGGCGCGCCAGCTCCGGCCCGTCCAGCCGCGGCAGCACCACGTCGGTCACCAACAGCCGCAGCGGCGCGCCGGTGTGCGCGCGGGCGCGCTCGAGCGCCTGCACGCCGTCGGCGGCCGCGAGCACCTGCCAGCCCTGGGCGGCGAGCACCGCGCGCATGAGTTCGCGCACCGGCGCATCGTCCTCCACCACCAGGGCGGCGCCCGGCGCGGCGAGCGTCTCGGCGGCCAGGGGCGCGCCGCGCGAGGCCGGGGCCGGCTCGGGCGCGGCCTCGGGCCCCTCGCTGGCCCGCGGCAGGTAGATCGTGAAGCAGGCGCCCTGGCCGGGGGCGCTGCACACCGCGACGGCGCCGCCGCTCTGGCGCACGAAGCCGTAGACCATCGACAGCCCCAGCCCCGTGCCCTTTCCCACCTCCTTGGTCGTGAAAAAAGGCTCGAAGGCGCGCGCTAGGGTCGCGGCGTCCATGCCGACGCCGGTATCGGAGACCTCCAGCACCTCGTGCACCCCGGGCAGCAGTCCCAGCGCCGCCGCCTGCGGGCGATCCAGCACCACCTCGCGGGTGCGGATGGTGAGCGTGCCGCCCTGGGGCATGGCGTCGCGGGCGTTCACGCACAGGTTGATCAGCGCCTGCTCGAGCTGGCCCGGATCGGCGTACACGGCGCCGGGTTCGGGCGCGAGCTCCAGGCGCAGCTCCACCCGCTCGCCGAGCAGCGGCTCGATCATGGGCCGCGCGTGCGCCACCACCTCGTGGAGCGCGATCCGGCGCGGCTCCAGGTACTGCCGCCGGCTGAAGGCGAGCAGCTGGCCGGTGAGCCTGGCGGCGCGCTCCGCCGCGCGGCGGATCTCGCCGAGCGGCCGTCCCGCCTCCCGCTCGGCCGGCAGCCTGGCAGTACCTGCGAGCTCGCAGTAGCCCAGGATCGCGGTCAGCAGGTTGTTGAAGTCGTGGGCCACCCCGCCCGCCAGCCGTCCGACCGCCTCCATCTTCTGGGCGTGGCGCAGCTGCTGCTCCAGCTGCTCCAGCTCGCTGGCGTCCTCGAGCACGGCCACGACGCCGCTGGCGGCGCCGCTCGCATCGCGCAGGGGGGCGGCGGACAGCCGCAGCGCGAGCGGCGAGCCGTCCTTGCGCCGGCGCACCACCTTGGCCCCGAGCAGGGTCTCGCCGGCGAGCACGCGCGCCCGCAGCCGCGCGAACTCCGACTGCTGCTCGGGCGGCACGATGGGCAGGGGCTGGCCGAGCGCCTCGGCGGCGCTCCAGCCGAACAGCCGCCCGGCGGCGCGGTTCCACAGCCGGACCGTGCCGTCCGGATCGAGCACCACGATCGGCAGCGGCGCCTGCTCCAGCACCGCCCGCAGCCACTCGCCCTCGGGCACGAGCTGCCCCCGGGGGCGCTCGTGCTCCTCTGGCCCGTGCGCCGAGGCGCCCTCGGTCCCGGGCTCCATCGGACGCGCGCCCTCCGGGTGGTGCCGCCTGCTCGCCGTGCCCCGGCGCCTGGCGCGGACCGGCCCGCAGGAGGCCCCGGCTGGCCGCGGCGCTGCCTCGGAGTATAGCACGTTAATAACGATCGATCGGACTGCAGGCCGGTCGAGCTGCCGCGGACGTGCGCCGCGGCTCGCTCGCCGGGCGAGGCGCGCCCGCTCAGGGCAGATAGCGGCCCGCGAAGCCCTCGCACCCCACCCCCACCCGCCCCGGCAACAGCTCGCGCGCCAGCGCCACCATGCGGTCGCGGTAGCGGAGCTCTAGGGCCGCGGGCGCCACGCGCGCGATCGCCGCCGGCAGCGCGGTGGCGAGCGTGCGGGCGCCGCTGCCGCCCGGCGAGCCGTCGCCTCCGATGAAGTGGTCGATCACCACCGCGTCCGCGCACTCCGCGATGCGCTGAAAGAATGCGCGCGGCCGCTCGATCGGCAACAGCGGCGCCACGGTCACCACCACCGGCACCCCCGCCTGCTTGAGCGTGCGCGCCGCCTCCAGGCGCCGCGCCACCGGGCTCGCCGGCGGCGGCAGGCCGGGCAGCCGGTCGCGGTCGCTCTCGATCGAGATGTGCACCCGCAGCGCGGTGCGCTCGAGCAGCCGGGGGTACAGATCGAGGTAGCGGAGCACGCGGTGGGTGTGGGTCTGCAGGATCAGCAGGTCCGGGGGCAGCTCCAGCATCGCTTCCAGCACCTGGCGGGTCAGCCCGAACCGGTCCTCCTGCGGCACGAACGGATCGGTCGAACTCGACATGAAGACGGAGAAGCTCCCCCGCGCCCGGCGCGCCCAGCGCCGCTCCCGTGTGTACGCCGCCCGGTAGGCCGCCGCGGCGTTCAGCCGCGCCTCGAGAAAACCGCCCCACGGTGCTCCGCGCGTCAGCCACCGGTTGTGCTGGACGTAGCAGCCGGCCCCGCACAGCGCGCGCCCGAAGGTGCAGCCGCGATAAGGCTGCAGCGAGTGCGAGCAGACCGCGCGCAGATAGCCGCCCGCGCGCGTCAGGATGCTGCGCACCCGCACCTCGCTCACCTGCACGCCCACGCCTTTATCGGTACCTCCGGCCAGCCGGTGCGTCCACAGCCGCGGGTGCTGCGGGGCCCGTTGCGGCGCCGGCGACGGCGTGCTGGCGCGGGGGCATAAGGCGCGCGATCATGGCGGGGGCGCCACGACGACGTGGCATGCGGCCGGTGGGGTAGCGCCAGGTGCGGGACGGGTTCGACTGGGCGGTGGTCGGCTCGGGCTTCGGCGGCAGCGTGGCGGCGCTGCGGCTCGCCGAGAAGGGCTACCGGGTGCTGGTGCTGGAGCAGGGCCGGCGGTTCTCCCCGCGCACGCTGCCGCGCTCCACCTGGCAGCTGCCGCGCTGGCTCTGGCTGCCGGCGCTGGGCTGGCGCGGGCCCTTTCAGATGCGATTCCTGCGCCATGTCACGGTCGTGGCGGGGGTGGGGGTCGGCGGCGGCTCGATCGTGTACGGCAACACGCTCCCGAGCCCGCCGCGCGCGTTCTTCACCGAGGGCAGCTGGGCGCGGCTGGCCGACTGGGAGCGGGAACTGGAGCCCCACTACCGGACCGCGCTCGCGATGCTGGGCGCGGCGCCCAACCGCGAGCTGGGCCCGGCCGACCGGGCGCTGCAGGCGGCGGCGCGCGCGCTGGGCTGCGCGGCGGGCTTCGGCCCGAACCGGATCGGGGTCTACCAGGGCGAGCCCGGCCGCACCGTCCCCGACCCGTACTTCGGCGGTGCCGGGCCGCTGCGCACCGGCTGCGTGCGGTGCGGCGGCTGCTTTCTCGGCTGCCGCTACGGAGCCAAGAACACCCTCGACCGCAACTATCTGTGGCTGGCCGAGCGGCGCGGGGCGCGGATCTTGGCGAACACCCGCGTCACCGCCGTGCGGCCGCATCCGGGGGGTGAGGGCTGGCTGATCGAGGCGCGCCGCCGCCTGGGGCCGCTGCGCACGGTGCCGCTCTGCGTGCGGGCGGGCGGGGTGGTGCTGGCCGCCGGGGTGCTGGGGACGCTGGAGCTGCTGCTGCGCATGCAGGCGGACCCGCGCGGCCTGCCGCGCCTGTCGCCGCGGCTCGGCTACGGAGTGCGGACCAACTCCGAGAGCCTGCTCGCGATCACCTCCCGCCGCACCGATCTGGATCTGTCGCGCGGGGTGGCGATCGGCTCGCTGCTCCAGCTGGACGAGCGCACCCATGCCGAGCCGTGCCGCTACCCCCGCGGCTCGGGTTTCTTCCGGGCGATGGTGCTGCCGCATGCGCCGGGATCGAGCGTGGGCTCGAGGCTGCGCGCGATGGCACGGCGGTTGGCGGCGCAGCCGGGCCGGCACCTCGGGGCGCTCGCTCGCGCGGGACTGGGCGCGCCAGACGCTGATCCTGCTCTGCATGCAGGCGACCGAGGGCACGCTGCGGCTGCGGCTGGGCAGGAGCGCCGCCACCGGCTGGCGGCTCGGACTGCTGAGCGAGCTCGATGCCGGCGCGCCGCCCAGCGCCTCGCTCCCCGCGGCCACCCGCCTGGCCGAGCTGCTGGCCGAACAGCTCGACGGGGTGCCGGTCGCACTGGCGCCGGAGGCGCTGTTCGGCGTGCCCACCACCGCCCACATCCTCGGCGGGGCCTGCATGGGCGCCGGCCCCGAGGAGGGCGTGATCGACAGCGAGCACCGGGTGTTCGGATACCAGCGGCTCCTGGTCGTCGACGGGGCGGCGGTCTCCGCCAATCCGGGCGTCAATCCCTCGCTCACGATCGCGGCGCTCGCCGAGCGCGCCATGGCGCGCATCCCTGCCGCGCGGCGCGAGCGCATGAGCGCTGCGGCACCGCGCGCCCGCGGGCCGCGGGTGGCGCTCGCTCAGCGGGCGGGCACGGGCGCCTGGCGAGGCGGGCCCCAGCGCCCCAGCGCGGCGTAACCGAGCGCGCCGCCCAGCGCCGCCGCCAGGCTGTAGTACTGGTGCAGGCTCAGCGGTCCGAGCATGGGGTTGTCCCCGCGCAGCGCCTCGAGCCCGAAGCGCGCGGCGGCGAGCAGGGTGAACACGAGGGCAAACAGCTGCCCATGCCGGCGCAGCCGGCCATGGCAGAACAGACAGACCACCGACACCACCAGCCCGGCGGCGCTCAGCAGCAGCTGGACCGGTACCACAGGCCAGGAGCCCTGCTGGAGCGCGGGCGGCAGCGCGGCGAAGGCGGCCTGGGCCTGCTCGGCGCCGAGCGGCCCGGTGCCGAGCGCGGCACCGGCGTGGGCGAGCCAGGCCGGCGAGCCGACCGGGAAGCGGACCGCGCTCCAGGCGAGCAGACCGCTCGCACCCTCGCTCACCCGCTCGCCCCAGCAGCAGCCGGCCGCGAAACAGCCCAGCCGGCCGAACAGCTGCGCCGCCGGCAGATACAGCGCGAACAGGTCCAACATCCGGAGCACGGGCAAGCCGCGGCGGCGGAAATACAACCACGCCGCGGGCAGCACCAGCAGCGAGCCGTACCAGGACAGCCCCCCGCGGTCCAGCCGCAGCACCTCCGTCCAGCCGAGCTGGCGGTAGTGCTCCCAGAACTCGAGCACGTGCGCCGCGCGCGTGCCGAGCAGACCCACGATGGCGCAGATCAACGTGACATCGATGACCACCTCGGGGTCGATGCCCTCGCGCCGCGCCAGCCGCCGGGCGAGCCCCATCACGACCAGGGTGCCGCCGGCGATGGCGATCCCGTAACTCGGAATGCCGAACACCGTCGGCATCATGACGGGCTCCTCCCAGCGCTCCTTCGCTGCGGCGCCCAGTGAGCGGCGGCGCATCGTACATCGGGCTCCAAGCGGCCGCGCCCGCCGGCGCCGGGAGGCGGGCGGTGCCCTGGCGTTGCGCCGGCGCTTCGGGTAGTTGCTGATCGCATGCAAGAGCGCAGCCGGGCGGAGCTGGCAGGGGCACGCCGGATCGTGCTCAAGGCGGGCACGCGGGTGCTCGTGCACCCCGAGGGGCGGCTCGCCCTGGTGCGGCTGTTCGGCCTGGTCGAGGCGGCCGCGGCGCTGGTGCGCCAGGGGCGCGAGGTGCTGCTGGTCAGCTCCGGGGCGGTGGAGCTGGGCCGGCAGGCGCTCGGACTGGCGAGCACGCCGCTGGAGCTGGAGGAGCGGCAGGCGTGCGCCGCGGTCGGCCAGGGGCGCCTCATGGCGCTCTATGAGCACGGGTTTTCGCGGCTGGGGCTGCTCTGCGCCCAGGTGCTGCTCACCCAGGCGGATTTCGACGACCGGGTGCGCTATCTCAACCTGCGCAGCACGCTCCTGGCGCTGTTGCGCCGGGGTGTGGTGCCGGTGATCAACGAGAACGACGCGGTGGCGACCGAGGAGCTGCGGGCGCTGGAGGTCTTCGCCGACAACGACCGGCTGGCGGCGCTGGTGGCGACCAAGCTCGGGGCGGACCTGCTGTTGTTGCTGACCGATGTCGAGGGCGTGTATGCGGCCGCTCCGAGCGAGCCGGCCGCGGCGGCGGGCGCTCCCCTGCCGCGGCTCGATGATCCGGCGGCACTGCCGCTCGAGGTGAGCGGCGCTCCTGGGGCGGCGGCCGGCCGCGGCGGCATGCGGAGCAAGCTCCGGGCGGCGGCGATCGCGGCCCGCTCGGGCTGCCACGCCGTGATCGCCTCGGGCATCCAGCCGGACGTGGTGCGGCGGGTGCTCGCGGGCGAGCCGCTGGGGACCTGGGTGCCGGCGCGGCCCGGGCTGCCGGCGCGCCACCGCTGGATCGCCTTCGCCGCGGCGCCGCGCGGGGTGCTGCATCTCGATGCCGGCGCGGTGGCGGCGCTGCGCGAGCGCGGGGCCTCGCTGCTCGCGGCCGGGGTGCGCCGGGTGGAGGGCAGCTTCGCGAGGGGGGACGTGGTCGAGCTGCGCGGGCCGGCGGGCGAGCTGGTCGGGCGCGGGATCGCGCACTGCGACGCGGAGGCGGCGCGGCGCTGGTGTGCGGGCGAGCCACCCGCCGGTGCCCGCCGCCGCCACGCCCTGGTGCACCGCGACCACCTGGTGCTGGAGCCGGCCTGAGTCTGGAGGCGCCGGCGGCGCGCAGGGCGCACGAGCCCGGGCCCGCGCGGTGGCAGCCCCGCTGGTGCTCGCTATACTGGGCGGCTGCCGCGTGCGGCGCGCGGCGTGGTGCGCGCGCACGGGCGGGGAGGTGCGCATGGCCGAGGGGACGGGCCCTGGCGAGGCGGCCGCGCTCGCGCGTGCGGTGCGCGCCGCGCAGCGCGGGCTGGGCGCCGCGCCGGCAGCGGCGCGCACCGAGGCGCTGCAGCAGCTCGCGGCGCTGCTCGCCGCCGGCGAGGCGGAGCTGCTGGCCGCCAACCGGCGCGATCGGGAGCGGGCCGAGCAGGGTGCGCTCGCCCCGCCGCTCTACAAGCGGCTCGTCCTCGATGCGGCCCGGCTCGCCACCCTGCGCGAGGGGGTGCTCCAGCTCGCCGCCACGCCCGATCCGATCGGGCGGCCGCGGCGGCGCACCGAGCTGGACGCGGGCCTGGTGCTGAGCCAGGTGAGCTGCCCGCTCGGGGTGCTGCTGGTGATCTTCGAGAGCCGGCCCGATGTGGTGGTGCAGATCGGCGCGCTGGCGATCCGCAGCGGCAACGGCGTGATCCTCAAGGGCGGCCGCGAGGCGCTGCACTCCAACCGCGCGCTGGTGGGCTGCCTGCAGCAGGCGCTGCGGGCGGCGGCTCTGCCCGCCGGGGCGATCGCCCTCGTCGAGGGGCGCGAGGCGGTGGCGGAGCTGCTGGAGCTGCCGGAGCTGATCGACGTGGTCATCCCGCGCGGCTCGGGCCAGCTGGTGCGCCAGATCCAGGCGCAGACCCGCATCCCGGTGCTCGGGCACTCGGAAGGGGTCTGCCACCTGTACGTGGACCGGGCCGCCGATCCGGAGATGGCGCTGCGGCTCGCGCTCGACGGCAAGTGCGACTACCCGGCGGCCTGCAACGCCACCGAGGCGCTGCTGGTGCACGCCGAGTTCCTGCCCCAGCTCGGACGGCTCGGCGCGGCGCTCGCCGAGCGCGGGGTGGAGCTGCGCGCCGATGCGCGGGCGCGCGCGGTGCTGCCCTGGGCGCGGCCGGCGACCGAGCAGGACTGGGGCCGGGAGTTCGGCGACCTGATCCTGGCGGTGCGGGTGGTCGACTCCATCGAGGAGGCGATCGCGCACATCCACCGTTACGGCAGCGGGCACACCGACGCCATCGTGACCGCCGATCGCGCGGCCGCCGAGCGGTTCTTGGCCGAGGTCGACGCGGCCTCGGTGTTCTGGAACGCGAGCACGCGCTTCGCCGACGGATATCGCTACGGGCTGGGCGCCGAGGTCGGCATCGCCACCGGGCGCATCCACGCGCGCGGTCCGGTCGGCCTGGAGGGCCTGCTCACGACCCGCTGGCTGCTGCGGGGCAGCGGGCAGGCCGCGGGCGAATACGGTCCCGGCGGCCGGCGGTTCACCCACCGCGCGCTGCCGCTGGAGGATGCGGGCAGCTGAGCCGGCGGGCGCTGCGTGCCGGCCGGTGCGGGCCGGTTACGGCCGGTAGCGGTGCGCGATCGGCATCCGGCGGCCGAAGCCGAACGCCTTGCGGGTGACGCGGATGCCGGGCGGGGCCTGGCGGCGCTTGTACTCGGCGCGATCGACCAGCTGCACGATGCGCTCGACGGTGGCGCGCTCGATCCCGGTCGCAGCGGCGATCGCCGCGGGCGCCTGGCCCTGTTCGATGTACGCTTCCAGCACCCGGTCCAGCAGCTCGTAGGGCGGGAGCGTGTCCTGGTCGGTCTGGCCCTCGCGCAGCTCCGCCGACGGCGCCTTGGTGAAGCAGCGCGCCGGGATGAGCTCGCGCTCGCGGTTGAGCAGGCGCGCCAGCTCGTAGACCAGCGTCTTGGGCACATCGGAGATCAGCGCCAGCCCGCCGGACAGATCCCCGTACAGCGTGCAGTAGCCCACCGCCAGCTCGCTCTTGTTGCCGGTGGACAGCACCAGATGCCCCAGCTTGTTCGAGATCGCCATGAGCAGCATGCCGCGCAGCCGCGCCTGCAGGTTCTCCTCGGCGACGTCGAACGGCCGGCCGGCGAACACCGGGGCCAGCACCTCCAGCAGCGCCGCATAGGGGCCCTCGATCGGAAGGGTCAGGAGCTCGATCCCCAGGTTGTGTGCCAGGGCCGCGGCATCCTCGAGCGAGTGCGCGCTGGAGTAGCGCGAGGGCATGCGGACCCCGAGCACGCGGTCGGGGCCGAGCGCGCGTGCGGCGATCGCCGCCACCAGCGAGCTGTCGATGCCCCCGCTGAGCCCCACCACCACCCGCTCGAAGGCGCCGGTCTTGCGCATGTAGTCGCGCAGTCCCAGCTCCAGCGCCAGCAGCACGCGCTCGGTCTCCCCGCCCGCGGGCTCGGGGCGGATCTCGCCGTGCCCGCTCGCCAGATCGACCAGCACCAGATCCTCGGCGAAGGCGGCGCCGCGCGCGATCAGCGCGCCCTCGCCATCGATCGCCAGCGAGGTGCCGTCGAACACCAGCTCGTCCTGGCCGCCGACCTGGTTGACGAACAGCACCGGCAGGCCGCATTTCTTGGCGTTGCGCCGCACCAGCGTGTGCCGCACCGCCGTCTTGCCCCGGTTCCACGGCGAGGCGGCGATGTTGAGCACGAACGACGGCCCGTCCCCGAGCAGCGGCTCCAGCGGGTCGCGCCCGTAGCGGCGGCCCTGCCAGTAGAAGTCCTCCAGCCACAGGTCCTCGCAGATCGTGACCGCGACCGGCTGGCCCCGGATGCGCGCGCACTGCACCTCGCGCGCCGGCTCGAAGTACCGCCCCTCGTCGAAGACGTCGTAGGTCGGCAGCAGCGACTTGCGGTGGATCGAACGGATGCGGCCATCCTCGCAGCACGCCGCCGCGTTGTGCAGCGGGTTGCCCTGGCTGCTCTCGTTGCGGTCGACGAAGCCGACCACCAGCGCCGGCCCGCCGCGGGTGCGCGCGGCCAGCGCCTCGACCGCCTCGCGCGAGCGCTCGGCGAACTCGGGCTTCTCCAGCAGGTCCTTGGGCGGATAGCCGCACACCGCCAGCTCGGGCGCCGCCACCAGGTCTGCGCCCGCGGCGCGGCCCGCCTCGTAGGCGCGCGCGATGCGCTCGACGTTGCCGGCGAAATCGCCGACGGTCGGGTTCAGCTGTGCCAGGGCCACCCGCATCGGTTCGCTCCGCATCCGCACTGGATCGCATGCCGGGACTGCCCGCCACGGTGACGCTGGTACCGCAAGTGCATCCTGCTGCGCGCAGCGGCACCAGGGGCGGCGGCCGGCGCGAGCCGCGCGCTCGAGCCGCGCCGCCGGCGGCGCGCCTCTGCGGCCAGGGTCCGCACGGCGATCGCGTTCACGGTCCGGCGCTCTCCTGCAGGGCGAAGCCGCAGAACCGTTCGAACAGCGGCTCGCCGCCCCGAGCGAACAGGTCGTTGTGCCCGGCACCCGGCACGAGCACCACTTCGGCGCGCGGCAGCGACGCGGCGAGCCGCTCGGACATCGCGGCCGGGATGACGGGGTCGCGCGTGCCGTGCACCAGCAGCACCGGCAGCTGGAGCTCGGCCGTCTTGGCCGCGCTGTCGAACCGATCGCGCACCAGCCAGCCGAGCGGCAGCCCGCCCAGGTGCCAGGCGGCGACCTCGGGGATCGAGGTGTACGCCGAGAGCAATAGCAGCCGTGCCCCGTGACCCCGGCGCGCCATCTCGACCGCCACCCCGCTGCCGAGCGAGCGGCCGGCGAGCACCGTCCGCGCCGGCGGGACGCCGAGCGCCTGCCGCAGGTGCGCCAGCGCCGCCTCGGCCGCGGCGTAGATGGCCCGCTCGCTCGGCCGGCCGCTCTGGCTGGCGGGGCCGTAGCCCGGGTATTCGATCGCGTAGACCCCGAGCCCCCGCGCGTGCAGCCGCTCGGCGAGCGGGAGCTGGTCGGCGAGCTGCTCGGCGTTGCCGTGGAACCAGACGAGCGTCGGCGCACCCGGCGGCGCGGGCAGGTGCAGCGCGAACGCCGGCCCCGGTGCCGTCCCGACCGGGATCTCGAGCAGCGCCGCGCCGGGGGGCACCGGCACCGGACGCGGCCGGGGTGCGGGGAAGATCAGCCGGCGCGGCGCGATGCAGGCGAGCATCCCCGCCACTCCGAGCACTGCCGCCCCGAGCGCCACGCGCCGCACTCGCCGCCGCGCCAACGGCCCCGTCCTCCGCCGCGCCGCGCGGGTTCGTGCCCGGCGCCGAGCACCGCGCCAGGCCCGCCGTGCGGTTCGCTTCCAGCTCGGAGCGGAGCATAGCAGCGGCGCCGGCAGGCCACAAGCGGGCCCGCCCGGGCCGGCGTTCGGCTTCGCGCACAGGCCGCGCACCGGCGGCGCGGGGCGGATATAGTGGCGGCACCGTGGCGATCGAGCTGCCGGTCGGGACGTTCGGGCTCGCGCTGGCGCTGCTGGGCGCGGCGGTGCTCGCATGCGCGCGCCGCCCGGCGGGCCGGCGGCCCCGGCTGCAGCTCGGGCTGCGGCTTGCGGTGGCGGTGATGCTTGCCGCCGCGATAGCAGGGCCGCACCTCGCTGCACCCGGCACGGGCACGCGGGTGGTGCTGGAGGACGTCTCGCTGAGCTTCGCGCTGCGGCGCCAGCGCGCCGCCGAGCTGCTGGCTCGGCTGGAGGCCGGGGCAAGAGCCGCGCGCGGCGGCCACAGCCCCGCCTGGCGCACGCTCCACATCCCGTTTGCGGCGAGCGCTGGCGGCAGCCCGGATCCGCGGGCGACCGACCTCGGGGCGGCGCTGGCCGCCGGGCTCGCGGCGCTGGGCGGCGCGCCGGGCGACCTGGTGCTGCTGTCGGACGGGCGTGCCACCGCGCCGGGGGCGCTGCTCGCAGCGGAGCGCGCGGCCGCGCTCGGGGTTCGCATCCATGCGCTCTGCCCGCCGCCGCTCGAACTGCCCGCGGCCGGCATCACGGCCCTGCGGGGGCCGGCACGCGCGCGGGCCGAGGCGCCGCTGGTGATCGAGGTCCACGCCGGATGGAATGGCCGGCACGCCCCGCCGGGGAGACCGCACGGCGCGCCGCTCGAGGTGCGGCTCGCCGCGCGCTTGCCGGGCGGGCGGACGCTGGCGCGGCTTGCGGCGGAGTTGCCAGCTTTTGGGGGCGAGCGGGCGGTGCGGCTCGAACTGCCGCCACCGGCGGGCTGGGCGGACGCGCAGGCGCTGGCCAGCGGGCTGGTACGGCTGGAGGTGGCGCTCGAGCACCCCCTGCTGGCCGATCCGTGCCCCGAGGACGAGCGGGTGCCGCTGGCGGTGCTGCTGGAGCGAGACCGGCCGCGCCTGCTCGTGGTCGGTCCGGACCAGGCCAGCGGCGACGGGGGGCGCGCGGCTGCGGCGTTCGGCGCCTGGCTGGAGCAGGGCGGCATCGCCCACGCGGTGCCGGCGAGCGCCGCCGAGCTGGCGGCCGTGCTCGGCGGCGGTGCGGCGGAGGGGGCGGGGTTCGAGGCGGTGGCGCTGGTGGAGCTGCCCGCCGCCGCGCTCGCGCCCGATGCGCTCGCGGCGCTGGTGCGGCACCTGGAGGCGGGCGGGGGCGTGTTGGTGCTCGGTGCGCGCCATGCCTTCGGGCCGGGGGGGTATGCCGGCACCGCCCTGCAGGAGCTGCTGCCGCTCGCCGCGCGCCCGGAGGCCGAACGCGAGCGCGCGCTCGTGCTGCTGGCGGTGCTGGATCGCTCGGGCAGCATGGGCCAGCCGTTCGGGCCGGGCGCGAGCAAGCTCGCCGCCGCGGTGCGCGCGCTCGGTGAGCTGGCCGGTGCACTGGGGCGGCGCGATCGGCTGGGGCTGGTCGCGTTCGCCGAGAGGCCGGAGCTGTTGCGCGCGCCGGCGCCGGCGCCGCCGCCCGCGCAGCTCGTGCAGGCGCTGGCAGGGCTGGAGGCCGGCGGCGGGACCGAGCTGTTCGGCGCGCTCGAGGTCGCGATCGCCCGGGCGCGCCAGGCGGGGGCGGAGCTGGCGGACGGCGAGGACAGCGGAGCGGCCGGGCCGCTGCTGCACGTCGTGGTGCTGACCGATGGGCGCTCGGATCGCACCCCGGATCCCGAGGCCGCGCTCGAGCGCGTGGCGGCGCTGGCGGCGGCGCCGCCGCGGGTGACGATCAGCGCGGTCGCGATCGGACCGGATGCCGACCGCGAGCTGCTGCGGCGGCTGGTGCAGCGCAGCGGAGGCGCGGTGTTCGAGGCGGCCGGCGCCGCCGAGCTGGGGCAGGCGCTGCGGGCGGCGGCGCGGCCGGGCGAGCCCGGGCTGCTGCTCCAGGGGCGGTTCGCGCTCGAGCCCGGTCCTGCCGCGCAGGCGTTCGGACTGGGGGCCGAGGCGTTCGCAGGCACCGTCACCGCGCTCGCGCGCACCCGGCTGCGGCCGGCGGCAGCGCTGCTCGCGGCGGCGCGAGGCGCCGGTCCACTCGCGGCCGTGTGGGAGCACCGCGGCGGGCGGGTCGCGGCGTACGCGACCGCCGAGATCGCCGCCGCCCCCGCGGTGCTGCGGGCGCTGGTGCAGCAGGTCGCCGGTCCGCCGGCCGACGCCCTGCCGGGGGTGCGCGCATGGCGCGAGCTCTTGTCCGGCGGCGCGCGCGCGGTGGTCGATCTGGAGGGCCAGGGGGCCGCCGGGCGGGGGCGTGCGCTGGTGCTGCGGCTGCCGGGAGCGGCCGCGGGCAGTCCGGCCGAGCTGCCCCTGGTGGAGACCGCGCCCGCGCGCTACGAGAGCCCTCCGCTCGGCCCGGCGGCGGGCGAGCTGGGGCTGGTGCTCGAGCCGGCGGCAGCGCACCCGCGGCTGGCGCGCATCCTGCTCGCGCCGCCGCTCGCCGAGAGCGCGCTCGACACCCCGGACCTGGCTTTTCTGCGCCGGATCACCGCGCTGAGCGGCGGGCAGCTGCTCCGAGGCGCCCCTGGCGAGCAGCTGCTGCCGCCGCCGGCGCCCGCCGGGCCCACCACCTCGCTCGCCCCGGCGCTGGCGCTGCTGGCGGCGGCGCTGTTCGTACTCGAGCGCCTGGCCGGTGCCTGGTGAGCGAGCGGGCATCCGCAGCCGCGCCCTCGCCACGCCGCGGCCCGGAGACTTGCTCGCGGCCGTGCGGGCTGTATGCTCGGGCGCGCGGAGCCGCGCCCGCGGGCAGCAGCAGGCGTGCGGGCTCGCGCAGCTCGATCGACGGAAGGGAAGGCGAGGGCGATGGCAGGCGTGTTCAAGGCGTACGACGTGCGGGGGCTGTATCCCCAGCAGATCGACGAACGGCTGGTGCGCCGGATCGCCAACCGCTTCGCCGGCCTGCTCGGGCAGGGACCGGTCGTGCTCGGGCGCGACATGCGCACCTCCTCACCTCTGCTGCTGGAAGCGGCGGCGGAGGGGCTGCTGGCAGCGGGCCGCGATGTGATCGACCTCGGCATGGTCAGCACGCCCGTGACCTATTTCGCCACCGCGCGGCGCGCCGCCGCCGGCGGCATCATGGTCACCGCCAGCCACAATCCCGCCGGGTACAACGGGCTCAAGTTCTGCCGCGAGCAGGCGATCCCGGTCGGCTACGACACGGGACTGGCCCGGATCGAGCGCGCGCTCGCCGAGGGGGCGCCGGAGCTGGAGGGCCCGGCGCGAGGCACGCGCACGCTGGAGGACATCGTGCCGGAGGTGGCGGCGTTTCTGCGCGCCGAGGCGGCGCCGCTGATCGAGCGGCGCCGGGGCGAGCCGCCGTACCGGATCGCGATCGATACCGGCAACGGGGTGGTGGGGCCGCTGGTGGCGCGGCTGACCGCGGGCTGGCCGATCGAGGTGGTGCCGCTGTACTTCGAGCCGGATGGCACCTTCCCGCATCACGAGGCCAATCCGCTGAAGGTGGAGAACCTGCGCGATCTGATGGCGGCGGTGCGCGAGCACCGCTGCGCGCTGGGGCTGGCATTCGACGGTGACGGCGACCGGGTGGCGCTGGTCGATGAGCGGGGCGCGCCGGTGGCGGGCGATGTGCTGACGGCCCTGATCGCGCGGGCGGTGCTGCGGCGGACTGGCCCGGCGACGGTGCTGTATGACCTGCGGAGCTCGCGCGTGGTGCGCGAGGAGGTACAGCGGCTGGGCGGTCGCGCGATCGAGACGCGGGTGGGGCACGCCTTCATCAAGGAGGCCATGCGCGAGCACGGCGCGGTGTTCGCCGGCGAGCTGTCGGGCCACTACTATTTCCGGGAGGCGAGCTGTGCCGAGGAGCCGTGGCTGGCGGTGCTGCGGGTGCTGGAGGAGCTGGCCGGCAGCGGCCGCCCGCTGTCGGCGCTGGTGGCGGAGCTGGAGCGTTACCCGCGCACCGGGGAGCTGAACTTCGCGGTCGAAGACAAGCAGGCGGCGCTCGCGCGGCTGGCGGAGTCGTTCGCCGATGCCGAGCTGTCGCGGCTGGACGGCCTCACCATCCGGTATCCGACCTGGTGGGCGAACGTGCGGCCTTCCAACACCGAGCCGCTGCTGCGGCTCAACCTGGAGGCCGACGATGCCGAGACGCTGGCGCAGGCGCGCGAGCGGCTGCTGGCGGCGATCGGCAGCGAGCCGGAAGCGTGAGCGGAGTGGGCCCGGCGCGGCTCGGCTTGCGCGGCACGCCGCCGCGGCTAGACTGGGCAGGCAGACGCCGGGACTGCCGGCGCGGCGAGGGGGTGCAGGCGTGATCGGTCTGTTCGGGCTGCTCGGCGGGCTGTTCCGGAGGCTGCTGCTGCTGGCGGTGGTGCTGGCGGCGTTGGGTGGTGTGCTCTACTACTCGCACGCGACGAGCGAGCTGCCGGGCGAGCCCGGGGTGCTGCGCAGCACGGGGATCGTGCGCATGACCCCCTCGCTGAGCGGGGGGCCGCTGTTGGGTCTGATCCCGTACACCTTCGAGACCTACACCAAGCTGCCCGAGGCGCACAACTGGCTGCTCGGGCCGCGCGGCTTCGGCCTGGTGCAGGCGCGCTACGAATGGAGCCATGCCGAGCAGCGCTGGATGCCGGACCTGGACTTTGCCGCGCGCCAGGCGGACCAGGTCGCCGCGCGCAAGAGCCATGCGCAAGGCTCGATCGAAGATCTCCTGGCGCGGTTGTCGGATGCCGATCCGGTGGTGCGCGAGGTCGCGAGCAAGGAGCTGCGGATCCGCACCGGAGAGACCCACGGCTACCGCTATGACGCGCCCGAGTCCGAGCGCGAACAGGCGATCGCGCGCTGGCGCGCGTGGTGGCAGGATCCCGGCAACAAGGCGCGCTATGGCGCGCGCCGGGCGGTGGAGGTGGTCGACGAGGTGCTGGAGGTGCTGCGGCGCGCTACCGGCTCCGATCGGGATACGAGCGGGACCGGCCGCTAGGGAGCCTGCGCGCATGGGGGAGCGGGCCGCCATCTCGCCGCAGCGCCTGCCGTTCGAGCTCGGCGCGGGCCGGGTGCCCGTCGATCCCGCCACCGTCTCGATCCTCGTGATCGAGAACGACCCGCTGGACGCGAGCCGGCTCGCCGATGCGCTCGCCGAAGAGGGGTATCGGACCGAGATCGCCCCGGAGCCGCGGGCGGCCCTGCAACGCCTGGAGGCACGCGGCTTCGACGTGGTGGTCACCGAGCTGGAGCTCGCGGGCGGGCTGAGTTGCTTCGACGTCTTGCGGGCGGCGCGCGAACGCGAGGACGAGACACAGGTGATCGTGCTGACCGCGGATGGCGGGCCCGAGCACGCCGTCCAGGCGATGCTGCACGGGGCGCTCGGCTATCTCAGCAAGCCGGTCAACATGGACGAGCTCAAGGCGGTGATCCGGCGCGCCGCCGAGCGGGTCTACCTGGAGCGACACGCCCGCGAGCTCGAGCAACGACTCGATGAGCGATATGGTTTCGAGGCGATCATCGGCAACTCGCCCCGCATGCAGCGGGTGTTCGAGATCGTCCGCCAGGCGGCGCCGACCAATGCCACGGTGCTGCTGCTCGGCGAGAGCGGGACCGGCAAGGAGCTGATCGCGCGCACCATCCACCAGAACAGTCCGCGCCGTCACCATCCGTTCGTGGCGCTCAACTGTGCGGCGCTCTCGGAGAGCATCTTGGAGAGCGAGCTGTTCGGTCACGAGAAGGGTGCCTTCACCGGGGCGAGCCAGCAGCGCAAGGGCCGCTTCGAGTATGCGCACAAGGGCACGCTGTTTCTCGACGAGGTCGGCGACATGCCCCCCAGCACGCAGGTCAAGCTGTTGCGCGTGCTGGAAGAGCGCGAGATCGTGCGTGTGGGCTCGAACGTGCCGATCAAGGTGGACGTGCGGGTGATCGCCGCCACCAACGCCGACCTGGAAGCGATGGTGGAAGAGGGCCGGTTCCGCCGGGATCTGTACTACCGGCTGCGGGTGGTCACCATCCGCCTGCCGCCGCTGCGCGAGCGACCGACCGACATCCCGCTTTTGATCGAGCACTTCGTGCGCGAGTTCGCCGCCGAGCACGGCAAGGTCATCGATGCGGTGACGCCGGAGGCGCGGCGGGTGCTGACCTCGTATCCCTGGCCGGGTAACGTGCGCGAGCTGCGCAATGCGATCGAGCACGCGGTCGTGGTGGCCACCACCCCGGTCATCGATGTGGGCGATCTGCCCGACTACATCACCGGTGGCCAGCACGAACCGCGTGGTATCGAGGGGCTGGCTGGCCGCTCGCTGGAGGAGCTGGAGCGAGAGCTGATCCGCCAGACCCTGGAGCTGACCGGTGGCAATCGCGAACAGGCGGCCAGGATGCTCGCCATCGGCGAGCGGACGCTCTATCGCAAGATCAAGAAATACGGCCTGCGGTGAGGGGCCGGGCCCGCCCGTGGCGGGGGGGCGACGGCGCTACAGGCGCGTGACGCTGGCCGAGGAACTCCCGCCCTCTGCTGCCGCCTCGAGCTGCATGGCGTAGCAGTCGGGTTCTCCGGGCACCATGTAGACCGTGACCTGCTCGCCCGGCTGCCAGGGCCGGTCCAGCGGCAGCTGCCACAGGTTTTCGCTGGTGAAGGTGTGCTCCTCGCCGGTCTGGGGATCGCGGTAGCGCGCCTCGATGACCAGCGGCGAGCGCCCGTTGACCTTGATCGTGGTGTTCGGGCGGACATCGACGATCGTCGCCTGCACCGGCACGCCGTACTGCAGGGCACGCTGGCGCCGCCGCCGGCGGCGCGCCTTGAGCGCGAGCATCGCGCCTGGCACGGCCAGGCACACCAGCGCCGGCAACCCGGTCGCGAGCCAGAGCAGATGGAGCTGCCAGAAGCTGTCGATGCGCGCGCGCTGGGGCTGCTCGGGATCGTAGAGCACCTGGACCCGCTCGCCGACAGAGTAGGCGGGCGGATTGGAGCTGACGGAACTGGTGAACCGGTAGCGCTGGCCGTTGGCGGTGAACTCCACCACGGGCGCGGCGGTATGCATGGTGTGGCTCGTGGTTCCCGTGCTGCTCGTCCAGGCAAGCCCGATCACCGTGCCTTCGGTAGAGGCGGCGGTAGCGCGGAATCCCATCGCGTCCCACAGGAAGTAGGCAGCGAGCGCAGCCAGCAGCAGGCCGATCGCGAGGAAGCTGCCGAGCACGATACGGATGACCCGGTGCGGATGCATGGGCGGTGTCCTGTTGGCCCCTTACGATGCCGGCGGCGGGACGGCGTGGGCTACGCCCGGCCCGCACGCCATGATAGCAGCAACGCCCGATGGCATGGAAGCCCGTGCCGTCCGGGGACGGCTCCGGGGGGCGCAGACCCGTGCGCGTGGCGGGGATTCGCGCTAGAGCTGCGGGAGTTGTCCGGAGGAGGTGCTGCCCTCGGCGTCGCCCTCGAGCCGCAAGGCGTAGCAGTCGGCTCCGGCGGGCAGCACGACACCGCGACCTCTTCGCCCGGCTCCCAGCAGCGGTGCGGCGGCCGCGGCCACAGGTGGCGGCTGAGCAAGGCGCGCTCGTGCCCGGTCTCGGGCTGCCGGTAGCGCGCCTCGATGACCAGGGGCGAGCGGCCGTTGACCTGGATCCTGGGGTTGGGCCGGACGCCGGTGATCGTCGCCCCGACCGGCACGCCGCGCCGCAGCGCGCGCGCCGAGCGGCGCGTGGCGCGCCCCAGCGCGGCGAGGACCAGCCCCGGGATGGCCAGCGAGCTCACCGCCAGGCCGCCGGCGATCAGCGGGACGAAACGCACCTGCCAGAAGCTGTCGATGCGCGCGCGCCGGGGGCCTCCGGGTCATGGAGTGCCCGGACGCGTTCGCCGGCGGAGCAGGCGGGTGGACGGGAGCGGCTGGTGAACTGCGGGCGCTGCGCGCGTGCCGTGACTTCCACCACCGGCGGCGCGCCGCCGGTGGCGTCGCTGTGGACGCCGTGGCCGCCGGTCCGTTCCAGCCGGATCACGGTTCCCTCGGCGGAGGCCGCGCTCGCGCGGAATCGCGCCGCGTCGAGCACGAAGCAGCCCGTGACCGCAGCCAAGACCGGACCGACGGCGCGACGAAACCGCCGAGCACCGGGCGGACGATCCGGAATCCAGGCAAGCCGATCCCCCCACGCGACGGAGCACCGGGGCGGTGCCGTGGACCAGGAGCGGGGCGGAGGAACAGGCATGGTGCTCGCCGCTGCAGGCGGCGGAGCACCGGGGCGGTGCCGAGGGGCCGCGCGCTCCAGGGACCGGGCGTAGCGCGCCTGCCTGCCGCCGCTTCGATCGAAGGCGGCGCTGCGATGACCCCCGAGAAGAGCCAGCGCCGTGCTGCTGGTCCGGGGCGGGCGGGCTCTGGGCGGTGGCGGGTCCCGAGGTGCTCTGGCGTACCAGCCCCCGCTCGTCGATGAAGAACCAGCGGCTGCCGCTCTGTCCGGGCTGCTCGGGCACCGCCTCGGCCGACCAGCTCAGCACGTCGCCGTGCAGCAGCCGCAGCCGGTAGCCCGGGGCCTGGTACCAGCCCGGCTCGCTGGCGGGGCGGAGATCGGGCAGTCCCAAGTCCTCGAGGTTCTCGGCGTAGTCGAACACCCCGTCCTTGTCCCGGTCCTGCTCGCGAAACCGCTCCTGCGCCTGGGCGATGCGCCTGAGCAGCGCGATCGCCGCGGCCTCGTTGCGGCCGCGTGCCAGCCCGGCGAACTGCTGCTCCAGCTCGCGCGCGCGCTGCTCCACCTCGTCCAGCGCGCGGCATAGCCAGGGAAGGCGGGCGAGGGGCTCGGCGGGCAGGCCAGCGAGCATGCTCTCGGCGGTGAACAGCCCGGTGCGCCGCAGATGCGCGAGGGTGGGACTCTGGCTGGCCAGTGCCTCGACGCGCGCGGCGATGGCCCGTTCGTAGGCAGCGGCCAGCTTCGCGGCCTGGCGCTGCAGCTCCGCGTAGCGCTCGGCGAGCGCGGCTGCCTCTGGCGCCGGCGCCCCGGCCGGAGGGCTGTGCGCGGCCTGTTCGCTCGGCGGCGCGCCCTCTGCCGGTGCTGCCGCCTCGCCCCCTGCGGCTGCTGGGACGACCGCGAGCACCAGGGCGAGCGCCAGCGCCGGTGGGGACCGGCGGGCGGTGGGCGCAGCGCGAGCAGAGCCGAGCGCCATGGGACGGATCCTCCAGGTGGCAGGCCGGGCCCGCACGCCGAGCGCGGGCGGCGATCTTCCGGCATGATCGAAGCCGCCGGCGGTGCTGTCAACGCCGCGTGGGCTGCGCGCCGCACGAGCCGCCGCGCATGCGCGGCGGCGGCGCAGGCGCCACATTGACAGCGGGCTGGCATGCGGGTGCCGATCCGGCACCCGGGACCGATGCCCGCCGGGGAGGCGGACTCCCGGCAGGCCCGCTGAGGCTGCCGCACCTTGGTGTTGCGCCGGCGGCCGGCTGTGGGTGCTGCGTGGCACGGCGATTGCACGGGATCGCCCGGAGCGCGTGGCGCCCCCGTACGGATCGCGAAAGCGCGAGGGCTGAGACAGCGGAGCGTGGAGAGACATGGGCAAGATCATCGGAATCGATCTCGGCACGACCAACTCGGTGGTGGCCGTGATGGAAGGCAACCAGGTGACGGTCATCCCCAATCCCGAGGGCAGCCGCACCACGCCTTCGGTGGTCGCCTTCACCGAGTCGGGCGAGCGGCTGGTGGGCGCGGCGGCCAAGCGCCAGGCCATCACCAACCCGCAGAACACGATCTATTCGATCAAGCGCTTCATGGGCCGGCGGCATCGCGAGGTGGCCGAAGAGGAGAAGATGGTCCCCTACAAGATCGTCGGGGGGCCGGATGAGCTGGTCAAGGTCGAGGTGCGCGGCAAGCAGTACACCCCGCCCGAGATCTCGGCCATGATCCTGCGCTACCTCAAGGAGTACGCCGAGCGCTACATCGGCGAGCCGGTCAAGGAGGCGGTCATCACCTGCCCCGCCTACTTCAACGACTCGCAGCGCAAGGCGACCAAGGACGCCGGCACCATCGCGGGGCTGGAGGTCAAGCGCATCATCAACGAGCCGACCGCGGCCGCGCTCGCCTACGGGCTCGACAAGAAGAAGGACGAGAAGATCGCGGTCTTCGACCTCGGCGGCGGCACCTTCGACATCTCGATCCTGGAGGTGGGCGACAACGTGGTGGAGGTGCGTTCCACCGCCGGCGACACCCACTTGGGCGGCGACGACTGGGATGAGGTGCTGATCCAGTACATCGCCGAGGAGTTCAAGAAGGACCAGGGGGTCGACATCCGCAAGGACCGCATGGCCCTGCAGCGGCTCAAGGAGGCGGCGGAGAAGGCCAAGATCGAGCTGAGCCAGGCGGCGCAGACCCAGGTCAACCTGCCCTTCATCTCGATGCGGGAAGGCACGCCGCTGCACCTGGCGATGACGATCACGCGCAGCAAGTTCGAGCAGCTCACCGAGCACCTGCTCAAGCGGCTGGAGGCGCCGGTGAAGCGGGCGCTGGAGGACGCCAAGCTCCGGCCGGAGGACATCGACGAGGTGATCCTGGTCGGGGGTATGACCCGCGTCCCCTCGGTGCAGGAGGTGTGCAAGCGGCTGTTCAAGAAAGACCGCCTCAACCAGTCGGTCAACCCCGACGAGGTGGTGGCGGTGGGCGCCGCGATCCAGGGCGCGGTGTTGAGCGGCGAGAAGAAGGATGTGCTGCTGCTCGACGTGACGCCGCTGTCGCTCGGCATCGAGACGCTGGGCGGGGTGATGACGGTGCTGATCCCGCGCAACACCACCATCCCGACCCAGAAGAAGGAGATCTTCTCGACCGCCTCGGACAACCAGACGGCGGTCGACATCCATGTGCTGCAGGGCGAGCGGCCGATGGCGAGCCAGAACCGCACGCTCGGCAAGTTCTCGCTGACGGGGATCCCCCCGGCGCCACGCGGAGTGCCCAAGATCGAGGTCACCTTCGACATCGACGCCAACGGCATCCTGCATGTCTCCGCCAAGGACCTGGGGACGGGCAAGGAGTCCAAGATCGAGATCAAGTCCTCCAGCGGCCTCAGCGAAGCGGAGATCAAGCGCATGCAGCGCGAGGCCGAGGAGCACGCCGAAGAGGATCGCCAGCGGCGCGAGCTCATCGAGACGCGCAACCGGGCAGATTCGCTCTGCTATCAGATCGAGAAGCTGCTGCGCGAGCACGGTGACAAGATCTCGGGCGATCAGAAGCAGCGCATCGAGGAGAAGAGCGCGGCGCTGCGCAAGCTGGTCGACGAGCAGTCCGAGGACAAGGCGGCGCTGGAGCGCGCGATGCGCGAGCTGGAAGAGGCCTCGCACGAGCTGGCCAAGAAGATGTACGAGGCGGCCGGCGCGGGGGCGGGCCGGTCCGAGGAGATGGCCGAGCAGTTCGCCGGTCGCGCCGGTACCGGCGGCGCCGAGTCGCGCGCGGGAGCGCAGACCTCCGGCGAGGAGGACGTGATCGACGCCGACTTCGAGGTCAAGAAGTAGCCGCGCCGAGCCGGGGGGCGCCCGGACGCGCCCCCCGGCTCGCGGGCCGCGCGGCCGCCGGGCGGGCGCGGCGGCGCCTCACCGGCTGGGCCGCGCCGCCGGGGCCGGTGCCAGAGGGCCGGCGCGGCGCGGTGCGCCGCCTGGCAGCGCAGGTGCAGGCGCAGGCTCCGCGGTGGGGCTCGGAGGGGCGGGCCCGGTGGCGCCGCCGGCGGCACGGCCGGTGCGCAGCCGCTCGACCTCGGTCCGGGTGCGGCTGGTGAGGGCATCCTCGGGATCCAGCACGGCCAGCACCGCGAGTTCGCGCTCGATCCGCTCCGGCGCGACGTCGAGCCGGGCATAGAGCTGCGCCAGTTCGGCGTGCGCCAGCGGATGCCGCGGTTCCACCCACAGCACCTGCTCCAGCCGGCGGCGCGCCTCCTCCAGCCGGCCCTCGGCGAGGGCACGCTGGGCCAGCTCCATCCACAGCTCGAAGTCGTTCGGGCTCAGCGCAGCGATCTCCTCTTCGATCTCGCGCCGCCGCTGCTGCTCGCCCAGCTCGCCGAGCAGCTGGCGCAAGGCGTGCAGCACCTCCAGGCTGCGCGGCAATAGCCGGCGGGCGGCCTCCAGCTCGGCGAGCGCCCGCCGCAGGTCGCGCCGCTGGGGTGCCGCCGGGTCGCGCTCGGCGAGCAGCCGCGCCCGCCCCAGGTGTGCGGCGAGCGGATCGCAGCTGCCGAGCGCCAGCGCTTCGGCGAACAGCGCCAGCGCCCGGTCCTTCTGCCCCCGGTGCAGTGCCAGCCGCGCATCCACGAGCCGCGCGTCCCCGCTCTGGGGGTCGAGCTCGAGCAGCCGGCCGGCGGCGATCTCGGCGTCCGCCCACCGGCCGAGGTCCGCGCAGCCGAGCGCGTAGTGCGCGAGCGCCTGCACATCGTCCGGACGCCTGCGCGCCTGGACGGCGAGCTGCGACAGCTCCTCTGCGGAGCGCACCGCGGGGCGGTAGCGCTGCGCACCGAGCTGTGCGGCCAGCCAGGTGCGGAAACGCGCATCGAACTCCGCCGGCGCCATCCCGCTCACCTGCTCGATCGCCACCGCCATCGGGGTCCCCGCACGGCACGCATCGAGCAGGGCGAGGATCGCTTCCATGCCGCGCAGCTGCTCGAGCCAGCGGCAGATCATCCCGCCCTGGTAGTAGCTGAGCATGACCTGGCCGGGGAACCGGGGCTTGCTGAAGCCCTGATCGAGCTCCAGCACCCCGAGGATCTGATCGCGCGCGAGCGCATCGCGCAGCGCCACGTCCCAGCTCCGCACCCAGGCGGGGTCGCCCTTGGACTCCTCCAGCACGCTGATCCCCTCGGTCAGCCAGCGCGGCACCCGGTAGCCGGAGCGCTCCAGCGCCGCCACGTGGGCGAGCTCGTGCCACAGCACCTGCGCCCAGCCGTGGGTCCCGGGCGGAAAGGCCGCGGGCGAGGCGAGGGCGACCACCCGCCAGAACGTCACCCCCGAGGCCGGGATGAAGCGGTGGCCGGCCGCGCGCACCGAGAAGTCCTCCAGATGCGGGAACACCTCGAGCAGGATGCGGCCCTCGAGCCGTTGCACGCCGTAGCGCGCTGCCAGTTCTCGCCACGCGCGCTCGGCGAACGGCTCCAGGTAGGGTCGCAGCCAGGGCGCCTCGTCGCGGTCGAGCCGGATCGTGAAGTGCTCGGTCTCGAACGTCACGAAGCGGCGTTCCAGCACCTCGAGCAGCTCCAGCATGTTGTAGACGAACAGATCGTAGGGATCGGCCTGGTGGGCGCGCTCCAGCACGGCGCGCGCCTGCGCCTCCTCGCCCACCCGCATCGCCGCCAACCCGAGCTGGCCGTACGCCGGCCAGTACTCCGCGTCCGCCTCCAGCGCCTGGCGCGCCTCCAGGTACGCCTCGCGATACCGGTAGCGCCGATCCAGGTGCCCGGCCAGCCGGCGGTGGACCTCGGCGCGCATCGCGGGTGGCGCCTGGGCGGCGAGCCGGGCCCGCAATGCCGCGGCGGGCTCGCTCCGCCCCGCGAGCTCGAGCGCCGCCAGCTGGGCGCCCAGCGCGCGCGGCTGCTGGGGCGCGCGCGCGAGCGCCTGCTCGAGCGCCGCCAGTGCCTCGTCGTACAACGCGTCGCCGATCAGCATCTCGGCGCGCAGCACCAGCGCCCGCACGTGGCGCGGGTCGGTCGCGAGCGCGGCCGCGATGGCCTGGTGCGCGCGCTCGTAGCTCTCGGTGCCGCTGTAGAGGTCCTCGAGATGGGTCTCGGCCAGCAGCGCGTTGGCATCGGGGTCGCGCGGGTTGCGCTCGAGCACGCGCCGCAACAGCCGCCGCGCTTCGGGCAGGTCCCACTTCTCCAGATACAGCTCCGCCCATTCGACCAGTACGGCCGGGTCCTGGCCGATCCGCCATGCCTGCTGGTAGAACCGGCGCGCCTCCTCGGCGAAGGGGCGGATGTGCTCGCGCGCAAGCGCCGGCAGGCGTTCGGCCGCGCGTGCGGCGCGTGCGAGCGCCAGCAGCTCCTCCGCGCCGAGTGCCTCGGTCGCAGTCCGCCGGTACAGCTCGAAGCAGCGGCGCGCATGCTCGGTGGCCTGCTCGCGCTCGCCGCGCGCCACCAGCAGCTCGGCGAGCGCGGCGTGCAGGCGGAGCGACTCCGGGCTTCGTGCCAGCTGCTGGCGCAGCACTGCTTCGGCCTGCGCGGGCGCGCGCGCCGCCAGCAGCCGCGCCCGCCACAGGGCGACCTCGAGCGGTGCCGCCACCTCGGCCTGCGCGAGCAGGGCCTGGGCCTCGTCCTCGCGCCCCTGCGCCAGCGCCGCCCGCACCGCCAGCTGCAGCGCCGCCGCGTTCCGAGGCTCCTCCTCCAGCACCGCCGCCGCAGCCTCGGCGGCCTCGCGGTAGGCGCCGGCGAACAGCTTGTCGCGCGCATAAGCGAGCACCGGATCGTCCGCGGCGCGTGCCCGCGGCGCGGGCGGGCCGGCGAGCCAGCCCGCCACCGAGACCGCGAGCAACGCCAGCACCCGACCTCCGAGCGCGCTCCGCTTCATGCCCTCCTCCCGCCTGCGGCACTCTCCGGCGCGGCCCGCGCGCCGGTGCCGGGCAGCGGCGCCGCGGCTGGCTGCGCCGCCGAGCCGGGGCCAGCTGCGGCACGGCAGCTCACGTTCCGATCTCGAGCACGACCTTTTGGCCCGCCGGTCCCCGCGCCTGCGCCGGCGGCGGGAACGCGAGCGCGAACGCCTCCTCGATGCGCTCCAGCGGCAGCCGCGCCGCGATCGCGCGCTCGGGGGTGAGCTCGCCCGCCGCCAGGGCCTGCAGCGCCGGCTCGAACGGCCCGCAGCGCGAACCGACCACCGTCACCTCGTCGACGACCACCGGCGCCAGCTCCACGGTGTGCGCACCGGCGCAGGTCGTCTTCAGCACGACGGTGCCGCGGGGGCGCACCAGGCGCAGCGCCTGAGCCAGCCCGTCGGGATGGCCGGTCGCCTCGACGACGATCTCGGCCGTACCCGGTGGCGGCGCCTCCTCGCTGCCGAGCACCGCGGTCCGCACGCCCCGCGCGGCGAGTCCGGCCAGCGAGGCGGCGCGCCGGCCCAGCACCGTGACCTCCGCGCCCGCGAGCACCAGCACCTCGGCGATCAGCCGCCCGAGCTTGCCCGGCCCCAGCACCACCGCCTCGCGGCCGCACACCGCCACCTGTTCCAGGATCGCGAAGGCCGCTGCCAGCGGCTCGGCGAACAGCGCGCGTTCGGTCGGCAGCTCCGCGGGCAGCGGGTGCAGGTTGGCGACCGGCAGACAGAGGTGGGTCGCGAACGCGCCGTCGCGGCCCAGGATGCCGAGCACGGTGCGGTGGCGGCAGTGGCGCGGCAGCCCCTCCGCGCACAGATCGCACTGCCCGCACGCCGCGTTGATCTCGCCGACCACCCGCTGGCCGACCAGCTCCGGCCGCGCCGGGGCGGCGAGTACCTCGCCCACGAACTCGTGGCCCGCCACGCCGCGGAATCCCATGTAGCCGCGCCGCAGCTCGCGGTCGGTGCTGCACAGTCCCGCCAGCAGCACGCGCACCAGCGCCTCGCCAGGCGGCGGTACCGGATCGGCGCGCTCCTCGAGCCGGATACCCCCCTGGCCGTCGAACACCGCAGCCAGCAATCGTGCCTCTCTCCGCGTGGATCCGCGCCGGGCCGGGTGCTCCGCCTCGGGCAGCGCGGCCGCCGGCCCCGGTCCCCCAGGATAGCAGTTCGCGGCCGGGGGTGAAGGACGGTGCGGGCGGGAGCCGGCGGCGGCCGGCTCGCCACCCCGCGTCCGCGGTGTTGCGCCCGCCGGTGCGCGGCTATGATGGCGCGCCGGACGAGGGCCATGCGACTCGAGGATCTGGACTACGAGCTGCCGCGCGAGGCGATCGCGCAACAGCCGGTCGAGCCGCGCGACGCCAGCCGGCTCATGGTCGTGCCGCGCGGCGGCGGCGCGGCCGCGCACCGCCGCTTCCGCGACCTGCCGGAACTCTTGCGCCCGGGCGATCTGCTGGTGCTGAACGATACGCGCGTGTTGCCGGCGCGGCTGCAGGGCGTGCGCCTGCCCGGCGGCGGGCGGGTGGAATGCCTGCTGGTGCGCGAGCGCGCCCCAGGGCTGTGGGAGGCGATGGTCCGGCCGGGCCGGCGGGTGCGCGAGGGGGTGCGGCTGGTGCTCGCGGGCGGGGAGCTACGGTGCGAGGTACGGGCCCGGCTGTCCGGTGGCCTGCGGCTGCTCGCCTTCGGCGATGGAGCGGATCTGGGGCCGCGCCTGGAGCAGCTGGGACAGATGCCGCTGCCGCCTTATATCGACCGGCGAGCCGCGCCGCCCGAGGTGCACCGGCGCGATCGCGAGCGCTACCAGACGGTCTTCGCCCGGAACCCCGGCGCGGTGGCGGCGCCGACGGCGGGACTGCACTTCACCACCGAGCTGCTGGGGCGGCTGGAGGCCGCCGGCATCGAGCTCGCCTGGGTGACGCTGCACGTCGGACCCGGCACCTTCCTGCCCATCACGACTCCGGATCCGCGCGCGCACCCCATGCACTCCGAGCGCTACGCCTGCCCGCCGGTGACCCTGCAGGCGTTGCGGCGCACCCGCGCCGCGGGCGGGCGCATCGTGGCCTGCGGCACCACGGTGGTGCGGGTGCTGGAGTCGATCGCCGCCGGCGCCCCGCCCGCGGGCGAGACGCAGCTCTACATCTGTCCGCCCTACCGCTTCGCCGCGATCGACGCGCTGATCACCAACTTCCACCTGCCGCGCTCCACCTTGCTGCTGCTGGTGGCGGCGCTGCTCGAAGGGGGGCTCGAGCGGCTGAAGGCGCTGTACGCCGAGGCGCTCGCCGCCGGCTACCGGTTCTACAGCTACGGCGACGCGATGCTGATCATCTAGCTGGATCGGTGGCCAGACCGATCCGTATCGCAGTGCCGGGCGTGGGGCGCGGCCGCGCCCGTGCGAGCAGGCGGCTCAGCGCACCAGCTGCTCGAAACGGGCGCGCACCCGGCGGCGGGTGTGGGCGAGTTCCTGCAGCATCGCGTCTTCGGCCGTGCGGCGGCGGGTATCGACGTAGCCCAGGCTGCGGGCCAGCGCACGGCGGGCGGCGGGCTCGAGGGGCAGCGCGCACACCCGCCGGCCCTCGCGCAGGCGCAGGCGCAGCTCGACCGTCCGCAGCAACTGGTAACCCGTCAAAAGATCGATGAACGCGTCGGTGGCGAGATGGCCCGCCGCCGCGAGCGCGCGCAGCGCTGCCACCGTGCCCGGGGCCCGCACCGCTGGCGGGCTGCCGCGACAGCGCAGGCGCAGGAACGCACAGGCGAAGTCGATATCGAGCAGCCCGCCGGGGCCGCGCTTGAGGTCGTCCGGGCCGGCGGCCGCCTGCTCCAGCCGCGCGCGCATGGCGCGGGTCTGCGCGGCGAGCTCTGCCGGCGGTGCCGCGTAGATCGCGTCCTGGATCGCCCGCACCACCTCGGCGCCGGCCGCCAGCTCGCCCGCCACCGCGCGGAGCCGGCTCGCCGCCAGCCGCTCCCAGACCTCGGCGCGGCCGCCGGTGCAGTAGTAGTGCACGAGCTGCTCGGCCGGCGCCACCAGGGCGCCGGCTCCTCCCTCCGGCCGCAGCCGCACGTCCACGTCATACAGGGCCAGCTCCTCCATCCGGCGCATGAAGAGCTGGCCGGAGCGTTCCATGCGCTCGGCGAGCTCGAGCCGCTCGCCACCGGACAGTTCCGCCGCGCCGCCCCAGCACAGCACCAGGTCGAGGTCGGAGCCGTAGCCGAGTTCCCCGCCGCCGAGCGTGCCTGCGCCGAGCACGGCCAACCACGCCCCGTCCGGCAGTGCTCCCCACCGCTGCTCCGCCTCGGCCAGCACCAGCTCCATGACGCGCCGTAGCACCGCCTCCGCCAGCGCGGTGAGCGCCGCGCTCAGGTTGGCCAGGTTGAGCCGCCCGCCCAGATCCCGGAGTCCGGCCAGCAGCAGCGCGGTGCGGTGCACCGCGCGTATCCCTTCCAGCGGCGACTCGGGATGCGCCGCGCGCATGCGCTCGAGCGCCCGCTCGGTATCCAGCTCCGCCCGCGTGAGCAGCAGGTCGACGACCTCGTCGGTCAGCCCCGGGTTGCGGCGCAACAGCTCGTTGAGGTGGGGGGAGTCCGAGGCCAGGCGCACGAACAGCGCCAGCGCATCCGGTTCGTGGTGGAGCAGCTGATAGAACGCCCCCTTGGCGCCGAGCGTGGCGACGGTGCGTTCCAGCCGGGCGAGCGTGCCGTCCGGGTCGGGGCAGGCTGCGATGGCGGCGAGCAGGCGCGGCGCCAGGCTCGCCAGCAGCGCGCGCGTGCGCGGCGCCACCTCGCCGAAGCGGCCCTTCTGGGTGGCCAGGCGCTCGAGCTCGCGGTAGGCGGCCGCCGGGTCGCGGAATCCATAGGCCGCGAGCACGCGCGCGATGCGCTCCGGGGGCGGCGCCGGATCCAGCACCAGATCGCTCGCCTCGGCCCCGAGCTGGTCACTGGTGGCCTCGCGGAACAGGCCGTGCAGGCTCCGCTCGAGCAGCTGCTGCGCCCGCCGGCGGTGGCGGGCGAGCAGCGCCACCATCCGCGCGGGGCCGGCCGGCCCCCCGAGTCCCAGCCGGCCCGCCAGGGCGCGCTGTCCCGCGCTGTCCTCCGGCAGCCGGTGCAGGCGCTGGCCCTCCGCCGTCATGAGCCGGTGTTCGACCAGGCGCAGCCAGCAATAGGCCGCGCGGGCGCGCCGCGCCGCCTTCCGCCCCAGACACCCCGCTCGCACCAGCCGCGCGATGGCCTCCAGGGTGCCCGGCACGCGCAGCTCGGGCCGCTCCGGGCCGTGTAGCAGCTGCAGGAACTGCACCGCGAACTCCAGGTCGCGCAGCCCACCCGGGCCCTCCTTGATGTCGTCGCCGCGCGGGCGGGCGCGCGCTTCCAGCTGGCGCTTGAGCGCCTGGATGTCGGCGATCGCCTGCACGTTCAGATAGCCCCGGTGCACGAACGGCTCGAGCGCCCGCAGCAGCCGCTGGCCGAGCGCGAGGTCGCCCGCGATCGGCCGCGCCTTGAGCAGCGCCTGCCGCTCCCAGGTGCGGCCGCGGCTCTGGTAGTAGCGCACCGCGCTGCCGACGCCAACCGAGACGGGGCCGCGGCTGCCCTCGGGGCGCAGCCGCAGATCGACCCGGTACAGCCGCGGGGCCTGCTCTCCGCCCGCGAGCACCGCCAGGATCTCCCGCCCGAGCGCCCCGAAGACCTCGGCCGGCCCGCCCGGGGCGGCGCGGGCAGGGGGCCAGTCCTCGTCGTGACAGAACAACAGATCGATATCCGAGCTGAAGTTGAGCTCGGAGCCGCCGAGCTTGCCGAGCGCGATGACGCAGAACGGCAACGGCTGGGCCTGCGGCGGCGAACCAGCGCGCTGTGCGGCGGCACCGCCCGGCGCGAGCACCGGATGGCGGCGCGCCGCGCGCGCCCGTCCCTGCGCCAGCGCCGCCTCCACCGCGGCCTCCGCCAGCTGGGAGAGCTGCTGCGCGGTCCAGGCGAACGGCTGGCCGCGCACCACGTCGCGCCAGCCGATCTCCAGCAGCGCCAGCCGCCAGGACTCGAACAGCTCGGCCGGGGTGCGCGCGCTGGCCAGCCGCGCGCGCAGCGCCGGCTGTGCGCGCGGCTGCGCCGCCGCCCCGGCGGCGAGCGCGGCCACCATCTCGGGCGCGGCGGCGAGCGCCTCGGCATACAGCCGGCTCTCGGCGGCGAGCGCGAGCAGGGTCCGCCGCTGGGGGGGGCTGCCGACGATTGCGGCCAGCCAGCGCCCGGGCTCCGCCAGCGCCTCGCTCCAGCGTTCCAGGTTGGCGAGTCCCCGGTCGGGGGCTCCGGTGGCGGCGAGCTCGGAGACCAGCCGCCGCGCGCACCGCCGCACCGCCTCGCCGCCCGGCGCTGCCGCTGCCAGCCGCTCCAGCCGCCGCCGCGCGCTCGCGGGGTCGGTGAAGCCGGCCCAGCCGAGCTCGCGAACGCCGGGCAGCCCCCCGCTCGCAGCCCCCCGCTCGCTCATGGCCCTGCGCTGGCCGGGCCGCCGGCGCGGCCTCGCCCTCCGGCCGCCGGCCGCCTGGCCGCGCCGGCCCGGAAGGGGGGGCAAAGGGGTGGTCGCCCCGCGCTCACGGTTCGACGTCGATGGCCAGCTGCTCGAGCGTGCGGCCGCGCGCGCGCAGCAGCCGTGCCTTGGCCAGGGCGTGGTCGATGCGGGCGGCGATCTCCAGCCGGCGGGCGGCGCTCAGCGCCTCTTCCTTCTCCAGGACGTCGAAGTTCGTCGCGGCGCCGTGGCGCAGCCGCACCTGCTCGGCCTCCAGCTGCTGCTCGGCCAGCTCCACGCTGAGACGCGCGCTGCGCACCCGCTCGCGCGCCGCCGCGATGTCGCGCGCTGCCGTGCGCACCTCCAGCACCACCACTTGCTCCAGCGAGTCGCGCTGGCGCTCGGCGCGGCGCACCCGCGCCTGGGCCGCCTCGGCGGCGCCGCGCGCGGCGAGGTTGAAGATCGGCACCTCGACCTCCAGGCCGACCGACCAGCGGTAGAACTCTCCGGTGAACAGCGCCTCGTGCGCATTGTGGTGGCTGTCGCCGAGCCCGAGCTGCGTCCAGCTCGCCACCAGATCCACGCTCGGCAGCCGCTGGTTGTCGGCCAGCTCGCGGCGCGCGGTCTCGGCCGCAATCGCGGTCTGGAGCGCCTGCAGCTCCGGGCGCCGTCCCAGCGCGTCCGCGATGAGCGCATTCACGTCGAGCGGTTCGGGATCGATCCGCGGTGCATCGAGCGCCACCACCCGCACGTCCCAGGCGCGGTGCTGGCCGGGTGCGGTGATCAGGCGCAGCAGCGCGTCGGCTGCGTTGGCAGCATCGTTGCGCGCCCGGATCAGCTCCTCCTCGCGCGTCGCCACCCCCACCCGCGCCTGCAGCACATCGAGCGGGATCGCCGCCCCGGCGCGCAGCTGCGCCTCGGCGCGCTCCAAAAGCTCGCGCGCGGTCCGCAGTGCCTGCTCCGCCACCTTCTCGGTCTCGCGCGCTCCCAGATACGTCCAGTACGCCTGCTCGACCTCGAAGGCGAGCTGGACGAGGGCGGCTTCGAGCTGGGCGCGCGCCATGGCGTGGTTGTGGCGCGCCACGGTGACGAAGGTCTTGTTCACATCGAGTCCGAAGTTGCGCAACAGCGGCTGGCGCACGCTGGCGGTGAAGGAAGGGCGCACCGCGGGATCGAGGAAGAAGCGGCTCGCGGTGGTCCGCCAGCCATAGTCGTAGCGCAGCTCGATGCCGGTGCCGATCAGGCTCTGCCAGCGCACCCCGCCGTTCCAGGCGAAGCTGTCGGAGGGATCGACCCGCAGGCCCGGCGGCAGCCCGGTGACGGTGATATCGGTGCCGGGGATGGGGGCCGAGAAGGAGGGGTCGCGGTTGCGCCCGCCGCTGGTGCCCAGGAACAGCGCCGGGTCGAAGCTGCCCCAGGCCTCCTCGATCCCCGCGTAGGCAGCGGCGACGTCCAGCCGCGCGATGTCGGCGTCGGGGTTGTTGCGGATCGCGCGCAGCACCGCCTCCTTGAGCGTCAGCGCGAGCACCCGCGCCCCGCCGCCGGCCGCCGGTTGCTGCGGGGCGGCGGGGCGGCCCTGCGCGGCGGTCTGCTCTCCCCCTCGAGCCGCCGGCGCCCAGGCCGCCAGCACCGCGCACGCTCCCAGCCACAGCAGCTGCCGTCCTCGCCGCATGATGTCCCTCCTCCGGTGCAGGTCCGAGCCGCCCCTCGCTCGCGCGCCGGACGGCTCCGCCCGAGCGGTGCGGGGAGCCGGCGCCAGGCGCCCGCCGGCCGCCGTGGATCGGGGCACAGCATACCGCGGCCCCCTGCGCCGAGAAAGCGCACGCAGGCACGGGCACCTGGCCTCCTGCCGGCGCTTGCCGGCCGAAGGCACGGACCGCGCCGGGCGGCGCGGAGCTCAGCGGCTGCTCGCCGGGGCCGGCCAGGGGTGGCCGAGGGCGCGCAGCTGCGCCAGCGCCAGCTCGCGCCAGCCGCGGTTGGCCTGCGGGCTGGCGGGGCTGGGGTGCAGCAGCATGCCGGTGCGCATGCCAAGCCCCGCGCGCTCCACCACCGCGCGGGCGCGCGCGGCCGCCCAGCGGCCGACGCCGATCACCGTGCGGGGGGCGAGCGCGCGCAGCACGCGCTCGAGATGGAGGTCCGCGGCGGCCAGACAATCGGCGAGCAGCGCGCGCCCGGCGCGCTCGGGGGTGAGGTTCGCCCCGCTCGCTGCCAGCAACAACAGCGGGCAGTAGTTGGCGACGTAGAACCTTGCGAAGAACGCCTCCGGCGTGCCGAAGCAATCCCGCACCGCGCCCCACAGCCGCTGGCCGCTGACCTCGTTGCGCGGGCAGTCCAGCCCCAGCACCGGGCGTCTGGGGTGCATGCGCGCGGGCTGGCGCACCCGCCCCCGCAGCCCGAGGAAGTCGCGCACCATGTCGGGGCTGCCGAACGGCACCCCGGTCTGGCCCATCCCCCAGGGGCCGGGGTTCATGCCGAGCAGCACCGCCTCCACCCGGTGGCCCGGCGGGGCGAACCGCCGGCAGTACGCAGCGTGCAGCTCCCAGGCGTACTCGAGCGGCAGCAGGATGTACGCCACCCGGCCGGCCGGCGCGCGCGCGGGGTAGTCACGCACCGCCTCGCGCAACCGCCGTGCTGCTTCCAGCACTGTCACCGCGGCCCCTTCCCGCGCCGCCTGTGGCGACACTGCTCCTCGCCGGCCGCCTGCTCGCGCCCCTGCGGCGGCGCCGCGGGCGCGGCCGCGGGCGGCAGCAGTCTTGCGCCGCGCCTGCGCGCCCCGGCCCGCCGTCGCTGCCCGGACGCCTCAGACGCCGCCGTGCTTGGTCGGCGGGGACCGCTCGGTGTCCGCCCAGGCGCCGAGCGCGTGCAGCGCCGCCAGCACGCGCTCCAGCAGGTCGGAGGGCGGTGCCGGATCGCCCATGTTCTCCTCCTCGGCGACCTGCATCTCGCGCGCGTCGTACTCCCAGCGGCGCAGGATCTCGATCTTGTGTTCCCGCGCCAGCTCGGGGTGCCGGAGCACCTCCTCGGGCGTCGCGAACACGCTCGCCGGATCGCGCAGTGCGGCCTCCAGGTCGATCATGCGCCATTGCCCCCTTGTCGCTGCGTGTCAGCTCGCGCCGGCCCTGCGCAGCCACTTGCTGCCGCGGGCAGCGAGCCCGGCCGGCGGCACTGGGCGCGTGCCCGCTCGTGGCCCGCGCGCGCCGTCCGGACTACAGCTCGCGCGCGTAGGCGGTCCAGGGTGCGGGCTCGAGCCCGAGCGAGCGCATGAAGCCGGCGATGGCGTGGTCGTCCTGGTGGACCATGGTGCGGACGTACCTCACCCCCTGGGCGCGGCAGTGCTCCAGCAGCTGCTCGGCGAGCCGGCGGCCGATCCCCCGGTGCTGCTGATCGGGATGCACGCCCACGACCTCGATCCAGGCGGTGGGCTCGTCCAGTCCGAACTCCCAGCCGCGGATGTCGGCGAAGAGAAACCCCACCACCTCGCCGTCCAGTTCAGCGACCAGCGCTGCCTCGGGGTCGCGGCTCAGGTAGTAGCGGACGCGCGTCTCCCAGTGGTGCGGACGGTAGCGGCCGAGCAGCCGCTCGTCGATCGCCTCGATGGCGGCGGTGTCCATCTCGCACACCGGGCGGACGATCAGCCCGGTGCCGGTCGCAGGTGCGTCCATGCGGTCCCCCGTTCAGGCAGCGCCGTGGCAACTGGCGCGCGGCTCGCACCTTGCCCCCCCTGCCGTCGGCTCGCCTGCCGCCGCCTGGCCCTCCTCGACGATCCAGCGCACGCTCTTGCTGCAGGGGCAGTAGCTGGTGCGGACCAGCCGCGGCGCGCTCGCCTCCGCGGTCTTAAGGTCGATCTCGCCCGCCTGCAGCCGGCGCATCGCCCCCAGGTACTCGCCGAAGTCGCGGTGGGCGAGGTACGGCTCGGGCAGCACCGCGGCCAGGTGGCGCCGGTAGTCCTCGAAGTCGCGGAACGGCTCGCCATCGACGCTCCACATCTGGTGCGACCAGAGCCCGCGCCGGCGGAAGAACCGCTCGTCCGGCAGCCGCAACAGCTCCTCGGGCTCGATGCCGCGCTGGCGCTCGCGGTGCTGCTGGATCGAGGCCACCAGCGCGCGCGCCTCCTCGGGGCCTAGCTCGGGCAGCCTCGCCCGCACGTAGTTGCGGTTGAGGTCCTCGACCATGCGGCCGAGTTCGGCCTGGTACGCCCGCAGCGCCTGCAGGTTGGTCATGTCCTTGAAGCCGAGCTCGATGTTGGTCTGCCCGCCCTTTTCGTGGCCGAACATCTCGTAGCCGCGCGGCACCCACTTGTTCAGATACCGCTGGATGACCGCCATCGGGACCGTGATCTCCCCGGTGGCGGCCTTGCGCACCCAGCGCCTGAGCGGCACCACGCCGGCGGCCAGGTGAAACGCCTCCTCCTGCAGCATGGGCGGCATGCTCGCCGCCATCGGCTTGTAGGCGCACACCTTCTGCATGGTGAGCTGGTACTTGCCCACCCGGTCGATCACCGCGGCGAAGACGATGTTGTCGACGAACGAGTCGTACTCGATGTTGAAGGCGCCGAGGACATGGCTGCCGGTCTTCATCGACAGCACCTCCTCGACGATCTCCTCGCCCTTCTGCTCGGAGACCTGCGACCAGTCGTCGCGCGTCAGCAGGTGGAACATCTGGTAGCCGTGCCGCAGCTCCTCCGCCATGACGCGCAGCACGAAGAACTTCTCCTCGTCGTCCTGTGCCTTGTCCAGGCTGCCCTGGTGCTGCTGGATGGAGCCGAACTCGGTGCTCGCCTGCGCCTTGATGATCTGCAAGAGCCGGTGCGCCTGTTCGGGTTCCATCTGTTCGGCGCGGGTGAACTTCTTCTCGCCCGCCCGCCGGCCGACCTGGATCTCCTCCGGGGTCGACAGATCCAGCTTGGAGCAGAGGCAGAAGGGCTGCTGGCGCGGAAAGTACTTCTCCCAGTAATGCAGCAACAGCGGATAGTCGGGGAAGTAGCGCTGTTGCCAGCGCTCGACCGCGTCGTGGTACTTCTTGTCGAGCCGGTCCTGTGCGATCTGCACGGCTGTCTCTCCGATCGCTTGCCAGCCGCGGAGGTACGCGGCTCAGGATACCGGAGCGGCGGCGGGGGATCAAGCGGGCATGGGGCTCGGCAGGCGGCGTTGCTTCGGGGCGTTACCCCGTTGCGCGGCGGGCGTTGAAGGGGATGGACCGGCGGGTGGAGGAGGCAGGCGCATGTGGCGGCGGGGTAGCGGGGTCGCGCGGTGGCGGTGGGTCACGGGCGCCGGGGTGCTCTTCGCAGCGGGGTGGCTGGCGCTGGGGCTTGCGCCGGCCAGCGCGGTGCGAGGGGCGCCGCAGGCCGACGAGCCGGGGGCGCCTGCAGCGGCGCGTGGCCAGCCGGCCGGGCAGGCGGCCGCTTCCGATCCGCTGGCGCCGCTGCCCGCGCAGGCCTGGACGCGCGCGCATGCCGCCCACCTGCTGCGGCGCGCCGGCTTCGGCGGTCCGCTGGCCGAGGTGGAGCGGCTGTATGCGCTCGGCCCCGAGGGCGCGGTCGAGGCGCTGCTGGCGGGCTTCGGCGGACAGGAGGGCCCGGAGTTCGAAGCGGTGTGCTACGACCGGCCGCCGCGCACCGCCCTGCTCGCACTCCAGGCCGAGCAGCGCCAGGAGCTGGTGCGCCAGTGGCGGCGCGCCGACGCGGCGCAGCTGCAGCGGCTGCGCGCCTGGTGGCTGGAGCGCATGGTGCGCACCCCGCACCCGCTGCGCGAGAAGATGGTGCTGTTCTGGCACGGGCACTTTCACCTCCGGCTACCGCGAGGTCCGCTCCAGCTGGCTGCTCGCGCGGCAGAACGCGCTGCTGCGCCAGCACGCGCTGGGCAACTTCGCGGAGCTGCTGCGCGCGATCGCGCGCGATCCGGCCATGCTGCGCTACCTGGA
>BPJM01000005.1 GCA_026004615.1 Planctomycetota bacterium
AGCGGCGACCGTGCCGCCACCGCCGCCTTCTCGGACGCGCTCCACCACGACGGTGAACACCAGCGGGCCGGACACCGATCGCGCACCCTGCCAGCCGGGCGCAGCGCCGCCTGTCCCCGCTGCAGCGGCGGCTCCGCTGGCGGCCCGCGCGCGCAACCGCCGCCGCGAGCGCCTCGCGGTCCAGCCAGCCGACGACCCACGCGTGCGCGCCCGCCCCTGCCTGCGCGGTCCCCGTCTTGGCGCAGGTCTGCTCCCAGAGCGCGAGCGCCGCGGGCCACAGCTCCGGATCGGCGCGGCGCAGCAGCTCCGCGCGCGCGGTGCCGTGCGCGCCCGCGCTCGTGCCCCGCATGCCGGCGCGCACCGCGGCCAGGGCCGCCGGCGCGAGGTGGACCGGGCGAGGCTCCGGCGCCTGCTGGGCCCGCAGCAGCGGGCTGGCGAGATAGGGCCGGACCAGGCGGCCCCCGTTGGCGAGCGCTGCGGTGGCGAGCGCGGCCTGCAGCGGCGTCACCAGCAGATCGCCTTGTCCGATCGCCAGGTTGCGGCTGTCGCCCTTGCGCCAGAACGCCTGCTCCTGCCAGCGCGCGAGCCGGGCGGTGGCGCCCGCGAGCTCCCGCAGCCGCTGCTCGAGCGCCGCCGCGTGGATCGCGCTCCCGAGCCCGCCGGGCAGCGCGCCCCCGAGGGCCGCCGCCGCCGCGCCGGCTGCCAGCCCGCCGAGCGCAGCCGCCAGCTCCGCGCGCAGCCGCTGCACCCGGAGCTGGGTGGCGGCGAGCTGCTCGCGCTTCCACGCCGTTGTCGGCACCCGGCCCCGCGCCTCGCCGGGCAGCTCGATCCCGGTGGGCCGCCCGAGCCCGAAGCTGCGGTAGGCACGGACCAGTCCGCCCTCGCCCAGCGCCTCGCCCAGCAGGTAGAAGTAGATGTTGCAGGAGCGCTCGAGCGCCTGCGCCAGATCGAGTGCGCCGTGTCCATGCCGGGCGTTGCACTGGAAGGCGTGCCGGGTGTGCAGATAGCCGCGGCAGAATACGGTGCGCTCCGGCACGAGAGGTTCGCCCTCCAGCAGCAGGCCTTCGCTGCTGAGCGCAGCTGCCGCCACCAGCGGCTTGACGATCGAGCCCGGCGCGAGCGCCGCCGCGATCGCGCGGTGTACCAGCGGGTGTGTCGGCTCCGAGGCGAGTCGCTGCCAGTCGCGGCGCAGGGTGTTGGGGTCGTAGCGGGGCGAGCTGGCGAGCACCAGCAGCTCCCCGCTGCTGCCGTCCAGCAGCACCGCCGCGCCGCCGCGGCCGCCGGCCCGCCGCACGGCCTCATCCAGCGCCTGTTCGACCGCGCGCTGCAGCTCCAGCTCGATCGTCAGCTCGACGTCCCGGCCGGGGATCGGCGGTTCGGCGTCGATCACGCGCTGGGCGCCGCTGGTGCGATCGCGCTCCAGCAGCCGCCCGCCGGCCACACCGGCCAGCACCTGTTCCAGCGCCGCCTCCACGCCCTGGCGGCCGATCTCCGCATCGAGGAAGTAGGCCTGGCCGCGGATCGCCAGCAGCCGCTCCAGCGAGCGCCAGCTCCGCTCGCCGACCAGCAGCCGTCCCGCAGCCCGGAGTTCGGTCACCTCCTCCGGTCCGAGCGCGCCGGTATAGCCGAGCACGTGCGCGAGCGCGTCGCCGTACGGGTAGGCGCGCCGCGCCGCGACCTCGACCACGACCCCCGGCAGCTCGGCGGCGCGCTCCTCCAGCCGCGCCACCGTGGCGAACTCGACCCCGCTCGCCACCACGACCGGGGTCTCGAGCCGCTGCGCGCGGTCCAGCCGGTTGTCGATCGCCAGCGCGCGGGCGATCTGCCCGGCGGCCAGCCGCTCCAGCTCCCTTGGCTCGCGGCCCAGCTCGACGGCGAGCTCGGCCAGCACCCGCGTGCGCCGCAGGAGCAGCGCGCGCTCCACGAGCAGCTCGGCTCCCTGTACCTGCAGGCCCGGCTCGGCGGCAGCCAGGCGCAGAAATAGCGCGCGCGAGGCCGCAGAGGGCGCGCGCGCGAGCACCAGCGGGCCGCCCGCCGGTTCGGCGAGCGCCTGCTGGCGGATCGCCTCCCAGCGCGCCTGGAGCTCGAGCCGCGGCCGCCGCAGGATGCGCGCCAGCTGCGCCGGCACCTCGGTGCCGCGCTCCAGCTCCGCCAGCCGCAAGCCCACCTGATAGGTCGGCACGTCGGCGGCGAGCACCCGCCCGAGGCGATCCCGGATCTGGCCGCGCGGCGCGCGCTGCAACTGGACCCGCAGCCGCGCGTCGCGGGCGCGGGCGCGATAGTACTGCCCCTCCGCCAGCTGCAGCCAGCCCAGCCGGCCGAGCAGCACCCCAAACGCCACGAGCAGTCCGGTGCCCAGCGCCACGAGCCGCTGCCGATAGCGCATCGGGTCAGCACGCCTCCCGGTTGCGGGCGAACGTGGCCACCGCGGCGAGGAGCAGCACCGGCACCGGGGCGAAGGCTGCGCTCAGCACGGCGGTGCAGAACACCAGCTCGGCGGCACGGCCCGGCGGCATGCCACACGCGAGCACCGCGTGCAGCGCGGCCGGCGCGTACGCCAGCGCGCAGGCCGGCGGCAGCAGCGCCAGCACCGGCGCGAGCGCCACCAGCCGGCGCCGCCCGACAAGCCGGCGCACCAGCGTGCCGGCGAGCAGAAAACCGGCGGCGAACAGCCCCGCCGGCCCGCCGCCCGTCGCGTCGCGGAGCGCGCCCAGCAGCACCGCCGCCCCCAGCCGCGCCCGGGGCTGCGCGGACGCGAGCACCAGCAGCGCCAGCAGCAGGTCGGGCCCCGCCCCGCCCAGCCGCAGCAGCGGGGGATAACGCGCCTCGAGCACGAGCGCGGCGAGTGCGAGCGCAGCTCCAGCGAGCGCGGGCGCGGGGCCGCTCACCGCTCCGCCTCCGGGCTGTTGCCGCCGGGCGGAGCGGCGAGCTGGTCCGGGCCCGTGGCCAGCTGGCGTGCCGCGGGCTGCCGTAGCAGAACCTCCACCTCGTCGAGCCCCTGCAGCGGCACCGCTGGCGCGAGAGTCGCCTCCACCGCGCGCGTGCGCGGGTCGACCTCGACCTCGACCACGGTGCCGAGGAGCAGTCCGGCGGGCGCGACCTCGCTCCGGGGCGAGACGACCACCCGGTCGCCAGGGCGAGGGGCAGCAGTGCCGTCGGGGCGGAAGCGGAGCGCTCCCTGCCCGTCGCCACGCGCGATGCCCTCCAGTGGAGGCGGCGCTTCGGGTGCGGGCCCGGTCGCCCTCCCGCCGTCGGGCCCCTCGCCGGCGCGCTCGGGCGGACAGGCGCCCGGATCGGCGGGCCTCTCGCCGCCGGTCCCCGACGCTCCGCCGGGCGGCTCCAGGATGCGGGCGCGGACGCGGAACGCCGGAGCGGTGGCGAGCAGCACCTCGGAGCGATCGGGCGCGACGGCGGCCAGCCGGCCGAGCAGCGCGCTGCCGGCAGTGACCGGATCGCCCGGCGCAAGGCCCGCCTCCAGCCCGGCGTCGATCCGCAGCCGGCCCCCGCGATCCAGCGCCCCGCGGGCGGCACCGGCTGCCGCGGCGGCGCCGCCGAGCACGCGCGCGAGCACCACGTGCGGCACCGCGCGCGCCGGCACGGCCTCGCGCAGCGCTCCCAGGCGTGCGAGCGCCGCCACCAGCTCGGCGCGCTCCGCCTCGGCGTGCAACAGCTGCGCGCGCAGATACGCACAGCTTTCGCAGCGAGCCTGCGGACCGGCGTGCTCTGGCTGGCTGCCCGCCGCGGACGACGCCCGCGTGCCGCCCGCCAGCCGCTCCAGCCATCCCAGCAGTCCCAGCCGCAGCGCGTCCCAGGCCGGGCGCGGGCAGAGCAGCAGCCCCAGCAGCACCCCGAGGGCGAAGGCGTGATGTCTCGTCCACCGCCACATCGCGCCGCCCCGTCAGCTCACCGGACCGCGGCGCGCGCCGGCCGGGTCTCAGCCGAGGTCGTCCTCGCTCTCCAGGAAGGGCGCGTAGCGATCGAGGTTTTCCAGGAAGATCGCGGTGCCCCGCGCAACGCAGGTCATCGGATCCTCGGCCAGCCGGACCGGCAGCCCGGTCTCGCGCGCGATGGCGCGGTCGAGCCCGCGCAGCTGCGAGCTGCCGCCGCACAGCACCAGGCCGTTGTCCACCAGATCGCCCGCCAGCTCCGGACCGGTCCGCTCCAGCACGCTGCGTACCGCGGCGCAGATCTCGCCCACCGGTTTGAGCAGCGCCTCGCGGATCTCTTCCGAGGTCACGGTGGTCTGGCGCGGCAGGCCGGTCACCGTGTCCCGGCCCCGCACGTCCATCTCCAGCTCCTGCTCCAGCGGGGCGCACGAGCCGATCGCGATCTTGATGCGCTCGGCGGTCTGCTCCCCGATGTGGAGGTTGTGGGCGCGCTTGACGTGCTCGACGATGGCCTCGTCGAAATCATCGCCGGCCACGCGCAGCGACTCCGCACAGACGATCTCGGCCAGCGAGAGGACCGCGATCTCGGTCGTGCCGCCGCCGATGTCGACGACCATGCTGCCGACCGGCTGGTCCACCGGCAGCCCGGCCCCGATGCCGGCGGCGCGCGGCTCGCTGATCAGATAGACCTTGCGTGCTCCGGCGCGCTCGGCCGAGTTGAACACCGCGCGCTTTTCCACCGCCGTGATCCCGCTCGGGACCGCCACCACCACCCGCGGGCGTACTCCCCACCGCCGGTCGTGGACCTTGCGGATGAAGTAGCTGAGCATCGCCTCGGTGATGTCGAAGTCGGCGATACGGCCCGACTTCATGGGGCGGATGGCCTGGATGCCGGGCGGCGTCTTGGCCAGCATCGCCTTGGCGACGGCGCCGACCGCGTTGCCGTTGAGCAGCACCTGGTTGGTGCCCTTGCGCACCGCTACCACCGACGGCTCGTTGAGCACGATGCCCTGACCGCTGACGGTGACCAGGGTGTTGGCCGTGCCGAGGTCGATCCCCATGTCGGTGGAGAACAGTCCCAGGAACCAGTCGAGGATCATGCCGTCGCCAGCCTCGCCCACCGTGCCCGGCGCGGGCCAACCGCCCGCTCCTCTGTCTGTATCGGCGCGCTGCGGCCGCAGGTTCACAGCCCGGCGGGCGCGCGGTGCGGGGCCGGGCGGGCGGCAGGGCTCACCGCCCGCCGTGCGGGCCGCGAAGGGGGGCGGGACGCTGCCCGCGGGCGCTCGCACCCCGCCGCCGCCCGATCGCACAGGCGCGCCGGCGAGCTGCTCGCGGCCGGGCGGTAGCTCGCGGCGAGAGGTCCGCCGATCCGGGCGGGGTGCGTGCGGGCGCGGGGCAGAAGGGAGCGGCAGCGCGCAAGTGCAGTTCCGGCGCCCGACCGGCCACTCCGCGGGCGCACGTTCCTGGCGGGGCAGCGGGCACTATGTACCGGGCTGTCGTTCCTCGGGGCGCAGGTCCGGGTAGCGCTGCTTGTCGAGCTGGAGCGGGGTGATCTGGAACTCGTTGGTCAGCCGGCGCGTCTCGGGATTCACGTACCAGCCGATCTGGCGCACGCTCAGCCAGATGCCGAGGATGAGCGCGATCGCGGTCACGATCAGCAGCGCCAGCGAGACGGGATCGCTGGGCTGCTTGTGCAGGATGTCATCGTCTTCGTAGGGCACCGGTTCGACCTCCGCCTGCTCCGCGCCCTGCTGGCGCGCCGCGCTGCTCCGCTCAGTCCAGCCGCGTGGCGGCCGTGTCGCCGGCGCGGATCTGCTGGCCGGGGGCGGTGAACAGCACCCGCGCGCCCGAGGAGTCGCGCATGGGCTTGGTCACCACCACCTTGCCGATGAAGGTGTCGCGCCGGTAGATCGTGAACTGATAGCCCCGCTCCACGCCCTGATCCTTGCCCACGCTCAGCAGCACACTCGCCGGCTCGGTGCTGGTGTCGACCCCGGCCACCACGCCGTTGATCGCCGGCACCGGCGGGGGTACCGAGCACGATCTGGTACAGGTCGACGCCGTGCTCGGACTTGGCGGTGTCGATCATGAGCTGCAGATCGAGCGCCTTCTGCTTGGCGTCGGCGTAGTCCTTGCGCGCCTGTCCGAGGTCCTTCTCCAGCGCCGTCTTCTGCTGGAGCAGCCGCGCCACCTGCGCCTGGGCACGATCGAGGTTGTCCTTGGCGATCTTGAGCTCGCCATCGAGCTGGGTCACGCGCTGCAGGTAGTCGCGGATCTGGTCGTCCTTGGCCTGCAGGTTGGTGGACACCTCCTTGTGCGTCGCCTGCAGTTGCTCGAAGTCGCTGCGGAGGCGGTTGAACTCGGTGATGCGCTGCTGGGCGCTCAGCTCCAGTGCCTTGAGCTGGTCCTTGAGGTTGGTGACCAGCGCGTCGAGCTCGCCGATCTTGCGGTCCAGATCGCTGTTGGAACCGCGCAGGGCGGCGATCTGCGCCTCCTTGGCCTGGACCACCTGCTGGTGGTGCGAGCGGGCGCGCTCGTAGGCCTGGCGCCAGTTGTTCTCGTGATAGCTGAGCGTGGCCTGGGCGCCGAGGTAGATCAAGCTCAGCACCGTGACGATCACGATGAAGATCCTGCCGAGAAGGCTCATCGACCTCCCCTCCCGTAGTCCGAGCGCGACGGCGCGTGCCCAGCCCCACGCGGCGCCCCTGACCAGCAGCCCCCGATTATAGGTGGCGGCAGGGGGGCGTCAAGCGCAACCGCTTGTGCCGCCTGACGATGACGGATCGATGACAGAGCCGCGGCCCGCCGGTGACGAAGGCGCCCTGCGCGGCCCTCGAGGTGTGCCGGCGGCGCGGGCACCGGCAGCCTTCACGGGCGGGCGGCCGGCCGGTGACGCCGGTCCGGCGCGACCAGCGCCGCCAGCGCGCCCAGCACCGCCAGGCCGACCGCGCCCAGCCCGGGCCAGTCGCCGTACCGCACGTAGAAGGTGCGTTCAGGGCTGGAGAGCAACGGCGCGCGGAGCGCGCCCTCGATCTGCTTGCGCCGTCCGTCTGCCCGCACCAGATCGTAGATCCGGCCCGCCGGATCGACCAGGTGGCTGATGCCGCCATTGACCGCGGCGAGCACGCCGCGCCGCGTCTCGATCGCGCGGAACATGCCGTGGATGCGTGCCAGGTCCAGCTCCGCGCTGTCCTCGAACCAGGCGTAGTTGGAGACGTTGACGATGGCATCCGCGCCGGCGAGCACGCCCAGGCGCACCGCGCTGCTGAACGTGATGTCGAAGCAGACGTTGGGCGCGATCCGGAAGCCATCCAGCTCGAACAGCACCGGGCCGCGCCCCCGCTCGAACTGGCTGAAGCCGGGGGTGAAGTTCTCGCGCACGTACCTGTAGAAGGCCGGCCAGGTGTGCTGCAGCGGGGTGTATTCGCTGACCGGCGCCAGGTGCATCTTGTCGTAGCGGCCGAGCACGGTGCCGCTGGCGTCGAGATAAAAGGCGCTGTTGTGCTCGACCGGCTCCTGGCGATCCTGGTCCCACGCCGCATGCAACGAGCCGGCGATCAGCCGGCGCGCCCCGGCCTCGCGGAGCACCGCGGCGAGCCGCCGTTGCAGCTCGGGCACCTGGTCGACCGCGGCATACGGCAGCCGCGCGTCGGAAGCGCGCCAGACCGGAAGCATGGTCTCGGGCCAGACCACCAGGTCCGGCGGGCTGCCGCCCGAGCGCGCGTGCTGGCGGGTGAGCCGCTCCAGGTCGCGCAGGCGCCGCATGGGGTCGAAGTCGGTGGCATTCTTGAGCCGCTGCGGGATGTGGGGCTGGACGGCGAGCGCCTCCGGGCCGCGGACGAAGCTCTGCGGGGTGAGCGCGGCCAGCCGGCCGGCACCATACAGCCAGGCGGCCAGGGTGGCGGCCAGGGGCAGCCAACCCAGCCGAGCGAGCCGCCGCCACGCGGTGCGGGCGGGCGGCCGGGCACCGGCGGGCGCGCTCGGCGGCCGCCAGGCGTTCCACAGATCGAGCACCAGGCCGTTCCAGGCGGCCACGAGCAGCGAGACCAGCAGCTGTCCGCCCAGCTCGGCGACCTGCACCACCGCCTGGAGCGGATAGACCGCGTGTCCGAGGTAGAACCACGGAAACGCCCAGAAGAACAGCCGGCCGCGCAGGCTCTCGCATGCCACCCACGCCAGCGGCAGCCACACCAGCGCCGGCCAGCCCGCCCTCGCCATGGGGCGAGCGAGCGTGGCGAACAGCAGTCCGTACAACCCGAAGCCGAATGCGGTGGCCAGCCACGGCACCAGGCCGAACAGCGCCAGCCAGTGCACCGCCGCTCCGCCGCCGAGCAGGAATCCGGCGAAGCCGCCGAGCAGCGCCTGCCGCAAGCGGGCCGCGCCCACGAGCCGGCCGAGCGGCGCCGCGCAGAGGAACGCCAGCGGCCAGAGCGCTGCGGGGTGGAACGCGAGGGCGAACAGCGCCGCGTGCGCGAGCACCAGCGCCGCCCACCGCCTCCAGGGCAGGCGTGGCGGTGCCGCCGGCGCGCCTGCCGCCGGAGCGGGCGCAGCTGCCGCGGGCTGCGGCGCTCGCTGCTGTGCCGGGCCAGCAGATCGTGCCGTCATGGCAGACCAAGCCTACCGGCCGGGCGGGCACAGGTCCAGACGGCCGGCCCGGCTTGCCAGCGGCGGCCCCGGCACCGGAGCACCGGACAGCTGCGGCGCGCCGGCTCCGGGCGCGCGGTGCGCACTCACGCTCCGCCTGGCAGCGGCCCGCCGGGCGGCGTGCGCGCCAGCGCGTCGATGATCGCCTCGAGATCGAGGGTGGGCTGCCAGCCGATCAGTTCGCGGGCCCGGCGCAAATCGGGGCGGCGGCGGGGCATGTCGTCGAAGCCGGGGCCGTAGGCCTCCGCATACGGCACGTACGCGATCGGAGCGGCGGGGTTGAGGCGCGCGCGCACCCGCTCCGCGAGCTCCCGGATCGTCACCTCCTCGTCGCTGCCGAGGTTCACGACCTTGCCCCACGCGGCCTCGCAGCTCAGCAGCGCCTCGAGCCCGCGCACCACGTCTCCGACCCAGGTGAAGCACCGGCTCTGCGTGCCATCGCCATACACGGTGAGCGGGCCGCCGGCGCGCGCCTGCTCGATGAACCGCGGCAGCACCATGCCCCAGCGCCCGCTCTGCCGCGGGCCCACGGTGTTGAACAGCCGCACCACCACCGCGCGCAGTCCCCGCTCGCGCACCAGCGCCAGGGCCAGAAACTCATCCAGCAGCTTGGAGCAGGCGTATGCCCAGCGCGGCCTGCTCGGCGGACCCAGCACCAGGTCATCCTCTTCGTGGAAGCGCGCTCCTGCGGCGCGGCCGTACACCTCGCTGCTGGAGGCGAGCACCACCGGCAGCCCGCGGCGGGCGGCCTCGAACAGCACCACCCGCGTCGGCTCCAGGTTGCGCTCGATGCACTCGGCGGCTCGCTCGACCACCAGGCGCACTCCGACTGCCGCCGCCAGGTGTACCACCGCGTCTGCCTCGGCGAACAGCTCGCGGACCAGCCGCGGATCGGCCGCGTCGCCCTGGACGAAACGGCCTCCTCGCGCCAGGAAGGCCTGCAGGTTGGCGCGGCGCCCGGTGGACAGATCGTCCAGCACCGTCACCCGCGTGCCGCCCGCGAGCAGCCGCTCCGCCAGGTGCGAGCCGATGAAGCCCGCGCCGCCGGTGATCACTGCGTGGCGGTATGGGACCATGCAGCCACGGGGCGTCACTTCGCGCGCAGCGCGCGGGCGAGCGCCTCGGCGTGGGCGCGCGGCAGGATGAACCACTGATAGCCGCGCGCCTCGCCGACGTAGGCGGCACGCTCCGGGTCATCGGGCGAGCGCGCCATGCGCAGCTTCTCGCTGGGGTGCTGCGCGGCGCTGATCGCCCAGATGGTCGCGCGGCTGCCGTCGGCCAGCCGCACCAAAATCTCGCGCGAGCGCAGCAGGCCCGGCCAGCCCGGCGGGTGCAGCGTGTCGTCCTCGCGCGTGCGCACGCCCTCGATCGTCCAGCCCAGCTCGCGCGCCGCCTCGCGCAGCCGATCGAAGGCGAGGTCGAAGGCGGCCGCATCGGGTTCGATCGGCAGGGCTCGCACCGGGCTGGCCGCTTGCTCTTCACCGGTGCCGCCGCTGGTGGCGGGCGGCGCCGCGGCAGGTGCAGGGGGCGGGGCGGCGGATTCGCTGCTCGGGGGCGGCGGTGCCGGCGCGGGCGCGCCGTCCGTCCGGGCGGCGCCTGCTTCTTCGAGCTTGTGCACCAGCTGCTCGAGCCGCTCGATCTGTTCGCGCAGCCGGCGGCGGTCCTCCTGCTCGGGGGGGAAGTGCGCGGCGAGGCGACCGTCCAGCTCCTGGAGCCGCTCGATGGTCTCCAGCAGTTCGCGTCGCTTCTGCGTCAGCACCGGGTCACCGCCGGCGGCGGCCGGAGCAGGGCTCGCAGGGGCGCGGGTGAGGGTGGAAGACGGCGCTGGTCCGCTCGCCGGGGTGGCGAAACCCGCGAGGGCGGGCGCGCCGGCCGGCTGCAGCACCACCGCCAGGTCGGCCAGCCGCAGCTCCGCCGGCTCGAAGTCGCGCGATTCCGGGCGATAGCCTGCCTTGACCGCCTGCAACCGGAGCCGATCGTGCTTGCCGATCTCCGCCTCGCCGATCAACCGTCCGATGCCTTCGGGCGAACTCCGCTCGGCATAGCCGAGCTGCACCGGCTCGGCCTCCGGCTCGCCGCCTTGCGCGGCGGGCGGCGGTACCGCGTACAGGGTCAGCACCACCCCGTCGATGGGGATGGGCACCGGACGGCGCGCGCTCTCGCGCTCGTCGTGGAACCAGATGCCGGGCCTGTCATCCGGCTCGGTCGGCTCGGTGCAGATCGCGCTCACCGAGTAGCTGATCCGCTGCGTCGAGCTGCAGCCCGCCGCGGCCGCGCCCCACAGCGCCGCCAGTGCTGCAACCGCTGCCGCACCCCCGCGGGCGGGGCGCCCGTTGCTTGTCCCTCTCATGCCGTTCAGCTCTCCGTCGCGAGGACGTTCTGGGCGGGAAGCCCCCTTCTGACCTCGGCATGGTAGTCCTGCAGCGCCCGCACTGCAATCCACTCTGCCCCACCCCGTTGCATGGCCTCGATGCCGCTGACCGCCGCCATGGCGGCAGGCAGGGTGGTCAGGCACGGGATGTCGAGCTGGACCGCCAGCGCCCGGATGCGCGCTTCGTCCGCGCGGGGGTCCTTGCCGCTCGGGGTGTTGATCACCAGGTCGATCTGGCGGTTCTTGATCGCGTCCAGGATGTTGGGGCGGCCCTCGGCGACCTTGAGGATGGGCCGCACCCGCTCCAGCCCGTGGCGCTGCAGCACCCGGTAGGTGCCGCGCGTCGCCACGATGTCGAAGCCCAGCGCCTCCAGCCGCTGCGCGATCAGCACCACGCCGCGCTTGTCCGCATCCTTGACGCTCACGAACACGGTGCCCCGCACCGGCAGCGGCCGGCCGGCTGCGAGCTGCGCCTTGGCGATGGCGAGGCCGAAGCTGCGGTCGATGCCCATGACCTCGCCGGTCGACTTCATCTCGGGGCCGCTGATGATGTCGGCGCCGGGGAACCGCTTCCAGGGGAAGACCGATTTCTTGATGCTGATGTGGGAGACCTCGACCTCGCGCTCCACGCCCAGTTCCGCCAGCGTGCGGCCGAGCATGACGCGGGCGGCGATCTTGGCCAGCGGCACCCCGGTGGCCTTGGAGACGAAGGGCACCGTGCGGCTCGCGCGCGGGTTGACCTCGAGGCAGTAGATCTGCGAGCCCTTGAGCGCGAACTGCACGTTCATGAGGCCCACCACGCGCAGCGCGCGCGCCAGGGCGATCGTCTGCCGGCGGAGCTGCGCGATCTGCGCGTCGGAGAGCGTGTAGGGCGGAAGGGTGCAGGAGCTGTCGCCGGAGTGGGTGCCGGCTTCCTCGATGTGCTCCATGATCCCGCCGATCAGCACCTCGCCGGTCCGGTCGGCGACCGCATCGACATCGACCTCGATGGCGTCCTCCAGGAACTCGTCGATCAGCACCGGGTGGTCGGGGGCGGCCTCGACCGCCAGCCGCAGGAACCGCTCCAGCGCCTCGTCGTCGTAGACGATCTCCATCGCCCGCCCGCCCAGCACGTAGGACGGCCGCACCAGCACCGGATAGCCGATCTCGGCCGCGATGCGGCGCGCGCCATCGAACTCCACCGCCAGCCCGTGGCGCGGCAGCAGCAGTCCCAGCCGGCGGGCGAGCGCGCTGAAGCGCTGGCGGTCCTCGGCGAGATCGATGGAGTCGACGGAGGTCCCCAGGATCGGCACGCCGGCTCGCTCCAGCCCCGCTGCCAGCTTGAGCGGGGTCTGGCCCCCGAACTGCACGATCACACCGCGCGGCTGCTCCCGCTCGCAGACCGCCAGCACGTCCTCCAGCGTCAGCGGCTCGAAGTAGAGCCGATCCGAGGTGTCGTAGTCGGTGGAGACGGTCTCGGGGTTGGAGTTGATCATGACCGTCTCGTAACCGTCCTCGCGCAGCGCCAGTGCGGCGTGCACGCAGCAGTAGTCGAACTCGATCCCCTGGCCGATCCGGTTCGGCCCCGAGCCGAGGATGACCACGCGCTCGGCGCCGCTGCCGGACGCGACCTCGTTCTCCTCTTCGCAGGTCGAGTAGTAGTACGGGGTGAACGCCTCGAACTCCGCCGCGCAGGTATCGACCGATTTGAAGACGTTGCGGACGCCGAGCCGCTCGCGCGCCGCCCGCACCTCGCGCTCGGTGACGTCGAAGACCTGCGCCAGCTGGGCGTCGGCGTAGCCGTCGCGCTTGAGCCGGCGGAGCTGCTCGGCGCCCAGCTCGGCGAGCGATCCGGCGCCGAGCAGCGCTGCCTCGTCCTCGCACACCAGCTCCCGGATCTCGCGCAGAAACCACGGATCGATTCCGGTCAGCCGGTGGATCTCCTCGAGCTCCAGTCCGGCCTTGAAGGCGTAGCGCAGGTAGCGCAGCCGCTGCGAGTTGGGCACGCTCAGGCGCGAGCGGATGGCGCTGAGCGGCGGCAGCCGTGCCGGCTCCGCCCCCAGGGGCGCGTGCGCAACCCCCAGCCGCGCCGCACGCCGCTCGGCCAGCGCCGGGTCGAACCGGCCGAGCCCCAGCCCCGGCTCATCGATGTCGAGGGAGCGGAGCGCCTTCTGGAGCGCCTCCTTGAAGGAGCGCCCGATCGCCATGACCTCGCCGACCGACTTCATGGAGGTCGTGAGCACGTCGGGCACCTCGGGGAACTTCTCGAAGGTGAAGCGCGGGATCTTGACCACCACGTAGTCGAGCGCGGGCTCGAAGCAGGCCGGGGTCTTGCGCGTGATGTCGTTGGGCAGCTCGTCCAGCCGGTAGCCGATCGCCAGCTTGGCGGCGATCTTGGCGATCGGGAAGCCGGTCGCCTTGGAGGCGAGCGCGGAGCTGCGCGAGACGCGGGGATTCATCTCGATGACGACCTGCCGGCCGGTGCGGGGCTCGACCGCGAACTGGATGTTGGCGCCGCCGGTCTCCACCCCGACCGCGCGGATGGCGGCCAGCGCCGCGTCCCGCATCCGCTGGTATTCCTCGTCCGAGAGCGTCATCTGGGGCGCGACGGTCATCGAGTCGCCGGTGTGCACGCCCATGGGATCGATGTTCTCGATCGAGCAGACGATGACCGCGTTGTCGGCCCGGTCGCGCATCACCTCCAGCTCGAACTCCTTCCAGCCGATCAGCGATTCCTCGACCAGGATCTCGCGGATGGGCGAGGCCTCCAGTCCGGCGCGCGCCAGCTCCTCGTACTCCTCGCGGTTGTAGGCGATGCCCGAGCCGGCGCCGCCCAGGGTGAAGCTGGCGCGGATGATCGCGGGCAGCCCGACCTCGTCCAGCAGCTGGCGCGCCTCGTCCATGGTGCGCGCCACCCCCGAGCGCGCCACATCGAGGCCGATCTGCTGCATGCGTGCCTTGAACAGCTCGCGGTCCTCCGCGCACCGGATGGTCTCCAGCCGCGCCCCGATCAGCTCCACCCCGTAGCGCGCGAGCGCACCGCGGTCGGCCAGCTCGACCGCGACGTTGAGGCCGGTCTGGCCTCCCAGGGTCGGCAGCACCGCGTCCGGCCGCTCGGCGGCGATCACGCGCTCGAGCGCCTCGGCGGTGATGGGCTCGATGTAGGTGCGGTCGCTGACCTCGGGATCGGTCATGATGGTGGCGGGGTTGGAGTTGACCAGCACCACCCGGATGCCTTCCTCTCGCAGGGCCTTGCACGCCTGGCTGCCGGAGTAGTCGAACTCGCAGGCCTGCCCGATCACGATCGGGCCGGAACCGATGATGAGCACCGTGTGCAGATCGTCGCGCCGCGGCACGGCCGGCCACCTCCAATCCCGCTCCGAATGGGCAGGGAAGACTAGCACACCGGGCCTGTCCGGGCAATCGGGCGGGCGCCGCGGTGCCGCAACCCCATAGAAGAGATGCCCGCTCCTCTCGCCCGGCGGGGGCAGCGGCAGGCTGCGGGGCGATCGGCGCCGGGGAGCGGTGCGTGTGCCGGCGCGGTGCCGCGCGCTCCCGGCGGCCAGGACGGAAGCTCTATCCTCTCAGTAAGCAAGGGGTTGCTCTGCCGGCCGTCGTCCGTGCCGGCGCGTCCGGGCCCGGCTCGCCGCGGTGTCGTATCATGCGGGAGGACAGCAGCGGGACAGCCAGCGGAGGATGGCGATGCGGCCCCGGGACGATCGGCAGGAGGAGCGCTACGAGGTCGAGGGCGAGGTGACCCTCAAGGTGCTCATGACCCGCAGCGAGGACGTACGCAGCGTGCGCGCGCGGCTGAAGAACGTGGGGATCGGCGGACTGTACGTGGAGACCGACGCCGAGATCCCGGTCGGCACCCTGGCCGATCTCGACCTGCGGCTGGAAGGGCGGCCGCTCGCCAACACGCTCGGTCTGGTCCGCTGGCTGCGCCCCGGCCAGGGCCTGGGCATCGAGTTCTTTTACTCGACCGAGGAGGAGCGCGACGCGCTGCGGGCCTACCTGGAGGGCTGGGTCCGCGAGCGCGGGCTCCGGCGCCAGGCCCCGCGCGCCTGAGCCGCTCCGCCGGCGAGCCCGCTGCCGAGCGCCAACCCGAAGGTCGCATGCGGATACGCGGTTCCCATGCCGAGTTCGCCGGAGCAAGCTGCCCCCCTCTCCGGGCCCGGTTCGCCGTCCGGCGGCAGGCCCGCGTCCGAGCGCTGGCACCGGCTGTGCGAGCGGCTGGTCGCAGGACTCGCCCACGAGCTGAAAAATCCCCTGCATGCGCTCGCGCTCAGCCTGCAGCTGATCGAGCACGCGCTCGGCGGCGCGGCGGCCCCGGAACGGCTGCGGCGACTGCTCGCCGGGGCGGGCAGCGAGATCGAGCGGTGTCGCACGGTGCTGGACGCCGCCGTCGCGCTGGTGCGGCGTCCCCCGCCGCAGCCGCGTCCCATGGACCTGGTGCCGGTGGTGGCGGAACTCGTGCAGGCGCTGTCCCACCCCGAGCGCGGCCGGGCGGTGCGGCTCGAGCTGCCGCCCGCCGGCTCGCTCCGGGTGCTCGCCGACCCGGAGGCGGTGCGCGAGGCGACCGCGGCGCTGATCGAGAACGCCCTGGAGGCGCTGCCGGGCGAGAGGGGGGAGGTGCAGGTGCGGCTGTGCGCCTGCCCTGCGCCTGCCGCCGCCGGACGGACGGGAGCGTGGGCACGCTGCGAGATCCGCGGGCCGGTGGCGGCGCCGCTGGGCGAGACGGTGCGCGCGCGCGCCTTCGAGCCGTTCTTCACCACCAAGCAAGGCCACCTCGGGCTCGGGCTCAGCCGCGCCCGGCTCGCGGTGGAGGCGCTCGGCGGCCGCCTCGAGCTGGAGGACGCTGCCGCCGGCACCACGCGTGCCTGGTTCGAGCTGCCGCTGGTGCAGCAGCCCCAGGGGAGCTGAGCGCGCGGCGGGTGGTGGGCTAGCGCCCCTCCCGCGTGATGAGCAGATTGAGCTTGCGCAGCGCCTCGTTCTCGATCTGGCGCACCCGCTCGCGCGACAGGTTGATGCGCTCGCCGATCTGCTGCAGCGTCATGGGCTCGCCGCCCCCGATCCCGTAGCGCATGCGCAGCACCGTTGCGTCCCGCTCCGGCATCTCGTCGAGCAGCTGGCGCAGCCGGCTCACCTCCCAGTTCGCGAAGAACTCCTCTTCGGGGCGGTTCTGCGCATCCGCCGGCAGGCCCTCGAGCATGGACTCCTGCTCCGAGCCGTCGAGCGAGACCGTTTGCGCGATGGAGTTCGAGGTCCTGAGGGCGCTCTGGAAGATCGGGAACTTGTCGGCCGAGATCTGGCATTCCCGCGCCAGCTCGTGGATGGACGGCGGGCGGTTGAGCTTCATGGTCATGAAGGCGGCGGTGCGCTTCCAGCGCGCGATCTTCGGCGCAAGGTAGCTCGGGATCCGAACCGGCTTGGCGGTGTCCACGAGCGCCCGCTTGATCGACTGGTGAATCCACCAGGTGGCGTAGGTCGAGAAGCGGCACCCCTCCTCGGAGCGGAAATGGTTCGCGGCCTTGATGAGCCCGAGGTTGCCCTCCTCGATGAGATCGAGCAGCGTCAGGCCTCGCCCCACGTACTGCTTCGCGATGCTGACCACCAGGCGCAGGTTGCAGCCGATCAGGTACGAGCGCGACTCGGCGCACCCCTCCTTCATCCGGGCGATCAACTCTTGTTCCTGCTCGCGGGTGAGCAGCGGGAACCGCTTGATCTCCCGGAAGTAGTCCTCGATTCCGTCCTCGCGGTACATCCCGGACCTCCCGCTCTCTGCCCCTCTCCGCAGCCCCGTGCAGCAACTGTCGTGCCTAGCCCAGAGATCGCGCGCGGGCGCGGGCTGCGGGCCCTCGGGCACGCCGTGTCGGAAAGAAATGGCTACATGGTGATGCCTTTCCGGATCCGTGAGCCGCTGGACGGCAATCCGCGTTCGGCCCGCGCGCGCCGCCGGTGTGTCCTGCCCGCCACGAGCCAGCCGGCTCCTGCCGGTTTGCGACCGCCGGCGCCGGTTCCCGGACCGCCGCCCGTATACCTCATCGTTCGGACGTGCGGGAGCGCGGGTTGAGAGGGTGAGCCCCGCCGGCCGCCACCGCGCGCCTCAGGCGGCTCCCGCCGGCCTCGGCTCGGGCAGCTGGCCTTCCTCCGGTACCCGCTCCCGCTTGCTCGTGATCTCGCGTGCGATGGCGTCGAAGACCGCGCTCCGGAACACGATTCCGACGATGCGGCCATCCTCGCGCACCGGCAGACTCTTGATGCGCTCGATGTGCATGAGGTAGGCGAGCTTGACGATGGAGTCGCCGGGGTCGACCGCGATGAGCCGGCCTTCGGAGACCACCTCGCGGACCTTGCGCCGCCGCGCCGCGCGCGTCATGTGGAAGAGCACCTCGTCGAGCGATTGCTGCGGCAGGTCCTGCGCCAGCCAGCGGCTGATGTAGTCGACGAAGTTGGGGTCGCGAAAGACCTGCGGCAGGATCGCGCGGATCACGTCCGCCTCGGTCAACAGGTGCTGCGGCTCGCCCTGCGCGTCGGTGACCACCAGGCATCGGATGTCGATGTGGCCGGTGTCCAGCGGTCGCTGGAGCAGCTTCTGCACCGCTTCGACCAGATCGGCATCCTCGCCGATCGTGTCGAACTCGGTGACCATGAGATCGCGCGCTCGCATCATGGCGCTCCTCCTTCGGGTGGCAACCCCCGATCCGACCGGAGGTCACCGGTTTGCGGGCTCCCGGCGATCGCCGTTGCCTGCTCCGCGGCGCTCCGTTCGGCGGCAGCCCTCGCACCGCGCTCGGCGAACAGTGGCTCCACCATGCGCTGCAGTTCTCCGCTCTGGTACAGCTCCAACACGATGTCGGAGCCGCCCACCAGCTTGCCACCGATGAAGACCTGCGGCGTCGTCGGCCACTTCGAGTATTGCACCAGCGCCGGCCGGATGCTCGGGTCGGCCAGCACGTCCACCGTCTCGAACGGCACGCCCAGCTGCTCCAGAACCGCCAGCGCCCGCGCCGAGAAACCGCAGCGCGGGAACAGGCGCGTGCCCTTCATGAACAGCACCACCTTGTTCGACGCGACGATCTGCGCGACGTCTTCGGGCGTCATGGCGCTCCTCCCCGCTCGCCCTGTCCGGCGGTGCGCATCCTAGCACGGCTGCGGTCGGAGGCAAACCGAGGCGCGGTGCGGCTCAGCACGTGGGCGCGCAGCCCGGCTCGGCCAGGCGGGCCAGCAGCACGTCCAGTTCCGCCGCCACCAGATCCAGCACCCCGCCCAGCCGGTGGTCGTCCTCCACCACCACCAGGCGCACGTGCCGCCGGCCGGCCGCGAAGCGCTCCACCGTTGCCAGCGGGACGAGGTCGTCGTGCCGCCCGTGGATGACCACCGCCGGGCAGTGCACCTCGGGATAGCCCGGGTAGGCGCCTCCCTCCTCCAGCAGCCGCACGCCGATGCGGAGCGGCCCGCCCTCGGGTCCGGGGTGCGGCAGCTCGATCCAGCCGGTCTGTGCGGCGCGCGCGCGCTCCGCTGCCGGCAGCCACTGCTCGAGCCGGCGCACGAAGTCGAACGCCGGGGCCAGCAGCACCAGAGCGGCGATGCCGGGATCGCGCGCCGCGAGCAGCGCGGCCAGCCAGCCGCCGAAGCTGGAGCCGACCAGCACCACGGGCCCCTGGGCGCCGAGCCCGGCCAGCCGGCGCACCCGCTCGACCGCCGCCGCAGCGCGCGCGAGCGCCTCGCCCACCGTCGCGCCCGCGAGCCCCTGCTCGCCGTACAGCTCCGCCAGCTCCACCACCACGCCCCGCGCGCGCAGCCGCTCCGCGAGGTAGCGTCCCTTGTGCGAGCGCGGCCCGGACAACAGCCCATGCAGGTAGACCACCGCCGGCAGGCGCGCCCGCAGCTCCTCCTCGTCGGCCGGCGGCAGGCCCAGCCCGAGCGGCACGTGGTAGCCCGGCGCCCGGGTCCAGTGCAGCTTGCAGCGCAGCACCTCGAAGAACGAGCGCTGGCTGTGCGCCGCCAGCAGGAAGGGACGCGGTGCCCGGCGCACGCCGACGGGCGTGGCGACGTCCAGCGCGCAGCTCTCCTGGCCGTCGACCACCAGCGACAGCGCGGGCGCCGCTCGCCGCACCCGGAAGGTCAGCTCCGAGCTGCCCTCCAGCACCAGCGGCCGGTTGGTCAGCGAGTGCGGTGCGATCGGGGTGACGATGAGCGCGTTGGCGCCCGGCACCAGCAGTGGCCCGCCGAGGGATAGCGAATAGGCGGTCGAGCCGACCGGGGTCGAGACGACGACGCCGTCCGCGTTGTAGCGCGTGGCGCGCTCGCCTCCCACGTCCATCTCGATGGAGAGCAGGCGCGCCATCGGTCCCTGGGTGATCACCGCGTCGTTGAGCGCGTAGGTCGGCGGTCCCTGCCCGCAGCGGCACTCCAGCATGAGGCGTGGCACCAGCCGGAAGCGTGCCAGTTCGCCCTCCAGCCAGGCCCGGATGTCATCCAGGTCGAACTCGGCGAGAAAGCCGAGCTTGCCGAGGTTGACCCCGATCGTCGGCACGAGCAGCCCCGCGAGCAGCCGCGCCGTGCCGAGGATCGTGCCGTCGCCGCCGACCGCGATGACGAGATCCGCCGCCGCCGCCGCCTCGCGGGCGGCAGGCCCGCCCTCGGGGTGGAGCGAGGTCGCGATGCCCCGCGCCTGGAGCCGGGCCGCGATGTCGGCGGCGAGCGGGTGCGCTTCCGGTTTGAAGCGCGAGGAGACCACGACCGCACGCCGTACCGCCGCCGGTGCGGGGAGCTCGCGCGGCTGCTCGCCCGGCCACGTATCCATGTCGCGGGCCTCATGCCCCTGGCGGACCGCCACCGGGGTCCGCCGTCGCGATTCTGCCACAAAGGGCTGCCGGCGCACAGGGGCGATTCACCCGCCGCCGCGCCGCTGGCCGGCCTCCACGGGTCGGGCGGACGCGCGGGGCGGTGGCGCCGCAGGGCCCACCAGCTCCGGTTCCAGCGCCGCCAGGCCGGCGAGGCTGTGGATGTCGGTCGCGCGCGCGCGCAGCTCGCGGTAGGCCAGTCGCTCGGCCTCTGCCTCTGCCCGCAGCGGCGCCAGATTTCGGCGGTCGGCGCTCGCCAGCGCGCGGAAGACGCCGAGTGCCGTGACGGCGTCCTCGGCCAGCCGCCGCTCGATGCCGAACGGCGCCAGCGCTGCGGCGAGTTCGGCCCCGAGGACGCGGCGCTGCTCTTGCTCGGCGAGCCGCTCGAGTTCCGGCAGCTGCTCGCCGAAGCCGGAGCGCACCCGGTTGGCGACGAAGCCCGCCACCGGCATACGGTGCGCGCGCAGCTCGCGGTAGAAGTAGTACGCCTCGGCGATCGCATGCCGCGCCGGGCTGCTCACCACGATGAAGGCCGCCGTGCGGTGCTGGCCCAGCAGCGCCCGCACGTGCCGCGCCCGCTCGCGAAATCCGCCCCACAGCGTCTCCAGCGCAGCGAGGAACTCCGCCAGCGCCTGCAGGAGTTCGCCGCCGAACAGCCCGCCCAGCCCCGCCAGCACCCGCTCCGCGATCCGGCCGGCGATACCACGGCGTCCGCTCCCGTCCCGCCGGAACGGCGCCGCAAACCATCGCACGACCGAGGTGTCGAAGAAACGTGCCAGCCTCTCGGGAGCCTGCAGGAAGTCGAGCGCGTGCCGGGTCGGCGGGGTGTCCAGCACCACCAGATCGAAGCGCCCGCTCTGGTGCAGCTCGTACAGCTTCTCCATCGCCATGTATTCCTGCGAGCCGGCGAGTTGAGAGCTGACACGCTGGTAGATGGGATTGGCGAGGATCCGCTCCCTCGTCTGGGGATCCGGTGCATGCCGCTCGATGAGCCGGTCGAAGGTCCGCTTGGTATCGAGCATCATGGCCGAGAGCGAGCCGCCGGGCGGCAATGCGATGCCGGCAGCCGCCAGGGTTTCGGCCTCGATCGGGACCTCCTCGCTGCCGAACGCGTCCAGCCCGAGCGCATTGGCCAGGCGCCGCGCCGGATCGATCGTGCAGACCAGGACCCGGCGGCCGCGCCGGGCGGCGGCCAGGGCGAGCGCGGCCGCCACCGTCGTCTTGCCGACGCCCCCCGCTCCCACCAGCACCAGCACCGCGCGCTCGCGGCACGCCTGTTCGAGGCCCGTCGGGTTCACGGCGCTGCCTCCGGCGCCGCTGCTCCGGCTGTCGCGCGCGGGGCTGGCATGGCCTCGGCAAAGCCGCGCTCCAGGGCTGCCGCCACCGCCTCCAGGCTGCGGCGGTCGAAGTCGGCGTCGAGCAGGTAGGGGACGCGGACCTGAGGCAACGGCACGCGGGCGGCCAGCTCCTGCAGCAACGCCTGTTGCAGGCTCGCCCGCGCGCACCGCCAGCGCGCGCATGCCCGCAGTGCGTCCAGGGCCGCCGGCCCTCCGAGCACGGCCGCGGCGGCGCTGCCGAGCGAGGGGTCCTGCTCCAGCCGGGCCGCCAGATGCTCGCAGAACCCGGGGGCGGGCGCCGGCAGCACCCCGTTGACGAAGCAGACCCCGAGCGGGATCTGCAGCCGCTCGCGCACCGCCGCGTACAGTTCCGCTGCCTCGTTGACCGGCATCTCCTCGGGCAGCGCGCAGATGTTGAGCACGGTGGCCGCGGGGTCGCGCAGCAGATCGCGGATCGCCTCGGCGTGCGATCGCATGGGCCCGAACAGCGTCTGGGCGGCGACGTCGGCGATGCCGAGGATGGCGAGGCCATGTCCGGTCGCCGGCGCATCGAGCACGATCGTGTCCCAGCGGGGCCGGCCATCGGGTTCGCGCTCGCCCAGCAGGCGCCACACCTTGCCGAGGCAGATCAGCTCGCGCAGCCCCGGCCCGGCCTCGTAGAACGTGCGCCACAGCCGCGAGCGCAGGATCTGCTGGTAGACCGCCCGTACCCGCACGTGGGTGCGGAAGAAGTCCACCACGACCTGGTCGGGATCGAGGTTGAGCCCCCACAGCCCCTCGGCGAGCGGGCAGAGCTCGTAGCCGACGGGCGCGGCCAGCCCGAACAGCGCCGCGAACCGGTCCGGGGTGTCGACCTCGACCAGCAGCACCCGCCGGCCGCGGCGTGCCGCCACCAGCCCCAGCGCGGCCGAGAGCGTGGTGCGGCCGCTGCCACCCTTGCCGCCCTGGATGAGCAGCCGGCGCGCGAGCAGATCCTCGAGCCTCACCGGCTGCTCTCCGGCTCGCCCGCCCCGCTGCTCTGCCAACTTGCTGCCCGGCTGCGCACGCCCCTCAGCGCACGACGCGACCGCGCCGGTTACCGGCGCCGCCGGGCTTGCGCTTGTGCTTGCGCCCGTGGTGGGACCAGGGCTTGGCGCGGAATCCGTGCTTGCGCTTCCACTTGATCGTCGACCTGCGCCCCTGGTTCTTCTTCATGCTCGTCCGCCTCGTCGTCGTTGCCGCCAGGCCATGGCGAACCGCACCTGCCGCCCGAACCGGTCGCGGGGCGGCGGCGCACAAAACGGCGCGAGTGTACCCGGCGCGACGGCTTCTCGCAAGGGCAGTGGCGGTCGCGGGCTCGCTGCCCGCCTCGGCACGGCGCGCGCGGTGCTGACCGCACGGGCGGTGGAAGGGTGCGGCGGGAAGGGGTATCGTTCGGGGAGGGGATCGCACGGGTCGCCTCGGTGCGACTTCATCCTGCAGGGGGTGGCGGCGATGGCAGGCCAGGGGTTCAGCAAGCGGCGGCGGCTGCTCGTGGACGTGGGGCTGCAGTTTCGCGCCCTCCTGTTCATGTTCCTCATCACGCTCGTGGTGGTGGCGTTCCACACCGGGCTGTCGTACTGGAGCCTGGCAGGCGAGCCGCCGATCCCCAGCGGGCGGGCGATCGCGCGCGTGCTGGCGATCGATGTCGCGGTGACCACGCTGTTCACGGCGCTCGTCATCGGGTTCATGGGCCTGGCCGGCTCGCACAAGCTCGCAGGCCCGCTGTACCGGATCACCCAGGTGCTGAAGCAGGTGCAGCAGGGTGATCTGTCGGCGCGCATCCGGCTGCGCAAGGGCGACCTGCTGATGGACTTCGCCGGCGAGGTCAACCTGGCGCTCGCCCATCTGCGCGAGCAGGTGGCCGCCGACCGGATGCGGGCGCAGAGCGCCGCCCTGCTCATCGCCGAGGTGCGCGACAGCGTGCCCGTGCCCGAGATCCGCGAGCGCTTGCAGCGGGCGCTCGAGGAACTGGCGCACGTCACCGCCCGCCTGCAGCTCGAACCTGCAGGCGGGGCGCGCCGGCTGGAGCCGGTCGCGCCGCCGCCGCGGGGTGCGCTGCCGGCCGCCGCGCCAGGCTTCGAGCCCCGCCGGGGCGAGGGCGCCGCGGCGGCCGGGCCTTTCCCCGCTCCCCCCGAGCGCTAGCGGGCAGCGGCGTGCGGTTTGACCGGCCTGGCGGCCGTGGGCTAGACTCGCATCGCCGCATGCCGCCATGAGGCCGGGCGCGGCTCCGTTCGGCGCAACGGGCCCGGTCGGACCGCGAGGTGGGCCGCAGCCGGAGGCGAGCGGCGGGCCGCACGCGCTCGCGGGCGCGCACGGGCGGGGCGGCGGGAAGGGGAGAGGGATGAACGAGCGGAACGACGAGGGGCTGCAGTTCGAGTTCGACGAGCCTGCCGGCTTCGCTTCGAGCCGGACCCAACCACAGGCCAGCCAGCCCCAGTATCCCCAGTATCCCTATCCGCAGGCGGCTCCGTACGCCCAACCTCCATATGGACAACCCGCGGCGTACACCCAGCCGGCGACCGGGCAGTCGCCCCACGCCCCGGCGCCGCCCTCCGCGCAGCCGCAGGCCGGCTACGTGCCCGGGCGCACGATCGCCGAGGAGGGCGCGGGGGGGGTTCCAGGGCAGCGCGACCATGCGCGACGGCGAGCAGCACGTGGGGCCGAGCGCGAGTGCGCGCACGGTTGCCGAGGGCGGCCCCGGGGCGCCGCCTGCCGGCGGCTCGTTCGACCCGCACAGCCTGGTCGGCCGGGTGATCGATCGCTACCGGATCACCAGGTTCCTCGGCGAGGGCGGCTTCGGCGCCGTCTATCTGGCACAGCACACGCTCATGAAGCGCGACGTCGCGTTCAAGACGCTGCACCGCGAGCACGCTGCCGATCCCCAGACGCTGCACCGCTTCTTGCGGGAGGGCCAGGTCGCCTCGCGCGTGCAGCACAAGCATCTGATCGAGGTCTACGACTTCGGGCCGATGGACGACGGCTCGTACTTCATGGCGATGGAGTTCCTGCCGGGCGAGGATCTGCGCGACCTGATCAAGAAGCGCGGGGGGCTCGAGCTCGGCGAGACCTTCGACATCATGATCCAGGCGCTCGCCGGACTGCAGGCGGCGCACGACGCGGGGGTGATCCACCGCGACCTCAAGCCGGACAACATCAAGCTGGAGAAGCGTGAGGAGCGGGACAACTTCGTCAAGATCCTCGACTTCGGCATCGCGAAGATCCTGGACCAGCCCGACGAGGCGGACGGCAAGGTCAAGGGCATGACCGAGCAGGAGGTCCAGCAGGCGCTCGCGAGCAAGGACCAGGGCAACCCGATGTCGATCGCCGAGCAGTTCAAGACCCAGGCCGGCACCTTCTTCGGCACGCCGGAATACGGCTCGCCCGAACAGTGCGCGGGCGAGACGATCGACCACCGCTCCGACCTCTACACGATGGGGGTCATCCTCTACGAGTGCATCACCGGCCAGCTGCCCTTCGTCTCCAAGACGCCGCAGGGCTACCTGGCGCAGCACATGGTGGCAACCCCGCGGCCGATCAAGGAGGTCTGTCCGGACCTGGAGGTGCCGCCGCAGGTGCAGCGGATCCTCGACAAGGCACTGGCCAAGGAGCGCGAGGAGCGGTTCCAGAGCGCGCGCGAGTTCGCGCAGGCGCTGATCGAGTGCGCGCGCGAGTGCAAGATTCCGATCACCGTCGAGCCCGAGCTGGCGGAGGCGCGGCCGCTGTGGCAGATCCTGCTCATCGTGCTGGTGCCGATGCTCGGGATCGCGGGGCTGCTCTACATGCTGCTCGGCGAACCGACCGAGCTCAAGACGCTGCGCGAGGATGTGGCGTTGTGGCAGCGGGAGGCCCGCTACGAGACAGCGCTCGACCGACTGCAATCCGAGGAGCTCAAGAAGCTGCGCGAGAGCTATCCTGCGTTGTTCCTGGGCTCGGAGGAGGAAGGCACGCGCGGCTGGATCGCGGAGTTTCAGGAGCTCAAGCGCGCCCGCGACCAGCGCGTGCAACGGCTGTACGCCGAGATCGAGCAGGCGTTCGAGAGCGCCGGGCCTGCCGAGCGGACCTATGGCGCATACCTGGAACAGATCGAGCACGAGCTGAAGAAGGTCGATGTCCAGAACGCGCCGGCGGCGCTCAAGGGCAAGCTGCTGGCTTTGCGCGATCGCATCCGGCAGGCGCGCGAGCAGGACGCCCGCACCTACTTCGAACAGGTGGTACGGCCGAAGGCACTGGAGGTGGCCAAGGATGCGCGGCTGGGGCTGCGCGAGCGCTTCGACCAGGCGATCGCCTATGTCGCCGGTGCCTGGCGCGACGAGTTTCGCGGCACCGCGGTGCAGGCCGAGGTCGACAATCTCATGGCGGACCTGCGCAAGCAGCGCGAACTCATCACCGACGCCGAGCTGGAGGCGAACAAGAAGCTCGGCGACTACCGGCGGAGCTACGCCCAGAAACCCGACGACTGGGTCATCCTGGTCGGCAACCTGCAGCAGCTCTACCGCGACTATGCGTCCTCCGCTCCCATAGGCTCCGAGGCGGCCAAGCAGTTCGAGAAGCAGATCTTCGAGGACCGCTACGCCGCGCTGGCGCAGCAGGTCGAGGCAGCGCTCGGCCAGGCCAGTGCGGCGAGCATCGGCGGCGCGCTGGTGGCGGTGCGCGAGTTCCGCAACCGTGCGGCGGGGGTCTTGCAGAGCGCACCGGGCCGGCTCGTGGCGCAACAGCTCGACGCCTTGGAGCAGACGGTCATCGAGAGGGCGATCGCCGGCTGGCGGGCGGAGCACGAGCGCGCGCAGGCCCTGCGCGCGGCCGGCAGGATCGAGGAGGCGCTCGCCGCGGTCAGGCCGTGGACGGCTTTCCCCCAGCCGGCGGTGTTCGGAGACCCCGCGGAGCGCGGCACGCCGGCTCGCCTGCAGCGGACGCTGGAGGCCATCCTGCCGCTGCACGCCGCGATGGTGCTGGTGCCGGCGCACGACGCCGTGGTGATCGGGGAGGACAACGCTGCCAGTCCGGCGGGTCCACTGCAGCCGCCGCGCCGGATCGAGGCCTTCTGGATCGATCGCTACGAGGTGAGCAACGCCCAGTACAAGGCGTTTCTCGACGACCTGGAGCCCGGGGAGCGGGAGCGGTACCTGCCGAAGCTCTGGCGGGAGCATGGCAACCGGTACCCGCCCGGGCAGCAGGACCACCCGGTGCGGGGCGTCTCGGCGGTCCAGGCCGAGGCGTTCGCGCGCTGGGCGGGCAAGCGCCTGCCGACCGAGTTCGAGTGGGAGTATGCGGCGCGCGGTCCCAGGCCCCAGCGGTATCCGTGGGGGGATGAGACTCCGAAGGCGAGCGAGATCGACAGCTACGGGCGTTTTCGCACCCTGCCCAACGAGCCGCCGACGGTGCCGGTGGACCGCTACGAGAACACCGCTGCCGCGCACTGGCTCGCCCGACCCGGCCAGCCGGGGCTGTTCAACATGGCGGGCAACGTCGCGGAGTGGACCGCCTCGCCCTACCTCCGCTACGAGGGCTGCGAGTTCCAGGACCCGAACTACGGTCCCGAGTACCGCGTGTACCGCGGGGGCTCGTTCGCCATCAACAACTTCATCCCGAAAGCCCGCGCGGCGTTTCGCTGGTATGCCAAGCCCGAGGTGCAGCTGGAGGAGCTGGGCTTTCGCTGCGTGAAGGCGGAAGCGCCTTCCCGCTGAGCCGGCAGCACGCTGCCAGGGTCCGGGGGGGCGAGCGCTGCGCGCGATCCGCGAGCCCTGGCAGCGCGCGCCCCTGGCGGGCGGTGCCCTCGCGTGCCGCCGGTCCGGCTCCAGCGGCGGGGTCTGCCGTTCGCCGGAACCGCGCGGGCGCGCCGCCGGTCCAAATCCTCTGGACAGAAGATGCCGGCGCGGTGGGCGCCACCGCCGGCGTCCGGACGGGCGAGCCCGCGGTTTGACGGTGTCGAGGCGTCCGTGCTAGGATCCGAGCTGCGGCAGGGATTCGCGCAACCTGTTACATGGCTTGGGGTTCACGGCCTCCATGCCGAGGCGCAACCGCGGGGGGCAAGGAGAGGGCTCATGGTCGCAGCGCGAAGGCTCGCCACGCTCGCCCTGGCCGGTCTGCTGGGGCTGGCGCTGGGCTGTCGGTCGAGCATGTCCTATTACAACGAGGGCGTCGCGGAGCTGGAGCGGCGCAACTACGAGGCCGCGATCGAGCTGTTCACCGAGGCGCTGGATGCCGACCCGCGCAGCCATCTGGCGCTGGTGAACCGGGGCTATGCGTATCTGGAGACCCAGCGGCTGCACCAGGCGCTGGAGGACTACGACCGCGCGATCCGGCTGCTGGAAGACAGCAACACCCCCAATCCGTGGTTTTACAACCGGCGCGGCGAGGCGTACTACATGCTCGGCCGCTACGCCGAGGCGCTCGCCGACTGGCGGCGTGCGAAGGACCTGGAGGACCGGCGCGCGGCGAAGGGCATCAAGGTGCGCGTCTCGGCAGACTACCTCGCGATGCAGCAGCGGCGCGAGGAGCTGATGGTGGACGCCGAGCGCCAGGTGGCGCTCGCGCCCCCGCTCGCCACCGCGATCCCGACCACGCCGCCGGTGCTCGAACCGGCGAGCACGCCGGCGGCGCAGCCCTCGCCCGCACCGGAGATCGCTGCTGAGGTCGCGCGCGAGGTGCCGAGCCCGGAACAGGAGCTGGCGCTCGCCGAAGCGCGGCTGGCGCACGAGGCGGCCCGCCTGGAGGCCGAGGCGCGCGCCGCGGCGGCCGCCGCCCCGCCTGCGCCGCCGGCGCCGACTGGGGCCGAGATCGAGGCGGCGCTGGCGGAGGCGCGCGCTCTGCACGGGGCGGCGCGCGCCCAGGCCGAGGCGCGGGCGGCGGCGGCGCAGCCTGCACCGCCGCCGGCCGGCCCCAGCGCGGAGGAGGTCGAGCGGGCGCTGGCAGAGGCTCGGCTCGTGCACGGGGCGGCGCGGGCCGAGGCCGAGGCGCGGGCGGCGGCGGCGCAGCCCGCACCGCCGCCGGCCGGCCCCAGCGCGGAGGAGGTCGAGCGGGCGCTGGCAGAGGCTCGGCTCGTGCACGAGGCGGCGCGGGCCGAGGCCGAGGCGCGGGCGGCGCTCGCCGCGGCGCCTGCGGCTGCTGTCCCTGCGCCCGGCGAGGCCCAGCCTGCGGCGGCCGCGCCGCGCCCGCGCCCCATCGCGGATCTGAGCGGTACCTGGGTCCGGGATGACGAGTACACCTTCACCCTGCTCGATGACGGGCGCCGGGTCGTGGGCGAGATCGTCGGGACCGAGGATTTCTCGTTCTACGAGGTCACGCTGGAGTGGACGTCGGATCGCACCCTGACGGGCTACGCGGTGCTCAAGGAAAATCTCTCGCCGTGCAAGTTCGAGACCTCCATCGCCTGGTCCGTCGACGTGGTCGACGAGGGCACGCTCGCCGCGCGGACCGAGGAGGTCGGCTGGGACGCGGAGTGCCACGAGACCGAACGCACCTGGGGGCGCCACACGTTCACGCGGTTGCCCCGCTGAGCGGTAGGTGGGGCGGGAGACAACGTTGCTCGCCGCCTGGCGGCGGGCGCAGAGGTGAGGTGGACGGGAGCATGGTCGGCTCGTTGCGAGGGGAGCACAAGGGCAGGCGGCGCGCGGGAGGCGTTCTGGCTGCGGCGCTGCTGGGTGTGGCACTCGCCGGCGGTTGCTCGACGCTCGGGCCCGCCCCGGACAACGAGGCCATCCTCGCGGAGCTGCAGGACCTCAAGCGCGAGAGCCCCTTGCCGCAGGCGATCGCGGTCGCGCCGGTCCAGGTGGACCTGGTCTATGCCCGCGAGGCGGAGGAGGGTGAGGGCGAGCAGGCCGCATCCGAGGAGGGTGCGCCGCCTGCTGGCGGTGCCGGCGCCGAGCAACCGGCAGGGCAGCCGGGCGGGCCCCAGACCGGCATGGCGCCCCTGCCGGCCGGCGCCTCCCTCGCTGCGACCGACCTCCCTCGGCTGGCCACCCGGCTGGGGATCGAGGTCCGCTACCGCCGCCCGCTGTTCCGCGAACTGCTCTTCTCCCCGCGCGATCCCCTCGAGGGGGGGCCGGTCGAGCAGCCCGGCACCGAGGATGCGGGCGCCGGCGGGCAGCCGGGTGTGCTGTACGTCTGCCCGCGCTGCCAGAACGAGGTCTCGGCGACGATCGCGCGCTGTCCGTGGTGCGGTCTCGCCTTCGCTCCCGAGCTCCCGCCGGGTGAGCCCGCATCCGCGCCGCCGCAAGCGGTGGCGGAGCAGGCGCCACCCGCCGCGACGCCTGCGCCCGCGGGCGAGGCGGTGGCGGCGCGCGCGGAGGTCGACCGCTACATCTGCTACTTCTGCGAGAGTCCGATCGAGCCCACGGCGCTGGTCTGTCCGAACTGCGGCGTCGAACTGCAGCCCGTGCCCGGCCTGCAGGGCGAGCTGGCGCGGGAGGAGCAAGGGCCACCCGGCAAGGAGGAGCGCATCGGTCGCCTGACCGTCGGGGCGTTGAAACGGCTGGCACAGTCGCGGGCCGCCTTCGGCGTGGATCCGGTGGAGGTGCAGCGCGACCTCGCGCAGCTGGTCGAGGGGCTGGGCCTGTTCAGCGAGGTGACGGTGATCAGCGAGCAGACGCTCGTCGGCAAGACCGATGCGCTGCTCGACTGGGCGGCGGGCAACTACATCGACTATCTCATGATCCCGAGGCTTCGCCGCAACGAGATCCAGTTCGTGAAGACGAACGCCTCGTGGTGGGGCGGGCTGGCGCTCTGGGTGGCCGCCTGGGTGCCCTCGTTCTGGGTGGCAGGCGAGGACTACCAGGCGGATGTGGAGCTGGAGCTGGAGGTGTGGAGCGTCCGCGCCCGCAAGCCGATGCCGCAGTGGAATCCGACGGTCAGGGGCCGGGCGGTCGCGAGTGCGGATCAGCTCGACCGGCGCCTCAATCTGTTCCCGTGGCTCGGCTGGGACTTCATCGGGGTGCCCGCGGGTTTCGCCAACCTGACCGATGGCGGCTGGCTCAATCTCAACCGCTGGATGACGCCCAACGCCTTCGCCGACATGAAGCGCAACCTGCTCAAGCAGCTGCACGAGTACTTCGCGGTGGCGGGCGCCTATCCGCCGCCGCCGGTCGACGTACAGGAGGTGGCGCTGCTGGTCGGCGTCCACGAGGTGCGGCGCTCGCCCGGGGTGGGGGTGCAGCGCCAGCTGCAGTTCGCGATCAACGACCTCGAGGCGATGAAGCTCTGCTTCACCCAGGTGACCGGCTGGGACCCCGGAGCAGCAGGCGCAGCGGGGCGCGCCGGGCGGCGCAGCCGCACCGTCGCGCTTCTTCCGGGCGCGGAGAACCCCGAGCTGCAGGCGACGACGCAGAACCTCCGCAACTGGCTCAACGTCGACCTGCAGCGGCTCGGCCCGAACGACACGTTCGTCTTCTATTTCGCGGGCTATGGCGCCGCTCTGCCGGCACCTCCCGGTCAGCAACCATCCTGGGCGGACGGCTACGAGCGCTACCTGATCACGCACGACACCGACCCGAGCCGCATCCCGGAGACCGCGTTGAACGTCGTCGAGCTGATGAATGCGATCCGCAACTGCGCAGCGCGGCGCGTGCTGATCGTGCTGGATTGCTCGTTTGCCAAGGTGCCGGAGGATCAGTCCATCGGTTCCGGCCGCACCTGGCCGACGGGCATCGCCGAGGAGCAACTCGCCAATCTCAACGACGAGTTCCTCATCGAGCTGGCCAGGCGCACCGCACCGAAGAAGTGCGTGGTGTTCGCGGCCGCGGACATCCGGCACCCGGCATACGAGAGCCAGTTCACCCGGCCGCCCAACCACGGGCTGTTGACCGCGGCCTTCCTGGAGGGCGTGGCCGAGGGCCGGGCGGATGTCGAGGTGGGCGACGGCAACGGGGCGGTGACGCTGTTCGAGCTGGAGAAGTTCATCAGCTCGCGCTATCGGGCCTTCCAGGCGGCCTCCGGCGTGGCGGTGCGCTTCGTCTCCGGCGGCGATCTCGGCGACATGGAGATCGTGCTGCGCCCCAAGCCGGCGGAGCAGTGAGCAGCGCGGGCGCAGCGGGACGCCCTGGCGCCTGGGGGCAGGCCGCAGCGGCGGAACCCGGCCGCGGTCGGGCCCGACCTAGCGCAGCTCGATCACGCAGCGCAGCCCGTGCCACAGGTGCCGACTGGCGGGGGGCCAGCCGAGCCGCCCGCTGGTCGTGAGGACATCCCAGCAGGCAAAGGAGGTCGCATAGCCGCCGCCGCGGTCGGAGCGCTGCCGCAGGTCCAGTCCCAGGCGCGCGCGCAGTGCATCGTCCAGGCAGGGATCGACGTCCAGTCCGGCCTGGACGCACCAGCGGTAGAAGCCTTCCCAGTACCAGTCGCGGCACCAGTTGTTGACGTTGCCCGCCATGTCGGTCAGGCCGTAGGGGCTGCGGCCCTCGGGGTAGCGGCCGAGCTCGGAGGTCCGGCCGAGCCGCCCGTCGAAGTTGCACAGCTGCGATCGCGGCAGCGCCTCGCCCCAGGGAAAGCGCCGGCGGTCGGTGCCGCGCGCCGCTTTCTCCCACTGCGCCTCCGTGGGTAGCTGCTTGCCGGCCCAGCGGGCATACGCGTCCGCCTCGTACCAGGAGAGCCCCGCGGCCGGCTGCCGCTCGCCGTCGAACCCCACGGTGAGGAAGCTCAGCGGGCGGGTCACGCCGGTGGCGCTCCGCCACGCCCAGCCGTCCTCGCGCCACAGCTCGGGTCGCGTATAGCCGCCGTCGGCGATGAACTGGGCGAACTGGGCGTTGGAGACCGGGTCCCGATCGATCAGGTAGGCGCTCAGCCACACCACACGCCCGGGCAGCTCGTCCTCGGGGGCGAACAGATCGCCGGGCTCACGGCCGATGAAGACCTCGCCGGCAGGCACCAGCACCATGACCGCGCCGTCGCGCGGCGCGCGCCAGCACCCCCCGGCGCGCGCGATCTCGCGCGCGTCCGGCGCGGTGCCCGGTGTGCCTTCCCCGAGCTGCCCGCGCATCGCGGTTACCTCCCCTCGGGGTGCTCGCCGCCCGGTGACGAGGTGGCACCGGCCGCCCGGGTCCGCCGCCCGATTGCCGCCTGCAGGCGCGCTGCGATCTCCATGATGGTGTGGGTGCCCTTGACGATGACCTCGTGTGCGCCAAGCGCGAGGGCGCGCTCCACGTTGCCCCGGATGGGGTGCGAGGTGTAGACCAGCACCGGCGGCGCGTCCGGTCGGCCGCGCAGGTGCTCCAGCACGCCGAATCCGTCGATCACCGGCATGGCGAGGTCGAGCAGCACCGCATCGATCGGCTCGCGCTCCAGCGCCTCGATCGCAGCCTGCCCGTCGGTGACCTCGATCACCCGATAGCCGCGGCGCTCCAGGATGAGGGCGAGCGGCCGCCGGACGATCGACAGATCCTCGGCTACCAGCACGCTCGGCCGCGGTCCGCTCATGCACCGGCCGCTCCGGAAATGGCTGCCGCCTGGCGCGACGGCAGGGCGATCACGACGCGACAGGCCTCGGGGCTGGCCTGCAGCCGCAGCGTGCCGCCCAGCGCGGCCGCCGCGGCGCGCGCGAAACTCAGCTCCAGCTCATCGTTGAGCGCGACGCCGGCGGCCCGGAGCGCGCGCCGCGCCGCCGGATCCAGCAGCGCGCGCTCCAGGGTCGCCGAGCCGCCGGGCATGCCGGGCAGCGGCCCCAGCTCCAGCTGCACACCGCCGGCCTCGCTGCGCTCGACCGCGAGGACCGGCGGCGCCTGCGCGGCGCTGCCGGCGGCCGCCGCGTTCGCCCCCGCCCGCAGCAGGCACTCGCAGAGCCGGACGGCGAGCGCGCGGTCGGCTGCCAGCACCGCCGCCTCCAGGCCGGGCGCCACCCTGACCGGTACCGCCCCGGGGGCTGCCGGCCCGCGCTCCGCCGGCCCATCGGCGGCCTGCAGTCGTGCCACCGCCTGCCGCAATACCTCGGCGAGCGGCACCGGCTCGGGTCGATGGTACAGCTCGTCGCGCTCGAGCAGTTCCAGATCGTCCAGGTTCTCGACCAGGCGGTGCAACCGCGCTCCCTCTCGGCGCGCAAGCGCCACCAGCTCGCGTTGGGGCGGCGTCAGCGCGCCCGCCAGGCCCTGCTCCAGGGCCTCGAGGTTGCGGTGCAGCGCGCCGAGCGGGGTGCGCAGGTCCTCCGCCAGCATGTGGCGGAGCGTGGCGCGGCCAAGCGCAAGCTCGACCAGGCGCATGGCGTTGCGCAGCCGGCGCGTCAGTTCCGGCAGATCGAATGGCTTGGCCACATAGTCCATGGCGCCGTAGCGCAGCGCCTCGCGCGCGCTGTCCAGCTCTCCGTACGCGGTGACGATCACGAAGGCCGGTATCTCGCCGCTGGCGCGCTGCCGTACCGCGCGCAGCAGCTCCACGCCGCTCATCCCGGGCATCTTGAGATCGGACACCACCAGTGCCGGCAGCGCCTTGTCCATCCGCGCCAGCGCCGGCTCCGCCGCCTCGAACGCCTCCACGCGCCATCCCTGGCGTTTGAGCTGGCGCATCAGGACCTCGCGGATCACCGGCTCGTCGTCGACGACGAACACCAGGTCCCGCTCGACCAGTTGCAGCAGTCCGGGCTCCATGGGGCTCCGTTCTCCGCCGCCTCTGCCGCGGTGTTTCGCCAGGCAGCAGCGCCGTCCCGAATCATACGACACGCTCGGGCGCACCGCCGGGTCGGGGAGGGGGGCGACTGGGTGTCCGGCCAGTGCCGGCCCACGGCCCTCCAGCCTGCAGGAAGCGCCTGCACGGCTGCGCTGCCGCAGGTGCTCGGCCAGTCGCCGGCGCGCGGGGGATCAGCGAGCAGGCGCGTGCGGGGACACCCGGCCACCGAGCAGCGTGAACAGCAGCACGCACAGGCACAGCGCCGCCAGCACGGGCACCAGCGGGTTGGCGCGCAGGAAACTGAGCAGCTTCTCGCGGCGGAACAGCTCCGGCGCCCAGCTCGCGGCCGCCCGGTACTGTTCGAAGGCCAGCCGCCAGTCGCCCGCGGCCATGGCCTCGGCGCCGCGCGCGCCATGGATGGCGGCGAGGCTCTGCGCCACCTGGGCCTCCAGGTTGGCATCCAGCGCGCGCGCCGCGTAGAGAAAACGGATCGCATCCTCCAGCGGCCGGCCCTCGCGCACCACCCGGTAGTCCCCGGTGGGCGCCAGGCGCTGCACCATGCTGGAGTGGACCCAGCCCTGCAGGCCGGCGGCGTCGACGACCTGCAGCCACGGCCCGACGGAACCACCACCCGGATGCGGCGCCAGGAGCTCGCCGGGCACCAGTGAGCGCGCGCTGCCGTACGCCTCACCCGGGCCGCGGCGCAGCAGTGGCTGCTCGCGCAGCTCCAGCCCGATAGTGTAGCACAGGCGCGCGAGCTGCCGGCGCAACTCTCCGTGCTCGGGTGCCAGGAAATACGCCCGCAGCAGCGCTCCGACCTTCCAGCGCCGCGCCTCCACTCGCGGCGGCGGGCTGTCCGCTGCCTCCAGCCAGCGCACGGCCAGGCGTTCCGCCTGATCCTGCAGGCGGCGCCGCGTTTCGGCCAGGCTCTGGAGCGCGTTCTGGGCCCAGGCGAGGTGTGTGCGGATCTCATCTGCCGTGCGGCCCCGCTGGTGGCTCACGATCTTGCCGAGGAGCTGGCGCCGGCGCTCCTGCTCGGGCAAGGCCGGCAGCACGGCGTCGAAGAAGTGGGAGTCGGCCTTCGGCAGCTCGAGCGCCTGGGCCAGCTCGAGCAGGGTGCCCGGGTGCACCTCCTCCAGCGCCAGCAGGACCTGCTGCGCCGCGCCAGGCTGCTCGTCCCGGAGCGCGTTCGCCAGCCACTGGACCGCCTGCAGTCGCCGCGCCTGGAAGACGGCGCGTGCCGCGAGCTGGACCTCGCGGTCGGGGTGCTGTGTGAGCGGCAGCGCGGCGCGAAAGGCGATCTCCGCCTCCGGGCGCAGCAGCTCCAGCAGCTCGAGCGCGCGCACAAGCTGCGTCTCGGTCCGCATCGCGCGCGGACTCGTGGCGCCGGCCGCGTCCGGCACCGCGATCGCTGCGGCGGGCTTCGCCAGCACGCCGAGCAGGTAGTCCTGCGCCTGGCGTCCGAACTGCGCGAACGCCTCCGCCAGCGGGCGGCTCGTCCCCGCTGCCCCCAGGCAGTAGTGGTAGAACAGCAGCGGCAGGTAGCTGGCGTTGCCGCTCTCGACCATGGCGGCCAGCGCCGCCCGGCGGAGCGACTGCTCGCCCCGCTCGTATGCCTGGACCAGCGCTGGCACGGCCCGCTCGTCCCCGAAGGGGACGAACTGCTCGGGCGCGTAGATCGGCTCGATCACGAGGTCCTGCGGTTGCAACAGACGGGTGCGCCAGCTCCAGGCGACCGGGGTCTCGGGCAGCATCGGCGGCAGTGTCAGCTGCTCGCTCTTTGCCTGCATGCCCACCTCGACCACCGTGGGCCGTCCCTCCAGCAGGACCGCGCGATGGTAGCTGCCCTGGTACGTGAACTGTCTTCCCAGCCGTGCCAGGCGCTCGAAGTCCTCGCCGTCGGCGGTCAGCTGAGCCCGGATGCGGACCAGCTGGTCAGGTTCGACCAGCAACTCTCCCCGGGCTGTCACGCGCAGCCGCGCTCCCACGAGCAGGTGCCCCGGGCGCCGGTGCACCGCTGTCCCGGTCACGACCCAGAGCTGTGCGGCCGGGTCCAGGCTGCCCTGGCCCACCTCCACCGCCACGGACAGCAACACCGGCTGGAGCGGGCGAGCGTCCCCGGGAGCGGTCGCGGGCCCGGCGAGCGCCCGGGGGTCGATTGCCTGGAGGCGGCGGATCTCGGCGCGCGGGATGGTGACGCTCCGCTCCTCGGCGGTCCGGAGCACGACCGCCTGCTCGGTCACCCGCTCGACGTAGCCGCGCACCCCGTCGATCTCGAGCGCTGCACCGACCTTCAACAGCTCGGCGAAAGCCTGCCCGGACGCCGGCTCCCCTTCCGTGCCCCCGCGCTCCGCGTCGCGTTCGAGCACTTCATACGCGCGGATATCCCCCAGTCCGAGCACGACCACCCCCGCGCTGCGCCCCTCTGGATCGAGCAGGTACAGGTCCGGCGGATCGTAGCGCTGCAGCCGCCAGCGCACCGGGCCGCTGCCGCGGTCCACGACGACCAGCGCTCCGGGCGGCGTCGCACGGATGCGGCGGTCCATCTCCACCGCCAGGGGCGAGGAGAGGGCGGCGTTGCCGGGGGCCGGCTCTGTTCCGCTCTGCTGGCCGAGCTGCACCTGCACCACGCGCTCGTGTTCGTCCAGCAGCAGCCGCACCGAGCGGCCGCGGGGCAGCAGCTCCGCGCGGTGCAGGCGCTGCAGTTCGGCGAGTGCCTCCGGGCTCAGCTCGAAGCTACGACCGCCGCGCAGCATAACGACCGGCCGCTCGCCTGGCTGGCGGGGGACGACGTGGAAGTCGTACTGGCCTTCGACCGCGGAGGGCGGTGGCTCGTCCTGGGCGAGGGCCGGGGACGCGCTACAGGTCAAGATCAAAAACGCCAGTAGGATGCGGAGCATACCGTAGAGCATTCAAGCACCCCGCACCGGCACTGTCAACGCGCGCCCAGGCGCGCCGGCTCCGTCCCCTGGCGGCGGAGGACAGCACGGCCTATCATGGCGGTGAGACGGCTCCACGGAGGGCCCCGAGCCCCATGTCCATCTCGAAACTGCTGTTCGGCGAGATCGCGCTCAAGAAGAAGCTGGTCACCAAGGACCAGGTCGAGGAGTGCCTCGAGATCCAGAAGCGCCTCAAGGAGATGGGCATCAACAAGACGCTCGGCGCCATCATGCACGACAAGAAGTACCTCTCGATGGTGGAGATCAAGGAGATCCTTCGTGAGATGACCGGCACGAAGGACTGGAACGCCATCGAGGGCTACGAGATCCTCGGCAAGCTCGGCAAGGGCGGCATGGGCAGCGTGTACAAGGCGCGCCATACCCGGCTGGACAAGCTGGTCGCGCTCAAGGTGTTGCCGCCGGAGCTGGCGGGCGACCAGGAGTACCTCGACCGGTTCATGCGCGAGGCCCACGCCGCCGCCAAGCTCAATCACCCCCACATCGTGCAGGCGCTCGATGTCGGCGAGAGCTACGGCTACCACTACTTCGTCATGGAGTACGTCGAGGGCCGCACGGTCAAGGAGATGATCGACGAGCAGGGCACGCTCGACGAGCTGACCTCGCTCCGCATCATCGCCCAGATGGCCGAGGCGCTGGAGCATGCGTGGCGCAACGAGATCGTGCACCGCGACATCAAGCCCTCGAACATCATCGTCACCCGGGCCGGGGTGGCCAAGCTGTGCGACCTGGGGCTGGCGAAGACGGTCGACGATGATTCCACGATCACCCAGACCGGCGTGATCATGGGGACCCCGTTCTACCTCTCGCCCGAGCAGGCACGCAGCGAACCGCTCGACTGCCGGAGCGACATCTACTCGCTCGGAGTCACCCTGTTCCACATGGTGACGGGCCAGGTGCCTTTCACCGGCAACTCCGCGGCGACGATCCTGTACAAGCACATCTTCCTCGACCCGCCCAACCCCAAGAGCCTCAACCCGTCGCTGAGCGACGGGACGGTGAAGTTGCTGCGCCGCATGCTCGCCAAGCGCAAGGAGGACCGGTTCGCGGACCCGACCGAGCTGCTCGCTGCGGTGCGCGAGGTGATCGCACAGCTCCGTCCCGAGGCGGTCACCGAGCAGGTGCGCGGCGACGCCGAAGCGCACGGAGCGCTGCTCGCTTCCCGCGCGGAGGCGAGCGGAGCCAGCAGCGGTGCGCTCGCCCGCACCGTCGATCTCACCTCGCCCCACCCCTCGGTGGCGGCGGCGGAGGCGGGAGCGCCGCCAGGGCAGGGCAGCGCGGCGGTGACGGTGGGCGGGCGCTGGTCGCGCAGTCGCCTGGTGGCGGCGAGTTTTGCCACGCTGGGGCTGGCCGCCACCACCGCCCTGCTCGCCGCCAATGTGCTGCTTCCGGTCGAGCGCCCGGCCGCCGAGGCAGCCCTCGACCCCGTCGCCCTTCTCATGCCCCTGGACCGGCCGCGGCCCGAGGTGGAGGCGGCACTGCGGCGCGGACAGGAGCTGCTGCAGGCACATCGCTATGCCGAGGCCCTGGCGGTGATCGATCAGCTGCCGGCCGAGCCGCCGCTCGAACCGGCGGAGCTGGGGGCCGTGCTCCGGCTGCGCGAGCAGGTGCTCCTGGCGGCCATGAGGCGGCCCGAGGAGCTTCGCCGGCGCCACGAAGCCGGCGAGGACGTGCTGGCCGAGGTGCGCGCCCTGGGGTTGTCGGCGCTGGCCGACGAGCTGCGCAGGCACGAGGAGTGGCTGGGGCGCCAGCGCCCGCCCGCCCCCATGCCCGAGCGCTGAGCGCGCCCGGACCTAGCGGTTGGCGCGCCGCTCGATCGCCTCGATCGCCTGCTTGAGCTTGTTCTTGATGTAGTGGTGGGCCTCGCGCTCGTAGGCCGCCTGGAGCATGGGCAGGTCGCTGGTCTCGCCCACCCGCGCCAGGTACCTCGCAGCCTCGGCACGATTGTTGAGCCGATCGTCGCGTTGCAGCACGTCGGTGAAGAACGCCATCGCCTCGCGGCCCGCCTTGCCAGCCAGAGCCCGGATGGCGGTCGAGCGCACGGAGGCATTCTGCTCCTGGCGCGCCAGGTCGGCCAGAAATGCGGTATCCTGGGGGCCCGCCGCCTTGCCCTCCAGCGCGCGGATCGCCTCTATACGCGCATTCGGATCGGAATCGCCGCGCGCGATGTCCTGCAACGCCGCCACGCCCGCACCGCCCTCGGCCGAGCCCAGGGCGCGGATGAGGTACTTCTTGATGCGTGCGTCCTGCTCGCTCCTGGCCAGCGCCTCTAGCTCGGCGACGTCCTCGGGCCGGTCGAGCTTCTGCAGCATGAACAGCAGGCGCAGCTTCTCGCCCGCATCCTGCGTGGTGCGGATCGCATCGATGAGGTCGCGCGTGCTCGCGCGCCCCTCGATCGCGCGCAGCACGTAGCCGAGCGAGACCTTGACGTTGAACTGGCGTTCGTTGTCGTAGGCCTGTTTGAGCGCATCGGCGATCTCGCGGCCGCGAGCGACCAGCGCCTGCTCTTCACGGCGGATCGCTTCCTGGTCGCGCGCACGGTGGGCGCGCCGCAATCCCTCCAGGAGGTCCCCCGGCACCGGTTCGGCCTCGCTGTCTTCCTGGGGCGCCGCCTCCGGGTCGGGTTCTGCCGCCGCGCCGAGCGCGGGCTGCGCCGCCGGCGCGGCGGCCGCCCGCACCGGCGGGGCGGGCGCCGCTGCAGCGGCCGGCGGCGCCGGCGCCCGGGATGGCTGCTCGGCACGGCGCAGGCTCTGGACGGACAGCGGCTCGACGGGCCGGAACGCCGCCGGCGGCACGGGTGCGGCGATCCGCGTGCTGCTCGCCCGCAGCGGCTGGATGTCGTCCGCGCCGATGAGCTTGTACACCATGTACACGCACGCGATGAGCACGACCCCGGCTGCGGCGTATCCGAACCACTCGCGCCGCCGCGCCCAGCGCCCGCCGAGCGGCGCCACCGGTTGCGCGGCGAAGGGGCCCGCAGCAAGCGCGGCGGTCGCCTCGCTCTGCGGCTCGCCGCCGCTGGCGGCGGGGGCGGCTGCGGCCGCGCCGCCCCCGCCCGCACCTGCAAGGGCCACCGCCGGCCGAATCCCGCTCTGCACCGCGGCCTCGGCAGCGCTCTCCTCGGCGGCCGGGGCGGTCAGCAGCGCCGCGAGCGCCGGCCGCTCGGCCCGCGCCTCGGCCAACAGCCGTGCGTAGGCCTTCGCCTTGCCGCGCAGCACGCGATCCATCTCCTCGAAGTCGCGCCGCACCGCCTCGAGCTTCTCCAGCAGCCCCGCGACGCGCCGATCGGCTACCTCCTCGGTCTGGCGCAGCTGCTCGCGCAGCCGCGCGATCTCCTCGTCGCGCTGGCGCAGCAGCTGCTCGGTTTCGGCGTACCGCTTGGCGAAGCTGTGGATGCGCTCCTTGGCCCGCTCGAGCTGTTCGACGAAGGACTCGGTGGCCAGGCTCAGCCCGTCGCGCTTGCGTCGCAGCTCCTGCTCCAGCTCCTGCAGGCGCGCGCGCAGATCGACGTTCTCCTCGCGCTCGCGCTCCAGCTCCGCGCGCAGGCGATCCAGCTCGGCAGCACTCCCTGCCGCCTCGAGGGGGGGCGGGGCCGGAGCGGGGGCGGCAGCCGGCTCGTCCGCCTGCTCGGGCGCGGCGGCAGCCTCCACGCCCGCCGTCGCAGCCATGGGGTCGATGCCCGCGGGCGGCGAAAGGGGCGGAGCGGCAGGCGCTGCCGCCGGCGCGCTCGCCCCCTGCGGCGCCGCTGGCGGCGCGGAGCCGCTGCGCGCGAGCAGCGCCTGCACGGCCGTTGCGGCGTCGGAGCCCTCTTGCGCGGCCGCAGCGCCTGTCGCCGCCGCCGCCCCGGCTGGCTCTTGTCCCGCCGCGGCACCTGCCGGCGCGGCCTGCAGCGGTACGGACCCGGCCTGGGCGGCGAAGACAAGCTCCACCTGGCCGATGCGGATGCGATCCCCATCGCTGAGCGCCTTGTGCAGGACGCGGCGATCGTTCACCTCCACGCCGCCCCGGCTCTGCAGGTCCTCCACCCAGTACCGCCCGCCGCGGTGGTACACCCGGGCGTGGCTCCACTCGACACCGGGGTCCGTGCAGGTGAGCCCGGAGGCCTCATCGCTGCCGATGATCACGCTGCCGTCGCCGAGTCGGACGGAGTGCCCGCGGCGACTACCGGAGACGACGTGGAGCGCTGCCATGGCTCGCTCGGTCCTCGCCCTGGGGCTCGCGGTGGCCTCGGTCACGGTCGAACTGCCCCCTTCATCATCCTGATCCGACCCGCCCGAACACGGGGCGCGCCGGCAGCACGCCGGGCCAACCCGCGGGCGGCACCGGCCCCGAGTGTGCACCGGTTGGGACGCCCCGGGCGCGCACCGGGTTCAGCGGCCGGCACCGGGCATGCTTGCGCCGGCGGCTGGCCTGCCCTGGCCGCAGGTGGCGCAGTGCTAGCGCAACCGGGGCGCCAGCTGCCGGAACAGCGGGGTGCCCGCCCGCTTCATGACCTGAAACGCTACGGTCTCCGATGAGGTGACGATCGCCCCTGCCGCCCGGAGCATGTCCAGGGCCGCCTCCTGGTCGCGCCGCTCGCGCGACAGCACCCCGTCCCAGGGCACGAACACCCGCCGTCCCGCCCCGAGCAGATCGAGCGCCGTCTCCAGCACGCAGATGTGCGCCTCCATACCGCACAGCACCGCGGCCTCCGCCTCGCCGAGCGCCTGCCCGAAGCCGTCGGCGGCGCAGGCGCTGAAGCAGAGCTTCTCCAGCCGCTGGCAGGCGCGTGCGCCCTCCAGCTCCGCGCGCAGCTCCGGCACCGTCGGCCCCAGGCCCTGCGGGTACTGTTCGGTCAGTACGATCGGCCATTCGACCGCGCGCGCCAGCGCCACCAGATTGGTCACCGCCTTGAGGAAGCGCGGGCGCCGGGCCGCTTCCATGGCGGCGAACAGCCGCTCCTGCACGTCGATGACGATCAGCGCGGTGCCCGGACCATCGGGCCGCAGCGCCTCCACCTCCAGGGGCAGTGCTCGTTCGCCCACTTCCCTCACCGGTCGTCCTCCGCCGAACCGCTCTGGCCTCGAGCCTGCCAGTATAGCAGGTAGCTCCTCCGCTGGCGGGGCTGCCGCGCTGCCGCGGGCGTGCAGGTGCCGGACGCGGCGTTGCCCTCGCCCGGCGGGCCGCTAAGATGGCGCTCTTGCAAGCGGAGGACGAACGGACGCATGGCGAAGGACAGACGGGCCGGCATCACACCCCGGGCGGAGGACTACGCGCGCTGGTACCTGGAGGTCGTCCAGCGCGCCGAGCTGGCGGACTACGCGCCGGTCAAGGGCTGCATGGTCATCAAGCCCTACGGGTATGCGATCTGGGAGGCGATCCAGCGCACGCTCGACGGCATGATCAAGGAGACCGGGCACGTCAATGCCTATTTCCCGTTGCTGATCCCGGTCTCCTTCCTGCAGAAGGAGGCGGAGCACGTCGAGGGCTTCGCCATGGAGTGCGCAGTCGTCACCCACAGCGGGCTCTACAAGGATGAGGACGGGCGGCTGCGCGCGCGCGGCGAGCTGGAAGAGCCGCTGATCGTGCGCCCGACCTCGGAGACGATCATCTGGCACACCGTGCGCAACTGGATCCAGTCCTGGCGCGACCTGCCGCTGCTGCTCAACCAGTGGGCGAACGTCATGCGCTGGGAGATGCGGCCGCGGTTGTTTTTGCGCACGCTCGAGTTCCTCTGGCAGGAGGGGCACACCGCCCACGCCACCCACCAGGAGGCGCGCGAGGAGACCCTGCGCATGCTCGGGGTGTACCGGCGGCTGTTGGAGGAACACTTCGCCATCCACGTGGTGGCCGGTCGCAAGAGCGAGGCCGAGAAGTTCCCCGGCGCGCTCTCCACCTTCACCGTCGAGGCGATGATGCAGGACGGGCGCGCCCTGCAGGCCGGTACCTCGCACGATCTGGGCCAGAACTTCAGCCGGGCCTTCGAGGTCACCTTTCAGGACCGGGACGGCACGCTCCAGCACGTCTGGACCACCTCGTGGGGTGTGTCCACGCGTCTGGTCGGCGCGCTGGTCATGGCGCACGGCGATGACAGCGGCCTGGTGTTGCCGCCGCGGCTGGCACCCGTCCAGGTGGTGGTGGTCCCGTTCCTGCGCCGGCCGGAAGACCGGGCACGGGTGGAGCCGGCGCTCGCGCGCCTGGTCGACGGGCTGCGCGCCCAGGGTGTGCGGCTGCACGTGGACGCGCGCGATCACGTCTCGCCCGGCGCCAAGTTCTACGAGTGGGAGGGCAAGGGGGTACCGCTGCGGGTCGAGCTCGGCCCGCGCGAGGTGGAGCGGGGCGAGGTGGTCGAGGTCCGGCGGTACGACGGCCGCCGGCGCGCGCTGTCGCTGGAGGCGTTCGTGCAGGGTGTCGTGCCGGCCCTGGAGGAGATCCAGCGCGACCTGCTGGTGCGGCACCGGGCGTTCACCGAGGCGCGGCTCCACCGGTGCCAGAGCTACGCCGAGCTGCAGGATGTCATCGAAGGAGATCGAGGGTGGGTTCTGGCATGGTGGTGCGGGGGGGCGCCGTGCGAGGCGCGCGTCAAGGAGCAGACCAAGGCCACGATCCGGTGCATCCCGCTGGAGGGCGAGATGCCAGGCGCGGCCGCGCGCTGTATCGTATGTGGCGAAGGGGCTGCCGAGCGCGTCGTGTTCGCCAGGGCCTATTGAGCGGCGCGCCCTGCTGCCCGGGCCGCAGCTGGCCGGTGGCCGGGCCCGGGCGGGCAGCCCCAGGCGGGCAGGGCGAGGAGACAGGCGGTGGGGGTTGAGCCGAGGGGGACAGGTGGCCGTACCCCGCCCGCGGGCGGCCAGGTGCGGGACGACGGCGCACCACCGGCCTGGCAGGAGTGGGTGCAGGCCGGTCGCCTGGCCTCGCTCGGCAACCTGATCGCCGGCATCACCCATGAGCTGAACAACCCCCTCGCGGTCATCTCGGGCTTCGCCGAGTTGCTCCTCGCCCAGACGCCACCCGGTGCCGAGACCCGCGAGATGATCGAGGCCATCCACGCCGAAGCGCAGCGCTGCACCCGCATCGTCCACAACCTGATGACCTTCGCGCGCCAGCGCCGGCCCACCCTGACGCCGCTCGATCTGAACGAGATCGTGCGCGATGTGCTGGAGCTGTACCGCTTCAAGCTGTCGCTCGAGGACATCACGACCCGGGTGGAACTGGCGCCGGAGCTGCCGCTCACGCTCGGCGATCTGGCGCAGCTGCAGCAGGTGGTGCTCCACCTGGTCGGCCATGCTCAGGCGGCGCTGCACGAGACGACCGGCACGCGCGAGATCCGCATCGCGACCCGAAGTGAGGCCGACAGCGGCGAGGTGGTGCTGGAGGTCGAGCACACCGGGGCCAGCATCCCGGAGGAGCGGCTGCTGGAGCTCTTCGAGCCCTTTCCGCCCCTCGGGGCCGCCGAGGAGGAGTGGCAGGTGGGGCTGGCGCTGTGCTACGTCCTGGTGCGCCAGCACCGCGGGCGCCTGGAGGCAGGGCCGCGCGCGGGCGGCGGGATGCGGTTCGCGGTGCGGCTTGCCGCCGGGACGCCAGGCGAGCGGGGCACGCCGCCGGACGTCGCCCGGCGCCGGGCCCTGGCGGCCGGCAAGGGGGTGCTCATCGTCGACGACGAACCGCGCTTTCTGGGCCTGATCCAGCGCGTGCTGACGGCCGAGGGCTACCGGTGTGCGACCGCACGCGACGGCGCCGAGGCGCTGCGCATGCTGGCCAGCCGGGCCTACGACTTGATCGTGCTCGACATCCGGATGCCGACCCTGGACGGAATCGCATTCTTCCGCGAGGTGGAACGCCAGTTTCCCGAGCTGGCGCCCCGCATCCTCATCACCTCGGGCGACACCGCGACCGAGGAGACGAAGCGGTTCTGCGCCAGCTTGCCCAATCCGGTGCTGCACAAACCGTTCGAGGTGGAGCAGCTGGTGCGCGCGATCGCCGAACTCGCCGCCACCGCCGGGCCGCGCCGCCCGGCATAGGGGCGCGCCGGGGCGCAGCGCACGCTCGCTTCGCTTCGGATTGCTATCCCTCCGCTGGCGTCGCCGAAGGGGTCGGCGGCGGCACCAGGCGCAGCCGCGTGATGCGCAGCCGCCGCATCCGCACGACCTCGATCCGCCAGCCCTCCACCTCCACCACGTCGCCCACCCTGGCCAGCCGGCCGAGCCGTTGCATGACATAGCCGCCCAGGGTGTCGACCGTGGCGTCCGGAGCCTCGATTCCGAACCGCCGGCGCACCTCCGCGAGCGGGATCGCCCCGTCCACGAGCGCCACCCCGTCCGGTCCGACGCGCACCAGCCGCTCCGCCTCGCTGGCGTCGAACTCGTCGCGGATGTCGCCGACCAGCTCCTCGAGCACGTCTTCCAGCGTCACCAGCCCCACCACCCCGCCCCACTCGTCGACCACGATCGCCATGTGGATGCCCCCGCGCTGGAACATGCGGAGCACCCGGTCGATCGTCGCGACCTCGGGCACGAAGGGAATCGGGCGCGCCAGCTTCTCCAGCGCGTCCGCTCCCAGCGCGGCGACCATCTGCTGCAGCGACGCCGCGCTGGCGGCGGTCGTCAGGTCCTTGACGTGCACCATGCCGACGATCTGCTCGATCTCGCCGCGCGCGAGCGGATAGCGGGTGTGGGCATGCCGCCGGACGGTCTCGATGTTCTCCGCGAGCGGCCGGTCGGCGAACAGGCAGTGCATGTCCGGCCGCGGCACCATGATCTCCCGGACGCAGCGCTGGCTCAGCGCCAGGGCGTTGGCGACCAGGCGCCGCTGCTGCGTGTTGAGCAGGCCCTGGGCGGCGCTCGATTCGACGAGCATGTGCAGCTCCGCGGGCGAGTGGGCCCGCTCGGCCTCGCGCGCGGGCGGCAATCCGAGCGCTCGCAGCAGCAGGTTGGCGGTACCGTTGAGCGCGACGATGGCGGGATACAACAGCAGGTAGAAGCCATGCAGCGGCCAGGCGGTCAGCAGCGTCACCGGCTCGGAGCGCTGGATGGCGAGCGACTTCGGGGCCAGTTCGCCCAGCACCACGTGCAGGAAGGTGATGATCACAAACGCGACCACCAGCGCCGTGCCGTGCACCGCGGCCGGCGAGGCCATGCCCAGTTCGCCGAGCCATGGCTCGATCAGGCGCGCGATGGCCGGTTCACCCACCCAGCCGAGGCCTAGCGAGGCGATCGTGATCCCGAGCTGGGTCGCCGACAGATACGCATCGAGGTTGTCGATCAGGCGCCGCGCCATGCGGGCCGCTGCGCGCCCCTCGCGCACCAGCTGCTCGATGCGCGTGCGCCGCACCTTCACGATGGCGAACTCCGCGGCCACGAAGAAGCCGTTCAGCAGTACGAGCAGCAAGGCGAACACCAGCAGCAGAAACTGCGACAGATCCATGAGCGGTCTCCAGCAGGATTCAAAACCGGCGCCAGCACGGCAGCGCGGGCGAACGGACCGGGCGCCGGGGGGCGGATGGCGGCCAGGACGCGAGCTCCTCCCGGGCGCACCGCAAGCCGCTGGCGGGCTGCCGCGCTCGCCCCAGGCTGCGGTCGGGCCGCCGTGCTGCCCTCACCGGCGATCAGGCCTCGAGCTGCGCATCGGCGGCCACCCGCGCGCGCATCGCGCTCAGGTGGGCATGCAGCGCTTCGCGAACCTCGGCGGGCTCCAGCACCTCGGCGCCCGGACCGTAGCGGAGGATCTCGTTGAGCAGCCAGGTCAGGCTCTTGGCGGGGATGGTGACGATGAGCGAACCGTCGGGCGCCTCCTCGCGCAGCGGCGCCGGCACCTGCTCGCGGATCCAGCGCACCTGCTCGCCCCGTACCCGCACCCGGGCGCGATAGCGTACGTCGCGGGTGAAGTCCATGGCGCGCCGTTCGTAGCGCGCGAGATCGAAGCCCGCGGGCGGACGGAAGCGCTGCTCGAGCGCGCGTGCCGCCCGCAGCCGGTCGACGCGGAAGCTGCGCACCTCTTCGGAGCGCTTGCAGTAGGCCACCAGATAGTACTCGCCGCCCTTGTCCACGAAGCCCAGCGGCTGGACCACCCGCGGGGCGGTCGCATCCGAGGAGGCGGAGTAGTATTCGATCTCGACCTCGCGCCGCTGCTCGACCGCCGGCACCAGGACCTCGAGGACCTCTTTGATGCGGGTGCGCCAGGGAGGCACGCCGAACGCCGGTCCCTTGCCGGCCTGGGTCGCGAGCCGCGCGGCCGCTGCCTCCTCGCGGGTGGTACGCGCCAGCAGACCGCCAGACCGCCCCAGGATCGCGTGGATACGGTCGAGCAGTGAGCGCCGCGCCTCTGCGTAGACCGGGTCGCCCCCCGGTGGCAGCGACTCGATGGCGAGCTTGAGCGCCAGCGCTTCGGTGAGGGTGAAGCGGATCGGCCGGCGGAAGTGCTCGGCGAACCGGATCTCGACCCGGCCATCCTCGACGTAGACCCCGATGTAGTCGTCGGGCAGGTAGGGCGGCACCCCGCACAACAGCACCCGGTCGAGATCCGCCATGATCTCCGCGGGCGAGGCACCGAGGTAGCGCGCCAGGTCCTCCAGCGCCACGCCCTGGTGCTTGCGCACGTAGGGGATGAGCGCCAGGATGCGCTGGATGCGGTGCTTGGGATCGCTCACGTCCGCCCCGCTCTGCGCTCGCCCCCTCCCGCGTGCGGTGCGGCCTGCTGCGGGCGCTCCTTGCCGGCAGCCCCGCCGGCGGCCGCCTCCGGCCGGTGCCGCTCGAGCAGCTGATCGAGCGCTGCCAGCAGCTCGCGCCGCATGCTCTCGGGCTCGACGATGCGCACATGGCGCAGCTTGGGCAACACCCACGCGATGAAGGCTTCGCGCCGGCGCACCTCGAAGACCATCCGCACCCCGCCGCCGGGCAACGGCTCCAGCGAGCGGCGGGAGATCGGGCCCTGCAGGAACCAGCCGATGTGGGCATCCGCCTCGATCACGACCTCGGTCGGTGGCGCATCGGAGTACTCCCACGGCGGGCGCTCGAGGTAGTCGTGGAGGCGGAACTCCTCGGGCACCGAAAACGCGTGGGGTTCGCTGATCGTCGCCACGCCGCCCCGGATCCGGTCGAGCCGGAACGACTGCACCCGGTCGCGCCAGTGATCGCGTCCCACCAGGTACCAGGCGCCGCGCGCATAGCCGAGCCCATACGGATCGACGGTACGCCGGCGCGTCTCGTCGCGGCTCATGCTGTAGTAGTCGAACGCCACGGTGCGGCTCGCCAGCGCCGCCGCCACCAGCGCTGGGAGGTTGGGATCGGCGCGCAGCCCGGCGATCAGATCGAGGTGGAGCACCGCCGAACGCCAGGCGCTTCCCTCGCTCCCCTGCTCCTGGGGGAGCGGGGCGGCACGGCGCGGCCGCCCCCGCCGGCGCCGCGGGGGGGCGGGCACCGCAGGCCGCCCGCCGCCGGCCGCCTCCAGATCGACATCGAACGACAGCTTGCGCAGCGCCGAGATCAGATCGGGCAGGAACTCGCTCCGGTTGCGGATCGCATGCTCGCTGATCAGGTTGAGCAACGCGACCTCGTGCGGCAGCAGATCCACCTCGTCCAGGAACACCGCCTCGCGCGGGATCATGTAGCCCTCGGTCTCGAAGGCCCCCGGCGGGCAGTAGCGGATGGGGATGCCCATCTCCTTGAGCGCCGCCTTGTCACGCTCGAAGCGGCGCTCCAGCGACTTGGGATCGCTGCCATCGTCGTAGCCGACGACGCGGCCGGCGATGTCGCGCCAGGGGACCGGCTGGCGCTCCTTGAGCAGGTAGCTGACGAGGTTGAGCAGCCGCTCGGTCTTGGAGATCCGCGCCACCGGCGCCCCCTCGACGACCGCGCCCGGTCGGTGTGCGCTGGCCAACCGCTGGCGAATGTAGCCGTCGGGCGCGATGGCATCAAGCGCCGCCGGCGAAGCGCCGCCGGCCGCTGCCCGGCGAGCGGACGGGCGCTGTCGGGTGCGCAGAACCGTAACGCGGGCCCGGTCCTACCGGTGCTCCCCTTCGCCGTCCCGGCTCGGGCCGGCGGGCAACTCCGCCCCGGGCTGTTCCGTCACGGCGGTGACCTGCCAGCTCGGCGGCGCCGGCGTCTCGGCGGCGACGGTGCCGCCGCCCAGCAGCGTCTCGCTGACGGAACGCAGCAGGCTTGCCGGCTGCAACGCGAGCAGCGCGCCCACCGCGAGCAGCGCCGCCGCCACCGCTCCGGCCAGCGCGCCGGAGCGCCGCCGTTGCCGCCGCTCCCACGCTGCCAGGCGCTCTTCGGCCCGCACCTGCGCCTCCGCCTGCACCATGCCGAAGCGGTCGGCGAGCACGCGCGTCGCCTCCGACCAGCGCTGCTCCAGGCGCGCGCTGCTCTCGCGGATCGCCCGCACCACCTCGGGCAGGCTGTGGTGCAGCTCGCGGCGCAGCAGCTCGCCGGGACGAGCGGCGCACCGGCCGGACCGTTCGATCGAGCGCTGCACGGCGTCCAGGGCCTCGAGCTGGCGCTCCGCCTCCAGCGGCAGGACCTCGAGCGAGCGCGCCAGCCCCTCCAACCGCTCCATGAGGCGCTGCGCGCGCTGGTTCTGCGCCTCCAGCGTGCGGCCGACCTCTTCGATCAGCTCGGTGACCCGCCGGAAGCTGTGCCCGAGCGAGATGATGTCGGTGGGGCTCCAGGCGGCCTCCAGCTGCGCGGGCAACAGCGGCATTCGATCCGCCGGGGGGGCTGCCCGGCGCCAACGCCCGCCGGCATGCCACCCGCTCGTGCGCCCGCGGGACGGCCCCCATCCGCTTCCGCCCGTACCGCGTGCCGGCGCTGCGATCGCGACCGCTTCGAGCGCTCCCTGCCCATCGCCTGTTCCCCCGATCCGGCGCGGCCGGCGAGGCCGCCTGCAGGGAGGATCGACACGGCGGGAGGCAGGCCTTTAGCGGCGCGAGCGCCGGGCGGGCGAACTGCTCTGGCCGGGGGCCTGCCTACTGGATCCCCAGCCGCTGGCGCACCTGGGCGAGCAGGCGCTCGCGCCGCAGCTCCAGCCCGGGATCGTCGGTGGGGACGGCGTCCCGCAGGTAATCGAAGGCGACCTCGGGCTTGCCCGCGGCGAGCGCCTGTTCGGCCAGTTCCACCGCCCGGCGCATGGCCTCGCGCGCTGCGGCGTCGACGTGCGAGCGCAGCCGTGCGACCTCCGCGGCATGCGAGGTGCCCTGGGCCTCGCGCGCCAGTTCCGCCAGGCGCTGGCGCGCCTCGGCGAAGCGTTCCTGGGCCAGCAGCTCGGCCAGCTCCCCCGCCTGCAGCGCGGCCAGCCGCCCGCCCACCCACCGCTCGCGCACCTCGTCGGGCGCGGGCAGCGCGGCCCGGGCCTGCTCCGCCGTGGACTGCGTGTGCCGCGCCGCCTCACCGGCGCCTGGACGCCGATTCTGCAGCAGCGCCAGCGCCAGCGCCGCGGCGACGGTACCTGCCACCAGCACCGCGGCCAGCAGCCCCCGCCGGCCCACGCGGGCGGGCGGCCCTCCGAGCCGCCGCTCCTCGGGCGAGGCGAGCGGCAGCCGCCGCGCGCGTGGCAGGGCGAGCCGGCCGCTGGCCGAGTCCGCGCGCCGCTCGGCGGCAAAGGGGTTCTTGCCCTTGCGGATGGCGATGATGTCCCGCACCAGCTCCTCGGCGGTCTGGTAGCGGCGCTCGGGGTCCTTGTGCATCATGCGCTCGAGCAGTTTCGCCACCGGACGGCTCACCCCCGGGGCGCGGCGGCGGATGGGGATCGGCTCCTCGGCGATGTGGCGCGCCATGATGGTGGCGGGGTTGTCGCCGACGAACGGCGGTTCGCCCGCGAGCATGTGGTAGAGAGTGGCGCCGAGGCTGTAGATGTCGCTCCGCACGTCGACGTCGGTCACCCCCCGCGCCAGCTCCGGCGAGACGTAGTAGGGCGTGCCGAGCGTCTTGCCCTCGGTGGTCAACGAGCAATCGCTGGTCAGCTGCTTGGACAGGCCCAGGTCGGTCAGCTTCGCCACCCCGTTCGGGGTGACGAGGATGTTCTCCGGTTTGACGTCGCGGTGCACGATATGTCGGGACGAGGCGTGCGCGAGCGCCTTGGCGACCTGCAGCACGATCGCCAGCGCCTCGTCCTCGTCGAACGGACCGTCCTCCTTGATCATCTCGGCGACCGACCAGCCGTCGACGTATTCCATGGCGTAGTAGTACAGCCCGTTGGATTCCCCGACATCGATCGCCGAGACGATGTTGGGGTGGTTCAACGAACCGGCGAGCTTGGCCTCGCGCACGAACCGCTTGAGGAAGCGGGCATGGGAGGCGTAGCGCGGCGCCAGCACCTTGAGCGCCACCTCCCGCCGCAGCGACTTCTGCACCGCGCGGTAGACCACCCCCATGCCGCCCTGTCCGCGGCGCTCCAGCAGCTTGTAGCCCGCGATGGGATCCCGGGTGCGCTGCAGCCGCAGCACGTACTTGGCCTGGGTGGCGGTGAGCAGGCCCAGCTTGACCGCGATCTTGCCGATCTTGTGCCGCCTGCCCTCCGCGCGGAGCCGCCGCTGCACCCGCAGCGCCTCCTCGATCTGCGGCGCCGTGCAGAAACGCTGCAGCACCGCGAGCTCCCCGAACAGCAGCTCGCCCTCGGCGCCGACGGCGGGCGCCGGCTCGACCGGGGCGCGAGCAGCGGAGCCGGCGGGCAGGGGCGGCAGGGTGGCCGCAGCGGAGCTGCTGCCGCCGCGCAGCGCCTCCATCTCGCCGTCGGAGGAGTACAGGGGAGGCGGTGCGAGGTGCGCCACCGCGTCGCTGCCGTCACGGTCCTCCTCGGCGCCGGCGGGCTCCGCGGCCCCGCCCGCGTGCGCCGGCACGGCGGGCCCACCCTGCTCCGGCGGCGGGCTGTCCGTGCTGGCGCGCGCCGCCAGACCGTCGGTCCCGGTCGTGCTCTGCGGTTGCGGGTCGTCTCGCATCGCCGCCGTCCGCTGCCGGTTGCAGCCGGCCTCTTCAGTCTAGCACGCAGCCGACGCCGCGGGCCTGCTGCCCCGCGCTCGGGCCGGCCGCGACACCGCCGCGCTGCGGCGGGGGATCGACCGGGGGTGCCAGCACCGCCACCAGTTCGTGCTCCGCGCGCTCGAGTTCTCCCTCGACCAGCTGCCAGCCCAGACGCGCGGCAAACGCGGCGCGCAGTGCTGCCGCCAGTTCGGCCCGGCTCACCGGGCGGCCGGCGGCGAGCCGCACCGTGGTCGCCGCCGGCGCGTTGGGGCGGGCGCCGAGCGGTATCGCCCCGTGCATGAGCAGCGCCCGGCCGGCGTGGCGCTGCGCGCTCGCGATGAGCTTGCGCCCGCCGGCGAAGATCGCCGCGCCGCGCGCCCGCTCGTAGCACAGTGCCGGTTCGTCGCCCGCCCCGGGTCGGGGCGCGGCCGGCAGCGGCTCGCAGCCTCCGGACGCCTGGGCGCCGCCGGCCGGTCCGCGAGCCGGCGCCATCTCCGCGGCGCACCGTCCAGTGGCGCCGTTGCGCAGCTCCGCCGCGATCCCCAGCCGGTCGAGCGCCTCCAGCAGCGCCGCGTGCACCGCGGCGATCGCCGCCCGCAGTGCGCCGCGGCGGGGCCGCCCGCCGCCGAGCGCGGCGAGGGGGGCGGCGATCGCATAGGTCAGTTCGTCCCGATGCAGCACCGCTCCCCCCCCGCTGGGTCGCCGCACCCACGGCAGGCTCCGCAGCGCCGGCGGCGCCTGATCGCGCGCGAGCTGCTGGAAGCGGCCCAGCGAGACCGCCGGCTCCCTCCATCCGTACACCCGCAGGGTCGGACGGCGTTCCGCCCCGGCGAGCAGCGCCGCATCCAGACCCATGTTCCAGCCCGGGGCGCCCTCACCGGTGTCCAGGTAGCGCACGCGCATCTCCGCCCAACCGCCTCGGATCCGAAACAGGGGATGGTAGCACTGCGGTCAAGGGCGTGGCGGCCCAGACCGCCTCCAGCCCCGGGCTGCAGGAGCGGGGGGGCGCGAGGGGCCGGCGCTCCGGGGCGGCTCGGGCGCGGCAAGCGCGCGCTTGCAAGCGCGGTGCGGATGCCCGATGCTGCGGAGCGGCGACGGCGGGGCAGCGGAGGAGCTGCCGGTGCGGCGAGCGGCGATCGCGCTGGTGGCGCTGGTGGCGCTCGGGCTCGGCTGGCGAGCGCTGTTTTCGCGGCCGCAGGACGAGGCGGCGCGGGTGCGGGAGGTGATCGACGCCGTGATCGCGGCGCTGGAGGACAAGGCCACCGGCAGGGTGCTGGAGCACCTCGCACCGGACTACCGCGACGCCGGCGGACTCGATCGGGCCGGCGTCCACCGGGTGCTGGTCGCCACCTTTTTGCGGCGCCGCGCGATCGCGGTGAACAGGCTGACTCCGACCCGGGTCGAGCTGCGTCCCGATCGTACCGCCACCGCCTCGTTCACCGTGGCGGTGAGCGAGGGGCTGTCAGCCGGCGCCCTGGCCGATGCGGGGATCTGGGACGTCGAGGTGGAGCTGGCGGAGCGCGAGGGCGCCTGGCGGATCACCGGGCACCGGCGCGTGCGCAGGCGCTAGGCGGGAGCGGGTGCGGTGGGCGGCGCGCGGCGCTCGTCAGGTTCGGGGCGGCTGCGATTCGCCGAGCCCGGCACCGTCACACCGCCCTGGCACGTGCGCGCAAGCCATATGCTCGCCGAGGCGGGGCAGCGGGTGTTGCTGGCAGCGCAGGCGCGGCGCCGGGGCCTGGCGTGGGCGGCGATCGTCCTGCTGCTGTCGGGGCTGCTGGCCGCCGACGCGTACCTGCTCCTGCAGGACGCGCACATCGCGCGGCGGCTGGAGGCCGCAGCGCGCCGCCGGCTGGGCTGCGAGGTCGTGCTCGAGGGCCTGGAGCTGTCGCTCGGGGGCACGGGCAGCGTGGCAGCGGCGTCGCTGGTGCTCGCGCCGCCGCGCTCAGGCGCCAGACCGACGGTGCTGCGCGCTGCCCGGGTGCGGTTCACGCACGCACCGCTGGCCCTGCTGCGCGGGAGCCTGCGCCTGGAGGCGGTGCGCGTCGCGGAGGTGCAGATCACGGTCGATGCACCGCTGGTGTTGCTGGAGGCGGTGCAGGTATTGTGGCGCGCGCTGGGCGCGGAGACCTCGGGCGAGGACGGCTTCAGCCTCGAGGTCGCGCGCCTGGTGTTCGCCCCGGCTGCCGAGGACGGACTCGGGGGGCAAGGGCCGGTCGCGGAGCCGGCTCCGGCCTCCGGCCGCGGCGCCGCCGGGCAGCTGCCCGCCGCGGTGGTGCTCGAAGGGGTCGAGGTCCGGCCGGCCGGCCGGGGCGCCGCCGCGCTCCGCTTCCGGGCGCGCTACCGTGCGGCGGCGATGGAGACGCTCGGTCTGGAGGGCACGATCGACTTCGAGACCCAGACCGCGCGGCTGGACGTGCGCGCCTCCAACCTGCCGGTGCATTCGCCGGCACTCGCCGCACTGGCCCCGGCGCTGGCGCCCTTGATCGCGGCGCTGGGGGCGCACGGGCCGGTCGATCTCGACCTCGACGTCGATTACCCGTGGCAGGCACCCGCCGCTGCCGAGGTCGCGGGCACGATCGAGTGTTATGCGCTGGCGCTGGAGCCGCCGCTGCTCGCAGCTGCGGTCACCAACGTCGCCGGTCAGCTGCGGCTGGAGGGCCGGCGGCTGGCGGTGACGGGGCTGCGCGGGGTGTACGGCGGCGGCGTGATCCGGGTGCGGGGCGAGCTCGGCGACCTGGTCACGGGCAGCGGGGTGCGCCTCGACGTGACGGCGACGCGGCTGCAGCTCGAGGCGCTGGCCGGGCTGAAGCTCGGCCCCTGGGCGCGGGCGCTGGGCGCGCTCCAGCTCGGCGGCCAGGGTGGCGGGCGGCTGAGCCTGGCGAGCGAGCCGGGCGTGCCGCTCGCCAGGGCGCAGTTCGACGGGGAGTTGCTGCTCGAGCAGGCGCAGGTCCTGGGCGGGGCGCTCGGCAACGTGCACGGTGCGGTGCGTTTCGCGGGGCGGCTGGGGGCCGGCGAGCCGCTGCGGGGCGCGCTCGTGCTCGACCGGGCACAGCTGGCGGACGACGTCCCGCTGCGCGGGCTCGGCGCCGAGCTCGCCTTCGGGCCGGCGGGTCTGGTGCTGGAGCGCGGCAGCGGGCGGCTCGCCGGGGGGACGATCCGGTTCGCAGCCGAGGTACGACCGGCGGCGGCGAAGCCCGCGGTGCGGGTGGAGCTCGAGGCGGAGGGGGTGGACGCGCTGCCGGTGTTGCGCGCGCTCGGGATCGAGACGCGGCTGGAGGCCATGCGGCTCCGCGGCGAGCTGCGCTATCGGGGGGGCGGCTCCCAAGAGCCCGGCCTGGCCGTCGAGGTGCGGTTCGGCGGGCTCGAGCTGGGCGAGCTGCCCCCCCTCCGGCCGCTGGTCGAGCTGTTGCAGGAAGCGGGGGTGGCGGCGACGCGGTTCGAGCGCGGGACCGCGCAGCTCGCTCTCGGCGCCTTCGATCCCGAGCCGCTAGGTGGGTATGCCCTGCGCCTGAGTCTGTTCTCCGAGCCCTATGACCTCGGACTCGCCGCACGCCTGCGTCCCGGGGGGCGCCTGGAGGGGACCGCCACCGCGCTCCGCCGAGACGCAGGCCGCGCCGAGCGCTACCACATCGCCGGCACCCTGGCGCACCCGCTGTTCACCAGCCCCTTCGAACCCTGAACCGCAGTCTCGCCCGCCGCCGCGGGGCAACCGGCGGCTCAGTAGGTGCGTGCCGCGTCGAGCACGGCGCGGGTGGTGAACGTCTGGGGATCGACGAGCACGCCGATCGTGCCGACGAAAGCGTCGGGTCCCTGGAAGTCGCGCCCGGGCAGTCCGGGGCGCAGTGCGAGCACCGAGGCGTTGGGACCGAAGGTGTCCGCGGTCTCGTTGCCGCGGCTGAGCCGGTGCTGGCGGCGGAAGACCGGGGTGCGGCCACGGCGGGCATCGAACACATTCAGCGTCGAGTCGTTGAACGAGACGGCGAGCAGCCGCCGGCCGCCGTCGTTGCTGTAGGCGAGCGCACTGGTGAAGCGGCCCGTCGGCGGTTTGTCCGGGTTGGCGAACGGGATCGTGATCGGGTTGGCGACGCCGTTGAGGATCGCCCCGGTGAGGTCGGCCGGGGCCTGGATCGTGCCGTCGAGCACCAGGTCGAGCTCGAGCAGCGACACGCGGAAGATCTCCGCCAGTCCGAAACCGAAGTCGCCGCGGCCCACCACCGCCTCCAGGCCGTCCGGCCGCACCGCGGCCGCATGGCGCGCCGCGGCCGGCCCGAAGGGGAAGAACGCGACCAGCTGCGCCTTGTTCGGGTCGATCACCTCGAGGAAGGCGTGGTCGGCCTCGGGGGGCGAGGCGCCGAAGAGCACCCGCCCGGCGCCGCTCGTCGTGACGTACAGCACCGGGCGGCCGTCCGGGGTGCGGGCGGCGCGCAGCCCGGTGACGTTGAACCCGCGGGTGAAGACCACGTGAGCCGGCTGCGGCACCCCCGGCTCGAAGCGGGTGTGATCGAGCGGGTCGAGCGCGAAGCCGAGCACGAGCCCGGGGAAGTTGTCGAGGAAGCTCGCGGAGGGGTCGGCGCTCGACATGAGGTTGGCGCAGCCGACCCAGAGGGTGTCCCCGAGCACCGCCAGCGCCTGCGCGCCGGGGTCGGTGGGGGCGAAGCTCGGGTCCGCGGTGCCGGTGGAGGTCATGAGTCCACTCGCGGTGAGCTGCAGGCTCGTCAGCTCGAACTCCGCGCTGGGGCCCGTGCCCGCCAGCGCGTCGAACAGATAGACCTTGTGCTGGCTCTGGCCGGTGAGGCTCCGGCCGGTCGAGGTCGCGAAGCCGGCCAGCTTGCCGCCACGCCGCTCGGTGTCGATCACAAGTCCGGCGGCTGCGGGTCGGAAAACCGCTCGCATCGAAGGTGCCGATCACGAGGGTCGCGCTCGAGCGCGGGGGGGCTGTTGGGCGACATCGAGCACGCGCAGTGTCCCGCCCTGCTGCAGGGCGAACAGCAGCTCGGGTGCCGCCGGCGTGGGTCGCGAGTGCGGTCAGCGAGTCGCCGTCGGCGAAGGCGAACGCATCTTCGGTGACCGTGAGCGCCGGAAACCCACCGGGCTCGGAGCGCGAGCAGCCGGCGAGCGCCAGCAGCAGGGCGGCCCCCGAGCACCGCGGCGCGCCGCAGCGCGGCGGGCGAGCCCTTCGCCCCGCAGGGGGGCCGGTGCGCGAATGCACCTGGAGGAACGATCGGGAGAGATGAATGGGGCGGGTTGCGATGGAACACGGCCAGGACCTCCTTCCCGTCCGCGCGGGTCGAGGGTTGCGGGGATCCGCCGCCGGGCGGCGGGCCCGTGTGCGGTCGCGGGGAACGGGTCTTCTGGCTTCCGGATCGCCCTACTCGCCGCGCCTTCCCGTGTGCCCGCTCCGAGCGGACCGCACAGTGGCCGCCTGCGGCTTTCGTCCCCGGTCACAGCGGCGGGACCGCGACGGACTCGCACCGTCTTCCCCCGGCTTCCCGGACCGACCGAACCGATTGTCGAGCGCGCCATGATAGCGGGGGCTAGCGCCGCATCAAGCCTCTTTTCAAGTGCAGGCGCGGTGGGTCTCTCAGCCGAACAGCACGCAGGGCCGGCCGGTGCGCGGGTGGCGGATGACCTCCGGGGGGCGACGCCGAAGGCGCGCTCGAGCGGCTCGGGGCGGAGCACCTGCTCGGGGCTGCCCGTGGCGATCAACCGCCCGCTGGCCAGCAACGCCATGCCGGTCGCGTACTGTGCCGCCAGGTCGAGGTCGTGCGAGGTGGCGAGGATGGCGAGCCCTTGCTCCCGCCGCAGCCGGTCCAGCAGCCCGAACAGCGCCACCCGGTGCCGCACGTCGAGGAACGCCGTCGGTTCGTCGAGCAGGAGCAGGCGCGGCTGCTGGCACAGCGCGCGCGCGATCGCGACCCGGCGCCGCTCGCCGCCGGAGAGCCGATCGAGGGGGCGGTCGGCGAGCGGCTCCAGCTCCAGCGCCGCCAGCGCCGCGCGCGCCTGCGCCACGTCCTCGGGACCCTCCAGCACCAGCCGGCCCAGGTGCGGCGCCCGACCCATGAGCACGATCTCGCCGACGGTGAAGGCGAAGCCGAACGGCGCCTCCTGCGGCACCACCGCGACGGCGCGCGCCAGCTCCCGCCGGCCCCAGGCGCCGAGCGGCCGCCCCTCGAGCGCGATCGTTCCCGCCTGGGGGCGCAGCTCGCCCGCCAGCAGCCGCAGCAGGGTGGACTTGCCGGCGCCGTTGGCGCCGCCGAGCACCACGAACTCGCCGCGTCCGAGCTGCAGATCGACCCCGTCCAGCACCGGCGGTGCGCCGGGATAGCCCAAAGCGCAGTCCGTGCGCCGCGATCACGTCTGCGCCTCCGCGAGCGGCACGCGCTGGCGATGCAGCAGCAGCCACAGAAACAGCGGTCCGCCGGCCAGTGCCGTCACCACCCCGACCGGCAGTTCCTCGGGGGCGAGCGCGCTGCGCGCCGCCGCGTCCGCCAGCACGAGCAGTGCCGCCCCGGCGAGCATGCTCGCCGGGACCAGCAGCCGGTGATCCGGTCCACACACCAGGCGCAGCAGGTGGGGCACCACCAGCCCGACGAAGCCGACCAGCCCGCTCAGCGCCACGGCGACCGCCGTCACCAGCGAGCCGGTGAAGAACAGCGCCACCCGGACCGCGCGCACCGCCACCCCGAGGCTGCCCGCGACCGTCTCGCCCAGGGCTAGCAGGTTGAGATCGCGGGCCAGCCACTGCAGGACGAGCCCGCCTCCCAGCGTCACCGCGGCCGCCGCTCCCAGGCCGGCCGGCCCCACCGCGACCTGGCCGAGGCTGCCGGTCAGCCAGGCGAGGATGCGCAGCCGCTCGCTCGGCGGGACCAGGTGGGCGAGGAGCAGGATCCACGACGACAGGATCGCGTTGACGACCACGCCGAGCAACAGCAGCGTCGCGCCCGCGGTGCCGAAGCTGCGCCGGCCCAGCACGAAGATCAGCGCCGCGACCAGCAGGGCCCCGGCGAACGAACACGCCGGCATCCAGAGCGGAGCGGCAACCCCGAGAGCCAGCACCGCGAGCGCCGCCCCGAGCGCGGCGCCGCTGGAGACGCCGAGGAGGAACGGATCGGCCAGCGGGTTGCGCAGCAGCGCCTGGAAGGCGACGCCGGCGCCGGCGAGGGCGGCGCCCACGATGGCGCCGGCGAGCACGCGCGGCGCGCGGTGGTGGGAGCACGATCTGGCCTTCCGGGCTGAGTTCGCCCTGGCGGGGCGCGCGCCAGCGCCTCGCCCCCAGCCCGTGTGCCCGCGCGAGGGCGGCGAGCTCGCGCGCGAGCCGGAGCGGCCCGGCGCCGGGTGCGGGCCCGCTGGTGAGGCCGGCCGCGAGCGCCACCACGAGCAGGGCCGCCAGCGCCCCGGTCCAGCCGAGCCAGCGCCGGCGGGTCAGCCGCCGCCTCACCGCGGATCCGCTCCGCTCGGGGGCCGGTGCGCGCTCGCCGCCGCCTCCGGTTCACCGGGGAACGCCTCCGGGTGGAGCGCGCGGGCGAGCGCCTGCAGACCGTCGACCAGGCGCGGGCCGGGGCGCACCAGCAGCTCGGGTGGCAGCGCATGCACGCGGCCGCTCCGCACCGCCGGCACCCCGCTCAGGCGCTCCCAGAAGCGCGCGCGGGGCGGCGGCCGCGGTCGCGGCGGTGCCGGGCGGTGCCATGCTGAGCTCGATGACCACCTCCGGCGCCAGCGCCACGATCGCCTCCTCGCCGATCTCGGGCCAGCGCCGGCCGCTCGCCTGCAGCACATTGCTTCCGCCTGCGATCTCGAGCAGCGCGCCGAGGAAGGAGCCCGGTCCGGCGGCAATCGTCGGGTGGCGGTCGACGACGATGAGGGTGCGGGGGTCGCGGCCGACTGGCGACGGCGCGGCGTATCGCCTCGGTGCGCGCGCGCAGCGTCGCGGCGAGGGGTGCGCGCGCGCAGCTCGGTCTTCTCCCCGAGCAACGTCCCCAGCCGTTCGACGGCGGCGAACAGATCGGGCAGCGCCGTGACCGTCACCGCCTCGAGCCGCACACCGAGCCGGCGCAGCGCGAGCGCCGGCGCCAGGAGCGTGCCCTCTGCCGGCACGAGCACGAGATCCGGCCGGCACGCGAGCACCAGCTCCACGTTGGGGCTGCCGTAGCCGCCCACCCGCGGCAGCGCGCGCGCGGCCGGCGGAAAGTCGCAGTGCGAGGTCACCCCGACCAGCCGCTCGCCCGCGCCGAGCGCGAACACGATCTCGGTGAGCGAGGGGGCGAGCGAGACCACGCGGCGGGGCGGCGCCGGGCTGCGGGGACGCTGGGGCGCGCTCGCCGCCGCCGGTGCGGTGGCTGGCCCGCCGGCGCCCTCACAGCCCGGCCCCGCCAGCGCAGCGGCGGTGGCCATCGCGACGCCCAGGCCCACCAGCAGCAGCGGGCGCGGCACCTGCGGCCGGACGGGCGCGCGCCTCACGGCGCCACCAGCTCCACCTTGATGCGGTCCGGATCCTCGAAATACACCGCGTAGTGGCCGGGACCGCCGGCGTACGGGTGCCGATCCTCGTACAGCACGGTCACCCCGCGCGCCCGGAGCAGACGCGTCACCTCATCGACCTGCTCGCGCGAGGCGGCGTGCAGGGCGAGGTGGTTGAGCCCGACCCGCTTGCGATGATAGGGCGGCTCGAGATAGGCCCCTTCGGCCTGCACCAGGACGAGATAGCTCGGGCCGAGCCGCCAGCTCCGCCCGCCCTCCCAGCGCTGGAACGGCCGGTAGCCGAGCAGCTCCAGCAACCATCCCCAGAACGCCGCCGACCGCTCGAGGTCGGAGACGTACAGCTCCAGGTGGTGCAGGGTCCCGACCCGTGGCGCCGCGGGCTGCATCACAGGCGGTCCTTCGTCAGGTTGCGCGCGCGCTCGGCGGCCTTGACCACCGCCTTGACCAGGGTGACGCGGAGTTTCCCGTCCTCCAGCTCGAGCAGCCCGTCGATCGTGCAGCCCGCGGGGGTGGTCACCACGTCCTTGAGCAGCGCGGGGTGCTCGCCCAGCTCGAGCACCATGCGCGCCGCTCCGAGCACCGTCTGGGCTGCGAGCAAAGTCGAGACCTCGCGCGGGATGCCGAGCTTGACCCCCGCCTCGGCGAGGCTCTCGATGACGAGGTAGATGTACGCCGGCCCGCTGCCGCTGAGTCCGGTCACCGCGTCCAGATGCTGTTCGTCCAGCACCGCCGTGCGGCCGACCGCGCCGAAGATGCGCTCGGCGGTCGCGAGGTGCTCCGGGGAGGCGAAGCGCCCGCGCGCCAGCACCGACATCCCGGCGCCGACCAGAACCGGGGTGTTGGGCATGACGCGCACCACCGCGGGCTCGCCGCCGAGAGCCTTCTCGATCGCGGCGGTGCTGACCGAGGCGCAGGCCGAGATGAGGAGCTGGCCTGCTCGGAGCACGGGCGCGATCTCGGCCAGCACGGCCGGCACGACCTGGGGCTTGACCGCGAGCAGCACCGTATCGGAGCGCTCGACCACCGCGCGGTTGTCGGTCAGCACCTCGAGGCCGGATCGCCGCCGCGCTCGCTCGGCCGAGGCAGCGCTGCGCACGCTGGCCGTGATCCGTTCCCGCGCCAGCACGCCGCTGCCGAGCAGGCCCAGCGCGACCGCCTCGCCGAGCTTGCCGAAACCGATGATCCCGAACCGCCCCGTCTCCGCCATGATCGCACCCGCCGCACGCCTGCCGCCATGCGCCACGGCCGCGATCCTACCCCAACCGGGGCGAGCGGTGCGATACCGGCACGCGGGGCGGGGGTCAGATCGCCACCGGAGCCTCGAGCAGCTCGAACAGCCGTTCGGCCAGCTCCGTCGCCTCCGCCGCCAGGGCCGAGGCCTCGACCGCGAGGGCGGGCCACTGGCGAGCCAGTGCATCGAGGCCGCCCACGGCGTCGGCGACGAAGCGGAACGCCGCAGCGAGCTGGCTGCGCTCCTGCTGCGGAGAGCCGCCGGCCGGCACCCGGCGCAGCATCGCGCGCACCAGCGCGCACAGCCGCGCGGCCTGCCATCCACCTCCGGCGCGATCCGCCAGGTCGAAGACGCGCCGGCCCAGAAGCCGCGTCTCCTGCAGCACGTCCATGCGCAGGGTCTCGGTCATGACGTCTCCTCGATCCCGGTTTGCGGCAGGGTCGAAACGAACTATACTACAGCGCCCGCTGCCCGGTGCAACCCGCATGCGGAGCCCTGCCGGGCAGCCGGCCCACGAGGCGATCGTTGCGCCTGCGGGCGCGGAGAGCGCGATGCCGGTTCCGACCCGACCTCAGCCCCATCCGATCTGTGCGCTCTGCGGCGGCCTGCTCGTCCGCGGCGTGCAGCCACGGCTCGGCCACGTCCTGATCTGCACCGCCTGCCTGGACACCCGGCGCGTGCTGCCCGACCGCAGCGACTCCCAGGACGCGCCCGCGGGCGCTCCCCCGCATACCCCGCGCCAGACGACGGCCTGAGCGCTGCGGGCGGCCCGCCACCGCGCCGGTTGGTGGCTTGCGGGGGGTGGTGCCGGTCGGTGGCGGCGGCTCGCCGGAGCGTTGCGTGTCGCGTCCGGGACCGAGCTTCGACGCAACCGGCACGTACCGCTCCGTTGCGAGCCGGCGCCGGCGTGGCCTGGTGGGGCGGGGGGGAACCCAGGCCTCGGCCCACCGCAGCTGCGGGCAAGCGAGCGCGGGGCCGGAGCCGGACGGCACGTGCCGTGCTTGCTCGTGCCGGGCGAAGGGGCTAGGATCGCATCGCCGGGACGCGGCGGTCGCGGGGCGCCGAGGCAGGTTCCGCCGCGCTGCCAAGGGGGTGACGGGCATGTCGGGGATCGCGGGTGTCAGCGGGATGCGGCCGCCGGTCGGCGGCGGAACGGCCGGGGAACTGCGCAGCGCCGGGCTGGCGAGCGATCCGGCGATCGCCGGCATCGCCGCGGGAGAAGGAGTGCCTCTGGGGCGGGGGGCCCGCGGGGAGTCGGTGCGCACGCTGCAGCGCGCGCTCTTGGAGCTCGGATACGAGCTGCCCCGCTACGGTGCGGACGGCGGTTTCGGCGCGGAGACCGAGGCGGCGCTGCGGGCCTTTCAGCGCGACGCCGGGCTGCAGCCGACCGGCCGGCTGGACCAGGCCACGGTGCGGGCGCTGGATGCGAGACTGGCGGGTGGGGGCGGCGCGGAGGGGGCGCCCGGTGCGGCGGGTCCGGCGCTCCACGGGCCCTTGGCGGGCGAGCCCACGCTGGCGCGCGTCGCCGCGGGCGAGTTGACGCTGGCCAGCGGCTCGCGCGGGCCGGCGGTCCGCATCCTGCAGGAGCAGCTGAATGCGCTCGGCATGGACGCGGGTCGGGCCGACGGCTGGTACGGCAACCGCACGGCGGGGGCGGTCCGGCGGCTGCAGGCCGCCGCGGGTCTGCCGCAGACCGGTGTGCTCGATGCGGCGACGGTGCGCGCCCTCGATGCGCGCCTGGCGGCTACCGGCAGCGACTCTCCGGCCGCGGTCGAGGACGGCACGAGCTACCCCGGGGCCGGTGCCCCCGGGATCCAGAACCCGCGCTTTGCCGGCGCCGATCTGGCGGCGGTGGCCGCCGGCCGGACCACGCTGGGCCCGGGCGCGCGCGGCGAGGGTGTGCGCCAGCTGCAGCAGGCGCTGCTCGACCTGGGCTTCCGCCTGCCGCGCTACGGGGCCGACGGCGGCTACGGCGCCGAGACCGTACATGCCGTCCGGCAGTTCCAGCTCGAGATGGGACTGCCGCGAACCGGTCGCGTCGATCGCGCCACGCTCGAGGCTCTGGACCGGGTGGCGCCGCCGCCGGGCAAGATGCTCGAGCGGCGGCCGGATTACGAGGCGCTGTTCGAGGACGGCCGGCTCGACATGACGATCGCCTTCGGCTACGACGAGCATGGCACCACCCCGGGCACGGTGCGCAGCACGCTGCGGGGGCTGACCGAGCAGGGATTCCGCCGCATCGATCCGCAGGCACTCGCTGCGGAGGAGCGCGAGCGGCTGGGCCTGAGCGGTGAGCGGTATCTGCCGGGGGCCAGCTACTATCACCGGCGGTTCACCGATCCGGAGACCGGCCGCCCCATCGATGCGGTGGTGCGGGTGATCACCCCGGACTCCGATCCCGATCCGGCCAACGTGGCCGCCATGTTCCGGCGGGCGCTCGAGCAGGACGAGGTCGTGATCTACGACGGACACGCCCGCTATGGCACCGGGCCGGACTTCGACGATATCCATTCGGGGCGTGGCAACTTCGTGATCGACGAGCGGGGCAACCCCCCCGACAGCCATGCCAGCCGGCCGCCGGACTATTTGCGGAACGCCATCCGCGGGCGGGACACCGACCTGGCGGGCACCGGCGGTCCCGGGCGTTACCAGCTGCTCTACTTCAATGCCTGCTCGACGGAGAACTATCTGCCGAATCTGCGCGAGCGCTTCCCGGGGCGCAACACCGCCAATACCGACATCGTGACGACGACCCTGCCCACCTATATCGCCAGCGGGCCCGAGCACGTGCTCAACTTCGTGTCGGGGTTGACGGGCCGGGCCTCGATGAACGCGATCGAGGAGCGTGCGGCGCGGGTGGAGGTGGGCTGGATGGACTACTTCGACGAGCGGGACGCGGTCCGCCGCGCATATGGGGAGAACACCCTGGTCGGCTCCGGCTTCATCGGCAATCGGGGCAATCGCGTGGTCGATCGCCCGTAGCCAGCCGAGGGCATGTGCCGGCGGGTGCGCGGCGCCGCACAGAGGCCAGCACGAGCAGCGGGAGGCCAGGAGCATGGACGTGGACGAGGCGCTGGCGGTACTCGCCGACGACACCCGGGATGAACCGGCGCGTCTCGGGGCCGTCGCCGTTCTCAGGACCGGCGCCCGCATCGAGCACCTCGACCGCATGTTCGCGGTGCTGGAACGCGCCGAGACCGAGCTCGCCCTCGCGATCTCCGAGGCGCTGCGCGCCATGAACGCGCAGGCGGTGCTGACGCGGCTACTGCGCACCGGCAGCGAGCGCGAGCGCGCGCTGGCGGCGATGCGGCTGGTACGGCTGGGCGATGCGCGCGCGGTGCCGGCGCTGCTCGAGTGTGCCCGCACCGAGCAACAGCCGCGCGTGCGCGCGTTGATCTACGAGGCGCTGGCGCGGCTGTCGGCCGAGCCAGGGGTTGCCGAGGCGCTGCTCGAGGGGCTGGACGACCCCGATCCCGATGTGCGCTGTCACGCCGCCTACGGGCTCGGCACCAGCGGCGCTGCTGCGGCGCGGGCCGCACTGGAGCAGCGCCTGGAGGCGGAAAACGACGATGTCGCGCGCGAGTTCATCGAGCGCGCGTCGCGCAGGCTCGGCGGTGGCCGAGCGGCGGGCACGCCCGCTGGCCCGCCTCACGACGATTCCTCGCGTAGCAGCTCCAGCGCCGGCGCGTAACGCCAGCCCAGTCCGTGCCGAGCTGCCAGCGCCTTGAGCCGGCCGAGCGCGCGTTCGTAGATCTCGGCGCCGAGCGCCTCCCAGCCTTGCTGGCAGAAGTAGGTGCGACAGCCGAGCATCCGGACCGCGCGGGCGGTGCACTGCCCCTGGTGCAGGAACGGACAGGCGTTGCCGCTCGGCAGCAGGTAGCGGGCGGGCGGCACGTGGTCGCGCACGTAGTCGATCTCGAGCTGGCTGGCATACAGCACGTGATCCACCCGGTCGAAGTCGCAGCACAGCCCCCGCCGCTCACACCGCGGTCCGAGCGCGGCGATCGCGCGGTCGACGCCGCGGTAGATCGCCTCCAGCTCGCGGTAGACCTCCGGAGGGTGGCGCAATGGCCCCGGGCGAGCGGGCGGTGGCGACGGCGGTTGTTCCGGTACGGCCGGCTCGGCGAATGCCGCCGCCAGCAGGGCGCCGGGATCCGCCGGCATCCGGTAGGGCGGCGGGGCAGGCAGCAGCGGCAGCCGCCCCGGCTCGGCGGGGGCCCGCTCCTGGCGCCGGGAACGAGGAGGGTTGACGCGTTCCATGGTGCGCCATCGTAGCGCATGGACGCCGGCGCGGCCAGCCGGCGCTTGCCCGCAGCGTCCGCTGGCACCGGGGGGGCGCGGTCCGCTCCTGCCGCGCCCCGAGCGGACCCACCGGCGTGCTACCGCCTGTCCGGCTCCGCGCCGGCAGCCTACAGGTCGTACGAATAGTAGAAGGCAGCGCCGCGCTCGCGCCCGTACTGTTCGACCTCGGGGCGCGCCATGCGCGCGAGCAGAACGACGAAGAGATCCTCGCCGCGGTGGCGGTGGAGCAACTCCACCTTCTTGTAGAAGCGGTCGATGTCGCGGCGGGTCATCTGCGTCTTGGCCTCGCCGACGATGCGCACCGCCTTCCCATCGCGTTCGCCCTCGCCCCAGACGTTCACCTCGAGCTGCTTGCCCGCGAGCTCGACGAAGGTGCGGAGCAGCCGCCCGGTGACCCGCACGCCCGTGATCGCGCTCCAGCAAGGCGGGAAGCGCCTTGTATGCCTGGTCCTCCAGTCCGTAGCCGACCGAATCCGACAGCCACCCCAGCTGTCGCTTGACGCCGCGCATCTCGTCGGCGAGCAGAGCCAGGCGCTCCTCGGTGCGGCGCTGGGCCTCGGCGAGCTGGTCCAGGCGCTCCTCGGTGCGGCGCTGGGCCTCGGCGAGCTCGGCCAGGCGCTCGTCCGTACGGCGTTGGGCCGCGACGAGGTCGCGCTGGACCTCGGCGAGCTCGGCCAGGCGCTCGTCGGTACGGCGTTGGGCCGCGACGAGGTCGCGCTGGACCTCGGCGAGCTCGGCCAGGCGCTCGTCGGTGCGGCGCTGGGCCTCGGCGAGCTCGGCCAGGCGCTCGTCGGTGCGGCGCTGGGCCTCGGCGAGCTCGGCCAGGCGCTCGTCGGTGCGGCGCTGGGCCTCGGCGAGCTCGGCCAGGCGCTCGTCCGTACGGTGTTGGGCCGCCACGAGGTCGCGCTGGGCCTCGGCGAGCTCGGCCAGGCGCTCGTCCGTACGGTGTTGGGCCGCGACGAGGTCGCGCTGGGCCTCGGCGAGCTCGGCCAGGCGCTCGTCGGTGGAGCGCTGGGCCTCGACGAGTTCGCGCACCGCTTCCCCCAGCTGCTCGAGGCGGTCCGCCATCCGGGTCGAGCTTGTCGGTGCGCAGGGCTTCGTAGAACTCCCAGAGCACCGACTGGAGCTCGGAAGGCGCCTTGGCGATGGCTCCTGCGATGTCCGCCATGGCCTCCACTCTATCCCCGGGGCGCACCGCTTGCCAGGGTTGCACCACCGCCACCGGGGCCGGTGAGCAGCGCGCGGGCCGCCGCCGCCAGCTGCTCGGGGGAAAAGGGCTTGGCGAGCAGGGCGACGCCGGGCTGGGCGGCGGCGAGCGGCGCGCCGGCGCCGGAGACCATGAGCACCCGGAGCGCCGGGTGGCGGGCGCGCAGCCGCGCCAAGAGCTCCGGGGCGCCGGTGCCGGCGAGCGCGCTATCGGTGACCAGCAGCCGCACCCCGCCCGGCGGTTGTTCCGCGGCGAGCTGGACGAGCTGCTCCACACTGCCGGCGGGCAGCACGCGGTAGCCGCGCTGCCGCAGGGCGTGCGCCATGACCGCGCGCAGCGCCTCGTCGTCCTCGGCCACGATCACGCTCGCGCCGCCCTGCTCGCCCGTCCCCAGCGGCCCGGGGGGCGGGGCAGCAGCGCGCTCGGGCTCGCTGCGGCCGCTGTGCGGTGGCGCGGCGTCGGCGGAGGTCTCGGGCGCGACCGGGAGGTGGAGTGTGAACACGGTTCCCTCGCCCGGGGCGCTCTGCACCCGGATGGCACCGCCTGCCTGCCGCACCGCCGCGTATACGTTGGTGAGACCCAGTCCCGTGCCCACGCCGGCGGGCTTGGTGGTGAAGAACGGATCGAAGATCCGCTCGAGGGTCGTCGGGTCCATGCCGGCGCCGTTGTCCGCGACGCGAATCACGGCGTATTCCCCGGGTTGGACCCCGGGCAGACCGGTGCAGTCCGCCTCGCCGAGGGACCACCCGGCCGGTCTCGATGCGGAGCCAGCCTGCGGCGGGCGGCATGGCATCGCGGGCATTCAGGGTCAGGTTGAGCAGCGCTTGCTCCAGCTGGCTGCGGTCGCAGCGGACGGCGCCTGTGGTCGGGTCCAGCTCGAGTTCGAGCCGACCCGCCCCGCCGAGAGCCTGCAGCAACAGCGGCTGCAACTCTGCGATGACAGCGTTCAGCTCCACCCGTTCGAGCTTGGCGTCGATCGCGCCACCCCGCCCGAGCACGAGCAGCTGGCGCACCAGGGCCGAGGCACGCTCGGCGGCGTTGCGGATCTCTTGTAGGGTGCGCGCGCAATCGCTCGTCGGTGCCTGCGCGCTTGAGCGCCAGCTCGCTGAACCCGATGACGGCGCCGAGCAGGTTGTTGAAATCGTGCGCCATCCCCCCCGCCAGCCGCCCCAGCGCCTCCATCTTCTGGGCGTGCGCGAGCCGCGCCTGCATTCTCCTTGCGTTGGGTGACGTCGGTGACGTAGCCCTCCAGGGGCGAGCAGCCGTCCGTCCTCGCTGAACACTCCGCGGCCCTGCTCCCAGACCCAGCGCTCCTCGCCCCTGGCGGTGCGGAGGCGATATTCGAGCTGGAATGGCTGCTGGTTCGCCAGCGCGCGCTGGACCTCGTTCCAGACCGCGTCCCGATCCGCAGGGTGGATGAGATCGGCATAGCTCAGGCGAGCGTTTCCGATGAGGTCGGCGGGCTCGTAGCCGGTCAGGCCGGCGCAGTCCCCCGCCAGCACCTCCATCGTCCAGTGGGGGGTCGTTGCGGGGCAGCGGTAGACCATCCCCGGCAGATTGGAGACCAGCGTCGCGAGCGCGCGCGCCGCCTCCCGCCGCGCGTGCTGCTCGCGCGCCTGCCGCCGCCAGAAGCCCTCGATCAGAGCGTAGAGCAGGACCGCCGTCACCGCGACGAAGCCCCAGCCCTTGGCGGTCTGCAGCGCGCGCTCCGCCTGCGGTGCCAGCGCGAGAGGCCGGCCACGAGCCGGTCGGAAAGGAGGAATCCAGATCCCACCGAAGGCGGCGTAGATCCCGGCGATGCGCAGCGCCGGCGAGCGGCGCCGCGGCCGCGAGCCGCTGGCGTGGTGGGTGGGCGCGGGCGGTGAGGCGTTCCCGCTCATGGTTGGCGATGGTGCGTCAGCTCCGCGGGGCTGCTGCGAATACGCTCGGCTCGGATGCGTCGCACTCCACGGGTGGTTGTACCTCCTGGGGCCGGCGCGGGCAAATGCCGGGTCGAGCCGCGGATCGGGCAGCGGCGCGCCCGCCGCCAGTGCCGGTTGCCGCGCTGGCGGCGGAGCGCTAAGCTGCGAGCGTTTCCGGCGCACCCCTCGGTCTGCGCCCGGCGTTGCAGGGAGGCACCGCCCGTGCGTCCCGCCCCACTCCGTGCGCCCGCTCCGCGCCCCGCCGGCCCTCCGCCTCGGCGCGGTGCTCGCCGCGCTCGCCGGCAGCGCCGCCGCCGGTGCGCTCGCCGCGCCGCAGGGCCCGCCCTACTACGATCCCAACCGCGGCATCCAGCGGCAGCAGGAGGCGGCGAAGCAGGCGCGGGCGGAGGTCCGGCCCGGCACCGCGGAAGCGATCGCCAAGGCATTTCGAACACCTCGGTAGCGTCTCCGCCTACGTCCGGGACGGGGTGTTCGAGGAGATCGTCAAGAGCTACACCGGCGAGCAGCTGCTCCAGCTCGCCCAGGGCTTGCGCTCGGCCCGATCCCTTTGTCGCCGGCCAGGTGGCGGAGATCCTCGGCCGCCGCCGGTGCGCGCAGGCGCGCGCGGCGCTGGAGGAGGCGCTCGGCCGCCAGCCGCGATGAGTACGTGCTGTCCGAGATCTGCTGGGCGCTGGGCGAGATCGCCAGCCCCGAGTCGGTGCGGGTGCTGGAGCGCACGGCCGGCCGGTTCGCCCCGTGCCTCCTTTCGCGTCGCCGCCGAGGCGCAGCTGGCGCTCGCGCGCTGCGACGCCAAAGCCGCGGTCCGCTATCTGCGCGAAGGGCTCGGCTCGCCGCTCGCCGGCGTGCGCATGGCGTTGCCTGGCGGCGCTGCTGGAGCACGACGCCGGGCTGGCGCTCGCCGAGGCGCTGCGCCAGCTCGATGAGCGGCAGCAAGCGGGGCTGGGAGGTGCGGATGCTGCTGCAGGCGCTGGAGGTCTTCCGCGGCGTGGCGCGGCGGAAGCGAACATGTCGATCTGTACCGGCGCATCATCGACCGGTTGCTGGAGCTGCTGGAGCGGCAGCAGGGCCGGCCGCGCCCACGAGATCGGAGCCGCACTGCGCTCGATCACCGGCGAGGGGCTGGGGGGACGACCACCGGCTGTGGCGGGACTGGTGGAAGGCGAACCGCGACCGGTTTCGTGCCGGTGGGACCGGCCGCCCGGCAAGAAGGAGGAGCCGGAAGACGCCGCCGGCGGCACCACCGTGGCGCGCTACTTCGACATCCCGGTGTACAGCAAGCGGCTGGTCTTCATGCTGGATCTGAGCGGGGGCATGGACCCGCCCCATCAAAGGCGAGGGCACCGACAGCCCGCGGCGGCTGGACGTGGCGAAACAGGAGCTGGTGCAGACGCTGCAGGGGCTACCGGAGGACACCGCGGGTCAACGTGATCTTCTTTGCCACCAAGTATTTCCCCTGTGCGGACCGCCTGCTGCCGATCAAGCCCAACGCGCGCCGGCTCGCCAGCTTCGTCATGGAGCAGGAGATCCCGACCGCGATCCACATGAACCGCGGCAACATCTACGATCCGCTGCTGCTCGCGCTCGAGATGCCCGAGGTGGACACGGTGTTCCTGCTCTCCGAGGGCAACCCGACCGAGGGCCGCTTCGTCGAGCAGGATCGCTTCATCCGGCATCTGCAGCGCGAGAACCGCTTTGCCAAGACGCGGGTCGAAGCGCTGTTCATCGGCAATGCCGCCAGCGCTCGCGGTTACATGCGCGCGATCGCCGAGGCGACCGGCGGTCGCTTCTACGATATCGCTCGCCTCAAGGGCTGGTGAGGGCGCGCCGGCTCCGCGCTGCCCTGCCCTCCTCCGGCTTGCTACCGGTTGCCGACCCCGCGGCGGCAGCACCTCGACCGCGCTGCCACGGACGCGATCGCGCGCGGCCGGCTCGGCAACAGCCCCACTGCCCGCACGTTCCTCGCGGCCCGCTGGCTATACCTGCACGCCAGGGTCGGGTCCGGAGCGACGGGGAGCCGGGGGCATGCGGGCGGCAGCGCCGGGCGAGGGTGGGGCGGGCATCCGGGCCGGGCGAGGGCGGGTGCTGAGCAGCGCGCTGATGATCGCGCTCGCGGCGTGGCTGCCGGGGGCAAGCCGCGCCGCGCCCGCCACCCCTGCGGTCCCGCCGCCCGACTACGCCTTGTTGGATGGTGCGCGCGGGGGGCGGCTGCTGCGCCACGGGGCGCGCGGCCCCGAGGTGAGGGCGCTGCAACGCGCGCTGGTGGCCCTGGGGGCGGCGCTGGTGGCCGACGGGATCTTCGGACACCAGACGCTGGCGGCCGTGCGCGCATTCCAGGCACGCTCCGGGCTGGCCCCGGATGGCCTCGTCGGGCCGCTCACCGTCCGTGCTCTCGACCGCGCGTTCGGCCTGGGAGGAGCAACCCACGGCGGCGGTGGGTCCACGCCACCGCCAGCTCCGTCCCGCGCCGCCATCCCGGCGCGCCCCCCGCTCGCGCTCTCGGGCAGCGCCTTCCTCGCCGCCACCGCCGGCCTGTCGCCCGGGGCCCGCGACGCCGCAGTGCTCGCCGAGGTGCTGGCCGGCAACGTGCCCGAGCACCTGCGCCACTTCGTGGCGGTGCGCTGGCAGGCCCCGGACGCGCAGGGCCGGCCGCGCGCGGTGGTGTTGCGCGTGGCGCCGGACGTCGTCTCCATCGGCAGCGACCTGGATTTCGTCCGCATGCCCATGGGCGCGCAGGCAGCCCAGCGCATCGCCGACGCCTTCGGCTGCTCGTTGCCGACGCGCCGCCTGTCCGACGTGATCCACCGCCATGCCCAGCTGCCTCTGGTGCCGCGTCCACTCGCACCCGGACCGCTCATGACGACGAACGGCTGGTTCGCCGAGCACCAGCGCCGGATCGAGGCGCAGCGCGGCGGGGCCCCGCTCGGGCTGCTCATCGCCGGTCACAAGAAGGATATCGTGATCAGCAACCGCCTGCTCGCGCAGCCCGACCGCGTGGCGATCTACGGCTGGCACTGGCCGGACGGCCGGCCCATCCAGCCCCTCAGCACGGTGCACCACGCCGGGTACGCCGACTACAGCCACGGGGTGCGGCTGGTGCTGCGCCAGGTCGAGATCGACGGCGCGCTGTACGATCTGCTGGATGTGCTCCGCGACCCCCTGCTCGCGCCGCTGTGCAGCGACGAGGGGATCATGCCACGACCGCGGCTGCCCTAGGGCCGGCTCACCGCACCCGCACCAGCCGCTGCGCCGTGTAGGTGCGCCCCCACAGGTCGGTGGTGCGGACCTCGATCCGGTGGGGGCCAGGAGTGAGATCGGCGGGCAGGTAGCCTCGCCAGAGGTGGTGGCATGGCACCGCGGCGGAGGGCGCGATCCAGGGTGGTTCGACGAGCCGGCGCTCGCGCTCGGCCAGGCGCTCGTAGGCCGGATCAGGGCGGAGCACGCGCTCCAGCGGCTTCCAGCCGGCTGCCTGCCCGACCCGCATCTCGACCCGCGAGCGCTCCGAGCCAGCGAACACGTTGACCCAGACCGCGGTGCGTCCGAGCCGCTCGCGCGGCACCACCTCCGGCGCCTCGATCGCGAGCTGCCAGTCGGCGGGGCGGCCCGCCGGCTTGAAGTCCACGGTGTAGCTGCCGTCCGGCTTCAGCGTGAGCAGCGACCAGCCGTTGGGCGCTCCGTCGCGCATGGTCGCGTGCGGGATGCCCCCGCTCGTCCGGCAGCCCCTGCCACCAGTCGCCGCTCGCGGTCGCCTGGATCAGGTGGTGGTGCGGTGCCGTGCCGCGCCAGCCGTCCTCCTCGCCGATGAAGACGTGGCGCTGGTAGTGGCGGTGGGCCGAGACCGAGAAGACGTGCGGGCGCGCCTGCAGCAGCCGGTAGAGCGCCGCGCGGTCCTCGACCTCGGTCAGGGGCACGTGCATGAACAGCACCACCGGCCGCTCCCGGGGCACCAGCGCCAGATCGTGGCGCAAGAACTCGAGCTGCTGCTGCCCGAGCCCGCCGCGATAGCCCGCGCCTGCCGGGCCGCGTGTCCACACCACATCGTCCAGCACCACGAAGTGCGCCGGCCCCCAGTCGAAGGCGTAGTACGAGGGCCCGTAGACGCGCTCGAAGGTCTCGTCCGACCAGCGGTCCTCGCGCGCATCCTGGTTGAGGTCGTGGTTGCCGAGCACGAAGAACCAGGGGAAACCGGTCTGCCCCAGCACCTCGTTCAGCGGTTCGAACAGGGTCAGATCGTCGAACGTCAGATCGCCGAGCGCGACGCCGAACGCCGCTGGGAGCCCGATCAGCTCCGCCACCACGTCGCGGGCCAGAAACCCCAGCTCCCGCCGGTCGCGCGGCTGCGGGTCCCCCAGCAGCACCAGGCGCAGCTCCGCGGGCTCGTGCTGCGGGTGGAGCGGGAAGTCGATCGAGGGGGGAAGCGGTCCGCTCGGCGGCACCCCGGCGTGGCGCAACCGCGGCGAGCCCGAAGGCTTGTGCGAGTAGTGAAAGCGCGGCACGCGCTGCTCGGTGAGCGGCACCATCCAGCCCTGCGGTTTGATCACGAAGAAGGTGGTGTCGTCCGGATCCAGCAGCGGCAGGATCCAGCGCCCGCTCTCGCCGGTGAGCGCCACCTCGCGGCCGTTGGACACCGCCACCCGGGCCAGCCCCGGCTCCTCCGGGTCGCGGCTGCCGTCGCGGTCGCGGTCGTGGAAGACGAAGCCGGTGGCGAGCGGAGCTGGGGCCGCCGGGCCCTGCTGTTGCGGCGCGGCCGCGGCCGCGGCCGGGAGCAGCCACAGGCCGAGCGCCGCCCCGAGCGCCGCGCCGGCGCGTCGCCGGCGCCACCGCCGGCGCCGGAGCCGGTCCCCCCGTTGCGAGGTCGCGGTCTGGCGGCTGCCTCCGTCCATCCTCGAGCCGGCCGGCCTCGTCGTGGGCTGAGCGGACCCGAGCATGATCGGCAAGGAGCGGGACGCGTCAAGCGTTCGCGCCCTCGCTCGCAGCGCGCGGCCCGAACCGGCCGGGGGCCATGGCGTGCGCGAGCGGGTCGCCGGCTGCGCTGCCCGTGATCCAGCTGGCGGCGAGGCGGCCCACCTCCGCGCCCGCGCTCATGCCGTGCCCGCCAAGGCCCGCCACCCAGAGAAATCCCAGCACCTCGGTATCCGGCCCGATCACGAACCGGTCGTCCGGGGTCAGGGTGCGGTGGCCGGCCCAGACGCGCCGCAGCCCCACCGCGGCGAGCCGCGGCACGCTCGCCGCCAGCCGCGCCGCGATGGCGTGCACCGCCTGCTCGTCCGGTTGGGCGTCCCCGGGCACGTCGTCGATCACGTCGCAGCCCGACAACAACAGCCCCCCCGACTCGGGCCGCAGGTAGTACTCCCGCGCGATGTCCCAGGCGATTGGCCAGTCGGGATCGAGTTCCGGCAGCGGCTCGGTCACCAGCAGGTGGCGCTTGGTCACGCGCAGCGGCATCGGGGCGGCGCCGGCGAGCCGGGCCAGCTCGCCCGCCCAGGCGCCGGCGGCGTTGACGAGCCAGCGCGTGCGCACCGCGCCGCGCGGCGTCACCACGCGGTACACCTCGCCGTAGCGCAGCTCCACCCCCTCGATCGCGGTGCCGGTGCACACCCTCGCCCCCAGGGCGCGGGCGCCGGCCAGCAAGCCCTCGACGATCGCGTGCACATCCAGCACCGCCTCCTCGGGGCACCAGACCGCCGCCTCGAAGGTGTTCGGGTCCAATAGCGGCAGGCGCGCCGCCGCCCGGGCGGGCTCGAGCCAGCGCAGCGGGAGTCCCTCGGCCGCCGCCGCCGCGACCGTCGCGCGCAGGCGCGCGAGCGCCTCGCCGCTGGCGAGCGTCAGCGAGCCCGAGGCGCGGGCGATCGCGCCCCTCAGCGGCAGCTCGGGCGGCGGTTCGCGGTACAGCGCGATCGAGGCGCGCGCCAGCCGGCGGTGGATCTCGTCCTCGGCCAGCAGCCGCGCGATCGCGGCGTTGCGCCCCGAGGCGTGCGCGGCCGCGGTCGGCTCGCGCTCCAGCAGCAGCACGCGCAGTCCGGCGCGCGCGAGCCACCAGGCGCTCGCCGCGCCGGCGATGCCGGCGCCGGCGACGACCGCGTCCACCTCGGCCGGCAGCGCTGCCCTCTCCGCCATGGCTCGAGGCTCCCCCGCCAGCCCAGAACCTCCTCCCCTAGGGCAGTGTACCATGGCGGTCTTGACAAACGGCGGAGCGGGCGGTCTCGTATCGCCCTTCGACCCGCGGGTCGCGCGCCGCCGGCGTGGCGCGGCGGCCCGCCTCCAGGCGGCTGGCCTGCCGCGCCGGCCGCGCCCACGGCTGGGTAGCGATCGCCGCCGCGGCAGGCGGCGGGCCTCTGGCCCCGCGGCGGGCACGGGCACGGGTGGGGAGAGACGGGTGTGATCGAGGTCGTGGATCTGCGCAAGCGCTACGGGGAGTTCGAGGCGCTGCGCGGCGTGAGCTTCACGGTCGAGCGCGGCGAGGTGGTGGGCTTCCTCGGGCCGAACGGCGCCGGCAAGACGACGACCATGAAGATCCTGACCGGGTTCCTGCTGCCGACGAGCGGCACCGCGCGCATCGCCGGTCACGACGTGGTGCAGGACTCGCTCGCGGTGCGGCGCCGGCTCGGCTATCTGCCGGAGAACGCGCCGCTGTACGAGGACATGCAGCCGCGCGAGTTTCTGGACGTGGTGGGCGCCATCCACGGTCTGGCGCCCGCGGTGCGGCGGCGGCGCATCGCCGAGGTGGCCGAGCGGTGCGGGATCGCGGACGTGCTGACGGTGCCGATCGGGCATCTGTCCAAGGGCTACCGCCAGCGGGTCGGCATCGCCTACACGCTGCTGCACGAACCCGATCTGCTGATCCTGGATGAGCCGACCAGCGGGCTCGACCCCAACCAGGTCCAGGAGATCCGGCAGCTGTTGCGCGAGATCGGCCGCGAGAAGACGGTCATGCTCTCGACCCACATCCTGCGCGAGGTCGAGGCGACCTGCGGGCGGGTGCTGATCATCAACCGCGGCGAGATCGTCGCCGACGCGCCGCCGGCGGACCTCCAGAAGGGGGACGTGCTGGTGGTGGCGGGCGAGGGGGCAGGCCTGGAGCAGGCGCGCGCGGCGCTGGCGGCGCTGCCGGGAGTGCGCGCGGTGGAGGCCGACGGCGGTGCCGGCTCGGCGCAGGACAGTGGCTTCCGCCTGCGGTTGCGGACCGACGGCCGCGATGGACTCGGCGCCGAGGTGTTCCGGCTCGCGCGCGACCGCGGCTGGACCTTGACCGAGCTGCGGCCCGAGAACGCGAGCCTGGAAGAGGTGTTCCAGGAGCTGACCAGCGTGAACTGAGGTCCTGGCCATGCAGACGATGCTGGCGATCGTCAAGAAGGAACTGCGCACCTATTTCAACTCGCCGATCGCGTACGTATTCCTGCTGCTGTTCGCCGGGGTGGCGCTGGCGAGCTTCTTCCAGCAGATCTGGGCGCTCAAGCAGGCGAGCCTGCGCCCGCTGTTCGACGTGCTGCCCTTGATCCTGCTCCTGGTGGTGCCGGCGCTCACCATGCGGCTGTGGAGCGAGGAGCGCAAGCTGGGGACGTACGAGGTGCTGATGACGCTGCCGGTGCGCAGCATCGAGGCGGTGCTGGGCAAGTTCCTGGCCAGCCTGTTGCTGCTGGCGCTGGCGCTGGTGCTCACGGCCGGCGCCGCGATCACCGTGGCGAGCCTGGGGCCGCTCGACTGGGGGCCGGTGGCGGGCGGCTACGCGGCGGCGCTGTTCATGGGCGCGGCCTACCTGGCGGTGGGGCTGCTGGTCTCGGCGGCGACCGACAACCAGATCCTGGCCTTCCTCGGCGCGCTGCTGGTCTGCTTCGGGCTGTGGGCGGTGGGCGAGGAGTTCTTCCTGCGGCTGTGGCCGCAGCCGCTCGCCGAGACGCTGGCGGTGTTCGGCACCGGCGCGCGCTTCCGCTCGATCGCGCGCGGGGTGCTGGACCTGCGCGACCTCGTCTACTACGCCTCGGTGGTCGTGGTCTGCCTCGGTGCCAACGTCGCGATCCTGGAGGCGAGGAAGGAGCGCTGAGATGGGGGGCATCTCGCTCAGGCTGCAGGCGGCGGTGGTGGTGGCGCTGCTCGCCGCCAACCTGGTCGCGCTCAACCTGCTGGTGCGACCGGCCAACGCGCGGCTCGATCTGACCGAGGAGCGGATCTACACCATCACCGACGCCACGCGCGCGGTGCTGGCGGCGCTGCCGGACCAGATCACCATCTACGGCTGGTTCTCCGGCGAGACCCATCCGAAGCTGGCGCCGCTGGTGCCGCGCATCCGGGACCTGGTCGAGGAATACCGCGTCGCCGCCAACGGCCGGGTCCAGGTCCAGTTCAGCGATCCGCGCGGGGACGAGGAGGCGGAGAAGGAGGCCTACCGGCGGTTCGGCGTCAAGCCGGTGCCGCTGCAGATCCAGACCAAGTACGAAGCGGCGGTCAAGAGCACCTACTTCCATCTGACCGTCGCCTACGGCGACCAGCATCACACCCTCGGCCTGCGCGATCTGATCGAGGTCGAGTACCTGCCGGACGGCGAGGTCGAGGTGCGGCTCGCCAACCTGGAGTACGAGCTGACGCGGGCGATCCAGAAGGTGGTGCGCTCCTTCGGCACGTTGGAGACGCGGCTGGCGGGCCTGGAGCAACCGGTGGTGCTGCGGGTGCTGTTGACCGATCCGGCGCGGGTGCCGGCGGGCGAGCAGACCGAGGATCTGCGCGCGTTCCTCGTGCGGCGCAAGGAGGTGCTCGAGGGCGTGGTCCAGGAGCTGCGCCGGCGGTTCACGGCCGGTTTCACGGCCAGCATCGAGGACCCCGCGGCCGACCCGGCACTGGCGGCCCGGGCGCGGCGCCAGCTCGGGGTGCGGCCGATCGCGGTGCGGCTGGAGGGGCTGCCCGAGGTCTGGTGCGCCGCGGTGCTGGAGCATGGCGGCCAGGCCGGGGTCATCGACGTGCGGGGACGCGGCACCGGCGAGGACGACAGCTTCGCGATCCGCCAGGCGGTCGAGGCCGGCATCCGCCGGCTGCTGCCGGGGGCGCTGCGCCGGCTCGGGATCGTCAGCGAGGGGCCGCAGCTCAGCCCCGAGGAACGGCTGCGCATGCAGATGATGGGGCAGAGCCCGCCGGGCGACAACTTCCAGACCCTGCGCGAGGCGCTGCGGGGCCGCTTCGAGGTGAGCGACGTCTCGCTCGCCGAGGGGCGGCCGCCGCTGGATGTGGACGTGCTGCTCGTGCTCGCGCCCAAGGAGATGACCGAGAAGGAGCGGTTCGCGCTCGACCAGTACCTCATGCTCGGCGGCCGCGCCATCGTGTGCCATGAGGCGGCCGAGCTGGCCGCGACCCAGCCGCGGCTGCGGATGCGCCCTCTGGAGACCGGGCTCGGCGAGCTGCTCGCGGCCTACGGGATCAAGACCGAGAAGGCGCTGCTCGAGGATGACCGCAACATGCCGTTTCTCCTGCCCGTGATCGTCCGGCGCGGCGGCGAGCACATCCTGGCGATCGAGGAGGTGGCCTATCCCTGGTTCGTCGAAGCGCGCGAGGATGGGATCAACCGCGACAACCCGGCGGTCGCGCGCTTCGACCAGGTGACGTTCCTCTGGCCCACCCCGCTCGATCTCGACCTGGAGAAGGCGACGGCCGAGGGCGCACGGGCGGACTGGCTCTTGCGCAGCTCCGAGCGGGCCTGGACCACGGCCGACCTCATCGATGTGCACCTCGAGTTGCAGGGCTACGGCGACAAGGGCTATGCGGTGCCCGCCGACGCCCGGCAGCGCCTGCTGGCGGTCGCGATCAGCGGCCGCATGCGGAGCGCGTACCGCGACCGGCCGGTGCCCGCGCTGGCGGCGAGCGAGGGCGAGCAGGCGGCGGGTGCGGACCATGGCGATGGCAGCGGCGGGCCCGGCGGAGCGAACGGCGAGCCGGCGGCAGCGGAGCACGGCCCCGGGCACGGATCGCCCGAGGCGGCCGCACCGGCTGCAGGCGAGCCGCCGCCGGCCGACGAAGGCCCCCCGGAGGCGAGCCCTGTCACCAGCACCCCGAGCGCTGCCGCGCCGGACACCGTCACGCCGAGTGCGGCGAGCCCGAGCAGCGTCTCGCCGAGCGCGGCGCTGCAGGAACCGGTGCTGGTGTCGACCGACGCCACGCGCCTGATCGTGTTCGGCGATGCGGACTGGCTCAGCGACCTGGCGGCGGGAGCGCTGGCGCGCTCGGGGCGCGATTACCGCAACCACGTGGCGCTGTTGGAGAGCCTGATCGACTGGGCGATGGAGGACCTGGCGCTGCTGGAGATCCGGGGCCGCGGCGGGCGGGCGCGCCCGCTGGAGGCTCTGGACCGGGCGGCGATGCGGCGCATCGAGATCCTGAACCATGCCGGGCCGGCGCTGCTGGTGCTGCTGTTCGGCCTGGGCCGCTGGGGGGCGCGCCGGCGTGCGGAGCGGCGGCGCGGCACCGGCGGCAGGAGCAGCGGGCCAGCAGGGGGTGGCGCCGGCAGCGAGAGCGCTCCGGCGGCGCCGGGCCGTGAGGCAACCACGGCGGAGGGCGCGGCATGATGGCGCGCGCGATCGTCGGACTCAGCGTGCTGCTGGTGCTGCAGGTGGCGGTGCTGGCGGTGCGCGGCTGGAGCGGCGGGACAAGCCAGGCGCGACACGAGGCCGGCACGCTGGTGCAGCTGGAGCCGGCGCGGGTCGCTCGCGTCGTGGTGAAGGACCGCGAAGGGCGCACCCTCGAACTGGTGCGCGAGGGCGAGGGGTTCGTCGTCGCCACGGCCGCGGGCTATCCGGTCGAAGGCGACCGGGTCCAGCGCCTGCTGGAGGATCTCAAGCAGCTGCGCCTGGAGGGCGTGGTCGCCACCAATCCGGCCAACCACCGGGCGCTGGGGGTGGCGGAGGGAGCGGCCGAGCGCGAGGTCACCCTGTTCGGCCCCGACGGCAAGGAGCTCGCCCGCGTGCTGCTGGGCAAGAACGGCGGCGCGTTTGCCCGCCGGGCGGGCGAGGACACGGTCTACCGCGTGGCCGATACGCTCGGGTGGCGGTTCTCCACCGCGGCCAGCGCCTATATCGACACCCGGCTGACCGATTTCCAGCCCGACAAGGCGGAGCGGGTGGAGTGGCTCGATGCCGAGGGCAAGCTCACCTTCGCGCTCGAGCGCGTGGTGCCGACGGCGACCGCGAGCAGCGCCTCCGGCGGCGAGGCAGCGCCCCCCAAGGCGCAGTGGCGCATCGCGGCGCCCGCACCGGCGGAGCCCGACAGCCCCGCCGAGGCCGAGAGCATCGTCCGCACCCTCGGCTCGCTCTACATGGTGGAGCCGGTGGACAAGGAAGCGAAGCCCGAGCACGGCCTCAGCCCGCCGGCCCTGCGCCTGCAGGCGACGCTCGCCGGTGGCGAGAAGGTGGTGGTGGAGATCGGCGCCAAGACCGACGATGACAACCGCTACGCGCGCGTGCAGGGCAAGCCCTTCGTGGTCAAACTGTCGCGCTACAGCGCCGAGCGGTTGCTCGAGGCGCCGAGCAAGATCAAGCCGAGACCGCCGGTCCCGGCGCCGCCCGTGCCCACAGCTCTGCCAGCGCCCGCGGACGAACCGGCGGACCGCAGCGCTGGCGGCGGCGAGCCCGCAGCAGCCAGCGCCGAGCAGCCCTCGGCTCCGGCAGCGCCCGGCTCCGCCGAGCCGGCAGCCGGTCCCGAGCTGCCGCCCGCCGCGCCGGCAGGCGCGCCGGCCCCGAACCGTGGCAGCGAGGGGCAGCAGGCAGGCGGCGGCGACGGCGATTGAGCTGTTCCCGCGCTGCGCTGCCGCCGCCGCGTCCCGGCCGATCCCCTGCGATCGGTTGAGCGGGCGGCCCGCGCAGCGGGGGCCGCGGCAGCGGCCCCGGGCAGGGGGCGCGGGCCCGGCCCTCACTCCGCGCTCGGGGCGCGCAGCTCCCGGCTGCGCTTCGCCTTCTGGCGGGCGATGGACCTCTGGATGCGCTCCTCCTCGCGGCGGCGCTCGGCGTCATCGCCGCGCGCCGCTGGGCCCTCCTCCCGGCTCGCCGCGCTCGCACTCTCGCCGCCATCCGCCGCCGCGCCGGCGAAGGCCAGCTGCAGCGGCTCGCCCTTGCGGATGTGCACATCGATCTGCGGGAAGGCGATCTCGATCTGCGCCCGCCGGAACGCGGCGTCGATGGCCGCGCACAGATCGGAGACCACGCGCCGCCGCATGCTCGGGTCGGGCGTGGCGAGCCACACGGCCAGCTCGAAGTCCAGCGAGCTGGCGCCGAAGCCCTTGAAGCTGACCTCGGGCGCGGGGCGCTTCATGATGCGGCCGTAGTTGCTCGCCACCTCGAGCAGGGTCTCGCGCACCAGCTGCACGTTGGACCCATAGGCCACCCCGACCGGCACCCGCACCCGCACCTTGGGGTCGCCGTGCGACCAGTTGATCACGCTCGAGGTGATGAAATCCTTGTTCGGCACGATGACCGCCACGTTGTCGCGCGTCTGCACGGTCGTCGCCCGGATCGTGATGCGCTTGATCTCGCCCTCCAGATTGCCGCCCACCGTGACGATGTCGCCTACCTCGATGGGCCTCTCGATGAGCAGGATCAACCCGGAGACGAAGTTGGAGAGGATCTCCTGCAACCCGAAGCCGATACCCACGCCGGCGGCGGCGAGGAACCACTGCAGATCGCCCAGGTGGATGTTGACCCGCCCGAGCGCGAGCAACACCCCGGCGCCCGCGATGATGTAGCCCGCCACCGAGGTGATCGCGAACCGGGCGCCCCGCGACAGCCCGAAGCGCGGCAGCACGAAGTGGGCGACGAAGCCGCGGAAGTAGCGGTAGATCACGTAGGTGATGACCAGGATCAGCAGCGCGGCGAGCGCATCCCGCACCCGCACCGCCCCCAGCCCGCTCTCCTCCCCGGGCACGATCTCGTAGGCGAACACCCGATCGATCGTCGCCCGCTCGACATCGAACGCGAGCAGGATGCCCGTCACGATGACCAGGATGACGACCGTGTCGGTGATCGTACCGGCCAGCTCGCGCAGAAAACGCCGGCGCACCGCCGCCTGCTGCGCCTCGGGGTCTTCGGCGGCCGCGGCCGCCGCACCGCCCTCGGCCGCCTCGTCCTTGTCCTCCATGCCCTCGGGGAAGATGCGGGCCAGCACCATGCGGTACAGCACCCGATCGAGCACCAGGCCCCCGATCACCACGCCCAGGCTCACCAGCAGCGAGCGCGTCACCGAGCGGGCCGCGTTGCGGTAGCCGATGGCCTCGAGCACGAAGATCGAGACGACGGTTGCGCCGACGAACAGCCCCAGCGGGAACAGCAGCTTGCGCAGCCGCTCCGCCATCGCGGGCGAGATCAGCCGCAACAGCCGCCGCGTCAGCGCCGGGCTCGCCGCGGCGAGCAGCAGCAAGAGCGTCACCAGCGAGCGGTAGACCAGCCCCAGCGCCGGCCGCAGCGCCGCCGCCGCCTCGGCGCCGAGCAGCGGCGTGCACGCCATGAGCCCGGCGTACAGCGCCGTCACCGCGATCAGGCGGTTGCCGAGCCGGTACAGCAGCGCCGCCAGGTCATCGGCACACGGCACCAGCCGCCAGGGCGCCTCGAAGGGGCGCAGCACCGCCCGCAAGAGCGCCGCCGCGCCCATGCCGCCGGCGAGCACCGCCGCGAGCAACAGCGCGGTCAGCGACCATGGCCCGCCGAACACCAGGTGCACCAGCGCCGCCAGCGCCGCCGCGTGCATGCCCGGCAACAGCGCCTCCACGAAGCGCAATCCCGCGCGCCCGCAGCGCAGCCCGAGCGGGATGGGCTGCCCGACCTCCCCGCTGGCCAGGCGAGCGAGCAGGCGCCGCTCCCGCCGGTAGGCGAGCACGAGCACGAGCGCCGCCGCTGCGCACAGCGCGAGCTGGCCCAGCCGCCACGGCGCCAGCCAGCTCCACGCCGCAACGGCCAGCCGCTCGGGCTCGCGCACCGCTTCCTCGGCGCGTGCGACCGCCCGCTCCAGCACCGCGAGCGCCGGCGCCAGGCGCGCGGACTCGATGATCGGCTGTTCGCGCAGCCAGAAGGCGCGCCGCCGCACCAGCGCCCCGAGCCTGGCCAGCCGCTCCTGCTCCTCGCGGCCCAGCTCGTCCGCCACGATGAGCTGCACGGGCGCGCGGCGCAGGATCGCCTCGCGCTCGGTGTACAGCTCGATGAGCTGCTCCTCCAGCCGGCTCCACTTGCGCTCTTCCAGCTGCCACTGCCGCTCGGTGTAAAAACCCGGATACCGCTTGATCAGCTCGGCGAAGTGCTCCTGGGCCCGCGCCCGCAGGCGCTCCACGGTTTCGCGGTGCTCGCGGCGCTGTTCATCCAGCTGGTCCAGCTCGGCGCGCAGCTCGAAGGCGGTGCGCCGGGCCTCCGCCGCCGCTGGCGCCAGCTCGGCCTCGTAGCGCTCCTGGGCCTGCCGCAGCACCTCGCGCAGCTGATCCAGCAGCAACGCCGTGCGCGCCTCGGTGCCGCCCGGCGCTTCCAGTCGCTCGCGCAGTGCCTCGGCCTCGCGCCGGTTCTGCTCGACCGGGCCGCGCAACGCCTGCAGCTGCTGGCTCCAGCGGTTCTCCAGCGCCTTCAGCTCCTGGTTGCGGATCACCTCGGCGTTGATGAGCGCCTCCGCCTCGTGGAGCAGCTGCTCGTAGGGCCTGCCCTCGCGCTTGAGGATCTCCAGCCGCCGCGCCTCTTCCTCCGCGCGCGCCCGCTCGGCCGCCAGCCGCTTCTCCTCCGCCTCCAGGAACAGCTTGAGCCGTTCGCGCGCGCGCTCCAGCCGCCGCGCCGCGTTGTCGCGCTCCAGCCGCAGCACCGGCAGCTCCTTCTGCAGCGCCTCGAGCGACTCGCGCAGATAGGCGATGCGCTGGTTGTGGTGCTGGATGTTGACCTCGCGGATGGCGAGCCGCCGCCGCAGCGCCCGCTTCTCCTCAGCGTCCTGGACCTCGGCCTCGCGCTTGACCAGGTCCTTCTTGCCGGCCTCCAGTTGCTGCAGCGCCTCCTCGAAGGTCTTCAGCTCGGCGCGCAGCCGGTCCGGGGCCTGCTCCGCCGCCTTGAGCGCCGCCTCCGCTGCCTCCAGCCGCGCGGCCGCCGCCTTTTCCTGCTCGCGCGCTTGCTGCAGGTGCTCCTCGGTGAAGGGGCTCGGCACCTCCAGCGGCTTCTTCGCCTCCTCGGCGAGCCGCGCCGCCTCGTCCTTGGCCGCCTGCAGCCGTCCCTCCACGCCCTGCTGCTGGGCGGCGAGCGCGGCCCGCAGCCGGATGGTCTCCAGTGCGGCCGCGAGCACATTGCGCTCGTGGGTGAGCCGCTCCTTGAGCCGCGCCTCGCTCGCCTCCGCCAGCGCCGCCTCCACCGCCGCCAGCTCCTTGGCCAGCGGCTCCTGCTCGAAGGGGATCGTGGCGGCGAGTGCCGGCACCGCGGCCGCCGGCGGCGCCGGCGCGGGGGCTCCCGCCGGTGCGGCGGGAGCCGGCCCCTCTCGTCTCTCGGCGGGAGGCGAGCCCTCGCCTTCGGGCTGGCTCGCAGCTGCTGCTCCCTGCGCGCGCGCAGGGGGCGACAGCGCGACGGCTGCCAACGCCAGCAGCAACGCGTTTGCCAGGAGCAGGCACCGGCGTGGCGGGCCCAGCGCCCGGCGCTCACAGGCCACGGTCATCGCCTTGGTCCTATGCGAGATCCTCGGGGCGGAAGGCGCGGAAGCGGGGGAGAAAGGAGCGGACGTCCTCTTCCCGCAAGCGGACCCCCGCGGTGGCTCGGGCGATGCGCTCCAGCGAGCCGGCGAGCTCCTCGCGCGCCGCACGCACCGCCGCCCCGTCCCGGCGCGCTGCCTCCCGAAAGGCCTCGAAGAAACCCGCCGTCTGCTGCCGGCAGAACTCCCAGAAGCCATAGAACCGCTCCCGCATCGATCTCAGTTGCTCGCGCAGCGAGTGCCCCTGGAGCTCGCGCTCGGCGTAGCGGGCCTGCGTCGCGCTGTCGGCCTCGAATGCCGCCTCGAGCCCGAGCGCGAGCACGAACAGGTCATCGACCAGCCCGTAGGCCGGCAACTCGTCCGGGATGAGGTCGAGGACTTCGGCTCCGTAGTGGGCTGCCGCCGCCAGCGGCACCTTGGCCTCCGCGGGCACGCTCGCATCGTCCAGCACCTCTATCGCTAGCCAGGCGAACGCCTCGTGCGCATGGATGAGGCGCTCCAGCTCGCCGCGCGCCGCACTCGCGCCCTGTTTCACCGCGCTTCCCTCCTCGCGACGCCCCCCGTTGCCGCGCCCCACCGGGCGCTCGCCCGCGGGCGGACAGCCGCGGCGCCGCAGGACCCCGGCTCCTCATCCGCCCGGTGCCCGCGGCTCCGCCAGGCGTTCCAGCATGGCGCGGAAGGCGCCGGTCTCCGCGCCCACCTCGGCGTCCGCGGCGGCGGAGCGCCGCGCCGGCTGCGGCCGCGGGCGCCACGGCGTCGACTGGACCCACGCTTCGGGCTCGCGGCTCAGATCGAGGCGGAAGCGCGCGCGCTCCAGTCCCGCCACCAGCCGCCGCCCCAGCCCGATGGCGTCGGGCAGCCGCGCGCGGGTGCGCCGCTCCAGACAGGCGAGCACCACCTCGTCCAGGATCTTGGGGATGCGCCCGTCGACCGCGCTTGGATAGCGCACTTCGATCCCCTCCGGGCGCCGGCCGCAGAGCATCGTGTAGACCATGACGCCGAAGCCATACATGTCGGAGGCAGCGCCCGCCGGCTGGCCGCGTGCGACCTCCGGTGCCACGTACGGCGCCAGGCGCGCGGCGTGCGCCTGCTCGCGCTCGCTGCGCTGCTTGCCGCGCAGCACGCGGGCGAGCACCCGCATGCTGTAGCCGGGGCTCTGCGGATCGGCGAGCCGCAGCCGCCCGGCGGCATCCAGCAGCACGTTGCCCGGCCGCAGATCGCGGTGTGCCTCGCCCGCGGCGTGCAGTGCTTCCAGACCCCGCGCGATCTGGAGCACCACCGGCAGCGCGAAGCGCAGCGGCACCAGGTGCTCGCCCGCCAGCACCGCTTCCAGGGTCGTCCCTTCGTGGAGCGTCCAGGCTGCCCAGGGCGGCTGGCCCTCGAGGTCGAACCCCAGCCGCCGGCACAGGTTGTCGTGAGCCGGCGGCGCGGGCGGGGGGCCGCTCTCGCGCAGCGCTTCCGCCCATGCCGGTTCCAGGTAGAGCTTGACCGCGACCGCTTCGGCGCCCGGCTCGCCGCGCGCCTTCCACACCTCGCCCTCCAGCCCGCGGCCCAGCAGCCGCTCGAGCCGGAAGGGGCCGACGCGTTCGCCCTTGATCGCCAAGCCGCCTGCGCCCCTCCGGGATCTCCAGGGGATTATAGGCCGGCGGCCGCAAAAGGACAAAGCGGCGGCGAGGCCCCGCCGAGCTCACAGCCTGAGCCGGCGGCGCGCGCGCTCGCGCAGCACCGCGAGCGCCTCGCCGGGCGCCAGCAGCACCAGCATGGCGCCGGCCAGCTGCTGCGGCTGCTGCGCGCCTGCGGCGTGCGGCTCGCCGTCCGCCTCGCCCGGCGCCGGCAGCCAGCGCGGAGCGTTGCTCAGCGGGCGCAGGCCGCACCACGGCCGGCCGGCGTCGCGGCGCGCCAGCTCGTCGGCATCGCGCCGCTGGGCCGCCGCCAGCCAGGCGCGCAGCGCCGCTGCCTCCTTCTGCTCCTCGCGGGACGCGCTTCGCTGCCGCCGCCGCCGCCGCCGCCCCGCCGGTGAGCAGGCGGGCTGGGGCGCGGGTGCGGCGCGGGCGGCCGCCGCGCTGGCGGCGAGCAGCTGCTCGACCGCGGCCTCGCGGTAGGTGCGGCCGAGCAGGCGGGGGTCGAAGTAGTCCGGCAGCTCCGCCCCCGGGGCGAGCAGCCCCGGGCGCGGCAACAGGCCCAGCCCTTCCAGCCCGCCGGCGGCGTCCTCGAGGTCGAGTGCGGCCGCGGCGCGGAAGTGCTCCTGCAGGAAGGCGTCCGCCCGCGCCTGGACCCGCACCGCCGGGACGGCGAAGCGCGGGCCGAGCGGCTCGCCGTCGCGCTCCAGCGCCTCGCACAGCGCCTGCACGTAGGCGAGCAGCATCTCCTTGGCGTCCGTTTCGATCGCCTCGCGCACGAAGTATTCCACCGCGTGGAGCCGCGTCGCCTGCAGGTGCCGGTTCTCGTAGGACTCGCGCAGCCGCTCCAGGGTGTTGCGCGAGCGGCGCAGTCCGAGCAGCCCCCGCCCGACCAGCGCCGCCAGCAACGTCAGCATGAGCTTGGGCGCGAGCAGCACCGCCAGCGGCTTCTCCAGGAGCTTGGCCAGCACCCCGCCCGCCGCACCGCCCCAGACCAGCACCAGGTCGACCAGCCGATAGCGGATCGAGGCGCCGGGCAGCACCAGCCCGCACTCCCCCAGGCGCACGTCTCGAAACAGCTTGATCTTGAGCGCCGGGTCGACCGCGACATCGGGTGGCGGCACCGGACTGAGGCGGGCGAGATAGGCGGTGACTCGATCCAGCCGCGGGGCGAGCAGGCGGCGGTGGCGGCGCGCCAGCGCCGCCACCCACCGCCGCCGCCGCGTATGCCACCAGCGCCGCACGCGCTCGCGCAAGCGGCCGGTCCAGCCCGGGGGCCGGCGGCGGCGCGGAGCGTCATCGTCGACCGTGGCGGTCCGATCGCGCTCGAGCACGCAGAACGCGAACTTCTCGAAGTGCGGCAACAGCTCGTCGTACAGCGGCTCCAGCCGCTCGCCCCGCACGAAGAAGCAGGCGAGCGCGAAGTCATCGAGCGGCACCCGCAGCCGGACCCCGGGTGCCGGTCCGAGTAGAAACCCGTGTTCGAGTGTGGCACGAGAGAGCGGGCGGAAGTTGGCCTTCGCCATGAGGAAGGCCAGCTCGCGCACGAACCGGCGCGCCAGCGCCGGCGGCGCCTCGGCGGTGGTCGCCAGCGCCAGCGCCGGGTAGGCCGCGCGCAGCCGCCTTTCCAGCGGTTCGTATTCCAGGCGCGTGCACTGGCGCAACAGCTCCACCAGCGCGCGCAGGTCGGCGAGCAGCTCGCGGTCTTCGGGATCGAGGCAGCGCGGCAGTGCCCTCAGCTGCCCCTCGATCGCTTCCAGCTCGCACTCGGTCTCGCGGCAGGCGCGCACGAGCGCGCGCGCCGCCTCCAGCACCACCTGCTGGACCGGACGCAGCAGCGAGGGTGTGGGCGGCTCGCCCCGCAGCCGCCGCCGCCGCAACAGCTGGCGGCGCGCCCGGTCGGCATCCGCGATCTCCGAGGCGCGCAGCCGCTGCAGCGCCTGCCGGCGGTGTTCCAGCTCGTGCAGCTGGTCGCGCAGTCGCCGGCGCTGCTGCAACAGCTCGGCGCGGCGGCGGAGCGCGAGCAACTGCTGGATCAGCACCGCGCGTTGTTCGCTGCCGCCGAGCACGGCGAGCGCTGCCTCGGCCTCGGCGCTGGCGTAGGAGAGAAGACGTGCCCGACCACCGGGCGGGCGCACCAGCAGCCGCCCTCCCACGAAGCGCACCGCCGGGTCCGTCGCAATCTGGCCAGCGGGCAACAGCGCCTGCTCGCGCCGCCGCGCGGCGCGCGCCGCCAGCGTCGCCTCGACCTCGTCGAGCAGCGCCTCCGCCAGCTCGCCATAGCTCGCCGCGATCGCGCCCATGCGTTGCCGTCCCGCCCGGCATCAACGCCGGCGCCATGCCGCACCGTGGATGCGGCGGCCCTGCTGCTGCCAGAGCTGCTCGTAGTAGGTGGGCTCCGGCAGGTCGAGATCGAAGGGCGCCAGCCCCGGCAGCGCCACCCGGAGCCCGTCCGCCGGTGCCAGCAGCGGCTCGGCGGCCAGCCGGCGCTGGGCCTCCTCGAAGTACGCCGGATCGTCGGTCTTGAACCAGAGCAGCCCTCCGGGCGCCAGCCGCTCGGCGAGCAGCCGCACGACCTCGGGCCGGTGGAGCAGCCGCCGCCGGGCATGGCGCCGCTTGGGCCAGGGATCGGGGAAGAGCACGGTGATGGCGGCCGCGCTGCCGGGCGCCAGGTGTTCGGCGAGCACCCGCGTCGCATCCCCCCACACCATCCGGCAGTTGGTGATGCCGCGCCGGGCGAGGCGGGCGAGCGCGGCCTCGACGCGCTTCTTGGAGACCTCGATCCCCAGGAAGTCGACCTGCGGCAGCTGCGGCGCCACGTTGAGGAAGTAGCGCGCGCGCGCGGCCCCCACATCGACCAGCAGGGGGGCCCGGCGGCCGAACACCGCCACCGGCTCGAGCAGCCCGGCGGGCTCCAGGTACAGCGGCCCGCCGAGGATGATCTCGCGGCGTTGCTGCGTCCTCTTGAGTCCCATCGCAGCGCGAGTCTAGCAATCCACGGCGCAGCTCCGCCAGCGCCCGCGGCTGCTGCGGGCCGGGAATCCCCGGCCAGCCCCCGGCATAATGGCAGGGGGAGCGGGGGTGCCCTCGCCGGGCGGACTGGGGCCATGCCAGCTGTTGCGCCTGCTGTGGCCGCGCCGGTGCTCGCCAGCGTCGCGACCGCGTTTCCGCGGCATTACTATAGCCAGGACCAGCTGCTGGCGGGCTTCCGCCGGGTGTGGGCAGGGCGGCTGCGCCACCCGGAGCTTCTGGAGCGGCTGCACACCAACGTGCGCGTCCGCGGGCGCTATCTCGCGCTGCCCATGGAGCGCTACCTGGAGCTGGAGGGCTTCGCAGCGAAGAACGCGGCCTGGATCGAGGTGGCGGTCGAGCTGGGGCAGCGTGCGGTGGCGGGCGCGCTCGAGCGCGCGGGGCTCGAGCCGGCCGCGGTGCGCTGGCTGGTGTTCACCACGGTGACCGGTGTCGCGGTCCCCTCGATCGATGCGCGCCTCATGAACCGGCTGGCCTTCTCGCCGTACCTCGAACGGATACCGCTGTTCGGCATCGGGTGCGCGGGCGGGGCGGCCGGCATCGCGCGGCTGGCCAGCGTGCTGCGCGGGCAGCCGGAGCAGGCCGCGGTGCTGCTGGCGGTGGAGCTGTGCAGCCTGACGCTCCGGCTCGATGACCTCTCGCTGGCGAACCTGGTCGCCACGGGGCTGTTCGGCGACGGCGCGGCGGCGGTGGTCATGCTCGGAGCGCAACACCCGCTCGCCGCGCCGACGAGCCGGCCCCTGCCCCGGATCGTCGCCGCGCGCGCGGTGTTCTTCCCTGGCACCGAGCGGCTCATGGGCTGGGAGGTGGGTGGGGCGGGCCTGCAGATCGTGCTCGGCCCGGAGGTGCCCGAGATCGCGCGCTCGGCGCTTCCCCCGCACGTGCGGCGCTTCCTGGGCGAGCACGGGCTCGGGCTCGAGGACGTCGCGGTCTGGGTCGCGCACCCGGGCGGGCCGCGGGTCATCGAGGCGCTGGAGCAGGGGCTCGGGCTCGGGCCGGGCGCGCTGGAGCTGAGCCGGCAAAGCCTGGCCGAGGTCGGCAACCTCTCCTCCGCCTCGGTGCTCGAGGTGCTGCAGCGCACCCTCGCGCACCGCGCTCCGGCTCCGGGCCAGTACGGAGTCCTCCTCGCCATGGGGCCCGGCTTCTCGGCCGAGCTGGTGCTGCTGCGATGGTGAGCAGCCAGGGAGCGTTCACCGCGCTCGTCGCTGCGGTGGCGGTGCAGCGGCTGGTGGAGCTCGCCTGGAGCCGGCGCCAGGAGCGGCGGCTGCTGCTGGCCGGCGGGCGCGTGCACGGGGGCGCCGACCTGGCGGTGCTGGCGGCGGTGCACACGGGCTGGCTCGCCGGCATGCTGCTCGAGGTCCAGGCGCTCCAACGTCCCTTCCTGCCAGCGGTGGCGATCCCGGCGCTCGCCGTCTTCGCGCTCGGGCAGACGCTGCGGTACGCGGCCATGCGCGCGCTGGGGTGGCGCTGGTGCGTGAAGGTGGTGACGCTGCCGGGAGCGCCGCCCGTGACCGGCGGTGTGTACCGCTGGCTGCGCCACCCCAACTACGCCGGGGTGGTGCTGGAAATGGCGGCGCTGCCGCTGGTCCACGGAGCGTGGCTGACCGCGCTGGTGGCGAGCGCCGTGCACGGGGTGGCGATCGCCTGGCGCATCCGGATCGAGGAGCGGGCGCTCGCCGGCGCCGGCGACTACGTGCGGGCGCTGGGCGGGCGGCCGCGCCTGTGGCCGCGCTGGCGCCCGGCTGCGCGCGGGGGCGGAGCGGCGCCCGCGGCCTGAGCCGAAAGCTCCGAGCGCCCCTGCGCCGCCGCCGCGGGCCCTGCCTCGCACCTGGATCGCCCAAGACTTGCAAGAAAAAAGGGGCTGCGTATAATGCGTGGCTTTGCGGAATGGCGTGTGGCGGCTCAGGCCGCAGCGCGGAGGCAGCGAGCGAACCATGTACGCGGTGATCCAGGACGGGGGCCGCCAGCTCCGGGTCAGCGAGGGCGACCGGGTCCTGCTCGACCGGAAACCGGGGCTCGAGGACGGGGCCGAGCTGCGGCTGGAGCGGGTGTTGCTGATCGGCGGCGCGGGCCAGACGCGGGTGGGTACCCCGCTCGTCGAGGGGGCGGCGGTGCTGGCGCGGGTGCTGGGCGAGCGCAAGGGCGAGAAGATCGTCGTCTTCAAGAAGCGCAAGCGCAAGAACAGCAAGTGCAAGCGCGGCCACCGCCAGCGCTACACCGCGGTCCGGATCGAGCGCATCGAGGGCTGAGGGCCAGGGCTCATGGCGCACAAGAAGGGTGGCGGCTCCAGCCGCAACGGGCGCGACAGCAACGCGCAGCGGCGCGGGGTCAAGATCTTCGGCGGTCAGCTCGCGCGGCCGGGCAACATCATCGTCCGGCAGCTCGGCACGCGCTTCCGGCCGGGGCACAACGTCGGTATGGGGCGGGACTACACGCTGTTCGCGCTCGCGGAGGGCGTGGTGCACTTCCGGCCCAATCGCCGCGTGGACGTGCTCCCCGCGCCGCAGGGCTGATCGTCTGCTGCCTGTCCGCGCCCCCCGCGGCGGGTCGTCGGCGCCGGGTACGGAATCGCGGGTCTTGTTCGTCGATCGCGCCGACATCATCGCGGAAGGGGGGCGGGGAGGCGACGGCTGCTGCGCCTTCCTGCGGGAGAAGTACCGGCCCTTCGGCGGCCCGGCCGGCGGCGATGGCGGCCGCGGCGGCAGCGTGATCCTGCGCGCGACCGGTTCGGTCTCCACCCTCGCCGAGATCCACCGGCAGGTCCACTTCCGCGCCGAGAGCGGGCGGCCGGGCAGCGGCAACCGCCGCGCGGGCCGGGCCGGACGCGATCTGGTGGTCGCGGTCCCGCTCGGAACCCTGGTCCGCGCCTGGCGGCCCGACGGGACACTGGGGCCGGTGCTGCGGGATCTGGTGGCAGAGGGCGAGGAGTTCGTCGCCGCGCGCGGCGGCCGCGGCGGCCGGGGCAACGCGGCCTTCGCCACCCCGACCGACCAGGCGCCCCGCCGCTGCGAGCGGGGCGAGCCCGGCAGCCGGGCGCGCTACACCCTGGAGCTGAAGCTGATCGCGGACGTGGGGCTGGTGGGACTGCCCAACGCGGGCAAATCGACCCTGCTCCGCCGCCTGTCGGCCGCCCGCCCCAAGGTCGCCCCGTATCCATTCACCACACTCGCCCCCGTGCTCGGGGTGGTCGAACTGGGGGAATACCGGCAGTGCGTGTTCGCCGATATCCCGGGGCTGATCGAGGGTGCGCACCAGGGCGCCGGGCTGGGGCACGCCTTCCTGCGCCACATCGAGAGGACGCGCCTGCTCGTGCACGTCATCGATGCCGCGCCCGCGGCGGGCGACCCGGTGGCGGCCTACCGGCAGGTCCGCCACGAGCTGCAGGCGCACGGGGCCGGTCTGGCGGAGCGGCCGGAGCTGGTGGCGCTGAACAAGGTCGATCTGCCGGAGAGCGCCGCGGGCATCGCCGCCTTTCGCGCCGCGCATCCGGAGCTGGAGGTCTATCCGATCTCGGCGGCAACCGGCGCGGGGATCGGCCCGCTGCTCGCAGCGGTGGCGCGCCGGCTGCAGGCGCTCAGCGGCTCCGGGCGGCCGGCGCCGTCTCGCCCCTGACCGCTCGGGGCTCCCCGGCGCCCTGGCGCCCGGTGCGGGGCGCGGGGGCCTGCCTGCGCTCGCGCGCTCAGTACTCGAAGTCGAAGTCCGCGGCGCGCGAGCCCTTGATGATGCCGCGGATCTCCATCTTCAGCTCCTCGGGATTGTCGGCCGCGGCGACCGCCTCTTCGAGCGAGATCTTCTCCGCCTCGTACAGCCGCCGCAGCGACTGGTTGAACGTCTGCGAGCCGAAGTACTCGCCCTCCTTGATCGCCTTGTACAGCTCGGTCGTGCGGCCCTCGGCCAGCAGGTCGCGCACCGTGGGGCTGCGCATCATGAGCTCGACCGCGGGCACCCGCCCCACCCCATCCCGGCGCGGCAGCAACCGCTGGCTGATCACGCCCTCCAGCACCATCGACAGCTGCAGGCGCACCAGCTCGTGCTGGTGCGGCGGGAAGTAGTTGATGATGCGCTCGACGGTCTGCTGCGCATTGACCGTGTGCAGCGTGGAGAGCACCAGGTGGCCGGTCTCCGCCGCCGTGATGGCGGCCTCCATGGTCTCGCGATCCCGCATCTCGCCGATCATGATCACGTCCGGAGACTGGCGTACGATGTGCTTGAGCGCGGCGTGGAAGTCGGGCGTGTCGCTGCCGATCTCGCGCTGCGAGATGATCGAGCGCTTGTCCTGGTAGATGAACTCGATCGGATCCTCGATGGTCACGATGTGCTTGTTGAAGTTGCTGTTGATGTAACCGATCATCGAGGCCAGCGTGGTGGACTTGCCCGAGCCGGTCACCCCGGTCACCAGCACCAGCCCGCGCTGGAGCGAGGCCAGCCGCCGCAGCGGCTCGCTCGGCAGCTCCAGCTCCTCGAAGCTCGGGATGTTGCGCTCGATGTAGCGCAGGGCGAAGGCGTAGTTGTTGCGCTGGCGGTAGACATTGGCGCGAAAGCGCCCGATGCCGGGCAGGTCGTACGCCATGTCGACCTCGCTGCTGTGCTCGAAATCGGCATCCGGCCGCGCCCGGCGCAGCAGCTCGATGACCTGTTGGGCGGTCTCGGGCGTGAGCGGTTCGGCCTGCATGAACCGGACGCGCCCGTCGATGCGAAGGCTCGGCGGGCTGCCGACCTTGAGGAAGAGATCGGAGGCACGCTCCTGCACCACCCGCTTGAGCAGCCCGTGGAAGTCGATGGCCATCGGTGGCCTCCCGCTCTCCCAACCCTGCGCGTCGCACGCTGGCGAGGAGATTATATGGCACGGCCGGCGGGCGCACCACGCCCGCGGGGCGGACGGAGCGGGGCGGTGCTCCGGTGCGCCGCGGCCGGCGGCGGCGCTGGCGGCTGGCGGTCCCTCCGACTAGACTCTGCTGCGCGGTCGGGGAGGGCTGGTCGCCGTGCTGCTGGTCGCCGATGTGGGCAACACCCATCTGCACCTGGGTCTGTACGACGGGGAGCGGCTGGTGCGCACCGCACGGCTGCTCGCCGAGGATCTGCTCGCCATGGACGAGGCCTGGCGGCGCTTCGTGGACGGGCTGCCGGAACCGGTGCTGGAGGGGACCGTGCTCTGTTCGGTCAACCCCAAGGTCAAGATCCCGTTCAGCCACTGGATCGGGCAGCGCTTCGGCCGCCGTCCCCTGGTGGTGGGCGAGGGGCTGGAGTTGCCGATCCCGCTGGAGGTCGATGACCCGCACGAGGTCGGCGCCGACCGCATCGTCAACGCCTTCGCCGCGTTGCGGCTGTGCGGGCAGGGCCCGCTGGTGGTGGTGGACTTCGGGACCGCCATCACCCTCGACGTGGTGAGCGAGACCGGCGCCTACCTCGGCGGGGCGATCGCGCCGGGGGTGGAGACCGCCGCCCGGGCGCTCGCCGCCCGCACGGCGCTGCTGCCCTACGTGCGCGTGGCGCCGGCCGAGCGCGCGATCGGCCGCAACACGATCGAGGCGCTGCGCAGCGGGCTCTGGTTCGGGCTGCGCGGGCTGTTCGAGGCGCTGTGCGCACGGGTGATCGCGGAGCTGCCGCGCCCGCCTCGGCTGCTGGCGACGGGCGGCGATGCCGCGCTCATGGTCGAGGGCAGCTCGCTCGGCTTCGAGCTCCACCCGCATCTCACCCTGGAGGGCCTGCGCCTGGCATGGCAGGAGCGGGGCGCGCCATGAGCGGCTGGTCGAGCCCGCACCTGCTCGGCATGCGGGGGCTCGCGCGCGAGGCGATCGAGGCCGTACTCGAGCTGGCGGCGCGCCGCCGGCCGCACGCCGAGGCGCAGGCGCCGCCGCTGGGACTGCTCGCCGGCCGCACCGTCGCCAACCTGTTCTTCGAACCCTCCACCCGCACCCGCACCTCGTTCACCCTGGCGGCGCGCCGGCTGGGGGCCGAGGTGATCGACTATGCGGTCGCCGCCGGCAGCACGGTCAAGGGTGAGAGCACGGTGGACACCGCGCGCAACATCGTCGCCATGGGAGTGGACGCGCTGGTCGTACGCTCGGCGCACGCCGGCACGCCGGTGCTGCTGGCGCGCCACGTCGATGCCGCGATCCTCAATGCGGGGGACGGGGCGCACGAGCATCCGACCCAGGCCCTGCTCGACCTGTTCACCCTGCGAGAGATCTTCGGCGAGGTGCGGGGGCTGCAGGTGCTCATCGTGGGCGACATCGGGGCGAGCCGCGTGGCGCGCTCCAACCTGTGGGCGCTGCGCACCATGGGCGCGGAGGTGACGCTGTGCGGGCCGCCGACGCTGGTGCCACGGGCCTTCGAAGCGCTGGGCGCGCGCGTGGCGCATCGGCTCGAGCCCGAGCTGGAGCGCGCCGACGCGGTCATGCTGCTCCGCATCCAGCACGAACGGCATCGCGCCGGCGCCATCCCGAGCGTGCGCGAGTACGCGCGGCTGTTCGGCATGACCGCGGAGCGCGCTGCCCGGCTCCGACCCGGTGCGATCATCATGCACCCGGGTCCGATCCACCGCGGGGTGGAACTCATGCCCGAGGTGGCCGACGGGGAACGTTCCGTGGTGCTGCGCCAGGCGCGCAACGGAGTGGCGATCCGGATGGCGGTGCTGGAGCTGTGTCTGGAGGCGCGGCGCCGTGGCTGAACGGAGCGAGCCGGCCACCATCCTGATCCGCGGCGGGCGGGTCATCGATCCGGCGAGCGGCCGGGACGAACTCGCCGACGTGCTCGTCATGTACGGGCGCATCGCGGACGTGGGAGCGGGCATCCGGCGTGCAACCGACCGTACCATCGACGCGGCGGGGCTGGTCGTGTGCCCGGGCTTCATCGACATCCACGTGCACCTGCGCGAGCCGGGTCAGGAGCGCAAGGAGACGATCCGGACCGGGGCGCGCGCCGCTGCCGCCGGCGGTTTCACCACCGTCTGCGCCATGCCCAACACCGAACCGCCGCTCGATACCCGCGCCGCCTGCGAGTTCGTGGTCGACCAGGGCCGGCGGGCGGGCGGGGCCCGGGTGCTGCCGATCGGCTGCGTCAGCAAGGGCCGGCGCGGCGAGGAGCTCGCCGAGCTCGGAGACCTGGCGGCCGGCGGTGCATGCGCCTTCAGCGACGACGGCGACCCGGTGCGCACCGCCGCCCTCATGCACCGTGCGCTGCTGTATGCCGCGATGCTCGATCGCGTGGTGATCGATCACTGCGAGGATCCGACGCTGTCGGCGGGCGGCCAGATGCATGCCGGAGTCGTGTCGGCCGAACTCGGGCTCCAAGGCAAGCCCGGTGTCAGCGAAGACGTGATCGTGGCGCGCGACCTGCTGCTCGCCGAAGCGTGCGGCACGCGGGTGCACATCGCGCACCTGTCGACCGCCCGCTCGCTGGCGCTGGTGCGCGAGGCGCGCCGGCGCGGCGTGCGCGCGAGCTGCGAGGTCACCCCGCACCATCTGCTGCTCACCGACGAGCAGGTGCGCGCCTTCGATGCCGCGGCGCACAAGATGAACCCGCCGCTCAGGTCCGAGGCCGATCGCCAGGCGCTGCTGCAGGGGCTCGCCGACGGCACGATCGACTGCGTCGCCAGTGACCATGCCCCCCATTCCCAGGAGGACAAGGAGCGCGAGTGGGATCTGGCGCCGTGCGGCGTGATCGGACTGGAGACGACCTGGCCCGTGATCTACACCGAGCTGGTGGAGACGGGCGTGATCTCGCTCAGCCGCGCGGTAGAGCTGCTCACGGTGGGACCGGTGCGCTGCCTGGGCCTGGACGCCGACTCGCAGCTGGAGGCCTCGAGCGGCACCCTCGCCCGCGGCGCCGCCGCCGATCTGGTGGTCTTCGACCCGGCGACGCCCTTCACGCTCGGTGCCTCGGGCTTCTACAGCGCCGCGCGCAACAGCCCGTTCGCAGGGCGCGAGGTCCGCGGCCGCATCCGCTACACCCTGGTCGGCGGCCGCGTGGTCCACGAGGCGGACTGAGCGGTCGGGGCGCGGGCCAGGGGGCCGGCCCGCCACAGGAGGCCGTAGGCGATGCAGCGGCTGCGGCAGGCGAGGGCGGTGGCAGCGGGGATGGCGCTGCGCGCAGCGTGCGCGTTCGGCCTGCCGGCAGCGCTGGTGGCTGCGGGCTGTGGCGCCGCGGTGCCGGTGCCGCCGCCCTTGCCGGCCAGCGCCGGCCGCGCGCTGCCGGAGATGGCTGTCGGGGGCGCGTCGATCGAGGCGCTGCAGAGCCGCCTGGTGGCCCTCGCCGCCGACCGCCCGCGGCTGGAGCACCAGGCGCGGCTGGTGCTCCAGCACCACCCGGAGCTGGCCCTCGCGCACCACGCGCTGGCGCTCGTCGCCCTGGAGCGGGGCGAGCACGAGCGCGCGCTGGCCAGCGCCCGGCGGGCGCTGGGGCTCGACCCGGGGCTGGGCTGCGCGTTGCGGCTGGTGCGCCGGCTGCTGGTGGCGGAGGACCGGGGCGCCGAGGCCGTGGCCACCTGGCAGCGGGGGCTGTTCGCCCCGGAGCTCGCCCCCCGCTGGCCCGACCGGTTCGCGGCCCGGCGGCAGGCGCTGGCCGCCGCCGCCACCACGGTGGCGCGCCGTGCTGACGACCCCGAGGCGCGGCATGCGCTCGCGCGCGCGTATCTGGCGTGCGGCTGGATCGAGGAGGCGGCGCTGCAGGCCGCGCGCCTGGACCGGATCGACCGGGAGCTGGAGCGGCAGCTACGGCTGGTGCGGGCAGTGCGCCGGGGGCTGGCGGCGCTGGGCCCGCAGCACGGGCTCGAGGAGGCGCAGCGCGTGCTCGCCGCGGCGGCCGTGCACGCCGGTCGGCCCGAGCTCGCCGGGCCGCCGCTGGCCACGAGCGGTGGCGAGGCAGGCACGCTGCTCACCCCGGGGGCGCCGCTGGTGGCGGCGCTGCTCGAGGCCGGGGTGCTGCTCGAGCTGCGCGAGACCTCCCGGGGCTTGCTCGCGCGCGCTCCGAGCGTGGTCGCGCTCTTCGAGGTACCCGCGCTCACCGGCACCGCGCCGGTGCTCTGCTACGTGGTCGAGGGCCAGGGGCTGGAGCCCGCACGCCGCCAGGCCCTGCTCGGCCGGAGCGGGCCCGCTGGGGCGGTGGTGCTCGATCTCGATGCGCTGCGGCCGGCACCGCGCGATCTGGCGTGCGCGGCCGCACTGCTGGCCGGGCAGGCGCCCCGCAGTGCGGCGGAGCGGGCGCTGCTGCGGCTGCTCGAGCGGTTGTTCGGCCCGCCGCCGGTGGGGGTGCCGCGCGAGCGGCTGTTCGCGGAGCTGCTGGCGGTGCGGCTGGACTACGTGGCGCTGCACGAGGTGGGACATGCGGTCGATCTGCGCCGGCTGGTGCCGCGGGCGGCGCATCCGTGGCGCAACCTGGAGCGGCTGTTCGCCGGCGGGCTCAGCGCCGCCGGGATCGGGGCCCGCGACGAGGAGGTGGCGGAGCTGTTCGCGCTGCTGCAGGGGCGCTGGCCCGCCGCGGCGTTGTACTCGCTGCTGGGTGCGGCTGCCCACGGCGGGCCGAGCGTGCACGCCCGCGCGGCGCGCGCGGTACTGGCCGGACTCGCCGCGGCGCCGGAGGAGGCCGCACCTGTTCGGGCGGAAGAGATCGCCCGCCGGGTGCTCTTGCTCGACGATCCGGAGCTGCGCGCGCGCGCCCGCGCGCGCCTGGTGGCGCTCGGGGTGCTCGAGCCCGAGTCGCGGGCGCCGTGAGCGAGGGGGCCAGCACGGGCATGGCGAGGAGGCGGCCGGCGGTCGATCCGGCGGCGCGTTCGCTCTGGCGCTGGGGGCCGGCGGGACTGTGTGGCGTGGCGGCGCTGGCCGGCATCGCGGCCGCGCGCGCCGGCTGGCACCGGGCGCTGGGCCTGGAGGTCGCCGGGTGGGAGTATGCCGAGGCGCGGCTGCTGGCCGCGGCGCTGGGGGCGGGAGCGCTGGCGGCGTTCGGCGCAGCGCTGCTCGGGCGCCGGGCGCTGTGGCTGCTCGCGGCGGCGGGCGGACTCGGGGCCATGGGGGCCGCCGTACGCCACGGGCTGCGGATCGAGGAGGCGGGGCGGACGATCGCCGAGGTCCTGGCGGCGGTGGACCTGGCGGGCCCGGGCGCACCCGGCGGCCGGCTGCTGGGGGCCTACTGGATCGCCGCCGCCGCCGCCCTGCTCCAGGTCCTCGCCGCGCTGGGCGGCTGGATCGGCGAGCGGCGCGGCGGCCGCCCGGACGCCTCCGGAGCGGAGCAGCGTGCCGGCCCCTGAGCCGGCCGCAGCCGGCCAGGCCCTTTCCGAAGGCGGCAGCAGTGCGGGACACAAGCGGCGCGCCCGCGGCCGGAGCGGTCCCTGTCGGCCGGCGCGGCTATGCTCGCCGCCCGCGTGTTGGCCCGCGACAGAGGAGCACGCGGTGAAGGCACTCGCCGTGGCGGCGGCCGCCGCCGAGGGACTTGGCCGCTGGGTACTCGACCTGCTGCTGCCGCCGTGCTGCGCCGGCTGCGGCGGCGCGCTCGCGGCGACGCCGCCGGACGGGGTACCGGGCTGCGCGGCGTGCCGGAATGGGCTCGCCGAGCCGCTGGCGCACCAGTGCCGGCGTTGCGGGGCGCGGCTGCCCGGGGGCCGCCGGCGCGGCCGGGGCCGCTGTGCGGCCTGCCGGCAGCTCGCTCCGGCCGTGCCGCCCACAGCCGTGCTGGGGCCCTATGCGGGGCGGCTGCGGGCGCTGGTGCGGGCGCTGAAGTACCGCGGGGCGACGGCCAAGGCACCGTTGCTGGGCGCGCTGCTGGCCGCGCGCGTGCGCGAGCGCGGCCTGCGCGCCGATCTGGTCGTGCCGGTGCCGGGGGCCGGAGCCCGGGTCCGCCGCCGCGGGCTCGACCATGCGGCGCTGCTCGCGCAGGCGCTCGCCGAGGCGCTGGGGCTCCGGTGCGCTCCGCGCGCGCTGGTGCGGGTGCGCAACAGCCCGCCGCTGTTCGGGCTCGGCCGCGCGGCGCGGCGAGCGGCGCTGCTGGGGGCCTTCCGCGCCGAGCCCGCTCTGGTCGGTGGCCGCCGGGTGCTGCTGGTCGACGACGTGCTCACCAGCGGGGCGACCCTGGCTGCCTGCGCCGAGGCGCTGGGGGGCGCTGGCGCACGCGCGGTCGCCGCCGCCTGCGTCGCCCGCCGCCAGCGCCGGTGCCCGGGGCGCGGGCGCGAGCACAGCGGGGGGGATGGCCTGCACCGGTAGGCGGCGCCGCATGGGGCGAGGCCCCTGCTGTCCGAACCGCCGCTCTCAGCGCACGAGCAGATCGACGCCCCGGATGGCGGCGGCGGGCCCGACGGTGCGGTAGAGCTCGGCCCGGTGCTGCTGCTGCGAGACCACCAGGCGATAGGTGCCGGGGTACAGGTGCTGGACCCGGGTAGCGGCCTTTGCCGTCGCTGCGTACGCGCCGCACCACGATGCCGTCGGTGCTGCGGCAGTCCACCAGCGCCCGCGCCAGCGGCTGGCCGTCGGCGCCGAGCACCCGGCCTTCGATCTCGCCCATGCGGTGGGTGTGGATCGCCACCGCGAGTTCTTCACCGGCGCGCACCCCGAAGCGCTCGCGGGCAAGCTCGGTGCCCAGCCGCGCAAACACGTGCAGGATCCCCGCCGGCAGGCGGTCGACGCGGAAGCTGCCGTCCGGCGCTGCGGTGACGGTGTTGGCGTGGCGATGCTCGGCGTCGTACACGCTCACCATGGCGCCGCCGGCCGGGCCGCCGTCGGCGGCGACGACCCGGCCCACCAGCACCGCACCTGGCTCGAGCCGCAGCACCACGTCTGGTGGCCCGTGCCCGCCGATCACCTCGAGCACCAGAGGCGGCGGCTCGGACAGCATCCCCTCCGGGATCGCACGCACCACGTAGCTGCCATCGGGCAATCCTTCCAGCCGGAAGCGACCGGCAGCGTCGGTACGGCGTTCGACGCCAAAGGCGAGTCCGCGGCGGGCAGCGCGGACCCGCACCCCCGCGAGCGGCGCGCCCTGCGGGTCCTCGACCCTGCCGGCGAGCACCCCACCGGCCTCCAGCACCAGCACCAGCGCGATCTCGCCGCGCGCCGGCACCCCCACCCGCTCCACCCCCACCGCGCCGTCCAAGGGTCCAGCGCGCACGAGATAGCTGCCGCCCCGCAGACCGGCGAAGCGGAAGCGCCCGCCGCGGGCGCGTTCGCTGCGGAGTCGCCGCCCGCGCCGATCGTGCAGCACCACCGCGGTGTCGGCCGGCGCGCCCTCGGCCGTCACCACCAGGCCCGCGATCGCCCCGCCCGCGCGGAGCACGAGGTCGACGCCGTCCGCGCGGGGGCCGTCGCCGGCGCCGCCGCCGGCGGCGGGCAGCTGGACGAGGCGAGGAGGCGGGGAGCGGAACTCCGGGTGCGAGACCCGTACCCGGTTCGGCCCCGGGCGGACCGCGTCCACGGTGTAGCGGCCGTCCGGACCGGTGGTGGCGCTCGGCCCCCCGAAGGCGCCCCGGTGATCGACCCGCACCGTCGCCCCGGCGACCGGAGCGCCGGCCTCGTCGCGCACCTGGCCGGCGATGGCGCCGGCGGGCTGGAGCACCAGCACCAGGTCGCGCCGCTGCTCCCCCGGCGCGAGGTCGAGGTTGCCCTCGTGGCTGGCCTCGCGAAAGCCCGCCGCCCATGCTGCGACGGTGTAGCGCCCGGCACGCACGCCGGAGATCTCGAATCGCCCGTCGGTGCCGGTTCGGGCGGCGGGGGCTCGCCCGCCTCCAGCGCCGCGATCGCGGCTGCTTCCCAGGCGTCCAGGTCCTCGAACACCGGCGCCTGCAGTGCGTGTTCGTGCACGGCGAGCGGCGAGAGCGGCGGCAGCTCCTCGCCGGAGCGTGGCGTGGACGGCAGCAGGGCGGCCGGCGGGGGCGCCGGGCCGCCGCCGTCGCGCCGCGCCACCGCCGCTCCGAGCACGAACACGAGCAGCACGAGCACCGCGTAGGCGAAGAGCCCCCTGCAGGTGCGCTGCGCCACCGCCGGCTTCCCCCTCGCGCGGCTCCTCCCCTCCCAGAGGGTACCGATCCTGGCCCCGGATGTCTCCTGGTGGGGTTGGGCGGTGGGGGCGCGCCTGCCCGGAGCCGGGGTGCCGGCGGGGCGGTGCCGCCTCCGCCGGCATTGACCCGCTGCCGGCCCCGGCGCACAATCGGACCCCTGGCGAGGGCCCCGATCCCCGGGGAGCGATGCTGGCGATCGGCTACAACACGAACGGGTTCGCGCACCACACGCTCGAGGACTGCCTCGCCATCCTGGCGGATCTGGGATACGACGGGGTCGCGCTCACCCTCGACGTGCACCACCTCGATCCGTTCGCGACGAGCGCCGCCGAGGTGGCGGCCCTCGCGCGGCGGCTCGATGCGCTCGGGCTGCGCCGGGTGGTGGAGACCGGGGCGCGGTACGTGCTCGATCCGCGCCGCAAGCACTGGCCGTCGCTCGTCTCGGAGGGCCGGGAGCGGCGGGTGGCGCTGCTGGCGCGCGCGGTCGCCATCGGCGCCGAGCTGGGTGCGGAGGCGGTCAGCGTCCACTCCGGCCCCGCGGAACCGGGCCTGCCGGCGGCGGAGGGGTGGGAGCGGCTGCGGGCGGGCATGCTCCCGGTGCTGGAGCACGCCGAGCGGTGCGGGATCCCGGTCGGCTTCGAGCCCGAGCCGGGGCAGTTCATCGACCGGCTGGAGGGGTTCGACCGGCTGCGGGAGATGTGCGGGCCGGGGCTGCGGTTGACCCTCGACCTCGGCCACGTGCGCTGCACCGAAGGGTTCCCGCCCGAGGAAGCGGTCCGGCGCTACGCGGGGTGCATCGTGAACGTGCACGCGGAGGACATCCGCGGCCGGGAGCACGTCCACCTGCCCTTCGGCGAGGGGGACCTCGACCTCCGTCCGGCACTCGGTGCGCTCGTGCAGGCGGGCTACCGCGGCCTGGTCAACGTGGAGCTGTCGCGGCACAGCCACGACGCGCCCCGGCAGGCCGAGCGCTCGCTGTCCTGCCTGCGGGCGCTGCTCGCGCCGGCGTGAGACGGCAGCGGCGGGCACCGGCCGGCTGCGCTGGCGCGGCGTGCGGCGAGCTGGTATGAGGGGCCGACATGGCGATGCGAATCGTGCGCCTGCCCGCCACCGTCCGCAACGTCGGGCGGTTGTACGAGATCCTGAAGGTCGTGGCACGTCACGGCTTCGGCGACATCGTCGCCCGCACCGGGATCGAGGGGGCCTGGCGGACCGCGCTCCGCGGCCTGACGTTCGGCCGCTACGGGGTTCCGAGCGAGCGCAGCGAGCTGCGTCCGGAGGAACGCATCCGGATGATCTTCGAGGAGCTCGGTCCAACCTACATCAAGTTCGGCCAGATCCTCGCCACCCGGCCGGACCTGATCCCGATGTCGCTGGTCCAGGAGCTGCGCAAGCTGCAGGACCGGGTGCCCCCGTTCGACGGCGCCGTGGCGCGGGCCATCGTGGAGGAGGAGCTGCGTACCCCGATCGAAAAGCTGTTCACCTCGTTCGACGACACTCCGCTCGCCGCGGCCTCGATCGCGCAGGTGCACCGCGCGGTCCTGGTGGGTGGCGACGAGGTCGTGGTGAAGGTACAGCGGCCCGGGCTGCGCCAGATCCTCGCGCGCGACCTGGACCTGCTGCGCCAGCTGGCGGCGCTGCTCGAGCGCGATCCCGAAGTGCGGCGCTGGCGTCCCACCGCCCTGGTGGAGGAGTTCGACAAGTCGATCCACAAGGAGATCGATTTCGGGCGCGAGGCCCACAACATCAAGAAGTTCGCCGCCAACTTCGCCGGCGATCCGGACATCTACGTCCCGCGCGTCTACGACGATCTGAGCACCGACCGGGTGCTGACCATGGAGTTCATCCATGGGGTCAAGATCGACTCGGAGGAGATCCGCAAGCGGCCTGGGTTGGACCGCGAGAAGATCGCCAAGGCCGGTATCCGCATCACGCTGACGCAGACTTTCGTGCACGGGTTCTTCCACGCCGATCCGCACCCGGGCAACATCTTCGTGCTGGAAGGCAACGTGATCTGCCTGCTCGACTTCGGCATGATGGGGATGCTCGACCAGGAGCGGATCGATGACCTGCTCAGCTTTCTGGTCTGCCTGCTCACCAGCAATGCCGAGCGCATGATCCGGCTGTTGCAGCGCCAGGGGATCGTCGGCGAACGGGTGAACACGCGCGCGCTCAAGCACGACCTGCTCGATCTCATGGACCGCTACCTGGGGGTCGATCTCGCGCGCATCGACGTCGCCACCTACATCCAGGCGATCTTCGATGTGATCGTGCGCCACCAGATCGTGCTCCCTGCAGACCTCATGCTCATCGGCAAGGCGCTCGCCACCGTCGACGGGATCGCACGCGACATCTATCCGGAGCTCAATCCCATCGAGGCGATCCGGCCGCAGGTCCTGCAGATCTATTTCCGCCGGCTGACCGACCCCGAGTTCTACACCCGGGAGACGCGCCGCAGCATCGAGGAAGCGCTGTATCTGCTGCACCGGCTGCCGCACGATCTGCGCCTGATCACGAGCCAGCTCCGGGACGGCACCCTGCGGGTGCTGAGCCAGCCCGATCCCGAGGCGCTGGAGCTGATGCTGCGGCAGCGCAGCCGCGCCGCCAACCGGCTGGCGGCGGCGGTGCTCATCGTCGGGCTGGCCGCCGTCTCGAGCTACGTGCTCCTGCACGGTACGCCCTGGATGCAGGCCTTCGGGGTGGTCGGCTACGCCGTGGCCGCGGTGTTGACGCTCTCGTTCTTCTTCGGCGTGGTGCGCTCGGGCGGACAGTGACGGCGGCGGGCGCGGTCCAGGAGCCGGTCGCGACATGGATGGCGATGGCGGTGGCAGCGGCGGGGCGGGGACGGCGCGGTCCGGCGCGGCCCTGGGGCGGGGGCAGCCCGCGGCCGCCGCGCCGGGGCTGCACCGGCGCTGGAGCTGGCTCGGCGACGGGCGCCGGCTCGTGCTGGTCCGCCCGGGTGTGCTGCGCCAGGTGATCCGCAGCCACAGCCAGCTGATCGCGCTCGAGGTGCCGCACCCGGGCTCGCTGGTGATCGGGCGCGAGGAGCTGCGGCGCATCGCGGCGCAGGACGGCTTGCTGCTGGAGGTCGAGCAGCTCGCCGACCCGGTGCTGCTCGTCGCCGAGCCCGGCGCGCACGAGCGCGCCACCGTCGCCCCCTGGGCGCTGGAGCGCCGGGTGCTGGCGCAGGCCTACCACGCCTGCGTGCACGAAGCGCTGGAGCGGCTCGCCGCGAGCGGTGCGCTCGCAGCGCAACGGGCGCGCCAGCTGCTCGGGATGCTCGGCCATCCCTTCGTGCGCGAGGCGCTGCGGGTGCTCGCGGCCGCCGAGCGGCTGTTGCCGCCGCGCACCCCGCTGGCCGACCTCACCGAGATCATCGCCACCTGCCTGGAGCTGCGGGCGCTCGCGCCCGAGCTGCTGCCGGTGTGGTTTCCCTCGCTGCAGCCGGCGCGGCTGGAGGCGGTGCTCGCGGCGCTGGGGATACCGCTCGGGATCGAGGCGCTGTTGGGAGCCGAGGCCGCTGCCCGCGCCCGCGCGCTGGCGGAACAGGCTCCCGCCCTGCTGCCGCCACGGGGCACCCAAGGCGCGCCGGCGCCGCCGGTGGACCCCAGCGCCGGCAGCGCGGCCGCTGCGAGCGCGGCGGTGCCGCCGCACGCCGCTGGGCCCACCGCTCCGGCCCAGGCAGCTGCGACCCCGGCGCACCGGCTCGGCGAGAGGCTGCGGGCGGCGCTGCGGGATCGCGGGCCGAGCGCGGCAGCGTGGGCGCGCGCGCTGGCGCCGCTGTTCGCCGCGCTGGCTGCCGGCGGGACGGCCGGGCGCCACGAGCGGCGGTTGCTCTGGGAGCTGGAGCGCGCCTGCCACGACGCCGAACTGCCCGGCGTCAAGATCGACCTGATGGGGTGGTTGTGCTCGCGCGGTCGCGAGCCGCTGCGCCGCTCGCTACAGGGCCAGGTCCCGGTCCGGGTGCATCGCTACCTGCGCGCTGCGCATGCGCGCGCAGCGCGCCTGAGGCTCGAGCCGCAGGCCCGCCGGCGGCTGGAGCGCCTGCTCGGCGCGGCCGCGCGCGTGGCGGAGCGATCGCTGCGGCGCCGCTTCCGCCCCGTGCTGGCGCGTGCCCTGCGGGCGGTGGGACTGGTGCCCGCGAACGTGCCGGAACAGGTTGCGTTCGACAAGATCGTCGAGGAGCTGCTCGACCGGCTCGCGGAGCGCGACTACATCGGGTTCGCCGACCTGCGCGACGAGGTGAGCCGCAACGACCTCAAGCTGCAGGACATCCAGGGGGTGCGCCAGCTCGTGGGGGGCGATCCGCTCCTGCGAGCGGACCGCCGGCTGGCGCGCGAGCTGCCGGGCGTGTATCGCCGCGGCACCTTCTACATGCGGTGGCTGCAGCGCACCAGCTCCATGTTCTTCGGCACCCCGCTCGGCCGGCTGCTGGTGCGGTTCGTGCTGCTGCCTCTCGGCACGAGCCTCATGGTGCTGGAGGGGGTGCAGCACATGCTGGCGCCGCTCGCACGCGCCCTGGGGCTCGGAGAGGTGCGCCTGGCGAGCGGCGCCACGATCGGGATGGGGGCGGCGCTGGTGTTGCTGCTGCTGGAGCACCGTCCCTCGCGCCGCCTGGCGTGGGCGGCGCTGCGCCGGTGCGGGCGGGGGCTGCGGTGGCTATGCTGGCGGCTGCCGCGCCGGCTGCTGCGGCACGAGGCGGTGCAGCGGCTGCTGGACAGCTATCCCGTGGCGCTCGGGCGCCGCTTCGTGCTGCGGCCGGCGGCGGTGGTGGCGCTGCTCTGGGTGGTGCTGCGCGCCTACGATGTGGCGCACCGGCTGGACTGGCGCTGGTACCTGGCCGGCTATCTCGCCGCGGCCGTCCTGCTCGACAGCCGCCCCGGCAGGATCGTGCAGGCGCACCTGGAGGACGCACTGGCCGCCTGGTGGGGGCAGATCACGCGGCGGGTCCTGCCCGAACTGGCGCGCGCGGTCCTGGAGCTGTCGCGCCAGGTGCTCGGGTGGATCGAGCGCGCGCACTACGCGGTGGACGAGCTGTTGCGCATCCGGCAGCGCGACAGTCGCGCCGGCCTGGTGCTGAAGGCGGTGTTCGGGCGCCTCTGGGCCGTGGTCATGTACGTGGTGCAGTTCTTCGTGACGCTGCTGGTGGAGCCGCAGCTCAACCCGCTCAAGCATTTTCCGGTCGTCACCGTCTCGCACAAGCTGCTGTTGCCGACCGCGCCGCTGTGGGCAGCTGCGTACGGGACGCTGTGCGAGCCGGCGCTGGCGCAGACCCTCGCCTGGACGACGGTGTTCGTACTGCCCGGGTTGTTCGGCTTCCTGGTCTGGGAGCTGGGTGCCAACTGGCGGCTGTACGAGGCGACGCGCCGGGCGCGGCTGACGAGCGTGGTGATCGGCGCGCACGGCGAGCGCATGACCGGCATGCTGCGCCCCGGGCTGCATGCGGGCACGATCCCGAAGGCGTGCGAGCGGTGGCGCCGCCGGGCGACCGAGGCATGGGCCGAGGGCAAGACGGCGGAGCCGGGACGCGAGATGCAGCGGCTGCAGGAGGCCGAGCGGCACCTGCGGGCGTTCTGGGAGCGCGAGCTGGTGGCGCTGTGGCGGCGGGTAGCGGTGCTCGGGCCCCCGCCGGCGGTGCGCGCCGTGTCCTGGGGCCGCTACCGCGCAGGGGTGGTGCTGGCGCCGAACGGCGGGGCGGCGCCGCTGGTGCTCTGGATCGAGGATCGGTGCGGGCGGCTGGTGGCCTCGCTCGAGCGCGCCGGCTTCGCGCGCGCGCTGCCGCCGGCGGCACGCGCGGCGCTCGCGGATGCGCTGCTCGGCGTCTTCGTGGCGGCCGAGGTCGATCGGCTGGAGGACTGGCCGGCCGAGGGCGAGCCGTTCCTGCACACCGGCCCGACCGACGGGCCGGAGGTGCCGCCGGTCCCGGAGGCGGAGCGGCCGGGCTTCGGGCTGGACGGGCTCGAGGTGCCCTGGTCGGCGTGGGCCGCGCGCTGGGAGGCGGCGGCGCGCCCGCGGCTGGCGCCGGCCTTCGCTGCCGCCGACGCCATCGTCCGGGCGCTGCAGCGGGGCGCGCCCTGAGGGCGGGGGCCGCCTGCCCGGGGCGCGACGAGCCAGCCGATCGCCCTGGCGGGGCATTGCGGCCAACGCCCGATCCCCGGTAGACTGGAAGGCTTCCGCGCGCCTGGACGCGGGAGCCGACGGGTCTGCCGCCCACATGGACCGCCATATGGACCAGCGCACGATCCGGGTCCGCGGGGCCCGCGAACACACGCTCAAGAACCTGGATGTCGACATCCCGCGCGACTGCCTGGTCGTGGTGACGGGGCTGTCGGGTTCGGGCAAGTCCAGCCTCGCCTTCGACACTATCTACGCCGAGGGGCAGCGCCGCTACGTCGAGAGCCTGAGCGCGTACGCCCGCCAGTTCCTCGAGCAGATCGACAAGCCGGACGTGGACTACATCGAGGGACTGCCCCCGACGGTCGCGATCGAGCAGCGCCAGAGCGCCCCCAATCCGCGTTCGACCGTCGCCACGACGACGGAGATCCACGATCACCTGCGGCTGCTGTTCGCGCGGGTGGGACAGGCGAGCTGCCCGGGTTGTGGCGAGCCGTTGCGCGTGCGCACGCGCGAGGAGCTGGTGGCGGAGCTGATGCAGCTCCGGCCCGGCCGGCGCTTCATGCTGCTGGCGCCGGTGTGCCGCGGCGCCGCCGCCGAGGTGGAGCGCGCGGCCGCGCGGGCGCGGGCGGAGGGCTATGTGCGGGCGCGTCTGGATGGCGCGTTGTGCTCGCTCGACGAACCGCTCGTGCTCTCACCCCGCAAGCGGCACGTGCTGGAGATCGTGGTCGACCGGCTGGCGGTCAAGCCAGGGCTGCAAGCGCGGCTGGCGGAGTCGCTGGAGACCGCGCTCAAGCTCGGCGACGGCATCGCGGTGGCCGCCATCGAACGCCCGCAGGCCAACGGCAACGGCAAGGTCGAGCGCACCTTCGTCGACCGCGTGCTCAGCGATCGCTATGCCTGCGCGCGCTGCCGCACCGGGTTTCCGGGTCTGGTACCGCGGCTGTTCTCCTTCAACGCGCACGAGGGCGCGTGCCCCGCCTGCAAGGGGCTCGGCACGCGGCCGGAGTTCGATCCGGAGCTGGTGGTGCCCGACGATGACCTGTCGCTCCACCAGGGGGCGATCGCGGCCTGGAAGCGGGGCGGCCGGCGGCTGGGCGCGCACTACGACCGGTTGCTGCGCGACTTCGTCGAGCACTTCGGCGCCAATCCCGACATCCCCTACCGCAACCTCGATCCCGAGCTGCGGCGGATCCTCATGTGGGGGACGACGCCGGAGGACATCGAGCGCTACGACCACTTCTTCGAGGGCGTCTTGCCGGATCTGCAGCGCCGCTACCAGAAGACCGAGAGCGAGAAGGTGCGCTCGTGGCTGCACGGTTTCATGAGCGAGAACCCCTGCCCGGAATGCAAGGGGGCACGCCTGCGCCCCGAGGCGCTGGCGGTCCGGGTGGGGCCGCCTGGTGGCGAGGCGCTGGATATCGCGCAGCTCTGCCGCATGAGCGTCGCCGAGGCGTATGCCTGGTTCGAGGGGCTGCGGCTGGAGGGAGAGGCGGCCCAGATCGCGCGCCCCATCCTCCGCGGCATCCTGGAGCGACTGCGCTTCATGGTGGAGACCGGGGTGGGGTATCTGACGCTCGACCGGCCGACCGCGACCCTCAGCGGTGGCGAGGCACAGCGGATCCGGCTCGCGACCCAGGTCGGCTCCGGGCTGGCCGGCGTCTGCTACGTACTCGACGAACCGACGGTGGGCCTGCACCAGCGCGACAACGCGCGGCTGCTGGCGACGCTGCTGCGGCTGCGGGACGCCGGCAACACCGTCATCGTCGTCGAGCACGACGAGCAGACCATCCGCGCCGCCGACCATGTCATCGACATGGGGCCGGGGGCCGGTGTGCACGGCGGGCAGATCGTGGCCCAGGGCACGCTGGCGGAGGTGCTGGACAATCCCCGCTCGCTCACCGCGAGCTATCTCCGCCACGAGCTGGAGGTGCCGCTGCCGCGCAAGCGCCGCCGGATCGGCAAGCGCGCCATCGAGGTCATCGGCGCCCGCGCCAACAACCTCAAGAACATCGATGTCCGCTTCCCGCTGGGCTGTCTGGTCTGTGTGACCGGGGTCTCCGGCTCCGGCAAATCCACCCTGGTGCGCGAGGTGTTGTACAAGGCGCTGGCGCGCAAGGTCCACCGGGCGCTCGCCAAGCCCGGCGCGCACGAGCGGATCACGGGGGCGAGCTGGATCGATCGCGTGGTCGAGGTCGACCAGGCGCCGATCGGCCGCAGCCCGCGCTCCAATCCCGCTACCTTCTCGGGGATCTTCGGTGCCATCCGGCGGCTGTTCGCCTCGCTCAAGGAGGCACGGGTGCGCGGCTACGACCCGTCCCGTTTCAGCTTCAACGTCAAGGGCGGGCGCTGCGAGGCGTGCCAGGGCCAGGGCACCCGGCGCATCGAGATGCACTTCTTGCCCGATGTCTACGTGCGCTGCGAGGCGTGCCAGGGCAAGAAGTACAGTCCCGAGATCCTGGAGGTCAAACTGCGGGGCCTCAGTATCGCGGACGTGCTGGAGCTGACCGTCGAGGATGCACGCCGCTTCTTCAAGAGCTTCCCGCGCATCGCGCAGCCGCTGCGGACGCTGGAGGATGTCGGACTGGGGTATCTGCGCCTCGGGCAGTCCTCGACCACCCTCAGCGGTGGGGAGGCGCAGCGGCTCAAGCTCGCCGCCGAGCTGTCGCGCGGCACGAGCGGCCACACGCTCTACCTGCTCGACGAGCCGACGACGGGGCTGCACTTCGCCGATGTGTCGCGGCTGCTCGATGTGCTGCACAGCCTGGCCGACCGCGGCAACACCCTGGTCGTCATCGAGCACAACCTCGATGTGATCAAGAACGCCGACTGGGTGATCGACCTCGGACCGGAGGGGGGCGAGGGCGGCGGGCGGGTGGTCTGCGCCGGCCGGCCCGAGGCCGTCGCCGCCTGCGAGGCCTCGCACACCGGTCGCTTCCTGCGCCCGTTGCTCGAGCGCCCGGCTGCCACCGCCGCCCGCGCCGGCTGAGCGGGACGGCGGCGCGGGCTCGCGGCGGGGGCTTGCTCAGCGAAACGCCGGTGGCTGCGGCTGGCTGGCCTCCAGCCCGACCCAGGGCGTGTCCATGCCCGCGGCCAGCCAGGCACGGCCCATGAACGGGGTGTTGGTGGCGGCCCCGGGCCGGCCGGCGCGATCGATCGCGATCACGCCGGCGGTGCCGGCGCCGAACCGCCGCGCGGCGCCGGCGACCGCGGCGGCGCACGCCGCCTGCGCGCTCGCCCCCGCGCGCATCGCCTCGATGACCGCGCGCGCCAGCGAGATCTTGAGGATCGCTTCCCCGATCCCGGTGGCCGAAGCGGCGCCGGCCTCGTCGTCGGCCAGCAGCCCTGCTCCGATGATCGCCGAGTCTCCGACCCGCCCCGGCAGCTTGAGCCAGAGCCCCCCGGTGGAGACCGCGGCGGCGAGGCGCCCGCCGGCATCGATCGCGACCGCACCCACGGTGTCGGCAGCACCCGTCGGCGCCCGCCCCGGCTCGCCGGCGGCGGGCGCGGGGGGCGGCAGATCGTCCTCGGCGCCGGTCGCGAGCAGCGCTCGCAGGCGCGCGCTCGGACGCGCGGGCCTGGCCTGGCGTGCCGCGCGCAGCTGCTCCCAGCGCGCGCGCTGCTCGGCGGGTGGCTCGGCAGCGAGCGGCTCGAGCCCCAGCGCGCGCGCCAGTCGCTCCGCGCCCTCCGCCACCAGCAGCACGTGGTCGGTCCGCTCCAGGACCGCGCGTGCGAGCGTGACCGGGTGGAGCACCCCGCGCACCGCACCGCACGCGCCCGCCGCCAGATCGGCCCCACGCATCACGGCGGCATCACAGCTGATCTGTCCTTGCAGATCGAGGCTCGATCCCCGTCCGGCGTTGAATGCCCCGTCCGCTTCCATGGAGCGGACCGCCGCCTCGACCGCCGCCAGCGGCCCGCTTCCGGCCACCAGCTCCGCCATGCCCGCGTGGACCGCCGCCACCAGCCCGCGCCGGTAGCGCTCCAGCCGCTCGCCGGCGCGGCAGTTCTGCCCCGCCCCGCCGTGGACCAGGATGGCAGCCCGCATCTTCGTCTTGCCCTCCGCCTGCCGGTGCGCACCGCGGTGTCCAGCCTACGATACCAGTTCCCCTGGCGCCCGGCAGTCGCCCTTTCGGCGGGTCGCGGCGTGGATTAGACTCCTCTTCATGACACCGCTCGACGCAGCGCTACCCCCGGAGCAGCAGCCGCCCCAGGGACGCGGCTCGTACGTGATCCGGCTGCTCGCGACCGCCGAAGAGCTCGCCCCGTGCACGGCGTTGCAGAAGCTCGTCTGGGGCTATGCCGATCTGGACGTGGTTCCGGTCAACGAACTGGTCTCGGTGGCGAAGGCGGGCGGGATCGTGCTGGGGGCGTTCGCCGAGCCCGGTGCGGCGCAGGGCGGCCGCCCCGGCGCGCCGGGCGGGCTGGTCGGCTTCTGTTTCGGCCTGCTCGCGCGCGAGCCGGCCACGGGCCGGCTCTATCACTTCTCGCGCATGCTGGCGGTGCACCCCGCCTGGCGCGGCGCCGGCCTGGGGACCGCGCTGAAGCAGGCGCAGCGCGCCGCCGCGCTGGCGCAGGGACTGGACACCATGCGGTGGACCTTCGATCCGCTGCGGGCGGACAACGCAGCGTTCAACCTCGCGCGCCTGGGCGCCGTCGGCGTCGCCTACCACCGCGACCTGTACGGGGCCGCGACCTCCAGCCCGCTGCACCTGGCCGGCACCGACCGGCTGGAGGTGCGCTGGCGGTTGGACCGCGAGCGGCCGGCGCTGTCCAGCCCGGGCACAGGCCGCATGCCCGGTGGCGGGGGTGCGGGCACGGCGCTCTGGTGCGTGCCGGTGCCGGCGGAGGTGGAGGCGCTGGCGGCGCGCGGTCGCGAGGCGGTGCGCGCGGAACGGCTGCGGTTGCGCGCCGCGATCGAGCAGGCGCTCGCCCGCGGCCTGGTGGCGGTGGGCTTCGTGCGGCGCGGCGAGACCGGCCCGGACGGACAGCCGGGTCCGGCCTATCTCTTCGGCCCCGATCCCTTCGCGGAGCCGGTCCCATGATCCCCCGCCCGCTGCCGCTCCGCCGCTATCTGACCAGCTTCGCGACCGAGGCGCTGCCCCAGCGCTTCACCGACGTGCTGGTGATCGGCAGCGGCATCGCGGGGCTCGCCGCGGCGTGCGCCGCCGCGGAGCGCTGCCGCGTGCTGCTGGTGAGCAAGGGCGCGCTGCTCGGGGGGAGCACCGCCTGGGCGCAGGGCGGCATCGCCGCCGCGGTCGGTCCCGATGATTCGGTCGAGCAGCACGTGCGCGACACCCTGGAGGCGGGCGCCGGGCTGTGCGAGGAGGCGGTGGTCCGTGCGGTGGTGGGGGGAGGGAGTGGCGGCGGTCCACTGGCTGGCGGAGCTCGGCGCCCGCTTCGACCGCGCGCCGTCGGGGAGCTGGGCGCTCGCGCGCGAGGGGGGACACCTGCGGGCGCGGGTGCTGCACGCCGAGGGCGATCGCACCGGGCGCGAGGTAGCGCGCGCACTGCTGGCGGCGGTACGCGCGCAGCCCCGCGTGCAGTTGCTGGAGCAGACCTTCGCGATCGACGTGTTGACCGCGGAGGAAGGTTGCTGCGGCGCGCTGCTGGCCCATCCCCAGCACGGCCGCGAGGTGGTCTGGGCGCATGCAGTGGTGCTGGCGACGGGCGGTGCTGGCCAGCTGTTCCGCGAGACGACCAACCCGCCGGAGGCGACCGGCGACGGGGTGGCGATGGCCTTGCGCGCCGGGGCGGTGCTGGCCGACCTGGAGTTCGTCCAGTTCCACCCGACGACGCTCTATGTCGCGGGCGCTAGCCGCGCGTTGATCACCGAGGCGGTGCGGGGCGAGGGCGGGCGGCTGGTGGACCGCCAGGGCCGCCGCTTCATGCCCGAGGTCCATCCGCTGGCCGAGCTGGCGCCCCGCGACATCGTCGCCCGCGCGATCATGCGGCGCATGCGCGAGAGCGGCGACACCCAGGTCTACCTCGACGTGACGCATCTGGACGCGGCCCACTTCCGCCGCCGTTTCCCCCGGGATCGCGGCGCTGTGCGACGCCTTCGACATCGACTTCGCGCACGAGCCGATCCCGGTTCGCCCTACCGCGCACTACCTGATCGGCGGCATCGAGGCGGATCTCGACGGCCGGACCGCGGTGCCGCGCCTGCTCGCCTGCGGGGAGTGCGCGTGCACGGGCTTTCACGGCGCCAACCGGCTCGGCTCCAACTCGCTGCTGGAGGGCGTGGTGGTGGGGCGGCGGGCGGGAGCGGAGGCGGCGCGGTTGGCGGCCGCGGCGGGCGGGCCGCCGCGGCCGGTAGCGATCGAGCACGCGGTCGAGCCCGAGCATCACCACCCGATCGACATCGACGATCTGACCCGTTCCCTGCGCGCCGCGGCCTGGTTCGGACTCGGCGTCGAGCGCGAGGCGGCCGGTCTGGCGGAGGTCAGGCGGCGGCTGCGGCGCTGGATCGGCTACGCGCTGGACGGCGAGCTGGACTGCCCCCGCGGCTGGGAGCTGCAGAACATGCTGGTGCTGGCGCTCGGCGTGGCACGCCAGGCGGAGTTGCGGACCGAATCGCGCGGCGTGCACTATCGTCTGGATCATCCCGAGCGCGACGACGCGCGCTGGCGCGTGCACAGCCGGATCCGCCTGGAGGATCTGAGGGGGCTCTAGCCCGGGGGGGCCGCCCGGCGCCAGCTGTCGGGGCATCCTGGCGTTGACAGCGCCGGCGCGCGCCCCATACTGGGGTCGCGGAGGAGCTGGCTGGCGCGGCGGCAGCCGCGAGGGCGGGAGAGCGCTCATGGAGCACGTGAAGTTCCAGACGCTGGTCGACATGCAGGAGAAGGCCTGCCAGCGCTACGCCGACAACCGGCTGTTCGGCACCCGGCGCGGCGGCCGCTACGAGTGGATGTCCTACCGCGAGTTCGCCGGGCAGGTGGATCGCTTCCGCGCGGCGCTGGCCGCGCTCGGGGTCCGGCGCGGCGACAAGGTGGCGGTGATCGCCAACAACCGGGTCGAATGGGCGGTCGGCGCCTACGCCACCTACGGGCTCGGGGCCCACTACGTCCCCATGTACGAGGCCCAGCTGCCCAAGGAGTGGAGATTCATCCTCGAGGACTCGGGGGCGGTGGTGCTGCTGGTCTCCAGCGAGGAGATCTACGACCGCACCAAGGGCTTCGCCGGCAAGGTGGGCCAGCTGCGCGAGGTGATCTGCATGGACGCACCCGCCAGCGCCCCCTACTCCTGGCAGTGCCACATGGCGCCGGGTGCGCACGAGCCGGTGCCGAGCATCCAGCCCGATCCCGAGGAGGTCGCCGGCCTGATCTACACCTCGGGCACCACCGGCGAGCCCAAGGGCGTGGTGCTCAGCCATGCCAACATCGTCTCGAACATCAACGCGGTGCACGAGTGCTTCCCGATCTACGATTCCGACGTCAGCCTGAGCTTCTTGCCGTGGGCGCACTCCTTCGGCCAGACGTGCGAGCTGCACGTGTTGCTGAGCTACGGGGCAGCGATCGGACTGGCGGAGAGCGTGCAGACGCTGGTGCAGAACCTGGGCGAGGTGCAGCCGACGATCCTGTTCAGCGTGCCCCGCATCTTCAACCGCATCTACGACGGGTTGCACAAGCGGATGGAGGAGGAGGGCGGGACTGCGCAAGAAGCTCTTCTACCATGCGCTGGGGGTGGCGCGGGCGCGCCGCGAGCTGGCCGCGCGGGGGCGGCGCAGCCTGTGGCTGGAGCTGCAGCACGCGCTGCTCGACCGGCTGGTGTTCGCCAAGGTGCGGGCGCGGCTGGGCGGGCGGCTGCGCTTCACGATCAGTGGCGGCGCGGCCCTGTCGCGCGAGGTGGCGGAGTTCATCTCCGACGTCGGGATCCAGGTCTACGAGGGCTACGGGCTGACGGAGACCTCGCCCATCGTGAGCACCAACCGGCCCGGCGCGGTGCGCATCGGTACGGTGGGCAAGCCGATTCCGGGGGTCGAGGTGCTGATCCTGGACGAGGAGCAGCGGCCGCTGCCGCAGGGCGAGGACGGGGAGATCTGCGTGATCGGCCCCAACATCATGCAGGGCTACCACAATCGGCCCGAGGCGACGGCCGAGGTGATCTTCGAGTACGAGGGCCGGCGCTGCTTCCGCACCGGGGATATGGGCCACCTCGACCCGGACGGGTTCCTGGTGATCACCGGGCGCATCAAGGAGCAGTACAAGCTGGAGAACGGCAAGTACGTGGTGCCGGCGCCGCTGGAGGAGAAGCTCAAGCTGAGCGGCCTGATCAACCAGGCGTTCATCTACGGCGACAACAAACCGTACAACGTGGCGCTGGTGGTGCCGGACGAGGAGGCGGTGCGCAAGTGGGCGCGCCAGCGCGGGCTGCCCGGTGCCGACGGTCCGTTCGCCGAGCTGATCCAGCGCCCCGAGGTGCACGCGCGCATCGGCGAGGAGCTGCAGCGCTTCGCGCAGGACTTCAAGGGCTACGAGCGGCCGCAGCGCTGGGCGCTGATCGCCGAGGAGTTCAGCACCGACAACGACCTGCTCACCCCGACGCTCAAGATCAAGCGACGCAATATCATCAAGCGCTACCAGGAGCTGATCGAGAGGCTGTACAGCGAGGAGCCCGCGCGCGCCGCCTAGGCGCGTGGGGCGGTGGCGAGGCGGCGCTGCAGCGGCGACCGCCGCTGCAGCGCCAGACAGGGGCGCGGGCGCTCAGCCCGGCGGCGGTGCCGCGCCGGCTGTGCCCAGCGGCAGCGCGGGGCTGGCACAGATCGCCCGCAGCTGCGCCAGCCGCAGCGGCAGCTCGGCGAGCAGCGGCAGCCGCAACAGCCGCAGCGCCTGGACCTGGGCGCGATCCAGGTCGGCATCGGCGGGCCGCTCCCGACCGGCGCGCACCGCCGCCAGGCGGGCTCCCACCAGCACCAGCACCAGCAGCGCCACCAGCCGCGCGCAGGCGTGCAGCCAGCTCGGGCACAAGGCGTAGTCCTTGCTGAAGACGACATCCTGCAGCAGGCGCCTGAGCCGCCGGTCGCACCGCGGCGCGGCGAGCGAAAGCGGCAGCGCCGCGGCGGCCCGGATGCGCTCGGCGGCGGGATCCCCGCGCGGCAGCGCCTGCAGTCCCTGGCCGCTGGCCTCCAGGTGGCAGAGCACCGCTGCTGCCCGGGCCGCCTCGATCCCTTCGCCGTGCTTGCGCAGCATCCCCGGATGGCCGCTGCGCAGGATCGTACGCTCGCACGCCGCGTACATCTCGCGCAGCAGCGCCGCCAGTGCCCCGAGGCCCGCCCGCCGCTCGCCGGCCGCCAGCGGCTCGGAGGCGTAGCGCGCCCGCGGCGGCACGGCGGCCACGGCCGCCAGCACCTGCTCGGGGCGTGCGGCGGGATCGTCGCTGTGCGCCACCGCCGCGAGCAGGTGCGCGTTCGCCGCCCGCAGGGCCAGCAGCGCCTCGGCGATCGTGCCGCATGGCTCGCCCAGCACCGCCACCACGTGCTGCTCGAACACCAGGAAGTAGGCGAAATCGATGGCGAGCGCCTCATCGAGCGCGATCTGGGGGTGGAAGAGCTGCCGGCTCGCCTGCTGTTCCAGCAGCGGCAGCAGGCGGCGCACCCGGTCGGGATAGCTCTCGCCGCCAAACGCGCTGGTGCCGTAGGTGTGGCACTCGGCGCGGTCGAAGGCGAACTTGGCCTCCAGCGTGAGCACCGCGGAGGTGGGGAACAGCTGGCACATGGCGGGCTTGTGCTCGGGTCCGTAGAGCGCGTGGATCCCGCAGCGGTTGTCCTCGAGCAGGAACACGCAGCCGCCGTGTTCGGCCTGCTGCAGGTGGTGCTCCAGCCCGCCGGGAGCGTCGGGGTTGGCGAAGGTGCGCACCGGGGGGCGCTCGCCCAGCGCCGGGAAGCGCTCTGCCAGGCGCTGCAGGCGCTGCAGCGCGGCGACGTCCTCGGGCCCCAGCGGCCCGAGCGCATAGCTGCGGCAGCAGTTGCCGCTCCGCTGGCAGGCGAAGCGGCCGCCCCGGAGCACCCGCCACGGCACCCGCGCCGCGTGCCCCGCCGGATCGCGGCGCGCCTGCTCCAGGCGCGCCAGCGCCCCGGGGTCGGTGTCCTCGGTGAGCCGCAGGTAGCGGGCCGACTGCAAGAGGCAGCGCACCGCCTCGAGCGAAGGCGGCGCCACCGCGCCGCCGGAGGCGCTGGCCAGCGCGTGGTGCACGGCCTCGGCGTCCCGCGTGCCGTCGAGCAGCGGCAGCGCCGCCTGCTGCCACGGCTCGCGCAGCGGCAGGGCATTGCCGCTGTGCGGATCGTACAGGCGCGGCGGCGCGCCCGGCCGCTCGGGCGGGCGCAGCACCAGTCCCGCGCGCAGCCGCGGTCGATAGCCCGGCATCCCTCCCTGCCCACTCGCGCTCGGCCCCCGGCACCATCGTACACGGCCGGCCGTCTGCGCCACGCTTGACACCGCCGGGCCGGTCCGCTCAGATCGCGCCCATGGATCTGCCGGCCGAGCCGGAGGGGGCGGCAGCGCGCGGCGGCCAGGGCGGCGAGGCCGGCCAGCCGGCGGCGCGTGATGGCGGGTGGCGCACGTGGTGGGTGCTCGGGCTGCACGCGCTGGTGATCGCACACCTGTGCGCCGAGATCGCGTATACGGGTACCATGGTGCTGGTCGTACTGGCGCCGCCCGACGGCGGGATCGGCCCGCTGGGGGCGCGGGCGCGCGCGATCCCGTGGGAGGAGATGGTGACGCGCCGCATGTATGCGCTGGAGTGCTGGGTGGCGACGGCGGGCCTGGCCGTGTATCTGGCGGTGACCGAGATCGGACCGCGCCTGTGGCGGGCGCGCGATGCCAGGCGGGGGGCTGGATCGAGCGCTGCCGGCGCGGGCGGGGCCGGTGTCCTCGCGGTACTGCTCGTGCTCGCCCTGGCCATGGCCGCGGGCGCGCAGCAGCCCGGCGGTGCGGCTGCCGGCGATGGGCTGTCCCCGGCGGGCTTCATCGAGATGCCGCCTGCGACCGACGGCAGCTACACGCTGGCCAGCGGGCCCGGCAGCGGCCGGCACTGGGGCCGACCGGAGACGATCCGCTTCCTGATCCTGGCGGCGCGCGAGTGGGCGCGGCGCCACCCGGACGGTCCCCGACTGCACATCGGGGATATCAGCCGCCCGGACGGCGGGCCGTTCCCACCGCACAAGACGCACCGCGACGGGCTGGCGATCGACCTGTTCACGCGGCCGCGCAACATCTGCCACGTGGACTGGCCGGAACAGAACCTGACCATCGAGCTGGCGGAGCTGCTCGAGGAGCTGGGGGCGCGGCAGATCCTCTACAACGGCGAGCAGGCGGGGCAAGCGGTCCGCATCGTCGAACCCTATCCCAAGCACGACGATCACTTCCACGTCGTCGTCGATCCGCGGCGCGTGCCCGCCGCCCTGGGCCCGGTGCTGATGGCGGCGCCGGCGCTCAAGGACGGCGGGGCGGTGGGACCGGCCGCCTTCGGGCCGCCAGGCCAGCGCCCGCCGCGGGCGGCGGGCGGCCCGGCCGGAGCGGCGCCAGCCGGGGGGCTGCGGCTGGAGTGGCGTTACCTCGGCGAGGCGAGCGGCTGGCAGCAGAGCTATCGGGTCGAGCTGGAAGCGGTGGCCACAGCGGGCGAGGGGGCGCTCCGGTTCGACTCCGATGAGGTGCGCTCGCGGCGCACCTGGCACCTGGTCGAGGGCGAGTTCCGCCACGGCATGCGGCTGCGCTGGCGGGTCGAGGTCACCGGGGTGGACGGCAGCCGCCAGGATACCGGCTGGCAGGCGGTACGGCTGGACTTCGAGCCCCCGCGGCTGAGCGCGCTCGGGGCGCGGCTGCCCGAGGACGGCAGCGGGGAGGGCGCCGGGGCGGGCGATGGTGCCGGGGCGGCGGTGCTCCCCGCGGGCAGCAGGCCCGAGTTCCGCTGGCGCTACCAGGACGAGGCGCCCCAGCGCAGCTGGCGGATCGAGCTGCGGCGGCCGCGGGCGCGCCGCGGTGCGGTGCTGGCCCAGGGACTCGGCGCAGCCGAGCGGGCGCGCTCGGAGCACCCGCTGCCGCCGGGCACCTACGAATGGCGCGTCGCTGCCACCGATGCGGCCGGTAACGAGGCGAGCTCGGACTGGGTGCGGCTCGAGGTGCGCTAGCGAGCCGCCCCCGTCGCGCTCAGCCCCCTGCCAGCGGATAGCTCTCCAGGTCGGTGTAGAGCGGGCCCTGCGGGCGCAGCTCCGAACGCACCAGCACCAGCCGCTCCAGGCGAAAGGGCGGCGCCACCGGTGCAGCCACGGCCTGGAGCGCCGCGCGCAGTGGCGGCGGCAGGGCGCCGGCCGCGTGCCCCCGTGGACCTCGCCCGCGGCCACGGGCGGCCGGACCACCCCGCACCCGGCCGAGCGTCACGTGTGGCAGCAGCGGGCGTCGCTCCGGGGCGAAGCCCAGCGGGGCGAGCGCGCGCTCGAGCGCGGCTGCGAGCTGACCCAGCGGCGCCGCAGGCTCGAGCGCGACATGGATCACGCGCGGCCGGCCGCGCGGCGGCAGCACCCCCAACCCTTGCGGCCGGAGCACCAGCGGCGCGCAGGCCGCCACCGCCGGCGCCAGCGCCGGACCGAGGGCGGCGGCGCGCGGCGGTTCGACCTCCCCGAGGAACCGCAGCGTCAGGTGCAGGTTCTCCGCTTCGACCCACTTCACCGCGCCCTGCGGGTCGTGCCGGCGCAGTGTTGCGAGCAGATCGGCCAGCGCTGCGGCGGCCGGTGGTTCGACCCGCGCGGCGATGAACAGGCGCATCGGAGGGCGCGCGGGCCGTCAACCCGCGGCCGCACCCGCGCGCGAGCCCTCGCTGCCTGCAGCCAGCAGCACCTGCTCGAGCACGGGCTCGCCGTCCACCTGGAGCATCGCCAGGTAGGCGCGGTAGCGCTCCAGCACCTCGTGCGGCTCGAGCCCGAGCACCCGGCCGGGGCCGAACTCCTCCACGTTGAACGAGGCGCAGACCACGCCCGCGCATACCGCCTGCTTCAGGTCCTGCAAGCTCGGCCGGCGCCGGCCCAGCCGCGCCAGCGTCCCCATGAAGCCGCCGGCGAAGGTGTCCCCCGCCCCGGTGGGGTCGAGCACCCGCTCGACCGGGAACGCCGGCGCGGCGAAGATCCGGTCCTGATGCACGAGCAGCGCACCGTGCTCGCCCTTTTTCACGACGACCGTGCGCGGGCCCAGCTCGAGCACCGCGCGTGCGGCGGCGATGAGGTTGGCGCGCTGGGTCAGCTCGCGGATCTCCTCGTCGTTGATCACCAGCGCATCCACGCGCTCGAGCACCTGCAGCAGCGCGCGCCGCTCGATCTCGATCCAGAGGTTCATGGTGTCGAGCAGGCAGAACGGATCGCCCTCGACCTGCTCCAGCACCTTGCGCTGCACGTGCGGGCTGCCGTTGGCGAGGAAGACGAAGCGGCTCGTGCGGTAGGCGGGCGGCAGCGCGGGCTCGAAGTCGCCGAAGACGTTCAGCTCGACCGAAAGCGTCTCTGCCTGCGCCATCGTGCCCTGGTAACGGCCGGTCCAGCGGAACGAGCGGCCGGGCACCACCTGCAGGCCCTCCAGGCACACCCCGCGCTGGCGCAGCAGCTCGAGATAGGAGCCGGGGAAGTCCTCGCCCACCACCCCCACCAGCCGCACCGGGGCGAACAGCGAGGCGGCGAGTGCGAAGTGGGTGGCGGAGCCGCCCAGGACCTCGGGCGCCGAACCGAAGGGGGACTCGATCGTGTCGATCGCGACCGAGCCGACGACGAGCAGCGACATGGTGGACTCCTCGCCCTGCCGGCGCGCCCCGGCTCACGGCCACCGGGACGCGGACCCACGGAGGCCGCAACCCTAGCGGCGCACTTGCGCCCCGTCAAGCACGCGCCGCGGCGGCGCGCTCCCAGCGCGACCGGCTGCGGCCTCAGTCGATCAGCACGCCGGCATAGCCGACCACGCGCTCGTAGTCGCCGGAGACCTCGCCGCTGGTGCGGTGGTCGATCAGCTCCGCCCGCCGGGCACCCAGCGCCCGCGCGGCGAACAGCGTGGCGGCGGTGGGCGCCAGCCCGCACATGCTGATCCGCTCGCGCCGGCAGACCTCGAGCAGCCGCTCGGGCTCGAGCGCGAGCAACGGCTCCAGCGCCAGCTCGTCCTTGCGCAGCGTCGCCGCCTGGTCCTCGTAGTGGTTCAGGTCGGTCGAGGCGAGCAGCAGCACCTCGCCCCCCAGCGCCCGCACCGCCTCGGCCAAGCCCTCGCCGAGCGCCCGGAGCACCGCCTCGCGCTGGGTCCCCACCACGATCGGGGCGATGCGGACCTCGGGCCGCAGCCGCTGCAGGAAGGGGACCTCCACCTCGGCGGCGTGCTCGTAGCGGTGCGCCTCGCGCTCGCGCACCAGCTCCGGGCAGGCGGCGCACACCGCCGCGAGCAGCTCTTCGTCGATCTCGACCGCCCCGAGCGGGGTGCGCCAGCGCCCCCCCGGCCAGGCCGACAGCGGCGGGCCCAGCCCGGTGTGGTTGGGCGCCAGGATCACCACGCGCAAGGGCAGCTCCAGCCGCGCGAACACCCGCGCCGCCACCCCGCCCGAATACATGTAGCCGGCGTGCGGCACCACCGCCGCGATCGCGCGCCGGCGCGCCGGCGGCGCCCCGGCCGCCTCGGCGAACAGCCGCTCCAGCTCCTCGCGCAGCGCCGCGGCGGTGGCCGGGTAGAACCGGCCGGCGACCGCAGGGGCGCGCTCGAGCGTCTGCTCCATCGCCGCCGGCCTCCCGGATGCGGATCGCCTGAGCGTATCGTACCATGCACCGAGGCGCGCGGGGAGTGCGCGCCGGATCTGGAGACGGGCTCACGGTGGGCAACGGCACGCCTGCCCAGGGGAGCTTCCGCACCGGCAAGGACGGCGGCGCCGGGGCCGAGCCGGCGGGCAAGCCCTGGTACGGAAAGCGCTGCCAGCGGTGCGGCAAGCCGTTGAACTATGCCTGGGCCGCCCGCGCCCCGATCCCGGGGCTGTGCGGGCGCTGCCACGACGAACGGCACGTCTACACCAAGGGACGGCTCGTCGCGGCGCCATCATCCAGCTGGTGGCGGCGGCGAGCGGGCCGGCGGCACGAACCGGGGGAGGACGGAGCGATGGCCATGGGCAAGGAGGGCGGGCGCGGCTGGCGGGGCGGCCTGGGGCTCGTGCTGCTGGGCGCGCTGCTCGGATACGCCGGCGCGGTGCTGACGGCGGTGCTCGCCGAGCAGGCCTTCTTCGAGATCACCTCGCGGGCGGCGTACTGGCTCGGCCGCTGAGCGCGGGCGGCTCGCCGCCGGGGCGCACAGGCCAGAGCGCGCGCCGCCGGGCCTGGCCGCCGCGCGCCATGCTCCTCAGCGGATCTGGGTGTAGGTGCCGCCGGTCTGCTCGGCCAGCGCGCCCATGAGTTCCGGGTCCGCCCCGTCGTTGACCACATCCGGGTTGGGCAGGAAGCCCAGGGTATTGATCTGCACCTTGCGCAGCCGATTGGCCTCCGCCACCGCGCGCAGGATCTCTGCCGTCGGCACCTTGGTCGTGCCGTCGTGGGTGGCGAAGCCGTCGGAGATCAGATAGAAGCAGTCGGCCTCGGGGGCGACGCGAAACGCCTCCAGCAGCGCGGTGTCGGTCGCCGTCACCCCTTCGGCGACGAAGCTGTCGACGAACGCCTTCGCGCTGGCGAGCTCCTGGGGTGTCAGCCGGTGCAGCCCCTCGGGCTTCCACCACTGCGTGAAGGTGGAGTAGGCGCAGATGTTCACCTGGGCGCCGGCGGCGGCCAGCTGCTCCAGGGTGCGCACCAGCTCCTTCTTGGCCCGGGCGATCCGCTTGCGCTCCGGGTCCTTGGTGTAATCGTACCGCTCCGGCTCGCCTCCCTCACGAGCGCGGGTGGCGGGCCCGGAGCCCTCGGGATAGGGATCGCAGATGTCCATCGAGCCCGAGACGTCGAGGATCAACACCACGCGGCGGCAGTGGATCGGCTGGCCGAAGAGCGTGACGCTCGCCCCCTCCTCGGCGGCGCGCCGGGGGCGCGCCGCCCCGGCGCCGGGCAGTCCCCGGCCGTCGACGAACTGCTCCCGCCGCGCCTCGAAGTAGCCCCGGTAATCGAGCCCCATGTCGAGCTCGACGCCGAGCAGCCGCGCCAGCGCATTGCGGAGGTCCTGCCACAGCACGTCGCGCTCGTGCGGGCGCTTGTCGTAGCGCTCCATGGCCGCGATCAGGGCCTCGACCGCGGCGCGGGTCTTCAGGCTCGCCAGCTGGCGCACCGCTGCCAGCGCCACCCGCTGGTCGCGGTCGCGCGTCGCCTCGGCCAGCGTCTCGAGCTCCTCGCCGCCGCGGTGCTGGCCGAGGGCGTCGAGGAGCATGACGCGGAGCTGCCAGGGCTGGCCCTTGAGCGCCTGGCGCCGCAGCTCCCTGCGGGCCTGCGAATCGGTGATCCGCCGCACGAACTCCTGCACCGCGTCGTAGATCGATTCGGACTCCGGCAAGACGGCCGCGACCTTGACCAGCACCCTGACCGCGCGCGCGCTGTCGTCCGCGGCGAGCTGGCGCAACAGCTCCGCCGCCTGGGCGTCCGCCCCCTCGCGCACCGCCTGGTCGAGCTGCTGCAACAGCTCGGCGTAGCTGCGCCGGTCGAGCTCCGCCCGCACCGGGGGCGGGATGAGCCCCGCCGCCAGGCAGAGCACGAGCGCGAGGCCAGCCACCAGCCCCAGCCGCCTCCGCCCGAGCCCGCTCTTGCTGCCTCCCATCAGCGATCTCCTCTGCGGTGTCGGTCTCGGCTCCTGCGGATGTATACCCGGACCGGTGGCACGGTCGTTCCCCCGCCGCTCAGCTCCGGCTCTCGGTCGGGACCGGGCAGCTCGTGCGGGGTGCGGCCAGCTCGCGGCCCGCACCGAGCAGGCGGAGCGCCGCGTGCGCTGCGCGCTCGGAAGCACCCGGCTCGCCGAGCAGCGCCCGCGCCCGCTCCAGCTGCTGCAGGCAGCGCTGCCGCGCTTCGCCGTCATCGAGCAGCGGCAGCGCCGCCTGTACCACGCGTTCGGGCCGGTGCCGCCAGTCCAGGATCTCGGGCACGATGCCGTCGCCGGCGATGATGTTCGCCAGCCCGATGTGCCGCGTTGCCAGCACCAGTTTCGCACCGAGCCAGCTGAGCGGATCGAGCCGGTAGACGATCACCATCGGCACCCGAAAATACAGGCACTCCAGGGTCGCGGTGCCGCTGGCGACGATGGCCAGCCGGGCCGCGCTCAGCACCTCGGCCATCCGGCCCTGCACGATCTGCACCTCCAGCCCGCGCGCCGCCGCCCCGCGGCGGGCGGCCTCGGCGAAATCCCGGTTGGCCGCCACCAGTACGAACCGCACCGCGGGCCTGAGCGCGCGCAGGCGCACCGCCGCGTCCAGCACCAGCGGCACCAGCCGGCGGAGCTCGCCCCGGCGCGAGCCGGGCAGGAGCGCCACCAGGTGCCGGTCGTCTGCGGCGCCGATGTCCGAGCGCGATTGTGCGTGCGGGGGCGGCGGCGAGGCATGGCGGTCGAGCAGCGGGTGGCCGACGTACTCGGCCTCGATCCCGCGCTCGCGGTACAGCGCCTCCTCGAACGGAAACAGCACCAGCATCTTGTGGATCGCGCCGCCGATGCGCCGGATGCGCCACCGCCACCACGCCCAGACCTGCGGGCTCACGTAGTAGAGCACCCGCGCCCCCAGCCGCTTGGCGCGCCGCGCGATCCGCAGGTTCAGCCCCGGGAAGTCGACCGGGATGACCAGGTCCGGCCGCCAGCGCCGGATGCGGCGCACGATGCGCAGATACAGCCCGATGAAGTAGAACAGCTTGAGCAGCACCGGGAACAGCCCCATCACCGCGTGCTGCACGATGTTCTCGTGCAGATGGGCGCCGGCCGCGCGCAGGCGCTCGCCACCCCATGCCTCGATCTCGGCATGTGGCAGTAGGCTGCGCAGGCCGCGCACCAGCTCCGCGGCGTGCGCATCCCCCGACTCCTCGCCGGCGACGATCAGGATCCTGGGGCCGCGCTCGGACATGGCCGCCATGGTAGCAGCGGCGCCAGGCGCGCTCCAGCCCCGGCCGCCGGCGGCGCGCCCACCGGCCGGGGCGGGCCGCACCTTGCCGCCGGCACCGCGCAGCGCTACCTTCCCCGCGTGGGCGAGCAGCACGGACCGGTGGCGATCTGGCACGAGGCGGCCCGCCGCTTTGCGGAGCGGGGGCTGCTGTTGTTCGGCCGGCGCCGCTACGCGCTCGATCCCGACATTCCGCTGGAGCAGCCCGCCGGGCGCGAGGCGCTGCTGGGGCTGGTGCAGGCGGCGCTGCCCGGCCAGGACTACACGCGCCTGGAGCTGTGGCTGTATCCGAGCGGCTACGACCGCGCTCCCATCCGGTGGTTGCACACCCGGCCGCATCCGCGCGAGGCAGTGCTGCGCTGCGAGGCGTGGCCGCGCGCGGCGGCAGGGCCCGAGGACCGCGACGAGGTCGAGCTGCAGGTGCGCTGGCCCCCCGGCGGCGGCCCGCCGGTGGCCACCGCGGCCGAGGTCCGGCGCGGGAGGCTGACCGGGGCGCGGCTGGGCCGGCGCGAGACCCTCGGCCTGCGCCAGCGGCTGGACCGGGTGCGCGAGCGGGTGCGCGGCGCCGAGCTGCGCTGGCAGGCGCCGGGCGGTCTGGAGCTGGTGCTGCGCGCCGAGCGCGCGCTGCTGCTGCTCGGCGAGGTAGTGCACCGCATGCCCGAGGGCGAGCGGGCAGCGGTGCAGGCCTTGTGCGCGCGCCTGGAAGCGGCGGCGCCGCCCGGCGAGGCGCTGGTGCTGGAGGAGCCGGCGGGCCAGCCGCCCGGGGAGTGGCGCTGGCTGCCGCTGCTGTTCGGCCGCCGCCGCACCCTCGCCCGCACGCTGCTGCGCGCGCGCTGCCCGCGCTGCGCGACCGAGCACGATGGCGCGCTGGTGCGTGAGGCACCCTACGATGCCACGGCCGAGGTGGCCGGGGATGCCGGCATGGTGCTACACTGTCCGCAGGGGCACGAACTCGTGCGCGTCGCACTCGGCGAGCGGTGAGGGGCGGCGCCAGGCTCGTGGCTCCGGCCGCTGGTTGTCGGACCGGGCGCGCACCATGCACGCGCGCGGTCGTGGCTCGGGGATGCACGGTGAGCGAGCAGGAACAGCAAGGCGGCGCACGCCGCCCGGGTCCGGGCGCGGGCTGTGGCTGTGGCGGATCCACCGGCGGGGGCGCGGCGGCCCGGGGGGCGCCGGGCGGCGGCAACGGTGCTGCGCCGCGCTTTCAGCGCTATGTGCTGGAGCGCAGCGCCACCAACTGGCGCAACTACATCGCGGCGCTGGAGCGCGCCGGCCGCCTGGTGGTCGTGCGCAACGTGTTCTGCGATGGCGAGAGCCTGTTCCGCCGCCGCTTTCGCTGCGACACGCGGCTGTGCGCCCCGGGGCGCAATCCGCTCACCGGGGAAGCGTGGCGGGCCTCGGGCAGCAAGTCCTGCTGCGCCGAGCTGGTGGTGGAGCTGACGCCGGTGGAGCTCGAGGCGCTGCGCGCCCACTGGAGCGAGCTCCAGGCTTACCTCGCCCGCAACCACCACTGGTTCCGCGGCCGCGCGCTCGAGGAATGCCTCGAGCTGGATGAGGACTACGAGGTCAGTCTGAAGAAGCGCGGCGGCCGGTGCGTGTTCGCGCTGCGCGATCCCAGCTGGGGCATCCGCTGCGGTATCCACGCGGCGTGCCTGGAGCTGGGCCTGCCGGTGCGCGCGGTCAAGCCCGTGACCTGCGACACCTTTCCGCTGCTGGTGATCGATCTCTCGGCGGACGAGTACTATCTCGGCGCCTACGATGACGACGTGAACCCGGTTGCGGATCTGGACGACGGCGGAGTGGGGGTGTTTCCCTGCCTGAAGTACCACCGGCGCGGGCCGCGGATGTTCGAGTCGATGGCAGATACGATCCGGGCCTACTTCGGTGCGGAGTTCTACGACGAACTGGCGGAGGCAGCGGCGCGTTACCTCGCGGGCCCGCGCCCGCGCCCGCTCCGCCATCCCGGGATCTGAGGGCTCCGGCCGCCGCGGCACGCCGCGGCGAGCGCGGCCGAGAGGGAGCGGCGAGCTGTCATGCGGGTGCACCTGCAGGTGGTCGCCGGTCCGTATGCGGGCGAGCGGTTTGTGGTCGAGCTCGGCTCCGGAGGGCGGCTGCTGATCGGGCGCGAACCCGGCTGTGAGGTCGCCTTTCCCGCCTCGCCCACGGTCTCCAACCGCCACGCCTGGCTGGTCGAGCAGCACGGGGTGCCGGTGCTGATCGACAACAGCTCGACCAACGGCCTGTGGGTGGATGGCCAGCGCGTCACTCGCTGGCCGGTGCGCGACGGCGGCGTGGTCGGCTTCGGCCGCAGCGGCCCGCAGGTGCAGTTCTTCGTCGAGCGCGCGCAAGTCCCGCTGGAGGCGGCCACGAGCTGCGGGCTGTGCGGGCAGCCGCTCGGCCCCGATGCCTTCGTCTGCTTCGCGTGCCGGCAGCGGCTGTGCGCGCACCACTACGACCCGCGCGCGGGGGTGTGCCGGAGCTGCGCGAGCCGGCGGGTGGCGCCGGGCGCGGTTGCGGAGGCCGGAGCGTATGGCGGCGCAGCGGCCTGCGCGCCGCCCGCGCCCTGCCGCCCCGGTGCCGCCCCTGTGCCCGACCCCGGTTCGGACACCCAGCAGGTCGGCACCGCGTGCGGGCAATGCGGGGCGCGCGAAGCCGAGTTCTTCTTCTCCTGCGCCCGGTGCGCGCGCTTTCTGTGCGCGCGGCACTACGAGGCGCGTTCGGGGCTGTGCGAGCACTGCGGCGCCACCTCGGTGTGAAGGGCAGGGCGCGCCGCAGGGGGCCGCCCGGAGGGAGAGCGGCCGGCGCCGGCAAATCCGGCGCCGACCGCGCGATCGCCCCGGCTGGGGCCGTGCGCTACGGGATCACCAGCTTCATGCCGACGGTGATGCGGTCGGGGTGCGAGAGCGTGGTCCGGTTCGCCTCGTAGATCTGCATCCAGCGGCGGGTGGTGCCGTAGTATTGCTGGCTGATCTTCTGCAGGGTCTCGCCCTTCTGGACGGTGTGGGTACGTGGGCTCGGCGCCGGGGTGGTGCCGCGCGGGGCGGCGGCAGGCTTGCTCGCCTCGGCGCTCGCTGCCACCGGCGCCGGAGCGGGCGCGGGAGCGGAGGCCGGGGTTGGGCTGGCGGCCGGGGCAGCGCCGGTGCGGAGGGCGGCCGCGCAGTGCGCGCACAACACTTCCCCGCCCTCGCCGCCCGGGGCGGCCGCCTGCGCCGGCGCCGCGGGACTGGCGGCGCTGCTCGGGGCAGCTGGCTGGCCGATCGCCTGGGGCTCGACCGCGACCGGCCGCGAGGCGTCGAGCTGCTCCAGCATCTTCTGGTCCATGGTCACCGCCTTGGGCGCGTGCAGCACGCGGCAGCCCACGGGGCCGCACGCCAGGGCGCCGACGACGATCAGGGTCGCGATCCTCATCGCTTTCGCTCTCCTCGCAGCGAACGGCTCGGGTGCGGTGGGCGGACGTCGCTCCACGCGCCCAGCAGACTTGATCGGAGCGCGGCGCCGCGAGCTTTAGCCGGGGCGCGGCCGCGCCCCGGGCCCGCGCGGTCCCGAGCGGCCGGGCGGCGGGCGGCGGTTGCGTCCCCGGCAACTCGCAATAGCCTATAGCCCGTGGACTGGATCTATCTCGACCATAACGCCACCACCCCTCCGGCCCCGGAGGTGGTGCGGGAGGTGGTGGCGGTGTTGCGGAACAGCTGGGCCCATCCCTGGAGTGCGCACGCCGCCGGGCGGCGAGCGCACCGGGTGCTCGCGACGGCGCGGGCCCGGGTGGCCCGGCTGCTCGGCGAGGCGGCGCCCGAGGAGATCCTGTTCACCGCCGGCGGAACCGCCGCGGATGGGCTGGCGCTGGAGCTCGCGCTTGCCTGGGGGCAGGCGCGCGGGCGGCGCCTGGTCGTGGCCTCGGCGATCGAGCACCCCGCGGTGCGCGAGCGGCTGCGCGCCCTGCAGCGGGCGGGGGCGTGCGCGGTGCGCTGGTTGCCGGTGGAGCCCGGGGGGCGGGTGGACCTCGGAGCGGCACGCGCCGCGATCGACGAGCAGGTCGCGCTGGTCTCGGTCATGTGGGCGAACCACGAGACGGGCGTGCTGCAGCCGGTGGCGGAGCTGGCGGCACTGGCGCACCGCGCGGGGGCGCTCATGCACAGCGACGCGGTGCAGGCCGCGGGCCGGGTGCCGCTCGCGGGAGCGCGGCAGGCGGGCGTGGACCTGCTCGCGCTCTCGGCGCACAAGCTCTACGGCCCGCAAGGCGTCGGGGCGCTCTGGGTGCGGGGCGAGCGGCTGGCGGAGCTCGAGGCGGCGGCCGGCGGCTCCGAGCTGGGCCAGAGCAGCGCGGACGTGGCGGGAGCCGCCGGCTTGGGGGTGGCGTGCGAGCTGGTGCGCGCGGATCTGGAGGGCGGGGTGGCGGCGCGGATGGCGGTGCTGCGGGACCGGCTGGAGGCCAGGGTGTTCGAGCGCATCCCGGGCGTCGCGCGCAACGGCGCCGCAGCGCCGCGGCTGCCCAACACTGCGAGCCTGCGCTTCGAGGGCACAGACGGCGCGGAGCTGGTGCGGGTGCTCTCGGAGCTGGGGGTCATGGCCTCCTCGGGCTCGGCGTGCAGCTCCTACCGGCTGGAGCCCTCGCACGTGCTGGTCGCGATGGGGCTCGATGCGCGGGCAGCGCGCGGGGCGCTGCGGCTGTCGCTCGGGCGCGGGACGACCGAGGCCGAGATCGACGAGGCGGTGGCGCGGCTGGCGACGGCGGTGGCGCGGGTACGCAAGCTGGGCACCGGGGTCCGCCCCCGCTGAGAGCGGCGGGGACGGCCCCGAGCGGGGCGGAGGCGGAGCGCATGGGCGAACGGGCGGTGCTGGCGGAGCTGGAGGCCACGGTGCGCAGGCTCCTGGTGCAGCTCGGCGAGGATCCCGAGCGCGAGGGACTGCGCGCGACCCCCGCTCGCGTGGCGCGCAGCCTCGCCTTTTTGACCGGCGGCTACGGCGAGGATCCCGACGCGCTGGTGGGCGATGCGATCTACCACGAGGACTGCGACGAGATGATCGTCGTCAGGGACATCGAGGTGTACAGCCTGTGCGAACACCACCTGCTGCCGATGTTCGGCCGCTGCCACGTCGCCTATCTTCCGCACGGGCGCGTGATCGGGCTCAGCAAGGTGCCGCGGCTGGTGGAGGTGTATGCGCGGCGGCTGCAGCTGCAGGAGCGGATGACGGTCCAGATCGCGCGCGCGCTGGAGCGGGTGCTCCAGCCCAAGGGTGTCGGGGTCATCATCGAGGCGGCGCACCTGTGCATGATGATGCGGGGGGTGGAGAAGCAGAACTCCAAGGCCGTCACCTCGTGCATGCTGGGGCGCTTCCGCACCGATCCCAAGACGCGCACCGAGTTCCTCGACCTGGTGCGCCGCTAGTCCGCAGGGGCACGCGGGCGGTGCCGCTCAGGATTCGCCGCGGCGCCATGGCCCGGAGCGGCCGCCGGACTTCTCCAGCAGGCGGACCTCCGCGATGGCGGCGGCGCGATCCAGTCCCTTGACCATGTCGTAGACGGCGAGCGCGGCGAGCGCGGCGCCGGTCATCGCCTCCATCTCGACGCCGGTGCGGGCACGGGTGGCGCACGTGCACCGGATGGCGAGCGCCGCCTCGCCTTCGGGCTCGATCGCGACCTCGACGCAGCTCAGCGGCAGCGGATGGCACAGCGGGATCAGATCGGGGGTCCGCTTGGCGCCGAGGATGCCGGCCAGGCGCGCGACGGCGAACAGATCGCCCTTGGGGGTGCCGCGCGCGCAGATCTGGGCCAGGGTGGCGGGCCGCAGCTCGACCCGGGCATAGGCGGTGGCGCGCCGCTCGGTCTCGGGCTTGTCCCCGATGTCGACCATGCGCGCGCTGCCGTCGGCGGCCAGGTGGCTGAGCGCGGGGGGCGGTGGCGCCGCCGGGCCCTCGCCGCCCGCCCCGCCGGGGGGTGCCCAACCCGGGCCGCCAGGGCCGGCCATCACCGCTTGCCGCCCGCCGCGAGCGGCGTGCTGCACGGCCAGCCCGCCGGTGCGCCGGCGGCGCGCTCGCGTTCGGCGAGCTGCGCCTCGGCGGCAGCCACGGTATTGCGTAGCAGCATCGCGACGGTGACCGGGCCGACGCCGCCCGGCACCGGCGTCAGCGCGGATGCCACCTCGGCCACCTCGGCGTGCCGCACGTCCCCGACCGGCCGCTCGGCTCCATCCAGATAGTTCATGCCGACATCGATGACCACGGCGCCGGGCTTGACGTGCTCGCGCCCGATCAGGTTCGCCTGGCCGACCGCGACCACCAGTACATCGGCGCGGCGGGTATGCGCGGCGAGTTCAGCGGTGTGGGCGTGGCAGACCGCGAGCGTGGCATCCTCGTTGAGCAGCAGCACCGCGATCGGCTTGCCCACCACGTCGCTGTGCCCGACCACGCAGACCTCGGCGCCGCGCAAGGCTACCCCGCTCGCGCGCACCAGCTCGCGCACCGCGAGCGCGGTGCAGGGCTGCAGCCCCGGCTCGCCCAGCATCACCGAGCCGAGGTTGGAGGGGTGCATCCCCTCGACGTCCTTGCGGGGGTCCATGGCGAGGTAGGCGCGGTGGACGTCCAGGCGCTCGGGGACCGGCAGCTGGATGATCAGCCCGGTGACCTCCTCGTTGTCGCACACCGCGCGCACATGCGCGATCAGCTGGCGCTCGCTCACCCCCGCGTCGAGCTGGACGTGGCTGTAGAGGATCCCCGCCTCGGCGCAGGCACGGCGCTGGCTCATGAGATAGGCCCGGCTGGGTTCGCTCTCGCCCACCTGGATCGAGACCAGATTGGGCGGGAAGCCCCGTTCGGCGAGCGCCTGCACCCGCCGCCGGACCTCCTCGCGAATCGCCCGCGCCAGCGCCCGTCCGTCCAGAACCGTGGCTGCCATACCGTGAGCATAGCCCGGCCCGCCGCCGCCCCGCAACACGGCCCGGCGGGTGGGGCGGCGCCGGCAGGAGCGCGGGCGGCGGACGGCGGTGGGAGCAGGCGCCGGACCGCGGGGGCGCGCCCTCAGAGCGGATCGTTCTCCGTTCCCGGCGCCGCCTCGGGCTCCGGGACGAACTTGTAGCCCACGCCCCGCACGCTCACGATGTGGCGCGGGTTGGCGGGGTCGGGCTCGATCGCCTTCCTCAGCTTGACGATGTGGTTGTCCACGGTGCGCGTGGTCGGGAAGGCATCGTAGCCCCAGACCTTGTCGAGCAGCTCGTTGCGGCTGACCACGCGGCCCGGGCTCTCGCAGAACAGGCGCATGATCTTGAACTCGCGCGGGGTCAGCCTGAGCGGCTCGCCGTGGCGGCGTGCCTCGAACTTCTCGAAGTCGAGCTCGATGCCGGCGAAGGCATAGCGGCGGGGAGCGTCATCGGCGGCCGGCGTGCGGCGCATGAGCGCGCGCACCCGCAGCAGCAGTTCCTCGAGATGAAACGGCTTGGTGAGATAGTCGTCCGCCCCTGCGCGCAGCCCGCTGACCCGGTCGCGGTCGGTCGCCTTGGCGGTGAGCAGCAGGATGGCGCCCCGGATGCGCTCCTCGTGCAGGCGCCGGCAGACCTCGATGCCCGACATCCGCGGCAGCATGATGTCCAGGATCACCACGTCGGGATCGCGCTCCAGCGCGAGCTCCAGCCCCGTCCGCCCGTCGCGCGCCGACAGCACCTGGTAGCCCTCCTCGCCGAGCACCTCGCACAACCCGGTGCGCAGCGCCGCGTCGTCCTCCACCACCAGCACCAGCCGCCGTTCCTTGTCGTGTACCGTGCCGCTCTGCATGCGTCCTCCGCATTCCGCCTCGCGGCCGCCTTCTACCGATACGGAGGCGGTCCTCCGGCCGTTGTTGCTGCCCTCAGCGCTCGCCTTGCCCCCGCGCCGTGGCAGGGCGCGGCGGCTCGGGGCCGGCGGCCGGCAGCCGGATGGTGAAGATGGAGCCCTCCCCGGGCACCGACTCGACCTCGATGGTACCGCCGTGGTCGGTCACCACCCGGTGCACCAGCGCGAGCCCCAACCCGCTGCCCGGCACCCCGAGTTCGCGTGCCGCCGCGCCCCGGTAGAACCGGTCGAACAACCGGGCGCGCTCCTCCGCCGGGATGCCGACTCCGCGATCGCGCACCGCGATCGTGACTTCGCCCGGGGTTTGCGCGGTTTCCGCCGCCGTGCCGTCGGCCTGCACCACCACCTCGATCTGGCGCCGGTCGGGCGGGGAATACTTCACGGCATTGGTCACCAGGTTGCGCACCGCCGCCTGCAGCAGCTCCTCGTCGCACCAGACCGCGGGCAGCCCTTCCTCGAGTTGCAGCTCCACCTGCGCGCCTTCGGCCTCCAGGCGCGGCTCCAGCGCGTCCAGACAGCGCTCGACCAGGGCTGCGGGCTCACAGCGCCGGAAGCTGTACTCGCGGCGCTCACCCTCCAGCCGCGCGAACTCGAGGATGTCCTGGATGAGATTGTCCAGCCGCTCGCTCTCGCGTAGCACCGTGTCCAGGTAGCGGGCGCGCCGTTCGGCGGCGTCCGGCGGCAGCCGGCGCAGCATCTCGGCGTACATGCGGATGGCCGCGAGCGGGGTGCGCAGCTCGTGCGAGACGTTGGCGACGAACTCGCTCTTGAGCGCGGCGAGCTCGATGCTGCGGTGCGCGGCGCGGAGCGCCCACAGCGCTCCGATCGTCATGGTCGCGACCAGCAGCACGAGCAGTCCGAGCTGCAATCCCAGCCGCAGCTCCGGTCCCCAGCCGGGGGTTGCCGCCGGCACCACGCGCAAGGTCCAGAACGGCAGCAGCGTCTCGAACGGCACCTCGACCGCGCCCGCGCCGCGCGATCGCTCGGACAACCCGCCAGCGCCACCGCCGCTGCGCGGCTCGCCGGGGGCGAGGCCGCCGGGAGGCGTGCCACCCTGCGCCACTGCTCCGCGGCGGCGTTCGACGATCTCGAACCACGCTTGCCGCTCGCGCCCCAGCCGCTCGAGCAAGGGGGTCGCCACCTCGGCCAGCAGCCGCTCGAGGTCGATCTCGGCGCCTACCGCATACGGCAGCTGCGGCGGCGGCCCGGCTGCCACGCGCGCGCAGGCGATCAGCCGGGGTCCCGCCGCGCTCTGGCTGGTGAAGTGCGCGATACTGCCCGGGGGCGGCGGGGCGGCGCGCAGCGCTGCCACCACGTCCGGCAGCAATCGCTCCAGCTCCTGGACCCGCAGCGCCTGCGCTCGCCGCCGCCACGCCTCCGCCTCCAGCGCGACGTAGCGGGTGAGCAGCTGCGGCTCGCCGGTGGCGTGGCGGCCGCGCGGGCCGAGTTCCGCCGCGAGCAGCGCACGGACCCGCGCCACCACCGCCGCCAGCGGGCCTGCGGCGTCCGCGGCGTCCGCGACGCCCTCCTGCAACAGCTGCTCCCACAGCCCGAGCAGTTCCTCGAGCCCGGCGGCCACCCGGCCCGCTTGCAGCCGCAGCTCCGCTGCGCGCAGACGCGCGGCGACGGCCACCGGCACGCCGTCCGGGTCGCGCAGCTCCGTGGGCAGCCGCGCGAGCAGATCCAGCTGCGCCAGCGCCGCCTGGAGCTCCCCGTCGGCGGCGAGCGCCTCCGCCAGCTCCAGGCGCGCCCAGGCAGCGCCCTCAGGGTCGTCGGGGTCGTTGACGAGTTCGGCCAGCGCCATGCGCGCCGCCTCGCGTTCGCCGCGCGAGGCCAGCGCCCGGGCGCGGGCGAGTTCGGCCACGATCCGCGCGCGCGCCTGCAGGCGCCGCACCGCCTGCCCCGTCGGGGGGCCCGCTGCCTCGCGGCCGGCCGCCGTGCTCATGGCCGCGGGGGCCGGCTCCACGGGCGCTGTTGCCGGAGCGGCGGCCGCGGCGCGCAGACCGCCGCGACCGGAGGGAGGCGGGTAGAGCCGCTCCAGGCTCGGCCCGAGCACGAATGCCACGCGCAGCAGCGGTTGCTCGGCCACCGCCGCCTCCAGCTGCGCCGCCATCTGCGCCAGCCCCGGACGGTGCCCGGCCCGGGGCTCGAGCAGCTCCGCCGCCGCCGCCGCGATCGCACGCGGTCCGAGGGCCTCCAGCGCCCCGGCCGTGCGCTCGCGCGCCTCGTTCTCGACCGCCGCCGCCGCCTGCCGGCCCAGGGCCACCAGCCCCTCGCGGCGCAGCTCCGCCAGCGTTGCGCGGTCGGCCTCGATGGCGCGCAGCGTGCCGTAGACCAGCAGCGCCGCCGGCAGTCCGATGGCGAGCAAGAACACCAGGAGCAGCCTGCGCTTGAGGCGTCCGAGCTCCTCGGGGCCTGGATCCTCCTGGGGCGGGGCGGAGGCGGGCGGCTGCACGGGACCCGCTGGCGGTCCGGGATCCGCCCCCGCGCGTGCTGGCCGTGGTTCGGCTCCGGGCCTCATGCCGTTCCATCCTAGCCGCCGCGCGCGGGGGCTGCCGCCGCCGGACGCAGGCGCTCGCGTCCGGGGGCTTGGCGGCCCGGCACGGCGGGCGGGGGCTGCCAGGGCTTACCCTTCGGTGACACAGCACCGAGGGGCCGCGCTACGCTGGATGGAGCGAGGGCAAGGGCTACTCGAGGGTGGGAAACGTGACGGCGGGCGGCGGAAATCCCGATCGCACCCGGGGGCGCGTCCACCTCGGCACCCTGGCGCTGCTGGCGGCGGTGGTGCTGTATGCGGCCACCGCGCCGCTGGCGAGTGCCGACGTGATCTACCTCCTCAACGGGGGGCGGCTCGAGGGCCGGATCGTCGCCGAGGATGAGCGGTTCGTCCACATCGAGACAGCGGTCGGGGTGCAGCGGATCGATCGCGAGGAGATCGACCGGATCGAGCGGCTGGACGACCCCCGCGCGGAGTTCCAGCGGCGCGCCCGGGCACTGGAGCGCTTCGGCAGCGCGGAGGAGTGGTACCAGCTCGGGGTGTGGGCGGCGGAGCAGGGGTTGGCCGAGCAGGCGCGCCAGGCGTGGGAACGGGCGGTGGTGCTCGATCCCCACCACGAGGGAGCGCGGGAGCGGCTCGGGCACGTGTTCTTCCGCGGCCGCTGGATGACGGAGGCCGAGGCCAGGCGCGCGCAGGGTTACGTCGAGCACGAGGGGCGGTGGGTCACCCCGGCCGAGAAGGCGATGCTGCAGGCCGGCTACGTCCTGGTCGACGGGGAGTGGGTGCACCGCAACACCCTGATCGAGCGCGCGCGCCGGGCGGCACTGGAGCGCGCTCGCGAGCTGGCGCGCCGCCGGGAGGCCGAGGAGCAGGGGCGGGCGCGCCAGGAGCGGGTGGCCGGCGGGAGGCGGTCCGGCAGCGCGGGCGAGCAAGCAGGGGCGGCCGCCGGGGACGAGGCACAGCCCGAGGCCCGGCCGCTTCGCCCGCGCGGGGCCGGCGAGCCGCCCAGTCCCGAGCAGCTGGCGCGCTGGCTCGAGGCGCAGAAGCAGCAGGCGCGGCAGGCGGAGGAGATCCTCGGGCTGAAGTTCCAGGACATCGAGGAGGGACCGCTGCTCATCCACACCACGCAGCCGGTGGACAGCGAGCGGTTCCGCAGCTTCCTGCGTGACCTGGGGCGGCTGTACAAGCTGGAGACCCAGATCTACAACCTGCCGTTCGATGCGCCGATCTGGCCGGGCAAGCTGCAGATCTACTTCTTCAAGGACAAGGCCGAGTTCGACGCGTTCGCGACCCGCATCGACGACGCGCCGGGAGCCGTGCAGTCCGGCGGCTACTTCATCCACGGCGCGGACGCCCGCGGGCAGGCGATCTTCCACATCTGCATGTACAACACGGACGTCGGCACGCTGGCGCACGAGATGTCGCACGCCTTCATGGCTCGTTTCAACTACAGCCGGAAGGTCGTCATGCCCTGGATCAACGAGGGGGTGGCGGAGTTCCTGCGCGTGTCCGTGGCAAAGGAGTTCGGGCTGGGGCGGGCGGGCGACAGCTCGCAGCTCGTCGCGGTGCGCGAGATGCTGCGCCGCAACGATCCGCGCGCGAGCCTGGCGCACATGATGGAAAAGGCGGACATCGCGGGGACCGAGGGCTGGGCCTATGCGGTGAGCTGGTCGTTGATCGACTTCATGGTCGCGGCCGACAAGAAGGCCTTCGTCCGGTTTCTCAAGGCGGTGAAGCAGAGCGACGGCAGTTTTCAGGGCGACTGGACGCCGGCCGATGCCGAGGCGCAGAAGCGAGCGATCGAGGAGGCGTTCGGTGTCTCGCTCGAGCGGTTTGAGCAGGCCTGGAGGAGCCATGTCCAGGGCAAGCGTTGAGGGGAAGGTGGTGCGCAAAGCGGCGCGGCGGGGCCGCCGGCTGGCGCCGGTGCTGGGGATGGTGTCGCTCGGCCTGGTGCTCCTGCTGGGGGCGCTGCCCGCAGGCGCCGACGTCATCTTCCTGGAGACCGGGGGGCAGGTCCGCGGCGAGATCGTCGAGGAGACGGAGACCCAGGTCATCGTCCGCATGCGCTCGGGGATCATCCACGTGATCGATCGCGAGGAGATCCTGCGCATCGAGCGCGAGAGCGATCCGCAGGCCGAGTTCGCGCGGCGGCTGGCGGCGGTCCCGGCCGGAGATGCCGACGGCTACTACGAGCTGGGGCGGTGGGCCGAGGAGCGCGGCCTCAAGGAAGAGGCGCGGCAGGCCTGGCTCAAGGCCATCGAGATCGCACCGGACCATGCCGCGGCGCGGGCCGCGCTCGGCCACCGCAAGCACCGCGGTCGCTGGTACGACGAGGAGGGATACAAGAAGGCAGTCGAGGGGCTGGTCCGCTGGAACGGCCAGTGGGTCACGCCCCTGGAGCGCGAGTTCTACGAGCAGGGCTTCACCAAGAACGACAAGGGCGAGTGGGTACGGCGCGAGGATCTGGAGCGGCAGCGTGCCGGCGGCCCCGCCCCACCAGCTGCCGGAGCGGGCGGTGGCGAGCGCGAGCGGGCAGAGCGGCGCCGCGCGGACGACGAGGACGCGCGCCGTGCCGGGGGGAGCGGCGCCGGCTCGCGTCCTCGCCCGGGCAGCGGCGTGCTGCCGCCGCCCGCCGAGCCGGAGGAGGCCGACACCGCCTGGTACGACGACCACACCACGGTGATGAGCTGGGAGGAGGCGCTCAAGCGGCCGTACGAGACGCGCTACTACCGGATCTACACCAACATCAAGCCCGAGTACGCGCAGCGCTATGGCCGCATGCTCGATACCTACAGCATCAAGGGCTTCCAGAAGGTCTTCAACGCGAAGAAGAACCTGCCGTACGGCGTGCCCAAGGGGGACGTCTACATCTACCCCTCGCAGCAGGCGTTCATGACGGCCGAGGGCATGGGCCCGAGCGTGGGCGGCTTCTACCAGCCCGGCGCGCGGCGCGTCGTCGCCTACCACGGCCGCTTCGGCGCGAGCGGTACCACCAAGACGGTGCTCGCCCACGAGGCCACGCACCAGTTCGAGGACTACGTGCTGCCGGGCAAGATGTGGAACGCCCCGGTCTGGATCATCGAGGGCTTCGCGGTCTTCTTCGAGTCGGCGAAGTACGACGCCGAGAACGACAAGGTGATCATCGGCCACATCCCGCGCGATCGGTTGTCCAATCTCAAGCACGGGCTGGCGACCAACACCCTGATCCCGCTGAGCGAGCTGATCCGGACGCCGCAGCCCTCGTTCACGGGGTATCACTACGCGCACGCCTGGGCGCTGGTCTACTACATGATCTACGGCGGCTCGGAGAAGAAGCGCGTGGCGTGCAACTGTGCGCCGCGCTGCAAGAATCAGCGGGAGCACAACCAGCGCATCTTCTCGAATCTGTTCTTCCTCGCGCGCACCAAGAAGATGACGCCCGAGGACACCGAGGAGCTGTTCGGGGGCAAGGAGGGCTTCGCCGCCTTCGAGGAGCAGTGGAAGCAGTGGTTGGCCGACGTGCCCTACGATTTCGATCCGACCACCCAGGACTTCGACGACATCCGTCGCGGCGACCGCGACGGCGACGCGCCCGGCCGCGGCGGCGCTAGCGGCGAGGAGCAGCAGGGCGAGGACGCGACGCGCCCGCGAGGCAGCTAGCGCACCGCGGCGCGGCGGCGGCCCGGGGTTGCTCGCCCCGCCGTCCGCCAACCCGGCGGCGCCGGTACCGCGCCGCGCGTCCATCGGGTAGCATGGGGCCGCGCGAACGCACCTTCGAAGGGGTGTTGCCGGCGCATGCGCTGGACCCGCAACCGGCTGCTCGAGCAGCGCCTGGCGCTCATGCGCCAGGACGCGCTGCAGCTCGAGGTCCAGGAGCTTCGGCTATCCAACGGCCTCACGGTCCTCATGCTGCCGGACCGTGCGGCACCGCTGTTCACGCTCATGCTCTGGGTGCCGGCCGGCACGCGCACCGAGCGGCCCGGGAGCACCGGCATCTCACACGCGCTCGAGCACTGCTACTCCCTGGGGAGCCGCCGCTTCGGCCCGCGCGAGATCGATCGCATGGTGCAGGCACTCGGCGGGCGCAAGAACGCCTTCACCTCGCTGGATTTCACCGCCTACTACGCGAGCCTGCCGCCTCAGGCGCTGGAGCGGATCATCGAGGCGGAGGCCGACCGGCTCGCGCACCTGAGCCTGCCGCCGGAACGGGTGCGGCGCGAGCTGGAGGTGATCCAGGAGGAGCGGCGGCTGCGGGTGGACAACGCCCCGGCGGGGCGGCTGCGCGAGCGCCTGCTGGCGCTGGCGTATCAGCGGCACCCGTACGGCTTGCCCTTGATCGGCACCGCGGAGGACCTGCAGCGACTCGACCGGGACGCCATCGCCGCCTACTACCGCACCCACTACGTGCCGGTCAACGTCGCCTTCGCGCTGGTGGGCGACTTCGAGCCCGAAGAGGCGCACGCGCTGTTCGAGATCCACATGGGCGCCATTCCGGCGGGGGCGGTACCGGCGGGCGAGCCACCCGAGGAGCCCGAGCAGCACGAGGAGCGGCGCGAGGTGATCCGCAAGGCCTCCGCTCGCCTGCCGCGTCTGGCGATGCTCTACAAGTGCCCCGGGCTCGACCACCCGGACGCCGCGGCGCTCTCGGTGCTGGAGGCGGTGCTGTTGCACGGGGACACCGGTCGCTTCGACCGGGCGCTGCGGCGCCAACAGCAGCTTGCGACCTTCGTCAGCGGGGGCTACTGGGGGCTGCGCGACCCGGGGCCCTTCGTCATCGAGGCGGAGGCGCGGCCCGGGGTGGCTCTGGAGCGGCTGGAGGCGGCGATCGACCGTGCGATCGCCGAGGTCGTCGAGCGCGGCATCACGCCCGAGGAACTGGAGGTGGCGCGGCGGCGCATCCAGCTCGGCACCCTGGCGGGGCTGGAGTCGACGGCAGCCCGGGCGCGCGCCATCGGCTGCTTTCAGACGATCAGCCGCCGGGGCTGGCGATACCTGCCCGAGCACCTGGCGCGGCTGGCGACGCTGGATCGGGATGAGGTGCACGCGGCTGCCGCCCGGTATCTGGTGCGCTCGCGCCGGACCGTGGTGCACCAGCAGATCGGCGCGGCGGCCGCGCTCCGGCCGGTGCAGGGCGCGGCAGCTTTTCCCGCCGCGGCCGGTCCCGGCGTGCCGCCGCCACCCGCCGCCCGCAGCCCGCGCGCCGCTGTGCCCGCGCCGTTCGGCGCTTCGGCCTGGCGCATGGTGCTGCCGAACGGGCTGGTGGTGCTGTACGAGCGCGTCGCGCAGGTGCCGACGGTCTCGCTTGCGATCGCGCTCGGCGGGGCGGCGGCCCTGGACCCGCCCGGGCGCGAGGGACTCGCCGCGCTGGTGCTCGAACTGCTGCGCACGGGAACCGAGCGGTTCCACGAGGATGAGCTGCTTCGCCGATTCGCCGCGCTGGGCAGCACCCTGCGTACCGAGCGATATCCCGACTGGGTGCAGCTGAGCATGCTGGCGCACAGCCGCGACCTCGGTTCGGCGCTGGAGCTGCTGGCCGAGGTGGTGCAGCGCCACCGGCCGCGCCCCGACAAGCTGGCGCGCGTGCGCGAAGAGCTGCTGGCGGCGCGCGAGGCCGCGCACGCCCGCCCCGCCCAGCGACTGGTGGAGGCGTTCTACCGGCTGCTGTACGGGACGCACCCCTATGGGATGCCACTCGCCGGCAGCCGCGCCGGCCTCGCCGCGATCGGCATGGACGAAGCGTGGCGCTTCTATACCGCCGGCTACGTACCGCAGGCGGCGGTGCTGGCGATCGCCGGGGCGTTCGAGCCGGCGCGGCTGGCGGATGCCGTCCTGGAGCACTTCGGAGGCTGGCGCGCCGAGCTGCCGGCCGGGACGCCGGTCGGCGTCGAGGCGGTGCCGGCGGTCGACTGCCGGCCGTGTCCCGGGGTCGCGATCATCGACAAGCCCGATCAGACCCAGGCCCATGTCCGGGTCGGCCTGCTGGCGGTGGCGCGCAACCACCCGGACTGGGATGCGCTGGTGCTCGGCAACCACGCGCTGGGCGGCGGCGGCGTCGCGGCCCGCCTGTCCGAGCGGGTACGAACCCAGGAGGGGCTCGCCTATTCGGCCCGCTCGCAGCTGATCGCGCGCTGCCGCACCGCGCCGTTCGTCGCCGCCGTGCAGACCCGCAACGACGCCGTGGCCCGCGTGCTGCGGCTGGTGCAAGAGGAGGTCGCGCGCGCGCGCAGCCAGCCGTTCACCGAGGCGGAGCTGGCGCGCGCGCGCAGCCAGCTCGCCACCGGCCTGCGCTTCCGGCGGGAGACCCACGCCGGCCGGGTGGCGACGCTGCTCGAAGCGGAGCTGTTCCGTCTCGGTCCGGACCACCTGGAGCGCGAGGTCGCGCACATGCGCGAACTCGCGCCCGAGCAGGTGCGCGCCGCGCTGGCGCGCCATCTCGATCCCGACCGGTTCACGACGGTGGTGGTGGCGCCGGCGGCGGCGGTCGCGGATGCACTGGCCCCGTTCGGCCCCCCGCTCAGCTACCGCGAGGAGCCCTGACCGACCTCTGCTGCACGAGCTGCACGGTTCGGGCGCTATACCCCGCAGAAGGCGAGTTCGGCAGCACGGGGCAGGAGCAGGGGCGGCATGGCGGGCGCAAGGGTGGTAGAACGGCGGCCAGCAGCGGCGGCGGTGGTGCTGGTATGTGGCATCCTGGGCACGATCACCGCGGCGGCAACCGCCCGCGCCGACCTGCACGACACGCCGAACCGGCGCGGGGCGCTGGCGGGCAAGACGGTGGTGCTGAGTCCCGGCCACGGCATCCGGCCGGACGCGAGCGGGGGCTGGAGCTGGCAGCGGGGCACCGGCCCCGCCAGCTACGCCGACGACCGCCGGCTGCGCGAGGACATCCACACCGCCGAGATCGTCATCGAGTACCTGCAGCGCTACCTCTCCGGTGCCGGGGCGGTGGTGTTCACCTGCCGGGAGCGCTCGTTCCAGCGCCACGAGGTCATCGTCGACGATGGAGCCGGGGGCTATTCCGAGACCGGCACCTGGAGCCGTTCGACGCAGCATCCGGGCTTCTACGGCACGGGTGGCTACCGCTGGGCGCAGGTGGCGGCGGCCGAGAGTGCGGTCGCGCGCTTCAGCGCCACCCTGCCTGCCAGCGGGCGCTACCCGGTCTACGTCTGGTACACCCCGGGCACCAACCGCAGCGCCGACGCGCTGTATCGCGTGCACCATGCCGGCGGGGTGACACCGGTGCGGGTCGATCAGAGCGCGTACCAGCCGACCTGGTTCTACCTCGGCACGTTCTGGTTCGAGGCGGGGCGGCCCGCGATGGTGGAGCTGTCCAACCAGGGCAGCTCCAGCGGCAAGGTGGTGGTGGCGGACGCGGTCCGCTTCGGCGGCGGGATCGGCGCGAGCGGACTGCCGCGCTGGCAGGAAGCTGCGATCGCGTATCTGCCCTACGTCGGGTTTCGCGGCAGCGCGGACGACGTGACGATCCGGCCGCGTTTCGCCAGCTGGCTGGCCGGCGATCCGGCGGGCTCGTGGCGCACCGATTTCCGCTATCTGTCGCTGCACACCAATGCCGGCAACGGCACGAACCGCGGCACCATGACGATCAGCTACACCAACGGCCGCCAGCCGAGCTGGTCCGGCTGGGGCACCGGTCCCGCGCACTATCCGACGAACCCCTCCTCGCTCCAGCAGGCGGCCGATACCTTCGCCGCGGTGGTCCAGCAGCAGCTGGTGCGCGATCTCGACGCGATCTACCCGCCCTGGGGCGACCGGGGTCTCCGGATCCTGAATGCGGGAGAGCTGCGCGAATGCACCGCCATGCCGGCCTGCCTGGTGGAGCTCGCCTATCACGACAACCCTGCCGATGTCGATCACCTGCGCAACAACGGCTTCCGGCACACCGCTGCCCGTGCGATCTACAAGGCGATCGCGCGCAGCTTCGATCCCCATGCCACGATCGTGCCGCTGCCCCCGGCGGCGGTGCGGCTGGTGAACGTGGGCGGCGGGCAGCTGCGCGCGAGCTGGTCGCCCGGGATCGACCCGCTGGAGCCGTCGGCCGTGCCCACCTCCTATCGCGTCTACACCAGCCTGGATGGCCGGGCGTTCGATGACGGACGCAGTGCGAGCGGCACCAGCCTGGTCCTCGGCCCCTACCCCGCCGGCAGCGTGGTCCACGTGCGGGTGGCGGGGGTGAACGCAGGTGGCGAGGGGCTGCCGAGCAAGGTGGTGGCGGCGCGCGCCGGCCGGACCGCCGCGCCCGAGGTGCTCATCGTCGACGGCTTCACGCGCGCGTTCCTGCACAACTACAAGAACCTCGAGCAACACTGGGGCGATGCGCACATGGTCTCGCACGCGGTCGCCTTCGCGCGCGGCACCGCGCTCGCGTTCGACGGCGCCACCGCGGATGCGGTCGAGTCCGGGGCCGTTGTGCTCGCTGGCTACCCCATGGTGGACTGGTTCGTGGGGCGCGAATCGACGGCCGACGAGACGTTCAGCGATCAGGAGCAGCTGCTGGTCGCGAGCTACCTCGGCAGCGGCGGTGCGATGCTGGTTTCGGGCAGCGAGATCGGCTGGGATCTGGATTACCGGGGCAGCCCCAGCGACCGGCAGTTCTATGCCGACTGGCTGCGGGCGGCGTTCGTGGCCGATGACGCCCAGAGCTTCGGCGTGCGGCCGAAGCCGGGCTCGGCGCTCGCCGCGGCTCCGGCGCTGTTGCGGCTGGATGACGGCAGTCACGGTAGCTACCTCTCCGCGTACCCGGACGTGATCCGGCCGCTGGCGCGCGCGGCGGTGGCGCTGGACTACGAGGGCGGCGCGGGGGCGGCGGCGATCCAGCTGGATGACGGCTACCGGCTGCTCTATCTCGCCTTCCCGCTGGAGGTGATCTGGGACGACGCCGAGCGCGCAGCGCTGGTGCGCGAGGCGGCGGACTGGCTGCTGGCGGGACTGGGCGGCGCTGGCGGCGGCAGCACGGGCGCGAGCGGCGGCGGCAGCGCCGGCGGCACCGGCACGGGCGGGAACACGGGCACGGGCGGTGCGGCCGGCAGCACCGGCAGCCCGCCCGCTCCCGGTGTGAGCAGCGGTGGCGGCGGCAGGCGCAAGGGCTCCTCCGGTGGCTGCACGCTGCTGGCCGGCCAGCCCGCCGTCCCCGCCCTGTGGCCGCTCGGGCTGGTGTTGCTCGCGTGGGTGCGGCGCCGCCGCGCTTGCCGCTGAGGCGGCTTTTGACCCCGAACTCGCCCCGAGCTCCCCGGGTGCATGGCCATTGACGGCCGCGCCCCGGGGAGGCATGGTCCACGGAGCCCTGGCCGGAGCGAGAGGACGCTTCCATTGCTGCTCGGATTCACGACACCACCCCTGCTCGCCGCCGCCGGCTCCGATCCGGGCGCGGCGGGTCCGGCACCCGAACTGAGCTTCATCTACCTGTTCCTGGTACTGCTGCTCGCCTGGGTGGCGGGCGGGCTGGCGAGTCGGCTGGGCTATCCGGCGATCCTGGGCGAGCTGACCGCGGGCATGGTCTGCGGTCCCGCGGTGCTCGGCTGGCTGCACGACGACCCCGCACTGCGCGTGCTCGCCGAGGTCGGCGTATATCTGCTCATGCTCTACATCGGCATGGAGATCGACCACCGCGAGCTGCAGCGCAGTTCGGTGGCCGGCATCCTCGCCGCCGCAGGCGGCTTCGTGGTGCCGTTCGCCGCCGGGATCGGCGTCACGCGGCTGTACGGCGGCTCGCTGCACGAGGGGTTGTTCCTCGGCCTGGCGATGGGGGTGACCTCGCTCGCCACCAAGTCGCGCATCCTGGTCGATCTCGATCTCGTCGGCACCCGCATCGCCAACGTCCTGATGGCCGGGGCGCTGATCGCGGACACCGCGGCCCTGGTCGTCTTTGCCGCCATCCTCGGCTTTGCCCAGGCCGGCAGCGTGGAGTTCGTTTCGGTGGCGCTGGTCGCGCTCAAGGCGGTGGTGTTCTTCGGCGTGACGATCGCGCTCGGCCTGAAGGCGTTTCCCTGGATCGGCGCGCTCATGGCGCGGCTGGGCTTCACCGCCCGCACGACCAACTTCACCATGGTGCTGCTGATCGGTCTGGTGTTCGCCGAGGCGGCCCACCTGGCGGGCCTGCACGCGATCCTGGGCGCCTTTCTCGCCGGCCTGTTCATGCGGGAGGAGGTGCTGCAACGCCGGCTGTCGGACGAGGTGGCGCGGCTGGTGCATGATCTGTCGATCGGTTTTCTGGCGCCCATCTTCTTCGTCATGGCCGGCCTGCACGTCAGCTTCGACGTCTTCCGCACCGATCTGGGACTGCTGGTCACGATCGTGCTGGCTGCGACGCTGACCAAGATCCTGGGCACCGCGCTGTTCTATCTGCCGAGCGGCCGCGGCTGGCGGGAGGGGCTGGTCGTCGGCGCGGGCATGAACGGCCGCGGCGCGGTCGAGATCATCGTCGCCGAGATCGGCCTGCAGATGGGCATGATCAGCCAGGAGGTCTTCTCCATCCTGGTCTTCATGGCGTTCGCGACCACGCTCACCGTCCCCGTGCTGCTCAAGCTCGGGGTGGGCTGGCTCCGGCGGCGCGGCGAGCTGGCGGCGGGGAGCGAAGGGCGGGATTTGACGCTGATCCTCGGTGCCGATGCGGTCGGCCAGGCCATGGCGCAGGCGCTCGGCGAGGGGGAGCGGGTGGTGCTCATCGACCGCAATCGTGCCCAGTGCGAGATCGCTGCCGCAGCTGGCTACCGGGTGGTATGCGGCAACGTGCTGGAGCACGCGACGCTCCAGGCGGCGCAGGCGGACCGGGCGCGGCGCTTCGTCGCGCTGGTGCCCAATGCCGAGGTGTGTGCGCTGGCGGCCCGCCTGCTCAAGGACGAGTTCCTGGTGCCGCGTGCCTGGGCCATCACCGCCTCACGCGCCGGGCGGGCGATCGGTCCGCTGCTCGAGGCGGCCGGGGTCCGGCCGCTCTGGATCAGCGAGCAGGAGCTGCTCGATCTGGCGCCGCGGCTGCCGCGCGAAGGGGTCGTGCTGGAGGAGCTGGTGATCCCGGAAGCGATCCCGCTCGCCGAGGCGGCCGCGCTTCTGGAGTTCGGCCGTACCCGCCTGCCACTGGTGCGGCTCAGGCGGGGCGAGGCCGAGCCGCTGGCGCTCGAGGGGGGGCTCGAGCCGGGCGACCGGGTGCGCTGCCTGCCGCTCATGAGCGCGCCGGTGCGCGTGGCCGGCGAGGGGCTGATCGGCCAGCTGCTCGGCGAGGACGGGGTGCTCGACCTGCCTGGGATCCGGACGCGCGAGCCCTTGCTGCAGGCGCTGGCCGAGGCGCTGGGCGCGCGGCTGCAGCGGCCGGCGGCGCAGCTGCTCGAGGCGCTGCGCGCGCGCGAAGAGGCAGCCAGCACGGCGATCGCGCCGGGGGTGGCGATCCCGCACGTGCGGGCGGAAGACGAGCAGCAGCTGGTGCTCATCGCCGCCCGGACGCCGGATGGAGTCGGCAGCGCCGACGGCGAGCCGTTGTACGCGCATTTCGCGATCGCCGCGGGCGCGGCGCGGCGCGGCGAGTACCTGCGGCTGGTGGCGGCGATCGCGCGGCTCGCCAGCCATCCGCGCTTTCTGGATCGGTGGCGCTCCGCGGCTGGGGTGGCGCAGCTGCGGGGGCTGCTGGTGGCGGGCGCGGCGGAGCAGCAGGCGGACCAGCCGGAAGAGCGGCGCGAGAGGAGCGGAGCGGCGCGCCACGAGCCAGCACCGCCCGCCAGCTCGTGACCGCGCGCCGCGCCCCGTCACGCTCCGCCCGCACGTTCGCCTGCCAGCGCGGCCAGCGCCTGCCATTGCCGCTCGCTCAGCGGCAACACCGACAGCCGGGGCAGCCGCACCAGCTCGCAGTCCCGAAGGCGCGGATCCGCCTTGATGCGGTCCAGCGGCACCGGGCGCACGAGCCGGCGCAGCGGCTCGATGTCCACCACCACCAGCCGGGGATCGCCTGCTTCCGGGTCGGGATAGGGGTCGCTCGTCACCCGCGCTAGCCCCACCGCCGCCTTCTCGCCGCCGGTGTGGTAGATCACCGCGAGGTCGCCGCACCGCACCGCACGCAGGTGCTTGAGGGCGAGGTTGTTCTTGACCCCGTCCCAGCGGGTGCCGCCGTCGCGCTCGAGATCGGCGAAGCTGTACTGGGTGGGCTCGGTCTTGAACAGCCATCGGTTCGCCATCGGCGCGTCTCCAGCAGGCGAGCGGCCGCGCGCGGCTGCTCGGAGTGGGCCGCCGCCGGGCCGCTCGTGCCGATTCGCTCCGCTGCGTGTGCGCCTGCGCCCGCGGGCGCGCCAGCCAGCACCGCAGTGCCAGCGGTTTCGCCGGCACCGCCGCCGAGCAACACCGGGGCGACGCCGGGCGCCGCCGCGCGCTCCTGCCTGGCGGCCCACGCGCAGCTGAGCCCGGCGCCACAGGCGCAGCCCAGCGCGTGCACCAGCAACAGCAGCGGTTCGTCGAGCCTGAGGTTGACGACGGCAAACCCCCAGAACACGCACGCCACGAAGGTCACCACGCCGGTGCGGATGGCGTGCGCCTCGACGATCATACGCGTCCAGTATACCGCCAGCATGTACTCGAACATGCCGGCCACGAACAGTGCCAGCGCGAGCAGCACACAAGTCCTCCTCGGCTGCCGAACGGGCGAACCGGTCCCCCTCGACGCGCGGCGGCGCCAGACGAGGGCGGGCAGAGCGGGGATGAGGGCGCGCTAGCCGTGGGGCAGCAGGTTCGCCGGCGGCACCACATCTGCCGCCCGCGCGCCCAGCCGCGGCGCCGGCCGATAGCGGCGCACCCGGGCCACCGCCACGATGCGCGATCCGATGGTCTGGCGAGCCGGCATGGCGAACCCTCCGCCGGCAGCATGGACCGGCCGGCCAGGGCCCCGCAAGCCGCACGGATAGGGCGGCGCGGCGCCGGCGGGACTTGGGGCGCGGGGACGGGCACCACCCCGCCGCGACGCGGGCCCCGCCCGTGGGCGACCGGCCGTCCGGATCCGGCAGCGGCGAGCGCTCTGGCGATCCCCCGCGCGCGCCTCCCGCACGCCGGCGGCACGCCGCTGCCGGGGGGCGTCCGTCTAGGGCACGCGGAACCAGTGGCGCGGGCCGCTGGTCGGATCGGCGCTGGTGGCGATGCCCCAGTCGTCGGCATCCAGGCCTACGACCACGATCGACCAGGTGCCGCTCGGCAGCGGAGGGCTGCCCTCGACGATCGGGAGCGCCCCCGGGCTGCCGAGGACGAGGCTGGTGCCGGTCTGCTGCACCAGCGTGTGCACGATACCGGACTGCTCGCGCACGAGCACCAGGTAGCTCTGCACGGCGGGCGGGCCCGCGGTCCAGTCGATCTGCGCAGGGCCCGCGATGACCGGAGCGGCGGCGGGGCTGGCGCCGGTGGCGGGTGCGACGACGTCGATCGTGCCCGGGCTCGCCAGCAGGTCCAGCTTGGCAGCGACGGGGTTGGAGTGGACGAACACCCCGCGCGTGCCCTCCAGCGCCAGCACCCGGTAGCTCGTGCGCGGCCGGCCCCGGTCGGGCGGCGCGGCGAGCACGATCCCGGCGCGGCTGCTCGAACCGCTCAGCGCCAGCCGCTCCTCGTCGCTGCCGGCAAGCGCGACGAAGGGGAAGCCAGGTGCCGCCGACTCCTGGATCACATGGTTGAGGTGGCCGCTCAACTGCTGCGCCAGCATCCAGACCTCGCCCGGTGCGTTGGCGCTGCCGAGCAACAGGTGCGCGTGTGCGCCCACGGCGGCGAATGCCGGCGTGGTGCTCGCGCCCGGATCGCACACCCCACCCTGGTGCAGGATGCAGCCGGTGAGCGCGCGCTCGGGCCGATTCTCGCAGCCGGCCAGCGCCAACGCCAGCAACGCCGCACCGAGCACCTGGCCCGGTCGCACCACCCCGCCGAACACGGTCCGCCCTCGTCTTGCCCTGCCGGAGCCTTAAAGCCTAGCAGCCGCTCCCCGGCCGCAAAAGCCCCGGGGCGCAGGCCGGTAGCAGCCCCGGCGCGAGCCGGCCCTGCATTCGGCGGGCTGGACCGCCCTGCGAGCCCGGCCGCCTCGCCCGAAGCGTGAGCGGGGCGATCGCGGCGCGGCAGGCGGACGGCTGGGCTGTGCGAGGCAGGCCGCGGCAGCGCAAGGTGGGCGGTGCTCGGCGCCGGCCTCTCGAGCACGGGGCGCTGTCGGTGCGGGCGCCGCCAGGGTATGCTGGACGGCGGTGCGGGGAGAGCAGGGCGAGGGCGGCGGCATGGCGAGGCGAAAGCGCGGCGACAAGCCGTCGCGCGGTGCGGGTGCGGCGGCTGCGACCGGGGAGGCGACTTCGAGCGCCGAGCGCATCCTGGAGGACTTCGCGGGCGAGCTCGAGCTGCCGGCGGCCGCGCCCGAAGCGGCCACTGCCGCGCAGCGGACCGCCGAGCGCCGCGTCGACCAGGCGATCGGCGGGCTGGTGCGCACGCTGCTCAACAGGCGCGAGGTCAGCCCCGAGGACCTCGAGAGCCTGCTGCGCATCACCACCGGCAAGATCGTCGAGGCGATCGGCGCCGAGGCGGTGACGATCTTCTTCGCCGAGCCGGACGGCATCCACTTCGGCCACGTCGCGTACAGCCGCTCGCTCTACCGGGGCGATCCGGCGCTGGAGAAGAAGCTGCGCGCCAACGCCGACAAGCTCAAGCGCACGGTCCTGCCGCCGGGCACCGGCATCGTCGGCCGGGTGATCGCGGAGAACCGCTCGCACATGACGCGCGACGCCTCCCGCGAGAAGGAGCACTTCGCCGAGCTGGAGCGCGAGACCGGTTTTCCCGTCCGCTCCATGATCACCGTGCCGATCGGCCACGACGGCCGCGTGTACGGCGCCATCCAGGTGATCAACAAGCACCCCGCCTCCGGCGAGCGGTTCTTCAGCGAACGCGATCTGGCGCTCGCCGAGGAGGTGGCGCACTACTCGGCACGGGCGCTGTACATGGCGCGCAATCCGGGGCACGTCTGGCCGCCCGAGGATGTGGCGCGCTACGTCGCGCGGCTCGCCAGGTGCGAGTACATGAGCCTGGAGGAGGTCGAGCTCGATCCCGAGCTGTTGAAGCTGGTCGGCGAGCAGACGCTGCGCAAGTACCGCCTCGTGCCGGTGCGCAAGCTCGGCCCGCGCGCGGTGCAGGTCGCCACCGACAACCCGCTCGATCTGCACCGCCGCGATGGCTTCCAGTTCGCCACCGACCTCCAGATCGAGAGCATGGTGGTGGCGCCCAGTACCCACATCGACCAGGCGATCGAGCGCGTCTTCCGCAGGGTCGCGCGCGGCCGTGCCGAGGAGCTGCGGCGCGAGTTCCTGGCGCAAGTGCGCGAGCGCCAGCAGCGCGCCACGGGGGAGCGGGTGCGCCTGGGCGGAGAGGCCCGCGAGGACTCTGCCCCCGTCATCAAGCTGGTCCACCGGCTGATCGAGGACGCCTATGCTCGCCGCGCGTCCGATATCCACATCGAGCCGTTCGAGGACGAGGTCCAGGTGCGCTACCGCATCGATGGGGTGCTGCACGAGGAGATGCGGCTCGATCCCGAGGCGGCGCGCCCGCTCACCGCGCGGCTCAAGATCATGGCGCGGCTGGATATCTCCGAGCAGCGCCTGCCCCAGGATGGCCGCATCCGGTTCCGCGAGTTCGTGCCCGAGGGCCCGGACATCGAGCTGCGGGTGGCGACTGCCCCCATGATCTGGGGCGAGAAGACGGTGATGCGGATCCTGGACCGCCAGGCCGGGATCGTGCCGCTGGAGCAGCTCGGCTACAGCGAGCACAACTTCGCGCGCTACACCCGCTGCCTGGAGGCGCCCTACGGCATGGTGCTGCACTGCGGGCCCACCGGCTCGGGCAAGACCACCTCGCTGTATGCGGCGCTGGCGTACTGCAACACCCCGGACCTCAACATCCAGACCGCCGAGGATCCGGTCGAGTACACCCTCAAGGGGGTCAACCAGCTCCAGGTCCACCCCAAGATCGGGCTCACCTTCGCGCGTGCCCTCCGGAGCTACCTGCGCCAGGACCCGGACATCATCCTCGTCGGCGAGATCCGCGACCTGGAGACCGCCCAGATCGCGATCGAAGCGGCGCTCACCGGCCACCAGGTCTTCTCGACCCTGCACACCAACGACGCTGCCAGCACCATCACGCGGCTGGTGGAGATGGGCGTGGAGCCGTTTCTGATCACCGGCGCCGTGCTCGGGATCTGCGCCCAGCGGCTGGTGCGGCGGCTGTGCCCGCGCTGCCGGCTGGTGCACGAGCCGAGCGAGGCCGAGCGCGAGCTCTTGGGGCTGGAGCCCGGCGAGCGGGCGGAGCTGTTCGCCGCCAACCCGGATGGCTGCCCGCACTGCAATCGCACCGGCTACAAGGGCCGCATGGGGGTGCACGAGGTGCTGGTGTTGAACGAGGCGGTGCGGGCGGTGGCGGCGCGGCGAGGCGCCAGCAGCAGCGAGATCCACGAGGCCGCGGTGCGCGAGGCGGGGCTGGTGCCGCTGTTCGAGGATGCGATGGAAAAGGTGCGCCAGGGGCACACCGACCTCGCCGAGGCGCTGCGCAACGTGCGCCAGGCCTGAGCGGAACGCGGGCGCGGGCCTCGGCCCGAGACGGACACCGCCGCGGGCGCGCAGGGAGGAGGGGAGGGAGCATGCAGGCACGGCGGCTCGGCGCGCCGCTGTGGGGGGCGCTGATCCTGGCGGCGGTGACGGCGGCAGGCATCGCCGCTTGCGCCGGTGCTCCGGAGCAGGCGGGTGCGCCCGCCGCCGCAGGCGGCCCGGCGGTGGGGGAGCTGGCACCGGACTTCGCGCTGCCCGATACCGAGGGCCGGCTGGTGCGGCTGTCGGACTTCCGCGGCCGGCCGGTGGTGGTCGCCTTCGTGCCGGCCGCCTTCAGCCCGGGTTGCACGCGCGAGATGGAGGCGTTTCGCAACCTGGATGTGCGTTTCCGCGACCTCGGTGCCCAGGTGCTCGGCATCAGCGTGGACAGCCGCTGGGCGCTGCGCGCGTGGAAGGAGTGGCTGAAGCTGCCGTTTCCGCTGCTGTCGGACTTCTCGCGCGAGGCCGCGCGCGCCTGGGGCGTGCTCGATCCGCGCGGGCACGCGCGCCGCACCACCTTCGTGATCGGGCGGGACGGCCGGGTGCTGCACGTCGAGCGCGACCAGCAGGCGCTGGAGCCCGCCGGGGCGCTCGATGCCTGCGGCCTCGCGGAGGGTTGAGGCAGCGGTCCAGCTCGGGCGGGCGACGAGGGCGCACCCGAGGTGCCGGGCGGTGGGCGGCGAGCCCCGGGGGCGGCAGCGCCGGCGTGACCGGGCAGCCGGCCCGCCCGCACCGCCGCCGGAGCCGGGGCTCGTGGCGGCGTGCGGCCCGCTACCGCGGCGGCGCGGGCGCCGGCGGCAGGATCACGCCGCCTCCGTCCAGCGCCGCGTAGGCGTCCGCGGGCAACAGCCCCAGCCAGCGATCGCTCCGCCGGGGTCAGGAACAGCTGGTCGTAGATGCGGGCGTTGAGGGCGGCCAGCCCTTGTTCGACCTCGCCCGCGGCGAACCAGGCGTGGATCGCGCGGTGCAGCCGGAAGCGGTTGTGGACCGTGTCCGCGGCGAGGTGCCGCTCGAAGGCCTCGAGCTGGCGCCGGAGCTGCTCCACGCCGATCTGTGGGCCGCCCTTGCGCCGCATGAGGGCGCGGCTGCGGGCGTCGAGCCGCGCCGCCTCCGCATACCGCGCGGCGAGCTGTTGCCACGGCGGACCGTCGGTGGCGGCGCCGCCGGCCGGGTGGGGATCGATCCGCACGAGCAGCGGCATCTCGACCGCTGCCTTGCTGGTCGCGATGCGCATCGCCGCGCTCGCCGGCGGCCGCTCCGCCCCTGGCCCTGGCGGGGCGGGCGGAGCCAGCACGGCGGCGGCACGCCTCCCGCTGGTGTCCAGCCGCGCCACCTCGTGTTGCCACGCCGCGTCCAGCTCGGCGAGGCGCTCGGCGTGCCAGCGTGCCACCGCGCGGGCGCGGGCGGCGCCCTCCAGCTCCACCGTCGCGCGCGCCAGCTCGGCGGCCGCCTCGAGCTGCTGGCGAAACGCCGCCGGCGCCCACAGGCCCGGCAGCGCATCCACCACCCGGCCGCGCGCATCCAGCACGTAGTGCACGCTGTTGCCGGTGATCGTGCGCACCAGCTTGCGGCCGTCGCCGAACTCGATCGTGATGACCGGCGCCGGCCGCTCGCTCGACCAGTGGAGCACGAAGCCCTCGCGCAACACCGCCGCCACCGCCTCGTTCGCATAGAGCACGGTCCTGAAGAAACGGCTGTTGGCGCAGCTCAGATCGTCGGTGAGGCGGCCCAACAACCGCAGGCTGAGGATCGGCCGGCCGCTCTGCCTGGCTGCCGCCACCGCCCGGTCCAGATCGGTGTACCAGTACAGCCCGCTCCAGCTGGCGTCCTTCTGCTGCGCCACCAGGTCGATCGCCAGCTCCAGGCAGTGCAGCACCTGCTCCTGCTCCTGGGCGAGCATCTCGCGGCGCAGCTCCAGCAGCGCCTGCAGGGCCGCGGGGCCCTGCTCCCGCAACAGCTCCGCCCAGCGGCGGCGCTGGGGCGCCAGCGCATCGTGCGGCTCGGCGGTGGCGCAGTACGCGAGCCAGCTGGCGGCGGCGCGCACCCCCTGCTGCGCGAGCACCTGGGCGAAGTCCTCGTCCGCCGGGTGGTAGGGCCCGCACGCTCGTGCCGGCTCGGCGAGCGCGAGGGCACCCACCGCCAGCGCCGCCCACACCGGGCCCAACCGGCCCATCCGGCTCCAGCAACGGTCTTCCATGGCAGATCCTCCGTGCCGTGCGTTGCAGCTCGATGGTCGCACGGCGCCGGCGCGGACCAAGCAAAACGAATGCAAAGGTGGGCCCTGGACGAAACGGCCGGTCCGGCTGCCTCACTCCAGCTGCGCCAGCCGGCGCGCCTGGACCACGGGCTCGCCGAGGACGGTGCGCACCTGGGCCTGGCCGAAGCGTGCCTGCACCACCGCCGCCAGCTCCGCGGCTGGCCCGCCGGCAAGTTGCAGCCAGCCTCCCTCGCGCAACACCTGGTGCGCGGCGCGCACCCACTCGGTCAGCCGGGCGGGGTCGAGCGCGGCGGGCAGCGCCGCCACCACCAGGTCGAACGGCCCGCCGATGGCAGCCGGGCGCGGTTCGGCGAGCAGCAGCGCGCGTGCTCCGGCCAGCTCCGAGCGCGCCGCACCCCTCAGTGCGAGCGGGATGGCGCGGGCATTCGCATCGACCATCGTGACCTCGGCGGCGCCCAGCCGACCGGCGGTGATCGCCAGGGCTCCATTGGCGCAGGCCAGTTCCAGCACTCGGCCGCCCAGCGGCACCTGCATCAGCTCGCTCACGGCCAGCACCCCCGCGCCGCAGCGCCTGGCCGCCGATGACCCCGGGCCGGGTGAACAGCTCGATCTGCTGGCCGCGCAGCTCGCGCACCGTGACGTGGGTGCGATCGCGCCAGCGCCGCGCGGGATCGGCGCGCCGCGCCGAGACGACGGCGGCGCGCGGCCGCCGCGTGCTGGCCTGCACGTGGGCGGCGCCGAACACCCGCTTCACCAGCAGGCGCAGCTCGGTCGGCCGGCGCTCTGCTCCGACGAGCAATCGCCCACCGGGCCGCAGGGCGTCGTGCGCCTGCTCGAGCAGCTCGAGCAGCAGGGCCCGCTCGGCGGGCGCCGAGAGCACCACCAGGTCGAAGCCCTCTTGCGGTGCTGGCATCGGCAGGTCCGGCACCTCGGCGACGGGAATCCGGATCCGGTGCGCTGCGAGCGTCGTCCGCGCCCGCGCACCTGCCTCGGCATCCAGGGTCACGTGCTGGACGTCGGCCGCCTCGCCGCCGAGCATGCGCACCGCCAGCGCCAGCACGGCCGCCGTATCCAGCGCGCACAGCACCCGCCCGGCCGGCCGGGCGGGCAGTGCCTCGACCAGCAGTGCCTCGCGCGCCGCCAGCCCGTTGCGGCTGTGCACCAGCAGCGTGCCGCCCCGCAGTCGCTCGTGCACGCGCGCGGGACGCCCGCGCGGCGCGAGCACGATCTCGCGGACCGCTCCGACTCCCGAACACGCCGCCGCGGCCGCTGCCGGCCGCGCTCGTGTTCGCCTGCGCTCGCAGCTCTCCTCCATGGGCCGCCATCTTACCCGCACGGCCGCCGCGCCGTAGCCTCTGTTCGCTGCCGCCGGCGGCCCGCCAGTACCGCTGCGCCCCCCGGGCACCCACGCTCTCAACCCAGCGCCGCGAGCAGGCAGCGACCGACGTGCAACCCCAGTGCATAGGTGGTGAGCTGGGGCGGGACGCCGAGGGAGCCCGGAAACAGCGAGGTGTCGGCGACCCACAGATTGTCGAGGTGGTGATACCGCCCCGTCGCCTCGCAGCACGCGCGGGCGGGATCGTCCCCCATCCAGCAGCCCGACATGGGATGGACCGAGGTGAGGTCGAGCGTGTGGGGGCGGAGCGAGAGCGCGCCGAGCACCGGCTCGATCTCGTCCTCGCGCGCCAGCTCGAGCGCCGGACTGGCCGGCACCAGCACCCGCCGCGCGCCCGCCGCGAACAGCAGCCGCGCCGCCGCCACCAGGCCGAGCCGCAGCTGCGCGGCATCGGAGGGGTCGAGGCGGTACTCGATCGCCACCCCGAAGCGGCCGCGCGGCCGCACCCGGCCGGGCACCAGATCGTGCACCATGGGGCTCAGCGCGGCCATGTGCGCGTAATCCCGCATGAGGCGCGCATGCTCGGCGCCGAAGGCGCCCAGGGTGGCGGCCGCCCCGGCCGGATGCGCGAACGAGGGCACGATCCAGACCCGCCGGGTACTCTGCGGGCCCAGATCCAGCCACTCGGTGCACTCGTAGCTCTGCGGGATGCCGCGCCAGCCGTGGATCGGCTCGGCGAAGATGCCGGCCACCGCCGTGCCCGGGTGCAGAAACAGCCGCGAGCCGACGAGCCGGTAGGGATCGGGTACCGCACTGCGCAACAGCAGCGCCGGCGTGCCGGTGGCGCTGGCGGCGGCGCAGACCGCCCGCGCCTCGATCCGGACCCGGTGGCGCACCGCGCCGGTGCGGGGATCGCGCACCGCCGCCTCGACCGCGCGCACCCGCCGCCGGTCGTGCTCCAGCCGCTCCGCCCAGGTGTCGGCGAGCACCAGGGCGCCGGCCTCCACCGCCTCGGCGATGAACACCTTGAGCGCATTCTGCTTCGCATCGAAGGGACAGCCCAGCTCGCAGAACCCGGCTCCCACGCAGCCGCGCCGGTTGTGCCTGAGCCAGCCGCCGCGCCAGCCGAGCGCCCGGCAGCCCCGCTCGAGCACGCGGTTGTTGGCGTTGGCCTGGGCGGGGCCGAGCTCGCTCACCCCGAGCAACTGCTCGAGCTCGGCGAACAGCGCGGGCAGCGTGCCGCCCTGCAGCGGCGCCAGCCCATGGTCCGCGAACCACTGGGCGGCGATCTCCTCCGGCAGCCGCTTGCACAGGTTGAGATTGTGCAGCGTCGAGCCGCCGACCCCCTTGCCCTGGAGCACGTGGATCGCGCGGTCGGCGGTGGTGCGGGCGGCGCCGTCGTGATAGAGCCGCTGCACCATGTCGTACTCGATCTGGGTGAAGTGGCGTGGCTCGAGGTAGCTGCCCGCCTCCAGCACCACGACCCGCAGTCCGTGCCGCGCCGCCTCCCAGGCGACCGGGGCGCCGCCGGCCCCCGAACCGATCACGCACAGATCGGCCTGGAGCACCCGATCGCGCCGCACGTGCTCGGCGGTATAGATCATGGCCAGCGGGCGCTCACCATCCCGGCTCCCGTTCCGGCGGGGCGAGCAGGCGCGCGTAGCGGGCGGCGCTGGCGGGCGGGCCCGCGAACCCCGGTGCCAGCGGTCCGCCGTAGCCGATGGCGGCGAAGGCCGGGGCGTCGCGGTAGTGCGCGAGGAACACCAGCGCCACCAGCCCGCGCAGTCCCGCGCGTGCCAGCCCGAGCCGGCTGCGCTGCCAGCCCGTGAGCACGTCGGTGCGGCCCCGTGCCCCCAGCCGCGTGAAGCGCTCCAGGCGCGCGCCGAACCAGAACGTGCCGTGTTCGACTCCCAGCAGCAACCAGCGCAGCTGCTCCACCTGTTCGGCGGGCAGCCCGAGCAGGTAGGCGTCGATCGCGGCGAGCAGAGTCCGGACGCGCTCGGGACTCGGGGGCGGCTCGGGCGGCAGCACGGTCTCGATGACGGCGGCGGCGATCGCCGCCTCGCGCCGTCCGAGCACGCGCAGCCCAGGCGGCAGCAGCCGCTCATCGTACAGCCCGCACCGGTACAGCCCGAGCCCGCCCGCCGCCGCCACCAGCCCGCCGAGCTTGAGCAGCCGCCGCCGGCTCAGCCGCCGCGGGGCGCGGGGAGCGGCATGGGGCGCATCGGCCGCTGCCGCCGCCGGTCCGCCCGCGGCCGGCGGCACCGGCGGGCTGGAGGGCGGGCGCTGCTGCTGGGGGCCGTGGGGCTGCTCCATGCCCGGAGCCTAGTCGGTCGGCGGCGCGCCGGTCAAACGGTGGCATCCGGCTCGCCGCCGGCGCGCCGGGGCTCGTGCCGGTAGGCGATGATGCGGACCTTCTCCAGGGTGATCAGGCCTTCCTGGACCATCTCATCGAGCAGCGGCAAGAAGGCCTGGATGCGCTCGCGGAGGTCCACGATCTCGATGACGATCGGCAGGTCTTCCGACAGGCGCAGGATCTTGGCGGTGTGGATGCGGCTGTGGGCGCCGAAGCCTTCCAGGCCCCGCAGCACCGTGGCGCCGGCCAGGCCGTGTTCGCGCGCGCGGCGCACGATCGCCTCGAACAGCGGCCGGCCCTCCCAGCGGTCGGACTCGCCGACGAAGATGCGCAGCAGCTCGCCCTCGCCTTCCAACTTCATGCCGCGCCCGCCTCAGCCCAGCAGCGCTCGCACCGCTGCTCCACCGAGCAGCACCGCCAACAGCCCCAGCACGACGCTGCCCGCCGCGTTGTACAGGGCCAGCTCCCACGCCCGTTCGCGCATGAGCTCCACCGTCTCGTAGCCGAAGGTCGAGAACGTGGTGAAGGCGCCCAAGAGCCCGACGCCCAGAAACAGCCGCGCGTGCGGACCGATCCCGTGGCCACGCTCCAGCAGCGCCATCAGCACCCCGATCGACAGGCAGCCGAGCAGATTCACCAGCAGGGTACCGAGGGGGAAGGGGCCCGCGTACCAGCGGTGCACCCATCCCGAGAGTCCGTAGCGGGCGATCGCGCCGCACAGCCCGCCGAGGCCGACCGCCAGTAGCTTCGTCATCGGTGCCTGTCGTCCCGCCCCGCACTTCGCGGGGAAGGCTAGCGTGCGCCCGGCCGCGCTGCAAGGCCCCCGGGGCGGTGGCGCGTGTCGGAGGGGGCCGGGACAATCGCCGCCCGCCTCGAGGCGCCCGCGCCTCGGCGAAGGAGCAAGCGAGCCCGGCCGCCCGAAGAGGGGGAAGGGGGCGAGGCGGCTGTGCCGCGCGCCTCTCGGGCTGGGGGCGGGGGCGGTGCCGTGTCCGGTACCGCCCCCTGTTCCTCCGGGGGCGGAGCGCGCTGCGGCCGGCCCCCAGGGCCGGGCGAGCGCAACGACCGGCGCGTCCCGGGGTGGGACGGCCGGGGGCGCGCGGCTCACAGGATCCGCAGCCCGCCCCCCTCCTCGCCGGGGCGTCGCTGCGGCGGGACGGCGGGGCGGCGAGTCGTCCCCGGCGGGGCAGCGGGCACGTCGGGGCGCTGTTGCTGCTCGCGCTCGGCGCGCAGCGCCTGCTCGCGCCGCAGCCGCAGCCGCAGGTCGTTGGCGCTGTCGGCGAAGGCGAGCGCGTCCTCGACCCGGATCCGCCCCTGGCCGACCAGGGCCGCGAGCGCCTCCTCGAAGGTCTGCATGCCGTCCGCCCCCAGCGCCTCGCGCATCGCCTCCTTGACGCCCTCGATGTCGCCCCGCCGCACCAGGTCGCGCACGCGCGGGGTGGGCACCAGCACCTCGACCGCGGCCACGCGTCCCTTCCGGTCGGCGGCCGGCACCAGCCGCTGCGCGATGATCCCCCCCAGTTCCAGCGACAGGAGCAGGAGGATCTGCGGCCGCCGTTCCTCGGGGAACAGGTTGACCAGCCGCTCCAGGGTCTGCGCCGCGTTGGTGGCGTGCAGCGTCGCCAGCACCAGGTGGCCGGTCTCCGCCATGTGCAGCGCCGCCTCGGCGGTCTCCGCATCGCGCACCTCGCCGATCAATACCATGTCCGGCGCCTGCCGCAGCGCACTGCGCATGGCGTCGTGGAAGGAGGCGGTGTCCGCGCCCACCTCGCGCTGCGAGACCACCGAGCGCTTGTGCGGGTGGATGAACTCGATCGGGTCCTCGATGGTCACGATGTGCCCCGTGGTGGTCGAGTTGCGGTGGTCGATCATCGCCGCCAGCGTGGTCGACTTGCCGCTGCCGGTGGCCCCGACGACGAACACCACGCCGTGGCGCAGCAGCGCCATGCGCTTGACCACCTCGGGCAGGCCGAGCTCGTCGGCACTCCGGATGCGCGGCTCGACCCGCCGCGCCACCATCGCGAGCTCCCCGCGCTGCCGGTACAGGTTGATCCGGAACCGCCCCCGTCCGGGGACCACGTGTGCGACGTCCAGGTCGGGCCGCTCGGCGAAGCGCGCGCTGCGCTCGCCGGTGAGCACCGCGGCGGCGAGCGCCGCCATGGCCTGGGAGGTCAGCGGCTCCCGCTCCAGGGCGACGAACTCGCTGCCGACCGTCGCCATGGGCGGCGCGCCGACCGTCAGGTACAGATCCGTGCCGCCCATCTCCGCCAGCCGCACGAGCAGGCGTTGCAGCTCCGCCGTCGGTTCCGCACTCACCGCCAGCTCTCCTCCTCGCGCCATTCGCGCCAAGTGCCGCCCGGCCCGCTCGCCCGGCGGCGCTCAGCGGTAGCGGTAGGGCGAGGGGCGTGCCGGCCGCCCGCCCCCCTCGCCGCCAGCCGCCGGCGGTTCCTCCTCCAGGAGCAGGCCCGCCGCCCGCAGCGCCCGGTGCGCGACCTCCTGCTCGACCTGGCGACTCAGCACCAGGCGGCTGAGTGCCTGCTCCAGGCTCTGCATGCCGTATTTCTGCCCGGTCTGGATGGCGGACGGGATCTGGTGCGTCTTGCCGTCGCGGATCATGGCGCGCACCCCCGGCGTCGCCACCAGCACCTCCAGCGCCGCCACCCGCCCGCCGCCGCGGCGCGGCAGCAACAGCTGCGCCACCACCCCCGCCAGCGAGTCGGCGAGCATGGCGCGGATCTGCGCCTGTTCGCCGGCGGGAAACACGTTGATGATGCGGTCGATCGTCTTGGCCGCACTCGCGGTGTGCAGCGTGCCCAGCACCAGGTGGCCCGTCTCCGCCGCCGTGATGGCGAGCGCGATCGTCTCCAGATCCCGCATCTCGCCGACCAGGATCACATCGGGGTCCTCGCGCAGCGCACTGCGCAGCGCGTTGGCGAAGCCGTGGGTGTGCGCGCCCACCTCCCTTTGATTGACCATGCACAGCTTGGGCGGGTGCACGAACTCGATCGGATCCTCGATCGTGATGATGTGCCCGCGGCGGCGGCTGTTGATGGAGTCCACCATCGCGGCCAGCGTGGTGGACTTGCCGCTGCCGGTCGGCCCGGTCACCAGCACCAGCCCCTTGTCGAGTTCGGACAGCCGCCGCACCGGCTCGGGCAGGCCCAGTTCCTCGAAGCTCTTGATCGCCGTCGGCACGACGCGGAAGACCGCTGCCAGGCCGCGCTCCTGGATGAAGACGTTGCCGCGGAAGCGGGCGTCCAGCCCCACGGCGAGCGCGAAGTCGAGCTCGCGTTGCTCCTCGAGTTTCTTCTTCTGCGCATCCGTGAGCAGATCGTAGATCAGCTTGCGCGTCTCCTCCTGGTCGTGGACCACGGGCTCGTCCGAACCCGGCAGCGCCAGCTTGCGCATCTCTCCGGAGACGCGGAGCATGACCGGCGCCCCGGCGCTCAGGTGCAGGTCCGAACCGCCGGCATCCCGCGCGAACAGCAGCAGCGACGGCAGATCCATCACGGGTGTCCCGGCAGGGCGCCGATCGCCTGGAGGAAGCGCGCGCGCTCACCCGCGGCAAGCGCCGCCCGCGCCCGCGCATCGGGCGCCAGCACGTGCGGCCGCCAGGGCGGCTCGGGCTCGAGCCACACCGCGCGCTCCAGCGCCGCGCCGAGCAGCGACGGCCGCGCCCCGGCCTCCAGCCAGCCGAGCACCGCGGCCGCGGCGGAGGGCTCGGCACTGGCGACGATGACCAGGCAGCGGGCGGCGAGCGCGAGCAGCGCCGCGGCCTGCGGTGCCGGGCCGCCGCCGGGCGCGGGTTGGCCCGCCCCCTCGCCATCCAGCGCCAGCAGCACGTCCGGAGCGTAGGCGAGCGCCTCGTGCAGCGCCTGCAGGCGGGCCTCGCGGCTGGCGGGTGCAAGCGCGAGGAAGCGGGGGTCGGCGGGCGGCCCCGGCGCATCGAGCGCCAGCACCGCGTAGCGCTCCGGCGCGCAGGCCTGCCCGAGCGCGATGGCGAAGGCGCGGGCGACCTCGAGCCGGGGCGAGGCGGCGAGCAGCAGGGCCGCGCGCCGGCCGGCCAGCGCGCCGAGCAGGGCCGCCGCGGGGCTGCCGGCCGCGCCGAGCCGCTCGGGCGTCACCGCATCCGCCCCCTCCAGCCGGCGCAGCCCGATCCGCACCGCCGGACCGCCCGCTGTCCCGCGCAGCAGCCCGATCTCGAGTTCGGCCGGCTGGCCCCCCAGCTCGGTCCGCACGCGGGCACACCCGCGTAGCTCGGTCCCGTAAGGCCCCTGTCCGGCGAGCAGGCGCAGGCGCTCCAGCAGCGCGCCGAGCAGCCCGATGCCGGCCTCGCCGGCCGCCTCCAGGTATCCCTCGGCGCTGCGCCGGCGGACCCGCAGCACCGCGCCGTCGGGCTCGAAGCGGACCTCGCTCGCCCCCGCCTCGACCGCGCGCGCCAGCGTGCCATACAGCAGCGCCACCGCCGCCGGGTCGGAACTGGAGCCGAGAGCGGCAGGCCGGCTCGGGGCGGCGGCGCCGGCGGCGGGTGGCGCGCCGCCTGCCGCCGGCTCGAACGCGGCGGGCAGCAGCCGCTCGAGCGCGCGCCGGATCTTGCGCCGCGTGGCCAGCACCGCCCGCACCGGTCCTCCGCTCGCCTCGGCCAGCGCCGCCAGCTGCTCGGGCGCGGGCGGCTCGGCGAATGCCACCGTCACCCCTTCCTCGTCCCGGAGCATCGGCACCGCCTCCAGGCGCAGCAGCAACTCGGGCGGGAAGCACGCCAGCAGCTCGCGGTCGATGTGGTCCGGGTGCGGAAAGACGTGGGCGGTGCCGAGCGCGCGAGCGAGCGCATCGCAGATCTGCTCCTCGGTCAGCAGTCCCGCTGCGAGCAGCTCCTCTTCCAGCGGGACGCCGCGCGCGGCGGCGCGGCGGCGCGCCGTCCGCAGCTCCTCGGCGCCGAGCGCTTGCTCGGCGAGCAGCAGCTGCAGCGCCGCCTCCAGCGGCGGCGCGCGGTCGGTCGCGCTCATCGGGCGCGGCGCTCCGCCCCGTTGCCGCTCCCTGCCTCGGGGCGGCCGTCGCTGCCTGGCGGGCCCGTGGCGAGTGCTGCGCGCACCTGGGAGAGCACCTCGGGGAGGTCGAACGGCTTGGCGATGTAGCCGGCGGCGCCGAGGGTGCGGGCGGTGGCGGCGTGTTCGGCCGCCGGCTCGGCGGAGATCAGCAGCACCGGGATGCGGCGCGTCGCCTCCGCACCGCGCAGCTGGGCGAGCACCGTGAAGCCGTCGCGGCGCGGCAGCATGAGGTCGAGCAGCACCAGGTCCGGCCGGCACGCCGCTGCCTGGCGCACGGCCTCGTCGCCATCGGCGGCCGTCAGGACCTCGAAGCCGTGCCGCCGCAGGAAGGTACCGAGGATGTCGCGGGTCGAGGCCTCGTCGTCGCACACCAGGACCCGCCCAGCGGGTTCGCTTCGCTGCTCCATGCTGATCCTCACCCTTTGGCGCGCGGATCGAGACGCGCGCTCCGCGGTGCCGCTCCGGGGTCGCGATCGCCGCGCCGAGACTCCTCATCTCCACTCTATCCCCTCGTTGCGACCGGTGCAGCTGCGCGCTTGACATGCGGGGCCGGGTCGCGAACATGGCGGGCATCGCGGGGGCAGGGAAGCGGGCCATGCGGATCCTGAGCGGGGTGCAGCCGAGCGGCAAGCTCCACCTCGGCAACTACTTCGGTGCCATCCGGCAGTTCGTCGCGCTGCAGGAGCGGGGCGAGGCGTTCTACTTCATCGCGGACCTGCACGCGCTGACCTCGGTGCGCGACGCTGCGGCGTTGCGGCGCTGGCGGCTGGAGCTGGCGCTCGATTTCCTGGCGCTCGGGGTCGATCCCGCCCGGGCGACCCTGTACTGCCAGTCCGAGGTGCCGGAGATCTCCGAGCTGTTCTGGCTGCTCGGTACCCTGACCCCGATGGGGCTCTTGGAGCGGGCGCACAGCTACAAGGACAAGATCGCGCAAGGGCTGAGCCCCGAGTTCGGCCTGTTCGCCTACCCGGTGCTGATGGCGGCCGACATCCTGGCGGTGCGCGGCGAGCTGGTGCCGGTGGGCAAGGACCAGAAGCAGCATCTCGAGATCGCGCGCGACCTGGCGGTCAAGTTCAACCAGACCTGGTGCCCGGATTTCGACCCCCAGCGCGGCACCGGCGGGGTGCTGGTGCTGCCCGAGCCGCACATCCTGGAGGACAGCGCGGTCGTGCCCGGCACCGACGGCCGCAAGATGTCCAAGAGCTACGGCAACACGATCGAGATCTTCGCTCCCGACAAGCAGCTCAAGAAGAGCGTGATGTCGATCGTGACCGATTCCCGCACGGTCGAGGAACCCAAGGACCCGGAGAGCTGCAACGTCTACCAGCTGCTCAAGCTGGTGGCGCCGCCGGAGGAGCTGGAGGCGATCGCCCAGCGCTACCGGCGCGGCGGCATGGGCTACGGCGAGGCGAAGCAGCTGCTGCTCGCCCACCTCCACCGGGTGTTCGATCCGGCGCGCGAGCGGCGGCGCGAGCTGGAGCAGCGGCCGGACGAGGTCCTGGACGTGCTGCGGACCGGCGCCCGGCGCGCCCGCGCGGTCGCCGCCGAGGTGCTCGCCGCCTGCAAGGAGGCGTGCGGGCTCGCCTGAGGGCCGCTGGCCGAACCCGCCGCCGGGGGGCAGCGCCCGCGCCCGTCGGTGCTCGTGGCAGGCCGTCGTTGCGGGCGCGGAGCAGCGCGGGGCCGCGCGCGCTCGCTGTTCTCGTTCCGGAGCGAAGAGCTGGTCGAGCCGAATGGACGGTGCGGGTGGCCGAGGCGGGCGTGTTTCTCGGACCCCCCTCACCCCGACCCTCTCCCCCGCAAGCGGGGGAGAGGGGGCCGGAAGGGGCAAGCGGGGGAGAGGGGGCAGAGGGCGCAAGCCCACGTCTGCTGCCTCTCCCCTCCGGGGAGAGGGCTGGGGTGAGGGGGCAGGGCGAGCTGCGGGCGTGTTTCTCGGACCCCCCTCACCCCGACCCTCTCCCCCGCAAGCGGGGGAGAGGGGGCCGGAAGGGGCAAGCGGGGGAGAGGGGGCCGGAAGGGGCAAGCGGGGGAGAGGGGGCCGGAAGGGGCAAGGCGGGGAGAGGGCGGCCGCAGCGGGCGAGCGGGGGAGTGGACCCGTAAAAAAGCCGGCGAGCGGGGCCCGGGGCTCAGCGGCGATGCGGCTCCATGCCGCAGCGCGCGGCGTGGCCGGGGCAGAGCGCCCTGGCGTGCTCCATGCGGGGCTGTCCGGTCTGCGGGTCGGCGCGGAGCCGGCCGACGGCGGTGACCAGCCCGCCGGCGAGCCGCTCCGCCTCGGGGGCGGGCGCCGATTCCACCTCGATGCGCGTGCCGTCCGCCAGCGTGAGCGCGGCGCGCCTCCACCAGGGGTTGTCCCGCTCGGCTGGCAGGAGCTCGAGCGTGCCGACCACCTGGGCCCAGCGCCCCAGGCGGGCGCGCGCCCCGGCGGCGTCGGTGACGTGCGGCGGTGCGGGCAGCTCGGCGGGCGGCGGCTCGAGCGGCTGCTCGCCCGGGGCGGGCGCGATCTCGTGCACCTCCAGATGCCGCGCCCCGATGTGCTGCACCTCGGGCGGCGGCCACCAGGTCCGGCCGCGCACCACCACCCGCCGCTCGAGGTAGCGGAAGTACTCCGGCACCGGGCGGTAGTCGATGACCAGCCGCTCGCCGCCGTCCAGCACCAGCCAGGTGCCCTGGAAGTGCTTGCCGCCGGGGACGGGATCGATCTCCAGCCGCCCCTCGAACCGCCCCTCGGCCTCCATCGGGTTCCCCTCCGCGCCGCTGACCCGCCGGTGGGGCGCGGGCTCAGTGAGCGCGCGCGGCGGGGCGGCGGTGCCGCAGCCGCCGGCGCTGGCCGTCAGCACCAGCGCCGGCAGCACGGCCGCCAGCACGGCGGCCCGGCGGGCTGGAGCCACCGGGCGGTGCACCGCGATCGCCCCTCTGCTCACGCCTGCTCAGCCCCGGCGGCGGCAGCGCCGCCTGCGGCCGCCGCCGTCGAGGCCGGGCTGCCCGCTCCCTCAGCCAGGATCTTCACCGTACCCGCCTTGCCGTCCATGCGCACGCGCATGCCGGAGCGGAGCGTGCGCAGCAGCCCGCGGATCGACACGATGGCGGGCAGCCCCATCTCGCGCGCCACGATGGCGGAGTGGCTCAACAGGCTGCCCCGCTCCACCAGCAGCCCGCTCACGCTCGGATAGAGCGGCACCCAGCCCGGGTCGGTGCGCGGGGTCACCAGGATCTCGCCCGCGAGCACCAGATCGTCCCGCGCATCGTGCACCACCTTGACCACGCCCTCGACCACCCCGGGGCAGCAGGGCAGGCCCTTGAGGTCGTGCTCGGCGTCCGGCTCGAGCTCGGGTGCCTCGGGCTCCTCGAGGTAGCGGTTCTGCCAGTAGACCGGGCCGCGGGTGAGAAAGCGCGGCCGCAGCTCGCGGGTGGCGAACCGCTCGTAGGCGCGCTTGCGCAGCGCCACCAGGTCCTTGAGGTCGTAGGCGGTCAGCGTGCCCTGGTGGATCCCGTAGATCTCCTCCAGCGTCAGGTAGAAGATGTCGCGGGGCCGCTCCAGCACCCCGCGCCCGACCAGATCCGCCCCCATGGCGTTGAACATGGTGCGCGCCACGCCGTAGATGCGCGTGCGGGCGAACCGGGTGTTCTCGCGGTTGCGCACCGCCTTGCGCGCGTGCTTGAGCGACCACAGATACACCCACTTGCGCCAGCCCCGCAGCGCCCGGCGGACCTGGGCTTCGGCCCGCTGGCGCAGCTGCTGCTCGCGCCGCTCGTAGGTCTCGCGGTCGGTGGTGCCGGCGCGCAGGTAGTTCTTGAGGCAGACGAACAGGTAGCTCGGGTCCTCGCGCAGATCGATCTCCTCCAGCTTCATCTCGTTCATGCAGCGGAAGCCGAAGCGGTCGATGTAGCGCTCCACCTCCTCGTAGAAGGCGCGGTGCGGGGACTGCTTGAGCGCCTCCAGCAGGTCGGCGGGCGGGGTCTGTTCGATCAGCGCCCGCAGCGCGGGCTCGCGGGCCGCCAGGCCGGCCAGCCGGATCAGCTCCTTGGTCGGTTCCGCACTCTCCAGGTTGCCCTCGCCCGCCAGCAGGTCGTTCTGCAGGTTGGGATCGAGCCCGCCGAGCCACCTGGCGGTCAGCCGCTTCAGCAGGCCGAAGTGGACCATGCACAGAAAATCGTTGATGATCGGCGCCTTCCAGCGGCTCAGCATGACGCGCTTGAGCTCCAGGTAGACCTGGAAGATCTCGTCGCTCGTCATGCGCTCGTACTCCAGGTGGCGGTAGCGCTCGTAGTGCTCGTGGAACTCGCGCAAAAAGCGGTCGACGATGGCCTGGATGCGGAAGTGGTACCAGAGGAAGGCGAGTCCGGTGCGCAGGCGCCGCAGCCGGCCGCGCAGGGTATCCCATGACGGATGCGGGCGCACCCGCTCGGCGATCTCGCCGCTGAGCGCCTCGCGCACCCCCATCATGGTCTCCATGAACTCGCGGTTGTGCCGGAAGCCGGGCAGCACCCCCACCAGCTTGTACCAGTTGTACAGGTTGTAGTAGACCCGCCCGTCGATCGAGCCGAGCATGTTGCGTAGGTACTCGTCCATGTCCTTGATCACCGCGGGCGGGACCTTGAGCACTTCGCAGAACTGGACGTAGACGTTGCGGTAGTTGTCGAGGGCGAAGGTGAACGACAGCGGCAGGGTGATCCCGCCGTAGCTCTCGATGATGTTGGAGTTGTCCCAGAGGTTGGGATAGCCGGTCAGCTCGCGCTCCAGCGTGGTGACCGGCCGGCTCTGCAGCAGGTAGAGCTTGCCGCCGGCGAACGCCCACTCCACATCCTGAGGCCGGCGGTAGTAGGCGAGCAGCTGTTGGCCGAGCGCGTGGAGCTGCTTCAGCTCCGCCTCGCCGAGGCAGGCCCGCTCCCGCAGCTCCGGCGGCACCGGCACGGCGGCGCAGCCGCCCTCCGCGCTGCGGCGGAAGGCCTGCTCCTTGCGCGCGATCTCCGCCGACAGCAGTGCCCCGCTCGCCGCGTCGAGCCGGTAGGTATCGGCATCCAGCGCCCCGGACACCAGCCCCTCGCCGACTCCATAGACGGCGCTGACGACGAAGGCGTCGATCGTGCCCGCCACCGCATCGCAGGTGAACAGCACCCCGGAGGTATCCGGGTCGATCATGGTCTGCAAGATCACCGCGACGCGGATTCCCTCCAGGGCGAGCCCGCGCTCGCGCCGGTAGACGAGCGCCCGCTCGGTGAACCCGGAGGCCCAGCAGCGCTTGAGGCAACGGGCCGCCTGCTCGGCGCCCTCGACGTAGAGGAAGCTCGCCAGCTGGCCGGCGAAGCTGTGCCCGGCGCTGTCCTCGTCGGCGGCCGAGGAGCGGACCGCGATGCGGGGCGGGTGGCCGAGCGCGGCGAGCCCCTGCTCGAGCCAGCTGCGCACCTGCTCGTCCAGCGGCGCCGCCTCGATGCGCTCGGCGATCGCGGCGGCGGTCCGGGCGGCGCTGGCGCTGCCGTCGCGAAAGCGCGCCAGCGCCTCGGCGATGACCGGCTCCAGCCCGGTGGTACGCACGAAGTGCTCCCACACCCGCGCGCCCAGCACCACCCAGTCCGGCACCGGCAGTCCCTGCGCGCTCAGGAGGTAGAGGTTGTAGCCCTTGCCGCCCGCCTCGCGGCGCGCGAACTGCCGGGTGGAGTTCGGATAGACGAGCATCGCCAGCCGCTCCTCCTTCACGCCAGCAGCTGCACCGACAGCACCGCGAAGAACAGCACCAGATAGGCGCTGGCGGCGGCCCGGAACACCCTGGCGGCCGGCGGCACCGGCCGTAGCGCGTAGGCCAGTGCCGGGAGCACCACCACCGCCAGCAGCCCCAGCTGCCAGCCGAGCGCCGCGGCGCCGCGCCCGGGCACGCCGAGCACCGCCAGCACCGCCAGCGCCACTGCGAGCTGGCTCGCGGTGAGCAGCGCCGCGCCCGCCGGGCCGAAGATCTTGGAGTAGCTCTCGACCCCGGGCCGTTCCTCGGCGGGCGCGAACGTCTTGCGCGCGAACTCGAACACGTTGAACAGCGCCCAGTTGACCGCCCCGAAGGCGAGCACCCGCCAGCCGAGCGCCCCGAGCCCGCGCCCGCTCGCCACCGCGGCGACGCTGAGCCCGAGCAGCGCCGAGACGAAGGTGTGGGTGACGGCGTAGGTGGTGAGCCGCGGGCGCAGCCACCGCCCGATGAAGAATTCGTTGTACATGAGGTAGCTGTAGGCGACGGCGAGCGCGTGGGCGAGCACGAGCGCCCAGCCCAGTGCGGCGGCCAGCAGCAGCTCCAACCCCGTCAGCCCGTAGATCACCCGCTTGAGCTCGACGGGCGAGAGCAGCCCGCGCGCCAGCGGCCGCTCGGGGTGGACCGCCAGGTCGACCTCGTGGTCCTTGATCTCGTCGAACAGCCGCAGGCGGAAGAAGAACGAGAGCGCCAGCACGAGCGCCACGCCGAACCGCCACCAGGCGGGTGCCGCGCCGTGGACCGCGACTGCGTACGCGCCGTTGCCGAGCACGAACAGCGCCGCCATCGGCACGTAGGCGGCCGGGGGGAAGCGCTCGCGGATCAGCGCGTGCCAGCGCCGTGCCGCCCCGCCCGGGCTGCCCGCAGGGACGCTCGCCGCTCTTGCCTCGCCGGCGCTCATCCCGGAGGATCGGCAAGCAGGTCCGGCACCTGCCCGGCGAGCAACCGCTCGCGGAGCACGCGGTACTCGACCTTGCTGTGGTGGCGCGGGTCCATCGGGATCTCGTCGACCACGTAGAACGCATCGAGGGGGATCGCGTTCTTGGCGAACAACCTCCGGATCTCCGCCAGTGCCTGCTCCGGGCTCGCCTGCGCGCGATCGAGCACGACCGCCACCGCCGTCCGCTCGCCGAGCCGTTCGTCCGGCATGCCGAGGAACGCTCCCTGCCTGACGAAGGGCAGCCGCTTGAGGATGACCTCGGCGCGCACGGGGAAGTAGTAGCGCCCGCCGCGCTCGATCGCGTTGTGCACCCGGCCCACCACCCACAGATAGCCGCGCTCGTCCTGGCGCGCCAGGTCACCGGTGCGGTGCCAGATGCGTCCGTCCGCCTCCCGGATCTTGGTCTGCCGGAACGCCTCCTCGTTGTTGTAGTAGTCGCGGCAGACGTGGTCTCCGCTCACCACGAACTCGCCGACCTCGCCCCGCGGCACCTCCAGCTCCTCCCACGGCGTGCGGCCGAGATCGATCGGGCCCCGCACGATGCGGAGGAACTTGTAGTCCAGGTCCTCGCTGATGTGACCGACGTTGACCCCCTCCTCGACCACCTCCGGATCGGGGTCGCCGGGCACCGCCAGCATCTCCTTCGCCTCGATGTGCGCCATCGGCTCGACCTCGGTCGATCCGTACAGCACCCAGATCTCGGCCCGGGGCGCGATGGCGGCGAAATCGCGGACGTTGTCCTTGCTGATCGGCGCCCCGCCGGTCACCACGCGCCGCAGACTCGCCAGCTGCACCCCGCGCTCCAGGCAGAACCGGCTCACCCCGTTGAGCATGGAGGGCGAGAGCGTGGTGCAGGTGATGGCGCCATGCCGGATCTGGTTGGCGAGCGCGATCGGGTCGCGCTCGGAGGGGCGCGCCAGGTCGACCGCCGGGATCACGGTGGTGACGCCGGCCGCCAGGTTGTTGAGGCTGAAGATCGGAAAGGCCGGCATGTCGATGTCATGGGGCCGGTAGGGGATCACGCGATCCAGCGCCAGGTGCTGCGCCGACAGGAAGCGGTGGGTGCGGTTCGCCCCCTTGGGCTTGCCCGAGCTGCCGGTGGTGAAGGTGATCAGCGCGGTGTGTTCGGACTCGACCGGGCAGACCTCCACCCGCCCCTCGCCGGCCATCAACTCCTCCAGCCGGGCGTCGTAGCGGCCGCCCTCCGTCGGCCCCGCGATGATCCGCAGCTCGAGCGACTCGAAGCCCGCTACCCCCTCGATCAGCTCGAACGCCCGGGCGAAGCTGATCATCGCCTTGGGGCGCACGCACTCGGCACTCGCCCCGAGGTGGCCGGCGCGCGCCCAGGAGTCGAGGAAGGTCGCGATGGCGCCCAGGGTCTGCACCGCGAACATGGCGGTGTACATGCCGAGGCCCATCGGCAGGAAGATGATGACGCGGTCGCCCTCGCGGACGCCGAGCGCGGCCAGCCCCCGCGCGGTCGCCATGATCAGGCGCTCGAACTGCCCGAAGGTGATCTCGCGGTGGGGCAGCGGTGTCTCGAGCCGGCCGTCCCACCGCCCGAGCTCCTGCTGCTCCACCCACCGCAGCGCCACCCGATCGGGGTGGTTGCGGACGTGTTCCTCCATGTAGCTGATCACATTGTTGCGCGCCGTCTTGCCGGGCAAAAACCCGATGTCGGTCTTGCGCCCGCGCGCCGCCGCCGCAGCCGTGCCCTCGCCCATCGCCTTGTCCTCGTCCGCCGAGCCTCCGCGCCCCGATAGCCTACTGCCCTGCCGCCCGTTCCATCCACGGGGGCCGGGCCCCGCCGCCGCGACCGCCGCCCGCCCGGCCGCGTTCTTCCCGGCCCGCAGGGGCGGCGGGCGCTGGCCCGGAGCGCCGCCCCCTGCTCACGGGGGCAGGCGCAGCTCGCGGGCTGTGAGCGCGCCCAGGCACCCGAGCAGTGCCTCGGCGGAGAACGGCTTGGGCAGCAGGGCGTAACGGGTCGGATCCAGCTCGCGGCGGGCCAGCTCCTGCTCCAGGTGGCCCGAGCAGACGAGGACCCCGCCGCCGGGGTTGCGCGCCACGAACCGCGCGATGACCTCGCGCACCGGCGCGCCCGGCATGATCCCGTCGGTGCACAGCACGTCGAACCGCTCGCCGCTCTCGATGCGCTGCAGCGCCTCGTCGCCGTCGGCGGCGGTGACGACTTCGACCCCGGCCAGCTCCAGCACCTCGCGCATGCCCTCGCGCAGCGCCGGTGCATCCTCGGCCAGCAGCACGCGCAGCACCCCGCCAGCGCCACCCTCGCCGCCGGCGCCGGTGGTGGCGGCGGCCTGGCGCGGCGGCGCGGGCTGGTCGGCGCGCGCCGCCGCGGCCACCTCCTCCGCCGCCGGCAGCCAGATCGTGAACCGGGTGCCGCGCCCGGGCGCGCTGTCGACCGCGATCGCCCCGCCGTGGGCGCGCACGGCAGCGTACACGATGCTGAGCCCGAGCCCGGTGCCCTGCTCGCCCTTGGTGGTGAAGAAGGGTTCGAAGATCCGCTGCCGGACCTCGTCGCTCATCCCGGGGCCGTCATCCGCGACCTCGATGCGCACCAGCGGCCCCTTGCCTGCCACCTCTCCCAGGTGCGAGGGCGGAAGCGCCTGGCGCGGCACGCTGTCCACCCGCAGCTCGATGGTGCCGCGGCTGCCCAGCGCGTCGCGGGCGTTGACGACCAGGTTGAGCAGGACCTGCTCCAGCGCCACGGGGTCGCATCGGACCGGGGGGGTCGGCTCGATGTAGGCGACGAGGGTCATGTCCTCGGGCAGGGTGCGCCGCATCGACTCCACCCAGGCCGCGAGGTGCGCGGAGATATCGAGCCGGCGGCGCTCGCGCAGCGGCCCGCGTCCCAGCGCCAGCAACCGCCGGGTGAGCGCCGTGGTGCGCTCGACCGCGCGCTCGATCTCCTCCAGGCCGCGCGCGAGCTGGGCCGCCGGCTGCGGCCGGCGCAGCAGTTCGGCCCAGATGCGCACCACCTGTAAGGCGTTGTTCACGTCGTGCGCGATGCCGCCGGCGAGCTTGCCCAGTGCCTCCAGATTCCGCGCGGTCTGGATCGCCCGCTCCTGCTGCTCCAGGCGCCGCACCATGTGCTGGACCAGGACCGCCGCCCCGCCCCCGACGATGGCGAACTCCGCCGCCGCACGCAGCGCCTGCCAGAAGCTCGGCCGCACCCCTGGCAGGGCGACCGGATGGAGCAGCCCCAGGGCCGCCGGCAGCCCCGCCAGCGCGACCCCGGCGCTGGTGGCGGCGAGCACCGCGAGCAGAGCGCGCGGCCCGATGAACAGCGCCGCCGCCATGACGGCCAGCGCACACGCGAGCACCGGCGCCGTGACGCAGCCGAAGATCGCCACCGCCTGCAGCCCCATGAGCGCGCACGCGATCACGAATGCCCAGGCCCGCTGCCGGTACGGCATCCGAGCGTGGCGGACCCAGAGCAGCGCGCCGTACGCCACGAACATGCCCCAGAACAAGGGCGAACGCAGGAGCGCGGGAGCGAACCACCCGACCAGCACCAGCGCGAGCAGCGCGATCGGCACGCCGAGCAGCAGCACCCAGCCGAGCACCGCGAGCAGCGTGGCCTCGCGCCAGGCCTGCCCCTCCAGGTCTTCGCCCGGTGCCATGCACTCGATGATAGCAGGCCGAGGCCGGCACGGGCACCATGCGTTGCGTTGGCGAATCGCGCAACCCTCTGGCTGCGGCGGGCCGGAGCGGGCAGGGGCCGGGCGGAGCGCGGTCGCGAACCCAGCCCCCGTCTCGGCCCGCGGGGCCGGCGAGGCCGCGCGGGCGCGGGCGGAGCGCCTCGCCGCCGGCACCGGCCCGCGGTCCCCAGGGCGTTCGCCGGCGGCTGGCCCCTGGTTTGCCCCAGGCGAGGCCGAGGGCAGCGCGGGTGTCCGGTCGCGGGTGGCCGTGGCCGAGGGCTGGCCGGTGGTGGGCGGCGAGGAGTTCGGACCATGGCGGCGAAGGGCACATGGCGGGGGGCGTGTCTGGTGGCGGCGGCCGCGATCGCGCTCGCGGGCTGCGGCGAGGGGGGGGCGAACCGGGTCGCCGGCGGCAGCGCCGGCAGTGGCGGAGGGGCGGCGCCGGCGCTCGCGGAGCTGGACTTCGAGGTGATCGAACAGGGCGACGACTCCCGGTACCCGGGAGCGGACGAGCTGTTGCTGGAGGACCTCGGCTCCTGGGCCGCGTTCTGGGCGCAGCACGATCCCAGCCGCCCGCCGCCGCGGATCGATCTGCGCGGCCGGGCGGTGCTGGCCTCGCTCATGGGCGCCATGCCGTCGGCCGGCTTCGGCCGCACCGTGGTGCGGGTCGAGCGCGAGCTCGCCACCGGCGATGTGCGGGCGCTGGTGCGCGACCAGGCACCTGCGTCCTGGGTGCCGGTGCCGCGCATCGTCACCGCGCCCTATGCCGTCGCCGCCATCCAGACCGGCGGCCCGACCTCGGGCCGGCTGCACACCGAGCGCCAGGAGTCGCTGGCGTACGAGGAGTTGTTCTCCGGCCACGACAACGCGGCGGGGCTCGCCGACCCGGGCTACGCCGGGGAGGTGATCGTGGCCCGCAGCCAGGCCGAGTACGACGCGCTGTGGCGGCGGATCGCGCCCAACCGGCGGCCGCCCGCCCAGCCCGCCAACCTGGATTTCGCCCGGCAGCAGGTGGTGGCGGTGCTGGCCCCGCACCGCACCCAGTTCTACGGCGGGCTCGTGGTGCACCGGGTGCTCGCCGACCAGCACGGCGAGCTGCGGGTCTGCTACACGGTGGAGCCCTACCGCGGCGGCGCCGCGCCACCGCCCGGGCCGTTCGCGCCGTGGGCGATGGTGCGGACCAACGCCACGCCGGCGGGCATGCGGGCGCGCTTCGAGCAGCCGCGCGCGCTGCCGCGGCGCACCCTCGCCAGGGGGCACGGCACGTATCACGGCCCGCGCATGCTCTCCGTGGCGCGCGATGACGCGAGCTACCGCGCCTGGCAGGGCGCGCTCGGCCAGCCGCTGCCGCCGGTGGACTTCGCGACCGAGCAGGTGGTCATCGCGTTTGCCGGCAACTCGCCCTTCGGCACCACCTACAGCTCGGTGGAGGTGAGCGCGCTCGAGCTGCTGGAGGACGGCGAGCTGGTGGTCGAGGTGAGCCTGGTGACGAATACCGCCGGCCCCAGCAGTGCCGATTCGCCGTATCACTACGCGGCCATGCCCCGCACCCACGGGCCCGTCACCTTCCGGCTCGTGGACGCGACGCCGCGGCCCTGACCGGGGCCGTCTCGCCGGCCCGGCGCTCGCGGGGCGGGCGCTGGGGGCTCAGCCGGCGGCGAGCCAGTCGGCGATCCGGCGGGCGAGCTCGGCGGTGCGGGTCCAGGGAAGCCCGTGGCCGGCTCCGGGAACCTCCTCGATCTCGATGCGGGGGAGGATGCCGGCCAGCGGGCGCTGCTGCACCTGCCAGTCGGCGACGCGGTCGGCGCTGCCGCGCACCACCAGCATGCGGGCGGGCGGCTGCGCGAGCGCGGCCAGCGGCTCGCGCTGCTGCAGGAGCTTGTAGCGCACCGCGCCCCGCCACATCACCGGATCCGCCAGCCGGGCGCGCAGCGCGGCGGCGGTCTCGGCGGGCGGGGGCTCGGGTGCGAACACGGTCTCGATGAACGCAGGCGCCTTGGCCGCCACTCCCCGCACCAGCAGCCGGCCGAGCAGCGGCAGGCCGAGCGCCACCGGCACCAGCGGCGAGAGCGGGTTCTGCGCCACCAGATAGGGGTTCACGAGCACGATGGCGGCAGGGGGGCGCGCCGCCAGGCGCGCGTAGCGCAGCGCCAGGTAGCAGCCCCAGGAGTAGCCGAGCAGGCAGAGCTGTTCCGCCTCCAGCGCCAGCCGGTCCAGCTCGGCCACCAGCTCCTCCAGCGGCGCGCCCGCCGGCGGGCGGCTCGGCACCACCACCCGCGGTCCCTGCGCCCCGAGCCGTGCCGCCAGCGGCTCCAGGTCGGCGCCGGTGCCCGGGTTGCCGTGCAGCGCGATCACCATCTTCAAAGCAGCATCCCCCTGTTGCGCATGCGGCGCACCGCCGCGAAGTCCGGGTTGCGCCGGTAGCGCACGCCCGGCGGGGCCACATTGGGCTCGCCGTCCAGCCGCCCCGCGGCCTCGATGCGCGCGAGCAGCCGCTCGAGCTCGGCGCGCTCGCGCCGCGCGCACCGGCGCAGGTACGCCAGGTAGTCGCGGTCGGTGCCGGGCGAGACCTCCACCCGCAGCAGCAGCTCGCCCGCATCCACCTGCTCGATCATGCGGTGAATGGTGAACCCCGCGGGCCGTCCTTCCGCCAGCGCCCACAGATCGCACATGGTACCGCGCTGCTCGGGCAGCAGCCCGTGGTGGATGTTGATGCAGCCCAGCGCCGGGATGGCGAGCACCTGGGGTTCGTAGATGAAGCGCGTGCGCGCATTGACCACCAGGTCGATCCCCGCGCGGCGCAGCAGCGCGTGGGCCTCGGGGGAGTTGATGGTGGGCAGCCGCCACACCGGCTTGCCGGCGCGCGCATAGGCGGCGCGCCGCCGCCCCTCGCTGCGGCCGAGCAGATTGGCGAGCAGCGTCCAGCCCAGGCGCACGGCGCCCGCTGCCATCGCCTTGCAGGCGGTGAGCACCAGCGCCGGCGCGGCGTTGTCCAGCACCAGCAGGCCGGCGATCTGCGGGCAGCGGGCGAGTCCCACCACCAGGTCGTCGTAGTTGCCGGGCACGAAGGTGACCCGGGAGGTGACCAGCAGCGCCCGCATCGCGTTCGCCCTGCCGCCGCACGGGGCGGATCGCCCGCAGCTGGCTCCGATCCTAACCGGGGTGCCGGGCGCGACAAGAGCCGGGCGCCGGCCGCGCGCGTCGGCGCGGCGGGGCGGGCCGGCACGCTTGCAGCGCGCGGCGCGCGGCCGGTACGATCCTGCGAGGCCGAATACCGGTCGCGGGCGCGAGGTTGGGTACGGGGGGCGGCGCAGCGTGGCCGACGCGGTTTTCCTCACCGGAGCGACCGGTTTCATCGGCGGCGAGCTGCTGCGCCAGCTGCTCGCGCGCGCGCGCCCGCCCCGCATCTACGCGCTGTGCCGGGCGCGCGACGAGGCCGACCTCTCCCGCCGGGGGCGCGAGGTGCTGTTCAAGCTCTATCGCGAGGACACCGAGCGCATGCGCCGGGCGGCCGCGCACGTGCGCTGGGTGCGCGGCGACCTGGCCGCCGAGGGCTTGGGGCTCGAGCCGGCGGTGCGGGAGGAGATCGAGGCGGAGGCGGAGCTCGTGCTGCATGCTGCTGCCTCGACCCAGTTCGACCTGTCGGCGGAGGACGCCCGGAGGATCAACTACGACGGGGCGCGGCGGGTGCTGGAGCTGGCGCAGGCGGCAGGGCGCAGGGGCAGGCTGCGCCGCTTCGTGCACGTCTCGACGGCGTACGTCGCCGGCCGCCGCCGCGGCCGGGTCTACGAGCACGAGCTGCCCGGCCCGCGGGGGCCGTTCAACAACACCTACGAGATGACGAAGGCGGCGGCCGAGCGGCTGTTGCGCGCCCACATGGGCGAGGTGCCGATCACGGTCTGCCGCCCGTCGATCGTGGTCGGCGACAGCACCACCGGCCGCACCTACAACTTCAACGTGCTCTACTACCCCATCAAGCTCCAGTACCGCGGGCTCATGCCGTACGTACCGGGCCTCGCCACCACCACGCTCGACATCGTGCCCGTGGACTACGTCGCCGAGGCGGTGCTGGTGCTCGCCGGTCTGCCCGAGGCCGAGGGCGGTACCTATCACCTGACCGCGGCCGAGGACGCGATGCCGCTCGCCCAGTTCATCGAGCGCACGCGCGCGCTGTTCAACCGCCGGCGGGCCGAGCTGGGTGAGCCGCCCCTGGAGCCGACCCGCATCGTCGGGCCCTGGCGCTGGCGCCTGATCAGGTGGTGGTTGCGCCGGCGGCTGCCGCGCCGGGCGCGGCAGCAGCTCGAGGCGTTCCAGCTGTACCTGCCCTATCTGCTGACCGACAAGGTGTTCGACAACACCGAGGCGCGCCGGCTGCTCGCCGGGCGCGTGGCCTACCCGCCGGTCAGCTCCTACCTCGACCGGGTGGCGGAGTACGCGGTCACCCGCGAGTGGGGCCGGCGCGTGTCCTGGGACCCGGCGCTGCTGGAGTCCGGGCTCTGGCACGGCGCGGCCGCCGAGCCGCTGCCCGAGCCCGGTGCGCCCGCGGCCAGCGAGGGGGCGGCCCGATGAGGAGCGAGGTCCGCGTCGCGCCGGTCTTCCGCACCATCCTGTATGCCCAGGCGTGGGAGGATCCCGAGGTCGACCGCATGGCGCTGCGGATCGGCCCCGGCGATGATGTGTTCGCGATCGCCGCCTCGGGCGACAACGCGCTGGCGTTCCTGCTCGACGAGCCGCGCTCGCTGACCGCGCTCGACTTCAACCTGACCCAGTGCTGTCTCATGGAGCTCAAGATGGCCGCCATCGCGGCGCTGGAGCACGGCGAGCTGCTGGAGCTGCTGGGGGTGCGCCCCTGCAGGCGCCGGGCGGCGCTGTACCGGCGCATCCGCGATGCGCTCTCCGCCAAGGCGCGCGAGTACTGGGACGCGCATCCGGAGATCATCGAGCGCGGGGTCATCCACGCCGGCCGCTTCGAGAACTACTTTCGCCTGTTCCGCCGCTTCGTGCTGCCGCTGATCCACGGCCAGCGCATCCGGCGCGATCTGCTCGCCTGCCGCACGCTCGCCGAGCAGCGCCGGCTGTACGACCGGCGCTGGAACACCTGGCGCTGGCGGCTGTTGTTCCGGCTGTTCTTCAACCGCACGGTGATGGGACGTTTCGGCCGCGACCCGGCGATGTTCAAGTACGTCGAGGGCGACGTCGCCGCGACGATCATCCGGCGCGCCGAGCACGGGATCACCGCGACGCCGGCGCGCACCAACTGGTTCATGGAGTACATCCTGACCGGCAACTACCAGACGGCCGAGCGGCTGCCGCCCTATCTGCGCGAGGAGAACCAGCCGCGGCTGCGGCGGCTGCTGGAGCGGGTCAAGCTGGTCAACGACGAGATCGAGGCGTTCCTGCCGTCGGTGCCGGCGGGCAGTTTCAGCAAATATTACCTCTCGGATATCTTCGAGTACATGAGCGAGCAGGCGGCGGCGGCGCTGTTCGCCGAGCTGGTGCGGACCTCGCGCGACGGGGCGATCCTGAGCTATCGCGAGATGATGGTGCCGCGCCCGCCGCCCGCCGCGTTGCGGGAGCAGCTGGTGGAGGACGCGGAGCTGGGGGCGCGCTGCCACGAGCTGGACCGGGCGTTCTTCTACGGGGCGCACCGGGTGGTGACGGTGCGCAAGCAGCCGGCGGGCAGCGCGGCGGCCAGCACGCGCGCCGGTGCGGCGGGCTGAAGCCTGGGGGCGCGCGGCCGTCCGAGAGAAGGGAGCGCAAGGTCCGGCGGCGGCGCAGGCGCGCGGGCTCGCCTGTCGCGCTGCCGGGGGAGTCGAGGGATCGAGGAGCGGGCCGTGATCGCAGCCAACTGCCCCGGGGGCGGCATCGCCCTGCTGGCATTCGTGTTCGCGCTGGGCGCCGCTCAGGCCGCGCCGGCACTGACCGGCCGCGAGATCGTGGAGAAGGCCGACAAGGCGAACCGCGCGCGCGACGAGATGGTCGAGTCCATCATGTACCTGATCAGCCCCGGCGGCCAGCAGCGCGTGCGCAAGATGGTGACCTGGTCCAAGAGCGGCGAGGGCGATGACGACATGATCCTGATCCGCTTCCTGGCGCCGCCGGACATCAAGGACACCGGCTTGCTCACGATCGAGGAGGGGGGCAGGGACAACCAGCTCTTGTACCTGCCCGAGCTGCGCCGGTCCAAGCGGCTGGCCGGCGCCAGCAAGGCCGCCTCGTTCGTCGGCAGCGATTTCAGCAACTACGACATGCGCACCGAGGACCTCGCCAACCACGACTACGAGCTGCTGGGCGAGGAGGCGGTCGAGGGGCGGCCCTGCTACAAGGTGGTGGCGCGGCCGCGGACCGAACAGACCCGCGAGGAGAGCGGCTATGCGCGCCGCATCCTGTGGATCGACAAGGAGCGGTGGGTGCCGGTCAAGGTCGAGTACTTCGACCGCAACGACAGGCCGCTGAAGGTCCTGGTGGCCTCGGATTACAAGCAGATCCAGGGGCTGTGGCGGGCGCACCGCATCGAGGTCCGCAACCTCCAGCAGGGCTCCAAGACCATCCTGATCCAGAACCCCGAGCGCAAGATCAACCAGGGATTGCCCGACTCGCACTTCAGCCGCCGCTCGCTGGAGAACCCGTGACGGCCCGCGCCCGCCGCGGACCCCGCCACGCCGGCGTGCAGGCGCCGGTACCGCCCCGCCGGCTGCCCGGCGTGCAGGGAGTGGCAGGGAGCCCGGGTTCTGCCCGGCGCGGCCATGCCGCGCGGCCGCGCCCGGACGTTCTCGGCGGAGGGGTGGCGAGGGAGCCCGGTTCGGTTCCAGTGCGGCGGCGGAGTTGACGGGGGCTCCCGCGGCCGGTAGTGTGCCGCCCTGGATCGGCCCGGTGGAGGCGAGCGGGGGCGGCGGGTGGGCGCACGCGAGCGAGCGGCGCGGCCGGTGATCGGCTGGCGCGAGTGGGTCGGCTTGCCCGGGCTGGGCATCGCGCGCATCAAGGCCAAGGTGGATACGGGGGCGCGGACCTCGGCGCTGCATGCCTTCGACGTCGAGCGCTTCACGCGGCGCGGCCGGCCGATGGTGCGCTTCAAGGTGCACCCGCTGCAGCGCGACTCCCACCGCACCGTCCAGGCCGAGGCGGAGCTGGTCGATGAGCGGCAGGTCAGGAGTTCCTCCGGGCACACCCAGCTGCGGCCGGTCATCCTGACCGAGGTGGAGCTGCTCGGCCGCCGCCTGCCGATCGAGCTGACGCTGACGGGCCGCGATGCCATGGGCTTCCGGATGCTGCTGGGGCGGCAGGCGCTGCGCGGGCACTTCGTGGTCGACCCGGGGCGCAGCTACCTCGGCGGCCGGCCACCGCGGCGGCGCAAGGGAATACGAAAGGGGTCGCACCGATGAAGATCGCCATCCTGAGTCGCAAGGCCTCGCTCTATTCGACCCGCCGGCTCAAGGAGGCGGCCGAGGCGCGCGGGCACACCGTGCGGGTCATCGACTACCTGCGCTGCTACATGAACATCGCCGCCCACCGGCCGAAGGTCATCTACGGCCGGAAGGCGCTCGACGACGTCGATGCGGTCATCCCGCGCATCGGTGCGTCGCAGACCTTCTACGGCACCGCGGTGGTGCGCCAGTTCGAGATGATGGGGGTGCTGTGCGCCAACGAGTCGCAGGCGATCGCGCGCTCGCGCGACAAGCTGCGGGCGCTGCAGCTGCTGGCCCGCGACGGCATCGGGTTGCCGGTGAGCGCGTTCTGCAACTCCCCCAAGGACGTCGAGGGGGTCATCGAGATCGTGGGCGGGGCGCCGCTGGTCATCAAGCTGCTCGAGGGCACGCAGGGCATCGGGGTGGTGCTGGCGGAGACGAACAAGGCGGCCGAATCCGTCATCCAGGCCTTTCGCAACCTCGATGCCAACATCCTGGTCCAGGAGTTCATCAAGGAGGCGGGGGGGGCGGACATCCGCGCCTTCGTCGTCGGCAAGCGCGTGGTCGCCTCGATGAAGCGGCAGGGGCCGCCCGGGGAGTTCCGCTCCAACCTCCACCGGGGCGGCAGCGCCGAGCCCGTCCGGCTGACGCCGGAGGAGCGTGCGACCGCGGTGCGTGCGGCCAAGGCGCTGGGGCTGAATGTCGCCGGCGTCGACATGCTGCGGTCCAACCACGGTCCGGTGGTGCTCGAGGTCAACTCCTCGCCGGGCCTGGAGGGGATCGAGAAGGCGACGGGGGTCGATGTCGCCGCCAAGATCATCGAGTTCCTCGAGAAGCACATCGAGACCGGCAGCACCAGGGACCGGATCCAGGTGTGAGCGCGGTGGGCAGGCCGGTGCCGGCGCGCGGGCGAGCCGGATGAAGCAGGCGAGGGGAGGGGAGCGGAGCGTAGCGGGGGGCGATGCCGGCCGGGCGCGGCGCCAGGGACCCGTCGTGATCGCCGGCGTCGAGGTAGCGCCGGGGACTTCGGAGCACCTGGAGATCCCGGTCGCCGAGCTGCCGACCGAGACCTACCTGTCGCTGCCGGTGGCGGTGGTGCACGGGCGCGAGCCGGGCCCGCGGCTCTGGCTGAGCGCCACCATCCACGGCGACGAGGCGAACGGGATCGAGATCATCCGCAACGTGCTCGAACGGGTGGAGCCGCGACGGCTGCGCGGCACGCTCATCGCGGTGCCGATCGTCAACGTCTTCGGCTTCATCCAGCAGTCGCGCTACCTGCCCGACCGGCGCGATCTCAACCGGTGCTTTCCGGGCTCGCCCCGCGGTTCGCTGGCCGCGCGGCTGGCGCATCTGTTCATGCGCGAGGTGGTGGCGCACTGCACGCACGGGATCGATCTGCACACCGGCGCCAACCACCGGAGCAACCTCCCCCAGATCCGGGCCGACCTGCGCGACCGGCCGACGCGGCGCTGCGCCGAGGCGTTCAACGCCCCGGTCATGATGCACTCGCGCGCGCGCGACGGCTCGCTGCGCGAGGCCGCCACCCGGCGCGGCCTCAAGGTGCTGCTCTACGAGGGGGGCGAGGCGCAGCGGTTCGATCGGGAGGCGATCGAGATCGGCACCGGCGGGGTGCTGCGCGTGATGACCCACCTCGGCATGGGGCAGTTCCGCCACCGCAAGCAGCCGGCCCACGGCCATTCGGTCGAACTGGTCTCCAGCGTCTGGGTGCGGGCGCGGCGCGGCGGCATCCTGCGGTTGCAGACCCGGCTCGGGGAGCGGGTGGCGGAAGGCCAGCAGCTGGGTACGATCGCGGATGCGTTCGGCGAACACCCGCTGGCGGTGCGGGCGCCGGTGGAAGGCATCGTGATCGGGCTCAACAAGATGCCGCTCGTCAACCAGGGGGACGCCATCGCGCACATCGGTCAGCTCAAGGGGCGCGCCCGCCGCCGCCCCGGGCGCGCAGAGTGAGGGATGGCCGGCGCGCGCAGCAGGAGGAGGGGACATGGCCGAGCAGCTCGCGAGCTTCCGGCTCTCCGAACAGGTGGAGCTGCAGATCCGGCAGGGCGATCTGACCGAGGAGCAGGTCGATGCGATCGTGAACGCCGCCAACAGCCAGCTCCGGCACGGCGGCGGGGTGGCGGGCGCGATCGTGCGCAAGGGAGGCCCCACGATCCAGCGCGAGAGCGATGCGCTGGCGCCGGTGCCGGTCGGCAAGGCGGTGCTCACCGGGGCGGGGCGGCTGCCTTGCCGTCACGTCATCCACGCGGTCGGCCCGCGCTGGGGGGAGGGCGAGGAGGACGAAAAGCTCCGCAGCGCGGTCGACTCCAGCCTGGCGCTCGCACACCAGCACGGGCTGCGGAGCGTGGCGCTGCCGGCCATCAGCTCCGGCATCTTCGGCTTTCCCAAGGAGCGGTGCGCCGAGATCCTGATCCGCACCGCGCGCGAGTTCGTCGCGCGCCACCCCGGGACGAGCCTGCGCGAGATCCGGTTCGTGCTGTTCGACCGGCCGATGGCAGAGCTGTTCGTCGAGAAGGCCCGCGAGCAGCTCGGTGATGCGGCGTCGTGAGGCGGCAGCAGCACCGCCGCGCGGGCTCGGGCCCAGACCCGCTCACTCCTCGGGCAGCTGCGCCCAGAACAGGATGCGCTTGAAGGGGAAGAAAAAGGGGCGCTCCTCGGGCAGCAGCTCGCATACGCGCGCGGAGTAGCGCTCCAGGAAGTGGGCGAACATGACCTCGGTGAGCAGCGCCCGGTAGGGAACGAGCAGCGTTCCCTTGGTCCACTCGATGACATCGTCGCGCGAGCGGAGCACGTGCGGATAGACCTGCAGCCGCACGTGCTGCTCGGCGAACCCGAGGCGATAGAGGAGGGTGGCGTAGCTCTCGGGCTGGAGCACGGGGCTGGAGTGCACGAAGCCTCCCAGCGCGTGGTCGAACGGAGGCGAGGCGGCGATCTCGGCGGCGGCGCGGTAGGCCGGGTGGTCGTGGTTGGCCGGCAGCTGCACGGCGAGCTGACCGCCGCGCCGCAGCGCGCGGACCAGCCGCCGGAGCAGCGAGACGTGGTCCGGCACCCACTGCAGTGCCGCGTGCGAGAACACCAGGTCGTACCGCTCGCCGCCCTGGGGGAACGCGGCGATATCACGCCGTTCGAACCGGATGGCGCCGCCGAGCAGCTCTGCCTCCTCGGGCAGCATGCTGCTCGCGCTGTCGATGCCGACCGTCTCGGCCGCCCCGAGCTGCTCGTGCAGCAGGCGGGTCAGCCGGCCCGAGCCGCAGCCCAGGTCCACCACCCGCATGCCGGGGCGCGGCCGCACCAGTGCCAGCAGGTCGAAGAACGGCGCCGTCCGCTCCACCGCGAAGCGCTCGTACTGCTGGCGGTCCCAGGCGCCGTGCACGCTCACGGAGCGCATTGTAGCAGCGCGGTCCGGCGCTGCCGGCCGGCCGGGCGGTGCAGCGCCTCAGTGGCGAAAATGCCGCATGCCCGTGAGCACCATGGCCAGTCCAGCGGCCTCGGCCGCCGCGATCACCTCCGGATCGCGCCGCGAGCCGCCGGGCTGGATGAGCGCGCGGATGCCGGCCGAGGCCGCGAGTTCGATCGCATCGGGGAACGGAAAGAAGGCATCCGAGGCGAGCACGGCCCCGCGCGCGCGCGGGCCGGCCTTGCGGATCGCCAGCGCGACCGCATCGACGCGGCTCATCTGGCCCGCCCCCACGCCCAGCACCTGGGCGTCGCGGGCGATGACGATCGCGTTGGAGCGCACGTGTTTGCACACCGCCCAGGCGAACCGCAGGTCGGCCAGCTCGGCAGGACTGGGCACGCGCGCCGTCACCGGGCGGAGCGCCCGTTCATCCAGCAGCTGCCGGTCGCGCTCCTGCACCAGCAGCCCGCCCTCGATCGGGCGCAGTTCCCAGTCGGCCTCCGCCCCCGGCGGCTCCGCGGCGACGGGGTTCGGTGATGGCGGGGGGGCGAGCGCGACGAGCAGCACGCGCAGCTCCGGCTTGGTGGCGAGCACCGCCTGCGCCCGGGGATCGCAGCCGGGCGCGAGCACCAGCTCCAGGAACCGGGCTCGCAGCAGCTCGGCGGCCGCCGGGTCCAGCGGCTGGCTCAGCCCTACGATGCCGCCGAAGGCCGAGAGCGGATCGCCCGCCAGCGCGCGCTCCAGGGCCTGGGCGGGCCCGTGGCCGAGCGCCGCCCCGCAGGGGTTGGTGTGCTTGATCACGCAGGCCGCCGCCTGTTCGGGCATGAGCGCTGCCAGCTCGCGCACCAGCGCCAGCGCGGCCTGCGCATCGAGCAGGTTGTTGTACGACAGCGGCTTGCCCTGCAGCGGCCGGGCGAGCGCGAGTGCCGGCGCGGGCGTGGCTGCGGCGGTGCTCCCCGCGCAGCCGCCCGCGCCGCCCGCGCGCGCGGCGAGCAGGGGCTCTACGTAGAGGGCGGCGCGCTGGTGGGGGTTCTCCCCGTAGCGCAGCGCGCAGGCCCGGCTCCAGGTGCGGGTCAGCCGTTCGGGAAACGGTGTCTCCGTGCCCGCGGCTCGCTCGGCGCCGAGCGCCGCGGCGGCGGTCTCGGGCCGCGCCGCCAGCACCGTGGCGATCGTGGCCTCGTAGGCGGCGGTGCGGGCGAACGCCTTGCGCGCCAGGGCGCGGCGGCTCTCGGGGCGCAGCTGTCCGTGCGCGCGCAGCTCCGCGAGCGCGTGCGGGTAGTCGGCCGGATCGACCAGCACCGCCACCCGCTCGCAGTTCTTGGCGGCGGCGCGGATCATGGCCGGGCCGCCGATGTCGATCTGCTCCAGCAGCTCCTGCCAGCTGGCGTCGCGAGCGGCGGCGTGTTCGAACCGGTACAGGTTGCAGGCGAGCAGTTCGATGGGGGCGATGCCGTGCTGGGCGAGCGCCGCCAGGTCCCGCTCGCCGGGCCGCGCCAGCAACCCGCCGAACACGCCCGGGTGCAGCGTCTTGAGGCGGCCGTCCAGGATCTCGGGGAACCCGGTCAGCTCCTCGAGCGGGCGCACCTCCAGCCCCGCCTGGCGGAGCACCCGCGCGGTGCCACCGGTTGCGATCAGCTCGAAGCCGAGCTCGAGCAGCCCCCGCCCCAGCTCGACGATCCCGCTCTTGTCGGTCACGCTCAGCAGCGCGGTCCGCGCCTGCATCGCATTTCGTCCTCTTCACCCCACCTGTTCGCGCATTGTAGCGGTCGGCCGCCTGGCGCGCCCGGCGCGGCCGGGCGGCTCGGCTCTCGAGCCTGGCGCTGCGGTGGCGGGCTCCGTCCGGGGATGGTGGTGGGGTGGCGGTTCGGGCGCCGGAGGAGGCTGCGGGCCAGGGCGGCGCTCGGCGGCGCCCGGCTCCACCCGACACCGTCGGGCACCCTCGGTCGCGGCCGTTGCACGCCCCGAGCTTTTGACAGCGAGAGGTTCGCGGGGAGGGTGCGGAGCCTGTGCTGCCCGCACCCGTCTCGCACAGCGCCGGGCGCGCGCACCGCGGGCATGGGACGCAGAGCGCTCGGAGGGGCGAACTCCAGAGCGGCCGCCCGCCTGCGACGCCGGAGACACGAGGAGGGGGCTTCGTGCTCGGAGTACCGCACGGCCTCCTGTCCTTCGTCCTCGAGCCGCGGCGCCGCCGTGACAAGGCGCCGCGCAACGTGGTGGCCCGCCTCCTGGGGCTGCGCGCGCGGTAGGTCGAGGACCTCCTTCCGGGCACGGGCCGCACGAAGACCCCAAGAGCCAGCTCTCGCGCCTCTGCCAGGCGCGCGGACGCCTCCACCGAGGGCGCCCACGGCGCACCTCGGTCACCGGGAAGTTTCCTGACCAGGCGAGCCTGCTGCCCGGGCCAGCATGCTGCGGACGGCGGTGTCGGCGACCGGCGGGGTCAGGCAAGGCTTCCGGGCAGAAGAGGAGAAGGTCTCGGGGTTCGGCTCGGGAGAACGTACCCGCCTGAGGGGACCCCCAGCAGCGCTCGCAGGCAGGCTGAAACGGCGCGGTCCTCCAGCCCCATATTGCCACGTTTTCCTGCTCTTCTCTACTCTCTGGCATCGGCTATGGATTCGGCCGGCTCATGGTGGAGGGGGCCATATGGGCGCCCAGCTGGGAGGAGGGCGTGCGATGCACCCGGTGCGAGGCATTGCTGTGGGGCTGGGGCTGCTTGCGCTGCTGGCATGCGGGTCGCTGCAGGCGGCCGAGTACTATGTGGCTCCGCACGGCAAGGGCAAGGAGGGCAGCAAGGAAAAACCGGTGCGGGACCTGGGGATCATCATCCCGAAGCTGCAGGCGGGCGACACCGTCCACCTGGCGGCGGGGGTCTATCTCGGGCGGGGCAGCAGCGGCGCGGACAAGATCGAGGTGCCGGTCCGGATCATCGGCGGCTATAACGAGGATTTTTCCCAGCGGGATCCGTGGGGCAAGTACCGGACGATACTGACCGGTGACAACCTCTCGGACAACTTCGAGAGCGCACCGCGCTTGCACGTCGGTAGCCGCAGCTTCCGGGCGCGCGGCAGAGACGAAAAGCTCGCGATCGTCATCGACGGCGTGATCGTGGATAACGGGCCGCGCAACGGCTACGAGGACGAGCAGGCGCTCAAGATCCGGCGGCGGTACAACCCCAAGACGAAATCCAATGCCGCGCCCGATACACCGGGCATCTCGATCGACGCGCCGGAGGGCACCGAGGTCACGGTGCGCAACTGCGTGGTCCTCAACTGCGCGCCGCATCACAAGTCCGGCGCGATCAAGGTGTTCGCCGGCCGCGGCTGCAAGGTCCTGATCGAAAACAACCTGGTCATCAACAACACCGGCAGCGGCATCTTGTGTGCGAGCTACTACCACCCCAAGGATGGCGCGGGCGTCCCCGAGTACACGGTGCGCGCGAACAGCGTGCTGTTCAGCTGGCGCTACGATCCGCTGGCGACGGACTGCGGCAGCGGGATCAAGCTCGAGAGCAGCGTGCGCGCGACGATTCAGGACAACGTGCTCGCCTTCTGCGACGCGTTCGGGCTGGACAACGCGGCCCGTTCCAAGGTGGTGGCGCTCTCGAACAACCTGTTCTGCGGCACCCTGATCGCTCCCTACCTGGAGTTCTCCACCAGGTTCAAGCTGGCGAGCGTCGAAGAGGAGTCCGAGTGCGTCGAGGCATGCGCGGACAACGTCCAGCAGACGATCCAGCTCGAGCTGCCGGCGGAGTGGGCGGAGCGGTACGCGGCGCGCAACGTGGTGGATCGGGCGGTAGCCGAGGCGGCGGTCGAGCCCCTGGACAACTGGCAGAACGAGCTGCGCCGGATGCTGGGGCTGCCGCTGCAGGGCGGCAAGATCGATGTCGGCTCCGAGGTCTGGCTGCACCGGCTGGAGGTCGAGGCGGCCATCCGCTGCGGGAGCAAGAAGCTGCTCGACCGCTACGGCTGTGCGGCGCCCGTGTTCTGAGCTCGCGGACGCCCCTCGGAAGCGGCGCGGGCGCGGCCTGCTGCCGCTGCCTTTGCCCGCGCCTGCGCCGGCGGCTCGGCGCAAGGGAGGGGGCTTGTGGCAGGGCGTGCGCGGGGCCTGCTGTTCGCGCTGCGGACTCCCCGGCCGGCCGCCGGCCGGGCCGGGGAGTCCATCGCAGGGCGGGAGTGCGGCGCGCCTGCTTGCGCGGCGGCCCCGCGCCGCGTTCCCCAAAGAGCGTTCGCCGGAGAAGCTCATCCGCAACCGATCCGCAACGCCGCAACGGCTCGGTTGCGCTTCTGTTGGCGCTGCCGCGCCGGTGGGGGAAGCCTCGAGCCGCTGCCGGCAGCCCGGACCGGAGGTATCATGGGGGCAGGAATCTGGCCCCGGAGTTGCCGTCTGTGCGGGCGAGGAGGCGCGGACACACCATGCTGAGGATGGTGCGCACCTGGTGGTTCGCAGTGCTCGTGGCGGTGCTGGGGCAGGCGCCCGGGCTGGCGGGCGAGCGGACCCTGGTCAGCTTCGACCGGCTGGCGGACTGGCTGGGCATCGAGCGGTCGGGCTGCCTGATCTTCCCCGTGCCGATGGACGGGGTCGGGCTGCGCATGATCATGGGCAGCCAGCAGCGCTGGCCCGGCATCACGCTCACGCCCCGGGGCGGTCCCTGGACGCTCGGGGACTGCGACTGGATCGCGGTCGACCTGCGCAACGCCGGCGCGGGCGAGGTGACGATCTGCCTGCGGGTGGACGGGCTCGGCGGCGACCCGCCGCACACCAACAGCCAGACCGAGGGCGTGCTGCTGCGGCCGGGCGAGCGCAAGACGCTCCGGCTGTGGTTCCGCCACGCGCCGCCGGCGGAGCTGTTGGCGGCGGGGCTGTTCGGCGTGCGCACGCTGCCGGGCGGCTTCTTCCTCGAGCAGCCGACCTTGGATCCGCGCCAGGTGGTGCGGGTGGTCATCTTCGGGCTCGAGCCCACGCGGACGCACGTCATCGACGTCGACAACATCCGGGCGGGCGGCAACTTCGTCTATCCGAGCTGGCTGCCGCTCGCGGCGACGAGCGCCTTCTTGCCGTTCGTCGATCGCTACGGGCAGTTCGCCCACGCCGACTGGCCGGGCAAGACCCACTCGGACCTCGATCTCGGGGCGAGCCGGCAGGCCGAGGATGCCGACCTGCAGGCCCGCCCGGCGCCGCCCGCCTACGACCGCTTCGGGGGATGGGCGCAGGGCCCGGTGCTGGCTGCGACCGGCGCGTTTCGCCCGGCGAAATACGGCGGGCGCTGGTGGCTGGTCACCCCCCAGGGGCGGCTGTTTTTCTCGCTCGGCGTGACGTGTGTCGGGCCCTCCGAGCTCACCCCGGTCGAGGATCGCACGCACTATTTCGCCGAGCTGCCGGCGGCGAACTCGCCGCTCGGGTTCTACTGGTTCAACGCGCCGCCCCCGCCCCGGGGCTACTACGCCTCCTATCCGGACGTGGACATGTTCGACTTCGCCCGGGCCAACCTCTACCGCAAGTACGGTCCCGACTGGGAGGCCGTCTTCACCGACCGCATCCACCGGCGGTTGCGCAGCTGGGGCTTCAACACGCTGGGGGCGTGGTCGGACGCCCGCATCGAGCGGCCCGGCACGGGCCGGCGCGGGCCGCGCACAGCATACACCGTCGCGCTTTCCTCGGGCGGCCGGCGGCTCGGCGGGCTCGATCTGCCCGATCCGTTCGACCCGCAGTTCGACAGCTCCGTGCGCTCGGCGGTGCAGAACGCCGCCGCGCAGAGCGGCAACGATCCCTGGTGCATCGGCTACTTCATCGACAACGAGATCGGCTGGCCATGGTCGTGGCTCGAGCTGCCGTTGGAGGTGTTGCGCGCGCCGGCGGATCAGCCGGCCAAGCTCGCCTTCGTCCAGCAGCTGCAGGCGAAGTACGGCACGATCGGCGCGCTGAACGCGCGCTGGGCTACCCACTACCCGAGCTGGCAGGCGCTGCTCGCCGCGCAGAACACGTCCCAGATCTCGCTGCTGCGCGCCTTCGCCGATCTCGCCCCGTTCGCGGTCCAGTTCACCGAGCGCTACTTCCGGATCTGCCGGGAGGCGGTCGAGGCCCATGCGCCCCAGCGGCTCTATCTGGGATGCCGCTTCTCCTCGTACAACCCCCTCGCGGTCACGGCGGCGAGCCGCTACTGCCACGTGGTGAGCTTCAACTGGTACCGGCGGGACACGAGCGGGCTGCAGCTGCCCGCCGGGGTGGACGCTCCGGTGCTGATCGGGGAGTACCACTTCAGCGCGCTCGACCGCAACCCGAGCGGCACCTCGGGCCTCATGACCTCGGGGCAGCAGGACCGCGCCGCGGCTTTCGAGGGGTACGTCCGCAGCGCGCTCCGGCATCCGAACGTGGTCGGCTGCCACTGGTTCCAGCTGCGCGACCAGCCGGCCACCGGCCGCTTCGACGGGGAGAACGCCCCGATCGGGTTCCTGGATGTCTGTGACAACCCCTACCCGGAGATGGTCGCCGCGGCGCGGCGGCTCGCCCAGGTGCTCTATCCGCTGCGCGCGGCGCCCTGAGCCCGCCCTCTGGCCGCGGCCCGGACCGCGCGCGGGGGGCTTCAGCCGGAGGCGGGCGCGAGCGGGGGACCGCCCGCCCGCAGCTCCACCCCCCGCTCGCCGGCGGTGATCTCGCCGATCACGAGCGCGCGCTCGCCCCGCGCCGCGAGCAGCTCGCACGCGGCGGCCGCTGCCTCAGGGCGGACGATGACGACCATGCCGATGCCCAGGTTGAAGGTGCGCGCCATCTCGTCGTCGTCGAGCTCGCCCAGCGTCCGGAGCAGCTCGAAGATCGGCGGCGGCTGCCAGCACCGGCGCACCACCGCCCGGCAACCCTCCGGCAGCACCCGCACCAAGTTGCCCGGGATGCCGCCCCCGGTGATGTGGGCCGCGGCGGTGATCTCGCCCCCGAGCCGCTCGAACAGCTCCAGCAGCGCCGGGGCGTAGCAGCGGTGCGGGGCGAGCAGCGCCTCGGCGCGCGTGCGGCCGCCGAGCAGCGGCTCGGCGCGGTGCACATCGCCGGGCTGCTGCAGCAGCACCGCGCGCGCGAGCGTGTAGCCGTTGGTGTGCAGCCCCTCGGCCTGGAGCCCGAGCAGCACGTCCCCGGGCCGCACCGCCTGGCCGCTCACCAGCCGCGAGCGCTCGACCACCCCGATCGCACAGCCCACGACATCCAGCTCGCCCTCGCCGTACACCCCCGGCATCTCCGCGGTCTCGCCCCCGATGAGCGCTACCCCGTAGCGCCGGCACGCCTCGCACATGCCCGCCAGCACCGCCGCGAAGACCTCGGGCTCCAGCCGGGCCGTGCCCAGGTAGTCCAGGAAACAGAGCGGGCGGGCGCCCTGCACCGCGATGTCGTTGAGCCCGTGCGCCACCGCGTCGTGGCCGATCACCTCCCAGCCCCGGCCGGCCATGGCCGCGACCTTGGTCTTGGTGCCCACCCCGTCGATCGAGCAGACCAGCGCCCCCTGCTCGAGGGCGGGCAGCTCGACCACGCCCCCGAAATGGCCGACGTCGCCCAGCACCGCCGGGGTGAAGGTGGAGCGGATCCGCTCGCGCACCCGCGCCAGCATGCCTTCCTTGGCCGCGATGTCGACGCCGGCCTGCCGGTAGCTGCGGGGCGGGGTCACGGTCCGGCGCTCCGCGGCGTGCCGAGGACGGGCGCCTGCTCGCCCGCCGGGCTCTCCCTGCCCTCGGCGCGCTCCAGCGCATGGCGGCCCGCCTCGGCCTCGGTGGGGGTGCGGGTCGGATAGCGCCCGTCCAGGCACGCCATGCACAGCGCCTGCCGTTCCAGCCCGATCGCCCGCACCAGCCCCTCCAGGCTCAGATAGCCCAGGCTGTCCGCGCCGATGCCGGCGCGGATCTGCTCGATCGTGCTCTGCCCCGCCACCAGCTCCAGCCGGCTGCTGGTGTCCACCCCGTAGAAGCACGGCCAGCGGATCGGCGGACTGGCGATGCGCAGGTGCACCTCGCGCGCGCCCGCGGCCCGCAGCATCCGCACCAGGCGGGCGCTGGTGGTGCCGCGCACGATGCTGTCGTCGACCAGCACCACGCGCTGGCCCTCGGCCAGCGAGCGGATCGGGTTGAGCTTCATGCGCACGCCGGCGTCGCGCGCGGCCTGGCCCGGCTGGATGAAGGTGCGCCCGATGTAGCGGCTCTTGACCAGCCCCAGCTCGAAGGGCAGCCCCGAGGCGCCGGCGTAGCCGAGGGCCGCCGCCACCCCGGAGTCCGGCACCGGAAACACCACATCGGCCGTGGCCGGATGCTCGGCCGCGAGGATCTCGCCCATGCGGCGGCGCACCCGGTGCACGTTGCGGCCGGCGAGCTCGCTGTCCGGGCGCGCGAAGTAGATGTATTCGAACACGCAGCGCGCGGGCGCGGGCGGCAGCAGCACCGCGCGCGCGCGCAGCTGCGCGCCCTCGATCACCACCAGCTCGCCCGGCGCCACCTCGCGCACCGGCTCGGCCCCCATGTGATCGAACGCGCAGCTCTCCGAGGCGACCACCCAGCCGCCACCGGGCAGCCGCCCCAGCTCCAGCGGCCGGATACCGTGCCGGTCGCGGAAGGCGAACAGGGTGCCGCCGAGCAGCGCCGCCGCGCTGAAGGCGCCCTCCAGCCGCTGCATGGCAGAGGCCACCGCGTCTTCGGGGCGCTCGTGCCCCGCCGGCGGGTGTGCGATCAGCAGCGCGATCGCCTCGGTGTCGCTGCTCCGCCGGAAGCGCGCCCCGGCCGCCTCCAGCTCGGCGCGCAGCGCCGGGGCGTTGACCAGGTTGCCGTTGTGCGCGACCGCGACCGGCAGCCCCCAGTGCGGCGAGGAGGCGATGACCGGCTGCGCGTTGGCGAGCACCGAGGAGCCCATGGTGGCGTACCGCACGTGGCCGAGGCCGACCTCGCCCGCCAGCGCGGCGATGGCGCCGGCATCGAAGACCTGCGCCACCAGCCCCATGCCGCGCCGCTCGTGCAGCCGCACCCCGTCCCAGGTGGCGATGCCGGCGCTCTCCTGGCCCCGGTGCTGCAGCGCCAGCAGTCCCAGGTGGAGCAGCGGCGCGGCGGCCGTGCCCGGGCTGCTGACCGCGAGCACGCCGCACTGCTCGCGCAGTCCGGCCGGCGGCCAGCCGCGCTCCGGCGCGGCGAAGGAGGGCTGCGGCTGCACGGCTACCTCGTTCGCTCCTCGGACTGCCAGGCCGCGCGCAGCGCGGCGAGGTCGCACTCCAGCTCGCCGGCCGGCGTGCGCAGCCGCAGCCGCGGCTCGGCCGTCACCTCGCCCAGGCGGACGAGCGGCACCGCATGCGCCGCACAGCGCGCGGATAGGGCATCGTAGCAGGCAGGCGGCACGCTGGCGAGCACCCGCGAGGGACCCTCCCCGAACAGCGCCACCTCCAGCGGCTCGTGCTGCGCGGGCGGCGGCAGGGCGCAGGCGAGCCCGCGCTCGCCGAGCAGCGCCGCCTCGGCGAGCGCCACCCCCAGCCCGCCCTCGGCCAGATCGTGCGCCGAGCGCAGCTCGCCGGCCGCGGCCGCCTCGGCGAGCAGCGCGAGCAGGCGGGCGTGCAGCGCGAAGTCCGGCCGCAGCGGCTGGCCCGCCGGCAGCGGCTCGCCCGCCACCGCCTCCAGGAAGAGCGCCCCGCCCAGGCTCGCCTGCGGGGAACCGAGCAACACCACCGCATCGCCCGGCTCGCGCACCGCGGAGGGCAGCGCGCGGCCCACATCGTCGAGCACGCCCAGCACGCAGCAGATCGGGGTGGGCCAGATCGGCGCGCCGCTGGACTCGTTGTACAGGCTCACGTTGCCGCCCACCACCGGGATCCCGAGCGCGCGGCACGCCGCCCCGATCCCCTCGATCACCCCGGCCAGCTCCCAGGCCCCCTCGGGCCGCTCCGGGTTGCCGAGGTTGAGGCCATCGGTCAGCGCCAGCGGGCGCGCGCCGGTGCAGGCGACATTCAGCGCCGCCTCGCACACCGCCAGCGCCCCGCCCGCCCAGGGGTCGAGCCAGGCATACCGCGCGTTGCCGTCGATCGCCAGCGCGAGCCCGCGCGGCGGCGCCTCGAGCAGCCGCAGCACCGCGGCGCCCGCCGCCCCCGGTGCCAGCACGGTGCGCAGCTGCACCATGTGGTCGTACTGCCGGTAGACCCAGCGCTTGCTGGCGACGGTCGGGTGGGCGAGCAGCGCCAGCCATGCCCGGCGCAGCGCCTGCAATGCCTCGTCGGGCGCTCCGGATGCAGCCTCGGCGCTGGCTATGAGGCCCGCGCCGCCCGCTCCGATCGCCCGGGCCCCGCGCACCGATGCGAAGCGCGCGCCGCCGTCCACTTCCATCGCGCGCCGCGCACGCCGCGCCGCCGGCTCCTGGGGTGCGAGCGCGTACACCGGCCCGTTCGCCAGGCAGGCCGGCGGGAGCTCCACCACCAGCCGGCCGCCGGCGCGCATGCGCAGCACCGGCTCGGCGATCACGGTGCCGATCGGTGCGGCCACCAGGCCCCAGCGCCGGTAGATGGCGGCGATGGCGTCGGCCCGCTCCGGCGCCACCACGAGCAGCATCCGCTCCTGGCTCTCCGAGAGCACCAGCTCCAGCGGACTCATGTCCGCCTCGCGCCGCGGCACCCGGTCCAGGTCGATCTCCATTCCGGTGCCGCCGGCGGCGCTCATCTCGGCGGTGGCGCAGGTCAGCCCCGCGGCCCCCATGTCCTGCAGCGCCCGCACGCCCCCGGTGGCGAGCGCCTGGAGCGTCGCCTCGATCAGCAGCTTGCCCGCGAACGGATCGCCGATCTGCACCGCGCTCCGGTCGCGCTCCGCGGAGTGCTCGTCCAGCTCCTCGGAGGCGAAGGCGGCCCCTCCGATGCCGTCGCGCCCGGTGCGGGCGCCGGCGTACAGCACCACGCTGCCCGGCTCGCGCGCGGCCGCGCTCGCCAGCGCCTCCACCGGGGCCACGCCGAGGCAGGCCACGTTCACGAGCGGGTTGTCGGTCCAGCAGGGCGCATGGTCGATCTCGCCGCCCACGGTCGGCACGCCGATCGCATTCCCGTAAAAAGCGATGCCGGCGATCACCCCGTCGCGCAGCCGGCGCGCCCGCGGCTCGTGCGGCGGGCCGAAGCGCAGCGCATCGAGCAGCGCGATCGGCCGCGCGCCCATGGCGAGCACATCCCGGATGATCCCGCCCACCCCGGTCGCGGCCCCATGGAAGGGATCGACCGCGCTCGGGTGGTTGTGGCTCTCCACCTTGAGCGCGGCTGCGATGCCGGGGGCGACCTCGACCACGCCGGCATTGCCGCCCGGACCGGCCAGCACGTGCGGGCTCTCGCTCGGCAGGGTGCGCAACAGCGCGCGGGAATGCTTGTAGGCGCAGTGCTCCGACCACATGACGCCGAACATCGCGAGTTCGATCCGGTTCGGCATGCGGCCGAGCAGCTGGCGCACCCGCTCCAGTTCCGCGGGCCTGAGGCCGCTCGCCGCGAGGTCGCGTGCGGTGGGCTCGAGCGACAGCTCCCCGTTCATGGCCGGGCTCGCCCCTGTTCGCTCACCCGCGGCGCCGCTCGAGCAGCCAGCGGACCATGCTGGCGAACAGCCGCCGGCCATCGGTGCCGCCGAGCAACGATTCGCTGGCGCGTTCGGGATGCGGCATCAGTCCGGCCACGTTGCCCGCGGCGTTGCAGATCCCGGCGATGTGATGGAGCGAGCCGTTGGGATTGGCCTGCGGGCTCGGCTCGCCCCGTGCATCGACGTAGCGCCACAGCACGCGCCGCTCGCGCTCCAGCTCGGCCAGCGTCGCCGGCTCGGCGAAGTAGTTGCCCTCGCCGTGCGCGACCGGCATGCGCACCACCTCGCCCGGGGCGAACGCACAGGTGAACGGCGTGTCGGTCCGCTCCACCCGCAGGTAGGTCCATGCGCAGTGAAAGCGCGCATCGCGGTTGTGGATCAGCGCGCCCGGCAGCAGCCCGGCCTCGCACAGCACCTGGAAGCCGTTGCAGATCCCGAGCACCAGGCCGCCCCCCTCGGCGAAGCGCCGGATCGCACCCAGCACGGGGCTCACGGCGGCGATGGCGCCGGCGCGCAGGTAGTCCCCGTAGGAGAAGCCCCCCGGCAGCACCACCGCGTCCAGCGCGCCGAGCTCCGGGTCGCGATGCCAGATCATGCGGGTCTGCACGCCGGTGACCTCGCGCAGCACGTACTCGCAGTCGCGGTCGCAGTTGGAGCCGGGAAAGACGACGATGCCGAAGGTGAGTGCGCCGGTTTCGGCGCGGGCGGGGGGCAGGGGCGCCGGCTCGGGGCGCGGGCCGGCGCGGAGCAGGCGCTCGAGCGACAGGCTCGACAGGCGCGGGCCGAGCCGCACCGCGCTGCGGGGGGTGGTGCGCTCGCCCCCCGCAGCGCGGCTCGCGGCGCGGGCCCGATGGGGCTGGCGGCCGGCCGCGCCGGCGGGTGCGGGCCGGCCGCTCATGGATCGTCCTGCCCCTTCGCCGGTGGCGCGGCGGGGCCGAGCCGCTCGTAGCGGTATTCCTCGATCAGCGGATTGGTCAGATAGCGCTCGCACATGCGGCGCACGTTCTCCTCCCAGTCCTGCTCGGGCAGCACCAGCTCGAAGGCACGGCCGACCCGCACCCGCTCGACCGCGTAGCCGAGCGCCTCCAGGCCCTGCTGGACCGCCTGCCCCTGGGCGTCGAGCACCCCCGGCTTGAGGAACGCGATGACGCGGACGGCGATCACCGTGCCGGCTCCTGTTCGCCCGCGCCGGCCGGCCCCGCGGGCAGCGGCAGCTCGCTGCCGGTCAGCCGCCGGAAGGCCTCGAGATAGCGCTCGCGGGTCTGGGCGACGATCTCGGGCGGCAGCGCCGGCGGGGGCGAGGACTTGTCCCAGCCGCTCGCCTCGAGCCAGTCGCGCACGAACTGCTTGTCGAAGCTGTCCATGCAGCGGCGCTCCTCCCAGGCCGCCCGGTCCCAGTAGCGGGAGGAGTCCGGGGTGCCGGCCTCGTCGATCAGCACCAGCTCGCCATCGATCCGGCCGAACTCGAACTTGGTGTCGGCCAGGATCAGGCCGCGTTCCAGGGCATGGGCGTGGAGCTCGCGATAGAGCAGGATGCTGATCGCGCGCAGCCGCTCGGCGGTCTCGGCACCCACCGCGCTGGCGAGCGCGGCGAACGGCACGTTCTCGTCGTGGCCGGTCTCGGCCTTGGTGGCGGGGGTGAAGATCGGCTCCGCAAGCCGATCGCCGGGCTCGAGCCCGGAGGGCAGCTCGACGCCGCACACCGCGCCGGTCTGCCGGTAGTCCCGGTAGCCCGAGCCGGCCAGGTAGCCCCGCACCACGCACTCGAAGTCGATGCGCGCGGCGCGCCGCACCAGCATCGCGCGGCCTTCGAGCGCGCCCAGCGCGGCGGCGGGCCGGCCGAGCGCGGCGGCGATCGGCTCCAGCTCGGTGGTGATCATGTGGTTGGGCACCAGCGCCCGCGTCCGCTCGAACCAGAAGCGCGACAGCTGCGTCAGCACGCGCCCGCGATCGGGGATCGGGGTGGGCAGCACCCAGTCGAAGGCGCTCAAGCGGTCGGTCGCGACCAGCAGCAGCCGCTCGCCGAGATCGACCAGCTCGCGCACCTTGCCGCGCCGCAACAGCGGCAACCCCCGCAACGCCTCGGCGATCCCGGCTGCTCCCACTCCGGCCCTCCTTCTTTCCTGTTCGCTTTCCTGTTCGGAAGGTTGCGGGTCACGCCAGCGCGCGCCGCCGAGCAGGCGCACCGCCGCCTCCCATGCCGCCCGCCGGCGCCGGCGCGCCGCGCGCCAGTGCGGGCCCTCAGCCCGCGGCGCTCTGCTGCACGGCCACCGCCAGCCTTTGCTGCAGTGCCGCGTCCTTGCTCTCCACCCCGCGCGCGAGCTCCTGCTTGTACTCGGAGAGCGCGCGTGCGAGCGCCGGCTCGCCCAGCGCCAGGATCTGCACCGCCAGCAGCGCTGCATTGTGCGCGCCCCAGCTTCCCACCGCCACCGTCGCCACCGGTACACCGGGCGGCATCTGCACCGTGGCCAGCAGCGCATCGAAGCCCGAGAGCGGGGCCGTGGCGAGCGGCACCCCGATCACCGGCAGGGTGGTGTGGGCGGCGAGCGTGCCCGCCAGGTGGGCGGCGCCGCTGGCGGCGGCGATCAGCACCCGCAGGCCGCGGCCGGCCGCCGCCTGCGCGTAGGCGGCGGCGCGGGCGGGCGAGCGGTGGGCGGAGGCGACCGTCATCTCGTGCGGCACGCCGAAGCGGCGCAGCACCTCCAGTGCCCCACCCATCGCGTCGAAGTCCGAATCGCTCCCGAGCACGATCCCGACCTGAGGGGAGTCCGCCGGCGACATGGCCTCTCCTCGACACCCATCTCTACGGGCCGCTCACCATACCGAGTCCCCGCCGGACCGGCAAGGACGGTGCCGGCCCGCACCGGCCGTGCAGGCCGGCCCGGTTCCTCTTGCGGGTGGAGCGGGGGCGCTCAGAACGCGTCGGCGATCATGAAGTTGAGCGTCAGCCGGCGCAGGCGCCGCCGCGGGTAGGGCTGCTGCTCCTCGCGGGCGGCGGCGCTGCGGTGGCCGGCGAGCAGTGGCTCGGAGAGCCCGAGCAGCTCCTCGCGCATGCGGCGGGCGCGTTCGGCCTGCCCCAGCAGCGCCGCGGCGCGCGAGCCCCAGAGCAGCAACTGGCCGCGGCGGAACGGCACGCGCTCGCGGGCGAGCGCGTGTTCGATGTGCGCGAGCGCAGCCTCGGGCTCGCCCGCCCGCAGCCGCAACACCGCGGCCAAAAAGCGGCAGCCCAGCTCGTCCGGATCGTGCGCGAGCGCCCGCTCCAGATGCACCAGGCTGCGCGCCGCGTCGTGCTCGTCCATCCACGCCCGCGCCGCGGCGAGCAGCTCGGCGTAGGCGCGCGCGCCGGGGCCGCCGGCGAAGCGAGCCGGCGGCTGCATGGGGAGTGCGAGCGCCGGCTCGAAGCCCGCGGGTGCGGCGGCGTGCTGTTCGCCGTTCCAGCTCCAGGCGCCGGCCGGACCGTCCCAGGCCCAGCGCACCCGCGCATACGGGCCCCAGCCCGTCGGGGTGGTCCCGACCGAGAGGAGGAGTGCCGCCGCTTCGGGCTCGCACACCACGGACTGCACCGTGATGAGCTGGCTCACGATGCCGCCCGTGGCGCGCTCGGTCTCCGGATCGGCCGGATCGCGGTGATCGCCGAGCAGGCGGGCGAGCGCCGCCGCATCGAGCGCGCCCGTGCGGGCGGCCTCGCTCAGGCGGCGCTCGCGGTTGCTGCAGCTCACCGTCCAGGCGGGCGAGACCACCACCTCGCCCCGCCGGGTATGCGGATGGTGGTAGCGGTTCGTGCAGGCGAGGTACGGAGCGCCGGGCTCGGGTTCGACCACCTCCACCTGCGCGCCGGTCGTCTCCAGCACCACCGCGCGCCGCTCGCGGGCCGAGGAGACGGCGAGGCCCCAGCTGGAGGCGACCGGGCGCTCGCGGGCGATCGCGATCGCGTCGGCGATGCTCTCCGCGCGCCGGATGATCTCGTGGCCGAGATCGACCACCGCGGCGCCGTCGAATCGCACCTCGCGGTGGAAGCGGGTGTGGGCGCTGAGCGTGAGCCCCGCCTCGTTGAAGGCGGTCACCCCGGGGGTATCCGCCCCGCGCGTGGTGACGAAGCCGTAGCGCAGCCCCTGCTCGGGCTCGCACAGCACCACCGCCGGCGCGCGGTCCCAGATCCCGGCGCCGGGGAAGTCGAAGTTGCGGGCGTGGCGCAGCTGGCCGTCCGCGCAGGCACGGCCCCAGACCACCAGCGTCGAGCACGCCGGCGCGGCGCAGCAGCCGAGCTGGCGGGCGAACGGCCCCAGCCGCCAGCGGCCGGCGAGCCCGACCAGGTTCTGGAACACGTCCATGACGCCGAGCGCGGTGGCGTGCTGCCGGCCGAGTCCGAGCGCTTCGAAGAACGCGCGGGTGCGGGCGCGCAGCTCGCGCGGGCGCGCGCGCTCCAGCCGGCGGAGCAGCAGCCGCACCGCCGGCTCGCCGAGCCGGAGCAGCGCGCCCTCGAGCCCGTCGCCGCCGAGCAGCCGCTCCACCAGCCGCGGGTAGAACGCGAGGGTCTGCTCGTAGCCGCCGTGCGCGCGGAGCAGCCGCCCGTGCTGCTCGCCCATCTGGGCCTGGCTGCCGCGCAGCCGCACCAGCAGGAGCGGGAGCGCGCGGGGCCGCGCGGGATGCTCGCCGCTCGGGGCGGGGCCGCTCGCGGCGGTGGCGGCGCTCGCTGCGCCAGCAACCACCGGATGCGGTGCCGCACAACTCTCGCTCAGCGTCGAGCTCATGGCGTCTCCTTCCGACTGGGCCGACCGGTCTCACCCTCGCCTGCCCGGCCGCCACGGGGCCGATCTCACGGCGCCGGGCAGGCGAGGCCCGCCCGCGGGGGCGGCGCGGCGGCTCACGCGGCGTTGCCTCCTCTGGAACTGCGCGCTCGCGCTCGCTCCCGCGCGCGGCGGCCGCCGCGCCCGGGCTCGGACTGTGGCCCCTGCTGCCCGCCCGCGCCGGTGCGCAGCGGCTCGAGCACCGCCGCGATGAACGCCTCCAGCGCGGGCTCGAGGTCTGGATTGCGGGCGACCCGTTGGACGGCCATGCCGTCGCAGAACGCGAGCACCGCATCGACGATGGCGTGGGGCGCGCACGGGCGGACCAGCCCGCGGCGCACGCCTTCGGCCAGCCGCTCGATCAGCCCGGCGCGGATCGGCTCGGTGTAGGCGCGCCCGCGCGCGAGGATCCGTTCGGGATCCTCGGCCCGCGAGACCGCCCACAGCTGCAACAGCGCGATGATCGTCTCGCGGCGGCGGCGCCCGAACGCGGCCGCCGCCCGCACGTAGGCGGCGAGGTAGTCCACCGGGTGCTCGTGCGCTTGGAGCCGCTCGGCGAAGAATGCCGCTTGTTTGTGCAGCGCCCGCTCCAGCACCGCCTCGAAGATCTCGCCGAGGTCGCGGTAGTACCAGTACAGCGTCGGCCGCTTCATGCCGAGCGCGCGCGCGATCGCGCGCATGTTGGCGGCCTGGATCCCGTGCGCGCGCACGAACGCAAACGCGCGCTCGGCGATCTCGGCCCGCCGCTCGAGGTCTGGCTTGCGGGGCACCGCGGCTCCCCTCGCCCCGGAGTTTCTCGACAGGCTGTCAGGATATCGGTGAGCCGACACGATGTCAAGGAACGAGCCAGCGCGCGTAGCTGCGGGCGCGGTCGGCGGCGATGTCGGCGAAGATCCGCTCCAGTTCGATCCGGCGCGCCTCGTCGGTGACCAGCGCGAAGTTGGCGGCGGCGATGCGGGCGGAGACCGCGGAGTGGGGATCGGTGCGGACCAGCCCGCCTTGCGGGAGCGGCCCGGCGGGCAGCGCCCGGCGCGCCGCCTCCAGCGCGCTGTGCCGCGTCCACTGCAGCGTCGGATCGGGGCTGCGGCGCAGCCACGGCACGGCGGCGGCGGGGCTGGTGGCGCGCAGCGCATACCCGGGGTGGAACACCACGCCGACGAACTGGCGCGCGGGCCCGCAGCGCGCGGCATAGGCCTGCTGGAGCCGTTCGGCGAAGGCGCTGAACGCCCGGAGTCCGATCCGAAGGCACGGGAAGATGAACATCCCCATGAGGACCTGGGCCGGCTCGGTCCGCTCCAGCGCCAGCAGCGCCTGCAGCGCCGGGCCGAGCGCGCGCGCGGGATCGGACTGGGGCAGGACCGTGCGCGCGATCTGGCCCCGTTCGCGGGCGCGCCGGGCAAACGGGCAGATCCCGAACGCCTCGACGATCTCGGTGACGTAGCGCTCGTTGATGCGCAGCACCTCGCGCTCGAAGGCAGGGTCCATACTCGCCCTACCCGCACCCGAACTCGCCGCACCCCCGATGCTGGCGCGCTCGCCCGGCTCCCTCATCCCGATCCTCTCCCCGGGGCAGGAGGGCGCCAGCGGGGCAAAGCGGCGGGCGCGCTCTCGGCGGGCGGCTCAGCCCGCCGCGCCCTCTCCGCCGCGCGCCCCTTCGGCGGCAGCCCCCGCCACCAGACGCGCTGCCGCATCGAGCCGCGGGTGGGCCGCGCGCAGGTCCTCGGCGCTGAGCCCCGCCCCCTCGTTCGCGGCCGCCATGTCCTCCAGGGTGCCGAGCAGGGCGTGGATCGCGCCCAGCACATCGCCGGTGTGACCCAGCTCGGAGATGGTGTGCATGTTGCGGATCGGAAAGCCGATGGAGGCGGCGGCGGCGTCGATGCTGGCCAGCACGGCTGCCATGGCGTCGGTGCCGGTGTCCCGGCCCGCCACCCGCTTCTGGAACGGGATGCCGCGCCGGCGCGCCGCGCGCTGGATCCAGGCGTTGAGCTGCTCGCTGACGATCGAGCCGACCGAGAGCGTGAAGCCCTCGCCCATGGCGATCGGGGTCAGCCGCCGCTCGCTCACCCCGGGCGCGGCTGCGTAGTCGTGGCTCACGTCGGCGGCGATCACCACGTCGGGGGCGAAGGCGTGCGCCAGCACCCGGCTGCCGAAGCGGCCGACCTCCTCGTGGGTCGCGATGGCGAACAGCACCCGCAGCTGCTCCAGCCCGCCGCGCGCCGCCAGCAGCCGCGCCACCTCCTCGACCACGAAACAGCCCAGCCCGTTGTCCAGATACGCCCCGTAGAAGGTCTGCGGCGCAAAGCCGCGCCGCAGCTCGCGCCGCAGCAGGATCGGGTCGCCGGCCCGGATGCCGAGCCGTTCCACCTGCTGCTTGCGCTCCGGGCCGTACAGCCCCAGCTCCAGGTAGAGCATCTCCTTCTTGATGCCGATCTCACCCGTCTTGAGCTTGGGGTCGGCGAAGTGGATGGCGCCGATCGCCTCGATGGTGCCGCCCTCGAGCGCCCGATAGCGGCCCGGCTGCTCGGGGTCCTCGCTGAACAGCGTCACCTCGTGGCCCACCAGCGTCGCCGGCAGGAACGAGTCGCTGTCGATCCAGATCTTGCCGTCATCCCCGATGCTCCGCACCTGGAGCCGGATCTTGTCCGCGTGCCCGATCAGCATCACCTTGAGCAGGTCCTCCCGCCCCGGGTGGGTATCCAGCACGATCCCGGCGTTGCCGCGGAAGCGGTGCACCGTCCAGCCCGGCAGGGCGAACGAGGAGAACATGGGCTCGAGCACCCCGCGCGTCATCGCGGCCTCGAGCCCGATCGGGCTCGGGGCCTCGACGATGGCGCGCAGGCGCGCGAACTGCTCTTGCGGCATGGGCTGGGTCCAGGGCCTGGGCTCTGCGGTCACGGTGCCGGTCTCCTCTCGGGCTCGCGGTGGACGCGATGGGTGTATCAGCAAGGCCCCGCGGCCGGCAAGCCGGCTTCGGGCCGGCGGCAGCGCCGCGCGATGATCGCCAGCGGCGAGCGCTCCAGCCGCACCACGAACAGCGTCAGCAGCGCGCCGCCCTCGCCGAGCCGGCGCCCGAGCCGGCGGGCGAGCGCGCTGGCGTGCTCGGCGAACCCGCGGGTCTTGACCTCGAGCCGGCCGCGGCCGGCTCCCAGTGCGCGCAGCGCCAGGCCGACCCGCCGCTCGCCCCACGGCATCGCCTCCAGCACCTCGAAGGGCACCAGCCACGGACTGGCGTGGATGCGCTCGGCACTCAGCAGGGCCACCCTGGGGTGCAGCGCCCCCAGGCCGAGTTCGGCCGCCAGCGCGCCCAGCAGGCCGGCGCGTTCGATCGCCGGATCGACCGCGTGCAGGTACCGTCCCAGAGGCGCGAGCGGCACCGGGGCGGGCCGCGCGCTGAAGCTGCGGCCGGCCGGCAGGCGCGTCGCGGTGCGGGCGCCGGGCTGCCGGGCGAGCCGCCCCGCCCACAGCACCGCCTGCACCAGCCCCCGCCCCTCGCCGATCACCTCCAGCTCCCGCTCGCCCGCAAGTGGCAGCTCTGCGAGCTCGACCCCGGGGCCCAGCTTGATCGCGCCGGTGGGGTTGGCCGCCAGCAGCCGCTCGATGAAGGCCGGCCCGGGGCGGAGCTGGGCGTAGCGGTGCAGCCGCCTGCCCTCGGCCCGCCGCGCCGGATCGAGGTGGAAGACCTCGCCGCGGAGCCTGAGCGTGGTCACGTCGGCCGCCGCCGCCGGACAGCCCGCGTTGCGCGCCGCCATCCAGGCGCGCAGCGGCAGCCGGTCGAAGGCGTAGGTGGGCAGCACCGCTGCGAGCGCCATCGCATCGCCGCCGATGCCCGCAGCACAGATCGAGCACGCGCGCGGGCAGGGGTTGGAGCGCGGCGAAGCGGCGCGCTTTGTGCGCCGCGCACCGCTCGGAGCTCGCCTGCTCGATCCCCTCCGGACAGGCGAGCAGATCGGGCCGCGAGGGGAACTTGGCCGCCGCCTGGCGCCGCGCCTGGGCGAGCGCCAGCGCCGGCCCGAGCAGCGGCTCGCCCAGCCGCGCCCGCAGCGCCGCCACCATGGCCGGCCGGGGCGGCAGCTCGAGCTGCGCGAGCTCGCGCACCACCTCCGGCCGCGCCAACAGCCGCCGCCAGCGCTCGATCTGCTCCGAGCCGGCCTGTTCCGGCCGCATGCGCCTCGCTCCCCTTGCGGCCGGCCCGCCCTTCGGGCCCCGCCTCGCTTGACGGTGACCGCGGATCGTGTCCGATGGTAGCGCCGGATACGCAGGCGGTAGAAGCGGCCATGAGCGTGCACGGACCGCAGGGCGGCGCCGAGCCGGCCGCAGCGGTGCCGCCCCCACAAGAGCCCCCCGCAGGGCCGGCCCGGCCGGAGCTCGAACCGGCCGGCGCTGAGCCGGCCCCGAGCCCCACCGCGGCCGCGGCCCCAGCCGGCGAGGCGGGGCCGGCGGTCCCCGATGCGCGCACCGCGCTCCGGCTGGCCCTGGCGGCGCACGCCGCCGGTGGCAGCGACCCATCTCTGATCGGCGAGGTGCGCCCGTTCGGCGCGGAGTTCTACGACGTGGTCGTGCACCGGCGCTTGCCCAGCCCGCCCTATGCGATCGTCGAGCCGAACCTGGCCGTCTATCGGGTCCGCGTGCGCGACGGGCAGCTGTGGCGGCTGGAGCCCGCAGCGGCCTCGTTCCCCGATCTAGAGCGGACGGCCCCGGGCGGCGAGACGCCGGGAGCGGAGGGCGGACTCGCGCCCTGGCGCAAGGCGGTGCGGGCGACGGTGTATCTCGAGGACCCGGTGCTGGGCACCCGCGCGGTGGAGTTGCGGCTGCCGGGCGAGGACTTTCTCTACGACGAGCAGGGCAGGCCGCTGCCGGGTCCGGTCGGCCCCCGGGTGCGGATCGAACCGGATAGGGCCGGTTACTACGCGTTCGAAAAGCTCGTGCCGGACGAGCACGGCCGGTTCGTGCTGGAGGCGGGCGATCATCGGATCGCCTATCTGGTGGCGTTTGCGGCGGCCAACCGCGTCCACCGGCTGGCGGAGCGCTACGCCGGGGTGCCGATCGAGTGGGGCGGATCCGGCTACGGGGCCGAGCGCGGGCGGTTCACGATCGACGTGCGTAGGATGCGCACGCCGCCGGAGCGACTCAATGCCTATGCCGACCTCCGCGCCGGCGTCCTGGAGTTCACCTGGGTCATCGATCCGGAGGCGCCGGAGCCGCCGCGTGGCCAGCCGTACCGCAGCCCGCCCGGGGTGGTCTACGACACCGCCTGGAGCATGGACGTGGTGGCGCACGAGGCGGGCCACGCGGTGTTCGATTCGCTCAAACCGACCACCCGGGAACCCAGTGCCGATTACTGGGCGCTGCACGAAGCGTGGGGCGATATCACCGCGCTGCTCCATGCCTTCAGCCTGCGGCCGCTGGTGGTCCAGGCCCTGGAGCATACCGGCGGCGATCTGCGGCGGCGGAGCTGGCTGTCGGAGGTGGCAGAGGGATTCCGGCTCGTGTACACGGGCGGTGAACGGCAGCCCGGTGAGTCGCCACCCGGGGTCCGCTCGGGGCTGGCCGAGGTCCGGCACCCGGCGAGCGAAGAGCCGCATGCGCGGGGCGAGCCGCTGGTGGCGGCCTTCTACGAGCTGGTGGTGCGCAGCTACGAGGCCCGGCGCGCCCGTGGGGTGCCGCCGGCCGACGCCGCGCAGCGAGCAGCCGAAGAGATCGGCACGCTTTTCTTTCAGGGGCTGGCCCATGTGCCGGACAGCGGGCGGCTCGGACTCACCGACGTCGCCACGGGGATCCTGCTGGCCGACCGCGTCCGGCATGGAGGGCAATACCACGAGCAGCTGCGCGCGGTCTTCGCGCAGTACGGCCTGCTCGACGAGCAGGGCTGGGCCAGGGTCGAGCAGCGGCTCCAGGCGCTGCCGGCGCTCCGCCGGCCCGAGGGCATGGCACAGGGCGGCTCGCTCAAGGAGGCACTGCGCCTGCTGCCCCAGGCGCGGCAGGCGCTCGGCTGGCCCGCGGGGCTCGAGCTCCACCCCTGGCGCGTCGTCACCGACCGCTGGGGCTATACCCGGGTCGGCTACCTCCAGCCCGAAAAGCCCATCACGCGATTGGACCCCGACGGTCTGCCCAGCGTCCCCATGAGTCCACTCGCGGCGGTCGGCGCCGCGCATCTCGTCTTCGATCCCCAGGGACGGCTGGTCGATGCCCAGCTCGATGCGGCGCCGGGCTCCCCGCCGGCTGCGCCGCCCAGGCCGTGAGCGGTGCCCGGGCCCGCCGCGCTCCGGGCGCGGCCGCGCGCGTGCAGGCGGGGATGCGAGCGACGCGGGGAGCGAGAGGGTGGGCCGCGGCGCGGAACGCGAGCGGCCGGCCGCGCCGGCAGCAGCGGTTCACTCGCGGAAGCCGGCGCCGAGCCGCGCCACGAGCGCCTGCTTGACCGCCTCGCGTCCGCGCTCGGCATCCTCCCCGGTCAGCGTCCGCTCGTAGGATTGAAAGCGGAGCCGGATCGCCACGCTCTTCTTGCCGAGCGGGACCGCGCGGCCGTCGCCCTCGAAGACCGAGAGCAGCTCCACCGCTCGCAGCTCCGCCGCCCCGGCGGTGCGCGCGGTCTCGAGCACCTGGGCGGCATAGGTGCGCCGGTCCACCACCACCGCCAGGTCGCGCGTGACCTCGGGATAGATCGGCGGCGGGTTCCAGGTGCGGACCAGGCGCGCGCGCGCCAGCAGCGGCTCCAGATCGAGCAGCAGCAGCACGGGCCGCTCGCCATCGAGCCCGAACCGCTCGCTCGTCCGGCGGGCGATGCGGCCCAGCCAGCCGAGCCGCGCGCCCTGCAGCACCAGCTCGCCCCGCTCGAGCGGATCGAAGCCCGGCACCTCGCCGGCGACGGCACGGCACTCCAGCCCCGGCACTCCCAGCGCTGCCGCCACCGCCTCCAGCGCGCCCTTGAGGGCGAAGAAGTCCTCGTCCGCCACCGCCCCCAGCTGCAGCCGCTCGTCGGGCTGCGCCCCGGGGCGCGGCAGGTAGGCGGTGCCGATCTCGAACAGACGCACCGCGCGCTGGCCCCGGTCCAGATTGATCCGTTTGACCTGGAGCAGCGGCGCGAACAGCGAGCGGCGCAGCACCGGGGTCTCGCTCCGCACCGGGTTGCGCACCCGCAGCGCCGGCTGCTCGGTGAACAGGGGCGGATCGGCGGCCTCGTCGGCGGGCACGAACGAGATGGTCGAGACCTCGCGGTAGCCGGCGGCCACCATCGCCTCGCGCACCCGCCGCAGCGCCCGCTCGCGCTCGTCGGTGCGCACCGCGCGCACCGCGACCGTAGGCTTGAACGGAACCCTGTCGTAGCCGTGGACGCGCAGCACCTCTTCGATCAGGTCGATCTCGCGCTCGAGATCCTGGCGCCCGCTCGGCACGGTGACCGCGAGTGCACTTTGCTGTTCGATGACCTGCAAGCCCAGCCCGGTGAGGATGCGCGCCGCCTGCTTGCGCGAGATCTCGGTGCCCGCCACCAGCCGCAGCCGATCGAGCCGCAGCCGGAGCGTGCGGGCACCGGGCAGCCGCCCCGCCGGCCCCTCGGCGCGCACCAGCCCGGCGGCGAGCCGCCCGCCCGCCAGCTCCAGGATCAGCGCCGCCGCCCGCCGGCTCGCCCACTCGACCATGGCCGGGTCGGCGCCCCGCTCGAAGCGGTAGGAGCTGTCGCTGCTGACCTTGAAGCGGCGCACGGCGCGCCGGATCGCCACCGGATCGAAGTAGGCGGACTCGAGCAGCACGTCCTGGGTCGCCTCGCCGATCTCGCTGTCGCGCCCGCCCATGACGCCGGCGAGCGCGACCGGGCGCTCGGCATCCGCGATGACCAGCGCCTGGGGATCGAGCACCAGCTCCCGCCCGTCGATCAGCACCAGCCGCTCCTCCGGCCGGGCGCACCGCACCACGATCCGCCCCTCGGCCAGCCGCGCCATGTCGAAGGCATGCAGCGGCTGGCCGCACTCGTACAGCACCAGGTTGGTCACGTCGACGACGTTGTTGACCGGCCGCAGCCCCACCGCCTCCAGCCGCGCCACCAGCCACGGCGGCGAGGGGCCGACGCGCACCCCGCGGATCACGCGCGCGGTGTACAACGGGCACAGGTCCGGCGCCTGGAGCGCCACCCGGGTGAGCGCGCCGGCGGGCTCGCCGGTGTCCTCGGGGGGGGCCGGCTCCGGCATGCGGACGGGCGCGCCGGTCGCCGCAGCGATCTCGCGCGCCACCCCGAGGTGGGAGAGCAGGTCGGGCCGGTTGTAGGTGACCTCGAGCTCGATCCGCACGTCCCCGTCCGGGAGCTCCTCGATGCCCTCCACCGGCGCTGCCTGCTCGGTGAGCAGCCGCGCCAGCTCGCGGGGCGCGAGCTCGTGCTCGACGTACTCCTTGAGCCAACGATACGAGATGCGCACCGCCTGCCGCTCCTGCGCTAGCCGAGCTGCTCCAGAAACCGCACGTCGTTGTCGGTGAACAGGCGCAGATCCCCGATGCCGTGCCGCAGCATGGCGAGCCGCTCGATGCCGAGGCCGAAGGCGTAGCCGGTGTACCGCTCCGGGTCGATCTCGACCGCCTCCAGCACGTTGGGATCGACCATGCCGCAGCCGCCCAGCTCGATCCAGCCCACCTGCTTGCACATGGCGCACCCGGCGCCCCGGCAGCTCCAGCACAGAAAGTCCATCTCGGCCGAGGGTTCGGTGAAGGGAAAGAAGCTCGGGCGCAGGCGCACCTGCTGCCCTTCGCCGAACAGCTCCTGCGCGAACAGCAGCAGCACGCTCTTGAGGTCGGCGAAGCTCAGCCCCTGTTCGACCGCCAGCCCCTCGATCTGGTGGAACTGGAAGTGGTGGGTGGCATCCACGGTGTCGGGACGGAACACCCGGCCCGGCGCCACCACCCGCAGCGGCGGCTTGCGCTCCTTCATCACCCGGATCTGGATGGTGGAGGTCTGCGAGCGGAGCAGCAGCGGCCCCTGCTCGCTCTGCTGCTCGAGAAAGAAGTTCTCCGTCGGATCGCGCGCCGGGTGCTCGGGCGGGATGTTGAGCGCCTCGAAGTTGTAGAACGGCACCTCGACCTCGGGCCCGCGGGCGAGCTCGAAGCCGAGCCGCCCGAACACCTCGAGCAGCTCCTCGGTCATGCGGGTCAGCGGGTGGAGCGAGCCGCGGGGTGGCGGCGTGCCGGGCAGGGTGGGGTCGAAGAAGCCCGCCGCGCGCTGCTGCTCCGCCTGCGCGGCCAGCTGCTGCCGGCGCTCGGCGAACGCCCGCTCCAGCTCCGCCTTCAGCTCGTTGAGCCGCTTGCCGAAGCCCGCGCGCTCGGCGGGCGCCAGCTCGGGGATGCGGGCCATGAGCCCCTTGAGCGCTCCCTTGCGGCCGAGCAGCTCGATCCGCAGCCGCTCCAGCTCCTGCTCGCTCGGGGCAGCGCGGACCGCCTGCACCGAGGCGCGCAGCGACTCGAGCGCGCCCTGGATCGTGCTCTCGGACACCGCGAGCGCGCCCCCGGGCTAGGCGCTCGCCGCCTGCTCCAGGGCGCCGCGGGCCTGCTCGACGGCCGCCTGGAAGGCGGGCGGATCATCGACGGCCAGCGCAGCCAGCTGCTTGCGATCCAGCTGGATGCCCGCTTGCTTGAGCCCGTGGATCAGGGTGGCGTAGCGCATGCCGAGCGCGCGCGCCGCCGCGCTGATGCGGGTGATCCACAACCGCCGCAGATCGCGCTTGCGGCGCTTGCGGCCGATGAAGGCGAACTGCTCGGCGCGCTGCGCCGACTGGATGGCGGTGCGCAGGAGGTTCTTCCTGCGCCCATAGAACCCCTTGACGCGCTTGAGGATCCGCTTGCGGCGGCGCCGCCGCGCCACACCGTTGGTCACGCGCATGGAAACACGTCCTCCGTCTCGTTTCGACCCGGGACCGGGTTCCCCGCCGCCGGCGAGGCGACGGATCGGCCCTCTGGGTAACGCACGTCCGGACGCCGCTCGTCGCTCGCGCCCCGCACCTCACCGCATGCCGAGCATGCGATGGATCTTGGCGTTCCAGCACGCATCCAGGATGCCCGGCCGGCGCAGCTTGCGCTTGCGCTTGGACGGCTTGCCGGAGAGCAGATGGCTCTTGCCGGCGCGACGGTAGCGGACCTTGCCGGTGCTGGTCAGCTTGATCCGCTTGAGCAGCCCCTTGTTCGGCTTGATCTTCGGCATTGCCCGTGCCCTTGTGCGTCCCGCTGACTGCCCGGCGATCGCGCCGCCGGTTCGAGGCGAGCAATGTATCGCATTTTTTTCTCCCGTCAAGACGCCGGAAACGCTCTACTCGGCGGACCTCGCCCCCAGGGTGGGTTCCCCTGTGTATATAATCCAGGGCTTTCGTGCGCGCGGGGAGGAGGCAGCTCTGGAAGGCAAGCGCGTCGTCGTGCTGGGAGCGGGGCTGTCGGGCCTCGGCGCCGCGAGGTGGCTGGCGGTGCAGGGCGTGCCCTGCGAGGTCATCGAGCGCAGCGCCGAGCTCGGCGGGCTGGCCCGCACGCTGGAGCGCGACGGCTACCGCTTCGATTTCGGCGGGGCGCGGTTCTTCAGCAGCAGCAGCCAGGTGCGCGAGCTGTTGCAGGAGCTGCTCGGCGAGGACCTGCTGAGCGTGCGCGCCCGCTCGCGCATCTACTACCGGGGCAGGTTGTACGCCTACCCGCTCGACCCGCTCGACATCGCCAGCGGCATGGGCTGGCAGAAGGCGCTCGGAGCGCTGTGGAGCCTGCTCGGCAGTCGCGTGCCCGGCCTGCTGCCGTTGGGGCCGCGCCGCCGCGACCTGGAAGAATGGCTGATCCGCGAGTTCGGCGAGACCCTGTACCACGCCTTCTTCAAGGACTACAACGAGAAGGTCTGGGGACAGCCCTGCCACCGGATGTCGGCGGAGCTGGCGGCGCGGCGGATCCGGGGGCTGGACCTCGGCGCGGCGCTCAGACGCGCCGTGCTGCCGGCTGCCGGCGCTGACCACTCCCACCGCTACACCTTCCTCTACCCGCGGCTGGGGATCGGGCAGCTCACCGGCCGGCTGGGCGAGGCGATCGAACAGCTCGGCGTCACGGTGCGCCGCTCGGCTGCGGTCACCCAGCTCGTCGTACGGCGGGCGCGGGTCGAAGAGGTGGTCTACCGCGACGCCGAAGGGCGCGAGCTGCGGACTACCGGCACCGATGTGATCTCCGCCATCCCGCTGCCGCGCCTGCTGCACATCCTCCATCCCCGGCCCCCCGCCGACGTGCTCGCCTCCAGCCGGGCGCTCGGCTTCCGCGACCTGATCACCGTCTGCCTGGAGCTGGCCCGCGAGCGGGTCACCGAGGACAGCTGGCTGTACGTGCCGGAGCCGCGGATCGGATTCGCGCGCGTGCTGGAACCCAAGAACTGGAGCGAGGCGATGGCGCCGCCGGGCCGGACCTCGCTGGTCGCCGAATACTACTGCCAGGAAGACGACGCGATCTGGTCCGCCAGCGATCAGGAGCTCATCGACCGCACGGTCGCCGACCTGGCCGGCGAGCTCAAGCTCATCGAGCGGAGCGAGGTGCTGGGCGGCTGCACCATCCGCATCAAGAAGGCGTATCCGGTCTACACGATCGACTACCGCGAGCACCTGCGTCGGATCCAGCGCTATCTGAGCACGATCGTGAATCTGCAGACGGTGGGGCGGGGCGGCATGTTCCGCTACTACAACGTCGCCCATCTGCTGGAGACCGGGATCCGCGCCGCGGAGAACGTCTTCGGCGCCGGCCACGACCTGTACGGCCTGCGCGCGGTCGAGGCGCACCGGAGCTTCTTTCCGGTCTCCTGAGGGAGGAACGGGCGGCGCGGCCGGCAACGGGGTGCGGTGCGAGGGGCAGCAGGACCGGCGAGCAGCGCGGAGCGGAGGGAGCCCAGGAGCGCGCGATGGCGAGCGGAGCGGAGGCGGAGCGCACCGGCGACGGCGGCGGCAACAGCGCCGGTGACAGGAGCGAGCACGCCAGCGGTGGCTCCGCCGCCGCGGCGGGACCGTATCCACCGGGGATCGCCCGGCTGCTGGCCGGCGAACAGCCGCCGGCGGCCGGCCCGCCCGCTGCGCCGCGGCCCGCGGCGACGGTCGTGCTGGTGCGCGAGGCAGTGGCAGGGGCGGGCGGCATCGAGGTCTACCTGGTCCAGCGGGCGCGCGGCATGAAGTTCCTCGGCGGCGCGCACGTCTTTCCCGGCGGCCGGGTCGAGGAGCGCGACGGCACCCCCGAACGGGCAGCGGTGCGCGAGCTGCAGGAGGAGACCGGGGTGCGGCTGGTGCCCGAGGCGCTGCTGCCCTGGTCGCGCTGGATCACCCCGGAGGTCGAGCCCCGCCGCTTCGACGCGCTGTTCTATCTGGCCGCGCTGCCGGCCGGCCAGCAGCCGCGCCCGGTCGAGGGCGAGCTGGTCTCGGGGCTGTGGCTCGCGCCGGCGGAGGCGGTCGCGCGTGCGGAGCGCGGCGCACTGGTGCTCGCGCCGCCGACGCTGTGGACGCTGCTGGAGCTGCGCGGGCTGCCCGATGTGGCCGCTGCGCTCGCGCGTGCGCGCGAGCGCGCCGCCGCCGGCATCGAGACCTTCGCGCCGCGCGCGCTGCTGCTGCCCGATGGCCGGCTGGCGCTCACGCTGGCGGGCGATCCGGCCCACGACGAGCCTGTGGCGGCGCCCGAGCCCCCGCCCGCGCGCCAGCGCCGCTTCATCCTGGACGGCCAGCGCTGGATCGTCCGCGGCGGACCGGCGGCATGAGCAGGGGGCGGGAGGCTCGCCGGTGCAGATCGGCGCCTGCGCTCGCGGAGGGCTCGCGGCGATCGACCGCGCCCCTCCCTGCTCCGCGCCCCGCATCGCTGCGGGCGGCATCGCGGCCCGGCCAGCGAGCCGGGCGCATTCAGCCGGGCGCGGGCCCGCCAGCAGCCGCGCCCGCCGCCGGGCCGGCGGCGCGCCCCCGCACCGCCGCCAGCACGACGAAACCGCCCAGGTCGTGCACCGCGTGCACCGCCATCGCGCAGAAGAGCGAGCCGCTGGCGACGTAGATCGCGCCGAGCAGCACCCCCTCCCAGACCGCCCAGACCGCGAAGGGCGCGAGCTGCGAGCGCGGCAGCGCGTGCGCACCTCCGAAGGCGAGCGCGGCGAGCAGCAGGGCCGGCCCGGTGCCGAGTCCGGCCCCGCTGCGCAGCCCCTCCAGCACCACGCCCCGGAACAGCAGTTCCTCCGCGCTCGCGAGCAGCGCCCCGCCCAGGACTGCGGCTGCGCGCTGGCCGGCGAAGTACTCCGCGAACGCTCGGAAGCGCGCGCGGTAGCGCCCGCGCCCCAGCCCGAGCAGGAGCCCGTGCACCAGCGCATCGCTCGCCAGCACGAGCCCCAGGCCCGCCGCCGCGTCCCGCAGCAGTTGCGGGTGGAACCGGAGCGAGGCGGGCAGCGCGAGCAGCTGGATCGCGCCGAGCGCCGCCGCTGCCACCAGCAGCGCGGCCGGCAGCGCCGTGCCGGCCCGCCGCTTCAACGCGAACAGCACGGCTGATACGCAGGACACCCCGAGCGAGCGCGCGGCCATCCCGGTCGCGGCGGCAGGCGTGGGGCCAACGGCGCGGCGTGGTTCAGAGTCCCAGCTCCTCGTCGAACTCCAGGCGCGGCCGCCGCTGCAGATCGCGCAGCGCTTCGCGGTCGAAGTCCTGATAGGGCGCGGCGGCCGGCCCGGCGGCCGCTTGCGGCGCGCACGGGCCCTTGAGGCTGCGGACGTGGACGTTGACGGTGCGCACGCGCAACCCGAGCTGCTCGCGCAGCGCCTGCTTGACCCGGCGCCGGACCTCGGCGGCGAGCGCGGGCAGGCGCGTGCCGAGCCGGACCACCAGCGTGAGCGTCATCGCGGCTTCGCCCTCGCCCAGCTCCAGCTCGATGCCGCGCGGCCCCTGCGGGATGCCGAGCCGCCGCAAGAGCTTCTTGATCAGCGAGTCGCCGCCGAGCTGCAGCACCCCCGGCACCTCGCTCACCACCCGGTGCACGAGCCGCTTGACCACCTTGCGGCTCACGCTGAGCTGCCCGTCCGCACTGCAGAAGCTCGTCTCACCGTCCCGCTGCGCGATCACCACCGGCTTCCCCCGCCAGGATCCGAGGGAGCACTTTACCATGCCGGCGCGCCCGCGCAATGCCGCTCCGGATCCGCCGCCCGGCCACTCCGCGGTCCGGCGGCCCCGCCCTTTCCTTGCCGGCCTCGGCCGGGCGCCGGGCCCGCCCGGCCGGTCTTTCAGCAGCGGCGAGCCGCCAGGCGAGCCAGCGCCCACAGCGCCAGCAGGACCACAAACCCCGCGCCGCCGCCGGCGCCGCCGGGCCCGCCGCTCAGCGCGCAGCCGCCGCCGGAGGAGCCGCCGCCCGAGGAGGCACCGGCCTGCGCGCCGCCGCCACCGCCGCCCGCCGCCTCGGGCGCCACGATCCACACCCCGGGCCCGCTCACCCCTTCGATCCGGATCGCATCGCCCTCGCGCCCGATCTGCGCGGGCGGCAGCGCAGCGCCGCGGTGCACGACGCGGTAACGCCTGCCGGGGTCGACGCCGGCGAAGCCCTCGAGCCACACCGTGACCGGGGCATGTGGCGTGTCGGCGGCGAAGGTGAGCCGGATGCGATCGGTGGAGCTGACGGCCACCGCGGTGCGCGGAGCGCTCGTGCGGAGGACTGCCCGCCCGTCCAGCCGCACCTCCGTGCCGGCGAGCACGGCGGCCCCCCGCACCCCGCTCGCCTCGATCCGCACCAGCGCGAGCGCAGCGCGCGCGCCCAGCCGGCCCGCGGTGTAGCCGGCACCGCCAGCGGCGAGCCCGATCCAGTCGGTCGCGCGCGCGCCGGCGACCTCGAGCACCGCCACCCCCGCCGCCGCCGTGCTCGGTGATCCGGAGGGAGGGCTCGGCGGGCGCGCGCGGCTGCAGCACGTGCAGCACCCCGGCGCGCGCGCTGCGCCACCGCAGCTCGATACCCTCGATCGGCTCCTCCTGGTTCCAGGCGCTGGCGTACCAGCCGGAGGTGGGCACGCGGTCGAGCGCGGCGCCGTCGCTGGCGGCCGTGTGCTCCAGCACCGCGCCGGCGAAGCTCCAGCGGGTGTGCGCCGAGGTCGGGCTCTGCGCCCCGAGCTGGCGCGCCCCGCGTCCCCGCCAGGGCAGCGCGACCTCGACCGGGCTCGCCGCCTCGACCTCGTCCGCGACCAGGGCGTACTCGCCCCCGCCGACCAGCGCCACCGTGCGGTGCACCGCCTCGGCGTCGCGGTAGGCCCCGCGCACGGTGGTGCGCGCCGCATCGAGCAGGACCGCCGGCGTCTCGGCGTCCGCCTCCTCGTCCAGCAGCTCGCCGAGCACCACCTGGCTCGCGCCTGCGATGAAGGGCGCCTCACCGTTGACCAGCACCGTGTGCCGCGAGGCGGGATCGAGATAGTGCGCCCGGCGGGCGGAGCCGGTGATCTGCGGCCCGCCGCCGCTGGTCGGCAACAGCGTCTGGCCCTGCGCATACAGCACCAGATCGAGCGGATTGCGCAGGTTGTGCCGGCTCGGCACGAGCTCGAGCTGCGAGTAGTCGACGGCCGTCAGCAGGCTGAGCTGGACCGCCTCGGGCCCGAAGCCCGAGCGGAGCACGACCAGGTTCGTCTCGCCGCCGAGGAAGGAGGCCGGGGCCCCCGCGGGCGGCCGGGCGGCGACCGCGGCGTCGAAGACGGCGAACGCGGTGACGTCGTGCTGCTGCTGGTTGAGGTAGCTGCCGAGTCGGCTGCCGCCCCGGTTCCACGCCCAGGCCATGGCCCCCTGCAGCGCGGGATCGCCCGCGTACGCCGCGATCAGGGTGTGAAAGGGGAAGCTCACCGGCAGGCCTTCCTCGTAGGGCGCCAGGGTTCCGTCGGGCAGCTGGGCGGCGAGTGCGTACTCCACCATGGGGCGCAGGGTTGCGAACCAGTCCACCCCGGTGCGGTGGCGCACGTGCCACGCCGTCGAGATCAGGTTGTTGAGCGTGTAGTTCGCATAGTGCGGGCCCTCGCGCCACCAGCCCTCGGGGGCCAGCCGGTCGGCCAGCGCCCGGTTCAGGTAGTCCAGCCCCGTCGCCAGCCAGCCGGGCGCAGCCGCCTCGTCCGGCAGCGCGAGCGCGGTGCTCACCAGCGCCGCCCCCGCCTTGGCCATCATGTTCGAGGGATTGAGACCGAGCGGCACATCCGCGGTCATCGCGCTGGCCCAGCGGAAGATCTTGCTCCGGACCGCGGTGTCCTGCGAGGCGCTCAGCCCGCTGCCGCGCAGCAGGTCGTAGGCCTCGGCCATGCACTGCAGCGTCGAGGCGTCGTACTGGGGTTGCAGCGTGCCCGAGCCCGCCCACAGATTGGGGGTGCGATCGCCGGCCGCCGCGATGGCTGCCGCCGCGGCGTCGCGGTAGGTGGCGAACCCCCCGCCGTTCGCCGGCGGCTGCTCGCCCAGCGCGTGCAGCATGGCGGCCGCCTTGGCGAACCGCCCGAGCAGATCATCGCCGAGCGCAGCCGTCACGCGGCCCAGGTTGGCGTCCACCAGGCCGCGAAAGGCCGCATACCAGCCGGCGTAGGCCGGCTCGGCGCGCCGGGCCTGCAGCACCGGCAGCGCGCCCGGCGCACACAGCATCCCGGGCTGCGAGGGCACCGCCGGCAGCGGCACCGCCGGCAGCGGGCCGAGTGGCTGCGCCCGCGCTCCCGCCGCGGCGGCGGCGAGCGCGAACAGCGCCGCCAGCAGCGGCCTCGCCCCCGCTGCGCGCAGCGCGCTGTGGGGGCGCCTACTCCAAGGGCTCTGCATGGCCTGCGTCCTCGTGCTGGTTGCACCGCGGGCCGTTGCACGAAGCGGGCCGCGCGCTCGGCCGCCCCCGCTGCGCAAGCGGCCCCGCCGCGGCTCGCCGCGCCCGCTGGCGCGTTTCCGCACCTTGCCGGCAGCCCCAGGCGTGCGAGGACGGCGCAGCGGCCGGGGGCAACCATGCGGTTGCAGGGCGAGGCCGTGCGCCCGGTGACGGACGCACCCGAAACGCATCTCGGTCGCAGGGACGCCCGCTCCGGCGGGGTCCGGGGCGGGCATTTTCCTTTTTGGGGCGAGGGCGGTACGATCAGCGCTTCCGTGCCGCCGGCCGGCTGGACAGCGGAGGGAACCGATGCAGAAGATCGAAGCTGGCAGCCATCTCGACCTCGAGCCCCACGGCATCGAGCCCGCCGGGATCGTGATCCACAACGCTCCGGTCGCCGAGCTGTGCGAGCACGCCATCCAGAGCCAGCGGGCCCGCCTGGGCGCCGAGGGGCAGATCGTGGTCGGGACCGCGCCCTTTACCGGCCGCTCGCCCGAGGACAAGTTCTTCGTGCGCGAGCCGAGCAGCGAGCGCGAGATCGACTGGGGGCCGATCAACCGCCCGCTGGCCGAGGAGCACTACCGGCGCCTGCTGGCCAAGATCCGGACGTACTTGGGCCGGTGCGAGCCGCTGTTCGTGCAGGATGCGTATGCCTGCGCCGATCCGCGCCGTCGGCTCCGGGTGCGCCTGATCTCGGAGAGCGCTTGGCACGCGCTGTTCGCCCACCACATGTTCCTGCGCCCGGGCCGCGAGGAGCTCGCCTCCTTCGCGCCGGACTGGACGATCTACCATGCCCCGGGGCTGCGCGCCGAGCCGGCAGCGGACGGCACGCGCAGCGGCACCTTCATCGTGTGCCACCTCGGGGAGCGCACACTCCTGATCGGCGGCACCTCGTATGCCGGCGAGATCAAGAAGGGCGTCTTCACCGTGCTGAACTATGCGCTGCCCCTCGGGGGCGTGCTCTCGATGCATTGCTCGGCGAACAAGCGACCCGACGGCAGCGAGGTGGCGCTGTTCTTCGGGCTGTCGGGCACGGGCAAGACCACGCTGTCCTCCGATCCCGAGCGGACGCTGATCGGCGACGACGAGCACGGCTGGGGCGAGGACGGGATCTTCAACTTCGAGGGCGGCTGCTACGCCAAGGTGATCCGATTGTCCGCCGAGGCCGAGCCCGCGATCTGGCGCGCCGTGCACCGCTTCGGCACCGTGGTGGAGAACGTGGTGCTCGAGCCCGGCACGCGCCGGCTGCTGCTCGATGACGATTCGATCACCGAGAACACCCGCGCCGCCTATCCGGTGACCTACCTGTCCAACATGGACCCGAGCGGGCGCGGGGACCACCCACGGCACCTGGTGCTGCTGACCTGCGATGCGTTCGCCGTGCTGCCGCCGCTGGCGCGCCTGCACCACGGGCAGGCGATGTACCACTTCCTGAGCGGGTACACGGCGAAGGTGGCCGGGACCGAACGGGGGGTCACCGAGCCGCGCGCCACCTTCAGCGCCTGCTTCGGGGCGCCGTTTCTGCCGCTGGCGCCCGAGCGCTATGCGGCGCTGTTGGGCGAGCGGCTGGCCCGGCACCAGGTGCGCTGCTGGCTGGTGAACACGGGCTGGACCGGGGGGCCGTTCGGGGTCGGCCGCCGCATCTCCATCGCCCACACGCGGGCACTGCTGCGCGCGGCGCTGTCCGGCGCGCTCGACGGCATGGAGGCGAGTCCCGACCCGGTCTTCGGGCTGGAGATCCCCGCGCGCGTCGAGGGGGTGCCCCAGGAGCTGCTGCAGCCGCGGCGGAGCTGGAACGACCCGGCCGCCTACGACGCGCGGGCCGCGGAACTGGCGCGCCGCTTCCGCGAGAACTTCGAGCGCTTCGCCTCGCGGGGCAGCAGGGAGCTCGCCGCCTGCGGGCCGCGGCTGCCCTGATCCTGGGGCTGCCCGCAGAGAGCGAGGCGGCCGGATCCCGCACCCTGCGGGATCCGGCCGCGAGCGCGCTGGCCGCCGGCGCGGCGGCGATCGTTACCTCACATCGCCTTCTCGGCGGTGGTCGGATCGAGGATCACGTTGTTGCCGTTGGCGTCGGTCACCACCGCCCACACCTTGCCGGGCTGCGGCGCGTAGATCGAGATGGTGGCCGGGAAACCGACCCCGGCGGCCTTGGCCGCCTTGGCAAGCTCGGCGCCGTCCTTGCACTTGGCCGCGAGGCCGGGCGGCAGGTTCTCGCCCGCGACCGGCGACTCGGTGACCCCGCTGTAGGGCTCGGGGGTGCCGATGCCGGTGAAGCTGACCGACCAGCTCTTGCCGCCGGCCTTGAACTGGAACTGCAGCGTCGAGCCGGGCTGCGTCAGATCGAAGGTGCCGTCCTCCTTCATGCCGGTGCCGTTGATGCGCTCCAGCTTCACCTCGCCCTTGTCCTTGATCTTCGCCTCCGCCTTGGCGAGCGTGCCCTTGATGGTCGCCTTGGTCCAGTCCTCCGCCCGCGCCTGCCCGGCCAACACCGACAGCACCAGGCTGGCACCGATCGCTACCGCCACGAGCCGCTTCATGGACTTCCCCCCTCCTCGGCGCTCCTCGGAGCGCGCACTCGGGACCTGCCGCGGGCCGCGCCTGTCCCCACCGGCGGGGACACCAGAGCCTGTGGCACCGGCCAGCGGCCGACCGCTTGGACGCCGCACCTCTCCTCCGGCTTCACCGCGGCTGGCCACCGCGGCTCCGGTGCCGATCAGAGCGGCTCCACCGGGTGGTGTCAAGCGCCCCAGGCAGCCGCCAGCGCAGCCGCTTCCGGCTCGGCGGCAGCGGCTCGCACACCGTCACCGCACCGGGGCGCGGATGGCGAGCCCGGAGCGCCGCCCCGGGCGCGGGCGCCGGCGACCGGCGCGCGCCGGCTCCCTCAGAAGGCCTGGACGCGCTCTGGCGGCGCCTGCTCGGGCAGCAGCGGCTGCACCAGCGCCGCCAGGTCCTCGAACGGTGCCGGGCCGGTGAGCTTGTGCACCAGCCGGCCGCCGCGGTCGAGCACGTAGAGCACCGCTGGCGCCTGCACGGCGTGGTCGAGCGGGGCGGGCAGGCTGGTGCCCTCGCGCTGGCGTAGCAGCAGGAAGTTCACCTTGTGGGCGGCGGCGAGCTGCTGCTGGACGTCGGGGGGCTCGGGGGAGATGCCGACCACCTCGAGCCCGAGCGCGCCCAGCTCCGCCTTGAGCCGCACCAGGTGTGGCAGCGCGGCCCGCACCGGCTCCAGGTCCGCCTTCCACACCAGCACCACCACCACCTTGCCCCGCAGCTGCTCCAGGCGCACCGCGCGCCCCTCGAGCGTGCTCAGGGGGGCCGGCGGCTCGCCGAAGTGGCGCACGAGCACGGCGCGGAAGCGCGGATCGTCGCGGATCGAATCGAGATCCGGATCGCGCGCGATGTGCGCGGCGTCGTCGAAGCCGCGCGCCAGCGCCTGCTCCAGCCAGCCGATGGCCTCCTCCGCCGCGCCGCGCAGCGCGTGGGCACACGCCAGGTTGTAGGCCGGTTCGGGTCGCGCGGGGGCGAGCCGCTCCGCCTCCTCGAACAGCCGCACCGCCTCCTCCAGCCGGCGCGCACGCAGCGCCTCGAGCCCGCGTGCGAAGGTGCGGCGAAAGGCCTGTTGCTCCCCCGGCGCTGTCCGGCTCCGGGCCGGCGGCTCGTCTCGCCGCCTGCTCGCCCAGATAGCTCGCCAGGAGCGCCCGGAACCGCGGGTCGCCGCGCAGCGGGTCGAGATCGGTATCGCGCGCTATGTGATCCGCGTCGCGAAAGCCCCGCATCAGTGCTCGCTCCAGCCACTTTAGCGCCGCGTCGGGCGTCGCCCCCCGAGGGCGTGCGCGCACGCCAGGTTGTACGCCGGCGCGACGCGCCCGGGCCGGGCCCGCTCGGCGCTCTGGAACGCAGCGACCGCCTCGCTGTACTGGCCCGCGCGCAGCGCCGCCAGTCCCTGCTCGAAGTGGCGGGTGAACTCGGCTTCGCTCCCCTCGGCGCGCGCCGCCCCGGGCGCGGCCAGCCCCAGCACCAGCGCCAGCATCCAGCCCAGGCGCGCCAGCGTGTGCCCCATGCCTTCGCCCCCCCCCGCCGCACGATCCGACCCGCGGCCCGGCCGGGCCGCCGCGGGCCATCATAGCAAGGCGGGCCCGGAGGCGGGGCGCGACCGCCCGCTCGCGGCGAGCCTCTGCCCCGCGGGCGGAGGGAGCGGGAGCGAGGGCAAAGACGGCGCCGGCGGCGCGCCCCTGCCGGGGCTGGCCGCTCAGGGCTCGACGTCCTGGACCAGCCGCAGGCCGACGGCGGGGTGCCCCTCGACGTCGGGGCCGTCGTAGAAGTAGGCCGCCCGGCAGTTGGCGAGCAGCGCGGTGCGGTAGCTGCCGCCCTTGGCCCACGCCACCTCGGGGCCGCCCGCGCCGCGGCCGCTGTCCGGGCCGCCGCCGAGCACCAGTTCGGCGACGTTGCCCGCCATGTCGAGGCAACCCCACGGGCTCACATCCAGCTCGAAGCTGCCCGGGGGCAGCGGGCGGCCGGGGCCGCCGCCGGCCCAGTTGCACCGGTCCGACTCCTCGGCCTCGCCCCAGGGATAGGTCCGCCCGTCCAGCCCGCGCGCCGCCTTCTCCCACTCCAGCGCCGTCGGCAGCCCGCTTGCCCTGCGAGGCGGCGAATGCCCTGGCCTGCGCGAGCGTGAGCCCGGTGACCGGCAGGTCCTCGGTGCCCGGGGGGCGGGACCGCGGCCCCGCCCCAGCTCGCAGGCGGCTCCAGACCGTGCGCGGCCACGGCCGCGGCGTAGGCCCGGTTGGTCACCTCGTGCACATCGATATAGAACCCGGCCGTCCACGCCGTGCGCTCGGGGTTCGGCCCCAGCCGGCGCCCGCGCTCGCCGGCGAGGAACTCCCCGGCCGGCACGTAGGTCAGCCCCCCGCTGCGCCAGCTCAGCCCGCAGCTGCTGCTCCAGGTCTTGCAGCGGCTGCTCCAGGCCGAGCCCGCGGTGCGCCGGCTCCAGCGCGCGCAGCGCCTCGATCGCGGCTCCACGGCGCCCCTGCGCGGCCAGCTCGCGCGCGCGCGCGAGCGCCGCGGCCACCGCGGCCTGCGCCGCCGCCCGCAGCTCCTCGTCCAGGCGTGCGGCGGTCTGCTCCGCCTCGCGCGCGGCCAGCGTCTCCGGATACTCGGCGGCGAAGGCGCGCAGCGCCTCGATGCGCGCGCGCGGCTCGCGCGCACCCAGCGTGCTCGCCAGCGCCTCGAGCTGCTGCTTGGCGTGCGCCTCATAGGGCGGCAGCGGGCGGGCGAGCGGGGCCACCGCGTCGTCTTCGGCGAGCAGCGCCCGCACCGGTCCGATGCCGAGCCCGACCGCCAGGGCCACAAGCACGGCCAGCCCGGCTGCCATGAGCTTGAACGAGGTGGGCCGCTCGATCTTCAGCGGCTGGAGCAGCTCCGCCATCGGCGGCAGCGGCTCCTCGCCCCAGGCCGCGGCGGGTTGCTCGGCGGCGCGGGCCGGTAGCGCGACCGTCAGGGTCGCGCCTTCGCGCACCCGTTCCAGATCGTGCAGTAGCTCCTTGGCGGTGGGGTAGCGGTCCTCCGGCGACTTCGCCAGCATGCGGCAGACGATGGCGGAGACCGACTCGGGGATCTCCGGCCGGAGCTGGTGTGGCGGCACCACCGGGTCGTTGACGTGCTGCAGCAGCACGTCGATGGCGGATTCGGCCTCGAACGGCCGGCGGCCCGGTCAACAGATAGTAGAAGGTGGCACCCAGGGCGTAGAGGTCCGTCCGCGCGTCGACCTCGCGCCCGTCGATCTGCTCCGGCGCCATGTAGTGGGGGCGTGCCCATCACCTTGCCGGTGGTGAAGGCGTTGGTCTGCCCCTCCATGCGCGCCAGGCCGAAGTCGGTGACCTTGAGCAGCGGCTTGCCGTCGGGCCCCTCGGCCAGGAGCACGTTCTCGGGCTTGACATCGCGGTGCACGATGCCGGCCCGGTGCGCAGCGCCCAACCCCTCGGCGATCTGGGCCACGAAGGCGCACGCCTGCTCGATCCCGAGCGGCCCCCGCGCCCGCTCCCGCATGTACTGCGCGAGCGTGCCGCCGGGCACGTACTGCATGACGAGGTAGTGCAGGTCGCCCTCGCTGCCGACCTGATAGACGGTGACGATGTTCGGATGCTCCAGCCGCGCCAGCGCCCTCGCCTCGCTGAAGAACTGCTCGACCTGGCGCGGGTCGCGGGTCAGCCGCGGGGAGAGCACCTTGAGCGCGACGTGGCGCTCGAGCTCCACCTGCCGGGCGAGGTACACCGTTCCCATGCCGCCGCGTCCGAGCAGCCGCAGCACCTCGCAGCCGCCCAGCTTGCGGCCCACCAGCGGTGCCTCATCGCCCTCGGCCGCCAGGCGGCCCGAGCTGCCGGCACCCTCCGGCGGAGTGTCGGCGCCGCCCGCCGGCGGGGCAGCGCGCGCTGGCTGCTCTGGCGTGGCTCCGAGCGTCTCGCCGGCGGTCACCGACTCGGCTCGCGGCAGCTCGACCATCCCCACCGCCTCGGTGGTCAAATCGAGGGTCGGCAGCTCGTGGCGCGGGGGGCGGCGCCGGCCGGTGCGGGGAGGCCTCGGCGCGGGCGGGCGCAGCCGCAGCCGGCTGCGCGGGCGGCGGTGCGGCTTCGCGCGGCGTACCGGCTGGCCCCTGCGGTGGCACCCCTTGCACGCGGCGCCGCCGTGCCGGCTCTGCCAGCGGCTCCACCCGCAGGGTCAGGGTGCGCTCGCTCAGCGGCGCGTTGCCGATCTCGACGCGGGGGGGCGAGAGCCGCGCCGGGGCCGGCGGGCGGCCGGCTCGCGGCGGCAGCGCCGGCTTCCGCCGCGCTGGCCTGTTCCGCGCTGTCCAGAAGCGCGCCCTGCTCCCGCCCAGCTGGCCCGCCGGGCGGCGCCGGGCGGGCAGCCGCCTCGGCGGCCGGCCTGGACGCACCGGCCTCGTCCTGCTCGCCAGCTGCCTCCGGCCTGGCCGCGGCGAAGTACATGGCCGCCCGCCCGCGGCTCTTGGCGGCGCGCGTGTCGCGCAACCGCGGCGGCCGGGGACGGAGCAACTCGGCCCGCTCCGCCGTGCCCTGGCCAGGCGTGCCCGCGCGCGGCGGGGAAGACAGCGGGATCGGGGGCAGTCCCGGTTGCGGGCCGGAGGTGGGGGCAGCAGGCTCGTGGGCCGCGCAGCTCGTGCAGAGCGGGCGGCCCGCTGCGAGGCTGTAGACCCTGGTGCCGCAGCGGCTGCAAGCGGCCGCGCACCGCTCCAGCTCGGCGCGCACCGCCTTGACCTGTCCCAGCGTGAGCACCCCCATGCGGCGCAGCACCTGGCCGAGGTCCGGCGGCCGGGGCAGTCTGCGCGCCAGCTCGCACGCGCGCTGCTTCGCCGCCTCGACGTCCGCAGGGCTGGCGTACTGCTTCTGGATCGCGATCTGCCCGAAGATCTCGTCGGCGTCGTGCACGCGGTGGTACTCCCGGGGCGGACTCGCAGCGGGGATGCTACGGCGCGGCGCGGCGGCTCGCAACGCCGCGAGGAGCCCGGGACCGGTGCCCCCGGCGCGGTGCTGGCCACCGGCGAGCGCGCGGCGTATGTTCGGAGGAGGGCGGGGCCGCCGCCATGGGGCGAACGGCCGCCACGCCGTAGCACGCAGCCACACGGAGCCGAGCGCCGCACGCCATGGCGAGATCCCGCAGTCCTGCCGCCGTCGCGACCGCTGGCTCCGCGGCGGGCGGTCCCGCCGCCGCAGGGCGCCGCGCGCAGGTGGGTCGCCTGACACCGGCGGTGCTGGCGCGGCTGCTCGAACGGATTGCCGACAGCCGCACCGCCAGTTACCTGCTCGTGGCCGACGGGCGCTCGGAGAAGTGTTTCTTCTTCCCGGTCGGGGCGGTGCGCGCCAGCAGCGTCGGGGCGCGAAGGGTGCGCGAGCTGGACGAGATGCTGCGCCGCCACCCCTCGCTCGATCCGCAGGAGATCGAGCGGGTGCTGGAGCGCCACCGGCAAGGCCGCGGACCCTCGCTCGAGGAGTACCTGGTCGATCGCGGGCTGCACCGGGTGATCCACGAGTGTTCGCTGGCGATCGTGCGCGACGAGCTCATCGACCTGATCGTCTGGGAGGATGCCCAGTACGAGTTCCGGGAGGGCAACCCGCCGCCCAAGCTGTTCGACCCGCGTCTGCGCGCGATCAAGCTCAGCACCGGGGTCAAGCTGCTCCTGCAGGAGGTGCAGCAGAAGATCGCGCGCTGGCAGTCGCTCGCCGGGCGGTTCGGGGCGGTGCGGCGGCTGCGCGTGCAGCGCGGCAACGAGCTGCAGCTGGCGCTCCACGGGCTGGCGTCCGGGCCCGCCGGCGAGGCGGCGGCGCCGGGCGGCGCCACGGCCGAGCTGCCGGTGGCGCGCCATCTCGCCCAGGCGCTGCTGCAGGCGGCAGGGCGCGAGGGGGGCTGCAGTTTCGATGAGGCGGTGCTGGTGTGCCGGCGGCTGGGCCTCGATGCCATCGAGGCGGCCGAGGCGCTGGCCGCCTTGCAGGACGCGCGCCTGCTCGCGATCGGTGCCCTGACCGGCAGTTCGGCCCGCCTCCAGGCGGAGCTGAAGGGGCAGCTCCGGCAGGAGATCGAGGAGATCGAGCGCGCCCTCGACCTCATGATCGATGGACTGGTCGCGCGCTTGCGGCTGGCGGAGTGCTACGAGGAGCTCGGGGAGCGCGAGCGGGCGGCGGAGCACTACCGGCATGCCGGCGAGGAGCTGGCGCGGCGCAACCGAGCCGAGGAGGCGCTCGGGGTGCTGCGCAAGGTGCTCGCGATCAAGCCGCTGGACTTCGGGGTGCGCGAGCGCATCGTCGGCTTGCTGCAGCGGCTGCGCCGGGTGCCGGACGCGGTCAAGGAGGGCATGGAGCTGGCGCGGCAGTACGCCCGCTTCCGCCTGTTCAACCGCGCCGGCAACGTGCTGCGGCGGCTGGTGGGGATGGTGCCGCGCGACCTGGAGCTGCGCCGCCGGCTCATCGATCTGCTCGTGCGCGCGCAGCAGACGCGCGAGGCGGTGGCGGAGTACGAGCAGCTGGCGCTGCTGTACGAGGAGCTGCAGGAGGACCAGGCCGCCCTGGCCTGCTACCAGCAGATGCTGGCGCTGGAGCCGGAGCACCCCGGCGCCCGCGCGCGCATGCAGCAGGCCGTGCGGCGCAGCAAGGCGTATCTGCTGCCCTATGCGGCGCTGGCGGCGGGGTACGTGCTGCTCGTGCTGGGAACGCTGCTCGTGCTGGACCGCTACCGCGACGTGCGGGCGTTCCGCCAGGCGCGCGCCGAGGCGTTCCGGCTGGCGCAGGGGCGCGACTTCGCCGGTGCGCGCCGGGTGCTGGCGGCGGTGGCGCTGCAGCACGACGTGCCGCGCGAGCGGCTGGAGGCCGTGCGCGCGGAGATCGAGCAGCTGGAGGCCTACGATCGGGAGGACCGCGCAGCGAGCCTGTTCCGCGAGGGACGCGACCACGAGCGCCGCCGGGACCATGGCGAGGCGCGCAGCCGCTACGCGCGCCTGTGCGCGGAGTTCGCCGGCAGCGCCTGGGCGGAGCGCGCGCGCGAGCGGCTGGACGCACTGGAGCGGGCCGAACAGGAGGCGAGCCGCCTGGCGCGCGAGGTCCGGCTGCTGGAGCTGGACGGCCACCTGGAGCAGGCGTTCCAGAAGGCGCGCGAGCTGCTGGCGCGCCATCCCGGCACCGAGGCCGCCCGCCGCGCCGAGATCCCGCTCGAGATCCGCTCGTTGCCGCCCGGCGCCTTGATCCGGGTCGACGGGCGCAGCGTGAACGCGCGCACCCCGTTCGTGCTGCGCCGGCACGCCGCCACGCCGTTCGAGCTGACCCTGACCCTGGATGGCTTCGATCCGTGGCGCGGCGCGGTGGATCTCGGCGCGCCGGGGCTGAGCTACCCCCTATTGGCGCAGCTCCAGCGGCGGGCCCGCTGGCGCGCCCCCACGCTCGGCCCGCTGCTGGCTCCGCCGTGGGTCGACCGCGACGTGGTGGTGGTGGGCGGCGGCGATCAGCGCGCGCGCGCGTTCGACACCCAGGGGCGCGAGCTGTGGGCGCGCCCCCTGGGCTACAGCGGTTCGGTGTGGCTGCGCCCGGTGCGCCTGGGAGGCATGCTGGTACTGGCGAGCGCGGGCGGCGAGCTGGTGGGACTGGAGGTGCTGAGCGGCCGGGTGCGCTGGAGCGCGGCGGTCGGCGGGCAGGGGCGGGCGCGCACCGGCGGGCTCGAGCTGCTGGACGAGCGTGCGGTGGTGCTGGCGCACGGCGATGAGGTGTACGCGGTCGAGGTGGCGAGCGGCGAGCGGCGCTGGACCGCCTCGCTCGGCGCCCCGGCCGTCGGTGCGCCGGTGGTGATCGGCGAGCAGCAGCTGCTGGTGGTGGCGAGTGCGGGCGGGCGCCTGCACCGCCTGGAGAACCAGACCGGCGCCGCGCGGCCGCCGATCGAGCTGGGCGCACCGCCCGCGGCACCGCCCTGCCGGCTGTTCCAGGCGGTGGTGGTGGCGACCCAGGACCGGCGTTGCCGGTTGATCCGGACGACCGACGGCGCCGTGGTGTGGGAGGTCGAGCTGCCGGCGGTGCCGACGCAGCCGCTGGTGGCCAGCACCGATGCGGTGTATGTCGCGCTCGGCGCCGAGCTGCGGGCGCTCTCGCTCGGCGACGGCGCCACGCTGTGGAGCCGCACGCTGCCGGCGCCGATCAGCGCCCCGCCGGGCACCGGTCCCGGCGCGGTGTTCGTCCCCAGTGCGGACGGCAGCCTGCTGGCGCTGGCGGCGAGCAGCGGGGAGGTGCGCTGGAGCTACCGGACCGCGGGGCGGTTCGCGGCCGCGCCGGTGTTCCAGGACGACACGGTGTACGCGGTCTCGACGGACTTCCTCGTGCACGCGGTGGTGAACTGAGAGCCGGCCGGGCCCGGCCGGCGAGCGGGGCGCGGAGGCAGCGTCGCGGGGTGGCGAAGATCCTGATCGTCGACGACGAGCTGGCCACGAATGTGGTCCTGAGCAAGGCGCTGGCGCGCGCGGGCCACCAGACCCGGACCGCCTTCACGGGCAAGGACGCGCTGGAGCGGCTGCGGGCGGAACCGTTCGACCTGGTCCTGACCGACCTCCGGATGCCGCAGCTGGATGGCTTTGCGCTGCTCGAGCAGCTGCAGCGCGAGGAGTTGCCGGCGCGGCCCCCGGTCATCGTGGTCACCGCCTACCACGACCGGCCGACCTACAAGCGGGCGAGCGAGCTGGGCGCGGTGGACTTCATCGGCAAGCCGTTCGAGCTGGCCGAGCTGTTGTTGCGGGTGGAGCGGGCCCTCGGGCGCGGGCCGCGCGGGCGGGGCGAGGGGGCCGGGCCCACGGGCGAACGGGCCGCGGGCGGCGGCGCGGAGCAGCGCGATGCCGCCGCCGCCGGTGCGATCGCGCAGGCCGGCACCGCGGCCGGGGACGCGGAGTGGGTCACCGCGCGGGCCGTGCCGCCGGAGAGCTACCTCCACCTCGACCCGGGGCGGTTCGGGCAGGCCGCGCCCGCGCGGGCCGCCGAGCCGGCGCCGCCGCCGGCCGAGGTGCCGCTCGGGCGCCGCCCGTGGGGTGCGCGCCCGGCGCCTGCGGCCGACCTGCTCGAGGTCGCACCCGAGGCCGGCGCCAGCGCGGCGGCCGGAGGGGGAGCCGGGTCCGCCGGGCGGCCGGCGGCTGCCGGTGTGGACTGCGCCGGCACGCTCGGCGCGCTCGCGCTGGCCGAGCTGGTGCGGCTGCTGCACCTGGGCAGGCACAGCGGCCGGCTCACGCTCCACTCGGAGGACGAGGAGCTGCAGGCGACCGTGCTGGTGCAGCAGGGCGAGGTGGTGGGGGCGCGGCTGGTGCGCGCGGGCAGCGAGCAGGCGCGCGGCCCCGAGGCGCTGCGGCAGCTGCTCGGCTGGCGGCGCGGCCGCTTCACCCTGCGGCTGGAGCCGGTCGCCGGGCAGGCGGAGTTCGGCGCGCCGACCTCGGAGCTGTTGGCCGAGCACTTCGGCCGGGAGGGCTGAGCGCGGCTCGGCGCCGGGGACTCACTCCCACTCGATGGTGCCGGGCGGCTTGGAGGTGATATCGTAGGTCACCCGGTTGATGCCGGGGACCTCGTTGACGATGCGGGTCGCGATGCGGGCCAGCACCTCGTAGGGAAGGCGCGCCCAGTCCGCGGTCATGCCGTCCTCGCTCTCGACCGCGCGTACCACGCACGCGCTCTCGTAGGTACGCCGATCGCCCATGACCCCGACCGAGCGGACCGGCAGCAGCACCGCGAACGCCTGCCAGAGCCGGTCGTGGTAGCCGGACTGGCGCATCTCCTCCACCACGATGGCGTCGGCGGCGCGCAGCGCAGCGAGCCGCTCCGGGGTGACCTCGCCCACGCAGCGGACCGCCAGTCCGGGACCCGGAAAGGGGTGGCGGCGGGTGATCTCGGGCGGCAGCCCCAGCTCGTCGCCCAGCCGGCGCACCTCGTCCTTGAACAGCATCCGCAGCGGCTCGATGAGCTGGAAGTCGAGCTCCGCCGGCAGGCCGCCCACGTTGTGGTGGGACTTGATCCTGGCGGTCGGACCGCCGTGGGGCGCGGTGCTCTCGACCACATCGGGATAGAGCGTGCCCTGGGCGAGGAAGGCGACGTCGGGCAGCGCGCGCGCCTGTTCGGCGAAGACCTCGATGAAGGTGTGACCGATGCGCCGGCGTTTCTCCTCGGGATCGGTCACCCCGCGGAGCCGCTCGAGGAACCGCTCCGCGGCGTCGACGACGCGGAAATCCAGCTGGAACTGCTGCGCGAAGGTCTGCTCCACCTGCTCCCGCTCGCCGGCGCGCAACAGCCCGTTGTCGACGAAGATGCAGGTGGAGCGCCGGCCGATGGCGCGGTCGAGCAGCAGCGCCACCACGGCGCTGTCCACCCCGCCCGACAGCCCGCACACCACCCGGCCGTGCTCGCCGACCCGGCGGCGGATCTCGGCGACGGCCAGCTCGATCGTCGAGCCCACCGTCCAGCTGCAGCCGAGCCCGCACACCTCGACCAGGAAGTTGCGCAGCATCCAGCCGCCTTCGGGGGTGTGACTGACCTCCGGGTGGAACTGCAGCCCGTACAGCGGCAGGCTCTGGTGGCGCACGGCGGCGACCGGGCAGCCGGCGGTGCGGGCCAGCGGCACGAAGCCGGCGGCGATCGCCATCACCCGGTCGCCGTGCGACATCCAGACCGTGGTCCGGGAAGGCACGCCGTCGAACAGGGGATCGCGGCGTTCGATCTGGATGGGAGTGCGGCCGTACTCGTGCTCGGGGCTGTGGCGGACCTCGCCGCCGAGCGCGCGCGTCATGAGCTGCATGCCGTAGCAGATGCCGAGCACCGGTACCCCGAGGCGGAAGATCTCGGGATCCAGGGTGGGCGCGCCGGGTTCGTAGCAGGAGGCCGGCCCGCCGCTCAGCACGATCCCGCGCGCGCCGCGGGCGCGCAGCTCGGCGGCGGTGGTGGTGTGGGGCAGGACCTCGGAGTAGACGTGGTGCTCGCGGATGCGGCGCGCGATGAGCTGGGTGTACTGCGAGCCGAAGTCCAGCACCGCCACCCATTCGGCGACCGGGGGCCTCAACCCGCCTCCCTCCCGCTGCGCCCGCCCCGCCGCTGGGGTCTCACCGTGCCCAGCGGGTGCGGCTGCCATACGGCGGCTCCTGCCAGGAGAACAGCCCGTGGACGTTGCCCTCGGCCTGGGCGGCGGCGCTGCGTCGCTCGAAGCGCAGCTCCCCGCCCTGCAGGCGGTTGTGCAGCGTCGCCAGGTCGCGGCAGCCCAGATCCTGCAGCGCATGGCGGACGCCCTGGAGCACATACGGCACGTAGTCCAGGATGGAGCCCTTGTCGACCACGGTGCCGGAGACGCCCTGCGCGACCCGGATCCGCTGCCGGTCGGCGAGGTAGCGCTTGCCGCCGCCCTGTTCCATCGCCTCCAGCGAGGCCATGCCGCGGTAGCGCTTGACCCGCACCCCGTTCTCGTAGAAGTACTCCCCGGGCGCTTCCTTGGTGCCCGCCAGCATCGAGCCCAGCATCACCGTGGCGCCACCGATCGCGAGTGCCTTGACCAGGTGGCCGATGGTGCGCACCCCACCGTCGGCGATCACCGGCACGTCGTACTCGCGGGCGAGGGAGGCGACGTGGTAGACCGCGCTGGCCTGGGCGCGGCCGACCGCCATCGTCTCCTGGGTGATGCAGATCGAGCCCGGTCCCATGCCGACCCGCAGCGCGTCGACCCCCGCCTCGATGAGCCGGCGCGCCTGGCGCATGGTGACGACGTTGCCGCCGACCACGTCGACCGCCTCCGAGCGGTCCTTGATGTAGCGGATGGTCTCCAGCTGGTAGATCGAGTCGCCCTGCGCGGCGTCGATCACCAGCAGATCCGCCCCCGCCTCCAGCAGGGCGTCGATGCGCTCGCGGTCCTCCTCGCGCGTGGAGACCGCCGCGCCCACCTTGAGCCGCTTGGTCGTGCTGTCCTTGGTGGCGTCGGGGAACTCGCGGTTCTTGAGCAGGTCGCGCCGCGTCACCAGCGCCACCAGGCGGCCCTGCTCGTCCACGATGGGGAGCTTTCCCTTCTTGGAGCGGCGCAGGATCTCGTTCGCCTCCTCGAGGGCGACCCCCTGGCGCGCCCACAACAGATCGCGCGTCATGACGTCGCGCAGCTTCTTGGTGCGGTCGGTCTCCAGGTCGATGTCGCGGTTGGTCACCAGGCCGACCAGGCGGCTGCCCAGCCGGCCGTCCTCGGTGACGGGGATCGAGCTGAAGCCATGGCGCTGCTTGATGGCGTCGACGTCGGCGATCGTGTGCTCGGGCGACAGGCAGATGGGGTCGGTGATGAAGCCGTTCTCGAACCGCTTGACCCGCCGCAGCTGCTCGACCTGCTCGGCGACGGTGCAGTTGTAGTGCAGTACCCCGATGCCGCCGAGCAGCGCCAGGTAGATCGCCATCGTGGACTCGGTGACGGTGTCCATGGGCGAGCTGACCAGCGGCGCCTTGAGCGGGATGCGGCGCGAGACCCGGGTGGCGAGCGAGACCTCGTCCACCGAGAAGTCGATGTGGCCCGGCAGCAGGATGAAGTCGTCGTAGGTCAGGCCCTGTGCCGCTTCGCCGAAGAAGCTGCGCCCGTCGAGCCCGTCCTGCAGCATGTCGCCTGCCTCCCTGGCTTGCGCTGGCCAGCGCGCGCAACCGCCCGGCACGCCGCCGGAGGAGGAGCTATCCTAGAGCAGCTCCAGCCTGCTCGCAACCCGAGCTCCCCAGGACCTGTAGCGGGCCCGGCCGCGAGCGTGCCGCGGGCGCAGAGCCCGGCCGGCCGACAGGGGCGGCATTGCGATCGGGTTGCAGCAACGCCGCGCTCGGCTCTTGCACGGCCCGGTCCCGAGGAGTAACCTCGCCCTTCTTTGTCGCCCGCACCCACGGGCGGCGGCCTGGGACGAGACGAGGGGACCGAGGAGCACGCCATGTCGATCGCGCCGCTGCCGCGCCTGGGAGGCCACAGCACCGAACCGCTGGGCACCGCGCGAGCGGACCGGTGGTGGGTGGGCCCGCTCTTCACGGCGGCGGGTCTGTCCGGCTTCGTGGTGTACGCGACCTGGGCAGCCCTGCAGGGGGCGCACTACTACGCCGAGCCGTATCTGAGCCCGTTCTACTCGCCGGTGCTGTTCACCAGCGGCGAACTGGCCTCGGGCAACGCGCCGCTCGCCCACGCCTGGTTCGGGCAGTGGCCCTCGTGGTGGCCGGGCTGGCTGCCGCTGTCGCCGGCCCTGCTCATCCTGCCGTTTCCGGCTGCCTTTCGATTCACCTGCTACTACTACCGCAAGGCGTACTACCGCTCGTTCGCCGGCTCGCCACCGGCGTGTGCGGTCAGCCCGCTCATGGCCGGCCGGCGTCCGTACCGGGGTGAGAGCAGCTTGCTGCTGTTCCAGAACCTGCACCGGTACGCGCTGTACTTCGCCCTGATCTTCGTGGTGATCCTGTATTACGACGCGTTTCGGGCGTTTTTCTACCATCGGCCCGACGGCAGCTGGCAGTTCGGCGCCGGCGTGGGGACCCTGGTGCTGCTGACCAACGCCACCCTGCTCGCCGGCTACACCTTCGGCTGCCACTCGCTGCGTCACCTGGTGGGCGGACGGCTGGACTGCCTGAGCTGCGACGGCCGGCCGACCCCGCGCTTCCGGCTGTGGCGGCTGGCCAGCTGGTTCAACGGCCGGCACATGCTCTGGGCGTGGGTGAGCCTGTTCTGGGTGGCTTTCAGCGATCTGTACGTGCGGCTGGTCTCGATGGGCTGGATCACCGACCTGAACACCTGGAACTGAGGGCAGGACCGTGGACGTCTCCGAGATCCAGACATTCGAACACGACGTGCTCGTGATCGGCGCGGGGGGCGCCGGCCTGCGCGCGGCCATCGAGGCCAAGGCCCAGGGAATGGACACGGCGGTGGTCTGCAAGAGTCTGCTCGGCAAGGCCCATACGGTCATGGCCGAGGGGGGGATGGCGGCCGCCTTGGGCAACGCCGATCGGCGCGACAACTGGAAGATCCACTTCCGCGACACGATGCGGGGGGGCAAGTTCCTCAACCAGTGGCGGATGGCGGAGCTGCACGCCAAGCTGGCGCCCGCGCGCGTGCGCGAGCTCGAGGAGTGGGGTGCGGTGTTCGACCGGACTCCGGACGGTCTGATCGCCCAGCGCAACTTCGGCGGTCACCGCTATCCGCGGCTGGCGCACGTGGGCGATCGCACCGGGCTGGAGATGATCCGGACCCTGCAGGACTACGCCGTCCACCAGGGGATCACCTTCCACATGGAATGCACGGCGCTGGGCCTGCTCAAGGACGGCGAGCGGATCGCCGGGGCGTGCGGGTACTGGCGGGAGACCGGCCGGCTGGTCGTCTTTCGGACCAAGGCGGTCATCCTGGCGACCGGCGGCGCCGGCAAGGCCTGGCGCGTGACCAGCAATTCCTGGGAGTACACCGGCGACGGCTTCGCCATGGCCTACGAGGCGGGCGCCGAACTGATGGACATGGAGTTCACCCAGTTCCATCCCACCGGCATGGTCTGGCCGCCGAGCGTCCGCGGTACGCTCGTCACCGAGGGGGTGCGGGGTGAGGGCGGGGTGCTGCTGAACAGCAGGGGCGAGCGCTTCATGTTTCGCTACATCCCGGAGCGCTTCGCGGCCGAGACCGCGGCCACGATCGAGGAGGCCGAACGCTGGCCGGACGACCCGCAGGCCCGCCGGCCGCCCGAGCTGTTGACCCGCGACGTGGTCGCGCGGGCGATCCGCGCCGAGGTCAAAGAGGGCCGCGGCTCGCCGCACGGCGGGGTCTTTCTGGACATCGCCTCGCGGCGGCCGGCGGACTACATCCGGCGGAAGCTGCCGAGCATGTACCACCAGTTCAAGGAGCTGGCGGAGGTCGACATCACGCGCCAGCCGATGGAGGTGGGGCCGACCCTGCACTACTTCATGGGCGGGGTGCGGGTCGATCCGGACACGCAGATGAGCAACGTCCCCGGGCTGTTCGCCTGCGGCGAGTGCGCGGCGGGCCTGCACGGGGCGAACCGGCTCGGGGGCAACTCGCTGAGCGACCTGCTGGTCTTCGGCGCGCTGGCCGGCAGCGGTGCCGCCGCCTACGTGCGCGGCCTCGCCGCCACCCCCAAGCCCGAGCCCGGCCAGATCGAGGCGATCTTCCGGCAGGCGACCTCGTATCTCAACCGCGAGTCCGGGGAGAACCCCTACCTGTTGCACGAGGAGTTGCAGGACCTCATGCAGAGCCTGGTCGGGATCGTCCGCACGGGGGAGGAACTCGCCCAGGCGATCGAGCGGCTGCAGGAGCTCAAGCAGCGGGCGCGCAACGTCAAGGCCCACGGCAGCAGCCAGTACAATCCCGGCTGGCACCAGGCGATCAGCCTGCAATCGCTCGTGACGAGCGCCGAGATCGTCGCCTGTGCCGCCCTGGCGCGCGAGGAGAGCCGGGGGGCCCACACCCGGCTCGATTTCGAGGGCGAGCGCGAGGAGTGGGGCAAGGTCAACCTGGTGGTGCGGCGCGGTGCGGACGGGCGGCCCCAGATCGCCAGGGTCGAGCGCCCCCGCCCGCCCCGCTACCTGGAGGAGATCGCCCACGCCACGATCGAGGATCTGGAGGCAGGGCGGGTCGGCGCCGACGCCCCGGACGAGGTCTGAGGCACGCGGCGGCAGCCCGCCGGCAGGACGGGCCGAGCAGGCGCAGGAGGACGGTCGATGGGCGGCGAGCGCACCCTTCGGATCTGGCGCGGGGATGCCTCCGGCGGGCAGTTCGTGAGCTATCGCACCCCGGTCGAGGAAGGCATGGTGGTGCTCGATGCCATCCTGCGCATCCAGGCCGAGCAGGCCAACGACCTCGCCGTGCGGTGGAACTGCAAGGCGGGCAAGTGCGGCTCGTGCAGCATGGAGATCGAGGGCAGGCCGCGCCTGGCCTGCATGACCCGGCTCAACCTGTACCCGCCCGAGGCGGCGATCACCGTCCAGCCGCTCAAGGCGTTCCCGGTGATCAAGGACCTGGTGACCGACGTCTCCTGGAACTACGAGCAGAACCGGCGCATCCCGCCGTTCCAGCCCGGAGCCAGAGATCCCGACGGCCAGTACCGCATGGCCCAGTGCGACGTGGATCGGGTGCAGGAGTTCCGCAAGTGCATCGAGTGCTTTCTGTGCCAGGACGTCTGTCACATCCTGCGCGACCGCGAGCGCAAGGACGCCTTCGTCGGGCCCCGCTTCATGGTGCGGCTCGCCAGCCTCGAGATGCATCCGCTCGATGTCGCCGACCGCCTGCCGCTGATCAAGGAGGCGTTCGGCGTCGGGCTGTGCAACATCACCCGCTGCTGCACCGAGGTGTGTCCGGAGCACATCCAGATCACGGACAACGCCATCATCCCGCTGAAGGAGCGCGTCGTCGACCGCTACTACGACCCGATCCAGCGCCTGCTCGGCTGGCTGCGCGGCCGCAGGGGCGGCACCGCGCGCAAGTTGCCGATGAGCCAGGGGCCGGCGAGCGCGCCGGCCTGACACAGGCGGTGGCCGCCGTGGCCGCCCGGAACCCGATCCGGCGCGAGGCGGGTGGGCTGCCGGGATGGCGTCCCGCGGTTGCCCGCGCGGGGCAGAGCAGTGGGGGGCGCAGCCGCAGGGCAGCCGAGGGCGGGGGCGTGCCGCGCCTGGCTCGCCGCCGGTGGGGAAGGGGTGGGGTAAAGTGGCCGCGGGCGAGGGCGGCGCGGCGCCCCCTCAGCCGGCGGGGTGGGGCTCGCGGAGCACGCGCGCCTCGCCCACTGCGGGGAACGCCTTTTCCAGCGCCGCCGCCAGCTCGTGCGCGCAGCCGAGTCCTCGCTCGTCGAACACGCGCACCTCACCGGTGACGGTGGCGGCGCTCTCGATCCGCGCGACCAGGTGCCAGTCGCGCGCGTCCTCGCCCGGCGCGAACAGGTCGTAGGTCTTGCGCGCCCAGCCGGTCACCTCGACGCGCAGGCGGTGGCGCGCGGCGCACTCGCGCACCAGCCGCTCGAGGCGTTCGTGCTCGGACTCGCTCGCATCGACGTAACGGACCACGCCGGGATGATAGCGCGCCCCTCCGCGGGCGTCGAGGCCCCGCGCGCCAGGGCGGGCTCGCCGCCGGCGGCCGGGGCCCGGGCCGCCCGGCCCGCTCGCTACCGCAGCTGCGCGGCGATCGCCCCCCCAGGCGCGGCCACCGGCCCGGCCCCCTCTTGCCACCCGGAACGTGCCAGGTCGCTCGCGGGTGCGAGGGGGCCGCAGGCTCGGTGCGGCTGCTCGGCCCGCTCGGTTTGCGGGCGGCTGCAGGCGCGCGTATAGTGCGCCTCCGAGGCAAACGGCGTGAGCCGCGGCCGCGTAGGCGGATGCGTGGGCGCATGCGGAGGGGCGGCGGTGCGCCGCCGGCCGCGCGCGGCGGAGCCGGTGGACGAGGGGCCCGTGACGGACGCGAGCAGGGACGAGCGCATGACGGAGGGGATGGCAGCTCGTGATGCGGCGGCGCAGGACGCCGGCGCTGCGAGCGGAGCCGGCGGGGCGGGCGGCGGGACCGCGCCGCCGCCCGCCCTCGACGACCTGGAGGCGGTGCGGCGGCTACAGAGCGCCTACCAGCGGGTGTGCGAGGAGACGCGCAAGATCATCGTCGGGCAGCGGCGCGTGGTCGAGCAGCTCATGATCACCATCTTCGCGCGCGGCCACTGCCGCATCGTCGGGGTGCCGGGACTGGCGAAGACGCTGCTGGTGCAGACGGTGGCGCGTTGCCTGTCGCTGCGGTTCAACCGCATCCAGTTCACCCCCGATCTCATGCCGTCGGACATCACCGGGACCGAGGTCATCCAGGAGGATCGGGCGACCGGCGAGCGGCACTTCCGGTTCCTGGAGGGGCCGATCTTCGCCAACGTGATCCTGGCCGACGAGATCAACCGCACGCCGCCCAAGACCCAGGCGGCGCTGCTGGAGGCGATGCAGGAGCACCAGGTCACCGCCGCCGGCCAGAAACACCCCTTGCCCGAGCCGTTCTTCGTCTTCGCGACCCAGAACCCGATCGAGCAGGAGGGCACCTATCCGCTGCCCGAAGCGCAGCTCGACCGGTTCATGTTCGACATCGCGATGGGCTATCCGGGCGCCGATGACGAATACGAGATCGTGCGGGTGGCGAGTCGGATCGACCTCGACAGCATCGAGCCGGTGCTGACCGGGGAGGAGATCCTGGCCCTGCAGCGTACGGTGCGGCGGGTGCCGATCGCCGACCACGTCGTGCACTACGCCATGCGGCTGGTGCGCTCCACGCGCCACCGGACTGAGGAGGCGCCGCCGTTCATCAAGGAGCTGTTGAGCTGGGGCGCGGGGCCGCGCGCTACCCAGTATCTGATCCTGGGCGGCAAGGCGCGCGCCATCCTGCACGGCCGCACCTATGTGAGCTGCGAGGACATCGCCGCGGTCGCCCACCCGGTGCTGCGCCACCGGATCATCACGAACTTCAACGCGGAGGCCGAGGGTATCACGCCGGACGATATCATCGACCGCCTGCTCGCGCACGTGCCCCAGCACGAGCCGGTGGCGGTGGCGGCGGGCACCCCGGCCGGGGCGGGTCGCTGATGGCGCGCGAGCCCGCGGGTACGGCCGCCGGCGGCGACATCCGGCGCTACCTGCTCCCCGACGTCCTGGCGCGCCTGCGGGGGCTCGACCTGGTAGCGCGGCTGGTCGTCGAGGGGTTCGTGACGGGGCTGCACCGCAGCCCCTACCACGGCTTCTCGGTCGAGTTCGCCGAGTATCGGGAGTACACCCCCGGCGACGAGATCAAGCACATCGACTGGAAGGTCTTCGGCCGGACCGACCGGTACTACGTCAAGGTCTACGAGGAGGAGACCAACCTCCAGGCCTTCCTGGTGCTCGACAAGTCGGCGAGCATGCGCCTGCAGAGCCCGGAGGCGCCGGCGAGCAAGCTGCAGTACGCGACCTGGATCGCCGCCTCGCTCGCCTATCTGATGCTGGCGCAGCGCGATTCGGTGGGCCTGGTCACCTTCGACACCGAGGTGCGCGACTTCGTGCCGCCCTCGCAGCACCCCAGCCATCTCAAGGTCATGCTCGGCCATCTCGATCAGATGGAGCCCGGGCACGAGTCCGATCTCGGCGCGGTCATGCATGCCCTCGCCGAGCAGGTACGGCGCAAGGGACTGTTCATCGTGATCAGCGACCTGCTCGATGACCCGGAGAAGATCCTGTTCGGGCTGCGCCACCTGCGCTACCGCCGTCACGAGGTGATCCTGTTCCAGGTGCTCGACCCTGCCGAGCGGACCTTTCCGCTGCGCGACATGACGAAACTGGTGGCGCTGGAGGGCGAGGCCGAGGAGATCGTCGACCCGATCGCGATCCGCAAGAGCTACCTCGAGGAGCTGGAGCGCTTCCTCGACGCCATCCGGAACGGCTGTCGCAACACCCGCACCGATTACGTGCTCCTGGACACGAGCATGCCGCTCGGGATCGCGCTCGCGCGCTACCTGGCGACGCGCTCGGAGGTGAAGCTGCGGTGACGTTCCTCAATCTCGCGTTGCTCTGGCTGGCCGGGCTCGCCGCGGTACCGGTGCTGATCTACCTGTTCCACCGGCACCGCTACCGGGTGATGCCGTGGGCGGCGATGGAGTTTTTGCGCCGCGCCGTGCAGCGCAACCGCCGCCGCCTGCGGCTGGAGAACCTGTTGCTGCTCGCGGTGCGGGTGCTGCTGATCCTGCTGGTGGCACTCGCGGTGGCGCGCCCGGTCTCCGAGCAGGCCGCCCGGCTGTTCGCGGGCGAGCAGCGGCGGCGGCACGTGTTGCTGGCGCTGGACACCAGTTACTCCATGACCCACCGGCACGGGGTGCGCAGCGCCTGGGAGCGCGCGGTCGGGGCGGCGCGGGGCTTCATCGACGCAGGGCTGGACCAGGGCGACCGGCTGGCGATCGCGCTGCTCGGCGCGCATGCGCAGTTTCTGTACGAGGAGCCCGTGTTTGCCGACGCGCAGGGCCGGGAGCGGGTGGTGCGCGAGCTGGAGGAGCTCGAACCGAGCGCCACCGCGGGCGACCTCGCCGGCGGGCTGGCGGCGCTCGTGGAATACCTGCCGCGGTTCCAGGGAGCGGCGGCCGCTCCGGGCGGCGTGATCCCCGAGGTGCTGGTGTTCACCGATCTGCAGCGCACGGCGCTGGTGCGCGAGGGTGCGCTCGCCGACCCGGCGGCGGTGGCTGCAGCGCGCCGGCTGGCCGAGCTCGGGGTGCCCCTGGTCTTCGTCGACTGCGGGGCGGAGCGGCCCGACAACTTCGCCGTCGTTGGACTGCGGCTGGACGACGTGGTGGCGGCCGTCGATGCGCCGTTGCGGCTGCTGGCGACGGTGCGGAGCTGGGCGGAGGAACCCTCCAGCGGCCTGGTGCTGGAGCTGTTCATCGATGACGTGCTGAACCGCTCGGTGCCGGTCGAGCTGGAGCCGGGCGAGGAGCGGGAGATCGAGTTCTCCATCCAGGTGCACGAGCCGGGGGTGCACCACGCCCGGGTGCTATTGCGTAGCGATGGGCTCGAGGTGGACAACGCGCGGCTGCTGGTCTTCGAGGCGCGGGAAGGGATCCAGGCACTGGTGGTCGACGGGGCGCTGGACCGGGGTGCCGCGCCCGCGGAGAGCGAGACGCGCTTCTTCCTCATGGCGATCGCCCCGTTCGCCGACGGCCGTCTCGCCCGCCAGAACGTCGTGCGGCCGCACGTGATCGGCGAGGCGGAGCTGGCCGAGGCGGATCTGGACCGCTACGACGTGGTGGTGCTGGCCGACGTGATCGCGCTGCCGGGGGAGGTCCCCGCGCGCCTGGAGAGCTGGGTGCGCCGGGGTGGCGGGCTGCTGGTGGCCCTCGGCGATCAGGTCGAGCCGGGGGTGTACAACGAGCGGCTGTGGCGCGACGGCGAGGGGCTGTTGCCCGCACGCGTGGGCGAGGTGGTGCTGGCGCCGGGCGAGGAGACGTTTTTCAAGCTGCGCGCCGAATCGTTCCGCCACCCGCTGCTGGCACCGTTTGCGCCGCGCGAGATGCGGCAGCTGTTCTACGAGCCGGTGTTCGTCGGCTACCGGCGCGTCGAGCCGCCAGCAGACGCCGGGCAGCGGGCCGAGGTGGAAGTGCTGTGCCGTTTCGAGGGGCGGCGGCTCGCCAGCGGGGGGGCCGCCGAGGAGTCGCTGGGTGGGCTCGGCGATCCGGCGCTCTTGGAGCGGCGGCTGGGGCGCGGGCGGGTGTTGCTGTTCACCTCCGCGCTCGATGCCTCCTGGTCGGATTTCTTCAAGCACATCGCGTACTATGGGATCTGGGACCGGGCGGTGACCTACCTCGCGGCCGCGGCGGCCCCGGCCCGCAACCTCGGGGTCGGTGAGCCATTCGAGCTGGTGCTGCCCGCCACCGCTTACGCCCCCGAGATCGTGCTCGTCACCCCGGCGGGCGACCGGATCGACAAGACCCTGGAGCGGCTGCAGAGCGAGGGCGCCGGGGATCGGTTCCGCCTGGTGCACGCCGAGACCGGCGTCCCGGGGCTGTACACGTTGCGGTTCCGCCGGCGCGCGCGCGAGGGGGCGGCGGTCGAGGAGCGGACCGAGCACTTCGCGGTGAACGTGGAAGCGGGCGAGGAGTCGGACCTGCGGCGGATCGACGTGGGGGAGCTGGAGCGGCTGCTGCCCGGGGTCCGCCTGGAGGTGCGCGGCGAGCGGGCGGTTGCCGGCACGCCGGCGAGCGCCGAGGCCGCAGGAGGCGGCAGGAGCGGCGAGCTGTGGCGGCCGCTGTTGCTGGCGGCGCTGGGCCTGCTCGCCCTGGAGAGCTGGCTCGCCTGCCGCTTCGGGCGGAGGGCGGTCGCATGAGCACGGCCGCCTGCCTGCCGCTGGCGCTGCTTGCGACCGGGCTGCCGGCCGGCCCGGCGGCGCTGCTGCTGGAGGTGAGCGAGGTCACGCGCACGCGCTGGCTCGGCGCCCCTCCCGGCTGGCTGACCTTCCTGCTCGTGCTGGCGCTGCTCGCCTGGTTCGGCTGGCAGTATCGCCGCGAGCCGATGCCGATGGGAGTGGCCACGCGGTGGATGCTCACCGGCCTGCGGGTGGTGGCAGCGCTGGTGCTCGTGCTCATGCTCTACCAGCCGGTGGCGACCACCACCCGCGAGGAGGTGCGGCCGAGCTACGTCGCGGTCCTGATCGACCGCTCGGTCTCCATGACGCTGCGGGATCGGCTGCCCGAGCCGCAGGCCCGGCGAGCCCTGGCGGCCGTGACCGGATTCGCCGAGCCGGAGCTGGCCGAGCACAGCCGCCTGGGGCTCGTGCAGGGGGCGCTCGGGCGCGGCGAGGGCGAGCTGCTCCGCCGCCTGCTGGAGCGCAACCGGCTACGCCTGTACACCTTCGCCGGGCGGGCGGTGCCGCTCGGCGAGCTGCGCCGGCAGGGCGATGGGGCGGCGCCCGAGGAGGGCGGCGGCACCGCAGGCGCCGAGGAGGGGACGGCGCTGGCAGCGCTGCTGGAGCGGCTGCGGGCGCTGGAGGCCGACGGCCCGGAGACGGCCCTCGGCGATGCCTTGCAACGGGTGCTGGCCGATCTGCGCGGCAAGAACGTCGCCGGCGTGGTGCTGCTGAGCGACGGCCGCTCGAATGCCGGCAGCGTGGCGCCGCTGGCGATCGCGCGCGAGCTGGGCAAGCGCGGCATCGCGCTCTATGCCGTGGGGGTGGGCAACCCGGAGGAGCCGCTGGACATCGAGTTGACGGACCTGGAGGCGCCACGCGTGCTGCGTGCCGGCGACCTGCTGCAGGCGACGGTGCGGTTGCGCGCGCAGGGCGTCGAGCCGGACCGCGAACAGGTGCAACTGGTAGTGCGCCTGGATGAGCGCACGGCCGCCACCGAGCTGGTCACGCTGCGCGGCCAGGGCCAGAGCCAGGAAGTGGTGATCCAGCTCCGCCCCGAGCAGCCCGGCGAGTACACGCTGGCCGCCGAGGTCGAGCCGCGCCCGGGCGAGCTGATCGCCGACAACAACCGCCTGCAACAGCGGCTGCGCGTGATCGACAAGCGCATCCGGGTGCTGTACATCGAGGACCTGCCGCGCTACGAGTACCGCTACCTGCGCTGGGGTCTGGTGCGCGACCGCAACATGGAGGCGCAGGTCTTCCAGATCTCCGCCGACCCGGAGTACATCCAGGACAGCTCCCCCGGGGTGCCGCCCTTGGTGCGCGTGCCCGCGAGCCGGGAGGAGCTGTTTGCGTATCACGTCGTGATCCTCGGGGATGTCGATCCCCATGGTCCCCAGATGGGGCCGGAGCGGCTCCAGCTGTTGCGCGAGTTCGTGGAGGACTACGGCGGGGGGCTGCTGCTGATCGCCGGCAAGCACCACATGCCGCGCGCCTACGCGGACACGCCGCTGGAACCGCTGTTGCCGGTGCGGGTCGACACCGCCGACGATCTGTTCGGCTCGCTCGGCCGCGTGATCACCCGCACCTACATGCCCAAGCTCACCCTGGAGGGCCGGCGCTCGCCGCTGCTGCGGCTGGAGGCGGACCCCGAGCGCCAGCGGGCGCTCTGGGAAGGCGGCGAGCTGCCGGAGCTCTACTGGTACTTCCGGCCGCGGGAGGTCAAGCCGGGCGCGCAGGTGCTGGCCACGCATCCGACCGCCCGCACGGCCAAGGGCGAGCCGGTGCCGATCTTCGCGCTGCAGCAGGTCGGTGCCGGCACGGTGTTCTACTGCGGCACCGACGACATCTGGCGCTGGCGTGCCGGGGTGGGCGATCGCTACACCTACCGCTTCTGGGGCCAGGTGATCCGCTACCTGGCGGCGGGGCGGCTGCTGACCTCGCGCCGCTTCGCGCTGAGCACCGACCGCACCGCCTACGACCTCGGCGAACGGGTGCTGCTGAGCGCGGAGGTGCGCGACCGCGACCTCAAGCCGAGCGAGGCGCAGGCGGTCACCGCTTGGCTGGAGCGCCCGGACGGGCAGGTGGAGCGGCTCGAACTGCGGCGGCGGCCCGAGGCGGCGGGACGCTTCTTCACCGAGCTGTTGCCAGCGCAGGTCGGTGCCTACAAGGCGTGGCTGGGCCCGGAGGGCTCGGGACCGCAGCCGGCGGCGGGCGAGGAGCTGGCGGTGCGCATGTTCAGCGTGCAGGTGCCGGAGCTGGAGAAGGCGGACCCACGCATGGATGAACGGTTGCTGCGCGCGATGGCGAGCGCCAGCGACGGCGCCTATCTACGGCTGGACGAGGTGGACCGGCTGCCGGAGCTGGTGGGCGCGGTGCGGGAGGTGGTCGAGGTCCGCCTGGCCGAACGCGAGCTGTGGGACCGCTGGTGGGTGGTGGCGGGGTTCGTCGGTCTGCTGGGGGTGGAATGGCTGCTGCGCCGCCGGCTGCGGCTGTTGTGAGCCGACAGGCCCGGTGGCCGGCCGAGGGAGAAACGCGTGCAGGGTTCGGCGTGCTCCCGTAGCAACAGCCCGGTGGCCGCCGGCGGTGGCCCGCCGCCGGTGGCCCCGGACCCCGATCGCGCGCGGGCGGAACGGGGGATCGTGTGCGCGCTGCTCGTGCTGGTGGCGCTGGCCGCGTTCGCGCCGCCGCTCGGCGCGGCCCAGGGCGAGGAGCCCGACGGCAACATCGTCTGGGTCAAGCGCGACCGGGCGCTGGAGCTGAAGGTCCGCCGGGCCGAGGAGCTGGGGGGAGCCGGCCGCTGGGAGGAGGCGGCGCGGGCGTGGCTCGAGGTGCTTCGCGCCAGCAGCGCCGCGCCCCAGGGGGTGCAGCCACTGGTGGCGCTGGAGGAGGGGCAGCGCTGGACCGCGGCCGGGCGGTATGCGCGCGAGCGCCTCAGCGCGCTGCCGCCAGAGGGCATCGCCGCGTTCCGGGCGCTGGCCGACGGCGAGGCGCAGGCGCTGTACGAGCGGGCACGAGCGCATCGCGACGAGGTGGCGCTGGAGGAGCTGTGGCGGGCGCTGCCCGTGTCCTCGTACGCCGCGCCGGCACTGGAGCTGCTGGGCGACCTGGCGCTGGAACGGGGGGCGGCCGAGCTGGCTGCGGAGCGCTACCGGCAGGCCGGTGCGGTGCCCCAGGCCGGGCTCGATCCCGGCCGGCTCGCGCGCAAGCTCGCAGCGGCCCAGCGGCTCGCGGGGAATGCGCGCGCGCGTGCAGCGGCGCGCCGCGCCGTCCAGGCGCCCGCGCCGTGGGCCGGGGCGGTGCTGGGGCTGCACCCGCCGGCGCCGGCGGCGCTCGGCGCGCCGGAGTTCTCCCACGCCCTCGCCCCGAGTCGCGCCGGCCGCCTGTGGGCGCAGGGCGAGCAGAGCCGGGGCCTGGTGCTGCCCCGGCGCGGCGCCGGCGAGTTCGCCGACATCGTCCCGGCGCTGGCCGGCGACCGGCTGGTGGTGACGAACGGGCGCGCCATCGCGTGCTGGTCGCTGCAGCAGAGGCGCGAGCTCTGGCGGCAGAGCCCGTGGCCGGATGACGAGCACAACCCGCACCTGTTCTACGGTGCCACCATCGCGGAGGGCCGCGTGTTCGCCCCCTTCGTCCACGAGGTGTCGCGCGCGGAATACTACCGCGGCATCCCGATCAAGACCGAGATCCCGCGCCGGCGGCTGATCGCGTTCGATCTGCACAGCGGCAAGCGGCTGTGGGACCACGCCGCGGCGCCCGATTTGTTGCTGCGCCGGGCTTCGGTGGCGCTGCCGCCGGCGGTGGTGGGGGGGCGGCTGTATGCGGGGGCAGTGGTGCGGGACAAGGCGATCAAGTGCTATCTGATCTGCGCCGACGCCGCGACGGGGCGGCTGGTGTGGCAGCGCTATCTCGGCGCGGGTCAGGTCGAGATGACCATGTTCGGCGAACATGCGATCGAACCGCTCGCCATGATGCCGGTGGTGCGGGGCGGCACCGTCTACCACGCCACCGGCATCGGGCTGTTCGCGGCGGTCTCGGCGACGACCGGCGAGATCGAGTGGCTGGTGCGCTATCGGGCGATCCCGATCGAGACCCCGCGCACCTACTACGCGATCCTGCGCGAGCTGGTCTGGCGCAACACCCCGCCGGTGGTGACCGAAGACGCGGTGGTCGTCGCCCCCATCGACAGTCCGCGCGCGTACGCCTTCCGCCGCTGCGACGGTGCCACGCTCTGGTGGCACCAGCCCGCAGAGCGCGGGCGGCTGGTCGGGGTGGAGGGCGGGCGCGCGGTCTTCGCCGGCGAGGACGGTGTCCTGGTGCTGGAAGTCGCCAGCGGCAAGCGGGTGCTGGCGATCCGGCAGCTGCGGCCCCCCGCCGCCGCCGAGGGCGGCTCGTTCGGCGGCGGGCCCATGGGCGAGGAGATCGCCGGCGCTCCGGCGCTCGGCGGTGGAGAGCTGCTGCTGCCGTTTGCCGACGCGATCGGCCGGCTCGATCTCCAGACCGGCTCGCGCTTGCCGGCGTGGCGGCTCACGGGCGGGATCGAGCACAGCGGCACCGTGGTGCTCACCCGCGAATACCTCGTGACGGCCAACCCGGCGCGCGTGACCGTGTTTCGGCTCGCCGCGCCCGCTCCGGTGCGCTGAGCAGCGGCTGCGCGGGCCCGCGGTGCCGGCCCGTGCCCCAGCAGTCCGGTCGCGGACGCCGTATCTAGGGGGCAGCAGCCGTGCCGGCGGCGGCCGGTTGCGCTATACTCGAAGTCGATCCCGAGGCCGTGGCTGGTGGCCGCCGGGCCGGCGGGGCAGGGAGGGAGCGAGGGTGCGTGCGGTGGAAGGCAGGAACAAGCTGGCGGCGCTGCTGGTGGTGCTGGCCGGTACGGCGTGGCCAGCGGCGCGCGCGCTCGGCAGCGACGCCCTCGGCCTGCGCCCGCCGGAGCTGAGCCCGCGCGCCGAGCAGGCGATCCGGCGGGGACTGGACTATCTCGCCGCGCAGCAGCACCCCGAGGGCTACTGGATCGAGATGATCGGCCGCAAGGTCAACGACGAGTACCGCGGCCACATGGGGCGGCACGTCGGGGTGACGGCGCTGGCGTGCATGTCGTTCCTCGCCAATGGCTCGCTGCCGGACCGCGGGCGTTATGGGGAGAATATCCGGCGGGGGGTCGAGTGGTTGCTCGCGCAGGTGCAGCCCGACAACGGCTTCATCACGGCCGACGGCTCCCGCATGTACAGCCACGGCTTCGCCACCCTCTTGCTGGCGGAGGTCTACGGAACGACCGGGGATCCCCGCGTCCGGGCCCGGCTGCAACAGGCGGTCGACGCGATCGTGCAGTCGCAGAACCGCCACGGCGGCTGGCGTTACTTGCCGGGGGCGGAGGACGCCGACATGTCGATCACCGTTACCTGTGTGATGGCGCTGCGAGGCGCGCGCAACGTCGGCATCTACGTGCCGCGCGCGACGATCGACGCGGCGATCCAGTACATCAAGCGCTCGTTCGTCGGGGAGCACCCGGACTGGCGCCAGCGCGGCGGGTTCTGGTACCAGGTGCGCGAGGACCGCTTCCAGCTCTCGCGGACCAGCTTCGCGCTCACCGCGGCTGGCGTCGTGGCGCTGTACGGGGCTGGGGAGTACGACGCGCCGGAGATCCGGCAGGGTTTGCGCTTTCTGGCCCGTCCCGCGACCCACTATCCCTACGGCCGCCCGCCCGCCTGGCGGATGCATCAGTCCTTCGACTACTTCTACGCGCACTATTACGCGGTGCAGGCGTTCTTCCAGGCCGGCGGGGAGTTGTGGGCGTGGTGGTTTCCGATGATCCGGGATGAGCTGCTGGAGGGCCAGCACCAGGAGGGCTACTGGGAGGACCTGGTGGGGCGCAACTACGCCACGGCCATGGCGACCGTCATCCTGCAGATCCCGTACCGCTACCTGCCGATCTTCGAGCGTTGAGGGGGGCGCCGGAGATGTCTGCGAGCGCGCCGCCCGCCCCAGCTGCCGCTGCTAGTCCCACCGCCTCCGCCGCCGCGCTGGCGCGCGCGGCGGCGCTCGGTGCGAAGCTGCGGGCGTTGCGCGCGCAGCTGCGCCGGGTGGCGGCGATGTATGGCGTGGTGCGCGTGCTCCTGCTGCTGCTCGGGCTGCTCGTGGCGAGCTTCGCGCTCGACCGGCTGCTCGAGCTGCCGCTGGGATTTCGCGCCGTGCTGGTGGCACTGGCGGTGGTGGCGCTCGCCGCCGCGAGCTGGTCCTGGCTGGTCCAGCCCGTGCTGCGGGCGAGCCGGCTGGACGACGACGAGGCGGCCTTGCTGGTCGAGCGGCACTTCGCGCTCCGCGACGAGCTGATCAGCGCGGTGCAGCTCGCACGGGCCCTGGGGCGGGGGGGCGAGGGACAGCAGGGGCCGGACGGCGTGGCGGCGCTCGCTCCCAGCTGGTCGCCGGTGCTGGTCGGGCAGGTGGTCGCAGCAGCGGCCGACCACACCAGCCGGCTGGATTTCCGCGAGGCGATCGAGCGGAGCGGGCTGCGGCGCAGCGGCATAGCCCTGCTGCTCGCGTTCGCGCTGCTCGGCGGCGCCGCTGCGTGGCGGCCGGCGGAGAGCTGGATCTGGCTGCAGCGGATGGTGCTGCTGCGGCCGGTGCCGTGGCCCCGCGCCGTCGAGCTGGAGGTGGCGATGGAGCCCCCGAGCGGGGTGGTGGCACGCGGAGACGACCTGGTGGTGACCGCGCGGGCGCTCCGCGGCAATCCGGTCCAGGTGGAGCTGGTGCCGCAGCTGCGCGCCGGGGGCGCCACGGAGGCGCTGCCGATGGTCGAGACCCGCGGCGTCTGGCGGGTGGTGTTGAGCAACCTCAACGAACCGCTGTCGTTTTACGTCCGCGGTGGGGACTACACCAGCCCCCGGTTCGAGGTCCAGGTCCGGCCGCGCCCGCAGCTCGAGGAGCTGCGGGTCTGGGTCGAGTACCCGGAGTACACCGGGCTCGCCGACACGCCCCCCGAGCGGCCGCTGCCCGATGGCAACCTGAAGGTGCCCGTCGGCTCGGTGGTGCGCTACGAGGCGCGGGCGAGCCGGCCGCTCGTGGCGGCGGCGGTACGCTTCGGCAACGAGGCGGCGGTGGCGGTACGGGCGCCGGCCTCGCTCGCCCGCGACGCCGGCGGCGCGCCGCGCCTGCTCGCCGGGAGCTTCGCGGTGCTGGATTCGACGAGCTGGGCCTTCGATCTGACCTCGACCGACGGGTTCCGCAGCGAGCTCGCCGCGCAGTACGCGCTCCGCGTCATCCCCGACCGGCTCCCCGAGGTGCGGCTCACCGAGCCCGCGCGCAACAAGGAGGTGACGCCCGGGGCGGTGGTGCCGCTCGCCGCCCAGCTGCGCGACGACTATGGGTTGCGCGCGGCGGCGCTGGTCTACGCCCGGCTGGGCGCCGGCGCGCGATCCGGCCCGGCCGGGGCGGGGGAAGAGGCGGCGGAGCGTGGCGCCGAGCCCGCGGAGGCCGCTGGCATCGAGCGGCGCGTGCCGCTGGCGCTCGAGGCAACGGAGGCGGGCGCCGACTCCCCGGTGCCGGCGGAGGCCGCCGCGGCGCCGCCGGTGCAGGCGGTGGTCGCGCACCGCTTCGAGCTGGAGCCCCTGGGGCTGCGGCCTGGCGAGCGCGTGCTGTACTGGATCGAGGCGGTCGACACCCGTGCGTCGGCGCCCGATACCACCTCGGTCGAACCCGCGCAGCGCGGTTCATCGCAGCGCTATCAGCTCCAGGTGGTCTCGCCCGTCGATCTGGAGCGGGTGCTGCAGGGCCGGATCAAGCGGGTGCGGGACGAGCTGGTCCAGCTCGCCCGCGCGCAGGGCGCCAGCCGCGCCGAGCTCCTGGCGCTGGCCCAGGGCCTCGCGGGCGCCTCGGCGCCGAGCGCCGAACAGCGGCGCCAGCTGACCTATGCCGAGCTGGACCAGCGGCGGGTCGAGCAGCGGCTCGGGCGCGCGGCCTCCGAGATCGGTGAGATCGCCGACGAGATGGCGTACAACCGCGTCGGGGCCGAAGGCGAGGACGCGTGGCTGCGGGGCATCGAGGCGGAGCTGACGGAGCTGGGCCGCGGGCCGGCTGCCGAGGCGAGCAGGCTGCTGCAGGCGGAGCGCCAGCGCGAGCGGCCCGAGGCCGCGGGGCTGAGCCAGGCGGCGGCACTCGCCGAGCGGGTGGTGGCCCGGCTCGAGGACATCGTGCGCCGGCTGGAGAAGTGGGACGAGTACAACGAGGTGCTGCGCGAGCTGCGCGATCTCATCCAGATGCAGGACCGGATCATGGAGCAGACCCGCCAGCGGGCGCGCGCCGACCTGGGACGGTAGCGTTGCGGCGGGTGGAGCCGCGCGGCAGCGGGCGGCGGGGAGCGGTGACAGGGGCCAACGGCGGAGGGCGGCGAGCGATGCGCCAGGTGGTGGGCGCGGCGTTGCTGCTGGCAGGGCTGTTCGGCGGCGGGGTGCGGGCGGAGGAGGCGCCGGCCTATCCGGCGCTGGCGCAGGAGCAGGAGGCGGTCAAGCGCAGCCTCGATCAGCTCGACGCCAAGCTGCAGAAGGTGGCGGCCCGGCTGCGTGACCGGCAGCCCGAGGAGGCGGACCGCCTGGAGCGGGCCTGGCGGGCGCTGAAGGAGCGGCTGATCCAGCAGGACGTGGAGGCGGCCCTGCGGTTTCTGCGCGAGCAGCAGGCGGTGGCGGCGCTGACCAAGCAGGAGGAGGCGCTGGAGGATCTGCGCAGCGTGCTGCAGGTCCTGTTGGAGACGCAGCCGGCACTGAGTCCCGAGCGGCTGCGCGAGACCCTGGAGCGCCTGCAGGCGGAGCGCGAGCAGCTGCGCGAGCAGATCGAGCGCGCCCGCCAGGCACTGGCACGCACCGAGCAGGACCTGGCCGAGCGGGCACACGCGCGCGCGATCGAGCAGGCGCGCCGCGCGATCGCGGCCCTGGCCGAAGAGCAGCGCCAGCTGCGCGAGGATCCGGCCGCCGGCGAACGTGCCGCGCGCGAACTGCAGCAGGCGGTCGCCGAGGCGGCTCGGGCGGCGGCGGAACTGGCGCGCGCCCAGGCGGGCAACCGCGAGCGCACCGAGCGCCTCGCGGCGGCGGACCCGGCCGCGCTCGAGGCAGCCGCGGGGGCGGTCGCCGAGGCCGCGGCGGCGGTCCGCACGGCCCGGGCGGCCTCGGCCGAGGCGGCCGCCGCACAGCGAGCGGCTCCTGCGGACGCCGCTGCCGGGCAGGCGCCGGCGGACGCGAAGCGCGAGGCGGCCGCCGCGGCGCCTGCGGCGCAGCAGGCGGCGCTCGAGGCCTGGCGCCGCGCGGCGGCGGCGGTCGCGCGCGCGGAAGAGCGGGTCGGGGCGCTCGGCGAGGCGGTGCCGGAGGCGCTGCGCGAGGGCGTACGGGCGGCGCGGGCCGAGGTCGGCGCCGCGGCCCGCCAGGTGGAGCTGGCGCGAGCGGGCGCCGAAGCGCTCGCCGGCGCGCCCTCGGGGCCGCAGCCAGCGGAACAGGCGCGCCCGGATGGGGAGCGCTCCGAAGGCGAGCCCCCCGGGGCGGAAGCGCCGGGGGCTGGGCAGCCGGGGGCGCCCGCGGCTGCCGCCGGTGCGACGCCGCCCGCCTCCCGCCCGGAGGCTCAGCCTGGCGGCGAGGCGGCGCCGCTGGCGGAGCCGGCCGGCGGGCAGCCACCGGGCCCGGAGCAGCCGGGGGTGCGGCAGGCACCGGGCAGTGCTCCCTCCGCGGGCGGCGCGCAGGCGGCGCGCGGCGAAGGGCAGGAGCCGGCCCGGCGGGCCGAGCCCGCACCGGTGGATCCGGAGGCGGCGGGCGCACAGGCCGAGCAGCGCCTGGCGCGGGCGCGCCAGATCCTCGAGGGCATGGCCGGGGCGGCGGGCTCGGTGCGCGGTGAGGCGCTGGAGCAGGTGGCCGCGCGCGAGCGCGCACTCGCCGAACAGGCGCGCGCCACGGCGGCGGGGCTCCAGCGCGCCGCGGCCGCGGAGCAGGAGCGCGGCGAGGCCGGCGGCGGGCAGCTCAGCGCGGCCGCGGCGGCCCTGGCGCAGGCGGCCGAGGCCATGGCGCGCGCGGCGGCGGAGGCCGCCGCGGGGGAGGCTTCCGGCTCGGCGGCGAGCCAGCGGGAGGCGGAGGCGGCCCTGCAGCAGGCGGCCGAGGCGCTGGCGCGCCGGCGCGATCTGCTCGCGCGCCGCGAGGCAGCGGAGCGCCAGGCGGATGCGCAGGGGGACCTCGCCGCGCGCACCCGTGCCGAGGCCGCGCGGCTGCAACAGCTCGCGGCCGCGCTGCGGCGGGCCGCCGCGCAGGGGGCGACCGCCCGGCAGGGAGGAGAGCAGGGGCAGGGAGGCGCTGCTGCCGAGGGCGCGGCGGGTGCGGATCGCCAGGGGGAGCGGCTGCAGACCGCGGCCGAGCGGCTCGAGCAGGCGGCAGGCGCCATGCGCGAGGCGGCTGGCCAGCTCGGAGCCGGGGCGGCCGCAGCGGCCGGTGCCGCGCAGCGCCAGGCGGAACAGCGGCTGGCCGAGGCGGAGCGGGCGCTCGCCGAGGAGGCGGCGCGGCGGCTGGAGCGGTTGCGTAAGGCGGAGCTGGAGGAGCGGGCGCGCCAGCAGCGCGAGGCGGCCGAACAGGCGCGCCGACTCGCCGAAGAGCTGCGGCGCAACCCGACCCCCGGCGAACGCGCCGCTGGGGAGCAGACCTCGGCGGCCTCCGGCGCGATGGGCGAGGCGGCCGGCGCGCTGGAGCAGGGCGAGCTGGACGAGGCGGCGGGCGAGCAGCGCCAGGCGGTCGAGCAGCTCGAGCAGGCCGAGCAGCAGCTGGCGCGAGAGGAGCGCGGCTATCGCGACCTGCAGCTCGAACAGGAGCTGATCTCGATCCGTGCTGCCCTGGAAGAGGCGATCGAGGAGCAGACCGGCCTGCACAAGCGCACGGTGGCGCTGGATGAGCAGCAGCGCCAGCGCGGGCAGCTGACGCGGCGGGATCGCTTCGCGCTGCGTGCGCTCGCCCAGGAGCAGCGGGAGCTCGGCGAGCGGCTGGGCGCGCTGGTGACCAAGCTCGGCGAGGAGCAGCAGGCCTGGGTCTTCGCGGAACGGTTGACGCAGGCGCGGATCGACATGCAGGAGGCGGCGGCACTGCTGGATGGCACGCCCCCGGAGACGGGCGAGCTGGTACAGCAGTTCCAGCGCGACGCGCTGCGCGTGCTGGTGGAGCTGCGGCAGGCGCTGGAGCAGGAGCAGCGCCGGCGGCGATCCGAGCAGCAGCAGCAGGGCGGGCAGCAGCCCGGCCCGCAGCGCCGGCGCCTGGTGCCGCCGCTGGCCGAGTTGCGGATGCTCAAGGCGATGCAGGAGGAGACGCTGGCGGCCACCCGCGATCTCGAGCGGGCGATCGAGCTCGCTGGCGGTGAGCCCAACGCCTTTCAGCGCGCCATGCTCAAGCGTCTGGCGGCGCGGCAGGGCAACATCGCCGATCTGCTCAAGAAGATCGACGAGGACCTGCGCCGCCAGATGGGCGGCGGGCAGTGAGCGCGCCAGCTGCGGCCGGGAACGGAGGCTGGCTGCGGGGGCCGGCGGTGCGCCGGGCTGTGGCTGGTGGTGGCCGCGGGGAGAGCGGAGGGAGGACGGACCGATGGTGAGGGGTTGCAGGGGGATCGCGGCGGCGCTGGTCGTCGCGGGGGCGGCGCTGTTGCCGGTGCCGGCGCGCGCCGACATCACCCCGGAGGAGATGGACCGCGGCCCCGACGCCGGGGGGCGCGCCGACCGCGACCCGCAGTCGCAGAACCCGTTGCCGGCGATCGTGGAGCTCATGCGCCAGGTCCAGCAGCGCCTGATCGAGGCCGATACCAGCCGTTCGACCCAGCAGCGGCAGCAGCGCATCGTCAAGGCGCTGGAACTCGGGGATCAGGCGCTGCAGCAGCTGGGGCGCCTGATCGAGCTGGCGGAGGAACAGGCGCAGCAGAGCAGTGGCGGCGGCGGCGAGGCACAGCGCCAGGCCGGCAGCTCCGGGCAGCAGCAGCGGCGCCAGATGCGGGAGCGCGAGCGGATGGAGAACACCCGCCCGGCCGCGCCCGATCGGCAGCAGGGCGGGCAACAGCACGAGCGCAACGAGCGGGCAGGGCAGAACGACCAGCGGCGGCTCGAGCGCTCCGGAGGCGATCCGGGCAGCGAAGCTCGTGGCGCAGGCCGGGACCGCCAGCCGAGCGAGGCGGAGCGCTGGGGCGATCTGCCGATGAAGCAGGTGCGCGAGGTGCTCGATACCCGCCGTCACGAGCTGCCGGCGCGCTGGCGCGCGGCCCTCGAGGCATACTACAAGCGCCTGGCCGAGCTGGAGGATTGAGGAGCGGCGACGCCGGTGCCGTGGGGGGCGCGCGGGCGCGCGGGCGCGGAGCTGCCGGCGGAAGGGTCCGGCGCAGCCGTTGGGCATGTGTGCGGGCGGGGCCGCACGCTCGGGCTGGGGCGCCCGCTCCGGGACGGGGCGGATGGGGCTGTGGCAGGGGCGAACGGGGTGCGTGCGGAGCTGCGAACGGGTCTGATCCCCTGCATGCCCCTGCTGCTGTTCGCGGGCTCGCTGCTGGCGAGCTGGCCGGCTGCGGCAGCGGCCGAGGAGCAGGCGCCGCTGGTGCTCGGGCTGAGTCCGGGAACCGAGGCGGTCGTACAGCGGGGACTCGACCGGCTGCTGCAGCTGCAGGACAGCAAGACCGGGGCCTTCGGCGAACGCTATCGGATCGCTTCGACCGCGCTCGCCGGTCTGGCGCTGCTCGCCGCGGGACAGCACTGGGACCGGGGACCGCGCGCCCAGGCGCTGCGTGACGCGGTCTCCTATCTGCGGCTGAACGCACAGCAGCCGCAGCCGGGGCTCGTGTTCTTCTACGACGGCGAGTCCCAGGGCAAGATGCACGCCCATGGCTTCGCGCTGCTTTTGGCGTGCGAGGTCTATGGCGAGACCGACCACGACGCCGAGCTGGCCGGGCTGATCCGCGGCGGGGTGCGCGCGGTGCTCGAGGCGCAGACGCCGCGCGGTGGCTGGGGCTACTACCTGCGGGGCGAGAGCGGTTTCGGCGAGGACGAGGCCTCGGTCACGATCACGCAGATCCAGGCGCTGCGCGCCGCGCGCAACGCCGGCTTCCACGTGCCGGTGCAGGCGATCGAGCGCGCGATCGAGTACGTCAAGGCCTCCATGACCGCGGATGGCTCGGTGCGCTACTCGCTGAGCATGGGCGGGGCGGAATCGCAGCGTACCAGCTACGAGCTGACCGCGGCTGCGGTGGCGACCCTGAATGCCTCGGGGGTGTATCGATCGGAGGAACTGGAGCGGGGGCTCGGCTACCTGCGCGCGCGCTATCCGCAATACCGCACGCCGGACCGGGCGGCGACGGACTTCTACTGGTACGGCAACCTGTATGCGGCGCAGGCGCTGTGGCAGGCGGGCTCGGCGGACTGGCAGGCGTGGTTCCCCGCGGTGGAGCGCCGCCTGATCGAGCTGCAGCAGCCCGAGGGCGGCTGGACCTCGGAGCGCAACTTCGGGGAAGCCTACGCCACCGCGACCGCGTTGCTGATCCTGCAGATCCCGCGCCGCTACGTGCCGATCTTCGAGCGGTAGACGGCGCCGGCGCGCGGCCGCGGCGGAGGCGGCCGGCTGGCGGGGCCCGCCCGCGAAGAAGGCTCGGCCTGGCAGCCATGCACCTGGCGCGGCATGCTGTCGAGCACGCACGCACCGGGTCGGAACGCCGGGCTCTGCGGCAGCGGGCCGGCTGCCGGGGGGCGGAGCAACCGGTGGCGGAGGGGCGGCTCGTGGGCAGGGGGGCTGGCGGCAGCGGGCTGCGGGGTTGCGTCAGGCTGCGCATCCGGCCTGCCGGGCTCGTGCTGGCGGCTGGGGTCCTGGCTCTGGGCGCAGCGGGGTGCGTGGGCGGCAACGAGTGCAACCGGATCCCGGGGACCTCGGGTCCGGATGTGCTGCAGGGCACGAGCCACTGCGACCGCATCGAGGGCGAGGGGGGGGACGATCGGCTGCTCGGGCTCGGGGGGCGGGATGTGCTGCGGGGCGGGGAAGGCGCCGACGAACTGCTCGGCGGGCCCGGTGATGACACCCTGCACGGCGGCCCCGGCGACGACCTCCTGGAGGGGGAAGGTGGAGCCGACACCCTGCAAGGCGATGAAGGCGCGGACACGCTCAACGGCGGTGAGGGGGACGATCTGCTGCGCGGCGGACCGGGGGACGACACCCTGAACGGCGGGCACGGCGACGACCGGCTCGAGGGCGAGGATGGCGCCGATACGCTCAACGGCGGCGTGGGGGCGGACGTGCTGCGGGGCGGTCCCGGCGCGGATGTGCTCGCCGGCGGGGAGGGCGACGACGTGCTCGAGGGCGAGCAGGGCGATGACGTGCTCCACGGCGAAGCCGGCGCCGATCTGCTGCTCGGCGGGGAGGGCAGCGATACGCTCGCCGGCGGGGATGGGCCCGACATCCTGCGCGGCGAGGCGGGCGGCGATTTCCTGCACGGGGAGGCCGGCGACGACGTCCTGGAGGGCGGTGAGGACGGCGACGTGCTGAGCGGGGGGGACGGCGACGATCTGCTGCAGGGCGGGCCCGGCGCGGATGTGCTGCAGGGCGAGGGCGGCGATGACACCCTGCTGGGGGACGAGGGTGCCGATACGCTCTCTGGCGGCGAGGGGGAGGACGTGCTGGAGGGCGGCGATGGCGACGACGTGCTCGACGGAGAAGCCGGCCCCGACCGCCTCGACGGCGGGGCCGGGGCCGACCGGCTCAACGGCGGCGCGGGCGACGATCTGCTCGAGGGCGGCGCGGGCGACGACGAGCTGAACGGGGAGGAAGGGGACGATACCCTGCGCGGCGGCGCGGGGGCGGACCGGCTCAACGGCGGCGCGGGGAGCGATCTTCTGGATGGGGGTGAGGGCGATGACGTCCTCGCAGGCGAGGAGCACGCAGACGTGCTGGCGGGCGGCCCAGGCGATGACCGCGTCGACGGCGGGGACGGCGACGACGAGCTGGACGGCGGCCCGGGCCGCGACGAGCTCAACGGTCAGGCCGGCGATGACGTGCTGGAAGGCGGCCCCGATGCCGATGTGCTGGACGGGGGAGCGGGCTTCGATCTGGCCTCGTATGCCGCCTCGCCCGCGGGCGTGACCATCGATCTGTCCACCCTCGGCGGGCCAGCTCCCGCGGTGGCGGGCGGCGACGCCGACGGGGACGACCTGCGCTCGATCGAGGGACTGCTGGGATCGGCGCACGATGACGTCCTGCTCGGCGATGACGGGCCGAACCTGCTGGATGGCGGGCCGGGACGGGATATCCTCCTCGGAGCCGGCGGCGACGACGTCCTGGTGTACGATCCGGACGACCTGCGCCTGGATGGTGGTACGGGCCAGGACACGTTGCGAACCACGCAGGACCTCGACCTCGCAGCACCGGGACCTCAGCTGTTGCTCGCCGGCATCGAGGTGGTGGAGCTGAGCGGCGGGGTGCTGCTCGCCCTGACGCCGGCGGCGGTGAGCACCAGCAGCGATTCGGCTCAGAGCCTGCGGGTCGATGGCGGCTCCTTGGACGCCGTCGAAGGCGACGGCTGGACCGACACCGCGACGGTCGCGACGATCGGGGTGGAGAGCTACGACCGCTTCGTCGACTCGGCGAGCGGCGCCATCGAGCTGCTCGTGAACCGGCGTATCCTCACGCGCAACCTGCGGCCCTGAGCACGAGCGCAGGGGCACCGGCGGCAGAGGTGCGCAGGCACTAGCGCCCCGCCTTGCAGTCCAGGCCAGCGATCGCGACGTAGCCGGCGAGCGCGGCGACGCAGTTGGCCTGATAGTCGATGGCGACCTCGTTGGAGATCACGTTCGCCGCCGAGTCCTCGAACACGAACCGCTCGCCGCCGACGTACTCCGGTCCGCCGACCATCGCCCCGGTGAGTTCGTGGACCATGCGGCCGGGTCCCTGGGCGGGGTCGGTATGGGCGCCCCGGTGGTGGGGGTGCAGCGGCCAGCGCCGTCCGACCCCGATCACGAAGGACATCTCGAACTCGTTGTCCCCCAGCAGATATCGCACCTGCTGCTCCACGAAGTGCAGCTGGCGCTCGCTGCCGCCCAGCTCGCGGTGTACGAGCGCCACGGCGAAGGCCATCCCCATGGCGTGCCGCAGCGTTCCCCAGCCGTGGTCGTGGTAGAAGGCCAGGCCGTTGTCGCGCACCGCGCGGAGGTGGCTCTCGACGGCGCGCACCAGCGCGGCGCGGTAGCGCTCGGCTCGCGTCGCGCGGTACAAAAGCAGGTAGGCATAGAAGTGGGTGCTGTCCCAGTTGGGCGGGGAGGTCACCTCCAGCGGCAGCCCGCAGCCCTCGGCGGCTTCGAGGAACTGCCGCTCCCCGGTGGCGAGGTACAGCGCCGCGCCCCCGAACGCGAAGTCGTCCCGCCAGTCGCTGCTCGGGTAGTAGGCGGTGCCGTAGGCGCCCTTGCCGGTCGTGGTGCGGGGGTGTGCGCGCGCATACGCGAAGGCCTGGCGCGCCTTGGCGAGGCAGCGTTGTGCCAGCTGCGGCTCCCGCGCGCGCAGGATCTGGTGCATGAGGGCGAGGTGGGCCGCGGTGGCGCCGGCGACGTCGGCCCCGGTGTCGTTCCAGACCGGCCGGGGCCGGCCGCCGTGGCGCTTGGGCTGCGCCTCCCGCTTCTCGGGGGGACCCCACCATGCGTGGTCGTAGTCGGCATCCCCGACCTGGTGGTAGATGCGTTCTTCGCTCTCGACCGTCTTCATGAGGTAGTCGGCGAAGTGGCGCAGCGTCGGCAGCGTACGCTCATGGGGGAGCCTGGCGAACGCCTCGCCGAAGGTCTGATAGGCGAGCGCCAGGGTGGCAGCGGCGGTGCTCTGCGGCAGGCCGAACTTCACGTGGTCGCCGGCGTCGAAGAACCCCCCGCTCAGGTCGCGCCCGACGGCTTCCCCGTCGTGCACGAGCGCCGGCCCGCGCCAGGGGAACACGTTGCCGTCTGCCGCATCCCGCCCGCTGCGGTTGGCGTCGAAGAACCACTGCGCCTTGTCGAGCGCTTCGCAGACCAGGGCGGCGTTCACCTCGGCCCGGGCACGCCGGGTCTCCTCCTCGGCCGCGGCGGGGCGCTCGAGCCAGGCCACCGCCCCGGCGGCCAGCCCGAGCAGCAGCAGCCGCCGCAGGACGATCGGACCCATGATGCCAAGAGACTAGCCGCTGGCCGGGTGGCCGTCCACGGGGAGCTGGCGGAGCCATGGGCTTGCCGGCCCCCGGATGCTATGCTGTTGCGGGGCGGCGGCGCGCGGCGGGGAGGTGTGGCGCGCTCCATGCGGACGGCGAGCGAGGGGCGGCCGGCGTGGCTGGCTGCCCGCGGCGCGCTTCGCCCGGCGGCTGCTGGGTGGTGCGCGGTGGCGGTTGCCATCGCGACCGCCGCCGGGGCCGGGTGCGACGCCTGGCAACAGGGGCTGTGGAGCCAGCAGGCGGCATTCGTCCACTTCCGCCGCGCCGAGGTGCTGGAGCGCGCGGCGCGCTTGCCCGAGGCGGTCGCCGAACTGCGCGAGGCGGTCCGCTTGGACCCCGGCGACCCCGGCTACCGGCTCAAGCTCGCCTACCTCTTGCTGGAGCAGGGAGCGCCCCAGGAGGCACTGGAGCATTTCCTCGCGGCGCATGACCGCGATCCGGAGGATCTTTCCGCCCGCGAGGGATTGGTGTGGAGTTATCTCGCCCTCGGCGAACGGCCACCGGCGGAGGCGGAGGCGCGAGCCGTGCTGGAACGCGCCCCGGAGCGGCATCGGGTGCGCGAGGCGCTGGCCGGGCTGCTGGCTGCGCGTGCCGAGGGGCTCGCGGAAGCGGTACAGCACTACCGCCGGCTCATCGAGGCCGAACCCGAGCGGGGCCGGCACCATACTGCACTGGGTCGGTGTCTGGAGGCGCTCGGACAGCCGCAGCAGGCGCTGGCGCACTACCGGCGCGCGGTCGAGGTCGATCCCGCCTGGGACGAGGGACAGGTGCTGCTCGCACGCGCGCGCTTGAAGGCCGGAGAGCGCCAGGCGGCGATTGACGGCCTGCGGGCGGCGCTGCGGGCGCGCCCCGACCGCTGGGCGCTCCGCGAGGAGCTGGCGGACATCTACGCTGCCGAGGAGGCGAGCCGCGAGCTGGCGGTGGGGGAATACCGGCTGGTGCTCGACAACACCGCGCCGCGCGCCGAGCTGCACGGCAAGCTGGCGCGGCTGCTGCTGGCGATGGGGCGCAGCCAGGAGGCGGTCAAGCACCTCCGCGCGGCGGTGGCGCTGGAGCCCCGGCACGAGGAACTGCAGTTTCTCCTGGTCGAGACTCTGCGAGAGCTGGGCCAGAACGCCGAGGCGATCGAGGCGTTGCGCACCTACCAGCGACTCGCCGGCGACAGCTATGCGGTGGCGGTGAACCTGGGCTATCTCCACCTACATTCCGAGGAGCCCCGCGCTGCGGAGGCCGCGTTCCGGCGGGCGCTGGAGCTGCGGCCGGGGGATCGGGCGGCCGAGGAGGGGCTGGCATGGGCGCTGCTGCACGCGGGGTCACCGCAGGCAGTCGCCGTCGCGGAGCGGGTGCTGCAGGCGCAGCCGGAACTGTGGCCGTTGCGCGAGCGGCTCGCCGATGTCCTGGCAGCGGAGCCGCGCGACCGCGAGCGCGCTGTGGAGCACTACCGCTTCGTCCTCGGGGCCCAGCCGGGACAGAGCCGCATCCGCGTCAAGCTGGCGCGGGCGCTGCTCGCGCTGGGGCGGCACGGCGAGGCGGTAGGGGAGTTGCGGCGCGCGGTCGAGGCGGACCCTGCCCAGGCAGAGGCGCAGTTCCTGCTGGCGGAGGCACTCAAGCGTTCCGGCCAGCTCCAAGAGGCAATTGCGGTGCTGCGCCGCTACCGCGCTGCGGTGCCGAGCCACCCGGGTGCAGCGGTGGCACTGGGCTACCTCCTGCTCGAGCGCGGGCAGGTCAAAGAGGCGCTGGACGAGTTTCGGGCGGCGCTCGCACTGGAGCCCGAGGCGCACGACGCCCTGGAGGGCATGGGGTGGGCGTTGCTGGCGGCGGGCGACAAGGCGGGAGCAGCGGCGACGATCGCGCGCGTGCTCGAGCAGCGGCCCGACGACCGGGCGCTGCGCAGAGCGCTGCTCTATCTGCTGGCCGAGCGACCCGAAGAGTTGGACCGCGCCATCGCGGAGTGCCGCCGGCTGCTCGCCGCGGCACCAGCCGATACCGAACTGTGGCGCCAGCTGCTGGACATGCTGTGGGCCAAGCACGACTTCGACACCTTTCAGCGCGACGCCGCGCGCCTGCTGGCACTCGCCCCGCAGGACTGGTTGACCCGGATGCGGCTGGCGGAGTTGAGTCGCAAGCGGGGCGACGTTCGGGGCGCGATCGAACAGTACCAGGCGATCCTGCAGACCGCGAGCGATGACAAGAAGGCTGCGACCTGGACCGCGCTCGGCTATCTCCACCTGGACGAGGGGAGGTTGGAACAGGCCACCGGCGCCTTCGAGAGCGCGCTCGCGGTCGATCCCGACCAGCTTTACCTGCCGGCGGTCGAGGGGCTGGCGTGGACCTACGTCAAGCGCGGCGAGCACCAGCGCGCGATCGAGTACCTGGAGCAGCTCGTCGCCCGCTACCCGCAGCGGCTGCGGTTCCGCGAGACCCTGGCCGACCTGCTGGCCCAGCAGGCAGAGACCGCCGGGCGCGCAGCTGCGGAGTACCAGCGGCTGGTCGAGGCCGAACCCGGCGAGGTGCGATATCGGCGCAAGTACATCGCGGCGCTGGCCAGGGCGGGACGGCTGGTGGAGGCGGCGGACAAGGGCGAGCTCGCACTGGGGGTGTTTCCGCAGGACCGCGAGCTGCGCCAGGTGGTGTTGGACGTGCTCTTGCAGGCAAAGGAGATCGAACGCGCCAGCCGCATCTACCGGCAGCTGTTGCAGGATGATCCATACGACGTCGAACGGCGACTCATTTTCTCCTATCAGCTCTTCGAGGCCGGCCGGTTGCACGAGGCCATCGAACAGTTCTCTGCGATCGTACGGTTGCAGCCCGAGGAGCGGAGGGCGCGCGAGGGTCTGCTCTGGTGCTACCTGAAACTCGACAACCGCGTGGCGGCGCTCGGGGAGCTGCGCCTGCTGCTCGATGGCGATCCTGCCAACCGCGAACTGCACCTCATCTACGCGGACCTGCTGGCAGCGGATCCCAGCACGGTCGACCAGGCCAGCCGCGAATACGAACGGATCCTCAAGGGACTGCCATACGATCGGACCGCCGACGCCACGCGCACCGCGGACCGCCGCGATCCACGAGCGGCTGGTGTGCCCGGCGATCGCAGCCGGTGACCGGCGGCGGGCGCGGCAGGGAAGCGTGGCTGGAGCGGGAGGGGTGATGGACTCGCTGCACGGATCGACGCCAGGAGCCGCAGCGCTGGCGACCGGTCGGGGCGGAGCGGCCATGGCGCTGGCGTTGCTGCTCGCCGCGGCGCCGGTGGCGACCGGGCAGAGTGCCCAGGAGCCGCCGCCTGCCCCGGCCGCGGGCGCGGCTGCGGAGGCGTCCGGTCCCCCAGGAGCCACCGAAGGCGCCACGCCGCTGCCGGGTCCCGGGCAGCGCCGCGAGCTGCTGATCCGACTGGCCAACACCTATCGGGCCGCTGGTCGCTACCGCAAGGCGGCCGAGCAGTATCGAGAGCTCATCGCGCTGGAACCGGATGCCGTGGAGTTTCGCCTTGGCCTGGCCGAATCGCTCCTGCTCGCGGGAGAGCACGCCGAGGCCGTGGCGGAATTCGAACAGGTGCTGGCGCGCGAGCCCGACAACGTGGCAGCCCTGATCGGGATGGGCCGGAGCCACGCCTGGGCCGGCGAGAGCGTGCGCGCGGCCCGTTCCTTCGAGCGCGCGTTGGAGCTGGATCCGGACTCCGTCCCCGCCCGCCTGGAGCTCATGCGGCTCGATCTGGCGCGCAGCCACTACGCTCGCGCGCTGCGATACGCCGAGCAGCTCGCCGCGCTGGCGCCGCGCAATCCGGCCGAGCAGGCGGCGGCGGACGAGGCCTCGGCGGCCCGCGCGCGGATCGAGCTACTGACCCGAGCGCAGGGCTGGCTACGCGCCAGTGCCTACTCGAACCGGGACCGGTTCCGCCGTGTGAACGTGGGCGGCGAGCTGCGCCTGTACCCCTGGCTGGCGCTGCCCTTGACGCTGAGTTTCGTGCATGCGGAGTTCCGGCAGGGCGGGGGGCACCTCACGCGGGAGACGGTGCAGGCGGCGGTCGGATACGCGATCGAGCGCAACCTGCGCTTCGATGGTCATCTCCGCTACAGCCGCTACGGAGACCGGGATGAGACCACGGGCTGGCGGCTCGCCGCGGTGTTCGAGCCGCTGGACCGGCTGCAGCTACGCGGCAGCTGGCGGCGCCGCGACCTGGTCGACGGGGCGGGTGGCACCGACCGCGGTCTGGAGGCGGTGGAGATGCTCTCCCATGGCGGGGCCTCGCTCGCCGCCGTCGCTCGCAAGCTCGAAGAGGAGGAGCTGGCCTTTGCGGTCGAACAATACCTCTGGCGGCCGCTATTGACGTACCTGCAGCTGGTCCGTGCTCAGGTGGACGGTGGCAACCGACACGAAGATCTGTCGGCCGGGGCTGGCCTGGACGTGTGGCGGCTGGCCGGCCTTCCGGAGCCCAACAGCCATGCGCTGCGGGTCAAGTACGGCTACTGGGGTACCCGTTACCGGCTGCAGGAGCCGAGCTATTTCTCGCCGCGCCAGTTCTGGGTGCAGACGGTGTCGGTGGAATACGAACTGCAACTGCGTCGTCCGCCGCACCAGGTGCGGCTGGTGCTCGAACCGGCGCTGCAGCGGCTCAAGGGGGAGGCAGAGCTGGCCTTTGCCGGCTACGGCGGGCTGTGGTGGCAGATCGGCGATCGACTCGCGTTCGAGCTGCAGGGCTGGTACTTCGAGCAGCCGCTGCCGTTCCGCTCCGCGACGGTGACCGCAGCCTTCGGTTACCGGTTCTGAATCGGGGGAGACGGCCGGCGGAGCGCCGCGTCAGACCTCAGCCGGACAGTGGGCCGCGGCGGCGCAGCAGCCGCGTGCGATGGTGCTCGGCGGCTCGCAGCAGGCGGCGCGGCAGCACCACCGGGAAGTCGAAACGGACCGCGATGGTGGCGGTGTTCTCTTCGGGCCATGTCTCGCAGCGCACCACCCGGGCGCGGAGGTCACGGATCCCGGCGAACGACACGCACACGGCCGTGCCAGGCGGGAGCGACTCCGCGGCCGTCATGCACAGCCCGGTGCGACTCAAATCCTCGAGCATCGCCACCCGGGGGGCGGTTTGCTCACCGGCGCGATAGGCGACCGGCATGTGCAGGGTGTACCGGCGGGCGCCGCGCCGCGTGCCCAGCCAGCGCCGCCAGAGGGCGAGTGGCACCCTGCGCGCCAGCCGCCGGAACAGTCGCGGCACGGCCGTCTGGAAGAAATGGTCCAATAGCAGCCGCTCGCCCTCGGGGTCGAGGTCTGTGATCGCGGCGTGGACCTCGTAGAGCTCCAGCCCGTCCCGCGTGCGAAGGTCCGCACATCCGGTCACGACCGCGCGCGCCGATACAGCCCGCGCCGGCAGGCGGATGCGCAGGCGCAGCAGCTGGTGCGGCGGCAGCGGGCGCGAGGTCATCATGAGCAGCTCGCGCTCGTTCATGGCCCCGACCATGGTCAGCTCGGCGCTGCCGGCCGGGGTCGCGGCCGGCGGCCCGCCGTGCCGCGCATCTTCCTCGACGAGCTCGGCGGGCACCCCGCCATGGAAATAGTAGCTCTCCTGGTGGAGCGGGCGGCTCAGGCACAGCCGCAGAGCGGCGAGGCCGACCAGGACGTAGAAGCCGGCGAAAGCCCCCGCGATGGCGATAGGGAAGAGTTCGCGCCCGCCGGTGGACATCGCAGGAACCAGGGCGTAGAGCAGGCCTGCCAGGGACAAGCCCAGCACCAGCAGCGGGCCGGCGAGCAGGCGCAGCGACAGGCGCTGGCGGCCTCGCTTCTCCGTGACCCGGAACGGCAGCTGCCGGCCGGTGAGCAGCGCCAGGTTTCCCTTGAGGTAGGTGAGGAAGTGCACCAGGGCGTACACCTCGTTGCGCCAGATCCGGACCTCGCCCTTCGAGATGGCCTTGACCGCGAGCAGGTGCAGGCCCAGGTAGAGAAGCATCATCTTCAGGGTCGCCGCCTTTAGGAAGACCGGCGTGGCGCCGGAGAGCAGGTACACTCCGGGGATCGCGTAGTACACGAGCCGTGGCAGCGCGTCGAAGAAATGCAGGATCGAGTTCAGGTAGCTCACGCGCTGCTGCCAGGTGAGCCCCCTGCGCACGAGGGGATTGCTCGGCGAGCGCACGATCTGCATGACGCCCTGGGTCCAGCGCAGCCGCTGCGAGAGGAACTGGGCGAGGTAGGCGGGCGCGATGCCGAAGGCCAGCGGCTCGTTCACGTAGACCGACCGCCAGCCGTGCGCGTGTAACTCGATCGAGGTCAGCATGTCCTCGACCACCGAGCGCGTCGGAAAGCCCCCGATCTGTTCGATCGCTCGGCGGCGGAGGATGGCGCAGGTGCCGATCCAGTAGGCAGCGCCCAGGTTGTCCTTGCCCGGCATCACGGCGTCGAAGAACAGATCCTGCGCCGTCCACAGCCGGCCGGTGCGCGGCTCGAAGCGGTGCTGGAACGAATCGATGTTGTAGTAGTGCTGCGGTGCCTGCACCAGGGCCACTCGCTCGTCGCGGAAGTGGCCCAGCAGCCGCGTCAGGAAGTTCCTGGCCGGCACGAAGTCGGCGTCGAAGGTCGCGATCAGCTCGCCGTCGGTGTGCGCCAGGGCGTGGTTGAGGTTGCCAGCCTTGGCGTGGAGGTTGTCCGGCCGGCTCAAATACCGCGCTCCCAGCTCCTCGCACAGCTGCTGGACCCAGGGGCGGTGCCCGTCGTCGAGCACCCAGGTGGTGTGCGGATACTCCATGTGGACGCAGTGGTAGATGGTACGGCGCAGCACGTCCTCCGGCTCGTTGTAGGTGGGGATCCAGACGTCGACGCGCCAGCCGGGTGGCGGAGGTGGCGCGGGGGAGCGGGGACGCAGGTCCCACAGCGTGATGGCGAAGGTGATGAAGGTCACGAAGCCCAGGCAGTCGGCGGCGAGGAACAGCAGCGAGTAGACCACGTACTCGGGGTGGTAGGTGAACAGCGCTCGCCAGACGAGATAGGCGACGGCGCCCGCGATGGAGAGCACGATGAGAGCGCGCCGGGCGGTCTCGACCAGCCCGAGGGGGGCGTCGACGCCGGTCCGCGCCGGCACCGGCAGGGCGACGCTCACGGCTGCTCGCTCCGGACGCTGGAGACCAGCGGGAAGGCGCTTGCTGAAACCCGCAGCCCACCTGAGCTGGCGGCGGCAACGCCGGGGTCAGGGGTGCGTACGCTCAAACCGGTCCGCGCGCGGCTGCTGTGCATCGCGTTCACTCGACCTGCGCGCCGCCGTCCCTGACAGATGCATAGCCGCCGGAGCGTTTCGCGGCAAGGCCGTGCTCGGAGGTCTAAACCCGAAAGGCGCTGGCCAGTGCGTCCGCCCCGGCCCGGCGGCGTAGCGCAGCGGCTGGCGACGGGCGCGGGCAGCGACGGCGCAGGCCGGGGGCAGGCCCGCCCCGGCAGGCCACCAGCCAGAACCCCGCAGCTCGGCCCACAGCCGCGCCACCGCGGCCGGGGCGCTCGCCCGCAACAGGGGCGGGACCGCTACGCTGGTTACGCGGCCACCTCAACGCCGGCGCGCGGGAACTGCTCGCCGCGCTCCAGATTCCCGAGGCGGCCCTCCGCGTGCCCTCGGGCGCGTGACACCAAACCGCCTCCGCCTCGATCGGCGTACAACCCTGCGGCTACGCCGATCGAGGGCGGTTCTCGGCGGTGGTGCTCCCGAACAGGGGCCTAGCTCAGCCACGCACGGTCATGCGCGCGGCGCCAGGCGCCGCTGAAAGGCTGCCTGCCCGTCCCGGGCCGCGCCCCGGCAGCAGCGGCAGTCGGTGCAACGAGGCCGATCCTACTCGCCGCTGCGCGAGATGGCGTAGATGTAGGCGGCGATCGCCTTGTGGTCGCTCTCGCTGAACGGTTCGGGTGCCCCGCCCCAGGGCAACATGGGGGCGGGCGCGGCGACCAGCTGGTCCTGCGGCACGCCGGTCTCGATGATCCGGTAGATCGACTCGAAGCTGCCGTCGCCGTGCAGCCACTCCATGTCGGTCTGGTCGGGCGCGAGGCTGGAGCCCTTGGCGTCCATGCCGTGGCAGGTGAAGCAGATGCCGTTCGCCGCCTTGCCCATGAAGATCTGCCGGCCGCGCTCGACCATCTCCGGCGTGATGCCGGCGGGCAGCTCGACCAGGCTCAGATCGGGCTTCGGCGCCTCGCCCTCGAGCTTCGGCGGGTGTTGTGGCAACCTCGGCCGGGCCGGCTGCGCGGCTGCCGGCGCCGGCGTGGGGGCGGCAGCCGGGCCCGGGGGCGTCTGCTGGTCACCGCTGCCGCACGCGGCCAGCGGCAGCATCAGCAGCATGCCTGCGAGCAGGATGGGCTTGCCCATGAGCGGACCTCCTCCGTCCTCTCGACGTCCCTGGCGTCCGGGGCCAGCCCGGCAAAGGCAACTGGTTGGTGGAGATGACCGGGCTCGAACCGGCAACCTCCGCCTTGCAAAGGCGGCGCTCTTCCAGTTGAGCTACATCCCCGCGAGCCGTAAGACGGTCATAGGTGGTGGGCCTAGGTAGACTCGAACTACCGACCTCGCCCTTATCAGGGGCGCGCTCTAGCCAGCTGAGCTATAGGCCCACCCGCGATCCGAATCCCCTCCGCCGGCCCCGGATCTGCTCCCCCCGCACGGGGCGCTACTTTACCCCGCGCGCTCGTGGCGCGCAAGCCCCGCCTCGGGGCCTCAAAGGCGACGCCCCGGCCGGGGGAGTCCCCGGCCGGGGCGTCGTGGGTGAATGCGGGCGATGACCTACTTTCCCGGTTGCGACCAGTATCATCGGCGCGGAGGGCTTGACGACCGTGTTCGGAATGGGAACGGGTATGGCCCCTCCGCTATCGTCACCCGCATGTCCGGCAGCGGTATGCCCCGGAGCCATCTCGAAGCACACCGCGGTGTAGGTTCGGGAGAGGTGCCGCGCCGGCCGCCGGTGCCCAGCGCCCTGTGCCGGGCAGGTATGGAGAAGCCGCGTGAGAAGTGGGGGTGGCCAAGCCGATCGGCTCTTTAGTACGGGTTAGCTCAATGCGTTACCGCACTTCCACACCCCGCCTATCTACCTGGTAGTCTTCCAGGAGCCTGATGGGGACGACTCATCTTGGGACGGGCTTCACGCTTAGATGCCTTCAGCGGTTATCCGTTCCGGACATAGCTACCCGAGCAGTGGCCCTGGCGGGCCAACTCGGCACACCAGAGGTCCGTCCGACCCAGTCCTCTCGTACTAAGGTCAAACTCCCTCAAGTCGTCCTGCGCCCGCAGCGGATAGGGACCGACCTGGCTCACGCCGGTCTGAACCCAGCTCACGTACCGCTTTAATCGGCGAACAGCCGAACCCTTGGGACCTCCTTCAGCCCCAGGATGCGATGAGCCGACATCGAGGTGCCAAACCGCGCCGTCGATATGAACTCTTGGGCGCGATCAGCCTGTTATCCCCGGAGTACCTTTTATCCGTTGAGCGACGGCCCTTCCATACGCTACCGCCGGATCACTAAGGCCTGCTTTCGCACCTGCTCGACTGTCGTCTCTGCAGTCAAGCACCCTTCTGCCTTTGCACTCAACGCGCGATTCCGACCGCGCTGAGGTGACCTTGCGCTCCTCCGTTACGCTTTAGGAGGAGACCGCCCCAGTCAAACTGCCCACCTACACGGTCCCTCGCCCGGCTTACGGCTCGAGGTTAGAATCCAGACATGCAGGGTGGTATTTCAAGGATGGCTCCGCCGAGCTGGCGCCCGCTCTTCGCAGCCTCCCACCTATCCTACACAGCGAGCTCAAGACCAATGTAGAAGCTGCAGTAAAGGTTCACGGGGTCTTTCCGTCCTGCTGCGGGTACGCGGTCATCTTCACCGCGCTCGCCAATTTCGCCGAGTCCCGGGAGGAGACAGCGCTCCTGTCGTTACGCCATTCATGCGGGTCGGAACTTACCCGACAAGGAATTTCGCTCGGTGATTCCCATCCCGTTTCCGAGAGGGCCGGACTTTATCTTGACCGACCGGATCCGCGGTTCATCTGTCGTGCGATGCGGCGGATCTCCTCGACCCCTTCCGGGGTGAGGTGCTCCCCTCGCGCCATCTTCAAGACCACGCGGCGAAACTTCGCGAAGTCCGCGCGTTTCTTGGACTTGAGGGGATGCTTGACGAAGAACGGGCAGATGCGCTCGGCGAGATGCTCATGCCTCCGCACGCGGTAGGCCATGCGGTCACCGTGGTTGCTACGAACCACGCCACAACCGAAGAACCGCTTCAAGGCATGCAGCAGCTGAACATCGCGCCTGTGCTGGACGACGGCGAACTCAGGCAGGACCTGATAGCCTGCCTTCATGCCGGGATGCGCTGCGATCCCGACGTGAAAGCAGCCCTCGCCATCCACGAATCCAACCACCCATTGCGCGTCGAGCTTCATCGGCCGGTCCTGGGCGTCAAGTCTCTGAGGGTTCCCGCCATGCAGGCGGGCCTTCCCTGCGGATCGTCCCCATGTCCGCCGGATTGTGACTGAACCGGCCGGAGGCCGGAACGAGTACCGTGCGGTTTTCGAGGAGTTCCCCGCATATGGCCCAGTTTTACTAAGGCGTGCGTATCCACCTTAGGACCGTCATAGTTACGGCCGCCATTCACCGGGGCTTCGGTTTGGAGCTTCGCCGCAAGGGCTGACCCCTCTCCTTAACCTTCCGGCATCGGGCAGGCGTCAGTCTGTATACGTCGACTTTTGGTCTTGGCACAGACCTGTGTTTTTGCTAAACAGTCGCAGGAGCCGATTCTCTGCGGCCCCCCCACGCTCTGGGCGCGAGGCCCTTCACGCGAGGAGGCGATCCTTCTCCCGAAGTTACGGAACCATTTTGCCGAGTTCCTTCTCCCGGGTTCTCTCGAGCGCCTGAGGCTACTCGCCTCGCCTACCTGTGTCGGTTTTAGTACGGGCACCGCATGGACTCCGAACCGACGGTTTTCTCGGCGGGCACTCCAGCCAGTTCGCCTCTTGCGAGGCCCCCCGTCACCTCCGGGCTTGCGCTGACGGATTTGCCTGTCAGCCACCCTCGGGCTTGGCCCGGCACTTCCAGCCGCCGGTAGGCCTTCATACCCGCGTCACGCCATCATCAACGCCCATGCAGTGGTACCGGAATGTTGACCGGTTGTCCATCGGCTACGCCTTTCGGCCTCGCCTTAGGTCCCGACTGACCCTGAGCGGAGTTACCTTGCCCAGGAAACCTTAGGCTTTCGGCGACAGGGCTTCTCACCCTGTTTATCGCTACTCATGTCCGGATGATCACTTCCACATCGTCCAGCGGTCCTTGCGGTCCGCCTTCGACCTAGCGTGGAACGCTCCTCTACCGCGCCGGGAAGACGCTGCTCCCCGACACCCGCGGCTTCGGCACCGTGCTTGAGTCCCGATCATTTTCGGCGCAGAGCTGCTCGACCGGTAAGCTATTACGCACTTTTTAAATGATGGCTGCTTCTAAGCCAACATCCCGGCTGTCTTCGCAGCTCCACTTCCTTTCGCACTTAGCACGGTTCCGGGGCCTTAGCCGGCGGTCTGGGCTGTTTCCCTCTCGACCACGGAGCTTATCCCCCGTAGTCTGACTGCCCGCGATACGGCGGCCGGTATTCGGAGTTTGGTTCGGAAGGGTAGGCTTGTGGCCCCCACAGTCCGATTCAGTCTCTCTACCCCCGGCCGCTATCACGCGAGGCTCGCCCGAAAGCGATTTCGAGGAGAACCAGATATTTGCGAGTTTGATTAGTCTTTTGCTCCTACCCACAGGTCATCGGAGGATTTTTCAACATCCACCCGTTCGGCCCTCCCAGGATTGTTACATCCTGTTCAGCCTGCCCATGGGTAGATCACCCGCTTTCGGGTCTGGCACCGCTGACTGCACGCGCATTTCGCACTCGGTTTCCCTGCGGCTACGCCCCTGAAGGGCTTAACCTTGCCAGCGACGCCAACTCCCGGACTCATTAAGCAAAAGGCACGTGGTCAGGCGTGGCACCCGAGGGTGCTCATAGCCCTCCCACCGCTTGTAGGTGCACGGTTTCAGGTCCTCTTTCACTCCCCTCCAGGGGTTCTTTTCACTTTTCGGTCGCCCTACTCGTACGCTATCGGTCGCCAGGGAGTACTTAGCCTTGGGAGGTGGGCCTCCCGGATTCACGCGGCCTTCCACGAGGACCGCGCTACTCAAGAACAGCCGGGGAGACACGCGCATTTCGCGTACGGGGCTATCACCCTCTCTGGCCGGCTTTCCAGTCCGGTTCCGCTATGCGCGTGTTTGGTAACTCCCGCGGGGGCTCCGCAGACCCCCTACGGCTGTCTTACAACCCCCGCGACGCAACGGCTGCGGCCTTACACGCCGCGGGTTTGGGCTCATGCGCTTTCGCTCGCCGCTACTCACGCAGTCGAGGTTTCTTTCCTTTCCTGCGGGTACTGAGATGTGTCAGTTCCCCGCGTCGGCTTCCGCGAGCTATGGATTCACCCGCGGATGACCAGGCATGACCCTGGCCAGGTTTCCCCATTCGGAGATCCCGGGGTCAACGGTTGGTAGCACCTCACCCGGGCTTATCGCAGCTACCCCACGTCCTTCCTCGCCTCCTGGCGCCAAAGCATCCACCATGCACCCTTAGTAGCTTGACCACTTCCTCACGTGGCCTCGCCATGCATGCCTGCACAGGTCGCCACGCGCGACGCCGCGGCCTTCGCCGCAACCCCGCGCGCGGCAGGCGCTGCAACACTCGGCTTGCCTTCGCTAACACCTCTCCCGTTTGTCAAAGAACGAAAGCCTCGCAGCGAAGAGCTCGCTGCCAGGGCTCTTCGGCCGGATCGCCCGACCCAACAGGGCGGCTTGGCGAGCCGGCCGAAGAGCCCTCCAGAGCTGCAACCGCCAGCGCCGTCATGCGCTGGCGGTTGCGCGCCTGAAAGGGCTGGACAGCCAGGACGGCGCAGGTCGCGTCCTATGATTTCGGGGTCATGCGGAGGCGGGCGGTTGCTGCGAGCCGGCAGGAGCCGAGGCCCCGCCGCCCGCGCCCGCCTTCCGGCGATGAGGATTCCCCTTAGAAAGGAGGTGATCCAGCCGCAGGTTCTCCTACGGCTACCTTGTTACGACTTAGTCCCAGTCACCGGGCTCGCCGTCGGCGCTACCCTGACGGTTGGTGAGCGACTTCGGGCGCTCCCAGCTCCCGTGGCTTGACGGGCGGTGTGTACAAGGCTCAGGAACATATTCACCGCGGCATGGCTGATCCGCGATTACTAGCGATTCCGGCTTCATGGAGGCGGGTTGCAGCCTCCAATCCGAACTGGGGCGCGCTTTTTGCGATTGGCTCTGCCTCGCGGCTTCGCACGCTTTGTACGCGCCATTGTAGCACGTTTGCAGCCCCGGGCGTAAGGGCCATGATGACTTGACGTCGTCCCCACCTTCCTCCGGTTTGACACCGGCAGTCCCGCTAGAGTCCTCGGCATGACCCGTAGCAACTAGCGGCAAGGGGTTTCGCTCGTTAAGGGACTTAACCCGACACTCTCACGAGCACGAGCTGACGACAGCCATGCAACACCTGTGCACGCTTCCTCCCGAAGGGCGTCGCCTGGTTTCCCCGAGCTACATCCGTGCATGTCAAACCCGGGTAAGGTTCTTCGCGTTGCTTCGAATTAAGCAACATGCTCCACCGCTTGTGTGAGCCCCCGTCAATTCCTTTGAGTTTTAGCCTTGCGGCCGTACTCCCCAGGCGGCGCACTTAACGCGTTCGCTTCGGCAAAGACGGCATCAGGAACCACCTCTGCCTAGTGCCCATCGTTTACGGCGTAGGACTACCGGGGTATCTAATCCCGTTTGCTCCCCTACGCTTTCGCGCCTCAGCGTCAGGACTCGGCCCAGGGCACCGCCTTCGCCACCGGAGTTCCTCCCGATATCTACGCATTTCACCGCTCCACCGGGAATTCCGTTCCCCCCTACCGAGCCTCAAGCCGACGCAGTATCGCCCGCAGTTCCCCGGTTGAGCCGGGGGATTTCACATCCGACTTACCCGGCCGCCTACGCGCGCTTTACGCCCAGTGATTCCGAACAACGCTTGCCACCTCGTCTTACCGCGGCTGCTGGCACGAGTTAGCCGTGACTTCCTCTGCGCCTTCTCAGGCAGTGGCGCTTTCACGCCCTGCTTTCTAGGGCCTGACAGCGGTTTACAACCCGAAGGCCTTCCTCCCGCACGCGGCGTCGCTCTGTCAGGCTTTCGCCCATTGCAGAAGATTCGTTGCTGCAGCCTCCCGTAGGAGTCCGGGCAGTGTCTCAGTCCCGAGTGTGGCCGGCCATCCTCTCAGACCCGCTACCCGTCACAGCCTTGGTGGGCCGTTACCCCGCCAACAACCTGATAGGCCCGAGGCCCCTCCTGAAGCGGAAGCTTGCATGCAGAGGCTCCCTTTGACGGCGGCGCCATGCGGTGCCGCCGCCACATCCGGTATTAGCGCCCGTTTCCAGACGTTATCCCGGTCTTCAGGGCAGGTTACCTAGGTACTACTCACCCGTTCGCCGCTTTACTCGGGTTCCGAAGAACCCTTTCTCGCTCGACTTGCATGCCTCATCCACGCCGCCAGCGTTCGTTCTGAGCCAGGATCAAACCCTACAAGAGAGTGTTGTTCCTGGTTTGATGCTCGCCGCTCGAACACGTGGTGTGGGATCACACACGGGCTCGGCGAACGCGAGCACGCGAACCGTCGATAGCCGGTAGCGGACGGCTGCGACCCGAAAGGTGTCGTGCCATCCGCCGCCAGTGCCTCACGGCGCCGCGGAGCCGCAGGCTCACGCCCGGAGGCTTCGCGGCGCCGGGACCGTTTCGCGTCCCACGCTCGCCCTGGCTGTCCAGGTTTTCAAAGATCGCGGCACACGCGCGTCACCCGACCTCACGCACGCAATGCGGTGCGTGCCCGCACGGGCGGGCGCGTGCATCGCTACCCTGTCAATGGGTTCCGGCCGCGCCGCCGGGCTCGATGGACCATCTCGGCTGGTCCGGCCGGCGTCGCCGCCACTGAGCTGTGCTTCGTCGAAAGAACAGGCTTCGGACAGCCGCGCCCGAAGCACCCCTATCTTCTACCCGGGCCTTTCCCGCCTGTCAATAGGGGGGCGGGAAGATTTTTATAACCGGCGATGTGGCAAGTTCTTACGCAAACCCGCCTCCGCTGGGGCAGCCCTGCTGGGCCCCGTGCAGCTCTGGCCGGGGCGCGAGCCAGCCGGCCACCAGCCACATCATCGCGCCCGACACGATCATGCCCAGGCTCACCACCTGCGACCAGGTGAGCGCGACGCTCCCCAGCAGGCGCGTCATCTCGGCCTGGGCGTCGTGGCTGCGCAGCTGCTCCACGAACAGCCGCCAGCCCCCGTACAGCGCCATGCACGCTGCGACCACCCGGCCGTCGCGCGGCCGCCGCCGCCAGTAACGCCACAGCACCAGCGCCAGCACCGCGGCGAAGCCGGCCTCGTACAGCTGCGTGGCGTAGACGGGCAAGGAGTGCGCCGCCTGCTCGCCGATCTGTCCCTGTTCGAGCTGCCGCTGCCAGGCGAGCGAGCCGGCCGGAAAGCGCACCGCGAGCGGCGGCCCCAGCTCGCACACCCGTCCCCAGCAGCAGCCGTTGAGCAGGCAGCCGAGCCGCCCGAAGACCAGCCCCACCGGCACTGCCGCTGCCCCGATGTCCACCATGCGCAGCATGGGCACCGCCGGGCGGCCGGCCATGCGCGCACGCCGGTTCCACCAGGCCACATAGGCCATGCCGCAACCGAAGGCCGCGAGCACGGCCCCGTAGAACACCAGCCCCCCCTCCCAGAAGAACAGCGCCGCGTACCAGGGCCGCTCGGCGAAGTGCTTGTGATAGAACTCGGCGTAATAGAACAGGTGCCCGCCGAACAGCGCGCTCACCAGCCCGATCAGGCCCAGATCCAGCGCCAGCACCGGATCGATGCCGCGCCGCCGCGCCATGCGCATGGCCGCGAACACCGCCACCGCCACCCCGACGGCCACCAGGCTCGGGTAGGCATACACCGGCCAGCCCAGTCCCGGGATCTCGAACAGCTGCGGTCGCATGTCCCCTGTGTAGCCCCACCCGCCCGCAGTGTCCAGCATGGGCTGGACCGCGCTGGGCGCGTTGCACCGGCCGGCCGCGATTCTATAATGCCCCGCGCCGATCGCGGGGTGTCCGGACCAGGTGGCGCCTCCCCAGGAGCCCGCGCCGGTCGGGAGAAGGGAGGGCGTACGTGATCGAGCAGCTCCTGGAGTACCTGCCCGTGCTCTGGCGCATCGCCCTGGTGGCGATCGGCGTCGGCATGGTCATCTTCGTCCACGAGCTCGGCCACTTCGCGGTCGCGAAGTGGGTCGGGATCCGGGTCCATGTCTTCTCGCTCGGCTTCGGCCCGCGGCTGTTCGGCTGGCGTCGCGGCGAGACCGACTATCGCGTGTCGCTGATCCCCCTCGGCGGTTACGTGGCGATGGCGGGCGAGAGTCCCGATGAACCCCACAGCGGCGCGCCCGACGAGTTCTCTTCCAAGTCCGTCGGCGCGCGCGCCGCCGTCATCTCCGCCGGCGTGATCATGAACCTGATCTTCGCCGTCGTCGGGTTCCTCGTCGCGTTCAAGATCGGCGTCAGCCTCACCGCGCCGATGGTCGGCGCCGTGGCTCCGGGTTCGCCCGCCTCCGGGGTGCTCCAGCGCGGCGACCGCATCGTGGAGATCGACGGCGAGCAGCCGCTGGATTTCGTGGAGGTGAGTCTGGCCGCCGCGTTCGCCGGCGAGCAGGGGCTCGAGATGAAAGTGGATCGCGCGGGCGAGCTGTTGCGCGTCCACCTCGTGCCGCGCAAGGACCTGGGCGAGGAGTTCCAGCGCATCGGCATCGAGCCGATCGAAGAGATCGCCCGCATCGAGCCCGGCAGCGCCGCCGCCCGCGCCGGACTCGAGCCGGGCGACCGTATCCTCGGCGTCGAAGGATACCAGGTCGACTCGCTGGCGGCGCTCTCCGCCCTGATCTACGACAACCCGGGCCGGCCGCTGCTGCTCCGCCTCTGGCGCGATGGCCGGCGCCTGACGCTGACCCTGGTGCCGGAGGCTCGCACCGTCCGCAGCCTCGGCCTGGAGCTGTCGCCGCTGCCGGTGGTGCGCGAGGTGCGCCGGGGCGCGCCCGCAGCCCGCGCCGGGCTCCAGGTGGGCGACCTCGTGTTGCGCGTGAACGAGGAGCCTGCCCACATCGGCACCGTGGTCGAACGGATCAAGGCCCTTGCCGCTTCCCCTGCCCCGACGATCCGTATGACGGTGCTGCGCGGTGGCGAGGAGCGCACGATCGAGATCACACCGCTCAAGGAGCAGCGCGGCGGTCCGGTGATCGGCGCCGGCTTCGGGGTCGCCCACATCGCGGCGGTGGTGCCGGACTCGCCCGCCGCGCGCGCCGGCATCACACCGGGCGCGCGGCTGCTCCAGCTCGGGGAGGCGCGCGGGTTCGCGCGGCCCGAACACCTCGAGCAGCTGGTGAGCGTACACCAGGGGGAGGCGGTGCGGGTCGTCTGGCTGGATCCGAGCGGCGAGCGGCACGAGGCGCAGCTGGAGCCGGTGCCGGTGCCCGGCCGCAACTTCGGCTACGCCGGCTTCGAGGTCGCACCGGCGACCTTCGTGCTCCGGGCGCCCGGGCTGCTCGAGCCGGTCGCGCTCGGCTTCCACCGGACGTGGGTCTTCCTGAAGCAGGTGTTCTTGACGCTCGGCGGCATGCTCGCGGGCCGCATCGAGCCCTCCACCCTGGGTGGTCCCATCCTGATCGGCAAGCACGCATACGACGTGGCCGCGCGCGGGATCGGGGTGCTGCTGTACTTTCTGTGCCTGATCTCGGTGAACCTCGCGGTGCTCAACATCCTCCCGGTGCCGCTGCTCGACGGGGGGCATCTCGTGTTCCTGCTCGTGGAATGGCTCAAGGGCTCGCCGGTCTCCCCGCGCGTGCAGGCGGCGCTGCAGTGGACCGGCCTGGTGGTGCTGGTGGCGCTGATGCTCTACGTCACCCGCAATGACATCCTGCGGCTCGCCAGTGGCTGAGCGGCCGTCGCCGGCGCCGGTTGCCGCGCCGCTCGCGGGCTACCTGGGCGCCGAGGTGGTGCTGGATCTGCGGGCGCCGATGGTGGTGATCGGCCGGCTCGTCGAGGCCGGAGCCGAGTTCTTCGTGCTCGCCGACGCCGACGTCCATGACATGCACGACGCTCGCTCGACGAAGGAGCGCTACATCCTCGAGGCCCGCAAGCACGGCGTCCGGCCGAACCGGGCCGAGGTGCTGGTACGTGCTGGCGAAGTGATCGCGATCTCGCGCCTCGAGGACGTGATCGCATACTGAACCCCGGCTGCGGCAACGCCGAGGCAGCCGCTGCGGCGGCCGGCGCGTGCACGCGCCGGCCGCGAGCCCGAGGGGGAGAGGTCGTGGGGCCGGGCCTGCGCGCACGCATCCGCCTGTTGCGGCTGCCGCTCGCCGCCACCGCCATGGCGGACGTGTGGGTGGGCTGGTCGGTGGTCCACGCACCGGCGGGCCCGCTCGGCGCCGCCGCGCCGCCGCCGGCGCCGGGCGCGCTGCTGGCGCTGCTCGCCTCGGCGCTGTGCCTGTACGGCGCCGGCATGACCCTCAACGACGCCTTCGACGCCCTGCGCGACCGCCGGCTCCATCCCGAGCGCCCGATCCCCCGCGGGGCGATCGGCCGTGCCGCCGCCTTCCAGCAGGGAGGGCTGCTGCTCGCCGCCGGGGTGGGGCTCGCCGCCGTGGCGGGCACGCAGCACCTGCTGCTCGCCGCCGTCCTCGCTGGGGCGATCTTGCTCTACGACGGCCTCCTCAAACGGTGGGCGGTGCCGGGCGCGGCGTGCATGGGGGCGATCCGCTATCTCGATGTCCAGCTGGGAGCCGGGTTCGCCGCCGGTCCGAGCCTGGTGCCAGCGCTGGTGCTGGGAGCCTACGTGGCATGCCTGACCTGGCTGTCCACCTTCGAGGAACGGCCGCAGGACGGCCGCGGGCTGGCGGCAGGCATCGTGCTGGTGCTGTTCGTGCTCATGGTCGGGGGACTGCACTTCCCGCACTATCTCCTGGCGGCGTGGCTGTACGCGCTGGTGGGGGGCGGGTGTGCCTTCTTCGGCATGCGCGCAGTGCACCTGGGCAGCCGCGCCGGCGTCCAGCAGCTCACCCTCGCCCTGTTGCTCGGCATGTATGGGGTGCATGCCGGCTCGCTGCTCGGCTACGGGTTATTGTGGCCGGCGCTGGCGATGCCGGTGCTCGCTGCCAGCTTTCCGCTGCTGCGCTGGCTGCTCGCGCCGCCCGCTGCCGGGGACGGCCCGCCGGGCGGGGCCGGCGCACCGCGCGCAGGGCGGGGGACAGCGGAAGGAGCCGCGCCGCGGCCAGCCCGATCGCAACTGCACGACGGCGGAGGACAGAAGCGGCGATGAAGGTGCTCGTGGTGGGAAGCGGTGGGCGCGAGCACGCGCTCGCCTGGAAGATCGCGGCCTCGCCGCTGGTGAGCGCGCTGTACTGCGCGCCCGGCAATGGCGGCACCGCCCAGCTCGGCGACAACGTCCCGATCGCGGCGACCGACGTGCAGGAGCTGTACAAGTTCGCCAAGCAGAACCGGATCGATCTGACCGTGGTCGGTCCGGAGGCGCCGCTGGCCGCCGGTCTGGTCGACCGGTTCACCGCCGGCGGCCTGAAGGCCTACGGCCCCGGCGCCCGCGCCGCCCGCCTGGAGGCCTCGAAGGTCTTCGCGAAGCAGCTCATGCGGCGGCACACCATCCCCACCGCCGATCACAGGGTGTTCACCCATCCCCGCGAGCTCCGCGCCCACCTGCAGCGCGCCGAGCTGCCCCTGGTCCTGAAGGCGGATGGGCTGGCCGGCGGCAAGGGGGTGTTCGTCTGCCACACCCCGGAGGAGGCCGAGGCCGCGGTCGCCGCGCTGATGGAGCGGCGCGTGTTCGGGACGGCCGGCGAGCAGGTCGTGGTCGAGGAGTTCCTCGCCGGCCAGGAGGTGAGCGTGCACGCGCTCACCGACGGCCGGACGCTGGCGGTGCTGGAGGACGCGCGCGACTACAAGCGGCTCAAGACCGGCGACGAGGGACCCAACACCGGCGGCATGGGCGCCTATTCCCCGACCGAGCTGCTGCAGGGCGGCGGCTTCGCCGCGGTCGAGCAGCAGGTGCTGGTGCCGGCGGTGCACGGCATGCGCCGCGAGGGGTGCGAGCTCCGGGGCACGCTCTATGCGGGTCTCATGCTCACGCCGGGCGGTCCGCGCGTGCTCGAGTTCAACGTTCGCTTCGGCGACCCCGAGGCACAGGTGCTGTTGCCGCGGCTGCGCTCCGATCTGGTGCCGCTGCTGCTAGCGGTCATCGAGGGCCGGCTCGAGGAGCAGCAGCTGGACTGGGATCCCCGCCCGGCGGTCACCGTCGTCATGGCCGCGGCCGGCTACCCCGGCGAGGTGCGGCGCGGCCTGCCGATCGCGGGGCTGGCGGAGGCCGGAGCGCTGCCGGACGTGTACGTGTTCCATGCCGGGACGCGGCTCGAGCCGGGGGGCGAGGTGCGGACCGATGGCGGGCGCGTGCTCGCGGTCACCGCGCTCGGCCCGAGCCGCGCGGCGGCGCGCGAGCGCGCCTATGAGGCGGTACGGCGCATCCGTTTCGAGGGTGCGATCTACCGGACCGACATCGGACTGTAGGCGGAGCCTCGCGGCGTCGCGGCTCACGCCCGCGGGGCCGGGAACCAGACGTAGAGCATCAGGTAGATGAGTACCCCGGTGACCGAGACGTAGAGCCACACCGGCAGCGTCCAGCGCGCCAGCCGCCGGTGCGCGGCGAAGCGCCCGCGCAGCGCGCGCACCAGCGTCAGCACGACCAGCACCGGCAACACCGCTGCCAGGATGGTGTGGCTCGCCAGCACGGCCAGGTACAGGGTGCGCACCCAGCCGCCGTGTGCGAAGCGGCTCACCCCGGCGCCGCCGAAGTGGTAGATCAGGTAGCTGGTCAGGAAGGCCGCCGAGACCACGACGGCCAGGAGCATGCACGCCGCGTGCGCCCGCACCCGCCCGCGCCGCACCAGCACCCAGCCGCCGAGCAGCAGCGCCGCCGCGGTCGCGTTGAGCACGGCGTTGAGCCCCGGCAGGTCCGCGTGCGTCACCGGCTCCTCCTGTGGGTTCGCTGCGGGCGCGCGACCTGCCAGCTCGCCGCCGCGAGCGCCACCACCGCGAAACCGAAGGTGACGGCGAGCGCCACCGGCAGCGGGGGCAGGCGCGGCAATGCCGCCGCGCCGCCGCCGCCGCCGAACATCACCCGCCGCAGCGCCGCCACCGGATAGGTGAGCGGGTTCGCCAGCATGGCGGTGCCGAGCCAGCCCGAGGGCGGAAACACCGCTCCGGACAAGAGCCAGGCCGGAAACAGCACCAGGTTCATGACCGCATGGAAGCTCTGCACACTCTCCATCCGCCACGCGCATGCGAGGCCGAACGCCGCGAGCCCGAGCGCGGTGCCGGCGAGCACCAGCGCCTGGAGCGCGAGAGCGCCGGCGCCCAGCTGCGCGCCCACCAGCGCCCCGAGCGGCAACACCATCAGCCCCTGGGCGAGACCCACCAGCGCGCCGCCGAGCGCCAGTCCGAGCGCGATCGCCACCCGGGGCACCGGTGTGACCAGCGCCGCCTGGAGCAGACCGGCCAGCCGGTCCTGGATCACCGCGATGGCCCCGAAGATCGCGGTGAACAGCACCACCATCACCACCATGCCCGGGAAGAAGTAGCTCAGGTAGTCGTGCCCCCCGGCCAGCTCCGGCACCCGGAAGTGCTGGCCGAAGCCCGTGCCCAGTAGCGCCCAGAACAGAAGCGGCGTTCCCAGCGCGCCGACCACCCGCCCGCGCTGGCGGGCGAACCGCCGCAGCTCGCGTCCGGCGAACGCCAGTGTGGGGCGCAGCCACCTCCCTGGCGGCGGGACGGTGGGGGCCGGCGCGCCTGCCGCCCCCGCCGCGGCCGGCACGCCTGGAGGGAGCGGCGGCTCCGCCGCCCGGCACGCCGGCCCCGCGGGCTGCTCGCTCCCTCCGCTCCACCCCGGCGCCCCCGCCGGCGCCGCGCCGGAGTCGGTCTCGTCGAGCCGGTGACCGGTGCGCCGGATGAAGACGTCCTCCAGGGTCGGGCGCCCGAGGGTGATCTCCGCCACCTCCTCGCCGCACACCTGCAGGATCTGCTGTGCCAGCGCGGCGCCGCGCTCGTGCTCCAGGCGCAGCAGCTCGCCCAGCCGCTGCACCGGCAGGCCGAGCTGCTGCTCGAGCCGCGCCGCCAGCGCCGCGGGCTCGCCCCGCGCTCGCACGGTCAGCACCTCGCCCGGCAGCTCCGCGCGCAGCTCCGCCGGGGTGCCGAGCGCGACGAGCCGCCCGCGGTCCAGCAGCGCCACCCGATCGGCCGCCTCGGCCTGCTCGAGCAGATGCGTGGTGAGCACGATCGTCACCCCGCTGGCCGCGCGCTCGGCCGCGAGCAGCTGCATCAGCTCGCGCCGCCCGTGTACGTCCAGCGCCGCGGCCGGCTCGTCCAGCAGCAGCAGCGCCGGGCGGTGCAGCAGTCCGCGCGCCAGGTCCGCCCGCCGGGCCTGCCCGCCCGACAGCGTGCCCGCGCGCTGCTCTGCCACCGCCTCCAGCTCCAGCCGCGCGAACAGCTCCTCGATGCGCGCGCGCAACGCCGCACCGTGCAGCCCGTGCAGCGCTCCCTGCAGGTGCAGGTTCTCGCGGACGGTGAGCTGGCGGTCGAGCGCCGGTTGCTGGAAGACGACTCCGAGTCGCCGCCGCACCGCCGCCGGCCGCGCCAGCGCGTCCTCGCCGAAGACGCGCACCCGCCCCGCGGTGGGCCGCAACAGCGTCGCCGCGATCTGGAACAGCGTCGTCTTGCCGCTGCCGTTGGGCCCGAGCAGTGCCAGCATCTCCCCCGCAGCGACCCGCAGGCTCAGCCCCGCCAGCGCCACCCGCTCGCCGTAGCGGTGGTGCAGCTCCTCGACGAGCAAGGCCTCCGTGCCGCGGGCAGGGCTAGCGGGCGAGGTGTTCATGCGATCCATGTCCCGTAGGTGAGGGTCCCGCTGGCGGGCTCGTAGGTGAGCCAGCGCTTGCGCCGGTACTCGCAGCCGAGGTTGATCCAGCGCCGGCCCTCGGCATCGGTGTGCTCGCGCGCGTGGTGGGTGTGGCCGCACACCGCGAGCCGCGTCTTCGGCGAGCGGCGGATCGCCGCGCCGAGTCCGGCCGCGCCGCTCAGCCCGAGGAACCAGCGCTCCAGCTCCGGCCGATCGCGGCGGGCGAGGGGGTGCTGCTGCACCTGCTCGCGCGTGGCTGCGGTGTGGGTGACGCAGACGACGGTGCCGACCTCGGGGTCGGCCTCGAGCGCCTGCAGCTGCGCATCGAGTCGTGCGACGCAACCTGCGGCGAGCGCAGCGTGGTCCCAGGGACGGCCGTCGCCCCGCCACATGTACACGTAGTCGTTCCAGCGTAGCCCGTCCATCACCCCGCTCCTCCAGCCGGCGCGCACCCGCTGGCGCGCCGCCGGCGGCAGGTCCCCGAGCGGGGCGAGGCTGAAGTCGTAGCCGCCGTAGCTTCCGGCGAGGGCGACCGCCCTGCCCGCGCCGGCGCCGCTGTCCTGCGGCACGCGCACGGGCCCGGTGTCCAGCATCGCGAAACCGTGCTGCTGCCCCAGGGCCGGCAGCACCTCCTCGTACAGCCGCAGCGAGCCCGGCCCTTCGTCCGGACGCGACCAGAGGTCGTGGTTGCCGGGCACGAAGGCGCGGGGGCCGGGGAAGCCGGCGAAGGCGGCGAACAAGGCCGCCAGCCCGCGGGCGTCGCCGCACGCCAGATCGCCCGCGAGCACGAGCGCATCGCCGGGTTCGGCACGCTCCAGGCACCAGCGCGCGAGCCGCTCCGTCAGCTCCGGGTGGGCGCCCATGCCGTGGTGCACGTCGGCGGTGATCCAGATCCGCATGCCCTCGTTTCCGCTCCCGCGGCGACAGCGCCGCGGGCGCATTGTAGCAGCGGGCCTGCCACCGTGCGTTTGACCTCTGCCGGCGCGGCCGCGTAAAACAGCGCGGCGCGCACGCCAGAGGGGGCGAGCGCGCGCCGTCGCTGGCTGAGGAGGCGGAGTCGATGGCGGGCACCTACAAGCTGGTCGAGATCGTGGGCACCTCGAGCGAGAGCATCTCGCACGCGATCGAGAACGCGATCGCGGACGCCGCGCGCACCCTGCGCAACCTGCACTGGTTCGAGGTGGTGGAGCAGCGCGGTACGATCCGCAACGGCCACGTGCTGGAGTATCAGGTCAAGCTGCGGGTCGGCTTCAAGCTGGAGCGCCCCGCAGAGGGCTGAGCCGGGGCGGCGGGCGGCGGCCCGCCGGCCAGCGGGGCCGCCGCGCGGTCCGCGCCGGGCGGAGGCGGCAACCGGTCTGCCCGCGTCCTGCCGCGCGGCGTGGTGTGGCGGCGGGCGGTCAGCCGCCGCCATCCGGGGCTGGCGCCTGCTCCAGGCGCGCCTGCAGCGCCTGGAGCCGCCGGCGCAGCTCGGCGATCTCCTTGCGCATCTCGGGCAGGCGGCCGATCAGCGCGTAGGCGCGCCGGCCCTGCTCGATCGGCACCGCGGGCTGGCCCAGCACCGCCCCCGCGTCCACGTTGCGCGTGACCCCCGCCGAGGCGGCGACGACCACCCCGTCGCCGAGCCGGAGGTGGCCGACGATTCCAGCTTGCGCGCCGATCAGGCAGCCCGAGCCGAGCCGCGTCGAGCCGGCGATGCCGGCCTGGGCAGCGATTGCGCAGTACGGGCCGACCACCACGTTGTGGGCGATCTGCACCTGGTTGTCGATCTTGGTGCCGGTTCCGATGCGGGTCTCCCCGAAGGTGGCGCGGTCGATCGTGGTGTTGGCGCCGATCTCCACCTCGTCCTCCAGGACGACCCGCCCGCGCTGGGGCACCTTGTGCAGTCCGCCGCCGCCGAGCGCGAAGCCGAAGCCATCGGCGCCGAGTACCGCCCCGGCGTGGATCGTGCACCGCATTCCGACCTCGGTATCGTGCAGGAGCACCGCACGCGGATGGACCACCGTCTCCGCCCCGACCCGCACGCGGTGGCCGATGTAGGCGAGCGCCCCGATGACCGCGCGCGCCTCCACCCGCGCGCCCGCCTGCACCACCGCGCACGGACCGACGCAGGCGCTCGGGTCGATCTGCGCCGCGGGGTCGATCACCGCGCTCGGGTGGATCCCCGGCGCCGCCAGCGCGGGCGCCGGCGGCCGGAACAGCTCCAGTGCCTGCGCGAACGCCAGGTAGGGGTCGCTGCAGCGGATCACCGTGCGGCCCGGCGGGACCGCGAGGGTGGGGGAGACGAGGACACACGCCGCGCGGCTGGTGGCGAGGTAGCGCTCGTAGGCAGGGTTGGCGACGAAGCTCAGATCGCCGGGGCCGGCCTGCTCGATCGCGGCCACGTCGGCGATCTCGGTCTCCGGCTCGCCTTCGAGCTGTCCCCCGAGCAGCGCGGCGAGCTCGCGGGCGGTGAGGCGGCGGGGTTGCCAGGCGGCACCGGATGCCGTTTCCGGGGAGGGTTCGCTAGCGCGCATCGGGCTCAGTCGAAGCGCAGGCCCAGCTCGTCGAGGAAGCGCCGGTCGCTCTCGTCCAGCCCGAAGCGGAGCCGTCCCTCGGGTCGTTCGGCGGTGCCCGCCCCCTCCTCGCCGCCCTGGGCGGAGGGCGGGCGGATCACCATCCCCTCCGGGGTGACGAACTGCGCGACGCAGTTGAGGGTGACCTGGATGCCCCGCTCCTGCAGGAGCGCGATGATCTCGGCGATCTCGTCGCTCTGCTCCATGCTCGCGCGGATCGCCTTCTCCAGACGCGCGATATAGCTCCAGAGTCGTTCCTCGTCCATGCCTTCGAGTCTACCGCCCCCTTCGCACAGCGTCAACGCGCCGCGCTCGCCTCCGGCAACCGCCCGCGCCGGCGGCGCGGCCGCATGCCGGGGCCGGCGGCCCGGCTATGGGGGCGGCTCCGGGATGCGCAGCCGCATCCCCACCTGCAGCCGCCCCGGGTCGCGGATCACGTCGCGGTTCGCCTCCTCCAGCAGGCGGGTGTGGCGCACCGAGCCGAGCAGCCGCTGTGCGATGGCGCCGAGGGTGTCGCCTGGCTGCACGACGTACACAGCGGCATGGCCGGGCGCGCCGCTGCCGGCGGCCGTCCCGCCTGCGGGCCCGGGGCCGGGGGCGGGCGGGGCGGGCTCGGCCCCGGTGCGGGCGGCGCCGCCGCTCGGTGTCGCCGCCTGGCGCCGGCGCCGCTCCGCCTGGTAGCGCAGCCACTCCGGGCTCGGCACCCGCAGCTCCATGCCGGCGCGCAGGGCCCGCGGCCCGGGCAGGCGATCGCGGTTCAGCTCCAGCAGGATCGGATAGGCGCGCGCGCTGCCGAGCACCCGCGCCGCGATGCCGCTCAGGGTGTCGCCCTCGCGCACGACGTAGCTGGTCAGCGCGGGCGGCGCCTGCGCTCCGGGTATGCGCGGCAGCTCCGGGGCCTCGAGCGGCAAGAGCAGGGCAGCGATGTCGAGTCCGCCGCGTTGCCGGGCGCTGCGCAGCCGGCGCTGCTCCAGCTCGTGCTCCACCAGGTGGGCAGCGAGCAGCAGGGCCGCCATCGCGCCGAGCAGCCACAGCCTGGGACCCATCGCCTGCTGCGCCTCCGGCCGCCGCCTCACGGTGTGTATCGGCTGGCCGGCCGGCGGGCCTGCACGGCCGCCACCCGCGCCCCCCCCGGCGCGGGTGGCGCAGCCCCTCGGGCGGCGCCCGGGCGCTGCAACAGCCCCGGCGGCCGGTGCGTCTTATGTGCTAGAATCCCTGCCCTGCCGCACCTACGGCGGGGCGGCGGTCGCCGCGGGAGCGGCCGTCGCCGGCGCCGGGTGCCGGCCGGCGGCAGAGCGGCGAGGAGCGATCATGCAGACCGTCCGCCCATCTCCCAGCTGGTTTTCCCTGGCGGCTCGCAGCCGGCGTCGCCGCGGCCGCGCGGTCTCGGTGCCGGGAGGGCTGCGGCCACCGCGGTGCCGCCGCGCGGGCGAGCGGCGCCGCGGCTCGATGTTGGTGGTGGCGCTCGGGGTGCTGGCGGTGCTGTCGCTGCTCGCGGTCACCTTCATCACGATCATGAACCTGGAGAAGGTTGCCGCCGCGAACTACGTCGAGATGCTGCGCGCGCGCATGACCGCGGAGAGTGGCATCGAGCGCATGGTGGCGGCGCTGCAGCGCACGGCGCAGCAGCCGATGTTCCAGGGCGGACGGCTGCGGCCGTTCGTCTTCGGGGTGCGCGCCGACAGCGGCAAGGAGATCGACCCGACCATCCCGGTCGCCAAGGTCGAGCCGCGCACCCAACCGTTCTTCTGGGGATACACCGGCCGCACGCACTCCAGCGGCAGTCCGATCGTGGCCAACCAGCCCGAGACCGTGGTCGGGCTCGATGAGTACCGCGTCAAGGTGCTGGATACCAGCGCGCTGCTCGACCTGAACTACCCGATGGCGCTCGAGGAGCGGCAGGGGGGCGTGATCGAGCCGGTGTCGGGGCAGGTGCTGGAGCTCATGCTGGCGGCGCTCGGCGAGGCGATCGCGCGCCTGCGCAACCTCCCCGACCCGGTGCGCGAGATCCGCTTCAGCGGGGCCGGCGGCAGCTACACCGGAGCCCGGGCGCTGCTCGCCTATCGGGCGAGCCTGCCGGGGATGCGCTTCACCTCCAAGTCGCAGCTCCGCGAAGTGATGCCGGAGGATGCCTATCGGGTGCTGCGCGACTTCGTGACCGTGCACTCGTGGATCGACCACAAGGCGGTCTCCGCGGCGCAGGGCGATGGCTTCATCGCCTCCCCGCCGGCGCGGCTCGATGCCCACCACCGGGTCCGGGTGCGGCCGCGCCCGCAGCTCAACCTGAACCTGGCTCCGCGCGAGGTGCTGATCGCCGCCATCGCTCCGCTCGCCGGGCGCCGCTACGCGTATCTGGTGCGCAGCCAGGCGCAGTTCGTCGAGGAAGCCAACGACCCGAACTACAGCCGCCCCTCGGGATTCGACATCCGCGAGGACACGCGCTTCGAGCTGCGCGAAGGCTGGGTCTACATCGGGCCCATCGGGGTGGCGCGGGCCGAGGGCATCGCGAACTGGATCATCAACAACCGTCCCTTCCGCAGCGTGGCGGACTTCCACCAGCGGCTGCTCGCGGAGATGCGCAAGGCGAGCGGGGCGCTCGATGCGTTCCTGCCCCGGCCGGACACCAACGAGGCGCGTATCTTTCCGCCACCCCAGGGGATGGGTGCGCTCGGGCTCCGTTACGATCTGACCGGCGTGCACGGCCAGGAGTGGTTTCCGCGGTTCGTCCGCGAGGCGGGCTACTCGCTACTGCTCGCCAACTTCGAGCCGGGCTTCGTCGCCAACTCGACGAATCCCAACTCGGCGGGCTGGCTGCCGGTGGACAAGGGAAGCCTATTGTACCCGGCTGACCTGCAGGCGCAGAACCCGCAGGGGGTGTTGCTCGAGCGGCAGACCATGGACGCCTGCTTCGAGTCGCGCGGCGTCTACGAGATCACCTCGCTGGGGCAGATCGTCGCCGCCGATGGCGAGATCCTGGCGCAGGAGGAGCTGTTGAGCGTGGTGCGGCTGTTCGACATGGCGGTGCACCGCTCGCAGGCCGATTTCGAGGCCAACGCACTCGCGTATCGCTTCCCCGAACGGGCGGACGTGACGAGCTATCCCGAGACGCGGCAGTTCTTCGCCGGGCCGACGCCACAGGACGATCTGCCGCCGCAGGCGGCTTCGCGCGCCTGGGGCAGCCTGGAGATCCGGCCGCGCGCCCGCTACGACGGCGGGACGCCGGTGCCGATCGAGGGCGGGCTCGGGGCGGCGAACTTCGGCCGGCCGCTGTTCGGCGCCTTTTTCGAGTGGCCGCTCGCCGATCTCAACCCGGGGATGTACCTGCATGCGGATCACGCCGCCGGCCAGCCGATCGCCGCGCCGCCCGCGCCGGCGGCGCTGGCGGCGGGGGATCCGCGGGTCTTCGCGCGCGCCGCGCGGACTGGCGGCAGATTATGCCAACGGCAATCCGCGCGTCGATCCGCCGGTGCCGCCCGGGAGCTGGTTCGTGCTGAGCGAGTCGCTGCCCAACAATCCGGGGACCGGGACCCTGTTCAACGACGGGTACTACGCCACCTATCGCACCCACCGCGATCGCACGCTCTGGTACCGCGCGGGAGCACCCGAGGACCGCGACGAGGAGCAGGGGGCGCTCGATCCGGGTGCAGGCCGGACCGAACCGCCGCCCGAACAGCAGGACGTGAACGTGTTCTACCGCAAGGGAGGGATCGAGTTCTGGTACAAGCCCGACTTCGACTGGAGCTACGGGCCGCCAGGGGCGGAGAAACCGACGCCGCTGGCGTGCGGCTACGTGTTCGCCTCGCGCGTCTGGTACAACCACGGGCGGCCGGATTACTACCCCTCGGGCGCCGCGGCCATCCAGCCGCCGACGCCCTCGGACGGCACCCAGCTGTTCGTGTTCCGCAACACCGAGGGGCAGCTCCGCGCCACCCGGCTCTACTTCCGGGTGGTCGGCGATCCGGAGGCGCCCTCGGGCGAGGTGCCGGCCCGCTTCCACGATCCGATTCCCAACGATCCCTACGGCGACGGGGCGTGGTTCACCGCCGGGCCGCTGGTCCACCCGCCTCCCAGTGCGCCACCGGGCAAGATCTTCGGCGCTATCGAGCGCTACCGCGAGGCGGCGGAGCGCGATCCGGTCGATGATCCCACCAAGCGGAGCCCGCCCGACGGCTACGTGTGGCCGCCGGCGGAGTTCCAGGTGCTGGATGAGGGGATCAAGCGCGCCCGCACCGACGCGTTCGTCCAGTTCGACCACATGAAGCACTGGAAGGCCCACGAGTGGCACCACATCGCGGTCTACTGGGACGACGGTGCCACGGACAAGGAGCGGGCGCTGCGGATCTATGTCGACGGCGTCAAGCGATCGGTCGCGCATGGGCTGCCGGTGGACATCGCGGCGGACAAGCACATGTTCGTGCGGCTGAACGAGCCGCCGAACATGAACCGGCCGGGCCAGGCGCGCTATCCGAAGGACCACCTGTTCATCGCCGGGGTGCAGCGCAATCTGGCCAAGACCGGCGTCGGGGTGTTCAAACACACCAACACCGTGTTCAACGAGACCGCGCCCGGACAGGCGCTGCCGAGCGGGATCGATCCGAATCGGGTGACGCTGTTCGCCTGCGGGACCGTCGACGATGTCATCGTCTATGACGGCACCACCTCCCCGCCGGACAGCCTCTCGCTGTCGCGGCTGCGGCGTTTCCAGCCCAGCGCCGACTACGTGAACCACTTCGATCTGCGCGCTGCCTTCCCGCGCAGCGGCGAACCGCTGACCCTGGCGCGGCTGTCGTGGACGGCGCTGTTGCCGACGCGGTATGGTAATGCGCTCAGCCCCGACGGGGAGGGCGCGGTCGAGGTCAAGGTGGTCTCCGAGCCGCCCGGCGTGCTCATGAACCGGCCCGAGACCGCGGGGACCACGACCTCGGTGCGCTACGACGACATGCGCGAGTACAGCCACGTCAACCTGGTCGACGCCAATGGCCGGCCGGCACAGCTGTGGCCGCCGAACAACCCCGCCGGTCCCTGGCCGCGCATCCGCTACGAGCTGCGCCTGCACGCCGCGTCGTTTCCCTCGAGCGCGGGCGCGGGCGTGCTGGCGGCGATCGACACCCCGGTGGTGCAGGAGGTGGCGCTCTCCTGGTTCCTGCCGGCACCGGAGGTCATGCTCAAGGAGCGGCTGGTGGACTGAGGGAGGCGGACGGCGCCCGGCGGGGCAGCTGCGGTGGGGGCGGCCGAAAAGAGGCGAGCTGCGGGGGGCGGTCCGCCGGGCGCTGGCGCCGGCGGCGCTAGCGCCGAGGCTGGTGCGGCGGCCCGCGGCCGCGGGGCGGGGGCGGAAGGTTCGAGCGCGAGGTGAAGCCGATGGGGTGGAGCTGGCAGGCGAGGCTTGCGGCGGCGGTGGCGGCGGCGGTGCTGGCGGCCGGGGCAGCGGTGCCCGCCGCGGCGCAGGGGGCGAAGCCGCGGCTGGATCGGGTGGAGCCGGCCGAGGTGCTGCCCGGCGGGGTGGTGACGGTGCACGGCACCAACATGTCGGACGCGCGCGAGGATCTCGAGGTCACCGTCGACGGCAACAAGGCGGTGCTGCTGGAGGCGAGCGTGGACGCGGTCAAGCTCATGCTGCCCCCGGAGGCCAAGCCGGGCAAGGTGCGGATCCAGGTCGCGGTCGCCGGCACCCGCTCCAACACCATCGAGCTCACGATCCTGGAGCCGACTCCGGCAAACGTGGAGCGGATCGCGGCGCGCGACCGGCAGCAGCACGAGGGCGCGAGCGAGGTCGAAGAACAGGTCGAGCAGATGCTCAAGCTCGACGCGCCGCGCGCCAGCTCCGAGCGGGGGCCGCACCGTGATCCGGTTCAGCGGGCGCGCGGCGGTACCCGATGGCTGCATCATCGCGGTGGACCTGCGGCTGGGCGGGCAGTTCGTCGCCAATGCCCAGGTCGAGGTCGACGCGCAGGGGCGGTTCCAGGGGCAGTTCGGCCCGTTCCTGAAGCGGCTGTTCGCGGGGTTGTATGACCTCGAGGCGCACTTCCGCCTGCACGATCAGCCGGCGAAGATCCGCCATCGCTTCCGCCAGGCCTTCCCGGGCAAGGAGGGCGAGAAGCGCTCGCACCTGACCGACCGGCAGTTCGTGCGCCTGGGCAGCCCGGAGCAGGAGCGGATCGAGCTGGAGGAGATGCGCAAGCACTTCCGCACGATGGCGGACCGGTTGCTGGCCTTGCTCGAGGAACTGGAGCTGCACTTTTCCAGCGCGGGCCGCTCTGTCTTCCGCACTGCCGAGGGCAAGCTCGATGAGCAAGCGTGGCTGGAATGGCTGGACCGGCGCTCGCTGCGGGGGCTGTCCGCCGAAGATCGCGCGCGCTTCCTGCAGAAACTGCGCTCGCTCGAGCAGGACATGCTGAGCCCGGACGGTGGCTTCGACGAGCCGGAGTGGCGCGAGTGGATGGACTACCGCTTTCGCGAGGAGGTGATCGGGCTCGCCCGCGCGCACCAGGCCGAGCGCGACCGGTGGCAGGTCGTCAAGTTCCACGACGCGTGGCTGGAACTGGAGGAGCTGTGCTCGACGCTCCTGCGCCTGTCGCAGGAGCGCTCCAAGTACCTCTACGAGCGCAACGGCCTGCCCGTAGCCCAGAGCGATTTGCGCCCGCCGGGCGGCGACGTGCTCCGGCTCGGGCCCGAGCGCTCCGAGCCCGGCCGGCATCCGGCGCGGGCTGGAGCGCATCCTCCGCCAGGTCGGGCTGTGAGGGCAGATCGGGCTGTGAGGGCAGGGCGGCGGGTGGGCGGCAGGCCTGCGCGGCCGGTGCGGCCGCCCGGCGGCGCCGGCAGCCGCGCCCCGCTGCCGCGGGGGGGCGGTGACCGGCCGGGGTGGTCTGGCGGCGGGGCGAGCCCGTGGCCGGCCCGGCCGCGCGAGCGCGTCCTGAAGCGCTGCGCCCGTCTTGACTTCGAAGGCTCCCCCGCTAAGGTTAGAGGGCGCGCCCGCGAAGCGCGGGGCAGCGATGGCTCAGCCAGCTGAGGCGGTGCGGCACGACATGCTCACGGTGGCCGACATCTTCAAGCGCATCGAGCGGATCAAAAAGGATCTGGAGTACGTCCGCAGCCTCGCCGAGAAGTGGCGGGATCAGCGCGAGCGCTTCCCCAAGATCTACGAGGGCATCCTGGAGCAGGAGCGCGCGTTTGTGCGCCGCATCGAGGAGATGCGCAACCTGCCGGTCCAGGCTGCCGGGGAGCTGCTGGAGGACAACGGCGAGCGGCCGCGGCCACCGGCGGTGCTGGGCGGCGTGCCGGGCGAAGGTGCCGAGGCGGCGGCGCCTGTGGTCGAAGGTGGCGACAAGCTGGCGGCGGCGGCCGGGATCGAGGAGAAGCTGCGCAAGCGGCACGCCGCCGGGGAGAAGGCCGAAGCGGGGGCGTACTAGCCCGCCCCGCTCCCCCTGGCCCCGTTGCGGCGAACGGCGGCGCTCCGCCCGGGCGAAAAAAGATCCGCAAGGGCCGGGCTGGCCGGTGCGTCCCCTTCACGGAGGCTCGACCCGTAGCGCGCGGGCAGCCCGAGACACAACCTGGGGAGGACGATCCATGCGGTTCGAGCAGCGCTTTGCCCTGATCGCCGCCCTGGCGCTGGGACTCGCCCTGGCATGGGGCAGCGGCGCGGCGGCCCAGACCCAGACCGGCGGTGGCGCCGGGGCGGGTACCGGCACCGGTGCGCCGGCGCCGGCGGCGCCGGACCACGGCGATACGATGGACATGCCGTTCGCCAAGCCGGACACCAGCTATCGCGAGGACGAGGACCAGTACGACGAGGGCGACGTCACCTTCTACGACGAGGACGTGCCGACGCGGGGCGACAGCCTCTACTTCGTGATCGACATCTCCGGTTCCATGAGCTGGGGCACTTACAGCTACACCGGCCTCGACGGCAACACCACCACCGGCAACCGGCTCGATCGAGCCAAGGTGGAGCTGGTGCGGGCGATCTCGGCGCTGACCGAGGACTTCCACTTCAACGTCGTGGCATACCACTGCAGCAGCAGCCGGTGGCGGCCGCAGCGCGTGCAGGCGACGCCGGAGAACAAGGCGTCGGCGAGCGCGTGGGTGAATGCCCTGGAGGCGACGGGAGCGACCGGGACCGGACCGGCGGTGGCGCTGGCGCTCTCCGACAAGGAGAACTTCACCGTGGTGCTGCTGTCCGACGGCGCGCCCAACTGCGGGGCGAGCGGGTTCTCCGGCCACCTCAACATGATCAACTCTGCCAACACCCAGGGCGCGGTCATCAACACCTTCGGCATCGGCGCCTACGGGGAGTTCGAGAACTTCCTGCGCCAGGTGGCGGAGATGAACGGCGGCACCTACGTACCGGTCAACTGAGCCATTTCGAGAGGCGTGTGGCGGAACCCGCGGGGCGGGGGCTCGCAGAGCTCGCCGCCCCGCTTGTTCGCCGGTCTCACCGCCGTTCCGCGCGGCTCGCCTGCTGCACTGGCGGCGTGGCAGCTCGGCGGGGCGGCTGGGGACTGCGGGCAGGCGGGGCGGGTCCCGCCGTCCGCCCGGTGCCGGTGCCGTGTGCCCTGGGGAACGCGGGCGCCTCCGCCGGGCTCGGTCAGCGGGGCGGGGGCTCGTCGGTGCGTTCCGATTCGGCGCCGCGGATCTTGCGGATGGCGCGCCGCGCTCGCTTGCGGACCCAGGCGCCCTCGGCCGGGTCCTGGGCCAGGCGCTCCAGCGCCGCCAGCGCGCGGTGCACCCGCTCGTCCGGGGCGCTCGCCGCCCCCTGGCCGGCCAGCTCGCGGCCCAGGCGGTGCGCGGCGCGCAGCCGCACGGCGCGGCTGTGGGCTCCGCGCAGCGCCTGGAGCGCGCGCTCCACGCGCCGCGCCTGCTCGACGTCGGCTGCGGTGGGCTGGTCCCTCTCGCGTTCCGCCTCGCCTCGCGGATCTCCTGTGGCGTTGCGCACGGTTTCCTCCTGCTGGCAGTCCCTGGCAGCGCCCCGCTGCCGGGCGGCGCGGGATTCACTTGAGCCCGCACCGCTTCAGCCGTTTCTGTAGCCCGTAGCGGCTGATGCCGAGGAGCTTTGCCGCCTGGGTGCGGTTGTTGCCGGTCTGCGCCAGCGCCGCCATGAGCACCTTGCGCTCCGCCTCCAGCCGGGCGAGCTGGAGCGACTGCGCATCGACCGGGCCGACCGGGTTCAGCTCGATCGCGCCCCCGCGCACCTGCGGGGAGAGATCCCGCACCGTGATCTCCTTGTCGGCCAGTGCGGCGGCGCGCTGGACCTCGTGCAACAGCTCGCGCACGTTGCCTGGCCAGTGGTACGCCATCAGGACCTCGAGCACCCCGGGGGCCAGCTGCTTGCGCGCGCTTGCGGTCTCGCGCGCGATCCGGTCGAGGAAGCACTCGACCAGCAGCGGGATGTCGTCGCGGCGCTCGCGCAGGGGCGGCACCCGCACCGCCAGCACGTGCAGCCGGTAGTAGAGATCCTCGCGGAAGCGGCCCGCCTCCACTTCGGCCCGCAGGTCCTTGTTGGTCGCCGCGATGATCCGCACATCGAAGCGGAGGCTGCGCCGGGCTCCCACCGGCCGCACCTCGCCGGTGTCGATCGCGCGCAGGACCTTGGCCTGCATGGCGAGGCTCATCTCGGCGATCTCGTCCAGGAACAGCGTGCCGCCGTTGGCGACCTCGAACAGCCCGGGCCGGTCCTCGATCGCGCCGGTGAATGCCCCCTTGCGGGCTCCGAACAGCTCCGCCTCCAGCAAGGGCTCCGGGATAGCGGCGCAGTTCTCCACGACGAAGGGCCGGCGGCGGCGCGGCCCGCTGCGGTGCAGCTCGCGCGCCACCAGCTCTTTGCCCGCACCGCTCTCCCCCTCGATCAGCACGGGCCAGGGCACCTGGACCAGCCGGTCGAGGTGGCGCTTGAGCTCCAGCATCGCCGGGCTGCGCCCGGTCAGCGCCGCGAACCGATGGTAGGGCTCGGCGCTGGCGGCGGCAGCGGCGTCGCGCCGCAGCGTCTCCAGCTCGCGCGTCTGCTCGCGCACCCCGCAGCTCCAACCGCCGGTTGAGCGCCTCCGCCTCCTCGCGCGCCTCGGCGTGCGCCGCCACGAGACGGGCGTTCTCCAGCGCGATCGCGGCCTGGTGCGCGAGCGCCTGGACCGCGCGGACGACCTCCGGGGTGAAGGCGCCGATCCGGAAGCGGTGGTCGAGGTAGAGCACCCCCGTGGTCTTGCCGCCGAGCCCGAAGGGCACGCACAGCACCGAGGCGAGCTGCAGTTCCGCCACGCTGCGCGCGTCGCTGAACGTCGGCTCCTCCTTGGCGTTGTCCAGCACCACCGGCGCGCCGCTCGCCAGCGCGCGGCGCGCGACCGAGTGCGAGACCTGGCCGCCGCCGCGCTCGATGTCCTCGCGGGTGAAGTCGCGGCCCACCTCGAAGCGCAGCCGCCCGCCGCGCCCGGGCGCGAGCAGCACGAACCCCCGCTCGGCGGCGGCGAGCCGGATCGCCTCATCCAGGATCCGTTGGAGCAGCCGTTCCGGGTCGTGCTCGCGCGCCAGCGCCTCGTTGAGCTCGAGTACGGTGTGCAACAGCTCGGCTTCGCGCTCCTGAGCTGCCGGCGCGGCGGGCGCCTGCGCCTTGCCGTCGCCGCTCCCCGAGGCCTGCTCGCCGCCGTCGCCGGCCGTGTCGCCGCCGGCCGCCCGCGGTGCCAGCACCTGCGGCGGGCGCATGCGTGCCAGTGCGCGCACCTCGGCGAGCTGGCGCAGGCGCTGCTCGGCGCCCGGCGGCAGCCCGTCCTCCAGGCGCTGGAGCGCGGCGAGGGAGCGTTCGCGGTAGCTCCACGCCAGCACCAGCTCGCCCGCCGCCTCCTGCGCCCACGCCATCGCGGCGTACAGGCGCCAGGCGACCAGTGCGTCGTCCTGCGGCCGCAGCGCCGCCAGCGCGGCGTGGTAGCGGGCGATGGCGCGCCGGTGCGCACCCCCCAGCAGCTCGATGCGGCCGCGCAGCCAGTGCAGGCGCGCGTGCAGGCCGCGCAGCCGCGCGGCGCGCACGGCCGCCCTCGCCTCGCGCCACGCCGCCAGCGCCGCGCTCTGGTCGCGCAGCTCGCACAGCACCTCCACCCGGTCGAGCAGCGCGCGCACGGCGGTCCGCCCGGGCTCCTGCTCGGGGCCGCGCCGCCGCCGGGCGCACTCCAGCGCCTCGAGCGCCTCGCTGGCGCGGCCGCCCGCCCGCAACAGCCGCGCCTGCACCTCGTCCATCTCGGCGAGCACCCCGCGGTCGCGCGTGGGGTCGAGCTCGGGCGCGAGCGCGCGCGCCCGGGCGAGCGCGCGCTCGCCCGCCTCCACGTCCAGCGCCGCGGCGGCCCCGTCCGCCAGCGCGAGCAGCCCCTCGACCTGCCGGCGCCGGTCGCCGCGCCGCTCGGCCCGGGACACCACCTCGGTCGCCATCTCGAGCGCGCGCGCCACCTCCCCGCGCTCCAGCAGCATGAACACGGTGTTGATGCCGGCTCTGGCCGCCATGTCCTCGCTCCCCAGTGCCAGCGCCACCCGGCGCATGCTGTCGTAGGCCGCCGCGGCGCGCCCGAGCAGGCCCTGGCGGCGGCAGAGGTCGCCGAGGTGGTCGAGCGCGATCGCCTCGAGCTCCGAGGCGCCGACGCGGCGCGCCAGCCGCATCGCCCGCCGCAACAGCCGGCCGCCCACCGCCAGCCGCCCCAGGCGCACCTGGATGCGGCCGAGGTTGAGCACGGCGCGCGCCTGGTCGCACCGGTCGGCGGAGGCGCGGGCGTGGCGCTGCGACTCCTCGTACCAGCGGGCGGCTTCCGCCAGCTCGCCCGCCGCATCGCACGCCATGGCGAGGGCGTTGGCCGCGAAGGCGCGGCTGGCGGGCGCGCCGGCCGCGGCAGCGCCTACCGCCGCGGCGGCGAGCCGCCTGGCCGCCGCGATCCGCGGGCGGCCGCGCCGTTGGGCGAGCTTCGCCACCGCGAGCGAGAGGTAGGCCATGCTCATGGTGCGCAGGTCGGCCTGTTCGGGGGGCGCCAGCGCGAGCGCGCGGTGCAGCGCTTGCCGCGCCTGCTCCAGCTGCCCCTGCCCGAGCGCGACCGAGCCCAGCCGGACGTACAGGCGCGCCAGGCGCGCCGCCGAGCGGCTCTGTTCGGCGAGCGGGAGCGCCTGGCGGTAGCACCGCTCCGCCTCGCCGTGCCGGCCGGCGCGCTCGCAGACACAGCCCAGCCGCTCCAGCACGTCGGCGCGCTGCGCGACGGCGCGCTCGCTGAGCCGTTCCAGCACCTCGCGGTACAGCTCGGCGGCGTGCTCGGTCGCCCCGGCGAGCCCGCTCTCGTCGGCGGCGGCGAGCGCGAGCGCGACCGCCTGCTCGCGCCGCGAGCCGCGCAGCGCGATCGCGGCCAGGCGCGCCCCGCCGAGCGCCGGGTGGCGTTCGCTCGCCGACGCGATCCCGCGCAGCGCGCGGTCTGCCAGCTCGCGCCGCCGGCGCGGGCGCAGCGCGGCGAGCAGCGCCGGCCCCAGCGCTTGCTGCCGGAAGCGGACCCAGAGCGCCTCGTCCTCGCGCCGCTCCAGCACCACCAGGTCCGCCTCGCGCAGCTGCTCCAGCGCCTCGGCCATCTCGTCCTGCCGGATGCGGCAGGCGGTACGGAGCACCCCGACCGGGGCCGGCCCCAGGAAGGCGGCGAGCATGTACGCGGTGCGCCGCGCCTCACCCCCCATCTGGGCGAGCCGCGCGAGCGCATGGGCGATGCCACTCGCGGGGGGCTCGAGCTCCGCCAGGCGCAGCGGCTCGGGCTCCAGGCGGCCCAGGCGCTGCACGACCCCGCCCTGCTCCAGCAGCCACCGCAGCGCCTCCTCGAGCTGGCGCGGGTTGCCGCCCACCTTGCGCTCCAGCCAGGCGAGCAGCGCGTCCAGCCGCTCGCGGACGTCCGGTTGCAGCGGCGGGTGGTCCAGGCCGAGGCTGCCGGCGGCGAAGGCCGCGATGCCATCCGGCGCCAGCGGGCGCAGCACGAGCTCGCGCCAGGGCAGCGTCGGCTCGGCGAACAGCTCGGCGAGCGGCCCCGGCCCGGGCTCGCTGCCGGCGAGCACCACGAGCAGGCGCGCCCGGCGGCCCGCACCCAGCGCAACCCGCAGCATGCGGGCCAGCGCGCCGAGGGCGTCGGGGCTGGCGCGCTCCGGCGCGTCGACCGTGAGAAGGAGCGTGCCCTCGGCGGCAGCCCGGGCCAGCAGCGCGCCGGCGCGCGCGGCGAGCGCGCGGGCGCTGGGACTGCTGCCTCCGGCGGGTGGAGGGCTGGCGAGCGCGGCCGCCTGCCGGGCGAGGGGCGATTCGGGTTCGGCCAGCACCCCCACCGCACGGGCCGCGCGCCGCACCAGCTTCTCGCCGGAGGTGTCATCCGGATCCGGCGCCAGCTCGATCGTGCCTGCGCCCTGCAGCTGCGTGCGGGCGACCAGGTCGGCGAGCAGCCGGCTCTTGCCGATGCCCGGCTCGCCGCGGATGCGGACCGCGAGCGGGCCCCGGCCCTGGTCGACCTGGCGCAGCGCCGCCCACAGTTCCTTCTGCTCGCGCTCTCGCCCCACCAGCGGCGGGTAGAGCAGGGCGCGCGGCGGTGCCGGCGCGCCGTGCTCGCTCCAGTGCGCGAACCGCCCCCGTCCCGGCTGGCCGGCCAGCCGCCGCAGCGCCACTGCGACCTCGGCGGCGGAGGCGAAGCGCTCCGCGGGCTGCTTGCGCAGCAGCCGCTGCACCAGGTGCTCCAGCGGCGGCGGCACCGCCGGGTTGTAGGTCACGAGCGGCGGCGGAATGGCGGCGAGGTGCTGCCTCAGCACCTCGGCATCGTGCTCGCCCTCGAACGGCGGGCGGCCCGCGATCACGTGGTAGAGCGTGGCGCCGAGCGCGTAGAGGTCGGCGCGCCGGTCGAGGGCCTCGCCGCGGATGACCTCCGGCGCCATGTAGGGGACCGAGCCGCGGCGGCCGATCTGGTGCGCGCGCCGCCGCTCGCTCGACAGCCCGAAGTCGACCAGCTTGACCCGCCCGGGCCCGCCCGGCTCCGGGTCCGGCGCCACCAGCACGTTGCTCGGCTTGAGGTCCAGGTGCAGATAGCCCTGGGCGTGGATGTAGTCGAGCACGTCGAGCAGCTGCAGCACCAGCGCGTACAGCCGCTCGAAGCCCGCCGGCTCGCCGCGCCGGACCTCGGCGGTCGCCCCGAACAGATCGGTGCCGCGCACCAGCTCGGCGGTGAAGAAGAAGAAGCCCCCGTTGCGCGTGGCGCCGAAGTCGTAGACCTCGAGCAGGTGCGGGTGGCGCAGCCTGGACAGCACGCGGAACTCGTTGCGGAAATAGCGCACCGCCATGCCGGGCAGCTGCGCGCGCGGGATGAGCTTCAGCGCCAGCTCGCGCCCCTGCTCGAGCTCGTCGGTGACGGCGTAGACCGTGCCCATGCCGCCGCTGCCGATCCGCCGCCGGATGCGGTAGCGATTGGCGATCGTGGTGCGCGTCATCGGCCTCATCGGCGCCTGGCCGCGAGCAGCATGTGGAAACCCTGCCCGGCGAGATAGAGGTCCGTTCGCCCGTCTCCGTCCAGATCGCCGGCCAGCGCCGCCTGCACCTGGCCCGGCGCCAGGGGGGGCAGGGCGACGGAGGCGTCGAAGAACACCCCGCCCGGTCCGCGGAGCAGCAGCAGCGGGGGGCCGAGCGCGTCGATGGCGAGGAGGTCGAGCTCGCCGTCGCCGTTGAGGTCCGCCACCCGCACCGCCAGCGGCTCGGCGGGCTGGGCGGGAAGCAGCGCCGAGCGGTCGATGAGCGTACCGGCAGCGTTGAGCAGAAGCACCAGACCGTCGCCCGAGCGGGTGGCGAGCACCAGGTCGGTCAGGCCGTCGCGGTCCAGGTCGGCGGCGGCGAGCGCGCTGACCGCGAGCGGCAGCGCGGGCGCGGTGCCCGGGGGGGCCGGGACGAAGCTGCCGGTGCCGTTGTTGAGGCAGACCACCAGCGGGTTCGCCTCGGGCGCCAGCACCAGATCCAGGTCGCCGTCGCCCTCCAGGTCGAGCCAGGCCGCGGCGGTGACGGTCGCCCCGGCGAGTTCGGGGGGCAGCGCCGGGCCGAGCCGGCTCGGGCCCTCGTCGAGACAGCGGCCGGTGCCGTCGCGGACCAAGAGCGCGAGCGTGCCGTCGTCGTAGGCGACGAGCAGCTCCGCGCCCGGGTGCCCGTCGATCTCGCCGGCGGCGGCGGCGAGCGCGCGGCGCGGCGGCCGGGCGGGCAGCGCATCGGGATCGAGCACCAGCTGCCCGCCGCCATTTTGGCGCAGCAGCGCCTCGCGCGCCGCGGTGTACTCGATCACGAAGCGGGGGGGTTCCTTGGGAAGCGGGCCGGTGGAGGTGAGCACCTCGCTGGCCAGGAAGGTGACATCCGCAGGGCCGGCGGTGCGCGAGACCGTCATGCCGTAGTTGGGCAGCGTGCCCGCGTGCCAGCCCTGCACCAGCGGCGCGATCTCGAAGCTGCGCCGCAGCCCTTTCTTCCCGTCGGCGACGCCGAGCACCGCCGCCGGCACCGCGGCGGTGGGGGTGGGCAGCGCGGGGTCGTGCCAGCTCGCCCAGGTGACGGTGGCGGGATCGAAGGGCCGGTCGATGTGCGCGAAGATCCCGTAGGCGGTGCCGGGAAAGGCCGGGAGGCCGAACTGGTAGAGCTCCAGCCGCGCCGAATCCACCCGCGCACCGGCGGGCAGGCGCGCGAGTTCCGCGTCGGGTAGCGCGATCAGGCCTTGCTGGGGTGGATTACCAGACAGCTTCTGCAGGAGAAATGGTTGATTTCCTCTCGGAACGGAAGATTGGGAAGAGATCCCCGCATCGAGGCTTGCAGGCGGCGCCGGGGCGCTGGTGAGCGTCGCGGCCCGGGGCGCCGCGAGCACGAGCAGCTCCAGCGGCCCGTCGCCCTCGGCATCCAGCCAGAGCACGCCCGCCGGGCTGCCGAGGAGCGCGGCCGGCGAGGGCAGACAGGCGGCGGTCCGGTCGGTCCACGCCCCCGCGGCGTCGCGGGCGAGGAGCCGGAGCGCCCCGCCGCCTGCGAGTGCGATCCGGTCCAGGCTCCCGTCGCCGTCCAGATCGGCGCCCTCGAGCGCCGCCACCGCGCTCGGCGCCGCGGGCAGCAGCGCGCTCGCGTCGGCGAAGACCGGCGGGCGCGGCGGGGCGAGCCGCTGGCTCTGCCCGCCGCAGCCCGCTCCCGCGAGCACGAGCACGCCCAGCAGCGCCCCTCCAGCCCAGGCCGCCCGGTGCACGAGCCCCGCTGCCCCCGCCCCGCTGCCAACCGGCATTGGCAATGTAGGACACGGCCGCGGTGCCCGTCAAGGCGGGGCGGCGGGCCAGAGGGAGGCTCGCGCCGGAGGGGGCAGGGCGCGCGCTCAGTTGACGTTCGTCGTGGCTTCGTCGAAGTACGCCGTCCAGTCGTAGTCGTACATGGTCACTGCCCACTGGAGCTGGTCGCCGGGCACCAGGCCGAGCCCGCTGACGTCCACGAGGTATTCCACGGTGTAATGGCCGCCACCGTGATCGGTGACCGTGGACTCCAGGACGTTCGGCACGAAGCCGACGCCGTTCTTCGCGGCGTCCAGCCAATCCCACATGAGCGCGGTGAAGTTGTACGCGTCGCCGCTGACCAGCACGGTGGTCTCCGAGGCCGCGATGCTCGCCGGCGCGCTCGCCAGCACCCAGGGCGGCGTCACGCCTGGCTCGGGGTCGGACTCCTCGGCGCCCGAGTGCGGCGCCGGCAGCAACAGCGCCGCCCCCAGCACCAACCCGAGCGCGCTCCGCACGCCCCACCGGCCCTTGCCGAGCCCCGTCCTCTCGCCGTATCGAGCAGATCCGGTCTTCATGGCGTATCCTCCCCTCGGGTTGCCGCAGCTGCCTGGCTCAAGCGCCGGGCCGGAGCGGCGCGCACCGGCCCGCGCGGTGCGGCCCCGGCCCGCCGGGCCAGAGCGGCGCGGCCGCGCGGGGTGCGGGGGGCTCGTGGAGCTCGCGCCCGGGGACCGGCTCGGCGCCAGTCGGCGGTGGCGAGGTGCCAATCGGCGTTGACGGTTCGGTGCGCCGGCGGGCCGGCGAACCCGCGCCGGGCGGACTACTGTAAAATATGATCCCAAAAGGCGTTGTGTCTCTGCGCGGCCGCCCGCCCGCGCCGCTGCCGCGCTGGCGCGCGATTTGACAGGATACAGGCGGGCTGATCGCATCGCCGGGGCGGGCGGTGCGGCGCCGCCGCCGCATCGCCGGCGGGCAGGCGGAGCAGGCCAGCGCGGGCAGAGAAGGGCGCAGCACGATGGCGCACGGGGCGGACGCGCCGGGCGAGCACCAGCCCGCACCCGCGGGCGGGCGAGCGCTCGCGCAGCTGAGCTGCGCGGCGAGCCCGGTGCCGCTTTTGTGGATCGATCGCCAGGGCGCGATCCGGGATGCCAACGCCGCCGCAGTTACGGGCCTCGGCGGCCGGGCGGAGGCGCCGCTGCCCCGGCGGCTCGCCGAGCTGGTGGGGGAGCCCGCCGCCGGCATGCTCCTCGCCGCCCTCCGGCAAGGGCGGCCCACCGTGCTCGTCGCGGAGCTACCGCCCGCCGGCGCGGAGCAGCTCGGGCGGCCGGCCTGTCTGGCGCTCAGCCCGCTCTGCGGTTCCGCCGAGCCGGAGGGCGGGGCTCTGCTCGCGGTCCTGCCGCCGCCCGAGTTCGCGCCCGGGCAGCTGCAGCGCCTGCAGCACATGCACTGGCTGGCCACGGTCGGCCGCTTCGCGGGCGCGCTCACGCACGAGCTGAACAATCCGCTGACCTCGATCCTCGGCCTGGTGGAGCTCCTGGGCCTGGGGCTCGGCGAGCAGGAGCAGCGCGAGTACCGCGAGCGCCTGGGGCAGGAGGCGGAGCGCGCCGCCGAGCTGTCGCGGCGGCTGCAGCGCCTGGCGCGCCGCGAATCCGTGCCGGGCGCGCTGTGCGATCTCAACGAGGCGATCCAGGAGCTGCTCTGCGTGCGCGGGCACGTGCACCGGGTGCAGGGAATCCGCGTGCAGTGCGAGCTCGCGGCCGAGCTGCCGCCGGTGCGCGGGGACGCGCTGGGGCTGGTGCAGCTCCTCGCCAACCTGGTGCTCAACGCCGAAGAGGCCCTGGTGCGGCAGGGCGGCGGCACGCTCGGGCTCGCCACCGAGATCACCGCGGATGGCGCCGAGGTGGTGCTGCGCGTGACCGACGACGGCGGCGGCATCCCGCAGGCGGTGCGCGCGAGCCTGTTCGCGCCCTTCACCAGCACGGGCGCCGCCGCCGCGGGCTGCGGGCTGGGGCTATATCTGGCGCGGGCGATCGTCGAGCAGCACGGCGGCCGGATCGACGTCGAGCCGCACGAGCCGCGCGGGACCGCGGTGGTCGTCCGCCTGCCGGCGTGCCGCGATCGCGCCCCGCGCCGGGCGCATGGCGCGGGCGCCGGCGCGCAGGCGGAGGCGGCGCCCCTGGACGAGCGCCGCGCGGGCAGCGCGCCGCACCAGGCGCGCGCGCGGGTGCTGGTCGTGGACGACGAGCGCGCGGTCCGGGAGTTCGTGGCCGAGGCGTTGCGGCGCGCCGACTACGAGGTGGTGGGCTGCGACGGCGCCGAGGCCGCGCTCGAGCGGCTGGCAGCCGAGCGGTTCGCGGCGCTGGTCTGCGACGTGCACCTGGGCGGCGCCGGGGGGGCGGCGCTGTACGAGGCCCTGCGCGAGCGCTTTCCCGCCATGGCCGGACGCGTGCTCTTCGTCACCGGCGACACGCTCGATCCCCGGACGCGCGTCCTGCTCGCGCGCAGCGGTGCTCCCTACCTGGCGAAACCCTTCGGCGTCCTGGAGCTGATCCAGGCGGTCGAGCGCGTGCTCGAGCACGCCGGGGCGAGCCGATAGCGCATTCCCAGAGGAGGAACCCTTCATGACGCGCACGAGGCGCCAGGCACGCCTGCGCGCGGCGCTGGCGGCCGCCCTGCCGCTCGCCGCGGCGCTGCTGTGCGGCTGCCCCAGCACCGGGGCGAAGCGGCCGCAGTCGGAACGGCCCTACACCCACACCATCAGTAGCGACGACGAGGAGGCGCACAAGGAGACAGGCGCTCCTGCGCGCCACACGATCGGCGCCGACTGACCGAGCCTCCGCCGGATCCCCCGCGCGCTGCGGGAGCCCGCGGCAGGCGCGCGGGGCTGTCGGACCGCCGGACAGCTGACGCGAAATCCGACCGTTCGCGGGCGCTGCGGCCACTGCGGCTCGCGACGAGGCCACCGCCCGCCGCGCCGCGCGCCGCGCGGGATGGGCGGTGGCTACGAAAGCGGCGGCCGGCTTGCGGTCCGTGCCTTGCGTTCGCCCTCGCTCAGAAGCGAGCGAGGGAGGAAGCGATGGCAGCGGTGAGCGAAAGCGCGGCACGGCAGCGCGAGGAGCGGGTGCTGCGCCACCTGTTCCTCGTCGATTCCGCGATCCGGCAGCTCCGGGTGCACCTGCCGCCGCCGTTCGACCGCGACGATCTGCACGCGGTCGGGGTGCTCGGGCTGGTGGCGGCGGCGCAGAGCTACCAGGCGCGCCGCAACGCCAGCTTCAAGACATACGCGTATCTCAAGATCCGCGGCGCCATCCTGGACGAGCTGCGCGCGCGCAGCGCGCTGCCGCGCGGCCAGATCCGCAAGCTGCGGCGCCTGAAGGAGTGCGACCGCAGGTGCCGCAAGCGCCTGGGTCGCGGCGCCCGGCCGGCCGAGCTGGCGGCGGCGAGCGGGCTTGCCCCCGAGGAGGTGCAGCAGCTGCTCGCCGCTGCGCGCGCCTCGGCGGTGCTCTCGCTCGACGTTGCCGGCAAGGGGCAGCAGGCGCCGGCGCTGGGCGAGATCCTCGCCGCGCCGGCGAGCGCCGATCCCGCCGAGGATGCCGCCCGAGCCGAACAGCTCGAGCGCCTGGCGGGGGCGCTGGCCGCGCTTGCCGAGCGCGACCGGCAGGTGCTGGTGCTGTATTACCACGAGGAGTTGCTCCTCAAGGAGATCGGCGAGGTGCTCGGGGTCTCGGAGTCGCGCGTCTGCCAGCTGCATGCGCGCGCGCTTCGCCGGCTGCGGCGCGCGATGGAGCGGCAGCCGCTCGCGGCCTCGTGCGGCCGAGGAGTGCCGGCGGACGGCATGGCGGGTGGGGCGCGGTGATGGCGGCAGCGGCGACGGCGCGGGGCGCCGAGGTGCTGGTGGTCGAGTCGGACGGGGCGCTCCGCGCGCTGTTGTGCCGCGCGCTGCGCGCGGAGGGTTACCGGGTCCGCGAGGCCGAGGCGGAGGAGCAGGCGCTGGAGCTGCTCGCGCACCAGCCAGGGGAGGTGGCACTCGCCGTCCTGGCCCTGCCCAGCCCCTGCACCAGGGGGGCCGAAGCCCTGGACCGGTTGCTGGTGGCGCGGCCGGGGCTGGCGGTGGTGGTGCTGGCCGGCCTGCTCCAGCCCTGGGAGCGCCGGGCGCTGTTGCGGCGGGGGGCCCGCGCCTGTCTGAGCAAGCCGTTCCGGCTCGAGGCGCTGCGCCGCGCGGTGCGCGCGGCGCTGGCGGTAGCGGCGCCATCCCGGACCGGGGCGGACGGGTGAGCACCCCCTGCCGGCACATGCCTTGCTCGACCGCCGCCTGTGGGGTGGCGCACCCCGGGCGCGAAGAGGAGGACAGCTCGTTGGAGTCCAGGGACCGCCCGCGCATCCTGGTCATCGACGACGATCCGGACGTCCGCGAGATGCTCCGGGCACTTCTGACCTGCAACGGGTACGAAGTCCATACCTGCCGCGACGGCGCCGAGGGGCTGGCGGCGGTGCAGGCCCTCGAGCCCGATCTGATCCTGGTCGACCTGGTCATGCCGGGGCTGGGAGGGCTGGAGCTGTGCGAGCGGCTGCGGCAGATGCCGGGGCACCAGGGCCGCCCGGTCATCATGCTCTCGGCGCGGGCGGATCTGGAGCACCGGGTGGCGGGGCTGCGCTTCGGCGCCGATGAGTACCTGCCCAAGCCTTTCCGGCGTGCGGAGATCCTGGCGCACGTGGAGCGCAAGCTCCAGAGCGCCGCGGCGCACCGGCGAGCGGTGCTCCAGCAGCGCCGGGCTGCGATCGGCGAGCTGGCGGTGGCGATCTGCCACGAGCTGAACAACCCGCTGGCGGCGCTGCGCGGCGAGGTACAGCTCGCGCTGCTGGAAGGCGGGTTACCCACCACGGTGCGCGAGCGGCTGGAGCGCCTGGAGGCACTCACGCAGCGCATGGCGGCGGTGCTGGCCCGGCTGCCGCAGGTCTCCGACCGCAGCGTGGAGTATGTGGACGGCACCCGCATGACCGACCTCTGGTCGGGCCGGGATCCCGAGCAGGCGATCAGCGGCGCGGCGCCGGCTCCCCATACTTCCTGAGCTTCGCATAGAGCGTCGAGCGGTTGATGCCGAGCAGATCCGCGGCGCGGCGGCGGTTGCCGCCGGCGAGCTCCAGCGCCTTGTGCACCAGCACCCGTTCCGCGCTCTCCAGGCGGAGATCCGGCAGCTCCAGCCGGATGCCGCCCAGAGGCTCGCCCGCCAGCGTCTGCTCGCGCCGGTTCAGCGCCAGGTGGGACCGCTGTACCAGCGGTCCCGGTGCCACGATCGCGGCATGCTCCACGATGTTGCGCAGCTCGCGCACGTTGCCGGGATAGGTGTAGGTCTGCAGCACCTCCAGCGCCTCGGGGGCGAAGCCGCGCAGATCCTTGCCGAACTCGCGGGCGAAACCGGCGAGGAAGTAGCTCGCGAGCACCGGCACGTCGCCCAGCCGTTCCCGCAGCGCTGGCATGCGGATCGTCACCACGTTGAGGCGGTAGAACAGATCCAGCCGGAACTGCTCGCGCCGCACCGCCTGCTCGAGATCGGCGTTGGTCGAGGCGACCACGCGCACGTCGATCGGGATGTCCTCGATGCCACCGACCCGCTTGACCGCTCGCTCCTCGAGCACCCGCAACAGCTTCGCCTGCAGCACGAGCGGCATGTCGCCGATCTCGTCGAGGAAGATCGTGCCGCCGTGCGCTGCCTCGAACAGCCCGATCTTGCCGCCCGCCGCCGCTCCGGTGAACGCACCCTTCTCGTAGCCGAACAGCTCCGCCTCCAGGAGCGTTTCCGAGAGCGCGGCGCAGTTGACCGCGACGAAGCGCGCCTTGCGCCGCGAGCTGCCGTGGTGGATGGCGCGCGCCACCAGCTCCTTGCCGGTGCCGCTCTCGCCGAGGATCAGGGTCGTGGTGCTGCGCGCGCGCACGACCTGCGCGATCCGATCCCGCACCTGCCGCATCGCCGCCGACTCGCCCAGCAACGGCGTCTGCCCGAGCTGGCTCAGCTCGCTCTGCGCCTGGCGCACCTGGCTGCGGAGTTCGTACTGCTGCAGCGCGCGCTCGAGCACCGGGCACAGCCGATCCGCGGTGACCGGCTTCTCCACGAAGTCGAACGCCCCGCTGCGCATGGCATCGACCGCCGCCTGGATCGAGCCCTGGCCGGTGATGATGATGCCCGCCGCTGCGGGCTCCACCTCGCGCAGCGTCCGGATCACCTCGATCCCGGTGCCGTCGCCCAGGTTGCAGATCGACGAGCGCCACCGGTGGGGGCGCACCCCGGATGCGGTCGCACGCCTCGGCGGCACTGCCCGCCGTCTGGACTGCGAAGCCCCGGCCTGCCAGCACCTGGGCGAGCGACCACCGCACCGGTTCCTCGTCATCGACGACGAGGATCTGGACCGCCTCGTCGGACATCTCCCACTTCCCCCCGATACCCGACCGGAAACCGGCGGCGTCCCCGCCACGCGCCCCGCCTGCCCGCGAGAGCCAGTGCTGGCGTCGGGCGATCGCACCAACCCCCGGTCCTCCTCCCTTGTAGGCGAGGGTGTCGGGTTTTGCAACGGCAGCTCGCAGGATGGGACGGCGGCTGTTCAGCGCCCGGCGCTCCGGTCGAAGGATGAGGGCAGTGCTCGGTGCGGCGGACCGGCGTGCAGGGGGACGGTATCATGGACCCGGAGGGTAGCAGCCGCGAGCAGCTGGCCGAACAGGCGCGGTCACAGCCGCGGGCTCGTGTCCGGGCTCGGCAGACAGCCGTGGCGCGGGTCGCGGCCGCGCAGGCGCGCCTGCGAGCAGGGCTCGCCGACGATCCGGTGGTGCTGCGCGAGACCGCGCGCCGGCTGCTGGCGCTCGGAGGGCCGGCGCTGCTCGAAACCCTGCTGCCCGGAGCGCCGTGCTGGCCCGCGAGCTGACACCCGGCGCCGCTCCGTCCTGACCGTCCCGGCTCAGGGCGAGCCGGGCGGCGGCGCACCCTCGTCCCGGCCCTCGGTGCGGTTCAGGATGGGGAACCACAGGTCGCGCCGGCACACGATGCAGTAGCGCTGGCCGGGCGCGATCGGCGCCTCGGGATGGAGCACGCAGGGTTTGGGCTCGGCGGTCAGCTCGCGTTTGAGCCAGTGCACGCCCTCGTACACCGTCACGGTGACGTTGCGCTCGATCAGCCGCTCGAGCACCAGGTGGTCGGTCGAGACGGACTCGGTCACCAGCAGCACGAGCAACCCGGCGTGCAGTCCGAGCCACCACAACACCGAAGGGTAGCGCTCGGCCAGCATGTCGCTCCGGGCGGTGAAGGTATCGCACACCACGCCCTGGCGCCGCGGGTTGCGCACCCGCAGCAGCAGCACGGCGTGGTGGTCGTAGTCCAGCCCGAAGCCGTCGATCCACGGCAGCACGAGGCCGGGGAAGACGCTGAGGGCGTTCGTCAACCGGTTCTTGCTGAGGTCGACCTCGAGCACCGGCTCCAGCACCACGTCCACCGCCTCGTCGCGAAGCGGATAGTGGACCGCCTCGAACAGCAGCAGGTCCTTGATCGCCTCGGCGAGCAGGCGGCCGAGCTCGTCCGCGTCGCCAGCTTCGGGATCGGGCTCGGCTCCCTGGGGACCTCGCAGCTCCAGCCGCCGGATCCCCAGCACCAGGCCGTTTTTCTTCGCCGCCGCTTCGGGACGGCTGGCGCGCGGCTCCGGGCGATATTCGACCTGCGTCGAGATGCCGAGCCGGCAGCCCGCCGGCCCGCCGGCGAGCAACGGCAGCAGCGCCACCAACCCGGCCCGGCCAAGCCAGCTTCCCGCTCGCCGCTCCATCGCCGTCGGCTCCTTTCCCCCCTCGGTCCGGCGCGCCATCGTAACGCGGCGGTCCGTCGCCGCAAGCGGGCTGCGGGCCGGGCGGCGCTGCCCTCAGTTACCCCCGCGCTCGAGCACCGGCTCGTTGCAGGAGCCCGGGCAGATGGGCGAGACCTGGGGGTGGTTGACCAGGTAGTCGATCTGGGCCGCGCTGAAACGGAAGCCGCAACGCGCACAGACCGGCTCGCGCCCGAGCTCCAGCCGGGCCGTGGTAGCGTTGCCGGCCTCATCGCGGGCCTGGACCTCGAATACGAGTGGGGTATCGAGGTAGAGCGGGCGCGCGAAGCGGAAGGTGCTCGCGTCCTTGCGCTCCAGGTGGGCGGTGCTGCCGTCGACGAGCAGCTCGGCGAGCGGCTCGCTGCCGAGGATCGTCACCTCGGCCGTCTCCCCGACCTGGAACCGGTCCTTGAGCGGCTTGATGTGGAGAGCGGGCGGGGTCAGATCGACCCGCGCCACCCGCAGCGCCTGCGCCGCATTGCCCGCGCGGTCGCGCACCTCGACGCCGAAGGCGTTGAAGGTGCCGTCGACGAGCGGCAGTTCGATCTCGGCGGCGGACTCGGCTCCGGGCTCCGCGGTTGCGGTGGCGGTGAGCGCGACCTCGCGCGCGGCGGCCTCGGCCAGCGCTGCTTGCGCCTGCGCCGCGCTCGCCCCGGTGGCGCGCCGCACGTGCGCCACCGGAACCAGGTGCGCGTCGGCCGCGCGCACGAGCAGGCGCAGCTGCCCCGTCTCTCCGGCCAGTCCGCGGCCGATCGCCGCCGGCCACGCGGCGGCGCCCGGGAGATCCAGCGTTACCCGCGGTGCAGTCGCATCGTGCACCAGGGTCATACTCCAGCGGATGGTCTCGTCGCGCGGTGCCGTCACCAGGCGCAGCTCTACCCGCTGCGCCTGCTCGGGCAGCAGCGGCAGCGGCACCACGAGTGGGGGGCGCTCGGCAGCGGGCAGGCGCTGCACCTGGACCGGACCAGCCGCTGCCGCCGCACCGCCGTCCTCTCCGTCGGCCCGCAAGGCGGCGAGCGTCACCTCGCCGCCGCGCACCGGTTTGTCGAACTCTAGGCGCAGTTGCACCTGCCGCTCGCGCACGTGGACCTCCGCACCCTCGGCCAGCAGCGGCGCCTCGGGCGGCTCGCCCAGGCGCACCCGCAGCCCGAACGGCACCTCGAGCGCGA
>BPJM01000006.1 GCA_026004615.1 Planctomycetota bacterium
CGTGCTCTGGTGGGCAGCCGCCGAGACGGCCCCGCCGCCCGGCCATGCCTGAGCTGCGTGCCCACCGACCCCCACGACTCGGCGCGACTTGTCACAACACTTGCGCCAGGACCACCCACCCTGCAGGGCCCGCTCTCGTTCCGCCCCCCAGGCGAGCCGCCGCAGCCGCGCCGCTCACCTCAGCCTGATCGAGCCACAAAACCCTCAAAAAAACCTTCCGATTGGGCGCGGCAGAGAGCACCGCCGACGCACCGGTCCGCCCCCCCACGCCAGCCGCAACCCTAAGAGCGTGCAAAGGACAGCGATCGAACCGCACCGCCCTCGGCGCCACCAGCCACTCCTGCAACGACCTCTACTGGAGCTGCGCGCCCAGCTCGGCCGCGCGCGCCGAGGCCTGACGGAGGCGCAGAGAGCTGCTGGGTTCGGGCGCTGGCGATCCACAGATGCCCGTCCGCCTGGGCAAGTGCTCCTCCCACGGGGAAAAACGAGAGCACCCGGCCAGCTGACCAACACATACGTGGGCGTCGGCGTCCGCGACGTAGAGCAGGCCCCGCGCTCTCATCGGCGAGTAGCGAGGTCACCGGGCCCAGGCCGGCAACGGCGAACAGCAACACCAGCTGCCCGGTCGGTGCCGATTGGGCCGGCTCGAAGAACTTGTAAACCGCTCCTCCGCTCGCAAGCGCACACCCTCCGGGTAGTGCACACACCGCGTCGATCGATTGCGTCACGCGCAGCAACACCTGCAGCCGGCGCGCCTCGAGCTCGTAGCGACAGAGCAGTCCCGCCCCCGTCGCCGGATCCTGCAACGCCAGATAGACGTGGTCGTTGCGCCAACTCAGCCGCCTGCCCTCCGCCGGCAGCTCGCACAGCCGCACGAGCTGCCCCGCGAAAAACACCGCCAGCTCCGAACGGCAGAGCACCAGGATCGGACCGCCCTCGCCGCCCGCCGCCAGGTCCACCAGATCGGGCCGCGCCTCGAGCAAGAGCGCCTCCCACTGCCCCTGCTCGGGCCGAACACGGCGCAGCGGGCACGGATCCGCCGCGGACAGGAACAGCAGATCCCCATCGTCGATCGCCACCAGGCGTTCGGGCATCCTCAGGCCCGTTTCCACGGCCTTGGGAGCGACCACCCAGACCTGAACGTCGGTGGCGCAGCCGGCGAGCAGCCCCGCTGCCGTCGCCCACCAGCCCGCCGCCACCCTTACCCAGCGGCGCCCCCCACCGGAAAACAAGGCCAACACCCACACGGGAAACCACCGCCGCAGCCGCCAGCCACGCTCCCTGCCGCTGCTCATCGCGCTTCCGTCCGGCCCCGGCCCTCGCACAGCCGGCACCTGATCGGCTCGCCCTCGCAGTTCGGGCAGCGAAGGCGCCCCGTGCCCTCGCAGACCTCGCACTCCATCCGGCCGTCTCCACCACAGCGAAAACACCCCACGGCGCCACTGCCAGCGCACTCCGGACAGAGCATCTGTCCCGTTCCATTGCAGCGATCGCAGCGCGCGCCGCGACCACTGCCCCCGCACGCTGGACAGCTCACCTGCCTGCTGCTTACCCGTTGCCCGCTACCCCCGCACCAGAAGCACTCCTCCCACTGCTCCTGTTCAACCGTCGGCGGACAGGCGCTGTCCAGGACGCCGTCGCCGTCGAAATCCACGCCCCCGGCGCCGCCGCAAATCGGACAGGTGACCCATACCGTCCGGCTGGTCCCACCTCGTCCCCCACAGGATTGGCACGGCTCGCTTTCGCTGATCGTGACGCGCCCGCTACCGCCGCACTGGGGGCAGGACAGCCAGCCCTCGCCGCCGCAAGCCGTGCAGGCGACCACCGGCGGACAGGAAAGTTCGCCCGTCCCTGCACACCGCTCGCACGCGATCAGCCCGGTTCCCCCGCACTCCGAGCAGCGAATCGCGCGAGCGTCTCCGCACTGCCGGCAACGCAGCTGCCCGCGCCCGCCGCACAGAGAACACACCCCTCCCTGCTCCAGCCAGCGGCTGATCTGCCGTGCCAGGCGCGCCGTCGACTGCTCAAGCCCAAACGGGCTCCCGAACTGAAGCTGCGTCACCCGCACCGGAGCCGATAGCTCCACCCCAACGCCCAACTCGACCCTGGCCACGCGCCCGAGCTCGAATTCGGGCCCCAACCGTCCCGCCACCGAGACGCGGCCCTCGCCGTCGACCCCGACGCTGCCGCCCAACCACCCGTGGCGAATCGCAAGCTTGCCCTGCAGCCCCTGCGCTTCGATTTCATGGCCGAACAGCTCGACTCCATAGGCTAGGTTCAACTCCGGCCCCCGGGCTCCGCCCACGCCGACGCCCAGTTGGAACGCCGTGGCTTCCCGAAAGGCAAGCGAGCCGTCTCGAGCGCTGAACGCGACCCCCCAGCGCCGCTCCGCCACCAGCATTTTGCCGACGGCCAGCTCCCCGCCCCCGTGCACCCGTATGGTCGGGGGCTGCACCTCCGCTTGCAGACGAAGCCCCGGTATGACCGGTGGTAACAGGCCGCCGGCCCCGAACCACGAGGGCAACTCCACGGTGACCGTCACCGGCTGCGGAACACCCGCCTCTGCCAGCCCGGGCGGAGGCGGAACCGCGATCTCGCGGCGCAACCGGTTCCGCAAGCCTCGCTGCACGCGTTCCCGCTCGGTAAAGAGCTGCTGCTGCCAGTCGAGAAAAGCTCGCTGCGCCTGCTCCCAGCGGTCGATCGCAATTGCTGGCTGCGTGACCGCTCGGACGGCCGCGCCACCCGCCGGCAAGTCGCTGCCCAGCGCCGGCGAGCCCGGCTCGGCGAGCGCCGGCGCCGTGCTCGCCACCGCGAGCCAGAGCATCGCCAACGCTTGCGGAATCCTACCCTTTTCCGCCAACCCGGTGCGCGAATACGCGCAGGCTGAGACGTCACCGAAGCACCGCTTGCCTTCACTCATGGCGTGAAGTTCCGCAGACCTGACGCCGCTCGACCACACACCTCCGCCCCTCCTCGCCTCTTCTTCAACCCGCCGTCCCGTCTGCTGCGGTCGGCCGCAGGCCCGCCGCCTCACGCCACTAGCACGCCGAGGACCGCGCCACCGCGGGCCTCCACCTCGCGGCGCCTCGGCGGTCCGCGCAGCCGCAACGCCTGTTCCGCGCAGCAGCGGCCGCAAATGCCGAGCTTCGACCCGGTGCCCCCCCCGGAAAGTGCGGCGGCGTTTTGTCAGAGCACCGCCCGCTCGGGCGTTTTTCTCGTGAGGCGCGCTGGGCTGCCCCCGCCCCGCGGCGATAGCGGATTCTCTGGGCGGCACGCGCCAGACCCCAATGCTTCGCCAAGGAGGAATGTATGTCCGTGCCGGAGCCTCCCTCGCCCCTGCCGGTGTTCGCTGCGTTGCTGCGCGGCCTGGGCCAGCAGCTGCTCGAGGCTGCGCAACAGCTGGACTGCTGGGCCGCGCTCCAACGCGCCCGCGGTCCCGCTCCTGCCTCTCAGGCCGCCACGCCGGCCAGCCCGGCACCGGAACCAGAGATCGAACCCGTGCTGGCCCCCGCCGCCACGGCACACCAGCCTCTGCAGCCGCACCCTCCCCGCCCGCTTGCGCCCCTCGGGGAAATCGCCCCGCCGCCGCGGCCGGACGCGGAGTGGCTGCCCAGTGGGGAACGGGTTGTCGAGGTCCTCTCAGCCTGCGGAGTCAAGGTCCGGCGCCGGCGCGAGCTGGAGCCGGGCTGGCTGGCACTCGGCTCGCTGGCCCGCAACATAGGCCGCAAGTACCGCCACGTGAGACCATTGCTGCACCAGCTCAAGCGCCACCAGGGAGACGGCCGGCGCATCGCCATGCAGCTGCGCCAGCTCCCCCAGCAGCAGGTGGCGGATCTCACCTTGGTCTGCACCGAGGCGTATCGCCTTGGCCTGCTGCCGAGCTACCGGTATCTGCGCTCGCCCCGGTTCCTGCTCTACACCGATCCGCCCCAAGAGCCGCGGGGGATCGAGTTCTTTACCGGCGGTTGGCTCGAGCTGTTCGCGGTCCATACCGCGCTCGAGCTGCTGCGCCACGCCCGCACCTCCGATCCGGAGGTGGACCTCGCCTGTGGGCTCGAGATCGTCTTGCCCAACGGCGATCAGGCCGAGCTCGACGTCGGCCTGGTACACCAAAAAGCGCTCATCTGGATCGAGGGCAAGACCGGGTGCGACTTCAACGCGCACCTTCCGAGATACCGCGCGCTGCGAGACCTGCTGCGACTGCCGCGCGAGCGTGCGCTGCTGCTCGTATCCGACTTCCAGCCAGACGCGCCCCAGATCCTCAGCCGCGCGCGGATCGCGGAGATGACCGCCTGCACGCCCGCCTCACTCGCGGGCGCGCTCGCGGCACTGCTGGCACCGCTGCCCGAGCAGGCTCCCGCTGCGCCAGCCTAGCGCAGCCCAACCCGCTTGCGGGTGCGGGCCGCCCTCCACGGCTCCCGCCCGCCCGCCCCGCAGCCTGCCCCGCACCCCGACGCCGGGCACGGACTGGCAGGCATTCCTTGCCCCCGCAGAACAGTCAGTCCGCTTCTGTTTCGGAAAGCTGCTCGGGGTCGGGCTGCAGGCAGAGCGCAAACAGCGCCTGGTCGGCCAGGCGCAACAGCCGCTCGCGCTCGGCAGCCGGGACGAAAGCGTGGCGAAAGCCGCAGTGCGCCAGCGCCGTCACCTCCCACAGCGTCAAGCCTCCGACCATGCGGGCGGCGCGCAGGTACTCCTGGCTCAGGGTGGTGCGCGAGATCCCGGGATTGTCCGTGCAGACGGCGACCGGCACCCCGGCCTCCCACAGCACGCGTAGCGGATAGGTGGGCCGCCCAAGCGACTCGGGGTGCTCCGGATCGCAAAAACCCACCACCTCGTAGTTGCTGCTCGGGCACAGCTCGACGCAGATCTCGCGATCGCGAAACCGCTCCATGAGCCGCGGATGCTCCGCCAGGCTCAACCCGTGCCCGATCCGGTCAGCATGGAGATGATAGGCCGCCTCCCAGACATTCTGCGGTGCCTGGCCTTCGCCCGCGTGCACGGTGATCCGCAGGCATGCCTCAAAGGCGGGGTTGAAGCGCGGCGCAACCTCGGCCGGTGAGAAGCTCTTTTCGTCGCCCGCTAGGTCGACTCCCACCACAAAGTCACCCAGCTGCGCCCTTGCGCTGGCGGCCAGCCGCACCACGTCCTCGATCTGCTCCGGAAGCCGTCGATCGGCGATGACGACGAAGCGGATCTCCAGCGGCTGCTGCACCCCCTGCTGCGCCTGGCGCAAGCATTGCTGCAGCCGGCGCAGCCAGGCGATCGCTTGTTGGGGTGCGTACCGCTGCGGGCTGCCGCGCAGCTCCAGGTACCACACCCCGTCGGCCACGGCGTTGTCCACGATGGCCTTCGCGTAGACGGGAAGGGCCGCCGGATGGCCTAGCACCGCCGAGCCGCTCAGCTCGCCAGGCTGCTCGTATAGCGCGAAAGCACGCTCTGCCAGGGCGATTCGGGGCTCGGTCGAACCGAACAGGTTCTCCTCCAGCTGCGCGTCGCTGGCGTACAACAACAGCGCGGCGGCGCACTCGGCCCGCAACGGCTCCAGGCGGCGCAGCGCGGCAGGCCAGTCCGCCGGCCAGCGCGGCTGGCGGAGCCAGGACTCGACCCGTTCGAGCGCCTGAGTCCGCCGTCCCGGCGGACTCGCCTCCCAGATCGCGCGTGCCACCTGCCGCTGCTGCGCGATCTGCAGCGCACCGCCGATGTGGCAGTGCAGGTCAGCCTTGGGCAGGCGCCGCAGCCAGCCCAAATGCCGGGGCGCGAGCTTTGTGCTGCGCAGCCGGTCCATGCAAGTTGGCGGCAGCCGGAAGAGCATCCGCCATCCCTGGTGCCGCTCGCCACGAGCCAGCTGCTGCATGTAGCTATAAAGGAGCCGGCTGCCCTCGCGCTCGCGCAGCGCCACCTCGTCCGCCAGGCTCGCCTGCGCGCCGGGTTGCCACTCCCAACGTACGGCATGCCCTTCCGCCAGCGGCAGCGGAAATTCCCTGGTGCTCACCGCCGGCCGCTGCTCCAGCCGTACCTGCAGCAGCTCGCTCGGCATGGCCGAGCCGATCACCACCGGGCGCAACCTCCTCGCGCAATCCTCTGGCCCGGCCGGACCCACCGCCGTCGCCGGCAGCGGTGCAGCGAGGACAGTGGGCGCAGGTTCGCGCAACAGCGACGGTAGCTCCCCGGTGTCCAGCACATGTACCAGCGCGGTACAACCGAACACCGAACCGGCACGCTGCAGATCCGCACTCATGGTCTTGCGCCCCCCCGCCAGCGAGAGCACCAGCTGACCGTCTGCCCCCGCGTACTCGGCTGCCATGAGCGCGCAGCGCAGGATCAGTTCCCGCATGCGGCGGCACTGCTCTTCGCTTGCAAGTTCCCCTGTGTGCGCTGCCCGCCAGACGCGCAGCGGCGCCGGCCGCGCCGAACGCAAGCAAGCGTGCCAGCGCTGCAGCTGCTCGAGCGCTCGGGTGGTCCGCTCGCTGTCGGTGGTGAGCACCCAGATTTCCTGCGGCGGCCGCAGACCCAAGAGTTCCCGCTGCCGATCGAGCTCGGCCCGCTCCGGATGGTGCCGGTACAGATCGAGCACCCCAGGCGCAAGCCACCCGTACACCTCCGGCACCACCGCCCAGCTGGTGCCGAGCGTGCACAACAGCAGGTCGAGCCCCGGCGCCATGGCGTCCGCCCACCTGCGCCTGCGACAGCCGCCTCACCAGGCCGCTATGCCGGCGACAGCTGCTCGATCTCGACGAATCGCAGCCCCCCGCCGGCATCCGCCGGTTCGCAGATCGCGGCGAGCAGGGGCGCAGCGCGCTGCTCACCTGCCACCACGAGCCGCAGCCGCCCCCCAGATCGCTCCAGCAGGCCCTGCTGCACGAGCTCCTCGAGCTGCCCGCCCGCCCTCTCCAGCTCCACCACGAGCTGCGCGACCCGCTGCTGCAACCGAGTCCGCAGCCGGCGCGGGTCCTGCGGCAGGCAGAAGAAGTCCCGCTCGAAAGCGGCTGTGTACTCCACCCCGTCGAACCCCAGCAGCTGCTCGCCCAACACTTCGTCCTTGACCTGGTTCCACACGAGCAGGCCCCAGGCCGACAGCGAGCGCCGGCCCGCCGCATCGGGTTCGTCGAACAGCGTCGCCGGCAACCACTCCGGCACGCGCAGCTCCTGGCCCGCGAAACTGCGGCCGGCGGCGAGCAGCGCCATCTCGACCGCGTGCGCCTGAAACAGCTCCCGGTCCAACCGCACCGGCAGCCGCGGCAGCCGCAACAGCGGCGCGGCCGGGTCCTCGAAGATATAGAGGATCTCGTCCGCGTAAAACATGCCGAGCACATTCAGCATGTCCCGCTGGCTCTTGAAGCCACCGACCGTGTTGAACACGATCGGCACCCCCATGAGCCGATAGGCCGGCAGCGTCTCGTCACACAACTTCAGCAGGCTGCGCACGCCTCGGTAAAAGGCGGTGAGGTCCGAGGTAACCAGGCCGGCAGGCGCCCAAACTTCTACCTGCTCCGGCCCCGCGCGGCTGCTCAGATAGGCCTCGAGCAGCGCCGCAGCCAACCTGCCCTGGGCGGTGTCGCTCGCCACCAGGATGTGCCGGTCCTCGCCGATCGCACTCTCGCGGTCGCCATAGTAGGCGAGCAACGCATTGAGCTCCGCACTGGCGCGCCGTACCTGGCGAGGCGGACCCTGCAGCAGCTGCTCCGCGTGCTGCCGGCGCTGCGCCAACAGCTCCTGCTCGGACGGATCGAGCTCGACCTGCTTTTTGTTGGCGCAGGCGGCGAGACGCCTTCGCTCCAGCTCGCTCGCGTTGTGCTGCAGTGCGCTCGTGCCGACCGTGGTCAACATCAGACGCATCGACGATCGCTCCTCCGGGTTCAGCATCCCTCCGTCGAGTCCTGCCGGCCCGCGCGCCCCGCTTCGTCAAACTCGACGACCTCGCCCTCGACATAGGGCGCCGCGTCCTGCTCCTCCCGCGACCGGCGATCGACCAGCGCCACCCGCCGCTGGGGCACCCCGAGACTCCGGGCCCGCTCGGCGATGCGCTCCACACTGATCTGCAGCGCCGTGGTGCCGCCCGTGATGTTGACCACCACCTCAGCCGCCTGCACGAGCTCCTCCAACAGCCCGCCCGGACCTGGGACCAGCCGCGCCTCGATCTCGCGCCAGCCCTCGTGCGGGTCGGCGAGCACGACCTCGGTTCGGCGCAGATCGGGTCGGCCCGCGCACGCAAGCGCCTCATCGATCCGGCCCCGCGCCGCCTCGGAGGTGACGATCAGCAGCCGATCAGGCGCGAGCCGGCGGACCGCCGTGAACAGCACCCCCGGCGCCAGGCCGAGCGGGGTGACCACCAGGCGGCCACCCGCAGAAGGCGCGGTCGCCAGCGCTTCCAGCCCGTCCAGCAGGTGATGGCACTGTTTCAGGATCTCCGTCGTCGAGCAGGCAAGATCCTCTGCGGACCATGCGCTCTGTGTCATCCCCGCGTGCGCAAACGCGTTGCGTCTCTCGCGGATCTTCTGCCACAGGCGGACGAAGGATTGGAGTTGTGCGGGGAGGCCCATCCCCAGCTGCAGGCGCTGGGCCATGCCGTTGAGCCAGACCTCGACCGAACGGCGCGCCCCCTCGTAATCGAGCCAGTCCTGCTCGCGGCGCTGCGCCCACAGCGCCGCGTTGATCATCCATTCGCGCAACACCAGGAACGCTGCCGGTCCGTCGCCCCACTTTGCGAGTAGCTCGGCATAGGCGAGCTGCCGCTCCAGCTCGCGCCGATCCAGCACGAGCTGCTGCTTGGCGTTACGGCCCAGATCGCCCCCGGCCTGCTTCACCGCCATGCGCAAGGTGTGCTCAAGCAGCGCAGCCAGCGCACGCTGCAGCGGCGGCGGCAGCTGCTGCCGGCGGAGCTCCTCCAGCGCCTGCTTCAGCCGCGCTACCGCGATGCCGACCTCGAGCGGCAGACGCGCGCCGTGCGCGGCTTCCAGCCAGCGCGCCGCGTCCTTGGCCTTGCCGAGCGCAGGCGAGCCCTGCGCAACGCGGAACAGCCTGCCGGTTCCGGCCGCCAGCATCTCCGTCAGTTCCCGCAGACCTCCGCTCCTATGAAACGAACGCAAGGCGCTGAACCAGTCCAGCAGCTCGACGAGCCAGGTCAGATCGAGCACGGGACAGCGGCCGCTCTGCTGGTCTTTCGCCTCGAACGCGCCGTAGTACACCCCGGCAAGCTGCAGCTTTTCGAGACCCCGCAGGTAGCTCAGGGCGGCCAACAGGACAAACGGCAGGTGCCGCAGGCTATAGGTCACGTCCAGGACCACCTGGCTGGGATTGAATTGCAGTTGGGCAATTCGCTCGAAGATCGTCTCGAGCTCGTGCTCGTTCCCGCCGAGCGGAATCTCTACCGCTGGATCGACCTCTACTCCTGCCCGGCGGAGCTCCTCCGCCAGGTTATGATAGTGCCTGTCGATCGCGTCCTTGGTGGCGATGATGGTCGCGCGCTGTACCTGCAGCCTCGGTGCGAGCAGCTTCACCAGCGCCGCCGGACAGTAGGCGCTGCTGCAAGGCCTTCCTCGTAGTTCGTATTCGACCGGTTCGTACTGGCGGGCACCTACGCTCGTGAGCAGGTGAACGGGCAGGTGCGCTCGGGGCTGATCCGGCATCGCTTCTCCCTCCGCACAGCTCCGGGCCAGGGCAGCCATACCCGGCGTGAGAGAAACTCCACCCCGGTAAACGGCGGCGGCGTCCTGGTCCTGACAGCCCCTACGGATCCCGCCTGCCTGCCCGCGCGGCACACCCGCCGCTTGCAGCGGGCAACCCTCAGCGCCTCGCCGCGCCTGCCGCAACTGCGAGCGCACTGCGCCTGGGGCGCGACAGCACCTGCCAGGCCGCGCGGGCGCGCTCCTTGCCCCTTGCGAGCAGGGCACTATGATAAGCGGGTTCGGGGCGGTGCCGCCAGCGGCGGCTCGGGTTGCGGAGAGGCCGGTGGGCCGGCAGCGCGGGCGTAGTAGAGACCTCGGCGATATCCTCAGGCTCGGCGGGTTCCTGTTCGGTTTCGTCCGCCCGCTGTGGAAGCTGCTGCTCGTCGCCACGGCGATCACCGCGCTGTATGGCTTCCTCAACCAGGCGCGGGCAGGCTTCGCCGGACTGATCGTCGACCGGGTGCTCGCACCCCCGGCTGCCACCGCCTCCGCGCCCGCGAGCCCGGCGGCCACCGCCACGGGCGCCAGCGCCCCCGCCCCGCCGCCTGCCACCCCGGCCGCCGGCCAGCCACCGCCCCCGGCCGAGCAGCCCGCCGGCCCACCACCCCACGCCCAGAAGCCGCCCGCCCCCCACGCGCTCAGCCCGCTCGGCCGCACCCTGCCGCCGCTCGGCCGGCTGGAGACCTGGGCCCGCGCCCGCGCCGCGGAGCTGTTGCCCCAGCCCGGAGATGTCTGGGGCTGGGCCCAGCTGATCGCCGCCGGTCTGGCCGTGCTGGCCGTGCTGCTCGCACTCAGCGACTTCGGCAAGGACTACCTGCAGGCCAAGCTCGTGCAGCGCGTGCTCATCGAGATCCGCGTCCATGTGATGAGCCACGTGCTCTCGCTCGGCCTGCGCTTCTTCCACAAGCAGAAACTGGGAGATCTGTATTCGCGGCTGACCAACGACATCAACCAGGTCCACCAGGCACTCAAGTTCCTGTTCAGCGACATCTTCGAGGCCGCCTTCCGCGTGCTCGCCGGCGTGGCGATCTGCCTCTGGGCCAGCTGGCAGCTCTCGCTCGTCTCGGCAGTGGCGGTGGTGCCGGTGCTGGTCGCGCTGCAGGTGTTCGGGCGCAAGATCCGCAAGCGCGCCCGCGGCCGCCAGGCCTCCGCCGGCGAGGTCACCGAGGCCATGCAGCAGATGCTGAGCGGCATCCGCATCGTCAAGGCCTTCGACAACGAGCGGCACGAGATCGAGCGCTTCCGCGACGCCAACGAACACTACTATGGCCGCACCATGAAGGTGGTCCGCACCAAGGCCGCCGCCCGCGGGCTCACCGAGGGCCTCAACCACCTGATCGTCGCCGCGCTGCTGCTGGCCGGCGTCTGGTACTTCCACGTCGCCGGCGGCATCGAGAAGGGCCGGCTGGTGATCTTCCTCACCTCGCTCGGCCTCATGTACTCCCCGGGCAAGATGCTGCTCAAGTCCTACAACGACCTCATGGAGTCGCTGGCCGGCGTGGACCGCATCCAGGAGCTGTTGCGCACCCGCCCCGAGATGGCAGACCGCCACCAGGGCCCGCCGCTCGAGCAGGTCCAGGGCCACGTCCGGCTGCGCGGGGTGGGCTTCCGCTACGAGCGCGAACCGGTGCTGCGCGAGATCGACCTGGAAGCACGACCAGGGGAGGTCATCGCGCTGGTCGGCCCCTCGGGCGCCGGCAAGTCCACCCTGATCGACCTGCTGGCACGCCTGTACGATCCGACCGAGGGCTCGATCGAGATCGACGGCCGCGATATCCGCACCGTGGCGCGCTCGCAGCTCATGCGCCACGTCGCCATGGTCACCCAGGAACCGTTTCTGTTCAACGCCACGATCGCCGAGAACCTGCGCTACGGAAAACCCGACGCCACCCCCGCCGAGATGGAGGCCGCCTGCCGCGCCGCCCACATCCACGAGGTGATCGCCGCGCTGGAGCACGGCTACGACTCGGTGGTCGGCGAACGCGGGGTCACGCTCAGCGGCGGGCAGCGCCAGCGCCTGACGATCGCGCGCGCGCTGTTGCGCAACCCGCGCATCCTGCTCCTGGACGAAGCGACCAGCGCCCTGGACAGCGAGTCGGAGAAACTCGTGCAGCAGGCCCTGGAAGAGCTCATGCGCGGGCGCACCACCTTCGTGGTCGCCCACCGGCTGTCCACGATCATCCACGCCGACCGCATCGCGGTGCTGCACGAGGGCCGGATCGTCGAGCAGGGAAGGCACGAGGAGCTGCTCGCGCAAGGCGGGCTCTACGCGCGCCTGTACCGGCTGCAGACCGAGGGGCCCGAGCGCGCCGGCGACGGCGCACCCACCGCGAGCCCCCACGCGGCCATCGAACCCGCCGCCGGCCCGCCTGGCACCGGCCCGCACTGAGCACGACAGGGCAGGACGGCACAGCACAGCACAGCACAGCAAAGCAAAGCACAGCACGGGGCAGGGCAGGGCAGGGCAGGGGAGCAGGCCGTGACCGCGCAGCGCGGCGAAGGGGACCAGGAGCGGCTCACCGCGCTTCGCCACGGGCCGAGCAGCACCTGCTACCGGGTCGAACTCCCCGGCGGCACCGTGCACTACCGCAAGGTCTACTCGGTGCTCTGGCCGTGGCTGCCGCTGGCGGGACTGCTCAAGCTCAACCCACCGCCCCTGTCCGCCGCCGCGGAAGCCCGCAACACCACACGCCTGCGCGCGCTCGGCCTTGCGGTCCCCCAGGTGCTGCGCGTGCATGGGCGCTGGCGGTGGGAGCGGTTCGGCCTGCGCCACACTTCGAGCGTCGACCTGGCGGCGGTGCCGGGCGAGCCGCTGTCGGAGGCGCTGCCGCGGCTCGGCGCCCAGGCGCGAGGGCCCGCCACGCCCAGCCACCGCAGGCGGCGGCGGCTCGCCCGCACCCTCGGCCAGCTGGTGGCGCGCATGCACGCAGCGGGGATCTTCCACCGCGATCTGTACCTGGATCACCTGCTGTGGGACGAGCCGGGCGAGCAGCTGGCGCTGATCGACCTCGCCCGCGCCCGCCCGCGCTGGCTGCGCCGCCGCCGGTGGCGGATCAAGGACCTGGCCGCGCTGTGGGCCTCCGCCGCCGCCATCGCCACCCGCACCGACGCGCTCGCGTTCCTGCGCGCCTATCTGGGATTGCCGCCGCGCGGCCGGGCGGCCCGGCTGGACCGCCGCGCCCGCCGCCTGGTGCGCGCCACCGCCCGCAAGGCGGAGCGCATCCGCCGCCGGCGGCTCGAGGCCCTCGCTGCCGCCGCCGCCGGCCCGCCACCGCCCGCGCGACCAGCCGCCCCCGCACGCGGCGCCGCCGCCACCAGCCGCGGCCCTGCGCCCCCGCAGCCGGCGCCGCTGCGCGTCGCGCTCGTGGCCGACGGCTTCGATCCGGCGCGCGGCGGCGCCGAAGCCACCGCCGCCCGGCTCGCCCAGGCACTCGCCGCCCGCGGGCACACGGTCGAGCGCATCGCGACGCCGCCGGTGCGCGGCAAGCTCCGGCGCGCCCTGGCGCTCGCCCGCGCCGCCACCCAGGCGCAGGCGCGCTCCGACCTGGTGGTCTCGCTCTGCAAGGCGCCCGGCGACGTGCTCATCCCGCAAGGCGGCGTCCACCTGGCAGCGCTCGGCGGCACGCTGCGGCGCCATCCGGCCGCGCTGCGCCCGCTGCTCGCCCTGGGCCGGCTGCTCGCGCCGCGGCAGTGGGCGTTTCTGTTCGTCGAGCGGCGGCAGTACACCGCCCGCCCGCGACCCTGGCTGGTCGCGATCTCCGAGCGGGTGCGCCGCGACATGGTGCAGCTGTGCGGGGCCGATCCGGCCGCGATCGCACTCTGCCGGCACGGCGTCGAGCTCGAGCGCTTCCGGCCGCCGAGCGCCGCCGAGCGGCACGCCGCCCGCGCCGCCCTCGGGCTGGAGCCCGGCGAGCTGGCCCTGCTGCTCGTCTCGCACAACCTGGCGCTGCGCGGGCTGGAGCGGCTGCTCCGCGCCGTGGCGCTGGCGGGCCCGCACCTGGCGCCGAGCAGGGCCGTGGTGCTGGCGTGCGGGCGCGAGCGCGGCCGGCGCCACGCGCGGCTGGCGTCCCGCCTCGGGGTGGAGCTGCGCCTTGTCGGCCCCCGCGATGACGTCCGCCCGTTGTATCATGCCGCCGACGTGCTGGTGCACCCGAGCTACTACGACACCTCGTCACTGGTGATCCTGGAGGCACTCGCCTGCGGGCTGCCCGTGGTGACCACGCGTGCCTGCGGCGGAGCGGAGTTCCTGCGCGGCATGGAGGGGATCGTGCTCGAGGACGGCCGTGCACCCGCGCCCCTCGCCCAGGCGCTGCTCCGGCTCGCCGATCCGGCGCGGCGGGCTGCCATGGCCCGGGCCGCCCGCGCCACCGCGGAGCTCTACCCCGAGGAGCAGGCGCTCGCGCGGCTGCTCGCCCTGATCGAACGGGCCGCGCGCGCGCGCAGCCGCGCGCTCGGCGGCACGGCGCCGATCACCTCCCCGCACGACGGAGCGCACGAGCTGGCCCCATGAACGCGCGCCCGACAGCGGGCCACCGAGCCCGCCCCCCACGCCGCAGACAACCCGCCGCCTCCGGCCGCCGGCCGCCCAGCCACCCGCGCTGCCGCTGCGCAGGCCACCGCCGCCCGCGCCGGCGGCCGCGCCCAGCCCAGCCGCCCTGGCGGCGAGGGACCGCGCGGTGAGCTGGCCCGCACCACCCCAGCACCTCGTGCTCGTGGCGCCGCCGCTCGTGCTGAGCGGACCGGCGCTCGCCGCCTGCACGCTCGGGCGCGGGCTGCAGGCCCACGGGCTCGGGGTCGTGGTGCTGAGCCCCGGCGGGGGACTGGCGCCGCTGCTGGAGCGGGCCGGCGTGGCGCACGTGGCGCTGCCGTGGCTCGCGGTCCGCCCGCTACGGGCGCTGGCCGGCTGGCTGCTCGGCCGGCGGCTCCGGCGGCTCGAGCCCCGGCTGGTCCACGCGGTCGGCGTGCTGCAGATCGAACTCGGCATGCGGCTCGCCCGCGCCATCCGCACGCCGCTGTTCGCCTCGGTGTACCGCCCGAGCAGGCGGGTGCCGGACCGCGGCATCCGGTGGGAGGCAGTGGCGCTCGCCAGCGTGCCGAGCGACGCCCTGCGCCAGGATCTGGTCAACCAGCGACGTGCCCCGCGCGAGCGCGTGCGCGTCGTGCCAGGCGGGGTGGAGGCCGGCCCCGAGCCGCCGCGGCTGCCGCTGGCCGAGCCCCGGGCAGCCCCGGTGATCGGCACCGTGGTGGAACACGACAAACCCGCCTCCGCAGAGGTCTTCCTGCAGGCCGCCCGCAGCGTGCTCGAGGTGCGTCCCGAGACCCAGTTCCTGGTCGCGATCGGTGCCGAGACCCCCCAGCGGGCGCTGCGCCAGCGCGCCCAGGAGCTGGGCCTGGTGCGCAACCTGACGTTCGCAACCGCCGTCGAGCTGCGCCGGCTGCTGGTGGAGATGGATCTGTGCGTGCTGCCCGACGTGGAGGAGGGACCGACGCCGGTGCTGCTCGAGGCGATGGCCGCCGCGCGTGCGGTGCTCGCCGGAGCCGAGGGGGACGCCTACGCCGTGGTGCGCGACGAGCAGACGGGGCTGTTGTTTCCGAGCGCCAACGCCGAAGCGCTCGCCGCCGCGCTCGCGCGCCTGCTCGCCCAGCCCGCCCTCGCGCAACAGCTGGGCGCCGCCGCCCGCCGCGCGGTGATCAGCGACTACCCGCTCGAACGGCTGGTACGGGACACGCTGGCCATGTACGCCCGCGGCGGCGTCGAGCTGCCGGCGGGCAGCTCCTGAAGGACGGCGCTGCCGCCGGCAGCGGGGCTGCCCGCCGGCGCTGCCCCCCGGCGCCCGGCCGGAGCCGGCCCCACCGGCGCCAGCCCGGCCGCGGCGCGCGGGCGATCCCGCCCCGTGACAGCGTCGGCCCGCACCGCTAGCATGAGGCCGGACGGAGGGGCGTGGCGCACCGGCTCCAGCAGCGCGCCAGCCCGCACGGACGAGGTGCCCGAACGGTTGCGCGCGATCGCCGTCATCCCGGCCCGCTACGCCTCCTCCCGCCTGCCCGGCAAGCCGCTGCTCGCCGAGACCGGCCGGCCCCTGATCCACCACGTGGTCGAGCAGGTGCGCCAGGCGCGCCGGCTGGCCGCGGTGCTCGTCGCCACCGACGACCCGCGCATCGCCCGCGCCTGCGCCCCGCTCGGCATCGAGGCGGTGATGACGCCGGTGGACTGCCCCAGCGGCACCGACCGCGTGGCCTGCGTGGCGCGCGCGCGGCTCTCCCCGGACGATCTGGTGATCAACGTCCAGGGCGACGAGCCCGAGCTGCCGCCTGCCTGGATCGACACTTTGATCGCGCTCATGGCCGAGGACGACGCCCCGCTCGGCACGCTCGCCGCCCGCTCGCACGACGCGCAGTCGTTTCACTCGCCCCACGCGGTCAAGGCCGTGGCGGACGCGCGCGGGCGGGCGCTGTACTTCTCGCGCGCCCCGATACCATACGACCGCGAGACCGGCGGCATGCCGCGGGATGGCTTCCTGCACCACATCGGGATCTACGCCTACCGCCAGCGCGCGCTGCTCGCGCTGGCAGGCCTGCCGCCCTCGCCGCTCGAACAGCTCGAACGGCTGGAACAGCTGCGGGCGCTGGAGCGCGGATTCGCCATCCGCGTCGGCATCGTCCAGGGCCCGGTGCCGGGCGGCATCGACACGCCGGAGGACTACGCCGCGTTCGTGCGCAGGATGCGCCAGGCGCGCGGCGCCAGTGCCGACTCGGGCTGAGACCCGGCCGCGCGAGCGGCGCTGCGGCGGCGCGCCGCCGCGCTGCCGCCAGCAGCAGCGCGGCACGGCCCGGCACCAGGCTCGCGCCAGCAGGGAGACCGGAGACGAGGAGGAGGGCGATGGCCAAGCACGTGTTCATCACCGGGGGAGTGGTCTCCAGCCTCGGCAAGGGGCTGACGGCTGCCTGCATCGGACTGCTGCTCGAGGACCGCGGCTACCGGATCAGCCTGCAGAAGCTCGATCCCTACCTCAACGTCGATCCCGGCACCATGAGCCCCTTCCAGCACGGCGAGGTGTACGTGACCGACGACGGGGCGGAGACCGACCTCGACCTGGGCCACTACGAGCGCTTCACCTCCGCCCGCATCGAGCCGCTCCAGCAACTTCACCACCGGCCGCATCTACCAGATGATCCTCGAGAAGGAGCGGCGCGGGCGACTACCTCGGCAGGACGGTCCAGGTGATGCCCCACCTGACCAACGAGATCAAGGACGCATCCGGCGTCGCCGCCCACGCCGGCGTCGACGTCGCGATCGCCGAGGTCGGAGGTACGGTGGGCGACATCGAGAGCCTGCCGTTCCTGGAGGCCATCCGCCAGTTCCGGGCTCGAACTGGGGCGCGGCAACGTGGTGTACGTGCACCTGGCGCTGCTGCCCTACCTGCGCGCCACCGGCGAGCTCAAGACCAAGCCGACCCAGCACTCGCGTCGACAAGCTGCGCGAGATCGGCATCCAGCCCGACATGCTGATCTGCCGCTCCGAACGGCGGCTGGACGACGGCATCCGCGAGAAGACTCGCGCTGTTCTGCAACGTGCCGGCCAAAGCGGTGATCGAGGCGACCGACGTCGAGCACACATCTACGAGATGCCCGCTCGTGCTGCGCGGCGCAGGGCCTCGACGAGCTGCTGCTGGATGAGCTGGGCCTGCCCGCACGCAAGGGCGATCTGTCCGCCTGGAAGCAGATCGTCGAGACGATCGTGCACCCGCGCGCCGAGGTGCGGATCGCCCTCGTCGGCAAGTACATCCGAGCTGACCGACGCCTACAGAGCCATCTACGAGTCGCTGACCCACGGCGGGCATCGCCAACCAGGCCCGCGTCCGAGTGCGACCGCATCTCCGAGCCACGAGATCGAACGCGAGGGCGCCGCCAGGCTGCTCGCCGGCGCTCCACGGGCTCTTGGTGCCGGGCGGGTTCGGCGAGCGCGGGGTGCGCGGGCAAGATCGAGGCGATCCGCTACGCGCGCGAGACACGAGCTCCCGTTCTTCGGTATCTGCCTCGGCATGCAGTGCGCTGTCGATCGAGTTCGCCCGCCACGTGCTCGGGCTCACCGAGGCCCACTCGACCGAGTTCGCCGAAGGCACCCCGCACCCGGTCATCGACCTGCTGGAGGAACAGCGCGGCGTGGTCGACCTGGGCGGGACCATGCGGCTCGGCGCCTATCCCTGCCGGCTCACCCCGGGCACCCGCACGCAGCAGGCCTACGGGACCGGCGAGGTCTACGAGCGCCACCGGCACCGCTACGAGTTCAACAACGACCTACCGCGAGCGGTTCGAACAGGCCGGCATGATCGTCGCCGGCCAGTCGCCGGACGGCACCCTGGTCGAGGTGCTGGAGCTGCGCGACCACCCCTGGTTCGTCGCCACCCAGTTCCACCCGGAGTTCCAGTCCAAGCCGACCCGCGCCCACCCGCTGTTCCGGGAGTTCGTTGCGGCGGCGCTCGCCCACGCTCGCGGCCGCAGCGAGCAGGGGGAGACACCGGCGAGCCCGCCACCGCCGGCGGTCGAGCCGGCCACCCATTGAGACGCGCCTCGCCCCGCGCGCCGCAGGGGACTGCGGTGAACACTCCCTGGCAGGCCGATCTCGGCGAGGCCCTGCGCGACGCCTACCTGTTGCGTATCGCCTGGGGCCCGGGCGGCGAGCCGGCCGAGCTGGTGCTGCACCGCATGCGACAGCTCCTGCCCCCCGGCGCCCCCGAGCACGAGCACACGCTGGCGCTCCGGCTCGGGGGCGTGCGGGCGCTCGCGCTGCAGGCCCTCGCTTACCAGCCACAGGCCGATCGCTGGGAACCCCAGTCGGCAGACTGGCCGGAGCTGCTGCGCCAGGAGCTCATGGTGCCGCCGGTGGTCGCCGGCGCCACGCTCGGCGCCCCCCCCGATCCGTTCTGGCTCCAGAGCCTCGGCGAACACGGAACGTGGATCGCCGGCGAGCCGCGCACGCTGCTCGCACCCGCTACCCCGGTCGTGCTCGAACTGCACGCCGAAGGCGTGCTGCCGGCGGGCGCGGACGCCCGCTTCACCGTGCTCGCGGCGGCCCAGGTCCTCGAGTTTCTCGACGCGCGGGGCACGGTGAGCCTGCAACAGGTGCTCGCCGAGCACCAGGCCTGGCAACACGCCCACCGCGCCTACTGGCGCGCCCGCGCCCTCGATCCGGCCACCGCCCTCGACCCGCGCTTCGAGTGGTGCCCGCCCCCCATGCCGCAAACCGAAGCGGAGCCGCCCGAGACCCCTCCCAGCACGGCGGATGCGCGCTAGGAGGCAGGAGCCCGCCTCTGCGATCCCGCTGGCCCGCCGCCGAGCGCGCGAAGCGAGCCCGGAACTACGCGCACACCCGATCGCCGCCCTGACGCTTGGCCCGGTACAGCGCCTGATCGGCCCTGCGGATCAGCTCGGTGCCGTGCCCGGTCTCCGGGGAGTGCTCCGCCAACCCGATCGACAGCCGCACCTGGAGCTGCTGCTCGCCGTACCGCAATGGCTGGCGCGCCAGCCGCTCCCGGATACGCTCGGCCACCGTGCGCGCCGCTGCCAACCCCGTCTCGGGAAAGATGAGCGCAAACTCGTCGCCCGCGTAACGCGCGCAGATGTCGGCCGCCCGCACGCTCGCTCGCAACACCGAAGCCACCTCGCGCAGCACGTGATCGCCTGCCAGATGGCCGGCGTTGTCATTGATGACCTTGAAGCGATCGATGTCGGCGATCGCGAGCGTCAACTTGCCGCCATACCGGTTCGCACGCTCCACCTCGCGCTCCAGCGCCTCGAAGAAGGTCTGGCGATTGGCGAGCTGCGTGAGCGAGTCGGTCCGCGCCTGATGCTGCACCAGCTCGAACAGGGCACAGTTGCGCAGCGCCACCGCCAGCACCTCGGCCAGCTGCGTGATCAGCGGCAGGTCCTCCTCTGGCACGAACGGTTGGCCGTCGGTGCGATCGGCGAGGTTCAGCACCCCGACCACCTCCTCCCCCGCGCGCAGCGGCGCAACGATGCACGACCGCGTGGCGTACATGTCCCGGTGCGGGCGCGCCGCCGTCGCCTCCGCGGTCATCCCGGCCACCGCCGGCTGATCCAGATCGGTGAAGACCTGGACCCGCCCCGAGCGAAGCACCTGCACCATGAGGCTGGCAGAGCCGTCCTCGACCGCTACCGCGTGCGCAATGGCCCGGTCGTGGCTGTGCCGCTGCAGCACCAGCCGTCCCTGCTCCCGGTCGTACAGATACAGCGAGGCAAAACGGGCCCGCACCAGATAGGGGACCTTGGTCACACAGGCGTCGTAGATCGCGTCCCGGTTGAGCTTGGTGATCTCCTTGGTGAGCCGCGCCAGCAGCTCCAGCCGCTCGTTGAGACTGCCGAGGTGGCGCCGTAGCCGATCCAGCAGCTGCACCTGCTCCCGGAGCTGGTCGCGCTCCCGCCTGAGCGCCGCCCGCTCCCGCTCCAGAAGCAGCACCCGCTGCCGCAGCTCCTGGAGCTCCCGCTCTGGATCCACACCGCGCTCGGGGGCGTCACTAGCACCCGGCGCGGAAGGCACCGTGCGGGACGAACGGGGAATCGACCGGCCTGCGTCCATGGGCGGCTCCGCATGAACTATATGGCGCTCGCACAGGCGACGCAACGCGCGCCAGCCCCGAGCCCGCTCGCCCAGACCCACACGACCACAACACCCCCGCTACCACCGCCACCCCGCAGCTGCACCACCTCCAACCTCCGTTTCCGCAGCCGCCTACCCCGGTAGCCCCCCACCGCACAACGTCGCCGCCCGCCCACCTGCCCGTCATCACGCGGTCATCGGCCGTCTCACCCCTGAGCCGCGAGGAACGAGCCCAGGCCCTCGTCCGTGGCGGTTCTGGTTCGTGAACCCGATTCCACCACCGTGGCGCATCTGGGAAGGAACGACGCAATATCCTGATATGTAACATCTTATGAAGATCCGACGGAGCGGCCCGCGCCCGGCACCGCCGTTGCTCTACGCAGCGCGGAGGTCACGAGGATGGCCGAGGAACGAGAACACCAGGAGCAGGGCTCGCCGGCCGGCGCACCCCGCGACAGCACGCGCGACGGCCGCCGCGAGCGCCGGCCGGACCGCGGGCGCGGCAAGACGGTGCTGACCCCGCGCGGCTACTCGCTCTACCTGTAGGAGCAAGGACACGCGTCGATACCGGCGCCAGGATTCTCTCTCTCCCTCTCTCTCCTCTGCGGGCACCGGCACCCACCGGTGCCCGCTTTTTTTAAGGGAGCTGCGCGCTAGTGTTGCGGACGCGCGCGGGCGAGCACCAGCGCCTTTCGCCCCGCCAACCGCCGCCCGCCCGGAGGAAGCAAGCTGCGCGCTAGTGTTGCGGACGCGCGCGGGCGAGCACCAGCGCCTTTCGCCCCGCCAACCGCCGCCCGCCCGGAGGAAGCAAGCTGCGCGCTGGTGTTGCGGACGCGCGCGGGCGAGCACCGGCGCCCTTCGCCCCGCCAACCGCCGCCCAGCCGGCTGCAGCAAGCGAGCAAGCCCCGCGCGCTTGCGTCGCCGGCGCGCGCGGGCGAGCACCGGCGCCTTTCGCCCCGCCACCGCCACCCGCCCACAGGAAGCAAGCTGCGCGCTGGTGTTGCGGACGCGCGCGGGCGAGCACCGGCGCCCTTCGCCCCGCCACCGCCGCCCAGCCGGCTGCAGCAAGCGAGCAAGCCCCGCGCGCTTGCGTCGCCGGCGCGCGCCGGCGAGCACCGGCGCCCTTCGCCCCGCCACCGCCGCCCGCCCGGCAACGGGGAGCGAGCGAGCTGCGCGCCCCCACCGCCCGCCCCAGCCCGCCGCGCGGCTGGACAGCGCCGCGCCCGCCTCGCTATGATCGCCGCTCGCTCACCGGCCTCGAGGAGCCCGCGGCGTGCAAGGCCAGACCTCCCAATCCATCCTCGACGCGATCGGCAACACACCGATGGTCCGCCTCGGCCGCATCGGAGCCGGGCTGCAGTGCAACCTGCTCGCGAAACTGGAGCTGCACAACCCGGGAGGCAGCGGCAAGATCCGCTCCGCGCTCGCCATGGTGGCCGAGGCCGAGCGCACCGGCCGGCTCCGAGCCGGCGGCACCCTGATCGAGGCCAGCTCCGGCAACGCCGGCATCGCACTCGCCATCGTGGCCGCGGTCCGCGGCTATCGGTGCATCTGCGTCACCACCGACCGCCAGAGCCCGGAGAAGATCGCCACCCTCAAGGCCTTCGGGGCCGAGGTGATCGTCTGCCCCGCCGCCGTCCGCCCCGAAGACCCCCGCAGCCACCACTCCGTCGCGTGGCGCCTCGCCGAGGAGATCCCCGGCAGCTGGTTCGCCCACCAGCACGGCAATCCTGCCAACCCCGACGCCCACCGCACCGGCACCGGCACCGAGATCTGGAAACAGACGGCCGGGCGCGTCACCCACGTCTTCTGCGGCCTCGGCACCGGCGGTACCGCCACCGGCATCGCGCGAGCACTGCACGAACACGATCCCGCGATCCAGGTCATCGGGGTCGAGCCGGCCGGCGGACTGTACGGGGAGTTCAAGCGCGGCAACCCCGTGCCCCGCGACCGGATCCCCACCCACCTCACCGAGGGCATCGGCGAGGACATGCTGCCCGAGGTGCTCGACCTGGAGGAACTCGCCGAGGTGATCGCCGTCCCGGACCGCGACGCCCTGCTCACGACCCGCCGCCTCGCCCGCACCGAGGGCATCCTGTGCGGAGGCTCCAGCGGCGCGGTCGTCGCCGCCGCCCTGCGCTGGTGCCAGAGCCATCGTCCCGGCCCCGACACCACGATCGTCTGCGTGCTCCACGATACCGGCACCCGCTACCTGAGCCGCATCTTCAACGACGAATGGATGAAGGAGAACCGCTTCGTCGAGGAGCGCGGCGGGCAGACCGCAGGGGAGCTGTGCGCGCGCAAGCGCGCCGAGCCCGACGCCATCCCCGGGCTGATCTCGGTCAGCCCCCACTCGCTGCTGCTCGAGGTGCTGGAGCTGCTACGGCAACACGAGGTGTCCCAGATCCCCGTGGTCGAACAGGGCCGCGTGATCGGCACCGTGAAGGAAGACCGGGTCGTGCACCTGTTGATCCGCGATCCCGAGGCCAAGGGGCGGCCGGCCCGCGACGTCATGGACCCCCCGCTGCCCGAGGTCGAACCGGGAGCGAGCATCGAGACGGTCTCGGACCTGCTGCGCGAACAACCCGCGGTGCTCGTCCGCACCCGCGACGGACTGGATATCCTGACCAAGGCCGATCTGGTGCGCATGATCGCGCGCTGGGCGACCTAGCACGCGCCATCGCAGCGCATACCTGGACCCTGGGAGCCGCAAGCATGACCGAGCAGCGCGAGCATACGAACCCTGGCAGCCAGCGGCGGTGGAGCAGCGCCACCACCTGCGTCCACGCAGGCACCGAGCCCGAACCGATCACCGGCGCCGTCATGACTCCCATCTTCCAGACCTCGACCTATGTCCAGCCCTTTCCCGCCCGCCACAAGGGCTACGAGTACTCGCGCACCCAGAACCCCACGCGGCAGGCCCTGGAGGCCTGCCTGGCAGCCCTCGAGGGGGGAGGGGAGGGGATCGCCTTCGCCAGCGGCATGGCCGCCATCGACGCGGTGCTGCGGCTGCTGGAGACGGGCAACCACGTGGTAGCCGGCAACGATCTGTACGGCGGCACCTACCGCCTGTTCAAGCGGGTCTACGAGCGCTTCGGCCTCGCCTTCAGCTTCGTCGATACCACCGATCTCGACGCGGTCCGGGCCGCCATCCGCCCCGAGACCGCCCTGCTGTGGATCGAGACGCCGTCCAACCCGCTGCTCCGCGTGAGCGACCTGGCAGCGCTTGCCCGCCTGGCCCACGAGCACGGCGCGCTCGCCGTCGCCGACAACACCTTCGCCACCCCGCTGCTGCAACGCCCGCTGGACCTCGGCATCGACATCGTGGTGCACTCGACCACCAAGTACCTCGGCGGCCACTCCGACGTCGTCGGCGGCTCGGCCATCACCCGCGAGCCGGAGCTCGCCCGGCGGCTGCGATTCCTGCAGAACTCCGCCGGCGCCGTGCCCGGCCCCCTCGATTGCTTCCTGACCCTGCGCGGCGCCAAGACCCTGCACGTGCGGATGGAACGCCACTGCGACAACGCCGAGCGCATCGCGCGCTGGCTCTGCGAACACCCCCGGGTGGCACGGGTCCACTATCCGGGACTGCCCGACCATCCCGGCCATGCCATCGCCAGCCGCCAGATGCGCCGCTTCGGCGGCATGGTCAGCTTCGAGCTCCGCGGCAACGCCGAGGACGCGATGCAGGTCTGCACCCGCACCCGGCTGTTCGCCTGCGCCGAATCCCTGGGCGGAGTCGAATCCCTCATCGAACACCCGGCCTCCATGACCCACGCCTCGATCCCCGCCGAGGTCCGGCGCCTCGCCGGGTTGGAGGACGGCCTGCTGCGGCTGTCGGTGGGAATCGAGGACGCCGACGACCTCATCGAGGACCTCGGCCAGGCGCTCGCGCCCTAGCGCCGGTCCTGGCCCCGAGCGGCCACCCCGTGCCGGCCTGGCCTCGATCCCCGACCGCCGCAGCCCGGAACCGGGAGCCAGCACCATGCGAACCAGCTCCACCAACCTTGCCGCCCCAGACGCGCCCGCCCGCCACCGGGCGCTCGCCCGCCCGGCAGCCCCGGCAACAGGCCGGCCCACGGCCGGCCAGCTCGGACGCGGGATCGGAGTGGTGCTCTGCGCTGCACTCGCCGCGACGGCGAGCTCGGCGCCGCCGCCCGCGCTGCTCGCGCGCGCCGAGGCGGACCTGGCAGCACTCGGGCCGCCACTGCCGGCCTGGATCGGCGGCCGCGCCCGCGCGCGGCTCACCCGACACGAGGAGGGACTGCTCCGCCTGCAGATCGACGCGCCCGCCCTCCGGCTCGGCGGCTTTCCCCTCGGGCGGGCGAGCCTGGTCGCGATCCAGGGCCCCGAAGGCCGGCGCGCGCAGCTGGAGCTGGTGCGCCCGCACGGCGGCGGACGGCTGCGCCTGCGCTGGTCGGCCCCCGCGGACGGCCGCGAGCACGCCTGGATCCTGCACGCGCGCGAACTCGCGCTCGCGCCCTTCGCGCGCTACCTGCCCGGAGTGCGGCTGCTCGGCGGACGGCTCGAGCTGGAACTGCTCGGCGCCGGCCCCCCCGGCGCCGAACACTGGGTGGGGCGCGCGCGGCTGCGCCAGGGCCGGCTTGCCCTCGCCGGCCCCTATCCGAGCTGGGAACGGCTCGAGGCAGCCGTCGGGCTGGAAGGAGACCGGCTGCTGGTGGAACAGGTGCGCGCCGAGGCCGGGGGCGGCACCCTGTCCGTGCGCGGCAGCGTCCGCCTCGCCGGCCCCGAACGAGGCCACACCGAACTCGCGCTCGCCGCGCACGAGGCGCTGCTGCTGTCCAGCCGCACCCTGCGGGTCCGCGCCAGCGGGGAACTCGCGCTCGTGGGCAGCCCGGCCCGCGCACGGCTGCACGGCCGGCTGCATCTGATCGACGCCCGCTACTTCGGCGAGCCGGAACCCCCCGCCCTCGGCGGCCTGGCCAGCCCGACCGAGCTGTTGCCCGAACAGCCGGGACCGCTCGCCTGGCCCGGTGAACTCGCTCTGCAGATCGAACTGACGAGCGAGCCCGCGCTGTGGATCGACAACAGCGCCGCGCTGCTGCGCTGTTCGCTCACGGGGCAGCTCGGGGGCCACGCCGCCGCTCCGCGGCTACGGGGCATATTGCGCCTGCACGAAGGAACCGTCGATCTGTACGACGCCTCGTTCCGGGTGGAACGCGGCGCGCTGCTCCTCGAGGACTCCTCCCCACCCGCGCTGCCCGCGCCGGACCGCGAGCCCGCCCCCGCCTGCCGCATCGACCTCGACGCCCGCACCCGGCGCGGCCACACGGTCGTGCTCGCCACCGCGCGCGGACCGACCATCCGCCCCGAGATCGAGCTGCGCGCCCTGCCGCCGCTGGAACGCGAGGACATCGTGAGCCTGCTCGCCTTCGGGACCACGCGCGAGCAAGCGCGCGAGCGCGCCCCGAGCGCGCTGCTCGGCTCGGTGTTGCTACGCAGCCTCGCGCTCGCCCTCGGCGAGGCGCTGCGCGGCCGCAACCGCGACCTGGACTGGCTCGCCGGTCTCAGCCTCGAGGCTGGACTGCACGAACCGCAGAGCGCGGCGGAGGTGGGCGGCCCGGTCTTCCTGATCGTGTACGAGGCGGGCGAGCACTGGGAGCTGGAGGCGGAGCGCGACATCTACGGTTTTTACAACCTGGGGGTCTTCTGGCGGTGGCGCTTGCGGTGAGCCACCGGCCGGCGACCGCACGGCCCGGGCGGGCCGAGCGCAGGCCGTGCCCCGCCCCCGCGCGAACGGGCACACACCACCGGCGCGCACCGGCGCGGCAGCGCCCGGCCCGGCTGCTCGCGACCCTGCTCGCGCTCGCGTCCGCCGCCGGCTGGGCCACTGCCGCCGAACACCCCCCACCGCCGGTGCCGCAGCCGCGCTTCGAAGACGCCGAGATCGTCTTCGAGGGCAACGCCACGCTGTGGGGCTTCACCCTGCGGCGGCAACTCGCTGACCTCGCGGGCCGCCCCCTCAGCCTGGGAACGGCCGCCGACGCGGCCTTTTTGCTCGAGACCTACTACCGGGAACGCGGGTTTCCGTACGCGCGCGTGCACGCGGAGCTGCGGCCGGTCCCGGGCGACAAGCCCGTTGTGCGCCTGCGCATCGTGGAGGGACCGCGCCCCGCGGTGCGCCGCGTCGAGCTGCGCGGGCTGCCCACAGAGCTGGCGGAACGCGCTCGCGACGTGCTGCGATACCGCGAGCACCGCTGGTACGAGCCCCACTATCTGGTCGAGGCGGAGCTGCGCACCGCCACCCGCCGCCTCGAGCGGATGCTCCGCGACGCAGGCTGGCTCCAGGCGCGCGCCGGCGCCCGCTGGGAACTGGTGGAGCTGGGCCAGGGGGCGATCGTCCGCTTCGATGCCGTCCCCGGCGCGCGCCACCGCATCGCCGCGGTCGAAGTCCGCGGCGCCCGCACCCGCGCTCCGGCCGAGCTGCTCCGCCTGGCCGCCTTGCCGCCCGGCGTAGCCGCCGAGCACGAGGCGATCGAACAGGCGCGGCGGCGCGTGGAGGAACACTACCGGGAACAGGGCCGGCCCTTCGCCCGCTGCCGCGCCCGGCTCGAGCCCCTGGCCGCACCGGCCGCCACGCCCGCCGTGCGGGTGGTCCTGGCGGTGGAGGAAGGCCCGCTGGTGGAATACGGCCAGCTCCGCGTCCAGGGCAACGAGGTCACCGCCGCGGGGCTGGTGCGCAGCTGCTTTTCCGTCGAACCCGGAGCTCTCGTCCGGGCCTCGGCGCTGCAACACGGCGAGCGGACGCTCTACGAACTGGGTTTGTTCACGCGGGTGCACGCCCGGCTGGAGCCGGCGGCAGGGGAGGGGAGCACGCGGCGCGCGGACGTCGTGGTCGAACTGCAGGAGCGGCCCGCCGGCTGGATCCGGCTCGGGGGCGGCTGGGGGTCGTACGAGCTCTTGCGCGGGCAGCTCGCGCTCGGCTACGCGAATCTTTTCGGGATCGCGCTCCAGGGCGAGGTGCGCGCGCTCGGCTCGATGCGCGGTTGGCGCTACGACGCTGCGCTCTCCCACCCGCGGATGCTCCCCTCGGGCCTGAGCAGCCGGCTGGAGGCGTTCTACGAGGACCGCGACGTGCGGGTGTTCGACCTGTTGCGCCGCGGGCTGCGCCTGCGCCTGGAGCAGCCGCTCGCAAGCCGAGTGCGACTGCGGGCGTTCGCCGAGACGCGCCTGGAGCGCTCGCGGGTGACCGACCTGGACTCCGGAACGCTGCTGGAACGCGAGTCCATCGAGATCCTCTCCCAACGGCTGGGCCTGCTCTGGGACGGGCGGGATGACGCGCTCGATCCGCAGCGCGGACTGTACGCCACGGTATCGGTGGAGGAGGCCGGCTTCGCACTGCTCCGCGATGTCCGCTTCAGCCGCATCTACGGCAGCGCCGCCTGGCACTGGACTCCGCACCCGCGCGCCACCCTCGCGCTCTTCGCTGCCGCCGGCTTCATCTTCCCGCACCAGGGCCGCCAGGTGCCGCTGCAGGAACGGTGGTTCACCGGCGGCGAGGCGAGCGTGCGGGCGTTCGAGGAGCGCGAGATCGGCGAGCCACTCGGAGGTCTCGCCCTGCTGCGCGCGAGCGCGGAGCTGCGGCTCCGGCTGTTGGGACCGCTCGGCGCCGTGGCATTCTGGGACGCGGGCGAGGTGGCTCCGCAGCCGGGTGCCCTGCGGCTCGATGCGCTGCGACACGGGGTGGGTTGCGGCGCCCGCTTCGCCACCCCGCTCGGCCCGCTTCGCCTCGATGTGGCCTGGAAGCTCCGGCGGCGGCCTGGCGAGGACCCCCTGCTCGTCCACTTCTCGATCGGCCACCCGTTCTGAACGCGGTGCTCGCCAGCCCTCCGGCAGCAGAGGAGGGCATGCACCTCGGCCGGCGCGCCCGCCCGCTCAGCGGCGGAGGATGCGCACGCAGCGGCCGATGCCGATCGGACGGTTGTCCAGGCGGAACACCACCTTGCTCAGCGGCGCGAGCCGCGAGGCCTCCTCGATCGCCACCGGACGTACCGCGCGCAGCGCCATCTTCACCCACTGCCCGGGCACAAGCGTCACGTCCCCCTTGTCGCGTTCCTTGCGGCCGCGCGCGGCCGGCGTCGCACCCACCGGCCCCGGATCGAGCGAGAGGATCTCCACCGAGACCCGATCCATGTGCACGTGGAGCGTCAGATGCTGGCCCGGGTGGACCTGCAGATCGTGGTCGAAGAACGCCGCCTCGACCTCCAGCTCGCTGGCCACCGAGGGCGGCTCGTCCTGATGGCCCGCCACCGTGCCGTGACCCTTCCACAGCTCGCGCAAGCTCGCCCGCGTGCTGATCTGGCGGAGGGCCACCCCGATGAGCTGGCGCGGATGCGCCTGCTCGATCCCGATGCCCGGCGTCGCCAGGTGGCCCCGCGTCAGCTCCAGCGAGCGGACCGAGGCGGTGAGCGGCTCGCCCAGCTCGCGGCTGGAGGGCTCGAAGATGAGCATGTCGTCCCGCCGCACCGTGCCCGATTCGACCAGGCCGGTGAACGCGGTGCCCACTCCCGGCACCTGCTCGTGGATGTCGGCGGAGTGGATCACGATGCGCAGCGGGGACTCCGGGCGGATCACCCGCAGGTCCAGCCCCGCCATGAAGTCGTGGAACGTGGGGCCGTCGTACCAGTCCAGCCGCCGGCTGCGGGCGGTCAGCCCGACCCCCGGCTCCAGCAGCGGCCGGCCCGGCGCATAGGCCGAGGTCGGGATGAAGACCACCTCCTCGTCCGGCAGATCGTAGCTCCGCAGCGCCAGCCGCACCAGCTCCACGCATTCTTCGAAGGCCTGCTGCGCGTAGTTGACGCGGTCCATCTTGGTGATGGCAACGCCGCGCAGCGGGATCTCGTACCCGCGCAGCACGCGCAGCGCCTGCTCGGTGACCTTCTCCACCCCCTCCTTGACGTCGACCACCAGCAGCGCGCAGTCGGCGGAGAACATGCCGGCGAAACGGTTGTTGGTGTAGGTCTCCTGGCCGGGGGTGTCGATGACGGTGACGCGGTGGCGTTCGAACTCGAACCGCACGAAGGAGGGCAACACGGTGATCCCGCGCGCCGCCTCGTCCATGCGGTGGGTGACGTCCTTCTGCCGGAACACCATGAGCGCGAAGATCAGGGACGGATCCCGGCCCTGCCGCGCCAGCTCCTCGAAGTGCTGCAGCCGGCGGCGCCCCACCATGCCCAGCTCGACGGCGGTCTTGCCGATGAGCGTGGACTTGCCGTGCCAGGCATGCCCGCAGATCGCGAGGTTGACGTCCTGCTTCATGGCGGCGGCGATCGTACCTGATCGGCGGGCCGGGCGGCAACCGGCGCCGGGCGCGCCCCTGCCGGCCACCGCTGCCACGTTGCCGGCCCGCCCGCCGTCGGCTACCATGGCCCGCTCACCAGCCATTCCCCGCGCCGGGCAGAGCGTGCGGCCGCGCCCCGCAGCGCTGCCAGGCAGGGTCGAGAGCGGAGCAGCGAGGACGCCCTCATGGAGCAGAGCTACCAGGAACTGATCCGCCGCCTGCGGGAGGTCGAAACCTTGCGGGCGGCGAGCCGGCTGCTGAGCTGGGACCAGGAGACGTACATGCCGCCGCGCGCCCAGGCCCGGCGCGCAGAGCAGCTGGCCCTGCTCTCCGAGCTGGCGCACCGCCGCTTCACCGACCAGGCGGTGGGGGCGCTGCTGGCGGAGCTGCCCGAGGACGCAGTGCGCGAACGGCTCGGCGCCGAGGCAGCGGCCAACGTGCGCGAGACCGCGCGCGAATACGCCCGCGCCACCCGACTGCCGCCCGACTTCGTCGCCGAACTCGCCCGCACGACCTCGCTCGCGCACCAGGCCTGGGTCGAGGCGCGCGGCCGCGCCGATTTCGAGCGCTTCGCGCCCCACCTGGAGCGCGTCGTCGCGCTCAAGCGCCAGGAGGCAGAACTGCTCGGCTACGAGGAGGAGATCTACGACGCCCTGCTGGAGGAGTACGAGCCCGGCGCCCGCGCCGCCCAGATCGCCCCCATGCTGGCAGGGCTGCGCGAGGTGCTGGTGCCGATCGTCCAGAAGGCAACCGCCGCCGCGGGCGGCGGCTGGCAACCCGCGGCTGCCTTCGCCGTGCAGGCGCAGCAGCAACTGTGCCGGCGGCTGGCCGAACTCATGGGATTCGACTTCACCGCCGGCCGCCTCGACGTCTCCGCGCACCCGTTCTGCACCGGCATCGACACCGGGGACGTGCGCCTGACCACCCGCTACCACGAACACGACGTGGCGGACGCGCTGTTCGGCGTCATGCACGAGGTGGGCCACGGCCTGTACGAACAGGGACTCGACCCGGAGCACTTCGGAACCCCCATGGGCAGTGCCTGCTCGACCGGGATCCACGAGTCGCAGTCGCGGCTGTGGGAGAACCAGATCGGCCGCAGCCGCGCGTTCTGGAAATACTTCCTGCCCGTGCTCCGCGAGACCTTTCCCGAGGCGACGGCAGGGCTGGAGCTGGAGGAGTGGTACCGCCGCATCAACCGCGTGCGGCCGTCGTTGATCCGCGTCGAGGCCGACGAGGTCACCTACAACCTGCACATCTTGCTCCGCTTCGAGATCGAACGCGAGTTGCTGGCCGCTCGCATCGGCGTCTCCGAGCTGCCCGCGCTCTGGAACCGCAAGATGGAGGAGTACCTGGGCCTGGCGCCGCCCGACGACGCCCAGGGCGTGCTGCAGGACGTGCACTGGTCGTTCGGAGGGATCGGCTACTTCCCGACCTACACCCTGGGCAACCTCTACGCGGCGCAGATCTTCGCGGCAATGCGGCGCGAGCTGGGCAACCTGGAGGCACAGCTGGAGCGCGGCGAGCTGTCGGAGATCCGCGCCTGGCTGCGGGAGAAGATCCACCGCCGCGGGATGCTGCTGCGCGCCCACGAACTGCTGGCCGAGGTCACCGGCGAGCCACCGAGCGCACGCGCCTTCACGGAGTACATCCAGAGCAAGTTCGGCGAGCTGTACGGCTGATCGGTCAGGACAAGGGAGCAGGGGCGGGCACGCGAGCCCGCGCACCCGCCCCTGCCGCCAGGGCATCCGGCTCTCTGTACGCTCGACGCCCCACACCGCCCCCCGGCCGCCATGCCCGGCACGGCAGCCAGCGGGGCACCGCGTTGCCCGGCATCACCCCCGTACCCCGCCGAGCCCGCGGACGAGGGTGAGCCTGACTACCCCGCGGTGCGTGCCTGGAGCGCCTTCTCGATCGCGTTCTCGAACCGCGGATCGAGCGGGTGCCCGCTCCAGGTGATCTTGCCACCCACGACGATGAAGGCCGTCGGGATTCCGCGCACCCCGTACTTGCGCGCGGTCTCGCTACCGAAGCCGACCGCGTAGGTCATCTTCTTGCCGGACTCGATGTTCTCCTGGATGAACGCCTTGACCTTGTCGGCGTCGGGGTCCTCGTTGGAAAGCCCGATCACGACCAGCCCCTTGTCCTTGTACTTGCCGTGCAGCTCGTTGAGGTGGGGGATCGAGCGCCGGCAGGGCGGGCACCAGGTCGCCCAGAACTCCACCACCACCACCTTGTCCTTGAGGGCCGCGAGCGTGGGGGGCTTGTCGACGTTGTACCACTTGGCAGCCTCGATCTCTGGCGCCGCGTCGCCTTCCTTGGGGGCCTGCTCCGCCCACGCCACCGCCCCCAAGGCAGCCGCCGCGAACACCGCCGCCGCTGCGGTTCGAATCCTACGGGTCACGCGCATGGTCCAGTGCTCCTAACGAGGTTGCGAGCCTGCCTCGACCCCAGCGCAGGGGTCGTCCCTGTCCAGAGTGACGCCGCCGGAGCGGCCGCATTCGAAGCGAGCGGCGAGCCCGGCGCCGTTGCTCTACCTCCCCAGGGCAGGGTTTGTTCCCTCCTGCCTGCCCTCAGCGCTCGCGGTAGACGATGCGCCCCCGGGTGAGATCGTATGGCGACAGCTCGATCGTCACCCGGTCGCCGGGCGTGATCCGGATGTAGAAACGGCGCATCTTGCCCGAGACGTGCGCCAGCACCTCGTGCCCGCTGTCCAGCTTCGCGCGAAAGCGCGCATTGGGCAGCGCTTCGGTGATCGTCGCCTGCACGGTGATGGGCTCTTCTTTGGCCAAGCCCCGACACCTCCCGTCTTGCCGAAACGACAAGCGCGCACCGCCAGCGATGCGCGCGAAGCTCGCATTGTATCAGGAACGGATGGCCACGCTCAAGGTGGCCCGCCCCGCGCGGTCCAGCGCGGGGCGCGCAGGATGCACTCCCGCCGGTCGCCTCCGGCGCGGCGGCCAGGCCGCTAGCGCACCGATTCCGCCATGCGCCGGAACGCCGTGGCGAACGCCTCGGTGTGCGCCGCGTCAGCCGCCCCGCTCAGCACTGCGATCCCCCGCTCGTGCGGCATGACGAGCTGGCGCTGCTGGATGCGAAGGCCGTCCTCCCGCTCGCGCTCCGCCACCACCTCGATCGCGCTGCGCCCCGCGATCTGTACCGGCTGAGACTCGATCGACTCGTAGCCGTAGTGCTCCAGCTCGACCTCGAGCTGGGCGGCCACCGCCTCCACGCTCAGCCCGGGCTCCTCGAGCACCACGAGGTTCACCCGCGGCCGGATCTGCGGCTCCGCTCCTTCTTTTTGCGGAGCCCGCAGGCTGAGCACGCCGGCCGCACTCTCGCGGCGCTCCCAGCCCGCCGGGGGCCGCACCGACACCCCCTGGTGCACGATGGGCTCGGCCACGAGCTCCACGGCCCACGGCTCAGCCGGCGCGCGGCGGGCGGCGGCAGCCTCCGCCTGCCGGCGGGCCTCCTCCTCGGCCTGGCGGCGGGCCTCCTCCTCGGCCTGGCGCCGGGCCAGCTCCTCCGCCTGGCGGCGGGCCAGCTCCTCGGCTTGCCGGCGCGCCTGCTCCTCGGCCTGCCGCCGCGCCTCCTCCTCGGCCTGGCGCCGGGCCAGCTCCTCCGCCTGGCGGCGGGCCTCCTCCTCGGCCTGCCGCCGCGCCTGCTCCTCGGCCTGCCGCCGCGCCTGCTCCTCGGCCTGCCGCCGCGCCTGCTCCTCGGCCTGCCGGCGCGCCTGCTCCTCGGCCTGGCGGCGGGCCTCCTCCTCGGCCTGCCGGCGCGCCTGCTCCTCGGCCTGGCGGCGGGCCAGCTCCTCGGCTTGCCGGCGGGCGAGTTCCTCCGCCTTGCGTGCTTCGGCCACCGCTTCCGCCGCCGCGGCGTACGCGCGGTGCGCGCGCAGAAACGCCCCCTGTGCCTCCACCGCTCGGCCTGCCTGCAGGGCAGCCACGCCCTCGGCCATGCTGGCCTCGCCCTCCTGCCAGCTCTCCGCCGCATGGCGCCGGGCTTGCTCCGGATCCAGCGCCGCTCGCGCCTGCTCGGCCTGCTCCTTCGCCGCCACCGCCTCGCTCCGCGCCGCCTGCTCCTCAGCAGCGCGCGCCTGCGCCGCCTCCTCGCCGGCTGCGGTGTACGCCGCCGCCGCCTGGTTGAACAGGTTCGCGGCCCGCCGCACGTCGCCGCCTTCGAAGGCGGTCGCGGCCTCGGCCATCGTCTGCTCCGCCTGCTGCCACCTCTGCGGGGCGTAGCGCTGCACCTGGGACGCCTCCAGCGCCGCCCGCGCGCGCTCGGCCTTGTCCCGTGCCGCCTCCGCCACCCGGCGCGCCTCGGCGGCCTGCTGCTCGGCCGCGCGCGCCCGCGCCACCGCCTCGCCCGCCGCAGCGTAGGCGCGCGCCGCCTCGGCGAACAGGTTGGCGGCCTTGTCCGCCTGGGACGCCTGTAGCGCCGCCCGGCCCTCGGCGTACAGTCGCTCCGCCCGCGTCCAAGCTTCCGCGGCGTCGCGCTCCGCGCGCTCGGCGTCCACCGCCGCCCGCGCCTGCTCCGCCTTCTGCTGTGCGGCGCGCGCCACCCGCTCCGCCTCTGCGGCCGCTGCAGCCCGCTCCTCGGCCGCCCGCGCCTGCGCGACCTCGCGCCCCGCCGCCTCATAGGCCGCCCGCGCCTGCTCGAAGCGCTCCGCCGCCTGTGCGAACGCCTCGGACTCCATCAGGCGCGAACCCTCCGCGAACAACGCCTCGGCCTGGCGCCAGCCGCCGGGAGCACGCCGCTCGGGCTCTGCGGACGCCACCGCCTCCCGGGCACGCTCTGCCCCCGTCCGCGCCTGCTCCGCCCGCGCGCGCGCCCTCGCCAGCTCCTCCGCCCGCCGCGCCAGAGCAGCTTCCTCCTCCCGCCGCCTCGCCGCCTCCTCTTCCGCCCGGCGAGCCGCGGCCTCCTGCTCGGCGCGGCGAGCCGCGGCCTCCTGCTCGGCGCGTCGCCGTGCCGCGGCCTCACGCTGCTCGGCGGCACGCGCAGCCGCGGCCGCCTCCAGATCGACGCCCTTGCCCGTCAGCCGCTCCAGCTCCGCGGAGATGGAGGCAGCGAGCATCTCCGCCGCGCCCGCCGCGATCGCGAAGCGCGACAGCTCGCCCTCCTGCGGCGGGGGCACCGAGTCCAGCGCCGCCTGCGCCTCGTCCAGGCGCCCGGATAGCCGCTCCAGTCCGCCGCCGTCCACGAGTGCCCCCAACCGGTCCGCATCGGCCAGCGCCTGCTCGAGCTCGCCCGTGGCCTGCTCCAGCGCTGCGCGGTGCGCCACCGCCGCCTGCAGCGCACGCGTGACCGCCAGCCCGGCCTCCAGGTTCTTCTGGACACTGCTCACCTTGCGATCGAGCGAGAGCAGCCGCGTGCTGAACACCTCCACCCCGGCCCGCTGCTGCTGCGCGGCGGTGAGCCGGGCGTCGGCGGACTCCAGTTGCGCCGCCACGGGGGCAGCCGCAGCCGCCCGAGGCTCGATCGCCTGCAGCCGCGCGCGCAGGCTGCGGGCGCGCTCCAACACCTGGGCCGCCGCCTCACGCCCCTGCGCCAGCCGGGCGGCACGCTCCGCCTCGCGCCGCGCCTGCTCGGCCGCTGCACGCTCGGCAGCGCGCCGTTCGGCGGCCCGACGCGCCTGCTCCTGCAGCGCCCGCGCCATGGCGAGCGCCTGCTCCTCGGCTTGCCTGCGCGCCTGTTGCTCGGCCTGCCGCCGCGCCGCCTCGGCCTGCGCCGCCCGCTGGGCAGCCTCCTCCGCCGCCGCCCGCGCCGCCGCCAGCGCCCGCTCCTCGGCCTCGCGCCGCGCCCGCTCCTCCGCCTCGCGCCGCGCCTGCTCCTCGGCCTGCGCCGCCCGCTGGGCAGCCTCCTCCGCCGCCGCCCGCGCCGCCGCCAGCGCCTGCTCCTCGGCCTCGCGCCGCGCCCGCTCCTCCGCCTCGCGCCGCGCCCGCTCCTCCGCCTCGCGCCGCGCCTGCTCCTCGGCCTGCGCCGCCCGCTGGGCAGCCTCCTCCGCCGCCGCCCGCGCCGCCGCCAGCGCCTGCTCCTCCGCCTCGCGCCGCGCCCGCTCCTCCGCCTCGCGCCGCTCCTGCTCGCGGGCAACCGCCGGCCGCTCCGCTTGCTCGCCCGCACGCGCCCGGGCGAGCAGCTCGGCCACCTCGCGATAGCCGCTCTCCGCCGCCGCAAACCCCTCGACCGCCCCGTTCGCGTCCCCGGCCGCAAGCGCGGCTGCCGCGGCGGCATACTGCTGCTCGGCCCGCTGCCAGAGCTGCGGCGCCCGCTCTCCAGCCACAGCGGGATCCAGCGCTGCCCGCGCCGCCTCGGCGCGCTTGTGCGCCTGCAGCGCCCTCGCCTGTGCCTGGCGCGCCGCCTGCTCCTCGGCCCAGCGCCGGGCGTCCTCCTCGGCGCGCCGGCGCGCCTGCTCGGCGGCCGTGCGCAGCTGCTCGAGGACACGCGCATCCGCGCCCTCCAGGTCCACCTTGCCGCCCATGCGAGCGACCGTGGCTGCCAGCTGCCCCGCCGCCGAGTTCGCCGCTTGCACCCGCTCGCGCAGCCGTGCGCGGGCAGCGGCGTCCGGCGCCGCCTCCGCGAGCCGCGCTGCCGCTGCCCGCAGCTCGGCCTGCAGGGCCGCGGGGTCGGCCGCCGTCGCGGCCTCGGCGTGGGCAGCGGCGGCGCGCAGCCTCTGCAGCAGGCCGTGCAACTGCTCCGCCGCCGCCTGCACCTGCGCCAGCTCCGCCTCCGCCTGCTCCATGTCGGCGCGGGCCGCCTCGGCCGCGCGCTGCTGCGAGAGCAGGCGGGTACTGAAGCCGGCTACGCTCCCGCGCGCCTGCAGCGCTGCCTCGAGCATCGCGCGTGCCCTGCGCACCGATTCGGCGATCTCCTGCAGCTCCGGCACCCCAGCGCTCGCCGACGCCGCCTCGGCCTGCCCGGCCAGCTCCGCCAGCCGCTCGCGCGCCTGCTGCGCCCGGCGTTCAGCCGCCTGCCGCTCCGCCTCCATGATTCGCGCTCGCGCAGCCTCGGCCGCTGCCCGCGCCTCCGCCAGCGCCTGCTCCTCGGCCCGACGGCGCGCCCGCGCTTGCGCCTGTCGCACCTGTTCCCGCGCCGCCGCGATGGCAGCCTCTTCCGCCGCCCGCCGCGCCTGCCCGATCTCGCGCTCGATGGCTGCGGCAACCGGCTCCGCTCCCAGGTGGGCGAGCGTCTCCTCCAGCCGGAGCGCCAGCGCCTCCGCCGCACCCAGCTGTGCCTCCGCCTGCGCCCGCAAGGGCTCGAGGGCGGCCGCCGCCGCGGCGTCGACGAGCAACGCGCCAAGCTCGACTCGCAGCGCCTCGAGCGGCCCCGCGGCCCCGGGTTCCTCCAGCGCCTGCGGGTGCGCCTGAGCCGCCGCCAGCCGCTCGCGAAGCTGCTCGGGCTGCACCCGCAGACCGGTCCGCTCCTCGATCCTCGCCGCCAGCGCCTGAAGCTCCGCGACCTGTCGCTCCGCCTCGCCACTCAGCTCGGCCAGCCGCATGCTGGGCTGGGGCACCTCATCGCGGCGCGCCAGCGCCGCGCGCAGCCGCTCTCGCGTCTGGACGGCACGCTCGCGGAGGGCACGCAGGGCCTCGACAGTAGGCCGCGCGGCTGCGAGCGCCGATTCGGCCTCCTCCAGCCGGCGCGCGAGCGCCTGCAGGGTTGCCGCGAGCCGCTCGCGGCGCGCGAGCGCCGCCTCGGCCCGCTCCGCGGCAAGCCGTCCTAGCTCCAGGTCGGCCGCGGCCAGCTGCTGCTCGCCGGCGCGAGCGTGCCGCTCCAGCTCGGCGATGGCGGCCTCATCCGGCTTGAACAGCTGCTGCGTGGCAGCGTGCGCAAGCACCGCCCCGGCCTCCTCCAGCTCGGTGCCCTCGAGCAGACGCTCCGCCTGCCCGGCGAGCCGCTGCAGCCGGGCGGCCAGTTCATCCAGGCGGCGCCGCTGCTGCCGCACCGCGTCCAGCTCGCTCGCCACCCGCGCGCTGCGGCTGTCGGCGTCCGCCAGCGCCTGCACCGCTGCCTCCAGCCGCTCCAGGTGCTCGCGCACCGCTGCGGCCTGCGGCTGGCCGCGCAGCCGCTGCAGCTCGCCCGCGAGCGCGTGCCGCGCCTCGCTGAGCGCCTGCAGGCGCCTGCCCGCAGCCTCCAGCCGCTGCTCGGCGCTCTGCAGCCGCCGCTGCTCGGCCGCGAGCTGTTCGCGCAGACCGGCCAGCCGCTCGCGCGCCGCGCGCAGCCGCTGCATCCGCGCGTGCTGCTCGGCCGCGAGCTGCAGCGCCCGCTCCCGCTCGCGCTCCGCCTCCTGGCGGCGGCGCGCCAGCTCGGCCTCCGTCACCAGCTCCGCCTCGACCGCGCTCGCCGGCCGGGAGGCCGGGGTGGCGCCCGCGGGCGCGGGCTCGGGCTCGGTCGGAGTGCCGACAGTGAACGGCACCCCCCGCGCCAGCGCCTCCTCGCGGCGGCGGCGGCGCTCGGCCTCCTCGCGCGCGAGCTGCGCCTGGCGGCGGCGCTCCAACTCCTCGCGCTGCTCCTGCTCCAGCCGCTCGCGAGCACGACGCGCCTCCGCCAGCCGCCGCAGCTCCTCCCCGCGCAACGCGCGGCGCTCCAGCTCACCCTTGCGCTCGAGCGCCGCCGTCTCCGCACGGGCGTAAGCGTCACGCGCGTCTTCGAACTTCTTCTGCGCGGTCAGATAGTGCTGCTGCGCCACCGCCTGTTCGGCCAGCCGCAGCGCGACATCCCCGCGGCGGAGGTGAAACGGTGCATGGACCTCGGCGCCGAGCTGCACCGCCCGCTCGCGGCGCGCCTCGGCCTGCTGGCGCGCGACCTCGGCCGTCGCCCGATTGGCGGCCAGGCGCTGCTCCTCCAGCGGTATCTCGGGCTGCGCCGGCGCGGGCACCGCACCGGCGCCCGCGGCGCGCGCCGCCGGATCACCGGGCTCCAGCCACACCGTGTCGACGCCCTTGCGGTCGATCGTGACCACGCCACGCCCCACCCCGACGGTGACGTGCGTCTGGGTGACCTCCAGGATCTGGCCGGAGATCTCCTGGCCGTTCTTCAGGTAGACCACCCCGGCTTGCACCGCCGGCACCGCCAGTAGCGCCGCTCCAGCCGCGGCGAGGAGGACAGCCGTGCGCAGGTACGCCATCGCGATCCGTGCTCCGAATCTCCGCCGTCGTCGATCCCTCGTATCCCCAATCCGGCCCGCGAGATCAAGCCCGAGTCCGCAGCCCGCTCTCGGCGCGGCGCGAGCCGCGCCCTCAACGCGCTCCGCCTTCGGGCTCGACACCCGCCAGCCAGTCCTCGATCTGCGCCGCCGCCGCTGCGCCGGCAACAGCCGCCCGTTGCAGGGTCCCGACCGCAGCCACCTCCGCCGGCGCGCCTGCGATCGCCTCGCGCGCCCAGGCTGCCGCCCGCGCACCGGCCGCGTCCAGATCGAGCGCCTCGCCGGCCACCACCAGCCGCTCGCGCACCGTACGGATCTCGGCGAGCGCAGCCCGCAGCGCCCGGGCGCGCTCGCCGAGCTCGCCCAGCGCCGCCGAGCCCGCCCCGAGCACCTCGAGCGAGGCCGCCAGCCGCGCGCGCGCGGCCTCGATCGGCGCGGGCCGCTGCCGCCTGGAGGCCTCCAGCCGGTGCAGCGTGCGCTCCAGGGTGGCGCGGACCTGCAGGCAGCCGAACAGCCGCGCCTGCGCATCCTCGAGCGCGATCAGGGCGTCGAGCCGCCGGCGCTCCTGCTGCGCCAGCGCCCTGCGCAGCGCCGCCACTGCCTCGGCCCGCGGCACACCCCCAGTCCGCCCTGCACCCCCCGCCGGCGGGACCAGCCCGCTGCGCGCGGCAGCATGCGCCGCCGCCGCCCGCACCAGCGCCTCCAGCTCCTGGGCGCCGCGCAGCGCTCGCTTTACCTCGGCTCGGCCAGCCACGGCGAGCCGACGGTACTCCTGCTCCGCCTGCCGCCGCGCCCACTCCGCCTCCGCGAGCAGAACCGCCCGCTCGGCTCGCGCCACTGCCGCGGCGATCTCCGCCGGCGCCACTGCCGCCTCGGCCTGCGCGCGCCGCCGCTCCGCCTGCCGGCGGGCGAGTTGGGCGGCGACGCCCTCGGCCTGCCGGCGCGCCAGCTCGACCTGGGCCTGCGCCGCGAGCCGGCGCGCCCGCTCCAGCGCGCCCTGCACCTCGCTCGCGGCGGGCGGCTGGCCGCCGGCGCCGGCAACCGCAGCGGACCCCGGCCCGGCGGGCGGCGCGGGCCCGGCCTGCGCCTGCACGCCCCGGGCAGCCTGCCCCGCCTGCGCGAGCGCCCCTTCCGCCGCCCGCCGCACGAGCTCCGCCTCCAGCACAGCGGCCGTGTAACGGGCCCGCTCCAGCGCCGCCGCCGCCTCCGCCACCAGCGCCTGCTCGGCAGCGCGCGCTGGAGCGAGCGGTGCGCGCGCCGGCGGCCCCGGCAGGCGCCCTCCCGCCACGCTCTGTTCGGCGCCCGGCGGCGCGGCCGGCGGCCGCGGCCCCCCTTCCGTCCCGATGCCCAGTCCCGCCGCCGCGGCCCGGTGGCGACGCTCCAGGGCCTGCAGCGCCCGGCGCTCCTCGGCCAGCTCGGGAGCGACCGGCGGCGGCTGCCCGCCCAGGGGGGGCGGCAACAGCCCGGCTGGCGCACCCTGCCGGTGCCGCCGTTCGAGCTCTGCGAGCGCCGCGACCTGCCGACCACCCTCCGGCGAGCCGGCCGGCGCCGGCGCGCGGCCGGCCAGCTGCTGCGACGCCGCGGCCACCGCCCGCAGCGCCGCGGCCACCTCCACCGGCGCACTCGCCGCAGCGACGCGCGCCAGCCACGCCCCGCCCGCAAGGCTGTCGCGCAGCACGAGCGGGTCCTGCTCCACGATGGCGAGGTCCTCCTGATAGCGCCGGATCAGCTCCAGCCGGTCGCGCACGCGCTGGCGCGCCTGCAGCAGCTCGCCCCGCGCCGCCTCGAGCGCGGACACGCTAGCCAATCCCCCCGTCATCCCCGGCGCGCCTGGCTCGTGTCGCACCCCGCCGAGCTGGCGCGCCGCCTCGGCCAGCTCGCGCTCCTGGCGCCGCAGCCGCTCGGCGGCCGCCGCGAGCTGCGCGCGCAGCTCTGCCAGTCGAGACCGCGCCTGCTGCGGAGTGAGCGGCCGCTGCACCGCTGCCCGCACCGGCGCGGAAGCCGCCGGGGCCTGCTCGGGCTCCGCCGGCCGGCCCGCACGGGCTACCTCGCCTCCGCTCGCACCGGACTCCGCGGGCCCGAGCGCCGGTGGGGCCAGGTGCTGCTCGTGGGCATGCAGGCGGGCGCGCTCCGCCTCGGCACCGAGCTGCTGCGCGCGGCCTGTCGCCGCCGGCTCCTCCCGCTCGCGGCGCGCCGCCCGCTCGGCGGCGCGACGGGCGGCGGCGAGCTGCGCCAGCTCCTGCTCCCGCACACGCCGCCGCTCCAGCTCCCGCTGCCGGGCAAGCGACGCCGTCAACGCCCGCACGTAGGCGTCGCGCGCATCCTGGAACTTCTTGAGAGCCGTCTCGAACCTGCCGCTCGCCAGCGCCTCTTCCCCCAGCCGCGACGCCATGTCGCCACGGGCCAGCTGATAGCCCGCGTGCAGCTCCGCCTGGTGCGCCACCGCGCGTGCGCGCTGCCTGACGGCCTCGGCGCGCGCGCCGAGCGCGAGCGTGCGCCCGCTGCCCGCACCGCCAGGAGCGCGGGCGAGCACGGCGTTCGACTCGCCCGCCCGCGCAGCCCCCGTCGCGGGCAACCCGGCGCCACTGGCAGGATCGCCCGCATCCAGCACCACCGCGTGCACGGCGTCCCGCGGCAGCACCACCCGGCCTCCGGGAACTGCGACGACGACGTACCGCTCGTGGACCTCGGCGATGCGCCCGGCGATCTCGGCACCGTTCCGAAGGTAAACGACGCCCCCCTCTCGCTTCCGCCGCCAGCAGCAGCGCCTGCGCGGCCAGCAGCAGCGACGCCAGCAGCCAGCACCGGGCCCGCACGACCAGCCCCCCCGGGACGCCGCACCGACGCCCCGCACCCGCCCTCTGACATCCCGGACCGCCCCGCGCCCGCGCGATTCGGCCACGGCACACGCCGTGCAAACCGCACGCGGACCGGCCCGGCCGCACGCCGCGACCGCCCCACCGCGAACCCCCGAGCGGCGTCGTCAGGGTGTGTGGTCTGCGGCGCTCTACTCGCCGGCGAGGAGGTCCTCGATGGCCGCCCGCAGCTTCGCGCGGGCAGCCGCTGGCACCGCAGCACCCGGCGCGGCAGGCTGCGGTTCCACCGCCCGGGTTGCAGCAGCCGCCCCCGGGCGGGGCTGCGACACTGCCTCCCCGCCGCGCGACGCCACGGGCGCCGGCCCCTGAGCCACCGCGCCGGGCGCGGCCGGTCCCTCGGCTCCGGGCTGCGCCGGCGGGGAAGACAACGCCCGCCAGCCCAGGTAGGCGGCCACCACCACCACCGCTGCCAGCCCGGCGAACTTCAGCCACGAACCGCCCTGCGGCTGCGCGGCCGCCGCCGCACGCCGGTGCTCCAGCGCCGCCTGCCGGCGCGCCTCCTCCCGGCTCATGCTGCCGATCGCGACCGTGCGCCCGTCGTGGGAGCCGGACTCCGTACCTGCGGCGACCTCCGCCAGCGCTTGCTCCCGGCTCATGCCTCCGATCGCGACCGTGCGCCCGTCGCGGTGCGTGCCGGCGAGCTGCGGCGGCAGCGTGGTCTCGGCCGCTGCGGCGGGACGTTCGGCATCGGTCACTGCGTCGGCCGGCACCGCCGTGCGCATTGCCTCGGTGGCCGCGGCCTGCAGCCTGCCGGTGCTCTCGGCACCCATCTCGGAGGCGACCAGCTCCGTCGCCTGCTCGCGGCTCAACCCCGGCATGACCTCGGTCTTCGCCGTGCGCAGCGGCTCTGCCTCGGGCTTGCCGGGCTGGGGCGGCTCCGTTCCCTCCTCCTCCAGGCCGGCCATCACAGGTCGCGCGGGCTCGGTCGCCGCGTGCGCCAGCGGCGCGCCGCGCCCGGCGAGCTCCGCCGGCTCTTGCTCCTCCACCGCAGCCTGCGGCGCCAGCGGCTGTTCGCCGGTGCCCTCCGCGGAAGAAACGCCCGTGGCCAGCAACGGCGCCGCGAACTCGGCCTGCTCTTCACGCTCCTGCTCCGCGAAGTCGGGCACGCCGAACTGCATGGTCGCGGGACGGGCGGCGGGCTCGGCCTGCTCGCCCTCGCCCTCCTCCTCGGCCAGGAAGTCGGGCACGGCGAACTCCGCCGTCTTGTGCGGAGCCTCCTCCTGCTCCTCCTCGTCCTCCGCGAAGTCGGGCACGCCCAACTGCACGGTCGCGGGACGGGCGGCGGGCTCGGCCTGCTCGCCCTCGCCCTCCTCCTCGGCCAGGAAGTCGGGCACGGCGAACTCCGCCGTCTTGCGCGGAGCCTCCTCCTGCTCCTCCTCGTCCTCCGCGAAGTCGGGCACGCCGAACTGCACGGTCGCGGGACGGGCGGCGGGCTCGGCCTGCTCGCCCTCGCCCTCCTCCTCGGCCAGGAAGTCGGGCACGGCGAACTCCGCCGTCTTGCGCGGAGCCTCCTCCTGCTCCTCCTCGTCCTCCGCGAAGTCGGGCACGCCGAACTGCACGGTCGCGGGACGGGCGGCGGGCTCGGCCTGCTCGCCCTCGCCCTCCTCCTCGGCCAGGAAGTCGGGCACGGCGAACTCCGCCGTCTTGCGCGGAGCCTCCTCCTGCTCCTCCTCGTCCTCCGCGAAGTCGGGCACGCCGAAGGCCGCGGTCGCACGCCGGGCCGCTCCTGCGCGCTCCTCGTCCTCCTCCTCGTCTTCGGGGCCGAAAGGAGGGCCCTGCAGCCGGACGGTGCCGGCCTCCGGCTCCTCGCTGAAATCGGGCTTGCCCATGCGGTCGGTCTCCGACAGCCGCCCCTCGGCAGCAGCCGGCGGCCGCGGCGCGAGCTCCCCGCCCTGCGCCTGCCCGGCACGCGCACCACCAGCCCGTCGCTGCCGCGCCGCCGGGGCGATCGCCTCCACCGCACCCGCCTCGGAGAAATCGATGGCGTCCAGCTTGTCGGTCCCGGTAGGGCCGAGCGCCGGCCCCGACTCGGCGAACTCCGGCATGCCGGCGAGCTTGTCGGTGCGCGTGCGGCCCTCGCCCTCCTCGGCACCGGCCGCCTGCGGCGCCGCCCGCTGCTCGGCCAGCGCCAGGCGCGCCGCGCTCGCGTCCAGCTCCACCCGCCGGCAGCGCAGGCGCACGCCTCGCTTGCGCTTGGACTCGCAGATCTGCTCGGCTACGGCCGCCGCTGCTTGCAGCAGGCCGGGATACGCCTGAAGCTGGTCTGCCAGCCCCAGCGTCTCCAGCTGGCGCCGCGCCGCCTCCGAGAGCCCGTAGAAGAGCACCCGCCCCTTGCCGCCCCCAGCCGCCCGCTGGGCCTGGAGGATCGCGTCGAGCTCTTCCGGGCTCGGCGCTGGCAGCCCGCTCAGATCGACGAGCAGCCGCGTGGCGCCGCGCGCCAGCTGTCTCGCCACCTCGGCCGCCAGCCCGCTGACGCCCTCGGGCGCCGGCGCGATCGTCAGCAGGGTGGAGGTCGCAGCCATGGCGCGCTTGCCGGGCTTGTCGCCGCGCCGGTAAAAGACGAGCTCCTCGCCCTGCGCCTCCGCCAGCACGTACTCGCCGAAGGCGGTGCCGACCGCCGTCCCGGCAGCCGAGCCAGCGGCTGGGGCGGCGGGCGCGGCGCTGGCCCTGGCCGCCCCCGCGGCCGCGGGCGCGCTGCGCTCGACCTGCCCGGCCACCCAGCGCCGCACCGCCTCGAGCGCCTGCTCGCGGCTGGCGAAGCTGGGCGGCGCATCCGCCCCGGCGGCGAGCCACTCGCGCGCCGCCGCGGGTACGCGCGCCAGCACCGCGTAGCCGCCGCGCCGCCTGGCCGTCGCACAGGCGGCGCGCAGGTCGGCGGCCTGCTTCTCGTCGAGCTGCTCCAGCCCGCCCAGATCGATCACGAACGCCTTGAGATTCTTGCCGACGAGCTGCTGCAGCGTCGGGCGCACCTTGACGATGCCGTCCGCATCGGGGACCAGGACGACGCACTCGCGCGTGACCCCCTCCGGGCCCAGCCGCCGGTAGCCCTCGACGAATCCCGTCTCGGGGCGCTGGGCACCCAGGGTGACCTCATGCACGTCGAGGGAGAGCGCCGGCAGCGCTCGCTGCCGCTGTTCGATGCGGCCGCGCAGCAGCTCCAGCGCGCCATCGAGGTCGTCGGCGTGCTGCAGCTCCACCTCCGGCTCCAGCGCCTCGAGCGCCGCCCGCACCTGCTGGCCCGCCCCGGCGAGCACGAGCTGTCCCCCCGCGCGCTCGCAGGCACGATGCGCCTCCACCAGCCCCCGTACCACGTCCGGCTCCAGCTGCTCGCAGCGGCTCAGGTCGAGCACGATGTGGTGCTTGCCCTGGTGCACCAGGGTCTCGGCCGCCCGGGTGAGCGGCCCGATGTCGTTGTCGTCGGCGAGCTCCACCGCGAAGGTGATCGCAATCGCCCCCTCGCCGAGCTGCAGCTTGTGCGTGTCCTCGCCGCCCGTCCCCTCGCCGACCGCCTCCGGCCGCAGGATCACGATCTCCTCAGGTTCCGCCAGGGGAACAGCCATCGATCCTCTCCTGCTGTGTCCGCCCTTCCGCCAGCGGTGCTCGCCCCCCGCCCCGTGGCCCCTGCCGGGGACATCCGCGCGCCGGCGCTCGCCTCACCATCCACAGTGTGCCGCAGGGCAGCACGCGCTGTCCAGTCAGCCGCCGGCGCCCCGCAGTGCGGGCCGCCGCGCCGACGGCCCGCCCTCTTCACGCGCCGCCGGGGCTCGGTACCAGCTCCCGATACAGCTTTTCGTACTGGGCCGCCGCGCGGGCCCACGACCAGTCGCGCCGCATGCCCCGCTGCACGACGCTGCGAAACAGACGGCGCTCGGGCCACAACGCCAGCGCCCGGGCCACCGCGTCGGCCAGTGCCTTCGGATCGGCGTCCTCGAACACGAACCCGGTCCCGCGCTCGGTCGCGTCGCGCCCGACCGGCTCGACCGTGTCGGCCAGCCCCCCGGTGCGCCGTACCACCGGCACGGTGCCATAGCGCATCGCCTGCATCTGGCTGAGGCCGCAGGGCTCGTAGCGCGAGGGCATGAGCAGCAGGTCCGCCCCGGCGAAGATGCGATGCGCCAGCGGCTCGTCGTAGCCGATCCGCACCACCATGCGCCCTGGGTACCGCTCGGCGCGCTGGTGCAATGCCCGCTCCAGCTCCGGCTCGCCGTGCCCCAGCACCACCAGGCCGACCCCGTGCGCCATGATCTCGTCGAGCGCCTCCAGCAACAGGTCGACCCCCTTCTGGTAGGCCAGGCGGGAGACCACCGCCAGCACCGGCGCCGCCTCCTCCACCGTCAGCCCCAGCTCGGCGCGCAGCGCCTGGCGGCATGCACGCTTGCCCCCCAGGTCCTCGACGTGGTAGGGGGCCGCCAGGTGCGGATCCCGCGCCGGGTCCCACTCCTCGAAGTCGATTCCGTTCAGGATGCCTACCAGGTCAGCACTGCGCGCGAGGAGCAATCCCTCCAACCCGTAGCCATACGCCGGAGTGCAGATCTCGCGCGCGTAGGTGGGGGAGACCGTCGTGATGCGATCCGCATAGACGAGGCCTCCCTTGAGGAAGCAGACGTTGCCGTAGAACTCCAGCCGCTCGTGGGTGAACTGATCCCAGTCCAGCCCCGTGAGCGGCATCGCCTCGGCTGGAAACACACCCTGGTAGGCCAGATTGTGCACCGTGTGCACCACGGCCGCGCGGCGCGGCGGAGCCGGACGCGCCGCCCGCAGCAGCGCGGGCAGCAGCCCGGTCTGCCAATCGTGGGTGTGCACGAGGTCGAACGGCACGCCCTGCGCCGCGCGCGCCTCGCACAGCGCCCGCAGCGCATGGCAGAAAAAGCTGAAACGGAGCGCGTTGTCGGAAAAGTCGCGCCCGCCGGCACCATAGATGCCCTCGCGCTCGTACAGCGGCGGGCAGTCCACCAGGTAGACCGGCAGCCCGCGCCCGCAGCGGCCGGCCAGCACGGTGCCCACCAGCCGCTGCCGGCCCAGCTCGACCTGGACCGCCAGCACCGGCAACGGCGGCTGGAGCCCCAGAGCGTTCCAGCGGCGGCGCACCTCCCCATACAGCGGAATCGCGGCCTCCACCTCCAGGTTGCGCGCGCGCAGCGCGCTCGCGAGCGCACCGGCCACCGCGCCCAGTCCGCCCGTCGCACACAGCGGCGCCAGCTCCGAGACCGCCCACAACACCCGCATGGCCCGCCACCCCGGTCCCCGTCTCGCTGTTCGGCGGGCGCCTTCGTGCGCCGCCACCCCGATGCGGTTCGCCGGCGCGCCCCCCCGCGCATCAGCCGAACCGCGGGGTGGGCCCGCAGGATACCTCCACCACGGGCGCAGGACCTGCCGCCCTCCGGGGGCGAGGACGCCCCCGCCACGGCCTCAGGGCCAGTCGCGCGCGCCGCCGCCCACGCGGCGCTGCAGCCGCTCCAGCTTCCGCCGCGCCTCGTGGTGCTCCGGATCGACCGACACGCACCGCCGATAGGCACGCGCCGCATCCTCCAGGCGCGCGTCCAGCGCGAGCAACTCCGCCAGCACGTACGGCAGCCGCGCGTCCAGCGGCGCCAGCAACGAGCCCAGCCGGACCGCGCGCCGGGCCTCGCGCCTGAGCCCCTGGGCGTGCGCGCGCAGCGCCGAGATGAGCAGCGCGTCCCGGGCGGGGCCGAAGCCCGGGTCGGCCTCGACCGCCAGCAGCAACCACTCCAGCGCCCGGCGGCGGTCCTCCTCCTCCAGCTCCGTGTGGCCGTCGTCCAGGTCGACCGCCCGCAGCCAGTCGCGCAGCGCGAAGAACGAGCCCGTCGCCGGATAACACGCGGGGGGCCTCGGAGCCGCATGACCGAGCGCCTGCGCAGTCAGCTCGGCCACCCGCTCGACGCTGGCGAACAGCGCCTCCGGTGGAAAGCGCAGCCGCCGCTCCAGCACCGGCGCCGGCGCGCCGGCCTCGACGAGCCACCACTGCCAGAGCACGCGCGGCGTCTGGGCGGGCGAAGGTCGCTCGGGCACCACCGCCACCCTGCCGGCCAGCAGCCACTCGCCGGGCCGGCCCCGCGGGGTTCCCTCGAGGTCGAGCCGGCAACACAGGCCCTGCACCTGGCGCAACCGCTCGTGGACCAGTGCCGGCAGGCGGCGGCCCCACGCGGCGAGCGACGGATCGCGCGGCGCCCGGCAGGCGAGCACCCGAAGCACCGTCGCCGCCCGCGCCGCCACCGCATGCCTCCGAGTTCCGCGGCCGCCCTTGCCCGCGCGACCCCCCGCCGTGCCCCATCATAGGTGCGGGCACCGACAGCGGCAAACCGGCGCCGGCCCGGCGTGCTACACTCCGGGCGTATGGAGCGCTACCTGCGGCAGATCGCCCTCGGTTGCCTGGGCGAGCAGGCACAGCGCCGCCTGGCGCGGGCGCGCGCCGTGGTCGTCGGCTGCGGCGCCACCGGCGGCGCGCTCGCCGAGCTGCTCGCGCGTGCGGGGGTGGGGCGGCTGCGGGTGATCGACCGCGACCTGGTGGACCGGACCAACCTCCAGCGCCAGCGGCTGTTCGACGACGCGGACGCGCGCGCCGCCCGCCCCAAGGCGCTGGCGGCGGCGGCGCGGCTGGAGGCGATCAATCCGGAGATCGAGATCGAGCCCGTGCTGGCCGACCTCAACCCGGCGAACGCGCGCGCGCTGCTCGGCGACGCCGAGTGTGTGCTCGACGGTACGGACAACTTCGCAACCCGGCTGCTCATGAACGATGCGTGCATCGAGGCGGGCACGCCATGGGTGTACACCGGCGTGGTGGGCACGGTGGGGCACACCATGCCGATCGTACCGGGGCGCACCGCCTGCCTGCGCTGCTACCTCCCTGCGCCGCCGCCGCCGGGCGCCGTCCCGACCTGCGAGAGTGCAGGCGTTCTGGGCGCCGCGGTGGACGCGGTGGCGGGGTTTGCCGCCGCCGAGGCGATCAAGCTGCTCGCCGGTGCGCCCGACGCCGTGGTACCGGGCCTGCTGGTGCTGGACGTGTGGGCTCGCCAGGTGCGGCGCATCGAGGTCCCGGCCGATCCGGACTGCCCGTGCTGCGGCGCGCGCCGCTTCGAGTTCCTGGCCGCCGGGACCGGCACCGCCGCGGCCGCGCTCTGCGGCCGCAACGCGGTCCACGTGCCGGCGCCGCCCGGGGCGCCCCCACCCGACTTCGCGGCGCTCGCCGCGCGGCTGGAGCGGGCCGGCCTCGAACCGATCCGCCTCGCCGAGCGGCTGCTCCGCTTCCGGGCCGGCGAGCTGGAGGTGTCGGTGTTTCCGGACGGCCGCGCCATCGTGCGAGGCACCGAGGACCCCGCCCGGGCCCGCGCGCTGTACAGCCGGTATCTCGGGGGCTGAACAGGGGCGCGCGCCAGCCGGCGGCGCGGCCGCGCCGGGCGGGCGCACCAGCGCCGGCAGCGCCGCCACCGCCCCCGCCTCGTGGCCCGGGGTCCGCCCGGGCCACCGGTGCGGCTTGACACCCCCCGCTGGCGGCTCGGATAATCCACCAGCGGGCGGCGGCGAGCGAAACCCGGTGCGCTACGCGATCATCAGCGACATCCACGGCAACCTGGAAGCGCTCGAGACCGTCCTCGCCCACATCGAGCAGGAAGGGGTCGAACAAGTCCTGTGCCTCGGTGACGTCGTCGGCTACAACGCCAACCCCAAGGAATGTCTGGACCTGGTGCGCGCGCACTGCGCCGCGGTGATCCAGGGCAACCACGAGCGGATGGTGCTGGGCGAGGATCTCGACCTGGTCCACCCCTCCACCCGCCACGCCATCGAATGGACCCGCCAGCAGCTCGACGCAGAAGACCTCGCCTACATCGCAGGCATGCCGGAGCGGCTCGAGTGGCAAGACGACATCCTGCTCGTGCACGGCTCGCCGCGCGACCGGGACGAATACATCCTGACCGCGGAGGCGCTGCGCGAGAACTTCCTCTATCTGCAGGAGCACTTCCCGCGCACGCGTATGTGCCTGTTCGGCCACAGCCATTTTCCCATGATCGTGGCGGTGCCCCAGCTGCACGCGCCGCTGCACGAGACGACCACGGTCAAGCTCGAGCCGGGCGCGGTGAGCCTCGTCAACCCGGGCAGCGTGGGCCAGCCGCGCGACGGCTGCCCGCTCGCCTCGTTCGCGATCTACGACACCGACGACCCCTCGGTGACCGTGGTGCGCTGCGCCTATCCGATCGTCAAGGCACAGCAGAAGGTACGGGCCGCCGGTCTGCACGAGCGGATCGCGCTGCGGCTGGGGCTCGGACGTTGAGGCGGCGCCCCCCCCGCGCGGCGTCAGCCGGCCGCGCAGCGCTCGAGTCGTTGTCCCTCCAGGACTTTGCACTCGCACGGTGACAGTGCGATCATCGGTGCATGGCGCCCACGGCTCCACCTCCTTCGCTGGCCGATCTGATCTTCGGCCGGGTGGCGCTGCTCAACGGGCGCCTCACCCCGGAGCAGCTGCAGGCGCTGTGGCGCGAGCGGCGCGGCTCGGTCGCCTCGCTCTCGATCGGCCAGCTGCTGATCCGGCGCCGGCTGCTCAGCGCCGAGGAGTTCCTGCAGATCAGCCGCTGGCTCGAGGAGCCGCTGCTGCGGTGTCCGGCTTGCGGCGAGGGACTGGTGCCGCGCAATCTGGCCGCACAGTCCGGCCCGCTCGCCTGCCCCTCGTGCGGCGAGCGGCTGGAGCCCGAGCCCCTCGTCCATGCCGTTCCGGAGGGGGCGCTGGTGTTGCCGGCGCCGCTGCCGCGCTCGCTCCGCACCCTGCTCAGCGGGCGCGACTCGCAGGTCGCCGGCCGCACCCTCGGCAACTACGAGATCCTGGGCGTGCTCGGCATGGGCGCGATGGGGGTGGTCTACCGCGCCCGCCAGCTCGATCTCGACCGGCAGGTGGCGCTCAAGGTGCTGCGGGCGGGCGAAGGCGCGAGTCCGGAGCAGATCGAGCGCTTCCTGGCCGAGGCACGCGCCGCCGCGCGACTGCAACACCCGGGCATCGTCGCCATCCACGAGGTGGGCGCCGAGGGCGGGGTCCACTACTTCTCCATGGAGCTGGTGGAGGGCGAGACGCTGCAGGCGCGGCTCGCCCGCGGCGAGCGCTTGCGCCCCGAGCAGGCGGCGGCGCTGGTGCGCAAGGTCGCGCTGGCGGTCCACTACGCGCACCAGCGCGGCATCGTGCACCGCGATCTGAAACCGGGCAACATCATCCTCACCCCGGAGGGCGAGCCCCGCATCACCGACTTCGGCCTCGCCAAGGAGCTCGGAGGTGACGCCTCGCTGACCCGCTCCGGGGTCGCGATCGGCACCCCGCTGTACATGTCGCCCGAGCAGGTGCGCGGGGATCTGGATGCCATCGATGCGCGCAGCGACGTCTTCTCGCTCGGCACGATCCTGTACCACCTGCTGGCGGGGCGGCTGCCGTTCGAAGGCAGGAGCCACGTCGAGATCTACAACCGCATCCTGTTCGAGGACCCGGTCCCGCCGCGACGGCTGGTGCGCTCGCTGCCGCGCGACCTGGAGACGATCTGCCTCAAGGCGCTGCACAAGCGGCCGCGCGACCGCTACCAGAGCGCGGGAGCGCTGGCCGACGACCTCGGCCGCTGGCTCGCCGGCGAGCCGATCCGCGCGCGGCCGCTCGGGCCGCTGGAGCGGCTGCTGCGCACGGCACGACGCCATCGCGCGGCGCTGCTCGCGGCGGGGGCGGTGCTGTGTGTGGCAGCGGTCGCGTGGGCGGTGGCGGTCTCGGTGATCGAACGGCGCGAGGCGGCAGCGCGCCGCCAGGCGCAACAGCGGCTGGCGCGCGAGCGCGCGGAGCTGCTCGCCGCAGCCCGCCAGGCGCTCGCCGCCGGCCGGACGCGCGAGGCGGCCGAGCGGGCGCAGGCGCTGCTGCTGCAGTATCCCGACAGCCCGGAGGCCGAGGCGGCGCGCCTCGTCCAGGGCAGGGCCGAGCTGGTACGCGGGCGCCTGCCCGCCGCCGAGCGGGCCTTCGCCGAGGCACTGCTCGAAGCCCGCGCGCCCGCGACCGAGATCGAGGCGCTGCTGGGGCTGGCGGAGGCCTCCGAGCGCGTGCTGGCTCTGGAGCGCGCCCAGCGCGCGCTCGAGCGCGCGCTCGCCCGCATGGAGGAGGCGGGCTCGCCACCCCAGGTCCTGAGCCCGGTCGAGCTGCGGCTGGCTCGCGTGCTCGCCGCGCGCGGGCAGACACCGGCCGCGCGCCCCCTGCTGCAGGCGGCGCTCGCCGCAGGGGCGCTCGGCGAGCCAGAGCGCCGCGCCGCGCTCGCGCTCCAGCACTGGCTGGAGCATCTCGGCGCGCCGGCGCTGCTCGCAGGAGCCGAGGCGGGCGCGGTGGGGGACCTCGACGGCGACGGGCGCGCGGAGCTGGCGCTGGTGCACGGCGACCGCGTCGCCATCTACCGCGCCGAGGGGACGCGACTCGGGCTGGTGGGCGAAGCGCGGCTGCCCGAGCTCGTCGGCCGTGCCGAGGCCGCGGTGGCCGCCAGACTGGCCGGGCAGGGGCGCGAGCAGCTGGCGATCGTGGCGGGTGATCGCTGCTTCGGCCGAGCGCTCTCGGTGCTGGAGGTGGAGGCCGGCGGCGGCAGCGGCACTCGGGCAAGCGAACACGAGCTGGTGGTGCGCGTCGGGGCCAGGGCGCACGTGGCGGGCATGGCGGCGCCGCCGGCGGTCGCGGTGCTGGAAGGGACGGCCGCGCCGGGCGGTGGCAGGGGCGAGTCCGGCGGCAGCGCCGAGGGCGGCGCCGCCGCGGCGCGGGCCGAGCTGGTGCTGGCGCGTGCGGGCGGGGCGTGGGGAGGCGAACCGCGGGCCTTCGCGCTGGCGGCGGGCGGTGAACTCGTCTCCGCACCCGTGGCGGCGGACCTACCCCGCGCGGCGGCGCCGCTCGCCGTCGCCGCGGCGGATCTGGACGGCGACGGCGTGCCCGAACTGCTCTTCGCAACCGCTGGGCCCGGCGGGGCAGAGGTGCGCGTGGTGCGGCGCGCCGGAGCAGGCGGCAGCAGCGGTCCGCTCGCCCGCTGGCGTGCAGGCCCGGCGGGGGCCCTGGCGGCCGCGGACCTCGAGCGAGACGGCCGGCTGCAGGTGGTGGCGGCGGTGGGGCAAGGGCGCGGCGCCGTAGCCAGCGCCGCCGGGGCGAGCCCGGCGACGGCAGGGCTCGCCCCGCCGGGGCTGCACGTGCTCGAGTTCCGCGGCGGGCCCGGCGCCTGCGAGCTCGTGCCGCGCGCCTTCGCGCCGCTGACGCCGCTGTGGCCGGAAGGCGAGCAGCACGGGCAGGGCGAGGCGCCGGAGCACGGCTGGGAGGTCCGCCCGCTCGCGCTGGCGTGCGCCGATCTGACGGCGGCCGGCGCTCCTGCGGTCGCGCTGCTCGCGCTGGTGGCGCCACCGCCCGGGCTCGAGACCGCACCGGCGCGCGCGGTGCTGGTGCTGCTCGACGGCTTCGGGTTCCTGGTTGGACCGCGGCGGTTCGATCGCGTCTTCGAGGGGCCGCTGCCGGAATGGCTGGCCACGGGCGACCTCGACGCGGACGGCGACGCCGATCTGGTGCTCGGCGGGCCCTCGTTCGTACACGTCTATGGCCTGCGGGAGGCACAGCGGTGAGGGCGGCACAGCCTGGCGGCCCGCGCGCCGCCGCCGCGCTGGGAGCGGCGGTGCTCCTCGCTGCAGCGCCGCTGGCGGGCGCGGTGCGGGCGGCCGAGCGACCCCGCACCGACGCAGCGGCTGCGCTGCGGCTGGAGCGCGCCGAGGAGCTGCTCGCGCTCGGGCTCGTGGAGCCGGCGCTGGGACCGCTGGCGCAGCTGCTCGAGGAGCCGCTCGCCGACGGGCAGCTGCGCGCGCGCGCCGGCCTGGGCGCGGCGCGCGCGGCGCTGGCGCTCGGCCGGGATGCCCAGGCGTTCGACCTGCTGGGGGCAGTCGCCCGGCTGGGGCCGCAGGCTGCGGCCGAAGCGGATCTGTTGCGGCTGGAGGCGCTGGTGGAGCGCTGGCGGCTGGGGGAGGCGCGCTCGCTGGCGCAGGCGCTCGCGCAGCGCGAGGAGCTGGCGCCGCACCAGCGGGCGCGCGCGCAGGCCGCGGCCCGCTGGCTGGAGCCGCTCGAGCGCGCACCGCCGGTGGTGCTGGCGGCGCGCTTCGAGGCCCGACCGGAGGGGGCATGGCTGCTGACGGACCCCGAGCGGCTGCGCTGGCTGGCGACGCGCGGGCTGGTGGAGCTGCGCGTCGGGATGCAGGCGGGAGCCGGTGCAGCAGCGGTGTTCGTCGCGCCGTACGGGCCGCTCGGCTTCGTGCGGCCGGCACCCTACGCCGGGGGAGCGGCCGAGCTCCGCTTCGTCTTCCGGATCGCCGACCTGCGCGGCGGCGCCTCGGTGCGGGTGGGGCTCTTTACGGCGGGGGCGGTGCCGCTGGGGGAGCACGGCGTGGCGCGCGGCGCGGAGGTCTCGCTCGCGATCGGGGCCGGGGGCGGCGAGGGGATCCGGGTCGCCGGGCCGGAGCCGGCACCCTGGCAGGGAGGGGCGCCGGCGGTGCGGCTGATCGTGGCCGACGGGGAGCAGGTGCAGGCGGTGCCGCTGCTGCCCGCCGCCCGCGGGCTTGCGCTCGACGCCTGGTACGAGGCGCGGATCGAGATCGTGCCCGCCGCGGGGGCGTTCACGCCCGAAGGGTTGCGCGCGCGCGCCAGCGTGCGCGAGCGCGGTCTCAGCACGGCGCCGGAGCTGCGCGCCGAGGCCGTGCTGTACGGCGCGCCGGACTCGGGGCCGTGGGCGCTAGGAGTCGCCGGCCCACGGGGAGAGGTCGAGGCGGGCGAGGGGATCCTGCAGCTGGAGTCGTTCGAGCTGCGCGCCCAGCCGCTGCTCGGCGCGCCGCCCGCGCTGCTCCAGCAGCCGGCCGTGCGGCGCTTGCTGGAGGCGAACCTGCTCGCGGCGCTGCAGGACGGGGCTGCGGCCCTGGAGCGCTACGAGCAGGCGCTGGCCGCGGATCCGGCCCTGCCCGCGGCGGTGTACGGGCGCGCGATGCTTCTGAGCGCCAGGGGTGAGCTGATCGAGGCGGCGGCGAATCTGGCGGAGATCGCCTGGTCGGTGCCGCGGGCCCGCGAGGAGCTGTTGCGGGCGGTGAGCGAGCTGCAGGCGCGCGGAGCGTGGGCGGAGCTGCTCGAGGTGCTGGCGGGTGCCACCGTGCGGCTGCCGGGCGACCCGCAGCTGCGGGCGCTGCTGGAGGAGGCGCGGGTGCGGACGCTGGCGGCCATGGACGCGGAGGTTGTGCGCGCTCCCCAGGCGCGCCTGCAGCGCGCGCGGCTGGCACTGCTCGCCGGCGCGCCCGCCCGCGCCCGCGACGAGGTCCAGCTGGCGCTGGCGCTGGCGCCGAGCCCGACCGCGGAGCTCTTGCTCGTGCGTGCGGAGGCGGAGCTGGCGTTGGGCCGGAGCACCCAGGCGGGCCTGGACTGCATGCGAGCGCTGCAGCTGCAGCAGGCCAGCCCGCACGAGCGGGCGCAGGCCTTCTCGCTGCTCGGGCGGGTGCTGCTCGAGCGGGCGCGGGCGGGCGGGGCGGTGGACCCCGGGCAGGCGCACAGTGCCGCCGCCGCGCTGCGCCGCGCCGCGGCGCTCGCCCCGACCCTGGCCGAGCCGCGCGTGCTGCTGGCGCGTGCGGAGCTGCTCGCCGGCCGGCCGGCGGCGGCGGAGCGCGCGGCGCGCGAGGCGGTGCGGCTGGCCCCGCGCCTGCCCGCGGCCTGGCAGGCGCTGGCGGAGGCCGCCGCCGCCTGCGGCGAGCCTGCCACCGCGCGGCAGGCGCTGGAGCGGGCGCGCCGGCTGGGTCCCACCGATCCGCTGCTCGAGGAAGCGGTCGCCGCCGCGCAGGACCGCGGACCCGCACCGCTGCCCCGCTGAGCCTCAAGCGCGTGCTGCACGGGCCCCTGCCCCGCCACCTCCGGCGGGGCGGGCCGCCGCCGGGGCGCGGCGGACGGCAACAGCCCGGGGCGAGCGCAGCCGCTCGCCGCGGGCGGCGGCAGGGTTGGCGGCAGGGCCAACTTCAGGTGGCAGACGCCGCCGGGGGCAGTGGAGCGTGCGGAGCCCGAGCGGCGGGCCGGCGCGGGGCGCGCCCGCGGCGAGGGACCGGTGCGCGAGTTGCGGGGGGTGCGGCTCGAATCCACCGAGATCCGAGGAGATCACGCGATGGGTGCAATCGGAGGACCCACCGGAGTCGGCCCCAGCTATGCCTACGAGCCGCCACCGTATCCCAACGCCCCGCAGCTCGAGCCGGATGCGGCGACGCTGCGCGACCTGGAGGAGTTCGACCGGGTGCTCGGGGTGCTCAGGCAGCCGCGTTCCTTGAGTCCGCGGGGCGCAGCGGTCTACGAAGAGATCGTGCGTCTGCTCCAGACCGGCCCCACCGACTGGGCCGTCACCGACCGCGATACCCGCAAGATCCTGGGCCTGCTGGAGACCCTGGGCCGGGAGGACTGGCTGGCGGTGATTTCGAGGTTGAACACGAAACAGGGTCCGGACCATCCCTCGGAACCCGGCTACCAGCGATCGACGCTGCTCGACAAGTTCGGCAGGCGGGGGCTGCAACACGACCCGGAACACATCGAGCTGTTCGCGCAGCAGGTCGCGCGCCACCTGGGAACCGGCGAGAGCGAGGCGATCGACCGGCGGACGGCGGAGATGTTCGTGGAGACGTTGCCCGGCGGCAAACTCGAGCACCGCACCCTGCAGGATTATCTCGTGGCGGCGGGGCAAGCGGCGTTGATACCGTTCGGCGTCGTCTGGTGGCTGCTGCGGGGAGGGGACTAGGGCTGGTCGCCGGAGCGGGACCGGCCGGGCGGCTCAGTGCACCGGGCTGCCGCCGCCCGGCTCCGCCAGCGCGCGCAGGTAGTTGACCAGGTGCCAGCGGTCCTCGGCGGAGAGCGTCCGTTCGAACGAGGGCATCGGTGGACTGCCCTCGCCGATCTTCCAGAACAGCTCGCCGTCGGCCTGCGCCTGCACCTCCGGCCGGCCGAGATCGAGCGGGCGAAGGGGGCCGGTGGCCGCCGGGGCGCGAGCCGCCGCCGGCACGGGGCCGTGACAGCCCGCGCAGTGCGCGCGGAACAGCGCGGCGCCGCGCGCGATCGAGGGCGCGGTGGCGGCGATGGGGTTGCGCAGCGAGGCGGCGGTGGGGGGCGCCGCCCAGCGGACCTGGCGCCCGAGCAGCGCCGCGTGCACGATCCAGTACAGCGCGGCCAGCGGAGCGAAGACCACCAGCAGCGCCACCACCAGCGAGCGGCGGCGGGCACGCCGCGCCTGCGCCCCGCCGCCCGGCGGTCTGGCCGGCTCGTCCCCAGACGCGATCTGCCTACGTTCGTCTCCGGCCTGCACGGCCGGACCTCACCCCCGGATGCTCAGACGAGCGCCGTCGCCGCCACCCCCGCGCGCAGCTCCCGCAGCGCGCGCGCCACGAACACGCTCGTCATCTTCTTGCGCCAGCTCATGTGGAAGTCGGTGTTGTCGAGCGGGCGCGCCGGCCGGGCCGCCAGCTCGGCGGCGCGCGCGATGGTCTCCTCGTCCGCCAGCGAACGGCCGCGCAGGAACGCCTCCGCCTCGGGACTGCTCCGCGGGGCACTGCCGACGCCGCCGATCGCGATGCGCGCGCTCATGACCAGCTCGCCCTCGAGCTGGAGCGCCGCCGCCACCCCGAGCACCGGGAAGTCGAAGCTGCCGCGCCGCCGGAGCTTGAGATAGGTGGCGCGGCGGCCCTCGACCGGGGGCAGCGCGATCTCGACCAGCAGCTCTTCGGGCCGCTTGCGCAGGTGCGCGATGCCGTCGTCGGCATAGAGCTCGGCCGCCTCGACGGTACGCTCGCTGCCGTCCGGCGAGAGCAGCCGCAGCGTCGCCCCGAGCACGCACATGAGCGGCACCTCGTCCGAGGACTGCACCGCCCAGCAGCGCGGGCTGGAGGGCGCGACCCAGCAGACGCGGCCGTCCTTCTTCATGCAGAAGTCGATCGCGCGGCGCCACTCGTAGCTCTGGTTGTAGTAGTTGCAGCGGGTGTCGATCAGCAGGTTGCCGCCGATCGTGCCCATGTTGCGCAGGGGCGGGGTGGAGATCAGCTCGGCCGTGCGGGCGACCGCGGGCCAGGCGGCGCGCACCGCCGGGTCGCGCACGAGCTCGGCGAGCGTGGTCATGGGACCCAGGCGCAGGCCCGTGCGACTGTCGCCGCGCACCCCCCGCAGCTCCGCGATGCCGGACAGCCCCACCAGCACCCGCGGGGTCTGCTGGCGGCGCTTCATGTTGGGCAGCAGATCGGTGCCGCCGGCGAGGAAGGCGGCCTCCGGTCCCTCGCCGTCCATGATCGCCAGCGCCTCTTCGACCGTGCGCGGGCGGTAGTGGCGGAACGGCGGCAGCCGCATCATGGCCGGCGCCCTCCGCCTGTGCCCGCGAGCGCGGCGGCCCCGGCCGGCTGTGCCGGCGTGGGCTCGGGCAGCCCCACCTCCAGCGGTGCGGGATAGCGGACGGGGGGAAAGCGCGCCGGCCCGTAGCGCGGCTCGCGGCCCTCGGCCTTCGCCTTGAGCGCGGCCAGCACCTTGTGGGGATGGAGCGGGATCTCGTCGATGTACACGCCCACCGCATCGTGGACCGCGTTGACGATCGCCGGCGGCACCGGCAACAGCGGCCCCTGGCCCACCTCCTTGGCGCCGTAGGGTCCGTTGGGATCCGGATCCTCGACCAGGTAGGTCACGACCTCGCACATCTCGAGCGCGGTGGGGCTCTTGTATTCGAGCATGGAGGGCATCTTGTGGACCAGGCGGCGGTGGGGCCGGTACTCCATCTCCTCCATCAGCGCCTCGCCCAGCCCCATGTAGACGCTGCCCTCGACCTGGCCGATCGCGAGCACCGGGTTGATGGCGCGGCCGATATCGTGCGCGATCCACACCTTCGGCACCCGCACGATGCCGGTCTGCTCGTCGACCTCCACCTCGGCCACGCAGGCGGTGTAGCTGTAGGCGGGCGAGGGGCCGACCCCGGCGCCCTTGTAGCGGCCGGGGGCGGGCGGCGGGGTGTAGCTGCCGGTGGTGCCGACCGTGCCGAAGCGCGCCTCGGCGAGCTCGACCGCCTCGGCGAAGCTGACCCCGCGCTCGGGCTCCTCGCTGTCGAACACGCGCTGTTCGGCGAAGACCAGGCGCGAGGGCGGCACCCCCAGGTGCGCGCCCACCGCGCGGGCGAGCAGCGCCCGCGCCCGGCTCGCCGCCTCCAGCGCCGCGTTACCCGTCATGAGGGTGACGCGCGAGCTGTAGCTGCCGAGGTCGACCGGGGTCAGATCCGTATCGCCGGTGACGACGCGGATGGCGAACGGATCGATGCCCCAGCTCCTCCGCCACCACGTAGCGAGCACCGAGTCCGAGCCCTGCCCGATCTCGGTCGAGCCGCAGAACACCGTGCAGCCGCCCGAGCGATCGAGCTTGAGCTGGACGCCCGAGTGCGGCATGCTGTTCCAGTAGATGGGAAGCCCCGCCCCCGAGATGTAGCTCGAGCACGCCAGCCCCAGCCCGCGCCCGCGCCCCAGCCGCCCGCGCCGCTCGTGCCAGCGCGAGCCCTCGAGCACCTTCTCGATGCACCGGCGCAGGCCCATGGAGCCCACGCGCAGGTGGTTGGCGGTCAGGCTGTGCGGCGGTTGCAGCTGGCGCAGCCGCAGCTCCGCCGGGTCGATCCCGAGCTGGTGCGCCACCTTGTCCAGGTGGACCTCCAGCGCGAAGCGCGGCTGCGGGGTGCCGTGCCCGCGCTTGGGGCCGCAGGGCGGCTTGTTGGTGAAGACCCGCGCGCCCTCGAACCAGTACACCGGCACCCGGTAGGTGACCGTCTGCAGCGCCCCGGTGTAGAACGTGCTCGCGACCCCGTAGCTGCCGTACGCGCCGCCATCGAGCAGGGTGCGGAAGTGCATGCCGGTGATGGTGCCGTCCTTGCGAAAGCCGGTGCGGACCTGCATCAGCACCGGGTGCCGGCCGCGGTGGCAGTAGAAGACCTCCTCGCGGGTGAGGCAGATCTTGACCGGCCGGCCGGTGAGCATCGCCAGCTTGGCGGCGGCGATCTCGTGCTGGAACGGATCCGACTTGCCCCCGAAACCGCCGCCGTTGGGGCAGGCGATCACGCGGATGCGGCTGGCCGGCAGGGGCGCCAACACCTTGGCGAGCGCGCGGTGCAGGTAGTGCGGCGTCTGGGTCGAGCTCCACACCGTCAGCCGCGCATCCGCATCGAACAGCGCCAGCGCGGCATGTTGCTCCAGCGGCAGGTGCGTGTTGCCCTCGTAGAAGAACAGATCCTCGCGCACCAGCTCCGCACTGGCGAGCGCCTCCTCCACGTCCCCGAAGCGGAGCGAGACCGCCTTGTGCACGTTCGCATAGGCGGTGCGTTCGTGCAGCCGCTCCCGGTCTTCCTGCAGCGCCTCCTCCACGGTGGCGACGGGGGGCAGCAGCTCGTACTCGACGCGGATGCGCTCGGTGGCTGCGAGCGCCGTCTCCTCGTCCACCGCCGCTACCGCGGCCACCGGATCGCCCACGAACCGGACCCGGTCCAGCGCGAGCGCGTGCTCGTCCTGGCTCACCGGCAGGATCCCGTACGGGATCGGCAGGTCGCGGCCGGTGATGACCGCCTTCACCCCGGGCAGCGCCTCGGCCTCGCGGGTGTCGATGGCCACGACGCGCGCATGGGGATGCGGCGAGCGCAGCAGCTTCATGTGCAGCATGCGCGGCAGCACCAGGTCGTCGGCGAAGCGCGTGACCCCGGTGACCTTGGCGAGGGCGTCGACCCGGCGCAAGGGCTGCCCGATCACGCGCAGCGCCTCGGGCGGGCGCAGGTGGCTGTCCAGGTTGCCCTGGTTGGAGTCCGGCCCCGGCGCCGGCGGGCCGCGGCGCGGACTGGGCGGCGGAGGTGCGGCCGCGGCGGCCGTCGTGCCGCTCGCCCCCGCGGCAGGCTGCATCGCCGTCTCGCCCTCCGCCATCATTTCGCCTCCGTCGCAGCGCTCCGCTGGCCGCCCGGGGTGGCCGCGCCCGCCATGCGCCGGGCGGCCAGCTCCACCGCCTCGAAGATCTTCAGATAGCCGGTGCAGCGGCACAGATTGCCCGCCAGCGCCTGGCGGATCGCCTCGCGGCTCGGCGCGGGCTGCTCGGCGAGAAGCGCCTTGGCCGCGAGCAAAAAGCCCGGCGTGCAGTAGCCGCACTGCGCCGCCCCCAGCTCGGCGAAGGCCTGCTGGAGCGGATGCAGCCGCGGGCCGTCCGCCAGCCCCTCGACGGTGGTGATCTCGCGGCCCTGCAGCTCTTGCGGCAGCGCCAGGCAGGACAGCACCGGCGTGCCGTCCACCAGCACCAGGCACGCCCCGCACTCGCCGAGCTCGCAGCCGTGCTTGGTGCCGGTGAGCCCCAGATCCTCGCGCAGCACCTCGAGCAGCGTCTTGTGCGAGGCGCAGGCGAGCTGGTGCTGCTCGCCGTTGACCCGCAGCCGCAGGTGAAGGTACTCGCCCGGCACGTCCCGCCCCCGCCTGCAGTTCCGGCCCGTTCAGGATAGCGTTCGCCGGCGGATTGACAAGAGACGTGAATGTCGTTCATAATGTGAATGGCATTCACGATCACGCGGTGGCGCCGGTGCGGCGGCCGGCCCGAGCCCGCGCGATCGCCGGCGCGGAGGTCAGCGGCCATGCAGCAGCCAGCGGGGCGGACAGCGCACCCGGCGGCGGGGGGGTACCGAGAGACCGCGCCGGCAGCGCGCGCGGCGGGCGCGGCAGCAAGCCTTCCTCGACGCGGCCATGGCGTTGCTCGCCGAAGAGGGCCTGGAGGCGCTGACCATCCAGCGGCTGGCGCGCCGCATGGACGTCGCCGTGGGCCTGCTCTACCGCTACTTCCCCTCCAAGGAGGAGCTGCTGCTGGAGCTGCAGCTCCGCGAACTCGGGGAGTTGGCGGAGCGCTTCACGCGCGAGCTGGAGCGCGTGGCGGCCCATGCCGCGGCCCGCCACGCGAGCGCGGGCATCGCGGCACTGGCGCAGGTGCTGGGCGCGGCGCGGCTGTACCGGCAGCTCGCCGCGCGGGCACCGGAGCGCTTCGCGCTGATCGGGCGCGTGCTGGCGAGTCCGCACCACGTGTTGCCGCCCGCGCAGGCGCGGCGGGTGCTCGAGGCGGTGCTGCCGCTGTGGCGGGCGGTGGCGGCGCGGCTGGAGGCGGCCGCCGAGGCGGGCGTGCTGGCGCCGGGCCCGGGTCTGCCCCGCACCGTGACGCTGTGGGCGGCGCTGCACGGCGTGCTCCAGCTGGGCAAGCTGGCGCGCCTGGAGCCCCGGCTGCTCGACGCCCGGCGGCGGGCAGCGGAGCTGGTGCTGAGCCTGCTCATGGGGTGGGGTGCGCGCGCGCAGGCGCTCGCCGAGGCCGAGCAGCTGCTCGCCTCGCTGCCGCGGCGCCCGGGCACGCCGGCCGGCGGGGCGAACGCGGCCATGGACGGCGCCGCCCGCGCGGGGGCGCGGTCGGCCGGATGAGGGCGGCGCGGGCCCAGAAGCGGCCCGGTGCCGCGACGCGAGACGAGGATGGGCACTGGATGACCGCGGCGCACGCCGCGGTGAACGAAGGCGGCCCGGTGCCGCGACGCGAGACGACGATGGGCAGGACGAGGAGGAGGAACGGACCATGCTGGGACAGATCGCGGCTGGCGCCGTCGCTGGGGCGCTGGTGTGGAGCTTCCTGGAGTATGCGCTGCACGACTGGTACGGCCACCGGCCGCGCGGCCGCAACGAGTTCTCGCGCGAGCATCTGAGCCACCACGCGGACACGCGCTACTTCTCGCCCGCGGCCAAGAAGCTCAAGCTCGCGGTGCCGGTGCTCGGGCTGGCGGCGGCGCTGGCGATCCCGCTGGCGGGGGCGGCGGCCGGCTGCGCCTTCACCGCAGCGCTGGCGCTGTCGTGGCTGGGCTACGAGGTGCTGCACCGCCGCATCCACACCCACCCGCCGCGCGGGCCGTACGGGCGGTGGGCGCGGCGCCATCACCTGCACCACCACTTCGCCAATCCGCGGGCGAACCACGGTGTGACCAGCCCGCTGTGGGACCTGGTGTTCGGGACCTGGGAGCGGCCCGCTCGCATCGTGGTGCCCCAGCGCCAGGCGATGCCGTGGCTGTGCGATCCGAAGACGGGCGGGGTCCGGCCCGAGTACGCCGCCGACTACGAGGTGCGGCGGCCGCGGGGACGGCGCACCGGCTCCGCACCGCAGGCCACGCCGGAGGCGGCCCAGCCGGTGGCAGCGGCGTGAGACGGCCGGCCGCCGCCATTATTCACCCGGAAATAATGCGGGCGGCAGGGCGTCCGAGCCGGTGGCAGGACCGAGGAACATGGCCGCCGGCGAGTGGCAGGCGGCCCGGAGCTCGAGGAGGACCGACCATGAGGCTGCTGCCGACCCTGACGATCGCGGCGGCGCTGCTGGGCGCTGCCGCCCCCGCTGCCCGCGCGGGCCACCAGACAGCCGAGCGATGCACGCTGGAGCTGCCCCACCGCTGCACCGTCCGCACCATCCCCGGCCACTACGAGACGCGCCAGGAGCAGGTCTGGGTGCCCGGCCGCTGGGTCATCGAGCAGCGCCAGGTCGTCGAGCCGGGCCGGTGGGAGGTGGTCTACGAGGAGATCACGATTCCGGGTCGCTACGAGACGGTGACGCGCCAGGTCTGGGTGCCGGGCCACTGGGAGATCGACCGCTCGTGCGCGGCGTGCACCGGTGCGAGCGTCGGAGTGGAGCTCGGCCGGGTGCACGTGCAGGTGGGGCTGCCGATCCATACCTGCACCGCGCGGCGGCGCTGGGTCCCGGGTCACTACGAGACGCGCTGCGAGCGGGTGTGGATCCCGCCCCGGTGCGAGCGCCGGCCGGTCCGCAAGTGGATCCCGCCCTGCACCCGCGTGGTCCACGAGCGGGTCTACAAGCCCGGCTGCTACGAGACGCGGACGGTGCGGGTGTGGGTGCCGCCGCGCACGGTCTACGCCTGCCGCCCGGCGCCCTCGCTCCGCCATGACGGCCGCCGTGAGGTCAAGCTGGCGGGCCGGCTGGGGCGCTGAACCCCTGGCGGGCGAGCCCGACTCCGATCCGGACACGGCCCTGCCTTGCGCAGGGCCGTGTCCGTTTCGCCGCGAGACGGCTCAGTTGGCGGACAGGCGCGGCATCGCGCTCCGGCCCAGCGCGCCGCGCACCACCAGCAGCTCGTCGCGCAGCCGTTCGAGCAGCAGCTGCGCCCGGCGCAACGGGCACAGCTCGGCGAGCAGCGATTGCTTGATCGCGGCGGGCAGGCGCAGGGAATCCGCGATCAGGTCGGCGGTGGCGCCGAGGGGGGCATCGAGCCGGCGCAGCGCCTCCAGCAGCCGCTGATGGCGCAGCAGGCAGCGCGGCAGCTCCGCCACCAGGGCGAGCAGGCGCTGGCGCAGCCGCTCGGCGCGCGCCGCGCCGCCGGGGGGCAGCAGCTCGTCGGCCGGCTCGCCCGTGCCGCGCCACATCCCGTCCCCCCACCCGACTTCCCGCAACCGCACGCGCCGCACCCCGCACAGCACCGCCCCCAGCTCGCCCTCCAGCCATGGCCCGCTGCTGAGCACCTTGGCCAGGCAGCCGATCCGGTGCACCGCACCGCCGCCCAGGACTCCGTCGACCCATGCCGGCTGCGCCAGCACGGCGATCAGCAGCCGGTCCTGTTCGGGCGTGCCCGCACAGGCGGCGAGCGCGGCCTGCGACTCGGGCTGGGTGAGGTCCACGGGCCGCAGCGCGCAGGGAAACAGCGGCGCGTCGGTCAGGACCAGCAGCGGCAGCTCCGCACTCGTCGCCGGCCCGTCGAGTCCTAGCCCGAGGCCGTGTGAGGGGTGTGCGGGTTGCATCCGGGCCGCTCTCCGCAGGGCCGGGGCCGCGCTCGCCCGTGGCGGGCACGCGGCCGGCCATGCACGTAAGTATACACGTGCGCCTTGTTTCCGTCTTTCTGCGGCAGTATAATCGAGCCCGCTCGGCTTTTCAAGGCCGCCACCGGTCCGTGCTGCGGGAGCTGCCCGATGGACCGCCTGCGCTGGAGCACTGCGGCGAGCCGCGCCGTCGAGCTGGCGCTCGCCGAGGCGCGCCGCCGGGGCCATGGCCGGCTGGAGTCGGCGCACCTGCTGGCGGGTCTGCTGGCGGTGCCCGGCTCGCCGCAGGCGCTGCTGGCCGAGCAGGGACTCGGCGCGAGCGCGCTCGCCGCCCATCTGGACGCCGCCTACGAGGGGCCGCCGCTGCTCGCGGGCGCGGCGGTGGAACAGCACGGACCGGAGTGGCGCGAGGTCGTGGCGCTGGCGCAGGAGATCGCGGACGCCGAGGGCAGCTTCGAGGTGGAGCCGCGCCACCTGCTGCTCGCCGCGACCGAGGACCGCCGCTGGAGCGCCTGGCGCGTGCTCGAGGCCGCGGGCGTGGCGCCCGCGGCGCTGCGCGAGGCGGTGCAGGCCCGGCGCGACTGAGCCCGGGCCTGCGCCGAGCCGCTGCTGGCGGCGGCTGGCGCGGCCCGAACACCTCGCCGGGATCGGCGAGGCCTGGCGGTGTTCCGCGGGTGCTGGCGCTGCCGTCGATCGCATCGGGGGTGCTGGTCGCGGTCGGACAGCGCTGGGAGCTGCTCGCCGCGCCTGTGCTGCCGTGCATCGCGCTGCTGAGCAGGCTCGGGCGCGGGACCGAGGCGCGGCTGCTCGGCGAACCCATCATAGCTCTCGTCGCGCCCGCGCCCGCGCCCGCGCGAGCCCTGCTGGCCCGCGCGATCGAGAGCCGAGCCCCGGCGGCGCCGCAGGCGGTGCCGCCCCCGGAGCGCACCGCCGGGCCCGCATGCGCCGCCGGGGCCGGCGGCCCGCTCGCCGCCCCCCGGGCGGGTCCGCCGGCAGGGGGCGTGTGGCGGGGCGGTGGTGTACCATGTCGGCCGGAGCGGCCGGATGGGAGGCCCGATCGTGCGGGAGGCGGGCGTGGGACGCCCGGGGCGCGGCGGCGGGCGAGCGGCGCGGGGCGTGCGAGCCGCGCGGGCCGCGATCGCGCTGCTCGCCGCGCTGGGCGGCGTGTTCGGCCTGCCGGCGCTCGCCCGGCAGGCGGGCGGCGGCGAGGAGCTCTACCGCGATGTGGACCGGTTCAGCTCCGAGGAGCCGCCGCTGGTACTGGAGCGGCCCAATCGCGAGTGGGTGTTCATCGACCTGGAGCGCCAGCGCGCCGCGCTGGCCGCGGAGCTGCCCGCCGACCTGCTCCAGGCGCAGTTCCGCGGCCTGCGCGCGCGGCTGCATCACCCGCGCACGCGCGCCACGCTCTCGGTCTACGCGCACGAGGGCCAGCAGGCCGCGGCGCTGGAGCCCGAGGGACTGCTGGAGCGGACCCTGCGCGCGGTGCGGGAGCGGCCCGGGGTGCGGGTGGTGGAAGCGGCGCCGCTGTTGCTCAAGGGCCGCCCGGCGGCCTGGGTGCGCTTCGAGACGGAGGCGGCGCCGGTGCGCGGCAGCGGGGCGCCGGGCGGCAACTATGCCTGCGTGCGCGTGGACTGCCCGCTGCCCGACCACCGCACCCTGTTGATCCTGTACTTCGAGGTGCCGGCGGCAGGCTGGCCGGAGGTGCGCCGCGAACTGCGCTCGATCCTCGGGCGCCTGGCGTGGCGGGGCGGAGGCGGGCGCGCGCGGTGAGGCGCGAGCGCTACGGCTGGCTCGCGCTCCTGCTGCTCGCGTGGGCGCTGGGTGTGCTGCCCCTGGCGGTACAGCCGCTGCGGGCGCTGGAGGAGCCCCTGCTCGACCTGCGGCTGCGGCTGCGGGGGCCGGTCGATCCCGGCCGGGCAGTCGCCGTGGTCGCCATCGACCCGGAGAGCCAGCAGGCCCTGGGGGCGTGGCCGTGGGGCGAGCAGCAGCTGCGCGAGCTGTTGCAGGCGCTGGCCAGCGAGCGGCCGCGCGCGCTCGTCTGCACCTTCGCCCTGCCGCCGGCGCTCGCCGCCGAGGGGCTGCCGTGTCCGCTGGTGCGCCCGCGCCGGCTGCGCTGGCGGCCCTACGACGCCGCGCGCCCCGTGCAGCCGCTGGAGCCGGCGGCACCCGGGCTGGGGTTGGCGGTGATACCCGAGACCGGGCTCGTGCGGCGGCTGCCGGTGCTGGTGCGCGCGGGCGCCGAGGGCAGCTGGGAGCCGACCCTGCTCGGAGCGGCGCTGGCCGCCGCCGGCGCCCCGCTGCCGGGCGCTCCCGAGCAGCCCGCCGCCATCCCCCTGGAGCTGGAGGGCGCGTTCGCGCACCTGCGGATCGACTTCGCCGGCGGGCCGGAGAGCTACCCCACGGTGTCGGCGGTGCGGCTGGTGCGCGGCGAGCTCGCGGGTCAGGGGGTGCTGCGGGACCGGGTGGTGGTGCTCGGGCCCACCGACCCGATCGCCGCCCGGGGGTGGGCCACCCCGTTGGGGGGCGGAGCACCGATGGCGGAGCCCGAGCTGCTCGCCGCCGCGCTGGACGGTGCGCTGCGCGGCCGGACGCTGCGCTGGCAGCCCGCTGGGCTCGGCGCCGCGCTGCTCGGCGGCGGTCTGCTCGCGGCAGCGCTCGCCCTGCGGCTGTTGCGCCCGCTGGCCGGGCTGGTGCTGGCCGCGCTCGGGGCCGCGCTCGCCTGGGGCTGGAGCCAGCTCGCGCTCGCCGCCGGCACGATCGTGCCCGTGCTGCCGTGGCTGCTCGGTCTGGGGACCGTGGCGGTAGGTACGGCGTTGCTGCGCGCGGCCTCGCTCGACCAGGAACTCGGCCGGCTGGTGGAGCAGACCGCGCGGCTGGACCGGCGCGCGGTCGGCGCCGCCGGAGCGGGGGACGATCCGCAGCGCTGGGGGCGGGCGCTCGAGATGGCGGCGCTATTGTTCGAGTCCGACTCGCAGCTGCTGTTCCGGCTCGATCCGGCGGCGATGCGGCTGGAGCTGCTGGCGGCACACCGGTGCAGCGAGGCGGAGGTCGCCGAGCGCCGGCGCGATGCGCGCCGCTCGCCCTGGAAGGAGGCGGCCGATCCGCTGCGCCAGGTGGTGCAGCAGGGCTTCATGCGCCCGGAGCGCAAGGTCGTCACCCTGCTCGTGCCCCTGGTGGCGGTCAGCCGCTTGCTCGGCTTCCTCGCCGTCAACCGGCCCGAGGGGACCGAGGACGCCTTCGTCGGCCAGCGCTCGCTGTTGCGCTTCGTCGCCGGGCAGCTCGCCACCCTGCTGCGCCGCGAGGAGCTGCGCCGGCCGCCGCGTGCGGGGCGCCGGCGGCTGCTGGCGGCGCTGGGACGGGACCGGCTGCAGCTGCGCCTGGCCATGCTCGCCGGGGTGGTGCACGGCATCGTGGACAGCAAGAACCTGCTCGTCGAGACCCTGGACGCGATCGACGACGGCGTGATCCTGTGCGATCTGTTCGGCACCGTGCTCTACTACAACCGGCGGGTGGCCGAGCTGTCCGAGCGTGCGGGTGCGCGGCTGGAAGGCCGCACCATGTTCGACTTCCTGCACGAGATCGCGGGGCTGGAGCGGCGGGCGCTGGTGGCGCGCCTGGCCGAGGTCGTGCAGGGCCAGCCCCTGGAACTGGAGGTGCGCCCGCCGGGCCGCGGAGGCAAAAGCTACCGCTTCGCGCTGTCGGTGGTGCGCGGCGAGGAGGGTGCCATCCTGGGGCTGGTCGCCACCTTCAGCGACATCACCTCGCTCAAGCAGCTCGACCAGATGAAGACGAACCTGCTCAACATGGTCAGCTACCGGGTGCTCAACATGCTCGCCTCGATCCAGGGTTATGCGGAGCTGCTCTCGGAGGCCGAAGGCCTGACGGCGGAGGAGCGGCAGTTCGTGCAGGCGATCCACGGGCAGGCCATGGGGCTGAGCGGGGTGTTCGACTCGGTGCAGGTCATGGCGGGCATGGATCTGGGCGGCGGCGGGCTCAAGCTGATGCCCATCGACCTGGTGGAGCTGGTGCGGCAGGCCTTCGAGGAGGCCGTGGCGGAGCTGGGCGGCGATCGCGGCATCGCGCTTGACCTGCAGGCGCCGGAGCGCTTCGATATCGTCGCCGCCGACCGCCGCCTGCTCGGGCGCGCGATCGGCGACAGCGTGCGGTTTGCGCTCGAGAACGCCGAGCCCGGATCGTCGCTCCGGGTGCGCATCGCGGAGGAGGAGCGCTACCTGCGCATCGACATCCGCAACCAGGGCTACGGGCTGCCCGGCGAGGTGGTAGCGGCGCTGTTCGCCCCGCCGCTGGAGGCAGCGGGCGAGCAGGGCCGGCAAGCACCGCTCGCCAAGGTCAAGGAGGTGCTGGAGCTGCACGGCGGCACGGTCAAGGCCGACGGCGTGGTGGGCGAGGGGGTGCGGTTGCACCTGTGGCTACCGCTCTTCATGAAGGGCGCAGGAGCGGCGGAGCGGGGATGAAGCGGTGAGCAATCGACGCGTGCTGGTCGTGGACGACGAGGCGCACATCCGCCGCATCATCAAGCTCAAGCTCGAGGACCGCGGCATGCGCGTGGAGGAGGCGCGCGACGGCGAGCAGGCGCTGGCGGCGATCGAGCGCGCGGCGCCGGATGTGCTGGTGCTCGACATCATGATGCCGAAGCTGGATGGCATCTCGCTGTTGCGCCAGCTGCGCGGAGATCCGCGCTGGGCGAAGCTGCCCGTCATCATGCTGACTGCGGTGCGCGAGCGCGACGACATGGCCAAGGCGGATGAGCTGGGCGTGTTCGCCTACGTCAGAAAGCCCTTCCGCACCGACGAGCTGTGCGAACTCGTCGAGCGCGCGGCCGCACAACCCGCGCCCTAGCCAATCTCTCGGCGCGGCCGCCGCAGCAGGTAGCGGAAGTCCTGAAAGACGACGAACTTCACCCCGGAGAACACCGTCAGCCCCAGGAACAGCCACGGGTCGAACACCCACAGAAAGAGCGGGAACGCCGAATACAGGCACCGCGTGCCGAGGGTGAAGCGGTTGGAGGCGAGTGCGAGCAGCGTCATGAAGTAGGCGACGCTGGAGCCTTCGTGCTCGTCCACCAGCCTGGGATCGGCGCCGATGACCACGTTGAAGTGGCCGAGGTGGCGCAGCGAGGCGAGGAAGTAGGCGAAGCAGACCGCGAACACCACCAGCAACAGATAGAGCTTGACGCGGAACGCCTGCACGCCCGCGGCCACCGCCGGCGCCGGAAGCACCTCGGTGATCCCGGCCGGCGGCGCGAGCGCCAGGTTGGCGACGAACCCCATGAGGATCAGGCTCGAGGAGGCGAGCAGGGAGTTGACCATGGCCAGGTTGCGGGTCTGGTGCGCCGCGGCGAGCACGTCCTGCTTCTCGAGCAGGCGCTCGATCCAGGAGCGGCGGTACAGATCGATCCGGTGCTTGGCCGCGCGCTCGGGGAAGCGCCGCGCCAGCCAGGGGTACACCGTGTGGTAGACCGGAAACACCAGCACGAACAACGCCGCGCCGGCCCAGTCCACCGGCGTGGCGAGCGGCGCCAGCCAGTCGGTCACGGCGGGTCCTCCGTGCTTGTCCCGCCCCGGGCGCGGCCGGGCCGGGATGCGCCCGCGGGCCGCCATGGACGCTAGCGGTGCCGCCCGCCCTGTCAAGAGGCGGGGGCCTGCGGAGCGGAATCGCCGCCGGTGGGGCAGCGGATCTGGGAGGCAACCTCCAGCGGCAGGCGTATTCTATACTGAAGGATGCAGACCCGGAGAGGACGCGAGGGGCGAGGAGACGCCGCGCGGCCGATGCTGTTGCAACTGCGGGCGATCAAGGGCAGGGAGCGCGGGCGCACCCTGCAGCTCGAAGACGGCGCGATCGCCGTCATGGGGCGCGCTCCCGACGTCGAGTTCAGCTTCGATGACCGCATGATGTCGCGCCGGCACGCCCGTTTCGAGGCGCGGGACGGCGTGGTCATCGTGACCGATCTCAACAGCTCCAACGGCACCTGGGTCAACGGCGAGCGCGTCCGCGAGCGCCGGCTGGCGCACGGCGACCGGCTGCGGATCGGCGGCCACGTCTTCCATGTCGAGCTGCCGCACGAGGCGAGCGCGGGCCCCGGCCCGCGGCGGCCGCGCCAGGTCGCCTTCTGCGCGCGCTGCTACGCCGCCGTGCCGCTCGCCGAGGCGAGCGCCGATCCCACGGGCGCCGGGGCGCTCTGTCCCGGATGCGCGGGCGGCGATGCCTTCTCGCCCGACATCATCGAGGGCTTCAAGCTGGGCCAGCGGCTCGGCGCCGACAGCCTGGGTCCGGTCTTTTTGGCCTATCACCTGACGCTGCACAAGAAGGTGGCCATCAAGATCATCACGGCCGAGCGCGCGGTGGACGAGGTGGCGCTGCGGCGCTTCATCCGGGAGGCGAAGATCGGCGGCCGGCTGTTCCACCCCCACATCGTCGAGATGTACGACGCGGCGCAGGCTGGCGGTCACTACTACATCAGCATGGAGTATGTGGGCGGCGAGAGCTTGCGGCAGCGGCTGGAACGGCAGGGACCGCTGCCGGCGGGGGAGGCTGTGCGCATCGGGGCGGCGCTGGCGGCGGCGCTCGCCTATGCGCACGAGCGCGGGGTCATCCACCGCAACGTCCGCCCCGGCAGCGTGCTGCTGGGCGAGGCCGGGCAGGTCAAGCTCGGCGATTTCGGGCTGGCGCGGCTGCTCTCGCCGGACGAGCCCCGGCTGACCCCGCCGGGCGAACCCCTGGGCACGCTCTGTTACATGGCGCCGGAGCAGCTCGAAGACGCCGGCGCCGCCGATGCGCGCAGCGACGTGTTCGGGCTCGGCGCGACGCTCTACCACGCGCTGGCGGGCAGCCCGCCGTTCCTCGCCCCCAGCATCCCGGAGATCCTGGCCAACGTTCGCTCCGGGGCGCTGGTGCCGCTGCGGCAGGCACGCCCCGATCTGCCGGCGGAGCTGGTGACCGCCATCGCCCACTGCCTGGCGCACGAACCCGCCCACCGCTACCAGAGCGCCGCCGAACTGGCCCAGGCGCTGCGCCGGCTGCTGCCGCCGGCGAACGCGAGCTGAGCGCCCCGGCGAGGGCTGCCGGGCCCCCACCGGACCGTCTCGAATAGGGCCGGCCGCTCCCGGTCCTTCGAGGTGGAGGCTCCTGCTCGGGCCGGGCGGAGCGGCGCGGAGGGTCGAGCGATGCAGAGCAGTGGCAGAGGCGTTCTGGGGGCAGTGCTCGTGGTCGCACTCGCGGCATGGGGCGCGTGGGCGCCCGCGGCGCGTGCCGACGGGTTCATCATCGTGGTGCCGCCCGGGCCGCCCCATCCGCCCGGGCCACCGCTGGTGGAGCCGCCGCTGCCGCCACCGCCGCCGCGCGAGGCGGCCTTCCCGCTCGCGGTCAAGCGCCACCAGGTCCGCGTCACCATCCGCGACCAGCACGCGCTCACCGAGGTCGACCAGGTGTTCGCCAATCCGCGGCCGCACCCGGTCGAGGGCACCTATCTGTTCCCGCTGCCGCGCGGGGCGGCGGTGGCCGGCTTCGCCATGGAGGTGGGGGGCAAGCAGGTCCAGGCGGAGCTGCTGGAGGCGGAGCGGGCGCGCGAGCTGTATACCTCGATCGTCCGCCGGCTGCGCGATCCGGCGCTATTGGAGTACGCGGATCGGGGGGCGCTGCGCGCCCGCATCTTCCCCATCCCCGCGCACGGCGAGGTGCGGGTGCAGCTGCGCTACGAGCAGGTGCTCGAGGCCGAGGCCGGACTGGTGGAATACCTCTATCCGCTCAACACCGAGCGGTTCAGCGCGCGGCCGCTGGAGCTGTGCGCGATCGAGGTGCGGCTGGACGAGCCCGCGAGCACGGTCTTCTCGCCGAGCCACCCGGTCGAGGTGGAGCGCCATGCGGATGGCACCGCCCGCGTGAGCTGGGAGGCGCAGCAGGTGCTTCCGGACACCGACTTCTCGCTGCTGTACCAGCGCCGCGCGAGCGCCGACGCCCTGGTGGGCATCTCGGTCGTCTCGCACCGGCAGCCCGGCGAGGATGGCTGGTTCATGCTGCTGCTCGACCCGGACGCGGCGGCGGCGCAGCTCGAGCCCCAGCCCAAGGACGTCGTCTTCGTGCTGGACACCTCGGGCAGCATGGCGGGCCCCAAGCTCGAGCAGGCGCGGGCCGCGCTGCGCTATTGCCTGCAGGCGCTCGACCGGCGCGACCGGTTCGCGCTGATCGAGTTCGCCACCGAGGCGCGGACCTGGCGCGAGGAGCTGCTGGCTGCCACCCCCGAAACGGTGGCAGCGGCGCTGGAGCGGGTGGATGCGCTGGCGGCACGCGGCGGCACCAACCTGGAGGGCGCGCTGCGCGCGGCGCTCGCGTTGCCGGGAGCGGCCGAGCGCCCCTTCCTGATCGTGCTGATCACCGATGGAGCGCCGACGATCGGGGTGACGGCGCCCGAGGAGATCGAGCGCGCGGTCGCGCAGGCGCGCCAGGCGCGCCCGGATGCGACCGGGGTGCGGCTGTTCTGCCTCGGGGTGGGCGCCGAACTCAACGTGGCGCTGCTCGACCGGCTGGCGGAGCACAACCGCGGCGCGCGGAGCTACGTCGGCCCCCGCGAGTCGATCGAGCACAAGGTCTCCGCGTTCTTCGACAAGGTCCGCTGGCCGGTGCTGTCCGGGCTGGAGATCGAGCTCCGGGGTGCGGGCGCGCACGATCTGTACCCGCGGCCGCTGCCCGATCTGTTCAAGGGCGGGCAGCTGGCCGTGCTCGGCCGCTACACCGAGCCGGGATCCCACCAGGTGCGGGTACGCGGCACGATCGGCGGCACGCGCGTGGAGGTGGTGCAGCCGGTCGAGCTCGCCGGCGGGGCGCGGGCGGCCTGGCTGCCGCGCGCGCACGCGGTGCGCAAGGTGGCGTACCTGCTCGACCAGATGCGGCTGCACGGAGAGCAGCCCGAACTGCGCGCGGAGGTGGTGCGGCTGGCCAAGCTCCATGGCGTCGTGACGCCGTACACGAGCTATCTGATCGTCGAGGAGGAGCAACACGCCGCCGGGGCCAGCCCCGGGGTGCGGCCGCACACGGCCGTGCGCGCCATCGAGGAGCTGCGCCGGCGGGCGCACGGCTATGGCGATGCGGAGCGCGCCGCGCGCCAGGTGATCGGGGGCCAGCAGGTGGCCGGCGCGGACGCGGCAGCGGCGAGCGAGGCGCTGGCGCGGCTGGCGGGCGCAGGCGAGGCGGGCGGCCCACCGCGGCCGGCGGCCGCCCCGCGGCCCGAGGAAGCGGCCGGCCTGGTGCTGGGCGCCGGAGGGCGGTTCGCGCCCTCGGAGCCAGGGGCCGCCGCGCAGGCCGAGGCCGCCGCGCAGGCGGTCGCCCAGCTGGTCAGGGTCGTCGCCGGCCGGACCTTCTATCGCGACGGCGAGGTCTGGGTCGAGGCGGCGCTGGGCCCGGAGGCGGCCGCCAGCGCCGAGAAGATCGCCTACCTCTCGGACGCCTACTTCGAGCTGCTGGCCCGCCAGCCCCAGGCCGGGGTCTTCCTCGCGCTCGGCGAGCGCGTGCGCTTCCGGCTCGGCAGCCGCGTCATCGAGATCGTGCCGGCGGCACAGGGCGGCTAGCGCCGGGCGCCGCGGCAGCCGGGGGCCGGCGGCGTAGCGTTGGGGCGCTCCGGCGAGCGCGCGCCGCACCCGAGCTGCTCGCCGCGCACGCGCTCTCCCGCGCGCTGCCCGAGGCGCGGCGCGCCTGCGGCCGCGGCAGCTGCTGCTCCGCGACCCGGTGTTCGGCCCCCGGCTCGCCCGCGCCCCGGGGCCTGCGCGCGGGGGCGGTTTCGCTGCAGCTGGTGCAGGCGTTCGTGCTCGTCGGTGCGCGGCCTCTGGCCGCGGAGGCGTGCCGCCCCGCGGTGGAGGACGGCGAGCTGGACGGCGCCCAGCTCGTGGCCTACTAGCTCGCCCCGCGCGGCGCGCGCCCCAAGCGCGCCCTGTTGCTCGCGCCGGCGCCCGCCGCGGCATACGCCGACCTTCCCGCTGCCCAGAGCCCGGAGCCAGCTGCCCCTAGGGTGCGCGCCCCCGACCACGCCGCCAGTGCGCACACTGCGGTATTGCGGGCGTCGGACGGGTCTGGTAGGATCGGAGTCCGCTTGTGAAAAGTTTCACAAGCACACCGCCGTGCCGCCTCCAGCGCGGAGGGACGCCGGCAGCCACAGGCTCGGTGGGGGAGGGGGACGTTGGCGCAGCTCTTCCCGAAGTGGACCAACAAGACGCCCCGGATGGTCGCGTCGTTTTTCGGGGTCGGGGCGGTCGGCGCCACCCTGGTCGTCTGGAAGTTCTTCGCGCCGGGGTTTCTCTGGGCCGGCTACCGGCCCCAGCAGCCGGTGCCCTACAGCCACCTGCTGCACGTGGGCCAGCTGGGCCTGGACTGCCGCTACTGCCACACCGGGGTGGAGCGCGGCGCCAAGGCCGCGGTCCCGCCGGCCGCCACCTGCATGAACTGCCACCGCACGATCCGGGCGGACAGCCCTCTTCTGGCGCCCATCCGCGAGGCCGCCGCCGGGGGCAAGGCGGTGGAGTGGGTCAAGGTGCACGGGCTCGCCGACTACGTCTACTTCGACCACAGCCGGCACGTCAACGCGGGTATCGGATGCGTGAGTTGCCACGGGCGGATCGACCAGATGGAGGTGGTGCGCCAGGTCGCCCCGCTGAGCATGTTCTGGTGCCTGGACTGCCACCGCGCGCCGGAGAACCACCTGCGGCCGCGCGAGCATGTGACCTCGATGGACTGGAAGGCCGAGCCCGATCAGCGCACGCTCGGGCTCAGGCTCAAGCAGGAGCGCGGAATCAACCCGCCGCAGCACTGCTCGGCCTGCCACCGCTGAGCGCGGCGGTGGGCAGAGCGGTGCCGCGGCGAAAACGATGCGAGCCGGGGGACAGCGCGGATGACGCAGCGCGAGCGCACGGAGCGGGGGACCTCGGTGGGCGAGGCGATCCTGGCTGGGCCCGGCGGTGAGCGGGCAGCGGCGCCGGTGCCGGCCGATCACCGGGCGCAGGGCCCGCCCGGCGATGGGCTACCTTCCCTGGCGGCTGGCACAGAAGCCGGCGGGGCGGGCGCGCCGGCAGCGGGCGAGCAGCCGGGACCGCCCCGCTACTGGTTGAGCCTCGAAGCCTACGAGGGCGCCCCGGGCTATCGCGAGCGGATCGCCAACGAGTTCCCGCCGGGGGCGACGGAGCTGGAGACCACCGCGCTCAGCCGCCGCCGCTTCCTGCAGCTGCTGGGGGCGTCGGCGGCGCTGGCCGGCACCGCTGGCTGCGACATCCTGCGGCGGCCGGTCGAGAAGGTGGTGCCGTACGCCGAGCGGCCCGAGATCCTGCTGCCCGGCGAACCGCTGTACTACGCCACCGGGTATACGCGCGGCGGGGTGACCACCGGGATCGTGGTCAAGTCCGCCGACGGGCGCCCGATCAAGGTCGAGGGCAACCCCGACCACCCGGCGAGCAGCGGCGGCACCGATGTCTTCATGCAGGCCTCGGTGCTGGACGTATACGACCCGGACCGCTCCTTCCGCGTGCTGGAGCGCGGCGAGCCGCGGGCGTGGGCGGACTGGGACCGGTTCGCCCGCAGGCACTTCCGGGAGCTCTTGCGCAACGGCGGCGAGGGCCTGGTGGTGCTCGCCGAGCCGCAGGGCTCGCCCACGCTGCAGTGGGTGCGCGAGCGGCTGCTGGAGAAGATGCCGCGCGCGCGCTGGGTGGCGTGGGAGCCGCTGCACCGCGACCAGGTGTACGCCGGTACCCGGATCGCCTTCGGCCGCCCGCTGGAGGTGCTCCACCGCCTGGAGCAGGCCGAGGTGATCGTCGCGCTCGATGCCGACTTCACCTTCGGCGGGCCGGACAGCGTGGCGGCGCTGCGCGCCTTCGCCCGCCGGCGCAACCGCTTCGAGCAGCAGCGGCGCAACCCCGAGGCCGTCTCGCCGAGCAACCGGCTGTATGCGGTGGAGCCCCATTACACCCCGACCAGCTCGCTCGCCGATCACCGCCTGGCGCTGCCGGCGGGGCAGGTCGCGGGCTTTCTCGAGGCGCTGGCGGGCGCGCTGCTCGCCGAGGGGCTGGAGGTGGCGGGCCTGCCGGCCGCCCTGGGCAAGCGGCTCGCCCAGGCGGCGGCCGAGCACCCCTTCCCCGAGCGCTGGCCGCGGGCGCTGGCGCGGGATCTGTTGCGGCACCGCGGCCGCGGGCTGATCGTGCTCGGCCCGCGCCAGCCGGCGCACGCGCACGCGCTCGCCGCCGCGCTCAACCGCGCGCTGGGCAACGACCGGCCCGGCGGCCCGGTGGCCTACCTGCCGCCGCTCGACCCGCGCGCGGTGGCCCAGAGTGCGGACCTGCAGGCGCTGGTAGCGGACATGCAGGCCGGCAAGGTCGGCACGCTGGTGGTGCTCGGAGGCAACCCGGTCTACGACGCGCCGGCGGATCTCGGCCTGGCCGAGGCCCTGGGCAAGGTGCCGACCGTGGTGCGGCTCGGGCTGTACGAGGACGAGACCTCGGCGGTGGCCAGCTGGCACCTGCCGCGCGCGCACGAGCTGGAATCCTGGGGCGACGGGCGGGCGCTGGACGGCACGGCGTGTCTGATCCAGCCGCTGATCGCGCCGCTGTATGGGGGGCGCTCCGATCTCGACCTGCTGGTCCAGATCGCCGCGCTGCCGGAGACCAACGCCTACCGCGCCGTGCAGTCGTACTGGCGGACGCAGCGCGAGCTGCCGGGCGAGGGCGAGTTCGAGGCGCGCTGGCGGCGGGCGCTGCACCTGGGCGTGCTGCAGGGCACGGCGCTGGAGCCGCTGGTGCCGGCGCTGGACTGGGAGGCGATCGCGCGGGCGCTGCCCGCGGCGAGCTTCCTGCCCCCGCCGAGCAGCGAGCGGCTGGAGGTAGCGTTCGAGCGCGATCCGCGGGTCTACGATGGCCGCTACGCCAACAACGCTTGGCTGCAGGAGCTGCCCGACCCCATCACCAAGCTTTGCTGGGACAACGCCGCGCTCATGAGCCTGGGCACGGCGAAGGCGCTCGGCCTGGCGGCTGGGGATCTCGTCGAGCTGGAGCTCGCAGGGCGTCGGCTGGAGATCGCCGCCTGGCCGGTGCCCGGGCATGCCGATGGCGCGATCACGCTCACGCTCGGTTACGGGCGCACGCGCAGTGGGCGGCTCGGCACCGGGGTGGGGTTCGATACCTACCGGTTGCGCACGGCGGGCGCGCCCTGGATCGCCCAGGGGGCGCGGGTGCGGCGGCTCGGGCGGCGGTACGAGCTGGCCTGCACCCAGGACCATCACGACGTCGACGTCAACCGCGGCAGCGGCCACATGCACGAGCGGCCGATCGTGCGGGAGGTGGAGCTCGCGGTGCTGCTCGGCGAGGGGTTCCAGCCCCAGCGCGACCTGCGGCCGCCCGAGGCTCCCGTCCCGCGCGACCCCAAGACCGGGCAGCCGCTCGGCTCGCTCTGGCAGGAGTTCGACTACTCCAAGGGCCAGCAGTGGGGGATGGCGATCGACCTCAACGCCTGCAACGGCTGCAACGCGTGCGTGATCGCCTGCCAGGCCGAGAACAACATCCCGATCGTCGGCAAGCGCGAGGTGATCCGCGGGCGGGAGATGCACTGGATCCGGATCGACCGCTACTTCAGCGGCCATCCCTTCGCGCCGCTCATGGTCAACCAGCCGATGCCGTGCCAGCAGTGCGAGAACGCGCCGTGCGAGTCGGTCTGCCCGGTCGGCGCGACCTCGCACTCGCCCGACGGCCTCAACGACATGGTCTACAACCGGTGCATCGGCACGCGCTACTGCTCGAACAACTGCCCGTTCAAGGTGCGGCGCTTCAACTACTTCAACTTCACCTGGCAGATGTTCGAGAAGGGCGATCCCAAGCCGCTGCCGCTGGTCAACAATCCCGACGTCACGGTGCGCTTCCGCGGCGTCATGGAGAAGTGCACCTACTGCGTGCAGCGCATCCGGCGCGCGCAGCACGACGCCAAGATCGAGGGGCGGGACCGGGTCGCCGACGGCACCTTCACCTCGGCCTGCGCGCAGGCCTGCCCGGCGGATGCGATCGTGTTCGGGGATATCAACGACCCCGGGAGCCGGGTGAGCCGCATCAAGGCGAGCCGGCGCAACTACCACCTGTTCCCGGAGATGAACCTCCGGACCCGCACCTCCTACCTGGCGCGGGTGCGCAACCCCAACCCGGAGCTGGAGGGCTGAGCGACGGTGGTCGCGGAGGGAGCCGGGCGCGAGCGGGCCACGATGGGACGGGACGGCGCCATGCAGCAGGGCGAGCGAGCCGAGACGCGCGACACCACGGCGCTACACGATGATCCGCGCAGCCGCGCGCCGCTGGTGATCGGGGGCGAGGACTTCCACGGCGTCACCGAGATCGTCTGCGGCGTCCACGAGCGCCCCATGCCCCGGGGCTGGTACGTCGGCTTTGCGCTCGCCTCCTCGGCGCTGCTGATGCTGCTGTGCCTGATCGGGTGGCTGTTCTGGGAGGGCCTCGGGATCTGGGGCCTGAACATCCCGGTCGGCTGGGGGTATGCGATCGTCAACTTCGTGTTCTGGATCGGGATCGGCCATGCCGGCACCCTGATCTCGGCCATCCTGTATCTGTTGCGCCAGCACTGGCGGACCTCCATCAACCGGTTCGCCGAGGCGATGACGATCTTCGCCGTGATCTGCGCGCTGCTTTTCCCGGGCATCCACGTCGGCCGGGTCTGGGTCGCGTACTGGATGCTGCCCATCCCCAACGCGATGGGCATGTGGCCGCAGTTCCGCAGCCCGCTCTTGTGGGACGTGTTCGCGGTCAGCACCTACGGCACGGTGAGCTTTCTGTTCTGGTACATGGGGATGCTGCCCGATCTCGCCACCTTCCGCGACCGCGCCACCAAGCGGATCAAGCAGATCATCTACGGGGTGCTGGCGATGGGCTGGCGTGGCTCGGCGCGCCACTGGTTGACCTACGAAAAGGCGTATCTGTTGCTGGCGGCGCTGTCCACCCCGCTGGTGCTGTCGGTGCACAGCATCGTGAGCTTCGACTTCGCGGTCTCGATCCTGCCGGGCTGGCACACCACGATCTTCCCGCCGTACTTCGTCGCGGGGGCGGTCTTCTCCGGCTTCGCGATGGTCCAGATGCTGATGCTGGTCGCGCGTCACAGCTTCCGGCTCAAGCACCTGGTGACCATGCGCCACATCGAGAACATGAACAAGATCATGCTGGTGACCGGCAGCATGGTCGGCTATGCCTACGCGATGGAGTTCTTCATCGCGTGGTACAGCGGCAATCCCTACGAGCAGTATGCCTTCATCAACCGCGCCTTCGGCCCGTACGCGTGGGCATACTGGATCATGGTCAGCTGCAACGTCATCTTCCCGCAGCTGTTCTGGTCCAAGCGCGTGCGGACCAACATCGCGCTCAGCTTCGTGATCAGCGTGCTGGTCAACGTCGGCATGTGGTTCGAGCGCTTCGTGATCGTGATCACCTCGCTGCACCGCGACTACCTGCCGTCGTCCTGGGGCTACTACTGGCCGACCTGGGTGGATGTCTGCACGCTGATCGGGAGTTTCGGGCTGTTCTTCACGTTGTTCCTGCTCTTTTTGCGCTTCCTGCCGATCATCGCCATGTTCGAGGTCAAGGCGGTGATGCCGCAGGCGGATCCGCACTTCGACGAGCCGGCCTCGCACCCGGTCCCGGCGGTGGCGGTGGCCAGCGGCGCGGCCGCAGGCCGGACGCAGGTGGCGGACGCGAGCAAGGAGGGGGCCTGAGCCATGTTGCCGGAACAGCGCATCCATGGTCTGGCCGCGGAGTTCGACACCCCGGGCGCGATCTACCGCGCCGCCCAGGCGTTGCGGTCCGAGGGCTACCAGCGCCTGGATGCGCACACCCCGTTTCCCATCCACGGCATGGAGAAGGTGCTGGGGCTGCCGCCCTCGCGCGTGCCGTGGATCTGTCTGGCCGGGGGGCTGTTCGGCTGCGCCGGGGCGCTGCTCCTGCAGTGGTGGACCAGCGCCGTGGACTACCCGTGGGTGATCTCGGGCAAGCCGCTGTTCAGCCTGCCGGCGTTCATCCCGATCACCTTCGAGCTGACGGTGCTGTTCGCCGCGTTCGGCGCCTTCTTCGGCATGCTGGCGCTCAACCGGCTGCCGCGCCCCCACCATCCGGTGTTCGGCTACAGCCGCTGGCAGCGCGTCACCGACGATCGGTTCCTGTTGATCGTCGAGGCGAGCGATCCCCTGTTCGATCTCGAGGAGACGCCCCGGCGCCTGGAGCAGCTGGGCGGGCGCCACATCGAACTGCTGGAGGAGGAGTGAGGTGAGCCTCGCTTCCCACCCGAAACGGTCCCTCGGCGCGCTCGGCGCCACGGCCCTGTGCGCTGCGCTGCTGGCGCCGGCCACCGGCTGTGGCAGCCGCTACAGCGAGCAGCCGCCGATTCAGGTGCACCGCAACATGTACAAGACGGTGCGCGCCGACGCCCAGGAGGCGAGCGATTTCTTCCCCGACCGGCGGGTGATGCGGATGCCGGTCGAGGGCACGGTGCCGCGCGGCAGCGAGCTGGGCGACAAGTCGGTGCTGGCGCCCGATCCCGACCTGCTCCAGGCCGATGATCACTACTACCGGGGGATCGCGGGCGGCGAGCCGGCGGCGAGCTTTCCGCCCCAGCTCCGCCTCGATGCGCAGCTGCTCGCGCGCGGGCGGGAGCGGTTCGACATCTACTGCGCGGCGTGCCACGACCGGACCGGGCAGGGCAGGAGCCAGGTGGCGCAGCGGGGCCTGGCGCCGCCGAGCCTGCTCGAGGAGCGCATCCGGCAGGCTCCGGTCGGCCACATCTTTCAGACGATCAGCCAGGGCCGCAACACCATGCCTTCGTACGCAGCCCAGATCCCCGTCGCCGATCGGTGGGCGATCGTGGCCTGGGTGCGGGTTCTGCAGTGGAGCGGGCATCTGGAACTCGCACGGCTGCCGGCCGCGGTCCGAAGCGAGGTCCAGCGCGAGCTAGAGGAGGCGGCGCGGTGAGCGAACACGCCGTGGCGGCAACGCTGAGCCTGGACGAGGCGCCGCGCCTGGAGGTCGAGCGCCTGGATGGCGCGCGCGTGCGGTTGCTCGTCGCCGGGGTAGCGGCGCTGGGGCTGGCAGCCCTGGGCCTGCTGTCGGATCCGCGCCAGCTGCTGCACAGCTATCTGACCGCCTACGTCTACTGGACCACGCTCGCGCTGGGAGCGCTGTTCATGGTGCTGGTGCACCATGCCACCAAGGCGGGCTGGAGCGTGACCGTCCGGCGGCCGGCCGAGGCGCTCGCCACCTCGTTCCCGCTGCTGGCGCTCTTGTTCCTGCCGGTGCTCCTCGGCATGCACGAGTTGTACCACTGGACGCACCACGACGCGGTGGCGGCCGACCCCGTGCTCGCCGGCAAGGCGGGCTATCTGAACCAGCCGTTCTTCGTGCTCCGGGCGATCGTCTATTTCTCGGTCTGGAGTGCGCTCGGCCGGTACTTCTACCGGCTGTCCGTCGCCCAGGACCGCTCGGCCGATCCGGAGCTGACCAAGCGCATGGAGTGGTGGGCGCCGCTGGGGATCCTCGCCTTCGCGCTGACGCTGACCTTCGCCGCCTTCGACTGGCTCATGTCGCTCGATCCCCACTGGTACTCGACGATCTGGGGGGTGTACGTCTTCGCCGGCGCAGCGGTGGGTGGCTTCGCGCTGCTGGGGCTCGTCTCGGTGGCGCTCGTGCACTCGGGCGCGGTCGGGCGCGATCTGATCCGCACCGAACAGCTGCACGACCTGGGCAAGTGGGTGCTGGCGTGGGTGATCTTCTGGGCCTACATCGCCTTTTCCCAGTTCATGCTCCAGTGGTACGGCAACCTGCCCGAGGAGACGGTGTTCTACCACCACCGCTGGCATGGCGGCGGGGTCTGGCGCGCGCTGAGCGTGCTCTTGATCGCAGCGCACTTCTGCCTGCCGTTTCTGTTCCTGCTCGGGCGCTGGAGCAAGCGGCGCGAGGCGTTCCTGGCCGTGGCCTGCGGCTGGATGCTGGTCATGCACTACGTGGACATCTACTGGATCGTCATGCCGAACTACCACGGCGAGGCAGGCCTCAAGCTCGGGACCGATCTGCTGACCCTCGCCGGGATCGGGTGTCTGGTGGCGGCATGGGTGCTGAAGCGGCTCAGGGGGCAGGCGCTGGTGCCGGTAGGGGATCCGCGTCTGCCCGAGGCGCTGCGCTACGACACGGGGGTGTAGCGGCCGGCAGGCGCGCCGCGGGGCCTTTTGCCGGCTGACGCGGCGCGTTATACTTCCTGGAGGGCGAGGCCGGCGGAGGGGCGCGCGGGGCTTCGCCGCCGGGCCGGTGGAGGGCAAGGAGCGGTCAGCATGGCGATGGATGCCGAAGGACATCACGTCCACGAGGAGCTACTGCACCACGAGAGCGACGAGCGCGGCGCGCGCACGGTCGCGCTGGTGACTGCCGGCATCGTCGCGGTGCTCGCCGTGTGCGTGGTGGCGCTGATCTCCATCGTGCAGTGGTTCGCGCAGGGCGAGCGCCTGCACAAGAACGACGTCCCCTTCCCCGAGCTGCAGGCCCAGCGCGCCTACGAGCAGCAGACGCTGGGGGCCTGGCGCTGGGTCGACCGCGAGGCGGGCGTCGCGCGGGTACCGGTGGAGCGGGCCGCGGCGCTGTATCTGGAATATGGCGCCCCGGCCGAGCGGGCCGCGGCGCGGGCAGGCGACTGAGCCGGCCCCGGCGCGCCGGCCGGCCCGGCGGCGCCTCAAGCGGCGGAGGTGAGGCGATGGCAGGGACGAGGGCGATGCCGACCGACCGGGCGTGCCGGTGGCTGCGGGCCGCGGCGCGGGCAGTCGCGGTGCTCGTGCTGCTCGGCTGCTGGGCGGGGCCCGCCCGCGCGCAGGGCGCGCAACCAGCCTCGCTCGCCGCGCCCGCCGAGGTGCGCCAGGTCCGGGTGGAGGAGCGGCTGGGGGCGCAGCTGCCGCTCGAGCTTGCCTTTCGCGACGAGCAGGGAGGTGAGCGCACGCTGGGGGAGCTGCTCGCTGGCGGGCGGCCCGCGGTGTTGATGCTCGTCTACTACGAGTGCCCGAGCCTGTGCAACCACGTGCTGAACGCCTGGGTCGAGGCGGCGCGCGCCATCCGCTACCGGCTGGGCGAGGACTACACCGTCATCACCGTGAGCATCGATCCGGGCGAGGGCCCCGAGCTGGCGGCGGCCAAGGAGCGGGCCTACCTGGAGGCGCTCGGCCGGCCACAACAGGGCGCGGGCTGGCACTGGCTGACCGGCGAGGAGACCCGCATCCGGGCGCTCGCGGAGGCGGTCGGCTTTCACTACCTGTACGACCCGGTCCAGGATGAATACGCCCACCCGGCGGCCCTGTATGTGCTGACGCCGGGGGGGCGCGTCAGCCGCCAGCTCGACGGCCTCAGCTATACTCCGCAGGATCTGGAGCTGGCGCTCCTGGAGGCATCGGAGGGCCGCATCGCCAGCGGGCTGCTGGACCGGCTGCGGCTCGTCTGCTACCGCTACGACCCGGAGGCACGCGGCTACGTCGTCTCCGCCATCGCCGCCATGCAGATCGGCGGGGCGGTGCTGGCGGCGGGGCTCGGGGCGCTGCTGGCGGCCCTGTGGCTCCGCGAGCGGCGGCGGGCACGCCTGGCCGGGCTCGCAGGATCGGAGAACGCCTGATCATGCCGCTCGCCGTCGACCCGATCACGGCCTTTCAGCTGCCCGAGCAGGGCTCGAGCTTCGCGCCGCACTACGACCTGCTCTACGCGGTGCTGTTCTGGGGGAGCGTCTTTTTCTTCCTCGTCTTGATCGGCCCCATGATCTACTTCGCGCTCCGCTATCGCCGGCGGCCCGGCGAGCCGATCCGGCCCACGCCGCCGCACCTCACCCACAACGCGCTGATCGAGATCGCCTGGATCGCCGTGCCGCTGGTGCTGGTGGTGGCGCTGTTCGTAGTGGGCACGGTGCAGTACATCGACGCCTCGGTCGCCCCGGCCAACGCCTATACCATCCAGGTGCGGGGCAGCATGTGGTCGTGGGGCTACACCTATCCCAACGGGGTGGAGAGCGGCGTGCTGAAGGTGCCCAGCGATCGGCCGATCAAGTTCCTGATCGGTTCGAAGGACACCATCCACAGCTTCTATGTGCCGGCCTTCCGCCTCAAGATGGACGCGGTCCCCAACCGGTACACGACCTGGTGGTTCCAGCCGACCCGCCAGGGCCGCTTCCCCGTCTACTGCGCCGAGTTCTGCGGGGATCAGCACTCCCAGATGGTGAGCGCCATCGAGGTGGTTTCGCCCGAGGAGTTCGAGCGCTGGATGGCGCAGAAACTCAAGGAGATGCAGGAGGGGATCCCGCTCGCCGAGCTGGGACGCCGCATCTACACCGGCGAGCTGCCGCGGGGGGCGGCCTGCCTGGCGTGCCATTCGCTGGACGGCAGCCGGCTGGTCGGGCCCAGCTTCAAGGGGCTCTGGGGGCGCCAGGAGCGGATGCAGGACGGCAGCACCGTCACCGTCGACGAGGAGTACATCCGGGAGTCGCTCATGCGACCGCAGGCCCGGATCGTGGAGGGCTTCGGTCCGGTCTCGGCCATGCAGACCTACGAGGGTGTGCTAAGCGACCGCGAGGTCCTCGGCATCATCGAGTTCTTGAAGACCGTGAAGTAGGGGTGAACGCGCGATGACAACCGAGGCACCGGCCCCGGCGACCGCCGAGCTGCGGGGCGAGCCCGCGCCCAGCTACCTGCAGGAGCCGCGCGGGCTTTGGAGCTGGCTGACGACGCTCGATCACAAGCGGATCGGGATCCTCTATCTGATCTCGGTCACCGCGGCGCTGTTCGTCGGCGGTCTGTTCGCGATGCTGATCCGCCTGGAGCTGATCAGCCCTGAGCTGTCGTTCTTCAGCAGCACCTTGGCCTACAACCAGGCCTTCACCCTGCATGGCGCCATCATGGTCTTCATGTTCGTGATCCCCGGCATCCCGGCGGCGCTGGGCAACTTCGTGCTGCCGCTCATGCTGGGGGCGCAGGATGTGGCGCTGCCGCGGCTGAACCTGGCGAGCTGGTACTTCTGGCTCGCCGGCAGTGCGCTCATGATCGGTGCCATCCTGGCCGGGGGAATCGATACCGGCTGGACCTTCTACATCCCGTACAGCTCCACCTATTCGCGGGAGGGCGATGCGGTGCTGCTGGCGCTGGGCGGGGTGTTCATCCTCGGTTTCTCCTCGATCTTCACCGGGCTCAACTTCGTCGTCACCATGCACAAGCTGCGCTGCCGCGGCATGGGCTGGTTCCGCATGCCGCTGTTTCTGTGGGCGATCTATGCCACGGCGCTGTTGCAGATCGTGGCGACCCCGGTGCTGGGGATCACGCTCGCCCTCGCCATGGTCGAGCGCGCCTTCGGGGTCGGCATCTTCCGTCCCGAGCTCGGCGGCGACCCGGTGCTGTTCCAGCACTTCTTCTGGTTCTACTCGCACCCGGCGGTCTACATCATGATCCTGCCGGCGATGGGGGTGATCAGCGAGCTGATCGCCGTGCACAGCCACAAGAAGATCTTCGGCTACCGGGCGATCGCTTTCTCCAGCCTCGCCATCGCGCTGATCAGCTTTTTGGTCTGGGGCCACCACATGTTCACCAGCGGCCAGTCGCAGGTGGCCGGCGCGGTCTTCAGCTTCCTGACCTTCCTGGTCGCGATCCCGACCGCGATCAAGGCGGTGAACTGGGTGGCGACCCTGTACAAGGGCCAGATCGCGCTCCGCACGCCGATGCTGTACGCGCTGGGATTCTTGTTCGTGTTCATCGTGGGCGGGCTGACCGGCATCTTCCTGGCCACGGTCAGCATCAACCTGCACCTGCACGATACCTACTTCGTGGTCGCGCACTTCCACTACGTGATGGTGGGCGGCACGGTCATGGCGTTCCTCGGCGGGTTGCATCACTGGTGGCCCAAGATGTTCGGCCGCATGTACAACGAGCGGGCGGCGAAGCTGGGCTGGCTGCTGGTGGTGGGAGGATTCATCTGGACGTTCCTGCCCCAGTTCATCATGGGCAGCCGCGGCATGCCGCGCCGGTACGCCACCTACAACATGGAGGGGCTGGAGGTCCACCAGCCGCTGCACCTCATGTCCTCGCTCGGGGCGTGGGTGATCGGCGCCGGGATGGTGTGGACGCTGTGTTATCTCGTCTACTCGATCTTCAAGGGCCGGCGCGCGGAGGTCAACCCCTGGCGGGCGGTGAGCCTGGAGTGGGACGTGCCCTCACCGCCGGCGACGCACAACTTCCCGATCGACCCCCACGTGGACTTCGGACCGTATGACTTCGAGCGGATCGACGAGGCGACGGGGCTGATCCGGCCTGGTCCGGAATCGCAGCGGCTGCTTGCGGCAGCCGCGGTCAAGACCCTGCCTCCCGGCGCCGAAGAGGAGAACTCCGGATGAGCGCACCGGTGGCACAGACCACGGGCACGGCAGCGGTCGCCGAAGCCGCGGCAGAGCATCATCAGGGACACCATCCCGCGCTCCAGCACCACTTCGAGAACCTGGAGCAGCAGGCCGATGCGGCCACCCTGGCCATGTGGCTGTTCCTGGTGACGGAGATCCTGCTGTTCGGCGGGCTGTTCGTCGGCTTCGCGATCTATCAGACCTGGTATCCCGAACTGTGGCATGCGGCCCACAAAAAGCTCGATCCCGTGCTCGGGACCGTGAACACGGTGGTGCTGTTGGTCTCCAGCTTCACCGTCGCCTATGCGATCCGCATGGCGCAGCTGGGCAAGCAGCGCGCCACCAGCTGGCTGCTGGGCGCGACCATCGCCCTGGCGGGGGTGTTCCTGGTCGTCAAATACTTCGAGTACAGCCACAAGATCCATGAGGGACTGTTGCCCGGCGCGGCGTTCAGCCACGCCGAGCTGGCGGCGCAGTTCTCCAATGCGCACGTGTTCTTCAGCTTCTACTTCCTCATGACCGGGTTGCACGGGTTGCACGTGCTGGCGGGCATGATCGTGCTCGGGGGGCTGCTGTGGAAGAATGCGCGCGGGGCCTACTCGCCCGAGTACTTCACGCCCCTGGAGATGGGGGGGCTGTACTGGCACCTGGTCGATATCATCTGGATCTTTCTCTTCCCGCTGTTCTACCTGATCAAGTGAACCCGAGGCACCAGCGATGACGGACGAGTCCAGGGAGCAGCCGGCGGCGCCGGCGGAGCAGGGCGAGGCAGCTGCGGTCGCCGCGGGCGGTATGGCTGCGCCGGCAGCAGAGGCTGCGTGCAGCCCAGGCGAGGGTGCGCCGCGCGGGCCGGACTCCGCGATCGGCAGCGCTGCTACCGGGGGGACGCCCGGCGGTCCAGCGCCCGCACCTGCCGGCACGGAGGACGCCGCGGAGGAAGAGCACAGCATCTACCACGTCGTGCCCGGCCGCGTGTACGTGGCCGTGCTCGCAGCGCTGCTGGTCCTGACCGCGGTCACCGTCGGAGTGGCGCAGATCGACTTCGGAGCCTTCAACATCGTGGTGGCGCTGCTGATCGCCGGCACGAAGGCCTCGATCGTGGCGCTGTATTTCATGCACCTGCGCTGGTCCAATCGCTTCAACGCGATCGTGTTCGTCAGCGGGCTCTTGTTCCTGGCGATCTTCCTCGCCTTCACCATGATCGACACCGAGACCCGGAGCTGGGTCGCACCGGAGTTCGACCAGCGGCCACTGGTCCGCCAGGGTGCGGGCTGAGCCGCGACGGCTGCGGTTGGCACGTCTCGTACGCCGCGGAGCATCCTTGGTGCGCCGCCGCGCCCGTGGCTATACTGGTGGCGCCGCGGGCACGGCGGTGTGCGCTCTGGAGCGGGATGGGAGCGGGATCGGCGAACTCATGAGGAGGGGCTTCGAGGCGCTCGTCCGGCTGATGGTGAACCTCAAGTTCGCCGTCGCCTGGCTGCTGCTCATGGGCGCGCTCGCGGTCTACGGCACCGTCTGGCTCGACGGCGCCGCCTCGATGCGATTCTTCCGCGGCTGGCTGTTCACGGCGGTGCTGCTCGTCTTCGCGCTGGCGCTGATCCTCGCCGTGCTCTCGCGCTATCCCTGGAAGCCGCACCACATAGGCTGGATCGCAACCCACGCCGGGCTGGTGGTCATCGTGCTCGGCCACCTGATCACCGCCCACGGCGGCCTGGAGGGAACGCTGCACCTGCCCGAGGGCGGCTCGGCGGACCGCTTCGAGCAGCGCGCGCCGGGCGGGGAGGTGCTCTGGGAGCTGCACGCGGCGCTACCCAGGCGCGGCGAACTGGTACGCTGGCCGGTGCCTCTGGAACGCTGGGCGGAGCGGCCCGCCATGCCGCTGGAGGGCGTGAACTACGACCTGCCGGGTGGCGGGCGGCTGGCGGTGCTGCGCTACTTTCCCGATTTCCGGCTCGAGCTGCTGGTCGAGCCGCTCGACCCCGAAGGCGGGCCGCCCAACCCGGCGGCGCGCGTGGAGCTCACCGACGGGCGGGTCAGCCGTGCGCGCTGGGTGTTCGCCGAGCCGCGGCTGGGCGAGAGCTGGTTCGGCAACGCGCTGCGGGCGCGCTATCTGACGGTGCCGGACCAGCAGGCGCTGCAGGCGCTGCTGGCACCGCCGGAGCCATCCGCCGGGCCCTGGCGCGGCCGGATCGTGGCCCCAGGCGGACTGGGGGAGGTGGCGGTCGAGCAGGCGCTGCAGGCGGCGGTGCCGCTCGGGCAGACCGGCGTGCAGGTGCGCGTGCGGCGGCACTTCGAGCGGCTGCGCGTGATCGACAACCAACCCGTGGAGGCGGCCACCGGCGCGCGCAATCCCGCCGTGGAGCTGGAGCTGACGGACGGCGAGCAGAGCGAGCGGGTGTGGCTGTTCGCCGCCATGCCCGAGCTGAACACGCGGCCGCGCCGCCTGCGCGTGCCCTGGCCGCTCACCTACGAGGTGCAACCCGGGCCTGCCGGGGCGCTGGACGGTGAGCACCAGCCGCTACCGCCCTCCTCGCTCGTCCTGGTGCAGGTGCTGCCGCGGGCGGGCACGGAAGAGCTCGCCCCCGACGGCGAGGCGGCTGCACGGACCTCGGCGCCTCCCCCGGCAGCCGCCGCCGAAGGTACGGCCGCGGCCTCGCTGGTGCTCGTCGTCACCTCGCCCGCCGGCGAGCGCCAGGTGCATCCCTTCGCCCTCGGGCAAGCGGTGCCGCTGCCGTGGCTCGGCCCGCAGCTCAGGGCGCGGGTGACCGATCGGTTCGACCGCGTGCAGGTGCGGAGCGAGCCCGGCTGCGCCAGCTACGAGCCGCGCCGGCCCGCGCTCGAGGTCCGCCTGGAGGTGGGTGGCGAATCCGCCCAGGGGTGGGTGCGCTGGAATGCTCAGGGACAGCCGACCGAGCTGCACACCGCCGCGGGTGGTCCGGTGCGGTTGCTGCTGACGCCGCGGGAGATCCCGCTCGGCTTCGAGCTGGAGCTGGTCGACTTCGTGCTGCAGACCCACGAGGGCACCGAGCTGCCCCGCTCCTACGAGTCGTTCGTCCGCCTGCCCGAGGTGCACGGGCGGTTCGTCACGCTGCAGGCGCACGAGGTGCCGGCGGTCGGCAGCGCCGCGGTGCCGCTGGAGCTGGCCGAGGCAGCGCGAGTGCGCCCGGGAGCGACGCTGCGCGTGGGCGGACCGCACGCCTTCTACTACGCGCAGGTCGAGGCGGTCGAGCGCCTGCCGGGCGGGCGAGCGGTGGCGCGGGTGCGCAACCTGGGGCGGCCGGTACCGCTGCGTCCCGGTGCGACGCTGCCGGCGGGTAGCGAGGTGCTGGAGGTCTTCCACATCTTCATGAACCACCCGCTGGTCCACCGCGGGTTCACCTTCTACCAGGCGGACTACGACAAGGAGACGCTCGCTGCCTCGGTGTTCCAGGTATCCTACGATCCTGGCTGGCCCGTCACTTACGCTGGCTACGCCATCACGGTGTTGGGACTGTTGTTCATCGTCTATGTGAAGCCGGTGCTGCTCCGGCGGGAGGCACGCCGGCGCGCCGAGGCGGCGCTCCTGGCGGCCCAGGCGCGCTCGGCGCCGGGCCCCGGCGGCGCCGCCGCGCCGGCCAGTGCCACCCCGGCTGCCGCTTCGGAGGCGTTGGGGCGCGGTGCCTCGCTCGCGCTGTTGTCCCGGGAGGTCTCGCGATGAAAGGGGCGAGGGCGATCGCACGCGCTCAGGCGCTGCGGGCACGGCGGCTGGCGCTGGGAGTGTGGCTGGGACTTCTCGCAGCCGGTGCCGCCCTGGGGCGGCCGCCGGCGAGCGGAGCGCCGGCGGCACCGGCGGCGGCCGATGCGGCCACCGCACCGGCGGCGGTGCAGGCGCTGCAGGTGGTCGCGGCCGCGCTCGATCCGGCGCCCTTCCGCACGCTCACGGTGCAGGACGGCGGGCGGCGCAAGCCGCTGGACACCTTCGCCCGCGAGCGGGTGCAGGCGCTGCTCGAAACCGCGAGCTGGCAGGGCCGCGACCCGATCGTCACCCTGTTCGCCATGGCATTCGCACCCGACGCCTTCGCGCAGCTCCAGGTCGTGCGGGTGCGCCACCTGGAGCTGCGCAAGCTGCTGGGTTTGCAGGACAGCCGCACCAGCTTCGCCGCCCTGGAAGCGAACCCCGCGCTGCAAGCGGCGGTCGCGGAGCTGCGCGCGCTGCCCCGCGAGCGGCCTCTGGGCCCGCGCCAGCAGAAGGTGGCGGAGTTGTACGCACGGCTGCTCGAGTTTCGCCACCTCGCCGACCGGCTGCGCGTGCTGCCGCCGCCGGGTTACGCGGCGGCCCTGGCCGCTGGCGCCAGCGGCCAGGCCCTCACCTGGACGGGCCTGGCCGAGCCAGCGCTCGATTCGCCCGAGGCGATGGAGCAGTTGCGGGCACGGATCGCCGAGGTCCGGCGTGCGTTCCGTGATGGCGAGGGGCCTGCGGCTCAGCGCGCGCTGGCGGCGCTGTGCGATTTCCTCACCGCGCAGCAGGGCGAGCTGGCGCTGCCAGCCTGGCGCGCGCGCCTGGAAGTGGCGATGAACCGCTGGCATCCCTTGCGCATCGCATGGGCGGCGATGCTCGCCGCTGCCTGCGCATTCGGGCTTGCCGGCCTGGGCTACCGGCGGGGGCTCGGGCGGCTGGCCCGGGTTCTGCTCGTGCTGGGGCTGTCGGCGGCGGCGCTCGGGCTCGGCATGCGGACCGTGCTCATCGAGCGCGCCCCGGTGGCGACGCTGTACGAGGCGATCGTGTTCGCCACCTTCTGTGCGGTCTTACTGGGGACGGTGTTCGAGGCGGCCTACCGCAATCTCTGGTTCGGCGGGGCGGCGGCGCTCGCCGGCAGCCTGGTGTTCATGCTGGCGGATCTCGCTCCGGGGCTCGACCGCACGATCCGTCCGCTGCAGCCGGTGCTCGACAGCTACTGGCTCAACATCCACGTCACCTGCATGCTCTTGAGCTACGGGGCGTTCCTGCTCGCCGCGGTCCTGGCGGTCGCCTACTACGCGCGCTGGCTGCCTGCCCGCGGCTACCCGCGCTGGTCGGTGCTGGTTCCCCTGGCCGTGGCGCTCGGCGGCGGCGTGGTACCACTGCTACCGGTCGTGCTCTGGGGCGAGCGGCCCGCGCTGTCGCACTTCCTCATCGCGATGGTGGCGGCGCCCGGGATCGCGCTCATCGGGACCTGGCTCTGGGTGCGGCTGACCGGCTACGGTGAGGAGATCGGGGAACAGGACGCGCGGGCCCTCCGCGCGATCGAACGCGCCATGTACCGGGTGATCCAGGTCGGTTTCCTGGTGCTGACCACGGGTATCATCCTGGGAGCGATGTGGGCTGCCGAATCGTGGGGTCGCTACTGGGGCTGGGACCCGAAGGAGACCTGGGCGTTCATCACCTGGCTGGTGTACGGCGCCTTCATCCACGGCTATGTCGCCGGCTGGTTCCGCGGCCCGCGCGCCGCGCTCTGGTCGGTGCTCGGCTTCTACGCTGTGCTGTTCACCTTCTTCGGAGTGAGCTACGTGCTGCCGGGCCTGCACAGCTACCTCGAGCCGGCATCTTGAAAGCCTCCGCCGTTCACCCGAAGATGGCGTGGCGATAGGACGCAGCCGCAGCGGGCGGCGAGCCTCGGGGGCGAGGCAGAGCCGCGGCGAGTCGAGGTGTCCGGTTGGCCAAGCTGAAGAGCATCCTGCGGGAGTTTCTGCAGTCCGAGGCGTTTCGCGGGCACCTGCAGCTGGCGGCGGCACGCCTCCCGGCGGCCCAGCGCCTCAAGGAGACGATCGCGGCGTTTTTGCGCGGCGATGCGGGGCTGGCCGTGCTGTGCGAGGCGCTGCGCGGTGCGGTGGGCGAGCAGCTAGCGTGGGGAACCGAGCAGCGCCCGCTCTGGGGGTTCGGCGGTCCGGGCACCGCGCGTTTCGTCGAGGCACTGGAGCGGGTGGCCGAACCGGTGGAACTGGAGCTGGAGCTGCGCAAGGCGCTGGCGGGCATCGACCCCGCCGACCCCACGGAGAAGCTCCGTGCCTTTGCCGGGTTCGTGACACGGCTGGCACAGCAGGCCGCCGGTGGTACGGAGCCGAACCTGCATGTGGGTTACGCCACGTGCCTGCTCAGTTTCTGCTGGCACATCCTGTACGACCAGGAGGTGCCGGTGTTCTACGGCGGCAGCCACAAGGCGATCAAAGAGCTGATCGCCGACGGCACGATCGTCGAACCGGGCTATCTCTCCCGCGACCTGGGCGAGCGCTTCCGGGCGTTCCTGCACATCTGCCGCGGGCTGCGCGAGCTGCTCCAGCGGGTGAATCCCCGGCTCGGCTTCTGGACCGTGGAGGCGTTCTTCGACTGGGTGGTGGCGCGGCAGCTCGCGGCGCCCGGTGCCGACTCGGCGCTGGTCTCGGCGCGCCTTCCGCAGCTGGGCGAGGCGGCGCTGCTCGGTGCCAGCCCGAGCGCGGCGGCCGGTAGTCCGGCGGCGGCCGCGGGGGCGGTCTCCGGCGCGCGGGCCGCGGCCGGTTCGGGTTCCGGCGGCATGCCGCATGTCGTCGCGACGGTGCTGGCCGACATGCCGCGGACGGCCGTGGACGAGGACGAGGGCGCGCGCACGATCGAGCAGGGGATCGCGCGGGGCGGCGCGGCGGTGCTCCCGGAGGACGCTGGGCCGCCAGCGGCGGCGCCGGCGGCGGAACTGCCGCCCGCTGTGCCGCCTGTGGCCGACGCGACTGCGAGCGCGGCGCGCGTGGCGGCCGCGGCGCCGGCCGCGCCCCGGGTCGATTCCCCGGAGGCGCTCGCCGAGCAGCTGCTGCTCGCCCCGGAGCTGGTGGCGAGCATGTGGGCGGTGCTCCGGGAGCGGGGCCGGCTGCTGATCACCGGGCCGCCGGGCGTGGGCAAGACGCACGTCGCCTGCGCACTGGCGCGGGCCTTCGCGGCGGATGCGGGGCGCGCGCACCTGCTTGCGATCCACCCCGCGGTGCGCCACGAGCACCTGGTCGAAGGCGAGCGCGAGCCCGGGGGGGCGGTGCGCGACGGGGTGCTGACGCTGGTGGCGGAGCGGGCGCGGCGGGCGCCGCCGGCAGCGCGATTCGTCGTGGTGCTGGACGAGCTGGGGGTCGTGGATCCGGCGGCGGTGCTGGGGGAGTGGGCGGTGCTGCTGCAACACCGTGCGGAGTCGGTGGTGCTCGCGCGCTCGCAGCGGCCGTTCACGCTGCCACCCAATCTGTATCTGATCGCCACCGACAGCGGCGACGGCTCGCGGCTGGGGCGGCAGGTGCTGCGGCGGCTGTTCCCGGCGGTGGCGCTGGCGCCGGACGCGGAGCTGTTGCGCCGCTTCCTGCAGCAGCAGAGCCCCGAGGTGGTGTGGGTGGCGGATGTGTTCGCCGCGCTCAACGCACGGCTCGTCGAGGACCTCGGCCCGGGGCGCGTGCTCGGCCATGGACTGTTCATGCGAAGCGGTCTGGATGAAGCGGGCCTGGAGCGGCTGTGGGCGCACGAGGTGTTGCCGTTGGTCGCCGCCGAACTGGACGACCCCACGCGCCTGGAGCGCTACCGGCTGCAGGCACTGCGCACCGAGGCCGGGGCCGGCGGCTTGCCAGTGGCAGCGCCGGGCTAGTTCTGCTACCATCTCTGCGTTCGAGACGAGGGGCCACGGTACCTTCGGCCTCTGAGGGGAGCCACCCAGGCGATGGTCGACGAAGCGGTACGGCGGATCTCGCGGGAGCTGGCGCGCGTGGAACAGGGCAACCTGCGCGCCTTCGCCGACGAGGATCGGGTGATCCTGGTCATCCAGGATGCGCCGAACGAGCTGCGCAAGCTCGCCGACGCGCTGGAAAAGGTCAACATCAACGAGATTCAGGCGCTGGTGGCCTACACCATGCCGCAGCACCGGCAGGTCGATCGCCCCAGGGCCCCCGCCCTGCCGGCTCCGCACCGCGACGCGCGGGCGGCCAGCGTCCCCGATGGCCCGGGGAGCGAGATCTGAGCGCTTTCGTTCCGCCGCGCACCGTGGCGGATCGCCGCACCTCCGCGCGCGGCTGCCCCTTTGCTGCGAGGATTGCCCCTCCGGCGGGCGCGGGTCGCGCCGGCTGCAGGCGCAGGGCCTGCCATGCGGGTAGGTGAACTCGGAGAGCACGAGCTGCTCGCGCGCATCCGGCAGGAGCTGGCCGAGCTGGAGCGCGAGTGCCGGGCGGGCGCGGATTCCGAGACACGCTCCGCGCTCGTGGCGGGCATCGGTGAGGACTGCGCCGTGGTGCGCTGCGCCCCTGGGGCGGAGTGGTTGCTCGAGACCGATCAGGCGGTCGAAGGGGTGCACTTCCGGCTGGACTGGCTCGCGCCCGAGCAGGTGGGCGGGCGGCTGGCGGTGCAGGGCCTGTCCGACATCGCGGCCATGGCGGGCTGGCCGCGCTACGTGCTGGTGGCGCTGGCGGTGCCGGCGGCGGCCGAGGCAGAGGTGGTTGTCGGGATCATGCGGGGAGTCGCGCGCCGCTGCGCGCAGTACGGCGCGCTCGTGGTGGGGGGCGACCTCAGTGGCTCGCCGGCTGGGATCCGCGCCACGATCGCGGTCTTCGGCGAGGTGGAGCCGGGTGCTGCCATACGGCGCGGCGGGGCGCAGGCGGGCGACGTGTTGTATGCGACGGGCCGGCCGGGCCTGGCGCGGGCCGGCTGGCTGTGGCTCGGACGCGCCGGCCGGGGCCGTGGCGGTCTGGAGCCGGCGGAGCAGCGGGCTGGCCTGCAGCAGGCGCTCGCGCACTTTTACGAGCCACGCCCACGGCTGGAGGAGGCGCGTTTTCTCGCCAGACGCGCGCACATCCACGCCATGATCGATCTGTCCGACGGGCTCGCCGGTGACGCTGCGCGGCTGGCGGAGGCGAGCGGGCTGGCGGCGGTGCTGGAGGCGGAGGGGGTGCTCGCCGACCCATCGCTGCCTGCGCTGGCGTCGCTGCTCGGGCTTTCGCCGGCGGAGCTCGTGCTCGCGGGCGGCGACGATTTCGAGCTGCTGTTCGCCGCGCCCGCAGCCGCGGTGGAGCGGATCCGTCCGGAGTTCGAGCAGCGCTTTGCGCTGCCGTTGCGGAGGGTGGGGCGGCTCGAGCCCGGTGCCGGCGTCTGGTGGGAGCCGGCGCCGGGGGGGGAGCGGGCCCCGGTACCGGCTCGTTCCTACGAGCACTTCCGCGCCTAGTGCGCGGCCGTCCTCTGGCCAGCTGCGCCCGCACGGCACCGCCGGGCGCACGAGCGGCTCAGGCGGCGGACGGTGGTCCCGGCTGCTGGAGAGGACGCGGTTGCGCCGGTGGCCGCGGGCGCTCCCGGGCACGAAGGCTCCGGCCTCGCGCCTAGCCCTGCAGGCCGCGCGCTCGCGCGGGGTGGCGGGCCTGCGTATAGTGAAACGGCGGGCCGGCGGTGACGCCGGCTCGGCAGCGCGCGCGGGAGCGGAGAGCCATTGCCCACGATGCGGGACCACAGGGCACCGAGTGGAGCCGGGCAGCGCGCGGTGCCCGGGGGTGCGGACACCCGCCAGCGGCAGCGGCGCGCCTGCCGCGGTGCGGCGGTGGTGGCGGTGGTGGCGGTGGTCGTGGTCGTCACGCACGCGGTGGCGACAACGCCTGCCCGCGCCGGCGATCCCGCTCCGCCGGCGGGCGGGCCCGCTGCGCCGGTGGCGGAGACACCGCAGGCGCAGGCGGTCGTGCCGGCATGGCCGCCCGAGCACGTGCACGATCCGGGGTGCGGGCATTTCTTCTACGACGGGCAGTGGCACCTGTTCCCGCGCGGACACGAGCACGGTCCGGGCTGCGGGCATTACCTGGTGGGGGGCAGCTGGTCGTACTTCCCGAGCGCGCACCTGCACGGACCGGACTGCGGCCACTTCTATTACGGGGGAAGCTGGCACCTGTTCCCGCGCGGTCACGTGCACGGCCCGGGGTGCGGGCATTTCTACTGGCGGGGAGCGTGGCACCTGTTTCCGGAGGGCCACCGGCACGGCGCGGGCTGCGGGCATGTCTTCGCCGACGGGGACTGGCGGCCAGTGCCGGAGCCCGGCGAGAGGGGCTGGGCTGCGTTCCGCGAGGTGGCCGAAGGCGGGCTGCCGCCCGGCCTAGAGGCTGTCGAACCGCTGCTGGCAGCGGGAGACGGCGCGGAGGCGGGGGCAGGGACGCCGGAGGTGGCGGAGCCCGAGCCGGGTGCCGACCCATTCGCCGAGGGGGCGCTGCTCTGGCAGCGGGCGCGGCTGCAGCGCCTGGTCGCCCCGGCGGCGCCGGGTCCCGAGGATCGGGTCGGGTCTTCGGCGCCGCAGCGCGCCGCCGCTGCCGGGGAGGAGGCGCCGGCCAGCCATGGGGTGGGCGCTTTCGCCGAGCCCGTGTTCAGTGGCGCGGTGATCGGTGGAGTGTTCGCGCCGGGCGGCATCGCCCACACCCTGGTGCGGCCAGCCGCCCCGGTCCGCGTGGTGATACCGGGCCAGCGGTTGCCCGATCCGGCGACCGTGGTGCGCGGGCTACCCCGGCTGGTCCCTGCTCCGGGGGACCTGCCGCGCGACCGGAGGTGGCCGCGCGAGCGCGGGTTTGTGCGCGAGCGGCCCTGGCCTGGGGAGCGGCTGGTCGACCACCGCGGCTGGCCGGGGGGCGGGGAGGCAACGCGGCTGGAGCGTTTCAGCGCCGCGCGCCACCGGCTCGGCCGCTGAGGGATGGGTGGCGATGAGCGAGGCCACGGCCGCACGCAAACCCGGGCGTTCCAACCGCTACGTCATCGATGCGGACAACGTCCATGCGCTGACCTCCTCGCTCGAGCTGCTCGTACGCGACCGGCGCTACGTCGTGCTGTACGACGCGAGCATCTGGTTCCCCCTGCACGAGCTGCTGGGGCAGGTCCCACTGGGCAAGCTGCGGCTGGCGGCCCTGCGGACCGTCCACACCTTCTTCCGAGAGCTGCTGCGCATCTTCGCCTCGTACGAGAACGTCCTGATCACCCCCGAGGTCCGGGGCGAGCTGGCAAACCTGATCGCGGCGACGCTGGCGCAGCTCGACCGCCAGAAGCTGCAGTACGAGAGGATGGCGCCGGCGGCCAGGGACCGGGTGGGGCGGACGTTCCACCTGTTGCTGCGCATCGAAGAGCTCATGCGCAAGCTGCGCACCCGCATCGAGGACCGCGCCAAGGCAGCGTACGTGGAGCGGCGGCCGGAGCTGCAGCTCTTGCAGGAGATGGTCGCTGCGATCACCGACACCCTGTCGTTGAAGAAGCCGGGGCAGGGCGGGGAGAGCCGGGCCGACGAGCACCTCGCCGCACGGGCGCTGTTCGAGGTGATCGTGCACCACCGCCATGTCGCGGTCTGCACCCGCGACGAGGATGTGCGCCGCATCATCAGCGCGACCTACAAGCTCCTGATCTCGGACACGCTGCGCGAGGAAGAGGCGAAGCTGGTGCGGCGGGCGCTGCAGCTCGGCAACCTGGTGGTGCTCAAGTACAATCCGGAGCGCCAGGCCTACACCCGCTTCTTCGAGAGCCAGACCCAGCAGGCGATCGGCGAGTTCATATTCAGTAAATTCCTGCCAGAACGCAGCAAAGTCCGTCTCATCAGCGAAGTCCGCTCCCAGCTGGTCAAGCTGAGCCGGGAGCTGGACCGCGCCACCGAAGCCGCCTCCGCGGAGACGGCCCCGGCGGTGCCACGCGCGAGCCCGGAGCTCGAGACGGCCCTCGGGGTCCTGTTCGACCGCATCGTCTGGTACCAGGAGATCGCGCGCGCGGTCGGGCTGTCGGACGTGCACGAGGAGATCCGGGTCCTGGAGGCGATGCGGACCGCCGCCCGCACGCTCGGGCCCGCGCCGCTGGCGGAGGCGGTGGAGCGGGCGCTGGCGGCGCTGCACCGCCGGCGGCTGCACCAGGTGCTGCGCGAGCTGGGCGAGAAGGATGCCGCGCTCAAGCAGGAGCTGGATGCGCTGACCGCCGACGCGAGTTACCAGCAGAACGTGCCGGCGGCGGAGCGTTTGCGCGAGGTGGCAGCCGAGATCGCCAGCAATGCCCGCGCGCGCCATTTCTTTACGCGGGCGCTGGGCAGCGGGGAGTACCACCTGGACTTCGACCACTTCCGCCGGACCGAGGAGCTGCTCGACCGGTTCAGCGCCAACGGCTTCGATCTGCGGGAGGGGGAGCGGCTGGTGCCGGCGGAGGAGGTGGCACACCTGAGCGGTCTGGACTACGAGCGGGTGCTGCGCCTGGCGAGCGAACACGACCTGGTCGCCGAGGGCGGCCTGATCCGGCTGGACTACGCGACGCTGATCCGCCACCTGCTCTGATCCCACCCGGTTGGCAGGGCTGGGGCGCGCCGCCCGCGCCCGGGCTGCCGGCTCTGGCCGGCGCAGCGACGGGCGCGGGCGAGCCATGCGGAGGACGGCCGCCCCCTCGCGTGCTCTGGGGAGCCGCGCGCGCCGTGCCGCCACCGCAAGCTCGCCGCATCCGGTCCCAGGACCGCCCCCGGTGCGATCCCGCGCCGGCGCTGCCGCGCCCAGGGCAGCGCGCCCGCGGCCGCGTGCCTGCACGCGGTCCCCGCCCCGCCCTCCCCGCGCGCCCCGGCTGCGGCGCCTGCGCCTGCGCTGCCCGCCCGAGCTCACGCCTGCGGGAGGTGGGTCCGGTGATCTTAGGCCGTCCCTAGCGCCTGCGCCTGCGCCTGCGCCCGCGCTGCCTGCCCGAGCTCACCCCGCCCGTCGGACCCCTCGGTTAGACTTGTGTTCGGTCTCAGGACCTGGCGGCCGCCCGAGGCGACAGGCGGCCCGCAACGACTGGCGGAGCGAGCTGGCGAGGAGGCAGAGACCCTTCATGGTGGGATCGGCCCTGGTGCAGCGCGGGGGAAGCGGATGCTTCCACGCGGCGGTCTGGGTGCTGGGCGAGCTCGATACGGCGCTGGCGCGGCTGGTGCTCGAGGCGGCCGACGATCTGCAGCAGCGGCACCCGGGCGCTGGCCTGGAGGGGCTGCTGGCATATCTGCGCGGCGGCCAATATGCGGGCATGTTCGATGGCAGTCTGGGCGCCATCCCTCCGGGCCAGCTCCGGTCCGGGCTGCAGAAACTCGTCCGCCACCGCCTGCTGAGTCCGGCGCTCGAGGTGAGCGCGGCAGGGCAGGGGCTGCGGCACGGCTTCGCCGAGGGCCCCGAGCTGTTCTGCCGCATCCTGCGCCGCGGCCCGCGCCGCCCGTCGCGAGTCCGATAATGCCCCTTATGTCGCATGCGCGAGGCCCGCGCCACGGGGCTGGCCAACCCGGGGCTGGCCATCGCATGAGCGGTCAGACGACCACAGCCCTGCGGCACGGGGCTGGTCAACCCAGGGCTAGCCGTCGCATGAGCGGAGGACGCCGGCACCACCGGGTTGGCCAACGCGGGGCCGGCCGTGGACCAGCGCCAGGCGGCTGCCGCGCGACGGCCGGCGGCCCTACGCCAGCGCCGGGCGGGTATCGTGGAGCGATCCCGCAGCTGCGTGTTCCTGCGGGCGTGACAAGGGCTAGCCGGACCGGCTAGCGGGGAAGCCTTCAGCCGAAGGCGCGGGTCTGGGCCGGATCGACCTTGTCGCCGGCGCGCAGCTGCGCGAGTGCCCGCTCAGGGTAGGGATTCTTGGCGTCCCCCAGCCCGCCGCGGTAGACGAGCCTGCCCTCGGCGTCGATCACGAACGTCTCGGTCACCACCTCCGCGTCGAGCAGCCGGGCCACCGCGGCACCGGGGTCGTGGTACAGCACATAGTCCAGAGCGTGCTCTCGCGCATAGGCGGCGAGTTGCTCGCGGCTCTCGCCGTAGGCGCAGATCGCCAGCAGGCGGGCCTTGTTCTCCTTGGCCGCCGCCGCCAGCGCCGCGAACCGGTCCATGGCGCGCCGGCCCGAGGGGCACTTGTACGACCAGAAGGTCACCACGACCGGTACGGGCTTGCCCTCCGCGTCCCGCCGCAGCGCTTCGAAGTGCACCTGCCTGCCGTCGAGGTCGTGGACCACGAAGTCCGGCACCTGCTCCCCGAGCGCCACCCCCTGCTGGGCGAGCACGCGCCCCGCCACGCCCCAGCCGAACACGGTGCACAGGGCCAATCCGGCCAGGAGCGCGGCCGGCCGGTCGATCGCGGATGCGCCCATGTCTTCTCCCTCGCTACCCTCGCGCGCCGGCACACGCCGGCTGGGCTATGATACGTGCCATCGGACTCCGGCGTGGGGCTGGACTGCGCGGGGAGCTGTCTCGCCCGCAGCCCGGCGAGGGCCGCGCGCGGCCAGCCTCTGCGGTATGTGCGCACCTGCCCCTGCTCGCCGTGTCGGCTCGCCGGCACTGTCGCGGCGGCTGCGGTATGATACGCCCGACAGGCTTGCGGCGTCGGGGCACAGGCACGCGACGCTGCGCCCGTGTCACCGCGCCGGCGAGCCGGGCAACCCGCAGGACCGCTCCATGGCCTACCGCCCGCCCCGCAAGTACCATCCGAGCGCGCTGAACCTCTACCGGCAGTGCGCGTTTCGCTTCCGGTGCGAACACGACGAGGAGCTGCGGGTGCCGTTTGCGGACAGCGAGGCCGCATTCGTCGGCCGCGCTGCCCACCTGGCGTTGCGCTGGTTCTTCGACCTCGCCATCACGCCCATGCCCGAACGCCGCCCCGAGGCCATGGAGACGCTGCTGCGGCGCGCCTGGGCGCGCGTGCCGCGCCCGCAGGCCGGTGACCTCCCCTACGATGCCGCCGGCCGCCGCGCGCTGTTCGGCTCGGCAGAGCAGGAGCGCGCCCAGGGGCTGGCCACCCTCGCCATGTTGCGCAGCTTTCTCAGCTCGCCCGAGGTCGATCTCGCGGCGGTTCCGATCGCGCTCGAGGCCTGGCACGAGGTGCGCGTCGGCGGCCGGATCCTGGCCGGCCGCATCGACCGCATCGACCGGTTGAGCGACACCGCCATCGCGGTCTGGGACTACAAGACCGGCCGCCTGCCGAGCGCGCACAGCGTGGAGGAGCTGCTCGCCGAGGACCTGCAGCTGTCGACCTACGCCGCGATCGCGGCGAAGCTGTACCCGTTCGCCGAGACGGTACGGGTGGGGCTACTGTTCCTGCGCCATGGCCGCGCGCTCGCCGCCGAATGGGACCGGGCGCGGCTGGAGCGCGAGCAGGCGCGGGTGCTCGAGGTCGCGGCCGCCATCGAAGCGGAAGAGCAGTTCGCCCCCCGGCCCAACCCGCTCTGTCCCTGGTGCCCCTATCGCCCGATCTGCCCCGCCCGCGAACACACCCCCGCCGCACCTTCCCCCGACGCACCGGCGCCGGAGGAGGTGGACTGGTAGCGGGCCGACCGCCTGCAGGGAGGCGGCACCGCGGGCGTCCTTGCCGCACCCTGAGCCAGGCTCTAGGTTGTGGGAGAGAGGGGGAGGCAGAGGCGGATCGCCGCTGGACTCGGTATCCCGCTGTCCCCAGGTCGGAAAGGCCCTGTCCGTGCACTACGTCGGGCTGCTGGCGATCTTCGTAGCGCTGTACTTCGTCTGTGCCGAGCTGGAGCGCGCCTGCAGTGCGATCGCCCACCGCTACCGGATCCCGGAGTCCATCGCGGGGGCGACCCTGCTCGCGGTCTCGAGCTCCTCGCCGGAGTTCTTCACCGCCTTTCTCGGCGCGGTGTTCTTCGGCAGCTTCGAGATCGGGCTCATGGCGATCCTGTGGAGCGCCATCTTCAACATCACCGTGATTCCGGGGCTGAGCGCGGTCGTGGCCCCGGGGCCGCTCAAGGTCTACCCCACGGTGCTGCTGCGCGACAGCGTCGCCTACCTGGCGGTGGCGCTGCTGCTGATCGCGCTCATGGGGGACGGGATGCTGACCCGCAACGACGCCCTGGTGCTGCTCGGCGCGTACTTCCTGTACGTCTACGTGTTGTTCCTCATGCTGGGCGCCGGCGAGGAGGTCGAGCCACTTGTCCTGCCCAACTGGCGCGTCGCCGCGGGGCTGCTCGGCGGAATCGCTGCGGTCGGGGTGCTATGCCACTACATGGTCGAGTTCGGCCTAGCCATCGCCGCCAGCTGGGCGATTCCCGTCGGGCTCATCTCGGCGCTGGTGTTCGCGCCCGGCACCTCGGTGCCGGATCTGCTCTTGAGCCTGATCGCCGCCCGCAAGGGCGCGGGCTCGGCCTCCATTTCCAATGCCTTCGGCAGCAACAGCTTCGATCTGACCGTCTGCCTGGCGGCGCCCATCCTGGTCGTGGGCGATGTGAGCTTCGAGTTCTCCGGCCGCGCGCTGTACAGCGTCTGGATGCTGATCGGCACCGTGGTGCTGTCGATGCTCTTCGTGCGCACCGGCTACGAGTTGACCCGGCGCGAGGGCTGGGTCCTGCTGGCGCTGTTCGTGGTGCTCGCGGCCGCGATCTGCGTCCTGCCCGAGTCGGCCGGCCACCTGCAGGCCGAATGAGCCCCGGGGCGTGCCGGGCCGGCTCGGCGCCTGCGTACAGACAGGATCAATATCGCAAGATCGCCGCCACCGGGTGCCGCCCACCCAGCTCGGCCTCGGGCACCACGAAGACCCGCCCTCTGCGCAGTAGGGTCTCCTGAGCCGCCACGTCCAGCAGGTCCTCATCGCCGGGTTGCCGCTCCGCATGGGTCTCCAGCTCCAGCTGACCGCCCGCGTAACGGCACTGGCCCCATACGTCGCGCTCGGCTGCCACCAGCAGGGTGTCGACCCGTCCCTCGTACGCCGCCTGCAGGACCTCGCGCAGCTCGTGCACCACCAGACCCGTGCCCTGCCCCTCGCGCATGCGTTCGAGCGCCGCCTGCTGCTGTTCCCGAAACCGCGGGGCGACCAGCTTCCAGGCCTGCTGGTGCAGCTCGGCGTCGGTCAGGTGGTCCGGGTTGCCGGTGATCCCGACGGGCAAGAGGTGCTTGTAAGAGCAGGCCTTCCTGAAGATGGGGTGCAGGTAGTCCACCGCCGCCAGCACCAGGGGCGCCGACTCCTCGCGTAGCACCTCGTGCAGACCCCGGTCCAGCACGCGGCAGTAGCGCTCCAGGCGCGCCTTGTCGTCGTCGGTGCCGACTCCGTGACCATGGAAGATCGCCCCGCGCCGCCCGCCATGGCCGTAGGTCTGGGTGCCGGTGTGGAACTGCAGCTGCCGCTCCGGATCGTCCATCCAGAGCGCCTCCCGGAGGCTGGTCGGGACCTCGCGCAGCCGCACCGGCTCGATGCGGTCACGGGTCCCGCGCAGCAGCCGCACGTGGTTGCGGCTCAGTGCCAGCACATAGAACACCCCGTCCTCGACCAGGAGCGGGATCAGGGGCTTGAGGTGCAGCTCGCCCGCCACCACCACCAGGTCCTCGCAGGCCACCGGCAGCTCGTACAGCTCGAACAGGCCTGGCGCCACGAAGACCGCCAGCCCATCGCTCTGGTGCTGCCAGAACATGGTGTCCTGCAGGAGCGCGCGGGCAGGGGCGATCCACTCCTCATAAGCCCGGGGCTTGAAGCCGCGCTCCTGCAGCTCGCGCTCGGCCTGGCGCAGCAGGTTCTCGAAGCGGACCGCATTCTGGCGCGTCTGCACGCCCGCCCGCTCCATGCGCGCGTAGATGGAGATCGACGGCTCGGCGCGCCAGGCAGCCAGGCGCAGCAGGTCTCCGCGTGCGAGCAGCGTCATGCGCTCCCTCCTCTGCGTGTTCTCCTTCCCGACGCGGGGTGGCCGCGACACACCCCTTGGGACCAGCCTCCTCACAGCCCGGCTGGCTCGCCGTCCACCACGCGCACCGCGACCTCTGCCGGACTCCTCCGATGATACCGGATGCTCCTTTCCTCTCCGGGCGCCGCCGGCGCTCCGCCGGTGTGCAGGCCCGCAGCGCTGCGCACCGGCCCCACACACAGCGGCGGCGACCGCGCCGCCGTCGCCGGGACGGGGCGCGGTCGCCGGCCGCTCGCTGCTCGGAGCCGCCCCGGCCCGAGCCCTACTCGGTGCGGATCTCGATCTTGCGGGCGCTCTTGCGCGCCTTCTCGTCCTTGGGCAGCTCCACGGTCAGCACGCCCTTGCTGAAGCGCGCGGTGACCTTGTCCGCCACCACGTCCGAGGGCAGCGGGATCACGCGCGAGAACGCGCCGTAGCTCCGCTCGCTGTAGCTCCAGCCGCCTTCCTCGCCCGTCTCCTCGTGCCGCTTCTCGCCCTCGATCCGCAACAGCTGGTCGTCCACGGTCACCTTGACGTCGTTCTGGTCCATGCCGGGCAGCTCGGCGCTGACCGTGTAACGGTCGGCGTGCTCCTTGAGCTCCACGCGGGGCGCGAAGCTCTCCAGCCGGCCGAACCGGAACGGCTCCAGGTCGAACGCCCGCCAGAACTCATCGAACAACCGGTTCATCTCCCGCTGCAGCGCGAGCACCGGATTGCGCTCCTCGGCCTCGCGCCGCTCGGCCGGAACGCGTCCCTGGCCCCACCGCCAGGGCATGATGTCGCGCAGTGCCATGTCCGTACTCCCTCCTCGTGCTTGCACTCTGTCCCCCACGGGGTTGCCGCGGGCCTACGGGCCGGCGCGCGCCAGCGCCACCGCCGCGCAGCGTGCCGCCGGCGCGGCTGCCGGCTCAGCCCGCCTTGACCTCGATCTTCTTCTTCTGCGGCTTGACCTTCGGCAGCACCAGCCGCAGCACCCCCTTGTCGAGGCTGGCCTCGATGCGCTCGCGGTCCACCTCCTCGGACAGCCGGAAGGCGCGGTAGTAGTCCGCCTCCCGATACTCCTGGTAGAGCGCGCTGCGCTTGCCGGGATCGAACGGCTGGATCCGCCCGCAGAGCGTCAGCACGTCTCCATCGAGCGTCACCTCGAGGCCGTCCTTGGTGACGCCCGGCATGTCGGCCAGCACATAGAGCGCGTCCTCCGTCTCGGCGATATCACACCGCGGCGCCACCGTCGGCCGCGTGCTGGTCGCCTCCAGCGGCGCCTGCCGGGTCTCGGCCGGCTGCTGCGCCGGAGCCGCCTTGGTGATCTGGTCCGCCATGGCTCTCACTCCTCCCCCTTCAGCTTCCGCTCGCCACCTGGATCCGGCGCGGCTTGTCCGCCTCCAGCCGCGGCAGCTCGATGCGCAACACCCCGTGGCTGAAGGTGGCCGTCACCTTGTCGGGCTCCACGGGGAAGGGCAGCTGCAGCGTGCGGCGGAAATCGCCGCTGAAGCGCTCGCGCCGGTGCCAGGTCGGATCGCCCTCGACGCCGCTCGCCTCGCGCGAGCCGTGCAGCCGCAGCTGATCTCCATCCACGGTCACCTCCAGCTGGGAAGCATCCACGCCGGGCAACAGCGCCGTCACCGTCGCGCCTTCCTCATCGGTCCAGACGTTCAGGGCCGGGTACGCGCGCGCTCCCCACTCCGCGAACCCCCCCAGGGTGTCGCGGAACAGGCGATCGACCTCCCGATACAGCTCCTCGATCCCCCGCCAGGGATCGAACATGCCGCGCAGACCCAGCCCGGGCCACGCCAACGTGAACGGGTCCATGGGCTCTGCTCCTCCTCTGTTCCGTCCTCCGCGATCCTCGCTCCCGCGCGCGAGGAAGCCGGGCCGCACTCCCGGTGCGCGGCGCGACTGCGGCATTCCCCGCACGCTTTCTGGGGCTCCAACCGGGTTTTAGCAATGCCTGTACCGATTTGCTGTATACAGCCGCAATACGTTGTCGCGCAGAGAAAAGCGGAGTCTGCCACGCCCGAACGGCCAGCGCCACTCCCCCGCTGCTCGCTGTCATGGTGTCAGTCCCGAGGGGCGGGCGTCTGCCACTGCCGCCGCCACGCCGGAGCTGGGTGCGAAATCCCTGGGCAAACCGAGCCGAGCCCAGCCGGAAGGACGCTCTGATGGCGGGCTCAGCGCTGCCCGACCAGCCGGAAGCGGATCGGCACCTCGATCAGCGCCGCCACCGGCGCGCCCGTGGCGTCGCGCGCCGGCTCGAAGCGCCAGGTGCGCGCGGCGGCCAGCGCCGCTTCATCCAGCAGCCCGTGTCCGGAGGAGCGCGCCACCTCGCACCGCCGCACCTGGCCGTCCTCCCCCACCTCCAGCCGGAGCACCACCACGCCCTGCAGCCTCTGGCGGCGCGCGGCCAGTGGATAGTGAGGCGGCTGGTTGCGCGCGTGCGCGCGCGGCGCCTCCACCCAGGCGCGCTCGCCGGCAGCGCCTGGCGGGGCCGCGGCGGGCGGCGCGGCGGCAGGAGCGGCGCCGCAAGCTGTGCCGCCCGCCGGCCTCGCTGCGGCTCCACCTGCACCGGGCCCTTCCGGCGGGCCGGGGCGGGGCGATCGCCAGGGCTGGAGCAGCGGGGCAGGTGGCTGCGGGTCGCTCGGCAAGAGCGCCGGCAGGGTGGGCGAGGGCTCCTCGGGCAGCGGTCGGAGCGGTGCCGGTGCGGAGGATTCCGCCGGTGCCAGCACCGGCGGCGCGGCCGGCACGAGCGGAACCGGCCGGGCCCCGTGCGTCCTGTCCGGCCGCAGGGCGAGCTCGGGCGGCCGCTCGGGGGGCACGGGCAGCCGGCGCGTGGCGCCACCTGCGCCGAGACCGCTCAGCGCGAGTGTCGCGAGCAAGGCAGTGTGCCCGAGCAGCGAGCAGGTCCAACCCGCGAGCGCGGGATGGCGCCGGTGCAGCGCGGCACCGGCCGCCGTGCCCGGGGCGCCGACTCCCCCGCCGGTAGCGGCGGCCCCGGAGCCGTGCCCCTGGCCCGCGACGGCGGGCTCGACGGCGGCCGGCCGGCAACCGCCGGGCACCGTCGGCGGCGGGCCTGTTGCGATCGCCCCCGCCTCCGCTGGACGGTCCGGGTTCGGCCCGCCGCTGATCGGCACCGGGGTCCTCCTCCACGGCTCGGTCCCCGCCCGCGCGCGCCGCCGCTCCGCTGGCGGGGGCGCGCGCGGCCGGGTGGCGGTGCGCCGGCCCCGCCGGGTGCCCATGGTATCGCGACCCGCCGCCGGGTGCAGCGCTCCTGCGGAGCGGCGGTGTCCCACCCAGCGGGCGCGCGCACGCCGGCCCCTCTTCTCCGGGCGCGTACGACCGCCCAGCGCTCCACCTGGCCGCCCGTTGCACGGGCGGGCGCGCGCGGGCCTCTTTTCTTTCGAAGCACCGGGGCGAGCGCCCCGGCCCCGCGCCGGACGTGCAAGGGGCGCGCAGGCGCCAGCCTGTCTTTTTCCCTGGGCGCCCCGCCCGCGCAGCAGCCCGCCGACGCGCGGCTGCCTGCTGCACCCCGCCGGCGCCCGGTACCGGCGCTACCCTTCAAGCCCGAATCGGGTTCCGGGCGCCGGCCGCCTCGCTGTCCCCCGACCGCGGGTGGCGGCGCGGCGCGGGGGCGCGAGCGGGCCGGCTCGGCGGCTGCGCGCGCCGGGCGCCGGAAGCGACTGGTACGCCGCAGCCCGGGCGGGCGAGCGCGGGGCCCTGGAGCGCGCCGCTTGCGGCACCGCATCGGTGCCCGCTTGCATCGTTACGTGCCCGAGCGCTATAGTGCGGCGCTCCGAACGGGGCGGCACCGGCGCCGTCCCGGCAGTCGGGATCGCTCTATGACAGAGTCGTTCGGCCTGACGGCAGCGGCCTCGGTGCTGGGAGGCTACCTCCTCGGCTCGGTGCCGTTCGGACTGCTGCTCGGGCGGTGGCGGGGGGTGGACCCGCGCGCGCACGGCAGCGGCAATATCGGCGCCACGAACGTGCTGCGCCTGCTCGGCCCGGGCTGGGGCGCGGCATGCCTGCTGCTCGATGCGGGCAAGGGTGCGGCCGCGGTGGCGCTGGCGCGCGAGCTGGCCGTGCGGCAGCCGGAGCTGCTGGCGGTGCTGGCAGGGATGGCAGCGGTGCTCGGCCACGTCTTCCCGGTGTGGCTGCGGGGCCGCGGCGGCAAGGGCGTCGCCACCACTGCGGGGGCGCTGCTGGCGTTGCAGCCGGTTGCGCTGCTGGCCGCGCTCGCGGCGTTCGCCGCGGTCGTGGCGCTGACGCGCTACGTCTCGCTCGGCTCGATCGCCGCGGCGCTGGTGTTGCCGTTCGCGCACCTGCTGAGCGCCAGCGCGCCGTTCGGCGAGGGGCTGCCGCTCACCTGCGCGGTGTTCGCGCTGTCGGCACTGGTGCTCGTGCGCCACCGCGCCAACCTCGCGCGCCTGCGCGCCGGCACCGAGCACCGCCTCGGTGCGCCGCGGGCCGAATCCGCTTCCAGGGTCGGGGCGTAGCTCAGCTTGGACTAGAGCGCCTGCATGGGGTGCAGGAGGTCGCTGGTTCGAATCCAGTCGCCCCGACCAGCTCGTGGTGGGAGCGCACAAGCCCGGGGAGGGCGTCCCGGGCGGAATCGGCCGCCGAGCGGTGGCCCTGACGGGGGCGCTCCGGCCGCCCGCCGCTCGTGGTTCAATCCCCCAGGCACCGGCGCACGGCCTCCAGCAGCGCCTCGGCCGTGAAGGGCTTGGGCAAGAACTGCACGCTGGGAGCCGGTTCGTCCTGCTGGTGGGCGAACTCCGCGCTGTAGCCGCTCGTGCAGAGCACCGGCAGCTCGGGCCGCTCCTGCCGCAGTTGTTGCAGCAGCCGCTGCCCACTGAGGCCGCCGGGCATCACCATGTCCGTGACCACCAGCTCGATCCGCGCTCGGTGTTTCCTCCACAGCGCCAGCGCCTCGGGGCCGCTGCCGGCGGCCAGCACCCGGTAGCCGTGGCGCTGCAGGATCGCGGATACGGTGGCGCGCACGCTGGGTTCGTCCTCCACCACCAGCACCGTCTCCGCGCCCGCGCGCGGAGCCGGCGCGGGGCTCGCCTCCGGCAAGGCGCCGGCGGGCTGCGCCTGTTCCAGCTCCATGGGCAGGGCGATCTCGAAGACCGTGCCCTCCCTCACCCTGCTCGCCACCTGGATCGTGCCCCCATGCTGCTTCACGATGCCGTAGGCGGTCGCCAGCCCCAGCCCCGTGCCCTTACCCACCTCCTTGGTCGTGAAGAACGGCTCGAAGATCACGGGCAGGTGCTCGGCAGGGATGCCCACACCGGTGTCGGAAACGCGCACCACGGCCCACGGACCGCCCGGCGATCCCCCGGCTTCGGCATCCGCCGGGCCGTGCTCGATGCGCGTCGTCTCGATGGTGAGCCGCCCCCCCTCGGGCATGGCATCCCGGGCGTTCACGGCCAGATTCATCACCACCTGCTCGAGCATGGCGCGGTCGGCGTTCACACACAACGGCGCCGGGTGGAGCTTCAGCTCGAGCTCGATGTCCTCCCCGATCAGGCGGCGCAGCATGCGCCCGAGGTGTCCGAGCAGCTCGTTGAGATCGACCGGCCGTTGCTGCATGTGCTGGCGGCGGCTGAAGGCGAGCAGCTGGCGGGTCAGCTCGGCGGCGCGCCGGGCGCTGTCGCGGATCTCCGCCAGCGCCTGTTCCACCGGCGCGCTCAGCCCGCCCCGGGCGCGGCACAGGTCCACGTTGCCCAGGATGACCGTCAACAGGTTGTTGAAATCGTGGGCGATCCCGCCCGCCAGCCGGCCGATCGCCTCCAGCTTCTGCGCCTGCAAGAGCTGCGCCTGGAGCTGGCGGTGCTCGGTCACATCGCGCGAGTTGATCACGATGAAGCCGCCCGGCGCCTCCTCGGGCAGGCTGCGGCAGACCGATTCCAGCGTGCGCCAATCGCCCTGCTTGTGCCGCAGCCGGTACTCGAAGCGGACGGCCTTGCCCGGCTGCGCCACCGCCTCGCCCAGCGCGGCGGTCACCCGCGGCAGGTCCTCGGGGTGGATCAGCTCGGCGACGCTCCGGCCCAGCCGCTCTTCGCCGGCGTAGCCGAGGAACTGTTCGCCGGAGGGGCTCTGGAACAGCAGGCGTCCCCCTTCGTCGACCACGTGGATCATGTCCGGGGCGTACTCGATCATGCGGCGAAACCGCTGCTCGCTCTGGCGGAGCGCCTGTTCGGCGGCGCGCCGCGCCGCCTCCCGCTCGTGGATCTCGAGCCCCAGGCCGACGTCGGCCGCCAGCTCCTCGAGCAGGCGCAGTTCCTCCTCGTCGGTAAAGCCCGGTTCGCGCGCGTACAGGTTGAGGGTGCCGGCAACCCGGCCCCGCGCGCGCACCGGGAACGAGGCCATGCTCCGGTAGCCGCGTTCGAGCGCCGCGCGGCGCCAGCCCTCGGCGAGCGGCGAGGCGGCGATGTCCGGGCAGGGCGCAGGCGTGCCGTGCTCGAGTGCTCGGTAGGTGAACGCGCAATCGGGCCGTGGTCCCTCGACGAACTGGCGCAACAGCGCGCAGCTGCTCTCGTCCGCGCCCGCCTGGGCGGCGACGCGCAGCCGCCCGCCTCGGTCCGCGAGCCCGATCCACGCGAGGGCGAACCCTCCCTGCTCGACCGCCAGCCGGCAGATCGCCGGCAGCAGCACCTCCAGGTCGGGCTCGCGCAGGATCGCCTCGTTGGCGGCGGTCAGCAGCGCATACAGGCGGTTGAGCCGCTCCATGCGCACCTGGGCAGCCTTGCGCTCGCTGATCTCGAGCACGCTGCCGCGCACCACCAGCCGCCCGCCGAGATCGAGCCGCAGCAGCCGCACCTCGCACGGGATGTCGCGGCCCTCGGCGTCGCGGTGGAGCCACTCGAAGACCGGCTGCTCGCCGGCGACCGCCTGCGCGATCAGCTCGGCGGCCTTTTCGGCCGACGGCCGCCCGTCGGGCTGCAGCGGCGGGCTCAGCTCGACGGGACCGCGGCGTACCAGCTCGGCGGCGGGCAGCTTGAACAGCTGCTCGGCGGCGCGGTTGGCCAGCAGGAACCTGCCGCTTTGCACATCCAGCAGCACCAGCGCCTCGGGGGCGTGCTCGATCAGCAGCCGGAAGCGCTCCTCGCTCTGCCGGAGCTCCTGCTCGGCACGCCGCAGCGCGGTGATATCCTGCGTCGTGGCGATCAGGAGCTGCTCGCCCTCGGCGTCCAACACGTCGAAGGAGGCGAGCACGCGGCGTGCCTCGCCGTGACCGGTGGTGAGCGGCACCTCCAGATTGCGGAGCGAGCGGCGGCTGGCGAGCTCCGCCGCCAGGTCTTGCCGCAGCGACTCCTCCAGCCCGAGCGGCAGCTCGCTCGTCCGGCGGCCCACCACCTGCTCCGGCGCCAGGCCCATGAGTTCGAGCCAGGCGCGGTTGGCATCGAGGACCACCCGATCGGACAGCCGCACCAGGAGGGTGGGCACGGGCGAGTTGCGGAACAGCGCGGCGGCGCGGCGCTCGCTCGTGCGGGCGGCCTGGAGCGCCTGCTCCCGCTCCAGCTCGGCGGCGGCACGGGCGGCGAGCAGCCGGAACAGGGTGGCTGCCTTGTGGTCCTCGGCGGTGAGCGGGCGGCGGAACGCGGCGTTGAGCAGCCCGAGCGGCCGTCCGCCGGCGCCGAACAGGGGCTCGCCCATGTAGCCCCGGATGCCCTCGCGTTGCAGCCAGGCGTCGCGCGGAAAGCGCTCGGCGACCTGGTCCTCGAAGACGCAGAAGCTGCGGCCGACCACCTGCTCGCACGGCGTGCCGTCCAGGGCGTATTCGAAGTCCGCCTCCAGCTTGCCGGCCCGCCAGTACGCGAGGGTGCGGATGCGTTCGGGCGCCGCCGAGACCAGCTCGCCCGCCAGGCAGGCATGTGCGCCCAGCTCCTCGCCCAGAAAGCGAACCGCGGCGGCGAAGAACTCCCGTCCGGTACGGGAGGCGACCTCGGTCACCAGCCGCTGCAGCTGCCGGTCGCGGCGGGCAGCGGCCAGCGTCGCGCCCACCACACCGGGCAGCAGCTCCGCCTCGGCGGGCCAGCGCAGGCAGCCGCTCGCGCCGCGCCGCAGCGCTTGCGCCGCGCGGCGCGGATCGGAAGCGGGGCCGGTGAGCAGCAGCACGGGGACGGCGAGACTGCTCCAGGCCGGCCCGCTCTGCGAGCCGAGTCCCAGCTCGGCGGCCTCGGCGAGTTCGGGCTCGACGAGCGCGCAGTCCACCGCTCCGAGCGCGCCGGCCGCGAGATCCTCGGCGCTCGCGCACTCGAGCACCTCATAGCCCGACCGCCGCAGCGCCCCCGCCACCGCAGCGCGCAGCTCCGGCTGGCGGTGCAACACGAGCAGTCGGGCCACGCCCACTTTGGGACCTCTGCCTTCGTGCACCGAAACACCCATCGCACGACGAGCGCGCCCCTGCCCCGGCAGCGGGCGCGAGCCTGAGTCCGCACCTCCCCGCGGCCAGAATGCCGCACTCGGCGACGCCTGTCCACCTCGGGTTACCCTCGCCGGGAGCAGGCCTCATCCATTTCGTTCGGCCGCCGCCAGCAGGCCGCTTGTCCACTCGGTGCGTCCGCCAAAAAACATTCCGTCAGATCCCCAACCCTTCTGCCGTCCTTCGTGTGGAGCGGTCGCGATGCCATGGCCGCCCCCCGCGGGTGCGAAACCCGGCATGCCGCCCTGGGGTGAGGGTGGAGACTCGGGTCGAAGTCCGCGGCTGTTACGGTAACGGCCCTAGGTGTCTGGGGGCCGTTTCGGGTCTGTAAACGGAGGGGGAACGAGCCGTGACACTGACCATCGAGCGACTGCGGCAGGCGATTGCCCTCGACGCCGCCATCCGCCGGGTGAGGCGGCTGCAACCAGCAGGTGGGAGAGGAGACAAGATCTTCCCCCCCACATATCCCGCCGAGGGACGGAACGCACCGCCGCGGCACGTCTTCGAGAAGCGGCGCGTCGAGGGTGAGGATCGTGACTGCGTGCTGCTCGACAGCGTGCAGAGCCAGGCCAACCGGCTGGAGGAGGCGCTGCTCGAGGCGTGCCGGCACGGCAGGCTGCGCATGCCTTACATCGCGGTGGACTTCCGGCAGACCGAGGTGGCGGACATCGGCGAGATCACGACCCTGCAGGCGCCGCACCGCGTGTTCGACGCGATCGTGCGCGATGCCCAGCTGCCGGACGGCACCGCCTTCATGACGCAGAGCGAGCTGGGCCCGCCGCCTGCAGCAGGCGAACATGCGCCGCGCCACCGCGCTCTTCGAGCTGGCACCGGCTGCGCTCGTCTTCGGTGCCTGGAACTCCACCGGCGAGGGCGGGGGGGCTCGGGGCCAAGTTCCCGCGCTGTGTGGTCTCGGAGATCGTGGGCGTCGGAGCGGTACTCGGCCAGCGTACCGGCAGCCGCATCGATCCGCTCGGGATCCGCAAGGAGATCCAGATCTTCGAGGATCCCAAGACGGGAACCTGGACGCTCGACAGACCCGCCGGCAAGAGCAAGCCCAAGAAGCCGTCCGAGATCAACCACGGCAACATCGCGCCGAGTGTCCAGCCCCTGGGCGTCACGATCGACTATGCGTTGCTGACCACGGTGATCTCGCTGGCGGGCCTGCGGCGCCTGAGCTTTCCGGCCGCGGCCCAGCCCGCGCCCACGGGCGCCGACGACCGAGCCGCGGAACGCGACCAGTGGGCTCGGACCGCGCTCGCGGCGCTGGCCCTCGTCGCGGTGACGGAGCAGGAGCGGGCCGGATATGCGCTGCGCTCCCGCTGCGACCTGGTGCCCGACCCGGAGGCTCCGCCCGAGCAGTCCGGGCGGCTGGAGCTGGTGCGGGCCGACGGCAGCTGCGAACCGCTGGAGATCACCGCCGAGAGCGCACTCGAGCTGCTCCGCCAGGCGATCCAGCGCTGCCGGCAGCTAGGGCTCGACTGGCGCGAGGAGCCCTTGCGGCTGGTGCCGCAACCGCGGCTGATCGAGCTCGTGCAGCGCAGTCGCGAACTGGCGCTGGCCGGCCAGCCCCCCGAGGAGGACTGAGCGCGAGCCATGCTGGCGATCGAGGTGGAATACCTGACAGGGCTAGTGCGTGCAGCCCGCTACGAGGACCTCGACCAGCCGGAGTGGCCGCCGCAGCCGGACCGGTTGTTCTCGGCTCTGGTCTGCGCGTGGGCGGAAGCCGGCGAGGATCGGGCCGAGCACCAGGCGCTGCTGTGGCTGGAGCGGCTGCCACCCCCCGAGCTCGCAGCCCCGCGGGCGAGTCGGCGGGACGTGGTGGCGGTCTACGTGCCTCCCAACGACATGAGCGTCAAGGGCAAGCCTGGCGGGCGCATCCCCAAGGGGGCGGCGCTCAAGTCGTCGCTGACGGTGCTACCCCAGATGCGGACCAACCGCCAGCCCCGCAGTTTTCCCGCGGTGTGTCCCGAGCACCCGGTGGTCTACTTCCTGTGGCCGCAGGCGCGTGCCGGAACGGAGATCCGCGAGGCCCTGCAGCGGCTGGCGTCTCGGGTGAGCTATCTCGGTCACTCCTCGTCGCTGGTGCGGGTGGCGGTGCGCTGTGACGGGCAGGACCCGCTGCCCCCCGCCACCCACCTCCCCTCCCCTGCGGGCACGATGGCCCTGCGGTGGGTCTATGAGGGGCGGCTGGCGGAGCTGTGCGCCGGCTATCGCCGCGCCGCGGAGGCGAATGCGGGCCGCCCGGACGACCAGAAGATCACCTGGCGTCCGCCGCCCGGCATCGCGTTCGGCTACGAGCTCGTCTCCGAGGCCGCAGCCCCTGCGCAGCCGCCGCCGGAATCGGTCTTCGGCGAGCACTGGTACGTCTTCGCAGACAGCGGGGGCCGGCTGCCGGCGCTGACCGCTTTTGCCCACATCGCGGCGGCCATGCGTAGAGCGCTGCAATCGCATGCTGGCGACCCAGTGCCAGAGGTCCTGAGCGGGCACGCCCCCGACGGCAGCCCCAGCCAGTCGCCGCATCTCGCCATCGCACCGCTGGCGGACGTGGGTTGGGAGCACTCCTCGGGTCGCCTGCTGGGACTCGGGGTGATCCTGCCGCGCGCGCTCGAAGGGGCGCGCCACGCACCCGAGCGCGCTGCGGTCCTGCGGGCATTGGCGAGCTTCGCTCGTTCGGCCGGGGGGCATGGGGAGCTGCGGCTGGGACGCCGCGGGTTGTGGCGCCTGGCGCACGAGCCGGCGCCCACGCGCCACAGCCTGCGCCCGCACCGCTATTGCCGCCCCGCACGCCGCTGGGCCACCGTGACGCCGATCGTGCTCGATCGGTTCCCCAAGGAGAAGGACGGCGCGGACGCCGCGGCCATCGTGGCAGCGGGCTGCGAGCGGATCGGCCTGCCGCGCCCCTGCAGCGTGGCGCTCTACAAGCACTCGGCGGTGCGGGGTGCGCCCTCGGCGTGGCCCTCGCGCGGGGCGCCCTCGTGGAGCGACTGGTCGCTTCCCGGGGATAGCCCGCTGCGTTCGCGCTGCCGGCGGCATGCGGTGCTGGAGTTCGACCGGCCGGTGCGCGGGCCCGTGATCCTCGGTGCGGGTCGCTACCAGGGCTTCGGGTTGTGCCTGCCCCTGGAGGTGGAAGCCGAGCCATGACGGCCGATGATTTTGCGGCTTTCTATCGCGAGCTGTGGGGCTACGAGCCCTTTCCCTGGCAGCGGCGGCTGGCTGCCGAGGTGCTGGCTCGCGGCTGGCCACCGGCTCTGGATCTGCCGACGGCGGCGGGCAAGACGGCAACCCTCGACATCGCCCTGTTCCACCTGGCGGCCCAGGCCGAGGCCGGGGCCGAGCGCACGGCGCCGCTCCGGATCGTCTACGTGGTGGATCGCCGCCTGATCGTCGACCAGGCGTTTTTGCGCGCGCGCGAGCTAGCACAGCGGCTGGCCGCGGCCAGCGGCGGCCTGCTGGGCGAAGTGGCGGCGCGGCTGCGCAAGCTGAGCGTGCTCGGGGGCGAACCGCTCCGCGTCGTGGCGCTGCGAGGCGGCATGCCGCTCGAGCCGGAGTGGTGTCCGGATCCGAGCCAGCCGACCGTGTGTGTCAGCACCGTCGACCAGGCGGGTTCGCGGCTGCTGTTCCGGGGCTACGGGGTGAGCCCGAGCATGTTGCCGGTGCACGCGGGTCTCATGGGTGCCGACGTGCTGTTTCTCTTGGACGAGGTCCACCTCTCGCAGCCGTTCGCAGAGACGCTGGACCAGGTGCGGTCGTATGGTGGCCGCGGCTGGGCGCATCCGCACGCGCGCCCGCCCCAGGTCGTCCACCTGAGCGCAACGCTACCCGTCGCCGGCGACTGTCACGACCGGGGCGCGGGGGGGCTCGCCCCGGGCCGGGCCAGCTCGCCTGCCTTCCGCCTGGATGCGGACGACGAGCGCTGCCCGGAGCTGGCGCGGCGGCTGCGCACGCCGAAGTGGACCGAGCTACGGCGGCTGACCGCGAGTTCGGAGGACGCGGATGCGCTGGCCCAACAGATCGCGCGTCTGGCATACGAGCTGGCCCGCGGCGCCGAGCCGGGCCCCGCGCCGCTCGTGACGGCGGTGATCGTCAACCGCGTGCTGCTGGCGCGCCGGACGCACCAGGCATTGACGCGCCTGGTCGCGAGCGACGCGGAGCCCCAGGCCGAGACGGTCCTGCTGATCGGGCGCGCGCGGCCGCTGGATCGCGACGGCCTTGTGCAGGCCTACTTGCCGCGGCTCCGCGCGCAGGACCGCCAGCGCGGCGAGCGGCCCCTGTTCGTGGTCGCCACCCAGTGTGTGGAAGCTGGCGCGGACCTCGACTTCGATCTGCTGGTCACCCAGATCGCTCCCCTGGACTGCCTGCGGCAACGCTTTGGCCGGCTGGATCGGGTGGGTCGCTGGTGCGGTGCGCGGCAGCAGGCGCGCCGTCCCGTGGCGCTCGTCGTCGCGAGCCGGGACGAAGTCCGAGACGATGGCGATCCCGATCCCTTGTACGGCCTGGCGCCGGCCCGGACCTGGCGGTGGCTCGAGCAACGCGCTGCACCCGGACAGGCGGGCTGATCGACTTCAGCGCCGCTGCGCTGCCGCTCCCTGCACCGGCGGAGCTCCAACCCTTGCTCGCCCCGCGCCAGCAGGCACCGGTGCTGCTGCCGGCATATGTCGACCTGTGGTCGCAGACCTCGCCCCTGCCCGCGGCCGACCCGGAGGTGAGCCTGTTTCTTCACGGCAAGACGGCGGCGCCGCCGGACGTGCAGGTGGTCTGGCGTGCGGATCTCGACGGCGTCTTCGCCCGGCGCGACCTCGATGGGGCTTGCGAGATCCTGCGCCTGCTGCCGCCGAGCGCGCTCGAGGCGTGCTCGGTGCCGCTCGCGAGCGTGCGCGCGTGGCTGGCGCGCATGCCTGCGCCCGCGGAGCTGGCCGATCTCGAAGGAAGAGAAGCCGCCACGGCTGGCAGGGAGAGCGAGCGCGCGCCGGTGCGCCCGGTGCTGCGCTGGGCGGGGGGCGGGCGAGCCGGGCACGCGGTTCGAGCCGCGCGGCCGCATCGCGCCCGGCGACACGATCGTGGTGCCGGCCCGCTACGGGGGTTGCGACCGCTACGGCTGGCTGCCCGCGCCGGAGGCGCCTGCTGTGCTCGATCTGGCTGAACTGGCGGCAGCGCACCAGCAGCTTCGGCTCGTGCTCCGGTTGCATCGCGGCCTGCTCGCGCAACACCTCGAGGAGCAAGCGGCGGAGGAGCTGCTGGCGGCGGAGGAGCGCGGGCGCTCGCTCACGGACGCGGTGAGCGCCCTCTGGGTCCGGATCCAGGAGCAGATCGAGACCTACGCCGACGCGCCGCTGCTGCTGCTGGATGCGCTCGAGGCCCTCGAAGGACTGCCCGCGAGGTGGCAGCACTGGCTGCGTGCCCTGCGCTCGCTGGCCGACCGGGGTGCTCCGCTCCAGCTGGAGTTTCCCTATGGGGAGCAGCAGGGCGCGATCCTGTACTGCCCGCGCCGGGCGCCGGCGGAACTCCTCGCGGCCTGGACGGCGCGGCAGCCGGCGCTCGTGCCGTCCGCGCAGGCCAGCACCGAGGTGGAGACGGGCAGTTTCCTCGCCCGCGAGGTTTCCCTGCAGGAGCATTCACGATGCGTGTGGGAGCTCGCGCGGGGGCTCGCGCAGGCGGCTGGCTTGCCGCGCGAGCTGGTGGATGACATCGCGCTGGCTGCCCTGCTCCATGATCTGGGCAAGGCCGATCGCCGCTTTCAGGTCTATCTGTGCGGTGGCGACGAGCTGGCGGCACTGCTGGCGCCCGCTCCGCTCGCCAAGAGCGGTCGCGCCCCGGGCCCCGCCGAGCTGCGACGGGCTCGCCGCGCCGCGGCTCTGCCCCGTGGCTGGCGTCACGAGAGCTGCTCTGTGCAGCTCGCCCAGGCCCTGCTCTGCCCTGGCGCTGCTGCGGGGTCGTCCCCTCGGCTGTGGGCAGCGGTGAGCGCATTGCTGGGGATCAGCCAGGCCGAAGCCACCCCTTCCGATCCCGACCTGGTGCTGTGGCTGATCGGTACCCACCATGGCCACGGCCGGCCGCTGTTTCCGCCGCTGGCGCGCGCACGGGCGTCCGGCTGGTTGGAACTGCAGGGTGCGGGCGGTGCGATCCACCAGGTCGCGGAGCGGGAAGTGGGGGCTGGTCCCCACCGGCTGGAGGCGGGTTGGGCCGAGCGGTTCGAGCGCCTGCGGCGCCGCTACGGGCCGTGGGAGCTGGCGCGCATGGAAGCGGTGGTTCGGCTCGCCGATCACCGCGCTTCGGAGCGGGAGCAACAGGGCGATGGCGGCACCGCTTGATCGGGCGGGCGGCGGTCGGCCCGCCGGCCTGCGACCGAACGAGGAGGCCGGGGATCGCGCAGGGACGACCGCGCACGAGCTGCGGGGCCTGGCGCCGGACAACCTGCTGGCGTTTCTCGCTCTGCTCGGTCTGTTGCGGGCGCTGGAGGCAGCGCGGTCCGATTGGCAACCGCGCGTCTGCTGGCAGGGTCCGCCGTGGCGCGCCTGGTTGCATCTGGCCCAGCCCGCCGAGCAGGCGGAGATCGCGGCCGCGACCCGCGAGGGCCTGGAGCGGCTCGCGGCGCCGGTCTCCTTCGACGGGCGCAAGAACATCACCGATTTCTCCCCGGCCGAGTTTCGCGAGTTCTGCGTGCAGGCCTTGTCCGCGGCCGATCCCGAACTCCTCCGGCAGCGCGCCGCGCTGCTCGCAGCGCTGGCGAGCGACGCCTGTACCAGCCCGCGCGAGCCCGACCGGCTGGACACGACCCTGCTCTGCGCGGCGTTCGGCCAGGGTCACCAGCATTTTCTGGAACGGCTCGAGCGACTCGCCGAGGCGAAGCCTCCGGCCGGGGTGGTACAGGCTGGCAAGCGCCGGCGCCGCCGACAGAGTCCCGCCGCCGCGGACGAGCCCCCGCGGTCCGGCGATCGCCTGCGGGGTTGGTGGGAAGACCGTCTGTTGCGGGCGCTCTTCTCGCCGTGGACGTACGAGGACAACGCCAAGTTGTGGCCGGTATCGCTGCGCTGGGATCCGGCCGAGAATCGGCAGTACGCGCTGCGGTTCGGCGATCCCTCGCCGGAACCCATCATGACCATGTTCGGTGCCCAGCGTCTCGCCGCCTGTGCCGTGCCGGTGCTCCCGACCGCACCGGCAAAGGCCGGTCTGCAGACGACCGGATTCCTGGTTCGCAAGGGCCAGGCGGCGATGAGCTGGCCGCTGTGGTCGCCGCAGCTGTCGTTGGTGGCGATCTCGGCGCTGCTCCGGCACCCGGACCTGGTATCGGAGACTGCGCCGCGAGAGCGGCTCGCGGCCTACGGGGTGGTCGAGGTCATGCGGGCGCGGCGGGTCCGTGTGGGGCGGCAGATCCACTTCGAGCTCGCCCGGCCGTTGTGGGGGCTACAGGCGGCCTTGTCCGGGGACGGCACCTGAGGTGTTTGTCGTCGCATGCCGGTGCGCGCTCGCCGCGGCGGGGCTTGCGGGTGCGGCAGTGACGGCAGGGCTTCGCCGCCCGCTGTCTGAGAGCAGTCCGCACGGCAGGGCGGTGCAACGCAGCGGGCTGGTGCCGCAACAAACGGAGAGCGCCCGGGAGCGGAAGCGGGGAACGTGCCGGCGCCGAGTCGGCCGGACGCCCCTGCAGCGCCCGGAACGTATGGCGACGTGGTTGGATCGAGGGAAGTGACCGATGGTCGGCTCCGCACGACCGCCGGAAGACCTCCCCGGGCCGCAGCAGCGCCCGGACGAGGTGCCGCTGCTGCCGGTGCGCAATGCTCAACGAGTTCGTGTACTGTCCTCGCCTCTTCTTCCTCATGTGGGTGCAGAGCGAATGGGCGGACAACTATTTCACGGAACACGGCAAGGAAGAACACCGCCGGGTCGATGCCCAGCCAGGCCGCGTGCCCGTGGCGGCGGAGGCGGCGGCAGGGCCCCTGCAGGTCCGGTCGTTGGAGCTTTCTTCGCAACGACTCGGCTTGATTGCCAGGCTCGACGTGGTGATCCTGGCCGAAGGTGGCAAGGCTGCCGAGCCCATCGACTACAAGCGCGGCAGTCCACCGGCGGTGCCCGAGCGCGCCTGGCTTCCGGAGCGGGTCCAGCTCTGCGCTCAGGGGCTGTTGTTGCGCGAGCATGGATACCATTGTGAGCGGGGTTGGGTCTACTACACAGAGAGCAAGGAGCGGGTCGAGGTACCCTTCGACGACGAGCTGATCGCGCTCACGCGGGAAGCGATTGCGGCTGCGTACGAGACCGCCCGCCAGAGCCTGCCACCGCCACCCCTGATCGATAGCCCCAAGTGTGCTGGCTGTTCTCTGCAGGGTATCTGCCTGCCGGACGAGGTCAACGAGCTTCGCCACGCCACGGCGCTGCGCCCGGGCGATGGGCTGCGCCGCCTGCACCCGGCGAGCGACGATGCGCTTCCGCTCTATGTGACCGAGCAGGGCGCTCGCGTCGGCCTGGCGCAGCACGTACTGCAGGTGCGCGACCGGGAGGGAACCGTGATCGCCGAAAGCAGATTGCCGGCGACTTCTCAGGTGTGTGTGTTCGGACAGGTGCAGGTCACGACGGCGGCTGTGCGGGCGCTCTGTTCCCGCGGGATACCGCTCTGCTATTTCAGCACCGGCGGCTGGTATTACGGGCGCACCGAGGCTATCGGTCACAAAAACATCGATCTGCGCATCGCGCAGTATCGGGCAGCGGCCGATCCCGGGCGGCGGCTGGAGCTGGCTCGCCGTTTCGTGTCGGCGAAGGTCGCCAACTGCCGGACGCTCTTGCGCCGCAACGCGAGCACGAAGGTGGAAGCTGTGCTTCGCGAACTGCGGCGGCTGGCGCGGCGGGCAGGTCGGGCTCTGGACCTGGAGGCGTTGTTGGGCATCGAGGGCGTCGCCGCGCGCTGTTATTTCGGTCATTTCGGGGCCATGCTGAAACCTCCTGGCGAGCGGGCTTCGGCGGAGAGCGGGGATTGTGTAGGCACGCCGGATCCACTCGCCTCGGCTCGCAGCCGGTGCACCGGGCCGGTCCGGCTGGCGCTGCGCCTGGACGGTCGCAACCGGCGTCCTCCGCTGGATCCGGTCAATGCGCTTCTGTCGTTCACCTATGCACTGCTGGTGAAGGACTGGACGGTCACCCTTGCCGCGGTGGGCTTGGATCCCTATCTGGGGTTCTTTCACACCGTGCGCTACGGCCGGCCTGCGTTGGCGCTCGATCTCATGGAGGAGTTCCGGCCGTTGGTCGCCGACTCGGTGGTGTTGTGGGTGATCAACAATGGCATGGTCCGCGCTTCGGACTTCATCTGGCACCGGCATGGAGTTGCGATGACCCCTCATGCGCGCAAGGAGGTCTTGCGTGCGTACGAGCAGCGCTTGAGTCAAGAGGTCACGCACCCGGTATTCGGCTACCGCATCAGCTACCGCCGGGTACTCGAGGTACAGGCTCGCCTGCTGGGCCGTTACTTGCTCGGAGAGATTCCGGAGTATCCGTCGTTCCGAACTCGTTAGACGGCAGCTCGCGGCGATCCGGCGGGCGATCCCGTGACCGTGTGGTTGGGCATGCGTCGATCTGGACTTGCTCCAAACGGCCTGGCGACCAAGGTGCTCGCGGCGCCGGCCCCAGTTGCTGAAGCTGTGTCGTTCTGCACCACCGACCGCGGGCGGCGGGAGGCGGACTACCCGCCGTTACGGCGCCACTTGCTGAAGCTATGTCGTTCTGCACCTGCCCTAAACGGCCTGGCGACCGCAGAGGCGCAGATCGCCTCCGAGGAGGACCTCGAGCGTCGTTCTGCGCCATGGAGGTCGGCGAAGCGTTCTGGTCCGCGGGCGACGGCGCCTCCGAGGAGGACCTCGAGCGTCGTTCTGCGCCTGCTCCAAACGGCCTGGCGAGGGCTGATGGGAGGATGGTCTCTTGCGCGCCACCGAACTTGGGAGGAACGCCCCCGAACACGGCTAGCGCTGGGGACCGGGCTGGTAGCGGCGGACGACTCCGTCCGCCCCGCCGGAAAGAACGCCACCGCTACGGCCAGCACTGATGGCAGCTGACGGAGGGTTACGTCTCTTGCGCTTGTTCCCCGCGCGGCGGATCGAACTCCTCGGCGAGGACTGGTGGCAGCTGACGGAGGGTTACGTCTCTTGCGCGGTCTGTACGTAGTCACCTATGATATCAGCGACCCGCAGCGACTTCGGCGGGTCTACGAGACCATGCGCGGTTATGGGGACCACGTTCAGCTGTCGGTCTTCCTGTGCGAGCTCACCGCGCGCCATTTGGTTCTCTTGCGATCTGCGTTGCGCGAGATCATTCATCATGAGGAGGACCAGGTTCTTTTCATCTACCTCGGCCCGGCAGACGGGGCTCGGGCGGCGGCCATCGAGGCGCTGGGGAGGCCGTTTAGCGCTCCTCGCCGGGGCCCGGTCATCACGTAGGCAGTTCTTTGACAATCAGTCTGTGCTCGTCCGTCCGGCGGCGGTGCGAGCGGTTCGGTGGCATTTGTCTCCGCCACACCACTCGCATCTCGCCAACCCCTGCCTTGCACCCGACTTCGGTCACTCCCGGCCACCCGCATCAGCTCTTACCCCACCTCCGGTCGGGCCATTTGGCCCCACCTCTCGCACCGCCGGCCGCGACCCCGCATCCTACCGCCCCCACCCACGGACCGATCTCCGCGGCAACTCAGCCGCGGCCCCATTGAAGCCGACGCTGGCGCCGGCGTCGGGCGCCGCCGTGCGCCTCCGCATCTCCGCGGCAACTCAGCCGCGGCCCCATTGAAGCGCTCCGGAGAGGCGGGTGCATCGGTGGCGGCCTGCCGATCTCCGCGGCAACTCAGCCGCGGCCCCATTGAAGCGCACGCCACTCGCCACCGACGGAGCCCGATGCCAACACATCTCCGCGGCAACTCAGCCGCGGCCCCATTGAAGCCGTGAGTCGTCGAGGCGTGGTCGTCCCGTGCGGGCATATCTCCGCGGCAACTCAGCCGCGGCCCCATTGAAGCCAGAGCGGGCAGTTCGCGAGCACGCTGAAGACCTCTCATCTCCGCGGCAACTCAGCCGCGGCCCCATTGAAGCGATGAGACCGCGGTGTGTGTGCCGTACGCGCTCTGCATCATCTCCGCGGCAACTCAGCCGCGGCCCCATTGAAGCGCCGAACACCTCCGGAAAGCGGGTCTTGGCGGACTCATCTCCGCGGCAACTCAGCCGCGGCCCCATTGAAGCCGTTTGAGGGGTCTCGATCTTCGTTCCGGGCGGGCACCATCTCCGCGGCAACTCAGCCGCGGCCCCATTGAAGCCCCGCGCGTCGTGATGCAGAGCGCGTACGGCACGCGCACCATCTCCGCGGCAACTCAGCCGCGGCCCCATTGAAGCGCCATGCTCCATGCGCGCCGCGTGCGGCGCGTCCGCGATCTCCGCGGCAACTCAGCCGCGGCCCCATTGAAGCCCCGACTGCGGGTGCACCTTCACCCGCTGGAGCTCATATCTCCGCGGCAACTCAGCCGCGGCCCCATTGAAGCCCTCCCTGCGGCCCCTGCCGCCCCAGGGCCGCGCAATCATCTCCGCGGCAACTCAGCCGCGGCCCCATTGAAGCGCCCCCCACAGGTCGACGACCCCGCCGTACGCGGTCCAGATCTCCGCGGCAACTCAGCCGCGGCCCCATTGAAGCCCTGGCAGCGAGTCCGGTACGGAAAATATTATGACAAATCTCCGCGGCAACTCAGCCGCGGCCCCATTGAAGCCGTGGGCGTGCGGGTGCTTGCCGAGCGCGAGCTGGCCGATCTCCGCGGCAACTCAGCCGCGGCCCCATTGAAGCCAGTCCTCTGGCTGCGGCGGCCTGGCGATGCCGAGATCTCCGCGGCAACTCAGCCGCGGCCCCATTGAAGCCTGCTGCACGGCGGTGCGCTCGTGCGCGGCGCGGCGACCGATCTCCGCGGCAACTCAGCCGCGGCCCCCATTGAAGCTCCTGACATCAGGTGCAGTGCTCGACGACGGTCATCGCGATCTCCGCGGCAACTCAGCCGCGGCCCCATTGAAGCTCCTGACATCAGGTCAGTTCTCGACGACGGTCATCGCGATCTCCGCGGCAACTCAGCCGCGGCCCCATTGAAGCAACGCCACGCAGGCCGGCGCGCTCACGTACACCTCGGACATCTCCGCGGCAACTCAGCCGCGGCCCCATTGAAGCGCGGAGCGGATCCGGCAGCTCGCACCCGAGCACCGGGCGATCTCCGCGGCAACTCAGCCGCGGCCCCATTGAAGCGATGGAGTCCGTGCGGCGCCTTCTTCGTGGCGAGGGCGGATCTCCGCGGCAACTCAGCCGCGGCCCCATTGAAGCCCCCCGCCCGCGATCACGACTCATGATCCTCACCCGATCTCCGCGGCAACTCAGCCGCGGCCCCATTGAAGCTGGTTCACGGCTGCGTGGGTATTGATTATGCGGCGAGCATCTCCGCGGCAACTCAGCCGCGGCCCCATTGAAGCGCAATTCATTAAGCTTCCTTTCTAGGGTTTCACAAATCTCCGCGGCAACTCAGCCGCGGCCCCATTGAAGCGGACCTCACGATCGATGAGCTCGAGCGCCGCCTGGTCATCTCCGCGGCAACTCAGCCGCGGCCCCATTGAAGCGCGACGACATCGCCGGGCGCCGCGAGGTCCACCGGGTATCTCCGCGGCAACTCAGCCGCGGCCCCATTGAAGCTCGTTGGCGCTCGGTCGTCTGCCGAGCGCGACTGAATCTCCGCGGCAACTCAGCCGCGGCCCCATTGAAGCCGCGCGGCCTCGGTCCCGCCCACGCGCGCGGCCTTCAATCTCCGCGGCAACTCAGCCGCGGCCCCATTGAAGCGAACAGGATTCTGTGGATCCTGCTCACATCCCCCTCATCTCCGCGGCAACTCAGCCGCGGCCCCATTGAAGCACGCCGGGTGCGCTCGGGGCCGCGGCGGTCGCCACATCTCCGCGGCAACTCAGCCGCGGCCCCATTGAAGCTTCGTCCTCGTTCTCGCCCTCATCCGCCCGGAAGTAGATCTCCGCGGCAACTCAGCCGCGGCCCCATTGAAGCCGGGCGCTCTACGCGCTGCCGCGCACGTACGTGATCGGCCCATCTCCGCGGCAACTCAGCCGCGGCCCCATTGAAGCTTGGGACACTAAAACCAGCTAACACTTCATCTACATATCTCCGCGGCAACTCAGCCGCGGCCCCATTGAAGCATTCCTTTTCCTCCTCCGCGTCCCCTACCTCGCCCTCATCTCCGCGGCAACTCAGCCGCGGCCCCATTGAAGCGTTCTGCACCCGCTCGACGCCGCGGACACCGACCCGATCTCCGCGGCAACTCAGCCGCGGCCCCATTGAAGCCACGGCACGACCAGTGGCCACGAGCCGGTTGAGGTGATCTCCGCGGCAACTCAGCCGCGGCCCCATTGAAGCCCGCATCGACGTGGACGAGCGGATCATCTACGCGGCGTATCTCCGCGGCAACTCAGCCGCGGCCCCATTGAAGCTGCAGGCGCTGGCGGCGCGCGTGCAGCTGGAGCGCGAATCTCCGCGGCAACTCAGCCGCGGCCCCATTGAAGCGCGGCAGCGCTGCACGCGATCCACGCCGAGGAGTGGATATCTCCGCGGCAACTCAGCCGCGGCCCCATTGAAGCGAATGGCGAGCGCGATCACATAGGATCGCGCCTCGCCGATCTCCGCGGCAACTCAGCCGCGGCCCCATTGAAGCGATGAAGCTCCGGGCTGAGATGTTGGGGCGCACATACGCCATCTCCGCGGCAACTCAGCCGCGGCCCCCATTGAAGCGTCGAGCAGCTCACCCTGACGCTCGGTGAGGACGTGGCATCTCCGCGGCAACTCAGCCGCGGCCCCATTGAAGCCGCGCGTGGGTACCGTGGCGCGACCCTGTGACGGGCCGATCTCCGCGGCAACTCAGCCGCGGCCCCATTGAAGCATCGCGCGCCTGCGCCCGGGCGAGGACGTGCGGGCGTATCTCCGCGGCAACTCAGCCGCGGCCCCATTGAAGCTTGAGGATCCGATTTCCGCTGCCGCTGACACCCGCGCATCTCCGCGGCAACTCAGCCGCGGCCCCATTGAAGCCCCCAGCTGGTCGACACGTACGCGGGGGCGCCGCGCACTATCTCCGCGGCAACTCAGCCGCGGCCCCATTGAAGCAGGTCACTGCGCCACGGCACGACGCACAGCCCCGCGATCTCCGCGGCAACTCAGCCGCGGCCCCATTGAAGCAGCCGTACCTGCCAGTCCGACCCGCCGACGTAGCGCAGGATCTCCGCGGCAACTCAGCCGCGGCCCCATTGAAGCATCGATATCGATCGCGATGTCGTTCATGGCTCCCTCATCTCCGCGGCAACTCAGCCGCGGCCCCATTGAAGCATCAGATCTATCCGCGACGTCGTGCAGGAGACCATAATCTCCGCGGCAACTCAGCCGCGGCCCCATTGAAGCCTGCGGTCTGAGCGGGGAGCCCGCTCGGCAGGGGAGGCCATATCTCCGCGGCAACTCAGCCGCGGCCCCATTGAAGCCGACCCGACGGGCGAGGCGTGCGCGATCGACGCCGTCATCTCCGCGGCAACTCAGCCGCGGCCCCATTGAAGCGAGCAGGAGGGGTGCCAAGCCCGCTGCCTCCCCAATAGATCTCCGCGGCAACTCAGCCGCGGCCCCATTGAAGCGGTCATGCCGCCGACCCTCGGTGATCCGGATCGCGGTCAATCTCCGCGGCAACTCAGCCGCGGCCCCATTGAAGCCTCTCGCTCGCGCAGGAGGCACGCGCAACGGGCACGCCATCTCCGCGGCAACTCAGCCGCGGCCCCATTGAAGCGAGGCCTATTACGCGCTGCGCGAGCTGGTGGCGCGCATCTCCGCGGCAACTCAGCCGCGGCCCCATTGAAGCCAGGCCGCCCACTAAACGCGGCTGGCCTCTTCCAAAGATATCTCCGCGGCAACTCAGCCGCGGCCCCATTGAAGCATGCCCAGATAGCCAAGTTTTCGCGAATCGCGCGCAGATCTCCGCGGCAACTCAGCCGCGGCCCCATTGAAGCGGCTCTCAAATAGTTATGCCGTACAGACTGACAAATCGCATCTCCGCGGCAACTCAGCCGCGGCCCCATTGAAGCGTGCTCACGCTCCACTATCGGTCACGGTCGGCGCGAGAGATCTCCGCGGCAACTCAGCCGCGGCCCCATTGAAGCGCCGACCTCGATCCTGGCGTCCTCGATCCGATCGATGATATCTCCGCGGCAACTCAGCCGCGGCCCCATTGAAGCACGCGGAACAATGACGCAGAGCGCCCGGTGCTCAGCGCCATCTCCGCGGCAACTCAGCCGCGGCCCCATTGAAGCCCTCGCGGCACGCGAGGTCACGCGGCCCGAGGAGATTATCTCCGCGGCAACTCAGCCGCGGCCCCATTGAAGCCAGAGCAGCCAGTTGCGCGCGGCCTCGGTCCCGCCCACATCTCCGCGGCAACTCAGCCGCGGCCCCATTGAAGCTGGTTGATGCAAGCGAGAAACATGCGAGATCTCGCCATCTCCGCGGCAACTCAGCCGCGGCCCCATTGAAGCAGCCCCGGCGGCGTACGCCGCAAGAAGTCGTCGATCATCTCCGCGGCAACTCAGCCGCGGCCCCATTGAAGCGATTCGCTCACCGGCGCGGCGATACGACAGGCGGCGATCTCCGCGGCAACTCAGCCGCGGCCCCATTGAAGCGGGGAGAGCGAGCTCTAAGGTCGCCGTGGCCCGACTAATCTATCTCCGCGGCAACTCAGCCGCGGCCCCATTGAAGCGTTAGCAAGCCAGCCTGTCGGACAACCCCTTTGGCACATCTCCGCGGCAACTCAGCCGCGGCCCCATTGAAGCGTTTACGGGTCCACCTACGCGGGCTGGACGAGCTGATCTCCGCGGCAACTCAGCCGCGGCCCCATTGAAGCCTTTATTGTTTCTGAATCTGCAACCGTTTCACGAGGTATCTCCGCGGCAACTCAGCCGCGGCCCCATTGAAGCGTGATGCTGATCTGGAGGATGATCACGTGGCAGTAGGGTATCTCCGCGGCAACTCAGCCGCGGCCCCATTGAAGCTCCTCTAGGACTTCAGCGTACCCGCACCGCTCGCACCATCTCCGCGGCAACTCAGCCGCGGCCCCATTGAAGCCGGCTTTGAGCTGGCGGGATACCCACGGGGTCCTTGATGAATCTCCGCGGCAACTCAGCCGCGGCCCCATTGAAGCCAAGGACGGCTCGCGGCCGTGCCTCGCCGAGGAGGACGATCTCCGCGGCAACTCAGCCGCGGCCCCATTGAAGCCGCGTGACTGCCCCGGGCGCGTCGAGCCCGGGGTGCTCAATCTCCGCGGCAACTCAGCCGCGGCCCCATTGAAGCTCGCCAGGTGCGCCGCTCCGCGTGCTGATCGCGGACGCTATCTCCGCGGCAACTCAGCCGCGGCCCCATTGAAGCCGCTATACATCTCTTCGTTTCCCCAAGACGCCTGGACATCTCCGCGGCAACTCAGCCGCGGCCCCATTGCAGCGAGCGGGCCGCGCGGGCGGTGGTGGGCACATTCCGCATCTCCGCGGCAACTCAGCCGCGGCCCCATTGAAGCTCTCCCAAAAAACGCTCTTTAGGCGTCAGAGGTAACATCTCCGCGGCAACTCAGCCGCGGCCCCATTGAAGCTTGACGCAAGTGCTTGCGGGCGGCCGAGTTAGGTTAGCAATCTCCGCGGCAACTCAGCCGCGGCCCCATTGAAGCCGCTCCCACGGCGCTGCGTTCCGGTACCAGTCTTCGTATCTCCGCGGCAACTCAGCCGCGGCCCCATTGAAGCGCGACAGCGCGCCATGAGCACGCCGGCGTACTCCGCGATCTCCGCGGCAACTCAGCCGCGGCCCCATTGAAGCCGTCGGACCCCGCGCGTCTGCGTCTCTGGGTCCAGCTTATCTCCGCGGCAACTCAGCCGCGGCCCCATTGAAGCGGCTTGTCAGCGAGGATCAGGTTGCCCCCGGAGTTGCGGATATCTCCGCGGCAACTCAGCCGCGGCCCCATTGAAGCGCGACTCATGATGCGCACACGATCCGGCCAGCGTTCCATCTCCGCGGCAACTCAGCCGCGGCCCCATTGAAGCCGCGCGAACCGTGGCGTCGTTTCCCGACGGGAGCGAAATCTCCGCGGCAACTCAGCCGCGGCCCCATTGAAGCTCGATCTTCGTTCCGGTCGGGCACCCCATTCATCCGATCTCCGCGGCAACTCAGCCGCGGCCCCATTGAAGCAGCTGCCTCGCCCGCCGGAGTCGGCACAGAAACAGCTATCTCCGCGGCAACTCAGCCGCGGCCCCATTGAAGCAGCTGCCTCGCCCGCCGGAGTCGGCACAGAAACAGCTATCTCCGCGGCAACTCAGCCGCGGCCCCATTGAAGCCGGCGTGTTGTGTTGATGGAAATAAAAGCTAGAGCCATCTCCGCGGCAACTCAGCCGCGGCCCCATTGAAGCGGCGCTGATCTAACGATAGACGTGTCCTTGGTTTTGACATCTCCGCGGCAACTCAGCCGCGGCCCCATTGAAGCTCGCGGCAGCGCATGGCGAAGCTCGTGGCTGAGCGCAGATCTCCGCGGCAACTCAGCCGCGGCCCCATTGAAGCCGCCAGCTGCCGTCGGCCGGCCCTTCCTCCCCCCGCCCCATCTCCGCGGCAACTCAGCCGCGGCCCCATTGAAGCCCGCGACCTGTCCCGATCTCGCCCGGACCCCGCCGCATCTCCGCGGCAACTCAGCCGCGGCCCCATTGAAGCATGTGCCGGCGCGCCCACTCCAGGTCCATTGGGTCCAGATCTCCGCGGCAACTCAGCCGCGGCCCCATTGAAGCAGCTCCCAAGCGTCGAAGGCCCAAGGCTGCTGGACCATCTCCGCGGCAACTCAGCCGCGGCCCCATTGAAGCCTGCTGGCCGGGTGATTGTAGAGAGAGAGAGAGAGAGATCTCCGCGGCAACTCAGCCGCGGCCCCATTGAAGCGGGAGGTGCAGCAGGCGCTCGGCGACCTCGGCCCTCTCATCTCCGCGGCAACTCAGCCGCGGCCCCATTGAAGCATTGCTCCCTCCTCCTAGTTAGGCATCGCAGATAGATCTCCGCGGCAACTCAGCCGCGGCCCCATTGAAGCGACCTCACGACCCCACGCCGCACCAGTAGGCCGGCGGATCTCCGCGGCAACTCAGCCGCGGCCCCATTGAAGCTGTCCGAGGTACTTGCCGGTCCGCTCGGCGTTGAGCCGATCTCCGCGGCAACTCAGCCGCGGCCCCATTGAAGCGGCGCGCGACGCGGTCGCGGCCCGTGAGGCGTGGCCCATCTCCGCGGCAACTCAGCCGCGGCTCTATGGAAGGGGCAATCGGGTACTCGGCAAGCGCGTGCGGCCCGGTATGGGTCTGTGCATTGTGAGTGCGCGAGAAACGTGGGTTTGATTTGTCAGACCGGCGTCACGAGCAGCAGCACAGTGCGTGCCGCGCCCCGGCGTAGAGCTCTTGGCTCCGCTGCGCCAACTTACGGGCGCGCTCCTCGCCGGCCGCAGGGTGTGGCGCCCGCTCGCATGGAATTCCGGGCACCGCAGCTAGCCACCCCCGGGAACCGCCGGGCAGCTGGCGTTGGAATCAGGGTGGGGTCCATCATCAAGCCAGGCGCGGGGGCTCCGTCGGGATCGCCCCGACCCGGCAGGCGGCGCTGGCGGCGAGCACGAGGCGCCCAACGGCTCAGTGCAGCACCGCAACCCGGCCGCGCCAGGGCAGGTCGTGAGAGTAGACCTGTCGCCAGGCGCCGGCAGGGGTCAGCTCCAACAGAATCGCGCGAAGCCCCCAGGATTCGACCCGCAGCCGCAGGATGTGGTGCACCGCGCGCACGTCATGAACGATCGCCCCCGGCGGCAGATCATCGCGCCGCGGACGAAGGAACAACGGCGCTCCACCACCGCCCACGACGAAGAGATGCCGCCCCTCGATCTCGAGATGCTGATGGCAATGGTGATGCCCACTCAGAAAGACCAGAAACTTGGACCGCCGCCGCGCCGGCTCCCAGAACGACTCCCGCACCTCCAGGTCGCCGCCGACAAACTGGAGCGAGTACGGCGGATGGTGCGCCACCAGCGCGACAGCGCGCACCCCCGGATCGGCCTCCGCCCGATCCAGCTCCTGCTCCAACCACTGCTGCTGCGCCACACGCTCCCCCTCACCCAGCCACCGCAGGTTCGAGTCCAACACCAGCACCACCAGCGGACCCCGCCGCAATGCATACCACCGCCGGCCCTGGAGCTGCGGAAAGGCCGCGAACCAGTGAGCGAGCGCCCGCTCGCGGTCCCCCATGAGGTCGTGGTTGCCGAGCGCCGGCCAGACCGGCAAACCCGCGAACTCCTCCCGAAACCGCTCCCATTGCACCCCCGAGTCGCCCCGCCCCACCGCATCCCCCGCCAGCAACACCCAGTCCGGACGAAGCTCGCGCAGCTTGTCGCGAACCAACAACCGCTCCCGCCGCCCACCCCGCACGAACCACTCCAACGGGACCATGCTCTGGGTATCCGCGATCACCGCAATCTCGAAGGGAACCTCGCGCGCCGGCCCGGCCTCCGGCGCCGCCGCCTCACCGGCAGGTCCAGCGAGGACCACCGGTAAGCCGCCCGCCCCCTCACCAGCCGCCACCGCGCGGCCCGCGCTGCGATCCACAAGCGACCAGTCCCCGGCGAACGCCCGGGCTCCGGTGAAAAGAAGAGCGAACCCGAGCGCTGCCAGCACGCTGGCAACGCCGGCAACCCCGGCTGACCAACCACGCCGCTGCACGTCGAGTCCTCTCATCCCGAGCACCCCCATCCGTTCCTCACCAGAACCGGGTCGACCCGCGCCCCACGGCAAGGAGTGCGAGGTGCAGGTGGTGGGTCGGAGTTGTGCCAAACTACACCCTCACCTTCGCGCTCTCGTCTTACCCTCATCCTCACCTCGACGTCACCCTCGCCCCCTCACCCTGACCCTCTCCCCCGCAAGCGGGGGAGAGGGAACGCAGAGGCGAGCGCCGTCTCGCTCCCTCTCCCCTCCGGAGAGAGGGCGGGGGTGAGGGAGCGATGCGAGCTGCACTTGCCGGCCTTCCTCCGCGACCCCCCTCACCCTGACCCTCTCCCCCGCAAGCGGGGGAGAGGGAATGCAGAGGCGAGCGCCATCTCGCTCCCTCTCCCCTCCGGAGAGAGGGCGGGGGTGAGGGGCAATGCTAACTTGCCGGCCTTCCTTCGCGACCCCCTCACCCTGACCCTCTCCCCCGCAAGCGGGGGAGAGGGAACGCAGAGGCGAGCGCCATCTCGCTCCCTCTCCCCTCCGGAGAGAGGGCGGGGGTGAGGGAGCGATGCGAACTGCATTTGCCGGCCTTCCTCCGCGACCCCCCTCACCCTGACCCTCTCCCCCGCAAGCGGGGGAGAGGGAATCGAAGGGCAAGCGGAGGAGAGGGAACGAAGAGCGCAAGAGGGACCGGCCAGCTCCCCCACCCACAGCCCCGCGGGCGAGCAGCAGCCTATCCGCTTGCGCCCGACCGCGCCAGCCACGCGAGCGTACGGGGCTCGAGCCGTTCGGCCCCCCGCAACCGCGCGTCCCATTGCCCTGTACTCCGCACCGGGCACGCAGTAGGCTGGGGATATGGCATCGGCCCGCGGCGACAGCACTGCACTCCTGCAGCGGGTCCGCAGGGCGGTCCGCGGCCCTGCCCGGATCCCGCCCGGCGCCTCGGTGCTGATCGGCTGCTCGGGCGGACCCGATTCCACCGCGCTCGCGCTCGCCCTGCACCAGCTCGCCCCCGCCATGCGCTGGCGACTCGTACTCGCCCACTTGACTCACGAGGGACTGCGCGGCGAGCAGGCGGAGCAGGATCGCGACTTCGTACAGGCGCTGGCCCGCAAGCTCGAACTCGAGGTCGTAACCTCTGGCGTCAACGTGCCCGCGCTCGCGGCCGCCCGGCGGTGCAGCCTCGAAGAGGCCGGCCGCCACGCCCGGTATGCTTTTTTTGAGACGGGGGCACGCAGCTGCCGCTGCGGCTTCGTCGCCCTCGGCCACCAGCGCGACGACCAGGTGGAGACGGTGCTGTTCCGCATCCTGCGCGGAACCGGCGTCGCAGGACTCGCCGGCATCCCTGCACGCCGGCCCCTGTCATCTGCGCCCGACACCCCCATCGTGGTACGACCGTTGCTCGCGATCCCGCGTGCCGAGCTGGAAGCTTTCCTCGCCGCAGCCGGCATCTCGGCCCGCCTGGACCGGACCAACCTCGATCCCGCCGCGGCCAGCCGCAACCGCATCCGCCTCGTGCTGCTGCCAGCGCTCCGCAGACTGTGGCCCGAGGCGGATCGATCCCTGCTCGCGCTCGCTGCGGCCGCACAACGCGCCCGCGAGGCCATCGAAGCAGCACTCGAGCCCCGCCTCCAACACGCACTCGCGGAGGCCAGCCCACCCGCGGCACCCGACACCCGCACCCGGAGCGCCACCCGCCGGCGCACACCCGGCCACCCCACCCGGACGCCGGCCGACCGCCCCCCCCGCTGCGGCGAGCAGCTGCCCGCTTCCCCGCCGGCCGCCGCCCATGAAACCTTGCTCAGCCTGCCGCGCACGACCATCGCCGCCACTCCGCCCGAGCTGCGCTCGTTTCTGATCCGCGAAGCCGTACGGCGCAGCTCCGGCCTGCAGCTGCTCGAGCGCCACACCCAGGCGCTCCTGCACCTGGTGGAGCACGACACCGGCGAGGTGCTGCTGCACCTGCCGCACGGCCTGCAGGCACGGCGGGAATACGACCTGCTGCTCCTCGAGCGCACCGCTGCCCCTGGAGGAACGACCGGACACCGGCAAGCGACCAGGACCGCCACGCCCGTGCCCTCACCACCGCCCCGCCGGCTCGCGGTGCCCGGGCTGACCGTGGCCCCCGAGTACGGCGTGCGAGTGGAAATCGCCCGCGCGGAACGGGGACTGCCGCCAGCCGCCCAACGGCGCCGCGCCCCGAACTGCGCCTGGCTCGACGCAGACGCCCTCACCGGCCAGCCGCTCGTGCTCCGCCACCCGCGCCCCGGAGACCGCATGCGCCCCACGGGTCTGCAGGGCACGAAGAAGCTGCACGACATCTTCGTGGACGCCAAAGTCCCACGCCAGCTGCGCCAGCGAGCACTGGTGCTCGCGTCCGGGGACACGATCGCATGCGTGCTCGGGTTGCGCGCCGACGAGCGCCTGGCCGCCTCACCCACCTCGAGAGCGGTCCTGTGCGTGCGAGCAGAGCCCCTGACGCTCGAAACGGAGACAGACCCCGAGCAACCCTGAGTATCCGGCACGACCCCACCCCGAATCCCCGCCCGGCGCAGCTAGGCAACCGCCCTCTTCGTGCACGGACGGCCCCGGAGCCACAGAGCCAGACTCGATCGCCCGCGCGCGCTGATCGGGCGATCACCGTCCCATGGGACAGGGCTGGGGGCCGGTAGGTCACCCTCCCGGGAAGGGACGCTTTCTGGTAGGCTACGGGACTTCCACCAAGAACGATTCGCGGAGGACCGACCAGCCATGCTCGCAACCCAGGTGCGCCAGAAGGACAGCCGGTTCTACTTCGTCGCCTATCCGGCGGAGGACCTGTTGCGGCGGGTGCGCTTCATCAGCCGCTTCTACGGCGACGGCGAGACGATCGAACCCAGCCAGCCCCCCGCCGGCGACGAGATCGCCGCGTTCATCGCGGGCATCGAGCGCTCGGACAAAGCGTTCCAGCGCCGGCTGTCGCGCCACAAGGTGCGCGCCATCCAGAACTTCTATGCCGAGGCGATCGAGCAGCCCCCCATCCCGGCCACGGTCCTGCTCTTCACCCCGGAGGAGCTCGTCTTCGAGCCGATCGGCACCTTCGAGAGCGTCGGCAACCTGCAGGAGCCGCGCGATCCCTACCTGATCATCGACGGGCAGCACCGGCTGGCGGCGCTTTACTTCTACCTGCGACAGCACCCCGAGGAGGCAAAACAGATCAGCGTGCCCTGCGTGATCTTCGACCGCCGCACCGAGGACTTCGCCGCCGAGATGTTCGTGATCATCAACTCCACCGCCACCCGCATCAACCGCAGCCACCTGGTGGATCTCTACGAGAAGGTACAGTACGTCTCGCCCGACAAGAAGGTCGCGGCGAAGGTGTGCGAACTGTTGTACAACGAGCCCGACAGCCCGCTGCGCTACAAGATCAACCGGCTCGGCGGCCGCAGCCGGCAGAAGAAGTGGATCCTGCAGGCGGAGCTGTTCCACGAGGTCCACCGCTGGGTGCGCGAGGAGCTCAAACCTGGCGCGATCGAGCAGCCGCGCAGCAAGCGCGAGGTCGAATGGGTGGCCCGGCGCCGCTTCTACGAGCCGATCCGCGACGGGCTGCGGGCCGCCGCCCAGGCGTTCGACAGGGCCTGGGACAACGAACGCTACATGGTCACGCGCGCCGTGACGATCAAGGCCCTAATCCGCACCATCGCAAAGCTGGCAGGCGACGACCGCGACCCGGAGCAGCGCGAGCTGCGCTGGGCGATGCTCATGGAGCCGTGGCGCAACCTGGTGCCGGATTTCCGCGCCGAAGGCTTCTACGAGCGCTTCGCCGCCAAGGGGCAGATCGAACGGGTCGACAAGATTTTCCGCCGCCTCGACGCGGCGCTGCACAGGAGCCCCGCCGCGGCGGGATAGGCGGCGCACTGGGAGCGAGCGAGGAACGGCGGGCTGCCGCGGTTCTCCCCCCTCACCCCGACCCTCTCCCCCGCGAGGCGGGGGAGAGGGAGCACGCCACCACCGCCCGCGGTGAGCGCACCGTACGGGCGGAGCCTCTCCCCCGCCAGGCGGGGGAGAGGGAGCACAGCTCGGCGGGCTCGCCCGGGACGGCTAGTCCTCACCCGGCGGAGGTTCTGCCTCGGGTTGCACGAACGAGAGCGGCACCCTGAAGCTGATCTGGCGCCGCTCGGCGTCGGTGATGCCCGCCAGCTGCAGCTGCAGCGCCATGCCCGGACGCACCTGCTCGGCGCGCAGATACGTCCGAAACCGGAGCGTGTAGTTGCCGAGCTTGCCCGGCTCGAGCTCGGTGGCCGGCGCCTCCTCGGCCAGGATCTCCCGCTCCGCCACCGTCAGCTTGCTGTAGGCCAGCTCCAGTGTCAGCGGCTGGCGCTGCTCGTTGAGCAGCGAGATCTCGGCGACGACCGAACCCCGCATCTCGGGGACGAAGCGCAAGCGGCGCACGAAGGCCTTCACGTTGTGGCGCGAACCCAGATACCAGCCGTGCAGGTAGTAGCCCGAGCGCTCGATCTCCAGGCGCGGGGGCGCGTGGGCGCAGCCCACCAGCCAGCCGCACAGCCAGCACCAGGCCAGCAGCGCCGCGCCGCGCTGGCGCAAAAACCCGATGCGCTCCATCGGCACCCTCCCGCCAGCAGGACTCAGAAGTCGCGCTTCTCGCGCAGCGCCACCAGCCAGCCGTCCTTGTAGCCGAGCGGGATGATGGAGGCCATCTTCTGCTCCGCCTTGAGGGGGCTGCTCGGGTCGTACTCGTTGGTGCCGTGCACGTCCGCCCCCGTCACCAGCGGTCGCCACCGCTCTTCGCCCGTCTCTTCATCGAAGGCCATGAGCTTGCCATCCCGGCGCAGGGCCACGATCGCGCGCCGCGTCTTGGCGATCACCCGCACGATGCCCTCGGCGCTCCACCGCAGGTTCTCCTTGCGCACCTCGGGCCGCAGGTTCAGGCAGAGCAGCCGCCCGTCATCGGCCACCACCGCCAGGGTCTCACGGCCAAAGCCGATCGGCTTCTGCGACAACGGCGAGCCGCTGGCGTAGCGCCAGCGCAACACATCGCGCGCCCCCTCGATGCAGTAGACGTTCATGTCCTGCGAGACGACGTAGACGAAGGTGCGGTGATAGGTCGGGGCCGCCACGATGCGCCCCCGGGTGGGAAACGCCCACTTGCGCTCGTCGGCGACAGGGTTCATGGCGTAGAGGTTGCCGTCCTCCGAGCCGACGTAGATGGCGTCGACCGTCCGTTCCGCCACCGCCACCGGTGCCGTCACGGGCGCGCCGGTCCGATACGACCACTCGACATAGCGCAGGCTCTTGGAGATGGCGTACAGCCGGTCATCCCATGAGCCGATGTAGATGTGGCTATCGCTGCCGACCGGGGGCGAGGCCGCCGCGAACGGCAGCCGGTACTTCCACAACAGCGCCCCCACATTGCGATCCACCACGTGGAGCACATCGCGCGAGATCAGATAGAGCTCGGGCGCTCGGCTGAGGCCCTCGTCCCGGTAGGCATAGCTGCCCGGTGGATAGGACAAGCCGTCGGGCAGCTCGTACTTCCAGCGCACAAAACCGGTCTCGAGCTCGACACCCCAGACACTGCCCGGGGCCGTGGCCACGATCAACCACTCGTCGAAGATCCACAGCCCGCGCACCGGCTCGCCCAGATAGAACGCCCACAGCTCCTCCAGGCCCCGCCCCTCCAGCTCCTTCTGCTCGAACCGAGGCCGCTCCCCGGGCTGGCGCACGCCCTGCGGGCCCATGGGCGGGGCCTTCTCGGCCCGGAAGTAGGTCTCGCCCCGCGTGGCTGGCCCCGCACAACCTCCGCCCAGCCAGGCCGCGAGCGCCGCCACCGCCACCATCCACCCGAGCTGGCTCACACGGCTCCGCATCGCAGTGCTCCCTTTCACTCCCTGGCGCGACCCCGTCCCGCTCGCCCGCCCATCGTCTCGCCACGCGCCCCGGGCGCGCCCCATGGCCGCGCCCCCGCCCGGCGGCTCCGCCGCCTCCCGGCCCGAGCTGACACCCGGCGACCTCCCGCCGCTGCCCCCCGGGGCTCACTCCAGGCCCAGCGCGGCCAAGACCTGCCTCAGATCCACCCCGTGCTCGCGCTCGTACCGGCGCAGCCGCTCGATCCGCTCCAGATCCTCCTCGATCCGCGTCGCGAGCTTGAAGATGTACGGCCGCCCGGCCAGCCGCGCCCGCAGGTCGTGCTCCACCTCCTCCCAGCTCCCCCCGTACAGCTCGTCTCGCACCAGCAGGAAGGTCCGGTCCTCGCGCGACAGCGCACCAGCAAACGCGATGACCTCAGGAGGATACTGCGCCGGTGCCGCAGCCCCGCCGCCCGCCGGAGCCGGGGCGTCCCCGCCAGCCCTGCCGCCCGCCGCCGGCTGCCCGGCCTCGCCGCCGCCGCGCTCTCCCGCCGCCGTCCGCCCCACCGCCACCGCCGCCGTCCTGCTCACTCGAGATCGGTCTTCACGACCCGCTCGACCGTCTCCCAGCGGTGGCCGACGAACTGCAGCGCCTCGATGTGCGGAAAGAACTCGTCGCCCGGGCGATAGTACTCGACCCGGAACACCCGCTCCAGCAGCTTGCGCTCGTGCGGCCGACCTGCCGGCTCCAACCGGACGTCATTGGTGAGACCGCGAAAGGTGATCGTCAGGTGGTTGGCTTCCGGGTGCCAGCCCTTGAAGATCGCCACGCAGCGCAGCCGCTGTCCGGCCCGGATCACCGGCTCGACGATCTCGGTGGGAAACCGCGGCGGCAGGGGCTGCTCGGCATGGCGAATCGTCAGGTCGGCGGCGGTCCACAGCGGTTCGCCCTCGGCCAGCCCGAGGCGACCCCGCACGATCCGCTCGACCTCCGGGTGCTGCACCGGCCGGTAGGTGACGCCCTTGTCACTCTCGGCGCTCACCTCCAAAAAGAAGGGATGGTCCTCGGAGTCCTGGTTCGCCAGCACGAAGGTGACGTACCAGAAGTGCTCGACGTACGGCTCGCGTCCCACGGCGATCTGCCTGGGCTTGTCGTACTGCAGGTCGAGCAGATAGATCCCCGAGCCGCGGGCGAAGGCCTCCGCCTCCAGCTCGCCGCCGCCCTCTTGCTGGGCCCACGCCGCCGGCACCAGCGCACTGCCCGCGCCCAGCGCCAGCGCTCCCGCCACCACCACCCTCGCCCACCGACACCGATGCGGATGAGGCCCGCTGCGCGCGCGCTGCACGGTGGCTCCTCCGCCCCAGCCAGCCCCGGGCCCGCCGCCTCCGCCCGCCACATGCTGCGAGCGGGAGCCCTGTGCTCGCAGTCCGGTGCAGCCCCCGCCTGCCCGGACGAGGTGGCGAGTATACGGCTCGCGCGCTTTTGTGTCAACGCAGCAGCGACTCGCAAGTGCCGGTCCAGCAAGCGGCTTGACCGCCCCTGATCGCCTCGCCATAATGGGCGCACGGTCGAACAGAGGCGCTCTGGCCCAGCAGTCACCCGCAAGTACGAGGAGATAGCCCTATGCAGCCCAGCTCCAGCACGACGGCAGCGCGCCATGCATCCGGGAAAAACCAGTTGCGCGCCGGCTTCACCCTCATCGAGCTGCTGGTGGTGATCGCGATCATCGGGCTTCTCGCCTCGCTCGCCGTGCCCGCCTTCAACCGCTTCCGCCAGGAGGGCTACAAGACCGCCTGCGCGAGCAACCTCCGGCAGATCGGCACCGCCTGCGAGAACTACATGAACAAGTACCGCATGTACCCGTGGAGCAAGCGCGGCGACGGCGGCGCGGTGCCCACCATCGGCGACGACACCGAGGTCCGCAAGTGCCTGGAGCTGCTCTACAAGTACGACTACATCGACAACCCCAAGGTCTATGGCTGCCCGGCCGACGGCCTGTGGCAGGAGCCGCGCCGCATCGACGACGTGAACGAGCGGCGCGACGACTTCTTCCTCGACGAGACCCACTGCAGCTACACCTACCGCTCGCGGCCCATCACGATCAGCAGCCCCTCGACCACACCCGTCAGCGGTGACAAGCGCGGCGGCGACAGCGAGTATGCCCACCACCGCGACGGCCGGAACGTGCTGTTCCGCAACGCCACCGTCGAGTTCATCGAGAACGCGCGCCTGAACGACGCCAACGACGAGGTGGCCCAGAAGATCCGGGCTGAGCTGGTCGGGTTCGGCACCGGCGGTTTCTGAGGGACCGGCACAGAGCCCTCTGCCGGGCCGACGGCGCGGCCGGCCGGCGCTCGCCGGGTGCGCGGGCAGCCGCGCCGGCCAGCCTTCCTCCCCCACAGAGGCCCGCACCATCCCCGGCGTGACAACGCAGCGGGCCGGCCACCCGGGTGGCCGGCCCGCACGCCCTGAGCGGCAGAGGGAGGACGCAGGCCGCGCGGCGCGCCGCAAGTACCCCGCTACCCGCTCAGTACCGATACCACTCCGGCTTGAACGGACCGTCCTGCGGCACCCCCAGATACCGCGCCTGCTTCTCGGTCAGCCGCGTGAGCTTGACCCCGAGCTTGTCCAGGTGCAGCCGCGCCACCTCCTCGTCCAGGTGCTTGGGCAGCACGTAGACCTTGGGCTCGAGCCTCTCCTGCCACAGCCACAGCTGCGCCAGAACCTGGTTGGTGAAGCTGGTCGACATGACGAAACTGGGATGCCCGGTGGCACAGCCGAGGTTGACCAGCCGCCCGCGCGCCAGCACGATCAGCGTCCGCCCGTTGGGCAGCTTGAACTGGTCGACCTGCGGCTTGACCGGCACCACCTCCACCGCGTTCTGCTCCAGCCACCGCATGTCGATCTCGATGTCGAAGTGGCCGATGTTGCACACGATGGCGTGGTCCTTCATCGCGAGCATGTGCTCGCCGCGGATCACGTCGCAGCAACCGGTGGCGGTCACGAAGATATCGCCGATCGGCGCCGCCTCCTCCATGGTGACGACCTGATAGCCCTCCATCGCCGCCTGCAGCGCCACGATGGGGTCGATCTCCGTCACCAGCACCCGCGCCCCATAGCCGCGCAGGCTCTGCGCACAGCCCTTGCCCACATCGCCATATCCGCACACCACCGCCACCTTGCCGGCGAACATGATGTCGGTGGCGCGCTTGATGCCGTCGGCCAGCGACTCCCGGCAGCCGTAGAGGTTGTCGAACTTGCTCTTGGTGACCGAGTCGTTGACGTTGATCGCCGGAAACGGCAGCTTGCCGGCGCGCTGCCGCTCGTACAGACGGTGCACCCCGGTCGTCGTCTCCTCGGAGACCCCCCGGATCTCGGCATGCAGCTCCGGATGCCGGTCGAGCACGATCGCGGTCAGGTCCCCGCCGTCATCGAGCAGCAGGTTCGGCCCCTGCCCGTCGCCGAAATCGAGCGTCTGTTCGATGCACCACTCGTATTCCTGTTCCGTCTCGCCCTTCCAGGCCCAGACCGGAATGCCGGCCGCCGCGATGGCAGCCGCCGCGTGGTCCTGCGTCGAATAGATGTTGCAGGACGACCACTGCACGCGCGCGCCGAGCTGGACCAGCGTCTCGATCAGCACCGCGGTCTGCACCGTCATGTGCAGGCAGCCGGCGATCCGCGCGCCCGCCAGCGGCTTCTGGCCCGCGTAGCGCTGGCGCAGCGCCATGAGCCCGGGCATCTCCTTCTCCGCCATCGCGATCTCTTTGCGGCCCCACGCCGCCAGCGCGATGTCGCGGACCTTGTGCCTGGGCCCCTCGTTGCCCCTCACCGCCAGGGTGGCGGCCGGCCGCTCGCCGGTCTCGGTCGCAGTCGTCACGATCAGCCTACCTCCGCCATCGTCTCCAGCCCCGCCGCCGCGCGCAGCTCCAGGGCCTTGTTCGTCCTCTCCCAGGTGAAGCCGGGCAGCGAGCGCCCGAAGTGGCCGTGGCGCGCCGTCTCCTTGTAGATCGGGCGCCTGAGGTCCAGATAATCGATGATCTGGCGCGGCTTGAGGGGGAAGACCTCGCGCACCAGCTCCTCCAGCCGCCTGTCATCGATCCTGCCTGTACCCGCGGTGTCCACGTAGACCGAGACCGGCTCCGCCACCCCGATCGCGTAGGCGAGCTGGACCTCGCACTCCTCGGCCAGCCCGGCCGCCACCAGGTTCTTCGCGATGTGGCGCGCCATGTAGCTGGCCGAACGGTCGACCTTGGTCGGATCCTTGCCGCTGAAGGCGCCGCCGCCGTGCGGGGCCCTGCCGCCGTAGGTATCGACGATGACCTTGCGCCCGGTCAGCCCGGTGTCCCCCATCGGGCCGCCGGTCACGAAGCGGCCTGTGGGATTGACGTGCACGATCGTCCGCTCGTCCCACAGCTCCGCCGGGATGACATGCCGGATGACCCGTTCGAGGATCACCTGGCGGATCTCCGCCTGGCTCACCTCGGGGGCGTGCTGCTGCGAGATCACGACCGTGTGCACGCGCCGCGGCCGCGAGCCCTCGTACTCCACCGTCACCTGGCTCTTGCCGTCGGGGCGCAGCCAGCCGATCTCGCCCTTGCGGCGCAGCTCCGCCAGCCGCTCGACCAGCCGGTGCGACAGCGTGATCGGCAGCGGCATCAGCTCCTCGGTCTCGCTGCAGGCATAGCCGAACATGAGCCCCTGGTCGCCCGCTCCCATCTCGCGCTCGGGGGTCTCGTCCACCCCCAGCGCGATGTCGGGCGACTGCTGGTGCAGCGAGACCAGCACCGCGCAGGTCTGGTAGTCGTAGCCGAATGCGGCATCGGTGTAGCCGATCTCCCGGATCGTCTCCCGCGCCACCCGGTCCACGTCCACCACCGCCGAACTGGTGACCTCGCCCGCAATCACGCACAACCCCGTCGTCAACAGGGTCTCGCAGGCGACGCGCGCGGCCGGGTCCTGCGCCAGGATGGCGTCGAGGACGGCATCGGAGATCTGATCCGCCATCTTGTCCGGGTGACCCATCGCCACCGACTCGGAAGTGAACAGGTAACGCCCTCGCGCCATGCTCCGCTCCCCTCACTCTGCTGCGCCTGGTGGAACGGCTCCCCGGGCCACAAGGCGGCATAGTATGCCCTCAGGCCTGCTCCGGAGCAAGTCTGCGCCCCAGCCCCGCCCGTCAGCCGCGCGCACCCACCCGCAGCAACCGCTCCACCACCTCGGCGGTCCGCCGGGCAGCGCCGCGGCAGGACTCCACCGCCGCCCGCGCGCGCTCTCCGAGCTGCCGGGCCCAGCCGGCCTCGGCGAACAGCCGCCCCAGCGCCTGCTCGAGCGCCGCCACGTCACCGACCTGGACCGCCGCCTGCCGCTCGAGCAACAACTGGGCGCTGTCCGAGAAGTTGTGCACGTGCGGCCCGAACACCACGGCCTTGCCCAGCCCGGCCGGCTCCAGCATGTTCTGCCCGCCGTGCGGCACCAGCGAGCCCCCCACGAACGCCACGGTGGCGATGGCGTACAGCCGCGCCAGCTCGCCCACCGTGTCCAGCAGCACGACCGGCTGTGCCTCGCCCCCCTCCGCCGGCCTGGCAGCGGGCACGGCCGGCGGCCGCTCGCCGAGCTCCGTCCACCGCACGTACGGCAGGCCGGCCTGCCGGCACGCCCCCTCCACCTCCGCCAGCCGCTGCAGGTGGCGCGGCGCCAGCACCAGCCGCAGCCCCGGCACCCGCTCGCGCAGGCGCGCGTAGACCCCGAGCAGCAGCGCCTCCTCGGGACCATGGGTCGAACCGCACACCAGCACCGGCGCCTGCTCGGCGATCCCCAGCAGCGCGCGGAACCGCGCCGCGCTCGCGGCCGCCTCTTCGGGCCGCAGCAACGCGTCGTACTTGAGGCTACCCGTCTCGACCAGCCGCTCCGCCGGCACGCCCAGGCGCCGGAACCGCTCGGCGTACTCCGCGCTCTGCACGCAGAAGAACTCGATCGCTCCCAGCGCGGACGCCATGAGAGGACCCAGCCGCAGATAGCCCCGGACGCTGCGCTCGGTGATGCGGCCATTGACCAGCACGACCTTGAGCCCCCGCCGCGCCGCGTGCGCGAGAAAGTTGGGCCACACCTCCAGCTCGACCAGCAGCACCAGCTCCGGGCGCACCGCGTCCAGCATCCCGCGGACCGCCCAGCTGACATCGAGCGGGAACCGCACCACCGGACGCCCGGCGAACTGCCGCCGCGCCACCTCCAGCCCGGTGCGGGTGGTGCTGGAGATCGCGATCTGGTAGCCGGGCAGCCGCCGTTCCAGCTCCGCCACCAGCGGCCGCACCGCCATCACCTCGCCCACCGAGACCCCGTGCACGAGGATGCAGGGCCGGCTCGGCGCGCGCACCACCGGCCGGCGCATCCCGAGCCGCTCCCACAACCCGTCGCGCAGGCGCGGGCGGGTGAGCAACAACCAGCCCAACAGCGGCGACAACAGCGCCGCGCCGCTCAGATAGAGCAGATCGAGCAGCAGCGCCGGGGGTGGGGGCGGCAGGCGGCGACGCGAGGGCGCCCGGCGCCCCCCGGGCCGCGGCCGCAGCTGGCCGCGCGCGCCGCCCCCGGTTGCGGCCGGCGCCCCCGGCGGCGGCACCGCCTCGGCGTCCTGGGACCGGACGACCGCCGGACAACCGCCCTCGTTCACCGGCCGCCGCAGCACTTTTTGTATTTCTTGCCCGAGCCGCACGGACACGGCTCGTTGCGCCCCACCTTCGGGCCCACGTGGACCGGCTGCGGCGGGGGCTCGGGCGCCCGCGGCCGGCTATCCGCAGCCGCACTGCCGCTGCCGTCCCCGCTGCCCGCCGGCGCGCCGGCGCCCGCGCCGAGCGGCGCCCGGGCCGGCATGCCCGCCTGCTGGCGCATGCGCTGCCGCTCCAGCGCCCGCCGTGCGGCCCGCGCCCCTTCCGCGGCCAGCCGCTCCGCCACCTCCGGCGGCAGCGCCCGCCCGGGAGCGGCCGCGCGCAACTCATCCGAGGTCTTGGCCGGGCCGTAGGCGCGCGAGCCGCGCCACATCCGCCCGAGCAGCGCCCGCTCCTCCTCCTCGGTCACGAGCCGCACCTTGAACAACAGCGACGTCACGTCATCCTGGATGGCCGCCATCATCTGGCGGAACAGCTCGAAGCCCTCCTTCTTGTAGGCGATCTTGGGGTCTTCCTGGGCATAGCCCCGCATGCCGATGCCGCTGCGCAGCTGGTCCATGCCCTTGAGGTGGTCCTTCCACTTCTCGTCGATCTTCTGCAGGAGCAAGAACCGCTCCAGCTGCTGCATGGACTCCGCGCCGAGCTGCTGCCGCCGCTCCTCGTACAGCCGCTCCACGCGCGCGATCAGCTCCCGCTCGATCTCGGCGGCCGGGCGCCCTTCCAGCTCTGCCGGCACCAGCTCGATCCCGAAGCGCGAGCGCACCCACTCCGCCAGGCCCTTGTAGTCGCGCTCGCCCTTGACCAGGGCGTCGGAGACGTAGGTGTCGACCGCGTCGCCGACCACATCCGCGATCATCTCCATGATCATGCGGCGGGTGTCGGCTCCCTCCAGCACGTTGTTGCGCATCTCGTAGACGAGCTTGCGCTGCTCGTCCATGACCTGGTCGTACTCGAGCAGGTTCTTGCGGATGTCGAAGTTGCGCGCCTCCACCTTCTTCTGCGCCCGCTCGATGGCGCGCGTCACCATGCCATGGGAGATCTCCTGGCCCTCGGTCATGCCGAGCCGCTCCAGGATCCGCGAGACCCGCTCGGGCGCGAAGATGCGCATGAGGTCGTCTTCGAGCGACAGGAAGAACTGCGAGCTGCCGGGATCGCCCTGGCGGCCGCAGCGGCCGCGCAGCTGGTTGTCGATGCGGCGCGCCTCGTGCCGCTCGGTCCCCAGCACGTGCAGTCCGCCCATCCCCGCCACCCCGCGCCGGAAGTACCGCTCCAGGTTGTCCCGCGCCTCGAACAGCGTCACCAGCCCTTCCACGCGCCGGAACAGCTCCAGCTCGTCCTTGAGGCCAGCCCGCTTGAGCGCCTTGTAGAGCAGGTTGCGGCGCCCCGCCGCGTCGGCCGCCTCCAGCTCGGCGAACTGCAGCTCCGCGCCCGTCTCACGGGCGAGCTGCTCCGTCGCCGCTCGCACCCCCTCGTCCGCCCGCGCGCGCAGGACCTCCTCTGCTTCCTGCAGGGTCTTGCCGGCAAGGCTCTCCGGACGCAGCCGCGGCATCCCCTTGCGGGAGAAGACCTGGTCCACCCACTCGACGGCCGGCCCCAGCGCCTCCACGGTCTCCGGCGGCGGACCGAGCACGATGTCGGTACCGCGGCCCGCCATGTTGGTCGCGACCGTCACCGCCCGCAGCTGGCCCGCGCGGGCCACGATGTGGGCCTCCCGCTCGTGGTGCTTGGCGTTGAGCACCTCGTGCGGGATCCCCCGGCGCGACAACATCTCGCTCAGCAGCTCGGAGCGCTCGACCGCGATCGTGCCCACCAGGACCGGCCGTCCAATCGTGTACAGGCGCTCGATCTCCTCGACGATCGCCTTGTACTTCTCGCGCGCCGTGCGGTAGACCACATCCGGCCAGCTCTCGCGGATCAGCGGCCGGTTGGTCGGGATGGTGACGACGTCGAGCCCGTAGATCTTGTCGAACTCCTCGGCCTCGGTCTGGGCGGTACCCGTCATGCCGGCCAGCTTGGTATACAGGCGGAAGAAGTTCTGGATGGTGACGGTGGCGAGGGTCTGCGTCTCCTCCTTGATCTTGAGCCCCTCCTTGGCCTCCACCGCCTGGTGCAGCCCGTCGGACCAGCGCCGCCCCGGCATGAGCCGGCCGGTGAACTCGTCGACGATGATGATCTCGCCGTCCTTGACGACGTACTCCTTGTCGCGCTTGTACAGGTAGTGTGCCTTGAGCGCCTGGTCGATGTGATGCGGCCAGTCCATGTTGGCGCCGGTGTAGAAGTCGTCCACGCCGACCAGCCGCTGGGCCTCCTCGACCCCCTCCTCGGTGAGCACCACCAGGTGCTCCTTCTCCTTGACCTCGAAGTGCTCCCCCGGCTTGAGCGCCCGGGCCACCTTGTCGGCCAGGTAGTACTTCGCGGTCGACTCCTCGGCCGCACCGCTGATGATCAGCGGGGTGCGCGCCTCGTCGATCAGCACGGAGTCGACCTCGTCGATGATCGCGTAGTGCAGCTCGCCCTGCACCTGGTGCTCCCGCGCGACCTTCATGTTGTCGCGCAGGTAGTCGAAGCCGAACTCGTTGTTGGTCCCGTAGGTGATATCGCACGCGTACTGGCGCTGGCGCTCGGCGTTGTCCATGTTCTGCTGGATCACCCCGACCGTGAGCCCGAGCAGCTCGAACACCGGCGCGTTCCAGTCACGGTCGCGCCGCGCCAGATAGTCGTTGACGGTCACGATGTGCACGCCGTGCCCGGCGAGCGCATTGAGGAAGGCGGGCAGGGTGGCGACCAGCGTCTTGCCCTCGCCGGTCACCATCTCCGCGATCTTGCCCTGGTGCAGCACGATGCCACCGATCAGCTGCACGTCATAATGGCGCATGCGGAGCGTGCGCTTGCTCGCCTCGCGCACCAGGGCGAACGCCTCCACGAGCACCTCGTCGAGCACCTGCTGCTCCAGCCGCGCCGCCTTCTTCCTGGTCTCCTGCGCCAGCTCGCGCAGATTGTCGTGGCGCTGCTGCTGCGCCAGCTCGATCAGCCCGTCGTAGCCGCGGCGACTGCGCTCCTCGACCACCCGCCGGCGCAGCGCGAGCGCGCGCTCCCGCAGCCCGCGGTCGCTCAGCCGTGCGATCTCGGGCTCGAGCCGATTGATCGCCTCGACGGTGGGCAACATCTCCTCGAGCAGGCGCTGGTTGCGGCTTCCGAACAGCCGCACCAGCAGCCGCTGCGCCCACTCCCCGATGAACAGCAGCATGCCGGATCTCCGTCTGCGTAACCCCGTCAATATAGGCGCGTTGGAAAGCGGAAGCAACGCCGTGGCGGGCAGCTCGCCAGTCGCACCGCCCCGCCGCGCGGCGCGCCGGCGCTCCCCGGCCGGTGCCGTGCCGGCGGCCGCCCCCCGGCGGCCCGCCGCACCGGAGGGCTGCCAGAGCTACCAGCGCAAGGTGCCGATCACATCCGCGACCCGCGAAATCCCCTCCTCGGCCAGCAGGCGCGGCAGCTCCGCCAGGATGCGGGGGATCGTGTGCGGGTCGAAGAAGGTGGCGGTGCCGACCTGGACCGCGCTGGCACCGGCGACCATGAACTCCAGCACGTCCTCGGCGCTGCCGATCCCACCCGCCGCGATGACCGGAATCGAGACCGCCCGCGCCACCTCGGCGACGATCCGCAGCGCCAGCGGCTTGATCGCCGGCCCGCTCAGCCCTCCCGTGTCGGTGGCGAGCACCGCTCGCCGCTCGCGCCAGCGCACCGCGAGCCCGAGGTAGGTATTGATCGCGGTGACGGCATCCGCGCCCGCTGCTTCGGCCGCACGCGCCACCGCCGGCACGTCCGCGGTGTTCGGCGTCAGCTTGGCGAACACCGGCAGCCGCGTCCGCCTGCGGACCCGGCTGCAGACCTCCTCGCAGGCGCGCGGCTCGGCGCTGAACTCCAGCCCCCCCTGCCTGACGTTGGGACAGCTCAGGTTGAGCTCCAGCGCCGCCACCCCGGGCTGCCCGTCGAACAGCTCCGCGAGCCGCTCGAACTCCGCCACCGACTTGCCCGCGATGTTCACCACCACCGGCACCCCGTAGGCGCGCAGCCGCGGCAGGTGGGTGGCGAGGAAGCGCTCGGCGCCCGGGTTCTGCAGCCCGATGGAGTTCAGCATGCCGGCCGGCGTCTCCGCCATCCGGGGCGGCGGGTTGCCCTCGCGCGGCTCGAGCGTGACGGATTTGCCCACGATCGCGCCCAGGATCGCCGGCGAGAAGAAGCGCTCCATCTCCGCGGCGTAGCCGAAGGTCCCCGAGGCGGTCATGACCGGGTTGGCGAGCGCGAGCGCCCCCAGCCTCACCCCGAGGTCGACCTCAGCCGGCATCGCCGCCCTCTACCCCGGCGGCGGCCAGCGCCGCGGGTGCGCCCGCCGCCACTCGCAGCGCCCGCTCGTCGCGCCAGAGCTTGATGACCAGGAGCGAGGCCCCGATCACGATGCACGCGTCCGCGACGTTGAACGTCGGCCAGTGCGCGGTCCCGAACCACTGCTCCAGGCGCCCCGCCAGCGGGCCGTAGGAGACGTAGCAGTCGATGAAGTCGCGCACCCTGCCGTAGACGATCCGGTCGTACAGGTTGCCCGCGATGCCGGTCCCGATCAGGCCCACCACCACCCCGAAGCGCCAGGTCGTGCCCGGCGGCGCGGTCCACACGACCCAGACCAGAAACCCGACTGCCAGCGCGGCCACCACCATGAAGAAGCCCAGCCAGCCCGGCAGGATCCCGAAGGCAGCGCCGGTGTTCCAGCTCAGCACGAAGGCCAGGAAGCCCGGGATGATCTCCACCCGCTCACCGGGGGCGATCGCGCTGAACGCCCAGTGCTTGGTCCACAGATCGAAAGCGGTCCCCACCACCACGACCACCCCGGCCGCCAGCGCGATCGCACGGCGCGAGGCGGGCGTGTGGGGAGCAGCGGCGGGCGGCGACACGGGTGCGTTCATGTGGCGACGGGCTTCACTGCACGTGTGTGTAGCGGCCGCCGTGCTCCTGCGCCAGCCGGGTCATGAAGCTCACGTTCGCCTCGCCCAGCCCGATGGTGAAGATCTTCACCTTGCGCAGCCGGTTCCACTGCCGCACCTTTTCCAGGATCTCCTCCGGCGGGATGTGCTCGGGCTTGCCGCCGGCGCCCGCGCGCTGGGGCGCACCGTCGGAGAAGACGTAGAAGGCGGTGGCCTCCGCAAAGCCGAACGCCTTCTCAAGCCCGTCGTCGATGGCGGTGTAGCCCTCGGGGGTCATGCCCTGCACGAAGTCGATCGCATCGGCCTTGTTCGCCGCATTGGCCCGGACCAGCTTCGGCTTCCAGACCTTGGTGTCGGTGGCGAAGGTCACGATCGAGAACATGGTGTCTTCGGGCAGCTCCTTGATGACCTGCACCATCGCCTGCTTGAGCCGCGCCATCCGCATGTATTCATCGGGCACGTTGCCGTAGTTGGGGTCCTCCGGCGGCACCCACTTCTGGCGGCGGCCGCTCTCGTCGACCGGGTCCTTGAGCAGCATCGACTTCGAGGTGTCGAGCACGAAGACCGGCCGCGACGACAGGATCTCCTGGCCGAACAGCTTGGGCGCCTCGCGCACGACCGTGGTGCTGACCCCCGGCCGCGGGCTGCCCGCCGGCGGCTTGAAGGTGGCCTTGGCCCCGTCCCACCATGCCCGCCAGTCAGAGGCCTTCGCCAGGTCCTGGCCGGTGATCATGACCAGCGCCTGCAGCACATCCTCGAACGGCTCGCGCCGGTGTCGCTCGTGCCGCGCGAGCTGCTCGATCAGCGGCTCGACCGCCGCCACGCTCTTCTTGGCGCCGAGGATGCGGGCAGCCAGTCCCGCGACCGCCGCATGCTGGTCGTCCAGCGCACCGATCAGCGCCTGCTCCGCCTCGGCGTCCGCGCGCGTCCCCAGCACCTCGACCAGCACGAGCCGCACCCGCGGATCGCGGTGGCGCTCGACGTTCCTCGCCATGTACTCGCGCGCACCCGCGTCCTGCATGCCCGCCAGCGCCTCGGTGGCGGCGGCGAAGATCTCGTTGGTGTCCTTGGGAGTGAAGCCCTTGTGGAGCTGGTCGGCCGACAGCGCCACCTTGAGGATGGTCTCGGCCGCGGCGCGGTCGTCCTGCTCGCCGAGCTTGTGGATCGCAGCCACGATCGCCGCCTTGTCCCCGGCCGCGAGCGCGCGCTTGAGGTCGCGCTCCGCACTCGCGCGCGCCGCCGCTGCCGGCAACACCAGTCCCAGGGCCACCGCGACGGCCGCGCTCGCCCTGCACCCCAAGAGCCGCCCCGCCTTGCCCGCTTCGCTCCTCACCACCTGCCTCCTCGCCACCGCCGCCGCTCCGCTGCCCGGCGCGCCGGCCGCGCGCGTGCCGACGCTGCCCCGCAGGCTGCGCTCGCTCACCGGATGAGGGTCATCTTGCCGCCGTTCTGCTCGGCGAGCTTCTGCATGAAGTCGAGCAGCGGTTGCTCCGCCGGGTTGTTCTTGAAGACCTCGAAGCAGAAGGTGTAGATCTTGGCCCCGCGCAGCCGGTTCCAGCCCGCCACCTTCTGCAGGATCTCCTCCGGATCGATGGGGTCGACCCCCGTCTGCTGCTGGTTGATCCGCGCCGGCGCCCCGTCGGACAGGAGCACGATGGTGTTGACCTCCAGCACCTCGAAGGCCTTCTCCAGCGCGTCGTCGGTGTGGGTCGCTCCGTCGGCCTTGAGCGCACTCACCCACGTGATGGCATCGGCCTTGTTGGCTGCCGTCGCGCGGTGCAGGGGCGAGCCGCGGCGGATCGAGCGCCAGGGCTTGATCACGTGCGAGTACGCGATGATGTTGAAGTAGACGTCGTCCTTGTGCCCCGCGCACCGCCTTCATGAGCTCGTCCTTGACCTTCTCGATGCGCTTGCCGCCCCCCCTCGCCGTTGATCGGCGGGTCCTCGGCCTCCATCGAGCCGGAGACGTCGATGACGAACCATGATGCGCTTGGCGACGATCTTCTCCTGGAAGAACTGCCCCGACTCCTCTCCTGCGCGCACGACGGTGGTGGAGCGCTCCTTGTCGCCCCGATCCTTGTTCGGGTCGAAGGTGGCGCCGACCGCCTTCCAGTAGTCCGCCCAGGCGGCCGCGTCCGCGAAGTCCTGCCCCGTGATATCGGTCAGCGCCTGCTTGACCGTCGATCCAGGTGACGTCCCTTGTTCTTCTCCAGCTCGCGCAGCTTCGCGATCAGCGGCTCCACCCCCTTCGGGTCCCGCCGCTTGCCGAGCGCCTTGGCGGCGGCGGAGATCACGTAGGGCACCTTGTCATCGAGCCGCGCCGCGATCGCGCGCGTCACCTCCTCGCCCTGGTGCGGCACCAGCGCCTCGCACAGCACGCACCGGCTCTGCCACTTGGCAGGGCTGGACTGGCGCTCGAGCTGCTTGACCATGTAGGCGACGGTCTCGGGATCCTTCATGCCCCCGAGCGCCGCCCGCACCGCCTCGTAGACCTTGATGTTGTCGAGCTGCGCGCCGACGTTGACCAGCAGATCGACCGCCCGCGGGCTGTCGTCCTGGGCGATCTTCTGCACGGCTGCCACCATGCCCTCGGCGTCGTTGCCCGCGAACGCGCGTTCGAACTCGCGCTTGGCCTGGTTCCACTCGCTGCTGGACAGTCCCGCCCATGCGGGCCCGGCTGCGAGCGCCACCACCAGCGCCGCCGACGCCACCGCCCACCCGCAACGCCTGAGGAACGACATCCCTTCTTTGCCTCCGCCCGCTCCGTTCGTGTTCGACCTGCGACCGCGCATCCGCGGCCCCTCCAGCGCCTGTCGTAGCCGGGCATGGTACCGGCGTGTCCGCCAGCGGGCAAGCCGCGCGCTCGCCGGAGGTGTCATCGCATTGTAAAAAGCCCCCGCGCACCCATCGCCACCGCCTCGGCAACCGAGTCCCGCTCCGGAGCCCCGAATCCGGCGACATGCGAGCGGAAGCAAACCCCCTGGCCCACCGCGCCCGGGCCTCCGGCACTCCTCTACCCCCGGGTGTCGCGTGCGGTTCCGCCGCCGCCGGCCCTGCCGCGCCGGCGCTGCGCCACCCCGCGGCCACGCCCGGCGTTGCCGCACGCCGGCTCACGTGGTATCATGCACGCCTTGCCGGAGACAACGTCCGCTTGTGTCGTCTCGTGACCCTTGCACGACGCGAGGCCGGCCCATGGTCGAGAGCAGCCATGTCCAGCAGCGGCCGCGCAGCCCCAGGCTGCGCTCGCGCTGGCAGAGCCGCCTGGTCGCGTGGCTGTTGCTCTGGCTGGAGCTGGTGCAGAGGCTGGGCCGGCTGCTGCTGAAGCTGTTCTACGACGCCGAGGCGCGCCGCGCCCGCCACGAGCGGCTGGCGCGCCAGCTCATGCTGCTCGAAGGCGGTCCGGCGGGCAAGGTCTCGACGGTGCTCTATGCGGGGCGTGCGCGCCCCAGTCGCCGCAAGGTCAAGATCATCGTCAACCCGATCAGCGGCCGCGGCGCCGGGCTGCGCTCCATCCCGGCCCTGCGCAGTGGACTGCGCGAGCTCGGCTACGACGTCGAGCTGCTGGTCACCGAGCGCGCGGGCCAGGGCGAGCAGGCCTGCTACGGGCTGGAGTCCAATGTGGCCGCGGTGGTCGCGGTGGGCGGTGATGGCACCCTCAACGAGATCATCAACGGGGGTGGGCGATCAGGGCGTGCCGATCGCGGTCTACTCGACCGGTACCGCCAACTGCATCGGCAAGGAGTTCGAGATCCCGCGCAACCCCGAGCTGTTCTGCCGCATGATCGACGACGCCCACACGATCACCCTCGATGTGGCCGAGGTCGTCGGCCGGCGCCGCTTCCACAGCTTCGTCGGGGTGGGCTTCGACGCCAAGGTGGTCGAGGAGCTGGCCAAGCACCGCACCGGTGCCATCGTCATGTCCGCGTACGCGCGGCCGATCCTGACCGCGCTGCGCAGCTACGCCTGGCCCAAGGTGGCGGTCGAGGTGGACGGCGAGGAGGTCTGCCGCGAGGCGAGCTTCGTGATCGTCTCCAACATCCGCAACTACGCGATCATGGAGGCGGCCCCGGCAGCGCTCGCGACCGATGGCCTGCTGGACGTCTGCATCTTCCAGAAGCCGGGCTGGTTCGCACTTGCCCGCTACGCACTCGGCGCGTTCACGCGCACCCACACCAAGGACCGCGACGTGATCTACGTGCAGGGGCGGCGGGTCCGGCTGTCGACGGCGGCAGACGGCGTGCCGCTCCAGGTCGACGGCGACCAGGGCGGCTACCTGCCGGCCGACCTGCGCGTCATCCCGGGGGCGGTTCGCTTCGTCGTCCCCGCCCACGTGGCACGGCGCCTGGGAGGCTCGCGCACCCCGCTGGAGCGGCTGCACCGCCGCGGCTCCCGCCGCGCCCCGGCTCCTGGCGGCGCCACGCCGCGCCATCACGCCGTCGTGGCCTGAGACCTCCCTGCCCTCGCTCCGGCTGCGGTCGCATTTGCTTCCCGGCGCGCGACCGAAGTGAAGCCCCGCACGGCAGCCGTCGAGGACCGGCGCCGCCTCGACCACCGCCATCTCCGCCCAGAGCCTGCCTTCGAACCTCGGAGGCGCCCGGCACGACCGTTGCAAAGCCGCCTTTCCGGCCTCCTCGAAGGAGAAGCGGCATGCGGGTGGCATCCGGTTGGCGCGTCGGCGCACTGGGGTGCGGGCTGGTGGTGGGCCTGCTGCTCGGGGGCTGCGGCGAGGGCGGCACCCGCTCCCGAGCACCCTCGCGCGCCACCCCCTCGGCTGCGGCGACGCTCGGCCTGTCTTCCAGCAGCAGCTCCCCGAGCGGCGGCACCGCGACCGCACCCCTCGCAGCCGCGCCAGCCGCAACCACAGCGACCGCGAGCCGCGGCTCTTCGAGTGGCCGCGCCGCCGCCAGCACGAGCCGCGCTGCCAGCACCACCGCCGCCACCACTGCCGGCACCGCCGCCACCGCCAGCACCGCCGCGCCCCCGCGCGCCGGCACCCAAGCCGCCCCCGCGTTCGCCTGGGCGCTGCGCCACGGCATGGACGCCGCGCGCTACCAGCAGGAAGTCGACCGGCTCGCCGCGCTCGGGCTGCGCCCGCTCGCGGTGCACGTACACGGCAGCGCCGCGCAACCGGTGTTCACCGCGATCTGGATCGGCGATGGCAAGCCGTGGGCGGCGCGCCACGGGCTGAGCGCCGAGCAGTTCCAGCACGAGGTCGATCGGCTGGCGCAGCACGGCTACCGGCTGCAGACGGTGAGCATGGCCGGGCTGTGGCCCAACGAGCGCTACACCGCGACCTGGGTGCGCGACGGCAAGAGCTGGCAGGCGCGCCACCGCATGCGCAGCGCGGACTACCAGCAGGAGGTGGAGCGGCTCGCGCAGCAGGGCTACCGGCCCGTCTGGGTCAGCGCCACCGGGCCGCTCGGCAGCCAGCGCTTCGCGGCGGTGTGGGGTGCGCGACGGCCGCCGCTGGGCGGCGGTGCACGACCGGAGCTGGCGCAACCTGCGCGAGGAGATCGACCGCAAGGCGCGCGCGGACCTGCGCCTGATCTCGCTCACCGAGTACAGCACCCCCGGCGCCCGGCGCTACGCCGCCATCTGGGAGGGCGCACCGGCGCAGGCGGGTGACAATCTGGTGTTCGTGAAGGTGGACGAAGCGACCTTCCAGGCGGTCGCCGATCGCCTCGCCGCCGCCGGGCTGCGGCCGGCGTGCGCGGTGCGGCTCGGCACCCGCAACCACCCCCGCTACGCGTGCGCGTGGCGGCTGGAGGAGAGCCCGCCGCTCTGGCGCGCCAGCGGCCCGCCCGTCGCCGAACTCAGCTCGCTCGACGAGGTGATGCGCCGTTACATGAGCGAGCGGCGGGTGACGGCCGCCCAGCTCGCGGTCATGCGCCGCGGCGAGCTGGTGTTCTCGCGCGCCTACACCTGGGGTCCGGCGAGCCTGCGGCCCACCACCACCGCCAGCCGGCTGCGCATCGCCTCGATCTCCAAGCCGATCACCGCGCTCGCCATCCTGCGGCTCGTCGACCAGGGGCGGCTCTCGCTCTCGAGCCCGCTCGCGGCGGTCCTGCCCGCCGCGGTGGCTCCGCTCGACCCCCGCATCCGCCGGATCACGATCGAGGACCTGCTCTGGCACCGGGGAGGCTGGCAGATCGACGACCAGCGGGACGCGCAGGGCCGGCTGGTCCGCCGGGGTCTGGGCTTCGACCCGATGTTCCAGGACCGGGTCGTCGCGGCGCTGCTGCGCGCGGGCCGGCTGCCGATCGAGAGCGAAGACGTGATCACCTTCATGTTTCGCCTGCAGCGCCTGCAGTTCGATCCGGGCACCGCGCAGTCCTACTCCAACTTCGGCTTCAACGTGCTGGGGCGCGTGATCGAGGAGCTCACCGGCCAGGACTACGAGTCGTACGTGCGCGAGCAGATCCTGCTTCCGCTGGGGCTGCGTTCGTTCCGCATCGGGCGGGCGCCGCTCGCCGAACAGCTCCCCGGCGAGGTACTCTACCTGGATGCGCGGGATGCGGTCTCGCGCGACGTGCACGGCTCGGACGCGCTGGTGCCCAACCAGTACGGCGGCTGGAACCTCGCCAACATGGACAGCCACGGCGGGTGGGTCTGCTCGGCCGAGGAGCTGGTGCGGCTGGCCGGCGCGGTGCTGCGCGGCCAGGTGCTCTCGCCGGCCAGCACCGCCTGGTACACCATGCAGCGGAACTACCCCACCCACAACGGCTCGCTGCCGGGGACCTGGACCTGGCTGCGCGTGCGCGGCGATGTGATCTACGCGGTGCTGACCAACCAGCGAGCGATCTCGCGGCGCGCCGACCCCGGCGGCCGCTACGCCTGGTCGCGCACCGGCCAGGAGCTGTCGCAGCGGCTGGACGCGGCGATCGACGCGATCGCGAACTGGCCCTGAGGCGGGCGGCGCCCCCGCGCTCGGTGTCCGCGCCGTCGCCCGCGAGGATGCCGCGCTCGGCCCACCCGGCGAGCGCCCCCCTCGCGGCCGGGCAGCAGCGCGGGCCCGCCTCCGCGGGCTTCCGCCGGAGCGAGCGGGCCCCCGCCGCAGCGCTTGCGCATCGAGGGGCGTCGCCCCACCATCGGAGTGGCTGGACGCGCCACCCGGGGAGGGGCAACCGCCATGCGCTCGCGCCGGCAGTTCGGGCTGGGGCTGCTCTGGGCGCTGGTGGCCGTGCCCGCTGCGCTGGCGGCGCCCCATCCGAGCGAGCTGCTCGGTCCCGGCACCCTCCGCGCCAGCCCGGCGCCCGCCGGCCCGCCCGCGGTCCGCTGGCAGCTCTGGCGCTATCTGCACCCGCTGCGCCAGAGCCTGACCCTGCCCTTCGTCGACCTGTGGCTGCCCGGCCGCGGAGCGCCGCTCGCCCTGCGCCGCACCTACCACGGCCGAGCCGACGAGCCGCCCGGGCCGCTCGGCCCCGGCTGGAGCGCGAGCTACGCGATGCGGCTGGAGCTGGAACCGCAGGCGCAGCAGGTGCGCGCGGTGCGCGAGTCCGACGGCGAACGCACGCCCTACGTGCCTGCGGGGCCCGGCCGGTGGGTGCCGCTCGCGGGCACGGCGACGGCCGCACCGCTGGTCCGCCTGCCCGGCGAGGAGGGCTACGAGCGGCGGTGGCCGGACGGCTGGCGCGAGCGCTTCGATGCGCGCGGGCGGCTGGCCCGCATCGAGCCGCCGCAGGGCGGCGGCGTGGAGCTGCTCTACCCGCAGGATGCGCCGAGCGCCCTGCCGCAGGTGCTGCGTGCCGAGGACGGCCGCCAGCTCGTGCTGGCGCACACCGGCAGCCGGCTGCGCGCGGTCAGCGACCCTCTGGGCCGCACCGTGCACTACGGCTACGACGCGCTGGGACGGCTCGCCTGGGTGCGCGACGCGCTGGGGCGCACCACCCGCCTTGCCTACGCCGGAGACGGCACGCGGCTGCAACGCCTGGAGATCGGCGGCGGGCCGCGCCTGTCGATCGCGTACGACCCCCGCGGCCGCCCGGTGGAGCTGACCGGCCCCTCGGGCGAGGCCGTGCGCGTGCGCTGGATCGAGAGCACCGATCCGCCCGCGCGCGGATTCGCCTGGCAGGGCGCCGGCGGCGCTCGCGGAGAGCTGCGCCTCGGCATCCGCGCCACCGAGCCCGAGCCGGTCCGGGCCGCCCTGCCCGCGGCGGCGCCCGCGCACCCCGCGCAGCTGGTGCTGTCGCTCTTCGAAAACGAGGCGGTGCGCCGGTGTGCGGTGCTCGAACCGGCCGCGCTCCGGCAGGCCGGCACCCGCGGGCCGCCGGCGCCCGCGGCGCTGGAGCGCGGGCGCACCGGCGATCTGCTCGCGACCTCCGGCGAGCCACCCCTGCCAGCGCTCGCGCTCGGCCGGCTCGCGCCCCAGCAGGTGCTCGAGGCCGCACCGCAGGTGCTGGTGCGGGATGCGGCCGGCCGGCCGGTGCGCCTGGGCCCGCCTGAGGCCCCGCACACCCTGTGCTGGGACGCCGCCGACCGGCTGATCAGCTGGCGGGGTCCGGACGGGGCGCTGCTCATGTACGAGCACGACGCGCGCGACCGGCTGCGGCGCGTCCGCAGCGCCGGGGCGCTGCTCGTCGAGCTCCGCTACGACGCGCAGGAGCGGCTGCTCGAGCTCGAGCTGCCCGGCGGCGCGCGCTGGCGCTGGGAGCGGGACACGAGCGGCCGCCCGCTGCGCCTGCACGGTCCGGACGGGCCGGTGCGCAGCTTCGTCTACGCCGCCGACGGCACGCTCCAGCAGGTGCTCGACGCCCAGCAACAGCCGCTGTTCGAGCGGCAGGCGCTGCCCGCGGGCGGTGTGCGGCTGCGGCTGCGGGCCGGCGCCGGGCAGCCCTGGACCGAGGAGGACTACGACGCCAGCGGCCGGCTCGTCGCCTGGCGCGGCCCGGAGCTGAACGCGCGCCTGGAGCCGGACGCCGGCTCGGCGAGCGCGGCGCTGCACCTGGTGCACGCCGACGGGCTCGAGCAGTGGCTGCGCCTGGAGCAGGCGCAGCAGCAGCTGCTGCTCCAGCAGCGCTCGGCCGACGGCACGGCGAGCGAGCTGACCTACGACCTGGGCGGGCGGCTGCAGGCGGTGCGCACCCAGGGCGTACGGCTGCAGCTCGCCTACGACGAGGCCGGCCGCCTGGTCCGCATCGCCGAGCCGAGCGGCTGGTGGCAGGAGCTCCGTTACGACGAGGCGGGCCGGCTGCGCGAGCGGCGCAGCGCCGGCGAGCCCCGCGAGCGCTGGAGCTACGACGAGGCCGGCCGCCTGGTGCGCTACGAGCGCGGGCTGGAGGCGGTCGAGCGGCTGCCCGGCCCCGAGGGCGGTGCGGTGCTGGAGGTGTACGCGGGCACAGAGCTGCGCGAGCGGCTGGTGCTCGGCCCGGATGGCGAGCTCTGCGCCGCCCAGCAGCCCGACGGCGCCGAGACGGTGTGGCTGTACGACCCGGCCGGCCGCCTCCGCCTGCTCGCCGGTCCGTTCGGCCGTCTGGCGCTGGAGCGCGATCCCCAGGGTCGGCTGCGGGGGCTCAGCACCCAGGGCGAGCTCGGCGCTGCGCGCTGGGAGTTCGAGCACCAGCCCGGCGGGGCGGTGCGGGTGCGCGATCCCGAGGGGCAGATCTCGGTCGTGCGCGAGCAGCCCGGAGGCTGGGCGTGGGAGCACCCGCTGGGCGGTAGGTGGCAGCTCCAGACCGGGACGGCGAGCGCGGAGCTGATCGGTCCGCTGGGCGTGCAGCGCTCGCGCCGCGACCCGGCGGGCCGGCTGCTCGCGCTCCAGGACCCGCTCGCCGGCAGCCTGCGCGTGCACTATCCGGGCGAGAACCTGGCGGAGCTGACCGACCCGGCCGGAGCGAGGTGGCGGCTCACCTTCGACGGACTGGGCGCGCTGCAGCAGCTCGAGGGCCCGCTGGGACACGTGCAGCGCTGGCAGCCGCAGGGGCCCGGCACGCTGTACCGCGACCCGCTCGGCGGGGAGTGGTACCGGGGCCTGGAGCCCGGGGGCGAGGCCTGGATCGAGCGCGATCCGTTCGGCGTCGAGCAGCGCCTGGAGCTGGATCCGCAGACCGGGCTGGTGCGCGGCTGGCAGCGGCCCGGCGGCGAGCGCGTGCGCATGGAGTACGGCCCGGCGGGCCTGCTCCGGGCGATCGAGCTCCAAGCCGGGCGGCGCATCGAGCTGGAGCACGACGCGCGCGGACGGCTGGTGCGCGCCCGGGGGCCGGACGGGGATGCGCTGGCCTTCCGGTACGACGAGCTCGACCGGATCGTGGAGCTCGCACAGCCGGGCGCGCCGGCGCTGGCCCTCGCCTACGACGTGCAGGGGCTCGTGGCCGAGATCGGGCTCGGCGGCGAAGAGCGCTGGCGCTATCGCTACGACGCGCTCGGGCGGCTGGTGCGGCTCGAGCTCGGAGCCGGCTCGCAGCGCTGCACCCTGCGCCGCGGTGCCGCCGGCCGGCCGCTCGAGGTCGTGCTGCCCGGCGGGGGCCGCATCCGCTACCGCTACGAGGGGGCGCGGCCGGCCGAGCTGCTGGTCGAGGACGCCTCGGGCCGCACGAGCTACTTCGAGCGGTACCGCTTCGATGCGGCCGGGCGGCTAGTGGCCTGGAGCGATCCGGACGGCGAACACCGCTTCGAGTACGACGCGCTGGGGCGGCTGGTGCTCGCGCAGTGGGCGGACGGCACGACGGAGCGCTTCCGCTATGATCCGGCGGGCAACGCGCTGGAGCAGCCCGGCGGCCGCCGCCTTCGCTACGACCGCGCCCAGCGGCTGGTGGCGTGCGGCGAGCAGCGCCTGGAGCACGACCCCGCCGGAAGGCTCCTCCTCGACGCGGCGGGCCGGCGCTATCGCTACGACGCCCTGGACCGGCTGCTCGAGGTCGAACTCCCCGGCGGCGGCCGCGTGCGCTACGGCTACGACGCGCTGGGCCGGCTCGCCTGGCGCGAGCAGGACGGCGAGCGCATCGAGTGGCTGTGGCTGGGCGCGGACCGGGTCGCGGAACTCGGCGGGCGCGGCCGGCTGCAGCGGCGGTTCGTGCCCGGCCCGCAGCCGGGCCTGTGGCTCGCCCAGAAGCAGCCGGCGGATCCCGCTGGGCAGTGGTGGTGGGCGGTCCGCACGCTCAACGGCTCGCTGGTGGCGCTGGTGGACGGCGCGGGGCGGGTGCGCCAGCGCCACCGCTATCTCGCCTACGGCGGGCCGCGGGCTGCCGCCGCGCCCGCAGCAGCAGCGGCGGGCTCGTTCGCCGGCGGGCTGGCCGATCCACAGCTGCCGCTCGTCTTCTTCGGCGGGCGTGCCTACCACACCGGGCTCGGCCGGTTTCTCACCCCGGAGCCCCAGGGGCACGATCTGCTGGGCGGCCGCTACGTCTACGCGCTGGCCAACCCGCTGCTCGTGCACGACCGCAGCGGGGCGCGGCCCCGGCCGGTCCTCGGCCTGCCCGAGCGCGGCGGGCCCGCCGCCTGGCCCGTGGTGGCCGGCATCCGCGGCGAGGGGGAGCGCCGGCTGGTGCTCGACCTGATCGGTGAGCTGGAGGGCATCGCGCGCAGGGAGGCCGGACCCATCGGCGAGCTCGCCGAGTCCACCCTCGATGTGCTGCGCCGGCAGCGCGAGGGAGCGCTCCGCCTGCACGTCCGGGACTGGTACCGGGCCGGGGGCAAGCTCGAGCCGTCGGTCTACGGGCTGTTCCGGCCCGGCCCGCCGCCGCGGGTCTTCGTCTACACCGGACCGGCGGCGGGCGACCGGCACGAGATGCTCAAGACGCTGGTGCACGAGCTGGTGCACCTCCAGCAGGCAGCCGCCCGCATGCCTCTGCAGAGCCGCCGCGCCGAGCTCGGGGCCTTCTATGCCGAGTTCCTGCTCGATGTGGCCGCCGGCAAGCGGCCCGACCTCATGCGCGATGTCGTGCTGGCGGTCGAAAGGAACTATCCCGAGCTGCCGGGGCCGATCCGCCCCGAGGATCTGGCCGCCGAGATCCGCCGCTGGTCGCCGACGCTGCACCGCCAGCCCAAGGCGGTGAGGCTCGTGGAGCTGGAGCGCAGGTACGCGCGCTACGGGGTGGAACAGGTGGTGCTCGGCCCCCGGGTGGATCGGGCAGCGAGCGTGCAGCGCCAGCTGCAGGCGCTGCGCCAGCTCAACGCCGGCGGCGCGCTCAGCCGCCTGGCGCTGCGCCAGGCCGAACCGCTCGCGCTGCCCACTGCCGGCAGCGAGGCGCTGGAGCGGGCGCTGGCCCGGGCCGCCCGCCGGGCGCGCTGGCGGGAGCTGTGGCGGCGGGGGCTGCGAGGGCTGGGGCGCCTGGGCGCGGTGGGGCTGCGCATGGCGGGCGAGCTCCTCGAGCCGGGGCTGCAGGCCCTCATGCTCTACGACGCGTATGCGCTGCTGGCCGAGCTCGGCGACGGGGTGCGCGAGCTGGTGCGCGAGCTGCTCGAGCAGGGCGCGTTCGGGGAGCTGTTGCGGGTGCTGGAGCAGCAGTCCGAGCCCTCCCAGGACGAGGAGCGCGCCGGGCAGCTGGCGCAGTGGGTGCGCCGCCGCGTCATGCACCTGGGCTTTGCGGAGCCCGCAGCGCGCAGCCGCAGCGGCGCGCAGGCGGTGGCGACCGCCAGCGCGCTCGGCGCCGCCCCACCGCCCGCGTTCTGGCCCTGGATCTCCATCCGGACGGTGCCCGGCCGCCGCCACCCGCGCGGCGGCGGGATCGTGGGGGCGCTCGAGTGGGTCGGGGCGTCGGTGTTCGGCGGTGCCGGCGGCGGGCGCCAGCCGGCCGGCACCGCGGCCGCCTCGGCACCAGCCCGCCAGCCGGCGGGGGCGAGGGGCGGGCAGGCGGCGAGCGCGCCCGCCCCGGCGAGCGCCCCTTCGAGTGCGGTCACGCCCGCCAGCGCGGGCTACGACCAGCTCATGCGCGACATGAAGCGGCTGGCCGACCGTGCCTGGCGCGATGCAGAGCGCCGCTGGCAGGCGGAGGAGCGGGCGCGCCAGGCCGAGCGCCAGCGGCAGGCCGAGCGCGAGCGGCGGGCCGAGCGCGAGCGGCCGCCCGCCGGCGCGCCGGCAGCAGACCACGGGCCGGACACGGTGGATCTCGGGCCGGTGCCGGAACCCGAGCGGCCCGGCCTGGTCCGCTGGGCGTGGAACGCCCTCAAGGGAGGACTCGGCTGGTTGTTCGGCCGCCGCTCCGCGGACAGCGCCGCCGGGCAGAGTGCCCCTTCGGTGGCCGAGACGGTCTATGGCGCCGCCAACCCGTACTACGGCGCGGCCCGGATCCTCGAGGAGAGGGTCGGCCGCGTGCTGCGCGAAAACTAGGTAGGGAAGGAGAGCAGGCGTGCGCGCAGCGGTCCTGACGACCTCCGCCGGGCTGCTGCTCGGGGCCGGGCTCGTGCTGGCCACAAGCGCCCGTGCCACCGAGCCCGCGCCGGCCATGCCTCCGCTGGCGGCGCTGGTCCGCGCCGGCGACGCCGAGGCGCTCGAGGCGGCGCTCGCGGCCGGTGCCGACCCCGACGCGCTCGATCCGGCGGACGGCGCGCTGCCGCTGATCGAGGCCGCGGCCGGAGGCCAGGAGCGGTGCCTGGAGCTGCTGCTCGCGCACGGCGCGCGGCTGCAGAGCGCCGCCGGCCGCACCGCCCTGCTCGAGGCCGCCTGGCAGGGGCGGGGCGGGGTGGTGCAGCGCCTGCTCGCCCGCGGGGTCGATCCGGACGCGCGCGGCTCCGCTGGCGAGACGGCCCTGCACCGCGCGGCGCTGCAGGGGCACGCCGAGGTGGTGCGGCAGCTCCTGGCGGCGGGAGCCGATCCGGAGGCGGCGGATGGAGACGGCCGCCCGCCGCTGCTCGTGGCGGTGGCCTCCGGGCACGGGGAGGTGGTCCAGGCGCTGCTCCAGGCGGGCGCGCGGCCCGAGCCGGGCGCGCTGCGCGCCGCGCGTGCGCTGGGGCACCAGGCGATCGCGCGCGCGCTCGCCGCGGCGGCGAGCCCCACCGCCGTGATCCGGCTCGGCCCCGGGGACGATCTGCTCGCCGCCTGTGCGAGCGCTCCGGACGGGGCGCGGCTGGTGCTGCAGCCGGGCCGCTACGAGCAGCCGCTCGTGGTGCGGGGGCGGCGGCGGCTCGTGGTGCTCGGCGCCGGCCCGGAGCGCACGGTCGTGGCGGGTGGGGGCGGGCTCGAGGCCGCAGCCGTCGCGGTGGAGGGGGCGGAGCTGGAGCTGCGCGCGCTCGCGCTCGCGCCCACCGGCAGCGCCACCGTCGGTGCGTACGCGGCCGAGGGGGCCTCGATGGCGCTGGAGCAGGTCTCGGTCGAGCAGCCGCAGCGCATCGGCGTCTACGTGGCCGGCGGCTCGCTGCGCGCCCGCGGCCTGCGCGTGCGGCAGGCCCGCGACTGGGCGATCGGGGCCGTCCGCTCCGCGGTGCGGCTGCGGGAGCTGGAGCTGCAGGACTGCGCGCGCGGGATCGCGCTCGAGCAGCCGCAGGCGGTGGCGATCCGGGGGCTGCGGTACCGCGGGGGCGCGCCCGTGGTGCAGGCCGCCGGCGGCGAGCAGGCGCTGATCCTCTCGGACCTGCAGGCCGAGCACCGGCCGCCCGCGGAGCAGGAGCGCAGGGAGCCGGCACTGCTGGCGCGCACCGCGGCTCCGTTCGCCGCCCGCGGGCTCGCACTGCTCGGCTTCGCGCGCGGCATCGACGTCGCCACGACGAGCGGTGCCGCCCCGGTCTCGATCGCCGATGCGGTCGTGCTCGGCGGTGAGGTCGGCGTGGCGCTGGAGGCACCTGCAGCGAGCCTGGTCCGGCTGGAGCAGGTCGGGGTGCTGGGCAGCTCCAACGCCGGGGTGCTCGCCAGCGGCAGCACGCGGCTGATCGCGATCGACACGATCGCGCTCGCCGCCGAGGGCGCCGCCCTGGCGCTCATCGAGAGCGGAGGTGCGCGCCTGCGCGGCGGGGCGTGGCTGGGCCTTCAGGCCGCGCTGGGCATCGAGCGGCGCGGCGGTGAACCGGCACCGCTGCGGTGCGAGCGGGCACTGCTCTTCGGGGCGCTGCTGGACGAGGGTGAGCCCCCAGAGCTCGATCCCGGTAGCCGCGCGCTGCGCGCCGCCGCCTCCTGGCCGACGCCGGCCGGCACGGGGCTGCGCGCGGCGGCGGCCGCGGCGGTCAGCCGCACCGCGGGGTGGTTGCGCGGCGAGGCGGACTTTCCGGCCGGCGGCTGGCAGCAAGCGCTGCACGAGCTCACCGCCGCTGTTGCCGCCGTACAGGAGCTGGCGCGCACGAGCGCGCGGCTGCGGCTGGAGGCGACCGACGCGACCGGCCGGAGGCAGGTCCTCGGCTGGACGCTGCGCCCGGCGGGGGCCGGCAGACCGGACACCGAGCCCGGCGCGCTGGCACGAGCACTGGCCGAGGCACCGGAGCTGCAGTGCCCGGAGCTGGAGGAGGGCTGGCACGCGGTGCCGCCCGGCCGCTGGTGGCTGGTGCCGCAGCCCGGCTCGGGCCTGGAGCCGTACCAGATCGAGCTGTTGCCGCGCAGCCACGCCCCGCTGCACCACGAGCTGGCCGAGGCGCTGTGGATCACGCTGCCGCCGCCGCCGGGCCCGGGCGGGCAATCCCCGCCGGCGCTGCTCGTCGCGCTGCGGCCGGCGGACGAGCGCGCGGCCCTGGTGCGCGCGGTGCGCCGGCCGCTGCCCGCGGTGGCGCGGGCGGTGGCGCGCCCGGGGCTTTCGCCAGCGGAGTGCGAGGCCCTGCAGCAACAGCTCCGCGAGCAGCTCGCCGCGCTCGGCCCGCCGCCCCAGGATCCCGAGGCCGCGCGCGCGCACGCCTGGCGGCGCTGGGCACTGGTGCGGCTGGCGGCGGCGCTGGGGCAGGCCGAGCATGCGCGCGCGATCGCCGCGCGGCTGCGCCGGCTGGCCGCCGAGGACAGCGCGCAGGCCCTGCAGCGGCTCGCCCCGGCGCTGTGGTGCGCGGCGCTGGCGCGCATCGAGGCGCGGCTGGGCCGGCTCGGCGAGGGCGAGCTCGTGGCGCTGGCCAGCGACGGGCCGGCGCCGCTGCGACCCTGGGCCGCGGCGGAGCTCGCGGCCTGGGGCGAGCGGGGGGCGGTGCAGCTGCTACTGCCGGTGCTCGGCGAGCCGGCACTGCCCGCGAGCGCGCTCTGGGCAGTAGCCCCGCTGCTCGAACCCGCCCGGGCGCAGGCGCTGCTCGAGCGGCTGCTCGCCCTCGCCGCGCACGAGCAGCAGAGCCCGCCCCTGTCCGGGCTGCTCCTGCTCGCGGCGGCGCATGGCCGTCCCGAGCAGCTCGCGGCGCTGCTCTCTCGCCCATTGCCCTACGAGCTCGCCCCGGAGCTGCTGGCGCTCGCCGCCGAGCCGGACGCGGTGTGCGAGCAGGCGTACTGGCTGTGGCAGGACACCACACCGGCGCTGCTCGCACAACTGGCGGCGATGCGCACCGCGCCTGCCGGCCGCTGGGCAGAGCTGCTCGAGGCGCACCGGCGCGCGCTGTTGCGGGGAGGGCAGGCGTGGCTCGAGCACCGGGGGGAGACCGGGATCGCCGCGCGGCTGGAGCAGCTCGCCCCGTGGCTCGCGGTGCACCACAGCGCGCTGTTGCCCCAGGAGCGGACCGCCCAGCTGCTGCACGGCGACCACGTCCACGTGCCGGCGCTGTGGTGGCTCGCGCCCCCGGCGGAGGCGGCCCAGCGGGCTGCTGAGCTGCTCCGGCAGTGGCCGCCCGAAGAGCCCAGCTGGCTCGATCTGGTGCCGGCCGAGCAGGGCACGGCTCATGCCGAGCTGCTGGCGGCCGTGCAGGACGAGCAGAGCCGGTCCTGGCTCGAGCGCGCACTCGCCCACACGCGGCTGGCGTGGGCCGATCCGCTCGCCCTGTTCGCCGCCCCGGACGGCCGGGACTGGGTGCCGCTGGGGCTGCGTTCGCGGAGCGAGACCGGCGGCGCGCTGCTGGCGACCGCCCGCCTGGAGCTCCGGCACCTGGGAGCAGAGCTGCGCTTCGATCTCGCCCTCGATGCGTTCGTGCACCCCGAGCTGGGGCTCATGGCGCTGTTTCCGCGGGAGGACTGGGAGATCACCCCGTATCTGGACGATCCGCTGGGGGCGGCGCTCGGCGCGGTGCGGCTGAGCAGTCCGCAGGGGACGAGCCTGGTGGCCGAGGTGCTGGCGCGCCCGCATGCGCAGGAGCTGCGCGGCGCCGGCCGCCTCGACCGCCCGCGCCTGGCGGGCACGATCTGGCTGGACTTCCGCCTGATCGAGCAGCGGCGCCGGGTGCCGATCGCGCTCGAGCTGACGGAGGCGGCGCGGCGCGAGCGCCTGGCCGCACGCGCCCTGGCGCGCTCGCCCGCCCCGCCGAGCACCGCTGCCCAGGCGCTCGCGCAGCTCGAGCTTGCGCTCCAGGCCGGCGACGCAGCGCGGGTGCAGGCGCTGGGTGCGGCGCTGCTGAGCGCGGAAGAGGGCTGGCAGGCCGCCGCGGCGGCGCTGCTGCCCTGGCGGGACCTGCCCGCGGTGGGCGAGCTGCTGCTGCAGGGCCTGGCCGCGGCCGGGCGGCCGCCGGCGGCGCAACAGCTCGCCGCCGCGCTGCTCGGGGCAGAGGGCCGCTGGCAGGAGGCCGGGCGGCTGGCCGAACAGCTGCTCGTGCGCGAGCCCGCGCTCGAGGACGCCCGCCTGATCGCCGGACTGGCGGCGGTGCTCGACGCAGAGTTGCCGCGTGCGGTCAGCCGCCTGGCAGCGCTGCAGGCGCCGGAGCTGCGGCGGGAGGCGGCCGCGCCGCTGGCCTGGGCGCTGGGTGCGCTCGAGCCTGCGCAACCGCTCGAGCAGGTCCAGTGGCTGCAGGCCCTGGCTGCCGATCCGGACGCAGCCCCGCTGCCGTTGCTCGTGCTCACCGGCCGCGCGGAGCCCGAGGCGGCGCTGGAGCATGCCGGCTACGGGGCGACGGCCATGGCGGTGCAGGCGTGCGCGGGGCTGCGCGCGCGCGCTGCCCGGCGGCCCGAGCTCGCCCGGAGGTGGCTGGAGCGCGCGCGCCAGACCGCGCGCCAGCTCGGGGCGCGGGGCAGCTTCTGGGACCGGCTGGCCGAGCAGGCGCTCTCGCGCCCGTGAGCGCGGGCTGGGGGCGCCGAGGCGCGCGGGGCTCGGGCAGGCGCCCCCTCGCGCGCGCCGGTCGCTGCCCGCCCGCCCGCCTTTGCACCACCCTCTGGCCCGCTTGCGGGCGGCGGAGCGTCATGCCTCGAAACCGGACTGGACCCCTGCCCGCCCGGGCGGCATACTCCGGGCGCGGCAGGCGGGCTGGCCGCAGCGGGCGCGTACACCGGGCGCCGGCTGCAGCTTGCCGCCCGCCCCGGCCAGCGGGAGGCGCCCATGGAGCGCAAGACCTTCGAGCTGCGGGGCCGGACCTATGGGGTGCCCGGCGAGCTGTTCGTGATCGCCGGGCCCGATCTGGCCGAGCCCCCGGAGCTGTGCCTGCGCGTGGCGCGCCGGCTGGCCGCGGTGTGCACCCGGCTCGGGATCGGTTACGTCTACAAGGGCTCGTTCGACAAGGCGAACCGCACCAGCGCGGACGCCTATCGGGGCCCTGGCCTGGAGGCGGGCCTGGCGGCGCTGGCAGCGGTGCGCGACGAGATCGGCGTGCCGGTGCTGACCGACGTGCACGAGCCCTGGCAGGTCGAGCCCGCCGCGCGGGTCTGCGACATGCTCCAGGTGCCGGCCTTCCTGTGCCGGCAGACCGATCTGCTGCTCGCCTGCGCGCGCAGCGGCCGGCCGGTCAACGTCAAGAAGGGCCAGTTCCTGGCGCCCTGGGACATGGTGCGGGTCGTGGAGAAGCTCGAGCGAGCGGGCGCCGCCGGGCTGCTGCTCACCGAGCGCGGCAGCTGCTTCGGCTACAACATGCTGGTGACGGATCTGCGCGCGCTCCCGATCATGCAGCAGCAGACCGGCTGGCCGGTCTGCTACGACGCCTCCCACTCCCAGCAGCTGCCCTCGGGCCGCGGTGCGAGCAGCGGCGGCATGGGGGAGATGATCCCGGTCATGGCGCGGGCGGCGGTGGCGGCGGGCGCCGATGCGGTCTTCTTCGAGTGCCACGAGGATCCCGCCGCCGCCCCGGTCGATCCGGACACGCACATCGCGCTCGAGCAGCTGGAGCCGCTGCTGGAGGAACTGGTGGCGATCCGGCGCGCGCTGGGCGGAGCGCGCACGAAAGGCGGGCGGCAGTAGCGGGTGCGCCCCCGGAGGGGGTGGCGTGGAGATCCGCACTGCCCCCTCACCCCGGCCCTCTCCCCGGTGGGGAGAGGGAGCGCAGAGCGCGCGCCGCGCCGCCCGGGCCCCGGACTCCCTCTGCGCCCCTTGCGCGAGAGCGGCCCGGGCCGAGGCAATCCGAACGAGCAGGCGCGGCTCGCACTGCCCCCTCACCCCGGCCCTCTCCCCGGTGGGGAGAGGGAGCGCAGAGCGCGCGCCGCGCCGCCCGGGCCCCGGACTCCCTCTGCGCCCCTTGCGCGAGAGCGGCCCGGGCCGAGGCAATCCGGAACGAGCAGCCGCGGCTCGCACTGCCCCCTCACCCCGGCCCTCTCCCCGGTGGGGAGAGGGAGCGCAGAGCGCGCGCCGCGCCGCCCGGGCCCCGGACTCCCTCTGCGCCCTTGCGCGAGAGCGGCCCGGGCCGAGGCAATCCGAACGAGCAGGCGCGGCTCGCACTGCCCCCTCACCCCGGCCCTCTCCCCGGTGGGGAGAGGGAGAGCAGCGCGCGCGCCGCGCCGCCCGGGCCCCGGACTCCCTCTGCGCCCTTGCGCGAGAGCGGCCCGGGCCGAGGCAATCCGAACGAGCAGGCGCGGCTCGCACTGCCCCCCTCACCCCGGCCCTCTCCCCGGTGGGGAGAGGGAGCGCAGAGCGCGCGCCGCGCCGCCCGGGCCCCGGACTCCCTCTGCGCCCTTGCGCGAGAGCGGCCCGGGCCGAGGCAGTCCGGAACGAGCAGCCGCGGCTCGCACTGCCCCCTCACCCCGGCCCTCTCCCCGGTGGGGCGAGGGAGCGCAGCGCGCGCGCCGCGCCGCCTGGGCCCCGGACTCCCTCTGCGCCCCTTGCGCGAGAGCGGCTCGGGCCGAGGCGATCCGGAACGAGCAGCCGCGGCTCGCACTGCCCCCTCACCCCGGCCCTCTCCCCGGTGGGGAGAGGGAGAGCAGCGCGCGCGCCGCGCCGCCCGGGCCCCGGACTCCCTCTGCGCCCCTTGCGCGAGAGCGGCCCGGGCCGAGGCGATCCGGAACGAGCAGCCGCGGCTCGCACTGCCCCCCTCACCCCGGCCCTCTCCCCGGTGGGGAGAGGGAGCGCAGAGCGCGCGCCGCGCCGCCCGGGCCCCGGACTCCCTCTGCGCCCCTTGCGCGAGAGCGGCCCGGGCCGAGGCAATCCGGAACGAGCAGGCGCGGCTCGCACTGCCCCCTCGCCCCGGCCCTCTCCCCGGTGGGGAGAGGGAGAGCAGAGCGCGCGCTGCGCCGCCCGAGCCCCGGACTCCCTCTGCGCCCTTGCGCGAGAGCAGAGCGCGCGCCGAGGCAATCCGGAACGAGCAGCCGCGGCTCGCACTGCCCCCTCGCCCCGGCCCTCTCCCCGGTGGGGAGAGGGAGCGCAGAGCGCGCGCCGCGCCGCCCGGGCCCCGGACTCCCTCTGCGCCCTTGCGCGAGAGCGGCCCGGGCCGAGGCAATCCGAACGAGCAGCCGCGGCTCGCACTGCCCCCTCGCCCCGGCCCTCTCCCCGGTGGGGAGAGGGAGAAGGAGGCGCCCCGGGTTGCGGTCCTCTCCGCCCACCTGCGCCCGCGCTCCCCCGCGCCCCGTGGGCGGTGCAAGACGCGAGGCGCGCAGCTCGGCGGGTGCTGGCGCGCGCCGCCGCTCACTCCGGTCCAGAGCCAGAAGGCGTCTGCTGCGCCGGCTGCGGTCCCCCCTCCTCCGCTGCGCGCGCGCGGGCGCGCAGCTGTTCCGCCTCGGGCCCGAGCCACTGCTCGACCTCGGCGAGCAGCACCTCGGGCACCCCTTGCAGCTCCGCGGGCGCGCGCGCGCGGGCGCGGGCGGCGGCCGCGGGGCGGCCGAGGCTGGTGTAGGCGTCGGCCAGGAGCATCCAGGCGCGGTAGCGCGCGGCCGCCACCTCGTGCAGGCGCCGGCCCGCCACCCGGCGTTCCGCCTCCTCGAATGCGAGCGGACCCGCCAGGTCGCGAGCCGTGAGCGGCAGCCGCCGCGGATCCACCGCGACCGCGCACGCGCGCGCGCGCCCGGCGGCAAGCTCCGGATCCTGCTCGTCCTGCTCGCTTCCGAGACCCAGGAACCGATTGCAACAGCGCCACCGCATGTTCGGCCTGCCGCCAGGCGATGCGCAGCACCGCGGCGCGGCGCACGCACTCGAAGGCGTATGGATCGGCCGCGGCGCCGGCCTCGTAGCGCGCGAGCGCCCCCTCCAGGTCGCCTCCCAGAGCCAGCAGGCGCGCCAGGCGCGCGTGCCGCTCGCCCTGCTCGGGGCACAGGGCCAGTGCCCGCTGTTGCAGCGCAACCGCGCGCGCGAGCTCTCCCCGTGCCTCCTCGCAGTCGGCCAGCAGCTCCAGCGCCGCCACCCGCCGCGGCTCGCGCGCGAGCAGCCGCTCGAGCGCCGCGGCCGCCGCCTCCACCGCACCGCCGCGCAGCCGCGCCACCGCCGCCCCGTACAGGGTCTCGGCATCCTCGGCGCCGCCGGCGAGCCGCGACTCGTACAGCGCCCGCTCGTCGTCCGGCACGATGCGCACGGGTGCATGCGCCGCGCACCAGGCCCGGACCCGCCCATCGGGCTCGTGCAGCAGCACCGCCAGCTCCGCCGCCCCGCAGCGCTCGCACAGCCGCTCTGCACCGCCCACGGCCACCTTCCCCGCCGCCGGTTCGCGCTTGCGTGTCGTCCTCTCAGTGTAGATGGTGAGCACATGATCGACATCGACGCGCTGCAGACGCTGCCGCTACCGCCCCGCATCCTGGAGACGCGCTGCCGCGTCTTTCCCCCCGCGGAGGTGACGAGCCGCGCCGAGGAGGCCGAGCCGGCCGCGGGCGGCCTGCGCCGCGAGGACGTCGAGGCGATCTGGGGCCGCGTGGTCCGGCTGTACGAGACCGGCCTGCACCCGGCGATCGCCCTCTGCCTCCGGCGCCGGGGCCAGGTGCTGATCGACCGCGCGATCGGGCATGCGCGGGGCAACGCTCCGGACGATCCCCCGGACGCGCCCAAGCTGCTGGCGAGCCCGCGCACGCTGTTCAACATCTTCAGCGCCTCCAAGGCCATCACCGCGATGGTCATCCACCTGCTGGACGGCCGCGGCCTGCTGCACCTGGACGATCCGGTCGCGGAGTACATCCCGGAGTTCGGCAAGCACGGCAAGGAGTGGATCACGCTCCGCCACGTGCTCACCCACCGTGCCGGCATCCCGACGGTAGCGGGCGCCAGGGTCGACCTCGATCTGCTCGCGGACTGGGACCGGATCGTGGCCCTGTTGTGCGAGGCCCGGCCCATGTGGCCCCCGGGCCGGCGGCTCGCCTACCACGCGCTGACCGGCGGCTACATCCTCGGCGAGGTGGTGCGGCGCATCACCGGCCGCGACATCCGCACGGTGCTCCGCCAGGAGATCCTCGAGCCGCTCGGCTTCCGGCACTGCTCGTATGGCGTGCATCCGGAGGACATCCCGCTGGTGGCGGAGAATGCCTTCACCGGTCCCACCCCGCGGTTCCCGTTCAGCTGGCTGTTGGAGCGCGCGCTGGGAGTCGAGTTCCGGCGAGGGGTGGAGCTGTCCAACGATCCGCGCTTTCTCACCGCGATCGTGCCCGCGGGCAACGTGATCGGCACCGCCAACGAGGTCTGCCGCTTCTTCCAGCTGCTGCTGAACGAGGGCGAGCTGGAGGGGGTCCGCGTGTTCGACCGGCGCACGGTGCGGCGGGCGCGGGTCGAGCAGAGCTGGCTGGAGATCGACCTGATGATGGGCGTGCCGGTGCGCTACGGCATGGGGTTTGTGCTCGGCGGCGAGCGGCTGAGCCTGTACGGGCCCGGCACCCCGCACGCCTTCGGGCATCTGGGGTTCACCAACATCATCGCGTGGGCGGACCCCGAGCGCCAGCTCGCCGCCTGCCTCATGAACAGCGGCAAGCCGTTTCTGACCGCACGCCTGGTGCGGCTGTACGCGGTCGTGCGCGAGATCGCGCGGCGCTGCCCCCGCGGTTGAGGGCCGGGCGCTGTCTTCGGGCGGGCGGCCCTGCCGCGCGGCATGGCGGCTTTCGCAGCGGGCGGCGGGCGCTATGATGGCGGGCCCGCTCGCCGGCGCCGAGCGTGGCTTGCGAACACCGGGGAGGAGCCTCCGTGCACCGCTGCTGGCCGCGCGACTGGCTGGGCGGCCTCGGGCTCGGCGGCTGGGCGCGCCCGCTGCTCGATGCGCACGGCCGCTGGATCGGCCTGGCGGTGCTCGTCGGCACCGTGTCGGGCGTGGGCGCGATCGGCTTCGACCTGCTGTTCCGCCTCGCCCAATCCTGCCTGCTCGGGGCTCTCGGCGGCTTCGTCCCGCCGGGCAGCGGCATCGAGGCCGCAGCCGCGGTCGGTCCGGACAACCCGTGGCGGCTCGTGTTGCCGCTGGTGCTGGGGGCCGCGGGTTCCGCGCTGCTGGTGTACGCGCTCGCGCCCGAGGCCGAGGGACACGGCACCGACGCCGTGATCCACGCCTTCCACCACGAACAAGGGCGCATCCGCCCGCGCGTGCCCTTCGTCAAGGCAGTCGCTTCCGCCCTCACGATCGGCAGCGGCGGCTCGGCGGGGCGCGAGGGCCCCATCGCGCAGATCGGGGCCGGCTTCGGCTCCTATCTCGGCACGCGCCTGCGGCTGCGCCACCGCGACCGCCGGGTGCTGATGATCGCCGGCGCCGCGGGCGGCATCGGCAGCATCTTCCGCGCGCCGCTGGGCGCCTCGCTCTTTGCGGCCGAAGTGCTCTACCGCAAGGCCGAGTTCGAGTACGAGGCGCTGCTGCCCGGACTGATCGCCGCCATCACCGGCTACTGCGTCTATTCGAGCTACGCCGGCTGGGGGCTGTTGTTCGCGGTCCCACCGCTGTCGTTCCACGAGCTGCACCACCTGCCCTTCTACATGGCGCTCGGAGTGCTGTGCGCGGTCGCCGGCAGCGTCTATCCGCGGATCTTCTACGGGTTCCGCGACCGGCTGTTCCGCCCCCTGCCGCTGCCCCGCTGGTCCAAGCCGATCCTCGGGGCGGCACTGCTCGGGTTGCTCGCGGTCCAGTGGCCCGAGCTGCTCGGCATGGGCTACGGCTACATCCAGCAGGCCATCGACGGCGGCCGCGCTGCGGGGTTTCTGCTCGCGTTCGCCGGGCTGAAGATCGTGGCGACCTCGCTCACCGTCGCCAGCGGGGCCAGCGGCGGGGTGTTCGGACCCTCGCTCGTGATCGGCGGCGCGCTCGGCGGCGCCTTCGGCCAGCTGGCGCACCAGTGGTTCGGCGGCTGGGCGCCGCCGGCTGCCGCCTGCATCATGGTCGGCATGGGAGGCTTCTTCGCGGGCGTGGCCAAGGTGCCGTTCGCCGCCGTGATCATGGTCATGGAGATGACCGGCTCGTACGGGCTGCTGGTGCCGTCGCTGCTCGTGGCCGCGATCGCGTATCTGCTCACCCCACCGGGCAGCACCCTGTACGAGAGCCAGGTGGACGCCCGCATCGACTCGCCCGCCCACCTGGGCTCGTTCGCCACCGAGATCCTGCGCGGCGCCACGGTGGGCCAGAGCTGGAATCCAGCGGATGCCGAGCTGCGCACCCTGCGCGACGACCAGACCCTGGCCGCGGCGCTGCAACAGTTCTCCGGTACCAGCCAGAACGTCCTGCCGGTCGTGGATGCGCGGGGCCGCCTGGTGGGCGAACTCTCGCTCGGGGATGCGCGGCGGGCGGTGGTCTCCGAAGGGATCGATCCGCAGACCGAGGTCCGCCGGCTGCTGCAGCCACCGCTCGGGCCCCTGACCCCGCAGGACGATCTGTTCGCGGCGGCGCGCCTGCTGGCCCGCCGCCAGGCCGACGCCGTGGTGCTGGTGCACAGCCGCGACGATCCGCGCGTGCTCGGCCTGTTCACCCGCCGCGATCTGGTGCTGGCCTACGGCGCGCGGCTGGAGCAGCTGCGCGAGGACTGGGGCGAGAGCGCGCCCAGCTGAGGGGGTGCGCGGCGGCAGCGGGCCGCGGTCCAGTGTCAGTCCGCCGCCGCGGCCTCCAGCCGTAGCCCCGTCGGCAGGCTGTCGCCGAACAGCAGCCGCTGTTCGGGGGCGGCGGGCGGCACCACCTCGCGCACCGCCAGCAGCTCCGCCTCGCCGGCGCCGTGCTCGGCGAGCCAGGCCAGCACCCGCGCGCGCTGCGGCTCGGCGACATCCCGCGCCGGATCGCCGGTCCGGCGGGCGAGCTGGACCACCGCGTAGCGCCGGCGCGCCAGCGCCGGCCCGCCGAGCCCCTGCACCGGCAGCGCCATGAGCCGCTGCAGCCAGCGCGCCGCCACCTCGGGCGGCACCACCTCGTTGAGGGGGCCGAACGGCGGGCGCCGCTCGCCCAGCCGCCCGAGCGCCCATTCGCCCCAGCGCGCCAGCGCTTCGCCCCGTTCGATCCGCTCCAGCAGCGCCTCGCCGAGCCGCCGCTTGGTCCCCGCCGCCAGCCGCTCCAGGCTCGCCGCCAGCCGCCACATCTCGGCCAGCTCCTGCTCGCCGACGCGCGGCCGGCCACGGCCCGGCACCTCGTCCTTGAGCGCGGCCAGGACCTGTTCCTGCTGGCCGCGGTTGAACCCGCCGGCCGCCCGCCGCAGCATGATCCACCACTGCAGGCGGCACGGCACCGAGCGCGGGTGTACCAGCCCGGCGAGGAACAGCTTCCAGATCTCCCCCACGCGCTCCGGATCGAGCACCGCGCCCGTCCCGGGCCGGATGCACAGCCCGAGCAGGTTGTACAGCCGCGCCTCGTGCTCCTCCGAGCGCGCCCGCGCCTCGCGGTGCTCGATCAGCGCATCGAACAGCCGCCGGCACACCGCGAGCGACCACGCCTCGCGCGCCTCGCCGAAGATCTCCTCCAGCCGCCGGCCCAGCCCGGCCAGCGGACCGTGCGGTTCGCTCCCGGCGGCGAACGCCTCGGCCAGCGCCCGCCTCGCCTCGGCGAGCGCCGCTCGCTCGCGCTGCTCCATGCCATCGGGCGCGGCGGCCTCCGCCGCAGCCGCTGCTCCCTCACCGCCGGGCGCCGGGCCGAGCCGCACCGTCTGCTCCAGCCGCCAGCTGCGCCCGCTGCCATCGGTGGCATGCAGCTCGAGCTCCAGCACCCCGAGCTCGCTGAGCCGCGAGACGACCTCGACCGGCACCTCGCGCTGGCGCGCGGCCCGCCGCTTCTTGGTGCGCAGCAGCGCCACCAGCGGCGGCAGCTCGTGCAGCTCCGCCTCGTCGGCCGCCGGATCGAACTCGGCCAGCAGCGTGCCCGGCGGGTCGTCGCGCACCGTCGAGGCGTACAGCGGAAAGACCACCGGGGTGTTGGTCTTGAGCTTGACCGCGAGCGGCACCGCCACCGCGCGCCCCTCCTCCAGCCCCCGCGGCACCAGGCACAGCGCCGCCGGACGCGCCCCCCCCCGCATCCACCCCGACGTAGTAGCAGCGCGGCAGGCCACCGCGGATGCGGATGCCGCGGCCCTGCCGCACCAGCCCGTAGTAGGCGGCTCCGAGGGCCACCGCGAGGTCGAAGCCGGTGGTCTCGAGCTCCACCGGCACCTGGCCCGCCCACTGCCCGATCACCTCCCGGATGCGCGCGCGGATCGCGGCGTGCTTGAGCATGCCGCCGTTGAACAACACCGCGCTGGGAGCCAGCAGCCGCTCGCCCGGCGGGGCGTGCCGGCGGAGGAAGGCGCCGAGGTGGCGGGTGATCGCCGGGTCGGCCGCATACGGCAGCCCCAGCTCCAGCAACCCCGCGCGCGAGCGCCGCGGCACCGCGTCCTCGAGCGGCACCCGCGGCAGGAACCCCTCCAGCACCAGCTCCTCGACCTCGGCCCGCCCGATCTCTGCGCTGCGCACCCCGCCGACCAGGCGCGCACCGCTGCCCGGCAGTACCAGCCGCGCGCTCTGCGGTGCGCCTTCCGCCAGCAGCGCCTCCTTGACCTCGCGCGCCGCGAGCTGCAGCAGCGGCCAGTCGCGCGCCTCCAGCCGCGGCCCCCGCGCCTCCAGCCGCGGTACCGCCAGGCGCGCGATCGCCACGTCCACGTTGTCCCCGCCGAGCAGCAGGTGCTCGGAGACCGCGACCCGCTCCAGCCTCAACTCCTCGCCCGCTTGCGGCTCGCCGCGCTCCACGGTGACGACGGTCAGGTCCGTCGTGCCACCGCCCACGTCCACCACCAGCACGCGCGAACCCGGCGGCAGCAGCTCCGCCAGCCGCCCGGCATGCGCGCCGATCCAGGCATACAGCGCCGCCTGCGGCTCCTCGATCAGGATCGGCCGCTCGATCCCGGCCGCCTGCGCCGCCTCGACCGTGAGACTGCGCGCCACGGCGTCGAAGGAGGCCGGGACCGTGATGATCACCTCCTGGCGGGTGAAGGCGCGCGCCGGATCGCCCTCGCCCATGACCGCATCCCACGCATCGCGGATGTGCTCCAGCAGCCGGCTCGCGGCCTGCACCGGCGACAGCCGGGGCGCATCCTCCGCCCCCTGCCAGGGCAGGATCGGCGCCCGCCGCTCGACGCGCTCGTGGCTGAGCCAGGACTTGGAGGAGGTGACCAGCCGCCCGCTCACCCGGCCCCCCAGCCGGCGGGCCAGCTCCCCCACCACGTCATCGCGGCGCGCCCCGAATGGCACGCTGAGCCCGCCGGCAGCCAGCTCATGCGGCGGGGGGAAGTAGATGCAGGACGGCAGCAGCTCGCGCCGCGCGACCTCGCCGGGCGCCACCAGCTGCGGCACCTCGAAGAGCTTCACCTGTCCCGCCCCGCGCCGGTCCACGTACGCGACCGCGCAGTTGGTCGTGCCCAGGTCGACCCCGATCACGAACCGCGCCGGTCCACCGCTCATGTGCAGGCTCCCCGACCGCAACCGCGCAGTCTAGATCCCGAGTCCCGCGAGCACCTCGGCGATCCGGCCGACGGTCTGCACCAGCGCCGGCGAGCGGCTCTCCAGCGGACGCGCCGCCTCGTCCAGCGCCGCGATGGCGCGCTCGATGACCGTCCGATCGGGCTCGGGACGGGCCGCCTCGTGCACCAGCACCTCCGCCAGCCCGGCGACGGTCCGTCCGCGCGCCGCCTCGCCCTGCCAGCTCGGATGCAGCGCCTCGGCCAGCGCGGCGGTCGCCGCGCGCAGCTGCTCGCGCACCCCGGGCTCCAGCCCCTCGGCCCGCTCGAGGATCCGCTCGATGCGCGCCAGCGCCGCCTCCGCCTCCCGGCGGTGCTCCTCGTCCAGCGAGCCTCCGGGCACCGCCTGCTCCGCCCGTCCGCCTGCCGCCGAAACGTTCGGCCCGCAGGCCGGCTCCACTCGTCGCGCCGAGCCCGGCCGCCCCTCGGCGCCCGCTCGCTCCTGTTCCATGGTTGGATCCTCCCGCGGCCCGTGCGCCTGATCGCGACGCCCCGTCCCCCGAGCGGCTAGCCGAGGCGAAGCCAGCCCCGCACCCGGGCCACCCAGCGGCCGAACCAGCCACGTCGCCCGCCGCTTCCACCGCTGCCTCGGCCCGGCTCGGCGCCAGGCGCGACCAGGGGCCTGGTGCCGGAAGCGACCGCGGCGCGCGGCCTCCCCGGCGGTGGCGGCGGTGGCGCTAAATGCGAGGGCGGTACGCCGCCCGCCGGCGGCGGCACAACCGGCACCTGCATCACCTCGGTGCGCGCGGAGCGAGATGGTGGTGCCGGGGCCGGCGGCCCGGGCGGGGCTGCGGCGGCGCCGCTGGCCGCCTCCGCCGGCACCTCCATGAGCTCGGTCCGGGCGGCGCGCAGGCGGTCCGCCTGCCCGCCGAAGGACGGGGACGGCGCCGGCGGCCGCGTAGGGACGCGGCCGCGCGCCGCTCCACCCGGAGGCGCCGGCGCGCCACCGCCCGCATCGGCCTCCGCCGCGTACGCCGGCATGAGCTCGGTCGCCGCGCCCCGCAAGCGCGCGCGCTCGGCCTCGCCGTGCGGCGGGGGTGCCGCGGGCTCGACGTCCTGCGCGAACTCGAACAACAGCTCGTCGCACCGCGCCGCATCCTGGCGCCGTTCCGCGGCGCCTTCGCGTTGCCCGGCGGCGGGCGCGACCGGCGAACCGCCCGCCGGTTGCTCCTGCTCCGGCTCGAACGCCGGCAGGCCGAACACCGTCCGCCCGCGGCCCGGCGCGCCCCCCGCCCCCGGCTCTTCCTCCGGCTCCCCCTCGAACACCGGCACCCCCACCACCGTGCGACCGCGCGCCCCGCCGGCCCCAGCTGCCGCCCCCGGCGCACCCGCCCGCGCCGCACCCGCCGGCTCGCCCTCCCGCTCGCCCCGCTCCTGCTCCGGCTCGAACGCCGGCAGGCCGAACACCGTCCGCCCGCGGCCCGGCGCGCCCCCCCGCCGCCGGCTCCTCCTCCGGCTCCCCCTCGAACACCGGCACCCCCACCACCGTGCGACCGCGCGCCCCGCCAGCCCCAGCTGCCGCCCCCGGCGCACCCGCCCGCGCCGCACCCGCCGGCTCGCCCTCCCGCTCGCCCCGCTCCTGCTCCGGCTCGAACGCCGGCAGGCCGAACACCGTCCGCCCGCGGCCCGGCGCGCCCCCCGCCCCCGGCTCTTCCTCCGGCTCCCCCTCGAACACCGGCACCCCCACCACCGTGCGACCGCGCGCCCCGCCGGCCCCAGCTGCCGCCCCCGGCGCACCCGCCCGCGCCGCACCCGCCGGCTCGCCCTCCCGCTCGCCCCGCTCCTGCTCCGGCTCGAACGCCGGCAGGCCGAACACCGTCCGCCCGCGGCCCGGCGCGCCCCCCCGCCCCCGGCTCTTCCTCCGGCTCCCCCTCGAACACCGGCACCCCCACCACCGTGCGACCGCGCGCCCCGCCGGCCCCAGCTGCCGCCCCCGGCGCACCCGCCCGCGCCGCACCCGCCGGCTCGCCCTCCCGCTCGCCCCGCTCCTGCTCCGGCTCGAACGCCGGCAGGCCCGCAACCGTCCGCGCGTGCAGTCCCGGCGGGCGGCCCACCAGGCCCGGACCGCCATGGGACCGAGCAGCAAACGCCTGCAGCGCTGCCCGCAGCTCCGCCACGCTCTGCCACCGCAGCTCCGGGTCCTTCGCCATGCAGCGCTCGACGATGGCCGCCAGTTCCGCGGGCACTCCGGGGGCGAGCTCGCGCAATGGCGGCGGCGGCGTGCTCACCACGTCCCGCAACAGCTGCGCCGTCACCGGCCCCGAATACGGCTTGCGTCCGGTCAGCATGTGGTACAGCGTCGATCCCACGGCATAGACGTCCGCACGGGCGTCCGCGGCGTGGGCAGCGCGCACCTGCTCCGGCGCCATGTAGGCGACCGAACCGAGACCCTCCCCGGGCCGCGTCAGCCCATCCCCGGCGTCTGCGCTCACCGCCTTGACGAGGCCGAAATCGCACAGCCGGACCCGACCCTGCTCGTCGAGCAGCACGTTTTCGGGCTTGATGTCGCGGTGGACGAACCCCTGGGCGTGGGCGTGCGCCAGTCCCGCCAGGAGCTGATCCGCGATCGCGAGCACGCGCTCGACCGGCAGCGGACCGCCGCGAAGCAACGAGGCCAGCGTGCTACCCCGGACGTACTCCATGACCAGATAGAGACACTCCTCCGCCTCGCCCGCGTCGTAGATGCGCACCAGGTTGGGGTGGTCCAGCCGCCTCAGCGTCTCGATCTCGCGAAGAAAGCGCGCGACGACCTCCGGTTGCACGCGCGGGCCGGCTGGCAGGACCTTGATCGCCACCTCGCGCCCGCCCCCATCGAGCTCGCGGCCCAGGTAGACGGTGCCGAAGGAACCCCGCCCGAGGATGCGCTCGATCCGGTAGCCGGGCAGCTTGGGGGCGCGCAGCGTGGCGTCGCCCCCGCCCTGGTGCGAAGGGGGCTGGAGTGCCGGCAGCTCGCCGGTGGGCGTGTTCGAGCTCACGGCGGCACGCCTGGAGGCCGGCGCCGCGCCCTCCTCGGCGAGCAGCCGCAGCCAGGACCCGCCGAGCCGCAGCTCATCCCCTGGACCCAGCCGGGCCTCGGCGCAGCGCACGCCGTTGACGTAGGTGCCGTTGGCGCTGCCGAGGTCGACGACGAAGATCCCGCCGGCGCGTGCCTCCAGCCGGCAGTGCTGGCGGGAGAGCAGCGGATCGTCGATCGCCACGTCCGCCCGGTGCGACCGCCCCACGACCAGCGGTCGCACCCCGTCCCAGCACAGCTCGCGCGCCGGCGCCGATTCCCCCTCCCTGCCCACCAGCACCCGCATCGGCCGCCCGCCGCCTCCCTCGGACCGCATCTCGGAGAGGCGATGGTAGCAGCCGCCGCACCTCAGGCGCAAACCAGATGTTCAGTATTCGAGCGCCAGACGGAAGAAGACGACGTCCTCGTTGCTCTGGATGCGGGCGACCCCGGTATCGTCCTCGTAGACGATCCGGGTGTAGTTGGCCTGCACCTTGACGAAGCGGTTGAGGTACCAGTTGAGGCCGAAGGTGAAGGCATCGACGCGGTCGGTGCCGCGGATCCGGTCGCTGGCCAGCCGCCCCTCCACGTCCACCACGTCCCAGCGAAAGCCCACCTGCCACGCACCCCAGCCGCCGGCGAGCGGATCGAAGTCGGAATCCGGCACCACGCGCCTGTCGTACGGATAGTCCTCCCCGGTCAGCATGAACAGCACATCGACGTAGCCGCCGCGCACGTCGAGGTCGCCCTCGCGCCCCGCCCCGGTGACGAAATCGGCGACCCGCAGGTGGAGGTACTCCGCCTGCAGCCGCAGCGGCCCGGCCACCAGCAGGAACTCCCCCCCGGCCCGCAACAGCCCCCCGGCCTGGAAGTCGCTGGAGGCCTGGCCGAGATCGAGAAAGGTCGTGCCCGAGATCGTGCGGAAGACCGGCAGGAAGTCGTCGCGCTTGCCGTACGAGATGCTGCCGCCGATCGCCAACCCCTCCAGGATCGGCGTCTTGCCGGGCTTGAACGGGGTGAGCACCAGCCGCGCGATCAGGTCCTTGTCGTCGTTGCTGTCGGCGCGGTTGCCCCGCTCGCCGTTCATGACCGCCAGCTGGTAGTGCGCATACTCCAGCTCGCCGTGGATCTGGATCCCCAGGTCGCGATCGATCTGCGCCACGGTCTGCATCATGGGCAGCTCGATGAAGTTGAGGTACTTCGAGCTGGCGAGCTGCTCGAGCATCATCGGGGTCTTGAACTGCCCCACCATGAGCTGGGCGGCCTTGAGATAGGTGAAGGCGACGTAGGCATCCTTGAGCTGGGTATCACCGTCCCTGGCGAAGTCCGCGCTCAGCCGGTAGGCGAGGTGGCGGAAGAAGAACCCCTTCACCCCGAGCCGGATGCGGCGCAGCACGAAGGTGTCGTCGTGCGGGCTCGCCTCGTCGGCGAACCAGCGGTAGTCGATCTGCAGCCGCCCGTCGAGCGCGACCATGTGCAGCGGCCGCCGTTCGGGGTCGGGCTCGCCGGGATCGAGCAGGTAGACCCGCAGGCCGTCCTTCCAGGCGACCACGACATCCTCGCCCCAGCGCCGCTCGAACTCCGGGCCCTGCGCCGCCGCCCGGTCCCGCTCCGCCAGCCGCGCCCGCAGCTGCTGCACCTGCTCGTGCAGGTAGTCCGCCTGCTGCTCCAGCGCCCGCAGCCGTTCCTGCTCGGCAGGCGGCGCGGTCTGCGCCCACAGCGGCGCCCCCAGCACGACCGCCCCGAGCAGCACCGCTGCGCCCAGCCCCGGCCTCCCCCGCCGTCCCGTCATGCGACCGCCCTCCCGCTCGACACCTCCCCGCCGCCCGACGCACCGGACCGCGAAGCACGACGCCCCTTGCCGACCACGGCCAACCCCACCGGGAACAGGACAACAGCAAGTGGCCCTCAGGTGCCGAACCCGATGTAGGTGAAGCCGAGCGCCTCGACCTCGGCCCGGCTCAGCACATTGCGGCCATCCACGATCACCCGCCCCGCCATCCGGTCCCTGACCCGCAGCAGGTCGGGCTGGCGGAACTCGTCCCATTCGGTCAACAGCACCAGCGCATCCGCGCCCGCGACCGCCTCGTAGGCGTCGTCCACGACCTCGATGGCATCGCCGAACAGCTGGCGCGCGTTCTGCCGCGCCTCGGGGTCGTAGGCCCGTACCCGCGCGTACTCGCGCAGCAGATCCTCGATCACCCGCAACGAGGGCGCCTCGCGCATGTCATCGGTGCGCGGCTTGAAGGACAGTCCCCACACCGCGATGGTCCGGCCGTCCAGTTGCGGCAGCACGCGCTTGAGCTTCTGCACGACGGCGCGCTTCTGCCGCTCGTTGATGTAGTCCACCGCCCGCAGCAGGTTCGAGGTGAGCCCGTGCTGCTCCATCACCTGCGCCAGCGCCTTCACATCCTTGGGGAAACACGAGCCGCCGTAGCCGCAACCGGCATGCAGAAAACGCGGCCCGATGCGGGAGTCCAGCCCCATGCCGCGCGCGACCTCCAGGATGTTCGCGCCCACCGCCTCGCACAGGTGCGACAGCTCGTTCATGAACGAGATCCGCGTCGCCAGCATGGCGTTGGATGCGTACTTGATGAGCTCGGCCGAGGGGATGGTGGTGAAGAAGATCGGCCGGTTGGTGCGGGCGATCGGACGGTACAGGCGCGCCAGTGCCTCGCGCGCGCGCTCGCTATCGGTGCCGATCACGATCCGCTCGGGGTTCTGAAAGTCCTGGATCGCCTGCCCCTCGCGCAGAAACTCCGGGTTGGAGACCACGTCGAAGGGCAGCTCCACCGTCTGTGCCTCTCGCACCGCGCGCCGGACCACGTCGTAGGTGCCGACCGGCACCGTCGACTTGTTGACGATGATCTTGTACTCCTGCATGTGCCGGCCGACGGTGCGCGCCACCTCGACCACCTGGGACAGATCCGCCTCGCCGCTGGAGCGCGGCGGCGTGCCGACGCAGACGAAGATCAGCTCGCCGTGGCGCACCGCCGACGCGGCGTCGGTGGTGAACCGCAGCCGGCCCGCCTCCAGATTGCGCTGCAACAGATCGCGCAGCCCCGTCTCGTAGATGACGGGATCGCCCGCATTGAGCCGCGCCACGCGCTCGCCATCCACGTCCACGCAGACCAGCTCGTTGCCCAGGTCGGCGAAGCAGGTACCTGTGACCGTGCCGACATACCCCGTGCCGAAGACCGTGATGCGCATGGCTCTCCCCGTCTCTGCGCTGCTCCGAGCCGCCGAATCATACCCTGCGCGCCCAGGGGGACAAGTCGGGGAGCCGGCGCCCCGCAGCGGCGCCGGCCGGCACGAGGGACATCAGCGGCGGAAGCCGAAGGCGCGGAGCACCCGCCGCCACAGTCCGCTCGGGCTCCGGGGACCGCTCCGCTCCCCGGAGCCCAGGACATCAGGGGGCTCCAGGGGCACGATGGGGGTGGAGCCACCGGCCTTCTCGCTGTGCACCCAGGCGATCTCCGCCAGCAGCTCGCGCGCGGTGCGGTGGCGATCCTCCGGCCGCTTGGCACACATCTTCCGCAGCAGCTCGACCGTCTCGGCGCTCACTGCCGGGACGAAGTCCCGCGGATCGGGCAACGGGTCACGGGCGTGTCTCGAGATGACGACCGCGGGGTTGGGACCATCGAAGGGCACGCGTCCGGTCAGCGCATGGAACATGGTGATCCCCAGCGCATAGATATCGGCGCGCACATCGAAGCTCTCCGCCCCCATGCCCTGCTCCGGCGCCAGGTAGGCCGGACTGGAGCGGACGACCCCGTGGCGGCTGCGCAGGTGCTCCTCGTAGGGCCGGACGTCGATCCCCAGCTCGCACAGCACCGCCCGCCGGGTGCGGGTCAGCAGGATGGACTGCGGCCGCAGGTCGCCATGCACCAGCCCCCGGCGCGCGTAATGATCCATGGCCCGCGCCACCTGGGCCGCCCAGCGCAGGCACTCCGCCTCGCGCACCCCGGCCGTGCAGGTTGATCAGGTCCTGCACGCTCTGCGCGTCCAGCAGCTCGAAGACCAGGTAGAGGTGGCCATTCGCCTCGCCTCCGTCCTCGGTGCGCAGGATGTTGGGATGCCGGAGCGAGCGCAGGACCTCCAGCTCGCGGTAGAACTGCTCGACCAGCTCGGCGCTCTCGCTGCATGAGCGGAAAAAGACGCGCAGCGCCACCTCGGTGCCATCCGAGAGCCGGCGCGCGCGGAACAATACCCCGAGCCGGCCCCGGCCAAGCCGCTCCAGCCGCTCGTAGCCCGGGATGTCCACGCTCGGCTCCACCAGCGGCTGCACGCGCGCCGGCCGCCGCGCCCCGGGGGCGGCCCTGGCGGGTAGGGCGGCGGCCGCCGCCGGCTGGCCAGCGCCGGCTTGCGGGCCCGGGCCGGGGCCAGCGGCCGGCCACCCGCCGTGCGCCGGCCACAGCTCGGGATGGGCCTGCCGCTGCGCGGTCCGGGCGTCCCAGGGCGAGGTCTGCTGGTATGGGGCAGGATAGGCCACCCCCGCCCGGCGGTGCCGCCGGCCCCGCCGGCAGTCCGGCCGGCGCGTAGGATCCACCGGTTGCGTCGAACTGCTCCGGTTGCACCGCGCGGAACATGGCGGTGCCAGCCGGCAGCGCCTGGTGCGCGCCCTGGAGCGCGGCGCGGAACAGACCCGACGGATCGGCGGCAGGCACCGCATACGCACCGGCGCCACCGAGGGCCCCCGCTGCCCAGGCCCCGCCGGGCGGCGCGGCCGGCAGCGCCCCGCCACCCCACCAGCCGCCCGCCGCCGCGACGGCCAGCCGCTGGCGCAGCTCCTCGGCCTCGCGATGAAACAGCCCGTACCACGCCTGCTGCACCGCCGCGTCCAGCGCCCGCCGCTCCTCCGGCCGCAAGTAGCCGGCGCTCTCCAGCAACCAGCCGAGATCCTCGGTGAAGCCTCCCTGCTGCAACCGCTCATAGTACGCTCGGAGCACCGCGGGCTCGGGACGGCCGTGCCGCTGCAGCAGCTGGATCTCCAGGTTGGCGCGACGCGAGCGCTCGGCCACCCCGGTCCAGTACTCCAGACGCCGCAGGGCCTCGTGGGTGAGATAGCCGCGGCGGATCAACACCTGGCCCAGCGAGGAGATGACGCCAGCCCGGTGCGCCGCCTCCTGGGCGTCCAGGCACTCGCGCAACGCCTCAGGGCTGACCTGCCGGTATTCCAACGCCAGCTTCGCGAGCAGCACGTCGCTGTAGGTGGCCGGCATCGCCCCCTCGGCCCTGAAGGTGAACGAAGGCTCCGGGAATGATTGTACCGCCTGGGCCTGGTCCGGACACCCGCCGGCCGCGCCGGCGCGCGGCCCTCGCGCACCCTCTCAGGCGCGCTTCTGCTTGCGGCGCCGCTCGGCGCGCTCGCCGGCGGCAGCGCTACCGGCGCTGTCTGCGCCCGCCAGCGCCCCGGCGGCCGCTGCCTCGAACGGGGCGCCCGCGACCACCTCGGGGGTGATGACGTAGTGACGGATCTCCTCGCGGCTGGGCAGCTCGTACATGATGTCGAGCATCACTTCCTCGAACACCCGCCCGGATCGCCCGCGCCCCGGTGTCACGCTCCCGCGCCTTGGCCACGATCGCCCGCAGCGCCTCCTCGGTGAAGTCGAGCTTCTTGTCCTCCATCTCGAACAGGCGCTGGTACTCTGCCGCACCAGGGCGTTGCGCGGCTCGGCGCAGGATCCGCACCAGCGTCGGCCTCGCTCCAGCGGCTCGCAGCGCCGCAGATGACCGGCAGCCGCCCGACGAACTCCGGGATCATCCCGAACTCGATCACGTCCTCGGGCGTCACCTGCTCGCAGCACGTCGCCGCAGCTCGTGCACCTCCTCCGCCGCCGCGGCGTCCTCGCCCGGCTCGAACCCCATGATCCGCTTGCGCCCGACCCGCTCGCCGATGATGCGCCTCCAGCCCGTCGAACGTGCCCCCGCAGATGAAGAGGATGTTCGTGGTGTCGACCGGGATGTACTGCTGCTCCGGATGCTTGCGGCCACCCTGCGGCGGCACGTTGGCGATCGTGCCCTCCAGCATCTTGAGCAGCGCCTGCTGCACCCCCTCGCCGCTCACGTCGCGCGTGATGCTGACGTTCATGGTGGTGCGGCCGATCTTGTCGATCTCGTCGATGTAGATGATCCCCCGCTCGGCGCGCGCGACGTCGAAATCCGCGTTCTGCAACAGCCGCAGGATCAGATTCTCCACGTCTTCGCCCACGTACCCCGCCTCGGTGAGCGTGGTCGCATCCCCGATGGCGAAGGGCACGTCCAGGATGCGGGCCAGGGTGCGCGCCAGCAGCGTCTTGCCCGAGCCGGTCGGTCCGATCAGGAGGATGTTGGACTTCTCGATCTCGACGTCGGAGTGCTCGGCCAGGCTCAACAGCCGCTTGTAGTGGTTGGTCACCGCCACCGCGAGCACCTTCTTGGCGTGCTCCTGGCCGATCACGTACTCATCGAGCCGTGCCTTGATCTCCTTGGGAGTAGGGATGTCCTCCAGGCGCAGCGGCGGGGGCGCAGTGCGCTTGCGCTCATCGTCGCTCAGGATGGCATGGCATAGCTCGACGCACTCGTTGCAGATGTAGATGTTGGGCGGACCGGCGATCATCCGCTCGACCAGCCGCGCGCTCTTACCGCAGAACACGCACCGCTCCATGTCGCGACCGCCGCCCCGGTTGCCTCGCGCCACCAGACTGCCCCTCCTCACCGCTGCCGCCGGGCGCCCGCTCGCGCCCCCCAGGGTACGCGAAGGACCGACGCCGGCCAAGACCTCCGGCCCCAACCCCCGGCTCGCAGCGGATCTTCCGCACGGGCGCGACGGCTCGCCAGCCCCGCTCCGCAGCCGCCACCCGCCGCCAGGCGCCAGCCCTGGCTACTCCTCCTTGTCCTGCTCCCGCTCCTTGCCCCGCTCCCCCTCCCGGCCCCGCTCCTCGCCACCGGTATCCTTCATCGCGGTGATCACCTCGTCGACCAGACCGTATTCCTTGGCCTGCGCCGCGCTCATGAAGAAGTCGCGATCGGCATCGCGCTCGATCTGCTCGCGCGACTGACCGGTGTGCTTGACGAGGATGTCGTAGAGGATGCCCTTCAGGCGGATGATCTCGTCGACCTGCCGCTCCATGTCGCTGGCGGTACCCTGGGTGCCGCCCCACGGCTGGTGGATCATGATGCGGCTGTGCGGCAGCGCGAAGCGCCGCCCCTTGGTCCCCGCCGCCAGCAGCACCGCCCCCATGGAGGCCGCCTGCCCGATGCAGTAGGTCGAGACCGGGCAGCGCACGAACTGCATGGTGTCGTAGATGGCCAGCCCTGCGGTCACCGAGCCGCCCGGCGTGTTGATGAAGATGTCGATGTTCTTGTTCTTGTTCTGGTACTGCAGGAACAACAGCTGCGCGATCACCACATCCGCGAGCGCATCGTCGATCGGCTGCCCGATGAAGACGATGCGCTCCTTGAGCAGGCGGCTGTAGATATCGTAGCTGCGCTCGCCGCGCGCCTCGCGTTCGATCACGAACGGGATCAGCGTCCCCCGCACCTGCTCGCCTCGCACGCCCACGCTCGCTGCCTCCTCGCGCTCCGCTGCGCGGCGCCGCCCGGACACGGCTACGAACCGGCCCGTGCCGCCGCCACGTCCACCACCTCGGCCTTCTCGCGCAGGTACGCCCGCGCCTTCTCCAGCCGCATCGCCACCCGCAAGCGCCCGAGCAGGCCCCGCTCCTGGAGTTCCCGGAGGTACGCCTCGGGCTTGCGGCCCGCCTGCAGTGCCATCTCGGTGACGCGCCGTGCCAGCTCCTCTTCGCTCACCGACAGCCCTTCGCGCTCGGCCAGCGCCTCCAGCAGGAACCGCGCCTTCACGCGCTGGCGGACCACCGGATCGGCGCTGGTGCGCGCCTTGCCCGCCTCGAGCAGCGCCTCCTCCTCGGACAGGCCGTGCTGCTGGGCCTGAAGCTGGGCGCTCAACGCCAGCTCATCGAGCTGGACCTGGATCAGGTCCTCGGGCAGCTCGAACTCCACGCGGGCCAGCACCGCCTCGAGGATCCGGTCGTCCAGCTCCGCCTCGGCGCGCCTGTCCGCCTCGCGCTGCAGGCTGGCGCGGACCCGCTCGCGCAGCGCCGCCACGTCCTGCGCCCCCAGCGCCGCTGCCAGCTCGTCGTCCAGCTCGGGCAGCTCCCGCCGCCAGATCTTGCGCGCGGTGATGCGCAGCGCGGTCGCACTGCCCCCGATGCCGAGCCGGGGCGGGAAGGCGGCGGGGATCTCCACCTGCTCGCCCCGCGCACAGCCCGGCCAGCCGCGCGGCCAGATCGGGCACCGCGATCGGACCCACCCGCTCCCCGTCGGTCCAGATATGCACTCCCTCGAGCGTCTGCTTGCTCTCGCCGTCGGCGAGCAGCTCGACATCCGCCAGCACCAGATCGCCCGCCTCGGCGCCCTCGCCATCTGCGCGCGCGGCCAGCCGCGCGCGCGAGCGGCGCAGCGAGAGCAGCGCCTCCTCCACGTCCTGCTCCGTCACCACCGCCGGGGGGCGCTCCACCCGGATGCCGTCCAGGTCGGGCAGCTCGAAGCGCGGGCGCACCTGCAGCGTGGCCTCGAAGCGAAACGCCGGATCCGCCTCGAGGTCCAGCTCCCCCAGCTCCAGCTTCGGCTCGTCGATCGGCTGCAGCTGGTGCTCCGCCACCGCCTCTTGCAGCGCCTCACGGACCAGCTGCTCGCGCAGCGCGGCCTGCACGCTCGGTCCGAAACGCCGCTCCAGCAGCCGGCGCGGCACCCGCCCGCGGCGGAATCCGGGCAGCACCACGTCGCGCGCCAGCTTCTGGTAGCTCCGCTCGAGCGCGCGCAACACCCGCTCCCGCGACAGCGCGATGGCCAGCCGCTTCTTGCACGGCCCCAGCTCGGTGATCTCGACGGACATCGACGCCCTCTCCGCTCGGGGGTGGCAGAAGGTATCCCTGGGTCCGGACGGTGTCAAGGCGAGGTGCCGGAAGGAGCTCAACCGCACGAGCATGGAGCGGGAGAAGGGATTCGAACCCTCGACATCAACCTTGGCAAGGTTGCGCTCTGCCTCTGAGCTACTCCCGCTCGCGCTCCGCCGTTCCGGTCGGGTATTATTCCTCCTCGAGGGCGGAAGTCAAGACCGGCCGGCGCGGCGGGCGCGCCGGCCGCAGGGGAGGAGAGCCCCGTGGGCGAACCGGGTCCCGGGCCCGGTGCGGCCGGGCCAGGCGGCGGGGGCAGCGGCGGCCGGGGCCGGCACCCCCGCACCGGCCCCGGCCGGGCAGCGCCGCGCCCTGGTCGTCGACGACGCGCCGCTCGTGGGGCGGTTGCTGGTCTCCATGCTCCGCCGACTCGGCTGGAGCGCGGACCAGCTCACCGATTCGCACGAGGCGCTGGAGCGGGCGCGCAGCGGGAACTACGCGGTGGTGCTCGCCGATCACGGCCTGCCCGGCATGACCGGCGTGGAGCTGGCGGCGGCGCTGCAGCGCGAGCTGGCGGCGCCGCCCCCGGTGATCCTCGTCACGGGCCGGCCGCTCGGCCCGGAAGAGCTCGCCGCGCCCGGCGTGCTGGGGCTGCTGCGCAAGCCCTTTCAGCTCGCCGACCTCGCCCAGGTGCTCGACCGCCTGCCGGCGCAGCGGTGAGCGGGTCCGGGCAGCGCGGGGGCGCCGCTGCCGGCTGTCGCTTGCGGCGCCGCGCCGCCCGGCAGTAGGGGATCACAGGCGCATGGGCAAGCCGTCCGACCTGCTGCTCGGCAGGATCGTCGTCCAGAACCGGCTGGTGCCGGAACACGCCGTCACCGCCTGCCTGCACGAGCTGGACCGGCGGCCGCAGGAGACGACGCTGGCCGCGCTGCTCGTCGAGCGGGGACTGCTGAGCGCCGAGGAGGCGGAGAAGGCCGATCACGCCGCGCGCCTGCTGCAGGCCCATCGCTACCTGAAGATCGCCACCGACCTGGGCCACCTCGACCGGGAGGAAGGCCTGCAGGCGCTCGCCGCCTATCGGGACGGCGGCTACCGCGGCAGCTTCGGCCGGTTTCTCGTGCAGTGGGGCCTGCTCGAGCCCGCCCACCACCGCCGCGTCGTCGCGTGCGATCCGCTGACGCTGGAGGACGACCTGCCGCCGGTCGCCCCCGAGGAGGAGCCAGCTCCGCCCTCCCCCCGGCCGGTCCCGGCGACCGCCCCCGCTGCTGCCCTCCCTCCGGCACCCTCCGGCACCGGTTCCGATTTGCCCGCCCCGCCCTCGGCGCCGCCGGCCGCGCCTGCGCCAGCGGGGCTCGTGCACCTGCACCAGCTCGACGCGGAGGTGCACGCGGTGGCGGCGCTGGCATTGCGCGATCGCCTGCTCCGCCCCGAGCAGCTCGAGCACGCGCTCGCCCAGGCCCCGCCCGAGGCGCGGCGCGAGCCGCGGGCGCTGCTCCAGACGCTGGTCTCCGCCCGCCTGCTCGCTCACGCGCACGCCGAGCAGATCCTCGCCTACGCGACGCTGGAGCGCGAACAGCCGCGCCTGCAGGTCGAGGGCTACTACCTGCGGGCGCCGCTCGGCTTCCGGCCTACCGGGCCGGTGCTGCACGCGGTGCGGACGGGACCGGACGGCGCACCCCAGGTCGTCGCGCTCGAGGTGCTGACCGCGGCGCTCGCCGCCGATCCGCGGCGCTTCGAGGCGTTCCGCGCCCGGACCGCCGCCCTCAGCCTGCCGGAGGCGCCGACCCCTCGCGCCCGTCGTCGACTGTGGCCGCGCCGGGGAGGCGTACTACCTGGCGCGCCGCGCCTGGCCGGAGCACACGCTCGCGCAGCTGCTGGCGCGGGGCCGGCGGCTCGACGAGCGGCAGGCCGTGCGCCTGGCGCGCGACGTGGCGCTGGCGCTGCGCGAGCTGCACGACGCAGGCCTGGTCCACGGCGCGGTGCGGCCGGAAAACATCGCCTTCGACGCCGAGGGCCGCGCGGTGCTGCAGGATCTGGGCATGACTCCGTTGCCCGCGGCGCTCGACCCCGAGGCGCCTCCGCCCTGCGCCGATCTTCCCGTCTACCTCGCGCCGGAGCAGCTGGTGGGCGACCGGCTCGATGCGCGGACCGATCTGTACGGGCTGGGCTGTACCCTTTTCGCCGCCCTCACCGGCCGCCCGCCTTACGAGGGCGACAGCTCCGCCGAGGTCATCGCGGCCGTGCTCGGAGGGCAGCTTCCGGACCTGGCGGCGAGTGGGCTGCGGCTGTCGCCGCGCCTGAGCGGGATGATCAAGGTGCTGCTGGCCGCGCCTGCCGGCGAGCGTTACCGCTCCGCCGACGAGCTGCTGTCGGAGCTGGAGGCGATGGGGGCGGGCGAAGACGACCGCACCGTGCTCTACGACGAGGCGGGTGGCCCGCCGCCCGAGGACCGGACCCTGCTCGCCCCCCCGGAGCCCGCGGAGATCGACGAGCTGCGACAGGGCGCGGCGGGCGCCCCGCCGGTGGGGCTGGAGCAGCTGCCCCCGCCCGCGCCCGGCGCCGGTACGGACCCGCTCGCCGGCACGGTGCTGTCCGGCCGTTACCGGCTGCTCGAGCGCGTGGGGGAAGGCGGCATGGGGGTGGTCTACAAGGCCGAACACCTGCTCTTGCGCAAGCTGGTCGCCGTGAAGATCCTGCACCCCCCGGCTGCTGGCGAATCGCGAGTCGCTGAGCCGCTTCGACCGGGAGGTCCGCGCCGCCAGCCGCCTGGCCCACCCGAACGTGGTGCAGATCTACGACGCCGGTGAACACCAGGGCCCGGCGCAGCCGCTGCACTACATGGTGATGGAATACGTCGAGGGCACCGACCTGGAGACGATCATCCAGCGCGAGGGCGAGCTGGCCGTACCGCGCGCGCTGCACATCGCGCGCCAGGTGCTCATGGCGCTCGAACAGGCGCACGAGCAGGGCATCGTGCACCGCGACATGAAGTCCGACAACATCATGATCTGCCGCAGTCCGGACGGCGAGGAGATCGCCAAGGTGATGGACTTCGGCATCGCGAAGTTGTCCGCACTCGAACCGACGACCGGCCCGCGCCGCCAGCAGTCCTTCCGCACCAAGAAAGGGATCATCACCGGCACGCCCCAGTACATGTCGCCGGAGCAGGCCGCGGGCGACCCCGACATCGACGCGCGCAGCGATCTGTATTCGTTCGGTGTCATCCTGTACGAGATGCTGCTGGGCACGCTGCCGTTCCACTCCAACACCGCGATGGGCTACCTCGGCAAGCACATCGTGGAACCGCCGACCCCCTTCCGGGTGGCGCGCCCCGATCTCGCGCTGCCGCCGGAGCTGGAGCGCATCGTCATGAAGGCCCTGGAAAAGCGGCGTGAGGACCGCTACCAGAGCGCGCGCGCGATGCGGGAGCAGATCGAGCGCTGCTTCGCGCTCGGCGGCGACAGCACCGCCGCCGTGCATACCCGCGAACTCCGGCGCGGGCGCCGCACGCTGCGGCTCGTGTTGGCGGTCGTGCTACTCGCGGCGCTCGCCGCGGCGGCGTGGGGTGCGTGGCGGGCCTGGCCGCAGCTGTCGCGGCTGTTCACGGCCTGGCAGTCCTCCCCTGCGGACTCCGGCCGCCAGCAGATCCTCGCCGCCGCCCGAACCGCGCTGGCGAAGGGCGAGCTGGAGACCGCCGAGCGGGCGCTGGCGGCGCTGGAGCAGGCGGGCGGCGAGCCGGAGCTCCAGGCGCTGCGCGCCGCCCTCGCCCGCGCGCGCGCCGAGCCCCCCGCGCCCGCCCGCGAGCGCGCGCGGCTGCTCGAACGAGCGCGCGAGCTTCTGCGCTTCGATCTGTTCGAGGAGGCCGAGCGCGCCCTGGCCGAGGCCGCTGCGCTGGGCTCGGATGCGGAGCTCCAGGCGCTGCAGGCGCAGCTCCGGCAGCGGCGCGCCGAAAGCCAGGCGCGCAGCCTGGAGAGCCGGGCGTTCGGGCTGGAGCGGGTGGGGCAGTATGCGGAGGCCGTGCAGCTGTATGCGCAGGCGCAACGGCTCGCCCCGAGCGACAGCCGCGCCGCCAGTGCTGCGTACGTGCAGGCGCTGGCGAGCGCGCAGCGCCACCTGGAGGCGGGAGAGCTCGAGCAGGCGCGCCAGGCGGCGCGGCAGGCGCTGGCGGCGGCGCGCGCCAGCGGGCACGTGAGCGGGCTGCGCGAGTCGCGTGTCCAGCAGCTGCTCGCCCAGGTCGAACAGCGCACACGCGCCAGCGAGGAGGGGCCATGACGGAGCACCCCGAACAGACCGACGCCCGCGCCCGGCTGCGGGCGCGGCTCAGGCAGCGGGCCCGGGAACGCGCGGCCGCACGCGCGGAAGCGGAGGCGAGCGGTCCACCGGCCAGCGCCTCGCCGGCCCCGGCCGCCCAGGCCGAGCCCGCCGCCGCGCCGCGTCCCGCCGCGCAGCCACGGAGTCGCGAGCACCCCCCTTCTGTGCCGCCGGCAGGGGGCGCCCACCGGCGGGCCCCGGCCCCGCCGGGCCCGGCTCCGGCGGCCGAGGGCGGGCGCGCCGGCGGGGGCCGCCGGCCGGCCCGCGAGCCGGGCGGCGGCAGGCCGGCACCGCAGCGCGACGGCGCCGCCGCGATCGCTCGCGGCGCACGCCCCGGCCTTGTGGCCGCGTCCTTTCGCCGCCACTGCCCCTACGTCGACGACGAGGTGTTCGAGCGGCTGCCGGCGGGGCTGCAGCAGGCGCTCCGGGCCGTGGCGAGCGAGCCGCGCGGCCTGGAGCTGGCCCAACTGCTGCGGCGCACCGCGGGCTCCGAGCGCAAGCGGCTCGAGGAGCTGTACGCGGGATTCGCCGACGGCATGGCGGCGATCCTCGATCCGCGGCTGTTGCCCGCCGATCCGGTGCGCGCGACCTTCCTGCTCCCCGGCGGCGAGCTGGTGCTGCGCTGGGCCGACGATCGGGTCACGGTGCGGGCGCGGTTGCTGGGACCTGGTGTTCCTGTTCCGCCAGCCGCGCCCGCTGGCCGCCGGCAGCGACGCCGCGCTGGAGCGCATCCTGGGCGAGGTCTTGCGCTTTTCGCTCACGGCGCCTCCCGGCGCGGCGGTG
>BPJM01000007.1 GCA_026004615.1 Planctomycetota bacterium
GCCGCCCACGCTGGCCACGGTCGCGACCCAGCCCACCGGCGGCACGCAGCCCACCGGCGGCACGCAGCCCACCGGCGGCACGCAGCCTACGGGTGGGACGCAGCCTACGGGCGGCACCCAGCCCACCGGCGGCACCCAGCCCACGGGCGGCACCCAGCCCACCGGCGGGACGCAGCCCACGGGCGGCACGCAGCCTACGGGTGGGACACAGCCTACGGGTGGGACACAGCCCACCGGCGGCACACAGCCCACCGGCGGCACACAGCCCACCGGCGGCACGCAGCCCACCGGCGGCACGCAGCCCACCGGCGGCACGCAGCCCACCGGCGGCACCCAGCCCACCGGCGGGACGCAGCCCACGGGCGGCACGCAGCCCACGGGCGCCACCCAGCCCACCGGCGGCACGCAGCCCACGGGCGGCACGCAGCCCACCGGCGGCACACAGCCGACAGGTGCCACGCAACCGACCGGCGGCACCCTTCCCACGCTCGGCACGCAGCCCACCGGCGCGACGCAGCCCACCGGCGGCACGCAGCCCACCGGCGGCACCCAGCCCACCGGCGGCACGCAGCCCACCGGTTCGACGGGCGGCACCGGACCGACAGGCAGCCCCACCGCGAGCACCGGGATGCCGACCGCCACCGCGATCCCGACCGCCACCGGCGGCGCGGGGGGCGGCGGCGGGGCGACCACGGTCTTCGTGCCGCCGACGGCCACCGCCGGCGGCGGGGCCGGGGGCGGCGCCGGCGGCGGCGAAGGCGGCGGAGGCGGCGGCGAGCCTGGCTCGGAAGTCGGGGTGCTGGAGCCCCCCGGCGGCGGGCAGCTGCCCGGCCAGGTACCGGGCGGCGGTCCCGGGGCGGCCGGGCTCGCCGACAACCTCTCCGAGCTGCCGCTGGATGAGCTGGGCACGCTCACCGAGGGCCTCAGCCCGGAGCAGATCGAGCAGCTCAAGAAGGCGCGCATCACGCGGGCCTGGTTCGAGGGGCCGAAGGCCATCGGCAAGGTGAGCTGGAGCGCGCCGCGCGTGATCGCCGGAGAACAGGTCGAGATCGAGGTCAAGACAGCCGGCTTCGAGCCGGACACGCCGGTGCGGGTGGTGCTGCGCCTGCGAACCCCCGACGGCGAGCAGGAGGTGACCCATCTCGACGGCACCCTCGACGCCGAGGGCCGGGCGGTGCTGGCGTGGACCGCGGACTGGGGTGCCGAGGGCAAGCTGGTGGCGGAGGCCACCGCCGGCGACAAGAAGAAGACCTCCCGGCCGGTGCCCTTCTACCTGCTGGAGCCTCCGCCCGAGACGGGCGAGACGACCGCCGAGGGCGAAGCGCAGGCGGAGGCCGAGCAGGAGCAGGCCGAGGCGGTGCTGGCGTTCGCGGGCGACAAGTTGCTGCTCATGTGCGAGTGCGAGGGCATGCCTGCGAATGCGACGGTCCGGATCGCGCTGTTCCCCGACGGCGGCAGTCCCGAGGAGCCGATCGCGGTGGTGACCGGCAATGCGCAGGGACGACGTCGTCGCCGCGGAATGGGTCGCCGAGCACCACGAGGACGTCGATCTGCGCTTCAAGGCGCACACCGACTTCAGCGAGGCGGAGTCGGAGAACATCTGCATGCTGCGCCTGGAGCCGGCCGACGACCTGGAGGGGCGGTGAGCCGCCGGCGGGCGGTCCGGCCGCGCAGGCCGACGCGCTCGACGTGGACGATCTGGCGACCCTGGAGGGTGCGCCCTGCCGAGGGCGAGTTGGCCGGCGGCGCGGAGGTCCGCGACGTCGACGGACTTCGCCTCCCTGGACCAGGGCGGGCCCCCGCCTTCCGCGGAGGCGGGCGAGGAGCTGGCGGGAAGCGGGCCGGACGACGGCGGCCCCGGCGCCGAGCTAGGCCTGGTTCGCGCGGGACGCGCCGATGTCCATCAAGCCGCCCCGTCCCACCCAGGCGATGGTCCCGGTGGAGCTGCTGCCCGATCCGCCGCGCGATCTGCGCGACAAGGTGGTGCTGATCACCGGTGGCGCCAGCAACATCGGCCGCGGGACGGCGCTCGCGTTCGCGCGGGCCGGCGCCCGCGTCATGATCGCCGACCTGGACTCGCTGGCGGCGCGCGAGACCGTCGCCGACATGCAGCACCTCTCCCCTCGCTGCGACTGGGTGCGGGTCAACCTGCTGGAGGACGGCGACATCGAGCTCATGGTCGAGCGCTGCCTGGCGACCTTCGGCCGCGTCGACGTGCTGATCAACATACTTCGGCCTCGGCGCCGTCTCCGCCCCGCCGCACGAGACCTCGGTCGAGCAGTTCGACCTCGCAATGCGCGCCAACGTCCGCCAGCAAGCGCTCTGCTGCCGGGCGGTGCTGCCCCACATGCAGCGCGCGGGCGGTGGTTCCATCGTCGGCGTCGCGAGCATCAATGGGCTCGTCACCAGCCACGACTCCCCCCTGTACGACATCGCGAAGGCAGGGGTGCTCAACCTCATGCGGCACATCGCGAACTACTACGGGCGCCACGGCATCCGGGCCAACACCGTCTGCCCGGGGCATATCCTGACCGACCGCAACTACGACCGGTACGTCGGAACGCAATCTCCGCCGCCGCCTATCCCATCGGCCGGCTGGGTACGATCCGCGACGTGGTGGAGGCGTGCGTCTATCTCGCCAGCGAGCGCTCCGCCTTCGTCACCGGGGCGGTGCTGGTGGTCGACGGGGGCCTCACCGCCCACTGATCCATGGCGGCGGCCGGCGAGCCAGCCGGCGGGGCAGCTCGAACGGGAGGGAAAGACAGCGCGGTGCAATACCGCACCCTCGGCAGGACTGGCCTGACCGTCTCCGCGCTCGGCCTCGGCGGCTGGGCCTTCGGAGGCGAGCTCGGCCCGGTGCACGAGCAGGACCGCGCACGCCGCGATCGAGCGCGCGCTGGAGCGCGGGATCACGTTCTTCGACACCGCGGACTGCTACGGCTTCGGACGGAGCGAGAGCGCGCTCGGCGAGGTGCTGTCCGGAGCGCGGGAGCAGGTCGTGATCGCGACCAAGGCCGGCTCCGATTTCTACGCGCAGCCCATCCGCCGGCGCTACGACCGCGAGCACCTGCGCCGCGCGCTGGAGCGAAGCCTGGAGCGCCTGCGCACCGATCACGTCGATCTGTTCCAGCTGCACGATCCGCCGGTCTCGGCGATCCTCGACGAGGAGACCATCGGGGCGCTGCTGGAGCTCAAGCAACAGGGGCTCGCGCGCCACATCGGAGCGTCGGTCCACACCCTGGAGGAGGCGCGGGCGGTGGTGCAGGCGGGGGTCTACGAGACGCTGCAGATCGCCTACAGCGTCGCCTACCAGTGGGTGCCCAACCGGGTGCTCGCGCGGGCGGCGGAGGCGGGGCTCGGGGTGATCGCGCGCGAACCGCTCGCGCAGGGCCTGCTCTCGGGGCGCTACGACCGGCACTACCGTTTTCCGGAGGGCGACTGGCGGGCGAGCATCGGCCAGGAGCTGCGCGATTATCTCGACGAACTGTGCGCCGCCATGCGGCGCTACTTCCACCAGCGGCGGGGGCTGGACCGCCCCCTGGCAGCGATCGCGCTCCAGCTCCCGCTCGCCCACCCCGCCGTGAGCACGGTGATCGTCAGCTGCAAGACGCCCGCGCAGGTGGATCGCAACGCCGAGGTGCTCGAGCTGGAACCGCTCGACGCCCAGGCGCTCGCCTGGCTGCGGGAGTGAGGAGCTGCCGGGCGCGCGATCACCACCGGCGCCGGTGGCGGCCGCGGGCGATGGCATGGCCAGGGCCGGCCATCGGGGCGGCCCGGCGAGAGGGAACTGCATTCGCGAGGCGGGCAGATGCGGCTCGAGGGTAAGGCGATCCTGGTGGTACCCGGCACGTTCGGCATCGGGTTCGAGGTGGCGCTGGCCTGTGCCCGCCAGGGAGCGCGGCTCGCCATCGGGGGCGCCGATCCGCACAACCGCGAGCGCGCGCTCGCGCTGCTGGGCGAGGCGGGCTGCCCGCAGGCGATCGCCTGCGAGGTGGAGCTGGCCGAGGAAGCCGGCTTCGAACGCGCCGTCGAGCAGGCCGTCGCCGCCTTCGGCGCGCTCGACGGGGCATGCGGGGCGCCGGATCACTTCGAGCCGGGACTGCTGGGCGAGATCGACGCAGCGCACCTCGACCGGGCGATCGCCCGCAACGTGCGCTCGCTGTTCCTGCTCTGCAAGCACGCCGCCCCGGCGATCATGGCGGCGGGTGGCGGCGCGATCGTGCTGCTGAGTTCGGTGTACGCCCAGCTGAGCGGCTCCACCTCCGCCGGCTACGAGATCTCCAAGGGCATGGCGGCCTGCCTCGCTCGCTCGTTCGCCGAGATCTATGCGCCGCAGGGCGTGCGCGTGGCCTCGGTCCTGCACGGTCACACCGCGCTGCCCGAGCGCGGCCTGCGCGACGAGCACCCGCTGTTCCGGCCCGCCAGCGCCGAGCAGGCGCTGGCCATCGCCGCGCACTATCCGGCCGGCCGCTTCGCGGACGCCGCGGAGATCGCCAACGCGTGCGCGTGGCTGCTCAGCGACGAGGCCTCCTACGCCTTCGGCACCCCGCTGCTGCTCGACGGGGGGCTGTCGACCCGCTAGCCCGCCGCCGGCGGCGGGCCGGATCGCGACCCCAGCCGGCGCCGGAGCGCACCGGGCTGCCGCCCGCCGGACGCAGTGGCCGAATGGCAGCGCGCGCTGCTAGACTGAAAGGCCATCGGGTGGCCTGCCGCATCCTGGTGGAGGGTGTTCTCCATGCCCGCTTCGACTCGGATGCCTCACCGCCGCCGCGCCTGCAGCCCCGCTCTGCTCGCTTCGCTGCTGGCCGGCGCCGCGGTGGCAGCGCTGCCAGTGCAGGCACGCGCAGGGGAGTACACCGCAACGCTGGCGCTCCAGCGCGGCGAGGTCCAGCTCACCATCGCCTATGAGGGCGAGGAACATGCGCGCTGGGCCGAGGTCGTGGCCGAGTACGTGCGCGAGGGGCTGCCGCGGCTGGAGCGGGCCGCGGGCTTTCCCTACCCGTACGATCAGGTGGCCGTGCGTCTCGATCTGCAACGGCTGGATACCCGCGGGCTCGATGCGGCGCATCTGGGCGAGGGTCGATTCGCCATCGCGAAGCAGGGCAAGCGGGGCGGCATGCGCGGGCATCAGGTCTGGAGCGCCCTCGGGCATGCCTTCGGCGCGCGGGTGAGTTCCGAGCCCTGGCTGCAGCAGGCGCTGGGCTATCTCTATACCTTCGAGGCGCTGCGGGAGGCGCACTGGGTCTACCACGCCTGGACCTTCCGCGACGAGGTGATCGAGGATGCGATCAAAGCCGGCCGGATCGTCTGCGCGGAGTGGCGGCCGGCGGGCGAGGTGGCGGGCCTCGCCGCCGACGGGCCGCCGGCGGTGGGCTTCGCCATGCTCTGTTGCGCGGAGGTCGAGCTGGGCGCCGGCAAGGTGCGGGAGGCGGCGCGGGTGCTGGCGGAGCGCCCGGCGCCCGGCAGCGTCGGCGAGTTCATCGAGGCGCTGGGCAGCGCTGCGGGCAAGCCGGCCCGGGCCTACTTCGTGGGCTGGGCGTTCGAGCGGGCCGGGGAGGACCCCGAGCCGGCCCTGGGCTACGAGGACTTCAGCGACCGCGACGACGATGGCCTGCTCGCCATCGAGGAGCGCCGGCACGGCACCGATTCCGCCAACCCGGACACCGACGGCGACGGCCGGCTCGACGGCGAGGAGGTCCACGACTGGCAGAGCGATCCGCTGCGGGCGGATCCCCCGCTCGGCCCCGTCACCTTCGACGGCGACCCCAAGGAATGGCTCCGCCTCAAGAAGTTCAAGCTGGTGGACAAGCCCGGCGACAGCCGGAGCACCGAGCGGGGCACCGAACTGCGCGCATGTGCGCTGGCGTGCGACCAGAGGTTTCTGTATCTGCTGGTCGAGGCCGACGCCATGGACAACCCGAAGGTGAAGTACAACCTCGCCCTCGATCCGGACGGCGACGGGGTGTGGGACTGGGTGGTGGGCTTGCGCAGCAGCCGCGAGCGCTGGCTCGGGGTGACCCACAACCAGAAGGACTGGAGCTGGGCGGAGTGGCGCAACGACCGGACCATGGCGCTGTGGGTCAAGGACCGGTGGGCCGAGATGCGCATTCCGCTCGCCGCGATGCGGGGGCTGGGCGAGCGACCGGTGTTCATGCTGTATACGACCGTGCCCGGGCCCGACGGCGCCACCGTCTATGCCGACTCCTGCCTGCGGGAGCGGTTCGACATGGCGCGCTGGCGGCTGGAGCGATAGGCGGGGCGGGGCCGCAAGCCCGGACCCAGCGCCGCTCCCCCGCGGCGGCATCGCATGGTACCGGCGAGGGTTCGGTTCGCTTGACAGTCGCGCGCGGACACGCGTATATTCGCCGGCGTGCTCGCAGGCGCACCCGGCCCCAGAGGGAAGGAAACCCTATGCCCACGCTGGAGTTCGTGACTGGCAAGAGCGCCGGCACGACCGTCGAGCTGAAGCCCGGCAAGCAGGTGCTGGGCCTCAGCCGCAGCGCCGAGATCCCCGTCCGCGAAAAGGGGATCGCCTTCACCCATGCGGCGCTGTACCTGGAGGGCGACAAGGTCTACCTCGAGGACCTGGGCTCCAAGACCGGCACCACCCGCAACGGCGAGCCCGTGAACGGCAAGATCGAGCTGGCGGACGGCGACCGGATCGCCTTCGGCGAGGTGGAGGCGATCTATCACCACGGCGCCGCACCGGCCCCAGCTCCGGCAGCGGCGGCGGCAGGCGAGCAGACCGGCGGGGGCGCGCGGGCGAGCGTGCTCGAGCGCCTGCGGCGGCGGCGCGAGGCACAGGCCGCCTCCGCCGAGCCTACCGCGGGGCCCCAGCCCGCCCCGCCCCCCGCCGAGCCCGCAGAGGCGGCGGCGCCGGCGGCCGCCGAGCAGCCGGCCAGCGAGGAAGGCGCGCTCAGCGTGCGCGAGCGGCTGCGGCAGCGCCGCCTGGCGCGTGCCGGCGCGGTGGCCGCACCCGCAGCCGCTGAGGCCGAGGATGCCGGCGAGCTGAAGGACAAGCTCCGCCGCGCCGAGATCGACCTGCGCCGGGCGGTGCGCGAGCTGGGCGAGCGCACCCGGGAACTGGAGGCCGCGCGCAGCGAACTGGAGGCGATCAAGTCCGGTGATCGCGCGGCGGAGCTGGAGGCGCGCCTGCAGGCGCTCGAACAGGAGCTGGCCGCGCGCGACCGCACCATCGAAGAGCTCAAGCGCGCGATGGCTGGTGCGGAGGCCGGAGTCGGCACCGCGGCACTGGCTGCCGATGTCGAGGAGCGGGTGCGCCGGCTCGAAGACGAGCTCAAGGCGGCGCAGCTGGAGGCGAGCAAGCACAAGGCGACGGTACAGACCCAGCTCGCCCAGCTGGAGCGGGCCCAGGCCGAGATCGCACGGCTCAAGGAAAAGCTCGCCGCCGAAGGACCGGTCGCCTACTCCGGCGTCGAAGAGGAGAACGAACAGCTCCGGGCTGCGCTGGAGGAGAAGAACCTCGAGCTGGATCGGCTCAACGCCGAGATCCTGGAGCTACGCGACGCCAACGAGTTGCTCCAGCGCCGGATCGACGAGTGGAGCGAGGAGCAACAGGCGCGCCGCTCGACCGCCGAGAAGCAGCTCGAGGTCATGGAACAGAAGGTGGGCGAGTACCTCGAGGCGAAGCACCATGCCGAAGAGGAGCTGGCCCGCTTCAAGAAGGAGTACGCCGAGTTCGAAGAGCGGGTGCTCGAGCTGCAGGCGCAGGTCGATGATCTCACCGAACGCAACGAGATCCTCGCCTACCGCCTCGAGCAGGCCGACATCAAGGTCGGCGAGATGGTCCGCGAGAAGCTCGCCGACATGCAGTACAAGTACGACGAGATCGTGCAGGCCAACCAGCAGCTGCATTCGCTGGTGCAGGCGTACGAGGAGAAGATCGACGAGCTGGACACCCGGCTCAACGAACTGGAAGCGGAGAACGCCGAACTGGAGCAGCTCCTCAAGGAGGAGCGCGAAGCGCACGAGCGGACCCGGGCGGAGGCCGAGCGGGAGCAGCGCAAGCTGCGCAAGCGGCTGGAACTGGCCATGGGCGAGGGCGGCCGCACCGGAGAGCCGAGCGCGCTCGAGGGCGCGGCGGCGGAGTAACCCGGCCGGGCGGCCGCTTCAGGCAAGCCAGAGGAGGAGGAGCGGGCGGTCCGCAGCTCGCCCGCGCGCAGGCGCATGCAGGTCATCTTCAAGCACGTCACCGGGAGCAAGGCTGGCCAGCAGGAGGTCGCCGACGCCGAGCGGATCACAATCGGGCGCAATCCGACCAACACCATCGTGTTCGACCCCATCGTGGACTCCGTGGTCTCGGGCGATCACGCCCAGCTCATGCTGGGGGATGATGGCCGGCTGTGGCTCACCGACCTGCGCTCGACCAATGGCACCTTCGTCAACGGCCAGAAGGTGGGTGACAAGGTCCCCGTCAACCCGGGCGACATCGTGCAGTTCGGCAAGGACGGCCCGGAGGTCGCCATCGAGTACACCCCCGGCCCGAAACGCGGCGGTCAGACCCGCATGATGCTCGCCCAGGTCCAGAGCGAGCTGGAACAGCAGAAGGCCCAGGCAGCCGCCTCCCGCAAGAAGGCGGCGATCGTCATCGCCGCGATCGTGGTCGTGGTGCTCGTGGGGGGGATCGTCGCCGCGCTCACGATCCGCAGCGGCCAGGCCCGCCGCGACGCGAACAAGGCGGTCGATGCCGCGTTGCTCGAGCGCGGCCGCGCCGAGAACCGCAATGCGCTGGCGTACGCGGCCCGGGAATGGTCCGAGGCGGAGAAGCTGCTCACCCAGGCCCAGGCGCAGCTCGAGCGCGGGGAATACGCGGATGCCCAGCGCCTGGCCGATCTCGCCGCGCAGGCCTACCGGGAGGCGATCGACAAGGTCGCCGAGGGCAGGATCGCCCACGCGCTGCAGAAAGAGCGCGAGAAGGCCGAGGCGGAGCTGCGCAAGCTCCGCGCGGAGCAGGAGCGGCGTGACCGCGAGGCCGCCGAACAGATCCGCCGCATGGAAGAGGAGCTGCGCAGTGCCGCCGGCGCCGAGGCGGAACGCTTGCGCCGGCAGATCGAGGAGATGAAGCGGCTGCAGGAGGCGCCCAAGCGCGTGTTCGCCCAGACGCGCCCGCATCTGTGCTACGTGCGCGCGACCAACTACATCCAGCCGGACGGCACCCAGGTCCGCGTCCCGATCACGACCAGCGAGGGCTCGGGCTTCTTCTTCAAGGACGGGCTGGTGGTGACGGTCAAGCACGTGCTCCACGGCTACAAGTACGACCCGGAGGCCCGCGCGAAGTCGATCAAGTTCCTCGAGGAAAAGAAGTTCGAGACCCGGACGGCCGTCGAAGTGCACGTGTTCCGCGATGGCCGCTTCGTCAAGGCCTTCTCCACCGACGACGCCAACCTCAGCGTGCATGCCATCACCCCGGACCAGTGGGAGGACCAGGAGATCCGCGCGACCATCACCTGGAACGAGGTCGAGACCGAGGTGCCGGTCAAGCTGCACGTTCCCTACAAGGGGGACCTGGCGATCCTCAAGGTCAAGGAGAGCCGTAACGGGCTCGCCGCCGTGGCGGCACCCAAGGCAGACGCGCGGGTGCTCGGCGTCGGAGTCAGCCGGGCGGCAGGAGGGGATTCCATCGAGGCCGGATCGCTGCAGGGCGACGTCAAGAGCGTCGGGACCACCGTCCGCGTGAGCGGGGCCCTGCCCGGTACGTTTGCCGGCGGCCCGCTGCTCGACCTGGACGGCAAGCTGGTGGGCGTGCTCCTCGGAACGGAACCCGGCGGCGCCACGACCGTGGCGCTGCCGGCGAGCGCGATCGAGTCGCTGCTCGGCGGCGGCGGTTCCGTGCGGTGACCGCACGCAACAGCTCCTGCTTCTGAGGCGGGTTGGGTTCCACCGGCGAAGCACGGAGGGGGATCTGGTGAGAGCGCATCATCGCAATTCGTTGGGCTGGCTCGGCGGGCTGGCGCTGCTGGTCGGGCTCGCTACCGGTTGCAGCAGCACGCCGCGGATCATCCCGGGCATGGTATGGGTCGAACCCGGCACGTTCACCATGGGCTACGACGAGGGGGCGCCCAACGAAAAGCCGGCGCGCCAGGTCGTGGTCTCCCGTGGTTACTACATCGACATCTACGAGGTGACCAACCAGCAGTACTACAACTTCTGCCAGCAGGCCAAGCACCCGGCGCCGCCGCACTGGAAGGACGGCAAGTTCCCCGAGGGCCAGGAGCTGTACCCGGTGGTCAACGTGAGTCTGGAGGACGCGCGTGCCTACGCCCGGTTCTACGGCAAGCGGCTGCCGACCGAGATCGAGTGGGAATACGCCGCCCGCGGCCCCGATGGCCGGCTGTATCCATGGGGCAACACCTGGGATCCCGAGGCGGCGCACACCTTCGAGTCCGGCAAACAGGGCCCGGTTGCCGTGAACACGATGCCGAAGGGCCGCGGTCCGTTCGGCACCTACCACCAGGCGGGCAACGTCTGGGAGTGGACCGAGACCGAGGCGCAGCCGGGCCTGTTCGTGATCAAGGGCGGATCGTTCGCACCGCTGGAGGACCGGCCCCGCGCCTCGCTCCGCGGCCTCGCCAAGGCGACGGTGAAGCGGGACAACCTGGGCTTCCGCTGCGTGAAGGACCCGGAGTAGCGTCACTGGATAGCTTCACCGGCGCGGAGCAACCCCTTCTCCTGGGCTTGCGCTCCGTGAACGACCCGGAGTAGCGCCCCGGCGGGAGCGCGCGGGCGCCCAGGCACAAGCCACCCCGGCGCTGGCCCGCTCCCGCGGCGTCCCGCCCGGCACGGAGCCGGCCCCGCCCCCCGCCTCGGAGCCCTCTCCCAAGGCCGAGGGGGTGTTCCTGCGCGTGCGGATCGCTCGCCGGCATGCGGCCGTCGGTCTGCGCGGCGAGCGGCCGCCCGGCTCCCCGCGCTCGCCTCGAGACCGCCTTCGCCGGCGGCGGCACCCACCGCAGAGTGCGACAGGCCCTCGGCCTCGCCCCTGCGCTCCCGCTGCCTCCGCCAGCGGTCTTCGTCGCACTGCGCCTGGAGCGCGCGGCGCACCGACGGCCACGGTGGAGCGAGGCAGCCGAGCCCCCGTCCCGTGGCGCCAGCCGCACCCCGAGCGGATCGTCCCTCGCCCCGGCGGCCGGCAGCACCGCCTGCGCCGCTCCCACCTGGGCCACCCGGTCCCGGCTCGGATTGCCGACCGGCGCGGTGCAGCGCAACCTCGCCACCGCGCGCGCTGCGGGTGCGCGCTACTTACTGGAACGCGATCGCGAGCTTGCTCGTGCCGAGCACGATCACGTCGCGATCGTTCAGCACGGCCGTCTTCACCCGCCGGTTGTTGACGTAGGTGCCGTTGCGGCTCTCCAGGTCCGTGATCACGTAGTTGCGGCCGTCGAAGCCGATCTGCGCGTGGCTGCCCGAAACGCCGCTGTCGTGGAGCACGATGGAGTTGTGCTCGCCACGCCCGATCGTGATGGCACCCCGCGGCAGGACCCACGACTGGCCCTGGTCGGGCCCCTCGAAGACATAGAGGATGGCGGTCGCCGCCGGTGCGGCGGTCGACCCGGATCCCTCCTCGGCCTCCGGCTGCGGCGCCGCCCAGCCGTCGGCCGCACCGGCGGGACTGGCCCCGACCACCGCCCTGGCCTCCGGCGGCGGGGGCGGCGCTGCCCCCGCGTGCATCCGCCCCCCCGGCGGCAGCTCCAGGGACTCGTCCTGAGCCAGAGTGGCCTCGCCGAGCCGCTCGCCAGCCGGCGCACCGACCGCTGCCGCGCTGCGTGCACGCGGCCGGGCGGCCAACCACACCCCGAGCCCATAGGTCCCCGCGCCCAGCAGCCCGCACACCACCGCCAGCCAGCCGGCGCCGGTCGCCCCGCCGACGACGCCCCCCAGAGCCGCCAGCCCCACCCCTCCACCCGCCATCGCCAGCGCGCGGCCCTGCGGACCGGCGAACACCGCTCCGAGACCGTCGGCCAGCACCGCTTCCCCGCCGCCCGCCGGCCCGGCCAGCACCGCACGCAGGTGCACCCCACTCGGAGGCGTCTGCTTCGCCTGCTCCTGCTTGACGCTCTTGAGAAAGCCGCGGATGGCGACCAGCATCTCCTCGGCGGTCTGGAACCGGCGCGCGGGGTCCTTTTCGATCGCCCGCAAGATGATGCGCTCGAGCTCTCGCGGCAGCGGCGGGTAATGCACGCTCGGCGGAGTCGGGGCTTCCTTGACGATCGCCCGAAACAGCTCGGTCTCGCTCTGCGTCTCGTAGGGCAAGTGGCCGGTGACCATCTCGTAGAGGGTGACGCCGAGCGAGTAGATGTCCGAACGGTGGTCCAGGTCGCGACCGCAGACCTGCTCCGGGCTCATGTACACCAGGGTGCCCAGCGTCATGTTCGCCTGGGTCAGGCGCTGCGCATCCACCACCTTCGCCGTCCCGAAATCGAGCAGCTTGACCTGCCCGCTGTCCAGCACCGCGATGTTGGCCGGCTTGATGTCGCGGTGGATGATCCCGAGGCTGTGCGCATAGTGCGCCGCCGCCAGGACCTGCACGAAGATATCCGCGGCGCGCTCCGGCGGGATGAGCCCCGTCTGCTGCATGATCTGCTCGATCGTGCGGCCCTGGATGAACTCCATGACGATGAAGCAGGTGTCGCCCCGGTCGATGAAGTTCAAGAGCCGCACCACGTTGGGATGGTTCAGGCGGGCGAGTGCCTGCGCCTCGCGCACGAATCGTTCCCGCAGCTGCGGGTCCGCCATCAGCGCCGGGTGCAGCGCCTTGAGCGCCACCGGCTGGTTGAACCGGACGTCGACGCCCTTGTAGACCACACCCATGCCCCCCTCGCCGAGCACCTCGACGAGCTGGTAGTCGCCGACGACCTGGCCGATCATCTCCTGATGCTGCATCGCCTCAGAGTCCGCACTCCGGCTGACCATTACCGCCCGGCGATCTGCACCGCCTTGATGTAGAACTCCAGTGCCGCCCGGAACTGCTCCCGCGCCTTGCCGAACTCTCCCTCGGCGTACAGCCGCTCCCCGCGCTGCTCGGCATCGCGGGCCCACTTGAGGTACTGGGCCGCGGGCTCGGGGTGGGCCTCCGCCCGCTCCCTCGCCCGCTGCATGGCCAGACGAGCGATGTCGGCCTCCTTGCGGGCGGGATCGGCCTCGCGCCGCTCTGCCTCGGCGGCAGCGCGCTCGTAAGCCTCCACAGCGGTGCGGAAGCCCGCCGCCGCCTCGGGCAGGCGCCCGGCGGCGAGCTGTCGCTCCGCCTCGGCAAGCGCCTGCTCGGCCCCCTGCCACATCGCGGCGGCGTACTGCGCTGCGCCGGCGCCCTCGGCACGTCCCCGTGCCTGCACTGCCTCACGGCGGGCGAGCCGGGCTGCCACCTCCGCAACCTCGCGTCCCAGCTCCAGCGCCCGGGCGTAGTGCTCGCGCGCCTCGGCGAGCAGCTCGAACGCCTGCAGGGTTCGACCGGCCGCGCTTTCCGCCTCGGCCCGCCGCTCCGCCTCCGCCCCGGCGAGGAATGCTGCGCGCGCCGGCTGCGCGGGGGGCAGCTCCGGCAGGCCGAGTTCCTGCAGGAGCGCGCGCTGCGCGGCTAGCTGCTGCGCGAGCTCGGCCATCCGCGCGCCGCCGCCGGTGCCGAGCGCCGCGCGGGCCGCCTCCTCGAACTCGGCCCGCGCCCGCTCGTACAGCGCGAGTGCCCCCCGCGGCGCACTCCCAGCCGCCAGCTTGTCGGCCTGTGCCAGTTCGGTATCGGCACGCGCAAAGGCGGCGCTCGCCGCCGAGATCCCGGCCGCACCGGCGGCCTCGGCAAGCCGGCGCGCCTTCCTGGCGAGGCTAGCAGCGCGGGCTAATTTTTTTTTTCGACCGTGGGGGCGAGCGCAGCGGCCTGGCCGTACAACAGCGAGGCGAACTCCAGCCGCCACATGGCAGCGGCGGGGTCGGTCGCCGCCAGCCGTTCCGCCTCCCTGGCGCTGCGCTCGGCAGGAGCCAGCAGCTCCGGCAGGTGCTCCGGGGCACGCGCACGCTCCGCCGCCTCGCGGGCGCGGCGGATCTCCTGCTGCAGCTCCGCGATCCGCTGCCGCGCGCGCTGCTCGACCGCGCTCATGTGGGCGAGCGCGTATTCCACGCGCGCCTGCTCGGCGTCCCTGGACGCGCCGTCGAGGTCGCCTTGCTGCGCCCGGGCAGCCGCCGCATCGGCGTGCCTCTCCGCCGCCGTCCAATGCTGGGGTGCGTAGCGCCGCGCTTCCGCCTGCTCTGCCCGGTTGCGCAGCGCCTGCACCTGCTCCCAGAGCTGCGCGTACGCGTCCGCGCTCACCCGCGAGGCAGCGGCCGAGCCGCCGCCGGCGGCGCGCTTCGCGATCCGCTCCAGCTCCTCGGCAGCGCGCTCCAGCTTGCGCTTCGCCGTGAACGTGCCGAGCAGCGTCTGATAGGCCTCCTCGGCTTCCCGCGCCTGCTTGAGCGCCGCCTTCAGCGCCTCGCCATCGGGGTTGGCGACCCGCTGCGCCTCCGCGCGCGCTTCGAGCATCCGCGCATAGGCCTTGCTGGTCTGCTTGCTGAGCACGATGCCGGCGAGCAGCAGCACCACGGCCACCAGCGCCACCCCGGCCAGTACCCAGGTGCCGGCGCCGCCCCCCCCACGGCGGCCCGCGGCGGCGCTCGCCGCCGCTGCCGCCGCGGCCTTTGCAGCCTCGGCCTCCTGTTTCTGCCGCAGCGCTTCGCGCTTGGCGGCCTCCACCTCCTCGGCCGAGATCGTCGCCGTGATGTTCTTCTGCTGGCCGCCGCCCAAATCCGGACTGCGCCCCGCCATCTCGTCCTGGCTCGGCATGGTCTTGCCGATCATGGCACGGCGCGCTTCTTCGATCGAGCGGCGGACGTCCTCGGCCGAATACCCTTGGCCGGTATCGAGCTGGATCGGGTCGCCCGGCCGCAGTGCCAGCACCCGCACCACCTGCACCGTGATGTTGTCGTAGCCGCCGTACTGATTTGCGCGATCGATCAGCTGGCGGCACGCCTCCATGGGGTTGTTCTGCAGGTGCAGGCAGACCTGTCGGATCTCCTCGTCGGAGACCAGACCCGTCAGCCCGTCCGAGGACAGGACGTAGATGTCACCGACCTCATAGGGCCCCTGGGAGATGTCGACCTCGACCTCGGGTTTGACCCCCATCGAACGCAGGATCACGTTCTTGTCGGGGTGGTTCTCCATGTCCTCGGGGCGAATCAGCCCTTCGTCCACCATCTGCTGCACCAGGGAATGATCCTTGGTCATGTGGTGGAGCTGCTGGTTGCGGATAAGGTAGCATCGGCTGTCGCCCACGTGCCCGATGATCGCCAGTCCCTGGCGCAGCACCAGCGCGAGCGCGGTCGAGCCCATGCCCTTGAGCTGCGGATTCGCCTGCGCCTCGTCCCAGATGGCCCGGTTGGCCTTCTCGATGGCGGCGCGCAGAGCCTGAGCGCGGTCGGGGTTGCGGTCCGCGGCGTACTCGCGGATGATCGTCTCCACCGCGAGCCGGCTCGCCCGCTCCCCGCCGGCGTGCCCGCCCATACCGTCGCAGACCAGGATCAGACGGCCGAGGAGCTCGAAGTCCTCGTCGCTCTCGGGCTCGAAGTACCCGTAATAGTCCTGGTTGTCGGAGCGCTCCATCCCGACATGGGTGAGGCTGCCGATCAAAACGTCCTGTCTCGGAATCACCGGGGTCCCCTCATCGCCGCGGGCCAATCACCCCGTCTGCCCACCCGGCAGCGGTCACCGGCGCCGCTCCGATGCCCGACAGGGCCAGCCGCTCGGTCGCGGGCGAGCCGCCACCTGCGATGGTCCATCACAGACACTTGAACTTGCACTTGGTGCGGCCGAAGGTGATCGTGTCGTTGTCGACCAGTTCCTCGTGGTAGACCGGCTCCTCCGAGTCGTTGAGATAGGTGCCGTTCGCCGAGTCCAGGTCCACCAGCACGAACACCCGCTCGTCGCCCTTCTGGATGTAGTTGATCCGCGCGTGCTTGGAAGACACGTAGTCGTCGGTCAGCACGATGTCGCAGTCCGGGGAGCTGCCGATCGTGTTCTTGCCCTCGCGGATCCGGAAGTCCTCCCCCTTGTGCTTGCCCGTGAGCGCCACGAGCCAGCCCACCACCGGGACCTTCTTCTCCGCTGCCTCCTCGGCCGCGAACACGCGGGTCTTGCGACCGGCCCCGCCCGCCTTGGGACGCGCAGCCGCAGGTGGTGCGGCCTGGAAGCCGGGGGGCGCCCCATGGGGAGGCGCCGGGGGCGGCGGGGGAGCGCCGTAGGGCGGCGCTCCCGGGTAGCCAGGAGGAGGACCTGGCGGCGGAGGCGGGAACCCCCCGGGCACCATCCCCGGGGGCGGCGCCGCGCCCGCCACGCGCGTCGGTGGCACCGGCGGCCGGGGCGCACGGGTGGGGTCCGGACAGTAAGGACAACGGTCCCACGTGGCATCCATCACGTGGCCGTTCGGGCACATCTTGGTCGCGCCACTCATATCGCTTTGACGTATCCTCTACGCTTGCCTTCTCTCTCCCTCTCCCTCCCCGCCGGCAGCGGCTGTTGCCCCCGCCCGCGGTCCCACCTGCAACGTACGCCGCCGCCCCCGATCAGTCAACCTCCTGGTAGCACCAGAGCTTGAACATGTTCACCTCCCGCTCGGCGTCGATGCTGACCTGCTTGATCGTCGCGGTGTCCCGCTTGACGAACTCCCCCGGAATCCGGAAGAGCCAGTTCCGCCACCGGTACTTGCGGTCCTGCCCGTCGATCTTCCACTCGCCCACCTTCTCGCCGTCGACGTAGATGCCGGTGACCAGCCCGCTGTAGGCGTAGTCGATCCGCTTGGCGATGATCAGCTCCTTGCCGGGCTCGAGGTTCTTGAAGTCCCACTGGCTGTAGCCGCCCACGTGCGCCCGGCCCTTGGAGGAGATCGTCGTGCCGTCCGGGTACTTGAAGGTCTGGTTGGTCGACCACTGGTCCTTGAACTCGTCCATCTTGAAGTTGTGGTCGGCCTCGTCCTTCTTGTCGAGCAGCGTGATCTCGTCCTTCTTCTTGTAGTTCTTGCCCTCCAGGAAGATCATGTCCGGCAGCTCCCCGGACAGCTTCTGCAGCTCATCCCAGGTCAGGCTCTTGGCACCGGGCTTGGGCGTGGGCTTGGCCGGCTCGGGCTCCGGCTCGGGCTCCGGCGCCGGCGGCGGCGCCGCGGCCACCGCCACCGGGGCGGGCTCGGGCTCGGGCTCGGGTTCGGGCTCCGGCTCCGGCTCCTTGACCTCCATCTCGGCCAGACCCGCCACGGCATCGATCGCCTTCTGCTGATAGTTGAGCAGCGCGTTGAACTCGTCACCGGTATACTTGGGCGCGCGGAACAGGTGCAGCAACCCCTGCACGTTCTCCTTGAAGTTGAGGAACTCCCGCGTATCGGTGAAGTCCGGGTAGCGTTCCTGGAACTCCGCCAGCAGGTCGTCCTCCATCTGCACCACCAGCCGGTACATGTCCACCGCCTGCCGCAGCGTCGCCAGCATGTTGGCGATCACGAAGTTCAGCAGCGCGATCGCGGAGCCGCGGATCGTGTGGGCCGTCATGAGCTTGAACTTGCGGCCCATCTTGCCGAACTCGCGCCCCAGCAGCTCCAGCTGCTCCGCCAGCCGCAACCGCAGCTGCGAGTCGATCCGCGTGCCCACCACGCCCGCCTTCGGCACGAAGCGCAGATCGATCTCGCCCGGCTGCGGGTCCGCCGGATCCCGGGCATCGGTGATCTCGGTCACATCCGGCGTCAGATGGATCCGCGCCAGCTCGATCCCTTCCTCCGGGTCGGGCTCGGAGGCCACGATCTCGACCTTGCTCGTCTCGAGCACCCGGCGGTGTCCCTTGTACTTCGGGTTGGCGGCATTGACGACGAAATCGGTCGGCTCATCCACGTACTTGATGACGACGAAGATGTCCCCGGGCAGCCGGAACTTCGTCGGGTCGATCGTCTTGACCTCCGTCTCGTAGAGGAAGACGTCGTTGCCCTCGCCGTCGATCGCGTAACCGGGGGAGATCTCGATACTGAGATCCCCGCGGCGCCGGCCCACGACCCGCAGCCCGCCATTGCTGCCGCCGCTGGGATCGTAGCCCTCCACGACCCCGTAGCCGTGCAGCGCCCGATTGTGCAGCTTTTTCTTCTCGAGGTGGTAGCGCTCGCCGACCTGGAAGTCGGTCGACTCCAGCCTGAGGCCGTGGAAGTGGTTCAGCCGCAGGTAGCCCTTCTTCTCCTCCGCCATTCCGTTCTCTCCAGCCTCTCTCTCACCCGCCCTGAACTCCAGCCGCCCGCTGCCGCACCCGCCGGTCGCGGCTTCCGAGCCCGCCGGCCCCTGCTCCGACCTCTACTCTCCCATCCACGTATCCACGCCGATGGTCGAGCGCACCCCGACCTGGATCGCGAAATCCTCCTCCGGCCCCTCCTCCTCCGGCTGAAAGATGACGTAGTAGTCGGTATGGGCCGGCTTCTCCATGTCCAGAATCCTGTGGATCCGCTTGATCGTGTCGAGGTCGACCTCCTCCTGCCGCATCGGGAGCTCGACCGTGAAGACGTGCCGCTTGTCCACCCACGGCATCTCGACCATGTCCTCGCCGATCGTCGCGCCCTTCCAGTCCGGCCGCGCCACGATGCGGCGCACCTCCTCGTCCTCGATGGGATTTCCGTCGGCGTCCTTCTCCGGATACATGGGGAAGGGACAGACCTGGATCCCCTCGAAGGGCCAGTAGTTCTCCCGGATGCGCGGCTCCACCCCGGTGAAGATCTTCAGGTAGATCTTGATCCCGCGCACGGTGCCGCGCAGCTGGTACAGCTCCACCGCCTTCCGGATGAGGTTGCGGCGCTTGAACTCGGGCCAGTCCTCTTCCAGCGTCATCGCGACCCAGGACCCCAGCCACGGCAGGAACCGGGCCGGCGTCTCGAGGGGATCGAAATAGGTATGCAGGTGATCGAGCTTCTGCCGGGTCTCGTTGAACAGGTGCTGGAAGATCCAGAGGAACTCCCGCAGGAAGTTCCGCCCCGACAGGTCGCTCCGCTGGTAGATCGCCGGCAAGAACTCGATGGGCGAGAAATCGGCGACCTGCAGCTCGACCTGATACAGCTCGTTGGCCAGCTCCACCCGCTCGCCCGGATCGGGATACTGCCGCACCACACGGCCGCGGGGCGCTGCCTCGTGCTCGACGTAGCGGATACGGACCCGCTCCATCGGGAAGCCGGACAGCTCGAGGATCTTCAGCGCCTTGCGCAGCTCGTAGCCCTCCAGCGGCGGCATCGTCACCGCCCGCTCGGCGAGCTGCCGCTTGAGCTGCTCCAGCGCGCTCTCGCGCCGCGCCGCGCGCACCCCGTCTGCCACGATCGGGCCTCCGAACCCTACTCGGGCCAGGCGAGGACCTCGCCGCCCGACGGGACTATCCTAACTGCCCTTGCTCCCAAGGACTTACGAACATCCGCTCCCGGATCGTTCCAAGTCTACATCCGGCCAGCCGGATTTGCAAACCGCCCCCTAGCGCCCCGGAGCCGCGCTCCGAGCCCAGGCCCCGCCGGACCTCGCCCCGCCCACTCCCCCGGCGCCCACGCCGCGCCGGCCGGCCCTCACACGTAGACCTCCTTGGCGATCTCCGAGATCGTCACGTCCACTACGTGGATCAGCTCGTCCTCCGCCACCGTGACCTTCTCCACGAACGCCTTGCGGTCCTCATCGAACAGCCGCAGCCGTTCGACGTAGTCCACCCCGTTGACGGCCTCGATGACCTTGAGCAGCTCGCTCTTGACCAGCACCCGGCCGAACGGCCAGCCCTTGCCATCGGGGCCGCCCTGCAGGGGATGGGTGTACTTGCGGACCGCGTTCTCGATCTCCCGCTTGAGCGACTCCCCCTTCGGCCCCAGCGGCTTGAGCACGACCTCGACGTCGACGGAGACCTCTACGTAGCGCGGCTTGGTCACGTTGAGCTTGGTCGTGATCAGCCGCCGCTCGTCCAGAAAATCCTTCACCCGCCGCAACAGCTCCGGCGTCGGCAGCAGCTTCTGCGTGAGATCGGCGCCGTTGTCCCCGCCCTTCGGCACCACGATGACGCTCACCTCGCCGGGCCGCTTCGGGCTCGGCATGCAACGCGCACGGGCCACCGAGCCGGAAGCCCGCAGCGTCAGCCACTCGTAGTCCTCGGCCGTCACCGCGCGGTAGCGGTTCTTGATGACCTGCGGCCCGCGCATCTTCGCCTCTTCGATCGTCTCCTGATCGGCGCCACCGGTCGCGGGATAGGGGTTGTACACGCTGTCGATGTAGGCGATGGCCTGCCGCAACACCACCAGCGACGAAGCGCCCACGTTACCGATGGTGCCGCCGCCGGTGCGATACTCCTCGGCGACGATGTTGTCGCTGCCCATGGGCGGAATCATGCCGCGCCGCCCGTCGCCGAAGCGGATCTCGCCCGTGATCGGATCCAGCACATAGTGGCGACTGCTGGGGCCGCTGTTGTAGAACGACTCCACCTCGTGCCAGCGCACCCAGACCTGCACGACGTTGCCGTTCTCATCCCGGACCTCGCGGATGGCGTCCTCGCCCTCCTCCTGCATGATCACCCGCGCATCGCGCCGGGTCGGCACCTCGTTCTCGCGGACCACGATCCTCTGGCCCTTGAGCACGGGGTAGCGGCTGAAGCGCACGGTCTGATCCGGCGTGCCGTCGGAGTAACCGAGCACCTCGTTGCGGATCGTCTCGGCGTTGACCGCCTCGACCGTGTTGAGCCGCAGATCGAGACACCAGGGCGCCTTGGAGTACGAGCCCATCTCGAGCCGGCCCCGGATCCAGTACAGCTCCCGGCCGAACTCGCGCTTGGGCTTCATGTCCTTGGGTCCGAGGAACTCGAGGCTGCCCGAGCGGGTGAAGTTGCGGGTGTTGTCGCGCGGGTTGATGTTGGTCCAGGTGTTGCCGTTCCAGTACTCCCAGACCACGCGCTGCGAGGGGCGCTTGGCGCGTTCGCGGCGCGCCGACATGCCCTCCTCGGGGAAAGGCTCATCGAGGAAGAGATCGGCGTCCGGCGCCTCCTCTTCCTCCTCCATCCGGAAGTACAACGTCACCGGCTTGTTGGGCAGTGCCTGGTCGAAGGCGAGGTAGATCGCCGGGTTCTCCTCCTTGTACGGCTCGAAGGGCTGCACCAGCCGGTGCTCGATGCGGATGGAGTCGGACTGGTCCTTGAAGTTGAAGTCGTTGTAGGTGACGAACTTCGTGACCGAATACGGCACCTGGGAGTACTTGAGCATGATCGAGCTGAACGACGGCGGCCGCAGCGGGTGCGGCTCCTTCCAGACCCAGTTGCCGTCCTCGATCTCGAACTTGCCCGGCTTGCCGTAGTTACCCTGCTCGATGCGTACCCGGATCCAGTAGTTCTCCTCCCCATTGACCTCGGTCTTCTGCATGTCGTCGGGGCGGATGAAACTGACGTAGCCGCCGGTGGAGAACGCGTTCGTCGAGTCCTCGAAACCATGCGCGATGGGCTCCGCCGGTCCCAGTGGCGTCGTGGTCGCGATCTCCGTCCAGCGCCGTCCGTTCCAGTACTCCCACTTCAGCCGCAGGTCCGGCGAGGGATTGGGGGCGGCGATGGAGCTGGGGTCGGTGAGCTGGAACTCCAGCCGGATGCGCGAGTCCTCCCGCCCGAAACACTCCTCGCTGGCCACGTAGAAACAGTAGTCGAAGTCCGGATCCTCACCGAACGGATAGAACGAGCGCGACACATCCAGCGGCAGGAAGATGCCCGGCCCCGTGTTCGCGATCGCGGCATCCGGTCCCACCCCGTCCTGGAGCACCATGGCGGAGACGATGACCGTGTCGATCAACGTCGCCTCGTCGCGCACCGGAACCTCGATCAACCGGGCCCGGATCCAATACGTGTCGTCCCCCGTCTCGCAGACATCCCCGCTCTCGATGTCCTCGATCGGCCCGGCGAAGGCGATCCCCTTCTTGGACTGGCTGAGCCGGCCCCCGGTCGCGGCGATGAGTTCATCCTGCGGCAGCGTGACCGGCACCAGCTCCCGCCACCGCCGCCCGTTCCAGTACTCCCACTCCAGCAGATCGAGCGGGTTCTCCTCCTTGGCGTGGGGAAAGTCGAACACGATCTGGACGGTCGACACCTCCTTCAGCGCACTGAAGCGCTCGTCACCCAGGTAGAACATCCGCTCGATCTGCCGCCGTCCCTGGAAGACGTCGAAGCCATCCGAGGCGCCGATCTCGATGAAGGAGCTGTTGTCCGATACCTTGTCACGCTCGATGGAGTAGCAGTGCACCAGCCGCACGTTGGTGACGTACAGCTCCTTCTCCGTCTCGAAGACGACCTGGGTACCGTCCTCCGTGGGCTCGGTCGCGACCTGCGTGCCCTTGGGAACCCAGACCCCGGTCTCCGCACCCTCGACCAGCTGAAAGGTCAGCTGCGTCGTCGCCGGCTGCGGCGGGCGGAGCTTGATGCCGATCAGGTCGAGCAGCGTCACGTAGACCTTGTCCGGCACCTTGTTGAGCCGGTAGAGAATCATCTCGGTCATCCACGCGAACAGCTCGATCAGCGTGATGCCCGGATCGCTGGGATTGTAGTTCGTCCAGTCCGGACAGTACTGCGGGATGAGCCGGATCGCCTCCTCGACGATGTCGTCGAAGGTCCGATCGTCGAGATTCGGGGTCGGTAGCGCCATGACGTCACGTCTCTCTACTCTTCTGCCTCAGCGCGCGGCCTCGGGCCACGAGACCGGCTCGCGCATCCCGGGGCCACGCCCCCAACGCTGGCAAGCCCCCCCACCGCCACCAGCGGCGCGGCACCCGCGAGCCCCCGCGCGCGCTCCGCGTGTGGCCACCGCGCAGCGGCCGCCGCCACGCCGCGGTGCCGTCCCGCGCCGCTACTGGCTCTCCTTCTGAAGGTAGAACGGATAGACCATGTTGAACACGTTGTTGGTCGAGATCACCCGATACTGCACCTTGACCGTGACCTTCGTCTCCTCGTACGGATCCGTCTCCGTCTCCACCGTCACGTCCTGCACCCGGGGCTCCCAGCGCCGGATCGCCTCCTCGACGTAGGCGCGGATCAGCCCATGGGTGTTGGCGTTGTTCGGCGCGAAGATCAGGTCGTGGATCTGGCAGCCGAAGTCCGGCCGCATCACGCGCTCGCCGAGCGCGGTGCCCAGGATGATCAGGATCGACTCGTAGATGCTGTCCTCGGCCTGGCTCATCGCCACGCCACGACGGCGGTCCACATCGATCGGGAACTTCCAGCCGACTCCGAGGAACGGCTTCTTCTTGCCGGCTGCCATCTCCCTCTCCGCTCCCTCGATGGAGGGTCATGCTAACGAGGGCGGGCGGGGGCCGCAAGAGCCGCTGCGCGGCCCCGACCTGCCGCCCCGGCAAGCCCCCTTCCCACCTGCAGGCCAGGGTCCGCCAGGTCCCCGCGCGGCGTCCTCGGATCGCCTCCCCGGCGCCGCGGCGAACCCGGCCCGCCTCGGGCCGCGGCCGGCAAACGCGACGGCGCGAGGGCACCCGTCTGCCGGATACCCCCGCGCCGTGGGCCGAGGATGGCGCGCGTTCGTCTCGCCCAGGCCGCAACGCTACACGATCGGGGGGATGATCAGCTCCGTGCCGGGCTCCAGGTGCATCGGATCATCGATGCCGTTGGCGTCCGCGATCACGCGCCACAGGCTCGGATCATCGTACTCCTTGCCCGCGATCCAGCTCAGGGTATCCCCCTGCTTGACCACCCGGCGCTTGGTGTGGTCCGCAGAGTGCAGCGGCTTGAACTGGCGCTGCTCCTCCGGCGGCGTGAACTCCTTCCACACCGTGTTGACGATGGCCCGCACCGGCGTGCCGTTGTCCAGGAACAGCGTGTACCGCACGCTGATGCTCTCCAGCACGCCCTTGAACGCCAGGCCATCGCCCCACACCAGCCGCGCGATCGGCGGCCGGTGCAGCTCCTGATGCACCAGGCCATACTTCTCGATCTTGTCGATGTCCTCGCGGACGTTCTTGCCCTCTTCGTAACCGTCGCAGAACAGCTCGATGTACAGCCGGTAGGGCTCGCCCGTGGTGAACTCCAGGTGCGGCGCGTCATAGCCCTGGAGCTCATGGTGATGCCATGGGATCTGCCGGCTGATGGTGTACTCCGACGGGTTGAACTGCACCTCGATGTCGGGGAGGATGTTCTCCCCATCGATGCACTTGATCGTCAGTCTGGCGAGACTCATGCTGGCCTCCCTGCCCTCGCGACCTCAAGCCCCCAAACCACTGCTTCCCGGCTGCTCGTGCCCGCTCGATCCGGCACGCCGCCGGATCCCGCAGCTCGCCCCGACACGCTACCAGCCCCCGATCCGCTCGCGCTCCAGCTCCAGCTCCTTCCTGATCCGGTGGTAGACCTGGTAGACGAGCTGGTTGATGTCCGGTGCCGGCGCCTGGGGCTTGCGCGCCTTCTCCAGCTTGCCGAACCACTCACCGACCTCGCCCAGCGCCTTCTTGATGTTCGAGACCCAGCCGAACAGCCCCTTGCGCGCCACCGGGCCCTCGCCGAGCCCCAGCGCCAGCAGCTGCTCCAGCGCCGCGCCCTCGGCCGAGGCCGTCCGCGGCGCGCCGCTGCCGGTCATGGTCATCGCCATGCGCGGGGCCCGCCGCTGGCGCGGCTCGCGGGCAAGGCGCAGTACCTCCCGCTCGACGGCCGCCTCGAGCGCACGCCGCTCCTCGCGCCGCCGCACCCCGGGCGGCGCCTGCCGCCGCACCACCGCCGGTGTGCTCCGCACCGCTGCCGGCGCGGCCGCAGCCCCGTCGCCATCCGGCCGCGCGGCCGCAACCGGCGCCACCACAGCCATCGGCTCCGCCGCCGGGCGCGCCGCCTCGCGCTGCTCCTGCTGGCCCGGCTCCTGCACCGCCAGCATCCAGGCGGTGCCGATCGGGACCCGCAGCCCCATCTGGAAGGCCCGCTGCGCCTCCCAGGCCGCAAAGCGGTTGCGCGCGATCACCGCGCTCGCGCGCTCCACATCCAGCCCGGTGCGCACCGCCGCCGGCAGCTCGAAGCCCCGCGCCTGCGGCCGCCGCGCCACCCGCTGGCGGAAGTCCTCCGACAGCAGCACATCCGCGCCCAGCCCGCCGAAGGTCCGGACCTCGGTCCGCGCCGGCTCGTAACGCCCGCGCACGTGCAGCCCGTACGCATCGACCGTCACCTCGCCGGGCAGCTGCTCGACCGCGACCACCGGCGCCCGGCGCCGGCCCGGCTTCGCGCTCGGCTGGCCCTGCGGCCGCCGCTCGCGCGGCACCAGCTCGTAGTCGGCCTCCGTCCGCACGCGCTCGACGTCGGTCAGGCGCAACCTCCCGGCCACGCGCCGGGCCTCGACCGCCGTATACCGCGCCCGCAGCTCGACGGTCACCTCGCGCCGCTCGCCGCCCTGCTCCGGCATCCCCCAGAACAGCGCCTGCACCGGCACCTCGAAGTGCCGCGTCACGAACTCCAGCGCCTGCTCCCGGCGGCGCTCCACCCCCCGCGCCACCAGCGCGGTGCGGCCGCTCAGCTGCGAGGTGAGATCGATCGGCACCGCCGCCGCAGTGCGCGCGCGCTCGGCCAGCTCCTCGATCTCACCGCGGAACTGCACCAGCGCGTAGTCGAAGCCCAGCTCCAGACGCCGCTCCGCCGCACCCAACTCCAGGCCGATCGGCTGTCCCCCGACCCGGGTCGCCACCCCGCTACCCTGCCAGCCGTCCAGGCGGAAGCGGTCCTCGAACCGGCCGTAGATCTGCTGCGGCACCATGCCGTACACGACCCCGGGCCGCGCCGCCGGCGGACCGGCGACCGCCCCCGCACGCTCCGCTGCGCGTGCGGCAAGCTCGCCCGGCGCGCTCACCGGATCGACGAACCGCGCGATCGCCCCGTACGGCCGCCGCACGTGCGCCAGCTCGTGCGCCAGCATCGCCACGCCCTCGGGCGTGCCAGGCTGGTAGGCGCCGCGCGCGAAGTAGACGTCCCTGCCCATCACCAGCGCCGGCGTCCGGAAACGGCGCGCCAGCGCGTCGGCGCGGTCCCCGGTGTGCACGCGCACCGACCTGAGCAGCTCGCGCCCGAACAGGGGCTCCAGCTGAACGGCCACGTCCGAGGGCAGCGGCCGGCCGCGCCCGGCAACCGCCGCCCCCACCCGCAGCGCTTCCCCGGCGAGCCATGCCTCCGGGCGGCCGTAGACCACCTCCAGGCGCGGCGCGGCGCGGCGCGCCCCCGCCACCGGAGCTGCGGCGGCCACCGGGATGCCCCGCATCCCGAGCAGCCGCTCCGCCAGCCCACCGGCATAGCGGTCCTCGACCGCCGCGACCTCCCGGCTCAACCGCTCGTAGCGCCGGCGCGCCGCCCGCGCCGCCCCGCGCAGCCGCTGGAGCGTGCGGCCGAGTGCGGCCGCCGGCGCGAAGCCGGCGCCGTCGAACGAGCCCGCCGTCCAGCTCGGCCCCGCCGCCGGTAGCGCCAGCTCGAAGCCGCCCACCCCCGGCACCGCGCCTCCGGTCAGCCGTACCAGCCCCAGCGGCGCCAGGTCGGCGCCCGCCACCTGCCGCGCCGCCCCCAGGCGGCCGCCCGCTGCGCCGACCGCGCGCCCGCCCGCAAACGCCGGCAGCCGGAACGCCCCCAGCGCCCCGAGCGCCAGCCCCGGACTCTCGGCAGCGCGATAGTACTTCTCGAACGGCGCCGGACGAACCTGCCCGTCGCCGCCGCCAGCACCTGCCGCCACCAGCCCGGCCGCATGGGTCCCCAGCCAGCGGCGCCGCCGGACGCCACCGCGCGCGCGCACCGGAGGCACGCCCACCGCCAGTCCGCCCGCAGCAGCACCGAGCCCGAGCAGAGCGCCGGCCGCAGGCGCGGGGCCGAACCCGACCGCCGCCAGCGCCGGACCGCCCACCAACAGCGGCAGCGCGCGCCCGAGCGCCGCCGCCAGCTCCGGGGAGAGCAGCGCCGGCGCCGGCGCCGGCGCCGCCAGGCGCTCGCGAGCGGCGCTCGGGGTGACCCGGATGGACGCCGCCGGCGCCAGGCCCGGCGCGCGGTGGCGCCAGCCCGCCGGCATGCCGCCGGTCCCCGCCTGTATCACCGGCCGTACGAGCCCGATCCCCGCTCCCGCTGCCCCTGGCTCCGCTGCCACCGCTCCGCCCGCCGCCACCGCACCCGCAGGCAGGAACGCGAAGGCGGGCAGGCCCAGCGCCAGCGTGGTCATCGGAGGCCCCAGCACCTCCCGCCGCTCGATCCGCACCACCCCGAAGTCATCGATGGAGAAGCCCGCGCTGCCCTGCGCGGCCGGCATCCCCGCGCCGAGCAGGCCCCGCACCGGCGCCGGCACCGGGCCCGCCAGGCCGACCACCCGCGGCGTCGCCAGCGCCGCCCGCCCCAGCAGCAGACTGCCCGCCGGGTCGAACCCCGGCAGCGACGCCAGCGCCGACCGCGGCAGCTCGACCGGACCCCGGTAGCGGGGCACGCCAAAGGCGTCCGCGGCCGTCACCACCAGCCGCACCGGCCGCTGCCCGCCGCTCGCCCCCGCTCCGGCGCGCAGCGGCAGGCCGACCAGCCGCGTCCACTCGCCCGCCGAGGCCGCAGCGAGTAGGCTCGCACCGCCCGCTGCCACCGCTCGCCCGCCGAGCACCCGCTCCAGCGCCCGCGAGGCGGCGGCATGCCGCCGCCCCTCGGCGAGCCCCGCGTAGCCGAGTGCCAGGTGCGCCATCCCCGCCCACCTAGGGGCAAGCGCGCCGAACAGCCCCGACCACGCTGGCACCGGGGAGGGCTGGACCGCCCCGCCATGCGCGAGCGCCGCCCCGGACCAGGGACCCGATCCCGCAGCCGCCAGGCCGGCCACCGCCGGCGCGATGGCCGCGAAGCCGGCCCGCATCCAGGCCGCACCCGAGGCCCGAGCGGCCACCAGGGCCGGCAGCGCAGGCAGCCGCGCCCCGAAACCGAGCCCCGCTCCGCCTCCCGGCACCCCCGCCGCCAGCGCCGGCGGCACCGAGGCGCTGAACGCGTACTGTCCGGCACGCCGCGCCGGCCGCACGACCTCCAGGCCGCCGAGCCCCAGCGCCCCGCCCGGCAGCTCCAGGCCCTCCACCCCGAGCTGGACGCCCGCCAGGGCGCCGCCGCCGATCTCGCCGGCGGCCTCGGCGGCCAGCGCCACCACGAGCTCCGGCACCTCGGCGATCAGCTTGGCGTACATCGGCCTGGCACTGCCTTGCTGCAGCGCCAGGTCGATCCCCAGTGCGCGCGCCAGCAGCCTCGAGCCGGCGCTCTCCACACCGTCCTCGGCGAGCACCCCGCCGAGGATCGTCGCCAGCAGCCCCAAGCGCCGGTCGAGGTGATGCAGCCGCTCGCCGAGCCCCAGGCCGTCGCTCAGACGCTCGAGCACCGCCAGATTGGCGCGCGTGAGCCGCGCCTGCACCGCGGCGAACAGCCGCTCCCCGGAGCCGAGCGTGCCGGGCTGGAACGCCGCCGCCTCGGTGCCGGCGTGCCCCAGCTCCAGCCCCCCCTCCCAGCGCCGCCACAGCCGCTCGGCGAACGCCGCGCGCCCGTCCTGCTCCGGCGCCGGCGCGCTCGGCGGGGCCTGCGCCTGCTTGATCGCCGCGAGCGCCTCGTCCAGCTCGGCGAGCGTGCGCCCCAGCACGTGCCCGGCCAGCACCCCCGAGCCCGCCAGCGCCGCGATACTCTCGACGACCGCCGCCTCGTCGGTCGCGTCCGCGCTCTGCTCCGCCAGCCGGCGGACCAGCTCCTCGACCGTCTCGCGGACCCGCTCCCGGATCGCCGCGCGCACGCGCGCCGCCGGCACCCCCCGCCACCAGGCGGTCGAGCGCGCGCAACACGCGCCCCAACTCGACTGGCTCCGCCCGCCGCGCCGCCTGCAGCAGCGCTCCGGCTGCCTGCGCGGCCGCGCGCGGGGAATCCTCCGCAGCCGCCGCCAGCTCCGCCAGCAGCCGCCGCAGCTCCTCGCCGAGCGGCATCCCGGCCGCCTGTTGCCGCGCGGCCGCGGCCACCAGCCGCGCTCTGAGGCCGAGCAGGCGGCGACGCGCCGTCTCGAGCTGGTGGGGAGTCCACACGGTGGAGGCTTGCACCATGGGAAGTGCTCCTGGTTCCGAGGTTGTTCCGCCGCTTCGGCGCCCGCCCGCCGCGTCCGCGCTTCGCCCCTAACCCTGTCTGGGGCAAGGGACATGGATCACGGGGCGCCCTACCGCGACCAAGTGTAGCGTCGCATGAGGGACATTGCTAGCACCTGCCCCGCCTGCCGCGCGCGGCGCGCTGTGGAAGTCGCCCCCCCCGCCGGCCGCCGAGCGCCCACGGGGCGCGCCGGCGCCAGGCCGCCGGCTGCGAATGCCACGACGTGCACGGAAGGACTTCCCGGGACGTGGGACAGCGCTCGCTCGGCGCTGCCCCCGACCGCTTCCCCGCCCCACCGCGCTGCGCCGGCGCGCCGCCTGGACACCGAGCCGGACGCCTGGCCGGCAGCAACGGTGCGGCTCAGAGCTTCTGCGAGGCGGTGAGCTGCATGCGGTCCTTGGCCTGGCGGATCTCCTCCAGGCGCCTGTCCTCCTCGGCCGCCCGCTTGCGGCATTCGGCGAGCTGCTCCTCGACAGCGCGGATCTCCGCTTCGAGCTGCTCGCGGTCCTTGCTGCCGGCGCGGCGCGCCTGCTCGAGCTGCTCGCGCTCGCGGCGCAGCTGCTCTGCGATGCGCTCCAGCTCGTCGAGCCGGTAGCGGATCTGCGAGGCGATGAACCGCTCGATCAGATCGATCTGCTCCTGCAGCGCCTGCGCCTGCTGCTTGGCCTGCACCTTGGCCTCGAAGTTGTGCGCGCGCTTGCGCATGTGCTCGGCGTTCTGCTTGAGCCGCTCGAGCCCCGTCTGCTCGCGGCGCTTGGCGGCCTCGGCATCCTGGAGCTTCTTGCGCTCGGCCTCGAGCTTGCGCTCCTCCTCCCGGTTGCGCTTGAGGCGGCGCTCGATCTCCTGCAGCTCCTGCTCGCGCTGTTCGACCAGCGGGCGGGTGCGGTCCAGTCGGGCCTGCAGTTCCGCCGCCTTGGCCTCCAGCTCGGCGCGCGTGCGCGCCGCGCGCTCCTCCAGGCGCTCGGCCTGCTCCAGCCGCACCTCGAGGTTCTTCTCCGCGCGCGGCGTCCACTGCGAGTCCTGATCGCGCAGCTCGTTCAGCCGATCGATGGCGTTCTTGACGCTCAGGAAGAACTGTTCGAGCTGTGCGTCCGCGATCGAGGGCCTGATCTTGATCGGCTCCAGCCGCTCGCCGGTCCTGGCCGCCCGCTGCAACACCTTGTTGACGCGCTCGGCGTAGAGCTTGATGGACTCGTTCTCGCGCCGGATCGTCGCCTCGACGCCCATCCGCTCCGAGGGCGTCAGCTGCTCGTCGCCGACCAGCCGCTCCTCCGCCGCGCGCCGCACCCTGGCCGCCTGCTCGATCTTCTCCAGGTACAGCGCCACATCCTCGCCGCCCTTCGCCATCGGCCAGCGCTCCTCCGTAAGGCCGCGTGCGGGTGTCGCCCGCCGGCACCCTCCGGTCCGGACCCGATCAGGCTCGAGACCAGCCGTCCTCTGCCGCCGCCTGCGCAGGCCCGTCCGCCGTGTCCGGATCGGACGCGGCACCCGCGCCCGGCAGCGCCGGCACCCGCCTCGCCCGGGCAGGGGCCCGCCCGCGCCGCGCCACGGCTGCCCCCAGCACCCTCGCGCACCGGCGCGAGGCCTCGCCCCGGCGGCGGTTCCGGCCGGTCGCTAGGCCTCGATCTCCAGGCCTTCGTGGGCGATCTCGATGCACTCGATCGCCAGCCCGCCCTGCTGCGCGTTCAGCCGCGGGCCCTGGTACCGGCAGGGCCAGCCCTTCTTCCAGTTCCAGACGATGATCTCGTTACCGGCGCGGTCGCACAGCGCGATGCGCCCGTCCACCCGCTCCAGCTTCTTCTCCCCGAAGCCCTGCGCCACGCTGTTGATCCAGGCGAAGAGCTTCTTGGAGGCCGAGACCCCCCGCTTGAGGGTGATGTTGGCGTAGCGCGGCGGGCAGGGCCGCTTCATCGGAATCTGCTCCCCGCCCTGCCGGTACTCGTAGGCGTCGACGGTGACCTCCAGCCCGTCGCACTCCATGAACCAGCTCTCCTGGCCGGCCTCGCCGCCCTGGAGCTGCACCTTGAACCAACAGCCCTGGCCATACTGGTCGGGCGTCGGAGCCGATCCCTGTCCCATGTCCGCCTCCGCTTCTTCAGACCACCTTGCCTGCTGCCCTTACGCCTGCTCCTCGAGCACGATGTCCTCGGTGCGCTGGCCGATGCGGAACACCATGAACTCCAGCGGCCGCACGATCGCCAGCCCGATCTCGGTGATGACCTCCCCGGCGTCGCGAACCTCGGGGGGGTTGGTATCCTCATCGCACTTGACGAAGAACGCCTGCTCCGGCGTCTCGCCCACCAGGAAGCCGTCCCGCCACAGATCGGTCAGGAACGTCCGGCACAGCCGCACGATCCGCTTCCACAGCGCGTGGTCGTTCGGCTCGAACGGCGCCCACTGGGTGCCGAACTCGACCGACTTGCAGATCATGGCGAACACGCGGCTCACGTTCACGTGCCGCCACAGCGCATCGCTGGAGAGCGTGCGCGAACCCCAGATGCGGATGCCACGGCCGCGGAAGTAGCGGATGCAGTTGATCCCGTCCGGGTAGATGAAGTCCTGGGTGTCCTTGTCGATCGCGCGCTCCAGGCCGACCACGTCATTGAGCGGCTCGTTGGCCGGAGGCTTGTGGCAGCCGTACTCCTTGTCCATCTTGGCGTAGATGCCGGCGACGTGCCCGCAGGGCGGGATGGTGATCGTGCCGGTCCCGGCCGCATTGAGCACCTTCACCCAGGGGTAGTAGACCGCGGCGTGGCGCGAGTCGAAGCGGCTGCGCCACTCCTTGACCTCCACCGGGCTGAGCCCGGGCGGTGGATCGAGGATGACCTGCACGTACCGCAGCTTCTCCGCCACCTCGACCGCGGCCTTCTGCACCGCGAGCGCGTCCTGCTCGCCCCGGAAGCCCTGGCTCCGCGCCAGCGAGGAGAAGACATCCGGCAGGCAGATCAGCCCGATGTCCTCGTTCTCCTCGTAGGCGCGCAGGCCCCGCCGGCTCTCCGGACCGCGGTTGAAGCCGACGTAGTCCTCCGGGGTGATGTGCTCGATGCCGTCGCGCCCCCCCCTCCAGCACCGACTCGGTCATCGCCTGGGGGTAGTTATAGGGCGCCTCGGTCGGCGAGTGCAGGTCGGTGACCCGCACGAACCGGCTCTCGGCGTTGACGACCTTGACGAAGTAGCGGCTGTGCGCCGGGTCCATGGAGAGGTTGTCGAAGATCTCGAAATCCTTCTCGCCGGTGATGGTCAGCTTGAACTCGACGCACTCCGCCGTGGTCTTGCCCCGGTCGAGCTCCATCTCGATGGGGCTGCTCCCAGCGGATCTCCTTCTCGCCGACCTCGACCACGCGGACGAACGCCTCCTGGCGTCCGTCGGTCAGCCGCACCAGCGCCCCCGGCTCGAAGCCGCGCGCGACCTCGACGCGCGCGCTGGTCGCGCCGGCCGGGATGTCGTGGGTGCACACCGAGCGGTGCACGCGCTTGGGGATCCCCACCGCCACCCGCAGCCGGTTGCCCCAGGTCCCCTCGTTGAGCGCCTCGACCTGAATGGTGCCCCGCGCGTACAGATCGCGCAGGACCGTGGAGGCCCGGGCGGCGTTCTTCTCCGGGTCGGGATCGTCGATGTGCGCCACCCGGGTGACGAAGCACTCCCGGCCGCCGTTGTTGAAGAAGCCGAACACCGCGTAGGCGAGGTAGGCGTTCTCCGTATAATCGCCGAAGATCTGCTGGAACGCCTCCCAGCTCGTCAGCCGGGTCGGCTCCTGGATGGGACCCCCGCTCGGCGACCCCGATGAACGCCGCCACGTCCAGCGGCAGCCGCTCCAGCGCGCGGAAGCGCTCATCGCGCACCACCCGCTCGAAGTAGATGTCCGGCGTAACGTATTTGACCGTCATGCCTTCCCTCGCTCGGCCGCCGTCCGGCCCACCGGCAGCCTCAATCGTAGCACCGCCCCCCCGCCGATGGCTACCGGGCAGCCGAGGCAGCCGCGATCCCCCACCGGTGCGACCCCGACCCGCCGGTCGGACCCGGCCGCTTCCTGGCTGCGCGGCGACCGGCACGCCCGCTCGGCCCGCCCGGCCGCCGCCCTCCGCTAGCTCCGTTCGCGCTCCCGGGCGGCGCGCTCGGCGAGCGCCCTACGCACCGCCTCGGGGTCGCTCTGCAAGTTCAGCCCCCCTCCCATGCGCGCGACGCCCGGCCGCGCCGGTGCGGGCTGGGGCTGCCGCGGCGGAGTGCGCTCCGCCCCGCCCGCCTGCGCCGCGTTGATGCGCTTGTTGATCTCGGAGATCTCCTTGACCCAGCGGTGCCGCTCGGCATGGCACAGGTTCAGGATCTCCTCGCGAGACCAGTGGAAGTGGTAGGCGATGAACCCTACCTCCTGGAGGAGCTGGTCCAGGGGGTAGGTCGCTATTCCCCCAGGGTACCCAAGTCGAAATCGAACTGGCTGTCGCAGTTCGGGCAGCGCGCCTTGACGACCGCGGTCCCGTCCTCGTTGATCCGCCGGTAGAAGTCCTGTAGATACGACAGATCCGCCGAGTACAGGTTCTCGACGATGTCCGGGGTGATCTCCTTGAGGTCGCCCAGCTTGGTGATCACCCGGCTGAGCAGGATGATCACCAGGTAGGCGCGGTTTTTCTGCACGCGGTAGTCGGTGAGCGGCACGATCTCGTCCTTGGCGGTGGCGAGACGCATGACGCCCTTTCGGTGGACCTTGCCCTCGGCATCCACGTAGCCCTTGGGCAGCGTGAACTCGAATTCGGTCTGCAGCACCATGAGGTCTGAACCTCGAAGCGGACGTTGGATCGGCAAAGAGGAAGGTTCCGGCAGCGATCACCGCCGGAACCCCCCTCCGCATCGCCTCCTGGCTAGCCGTGCACGGCTCCGTGCGCGGCCAGCTCAGCCCTAGCTCAGCTCGCAGCGGATCGGCTTGATGTGCACCTCCTCGTACAGGTTGCCGGTCCCGCTGGCCGAGAACGCCGGGAAGACGTACCGGGTCGGGAAGCAGTCGAGGTAGGTGTACGTCTTGCCGTCCGAGCCGTCCTTGAGGATCTCCTTGATGACGACCGTGCGCTTCCAGGGCTGGCCCTTCACGGTGTCGGTGATCCACTGGCACAGGGCCTTGCGGCCGCTGGTGAGCGGACCCCGCAGCACCAGCGTGTCGACGTACTTGTGCCCCGGCGTCGTCTGGTGGACCTGGTCGCCGCCGGTGGAGGCGTCCGCCACCTCGATGTTGAGCGAGCCGCCGGTGCAGGTCTCCCACGCGCTGTCGGGATCGCTGCCGGTGCCGGCGTTGTCGATCACGACCGTGAAGCCCAGCACGACGAGCATCTCATCGGGCGTATAGGTGCTCATGGAATCTCTCCCATATTCCGTCTTGTTGTTTCGTCAGCCGCGCCTGGCGCCTCACGCCAGCTCGACGCGACCCATCTTGGCGACGATCGTCTCGCACGCCACGTTCGAGGTCGGGCTGAAGTCACCCGGATCCCAGGTGATCGGGAAGCACTCGAAGATGTTCCAGCGCCGGGCCTCGGTGCCGTCGCGCTTGAGGGCGATCACGCTCATGTTCTTGCGGATGTTCTTGCCCTGCGAGCAGTCGAGCCACCACTGGTACAGCTCGGTGGAGTTCCTGCCGACACGGGCGCGAACCCGGATCGTGCCGTAGTGCGCGTCCCCGGGACCGTAGACCCGGTAGTCCCAGTCGGCGCCCGTGGTCATCTCACGCTCGTCGACGACGAGGTCTTCGATCGTGATGGACTCCACGTTGGCGCTCGCGGTCGGACAGCCGTCGATCTCGATCTTGAACTTGCCCGCACCGTTCTCCAGGATCTCGTAGGACCCTTCGTTGACTCCCATCGGTCAACCTCCTCTCGCTCGGAACCGCGGTGCCGCGCCCCGCGCGCGGACCTGCCATCCATCCCGCGGCCCCTCGTGCCGAGCCCCCGGCCCGGGGGACCGCCCCCCGGGCCGGAAGCCCCTTGCTCCTCCGCTACTCGCTCACGTCCGAGCCGGCCTGCCACTGGCCGATGCGGAAGATCACGAACTCCGCCGGCTTGACCGGGCAGATGCCGATCTCGGTGATGACCTGGCCCGCGTCGATCACCTCCGGCGGGTTGGTCTCCTCATCGCACTTGACGTAGAAGGCCTCCTCCGGCGTCTTGCCGAACAGCGCCCCCGTCCGCCAGATGCGGTACAGAAACGCCCGGATGTCGCGGGTGATCTTCTTCCACAGGGTGTGGTCGTTCGGCTCGAACACCACCCACTGCGTGCCCAGCTCGATGGACTGCTCGATCATGATGAACAGCCGCCGCACGTTGATGTAGCGCCAGGAGGCGTCGCTCGAGAGCGTGCGCGCACCCCCAGACGCGGATGCCGCGGCCGCGCCGCGAGAAGTCCCGGATGCAGTTGATGCCCTTCGGGTTCAGGATGTCCTGCTCGCCGCGCGAGATGCTGTAGCGCAGCCCCAGCGCCCCGCGCACGATCTCGTTCGCCGGCGCCTTGTGCACCCCGCGCTCCGCATCGGTGCGGGCATAGATGCCGGCCATGTGACCCGAAGGCGGAACGAAGATGTTGCCGCGCTCGGGATCATAGACCTCGATCCACGGGAAGTAGTACGCACCGTACTTGCTGTCGCGCGGCTTGGGCAGCTTGTCGACTCCGCCCTCCTCGATGACCTCGGGGCTGTCCAGGATCGCGAAGCGGTCCTTGCGCACCTCGCAGTGGGTCAGGATCGCATCCACCACCGCCGGGTCGGTCACCCCAGGCGCGCAGACGATGTTGATGTCATCGACGTCGTCGAACGCCTTGAGACCGGTCCGCTTGCCCGGCCCCTTGTCCTCGCCGATGAACATCGCGGCCAGCTTCTTCTGGTCGATCGCCGGCTTGGGCGGCGCCGCCCCGCCCTTTTCGTCCTTGGCGGTCAGGGCCGGCGCGGTGCCGGTCGAACCCACGTTGCACACGAAGCAACGGCTGCCGCCGTTGTTGAAGAAGCCGTAGACCGCGTGCGCCAGGTAGTCGCTGTCGCGGAAATCACCGAAGGTGTTCACGAACTGCGACCAGTTCGTGATGAAGACCGGCTTGTTCACCGGCCCCTTGTTGCAGGTGCCCAGGAACCCGACCGTGCTGGTGCCGACCGCCTCGATCGGCTTGGTCCCACGGTCGACTTCCTCGACGTAGACGCCGGGGCTCAGATACGAAGTCGCCACTGGAATCTCTCCTCCCTGGTTTCCAGGATCTCAGCTCCCACCGCCGCCGGGCCGCGCCACTCTCCCCGTCCGTCCCGGCGGATCACCGTCCGTCATGCCCTCCTCTGCGATCCCCCCGGGCCCCGCACCGGCGACCCTGCTCCAGCGCTTCGGTGCACCACCACCGCACCTCACACCTCTCACCTCTTCCCGCGCTCTCTTCCCGGCACGCGCACGCTGCGCGCGCCGGGGGCACGGCTATGCCTCCACCTTGCGGTAGATGTTCACCTTCTCGGTCACGCGCCGCACCGCCACCCGGTGGATGGACTCCATCTTGACGCGCAGCCGGTAGACCAGGCTCGGGCGGTAGGGCCGCTCGTAGGCGCGGAACAGCTCCAGGACCTGCTGCAGCCCCAGCTCGCCATCCAGCTCCACCACCGGCCGGTCCCCGGCCACGACCGCGTTGCCCTGCACGTCCTCTGGGGCGATGACCGGATAGGAGAAGAAGTACTGCATGATCGCCCCGAGGACGATCTGGTTCTCCAACGGATCGGCCTCCCAGGGCGTGACCAGGTAGCGCGGCTCGATGAACGTCGGCGCCCCGAGGCGATACTCCACGACCGCGCCGTCCTCCTCCTCCTCGCGCACGATCGGCTGGTTGACGCTCTGCACCGCCCGCGAGCGGATGACGTCGATCAGCACCGCGCTGACGAGGACGGTGTCCTTTTTGACCTTGCCGAGCGCTGCCTCGTCCGGCAACGCGAAGACGACCTCGAGCTTCTTCTTGGGCAGCCGCGCCGGCACGTAGGTCCGCAACAGGTGCGCCAGGGTGTTGCTGATATCCTGCAGGATCTGGTGGTTCTGCTCGCGCTTGTAGCGCGTCGCCAGGGCCGTCTCAGCAGCCGCCATGCCGCGCCCTCACCCGCCAGGGATGCCTCGAATTGTAGGGTCGGCAACCGGCGAGGTCAATCGCGCCGCGACGGCTTGGCAGCACCGCCCCGCGCGCTATCATCGGCTCCATGATGAGCCCTCGTCCCCTCGCCCAGCCGCCCGGCCCCAGCCCCGGCAGAGCGCCGGCAGCGCCGCCGCCGCCCGCCGCTGCGCCCCCACCCGCGGGGCGCGAGCGCCCGCCGCCCCTGCCGCGCACCCAGCCGCGGGACGTCGCCGAGGCGCTCCGCCACCCGTGCAAGCAGTTCTTGCTCTGGGACGTGCGCCGCGAGGTGCTGGCCCCGGGCCGATTGGCCCGCACACCGGCACCCGAGCGCGCCCGCCCTGCCTTCCGCCCGGCCGCCCGCACGCCCGCCGCCTTCGTCCCGGCGGCCAGCCGCGCGCTGCGCGACTTCGCGCCGGCGGGTCGGCTCGCCGCCCGTGCCCACACCGGTCTGCGCGCGGCACTGCGGGTGCTGCTGCGCCGCCCCCCGCAGCGCTGATCCGGCTCGGCCCTCACGCCGCGTCCCACTCCGCGGCCCGCTCCGCCCGCACGCGGCTGCGCTCCAGCGCCTGCAGCTCCGCCTCCAGCGCCCGCAGCTCCGCCAGGTTCCGCCAGTAGCTCTCGACCAGGCTCACCATCAGCCGGCCGCCGATGAACCAGGCCGGCAGCTTGTAACTCGGCTCGCCCTGCTCGCCCGCGACCGGCAGGCCGTACTTCTCCAACAGCTCGCGCACCAGCCCCGCCACCTTCTGCACCCGGCTCCACACCTCCGGGTTGTGCCGCAGGCTGCGCCGCTCCTCCGGGCTCTGCGGTAGCTCCGGCGCCCCCTCCAGCCACAGCGCCGGGTCCTCCAGCTCGGGCAGGATCTCCTCCACCGCCCGCCGGCCCGCCTCCTCGGCCTCCGCCTTCAGCGCTCGCAGCTGCTCGGGCTCGAGCCGCACCTCCGGATGCGAGACGTAGCGCTCCTTGAGCTGGCGCACGATGAAGCTCGGAAAGTCCAGGCGAAGCACGCTGATGATCTCGCGCGCGTCGTGCCGCACCTTGTCGCGCACCACCTCGCGCCGCTCCGCGAGCTCCTCGACCGACGGTGTCGCCCCGCCCCCCGCGCCGGAGGTCAGGCTCAGCGTCTCCATCGCTCGGCCGCTCCTTCTACACCCATGGAAGCGAGGAGTATAGGCCGGCCCGCCGCCGGCCGTCAACGCGCCCGCAACCCCGCTCCCCGAGCGGATCACCAGACGCCGGCGGCACCCCGCTCGCGCTCGCTGATCAGCTCCTCTTCCAGCAGGTCCATCACCCGTTCGGTGATCTCGTCGAGGAACTCATCCTCGCGCATCCTCTTGTGGACGTGGAAGTAGTCCATGAGCCGCCGCAGGTAGTTCTCCGGGCTCGGGGGCAGCTCCAGATCGCCCTCCCGCGCCCGGGTGAGCGGCACCTCGAGCCGCTCCGGCTCCTTCGCGCGCAGCAGCTCCCGCTGCGGCGCCAGGCGCTCCAGCGCCCGGCTCTCCTGCTGCTCGGCCTCGCGCTCGCGCTGCTGCTGTTGCTGTTGCGCCTGCTGGTCCCGCTCGCGCGGGCCGAACAGGTTCTGCAGCCGCTCGATGATGCGCGGCGCCTGCTCGGTCACCTGCTGCAGCCGCGGCCGGCCGCCCTCCGCCTGGCGGATCTGCTGCAGGTCGCTGCGCAGCCCCTGCAGGTCCTCGCGCCGCTCCTGCAGGCGGCTGATCAACCCCGGCAGCCGCAGGCGGCGCAGCACCGGCGCCGGCAGCTGGCCCGCGCGCCGCCGCCGCGCGACCGGCGCGCGCCCTGCTGCCGCTGCCTGCCGCACCCCGGTCCGGCCGGCGGTGCCTCCCTGGGCCGCAGCGAGCGCCTCCTCCCGGAAGCGCGCCACCACCGCGCCCTCGGCCCGCCCGCGCGCGAGCGTGCCGTGGCTGCCCGGGCGGCCGCGAGCCTGCACGCCCTCGAGCTCCTCGCCCGGACCGCCGCCGAGCCCGCCCAGCAGCATCCGGGTGGCGCGGCCGGTGGCGGCGCGGCGCCCGGGCTGCGGCTCGCCCGCGAGGTCACGCCCCTGCAGGTGCTGCTGGACGTGCGTGAGCTCGTGCACCAGCAGCGCGAAGCCCTCCGGGGTGTCGGGGCGGAACATGTTGCGCCCGAAGAACACGTGCGTGCCCTGGGCGAACGCCACCGCATCCAGCACCTCCGCCGCCCGCGCCGCCTGCTCGCCGGTGTGGATGCGCACGCGCGGGTCGACCGGCCGCCCCGTCACCTCCTGCACGCGCCGGCGCAGATCCTCGGGCAGCGGCATGCCCGCACCCTCGGGAGAGGGCTTGTAGCGGCGGGGTTCGGTGCCGCGCACCCGCTCGCGCTCGGCCTGCTCCGCCTCGGCCTGCTCCTCGCCCGCGAGCTCGGCCGCCTTGCGGATGTTGGGCGCCATCGCCTTGACACGCGCCAGCGCGCGCTGTTCGGCCTGCGCCGCCTCCTGCTCCAGCGCGTGCGAGCCGAGCACGATCTGCACCCCGGGGTGCGCCTTGCGCAGCGGCACACCCACGGCCACGCCTCCGGGCGGCACGCCCTCGCCCGCGCTCGTGCGCTCCTCGGGCAGACCCTGCTCGTCGAAGCCGCGGAACTGCGCGAGTTCCTGCTGCTGAGCCCCCGCGAACCGCCCAGCCGCCGCCGGGACCCGGCCCCGCACCGAGCCATCGGCCAGCTGCTGCTGCCCCCCCCGCCGACTTGCCGGTGGCCTGCACCAGCGCCGAGCTGCCGCCGAAGAGCCCCGGCCCAGCGGGCGGCGACGAGCTGGCGGTGAACCCCCCGCCTGGAGCACCGATTCCCGCCTGCAGGCTCGCGTCGAAACCCGCGCCCCCGGCGGCCGGCCCGCCCGGCACCCCCGGCGATCCCCCCGCCAAGGGCTTCGCCGCGCCCGCTCCTCGGTCCGCCGCCGGCCGCTTGCCCGCCGGCGAAGGCGCAGGCCCCTCGGCCCCGGGGGCGGGCACGAGCACCGCCGGCGGCGGTAGCGGCCGGCCAGCCGGTGGCCCGCCGGCGCCCGATTCGCCGCCGATCACGGCGTGCTCGACCGGAGGAGCCGACACGCCCCCGGCATGCCAGCTCCGCGGCGGCGGGACAGGCTTCACCGGCGGCGGTGGCGCCGGCCGCCGCGGCACCTCGCCGCGGGGCGGAGGCGGCTGCGGCAGCGGCTCCGGCGCCGCGCCCGGCTCCACCCCGAGCCGGCGGAGCCGCTGCTCCAGCGTCCGGATGCGGGCGTCGAGCGCCTGCAGCCGCCGCCCTTCGCGGCTCGCCACCTCGCCGTCCTGCAACGCCGCCTGCAGCACCCGCCGGCGCTCGGCGCGCACCTGCTCCAGCTCCTGCCGGATCTTCGCGATCAGGCGCTCGCGCCGGCGCTGCTCCGCCTCGCGCCGCTCCTGCTCGCGCCGCAGTCGATCGCGCAGCTTGAGGATGCGCTTGCGCGCCGCGCGCAGATCCCTGAGCGCCGCGCGGTCCCTGCGCGCCTTGGCCGCCTGGATCATCCGGTCCAGCTCGGCGATCCTCTGCTCGGCCTCCTCGACCGTGCGCGGATCGCCCCCGACAGCCAGCCCCGGCAGCCCAGCACCCTCGGCCGGCTCCGGCTCCGAGTCGCGCCCCGGCGCCGGCCCGCCCTGCGCTGGGGGCTGCTGGCTCGGAACCGGGCTCGGCGGCTCCGGGCCGGCGCCGACCAGCACCTGCTCCACTCCGGAGAACGACTCCGCCTCGTCCTTCGCGCGCTCCCCGCCGCCGCCCTGGGTGCCGCCACCCCGGCTGAGACCGGGAGCCGGGCCACCCGGAGCGCTGCCCTGCTGCTTGCCCGGCGGGAGGCCGCCAGGCGCGGTGCCGCCCCCGGCGCCGCCCTGCTCCGCCAGGGCACCGCCACCGCCAGGGCCGCCGGCTCCCTGCTGCGCCCCGACCTCCACGTCCGGCCGAAGCTCGGCCTGCCCCTGCCCCGCGCCAGCGGCCAGCCGCTCCCGGCGCGCCTGCAGGGTCGCGATCCGCTCGTCCAGCCGCGCCAGCTCGCGGCGTTCCTTGGGGCTCAGCTCGCCGTCGCGCCGAAAGCGCTCCAGCAGCCGTGCCCGCCGCCGTTCGGCGTCCTCGATCCGCTCGTCCAGCTTGCGCACCAGCCGCTCGCGCTTGCGCTCCTGCTTGTGCCGCCGCCGCAGCTCGCGCAGCATCTGCTTGCGCCGCTGCTCGAGCTCCTTCTCCTCCGCCTTGAGCGCCCGGAGCCGCTCCTTGTCGCGCGCGCGCTTGGCCTCGCGCTTCTCCTCCCGGATCGCGCGCAGCCGCTCGTCGATCTCCTCCGGAGTCGCGGGCGCGTGGGACAGGGGCGGCGCCGCCTGCCCGCCCGCTGCGACGGGCGCGGGCTGGCCGGCGGCCCCCCCCGGCGACCCCCTGGCCCGCCCCGCCCGGCCCCCCGGCGCCGCCGGGTCGGCCGGCCTCGTTGTAGCCGCCCTTGCCCGGCACGGAACCGGCGGGCGGCGCCAGCTCCCCGGAAGGTGCGCCCGCTCCCCCGGCCGCGCCCGCCGCCTGCCCGCCCGCGCCGCCAGCACCGCCCGCGCCGCCCGGCTTGCCCGCCTCGTTGTAAGCGCCCCTGCCCGGCACCGCGCCCGCGGCCGGCGGCGCCTCGCGACTCGGGCTCCCCCCCGCGGCGCCACCGCCACCCGGCTGCTGGCCCGTACCGCCCGCGCCGCCCGGTTTGCCGGCCTCGTTGTAAGCGCCCTTGCCCGGCACGGAACCGGCGGGCGGCGCCAGCTCCCCGGAAGGTGCGCCCGCTCCCCCGGCCGCGCCCGCCGCCTGCCCGCCCGCGCCGCCAGCACCGCCCGCGCCGCCCGGCTTGCCCGCCTCGTTGTAGCCGCCGGCGCCGCCCTGGCTCCCCGAGCCGCCGCCCGCATCCTGCCCACCGAACAGGTCGCGCGCGTCATCGAGCCGGTCGACCTGCTCCCGCAGCCGCGAGCCCTTGCCCGGGCGCTCGCCACGCTGGCCTCCCTGCGGCTCGCCACCCGGCCGCCCGGGCGCACCCGCGCCCGCCGCGTCCTTCCGGTCCGGGCCGCCCGCCGGCCTGCCGCTCGCGTTGTAACCGCGCGCATCGAGATGCGCGGGCTGCTCGGCGGGTCGCTGTCCCGGATCGACCTGCCAGCCCTTCTGGCCCGTGCCCGCCAGGTTCGAGGACGGCTGCGCCCCCGGCTTGCCCGGCCCGCCGATCCCGCCCGCGCCCGGCGGCGGCTGGTAGCCAGGCTTGCCGCCTCCGCCGCCCGGAGCGCCGATCCCGCCCGCGCCCGGCGGCGGCTGGTAGCCCGGCTTGCCGCCCCCGCCGCCCGGCCCGCCGATCCCGCCCGCGCCCGGCGGCGGCTGGTAGCCCGGCTTGCCGCCCCCGCCGCCCGGCCCGCCGATCCCGCCCCGCGCCCGGCGGCGGCTGGTAGCCCGGCTTGCCGCCTCCACCGCCCGGAGCGCCGATCCCGCCCGCGCCCGGCGGCGGCTGGTAGCCAGGCTTGCCGCCCCCGCCGCCCGGCCCGCCGATCCCGCCCGCGCCCGGCGGCGGCACCACCTCCACCGCGTGGCCGTCGCCGCCGACCCTCGATTTCAGCGGCTGGGGCCGGTGCTCGCCCAGCGGCTTCTGGGCTCCCTTCTGCCCCCACGTGCGGCGGCTCGGGCACCTCGGGCTCCCAGCGCCCCGGCTTCGGCTGCTGCTGCTCGTGCTCCAGTGCCGGTTGCTTGCCCCCGCTCTGCGCCACCGCCTGCGGCGTGCCCTTCTGGTGCAGCTCCTGGTGCGTGCCCGCGGGCGGCTGCCTCTGCTCCAGCTGCTGGTGTGTGCCCGGCGGGGTGGGCTTCTGCTGCACGGACTGCGCCCGGAATGCGGGCGGGGGCTGCGGCGCGATCTGCTGCGAGCTGGGTGGCGGCACGGGCCTGGGCTGCAGCTGCTGTCCGGTGTGCTCGACCCCGCGCGGCGCAGCCGGCGGCTGCGACTTCGCCGGCTGCGCGGTGTGGGGTGCGCGGGGGCGCCGGGCTCTGCGGCCCGCGCCCGCCGGTTTGCCGCTGGCCCTCGGCCTGGCCGCGGTGGGCGGGCAAGAACTGCTGCCCGTCGTCCGGCGGCGCCTTGCCGCCCGCCGCTTCCGGCCTCCCGGCAGCGCCTGCCGGGCGCTGGATCGCCACCGCGCCCGCACGCGCCTTGCGGTGCACGACCCCGAACAGCGCCGTCGCCCCGAGCACGCGCCCCAGCCGGCGGCCCAGCTCGAGGTTGACGCGCAGCCCGGTCCGCCGCCCGGCGGTGGACCGCCAGCGCCGGCACCTCGCGGAACATCGACTGCCGCGCGAGCTGCTCGTCCCGCTGCCGGCCGGCCTGCCAGCCCCCCTCCGGCGTGGTGTCGAGCAGCGGGCCGCGCGGGCGCGCCCCCGGCGCCGCTCGTGACCGGCGCCGCGGCGCTGCTCCGCCGAGCCGCCGGCTCTCCGCCGTCCCCGGCCGCCCCCCCACCGGCCACCAGCCCGTGGCGCACCAGCAGCGGCGTCCGCGAAGCCCTGCGCCGCAGCGCCATGGATACCCCGCGCGCTCGCGCCGCCTCACCCCCTGAGGGTCGGTGGCGGCGTGCTTGGGCAGAAGGCGGACCAGGAGCGCTCCAACCTGCACGGTGGCCATATGTAAGCCCTTGCCTCCACGGGATCGGCGGCAAAACGCAGCCCTGATTGTAGGGCGGGCATCGGGGGCATGCAACGGTGCGGCGCCCCCCCCGGCCCACCGGGCTCCGTCCGCCCACCGCTGTCACGGGGCGCGTTTTTGACACCCCGATGGCCCGCGCTATAATGGCTTGCTGCTCGGCGACAAGCGGCGGCGTGACTGCGCGCGGCGGCGGAGCGGACGCCGGGGACCTGGCCGCCGCGCGTGGCGATTGCCTTACCAGAGCACGGAGGACGAGCGCCGATCCATGCCGCGCTTCCAGAACAGCCGGACGACGGTCGACGAGATCGCGCGGGCCTACGAGCGCCTTCGACAAGGCGGAGCTGATCCACAACTCCTCGCCTACCTGACCAAGCAGTACGTGCTCGACGGCACCATGCCCTTCAACCTGCCGAGCGAGCGCGAGGGGCAGCTCGGGGACGTGACGGGTGCCGAAGAGGAGTTCACCTTCGCGCGGCTGATCGACCAGCTCAAGAAGCGCCTGCCCAGGATGAAGGAACTGGGCTACTTCCATCTCGAGGACGGGCGGGTGACCCTTCGCGTCGCCAACCAGAAGATCGTGTTCGGCGAGCGGGTCACCTCCGAGTTCGTCGCCGAGCAGCCGCGCCGCCCTCGCCCCCTGCCGCCAAGGCAGCGGGCAGCAAGCCGGTTGCGACCGGCGCGCCCGCCTCCGGCGGCAGCGCGCCCGGCAAGGCCGGCCCCCCCGAGGGCCAGGTCTCCTTGACCGAGGCGCAGCAGGAGGCGCTCAACGATATCGTGACGCGCTTCAAGAACCTGGAGCTGGACTGAGGGCGCCACGCGCGGTGGGCCTCGCGGGCCCTGCCGCCAGGCGGAGAGAGAAGAGAGCAGAGCATGGCCGACGGCAAACGTGGTGACCGAGACGATCGAGGACCTCAAGAAGGGCGAGAAGCTCCGCGCCGACATGACGCAGCGCGAGACCTCGATCGACGAGAATCGGCTATCTGATCCGCGCCCGCTATCCGATCATCTGGGTCGTGACCCTACGAGGAGGATCGCGTCCTCAAGGGGCTGCGCGACGCCAAGGGGGTGCGCGACCGCAGCAAGAAGGTGCTGCACTGGACGATCACCGAGGGCTGGCAGGGGGCAAGCGGCGCCAGCGAGGGCGGCAAGGAGATCACCGATCCCTACAAGGCCCTCAACTACGTGCTGCAGACCGAGATCAGCAACGCCCTGTTCGTGCTCAAGGACTTCCATCCCTATCTGCAGGACCCGACCATCGTCCGCCGGCTGCGGGACGTGCGCGAGCGCATCAAGGGCACGCGCAAGACGGTGATCCTGCTCACCCCCGGTGCTCAAGGTGCCCCCGGAGCTCGAAAAAGAGGTCGCGGTGGTCGACTTCGACCTGCCCAACGCCGAGCAGCTCGGCTTCATCCGGGATGGCGTGCTGGCGAGCGTGGCCGATGACCCGCAGGTGCAGACCAACCTCGACGAGCGCGAAAAGGAGAAGATCGCCGATGCGGCGCTGGGGTTGACCGCGGTCGAGGCCGAGAACGTCTTCGCCAAGTCGCTCGTCAAGTACAAGCGGTTCGACATCGATGTGATCCTGCAGGAAAAGGAGCAGATCATCCGCAAGTCGGGACTGCTGGAGTTCCTGCATCCGTACGAGACCCTCGAGGGCGTGGGCGGTCTGGAGCAGCTCAAGTCCTGGCTCAGCAAGCGCACCAAGGCCTTCACGCGCGAAGCGCGCGAGTTCGGCCTGCCGCAGCCCAAAGGCATCCTGCTGATCGGGGTGCCGGGCTGCGGCAAGTCGCTCACCGCCAAGTCGATCGGCAACCTCTGGCAGTTGCCGTTGCTGCGCCTGGACGTGGGCCGGGTGTTCGGTTCGCTGGTCGGCTCCTCGGAGGAGAACATCCGGCGCGCCATCCGCACCGCCGAGTCGATCGCTCCCTGCGTGCTCTGGCTCGACGAGCTGGAGAAGGGGCTGAGCGGCGTGCAGTCCTCGGGCGCCAGCGACGCCGGCACCACCGCCCGCGTGTTCGGAACCTTCATCACCTGGCTGCAGGAGAAGACGACTCCGGTCTTCGTGATCGCGACCGCCAACCAGGTGAAGCTGCTACCGCCGGAGCTGCTGCGCAAGGGGCGCTTCGACGAGATCTTCTTCGTGGACCTGCCCTCGGCCGAGGAACGGCGGGAGATCTTCCAGATCCACATCCGCAAGGCTTCCACCCCGACCCACCCGCGGCGACCCGAGGACTTCGACCTGGACGCGCTGGTCGAGGCGAGCGAGGGGTATTCCGGCGCCGAGATCGAGGAAGCGGTGAAGGCGGCGCTGTACGACGCCTTCGACCAGGGCATGGACCTGAACACCGAGCTGCTGCTGCAGGCCCTCGATGACACGGTGCCCTTGTCGCAGACCATGCAGGAGGAGATCACCGCTATGCGGGAGTGGGCCAAGACCCGGGCCCGCTTCGCCTCGGTGCAGACGCTCCGGGAGAAGAGCGCCGTGCGCAAGCTGGAGCTGTAGCTCCGCGGGCGAACGACGGCCGACGACCAACCGAGCTGGACGCGAGGACCGAGTCGCATGTCGCACTTCACCACCGTCGAGACGCAGATCAAGAACCTCGTCATCCTGAAGAAGGCGCTCGCCAAGCTCGGTTTCACGATCAAGGAAGGCGTTGCGCCAGGTCCGTGGCTACCGGGGCGAGCTGACCGAGGCCGACCTGGTCATCGACACCAAGTCCCTCGATCGACAATCGGCATCAAGAAGACCGGCGACACCTACTCCTTCGTCTGCGACTGGGAGATGCTGGAGACCCATGCCGGCATCGAGGCAGAAGGACTTCATGAAGAAGATCCTCAAGACCTACGCCTACGAGAACGTGATGGCGGAGATCCGAAAGAAGGGCTACACCGTCGCCGAGGAGAAGACCGACCAGCACCAGCACATCCACATCACGGTCCGGCAAGTGGTCGTAGGCGGTGCGTCCGCGGCCAGCGCCCCCGGCGGGAGCCGGCCGGGGCCGCTGGCGCGGACCGGGGCCAGCGCGGTTCGCGAGCGGGTGCGCCGGCAGACAGGACAACGGAGGGCAACGGTGGCCGACAAGCACGAGATCGAGATCCGGATCGACGATGAGGGCAACGTCAGCTTCGAGGTCAAGGGGGTCAAGGGGCCCAAGTGCCTGGAGATCACAAAAGACCTCGAGGAGGCGCTCGGTATCGTGACCCGGGCGCGACAAGACGAGCGAGTACTACCAGGCGGAGGCGAGCCGCGGAACCCAGGTCGAGCAGCGGGGTGGCTGAGTTGGACTACGGCAAATTCTCGCGCGAGGAAGTCCTGGTCAAGCTCCAGCGCACCAGCGCCCTCGACCGCGATACGCTCAGCGGGGTCGAGCTGCGCGAGCTGGCGCTGCCCGAGGTGCGGCTCAGCGAGACGGTGCTCACCAACTGCGACCTCGCCGGCACCGACCTGGGGCAGGCATGGCTGCATGGAACCCTGTTCCGCGGCGTGAGCCTGCGCAAGGCACGGCTCACCGATGGAGCGATCGAGCGGTGCCGCTTCATCGGCTCCGACCTGATCGAGGCCAACCTCGAGGGAGCTTCCCTGTTCCGCACCGAGTTCGAGGGCAGCTCGCTCGTCAACGCGCGCATGCAGGGCTGCCGGATCCTGGGCGGCAAGTTCCTCAACACCGACCTGTACGGCGCCCGCCTGCCGCTGGCGGTGCTCATGCACTGCGCGGTGGCCGATACCAACCTCGGCAACGCCTCCCTCATCCGCGTCGATCTGCGGCGCGCGGTGCTCATGGACTGTGACTTCACCGACGCGAACCTGCGCGAGGCGGATCTCGAGGGTGCGCTGCTGCTCAACGTCAATCTCACCGGCGCCAACCTCAGCGGCGCCAACCTGCGCAACGCCGATCTGCTCAACGTGAAGCTGCTGGACGCCAACCTCGACGAGGCCTGCCTCGCCGGCAGCCGCGCCGCCGGCACGAGCTTCACGCGGGCGAGCACGCTCGGCACGATCTGGGAGTGAAGGCGATGTCGGGTCCCTTCGGCGGCGGCGGCGACTTCATCCGCGACCAGTACCCGGAGTCCTACGACGAGTATCTGGCGAAGAAGCAGGGCCGGGAGGTCTCGCCCCAGGATGGCTTCGTGAGCTACGACAACGTGCACGGCGAGCTGACGCTGCGGCTGCCACCCGAACTCAGCGAGCACCGCAGCGAGCTGCTGCAGGACCTGTACGAGGAGTTCTACGCAGCGCCGGCCGGAGATCCCAAGGTCCTGGAGCAGATGAATCGCTTCGTCGCCGACTGGCTCAAGCAGCGCACGGGCCGCGAACTCGGCTAGCCTGCGCGCTCCGCCCCCGCTCAGGGACGCAGAGGGCGCCGGCGAGCGTCGGCATCCGCTTCGCATGCTCGCGCGAAGTGATCCGCAGCCTGCTCGAAGCGGCCGCACCGCAGGTGCAGCTCGCCCATGAGCTGCAGAGCCACCGCCGAGCTGGCGTCGATCTGCAGCGCCTGCCCCAGCACCCGGCGCGCCTCCTCGATCACGTTCTGCCGCAGCAACACCCCGGCCAGCCCGCACAGCGCCCGCACCGAGCGCCCATCGAAGCGGAGCGCCACCTCGTAGGCGTCGCGCGCCGCCGCCAGCTCGCCTCGCCGCAGGTGGAACTCGGCCTGTCCGATGTAGAGCTGGGCGTCCTCGTGCAGCGGCTCGGGGCCCATGGCCTGCTCCCTCCGGGCCGACCGCCGGTGCTGGCGGATCCCCCTCCATTCTGGTGGGAAGGTGCTCCCATGTCCAGTCGCGGGCGGGCATGCGGCATCGCCGCCGGCGCCCCGGCTGCTCACTGCTCGCCGAGGCAGACGCGGCACGCCCGATAGCCCTCCGCCCGGGCCCGGCCGAGGTCGGCGAACCGCTCCCGGTTCGCGGGCGCGATGCGTGCCGCCCACACGCAGTCGGGACGGTGCACGATGCGGCTGGTGCGGGTTCCGAGGAAACCGTCCGCCTCCGGCGGAGCCGGTTCCCCCGGAGGGAGTCCTGCGCCCACGGGCGGTTGCGGCGCGGTGCGCCCCCCGGCCGGCCGCTCGGGCTCACCTGCCGCCGCGCCGCCGGTGCTCGCTGCAAAGGGCTGCTGCCCCCGCGGCGCCGCCTGCCAAGCCCCCAGGTGCGGTGCCGCCGCGTGGCCGCGCTCCTGCGCCCCACCGCCCCCCAGCGCCCCGAGCAGCCCCAGCGCCACGAGCCCGCCTCCCAGGGCTGCGCCAGCCGCAGCCCACCACACCACCGCCCGCCGCGGCCTACCCCGAACCCCGCCCGCACCGGCCGCTGCCGCGGCACGTTCCCGCGCCCCCAGCGGCGCCCGTACGTCGATGGGGCCGACGCGCAACCGCCCGCTGCGGCCCGGACCCAGCAACGGGTCCCGCTCCGGCGGCGGCGGCGGCATCACCCGGATCCCATGCTCCTCCACGCAGCTCGGGCAGTAGAAGGTCAGCGCCTGCAGCGAGGGGCGGCCGTGCCGCGCCTCTTCCAGCCGCAGCTTCACGCCGCAGTGCGCGCAGTAGTACGAGCGGACCGCCACTTTAGCGCGTCTCCCGCCAGGCGAGCCACCATCATAGCAGCGCCTGCCCGCGAGCCGAGACGCCGCCGAATATCCCGCACGGCCGTTCGTCCCAGCAGGGGGAGGGCGCCCCGCCGTCGCAACGGCCGCACTGTCAGCTGCGGCCGGCCGTTGCTATACTGTTCGCGGCGGCTCCTCACCAGCCCGTGCACGGAGGGATGCCATGCGGTCACGCAAGCACACCGCAACCGGAGCCGGGTGGTCGGGCTCGACCGCGGCCATGCTCTCCTCTCTGCTGCTGGCCGTGTTCGCCCCGGCCGCGCCGGCGGTCGCCGACGAGGTGCAGCTCAAGGACGGCACCGTGCTCGAAGGCACCGTGGTGCTCGAGCCCGACGCGCCCACCGTCAGGCTGGTGGTTCCCTTCGGTTCGGTCCAGATCCCGCGCGAGCAGATCGAGCGGATCACCTTCGGCCCCACCGCCGAGGAGATGTACGTCGAGCGCGCCCGCCAGACCGACGTGAGCGACCCCGCCGCGGTGCGCGAGCTGGCGAGCTGGGCCAGGCGCCATGGGCTGACCGAGCGGGCGCGGGAGCTCGAACGCACGGCGCTGCAGATCGAGCTGGAGCAGCGCCTGGAGCACGCCGAGCTGCACGAAGGCGCCGACGGGCTCGTCCAGACTGCGAGGTGGGCCGAGCAGGCTGGGCTGGGCCGCGAGGTGGTGCGCCGGATCTACGAGCGGGCGCTCGAGCTCAGCCCGGGTCATCCGGGCGCGCTCGCGGGGCTGGCGCTGCTCGAAGAACAAGAGCGGCAGGAAGAGGAGCGACGCGAGCAGGTGCGCCGCCGGATGGAGGAGCGCCGCCTGCGCCTGGAGCAGGAGCGCGCCGAGGCCGAGCGGCTGCGCCAGGAGCGGCTCGCCCGGCGCGAGGAGGAGCGGCGTGCGGCGGCGGCGGAGCGGCTCGTGCTCGGCTACGCCGGCACCTGGGACGCTTACCCCCTGCGCGATCCCTATCGCTACCGCTCCGCGTCCTACTGCTACCATCACGGGGTCTACGGCTGCGGCTGCGGCGGCAGCGCCTACTCCTACGGCGTGTACGTCCCCTACCATGGCTGGGTCCCGTGGTACCAAGGGGCCTTCCGCTGCGGGGCGGGCCGCGGCCCGGTCATGGGCCTGCAGATCCTGCCGCGCAAGGGCTACCGGCTGGGGCGCTGAGCCCCTGGCGGCACCTGGCGCTGCGGCGCGCCACGCCCACCGGCCCGCCGTGCCCGCGCGCCCCGCCTCCCTCGCCGCGAGCGTCCGCTCGGAGCCGGACGGCGGCCCGCGCGCCGGGCCCTGTGCCTATCGACCGGCCGGGTCGGGCGCCTCGGGATCGAGCCCGTACTCGGCGATCGCCTCGGCGACCAGCTGCGGCGCGATCTCGCCCCGCCGGGCGAGCGCGGCGAGCGTGGCCACCGCGATGGCGGTGCGGTCGACCTCGAAGTGCCGCCGCAGCGCCTCGCGGGTGTCCGAACGCCCGAAGCCGTCGGTGCCCAGCACCGTCATCCCGCCGGGGACCCAGGGAGCGATCTGATCGGGCACCAGCTTGACGTAGTCGCTCGCCGCCACCACCGGACCGTGTTCCTCCCGGAGCAGCTCGGCGACGAGCGGCCGCCGGGGCGCCGCGGTCGGATGGAGTCGGTTCCAGCGCTCCACCTCCAGCGCCTGGCGCCGCAGCTGCTGGTAGCTGGTCACGCTCCAGACCTCGGCCGCCACCCCCCAGCGCTCGGCCAGCTCCTGCTGCGCCGCCAGCGCCTCGCGCAGGATGGCCCCGCTACCGAACAGCCGCGCCCGGGGACCCGCCGTCCCCTCGGGCGCCGGACGCAGCCGGTACATCCCCGCGACGATCCCCTCGCGCACCCCCTCGCCGGCGGGCATCGGTGGCATCGGATACGACTCGTTCATCACGGTGATGTAGTAGACGACGTCCTCCTCGCGGGTGAGCATCCGCTCCAGACCGTCCTGGATGATGACCGCCAGCTCGTAGGCGTAACACGGATCGTACGCGCGCACGTGCGGGAAGGGGGCCGCCAGCACGTGGCTGTGCCCGTCGCAGTGCTGCAGTCCCTCGCCGGCGAGCGTGGTGCGCCCGGCGGTGCCGCCGATCAGAAACCCGCGCACGCGCTGGTCGCCCGCCGCCCAGAGCTGGTCGCCGGTGCGCTGGAAGCCGAACATGCTGTAGAAGATGTAAAACGGCACCATCGGCTGCTGGAAGGCTGCGTAGGCGGTGCCGGCGGCGATGAAGCTGGCGGTGCAGCCCGCCTCGCAGATCCCCTCCTCCAGCACCTGGCCGTCCTTCGCCTCGCGGTAGTAGAGGTACACATCGATGTCGACCGGCTCGTACAGCTGGCCGACCGACGAATAGATCCCGTATCTGCGGAACAGCGCATCGAGTCCGAAGGTGCGCGCCTCATCCGGGATGATGGGCACGATGCGGCGGCCGATCGTCGGGTGCGCCATGAGCTGGGCCAGCAGCCGGCCGAACGCCGCGGTGCTGCTCGCCTCCGCCTTGTCGCTGCCCTCGAGGAAGCGCGCGAACCAGTCCAGGGGCGGCGCCGGGATCGAGACCGAGCGCACCCGCCGCTCGGGCAACCACCCCCCGAGCGCCTGCCGCCGCTCGTAGAGGTACTCCCACTCGGGACTGCCCTCGCGCAGCCGGATGAACGGCGGCTCGTCCAGCTGGTCGTCCGGCACCTCCAGGTGCAGCCGGTCGCGGAACGCCCGCAGCTCCTCCTTGCGCATCTTCTTCGCCTGATGCGCGATGTTCCGCCCCTCCGCCCCCTCGCCGAGCGTCCAGCCCTTGACGGTCTTCGCCAGGATCACCGTCGGGCGCTCCGTCTCCGCACACGCCGCCGCATAGGCGGCATACACCTTGCGCGCGTCGTGGCCGCCGCGCCTGAGGTGCCAGATCTCGTCGTCGCTCAGGTGCTCGACCAGTCGCCGCAGCCGCGGATCGACGCCGAAGAAGTGCTCGCGGATATAGCTGCCCTTCTCCACGACGTACTTCTGGTACTCGCCGTCCAGCACCTCGCCCATGCGCCGCACCAGCACCCCATCGGTGTCGCGCGCCAGCAGCGGATCCCACTCCCGGCCCCAGATGACCTTGATCACGCGCCAGCCCGCGCCGTGGAACACCGCCTCCAGCTCCTGGATGATCTTGCCGTTGCCGCGCACCGGGCCGTCCAGGCGCTGCAGGTTGCAGTTGACGACGAAGATCAGGTTGCCGAGCCGCTCGCGCGCGGCCAGGTGCAGCGCCCCCAGCGCCTCCGGCTCGTCGCACTCTCCGTCGCCGAGGAAGCACCACACCCGCGTCTGCTCGGTGTCGCAGATCCCGCGCGCCTGCAGATAGCGGTTGAAGCGCGCCTGGTAGATGGCGGCGATCGGTCCCAGCCCCATCGATACCGTGGGATACTCCCAGAACTCCGGCATGAGCCAGGGATGGGGATAGCTGCTGAGGCCGCCGCCCCCGCACTCCCGCCGGAAGCGCAAGAGCTGCTCCTCCGTCAACCGCCCTTCCAGGAACGCGCGCGCATAGATGCCCGGAGAGGAATGGCCCTGGAAGAACACCATGTCCCCGGGCCCCTCGCGCTTGCCGCGGAAGAAGTGGTGGAAGCCCACCTCGTACAGCGTCGCCGCCGAGGCATAGGTGGCGAGATGGCCACCGATTCCCGGGAAGTGGGCGTTGGCACGCACCACCATCGCCACCGCGTTCCAGCGGATCACGCGCCGGATGCGCCGCTCGATCTCCTCGTCCCCCGGGTAGGGCGGCTCCTGTTCCACCGGGATGGTGTTCACATAGGGAGTCTGCACCAGCGCTGGCAGCGAGACGCGGTCGACCTGCGCCCGCTTGAGCAACTGCACGAGCAGGTAGTGCGCGCGTTCGGGACCATGGTGCTCGACCACCGCATCGAACGCCTCCAGCCACTCGCGCGTCTCCTCGGGGTCGATGTCGGGGGTGCGCGGCTGCAGCTCCGGCGCGGGCACCGCAGGCGCACCGCGCGGCACGAGCTCGGTCGGCGTCGTCATGGCGTATCCCGTCCTGCTCCAGCAGCGTCGTCGTGCATGTTCGCGGCGATCGTACCCCGCGCCCGAGCGCTCCACAACCCAGCTGCCCCGCCCCCGCGCGGCGTTCCGCCCCCGCAGCGCCCCCCATGGCCCGCGGCCGCTCCGGGACATGACCTGCCCCCGCCGGGCGCTGCAGCTGGGCGTCGCGCATGCGAGGCGCCGCGGATTGGCGGCCCGGTCGTCGCGCCGCTACCATCGGCCGTATGCGCTGGCGGATCGTCGCTCCGGCGAGCATCGCCAACCTCGGGCCCGGCTTCGACACGCTGGCGGCGGCGGTGGATCTCGCCACCATCCTCGAGGCGGAGCGGGCGGCGCACTTCGAGCTCCAGCTCGCCGGCGAGGGAGTGGACCGGCTGCCCGCCGGCCGCACCAACCTTCTCGCGCGCGGCTACGAGGCGGTGGCGGCGGCGCTCGGTGCCGAGCCCCCGCCGGCACGCCTTCGCTGCCTGAGCCGCATCCCGCTCGCACGCGGACTGGGCTCGAGCGCGGCGGCCCTGGTGGCGGGCGGGCTCGCCGCGTGCGCCATGCTCGGGGTGCAGCCCGATCCCATGCGGCTGCTCGGCGTGCTGGCGCCGCTGGAGGGCCACGCCGACAACCTCGCCGCCTGCCTGCTCGGCGGGCTGGCCGTCGCCTGGATCGACGCCGAGAGCACCGCCCGCGCCCGCCGCCTGCCGTGCCCCGCGCCGCCGCCACTCGCACTCGTCATCCCGGAGTTCGAGGGCGAGACCGCACGCGCCCGGGCGGTCCTGCCCGCCGCGGTCCCGCGCGCCGACGCGGTGCACAACCTGCAGCGCCTGTCGCTGTTGCTCCTGGCGCTGTCGAGCGGCAGCCACGCCGAGCTCGGCGCGGCGCTCGCCGACCGGTTGCACGAGCCCTACCGGGTGGCCCTCTATCCGGGGCTGGAGGCCGTGCGCGCCGCCGCACCGGCGCACGGCGCTTTGGGCACCTGCCTCGCCGGCGCCGGCCCGTCGCTGCTCGCCATCCCGCGGCCGGGGGTCGATGCGGCGGTGCTCGCCCGGGCGCTCGCCGCCTGCTGGCGCGAACAGGGCGTGGCGGCGCGAGCCCTCGCGGCGAGCATCGCCGAGCGCGGCGCCCACCTGCAGCCGGCCTGATCGCACCCGGAGCCCGCAGCCGGCGGGCGCGCCCGCACGCGCCGCCGGTGGCGACTGCCGGCCGGGCCCACGGACGGCCGAGGCTACGGTTCCAGCTCGGTGAGGCGGTGGCGGATCGCGTACTTCACCAAGCCCGGCACGTTGTGGATGTTCAACTTGTGCATGATGGCGGCCCGGTGGCCATCCACCGTGCGGCGCGAGATGCCGAGCCTGCTGGCGATCTCCTTGGAGGCGAGCCCGTCCGCCAGCAGCCGCAACACGTCGCGCTCGCGGGGCGAGAGCGCAGGCGGCGGCGCCTCGCTGCCGGCGCGCAGCGCGTCCACCACGCTGGAGGACACGCTCGGACTCAGGTAGATGTCGCCCGCGGCGACCGTGCGCACCGCCCGGATGAGCTCGCTCGCCGCCGCGTCCTTGAGCACGTACCCGCTGGCGCCCGCCTCCAGGCCCTCGCGCACCGTCGCCAGGTCCTCGTGCATGCTCAGCAGCACCACGGCGGTCCTGAGGCCTTCGTCCCGCACCCGCCGGCACACATCGATCCCCGTCGTGCCCGGCATGGAGATGTCGAGCACGGCGACCTCGGGCCGGTGTTCGAGGATCGCCCGATAGGCCGACTCCCCGTCGCGGCAGCCGGCGACGATCTCGATGTCCGCCTCGCCGGCGAGCACCGCCGCCAGGCCGTCGCGGATGATCCCGTGGTCGTCGGCGACCACGATCCGAATGCTCAAGGTCCCCTCCCCCGCCTGGCCGCCTCCGGCCGGTGCGCGATCCGTGCGCTCGCCGAGAGCGGAGGGCTCACCACGTCGGCACGGACATCATAGACCATCGGGAAGTGCGGGGCCATGCTCGCGGAACAGGGACGGCACCGCTGCCCGCCCCCACGGGCCGCGGGCGGGCCCCGCCGCGCCCGCTCTCAGCGCAGCCGACTCGCCCAGGCGAGCGCCGGCAGCGCGCCCGCGCGGTTGGCGGCGCGCACCGCCTCCCAGTCCGGGTAGGCCGGCAGCCCGCCCACCCCCGTGCCGATCGCGATGAACGGCACCTGCGCGGCCCCGGCGGCCTGCGCGTCATCGGCACCGTCGCCGAACCCGGCAGCCACCTGCCAGCCGCTCGCCAGCAGCTGATAGACGGCCCGCTTGTACGCGGCGCCCTGCAGCATCATGACCCATTCCTTGCCGAAGATGGTCAGCCCGCGGGGAAAACCCCAGTGCGCGAGCCAGCGCCGTACCTCGGGCGCGAACACCTCGTCGTGACCCACCAGGTAGACGACCAGCGCGTCGTGATCCAGGTCGGACAGCGCCGCCGGCGCCCCGCGCACCGGCGGCACCGCGCCGGGCGGCCGCAGCAAGAGCTCGGCAAACGAACCATCGGCGATCGTATGCGCCAGGTCGACCACGACCAGGCGGCCGCCCTGCTGCGCGCGCACCGCCACCAAGGCGGTCGCGGGCGGGGCGCTCCACGGCCCGCCGCGCACCGCGCCCTGCACCAGGTAGTCCCCGGGCTGCGCCGGCAGCTGCACCGCCAGCACCGCGCGCCCGTCCAGCCCGGTGCGCGCGGTGCCGAGCGGCTGGCCGTTGAGCGAGAACTCCACCGTGGCGCCGGGCAGCGGCACGCGCACGAACAACCCCGCCTGCAGGCGGAAGAAGACGTCGACCTGCGCCCCCGGAGGCACGATGGTGTCGTAGCCGAACAGCTCGGCCGCCTCCGCACTCCTCGTCCCTGCCAGGGCGCCCACCGCGGCAGATGCCACGAGCAGGACCGCCCCCAGCGCCCGCCACCAGCCGCCGTCTCGCCGCCCGCTGCCGCTGCTTGCCGCCCGGTCCCGCATGCCTTCCCCCTTCGCTGCCGATCCCGCCCGCACCCGGTGCGATCCGCGGAGCATACCCGCAAGAGCCCTCACGGGCAACGCCCGCTGGCGGCATGCGGCCGGCAAAGCACAGGCGCCGCGCCGGCCCGAGGCCGGCGCGGCGCCTGTTCCGCCTGCTGCAGCCGCGGCGCCGCGCGGAGCGCCGCCTCTGCGCAGCTGCTCAGTAGACGAAGTCGACCTGCAGCGGCGAGGCGACCATGACCTGCTTGTCAGCGGTCAGCCGCATGCGCGCGGTGTACTGCCCGGCCGCCGGCACGCTGACCGCCAGCCGGTCGGTGAAGCTCCAGCTCTCGCCCGGCCGGAGTTCGAGCGTGCGGATCGCCTGGGTGAAGTAGCGGCCGTCCGACCAGCGGGTCACGACCTGGCCCTGCGCGTCGAGCAGCTCGATCTCGTAGGTCTGCCCGCTGTGGAACGTGAAGCGCAGCGGCTGCGCCGAGCGGTTCGTGATCTCGAGGCTGACCGTCAGCTCGGGCGCCGGCCGCGGCCCGGTGCCGGGCATCCGGTTTACGTAGAGCTGGGTCGCGCTGAAGCTGCCGCTGATCACCAACCCGCCGCCCTGCCCGCTCTGCTGGGGGTAGGTGCGCCCGCCGACCTCGGCGCGGACCAGCACCCAGTCCACCGGCCCGGCGATGTTCTGCTCCGACCACTTCACGATCCCCACCCCCGGCGCGAACCAGATCGCGGTGGTGCCGGCATCCGCGCAGCTGGTCTGGAGCTCCAGCCGCACGCAGTCGGCAAACGTGCCAGCCGGCACCTGCACCGTCTCGCCGCGCCCGGCCAGCGTGACCCGCCCGCGGTTGCAGCCGATCGTGATCGAGCTGCTGAAGCCGACCCGTGCATCGAAGTTGGTCAGCAGCTCGTAGGTGGTGCCGTTCCAGAGGTAGGTCCAGTTGTGCCCGGTGCCGGTCCAGACCCAGCTCGGCCCCAGACCGGCGAACTCGGTGAAGTGGTCCCAGCCGCCGCTGGTGCGGTCGATCGCGACCGTCACCTCGCCGCCGAAGCGGCTGTTGCGGTACGTCCATCGGTCGTTCGCCCCGTCGGGGACGTAGTCGTTGCCCGCCAGCGCCACGCCGGCGCCGCACCAGCTCGCCACCAGCGCCACTGCCCCGATCCGGAGCGCGCGCCCTACCCATGTGTGTCCCATCGCAGTCCTCCCTTCGCCTGTCGGTCGCACGCTGGCCTTCCGCACCCGATTCGCAAACGCCGCACCCGTCCCCACCTCGCCCCGGCCACGAAAGAACCCCCCACGGACCCGCGGGTTGTGACGCGGCGCGCCATCCAGCCGCCCGGAGCCCGTCGCGCGGAGGCCGATGACGAACCGCAGCTGAAACCCAGCTGGCACGAACCTAGGGGCGGGAGCCTCCGGCCTCCGGCTGGCGACGGACCCGCGCCCGGCTAGCGCTCCTGCTGCGCGCCGTAGACCCCGAGCCGCTCCAGCACCGCGCGCACCAGCAGCGGCCAGGCGATCGTGGCGTCGCACGGCACCTCCGCCCAGCGCCCGCCCTCTGCCGGCGGCACGAACTTGCCCCAGGAGACCCCCTCGGAGTAGGTGCAACCGCTGAGCCCTCCCCAGTGCACCGGCTCGGGGCAGATGCGCACCGCATACTGGAACCGCTTGAAGCCGCCGCCATAACCGAGGCGCTTGTCGATGATGTCGAGATAGGGTCCCACCTGCTGCGCCCAGTTGCGCGGCACCCCGCCGCCGATCGTGAAGATGCCGAGCCGGGTGGCGGCGTTGCACCGCTCGGTGTAGTCCTCGAGGTCGAGGAACGGATCGAAGCGCAGCGCCGGCTTGCCCTCCGCGCGCAACCGCCGGTTGAACAGCGCGAAGTCCAGCCCCAGCTCCGAGTCGCTGAACGCCGGCACGAACACCGGCACCCCGCGCCGGTAGGCGCTCTTGAGGATACCGCGTTCGTGCTCCGGGGTGTGCTCCGCCAGCCAGCGCCCGAGCAGGTGCATGAAGCGCGCCGAACTCATGGGTTCGGCCGCATCGACCTCGCGCAGCACGCGGTTCACGATCAGCTCGGCGTCATCGAGATTGCGCTCGAGCTCGAGCGTATCGAAGACCCGATCGTAGCCCTTGAGGTACAGCTCCCGGTCGTCCATCCCGGGACGGTACTTGAAGTGGGTGCCGCCGCTCGCCTCGATGAAGCCGTGCGCCATGAGCGCCCCGGTGCTGACGACGATGTCGAGCAAGCCGTGATCGATCATGTCGCACAGCACGAGCCCCATCTTCGCCACCGTCATGGCACCGGAAAACGTGCCGACGACCAGGCAGTCCGGGTCGCGCGCCATCGCCTCGAGCACCTCGGCGGCCTCGCCGAGCGCTCGCCCACTGAACGCGGTGCGGGCGAGCCCGCGCAGAAGCTCGGAGGCGGTGCTGCAGCGAGCCAGATCGAGCGGGACCAGCGGCTCCAGCCCATCCTGGTAGCCGTCGTGCAGTCCCTTCTCCTGCCGCCGCTCGCCGCCCTGGTGCTCGCCGTGCAACGCCCCACCTCCCCGCTGCCGTGGCGCGCAGGCGCTCGGTGCCGCCCCGCGCGAGGCGCAGCACTCTAACGACTTCCTTTCTTTGCGTCAATCGCGAGTGTGCCTCAGCCCTTGTCCTGCCGGCCCTACGCGCGCGGCAGCGCCCATTCGCGCCGGAGCCGTCTACCCGCAGCGCAGCCGCAACGCCCAGGCGGCGGGCGCTCGGAGCGGCCCCGGCCCGTGCGCCACCGGCCGCCGAGCCGCACCCGCAGCCTCCGGCCTCCAGGGGCGCGGGCTCGGACCGCTCAGCCGTCTCCCAGCTGCAGTCGCCGCGACCAGAGCGCGAACACGAGCGAGGCCAGCGCCGCCGCGGCCGCCAGGCCCACGAGCACACCGGCGAATGCGCTCAGCCCGGCCGCCGGGGCGAGGCGCATCCCGGCCAGCGCCAGCGGCACCGCCAGCGCCACGTGCCGGAGCGCCGCCACGACGAGACCGGGCACGAACCGGCCAATCCCTTCGAACAGCGGCCGGTAGACGAAGAAGGGATAGGCCGCCGCGCACGCCACCGGCACGAACCGCAGCGCCCACACCGCGTAGGCGTGCGCCCGCTCCGCCTCGGTGAGCAGCTGCACGATCGGCTCCGCCCCCAGCCAGAACAACGGCGCCACCACGAGCGCCACCACCGCCAGCCCGCCGCCGAGCGCCTGGCGCAACCCGCGCCGGATCACCCCGAAGTTGCGCGCGCCGTAGTGCCGCGCCACGAACGGCAAGAGCGCCACCGAGGTCGCGATCATCGGCATGAGGCCCAGATAGACGAAGCGGTAGTAGATCCCGAAGGCCGCCACCGCAGCCACCTCATCGGGCAGCTGCGCCAGCAGCGCGTTGGCCACGGCGGTCTCCGTCCCCACCAGCAGGGTACCCAGCGCCGAGGGCACCGCCAGCACCGCGATCCGCAACAGCGGCCGGCGCTCGCGGCCCGGTACCGCGCTGCCGCTCCACGCCGCCACCCGCCGCCGCTCCAGCGCCCGCGCCCGCGCCAGCGCGTAGCTCAGCCCGGCCAGCCGCCCCAGCACGGTCGACAGCGCGATGCCGGAGATCCCCCAGCCGAAGCCGAAGACGAATAGGGTGTTGAGCGCGAGGTTGGCGAGATTCGACAGGATCCCCGCCACCATGGTCGAGCGCGTGTCGTGGTGCGCCTTGACCACCGAGTCGGGCACGATCGACCAGAACCCGGTCAGGCCCGTGCCGCCGATCAACACCCCGGCGTAGATCCCGAAGTTGTGGCCCAGCTCGGGCTCCAGCCCCAGCCGCGGCCCCAGCCACCAGACCGCGAGCCCGATCCCGACGAACATCGGGCCCAGCACCGCCACCAGCGCATAGCCCGCGCGCTTGAGCTGCTCCACCCGCTCGCCCGCGCGCTCGCCGAAGCTGCGCCCGAGCAGCGAGGTGAGCGCATTCGAGCTGCCGACCCAGACGGCGACGAACGCCATCTCGAGCGGGATCGTCATCCCGATCGCCGCCACCGCGGCATCCCCGACCGTGGCCGCGAAGAAGGTGTCGACCAGGTTGAACAGCGAGCGCATGACGAAGGAGACCATGAGCGGCCAGGCGAGCTGGAAGACGCTCTGCGAGGCAGGGGGCTCGCCCGCTGGATCGGCAGGCAGCGTCGCCCTCGGGGGCCGGGCGGGCGGGGGAGCGCTGGCGCTCGTCATGCGGTGGTTCTCGAGTCCCCTGCCGCGGCACGGCCGGTCCCGCTGGCCCCAGCCGGGCCGGCCCGCTGCGGCGAGCACCGCTGCTCCGGCGCCGGCCTGTCGCCGCCCGCGCTCACATCCCCATGGCGTGGTAGCCGGCGTCGACGTGCACGACCTCGCCGGTGATGGCGCGCGCGCGCCGGCTGAGCAGGAAGGCCGCCACCGCGGCCACCTCCTCCGCCTCGATCGTGCGCCGGAGCGGGGCGTGCGCGGCATAGTGCTCCAGGATGCGCGCGAACCCCCGGATGCCCCGCGCGGACAGCGTCTGGATCGGTCCGGCGCTGATCGCGTTCACCGCGATGCCCTGCGGGCCGAGGTCGGCGGCGAGATAGCGCACCGCCGCCTCCAGCGCCGCCTTCGCCACCCCCATGACGTTGTAGCCGGGGAAGACCCGCTCCGCGCCGAGGTAGCTCAGGGTCAGCAACGCCCCGCCCTGCCGCATGCGCGGTGCGGCACGCTGCGCCGCCGCCACCAGCGAGTAGGTCGAGACCTCCAGGGCGATGCGGAACCCGTCCCGCGAGGTGTCCAGGAATCGCCCCTCCAGGTCCTGCCGCTGCGCGTACGCGATGCTGTGGACGCAGAAATCCAGCGGTGCACCTTCCAGGTACGCGTCGACGGCCTGAAAGAAGGCGTCCAGCTCCTCATCCCGCCCCACATCGCAGCGGGCGACGAGGTGGCCCGGGCCCAGCTCCTCTTCCACCAGCGGGCGGACCTTCGCCTCCGTCCGCTCATCGAGCACGCTGAAGGCGAGCCGCGCCCCCTCCGCCGCACAGCGGCGCGCGATCGCCCAGGCGAGCGAGCGCCGGTTCGCCACCCCCATGATCACCCCGCGGGCCTGTTCGAGCAGCATCGCGTCCTCCCGGCTCGCCTACTCCTCCGGCGCCAGCAGGCGGAGCAGCCGCGCCGGCGCGCCCTCGCCCGGCGGCAGTGCGAGGCCGCGCACCTCTGCCCGCACCCGCTCGGCCCCCTCCTCCAGGCGCGCGACCGAGCGCACCCGCGCGGTGCCGTCGGGCAGCCGCTCGCTCGTCACCTCCACCGCCGCCCCGCCGATCTCCAGCCGTCCCCGGGCCGGCGCCGGCAGGTAGCGCTCCAGCGCCACCGCGAGCCCTCCCTCCGCCGCCGCGCGCGCGCGGGCCTGGAGCTCCGCCGCGCGGGCCTGGCGCACCAGATCGCGCGCCGCCTCGAGGTAGGCAGCCCCGAAGGCCAGCAACAGCAGCGCGGTGGCGATGGCGAGCAGCGACAGCGCCGCGCCGCGCTCGCGCGTGCCACCCGTGCAGGCACCCGCCCGCGCCCCCGCCTCCGGCTCCGCGCCGCCGGCCCTCATCGGGCGCCCCCCTCCTGCTGCAGCGCTGCGTTGGGCAGAAAGAACGCCTGCTCGAACCGGCGCCGCACGCTCGCGTGCACGGTGCGCGCCTCGGCCTCGGTCTCGCCGAGCTCCAGCGTCACGTGCACCAGCGCCCGCGCCGCGCCTCGCACCTCGGCGCGAAAACCGCGCACCCCGCCGAGCAACACCACCCCGTCGCGCACCAGCTCGCCCGTCGCGCCCCGGCGCTCGTAGCGCGGCCCGCCCTGCAGGCTCAGCCGGTCCTCGCCCGCCACCGCGACGGCGGTGGCAACCGCGAGGTCGGCCGCGAGCTGCCCGAAGGCGCGCTGCACCTGTTGCAGCACGCGCACGTGCCCGTCCTCGTAGCGGTGCACGCGCCTGGCCGCCGCCTCCGCCCCGAGCATGACGACGGTCATGACCGACAACAGTCCCAGGTAGCCGAGCAGCTCGACCAGGGTGAAACCGGCGCCGGCCGCCCGCCTCATCGCAGCACCGTCTCCAGTCGCACGCTCCGCTCGCGCTGCCCGCCCTCGCGCCAGCGCGCCTGGACGGTGGCGCGCCGGAGCGAGCTCCGCTCCCCGAGCGGGGCCAGCTCCACCTCCACCACCAGCGGCTGCACGCCCGGCAACGCGTACCGCCCGGGACCGATCTCACCCGCCCGCAGCCGCGCCAGGTAGGATTCCGCAGCCTGCACCGCCCGCAGGCGCGCCTCGGCCTCGCGCAGCGAGTTCGCCTTGGCCCCGGCAAGCGCCATGAACCCGCCGAAGGCGCTGAAGAAGATCAGCGCGCCGGCGAAGTAGTCCATGAGCACGTAGCCGCGCTCGCCCGCGCAGGCCCGCGACCCGGCCGGGGCGCGCATCCGCCCGCTCACGGCGCCACGCCCTCGCCGCTCAGGCTGACCACCCGCAGCACCTCCTCCAGCGTCGTGACGCCCTCGGCGACCTTGGTCAGCGCGTCCTCGAGGAGCGACACCATGCCCGCGCCCCGCGCCAGCCGCCGCACGCTGGCGGTGGAGGGCTGCTCCAGCACCAGCGAGCGGAGCTGGTCGTTGAACACGAGGGTCTCCGCCACCGGCACCCGCCCCCGAAAGCCCGTGTAGCCGCAGGCGCGGCAGCCGCGCCCGCGCCGGAAGCGAAAGCCGGTGCGCTCCAGCGCCCGCTCGATGAACTCGACCTGGGCGCGCTCCGGGGTGTGCTCCTCCGCGCACCGCTCGCACACGCGCCGCACCAGCCGCTGCGCCACCACCCCGGTCAGCGCCGAGGCGGCGACGAAGGGCTCGATCCCCATGTTCAGGATCCGGGTGACCACCTCCGGCGCCGATCCGGTGTGGATGGTGGTCAGCACCATGTGGCCGGTGAGCCCGGCGCGCAGCGCGATCTCGCAGGTCTCCACGTCCCGGATCTCGCCGATCATGATGACCTGCGGGTCCTGGCGCAGCACCGCCGCCAGGAGCTTCGCGAAGTCCAGCCCCACGTTGCGGTTGACCTGGATCTGCGCGAAGCGGCCGAAGTAGTACTCGACCGGATCCTCGATCGTGCAGATGGAGGCGTACTGGTCCTTGTTGTCGTAGAGCCAGCGCAGGCACGCATACAGCGTGGTGGTCTTGCCCGAACCGGCCGGGCCCGTCAGCACCACCATCCCCTGCAGCTCGTTCAGCATCCGCTCCAGCTGCTGGAGCACCGCGGGGGCGTAGCCGAGGTCGGCCAGCTTATAGAGCCCGTGCGCCGGATTGAACATGCGGAGCACGGCCTTCTCGCCGGCGACGGTCGGCACCACCGAGACCCGGAAGTCGCGCTCCTGCCCCCCCGCGGCGAAGTGGATCCGCCCCTCCTGCGACAGCTCGCGCCGGTGGGACATGAGGTCGGCCAGCACCTTGACGCGCGCGATCATCGGCTCGTGCACGCGCTCGGGCAACAGCCCCAGGTCCTGGAACACCCCGTCGACCCGGTACCGCACGCGCAGCCCGCCGGCAGTCGGCTCGATATGGACATCGGAAGCGCCGAGCATGACCGCCCGCTCCAACAGCGCGTCCACCGCTTCCGAGATCAGGATCCGCTCCTCGCGGATCTGCGCATCGAGCCACGCCCCCAGCTCGCGCAGCGTCATCTCGCTCCGCGCCGGCAGCGCCGCCGCCGTGCCGCCCTCGGCCCGCGCGCTACCGCCCTCGCTCGCCTCGCCCGGCATGGCCCCCGCTCCCTCCGCTCAGGTGCCCAGCAGCGTCGCGGTGCGGATCAGATCCGGGTAGACCGTCAGCATGAGCAGCATGAGCAGGATCGAGACCCCGGCCAGCAGCAGCGGCGAGACCACCGAGGTCACGTAGGTGGTGGCGGTGTCGATGTCCCCCTCCAGCTCCTTCGCCACCTCCTCGAGCGCCTCCTCCAGCACGCCCTTCTCCTCGCCCATCTGGAGCTTCCAGATCACGGTGTCGGGAAACACATCGTTTTTGAGCGCCCGCGAGAACGCGCCCCCTTCCTCGACCGCCCCGCAGATCCGCTCCAGCGCATCCCGCACGCGGTTGTTGCCGGCGATCCCGGCCGCGATGCGCAGCGAATGGACCATGGAGACCCCGTGCAGCAGCAGGTTCCGCATGGTGCGGGTGACCTTGAGCAGCGTCGCCATCCGGATGAGCGGCCCGAACAGCGGCAGCCGGAACAGGAAGTCATCGTACTGCTCCAGCGCCCGCCGCAGCCGCCACCACCCCCAGCCCACGCCCACCAGCCCGAACACCCCGCCGAACAGCAGCACCAGCGGGTTGGTCAAAAAGCCGCTCACCTGGAACATGCGGCGCATGTTGCCGCTGAGCTGCGGGCTCATGTCCAGGATGTCCCCCGCGGCATTCACCTGGACCAGCCCGGCGGCCGCATAGAAGTTCGCGAACTGCGGGACCAGAAACCAGAAGAACAGCAGCAAGAACCCGATCGTCAGCCCGATGATCACAAGCGGGTACAACACCGCATCCCGCAACCGCGTGCCGACGCGGCTCAACAGATCGGTGTATGCGGCCAGCTCGTCGAGCACCACCGCCAGGTTGCCGGTCGCCTCGCCCGCGCGCAGCATCTCGATGTAGAGCGGGTTGAAGCTGCGGGGAAAGCGCGCCAGTGCCTGCTGCAGCGTGCGGCCCTGCTCCAGGTCGCGCTGCACGCTCTCGATCACGGCGCGGAACTGCGGCTCGTCGACCTCCTGGGCCAGCACCTTGAGCCCGCGCGCGATCGGCATGTTCAGCCGCGCCATGGAGGCGAGCTGGCGGTTGAAGAACGCGATCTGCTTGGGGTTCAGCCGGATCGCACTGCTCGCGGTGCTGCCGGCCGCCGGCGCCGCCCGCGGCGCCATCGTCTCCTGCGCAGACATGATGCCCCCCGGGTCTCCACGGTGCGGCGGCACGAGTAAGGGCCAGGAGCACCGCGGCTGGCGGTCTCGCCACTCTATAGCGAAGCGTCTCGGACGTTGTCAAACCTCAGCGGCCGGCAGCCGCCAGCTGGGCGGCGCGGTCGCGGCCGGCGCCTCCCCCCAGGCCCCGGCTGCCCCGCGGTGGCTCGCGCTCGGGTGCGGAGGCGGGCAGCGGGGCGCTCGCCGTGGGCGCGCCGCCGCCGCCGGCGGGCGCCGCAGCGGCAGGCGGTCGAGCGGTGCCGGGCAGCGCGGCCCCTTGCTCCGAGCTGGCTGCCGGCGGCTCGGGAATCGCACTGCAGAGAAAGCTCAACACCAGACACGCATAGCAGGTTCGCGCGCGCACCGCCCGGACCTCACCGGCCTTCCCGGCGCCCCTTCGACCGGGTACTCGACCGCTACATCTCGATGATCGGCGGTGGGACCGACAGCCTGCAGTCCGTGCGGCGCTCCGCCGGCGGCCGCCGTCCCCCGCCGCTCTCACTCCTCGTGCAGCATCGCGCGGGCGAGCGCGAGCACGCGCTCGACCGTGAATCCGAAGTGGCGTGCCAGATCCCTCCAGGGCGCGGAGGCGCCGAAGTCTTCCTGCGCCATGATCCGGCCCCGCTCGCCCGCCAGTCGCCACCACGGCTGCGAAACACCGGCCTCCACGATCAGCCGCCGGCGCACCGCGCGCGGCAGCACCCGCTCGCGCCAGCTCTCCTCCTGCTCCAGGAAGCGCTGCAGGCACGGCAGGCTGACCACCCGCACGCGCCGGCCCTCGGCTGCCAGCCGCTCGGCCGCGCCCACGCACAGCTGCAGCTCCGAGCCGGTACCGATCAGCAGCAGCTCCGGTTCGCCCTCGCAGTCACGCACCACGTAGCCGCCGCGCAGCGCACCCTCGACGCTGGTTCCCTCCAGCTGCGGCACCTTCTGGCGGCTGAGGGCGATCGCGCTCGGCCCCCCGCGCCGGCCCAGGGCGGCCAGCCAGGCGGCTGCGGTCTCGCGGCGATCGGCCGGCCGGTCCACGTGCAGCCGCGGAATGGCGCGCAGCGCCGCCAGGTGCTCGACCGGCTGGTGGGTCGGGCCGTCCTCCCCGACGAAGACGCTGTCGTGGGAGAACACGAAGATGGACGGCACGCCCATGAGCGCCGCCAGCCGGATCGAGGGCCGCATGTAGTCGCTGAAGACGAGAAAGGTGCCGCAGTACGGCCGCACCCCCCCGTGCAGCGCCATGCCGTTGACGATCCCGGCCATGGCGTGCTCGCGCACCCCGTAGTGGATGTTGCGCCCCTCCGGATGGGCGCGCGAGTGCGCCGGACTGCCCTCGATCTCGGTCTTGTTGGAACCGGTCAGATCCGCCGAGCCGCCGATCAGGGTCGGCAGCGTCGCGGCGAGCAGCTGGATCACCGCGCCGCTGGAGCTGCGCGTCGCCTCCTCGGCGGTCCCCGCCAAATCGCACACGCGCGCCGCCAGCTCGGGCGGCAGGGTGCGCGACCACGCCGCGTCCCACTGCACGGCGAGTTCCGGATAGGCCTGGCGCCAGCGCGCCAGCCGGGCATCCCAGGCGGCGCTCGCCTCGGCGCGCGCGGGCAGCCGTCCGGCGAACCAGCGGCGCACCGCTTCCGGCACGTAGAACGACTGCTCGGGCGGCAGCCCGATCGCCTCCTTGATGCGGCGCACCTCCTCTGCTCCCAGCGGATCGCTGTGGATGCGACTGGTGCCCTGCCAGCTGGGGCTGCCCTTGCCGATGACCGTCGGGCAGACGATGAGCGAGGGCCGCTCGGTCTCCGCCCGCGCCTGCTCGATCGCGGCGGCCACCGCCTGCGGATCGTGGCCGTCGGCGAGCTCGATGACCTGCCAGCCGTAGGCGCGAAAGCGCGCCGGCACGTCCTCGGTGAACGCCAGCTCCGTCGGCCCATCGATCGTCACCCGGTTCGCATCGTAGAGGTAGATCAGCCGTCCCAGCCCCAGGTGGCCGGCCAGACTCGCCGCCTCGCTGGCGATGCCCTCCATGAGGTCGCCATCGCTGACGATGCCGTAGGTCCAGTGATCGACGATCTGGTGACCGGGCCGGTTGAACACCGCCCGCAGGAAGCGTTCGGCCAGCGCCATGCCGACGCCGTTGGCGAAGCCCTGCCCGAGCGGCCCCGTGGTGGTCTCCACCCCGGGGGTCTCGCCGTATTCGGGGTGCCCCGGGGTGCGGCTGTGCAGCTGGCGGAAGCGCTGCAGCTCCTCCAGCGGCAGATCGTAGCCGCTCAGGTGCAGCAGCGCATAGAGCAGCATCGAGCCGTGCCCGGCCGAAAGCACGAACCGATCGCGGTCGGGCCAGTCGGGCCGGCGCGGGTCGTATCGGAGGAACCGGGTCCACAACACCGCCGCCGCCTCGGCCATCCCCATCGGCAGCCCCGGGTGGCCGGACTGCGCGGCCTCGACCGCATCGATCGCCAGCCCGCGGATGGTGTTGGCGATCAGCTCGATCGGGGGCGCGTCCTCCGCCGGATGGGGGTCCGGCTGCCGGCCGCGCTCGTGGCACGGCCGCGGCTGGTGCTCGGTCTGCTCGATCGGCATGGGCGGCATGCTCGCTCCGAGCCCGCACGGCCTGCCCGTGCGGGGGCGGGAATCCTAGCAGCGCCGCCGCCCGCGGGCAAGCGGCCGCTCGGCCCACCAGCGCGCGCCCGGCCCTGCGCCGCCCGGCTCTGGCTCGCCGGCGGCCCCTGGCCCCCCTCGGCACGGCCCGCCGGCGGCGGCCGCCTTCCCGCGCCGCCGCTGCCCGCCGTCGCCTCCAGGGCGGCCGGCCCCTGGCCGCGCCGCTCGCGGCGCGCCAGGCGCGAGGCCCGGGCGCCCGCGGCGGGCGGCGGCCCGGCCTGCTACCATGGCGGCTCCTCTTCGCCCCGGTGGCCGGAGGGGGCGCGCCGCCGTGCACGGGCGGCGGCGCAACCCGGGCCCTGCTGCTGGCCCTGGACCGGCGGCGGGGCCGAGCTCTGAAACCGTTGGCGGACGTGTGCGCGATGGCATACCCCGAAGACAGCCCCGCATACTGGGAGGAGCGCTACCGCAGCGGGCAGGCGGGCTGGGACGCGGGCGGGCCGGTGCCGCCGCTGGTGCGGGTGCGCCAGCAGGCCGAACTCATGCGCGGCATCGAACAGGTCGCCTTCCTCGGCAGCGGGCCGGGCCACGACGCGGTGGACTGGGCGCGCGCGGGCTTCCACGTGATGGGCTTCGATCTGGCGCCCGCCGCCGTCGCCGCCGCCAGCCAGCGTGCCCGCGAAGCCGGGTTGCGCACCCGCTGCCGCTTCGAACAGCGGGATCTGTTCACCCTCGAGCATAGCTACGCCGGCGTCTTCGACGCGGTCGTCGAATACACCTGCTTCTGCGCCATCCACCCCGCACGGCGCGCGGACTACGCCCGCACCGCGGCGGCGATCCTGCGACCGGGCGGGTTGCTGGTGGCGCTGTTCTTTCCGTTTCGGGAGCCAGGAGCGGGCGGTCCGCCGTACCTGGTCAGCCGCCGCGAGCTGGAGCAGCTGTTCCTGCACAAGCGCGCTCCCTTCGAGCGCCTCTACCTCGAGGAGGAGGTCTTCGACTCCATCCCGAGCCGGCGCGGCCGCGAGCAGCTGTGGGTGCTGCGCAAGACAGCGCCGCGCGAGCGCCCGCGCCGCCGGCGGTGACCGACCCGCACCCCCGCCGCCGGACGCTGGAAACCACCGGCGCCCGGCCGGGGTACAGCCCCTGACCCGCCGCCCGGGAGCGAGGGGTCCCGGGACGAGCGGGCAGAGCCACCGCGAGGGGGAGGACCAACCATGGGGACGGTGCACCGTCGCTTCCGCAACGCGAGCAGGGGGGCGGTGCTCGGCTGTGCCGGCTGGGCGCTGTGGGGCGTCCTGGCGGCCGCGGGCGCCGCGCAGGCCCAGGAGATCAAGGCGCCCGCCCACCGGGCCGAGGCCCGCGCCGCCGAGGCCGAGCGCGAGCGAGCCGGCGAGCCGGAGGCGGAACGCTTCCCGCGTCGCCCCTGGCAGATGCCGGCCATCACGGTCACCGACGAGCCGCTGCCCGAGCTGCGCGAGGAGGAGCCCATCGGCTCCTATGGCCAGCCGCGCTGGACCGCGCGCCGTCGCTTTCCGACCACCCGCATCTACGTGACGCCCGAGGGCGTGATCGAGCTGGAGTTCTGGTTCACCGTGGCCGATGACGGCCGCAAGGGTCGCGAGCGCGAGATCGAGAGCCAGCTCGAGCTCAACATGGGCCTGGGCAACCGGCTCCAGCTCGACCTGTACCTGGTGTTCGGGCAGGAGGGCTCGGATGGGGCCCTCGATGTGACCGAGAACAAGATCGAGCTGCGCTATGCGCTCGCCGACTGGGGCGAGATCTGGGGCAACCCGACGCTGTACTACGAGTACGTGGTGCGTCACGAAGGCCACGACAAGCACGAGCTGAAGCTGTTGCTCGGCGGGCAGCTCGCCCCGGGCTGGCACGCGGGACTCAACCTGGTCTACGAGATCGAGGTGGGCGGGGACAAGGAACAGGAGTTCAAGCTCACCTCCGGGATCGCCCGCACGCTGATCGACTCGGTGCTCTCGCTGGGCATCGAGTTCGAGGCCGAGCTCAAGGACACCCGCCACGACCGGGGCGATTTCGTGACCGAGCTGCTGATCGGCCCGAGCCTCAGCTGGAGCCCCATCCCGCCCGCCAACATCCTGGTGACGCCGCTGTTCGGCATCGAGCTGGATGACTCGCGCGCGGTGACCGAGGACTTCTTCTACGAGGTGACCACCGTGGTGGGCTGGACGTTCTGACCGGCCCTGCTCCGGTCCGGCGGGCGGCGCGGCCAGCGCGCGCTGGCCGCGCCCCGGTGGCCCGCCCCCGAGCGGCCGCGCGCCCCGGACTGGAGCCCCCGCCGCCCCGGCGCATATACTGCTCCCGATTCGAGCTGGAGGTGCAGCCCATGCGCGCGGAGGACCGCGAACGGGCGATCGCGGAAGTCGCCTGCCGGCTGGTCGCCGACAAGGTGGCCGCGGTGGCGGGCGACGGCCTGGAGTCGCTGGAAGCGCTGCTGCTCGACGCGGTCTACGAGGAGCGCCTGCGCCTGGAGCAGGCCGGGCGCGATGCGCGCGCGGCCGAGGACCGGCGCTTCATCGAGGGGGTGCGCCAGCGGCTGGTGCACGCCGGGCCGGAGGAGCTCAAGGCCCTGCTGCACGAGGTGGTCGAGCACTACGCGCGCGAGATCGCCGGCAACTTCGACCCCCGCGTCTACCAGCTCGCCACCCGGGTGGTGCCGGGGCTGCTCGCCCTGCTGCTCAACGCGCTGTCGCCCCAGCGGTTGCTGGAGCGGTTCCCGGAGCTGCCCTCGCTCAGCACCAACGTCAACGTGCGGGGCGAAGTCGAGGTGCTCAGGCGCTTGGCCGAACGCGGCACGGTCATCCTGTGCCCCACCCACCTGAGCAACCTCGACAGCCCGGTGATCGGCTGGACGCTGTATCACGTCGGACTGCCGCCGTTTCTGTACGGCGCCGGGCTCAACCTGTTCAGCAACCCGCTCATCTCGTTCTTCATGCACAACCTCGGGGCCTACAAGGTCGACCGGAAGAAGAAGGCCCGGCTGTACAAGGACACCCTCAAGGAGTACTGCACCGTCTCGCTCGAGTACGGCTACCACAACCTGTTCTTCCCCGGCGGCACGCGCAGCCGCTCGGGGGGGGTCGAGCCGCATCTCAAGCTGGGATTGCTCGGCTGCGGGCTGCGCGCCTTCGTGAACAACCTGCGCCGGCACGCCGAACGCCCCGACATCTACGTCGTGCCGGCGACCATCAGCTACGGCCTGGTGCTGGAGGCCGAGACGCTCATCGACGACTACCTCAAGGAGACCGGCCGGGCGCGCTACATCATCGAGGACGACGAGTCCTCGCGCCTGAGCCGAGTCGCCAGCTTCTTCCGCGGGATCGTCAACCTGGACAGCCGGATCTACGTCACGTTCTCGCAGCCGCTGGATCTGTTCGGCAACCGGGTGGAGGCCGACGGCCGGAGCTACGACCGGCGCGGCCGGCCCATCGACACCCGGCGCTACGTCATGCGCGGCGGCGAGCCGGTGCACGACCCGCAGCGCGACGCCGAGTACACCCGCGAGCTCGGCGAGCAGGTCCGCGCCGCCTTCGTCCGCGACAACGTGCTCCAGGCCACCCACCTCGCCGCCTTCACCCTGTTCGAGATGTTGTGGCGGCGCTTTTCGGAGCGCGACCTGTACCACCTGCTGCGCACGCCGCCCGAGCTGACGCTGCTCGCGGTGCACGAGGTGCGCGCGGCGCTCGACCGCGTGCTGGCGCGGGTGCGGGAGCTGGTGGCGCAGAGCCGGCTCCGGCTCGATCCCCGCATCCACGACGCCACCGCCGAGGCGGTCCTCGCCGAGGCGGTGCGGGTGCTCGGGACCTACCACCCCCGCGCGGTGCTGCGCCGGGTGGGCGACCGCGTCGGCGCCGGTGACCTGAACCTGCTCTTTTACTACCACAACCGCGCGGCGGGCTACGGGCTGGAGCGGGCGGTCGTGCCCGAGGCCCGGGCGGTGCCGGCGTTCGATCTGTCGCGCCGGCCCAGCGGCGAGCCGCTGCTGCCGCCGAGCGAGCCGCCGCCCCAGATCCGACCGCCGGTGCCGGCCGGGCTCGAGGAGCTGGTGGCATGAGCGCCGCCGTGCAGGACGAGCCGACGCCGGTCGCGGTGCTGGGCGGCGGGGCGTGGGGCACGACGATCGCGCACCTGCTCGCCGGTCGCGGCCGCCGGGTGCTCTTGTGGCTGCGCGATCCCGAGATCGCCGAGGAGATCCGGCGCCAGCGCACCAACCGCCGCTATACCGGCGAGACGCGCCTGGCGCGCGGCATCGAGCCCCACACCGAGCTGGCCGAGGTGGCCTCGGCCGCCGAGCTGTTGTTCCTCGCCGTGCCGCTGGCGGGCGTGCGCGAGGTCGCCTACCGGCTCGGCGAGGTGCTGACCGGCGAGCAGATCGTGATCTCGTGCGCCAAGGGGCTGGAGCGCGGCACGCACCGGCGCGCGAGCGAGATCGTCAAGGAGGAGACCTGTATCAAGAAGGTGGGGGTGCTGAGCGGCCCCAATCTCGCGCGCGAGATCCTGGCCGGCCAGCCGTGCGCGACCGTGGTCGCCTCCCGCTTCCAGGAGGTGACCGCACGCGCCACCGCCGCGATCATGGGGCCGGGCTTCCGCGTCTACGCCTCCAGCGACGTGATCGGGGTCGAGCTCGCCGGCGCGCTCAAGAACATCATCGCGCTCGCCGCCGGCATCTCGACCGGACTCGGCTTCGGCGCCAACTCGCTGGCGGCGCTCATCACCCGCGGGCTGGTCGAGATGACCCGCTATGTGACCGCGTGCGGCGGGGATGCGCGCACGCTCACCGGGCTGGCCGGGGTGGGCGATCTGATCGCGACCTGTAGCTCGGAGCTCTCCCGCAACCACCAGGTCGGCCGCCGGCTGGCGCGCGGGGAGTCCCTGGATGCGATCCTCGCCACCCTGGGGCATGTCGCCGAGGGCGTCGGCACCACGCAGGCCATCGTGGAGCACGCGCGCGAGCTGGGCTGCGAGATGCCCATCGCCCAGGGGGTCTACGCGGTGTTGTTCGAGGGCGCGGCCCCGCTGGATGTGCTGCGCGAGCTCATGGCGCGCCCGCCGCGCCGCGAGATCGGGATCGGGGCGGCGCTCGGATGAGCACTGCCGCGCCGCTGCCGCCGGTGCGCGCGCACGAGCAGCCCTCCGTGCTCTCCGGACCCACAGCGCGCTCGTTCGGCCACCCCGTCCTGCCGGCGCCGCCACCCTCGCCCCGTCGTGCTCGCCCGGCCGGATGCCATGCGCCATGACTGCCGGCTACCGCTACCCCTTCGAGCGCCGCACCCTCCGCGCGCTGCCGCCCTCGTACGCCGGCCCGATCGACATCTGGGACATCGACCAGACCTACCTCGATACCCGGCTCGGCCGGCTGCGCGACCTGGTGCGGACGGCGCTGGAGAGCGCCGCGGACAAGCGGGCGCGGCCGGGGGTCGCCACCCTGTTGCGGGCGCTGCGTGGGGGCGCGCCGGCATCCCCTCCAGGCGGCCCGGCGGCCGGGCCGGTACCGCTGTTCTTCATCAGCGCCAGCCCGCCCCAGCTCCGCGCTGTGCTCGAGGAGAAGATGCGGCTCGATGGCATCGCGTGGGACGGCATCGCGCTCAAGGACCACCTGGCGCTGCTCGCCGCGCGCAGGTGGCGCGAGCTGGTCCGCCACGTCGCCTACAAGCTGACGGCGCTGCTCACCTACCGGCTGGACTGGCCGCCCGGGGCACGCGAGTGGCTGTACGGGGATGACGGCGAGAGCGACCCGCGGATCTACTCGCTCTACGCCGGCATCCGCGCCGGCGAACTCGGCGGCGAGGCGCTCCGTGCCCAGCTCGCACACTCGCACGTCACCGAGGCGGACCGCCACGCGATCGTGGCGCTCGCCGCCGAGACGGCGCGCCTCTGTCCGCCGCCGCCCGGCGGCTCGGTCGAGGGGATCTTCATCCTGCGCACCCGCCCGCACGGCGGCCCCGATCTGAGCGAATACCCGCGGGTGACGGTCTGTGCCGACGCGGCGGAGCTGGCGCGCGAACTCCACCGCCGCGGCCGGATCGACCAGCAGACCGTCGAGCGGGTGACCGAGGAGGTCCGGCGCGCGGCGGCCGCAGGCCCGTAGCGGCCCCCTCCGCGCAGCGCTCCGCCGCCGGCAGCCCCGGGCAGCCGTGCGGTCCGCTCACACCCAGGTGTTGGGGATCACGCTCGGGCGCAGATCCCGCAGCCCGTCGACCAGGATGGGCAGCAGCTCGGCGGCTTCGCGCGGCGGCGGCACCCGCTGGGTCAGCGCCCGCTCGAACCGCTCGATCGCCGCCAGCGCCTCCGCCCGCGACAGCTGGCTGAAGTCCGGCGGCTGGAGCCCCAGTGCCCGATACCCGGCCTCGATCTGCGCGCCGAACGTCTCCTGGAAGCGGACCTTCACCGGATGGTCGAAGAAGATGAGCCGGATCGTCTGGTCGCGCAGGCGCTCCAGCGCCGGCCGCTCGCCCGCGGGCAGCGCCGGGTTGCCGAGCAGTTCCTGCACCCGCCGGTAGTAATCGCGCAGCGGGCCGCGCTGGGTGTCCTGGACCGTCTGCTCGCCGCGGAAGCAGGCGTCGTAGGTGGCCTGCATGCCCTCCAGCTCGGCGCGCACCTCGGCGAGCGGGCGGCTCGGGCCGGCGGCCTGGTAGCCGTCCTCGATGTTCCAGGTCGCCACGTTCTCGCCCTTGCGGGTGCCGGCCGCCAGCCGCCGCTCGACCGCCCCGTAGTCGTGGCCGCGGGTGGCGCGCTCCCAGATCCGGTTGTGGATCATGGCACCGCTCCAGGTCCCGGGCGCCGAATCGCCATACGCCCAGAATGTCTTCAGGTTGGGGAACATGGCCCGGAACCGCTGGACGTGCTGCTCGCTGGAGGAGTAGCAGCCCGCGATCATGAAGTCCTCGACCTGCGCCGCGGCGCGCGGGAACGCCTTGAGCAAGCTCTCCAGCGTCTCCAGCCCGAAAAACCCGTTGTTGTCGCCCCACACCCCGCTGCCGACGCTGTGGCCCGAGAGCACCATGCGCTCCAGCCGCACGTTGCCGCGCTCGGCCTCCACCAGCGCCTGCATGACCTGGGCCACCTCGTCGCGCGCGTCGCGGCCGGTCGCCTCCAGGATGCGCTCCAGCTCCGCCGCCTTGTCCCCGCTCACCCCCAGGGCGGCGACATAGCCCCGGATCCCCTCCGGGGTGGTCAGATCGAAGGTCTGCCGGCGGCCGCCGGCGCTCAGCGTCACCTGGTCGTCGACCGCGGTGTCGAACACGCCCCGCACCCGCACCCCGCGCCGCTCGAGGTCCTTCGCCTCGTGGCGGGCGTACTGCCCCATGCCGACGAACAGCAGCTCCTCGCGCGCCGGTCCGCGCGGCCGCACCGCCCCGAGCTGCAGCGCCTCGTCCAGGCGCGCCAGGGTCTCGGCGTCCACGACCCCGGTCGGCGTCAGCCCCTGCGCGCGCTGAAACGCCGCCACGGCCCGCTCGGTGCCGCGGCCGAAGCGACCGTCGACCCCCTGGGGGTCATAGCCGAGCGAGGCGAGCAACCGCTGCACCGCCTCGACGGCCTCGCTCCGCTCGGAGGGGTTGAAGCCGAGCGTGGCCTGGCCCGCAGCGATCTCGCCGAGCACCGCGGCGTACCGGTCGAGCTGCTCGCTGCCGAGGCGGACCGTACCCGGCGCCGGGCCCGCCTCCGAGCTGGCTGCCTCGGGCTGCTCGAAGCCGGGAGTTGCTCCCGGCCCACCGATCGCGCCGATGTTGCTCATCTGCACCCCTCCGGGTCGCGCGGGCGAGCACGCCAGCCGCCCCGCGCCCCTTGCCTCGAGTGTAACCCGAACCGCAGACCCGGCCAAACGCCGAGCCGCCCCCCCGGCCCCTCTGCCGGTCCCACCGGGCCTTGCCTCCTCCTCAAGCAAGCGCAGGGCCGGCTGCCGAGGCCGCGCTCCGGCTGGCCGCGGGCAATCGCAACTGCCGTCACACGCACGGATTGCGCCGGGCCTCGCCGGGCGCCGGCAGCGCGCCTGCGTGCCAGGCTCGGTTTCATTTCGCTCGCAACGCCGTGCCGGACCGATCAGGGCGCACCGCCGCCGAGGCGGCGCGCGCTCGCCGCCCGCCCCACCTCCGCCCAGCGCGGACCCAGATCCCGCTCGCGCAGGCCCGCCCGCGGGCGCCCCTCCCGCAGCACGAAGACCGCGTACGCGATCGCATAGGCGCCCACCACGTCGATCGTGTAGTGCAGGTGCGAGAGGAACACGCTCGCCACCACCAGCACGTGCAGCACCAGCACCGGCCAGCGCAGCCAGCGCAGCGGCCACGCATAGAGCAGCAACAGGAACGTGCTCGCGGTGTGCCCGGAGAAGAACAGGTCCTTGGTCAGATAGATGTGCGCCGCATCCCGCACGAACACCCCGAAGGGGTCGAGCAGCTCGCCGATGGCATGGAGCTGCGTCCCGGGATCGAGTCCGGCGTTCCCGTCCCCGCCGCGCGCCGGCCCCAGTCCGGTCAGCGGAATCGTGAGCCCGCGCAGCAGCGAGACCAGCCCGCCCGCGATCATGTAGCGGATGAACCGGCGCGGGCGCGCGCAGAGCAGCGCCACCGCCCCCGGCACGTACGCCACGAGCCACAGCACGTAGTTGTACCGATCGACCCAGGCCACGTACGGCACCAGGTCCAGCACCAGATCGCGCAGCCGGTGCGGCGCCGGCCGCGCCTCGTTCCAGACCGCCAGCGCCGTCATGACCGCGAAGCAGGCGTAGCGGAAGGCGAGCGCGCCGAGCACCGCCAGCACCAGCGCCACCAGCGCCCGGCCGCGCCCCCGCTCCGGCGGCACGCCATGCTGCGGACACCTGCCCGCCCGCACCTCCTCCAGCGCCGCTCCGGTCATGGCGCGGGATGATAGCCCGGGCCGGACGGGCTGCCAGAGCGCACACCCCTGAGCGGCGGCCGCGGCTGCGCGCGCCGCTCGCCCCGCTACCGGTGCTTTGGCACCGCGGCGCAACTCGGGCGCCGCCCTTTGCCGGGGCCCGGAGCCGTGTTAGAATCGCGCGCCTTTCGAGCTGCGCGGGCGCGGGAGGGCCCCGGCATGCGCGTGCGATCGCAGACCCGGCAGCGAGGGCGTTCCCGCGGGCCCGCCGCGGCGGCGCTGCTCGGCTGCGGGAGCCTGCTCGCACTGGTGATGCTGGTGGCGTGCGGGGGCGCCCCCGCCGCCGGCCCGGCGACAGAGCCCGGTGCCCCGGCGCGGCCGACGAGCGTCGTGCTCACCGTGCTGCACACCGGGGACTGGCACGGCCATGCCTTCCCGGACGCTGGCCCTGACGGCACCCTGCGGGGCGGCGTCATCGCGGCGGCGGCGGCGGTGGCGCGCGTGCGCGCCGAGCGGCCCGGCGCGGTGCTGGTGCTGGATGCGGGCGATCTGCTCTCGGGCCCGCCGGTGGTCGGGCTGAGCGACGCGGGCGGCGTCAGGGGCGCACCGTTCGTCCGCTTCTGGGAGGCGATCCAGTACGACGCGTTTGCGCTCGGCAACCACGAGTTCGACCACGGACGCACCAACCTCCTCGCGCTGCTGGCCCAGATCGAGACCCCGGCGCTGTGCGCGAACCTGCTCGCCACGGCACCGCAGCCCCCCCCGGCCCAGGCCGCCGCGGCCGGTGCGGCGCCGGCCCCGCCCGCGCCTGCCCTGCCGGTCGCGCCCTACCTGGTGCTGGAGCGGGCCGGGCTGCGGGTGGCGGTGATCGGACTGATCACCTCCGAGCTCGAGGGCCTGGTGGACCGCGAGGCGCTCGCCGGGATGCGGCTCGTGCCCGCGGCGGAGGCGCTGCGCCGGCTCATGCCCGAGCTGGAACGCATATCGGACCTGCAGCTGGTGCTGACCCACTGCGGGATCGAGGAGGACACGGAGCTGGCCCGCAGCGTGCCGGGCATCGACGCGATCCTCGGCGGCCACAGCCACCTGCGTCTGGAGCAGCCGCGCGTGGTGGCGGGGGTGCCCATCTGCCACGCGGGAGCACATGGTCGCGAGCTCGGCCGGCTCGAGCTCACGCTCGAACCTCCCGGCGCGCCCGGCGCCGGAGAAGCTACCGGGCGCGGCTGGCGCGTGCGCGGCTTCGCCTACCGGCTGTTGCCGCTCGTGCGGACCGCCGAGGCGGAGCGCCGGGTACCGGGAGCGCTGCTGGTGGCCGAGCGCGAGCTGCGCGAGCAGGTGGCGGGGCTGGAGCGCGAGGTGGTGGGCGCGCTCGAGCAGCGGCTCGGCCGGGAGCACCACGCCGACAGCGCGCTCGGGGGCGCGGTCGCCGAGGCGCTGCGCGCGGCGGCGGCGGCCGACCTCGGCGCCATCAACAGCGGCGGGTTGCGGGCCGACCTCGGCCCCGGTCCGGTCACGCGCGCCCAGCTGATCACCGCCTTGCCCTTCGGCAACCCCGTCGTGGTGCTCGAGCTGCGCGGCAGCGAGCTGCTCGAGGTGCTCGCGCACAACGCGCGCGCCGCCGCCACCCGCAGCCACGGCATCCTGCAGACCGCGGGGGTGGTCTGCCGCTACGCGGTCGAGCCCGAGGGCAGCGTGCGGCTGCTCGCCGCCGAGGTCGGAGGGCGGCCTGTGGATCCGGAGCGCACCTACCGGCTGGCGACGAACAGCTACGTGGCGTTCAGCCAGGCGCGCAAGTACCTCGGGCTGGAGCCCGCGCGCGAGCGGGCGCACGAGCTCCGGCTGACGGTGCGCGAGGCGGTCGAGCAGGCGCTCGTGGCCGGGCGGCTCTTGCCCCCGGCGGCCCCGCGCCTGGTGCGCGCGCAGCCAGCCGAGCCCGCGGGGGTGGGCCGGTGAGCGGTGCGGGGAGCAGGCGGGCGGCCGAGCGGGGCAGCTGCGGAGCGGACGGCGCGATCATGACCGACAAGGCGGTGCGGGATCCCTACCGCGACGGGCGCGTGTGGCACCCGCGCGCATACCGGTGGCGGCGGTTCTTGAATTGGTTCCCCCTCGGGCTCGCCTACGCGATGCTCTACATGGGGCGGTACAACCTCACCGTCGCCCAGGGCGCGCTCAGCGAGCACCGGCTCATGCCGAAGGACGCCTTCGGGGACATCTTCGGCGTCGGGGCGCTGGTCTACGGCTGCGCGTTCCTGCTCAACGGACCGCTGACCGACCGCATCGGCGGGCGGCGCGCGATGCTGCTCGCGCTGTTCGGCGCCTGCGGCGCGAATCTCGCCATGGGCTGGTACACGCGCCAGGCGCTGCTCGGCGGCAGCGCCGAGGCCGAGGCCATCCGGCTGGTGTTCATGGTGCTGTACGGCGTCAACATGTACTTCCAGAGCTTCGGCGCCGTCTCCATCGTCAAGGTCAACGCCTCGTGGTTCCACGTGCGGGAGCGGGGGGGGTTCTCCGGGATCTTCGGGATCATGATCTCCTCGGGGATCTTCTTCGCCTTCGACGTCAACGAGCGGGTGTTGAAGTACACCGCCGGCAGCGGGCCGCAGGGGATCGATCCCACGTGGCTGGTGTTCTTCGTGCCGGCGGCGGGGCTGCTGGCGATGTTGCTGCTCGAGGCCGCGGTGCTGCGCGATGTGCCCTCGCAGGCGGGCCACGCCGACATCCACACCGGGGATGCCACCGCGGACGAGGATGACCGGCCGATCCCGACCCGGCAGCTCATGAAGCGCATCCTGACCCATCCCATCATCCTCACCATCGCGGCCATCGAGTTCTGTTCCGGGGTGCTGCGCAACGGCGTCATGCACTGGTTCCGCATCTACGCCAAGGAGCAGCAGGGCGCCCTGCAGGCGGCGGCGCAGGGCGCCCTCGGCCCGGCGCCGGCGAGCGCCTGGAGCTGGGCGCTGGAGAACTGGGGGCTGTTGCTCATGATCGCCGGCATCCTGGGCGGCAACTTCGCCGGCTGGGTGAGCGACAAGCTGTTCCATTCCCGCCGCGCCCCGGCGGCGGCGCTGCTCTATGGACTGTTGACCGCATGCACGGTCCTCATGTTCTTTTCGCTCGACTGGCCGTGGGTGCTGGTGGGGGCGGTCTTTTTCATGTCGCTGGCGGTGATCGGAGTGCACGGGCTGCTCTCGGGCACCGCGACCATGGACTTCGGCGGGCGCAAGGGGGCCGCGACCGCGGTCGGCATCATCGACGGCTTCGTCTATCTCGGCACCGCGGTGCAGTCGGTCGCGCTCGGCCGCCTGACCAAGCTGGCGTGGATCTACTGGCCGGCGTTCCTGCTGCCGTTCGCGGTGCTGGCGCTGGTGCTGCTCGGGCGCATCTGGCACGCGGTGCCGAGCGGCGGCCGCAAGGGAGGTCACTGAAGATGGCGGGTGTGCGGTTGCGCCCGGCTCGCCGGTGCCGGCGCGGGCGTGGGGCCACGGGCCGGAGGCGCTCGCCCTGAGCCATGCGCATCGTCAGCGACTTCGACGGGGTGTGGACCGACCCGCGCGCGGAGGCCGAGGCGGTGGGCGCGCGCCAGCTCGAGCGGCTGGCCGAGGCGCTGGGCGGCGATCGGCCGCGCGCCGAGGCGGTGCTCGCCGAGCTGCGCGCGCGCGTGCGCGCCCGCCCCGAGGCGCACGGCTGGCTCTGGCAGGGCGAGCTGAGCGCGTTCGCCGACGAGGACCCCTACATCTTCCACAATGCGGTGGCGGCGGCGCTGTACGAACAGGGCGGCGAAGCCGTGGCGGCACTGCGCCGGGCGGGCCTGCCGGACGCCGGCCGCTTCGCCGCCGCCTGCTTCGAGGAAGGCACCGCCGCCTGGCGGGCCGCGCACCCGACCCACCTCCTGCCCGAGGCGGCGGAGGCGGTCCAGCGGCTGCTCGCCGCAGGACACGAGGTCGTGATCGTCTCCAACAGCTCGACCGCGCGCGTGGCCTCGATCCTGGCCGATCTGGGCCTGCGGGCGCAGGAGCACGAGCGGCTCGTGCTGCGGGGCGGGGCGCGCAAGTTCGTGCTGACCCCGGCGGAGCCGGCCGGGCTCGAGGAGCCGCAGCTGCTCGCGGGCCGCCCGGTGCGGCTGCGGCGGCTGCACTACTACCGGCTGCTCGAGGAGCTGCGGCCCGCGGTGGTGATCGGGGACGTGCTCTCGCTCGACCTGGTGCTGCCGGCCGCGCTGCGCCGCGAGCAGCTGCTGTCCGGCCCGATGCGGCTCTACCTGAAGCGCAATCCGTACACCCCGGACTGGGCGCTCATGGCGGCCGCCGAGGCGGACATCGAGGTGGTGGGCGGCCTGGCGGAGCTCGCCGAGCGGCTCGGCGACTGAACCCGCACCGCCCACGCCGCGTACGAGACGACGGCGGGCGCAGCCGGGACGGCACGCCCGCGTCTTCTACCCGCTGGGGGCACCCCCCGCCGGGTTTGACAGAACGACAAGAGCGTCTTGTAGGATGGCGCCAGCTGGGGCTGGCCGGACGGCGGCCGATCGAGGCTCCCCCCGGGCAGCCCGCCGGCCGTGCTGCCACCGGGCACACGGAACGGCGGTTGCTTGAAGCACCGCGAGCCGGCCCCCGCCGGGCGAGTCTGGGAGGGCGCAGCCATCACCACCGCCACCCGCCGCGCCCTGATCGCCGTGCCGCTGACCTGCCTCTTGGCAGCGGTCGCGCTACTGGCGCTCTTTCCGGCCCAGGTCTGCCAACCCTTCGCCTCGGAGGGTGCCTACCTCCAGCACGTGACCGGCTCGGAGGCGACGGTGGCCGTGCTCACCGAGCAGCCCCGGCGGCTGCGCCTGGAGATCCGCCCCGAGGGCGCGGCGCAGGGCGAGCCGCTGTTCACCGCCGAGGAGCCGGCGCCCGTGCGGGTGCACGGGCTGCGCGCACGCGGGCTCGTGCCCGATACCCGCTATGCGTACGCCGTGCGCGACGAGCAGGGCTCGCTGCTCGCCGCGGGCACGCTGCGCACCGCCCCGCCGCCCGGCAGGCGCACCGTGGTGTTCGCCGCCCTCGGGGATAGCGGCGGGGTGGCGAACGAGCATGCGCTCGCGCTCCCGGCCTGGGCGCGGCGGCTGATCGGCCGGGCAGACGACGACCGGCAGCAGGGAGTGCTCGCCACCGCCATCGCCCACCAGGTGCGACCGGACTTCGTGCTGCACACCGGGGACGTGGTCTATCCCGACGGCGAGCGCTGCCGCTACCGGGAGGCGTTCTTCCTGCCGTTCGCGCCCCTGCTCCAGAGCGCGCCGCTCTACCCGGTGCTGGGCAACCACGACGCGCGGACCGAGGGGGGCGCGCCGCTGCTGGAGGCCTTCGAGCTTCCGGTCAACGACGCCGACCGCACCGAGCGGTTCTACAGCTTCCAGTGGGGCCAGGTGCACGTCGCGGCGCTGGACTCCACCCGGAACGACGAGGACTACCTCGCCGCGCAGGCGCGGTGGCTGGACCGCGACCTGGCGGCAGCGGCCGGCTCGTGGCGCGTCGTGTTCATGCACCACCCGCCCTTCAGCCGGGGCAAGTACCGCGGCCAGCCCCTGCTCCGCGCCCACATCGTGCCTGTGCTGGAGCGGCATCGCGTGCACCTGGTGCTCTCGGGTCACGACCACAACTACCAGCGCTTCGCGCCGATCGGGGGCGTGACCTACGTCGTGACCGGGGGCGGCGGCGTCAAGCTCTATCCCGTCGAGCCCGGCGAGGGGCTCGTGGCCTGGGCGGTGGCCTACCACTACGTGGTGGCCGAGGCCGGCGAATCGGTGCTCCAGGTGCGCGCGGTCGGCATCGACGGGCGCGAGCTCGACCGCTTCTCCATCGCGCGCTGAGCCGCCGCGCGGCGCCTGGCCGGCGCGCCTCGGGGTTGGGCGCCGGCTCGCGAACCCCTGTCAGCGCACCTCTTCGCGCAGCAGCACGTACTCCTTGCTGCCCACAGCTCGCGCGTACAGCTCCTGCAGGCGTGCCCGCACCGGCGGCGGTACGTCCTGCAGGTGGCCGCGCCGCCCGACCACCCACAGCCGGTCGGGCTGCTCGAGCCGCGCCTGCAGCGCCTCGGGCAGCACCACCTCGTGGTGCAGCGTGCCCAGATAAAAGTTCAGCCGCCCGTCGGCCTCGTCGTGCAGCAGCACCAGCGGCTCGCTCCGCTCCCAGCGCGCCGCGACCTCGCGCGCGAACGGCTCGAACGACCGCAGGGGATCGAGCGCGGGAACGATCGTCGCATGGGCGAGCGCGCTGCCGAGTGCGACCGCGGCCGCGGTGCAGAGCACCACCGCCGCCGGGCGGCCGGCGCGCAGCGCCCGCGCCGCCGCCCAGGCGAGCGCGAGCAGCGACGCCCCGCCGCCGAGCGCGGCCGGGCTCCAGAAGGCCGGCAGGTGCGAGGCCACCAGCCGCGCCACAGCCGGCAGCCGTCCGCTCTCGTGCAGCAGCGCGTGCAGCCCGGGCAGCACCAGCAGCGCCGCGCCTGCGATCCCGACCGCAGCCACCAGCAGCGCGAGCATGCCGCGGCCCCACCAGCGGGGGCAGGCGAGCGCCCCCGCCCGGACCGCCCAGGCGAGCACCAGCGCCAGCGCCGGGTAGTACGGCAGCAGGTAGGAGGCGCGCTTGCCGGACACGGCCGACATGATCAAAAGCCCCGCCGCCGCCCAGAGGAAAAGCCCCCATGCCGCGCGCCGGCCCGCGCCGGCGGGCGAGGGCTCGCCCGGCGCGCCCGCGCCGCTGGCGCCGCCGCTCGCCGGCCCGCGCCCTCCGAGCGCCACCACCGCCGCCGGCAGCAGGGCGATCCACGGCGCGGCGCCCCAGGGCAGCTGCAGCAGGTAGTAGTACACGGGCTGGCGGTGGCTCCAGGACTCGACCGCCCGTCCCGCCGTCTGCTCCCACAGCATGCGGTCCCAGTACCACGCTCCGGCGTGCTGGGCGGCGGCCCACAGCCAGCCCAGACCGATCCCCGCTGCCAGGGCGAGCGCCCCGCCCAGCGCGAGCCACGCCACCCCCGCCCCCGCCCAGCCGAGTGCCAGCACGCCGAGGACCGCGGCGAGAACCCCCACCGGCCCCTTGGTCAGCACGGCACCGCCGAGCGCGATCCCCCCCAGCCCCGCCAGCCCAAGCCGCACCCACAGGCAGCCGCGACGCCGTACCTCGAGCAGCGCCCACACCGCGACCAGCACCAGCGCCGCGAGCAGGGGATCGAGCGCCGCGCGCTGGCCGTCCAGCAGGGGCAACAGGCTGGTCGCGTACAGCGCCGCGGCCAGCAAGCCCGTGCGTGCCTCGCCGAACAGCGTCCGGCCCAGCGCCACGAGCACCGCGCACACCAGCATCACCGCCAGGAGCGAGACCAGCCGGCCGCCCAGCACGTACGAGCCCGTTGCACGGCCGGCCGCGGCCGCGAGCGCGAAGAACAGCGGTGGTTTCTCCCCGTAGACCTCGCCGTTGAGATGCGGCACCAGTACTTCGCCCGTCACCGCCATCTCGCGGGCGACCTCGCAGTAGCGCGGCTCGTCGGGATTCCACGGCCCCCGCGAGACCAGCGCCGGGCCGTACACGAGGCCGAGCAGCACCAGCAGGCCGAGCAGCCCCAGCAGCACCCCGGACCGGCGGCGGCTAAGGTCCTCGCACTCGTATGCGTCCCCCATCTGAGCGCTCCCGCCCCTTCGCACCCTGGCCCCGTCTCCATCCACCGCGCACGCGCCGTGCCGCCGCCGGCCCCGGCCCCCGGGGCAGTGCGGCCGCACAGGCCGGTGCGCCCTGTCCGCCCCGCTCTTGTAAGGCCGTGTTGTAAGAACGACAAGCCCGGGGCGGGCGATCCTGCCCCGGCCGCGGGGCCCCGGCCCCCGCCCGCCAGCGCGGCTGCAATCCCCGCTCGCCAGCAGCCCCACTGGCCCCGGCAAGCACGCTGGCCCGCCGCTTGCGGGCGAGCGTGCCGCGGCAGGCGGACGTTCGCAGCGCCGAGCCGGCGGCCTGGGCGGTCGACCCGCCCGGCGGGGCTGCTACGATGGACCGGCCATGATGGAACAGCACCGCGACCCGACGCCACCGGCCCCAGCTGCCTCCGTCAGCGCGCCGGAACACCGCCCGGCTCCGGAGCGGGAGCTGTTGCGCTCGTTTCTGCTCGCCAGCCTGCTGTCGGTCGCCGTGGTCGGAGCGCTGGTCGGGATGGTCTATGCCCGCGCGGCGCGCGACGAGGCGATCGACCAGGGCCACAGCCACGCCCTTCGCGTGGTGGCGCACCTGCAGGCCGTGCTGGCGAGGGAGTTCGGCGGCCGCTCGGCGCTGGAGCTCTTGCGGGCGGGCGGGCCGGAGCGGGAGCGGCTCGACGCGGCGATCCGCGCGGCGATCAGCGGACTCGAGATCCGGCGCGTGTATCTGTTCGATCCCGGCGGCACCGTGGTCTACTCCACGGTGCCCGGGCACCTCGGCCAGACGGTGCGCGATTACGAACCGCTGGCGCGGGCGGTCGGGGGTGCGGCCAACTCGATCTTGATCGAGCGCGGCGATCCGCTCGATACGGGCGGCACCGAGCCGGTGCCGCTGCTGGAGACCCATGTGCCGCTGTGCGACGCCGGCGGCCGCCTGCAGGGGGTGTTCGAGGTGTATCAGGACGCTAGCTGGATCACCGCGGAGATCCGCGAGGCGGCCCTGCGCAGCGCCGCGATCTCCGCCGCCTCGACGCTGCTCATGGCCGGGGTCCTGCTCGCGATCTTCCTGCGGGCCCACCGCCTGGTGCGGGCGCGCACCGGCGAGCTCGCGCGCGCGAATGCGGCGCTGGCCGAGCTGACCGCCGACCTGGAGCGGCAGGTGGCCGAGCGCAGCGCGCAGCTCGCCGCACAGAGCCGGCTCGCCATGCTGGGCACCCTGGCGAGCGGCATCGCCCACGAGATCAACAATCCCCTCGCCGCCGTCAGCAGCGCCGCGGAGGGGCTGCTGCGGCGGCTGGACCGGGAGGCGGAACCGCTCCCCGAGGACCGGCTGCGCGAGTACCTGGAGATCATCCGCGACGAGGTCTTCCGCGCCAAGGCGATCACGCGCGAGCTGCTCGATGTGGCGCGGCACGAGCCGGCCGGCCAGCAGCTGGTCGCGGTCAACGAACTGGTGCGCTCGGTCGCCGCGCTCATGCGCCTGCGCCGCCCCCACCCTCCTTTCGAGCTGGAGCTCGCGCTGGCGCCCGATGACGAGCTGCCCCCCGTGCGCTCCCATCCCGGCAAGCTGCGGCAGGTGATCTTCAATGTGACCGACAACGCGATCGACGCGCTGGCGCCCGCAGGCGGCCGCGTCGTGTGGAGCACTCGGGCCGCCAACCGTAACGGCACGCCGGAGGTCGTCCTGCGCTGCACCGACGACGGCTGCGGGCTGCCTGCCGAGGTGCTGCAACGCGCCTGCGAGCCGTTTTTCACCACCAAGGAGCCGGGCGCGGGGACCGGTCTGGGGCTGTCCATCTCGCACGGAATCGTCACCTCGCTCGGCGGCACGCTGGAGATCCGGAGCGCCGGCCCGGGCTGCGGCGCCGAGGTCACGATCCGCCTGCCGGCGGTCCCCACCGCCGTCCCGCCCGCCCCCGGCGCTGCCGCCGCCGAGCGCACCACCGCCCCGGGCCACACGCCATGACCGACGAGCCGCTGCGGGTGCTGCTGGCCGAGGACGAGCCCAATCTGCGGCGCCTGCTCGCGCACGAGCTCGCAGCCGTGGGCATGTCGGTCGAGGCCGCGCCCCGGGGCGACGAGGCGCTGCGGCTGCTGTGCGAGCGCCCGTTCGACGTGGTGGTGCTCGACCTCAAGATGCCGGGCCTGCACGGCATGGAGGTGCTCCGCGAGGCCCGCCGCGCCGGGGCCGGGGCGGAGGTCATCGTGCTGACCGGCCACGGCACCATCGAGAGCGTGGTCGAGGCCATGAAACTCGGGGCCTTCGACTACCTGACCAAGCCGTGCCGGCTGGACGAGCTGGAGCTGCTGGTACGGCGCGCCGGCGCCCGCCGCCGCGCCCGCGCGGCGAGCCTTCCGGCGCCGCCTGGCTCCGCCGCCCCCGTGCCGCCCGCGCCGGGCCCGCTCCGCGCAGGGGCGGCCGGCGGCGAGCTGCTGGTGCTGAGCGAGGGCATGCGGCGCGCGGTGCAGATCATCGACCGGGCGGCGCCCACCGACGCCCCGGTCCTGCTCGAAGGCGAGAGCGGCACGGGCAAGGAGCTGCTGGCGCGGCGGCTGCACGCCCGCTCGCAGCGCGCCAGCGGCCCGCTGGTGGTCATCAACTGCGGGGCGCTGCAGCCGGCGCTGCTACTGTCCGAGCTGTTCGGGCACGAAAAGGGCGCGTTTACGGGCGCGGAGCGGCGCAAGCGGGGCCTGCTCGAGCTGGCGGATGGCGGCACCGCGTTTCTGGACGAGATCGGCGAGCTGCCGCTCGAGGGACAGGTGCGGTTGCTGCGCTTTTTGCAGTTCGGCGAGCTGCGGCGGCTGGGCAGCGAGCAGACCGTGCAGGTGCGCGTGCGGGTGGTGGCCGCGACCCACCGCAACCTGCGCGAGGAGATGCAGCAGGGTCGCTTCCGCGAAGACCTCTTCTATCGGCTGCACACGATCCACGTGCGGGTGCCGCCCTTGCGCGAGCGGCCGGAGGAGATCCCGGCCCTGCTGGAGCGGTTCCTCGAGCGCTCGCCCGCGGGCCGCGGCCGCAGCTTCGAGCCCGAGGCGGTGGCCCTGCTCATGCGGTATCCGTGGCCGGGCAACGTCCGCGAGCTGGAGAACATCGTCGAGCGGCTGGCCATCCTGTGCGAAGGGACCGTGATCACGCGCCAGGCGGTGCTGGACCACTTCGAGGGACTGCGGCTGCTCGGCACCCTCGAGCCCCCGCCGGAGCCAGGCGGACTCCTCCGGCAGATGGAGCGGCGCGAGATCATCGCGGCGCTGCAGCGCCACCGCGGCAACAAGGTCAAGGCCGCCGCCGAACTGGGGATCGCGCTCAAGACGCTCTACAACAAGATCAAGGCGTACGGCATCCCGACCTGAGAGTGCAGGCGAGACAGGGAGGGGATGCCCGCTCAGCGGACCACGATCCGCCAGACGTGCCTGTCCTCCAGCGCACTCCGGTCCGGCAGCGCGACCCAGGGCGTGGGGTCGCGCAGCGTCACCGTCAGCCGGTAGGTCTGCCCGGACTCCAGCCCGGTGGCGCGCGCCTGGTAGAGGAAGCGCCCGTCGGGCAGGTCGGTCCCCTCGCCCCGCAGCCGCCGCGGCTCGACCTCGGCGCGCCGGACCACGGTGCTGCCGTCATCCTGCACCACCACCGCCTCCAGCAGGAACTCCGCCTCCAGCGGCCGGCTGCGGGGACGCAGTCCGATCACCCGGAACAGCGGTGATTCGGAGGCCTTCACCTCCACCACCTCCTGCCTGGGGTGGACATCGTCGATCACGTTCACCGCGGCATACAGGCGCAGCACCATCTGCTCCATGCACACCGCGCAGAACCGGGAGGTCGCCGTCCGCATCTTGCAGTCGCGCTGCGGCCGCCACACATCGAAGGGCACGCGGTTGCCGCCCTCGAACAGATCGACCGGCTGGCCGGTCCAGTTCGCCGGCCCCAGCACGGTCCAGTGCGCCCAGGGCACGATCGCGAGCATCTCCTCGCGCCGGTTGCCGGCCACGAGGTTGGGGGCGAGCACCTGCGCCGGAACGTGCCCTTCCGCCCGGCGCGCCACTCCCTGGCCGCCGCCGGCCGGGTCGTGGTCGTACTCGTCCCCCAGCGCGGCGAAGGCGTGCCCGATCTCGTGCCCGCACACCTCCAGCATGCCCTTGGCGACCGCGCATACCCCGCCGCCGCCGGTGGCGACGCTGGCGCTGTCGTTGCCGAGGCAGATCGCCACCGAGGGGCCGGCGAACCGCTCGACGAAACCGCGCGCCAGCGCGTTGTCCACCGTGAACACCCCGTCGACCACCCGCCCCCCGAGCGCAGTCTCCTTGCTGATCCCGCCCGGCTCGCGGTCCACGCCCCGGTCCTGGCTCCGGATGTTCATCGCGTAGAAGTTGAAATACCCGGCGTACTCGTCCCACGGGTCGGTGTGCTTGAGGATGGCGAACGCGGTGTTGCACGCCGCGTCGAACGACCGCTGCTGCTCGGCGTCGAGCTGGTAGCCCTCGGCGAGAAAGACCATCGAGACGCGGTTGGTATCCGGGCCGCTGACCTGGAGCGGTCGGCGGCGCAGGAACGGATCCTCCAGCCGCGCCTTGGCGCGCCGGCCGACCTCGGTCTCGGGCAGCCGGCGCACGATCTCCGCGAACACGCTCAGCCCGGCCTGGTAGCTGCCCTCGTCCATGAGCTTGACGGCGGCATCGAAGTAGCGCTGGGCCTGGCGCTCGCGCGCGGCCGCCGCCAGCTCCTCGCGGATCGCCTCCGCCTCGGCGCGCGCGCGCTCGCGCTGCGCGATAATGGCCGCCCGTTCCGCGCGCGTGATCAGCCGCCCTTCGAATGCGACCAGCTCCCCGACCGGAACCGGCGCGCCGCGCTGGCGCGCCAGCAGCGAGGCGACCTCGGGGCGGAAGGCCGGCCAGCGCTCGTAGACCGCGAGCAGCGCCCGATGCGCGTGCTCCTCCAGGCCAGCGGCGAAGGCGTAGGAGGCGAGCGCCAGCTGGGCGTCGGCATCGACGGCAGCCCCCTGGAGCACCTCCGCGATGGTGACCGGGGGCAACTCCTCCCAGCGCTTCTCGATGACCGGGCGCGAGCGCTCGCCCGCGATCAGGGCCTCGAACCGCACCCCGCGCACGTCCGCCGCTGCCACCTCGCCGGTGATCCCCTGGCCGAGCGGCACCCGGATCCGCTGCTTGCCCGGCTCGGCGGCGGCGACTTCGGCGAGCAGCAGCCGGAACAGATCCGACATCCGGCGCGCGTCGTACAGCCGCCACTCCATCTCGAGTCTCTCGGCCGCGGTGAGCGGCAGGCCGAGGATCTCGCGATAGGTCGCGATCGCCTCCTCGAACCGGCAGGCGAGCACGGCGCGCTCCGCCTTCGGGCGCAGGATCTCCAGCCGCCCGCGCTCCGCAGCGCTCGCCGTCGCCTGGGTATCGGCGATCACCTGGAGCGAGCGCTGCAGCGAGCGGCGCAGGCCCTCCAGCTCCGCCTCGACCTCGGCCTGGAACTCCAGCCCCCCGAGCCGCATGCCGGCGCGCGCCAGCGCGTCGTAGGCCTCGAGCGCCTTGCCCGCCGCCAGGCTCGCGCGCGCCGCCTCTCGCACCTCGGAGAACGCCTGGTAGGCGGCCTGCTCCACCCGCCGGCGGAGCGGGACCAGCAGGGCTTCGCCCGCCAGCCCGAGCCGCGGCGCCGCCTGCACCAGGTACCACGCCTCGCCGAACTGCCGCGCCCCGAGCAGCCGCTCCACCTCCCGCTCGAGCACCGGCACCATCGCCGCCTCGGTGCGGGCGGCCAGCTGCGCGCGCACCCGCTCCAGCGTCTCCGCGCGCACCCGCGCCAGCTCGGCGTAGCGCGTGCCGGGATAGCGTGCGACAAAGTCGCGCAGCGCCGCGAGCATGAGCTCAGGCTCCAGCTCCGCGCGCTCCAGCCGCCGCCACTCCGCGGCCGCCGGCGAGGCCGCGGCCTGCTGCTGGACCGCCGGTTCCACCGCCGGCTCGCCCTGTCCCGCGCCGGCGGCGGGCGTGCCGGCGGCCGGCGCGCCGCCGCCGGCGATCTCTGGCGGTGCCTGCGCCGGCGGCCGCGTCACCAGATCGTAGGCGAGATACGCGAACCACAGCAGCGCGCAGCCCGCGCCCAGCCAGATCGCTCCGGTGATGGCGCGGCTCGCCGCCGTGCGGCGGCGCCGCAACACTTGACGCCGCGGCGCACTCGCAGCCGGCTGGGCGTGCGGCGCCACCCTCGCCTCCCCCGCCGGCGGCTGAGCCCGCGCCTCGGGCGCGCCTACCTCCGGGACCGCTGCGCTGTCGCCCGCAGGCTGCGGGCCGTCCGCGCCTGCCCCGGCGCCCGCCACGGGCTGCTGCTCCGCCGGAGCCGGCGCAGCAGCCCCGGCCGCGTCCTGCTCCCCTGGTGGCTGCGGGTGCTGCGCCGCCCAGGCCCGCACATCCTCCTCGTCGCCGAAGCGCAGGCGCACTTGCTCGCCGAGCTGCAGCTCGTCGCCGGGAAGCACGATCGCCTCGTGCTCGATCCACGTGCCGTTGTGCAGCACTCCATGGAGACTGCCCAGATCGCGCACCAGAAATGCGCCGTCGGCCAGCGGCTCGATCACAAGGTGGCGGCGCGAGACATCCGGGTGCGCGATGGTGAGCCCGCACGCCTGAAGCCGCCCGACCGTGAGCGGCCGCTCGCCGTCGTAATCGAAGGCGAAGCTCTGCTCCCCCGCGGTGACGTACAGCCGGATCATCGGGCCCTTCCTGCGGTCCCCCCACGGCACCGCGGCTGCCGCCGCCCTTTGCTGCCGAGTCTACCCGGGCCCTGCCGCCGCCGCGAGCACCCGCAGCTCCAACAGATGACGGCGCCCCAGGGCGGAACTGTCACGGCACGGTCAAACGCCGGAGCCACCCCCTGAGCGGCGCCCGAGCCGCCCCGCCCTGCCGTCCACGAGCCGCCCCGCGCTCCCCGGCCCGCGCCCTGGCGCGCCCAACCCTACAAGCCCGGCGTGCAATCCTTGCAACGCCGTCGCGGCCGGCGCCTGGACAATACGCCCCCGCGGCGGCGCCGGCCGCGCTGGCATGCGGGTTGCCATGCACCACCACGTCGTGCAGCCACCCGGCTGCCCCGGCAGCCAGTAGGAGGACACCAGCCCATGCCCGCCACCCGCGCCTCCTCCGTCCAGCGTGCAGCCACTGCTCTGCTGGCCGTCGCGGCCCTGACCGGCTGCGACGGCTGGAACATGCTCGGCGCCACCACGTCCTCGGTTCGGGCGATGCCGCCGCCGGCCGACGCCTTCATCACCGTCGCCTACGACCGGGTCCAGGCCGAATGCGCCGGCGTCGCCGTCGTCCGGTTCGAGGCCGCCGTCGCAGGAATCGAGCTGCGCGACGCCAGCATGCGGAGCCCCGACGGCACGGTCTACCCGCTGCTCCTCGCGCCCGACTCGGTGCCTGACTCCCCGCGCTGGGCCTTCGGCTACGAGGCGCCCGAGGACGAGCTCGTACGCCTGTTCCCCTCCGGCTGGTACAGCTTCGAGCTCGAGCCCGCCGAAGGCCGGGCGAGGACCGCCCTGCTCCGCGTGCAGGCGGACCTGCCACTGCCCGTCCAGCTCGCCGGCGTGCAACTCGCGGATGTGGAAGGCGTGCCGCAGCCGGCGCTGGGCTGGCGCGGCGATCCCGATCTGTTCTGGACCGTCAGCATTGCGGGCGGCGACCTCGCCGCCCCGCTCGCGCTCCAGGTGCTGCCGCCGGCCGAGGGCATGCTCTGGCTGGCCCCGCTGCCGCAGCTCACCCCCGGGCTCCGCTATCAGGTCGAGGTACGCGGCAGCACGCCGGAATCCTCCCGCGTGCGCCTGTCGACCACCGCCTGCGGGCAGATCGAGCCATGAGCGGCCCGACGGACACCGCCAGGGGCCCGGTCCGGCCCGCCAGGGCGCTGGTGCCGCTCGCCCTGCTCCTGTCCCTGCAGGCAGTGGCCGGCTGCGGCGCGCAACGCGAACCGTACCGCTCCGGACCCTACCTGCAGCAGGTCACGGCCCACTCGGCGATCGTCGCGCTGGTGGACACCGCGCCCCGGCGGCTGGCCGTGGAATACGCCCCCCTCGCGGCGAGTCCAGAGTCCTCTTGGCCGGCCGCCGCCCGCACCGCCGAGGCGGAGCCCACGCGGTTGCATGCGCTCCAGCTCACGGGGCTCGAGCCCGACACGGTATACCGCTATCGGGTGCTGGAGCTGGAGCGCGAGCGGCAGCTCGCCGCCGCCTGGTTCCGCACCGCGCCCCTGCCGGCGAGCCGGCCGGTACGCTTCGCGGTGTTCGGGGACTCCGGCCGCTCCGAGCGCGTGACCGAGGCGCTGGGACCGCTCAGCCCGGTGGCCGATAGCCTCAGCGGCGCGTTCTGGCCCGGCGAGCAGCACCGGGTGGCGGCGCTGCTCGCCCGCGAGCTGCTCGACTTCTGCCTGCACACCGGCGATGTGGTCTACCCGACCGGAGCCCGGCGCGACTACGGACCGGCCTTCTTCCGCCCCTTCGCGGGACTGATCGCAACCACACCGCTGTACCCGGTGCTCGGCAACCATGACGTCATGTCGGAGGACGGCGCACCGTGGCTCGAGGTGTTCGTCACCCCGGCGAACAACGCCGAGGGTAGCGAGCGTTACTACAGCTTCGAGTGCGGGGATGTCCACGTCGCCTGCCTCGACGTCGTCAGCAGCCATGCCCTCGAGCGCGACTCGCCGCAGCTCGCCTGGCTCATCGAGGATCTGGAGGCCGCCCAGCAGGCAGCATGGCGGGTGTGCGTGCTGCACTACCCGCCGTTCGATGACGGCGTCAAGGGCGATACGGGGCGCGTGCAGCGAATGCTGGTGCCGATCTTCACCGCGCTCGGGGTGGATGTGGTCTTCGCCGGGCACGACCACGCCTACGAGCGCTTCTACCCGATCGACGGCGTGCTCTACATCGTCACCGGCGGCGGCGGCAACAGCGTCTATCCGCTGCGGGCCTCGCGCGCCGCCTACGCCGAGCCGGTCTTCCACGCCGTGCTCGGCGAGGCGGATCGGGACCGGATGACGCTGCGGGCGGTGGATCTCGCCGGTCACACCTTCGATGCGGTGACGCTGTACCGCGGCGATCGGTTCTGAGCGGCGGCGTGCCGGGCCCGCACGAGCACGCGCCGCGGCGCGCCGCTGCTCTGCGGGCCGCCGCCGCTTGGAGGAACAGGCGCGGTTGCGCCCCGAGCGCCTCGCTCGCTAGCATGCGCGCATGGCGGCAGCGAGGACGAGCCTCCGGCCAGCCGTGGCCCTCACCATCGCGGGCTCCGACCCCGGTGGCGGCGCCGGGATCCAGGCCGACCTCAAGGTGTTCCAGCGCTTCGAGGTGTTCGGCACTGCGGTTCTGACCGCACTGACGGCACAGAACACCACCGGGGTCCAGGCGGTGCACCTCATCCCGGCGGACTTCGTCACCCGCCAGCTCGATGCCGTCCTGGGGGATATCGGAGCGGCGGCCACCAAGAGCGGCATGCTGGGAGGGGCCGCGCAGGTGCTGGCGGTCGCGGGGGCGCTGGAGCGCCACCGCGTCGCCTGCTACGTGTGCGACCCGGTGTTCGTCGCCAAGGACGGCACGCGGCTGCTCGCCCCCGAGGCGGAGCGCGTGCTGCGCGAGCGGCTGCTGCCGCTGGCGAGCTTGCTGACGCCGAATGCCCTCGAGGCGCAAGCCCTGAGCGGCGTCGAGATCCGGACCTACGAGGAGGCCTGCGAGGCCGCGCGGCGGATCTCGGCACTCGGCCCGCGCGCGGTCCTGATCAAGGGGGGCCACCTGGAGCTGGAAGAGGGCACCGCCCTCGATGTCCTGTTCGTGGGCGGCGAGGCCGAGCCGCTGCGCGGCCCGCGCCTGCCGACCCCGCACACCCACGGCACCGGCTGCACGCTGTCGGCGGCGATCACCGCGGGTCTGGCGCGCGGGCTCGCACTCCGGCAGGCCGTGCTCACCGCCAAGCGGTATCTGACGCTCGCGCTCGCCAGCGCCTTCGTGCCGGGCAGTGGCCGCGGGCGCGGCTGCCCGGACACGCGCGTGCAGCCGCCCCTATAAGCCGCCCCGGCCCGGCGCGCAGCGCTACGGTTCGGCGGGCAGCAAGCCCCAGTACCGCCCCGCCCAGTAGGCGAGCACGTAGTCGACCGGCGCGTTGACGACCGAGCCGTCGCCCCCCGCCACCAGCTCGTAGGGGCAGCTCCGCCAGATGAACGAGGTGGGCTGCCGGTAGCTGACCGGCAGCGCCCACCAGACCGTGGGCACGCCGTGATGCAACGGCCAGCCGCGGCGCGGCACCGCCGCCAGCCGCGGATCCTCGCGCAGGTCGAACGGCAGGTTGCGCAGCTCCAGCGGAAACCGCTCCAGGCTCCGGCGCGCCTGCTCCAGCGCCCATGCGTCGCGCTCGCGCGCGGCCGCCTGGCACACGTAGGTGAACCAGCTGTTGCCCTCGCGCCGCACGTACCGCCAGGTGCGCTCCAGTCCCGCCCGCACCGGCGCCCGCACCCGCTCGTCCTCCTCCAGCAGCAGCAGCGCCGCCGCGGCCAGCATCTGCATGTTGTCGTTGTTGTGGTTGGTCAGGCCCAGAAGCTGGAACTTGGTCCAGTAGGTCAGCTCCGGATAGCCCTGCTCCAGCAACTCGCGGTAGGCGAGTCGGAATCGCTCCTCGCCGCTGCTGAGCGCCGCCAGCTTGAACGCCGCCAGCACGATGAGCGCATGCAGCCCGATCGGCGCGCCGTAGATGCGCCCCTTGAGCTTGCCGTGCGTGGTGGGCCGTCCTTCCCAGTGCAGCACCAGCCCGTGCTCGAGCAGGTGGGCGGCGAGCGCGGTGGCGTCCTCGCGCACCAGCGCCCGCGCGCGCGGCTCCTCGGCTGCGAGCAGCTTCCACGCACACGCCAGCCCGAACACCACCCCGGAGATCTGGTCCTTGGACACGTCGCCCCGGTATTCGTAGCCGGCGTACCGTCCCTGCCCGGGGCGATGCTCGGGCAGCCGCCGGATGTGCGGCAGGCCCGCCGGCCACATCGCGCGCGCCCACACCCCGCGCTCACCGCTGACCTGGCCGAGCGCGTGCAGCCCCTCCAGGTGCAGCAGCGCCCGCTCCCTGGCCCGCGGCTGGCGCGTGACCGCCCAGCGGAAGGCCTCCGCTCCCAGCAAACAGCCGGTCCAGATGGTGCAGTCGGCGGTGCTGCGGTAGGTGTGGGCGGTCGCGGTGGCCGGCTGGCGGTAGGTCACCCACCCCTCGGGCGCGATGAAGCGCGCCTCGAGCACCCGCTCGAAGTAGGAGGCCTTCGCGGCCAGCGACAGCCGCTCCCCACCCTCCAGCTCCGGCCGCGCGGCACCGGGCAGATCCAGCGCGTCGTGCTGCGGAATGCCACAGCCGCCGCCCCACACCCAGCCCAGGGCGAGCGCCGCCACCAGCACCCGGCGGGCCTGGGCGCGCCCGCTCGCCCGCGCCGGTTCCGGCCGGGCGCACCCCAGGCCGCAGGGCCCTCCGGCGGTCGTCGGTCGGCTGCCCACCGCCGCGCTCAGTAGGTCGGGGTGCCCACCTCGGCCGGGGCCGCGCTGGTATCCGCCCCCGGCAGCTTGAGGAACAGCTTGAGCTGTTCGGTCAGCGCCTCCTGATGCTCCGGGTTGACCAGGCTCAGGCGGTACTCGTTGATGATCTTCACCGCCATGCCGCGCCACTGCTGCCAGCACAGCGGGCAGGTGTGCTCCTGGATGATGCGGCCCAGCTCGCCCTTGAACGGCGGCTTGTCCAGCGCCTCGGCGCGCTCGCCACACCGGCTGCAGGTGATCTCCATCCCCTGTCGGCTCCTCGTCTTCAGCTCTCCTCGCCGGTCACCTCGGCCTTGCCCGAACGGCCCTGCAGCGCCTGCTCGAGCGAGTTCCAGGCCAGGGTCGCGCACTTGATGCGCACCGGGAACTTGCGCACCCCTTCCAGCGCCACGGCATCGCCCAGCTCCCCCGGCCAGCTCCCCGAAGGGGACCTCGCCGCGCATCGCCGCCTTGAAGCGGCCGATCGCCGCCAGCGCCTCGGCGCGGCCGCGCCCCTTCATCCGCTCGGTCATCATGGAGGCCGAGGCCTGGCTGATCGCACAGCCGTGCCCGTCGAAGCGGCAGTCCGCGATCGTGTCGCCCTCGAGCTTCACCGCCACCGTGATCTGATCGCCGCACAGCGGGTTGAACAGCTCCACCGCGTAGTCCGCGCCCGCCAGCGCCCCGCGGTTGCGCGGCGCCTTGTAGTGATCGAGGATCAGCTCCCGGTAGAGCTCTTCGAACGACACCTGTTCCCCCGTCCCCGCCATGTCCTGGGAGCGTCCCCGCCGCGCTGCGAAGCGGCGGCCGCCGGCGCCCGCTATCCTCACGCGCCCGCGAAGAAGCGCACCGCGCGGTCGTACGCCTCCACGAACTGGTCGATGTCGGCCCGGCTCGTGTACACGAAAAACGAGGCCCGGGCGCTGGCACCGATGCCGAGCGCAGCGTGCAGCGGCATGGCGCAATGGTGCCCAGCGCGAATCGCCACCCCCTCCTGATCGAGTAGCTGCGCGAGGTCGTGCGGGTGGACATGGGGGCTGGTGAAGGAAACCAGCCCGCACCGCTCGTGCGCCGCGGGCGGGCCGAGCACCCGGACGTCCCGCTCGCGCAGCCGATCCAGCGCGTAGGCGGTGATGGCGATCGCATGCTCGCGCACCCGTTCCATGCCGAGCCGCTCCAGATACTCCAGCGCCGCCCCGAGCCCCACCACCTGCGCGATGTTCATGGTGCCCGCCTCGAAGCGCCACGGCACGTCGTTCCAGGTGGCGGATTCCAGCTCCACCACCCGGATCATCTCGCCGCCGGTCAGAAGCGGGTCCATCTCCTCCAGCACCTCGCGCCGGCCGTACAGCACCCCGACCCCGGTCGGCCCGCCGAGCTTGTGACCCGAGAACGCCAGCAGATCGCAGCCCAGCGCCTGCACGTCGACCGGGGCATGCGCCATGAGCTGCGCCGCATCGAGCACGGTCAGCACACCGTGCTCCCGCGCCAGCCGGGTGATCGCCGGCACGTCCGGCATCGTGCCGAGCACGTTGGAGGCGCCGCTGAACGCCAGCACCCGCGCCCGGCCCCCGGCCAGGATGACCGCGAGCGCGTCCAGGTCGAGCTTCCCCTCCGGGGTCAGCGGCACGAATCGCAGGCGCGCCCCGGTCGCGCGCGCCACCACCTGCCAGGGCACCAGGTTGGAGTGGTGCTCCATGACCGTGAGCACGATCTCCTCGCCCGCTCGCAGGTGCCGCCGACCCCAGCCGTGCGCCACCAGGTTCAGCGACTCGGTCGTGCCGCGGGTGAAGATGATCTCGGCGGCGCTCCGCGCGTGGATGAACCGCCGCACCTGTTCGCGCACGCCCTCGTAGGCCGCGGTCGCGCGCTCGGCCAGGGTGTGGATGCCGCGATGGATGTTGGCGTTGTCACGGGTGTAGAACCTCTGCACCGCCTCCAGCACCGCGCGCGGCTTCTGGGCAGTGGCAGCGTTGTCGAGATAGCACAGCGGCCGCCCGCCGATCCGCTGGGCGAGGATCGGAAAGTCGGCGCGGATGGATTCCGCCGTCCAGGCAGGGCCGGCTGCTGCCGGCGCCCGCGGCGCGGCTGGTGGCAGCGCGCCGGCGGGCTCGGCCTGCGCCAGCGGCGGTGCGGCACCGTTGCCGCCCGTCGCCGCCGCGCGCACCTCGCTCCGCGTGCCGCTCGCCTCCGTGGTCATCGCACTCCGCAACCTCGCTGCCGCGCGTGCCGCCGCCCTACGCGCCGATCTTCTGGTCGATGCGGTGCTGCAGCTCATCGTACACCGGCGTGTTCGCCAGTCGAGCCAGCACCGGGGCGAAGAAGCCCTCCAGCACCAGCCGCTCCGCCAGCGGGCGCGGGATGCCGCGGCTCATGAGATAGAACAACACCCGCTCGTCCACGGGCCCCGAGGTCGCGCCATGCCCGGCGCGCACGTCGTCCTCGTCGATGAACAGGGAGGGGATCGCGTCCGAGCGCGCCTCCGGGCTCAGCAGCACCGAGGCGGCGTGCTGCTGCGAGCTGGCGCCGGCGCACCCCTTCTGCATGATCACGATCCCGCGGAAGACGCTCCGCGCGCGGTCGCGCAGCGCGATGCGATGGGCGAGATCGCTCGTGGTGTGGCGCGCCACGTGCAGCACGCGCTGCAGCACATCCAGGTGCTGGCGGCGATGGCCGAAGCTCAGCCCGCCGGTCGTCACCGTGCCCCCCGGCTCGCCGAGCACCGTCTCCACCTCCGCCCGCGCCAGCCGCGCGCCGAGCTCGCAGTCGGTCCAGGCCAGCTCCGCATCGCGCCCTACCAGCGCTCGGCGGCACTCCAGGCGCACGACGCCGGGTCCGAGGTCCTGCACCTGGGTGTAGCGCAGCTGCGCCCCCGGGCCGAGCACCACCTCCACCGCGCTACACACCAGTCCCGGCCGCCGGTCCGCCGGCGAACGCTGCACCACCACCAGGTGCGCCCGCGCCTGCGCTCCGAGCACCACGACCGTGTGGCGGAAGGCCCCGAACCCCGCCTCCGGCCCCTCGATCCCGTCCCGTACCACCAGGGGCGCCTGGAGCTCGACGCCGTCCGGCACCCAGACGAACGCCCCGTCCTGCGCCAGCGCCTGCGCCAGCGCCACGAACTTGCCCGCACCAGGCGCGAGCGCGCTCCCCAGGTGGCGGCGCACCAGCTCCGGCTGCGCGGTGAGCGCCTCGCCGAGCCGGCAGGCGACGGCGCCGGCCTGGCGCGCCGGCTCCGCAAGCCCCTCGATCGCGAACACCCCCAGAGCCTGTACCGGACGGCTGTGGAGCTCGAGCCCGTCCAGCCGCGTCCGCCGCCAGTCCTCATCCCGCAAGGGATCCGGCATCGGCAGGGCGGTGAACGCGGCGAGCGCCTCCCGCCGCTGCGCGAGCCGCCACGGCGGCTCCGCCCCCGTGCGCGCCAGATTCTCCAGCGCCGCCTCGGCCTCCGCGACCGTCTGCCCGGTGCCGCTCGCCGCCGTGCCGCTGCCGCTCATGACGCCGTCTCCACCGGCTCGACCCGAAAGCCTTCGTAGCCCGACTGCTCCAGCTCCTCGGCCAGCTGCGGTCCACCCGAGCGCACGATGCGACCATCCACCATCACGTGCACGAAGTGGGGCGGGATATAGCGCAGGATGCGCGAGTAGTGGGTGATGATGATCGTGCCCATGTCGGGCCGCCCCAGCTCCATCACCCCCTTGGCGACGATCTGGACCGCATCGATGTCGAGTCCGGAATCGGTCTCGTCCAGGATCGCGTACCGGGGCTTGAGCAGCGCCAGCTGCAGGATCTCGTTGCGCTTCTTCTCGCCCCCGCTGAATCCCTCGTTCAGGTTGCGCCGGGTGAAGTCCTCGCCCATGCCGAGCGCGCGCATCGCGGCCTGCACTTCCTTCTGCAGCTCGAACACGCTCACCGGCTGGCCGCGCACGGCATTGACCGCGTGGCGCAGGAAGTTGATGTTGGATACCCCTGGCACCTCCGCCGGGTACTGGAAGGCGAGGAACAGTCCGGCGCGCGCCCGCTCGTCCGGCTCCATCTCCAGGACGTTGGCGCCATCGAGCAGCACCTCGCCCCCGGTGACCTCGTAGCCCGGATGCCCCGCCAGGGCATAGGCGAGCGTGGTCTTGCCCGAGCCGTTGGGGCCCATGATCGCATGTCGCTGCCCGGGCTCCACGGTCAGGCTCACGCCCTTGAGGATGGGCTTGCCGTCCACGCTCACGTGCAGGTCACGGATCTCCAGCCGCGATCCGCCTGCGCTGGACTCCAGGATGTCTGCCCCGCTCATGGAGATGGGTCCTCGGTCACGGTCTGCGTCCGGTTCCGGCGGCCCCCCCTCCCACCGCTCCTCGGGGAAGGCCGCGCCAAAGACCGACCAATGTATCAGATCGAGCGCCTGCGGAAAAGTACGCGCTCCTGTGGAGCGGAGCCGGCGGCGGTGGTAGCATGGCGCATCCGGAACCGGCCGCTGGGAGCGAGAGGCAGGAGCATGCAGGAGGTCTACCTCGACAACGCCGCCAGCACGCGCACCGACCCGGCGATCGCCGAGCGGCTCGCCCGCGACAGCCTGGAGCTGTGGGCGAACCCCTCCTCCATCCACCGCCCGGGGCTCGCCGCTCGCCAGCGCCTGGAGCAGGCGCGGGCCGCGATCGCCGAGCGCGTGCCCGGCTACCGGGTGGTGTTCACCGCCTCGGGCAGCGAGGCGATCAACCTCGCGGTGCGGGGCGGATTCGCCTGCCGCGCGCGCGGCACCCACCGGGTCCTGGTCTCGGCGGTCGAGCACAAGGCGGTCCTCGGCGCCGCCGCGGCCACGACGGCCGAGGGGGCGGAGCTGACGCGCCTGCCCGTCGAGCCGGACGGCCGGCTGGACCTGGCGGAACTGGAGCGGCTGCTGCGCGCGCACGGCGGCGAGGTCGCGCTCCTGGCCGTCATGGCCGTGCAGAACGAGATCGGCACCCGGATGCCGCTCGCAGAGGTCGGGGCGCTGGTGCGACGGCACGCCCCGCAGGCGCTGTTCGTGGTGGACGCGGTGCAGGCGCTCGGCAAGTGCCCGGTGGACCCGGCCGGCTGGGGCGCGGCCGCGGTCGCCTTCTCCTCGCACAAGGTCCACGGCCCCAAGGGGGTGGGCTGCCTGCTGGTGCGCGAGGGCGTGCGGCTGCGGCCGCTCGTCTTCGGCGGCGGGCAGGAACACGGGCTGCGCAGCGGCACCGAGGACGTCCCCGGTGCAGCCGGCTTCGCCGCCGCCTTCGCCGCCGCCTGGGACGGACTGGAGCGCCACCGCGCGGCGCTGGAGCCCTTGCGCGAGCGGCTGCGCGAGGGGCTGCTCGCCGCCTGTCCGGAGGCGATCGTGCACGGACCCGCGGATCCCGAGGCCCGCTCGCCCGCGATCCTCTCGCTCGCCTTCCCCGGCGTGCCGGCCGAGGTGCTGATCCACGCGCTGGAGCAGGACCGGGTGTATGTGGCAGCCGGCTCGGCCTGCCAGTCCGGCAAGCGGCGCAACCACGTGCACGAGGCGCTGGGGCTGGCGGAGCCGGTCGCTGCCGGCACGGTGCGCTATAGTCTCTCCTGGACCAGCACCGCGGCCGAGGTCGAGCGCGCCGTGGCGTGCACCGCGGCGCGCCTCGCCGAGCTCCGCGCGGCCGGCGTGCACCAGGCGGTGGGCCGGCGGTGAAGACAGCCGAGCTGCTGCTGGTGCGCTTCTCGGAGATCGGCCTCAAGGGCAAGAACCGCGGCCGCTACCTCCGGCAGCTGGTCAGCAACCTGCGCCAGACCATGCGCGACTGGCCGGGGCGCGGCGCCGTGCGCGCCACCCGGAACCGCATCCTCATCGCGCTGGAGGAGCCCGCCCGCACTGCCGGCCCGGCACGCCAGCGCATCATGGCCCGGCTGGCCGACACCCCGGGCGTGCGCAGCTTCTCGCCCGCGCGCGCCCTGCCGCTGGACCTGGAGGCCATCGCCCATGCGGCGGTGGAGCTCGCGCGCGAGGCGGCCGGCGGCCCCCTGGCGCCGCGTACCTTCGCCGTGCGGGCGAGCCGGAGCGACAAGCGCTTCGCCCACCGCTCGATCGAGATCGAGCGCGCGGTGGGCGCCCGGGTGCGGCAGGCGCTGCCGCAGCTCGGTGTCGAGCTCGGGCGGCCGGAGCTGGAACTCGGCATCGAGATCCACCCCGAGGCCGCCTATCTGTTCGACGAGCGGCTGGACGCTCCGGGAGGGCTGCCGGTCGGCAGCTCGGGCGGGGTGGTGCACCTGCTGTCCGGCGGGCTGGACTCCCCGGTAGCGGCGTGGCGGTTGCAGCTGCGCGGGGTGAGCGTCTACCCGCTCTACTTCCACAGCTTTCCCTTCACCGGGGACGCCGCCCGGCTCAAGGTGCTGGAGCTGGCGCGGGTGCTGGCCCAGCGCCAGCCCCGGCTGGTGCTGCACATCGCGCCCTTCACGGCGGTGCAGACCGCTCTGCGCGAGGCGTGCGACCCTGCGATGCTGGTGGTGTTGTACCGGCGCATGATGCTGCGCGTCGCCGAGCGGCTCGCGACCGCGCTCGGGCTGCAGGCACTGGCGAGCGGTGACTCGGTGGGCCAGGTGGCGAGCCAGACGCTCGCCAACCTGCGCACGATCGACCAGGTGAGCACGCTGCCGGTGCTGCGACCGCTATGCGGCACCGACAAGGAGGAGACGATCGCGCTCGCGCGCCGGCTGGGGACCTACGAGATCTCCACCCGGCCGGCGGCCGACTGCTGCTCGCTGTTCGTGCCCCGCCACCCCCGCACCCGCACCAGTCCCGAGCAGGCCGAACGCCAGGAGCGCCGGGTGGATGTGCCCGCGCTCATCGCGGCATGTCTCGAAGGCCTCGAGCGGGTGGTGTTCGAGGGCGGCCACCCCCAGCACGAGCCGTCGCCACTCGCCGGTTGAGCCTGCGCCCCGACCTCACCGCCGCGGCATGCTCACGATGTGATGCGTGAGCTGCTCGAGGAAGAACCCCAGGTCGGCGTTCACCACCTGCACGTCCGGCGGCACTTCCAGCGCCGCCGGCGCGAAGTTGAGGATGCCCTTGACCCCGGCGGCGACCAGCAACTCGGCCACCGGCTGCGCCTGCTCCGGCGGTACCGCGATGATCCCGATCTCGATGCCGAGCCGGCGCACGGTCGGCACGAGCTCGTCCACGTGCTGGACCACCAGCCCGTCGATCGAGCGCCCGCAGAGCTCCGGTAGCCGGTCGAAGATGGCGGTGAAATAGAAGCCCTGCTCGCGAAAGCCCGCGTGGCGCACCAGCGCGCTGCCCAGGTGCCCCACCCCCACCAGCGCCAGTGTCCAGGTGCGGTCGGTGCCGATGGCACGCCGCAGCGCCCCCACCACCAGTTCGACCCGGTAGCCGACGCCGCGCGCCCCCAGCGGCCCCACCGCGTTGAGATCCTTGCGCACCTGCGCCGGGGTGAGCCCGAGCGTGCGTCCCAGCTCCTGGCTGGAGACGGTCGTGACCCCCCGGGCGTGCAACGCCTCCAGCTCGCGCAGATAGAGCGAGAACCGCTCGAGCACCGCGCGCGGCAGCCGCGGGACGACCGCTCCCCCACCGCGCGGTGCGGGCAGTGGCGAGGCCGTGCTGCTCGCGCCGGCCGCCATCAGAAGCCGAGCAGGGGATCGAGCACGCCGTCCGGCGCCGCCGCCGGCGCGATACGGATGTCGGGGCGCTGGGCGAGATCGAGCAGCATCCCGGCACCCGCGCGCGGCCCCGCGCGGCCCGCCGTCCCGTCCCAGCGCCACACCAGCGGCCGCGCGCTGTCGGGACCACCGGGGCGCACCACACGCCCCAGGCCGCCGTCGGACAGCTCCACCCACGAGCCCACCGGAAACAGCGACAGCGCCTTGAGCAAGGCCCGCACGGCACCCGGGTCCAGCTCGCGCCGCGCGGCCATGGCGGCCACTTCCCGCACCGCGCCGTGCCCCAGCCCGCCCGCCGCGGCGGCGAAGCGCTCGACGGCATGCGCCGCCAGGAGCAGGCGAGCGAAATGGCCCGGTCCCCCCTCGGGCACCATACCGAGCAAGGCGACGGCGACCGCGACCGCCCCGACCGGCAACCGCTCGAAGCGGCGCAGCACTCCCAGACAGCGCCGCAGCTCCTCGCGGGCAGCGGTTGCCGGAGCGGGGCCCGCCGCCACCCGCTCGCCCAGCCGCTGCGGCTGCTCGCCCTCGAGCGTCGCCACCTCGTGCAACAGCGCCGCGTAGATCAGCTCCACCAGCTGCTCCAGGCCCAGATCGAGCTGCAGCCCCGCCGCCCCCACCAGGACCGCCACGTTCCAGCAGTGCCGCGCCAGGGGTTCCAGCGCCTGGCGCTGGTAGCCGACAGCGTCGACCGGACCGGCGTCGCACAACGCCAGGAGCAGGTCGGGATCGATCAGCACCGCCCGGCACAGCTCGCGCGCGATGGCCAGCAGGCCCGTGTGCTCACCTCCCTGCCCCGCCAGCAGCTGGGCGTACACATCGGCCAGGGAGGCCACCTGTGCCTCGCGCCGGGCCAGCGCCTCTTGCCGGTCGCGTTCGGGGCGCGGCGGCAACGGGCGCACCAGGTCGACCCGCTCCCGCCAGCGCGCCCCGCCCGGCTCCTCGCCCCCACGCCCGCGCGCGAGCAGCTCCGAGAGCGGCCCCTCGCGCAGGGCGCTGCGCGGCTCGGCGACCAGCCGCTCGGCCGGCAGCTCCCGCGGCAGCGCCCGCTCCACCTCGCGCCGGTGCAGCAGCAGGCGGCGCTCGCGCTGGAAGGTCGCGACCTCGGGCGGCAGCGCCACGAGCGGCTCCCCCGCGGCCCCGAGCGCGGAGCCCGCCGCGCCGTCGGCGGCCCTTGCCAGCGCGGGTGCGCCCGCGCTCTCTCCCGAGCCGCGTGCCGCCGGCGCGGGCGCTAGCGAGGACACCCCGCTGGCCGGCACAGCGACGCCCACCTCCCCGTTTCCGCCGAGATCGTAGACCTTCCGGATGCCGTTGCGTGCCAGCAGCTCGATCTCTTCGCGGCCCAGCCGCGCCCCTGCCGGGATCAGTACCGCGCCGCACTCGTGGTACAGTGGCCGCGGCAGCGCCGCACGCTCGCGCAATGCCTCGATCGGGATCCGCCTCATGGCACCACGGGCCAAAGCCGCCCCGGCATGACTACAACTCTTTATCACACAATGGATTATGTTACAGCCGGTCAGGAGTATAGCACGCCGCGGCGCGGGTGGTCAAGGCAGAGGGGCAGCGGCGCGCCGGCAAGAAGAAAAAAGACCGCGTGCGGCGCGGCACCGCTTGCGCGCTGGCCGTCGCCCCCAGCCCGCAGCGGGCGTTTCGAGCCAGCGAAAAAAACCGTGCGTTCCGGCACCCCTTCAGCGGGCGATGACCCAATGGCCGCCCAGCCGCGCGAAGTAGACCCCGATCCGCCAGGCCCCGAGCGCGTCCTCGAAGGCGATCGCCTCCGGGTGCCGCCGGCGCGAGACCAGCACCAGCCGCCGCCCGGCGACCAGCTCCAGCTCGAGGTCCTCCTCCGGCAGGGCGAGCAGGCGGCAGCCCGGCTGCTCGGCGATCATCGCGTACTGCTGCAGCACCTGTTCGCGCAGCCGTGCGAGCTCGAGCCCGCTGGCACGCGCCTCCTCCTCGTAGCGGTAGGCGACCAGCCGCCAGGCCTGCTCGTAGCGCCGCTCGGCGATCGCGCTGGCCAGAGCCCGGGTCTGCTCGAGGATGGCGCCGCGGTCCTGCGGGCCGAGCGCGGCGATCGGCTCGGCCTCCGCCCACAGCCGCACCGGCGGCGCCTGCGGCAGCTCGAAGGCGATCCGGGCGGCGTACGGATAGCTCTCGGCCAGCCCCTCCTGCGGCCAGCGGAAGCGGGCCAGCACCCGAGCGGGGCGCGGGGTCGGCGAGGCGGAATCGTGCAGGAACACCTCGGCGCGCAGCCGCGCCCCCACCGCCGCGAGCTCCGGATCGGTGGGGGCGGACACCAGCACGGTGAGCGCGTTGGTGCCCGAGCGCAGCCACTGGTTGATCGGCCGCGGCAGGTACAGCCCCTCCCCGCTGAGATCCCAGGCCAGCGGGGCGTCATCCAGGCCGGCCCGCATGGCCACACCGGCCGACTCCACGCGCAGGTAGAACAGTTCGGTCACGGTCTGCCTGCCCGGTGGGCCCCCCGCGGCGAGCCGGCCGCCGGCGACGCTCGCCCGCCGGCCCCTCACCTGTTCAGCGATTGCCGGCGAGCTTCCAGCCCCCCCGGGGCGCCTGCCACAGCGTGCTCTCGCCGATGGGCTGCCAGGCCATCTGTTTGCTGGCGATCTCGCGTGAAACCGCGCGCAGGTAGAAGGTCACCGAGAGCGTCACGCCCGGCCAGCGCAGCTCCGGACTCAGGTAGACGCCATCGCGCCGGACCTCCAGCTGGCCCCGCCCGATCAGCCCGGTCTCGACCTGCCCCCGCACCCCGATCGACACCCAGCTGTCGCCCCCTGCCCGCGCCTCCATGCCGATCCGCAGCAGGCCCCGGAGCGAGGGCGTAATGCCCGCCCGGCCGCTGGCGGAGCGGCTGCCGTCCGCCAGCCACGCCACCGCGGCGTGTCCCTGCAGGCTCCAGCTCAGCTCCACGTTCCAGAACACGAAGCAGTCGGCGAGGTACTCCGTCGCCAGGCCCATGAGCCAGTCGGCGATCGGCTGCGGGATCCCGAGCGCGACCAGCCCCACCTCGCCTGCCACGTGCAGCAGGCTCACCTGCACTTCCACGCTGTAGCCGAACGCCGGATTCAGCCCCGCCTGGACCGCGACCTCGAACTTGGCGCGCCAGTCGGTGTGCTCCTTCCAGCCCCAGGCCACCGACAGCTCGCCGGAGGGCTGCACCAGCCGCGGCTGGATGCGCACGGGGCCGAACCGCCGATCCAGCACCTCCCCCACCTCGCGGTTGATCGCATCCAGCACGTCGCCGAACAACGCGACGTTCAGCTGGAGCTGGTACTGCTGGCTCGGATAGGAGAGCACGCGCACGGTCTGCACCGCCTCGTCGCAGCCCCGTCCCGAGATGTAGTGCAGCTCCGGGTTCGCATCGCACGGAAAGAGCGCCTGGTTGGCCGGGGCGGGAATCTCGTAGCTCTGGCGGGCGCCGCTCCGCCAGCCCGAGGGCTGCTGCTGGCGGTGGTGGCAGCTCTGCTTGCGCCCCCCCGAGCTCCGGTCGCGGCTGATGACCTCCGCCTCGACCGTATCGGTGCCGCCCCAGCTGTGCGTCCCGGTCAGCTGAACCGGGCCGAAGGCGATGCTGAACTGCGCGTTGCGGTGGGCCGTCTCCGCCACCACCTGGAGCACGCCGTCCCGAGCGCGCCGGCCGTCGTGTCCGCAGCGCACCCGGAGCTGGCCGATCGAACAGCCGGGCGGTTGCGCGGCCTGCTGTCCCCGCTGGACCGCGCCGGCGGCCTGCTGCTGCGTCGGGGCGCCGCTGGGCGGGGGTCCTGCGCGGTGCGGGACGGGGCTGTGTCCGACCGCTGCCACCTGCTCTGTCGACATGGGAATCGCTCCTGATCCGGACGGGAAGGCTCCGCGGTGGTGCTTGCGCCTGATCATAGCGCGACATCCGGCCTCCGGCTACGGGCTCGCTCCCGGCCGGGCGGTCCTCGCCCGCCTCCGGCGCCTGCCGGGCCGCAAGCGCAGGAGCCCGGCGCCCGCCGAACCCGCCGCCGGCGCGAGCCGGTGCGCGGGCGGGGCAGCCGGCGGCTTGCCCTCGCCGCGCCGCCAGCCGTACCATGCACGCGCCGAGACCCGGCCGGAGCGGGGAGATGGCGAAGGGCAGCCAACGGGAGGGCGGCCGCCCGGTGCTGGCGGCAGCGGCGGTCGTGCTGGCCGCCTGGGCGCTGCTCGCGGTGCTTGCCGTACCGTACTCGGGAGCGCCGGGCGGGCAGCGGGCGTCCGCGCAGCAGCCCGCCGAGGACGGCGAGCCGCCCTCCGAGCCAGGGCACGAGCCGCTGCCTGCGCCGCCGGCACCCCGCCCCGTCGCGCCGCCACGCACGCTCGGCGGCCAACCGCTGCCGCCCGCGCCGCCCCCACTGCCCCCACCCCCGCCGGTCGAGGTGATCGACGACCCGGACGTCGCGCTCGTGATCGACGGCGAGCGGATCGAGCGGGCGAGCTACGGCGAGGCGCTGATCGAGGAGTACGGCCTGCGCTTCGTCGAGACCTATGTGGAGCGCTGGCTGCTCGGCCGGCGCGCGCGCGAGCTGGGCATATGCCTCGATCCTGCTGCCGTCGCCGCGGAGGTCGAGCAGCGCGTGGCGCGGCTGCTCGAGCGCCGCTACCGCAACAGCCGCCCGGCGCTGGAGGCGGGGCTCGGGCAGATCGGACTCGATTACGCCTCCTGGGTCCGCGCCCTGCGGCGGCGGGTCGAGCACGAGCTGCTCACCGCCGCGGTGGTGCGGGCCGAGCGCGACGTCTCCGAGCCGGCGCTGCGCGCGCGCTACCTGGAGCTCTACGGCGCGGACGGGGTGCGGCGCACCGCGCGCGAGATCGTGTTCTTCACCGACGTCTGGCGCTCGCGCCTGTTCACCGAGGAGGACTACCGGCGCGAGCGGGATGCGATCGTCCAGGCTGCCGAGGAGCGCGCGCACCAGCTCGCGGCGCAGCTCGCAGCCGGCGCGGATTTCGCCGCGCTGGCACGCGCGCACTCCGACGACCCCATGGCGCCCAAGGGCGGCGACTACGGCGCATACTGGCGCAACCGCTTCGGCGCCGAGATCGACCGCACGATCGAGCGCACCCCGCTCGGCCAGCCCACCCCGGTGCTGCGCTCCGAGCGCGGCTTCGTCATCGCGCTGCCGTACGCCGAACGCGAGGGCTGGGAGTTCCGCGCGCGCCACCTGCTGCTCTCCACGCGGCTGGAGGGTCTGGCGAGCGAGGAACTGCAGGCGCGCAAGCACGCCGAGGCCACCGCGCGCGCCCAGGCACTGCTGGCGCGCGTGCGTGCGGGGCAGGAGTTCGCCGCGCTGGCGCGCGAGCACTCCGACGACCCCGCCACCCGCGCGCGCGGCGGCGATCTCGGCACCTTCGGCAGCGGCGAGCTCGATCCCGCCCTGGAGCGGGAGCTGCGCGCGATGGAGCCGGGCGAAGTGCGCGGCCCGCTCACCAGCCCCCTCGGGGTGCACCTGCTGCAGCTGCTCGCCAAGCGGCGGCGTCCGGAGCGGGATGAGCGGCTGGTGCGGCTGATCGTGATCTCCACCGAGTTCCTCGACGTGAAACGCCGCCGGCTCGCCGGGCGGATCGAGGAGCTGGCGGCGCAGCGCGCCGCCGAGGCGGTGCGGCGGCTCGAGCAGGGCGCGGACCCTGCCGCACTGGTGCGCGAGCTGTCCGAGGACCCGGCCGCGCTGGAGACCGGGGGCGAACTCGCCGCGCCGTTGCCGCCCGGGACGGACCCCGAGGTCATGGCCGCCTTCGCGGCGCTCACGCCCGAGGCGCCGGTGCGGGCGGTCCGCGGACGGCACGGGGTGCACGTCCTGGCGCTCGAGCGCTACGAGCGGCGCACCTTCGAGGAGGTCCGCGAGGCGCTCGCCGCCGAGATCCGGGCCGCGCCGGTCGGCCCCGAGGAGGTGCGTGCGTACCTGCGGCGGCTGCGCGCAGCCGCCAAGGTCCAGCGCGGCCCCATGGGATGATGAGCCCATCCTTGGCTGCAGGCGTGCCTGCGCTACCCGCGCCGCTGCCCCGCACCCGGGCCTGCCGGGGGCGGCAACGGGTGCGCGCCGCGCGCCACCCGGTGCTGGCCGTGCTGCTCGCCGCTCTGCTGGCGGCCCCGCCAGCGGGCTGCGGCCTGCCTGGAGCGCCGCCGGAGCCGGAGCCAGCGGCCCGTCCCCCCTGGCGGATGGTGTTCGAGCTGGCGCTGGGGCTGGCGGCGGAGGACCGCGACGGCCCGCTCGCCCGGCGGGCGGCCGGGCGGCGGCTGGAGGAGGTGGCGGCGGTGGTGCGCGAGGTGCAGCGCGCCGAGCCGGCCGCGCAAGCCGGCAGGGCGCTGGCGCGGGCGCTCTTCGAGCGGCTCGGCTTCCGCACCGTGCAGGGTGGCCCCTGCTCGCCGCCCCCTCGCGAGGCGTTCGACGTCGACCGGGTCCTGGAGCACCGGCGCGGCAGCTGCCTGGCGCTGGCGGTCATCGCGCTGGCGGCGGCCGAGAGCGCCGGGCTGGAGGCAGTGCCGCTGCTGGGTCCGGACCACGTGCTGGTGCTCGTCGAGCCGGGTGTGCTGATCGATCCCGCCGCGGGCGGGGTGGTGCTGGGCCCCCCACCGCCTGCCGCCCCGCCGGCGCCCGGCGCCGGAGCTGGCGCGCGCTACCGGCTCGCCGGCCCCGAAGGGCTCGTGGCGGCGCTGTTCGCCAACCGCGCGGTCTACCGGCGCGCGGCTGGCCGCCACCAGGCGGCGCTCTCCGATCTCGAACGCGCGCTCGCACTCGACCCGGCGAGCGTGACCGCACGGCTCAACCGCGCGGTGGTGCTGCTCGACCTGGGCCGGTTCGCCCAGGCGCGGGCGGAGCTCGAGCAGCTGGAAGCGAGCGGGCTCGGCACCGCGCTCGGCGCCTACAACCTCGGGGTGCTGGCGGCGCGCGAGGGCACGCTCGGGGTGGCCAAGCACTGGTACGCCACCGCGCTGGAACGCGATCCGCGGCTCGTCGCCGCCTGGGTGAACAAGGCGGCGGTGCACGAGCGGCTCGAGGAGCCCGCGGAGGCGGCCGCCTGCTACCGCGCCGCGCTCGCCCTCGAGCCGGACAACGTCCCGGCCCGCTCCGCGCTGGCGCGCCTGCACAGGGGCGAGGATCCGCGCGCGGCGCCGCCGCTGGCGCCGGCGGGCGTTCCCCTCCCCGAGGCCGGGGCGCGAGCGGCTGGGCGCTGAACGGGCAGTCTCCGCCGCAACCGGCCTCGGCTAGCCGAGCCAGCGCCGCTTGAGCGCGGCCAGCCGATCGAGCACGGCAATGGCACGCTCGCCGTAGCGGCGCGCCAGCCCGAGCCACGCACCGTCGGCCTCCTGCTCGCCGAGGGCCTGCAGCTCCGGCAGCACGGCCCCCGGGGCGTACATGCGCTCCATGAACCGGCGCACCGCGTGGCGCACCAGGCCCCGCACCGGCACCCTCGCCATCATCCCGTACATGGCGGCCTCGCCCTGGCGGCGGAGCGAGGGCTGCGCCCGCACCTCGGCAACGGCGGCGCCGAGATCGGCGAGATAGGCTTCGACCGACCGGGCGTTGCTCGCGTTCACCGTGCAGTGGATGCAGGGCGGCGCCTGCTGGCGGTCCACGCACCAGCCGCGGGCCGCCAGGCGGTCGGCCACCGCGTAGATGTCGACCTCCGGCACGCGCGATCGATAGGCGACGATCGTGCTCTCGGGCGCCCCGAGCACCTCCAGCTCCGGGATGGCGGCGATCCCGGCGCGCAGCCGGTCCGCGGTCCGCACCGCCTCCTCGGCCAGGCGCAGCATCCCCTCCTCGCCCAGCGCGCACAGCGACGCCCACGCTGCCGCGATCGCAGCGCCGGAGCGCGTGCCCTGGATGGTGGGCGAGGCGTAGACCCCGAGCGGAGAGTCGGTGGCGATGAAGAACTGGTGGCGCAGATATCCCATGTCCCGGTAGATCACGACCGATGCGCCCTTGGGCGCGTAGCCGTACTTGTGCAGGTCCGCCGACATGCTCGTCACCCCGGGCACGCGGAAGTCGAACGGCGGGACCGGGCGGCCGAGACGCTCCAGCCATGGCAGCAGAAAACCGCCGAAGCAGGCATCCACGTGCAGCGGCAGGTCGTGGCGCTGGGCGAGTTCGCCCAGCTCCGCGATCGGATCCACCACGCCGTGCGCGTACTGGGGTGCGGAGGCCGCGAGCGCGATCGTGTTGCGGCCGATCGCCCGCCGCATCGCCCGCACGTCCGCGCGCAGATCCGGGCCGACCGGCACCGTGCGCAGCCGCACCCCGAAGTAGTGTGCCGCCTTGGCGAAGGCGACGTGGATCGTCGCCGGCGCCACGATCTCCGGCCGCCGGATCCAGGGCCAGCGCGCGCGCGCCCGGTCGCGGTACGCCTTGACCGCCAGCAGGATCGACTCGGTGCCGCCCGAGGTCATGGTCCCGACCGCCTGTGGCGGCGCGTGGAGCAGCGAGGCCGTCATCGCGACCACCTCGGCCTCCATGCGGCGCACGCTCGGAAAGGCCATCGGGTTGAGGCCGTTCTCGGCACAGAACAGCGCCTGCACCCGCTGCAGGAGCGCGTGATGCTCGGGACCGGCGTCGTAGACCAGGCTCCAGGTGCGCCCCCCGCGCCAGTCCGCATCGCGCTCGCGGTAGCGCTCCAGCACCTGGAGCAGCTCCTCGGGATCCATGCCCCGCTCGGGGATCCCCAACCGGCCGTGCGTCTGCTCGCCGCGCGGCGGAGCGGGCCCGGCGCGCCCCGCGCCCGCCCCGTCCCCGGATCCGAACTGCCGCGGCCCGTTGCCGGTCGCCACCCCGGCCCCCGGCCGCGGGCGGGCATCGCGGCCCGGCGATCCTCCGTGCCGCTCGCTCTGCGCGCTCGCACCCACCGTCCTCGCGGCGACACCGTCCATACCGCCGTTCCTCCGTCTCGACCGGCTGTCCGTTCACACCATTGTAGCGGGTGATCGCATGGTCGCAAGCCGCGGGCGGGGATCGTTGCGGGCTGCGCGCGGCACCGGCCCGCCCCGTACCGCAGGCCTGCCCTCACCGGGTTCGCCGGGTTCCGCACCCGCCCACGGCCCAGCCAGGGTCGGCCTGCGGCAGCCCCGCCCGCCCGGGCCTGGGGCGTGCGCAGGGGGCGGAGCTGCGGCAGGCCGCCCGCTAGCCGTGCACGCGCAACAGCTCGAGGAACGAGCGGCCGTGCGGTACCCGCAGCCCGAAGTTGTCGGCGATCGTCTGGCCGAGGTCGGCAAAGCTGGGGCGCGTGCCCACGTCCACGGGCTCGATGCCGCGCGCCCACACCAACAGCGGCACCATCTCGCGCGAATGGTCGGTCGAGGGCGTGGTGGGGTCGTTGCCATGATCGGCCGTGATCACGAGCAGATCTCCCGCAGCGAGCCGCGGCAACAGCGCCGCGATGCCGGCATCCGCCTCCTCCAGGGCCCGCGCGTAGCCCTTCGGGTCGTTGCGGTGGCCGTACAGCGCGTCGAAGTCGACCAGGTTGGCGAACACCAGCGCCTCGTTCGCCTCGGCCGCCGCCTCGTGCAGCCGCGCCAGCCCCTCCGCATTGCTGCCGGTGTGCACCGCGCGGGTGATGCCGCGACCGGCGAAGATGTCCTCGATCTTGCCGATCGCATACACTCCGAGCCCCGCTTCACAGAGCACCTCCGGCAACAGCCCCGGCGGCGGGGCGACCGAGTAGTCGCGGCGGTACTCCTGCAGCCGCCGGAAGCGACCCGGCTCGCCCGCGAACGGACGCGCGATCACGCGGCCGACCTCGTACGGTCCGCGCAGGATCTCTCGTGCCGCCTCGCACCAGCGGTACAGCCGCTCCAGCGGCACCACCTCCACATGGGCAGCGACCTGGAAGACCGAATCCGCGGAGGTGTACACGATCGGCCGGCCGCCGCTGGCGAGGTGCTCCGCGCCATAACGCTCGATGACCTCGGTGCCGCTGGCCGGCCGGTTGCACAGCACCGGCAACCCCGTCACGCGTTCGAACGGCTCGATGACCTCTGGGGGGAAGCCCTCGGGAAAGACCGGAAAGGGCCGCTCGAGCCACCCACCGGCGATCTCCCAGTGGCCGGTGGTGGTGTCCTTGCCGGCCGAGCGCTCGCACATCCGGCCCCAGGCGCCCTCGACGTCGCCCTCGCCCAGAGGCAGCAGCCGCCGCAGCCCCAACCGCGCCAGCGCCGGGACCCGCAATCCGACCTGCGCGTGGACGTGGCCCAGGGTGTCGCTTCCCGCGTCGCCGAATGCCGCGGCGTCCGGAGCACCGCCGATGCCGGCGCTGTCGAACACCACCAGGAAGACCCGCCGGAATCTCCGCCCCGCGCCGCGGGACCCGCTCGCGCTGCTGGCCAGGAACGACATACGGAGCTCCGCGCGTGCGTGCCCGCGCCCCAGCGGGCGCCGCGGACGCCTGGGATCAGAAATAGGTCTCCCACTTGGAGCGCTCGTAACGCGCTGCGAACACCAGGGTGGCGATCAACGCGATGCCGGCCAGGGCGAGCGGCCCGTAGAAGATCGCCGGCTCCCGCGCATTCGCCGGATTGTGGGTCAGCACCAACCAGAAGCCGGCGGAGAACAGACCCACCAGCGTCGAAGCGATCGCGAGGGTCAGGTTGCGCTGCTCCATGCCCTTGTAGAGCTTGATCTGGTGCAGGATGTCGTCGCTCGGCGCCCGCGCGCGGTGCTCGCACACCGGACAGGTGAGCATCTCCTGTTCGCGCGCGGCGTCCATGTCGACCACCCAGTCCTCGTGGCACTCGCGGCAGACGATCCGGATGGTGCCGCCACCGGGTGCCACGATCGCCGCGCGGGCACTGCGCCGCGCCGAGGTGCGACCACTCACCGCCGCCGTGCGGCCAGTGCTGCCCACCGCCTTGCGGCGCGAACTCATCGCCGCGCGCTTGCCGCTCGCCGCCTTGCGCTGGCCCGAGGTACGCTTGCTCCTCTCGCTGCCCTTCGCCATCACCCGGTCCTCATCGAAGCCCGTGACCCCGGCGCCCGGGCGATTGTACCGGCAGCAGAGGCGGGCGGGCAAGCGCCAGGACGGCCGGCGCGCCCGCACACGCTCCCCAGCTCGAGGCTGTCACGGCGCTCACCGCGCCATGGGGCCGGAGGAGCGCCACGGCAACGAGCAGGCGCGGCCAAAGCCCGCGGCCGCGCCGGCTAGCGCTTGCTGAACTGGAACCGGCGGCGGGCCTTGCGCCGGCCGTACTTCTTGCGCTCCACCATGCGCGGGTCGCGTGTGAGCAGACCCGCGGCGCGCAGCACCGCCTCCTGATCGGGCTCCGCCTGCGCCAGCGCGCGTGCGATCCCGAGCTGCACCGCGCCGGCCTGCCCGGTGATGCCACCCGCCCGCCACGCTGCAGTAGATGTCGTAGCGGCCCAGCGCTCGCGCGGTGCGCAGCGGCGCCAGTACCGCCTGGCGGTCCTGCTCGCGGACGAAATACTGATCCAGGTCGCGCCCGTTGATCTGCAGCACCCCACCGCCGCGCAACATCCGCACCCTCGCCACCGCAGTCTTGCGCCGGCCGGTGCCGCGGAAGCTGGGATCGGGGTAGCCACCCGTGCGCGGCCTGCCACCCAGCGTCGTGATCGCCTCTGCCGCCACCGCTCGCTACGCCTCCGCTCCCCGGGTTGTCGCTCCGCACGGCGCCGTCGCCGGCAGGGACTCCAGCCCCTGCGCCCGGTAGCCGTGCGCGGGCAGCTCCTCGTGCAGCTTGAGCTTCAGCAACATGCGCCTGCCCAGACGGCTCTTGGGCAGCATGCGCCGTACCGCCAGCCGCAGCACCTCCGCCGGCTTGCGACCGATCAGCTCCTCGAACGTCTCGGTGCGCCGTCCACCCGGATAGCCGCTGTAGCGGTCATAGATCTTGGCCCGGCGCTTGTTGCCGGTCACCCGCACCCGCGAGACGTTCGTCACCACCACGAAGTCCCCGGTGTCGATGTGCGGGGTGTACTCCGGCTTGTGCTTGCCCATGAGCAGGCGCGCGATCCGCGCTGCCAGACGCCCCAGGATCTGCCCCTCGGCGTCGATGTGCCACCAGCGCCGCCGGACGGCGCTGGGGCGTGCCACGTAGGTCCTGTTCCGATCTGCCATCGCCTCGCTTCCCGTCGATGATGGGGCGCAACAGTACTCGCGGTCCCCTTTTTTGTCAAGCGCGCAACGCTCCGGAGACTATGGTTCCTCCCCCTCCGGTTGCGCCGCCGGGCTCTCTCCCCTGCTGCCGCGGGCGGTGCGCCGGCCCGCGGAACCGGCCCCACGGCGGCGCCTGCCCCGCCCGCGCCCGCCCGCGCTGCTCACTGCCTGCTGCGCTGCCCCCTCGTCCGTCTCCCCGGCCTCATCCGCCCCGGAGGAGCCGCCGCGCGCCTCCGCCGCCACGACCCCAGCGGGTCCGCCGCCAGCGGCCTGCCCGGCTTGCCCCTCGCTCGCCGAGCCCCTCCCACCGCCGCCGATCGCTCCGCCTTCCCGTCCCTTTGCGCCTCCCTGCGCTTCGCCACCCTGCGGCCCCCGCGCCCCCCGCGCCACCGGCCGGCTCGCTCGCAGCCCCGAGCTGTGCACCGCCCGCCGCCTGCTGCTCCAGCAGCCCCTCCGCGAAGCCGATCTCGAGCTCGCTCCTGCTGCAGGCCCGGGCCGCCGCGGCGGCGATCGCCGCCGCGTGCCGCTCGCGCTCGGCCCGTTCCGCCTCCAGCTCCGCCTGGCGTCGCGCCTCCAGCTCCGCCACCCGGTCACGCCCCGCGCGTTCGGCCTCGTCCAGGATCCCCGCTGCGAACTCCTCTGCCACCGCGGGCACCGCCGCCCCAACCACCGCCCCCCTCGCCGCTCGCAGCCGGCGAGCCGGCCGGCCGGGCCTCGGCGCTCGCCCCCCCGGGCTCCGCCCCCTGCCCCAGGGCTCGCTCCTGCTCCGGCCGCTGGAGCTGCGGCGCCGGCTCGCGCTCCGGCTCGCGCTCGGGACGGCGCTCCGGCTCGCGCTCGCGCCCGCGACCGCGCCGCCGCCGCCCGCCGCGCCGCCCCCGCCGCCGCCCGCCGGCGCTCTCGCCCTGCACCTCGCCCTCACGCGCACCAGCTCGCGGTGCGGCCTCGGCTGCGGCGTCCCCCGAGCTCGCTGCCGCCGGCTGCTCCTCGGTGGCAGGACGCAGCGGCCGCCAGCGGACATCCCCCTCGCCACCCGTCTCGGGCTCCGCAACCGCCTCCGGCCCTGCGCCCTCGTCCCGCCCCCCCGGGAAATAGCTCAGCGCCTCGCCCTGGCGCGCCCGATCCCGGTCGCGGGCGCGCCGCCGCACGGTGACGTGACCCGTCGTCTCGAACTCGCCGATGAGGTCCTCGAGTCGCTCCACATCCCCGAACAGCTCGACCCGCTCCTCTTCGCCCGCCGCGAGCTCCAGCTCCTCGAACCCCGCTTCCCCCTCCTGCGAACCGCGCTCTGCCGCCGCGGCCTCCAAGGGCTGCGGCTCCGTGCCGGCACCGCTCCGCGGGCGCTCGGCCCCCGGACTGCGACCGCGGCGCCGCCGGCCGCGGCGCTCGCGCTGGCGCTGCTCCTCGAGGCGCGCCGGCTCGCCGGTTCCGCTGCCGGCCGCCGCCGGCTCCTGCTGCTCGCGCGCGGGCGGTGCCTCGCGCTCGGCGGGCGCCCCCCGCACCAGCTCCGACAACCGCTCCCCGATCGCGTCACCCTTCTGGGCCGCCGCCGACCCCACCGGAAGGCGGCGCAGCATCTCGGTAAACCGGACCATGGATGTTCCCTGCGTTCTAGCCGCGGAGATCGCGGATCTCCTGCTGCGCTCGCTCGACGATCCGCGCGTCGATCCGCTGCGATCCCTCGCTCGCCCCGATCAGCAGAGACAGATCGCAGATGTGATTGATCAGGCGCGGGACGCCGCCGCTCGCGCGGTGGATCTCGCTCAACGCGCGGCGGTCGAAGATCTCGGGCCTGCCCTGGGCGCGCCCCAGGCGGTGTGCGATGTAGCCGGAGGTCTCGCTGCCGCCCAGCGGGGGTAGCGAGGCGCTCACCGCCACCCGCTGCGCCAGACCCGGCACCCGGCGCACGATCTTGGTCAGGCGTGCCGGCCCGGCGAGCACCAGCGTCAACAACCCCCGCCCGCCGCTCTCCAGATTCAGCAGCAGTCGCAGCTCCTCGTACGCCCGCTCGTCATCGATCACGTCCGCGTCGTCGATGAGCACCACCGCCCGGCTGCCGCGCGCGCGGTGATAGACCAGAAACTGCTCCAGCGCCGCCACCAGGTCGCTCTTGGAGGTGTCGGCGTTGCGCACCCCCAGCGCCCGCGCGATCTGCCGCAGCAGATCGAGCGGCTCCGAGGCCGGATTCTTGATCAGCGCGACGCGGACGCCTCGCTCCGCCAGCTCGGCTGCGAGCCGGTGCAGCAGAAACGTCTTGCCGCAGCCCGGCTCCCCGGTCAGCAGCGCGCACCCCTTGCCCTCGCTCACCGCGTAGAGCAGGCGCACCAGCGCCTCGCGGTGTTCGCGCGAGGGATAGAAAAAGCTCGTGTCGAGGTCGTTCTCGAACGGCTTCGCCCGAAGCTTCCAGTGCTCCTCGTACATGCCTGGATCGTCAGCTCCCACGGAGAGCTCCGCCGCGCGCCGGCGGGCATGTGCGGGCGTGCGCAGGCGCGCGCCCTGGCCCGGCCGCCCGGCCACCAGGCGCGGCCGCTCGCGAAGGTGGCGATTCTACGCCTGGTTAGGACGGCTGTCAACGCTCCGCGAGCTCAGGCCCCGCCCGTAGCCTCGTCGGGGCCCGCGGCTTCGCGCCGCTCGCTCCTGCCCGCGGCCCCCGCCAGCGCGACCGCCACCGCAGCGGCTGCCACCGCGGCCGTCTCGGTGCGTAGCACCGTCGGGCCCAGCCGCGCGCACACCGCCCCGGCGGCGCGCGCCGCCGCGAGCTCCGCCTCGGTGAAGCCCCCCGCCGGCCCGACCGCGAGCACGACTCCGGCCCCGCGCTCGAGCACTCCCAGCGCCTGCACCAGCGCCAGCTCCGCGCGCGCATCCAGCACGACACACCGCCAGCCGGCCCCCGCACCGAGCGCGTCCTGCAGCCGCAGCGGCCCCTGGATCGCGGGCGGCACCAGCACCCCGCACTGCTTCGCCGCCTCGAGCGCGCGACGGCGCAGCCTGTCCAGCGAGCCGGCTCGCTCCTGGCCGCGTTCGCTCTGCAGCAGCGAGACCGCCTGCACACCCAGCTCGGTCAGCTTCTCCACTGCCCACAGCAGCCGCGGGCGCTCCGGAGGCGCGAGCGCCACCCGCAGTCGGAGCGGGGCCTGCAGCCGTGGGCTGGGGCGCTCGAGCACGCAGAGCACCGCCCGCCCGCTCTCCACCCTCTCCAGCCTCGCCCAGCACTCCGCCCCGCGCCCGTCGAACAGCAACACCTCCTCGCCCGGGCGGGCCCGCTTGACGCGCACCAGGTGCCGCGCCTCCTCGCCGGCGAGCACCAGCGGCCCCCCTCGCGCCAGCCATTCCGCCAGCTCGGCCACGTAGTAGCGGTGCATGAGCCGCCTCCGCGCGCCTCGCACCAGGGGCGGTGCGGCCCGGGCGAACGGCGAGGCCGCGCCCGGAGGGTCTGCCCCGCTGCCGCCGCCCCGAGCCCTGGCGCCCGGCACCGCGGCCCGTACCGGCGGTTGCCCGGCCGGGCGGATGTTCCACGGGCGAGGACTTCCCGGCCCGCGCGCGCACCGATCGCCCCGGGCAGCTGGAGCGCGACTCGCCCCGGGCAGCTGGAGCGCGACTCGCCCCGGGCGACCCCCGCCCAGAGGATACGGCCGCGGTCCCCGCCGAGCTCGCACCGCTGCCCAGGAAAAAAATCGGGGTACGGGCGCGGGCTGCGGGCCGCACCGGCTGCGCCGGCAGCCGGCCCGCCGCCGCTCACTCGCGGTTGTACAGCTCCCGCTCCTCCTCGCGCACGCTCACGATCTTGGCGGTCACGAGGATGGCCAGCGTGCTGGTCTCCTCGATCTCCGCCTGCCGCTTGAAGAGCAGGTTGAGCAGCGGGATGTTGTCGACGAACGGCAGCGTGCTCTCCTCGCGCCGCTGCCGGATCTCGCGCAGGCCGCCGAGCAGGGCCGTGCCGCCATCGGGGATCGTCACCGAGGTGAACGCCTCCTGCAGCGTCAACTCGGGCAGCTCGATCGGCACGTCGATCGCGGCTGCATTGGCCGAGCCGAGGCTGACGTTGACGCTGAAGATCTGCCCGCCCACCAGCGTGGAGACCGCCGGCCTCAGGTCCAGCGTCACGTACTTGCGGTCGGAGCTCACCGTCGGACGGACCTCGAGCATGACCCCGTCCTGGAAGGTGTCGACCACGGGGTCAGGGACCTCCACGACGCTCAGCCCCGTCCCGCCGGAGATGAGTTCCCAGTCGCGGATGTAGCTCCGCTGGTTGACCTGCTGGAAGTACACCTTCTGCCGGTTGGCGGCGGTGACACGCGGCGCGGCGAGCCGCCGCACCCAGGCCTGCTCGGCCTCCGCCCGCAGGATCGCGTTGATCTGGAAGTCGTCCAGCGTCGAGATCTGGAGCGTGAGCCCGCCGCCGCCCCGCAGCCGCTGGCCGCTCAGGATGGGGCCCGCCGTGCCGCCGAAGATGTGCTGCGAGCGGAGGACGAAGTTGTCGGTGCCCACGTTGGGCGAGTTGGACACGTCGTGTGCCCCGCCGGCATCCACCGGAGGCGGGCTGGTGAAGATACCGTGGGCCCGTCCCGGATTGGGCTGGATGTTGCCGCTCGGATCCTTCAGCACCGGCGGCTCCATGTTGATCGGGCTCGTCTGGAAGTTCTGCACCGTGCCCAGTCCGCGGAAGTCGATCCCGATGTCCTCGAGCTTGTCGCTCTCCACCTCGATGAAGCGCGCCTCGATGTGGACGAACAACCCCTGATTCTGCCGCAGGGCATCCAGCACCTCGCGCACCCGCCGGTGCAGCTCCCGGGTGGCGGTGACCAGCAGCTGGCCGCGGTGGGGCTCGATCTGGTTGGGGTCGGTCCACGCCTCGTCGCCCCCGGTGGCATCGCGTACGATCTCCACCAGCCGATCCCCCGTCAGCGGCTCGCCGCCGGCCGCGCCACCCTCGTCGCCGAAGACGAAGGGCGAGGGCCCCGCGCCGCCGCCCGCCGCCCGCCGCTCGTCCTCCGGCAGGCTGATCCGGTGGGCGGTGAAGTCCTTGGGAACGTGCAGGATGTCCGAGATGTCGTAGATCTCGAAGTAGACATCCCCCGGCAGGGTTCCGGGCTGCAGGACCATGATGGATTCCGCATCGAAGACATAGGTCAGCCCCGCCTGCTCCAGGATGATCTTGAGCGCGTTCTCCAGCGAGATGTCGCTCAGCTTGAGGCTGACCGTGATCGCGTCGGCATCCACGTTCTGGTGGATCACGAAGTTGAGCCCCGTGATCTCACCCAGCGCCCGGATCGCGTCGCGGAGCGTCACACCCGGGAAGTCGACCGAGACCTTCCGCTCGGCCAGTGTCTGGCGGTAGCGCTCGACCCAGAACGGCTCCTGCAGAGCCTCCACCGCCACCCCGGGCCGGCGCAGGCGGGTGCGCTCGATCCAGTCGTCCGGAAACCGGATATAGTCGTGCTCGCGTGGGATCGCGGCCACCTCCAGGTTGTGCTGCCGCTGCCACTCCGCCTCCGCCCCCTCCTCGAAGATGCGCGCCGCGGTCAACAGGTGGATGCCCTTGCGCGCGAACTCCCGGTACTTCTTCGCCCAGAGGTTGCGCGGATCGAGTTCCAGGATCTGCTGCGCGAGCTTCTCCGCCTCCTGGTAACGCTGCGCCTGGAGCAGGTCGCTGGTCTGGCGCAGCAGTGTCGCGACGCGGCGCTCCTCCCGCTCCTGGCGCGCCCGCTCCGCCTTCTGCGCCAGGTCGATCGCCTGCCGCTCCAGCCGGTCGCGCTCCTGCAGCTCCTGGTAGAGCTGCTTGCGCTTCGCCTCGGCGAGCATCTTCTCGGCGCGGCTCTTCACGTCCCGCTGGTCGATCAGCGCCGGCTCCCAGGCGATGATCTCGAGCGCGCGCTCCAGATCGCGGATGGCCTGGTCGTAGCGCCCCGCCTCGAACGCGGCGAGCCCCGCCTCGTAGAATCGCAGCATCTCCTGCCGCATGAGCTCGATCTTGACGCGGCGCTCCTGGACGAACTGCTCCAGCGCGGCCCGCAGCTCGTCCTCCCGGATGCCCAGCACTGCGCCGGCGCGCATGTAGAGGTCGACGGCGGCCTCGTGGGTCGGATCGAGCTCGATCGCCCGCCGCAGGTTGTCGTACGCCTTCTGGTACTCGAGCTGGTCGAAGAACCGCTTGCCGACCTCGTAGAAGTGTTGCGCCGCGGCCTTCTCTGCCTGCGCCCCGACCCCCCCGCGCCCCCCCCGCTCCGCGGGCCCGGTCTCCTCGGGTGGCGAGAGGCTGGCGCGGGCCGTGTCGCCGGAATCCGCCGGTGCCGCCGCCGGGCTCGGGCCGGCACCGGCGGGTGAGCCGCTCTCGGCGGGCATGGGCGCCGGCTCGCGCACCGCCGTCGCAGCGCAGCCCCCCATCGCCATGGCCCCCCCGAGCGCGAGCAGGACGACCACGAGACGCGGCGCCGTCGCGTTGCCCATCGGTAGCCTCCTCCGCTCGCCCGCGCGGACCGGTGCCGGATGGCGCGGGGCGAGCCGAGCCCGCGCCGCGGCCGCGCACATGGCCCCGCGCCCGCGCGCGGTGGCCGCGCGACGTTAGCGGTTCCGTGTCATCCGCATGTCACGGCGCTGTCACCGGCTGCCAGCGGGCGCGCCGCGCGCTGCTCCCCGCCTGGTCGTCCCCCCGCCTTCCGCTCCGCTGCACCCCGGCGCGCGCGGGCCGAGCCGCCCCCGCCGCAAGCCAGGCCTGGCGCGCACCAAGCCACGCCGGCAAGGAGCTTTGCCAGCGTCGGGGGTGTCTGGTATAGTCCGCGCTCGAGGTGGGCGAGCGCCCACGGCGATCCGATGCAGCCGGCTGAGGCCGGTAGTGGGGAGAGGAGAACGAGCCCATGCGCGCACACAGGAGCTGGCTTGGAGCAGCGGTGCTGGTAGCGCTTGTCGGAGCCCCGGTGGGCTGCGGCAGCGGTCCGGAACCGGTCCAGGACGGTCCGCCGCCGCCGGAGCTGGAGCCGGCGGAAGAGCAGCCGGCGGCGGAGCCCGAACACCCGGCGGCCGAGCCCGCCGAGGCCGCCGAGCACCCGGCGGAGACCGCCGAGCACCCGGCGGAGACCGCTGAGCACCCGGCGGAATCGGCCGCGCCGGCAGCCGAGGGCCAGATCCGGCTCGTCGCCAAGCTGGCCGAGGGCGGTGAGGTCCAGGTCTTGAGCGGCGAGACACTGGTCGGCAAGATCGTGGTCGGCAAGGGCGCCACCGAAGAGCTGAAGAACTGGCTCAAGAAGGCCTACGAGGCCAACGGCCAGGCGACCGTTCGCCTCGAGGTGCCGGTCACGGTCGGTTTCGACGACGTCGGCAAGCCCCTCATGCAGGCGGTATTCGCCGCCGGCTTCGCGCCCAACCAGGTCCAGTACGCGCCCGTCGAGTAGCCCAAGACGGGCGCCAGGCCGGCCTAGCCCGGGCATATGCCCGGGTTTTTTTTTGGACGGCGAACCCGGCGCCGGCCTCCCGCTCGCGATCGTCGTCGCCCGGGCCTTTTTCTTCGTGGGGCGGACGGGCCGGCGGAACCGAGGCCCAGCCGGCGCTCAGCCCGGGTTTCGTACGAGGGCCGGCCGGGCCGGCCCCCGCATGGAGCCCGCAGCGCCGAACGGCTCACCCCTGCTGTGCAACCGACCGCTACCGGACACCCCGCACCTGCACCCGCCCGCCGGAACAAGGCGCTCGCGCAGCACCGCCGCGGAGGAGCCGCGCCTGGGCACCCGAAGCGAGCGACCGGCCGCTTCGCTCGCCCAAGATGCCCGCAGCACCGGGACCCCTGCGCGCTCCGCCCGCGCCGACTCGTACAGCGCACGGGCGGACGCCGAGCAGCGGGCACGCACCGCAGGCCCGGCGCACCGGTCCCGCCCCTGCGCGCGCCCGCCGCCGTCCTGCTGCCCTCTACTGGATAGGTTTCTCGGCCGCAGCAAAGGTGACGTCGGTGATCCCCGCCTTGACGCAGGCGTTGACCACGCGGACGACGTATTTCCAGGGCACCTGCGGCCGTGCATCGATGATCACGGGCAGGCCCCGGGCCGGATCGCGGCCGGGCGGCGGCTGGTAGCGCGCCTTCTGCTCCAAGATGAACTGATAGAACGCGTCCATGTCCGGCGAGCCGTGGTTCTGCCCGCAGCCGGCGATCCAGCACTTGTCCTCGTTGTAGACGCGGGTCGGGAAGACGCGCCGCTCCACCTTCAGGATCGCGCGCCCGTGCTTGTCGGTCGTGGGCTGGCTGCCGCTCAGGTCGTACCACAAAAGCTTCACCCGCACCTCCGTCGGCACCACCGCCTTCGAGGTGCCGAGCCCCCGGTCGCGCGGCAGAAACGACTGGATCTTGCCTTCCGTCGTCTTGAACTTGGAGGCGACCATGAAGAAGATCAGCAGCAGGAAGACGATGTCGATGAGCGGGGTCATGCTCATCTTGACTTCGACCTTCTTGACGGTCTCCAATCCCCTGCTCATCGCCGCCCCACCACCTTGCCGTTGTCGAACCCCCTGCCCCGATTCCGCCCCGACTGCGGCCGGCGCCGCCTGCGCGCGGCCGCCACCGGCCGCAGGGACTCGCGCCGCACCAGGGCTGCACAGCAGCGCCTCACAACAGCTCCTCCTTCAGCGCCGCGATCGAGGTCTTGTAAACCCCGTTCTTCGAGCAGGCTTCGAACACCTTTTGCACGTGTTCGTAGGCGGCCTGCTGATCCGCGCGGATCGTGACCCGCAACCGGGAGACCTCCTTGCCCGGATCATCGGGGTTGGGCTCGGTGCCCGCCACCTTCGCCTCGACCCCGATGTACTTCGGGAGCGTCTCCTCATCGTACTTGCGCCCGGCGATCTTGATCGTGCCGTCGGCGAGGATGTTCACGATGATCGAGCGATCCTCGACCCGTTCCTTCTCCTTCTGGGCGCTGATCGCCTTCGGTAGCAGCACGGGCTCGATCACGAGGCTGGAGAAGTCGGACACGATGATGAAGAAGACGATCAGCAGGAACACCACATCGATCATCGGCGTGAGGTTGGCCTCCTCCGCCTCCTGATCGACCAGCTCCCGCGTCCGACTGCGCGCCATCGATGCTTCGCCCCTCGTGCTTCCGAACGCCCTCACCCCTGCCCGGGGACCTCGCCGGCCGGCGGCGGCCCCGGCGCCCGGCTAGTCGCGGAACCGCTCCAACAGGTCCCGCCAGGCATTGGTGATCTCGGTCACCAGCCCGATCACCCGCACCCGGAAGAAGTAGAACAGCGCCGACATCGGGATCGCGACCACCAGACCGATGACGGTGGTCACGATCGCCTGCTGGATGCCGCCCGCCAGCTCGGCGGGGGTGGGGGGGGTGTCCGAGGTCGCGATCTTCGAGAAGGCGATCATCATACCGCTCACGGTCCCCAGCAGCCCCAGCATGGGAGCGATCTGCGCGATGAAGTTGATGTGTCCGATCTTGGTGAACAGCTTCGTCGCCTCATCGTCGCTGGCCATGTCGGCCGCCTTCTCGATGTTCTCGTAGCCGGTGCCGACCTTGGGCAGCGCAGCCGCGAGCACGTTGGTGAAGTAGGTCGGCTGGCTCTCGCAGATCTGCATCGCCTCCTCGTACTCGCCCTCCTCGAACAGCTGCTCGATCTGTTCGACCACCTCGGGCGGCATCAGCACGTCGCGCCGGATGCTGATGAAGTGCTCGATGGCAAAACCGATGCCGACGATGTTGAGGAAGATCGTGAAATAACCGATGAACCCGCCGTAGTTGATCAGCGTGAACAGCGACTCGCGACGCTCCTCCGCCAGCGCCTGCTCGCCGGCCACCAACACCGCCAGGAGCGCCACTGCGAAGATCGCCGATGCCTTGCTGAGCTTCATCGCCTGCTCGTGAGCCTCCCGCCACCGCTTCCATCCATCCGCGCCGCACGGCGGCTGCGCGCCGCCGAGGGAGCGGTCCTGGCGCCTGGCCGCCGGCCCCTCCCCGGGGCCGCTCGCGCCGAGCCCGTCATGATACACCGCCCCGCAACCCCGGGTTCCGCCGGCGGCTCGCTCGCGCCGCGCGGCGCCGCCCCCAGCCCGGAGCCCTCGCCCCGGCAGCGCCGGCGGGCGCTGCCCCGGGCTGCCGCTACGGCACCTGCCGCGCCTGCGGGCTGTCCGGACAGCGCGCCTTCAGCTCGCGGAAATACGCGGCCGCGCGCTCGCGTTCGCCCCGCTCCTCCAGCAGCCTGCCCGCCCGCAGCAGCGCCTCGGCGTAGGCCGCGGGCGCTCCGGCGTAAAACAGCGCCACCTCCATGTAAACCCGCAGGGCCTGCCGCTTGTCGTCCTCGCCGCCGCGCTGCTCGTAGGCGCGCGCCAGGTTCACGAACGCATCGGCGGCCGCCTGGGCGCTCGTCGCCTCGCCCCGCTTCGCCATCTCCTCGTAGAAGCGGATGGCGCCGTCATAGTCGCCCTTGGCCATGTAGGTACGCCCCTTGCCCGCCTGTGCCGCCGCATAGACCTCGGCGAGCCCCGGCCGGCGGGCCGCCGCGGCGCTGCTCGCCTCGAACTCCGTGAGCGCCTCGACGAACTGGCGGTTCGCCATCAGCGCCAGTCCACGCCCCACCTTGCCCTTGAGCTCCCAGTACTCCCCGTACCGCCGGTCGGCGAGCCGCCCGAAGGTCTCCAGCGCCTCCGCGGCGCGGCCGGCAGCCAGCAGCGCGCGGCCCAGCCCCTCCAGCGCGCGCGGCTCCAAAAAGTGGCCGGGATGGGCCTCCATGAGCCGCCTCCAGGCGTCGACCGCCCGCCCGGCCGCAGCCTGCTCCCCACCCTCGGCCTGGCGCGTGAGCGCCTCGGCAAGGCCAGCGCTCGCCCACGGCCCGACCCAGGCGGGCGCGTTCGGATCGGCGAGCGCTGCCTGGAAACGCTCGATCGCCACCGGATAGCGGCCCGCCCGCATGGCCGCCTCCGCCTGGGCATACGCCGGCGGCACCTCAGCCCGCACGATGGTGAGCAGCTGCTGCGCCGGCACCGGATTGCCCCCGCGCACCCGGACCTCATCGACCTTCTCCTCGATGATGCCGGCGACCTCCCGCTCCTCCCCGTCGATGAACACCAGGCGATCGCGCGGGGCGGCCCCGGCCGGCGCTGCCCCCAGGCTGCCGAGCAGCAGCAGCCCCAGCGCGGAGGCCACCGCCCAGCGCACCGCGCAGCTGCCCTGGAGCCGCACTCCGCTCACAGCCCGCCCTCCTGTCTGGCACGCTCCTGCATCTGGAGGAAGCGCTGCCGCAGCTCGGGCGGCACGCGCTCGATACCGCTCACCTCCTCCGCCGCCACGACCACGGTCTCGCCGCGCGCGGTCCGTACCGTGACCCCCTCCGCTCCCTCGCTCTCGATGCGGCCGATCACATCCCCCCGCGTGCGGGTGTGCACCACATCGTCGAGCTTGCCCAGCTCCAGCATCTGTTCGATCTGGTTGTGCACGAACCGCCACTGCTTGAGCCCGAGGTAGATCTCGAGCAGTCGGGCGTCGGCCTCGAGCTTGGCCACGAAGTAGCTCGGGTAGGGGAGCTCGTAGAGCACTGCCAGCGCCTGCCAGCCGTCCTCCTCCAGCCGATCCAGCAGCTGCCAGTATGCCTCGTGGGCCGCCTTCAGCTCCTGCAGCCGGGCCGCGTCGCGCCGTTGCTGCCACAGCGCGAACAGCGCGTCGCTGCGCGCACTGGCATACAGGTATTCCTCCTGGGGGTCGCGCCCGGCCGCCCGGAACTCCGCCGCTGCGCGCTCGAGCTGCTCCAGCGCCCGTTCGTGCTGGCCGGCCCGGTGGAGGCAGATCGCGAGCTGCAGCCTCGCATACGGCAGCACCAGCGCCTCGCGCTGCGCCGGCGACAGCTCCGCCGCCTCGCCGGCCCGCACCGCGCCTTCCAGGATCGCTGCCGCCGCCTTGAAGTCCCCGCTGCGGAACACCAGGTTGCCTACCCAGGCGCGATGCTCGAAGCTGGCGTCGGGATTGCCCTCCAGCCAGAGCCGCAGCCAGCGACTCGCCCCGCGCAGGGCCGTGAGCGCGGCCGCTCGGTCCCGGGCGTCGGTGTGCCGGGCCGCCTCGCGCGCGTATGCGTCTCCGAGCTGGAACGCCCGGCTCGCAACCTCGTCGCTCTGGGGGAAGTCCTGGCGCAGCGCCTGCAGCGTCCGCTCCGCCTCGGCAAGCCGGCCGAGCCGCAGCAGACAGTGCACCATGAGTCCGAGCGCCCGGTCGCGGTAGACGCGATCCGCCGCGAGCGGTCCCTGAAATGCCTGCAGCCGCTCGAGCGCCTGCTCATAGGCCGCCCGCTCCTCCGAGGCCTCCATCAGCGCCAGGTAATACGCCGCGGCAGCCTGCGCGCCGGGCTCGCCGCGCTGCTGACCGAAGGTGAACGCCTTGTGCAACGCCTGCTCGGCCTGCTGCCGGTAGCCCTCCGCCAGCGCCCCGCTGGCCTCGCGCGCGGCTAGGAAGAAGCAGTACCCGGCGTTGGCGAGCGCACTGCCGTAGAAGTCGACCTCGATGGTCTTGCCGCCCTGCTGGATCTCCGGTTGCACCTCCAGGAACTTGCGGGCGGCGTCCGCGTAACGGCCCTGCCGCTGCCACTCCACCGCCTGGTTGTACTTGGCCTTCTCGGCCCCGATGCCGCTCAGCCGCACCTGGATGTCGCGCGTCACCTCGTCGGCCAGCGCCCGGAACCAGCGGTCGCGCTCGGCCAGCTCCTGGTAGCGCTGGCGGGCGAGCCGCAAGGCGCGGTCGGCGCGCGCGTCGTCCGGAAACATCCGGTACAGTCCCTGGTAGGCCAGCGCCGCCTCGTACAGGCGGCCGAGCCGCTCGTACGCGATCGCCAGATCCAGGAGCGCTCGCGGCCCCCACGTCTGCCGCTCCCGCTCGGTGCGCGCCCCGGCCAGCACCCCCTTGAGCGCCCAGGTCGCCTTTTCCAGCTCTCGCTTGAAGATGAACCCCTGACCAGCGCGATACTGCAGCGGCGCCGGGAAGAATCCCGTGGTCTGCTCGGCGATCTCCGCCAGCGTCTTGCAAGCCGACACCCCATAGGGGTCGATGTCGTAGCCCGGGATCACCTTCTCCGAGCGCATCGCCGCATCCAGCACCTGCTGGATCGCCTCGCCCGCCTCGGTGTACCGGCCCAGCCCCGCCAGCGCCTTGCCGTAGGTCAGCACGGCCAGCTTGCCGAAGTGGGTATCCTTGCCCTGCGGAAACTGCTGGGTCATGCGCCGGAAGGTCTCCACGGCGGCCTCGAAGCGGCGCGCCCGCACCTGGCTCACCAGCAGCCAGTAGTACGCCTCGGCCTTCGCGTCCAGGACGAACTGCACCAGCTCGGCGTGCCGCTCCGGATTGGGATGCCGGAATGGCACCTCCAGATAGAGCGCCTCGCCGAAGGTCGCCTCCGCATCCTCGAGCCGCCCGAGCTCCAGTTCCGCCCGGCCGCGGCCCAGATAGGCCAGCACCCAGAGGTTGAAGAACGCACCCCGCTCCTCGAAGAACCGCTGGAACAGCTCGTGCGCCTTCTGCAGCGCCTCCTGCCGCCGCCCCCTCGCCCTCGGGCAGCGCCCGCGCGTAGGTGAACCAGGCGTTGGCCCGCAGGTACTCCGCCAGGTCCCGCTTGTACTCCAGCTCCTCGTCCCCGGGCGCCTTGGCGGCGCGCTGGTTCAGCTCCTCGATGACGGCGTCGAACCGCTCCAGCGCCTCCTCGAACGCCGCCACCGCCTCCTCCCTGAGCCGGGCGCCCTCCGCCGGCTCGGTGGCCTCCTCGGCAGCAGCCAGGCGCGCCTCCGCCTCCGCCAGCCGCACCTGGAGCTCCTCCAGGTCGGCGACCGAGGACATGGCGTGCCCTGGGTACTTGCGCTTCATCTCCTCGATGAGCTGGCGCTGCAGGTCGAGCAGCTCCTGGCGCTGGCGTGGGTCGGTGCTCTGGCGTGCTCGCCGCTCGATCACCCGCACCAGCAGATAGCCCGCCGTGCCCCGGATCTCGGCGCTGTAGGACGGGTCGTTCTCGATCCGCCGCGCCTCCCGCTCGGCGAGGTCGAGAAAGCCCTTCTGGAGCAGGATCTTGGCGAACTCCGCATCCCGCGCCGACTGCGCAGAGACCGGCCCGGCCAGCGCCCCCGCGGCGAGCACGACCCCTGCCCCCAGCAGACACCGCCACCGCATCGGCTGTGTCGTTCTCCTCTGCTCGCGACCGCGCCGCTCAGAGCCGCATCTACCCGGCAACCGCCGGCGCGGTTCCAGGGCCACCGTCTCCGCCCCCCTGTCCCTCGGCGCTGCAACCACGGGCGCGGGTGCCCAGGCCCTCCCTGCCCCGCCGATCCGCTAGCGCAGCAGGGGCTCTTCCGGCACCGGCGGCGGCGCCTCGCCGAAGCGGCGGTGCTCCTCTTCGCGCGCGATCGTGATATGCACCGTCAACAGCACGATGAGGCTGCGCTTGAAGTCGGTATAGCCCTGCCGCTGGAACAGGTTGTTGAGGATCGGGATGTTCCGGATCCCCGGCACCCCGGCCCACATCTTCTGCTCCAGGTAGTTCTTCATGCCGCCGAGGATCACGGTTCCTCCATCCGGAACCATGACCGTCGTCTTGATCTGCGACAGCGCCACGCTCGGCAACTCGATCGTGATGTCGGTATTGAGGTTGACGAGCTGCAGCCGGTGAAACCGGCTCGCCAGAGCCCGCGCGAGCGTCGGCTGGATCTCCAGGATGACGTACTTGCGATCGTGCGAGACCACCGGCCGCGCTTCCAGCATGGACCCCACGTTCAGCACCCCGATGACCGGCGCGATCGTCGGGGTCACCCCGCTCTGGTTGGGGTCGAGGTCGGCGATGTAGGCCCGCTGCGAGATCGACAGCGCGTGCGAGCGCTGGCCGTTGAACACCGTGAGCCGCGGCGCATCGACCTCGCGCGCCCGCTGCTTGCGCTTGACCGCGTCGATGATCGCCTGCAGCTGGAAGGTGTCGAGCATGTTGAACTGAAACAGCCCGCCGCCGATCGAGGTCAGGTTGAACGGCGTGCCGGCCGCGGTGCCCAACCCCTGCGAGAACACGTTGACCAGCGCCGCCCGGACGTCGGTGTTGAAGCCGCCGCTCGTCCAGTTGAAACCGATCGGCTGATTGGTGCCGGTGCCGAGGAAATTCTGGATGACCGCCGGCAGCCCCCGGAAGTCGACCCCGATCTCCTCCAGCAGGCTGTCCTGGATGTCGATTGAAGCGGGTCTCGACCGTCACCATGATGCCGGTCGTACGCCGCAGCTGCTCGAGCAGCCGCTCGACCTTCTTGTGATCCTCGAGCGACTTGCGAACCATCAGCAATCCGCCGAGAAACTCGACCGAGCCCTGGCCCTCGGTGCCCAGCCGCTGCTCGATCAGCTCCCGCAGCTTCTCGGCCTCGATGCCGGTACCGGCGGGCGCCTCCTCCTCGGCCCCGCCCAGCGTCAGCCCGCTCGGCGCCGCCCCTGCCCCGCCCTCCGAGGGCGGCTGGAGTGCGACCGGGGGCGCGGGGTTGTCCGGGAGGTCGTTGACGATCTCGCTCACCTCGTAGAACCGGAGGATGAGCTCCTCCTTCTCGGCGTCCTTGGTGTTGATCCAGACGGTGTCGTTCTTGATCTTCCAGATCAGCTCCGAGCCGCCCTTGCTCGCCTGGGCCAGGATCAGCCGCAGCGCGCTCTTCAGCGAAACGTCCGTCAGCTTGAGGTTGATCGTGGGCTGTTCGGCCTCGATCTGCTCGCGCGCTGCCTTGGCGACCACGAAGTTGAGCCCGGTCACGTGCTGCAGGTACTGCATCGCGTCCTGGAAGGTGACGCCGAGGAAGTCGATCGTGATCAGCCGGGTCTCCAGCGTGCGGCGGATCCTCTGCGCCACCGCCGATTCCTCGACCACCTGGCGCTCGAAGCGGCGCTCCAGCTCCACCGCCCGCTTCTGCACCCGCTGCCAGTCCGCATCCGGAGGAAAGCGGAAGATCTCCTGGTAGGGGACCGCCGCCTCGTACACCCCCTCGATGAGCTTCTCCATCTCCTCCATGCGGAGCTCGATCCGCTCGACCTCCGCCTGATGGCGCCGGCCGTTGACGGCGGCCTCCAGGAGCTTGGCCGCCGGCTCGTGGCGAGGCTCCAGCTGCAGCAGCCGCCGCGCCAGCTGCTCGGCCTTGCCGAACTCCAGCCGCTCGAAGGCCACCACCGCCTGCTCGTAGAGCGAGCGCACCCGCGCCTCGTGGTAGGCCTGGTTGCGCTTCTCCCAGATCGTGGCCTCCTCCCGGGCCGCCTTGAGCATCTGCTCCCGCAACAGCTGCTCCCGTTCGGCCTCCAGCTTCTTCGCCTCGGCCAGCTTGTCACGCGCCTGGCGCTCCAGACCCGTCTTGTCGATGTGGTAAGGGAACCAGCGGATGGTCTCCAGCACGCGCTCGAAGCGATCGATCGCCTTGCTGTATTCCTTGCGCTCCATGTGGCGGAGACCCTCGGCGTACAACCGCTCGATCTCCATCGACGCCATCTTGATCTTGAGCTGCTGCTCCTCGGCGAACTGGCGGACCTGGTCGCGGAAGCCAGGCGCCCGCTCGCCCAGGATGAACAGAGTCCGGTCCAGCAGGCGCTGCGCCTCCAGGTGATCGGGGTTCGCCTGGAGTGCGAGCCTCAGCTGGGCCGCCGCCTCACGGTAGCGCATCTCCTCGTACAGCCGCCGCCCGATCCGGTAGTGGTGCTCGGCGAGGTGGTAGCGCTCCTGCTCTCGGACCGACGCGCCCCCTGGCGGCCCGGCCGGCTGCTCGCCGCCGGCACCGGGCGGGCGGCCCCCGCCGGTCTCGGCCTGCGCCAGCAGCGCTCCCGCCCCGGCCGGTGGGACGGGCTGCGCGCCACCGGCCGCCCCCTGACCGGCTCCGTCCGCCGCCGGCGCACCCTCACCCGGCGCCGCGGCGCCAGGCTGCTGCCGGGGAGCCTCCGCCTCACGCTTCTCGGTGCTCGTGCAGCCCGCCGTCGCGGCGAGCAGCGCAAGACAGAGCAGCCACCTCGCCGTCCTACGCATGCCTCGACCTCGTCGTCCCTCGCGTCCACCCCGTGCTGCGGGCACCACCCCGGTCGGCCCCGCTGCCCCCTGCCCCGATCTCTCAGCCCGTCTCGCCCGTGTCCTCGACCCCGTACCGATCGTTCTTCTTGATCAGTTCCAGGACCGGGTCGCGTACCTTGTTGTTGAGCTCGATCTCCTGACCCGTCTGCCGGTGGCGCAGCTCCGCCACGTCCTGCTCCTCTTTGACCTGCAGCCCTGGACCCAGCTCGCGGTCCACGATGCGCTTGCGCGTGCCCACCAGCTCCCAGGGCGTGGTGAAGTCGTACTCCCGCGTCCCCACCCGCTGGACCCCGCCGACCTGCTGCCCGACCTCCACCTTCAGCAGGGGGCTGTCGCGCCAGCGCCGCTCATCGTCGAAGAAACGCCATACCTTGACGTAGGCGAACGGCTCGATCAGCCGGCCCTCCCGCACCTCCCGTGGCTGCACGCTGATGATCTCGACATAGGTCTGGGGCTGCGTCGCGAACGGACCGATCACCGCCGAGCGCTGCCGCTGCTGCTCCTCCGGCAGGCGGAACTCGTGCTTCTCCACCACCGGGTGCTTGCGGTCCTCCACCGCATGACTCTCGACGTAGTACCAGTACTGCTGCTCGGGCTCGACCGCGGTGTCGCGGTAGCTGTGCTCCCCGGGCCCCAGGGTGGCGAGCAGCGTCCAGCCCGGCTCGCCCTCCCGCGGCAGCTTGCCCGCGGCCCGATAGACCCGATAGTTCTGCACCGCGACCAGCCGGTTGCGCGGGTTGGCGGCCCAGGAGATCGCGATCGCTCCCAGACCGCCGCGCCCGCTCAGATCGATCGGCGGGTGGTGCTCCGGCGGATCGGGCAGCTGCACCCCGATCGTCCGCACGAGCACCACCGGCCGCCGGTGCATGAGCCACGACGGCCAGGGCTGCGGTGGCAGGCCACCGGCGAGCGCGCGCTGAACCTCGCGCTCCAGCTCGATCGGTTCCGGGCGGGGGGCGTTCGCTTCCGCGTGCGCCTTCAGCACCGCCAGCCGCGCGTTGTATCGCGCAACCTCGTCCTGGAGCCGCTCCGAGGGCGAACTGGCGAGCAGCGGCTGGCCGACCAGCCATACCAGCACGAGCCCCGCGACGCCGAGCGCCAGCTTCTCGAAGTGCTCCAGCAGCAGCTCCTTGACGTCCACGCACGCACCTCCCGCGCTGCCCGCCGCCCCCGCTCTGCCCTACTGGTCCGCCGGCAACTCGAAGTCGAGCACCTGTACGGTCAGCACCGCCCGCACCGGCGGCTCGTCCAGCGCCGGCGGGGGATCCTTGGCGCGCGGATCGGACTGGTCGCTGTCGGCGACGTAGACCGGCCGCTGGAAGGTGACGATCTCCGCCGCGCCCGCCCCCACGCCCATCTTCTCGGGCAACTTCCACGGAGCCAGGTGCGCGACGGAGAACGGCGCCTTGGTGACCTCGAGCTTGACCACGTTCATGACCGCGATCCGCTCCTTGATCACCGCCGAGACCAGCGCCGGCAGGCCGCGCGCCGGCAGCCGCAGCGTCATGCTCGCCTGCAGCGCACGCCAGCGCACCCCCCCCGGAGCCCCCTCGCTCCCCGCCTCGCGGCGCGCACCGCCCTCCTCGCGCGGTGGGGGAGCCCCCTGACCGAACGAAAAGCTCACCTGCTCGATGCGGACCGCACCCGCCTCCTTCGCGGCCGCCGCCAGCGCCCGACCGATGTAGAAGCGCTTCTGGGCAGCGGGAATCTCCTCGTAGCCCCGCGGCGGCGGCTCCACGATGGGAAAGACCTTCTCGAACGGCACCTCGGCCGGCAGCAGCTCCTTGTAACGCTCCTGGATATCCTTCTCGACCTGCCGCTTGAGTTCGGAGACGAAGGTGGCGATGTCACGCACCTCGTTGTTGCGCCCCGCCGCGAACAACCGCTCGAAACCCTCGTCGATACGCCGAAACTCCGCGAGGATCCGCTTGCGCTCCTGCTCGATCTGCTTGCGGCGGGTCTTCCAGTACTCCAGGATCGGCTGCACCGGCAGCCCGGTCAGCGGATCGGCCGCCTGCTGCTCGGTGAGCTGCTGGTAGTGGCGCAGGCGCCGCACCTTGCTCAGCAAGACCCCCTCGGTCCGCCGGAGATCGTCCTTCACCCCGCCGACGCCGACGAAGTAGAGCCCCAGGGCGAGCAACACCGCCGCGCCCATGCCGACCCAGAACGCGTTCTGCCTCAGCTGTTCCAAGCCTCGGTCCGCCTCCGTCCCTGCCGCTCGCACGACCGGCGCTCGCGCCTCGCGCCGCTGCTGCCCTCCGCGCGGCTCGAGCCCGGCGGCCGCTCAGCGCACCGGCTCACCCGGTGCACCAGCCTGGTGCGGCGCCGGATACTCCGCCACGATCTTCTGCGCCAGGTATTCCGTGAACGCAGGCGTCTGGCCGAAGCCGGTCGGCGGCGGCTTGTCCGCGCCGGGCAGCAGATCGTAGATCGTCCACGAGATCCCCTCGAAGCGAGCCCCCGGCAGCACCCGCTGGATATCGGCCAGCAGCCCCTCCCGGATGGCGCTCAGGGTCGCCGCATCGTCGGCCTTGCCGGACCGCGGGTCGTACACCTTGCGCCGTGCAACCGTGAGGATCGCACGCGCTCCCCCGCGATCCGCCTCGAGCTGCACCTCGATGACCCACGTCTTGCGCTCCTCGAGCGCCTCCTGCGCCTGCTCGATCTCCTTTGCGACCTGTTCCACCTGGTGCAGGTAACGACCCTGCCGCTCCAGCACCTTGCGCTGCTCCTCGCTCGGCGCCACCACCGCGTCGTTGCCGCGCGGCAGGACCTCCGCCAGCCGGTTCAGCAATTCCAGCGGGTAGGTGTGCCCCGCGATCACCCCCGCCAGCGCCTTGAGTTCGCGCTCCAGCGGTTCGACCTGGCGGAGTTCCGCCAGCTCGGTCTCCAGCCGCTCCAGCCGCCCGAGGTTGAGATTCGCCTGCTCCAGCACCCCCTGCGCCCGCCGCAGCCGCCCGTGGTGCAGCACCCAGGCCAGCAACACCGCCACGAACAACACGCCCACCGCCACCGCGACCAGGGGCTTCTTGCGCTCGAGCTTCTTCCTCTGCAGCACCTCGTGCGGCAGCAGGTTCACCGCCGCCACGGCCTGGCCGCAGCCCTGGATGGCGAGCCCGAACGCCACTCCGAAGCTCGGCAGCTCCTCCTTGAGCAGCTCGACCTCCTCGGTCTCGACCTCGACGTCCAGCGCCAGCGTCCGCAACCGCTTGAGGGTGCTGACCGGACAGCCCAACTCCTTCTGGAAGAACGGCCCGATGTTGGGCAGCCGCGCTCCCCTCCCGAGCAGCAGCACTTCCCCCAGCTCCAGCCGCCGCCCGCGGTTCTGCGACTTGTAGAAACCCAGCGAGCGCTGCACCTCGGCGACGAAGTCGCGCAGCACCAGCTGCGTCGCCTCGAAGACCTGGCGCGACTGCGAGCGCGCGCTGGCGACGTTGCGCTTGAGCTCTTCGGCAGCGCTGAAGGGCAGCCGCAACTTGGTCGCGATCGCCTTGGTCAGCTCGTGGCCATTGAGCGCGAGGTTCCGGATCCAGAATCGCTGGCCGTCGACGATCAGCAGGTCGGTATGCTCCCAGCCGATGTCCAACACCAGCAGCAGCTTGTCGGGCTCCGGCTCGTGCTCCAGCGCCACGAAGTTGTAGGTCGCCAGCGGCGCGATCGTGACCGCCTCGGGCTCGATGCCGCTCAGCGACAGATCCGCGAGAAAGTTGCTCACCAGCTCCTTCTTGATGGCGAACAGCCCGACCTCCCGTTCCTCGTCGGGCTCGTAGTCCCGTTCGAGCAGGACATGGTCCCAGTTCACCTCCTCGATGGGAAACGGGATCTGCTGCTGGGCCTCGAAGCGCACCATCTCGGCGAGCTTGCGGGCGTCGAACGGGGGCAGTTTGATGAAGCGCGCAAACGCGGTGTGGCCCGGCAACGAGACGTAGACCGGCTCCTTCTTGATCGAGGGATAGCGCGCGATCAGGTCCTCCAGCGCGCGCGAGGCCTCGCCCGGAGCGATCGTCCCATCGTCGCCGATCTCGTACTCTTCGAGCGCGAGTGCCTGGATCTCCATCTCGTCGCGAGCGGCGGCCATGCGCACCGCCTTCAACGAGCTCTTGCCGATGTCGATCCCCCAGACGCTGCCGCTCGCCATCTCGGAGCTCCGCTCTCCGCCGCCGCCGCCAGTCCCCCTGCCGTGTCGCCTCGAGCCTGCCCCACCGCCAGGCTCCCGACCGACGAGGTCGCCACAGTGTATGAGCCGGCGCAGGTCGCGTCAACCCGCGCGCAGCGACGTAAGCCCTTGCTGGACAATCGGTGACGGAACGATGACAGAGGCGTGACGCGCCGCGCCCGGGCGCGCGGTGAACACCGCCCAACCTACACCGGTGCGCCCGACCGCTCCCCTGCCGGCGGCAACCAGCCCCGGCACACCCGCCCCTGCCCCGAGCAGGAGCGCGCTGGCAGCGCGGCTAGCGGTCGGGCAACGGCAGGCCGAGCAACCGCATCGCGAGCTGCAGGTCCTCCCATGCCTTGCGCTTGTCGGCCGGGGTGCGCAAGAGATACGCGGGGTGGTAGGTCACCACCACCGGCACCTCGCCGAAGCGGTGCACCCGCCCGCGCAGCCGCCCCACCGCATGCCCCTCCCCCACCAGCACGCGCGCCGCACTCGCGCCGAGCGCCACGATCAGCTCCGGCGCCACCAGCTCGATCTGCCGCCGCAAGAACCGCAGGCAGGTCCCCGCTTCATCCGGCGTCGGAGCCCGATTGCCGGGCGGACGGCACTTGACGACGTTCGCGATGTAGACCTGCTCCCGCGCCAGGCCCATGGCCCGGATCATCCGGTCGAGCAGCCTGCCGGCGGGGCCGACGAAGGGACGCCCCGAGCGATCCTCCTCCGCTCCGGGGCCCTCCCCCACGAACATGAGCCGTGCCGCCGGATCCCCCTCCCCGAACACGACCCGGCTCCGGCTGCGCCACAGCCCGCACAGCGTGCAGCCCTCGATGCTGGCGGCGAGCGCCGCCAGCTCCGCCGCGGCCGGGCGCGGCGCAGCGCCCGCCGCCGGGCGAGCGGCCGCACAGCTGCTACTGCCAGCGGGCACCGCCGGGGCCCCGCCCGCCGGCGCCGGCGCCGCCCGTGCTCTGGCCGCCGCTGGCAGGCCGCGCAGCCCGAGTGCTCCCGCCCGCACCAGACGCGCCCGCACCGCCGCCACCAGCCGCCCGAGCTCCGCCCGCTCGCCGGCGCCGGGCTCGGGCGGCGCCCCGCCGCCCGAGCGCGCCCGGGCCTCCTCGCGACAGCACCCCTCCCGCACGAGGACCTTCTCCCGCTGCGTGCGGCCCCGCTGGCCGGGACCCGGCCCTCCGCCCGGCGCGCACCGCTGCCCGCCCAGGCCGCGCCGCGGCTCAGTCATCCTCTTCGAAGGGGAGTTCCGGCTCGTCCCAGCTCTGGTTGAGGAAGTCGGGCGTGGTGAAGCTCGGGCCCTCCTCGTCGCCCTTCTCGACGCTGAAGCCCGAACCGACCATGCTCACCTCCTCGGAGACGTCGCGCACCTTGTCCAGCACCCGGCGCGTACAGTAGATGGGTCGCTTCTCCTTGAGCGCGAGCACCAGGCAGTCGCTCGGCCGGGCGTCGATCCGGACCTCGTTGCGCTTGCCCGCCCACTTGCCGTCCTCGCCCGGCACCTTCTGCTCCAGCACGAGCGTGGCACAGAAGGTGTTGTCGATGAGGTCGGTGATCACGATCTTCTTGATCTCGATGTTGAAACCATCGAGCACATATGCCATGAGCTCGTGCGTCAGCGGGCGCGCGGGGCGCTCGCCGTTGAGCTCGCGGATGATCGCGGCGCCCTCGTAGCGACCGATGAACATGACGAAGGTCTTCTCATCGTTGCCCAGCAGGACCGCGGTCCCGGTATGGGTCGGGCCGAGGACCTTCTTGATGCGGATCCGCTCCAGCTCTTCCATGGCTGTCCGCCGCCGGCTGCCGGCGCCTCCACTGCCGAAGCTCGGATTATAGTTCCGCCCCCGCCTTGCGGCAAACCGCGCGGTGCTCCTGTCCGACCTCCACCACCGGCACCGGATCCCGTCCGCATGCGGGTTCGGCGATCGGGCAGCGCGTGCGATAGCGACAGCCGGAGGGCGGCGCGAGCGGACTCGGCGGGTCCCCGCGCGGGCGCCATGGATGAGGCGCCCCGCCGCCGAGCCGGCGGGCCGCGGGGCTGTCGGCCGGTATCGCCGCCAGCAGCGCGCGGGTGTAGGGGTGCAGGGGCTGCGCGAACACCCGCTCGACCGGCCCCTCCTCCACGATCCGCCCCAGATACATGACCGCCACCCGGTGCGCCACGTGACGGACGACCGCCAGATCGTGCGCGATGAACAGGTAGGCCAGCCCGCGCTCCTCCTGCAGGTCCGCCAGCAGGTTCAATACCTGCGCCTGGATGGAGACGTCCAGCGCGGAGACCGCCTCGTCGCACACGATCAGGCGCGGCTCGACCGCCAGCGCCCGCGCGATGCCGATCCGCTGTCGCTGCCCGCCGCTGAACTCATGCGGATAGCGCGCCGCGTGCTCCGGCCGCAGCCCGACGCGCTCCAGCAGCTCCGCCACCCGCCGCCGCCGCTCGCGCCGGTTGCCCAGGCGGTGGATGACCATCCCCTCGGCGATGCTCGCGCCCACCGTCATCCGCGGATCGAGGGAGCCGTACGGGTCCTGGAACACCACCTGCATATCGCGCCGCAACCGCCGCAGCGCCCGCCCCCCGAGCGCGTGCACCGGCACCCCGTCGAAGATGATCTCCCCCGCGCTCGGCTCCACCAGGCGCAGGATGGCGCGCGCGGTCGTGGTCTTGCCGCAGCCCGACTCGCCGACGAGCGCCAGCGTCTCGCCGGGCGCGAGCCGCAGACTCACCCCGTCCACCGCCCGCAGCCACGCTCGCCGCCCGCCCAACCCCCAGCGCCCCCGCCAGCCCTCGCCCGCGGTCCGCACGGGGTAGTAGACCTCCAGACCGCGAACCTCGAGCAACGGGCGCTCGTAGCCAGGCCGCCCTCGCTGCTCCTGCCCGTGCACGGCCCGTCCCCCGCCATCGGGTGTGGCGTGCGCCCCCGCCTGCTCGCCGCCCCACGGGCCGCGCTGTTGCAGCGCGCCGGAACCCCTCATGTCCTGCCGGAGTGTGCCGGCTGCCCCTCGGCGCCTGCGAACCAGCAGGCTACCTGGCGGCCCGGCTCCTGCTCCGCAAGCGGCGGCTCGTGCTCGGCGCAGCGCTCGGCGGCCAGCGGGCAGCGGTTGCGGAACCGGCAGCCACCAGGCCGCAGGTGCGGCGGCGGTACCGCGCCCGGAATCGCCTCCAGCCGCCGCCGCCGCGCCCCGTGCACCCGCGGCAACGAACGCAGCAGACCGCGGGTGTACGGGTGCAGCGGCCGCGCGAACAGCTCCGCCGCGGGCGCACGCTCGACCACCGCCCCCGCATACATCACCACGACCTCGTCCGCCATCTCGGCCACCACCCCGAGGTCGTGCGTGATCAGCCACAGCCCCAGTCCGCGTTCCCGCCCCAGCCGCAGCAACAGCTCCAGCACCTGCGCCTGCACCGTGACGTCGAGCGCCGTCGTCGGCTCGTCCGCGATGAGCACCCGCGGCCCGGCCGCCAGCGCGATCGCGATGGCGACCCGCTGCTTCATGCCGCCGGACAGCTCGTGGGGGTAACTCCGGTAGCGCAGCTCCGGTTCCGGAATCCCGACCTGGCGCAAGAGCTCCAGCGCGCGCGCGCGCGCTGCTCGCCCCCGCGGACCGGGATGCGCCTCGATCGCCTCGCGCACCTGCGCCCCGACCCGCATCACCGGGTTGAGCGCGCTCATCGGTTCCTGGAACACGATCCCGATCTCGGCCCCGCGCACCCGCCGGAGCTGCCGCTCGGCGAGTCCGAGCAGCTCGCCTCGCCCCGCCAGCTGCGCGCTGCCGCCCACCAGCCGCACCCCGGGCGGCAACAGCCCCAGTACCGCGAGCGCGCTCAGCGACTTGCCGGAGCCGGATTCGCCGACCAGCGCGGTCACCCGCCCGGGATGGACCTCCAGATCCATCCCGTCGACCACCACCGCCCGCCCCTCGGGCCCACGCGCCTCGAGCCGCAGCTGCCGCACCGCGAGCAACGGCGTGCCGCGCTGGGCCACCGCGGCGGGCGCCCGCCCCCCTGGCTCCGCTACCAGGCCGCTCACCGCTCCACGACTGCGATGCAGTCGATCTCCACGCGCACGTCCCTGGGCAGGCGCGCCACCTCGAGCGTGGCCCGCGCGGGCCGGTGCTCGCCGAACACCTCGGCGTACACGGCGTTCATGGCCGTGAACTCTCCGAGGTCTTTCAGGTAGACGGTGGTCTTGACCACGTCGGCGAGCGAGGCCCCGGCCGCCTCCAGCACCGCGGCCAGGTTGCGCAACACCTGCCGCGTCTGCGCCTCGATGCCGCCCTCGACCAGGCGGCCATCCGGGGTGAGCGGGATCTGGCCCGAACAGTAGATCACGTTGCCGGCGCGCACCGCCTGCGCGTACGGGCCGATCGCCGCGGGTGCCGCCCGGGTCTCGATCCGTTCCCTCGGCACGAGCCTCCCTCCCTTACGCCGCCTCGCTCCGCTCAGCCACCGCCGAGCTTGCGCCGCATCGCGTCGTGGACCCGGGCGGGCAGAAATCCCCTCACGTCGGCTCCCATCTGCAACGCCTCCTTGAGCAGCCGCGCCGACACGAAGGCCCACTCGACGCTGGAGAGCACGAACACCGTCTCGATCTCGCCCGCGAGCGCACGGTTGGTGTGCGCCATCGCCTGTTCGTACTCGAAGTCGGTCAGCGTCCGGATCCCACGCATGAGCACCCCGGCGCCCAGCCGCCGCGCCTGCTCCACCACCAGCCCCTCGAAGGCGACCACCTCCACGTTCGGCCAGCCGGCGACCTCGCCCCGGATCAGCTCCAGCCGCTCCTGCATGCTGAACAGGGGCTGCTTGCCGGTGTTCACGGCCACCCCGACGTACAGCCGCTCGAACATGCGGGCCCCGCGCTCGATCAGATCGAGATGGCCATTGGTGATGGGATCGAAGCTCCCGGGATAGAGCGCCACCCGGTAGCTGAGCGCGGGCGTCTGGGAGCTGGAAGCGGTCATGGCACGATTCTAGCCCCTGCCCCCCGCGGTGCAACCACGCCCGCCACCCAGCCCGTGCCCATGGCCCCGGCGTGGTGCCGCTCAATACAACAGCGGCTCGCGCCAGCGAGTGCGCTCGAGGACGCCGCCCTCCAACAGCTCGACCGGTTGGAAGTCGACGGCCACCCGCAGGTCGTTCTCGCCGAAGTCGGCCTCCACCGCCAGCTCCAACACGAAGCGGTGCAACCGGCGCTGCAATACCAGCCGGTTGCTCACGAACGCATCCCGCACGAAATCGTACTGGGTCGAGACCTCCACCGCCCAGCGCGGGCTCAGGACGGCGGCGAGGCCGCCGCCCACCGCCTCGTAGCGGTCGCGCAGCGCATGGTAGCTCGCGTGCAGCGCCAGATCGCCCGCCTGCAGGCGCGCCTCGAGATCGGCGCGCAGCCCGCGACCGCGCTCCAGATCCCAGCTCGCCCGCACTCCCAGCTCCGCCCCTGCGAGCGGCCGCAGCATGAGCCGGCCCCGCAGCACGTCCCAGTGCTGCCCGCCAGCCTGGCGCGGATCCGGAAAGTAACGCGTCGCCAGCCGCAGGTCGAGCAGCTCGCGCCGCCGCTCGCCCTCCAGCAGCAGCACCCGGTTGCGCAGCCCCAGCACCACCGCCGCCAGCTCGCGCACCTGCTCCACCTCGTCGATCGGGATGAAGATCTCGGGCCGGTCGTCGACGTGAAAGGTGTCGGTGTAGCCCACCAGGGGCGTCACCAGGTGGCGCAGCGCCAGGTCGGGATAGCCGAGCGATCCCAGCTCGAAGTCGCGCCATACATCGGTGCTCAGCAGCGCCCCTGCGCCCAGCGCCAGCCGCCCCTGCTCGCCGCCCTCGGGATCGAGCACCTCGGAGAACCCGCTCGCCCGCGCCGTGAACGAGGGCGTCGCCACCAGCGGCCCGAGCGCAAGCGGCCACTCGAGCCGGTGGTCCAGATCGGCACGCCACAGCCGCTCGCCCAGGCGCGCCGGCACGAGCAGCCCCGCGGCGTAGCGCTGCCGCACGCGCGTCAGCTCGTAGCGCAGGCTGAGGTAGGGCGCCGGCCGCCACGGCAACAGCGGCTGCGCCACCCAGTCGAAACGCAGCCGCGGCAGATGCTCGGTCTGGGTCTGAAAGTCGTTGAGCCGGTAGCGCGCGAGCAGGGTCGCCGCCTGGTTGCGGTACCGCCAGCGGAGGAACGCCGCACTCTCCGGCTCCTTGTCCGTCTTGGCCTCGCGCTCGAAGTACTCCGCCAGCACGCGCTCGTCCGACAGCCAGCTCAGCTCCAGCTCGCGGCGCAGGCCGAACGGCAGCTCATCGCGGTGGAACAGCTCCAGCCGCCCGCGCTCGCGCCGCGGCGGCTCCAATCCCCCGAGGTCCTCGCCCCGGTCGCGCACCCCCCACGCCAACAGCTCTCCCCGGTACGCCTCCGCGTCCCCGGGCGGACCGCGCCAGGCCGCGGCCAGCCCGCCGGCCGGCCCGCGCTCGCCCAGGTAGTCCACGAGCAGCCGCGCGTCCAGGGCGCCCTCGGGCCACAGCGGCCAGGAGCTGCGCACGAACGGACCGAAGCGGCGCGAAGAGCCGGCCTCCAGCCGGGGCAACCACCGGTTCCACGCCGTGTCCCACGGCACCGCCCAGGGCAGCTGGAGCACCGTGTGCCCGAGCACCCGAAGCGCCGGCCGCTCGAGCAGCGCCTGCGCACCCTCGCCCTCGCCCCCGGCCTCCGCTGGCTGCCGCACCAGCTCGATGCGCGCCGCGGCGAGCGCATAGTGCGGTACCGCGAAGGTGCAGGTCGAGATCTCCGCCTGTTCGGCCAGCAGCCGCCGGAAGCCCTCGCCCAGCTCCGCCCGCCGCGCGCGCAGCAGCAGCGAACCCCGCGCCAGCGGCGCCACCCCCGCTGCCGCCCACGGCCGCGCGCCCCCCTCCTCGGGCGGGATGGCGCGCAGCTCGGCATCGAGCAGCAGCCCGCGGCCGCCCTGGACGTCGAGGTAGACCGCGGCGGCGGCGAAGGTGTCCCCGTACAGCCGCAGCCAGACCGCGCCCTCGGCGTACAGCGCCTGCAGATCCTCCACGGCCGTGCCGCGCGGCCGGCCCCACAGCACGACTCCGTCCTCGGCCAGCAGCTCCAGGACGTGGCCGATCCGCAGCTCGATGCCGGGGCCGGCGAGCGCCACCCGCCCGGCGCCCAGGTCGATCTCCGCCGCGCCTCCGTGGTACAGCACCACCCCCTGGCGCGCCTGCGCCGCCAGCCGCTCCCCCACTTCGTCGAGCGCGCGCGGCTGGGCACCTGCGGGCGCGGCGAGCAGCACGAGCAGCGCCCCGCCCAGCGCCGGCGCCGCCATGCGCCGCCCGCGCCAGCCATGCCGCCGCCACCGGCGTGTGCGAGCATGCCGCAGAGCAGCGAGCACCTCGGACTCCCGCGCAGCGAGCCTGTCAGCTCCAAAGGCGGCGTCGTCGGCTGCGCCCGCGCGGCCCCGCGCCGCCCTCGCGGGCGATTGTCGCCCACCGGTACGACGCCCCCCGCCCGGTTCGCCCCGGCGATCGCCGGCCGCCGCGGCGGCGCCTGGCGGCCAGCTCCCGGCCCCGCAGCAGCGCCCCTGCCGCGCGGCGGCGTTTGCACCGAGGTGCGGTCTCCGTTAGCCTCGGGGCGCGACGACGCTCCGAGCTCGACCGACGAAAGGCGCCCCCTCATGCCGGCCCACACGTACGCGAAGTGCAAGTGCATCGAGATCGATGGCTTCCAGTCCTACATCGACATCGCGGAGCTGTTCCTGGACAAGATCGCAGCGACCAAGGTCGGCAAGTCCTTCTTCAAGGACCTCGAGCAGGCGACGAAGAAGACCAGGACCAAGGTCGTGATCCGCTACCGGCCCGAGATGGGGAACAGCTGTGCGGCCTGGAGCTCCGACAAGCACTGCGTCAAGCTGTTCAGCGCCCTGCACAGCGGAGGCGATGATCCACAGCATATCCGCAACGCGCTCGACGCTGCGGAGAAGGACGGGGTCTCCATCCAAGAGCTCGCCGATCGGTTGTACCGGCTCGTGCCGCCGAGCCTGTCGCCCAAGGGCAGTGAAGAACCCTATCGCAAGATCAAGGTCGGCCCCGACCTGCTCCAGCAGACGGTGGCGATGATCGAGGACTGGGCGAAGCCGAAGTCCAAGAGCTTCAAGAAGACCGAGCGGGACAAGGGACTGCGGGAGAGCTTCTTCGTCGTCATGGCCCAGTGGCTCGAGCCCGGCGAGGGATCCAACGCTTCGATCACTTTCGATCCGACGCGGTTCGAGGCGCCGGCGAGGAGCGGCCGCTGGAGGTGGCATTGTTCCACGAGCTGGTGCACGCCTACTACTCCGTCCAGGGCCTGCAGATGGCCGCCGAATCGCCCCCGAGCGAGACCAATACGCTCTACGAGGCCATGTGCGTGGGCCTGCCGCCGCACTTCCACACCCGGCCGTACAGCGAGAACGCCCTGCGCCGCGAGCTCAAGCTCAAGCCGCGCACCGAGTACAAGGTCTAGCCCTGGACCAGGCGAGCGCGGCCAGCCGGCCAGCGAGCGGTCCTGGCCGCCACGCCAGCCGCGGCGCGCCGCCGCGCAGCGGCTGCGACTGCCCCCGCAGCCTCCGTTCCACCCCGCTCAGCCGCGCAGCCCGGGCCAGCCGAGCACCGCCTCGGCGACCCGCTCCCGCTCCTGCTCGGTCAGCTCGGCGAACACCGGCAGCTGCAGCACCTGCGCGGCCGCGCGCTCGGCGTGCACCAGCGGGCCCGCCAGCACGCAGCGGCCCGCCAGCGCCGGCTGGCGGTGCAGCGGCGCTGGATAGAAGACCGCGGTGCCGATGCCCGAGCGCTCCAGATGCGCGCGCAGCGCATCCCGCCGTCCGGGGCCGGGGACCCGCACGCTGTACTGATGCACGGCGTGCCCCGGCGGAATCGCCGGCAGACCGAGCCCGCTCTCCGCCAGCCGCTCGTTGTACCAGGCCGCGTGCTCCCGCCGGCGCGCGTTGCGCGCCGGCAGCCGCACCAGCCGTGCCCCGAGCACCGCGCCCTCCAGCCCCCCCATGCGCGAGCAGAGTCCGAGCGCGGTGTGGTGGTAGCTCCTGGGCGGCTCGGTGCCGTGCCAGCGCAGGCTGCGCACCCGTTCCGCCAGCGCATCGTCGTCGGTCGTGACCAGCCCCGCGTCCCCACACGCCCCCAGGTTCTTGGTCGGGTAGAACGAGAAGCAGCCACAGGTCCCGATCGCGCCGGCGGCCCCGTGCCTGCCCCACGCGCCGATCGCCTGCGCGGCGTCCTCGATCACGGCCACCTCCCGCGCCGCCCGCCGCCTCGAGCAGCGGGCCCAGATCCGGGACCAGCCCGTACAGATGGACCGGCATCACCGCGCGGACCCGCGGGCGCGTGCGGATCGCCTCCGCCGCCAGCTCCGGATCGATGCACCAGGTCTGCGGATCGATTGTCGACGAAGACCGGAGTGGCGCCCACCCGCGCGATCGCCGAGGCGGTGGCGAAGAACGACCAGGGGCTCGTCACCACCTCGTCGCCGGGGGCCGATCCCCAGGGGCCATGAGCGCCAGCACCAGCGCGTCGGTGCCCGAGCCGACCCCCGACCGCATGCCGGACCCCGATCGCCTCCGCCACCGCCCGCTCGAACCGCTCGACCGCGGGTCCGAGGATGAACGCCTGCTCTTCGATCACCTCCGCCAGCGCCCTGCGAGATCGCCTCGCGGTCCTCCCGCCAGCTCCGGCCCAGATCGACGAAGGGAACCCTCATCTCCATCGCGTCCGCTCCGCCTGTCGCGCTGCGTGCCCGGTCGCGGCACGAGCGGAGAACGATATGCCCCCCCCCGCCCCCGCGGTCAATCGCGCACCCCCGAGTTCCGCCGCCCCGGTGCGGGGCTCGCCACGCCGCAAGCGCTCCGCTAGCATGAAGGCGCATCTTCCACCGTGGGAAGGCAGCGAGCGATGCTCATCGACACCCACGCCCACCTGAGTGACGACAAGTTCCGCCGCGACCGTGAGGCGGTGCTGGAGCGGGCGCGTGCCGCCGGGGGTGCAGGCGCTGCTCGACGTGGGCACCGATCTGTCGAGCTCCCGCCGCGCCGTCGAGCTGGCCGAGCAGCACCCGTTCGTGCACGCCGTGGTGGGCATCCACCCCTACGAGGCGGACAGTGTGGGCGAGGCCACGATCGCGCAGCTGAGAGCGCTGGCCCGCTCGCCTCGCGTGGTGGCGATCGGCGAGATCGGTTTCGATTTCTTCCGCGAACGCAGCTCGCGCGCCGGCCAGGAGCGCGCGCTGCGGCTGCAGCTCGAGCTGGCCCTGGAACTCGGCCTGCCCGTGGTGCTGCACCTGCGCTCCAGCGCCACTGCCGGCGCGGGGGCCGAGGACGCCTACCGGGCCTGCCTGCAGCTGCTGGCCGCGTACGGCGGGCGCGTGCGCGGCGTCTCGCACTGCTTCTCCGGCGACGCCCGAGCTCGCCGCCGCCATGGTCGAGGCCGGGCTGCACGTCAGCTTCGCCGGCAACCTCACCTATCCCGGGGCCGAGGTGTTGCGGCAGGCGGCGGCGCGCGTGCCGGCCGAACGGCTGCTCATCGAGACCGACTGCCCCTACCTGAGCCCGCAACCCCACCGCGGCAGCCGCAACGAACCGGGCGTACCCTGCTGGCGACGGCCCCGCTGCCTGGCCGAGGTGCGGGGACTGGGCGCTGGCCGAGCTGGGCGAGCTGACGAGCCGCAACGCCCGCGGGCTGTTCGGCCTGCCGCTGGACGGCGAGGCGGCGTGCTGAAGCCCGACCGACCGCCCCCTGCCCCGAGCGCCGCGCATGCCTGGCAGGGGCAGTCGGCTGCGGCCAGCGGGGCCCGCGCCCGCACCGCGCTGCTGGTCGAGGCTGCCCCCCGCCGCGCTACGCGCCGGCGCGGCGCGCAGGGCGGCGGATGGGCGCCTCGGCCGTCCTCACGCCTGCTCGGCCTCTGCCGGGGCTTGCAGCCGGCAGAGCCAGGCCCGGCCGGGGGACCAGCTCGACCACCTCGGTCGCGGCCCGCTCCGGCTCGCGCCGGCGGGCCGCCTCCAGCAGCCGCTGCCGCCGGACCTCCCCCTCCGGCCCCTCGAACAGCGCCTGCGCCGCGTCATTGGCGGCGTCGATCGCGCCGGTGTCGTCCACGATGACCAGCGGAGTGCGCTCGCGGTCGAGCAGATGCATCAGTGCCACGCGGTCGATCGCCGCCAGCCGGCGCACCTCCTCCTGTGCCAGCGCCAGCCGCCGGTCGAGCAAATCGTTGAGCGCGGCACCGATCCGCCCCACCTCGGCCGCCATCCCCGAGACGCGACAGCGCCGGTGGGTGTCGCCGACATAGGCGGCGAGCACCACCTCCTCCAGCTCGGCGAGAGGCTCGACGATCCGCGCCTGAAAGCGCCGTGCCGCCACGACCGCGATGGCGAACCCCACGATCCCGCACAGCGCCATCGCCCAGGCCCCCGCGATCCCGAACCGCTTCGCCCGCTCGTCCGCCCGTTGCATCGAGCGCTGGTTGATCGCGGCCAGCCGCGTCAGCGCCTCGACCACCACCCGCCGATCCGCCGGCTGGCCCGCGAGCGCTCCGGCAGCATGCCGCGCGATACCCTCCAGCAGCGGCCGCTCCTCCTCCTCGGTCACATTGCGCCGCGCCTGTTGCAGCGCCCGCGCGAAGGCCTCGGCCCGCGCCGCTCGCGCGGGCCCGTCCTCGCCCTCGGGGGCCGCCAGCACCGCGAGCATCTCCCAGCTCGCCTCGACCGAGGCGACGTTGTCCGTGATGATGCGCTCGATCGCCGGGGCCATCCGGCCGAGCAGCCAGATGGCGGCGAAGGCGGTGGCCAGCTGCAGCCCGAGCAGCAGTGCCAGCCCCAGCCGCACCTCGTCCCGCACGCGCACCGTTCACAGCGCCTCCAGCATCGCCCCCAGGGCCTCGGGCCGTCCGACCACGATCAGGGTGTCGTCCACCACCAGCGGCACGTGCGGATCCGGCTGCACGACCGCGCTCCGCGCCGCCCCACCCCGACGCTGCGCGACCACCGTGACGCCGAAGCGGCGGGGTAGCGCCGCCTCCGCCAGCGTCCGGCCCACCAGCCCCGCCGGCACCCGCAGCTCGCTGATCACCAGCTCCTCGCCCAGCGGCACCTGGTCGAGCACGCCTTCGAACGCCAGCCGGTCGGCGAGCCGCTCGCCGAAGGCCCGTTCGGGATTGACGACCTCGTGCGCCCCCCACCAGCCGCAGGATCCGCTCGTGCAGCGGATCCACGGCCCGGGCGATGATGCGCCCGGCGCCGAGCTGTCGCAGCAGCGCCGTACAGATGATCGAGCCCTCGCGCGACTCGTTGCCGATCGCGCACACGCACAGATCGCGCCGCGCCGGTGCGGTGCGCGCGAGCGCCTCCTCCTCGGTCGCATCGAAGGCGAGCGCCTCGGCCAAGAAACCGGCCGCCACCTGCACCAGCTCCGCGCGGCTGTCCACCCCGAGCACCTCGAAGCCCCGCTGGGTGAGCGCCCGTGCCAGCGCCATCCCGAACTGCCCCCAGCCCGACGATCAGCGCCTGTTTCTGCATCGCGCCCCTCGCGCCGCCTGCCCGCTCTCAGCCCACCACCACGTCCTCTTCCGGCAGCCGCCACCGCTCCGGCTCGCCCCGCCCGATCAGCAGCACGAACAGGGTCAGCGGCCCCATGCGCCCTGCGAACATGCAGGCCGCGATGAAACACTTGCCGACCTCGTCGAGCTGGGCGGTCGCCCCCAGGCTCAGCCCGACCGTACACAGCGCCGAGACCGCCTCGAACGCCGCCTGCAGCGGTGCGAGTTCCTGGGTGACCAGCAGGATCACGATCGCCACCGGGATGCCCGCTGCGGCGACGGCGAACACCGCCGCCGCGCGCACCACGGAGGCATGGGGCAGCCGCCTGCCGAAGGCATGGACCTCGGTCCGGCCCCGCAAGGCAGCCACCACCGCCAGCGCCAGCAGCGCCACCGTCGTGGTCTTGATCCCTCCCGCGGTCGAGCCCGGACTGCCCCCGACGAACATGACCGCCATCATCAGCACCACCGTCGCCGGCGAGAGCGCCCCTTGCTCGATCGCATTGAATCCCGCTGTCCGCAGCGTCACCGGCCTGGAACCACGCGTTGTGCAGACGATCGGCCACCGGCAACGACCGCAGCGCTCCCCTCCACTCCAGCAACGCGATCGCACCGGCCGACACCGCCAGCAGCACCGCCGTGGTGAGCAGCACGAGCTTCAGCTGCACCGAGACCGGCCGCCGCCGGCGCACCAGCGCCGGCAGGCCCGCCACCACGAGCGGGCCCAGCCCGCCCAAAATGACGAGCAGCGCCACCGTGTGCAGCACCAGTGGGCACCGCGCATACCTGGCGAGGTTGTCCGGCTCCAGGGTGAAGCCGGCGTTGCAGAACGCCGAGACCGCGGTGAACACCCCTTTCCACACCCGCCGCGCCCAGCGGCTCCCGCGCGGCGAAGACCGCCGCGAGCACGCACGCCCCCACCAGCTCCGTCACCGCCGTGACGGCGAGCAGGGTCCGCACCGCGACGAAGAGATCCGCGCGGCCGCGACTGCCCACGATGCCCGCCACCGCGCCCTCGTGCCGCACGCTCAGCCGGCGGCGCAGCAGCACGAACGCCGCGGTGGAGAACGTCATGATCCCCAGCCCCCCGAGCTGGATCAGCGCGAGGATCACCGCCTGCCCGAAACCGGTGAAGTCGCGGCCGGTATCCAGCACCACCAGCCCCGTCACGCAGCAGGCGCTGACCGCAGTGAACAGGGCATCGACCGGCGCGATCCCGGCGGCGCGAGTGCTCGCGGCGGGGAGCAACAGCACCACCGTGCCCAGCGCCGCGAGCGCCAGAAAGGTCACGACCAGCAGCGAGGCCGGCCGCTCGATGACCGCGTCCCACCAGCGTTCCCGGATCCGGCTCTCGAGCTGTTGGCCCCCCGCATCCGCCTCGGCGCCCGCCGCGAACGCCACGCCGAGCAGCACGACCGCCGCTGCGAGCGCGAGCGCGCTCTCGGGCACCAGCAGCGCCGGCACGCACGCCAGCGCGAGGGCGGCCCAGGCGATCCCGCGGCGGCCAGACGGCGCGGGGCCCGCCACGAGCGCGCGCGCCAGCAGGGCGGTCGCCACCAGCACGCTCGCCCAGGCACATGCGGCGCTCGCCCCCGTCTCGAATCCTCCCGGCAGCACCGCGAGCGCACCGCCGGCTGCGGTGAGGACCGCGCCCAGGGCGCGCGCGCGCGCGCGGCGCGCCAGCTCCGCAGTCCCCGAGCGGCGCGCTCCCCCTCGCGCGCCTGCCGGCCCGGCCCTCCGCCGGGGACCACAGCCACACCAGCAGCGAGCCAGCCAGGACCGCCAGCGCGAGTGCCAGCGCCGGTCGCTCCGCCAGCGCCGGGGCGACCGCGGCCAGCAGCCCGGCGAGGCTGGCACTACCGAGCGCGCGCCCCGAGTCCCGGCGCCCGTGGCAGCGCCGCTCCTGCGGCAGCGAGCGCCAGCGCCGCCCCACCCGCCAGCCCCCCCCCACCAGGGCGGCGGCCAGCCCGGCGCGGCAAGCGCGGCGGGCGGCCGCACCGCGACCGCCACCAGCAGCGCCAGCGGGGCGCCGCCAAGCAGCACCCCCGACAGGACTGCTGTCTGCTGCGCGGTCCTCGGCGCGCGCCCCGCTCACGGCGCCGTCCCCGCGCGCGCGGCCGCCTCGCGCAGCACCGCCCGGAGGTTGGCAAACGCGACCCGCTGCTCGATCTCCGCCGGCGTGCACCAGGCGAACGCATCGTGCTCGGCGCTCAGGCGCACCGCCGCCGCCGCGGGTGCACGCAACCGTCCGAGGAAGTAGACCACCCGCTTGGGCACGCGCCCGCCCTCGGGATCCTCGACCTCGTAGTGCACCTCCCGCCGGAAGCCAGGGTCGAGCACCACGGCCTCGGGCGCCAGCCCCGTCTCCTCCGCCAGCTCGCGCAACGCCCGCCGCCTGCTCCGACTCGCCCGCTTCGAGATGGCCCTTGGGCGGCGCCCAGTGCCCGTGGCGCCTCGAGCGCAACAGCAGCAGGCGCGGCACCGGACCGTCCTCACGCCGGAGCAGCACCCCGGCTGCCTCGCGACGCCGCACGCCCCGCCCGCCACTCGCCCGCTCCACCGAACCTCGCTCCCGCTCCGCTGCCCCCGCTGCGCCACGCCCCGCCCGGCGGGACCTTGCCCCGGGACCGCAAGGGCACCATCATAGCGGCCACTACCGCCATCCACGACCGCACCGGGGAGGCCTCCGATGTCCTATTGCGACGATCCCGCGCAGCGGCGCCTGCTCGAGCAGGCCGACTGGCTCGCCCGCGAGAATCCACGAGCGTGTGCGCTGCCTGCAAGACCGCGCGCCTCCCGCACCCGGTCCACCTGCTCGAGGAGCTGGAAGCCACGCTGGAGTCCGCCGGCCAGCTCGGCCGCCAGCTGGGGCGCCTGATCGCACGCGCGCGCGAGCAGGCCGCCCGCTGCTCCGGCCGCCAACCCCAGGCCCGCCCCTGACCGCCGGCGAACGTTTGCCCACCGGGCTGCCTCGCGCGAGCCGCCTCGCCACGTCCCTCGCCCCGCCCGGCCGTCAGGGCGTGGCCTGGCTGCTGCACCGCGCCGGCGCTACACTAGGGCCGAGGTGCGGTGAGATACCGGCATGGCCTTCACCGAGGCGGACCTGGCGGAGCTGCTCCGCCTGCTCGCGCGCGAGCCCGAGCTGCGCGAGCAGCTGCGGACGGTGCTGGTCGGCGAGCGAGCGGTCACCGCCCGGCTGGAGCGGGTGGAGGACGCCCTGGTTCGGCTCGCCCGCCGCCCAGCAGCGCACCGAAGAACGGCTCGAGCAGCTCGCCGCCCGCCTCGATCAGCTCGCCGCCGCCCAGCAGCGCACCGAAGAACGGCTCGAGCAGCTCGCCGCCCGCCTCGATCAGCTCGCCGCCGCCCAGCAGCGGCACCGAAGAGCGGCTCGAGCAGCTCGCCGCCCGCCTCGATCAGCTCGCCGCCGCCCAGCAGCGCACCGAAGAGCGGCTCGAGCAGCTCGCCGCCCGCGTCGATCAGCTCGCAGCCCGCGTCGATCAGCTGACGGAGGACGTGCGCCAGCTCACCGCCGTGGTCAGCAACGTCCACGACCGGCTGTCGCGCCTGGAGGGGCTACAGCTGGAGCTCGAGTACGAGCGCAAGGCCCCGGCCTACTTCGGGCGGCTGTTGCGCCGCACCCGCGTCGTGCGCGTGGACACCCTCCTCGACGAGCTGGAAAAGAGCCTCACCCCCGAGGAGATCGCCGATCTGCTCTACCTGGACCTGCTCGTCACCGGGCGGCCGCTCGGGACAGGGCAGGCCGAGCCGGTCTGGGTGGGGGTGGAGATCTCGAAGGTGGTCGATGCCTCGGATGTGATCCGCCGCCGCGCGGCGCACCGCGCTGCTGCGCAAGGCCGGCCTGCGCGCCGTGGCCATGGTCGCCGGCACCTCGCTGACGGCCGAGGCCTCCGAGCAGGCACGCCGGCGCCGGGTCGGGATCCTCGAGGACGGCCGCGTTCACCTCTGGGAGGAGGCGCTCGCGGACGCGCTGGCGGCGTAGCGCCCGGCGGTCAGGGGTGCCCCCTAGGTGCCCTCCCCCCCCCGCGGGCACAGGGCGCATGAGGGGGAAGAAGACCACGTCTCGCAGGTTCTCGGCGCCGCTCAGCAGGCGCTGCGAAGCGGTCGATGCCCAGGCCGAAGCCGCTCACCGGCGGCATGCCGTGTTCCATCGCCAGGAGATAGTCCTCCTCCACCACCATCGCCTCGGCATCGCCCGCGGCGCGCGCCGCCGCCTGCTGTTCCAGGCGCGCCCGCTGGTCGAGCGGATCGATCAGCTCCGAGTACGCGTTCACCACCTCCCAGCCCGCGACCACCAGCTGGAAGCGGTCGGCGCGTGCCGGGTCTTCGTCGCTGCGGCGCGCCAGCGGTGAGAGGTCCGCGGGATGGGCGGTGATGAACAGCGGCCCGTCGATGCGCGGGCGCGACACCACCTTGTACAGCCGATCGATCAGGCTGCCGCGCCCCAGGCGTGCCGTCTCCTCGGGACTCTGCTCCAGGTCGATGCCGCGGGCGGCGATCGCCGCCCGCAACGAGGCGGCGTCCGCGTGCGCGTCGATGTCGATCCCGCTGTCCTGCAGGATCAGCTCGCGCAGCGTGCGCCGCTCCCAGCGCCCCCCGAACTCCACCCGGCGACCACGGATCTCGACTGCCGTGCCGCCGACCACCCGCTCCACGGCGTGCCGCACCAGCTGCTCGGTGAACTCCATGTTGTCGAGATAGTTCCACCACGCCGCATACCACTCGAGCATGGTGAAATCCTGAAGGTGGCTGGGATCCATGCCCTCGTTGCGAAAGCAGCGCGCGAACTCGTAGACCCGATCGTAGCCCCCCACGATCAGCCGCTTGAGCCAGGTCTCGGGCGCGATCCGCAGGTACACGTCCAGGTCGAGCGCGTGGTGATGGGTCACGAAGGGGCGCGCCAGTGCGCCGGAGGGCTGCGGGGTGAGCACCGGGGTCTCGACCTCGACGAACCCGTGCTCCTCCAGCATCGCGCGCAGCGCCCGCACCAGCTCGCCGCGCCGGCGGAAGCGCTCGCGGGTCTCGGGATTGACCAGCAGGTCGAGATAGCGCTGCCGCCAGCACAGCTCGCGGTCCCTGAGGCCGTGCCACTTCTCGGGCAGCGGCCGCAGCGCCTTGCTCAACAGCTGCCACTGCTCGACCAGCAGGCTGAGTTCGCCCTTGCGCGTGTAGAACAGCCGTCCCTGCGCCCCCAGGTGATCGCCGACATCGAGCAGTCGCACCGCGCGCCGGTACGCCTCCTGCCCCAGTGCCCGCACCTCGAAGACCAGCTGTAGCGCCCCGGAGTGGTCCTGCAGCCGCGCGAAGCCGAGCCGCCCCATGTCGCGCAACGCCATGAGGCGCCCGCACAGCCGCAGCTGCGGGGCGTCATCGCGCGGAGCAGCGCCCACCTCCAGCCCCAGCCGCTCGCCGAGCGCCCGCGCCTCGGCGAGGGTGTGGGTGCGGGCGAACCGGTCCGGGTAGGGGCTGGATGCCGAGCGCGCGGAGCTGGGCGAGTTTGCCGAGTCGCACCTCCCGCTCGCTCTGCGCCGCCATCGCCCCCCTCCCCGCCCTTCGCCGGCGTCCGCCCCCGATGCGGGGCCGGAGGATAGCCCTCGGCGACCGCGCGCGTCAAGCACATCGTCTCCGAGCGAAGGAAGGCACACCAGCCCGTTGCGCGCCGCCGGCAGTCGCGCTCCGCCCTATCCCTGGGACGGCTGCTCCGCCCGCGCGCCGCGCTCGCCGGTCGCGACCACGACCCGGTTGCGACCGGCGGCCTTCGCCGCGTACAGAGCGCGGTCGGCGCGCCCGAGCAGCGACTCGGCGCTCTCCCCCCGGCAGCAGGCAGGCCACCCCGAAGCTGGCCGTCCGCCGCAGCGCCAGGCCGCCGGGAATGCGGAACTCGTGCGCTGCCACCGCAGCCCGGATGCGCTCCGCGACCCGCACCGCGACCTCGCCCTCCATGCCGGGGCACAGCACCGCGAACTCCTCCCCGCCCCAGCGACCGCACACCATCTCGGCCCGCACCACCTGCTTGAGCAGCCGCCCGAATCCGCGCAGCACCGCGTCCCCCGCCTGGTGACCGTGGGTATCGTTGACGCTCTTGAAGTGGTCGAGATCGATCAGCACCAGCGCCAGCGGCTCGCCGCGGAACCGCGCATTGGCGACCGCCTCCTCCAACCGCTGCATGAAATGGCGGCGCACGAACACCCGGGTCAGGGTGTCGACGGTCGCCTTCTCGTACAGCTCCGCGTTGGTGAGCGCGGTGCCGGCCTGGCTGGCCAGTACCTGCAGCAGCTCCTGGTCGTTGCCGTGAAAGGGACCGCGCGAGAGCTTGTCGGTCACGCACAGCGCCCCCAGCGTACGCCCGCGGCGATCCTGCGCGTCGCCCGCGGCGAAGATCGGCACGATCACGAACGACTCGCTCGCATAGCGCGGCCGCGGCACCTCCGGTCCACGGAGTTCCTCCGGCAGCTCACCCCACCCGCGCCACCAGCATCGGTTCGCCGGTCTCGATCACGCGCTCGGCAAACCGGTGCCCGCCCCGCTGGCGCAACAGCTCCCGCGCCAGCTCCCGTGCCATCCCCACCGCGTAGACCAGCCGCACCTGTCCCTCGGACTCCTGCCGCATGAGCAGCGAACCCTTGGTCGCCCCCACCAGCGCGCACGCCGCCTTGACCGTCTCGCGGCAGATGCGATCGCGGTCGAGGTGGCTGCTCAATCTCTGCATCGCGCGCGCCAGGAAGATCAGGTTGCGGCTGTACTCCTGGCGCCGCTTGTATGCCCGCGCGTTCTCGATCGCGATCGCGCACTGCATGGCGATCGCCGACAGCAGGTCCAGATCCCCCCCGCGTGAAGGCGCGAGAGCGGGCCCGCGTGTCCAGATGGATCACGCCGAGCACCCGGTCCTCGCGGATCAGCGGCGCGCACAGCACGCTCCGCATGCGGCCGCCGCCGAGCGACGCTGCAACCTCGAAGCGCCGGTCCCGCTCGACGTCCGTCGACAGCACCGCTTCCCGGCTCCGGAACACCGTCCGGATGATCGAGCGCGAAAACTCGATGTCCGCCCCGTCTTGCCCGGTCTCCTTCCGCACCCGGGTCGCCACCGGTTTGAGCCGCCGATCGTCCTCATCCATGAGCATGATGAAGCCGCGGTCGGCATCGAACACCTCGAAACACAACTCCAGGATCCGATCCAGCAGCCGCTGCAGGTTGAGTTCGCTGGACACGGCGGTCGCGACGCGGTACAGCGTCGCCAGCCGGTCGCGCGCCCGCTGCAGAAGCCCCAGCCCCGAGGCGTCGGGATCGCTGTCGAACGAGTCGATGACGGAATCCGCCGAGTCGAACGCACTGCGGCGAGCCGCGATCTGCGAGCGCAGCAGCTCCTCGGCCTCCAGCTGCGGCAGCTCCAGGGGCTGCCGCTCCGGCGGCGTCTCCTCGCTGAAGACCAGTGTGGTGTCCGCCACCGAGATCCAGTCGCCATGGGCGAGGCGGCCCCGGCGCACCACTTCGCCGTTGACGAGCAGGTTCTTGCGCAGATCGAGGTTGTGGATCTCGTAGCGCTCGCCGTCGGCGACGATCTCCGCCTGGCGCGGCGCCGCCCGCCGGTCGCTGAGCCGCAGATCGGCATCCGGGCCGCTGCCGAGCACCACCCGCCCGCGGAGCTCGAAGGTCCGCCCGCGGTCCGGCCCCTCGACCACGATGAGCTGGGCCACCCGCTCGCCCATCCGGCCCGCTCCCTCACCCGGGCGGTGCCCCGCCCCGCCCGGTCGGTGCCTCATGCCAAGAGGCTACGCGCCGGTAGCCCGAGCCGCCAGTCGCCGCCGGCCTGCTGGTTCGGCCCGCGAGCGAGCCGCTGGCAGCCAGCCGCGACCCCCGCCCGGCCGCCCGTCCCCCTCCGGCGGCCCCGCTACCGCGCGCCGGGAGTGCTCCCGCCCGGTGGTGGGATCACGAGCCCCACTGCTCCAGCATGGCGCGAAAGCGGGGATCGTCGCGCAGGGGCGCCAGCGCCGGGTCGCGCTCCAGCCGCGAACCGTCCCGCAGGCCGAGTCGCCGTGCCCGTCGCAGCGCGGCGAGCGCCGCCTCCACGTCCCCGCGCTGCGCGCACACGATCGCGCGCATGTAGCTGGCGAGCACGAACCCGCCATGGTGCCGCTCGGCCGCATCCAGGTCCGCCAGCGCCGCATCGGCCTCCCCCTGCAGCAACCGCAGATACGCACGTCCCACCCGCGCCAGCGCGAAGCGCGGGTGGAGCAGCAGCGCGCGGTCCAGCCGCGCGCGTCCGGTGGCGATGGCTGCGGGATCGCGCTCGCCGAAGATGTAGGCGCGGGCGACCGGATAGAAGCCGAGCAGCGCGAGCAGCCGCGGCTCGTCGGGCTGTGCCTCGAGCTGCTGCTCCAGCTCGCGTCGCAATGGCTCGAGGTCGAGCGCCATGCGGCCGAACTCGAGCTGCTCGAAGTAGCGGTCGGCGTACGCCGGCTCCAACTCCAGCGCCTGCGCGATGTCGAGCGCCGCCTCGCCGAGCCGCAGCATCTGCAGGTGGAGCAGGCCGCGCTCGAACCAGGCGGCCGCGAGTGTCGGGTCCAGTTCGATCGCGTTGGCCAGCCGCTTGCGCGCCTGCTCCATGGACCCCGCGCGCACCAGCGCCCGCGCCTGCCGCAGCGCGCGCTCCGCCTCCGCCCGGTTGGAGGCAGCCACCTGCTCGGCCCGCTGCCTCTCCGCGGCGGCGGCGGCCGCATTCCCGCGCCGCTCGTAGATCGCCGCCAGCAGCTGGTGCGCCGCCGCCCGCAGCCGGCGCAACTCCGCGTCGTCCTGCGGCAGCGCGACGAGGGCCAGCGAAGGCCCTGGCTCCGCCGCCGCGCCCCGAGCATCGTCACCCTCGGTGCGCGCCACCGCTCCCCTCCCCGGATCGCTGCTCGCCAGCGGCGACCGCGCGCTCCAGGTCGTCCAGCGCCCCGTCCTCGTCCCCCGCGCTGAGCCGCACCCGCGCCCGCCAGTACCAGGGGGCGACCCTTGCCGGCGCGAGCGCCACCGCCCGCTCGAGCGGCTCGCGCGCCGCCTGCAGCGACTCGTGCGGCCGGGGCCGCGCCGCCGCCCGTACTGCCGGGGCCGGCCGGCCCCGGCCCCGCGGCGCCGCCTCCCGGTGCCGCGCTGCTGCTGGCACCGCCTGCGGCCGCGTTCGCCACCTCCCACCGCAGCCGGCCGAGCAGCACCAGCCCGTCCACGAAATACGGATTCGCCTGCACGGCCGCCGCCGCGGCCCCGAGCGCCGCCGCCGCGCCCTCGCGCGCCTCCCGCAGCCTGGCCAGCACCAGCTGGGCGAGCGCCAGCACCGGCAGGCGCGCCGCCGCCGCCTCCAGGAGCGAGCGCGCCAGGGCTGCCTGCTCGGGCGCCGCGCTGGCCTCGGTCCCGAACGGTACCAGCGCCAGCGCCCCGCGCACCGCCAGCACCGCCTCCAGCTCGGGCCGCGCCGCCCCCGCCGCCGCATCCCCGAGCAACCGCCCCGCCGCCTCGGGCCCGCCTAGCAGCGACACCAGCGATTCCTCGCCCAGCAGGCGCCTTTCCATGCCCAGCACCCGCGCGTATGCGGTGCGGGCCGCGGCCTGCTGCCCGGCAGCCTCGAGCGCCGCCGCCAGACCCGCGGCCGCCTCCAGCGCCAGACCGCTCCCGGCCTGCCCCAGCGCTTGCTCGAATGCCCGAACTGCCGCGGCCGGTTCGCCCGCTCCGAGCGCCACCCAGCCGCGGGTGGTCTCGAGCGCCAGCGGCTCGACGACCAGCGCCCGTGCGCGCTCCAGCGCTGCGCGTGCCCGCTCCAGCTCGCCCCGCGCCAGCTCGAGCCGAACCCGGCCGAGTTCCGCCGCCCCGAGCCGCGGCAGCAGGGCCAGCGCCTGCTCGTAGGCGAGCACCGCCGCCTCCGGCTCGCCCGCGATCCGCTTGAGTTCCCCCCGGCGCAGCCAGGCCACCGCCCGTTCCTCGAGGTACGCCCCGTCCAGCCTCGGCTCGCAGGCCTTCGCATACGCATCCAAGGCCGCGCGCAGCTCGCCCTGCCGCTCCAGCGCCAGGCCGAGGTACAACGCCGCGGGCGCATGGGTGCGATCCGTGGCGAGTGCCGTCTGCAGCGCTGCCGCCGCCTCGTCCGGGCGGCCGCGCACCAGCAGCACGCGCCCCAGCGCGACGTGGCCCTCGGGCCGACCGCGCTTGAGATCGATGGCGGCGCGTGCATCCGCCTGCGCCCCGAGCAGGTCGCCCGCCAGCCGCAGCTCGGACCGTGCCACGTACGCCGGGAAGTGCCCCGGGTCGCCGTCGATCAGCTCGTCCAGCAGCCGCCGCGCCTCCGCCGGCCGGCCCAGCGCCGCCTCGCACAGCGCTGCCCGCAGCATCGCGCGCGCCAGCGGCGTCGGCTCCTCCGAACCGATCGGACGGAAGCGGGCCGGACCACTGGCCGCCGAGCGCTCGCGCTCCAGCTCCATCACCCGCCGGTAGTCCTCCAGCGCGTCGACGAAGCGGCCGAGTCGCTCCAATACCCGCCCCCGTCCCAGCAGGGCCTCCAGGTGGCCCGGCGCAAAGGCCAGCGCGCGTGCGAACGAGGTCTCCGCCGCCCCGAGCCGGCCCCGCGCGGCGTGCAGCCGCCCCCGCAACACGTGCACCGCCGGATCCTGCGGCGCCACCTGCTCGGCCTGCCGCAGGGCGGCCAGCGCCTGCTCGTCGCTCTGCGGCGTGCCGAGCAGGGCCAGCGCCTCGGCTCGCACCAGCTGGAGTTCGCGCACCAGCTCCCGCCCCTGCTCGCGCTCGAATCGCTCGATCAGCGCGCGGACCTGCTCGCGGTTGAGCTCCGGGTAGCTGAGCTGTTCGGGCCAGCGTTCCAGGCCGCCGAGCACCGCGAGCGCCTCCTCGGCCAGCGCCTGCGCCTCGGCCGCGCGCCGCTCCCCCAGCAGCACCCCGCACCCGCCGCAGCGTGGAGGCCGCGTCCGCGCCCACCGTCGCCAGCCGACCCTGCCGGCTCTCCAGTTCCGCCCGGGCCTGCGCCTGGCGCTCGCGCCGCGCGCTCCGCTCGTCGATGACCAGCACCGCTCCCAGCACCGCCAGCACGAACAGCACCGCGGCGAGCGCGGCCCCCGCCACCGGCGCAACGCGGCGCGCGCGCCGCACCATCTGGCGCACCCGGCTCGGCCGTCGCGCCAGCACGGGCTGGCCGTCCAGCCAGCGGCGGATGTCGTCCGCCAGGGCGAGCGCGCTCGGATAGCGATCTTCCCGCTCCTTCGCCATCGCCTTCAGCACCACCCGGTCGACGTCGCTGTCGATCCGCGGGTCGATGCTGGAGGGCGCCGGTGGCTGCTCCTCCATGATCTTGCGGTAGACCTCGATGTTGGTCTCGCCGTCGAAGGGCAACTCCCCGGTGATCATCTCGAACAGGATCACCCCGAGCGCATACACGTCGACCCGGCGGTCGATGCGGCTGCTGTCGCCCTTGGCCTGTTCGGGCGGCATGTAGTAGGGAGTGCCGACCGCGGCGCCGGTACGGGTCATGGCCGAGGTGTGATCGATGTTCTTGGCGAGCCCGAAGTCGGTGATGCGTGGCACCCCACGCCGATCGAGCAATATGTTGGCCGGCTTGAGGTCGCGATGGATCACCCCGTGCTCGTGCGCATGGTGGATGGCGCGCGCCACCTGTTCGCACAGCTCCATGGCGCGGCGCACCGGCAGCGGTCCCCGCCGCAGCAGCTCATCGAGCGCCTGCCCGTCCACCAGCTCCATCGTGAAGAAGTGCTGTCCCTGCACGCACCCGACGTCGTAGATCTCGACGATGTTGGGGTGGCGGAGCTTCTTGACGGTATCGATCTCGCGCAGGAAACGGCGTACCTGCTTCTCGGTGGCGTGCACGCCGTCTTTCAGCACCTTGAGCGCCACGATGCGCAGCCGCTCGTGGTCGCGCGCGCGGTAGACCACCCCCATGCCGCCGCGCGCGATCTCCTCCAGCACCTCGGTGTGGCCGAAGCGCCGGCCGGTCAAAGGCTCGTGGCGGCGCCGCCGCGGCCGGCCCGCCGCCTCGGCCGGGGCCGGAACTCCCGCGGCCGCCGGTGGCGGCTGCGCATCGAGCGCCGCGCCGTCTCGGCCGGGCTCCTCCCCTGCGGGCGCCGGCTCGCCGGCCGCGGCCGGCAACGTCTCGGCTGGCGGCGCTGCCCCGGCGGCGCTGCCACCGTCGGCCCCGGGCTCCGCGGGCACTGTCGCGCGCAACGGCAACAGCGCCCCGCAGCGCGCGCACCGGCCGTGCTCCGCCTCGGGGGGCACCGCCTCGGGCCGCGGCAGCAGCGACAGGCCCCTGCACGCAGGACAGCGTACCGCGCGCCGCCGCACCTCGCGTGCCAGCTCGACGAAGGTCTCGACATCGAGCAGCCGCCGCCGGATCAGCAGCTGGCCGATGGGCACCGCGCGCCCGATCGCCGTGAAGTCGGCCTGGATGCCCAGGATCTCCCGCACCTCATCGGCGGTCACCAGGCCGCGTTCCATCGCCACGCGCGCCAGCGCCAGGTCCTCCTCGGCGCGCGAACCCGGAACGGGCTCGCCGCCGCCCGCCGCCGCCGAGGGAACCGCTGAGGGGCCGGGCGAGCCGGGCCCGGCACCCTCCGCGCCACCGCCCCTGGAGCCTGGCTGGGCCGTCGCCTCCTCCACCCCTGGCACCCTCATGCCGCGCCACCACCGGCCCGCACGGCCGCTCGAGCTTCAGTCTACGCACCTGGCGCGCACACCCGCAAACCCCTGGCCCGCTGCCGCCGCCCAGCGTCCGCCACGATAGCGCAACACCCGGCGTGCGGGCCCGGCGCTGGCCACCTCCAGAACGAGCCGGTATCGTATGCGCTGGTGGCGACGAGGCCGATGGCGAACAACGCGCGGTGTCGCTGCGGAGCGCGCGTGCGGGTGCGCGAGCGGCACGGACAGGACGCCGTGCTGCGCTGCCCTCACTGCGGCGAACGGCTCGCCGTGCCGCCGGCAGGGGAACTCGGCGACACCCACCCCACCGAGCGCCCGCAAGCGGCCGCCGGATCGAGCGGCCCCGCGCAGACCCGCACCTGCGGGCTGTGCGGCTGGCACAATGCCGCCGGCGATGCGGTGTGCGAGGGCTGTGGCACCGAGCTCGCCACCGGCGCGCCGCCGCCGGTGGCTGGCTTCCGCCCGTGGCGAGTCGACCCCCGACTGCTCTGGGCGCTGGGGGCGCTCGTGGTCCTGGGCACGCTCGCCTTCGGCGCCGAGCTGTTGCTGCGAGTCGGTGCCGACCGGCGCGCCGTCGCGCGCGGTCGCGCGCACCTGGCGGCCGGCCGGCTCGCGGAAGCCGAACGCTCCTTCCGCGAGGCGCTCGCCTACCGCGCCGACAACGCCGCTGCCTGGACCGGGCTCGGGCAGGTGCTGCTGTTGCGGGGCGAGTCGGAGCAGGCTCGGCGCGCAGCCGAGCAGGCCCTGGCGCACGAACGCGACCGCGATCCGGCGGCGCTGGAGATCCTGCGCGGCCGGCTACGCATGCTGCGCGGCGAGTTCGCCGAGGCGGCGCGCAGTTTCGAGCGAGCGCTGCGCGCCACCGGGCCCCGGCTCGAGCCGTCGCTGCTGCACTGGCTCGCCGAGGCACTCGACCGCGCCCACCAGGATGCGGCCGCGCTCGTGCGCTACGAAGAGGCGCTGGCGAGCTGTGCGGATGCGGCCGAGGCGCCGCACTCGCGGCTGCGGCTGGCGCTGCTGCTGTTGCGCCGCGGCCGGCTGGAGCGCGCCGGAGAACTGCTCGAGCAGATCGAGCCGGGTGCGGTGCCCGAGGCCGATCTCCTGGCGGTCCGTGGCGAGCTGTTGCAGCGGCGGGGCCGCACCGCCGAGGCCGCCGATGCCTACACGCGCGCAGCAGCACTGCGCCCCGAGGACCCGTGGCTCTCCTACCGGGCCGCGCGCGCACGCCTGGCGCTGGGGCAGCACCAGGCGGCGCTGCAGGCCCTCGCCGCAGCGCTCGCGCTCGAGCCCCACAATGCCGAGTTCCTCCATCTGCGGGGAGAGGCGCTGGAGGCCGCCGGACAGCCGGCGGCCGCGCGCGAGGCCTACCTGGCCGCGCTCGCCGCCGAGCCGGCGCGCGCCCTGACCCACCTGCGGTTGGGGCTGCTGGCGGCGCGCGCCGGCCAGCTCTCGCAGGCGCGCCACGAGCTCGAGGCGGCCGTGGAGCTGGATCCGACGCTGCTGGAGGCCCGCCTGCAGCTGGCGGAGGTCTACCGCCAGAGCGGTGCGCTCCACCTGGCGGCCGCCGCGCTGCGTGTGGCGGCGCAGCTGGAGCCGCTCCGCCCCGAGGTCCACTACCAGCTGGCAGAGGTGCTGCGCGCCATGGGCGAGGCCGCACAGGCGATCGCGCAGCTGGAAGAAGTGGTCCGCCTCGATCCGGGCTCGCTGCCCGCGCGGCGGCTGCTGGCAGAGCTGTACGCCGAGCGGGGCGAACCGGAGGCGGCCGCCTCGCACCAGCGAGCGGTGGTTCGGCTTGCGCCCGAAGACGACGCGGCGCGCCTGGTTCTGGCCAGACTGCTGCTCGAGGCGGATCGGCACGAGGCAGCGATCGAAGTGCTGCACGAGCTGCTCGACCGCACGCCCGACAACCCCGAGGCGAAGGCGCTGCTGGACAGGGCGCAGCAGCAGCGCTTCCTCGGGCGCTGAGCAGGGGCGGCCTCCGCACCCGACCGCCGGCGGCTACATCCGCTCCAGGGGCTCGATGCCCAGCAGGGTGAGCCCGTGCGCCAGCACGTGTCGCACCGCGTGCACCAGCGCCAGGCGGGCCCGCCGCTGCGCCGGCTCGGCGTTCTTGACGTGATGCGCGTGGTAAAAACCCGAGAAGGCTCCCGCCAGCTCCAGCAGGTATTGCGCGAGCACCGAGGGCTCCAGCTCCGCGGCCGCCCGCTCGAGCGTGCGCGGATAGGCGCCCACCAGCCGCAGCACCGCGAAGGTCTCCGGCTCCACCAGCAGCTGCGGCTCGATCGGGCGGCCGGCACCCAGCAGTGCCCCCACCTGCGCCGGCGCCAGCGGCTCGCGCCCGAACTCCACGAGCGCCGCTGCGGCCTCGGGGTCCACCGCGGCCACCTGCTCCGCGATCGAACACAGCCGCGCGTGCGCGTACTGCAGGTACGGTCCGGTCTCACCCTCGAAGCGCACGATCCGGTCCCAGTCGAACGCGATGTCCTTGAGGTGGCGATGGCGCAGATCCGCGAAGACCACGGCGCCGACGCCGACCGCGCGCGCGGTCCGCTCGATCTGTTCTGCGGGCACGCGCACCTCGCCCGCGCGGATGCGCTCCTCGGCGAGCCGGATGGCACGGCCCAGGACCTCATCGAGCAGGATCGCCGTGCCCTCGCGGGTGGACATCCCCTGCACGTGACCGAAGGCGACGTGGGCGCAGCGCTCGGCGGGAAAGCCCAGTAGCCGCAACGCCGTGAACAGCTGCTCCAGGTGCAGCTTCTGGGGCGCGCCGATCACATACAGGATCTTCGCCGGATCGTAGGTCTCGAACCGGTAAATCGCGGCGGCGAGGTCGCGCGTGGCATACAGCGTGGCTCCGTCCGAACGCCGCAACAGCATCGGGGGCAGGCCCGGATGGCCGTGCCGGGCGAAGTCGATGATGAGCGCCCCCTCGGACCACTCGCTGACCCCGCGCGCGGCGCACAGCTCCAGCGCGTGCGGGATCTTGTCCTCGTAGAAGGACTCCCCTGCGATCTGTTCGAACTCGACCCCGAGCAGCTCGTAGATGCGCGCGAACTCGCGCAGCGACAGCTCGCGGAACCGGCTCCACAACGCACGCGCGCTCGGGTCGCCGTCTTCCAGCCGCTTGAACGCCGCACGCGCCCGTTCGGCGTACGCGGGGTCCTCGGCGGCGGCGCGGTTGTGCCGAACGTACAGCTCCTGGAGATAGCCGATGGGGTCGTCGCCGGCCAGCCGCTCCTCCTCGCCCCACCGTTCCCATGCCGCGATGAGGTGGCCGAACTGGGTACCCCAGTCCCCGAGGTGGTTGACCCCGATGACCTCGTAGCCCTGCGCGCGGTGCAGCCGCACCAGCGCAGCGCCGATGACGGTCGAGCGCAAATGCCCGATGTGGAACCGCTTGGCGATGTTCGGGGAGCTGTAGTCGATCACGACCCGCTGGCCGGCGCCGCGCCGGCTCTCGCCGTACTGCCGCCCGTGCAGGGCGACTTCCGAGAGCACCGCCTCGGCGAACGTAGCTGGCTCCAGCCACAGATTGAGATAGGGGCCGACGGCCTGCACCGCCCGCACCAGCCCCCCGGGGGCGATCGCCGCCGAGGCCGCAGCCGCCGCCTCGGCCGCGATCTGCGCCGGAGCGCGGCGCAGCCGCCGCGCGAGGCTGAAGCACGGCACCGCGTAGTCCCCGCGCCCGGCCTCCCGCGGCACCTCCAGCAGCCCCGCCACCTCCTCGGGCTCCAGCCCGAGGTGAGGCGCCAGCGCGGCGGCGATCCTGATGGCGATCGCGTCCATGGCCGGGGAGGATAAGGCCCGCGCGGCGGTCCGTCAACGCAGCCCGCACCGTCACGCCCGCAGGCGGCCCCCGCCTGCCGGGCGGCGAACGCACCGGGTGCCCGCGCCCGCGCTACCGCCGCCAGCGGCCGATGGTGAGCCCCAGCACCTGGTGATCCTGCACCGCCACCCGATACACCAGCCGGCCAAGCGCCCCTTCCCCCGCCGCGAACAACAGCTCGCCCAGGTAGGCCTGTTCCGCCCCTGCCAGATAGATGCGGACGTTGCGCAGCGGGACCGCCGCCGGCAGCTCGAGCGGAACCCCGGCGTGCCGCAGCATCCGCTGGTAGATCGCGCGGTGCTCCAGGTACTCGCGGTACAGGCGCTCCCGCAGATGGGGGGAGACGACCAGCGCGACGTCGGGGCGCGTCTCCAGTCCGCCCAACCGGGCGCGCTCGGCGTCGCCGGCCGGTCCCTCGGGGATGACCTCCACCGGATAGGCGAATGCGCGCGGCGCCCGGTAGGTGCGGCCGCTATGGGTGATCCCCCCAGCCGCCTCGCCCGCTCCGGCGGCAGCGGCCGGCGCCCGCACCACGAGCAGCGGCGCCGTGCCGCCCGCGGCCGCCCGCGGGATCACCTCGAGCTCGAGCCCCGCCTGCTGGAGCACGCGCCGCACCGCCTCCAGCGGCGCCAGCCCCTCGGCCTGCAACCGGACCCGAGCGTGGGGCTCCCCTTCGATGAACAGGTGCAGCCCCGCCACCTCGCGCAGCCGCTCGAGCACCGCCAGCACCGGCGCGTCCACCTCGAGCGACACCTGCCGGCAGTCCCCCGCGACCTCTAGCCGGTCTGCCTGCGCCCGCACCGGCCCCGGCAGGGCGAGCCAGGGCAGGGCCAGGGCCACAACCCCCAGCACTGCCGACCTCGCCATCGGAGCCACCCTCGCCCTCCGCTGCTCTCGACCGCTCCGCTCACCAGTATCGCCGCCGCGCGCGGCGAGGCCAGCCTCAGGCTCGGCCGGGCAGTTGCCGGCCCGCCTCGCCGCGCACCTGCCGCCCTTCACAGGTAGGGCGTCAACAGGCGCGCCAGCCCGTCGCGCAGCCGCACCGCCAGGCTGCGTGCACCCAGCTCCTGCAGGCTCGCCGGGCGGGCGGCGGCGCGCTTGCGTTCGATGCGGGCGTCGATCTCGGCGGCCAGCGCCGCGTCGTAGCATTCGAGATCCAGCTCGAAGTTGAGCCGCAGGCTGCGCGGGTCCCAGTTCGCCGAACCGAGCAGCGACCAGCACCCGTCCACGGTCATGAGCTTGGAATGATCGAACGGCGGTGGCGAGAACCAGACCCGCACCCCGTGCCGCAGCACCTGCTCCACCCAGCCGCGCGCGGCCCAGCCGACCAGCCTCAGGTTGGGCCGCTCGGGGATGATCACGTCCACCTCGACCCCGCGCAGGGCCGCCACCGCGAGCATGCTCGCCAGCGGCTCGTCCGGCAGGAAATAGGGGGTGACGATGCGGACGGCGCGCCGCGCCGTCGCCAGCGCCGCCAGGATCGTCCACAACAGCTTCTCATGGTCCTCGTCCGGCCCGGCGCTGATCGCGCGCGCCACCACCCCGCCGGCGGGTTCCGCGCGGCTCCGCCAGGGCTCGCCCTCGAGTTGCTCGCCGGTCGCGAACGTCCAGTCCTCGCGGAAGACCTCCAGCAGGTGGCTGACCACGGGCCCCTCCAGCCGGAAGTGGGTATCGAGGTGCGCGGCTGCGCCATGCCGCGCGCGCAGGTGCAGCCCCCGCACGTTGAGTCCCCCGGTGAAGCCGAGCCGGCCGTCCACCACGAGCAGCTTGCGGTGGTTGCGCAGGTTCAGATACGCCCAGCGCCACGGCACGCGCGGGCGCAAGAACAGCGCGCACGGCACGCCGGCGGCGCGCAGCGCCCGATCCGCGGGCGGCCAGCCGTAGCGGACCCCCACCGCGTCGATGAGCACCCGGACCGCCACCCCGCGTGACACCGCCCGCGCGAGCGCCTCGATGAACGGCTTGCCAGCCTCGTCGACCTCGAAGATGTAGCTCGCCAGCGCCACCGAGCGCTCGGCCGCCTCGATGGCGCCGACCATCTCCGGGTAGGCCTCGTCGCCATCGCGCAGCGGCACGATGCGATTGCCCGCGAGCAGCGGGCGCGCCACCACCCGATTCACCGCCCGTGCCAGTGCGAGCAGGTGCTGCGCCGGCGGCGGCTGCGCGTCGAGGTGGCGCTCCAGCGCCTGGAGGTCGCAGACCGCATCGCCGGCGGTGCCCAGGAGCCGCTGCCGGCCCGCCCGCAGCGCCACCGCGCGCCGCTGGATGCGGTTGATCCCGAGCAGGGCGTACAGCACCGCCCCCACCACCGGCACCAGCCAGATCAGCCCCACCCATCCGACCGCGGCGCGCACCTCCCGCTTGTGCAACACCGCATGCGCCGAGGCGACGAGCGCGAGCGCAGCGGCGCCGAGAGCGATCAGGTGGGGCAGCAGCGACGGCAACAGCTCCAGCATGCGCCCTTTGGCCCAGGCTCCGCTCGTCCCTGCCCGGCCAGAAGCTCCTTGCCGCCCCTGGCGCCGGAGCCGCCTCCGGCGGCGAAGCCTTACCCTACCCGCACTCGCCTTGCAAGGAAACGCCCCCATGCTAAAATCCGGGGCCTTCGAGACGCTCCTTGAAGGGACAGGGAGAGCCGCACCGCGATGGCCCTCTACGAGGGAGAACTCCTGGCGCAGGGTAGCCGGCGGTTCGCGATCGCCGCCAGCCGGTTCAACGACCTGATCTGCGAGCGGCTGCTCGCGGGGTGCCGCGACACCCTCGTGCGGCACGGGGTGGCGGCGGACCGCATCGACCTCGCGCGCGTGCCCGGTTGCTTCGAGCTGCCCCTGGTGGCGCTCCGTCTGGCAGCCAGCGGTCGCTACGCCGCGGTGATCTGCCTGGGGGCGCTGATCCGCGGTGCCACCCCTCACTTCGACCACATCGCCGCCGCCGCCACCAGCGGCATCGCCGAGGCGGCCCTGCGCACCGGCGTGCCGTGCATCTTCGGGGTGCTGACCTGCGACACGCTGGAGCAGGCGCTGGAGCGTGCCGGCGGCAAGGCCGGCAACAAGGGAGCCGAGGCGGCGCTGGCTGCCCTCGAGGTGGCGGACCTGCTCGCGCGCCTGCCCGACGATCGCCATGATGCGTAGGCGGACGCGGGCGCGCGTGCTGGCGCTCCAGCTGCTCTATCAGATCGACCTGCTGGGCAGCGGGATCAGCGAGCGAGAACGCGAGGAGTTCCTGCAGCGTGCGACGCGCGACGAGGTGGCGCGCCGCTTCGCGCGGGAGCTGGTGCACGGGGTGCTCCGGCACCAGGCGGAGATCGACGCCCGCCTGGCAGCACTGGCGCAGAACTGGCAGCTCGGGCGCATGGCGGTGGTCGACCGCAACGTGCTCCGCATCGGCGCCTACGAGCTGCTGTACACCGATGCCCCGCCCAAGGTCGTGATCAACGAGGCGGTGGAACTCGCCAAGCGCTTCAGCGGGAAGAACTCCGGCGCATTCGTCAACGGCATTCTCGACTCGCTGCTCAAGAGCGTGCTCGCGCGGCGCGAGGCGACCTGAGACCGAGACTCCGAGGGTTGCACCTTGCTGATCTGCGCTCCGCCTGCACTCCTCTTGCCGCCGCCCGGCAGCTCCGAGCTCGGCCGGCACGCGCTGGCAGTCGCGCTGCTGGTGCTGCTCGCGCTGCTCGCCGCGTGGTGGTGGCGGTCGAGGCGGGCGCGGCCGGCACCCGGGGCCGGCGGCGCCGCGCCGAGCTCTGGCGCTCCCTCTGCCCTGCAGCAGCTGGCACGCGGTCTCCACAAGACGCGGGCGCGGCTCGGCCTCGCCCTGCGCCGCGCGCTCGGCCAGGAGCCCTCCGAACAGACCCTCGAGGAGCTGGAGGTCGCGCTGCTCGAAGCCGACCTGGGCGTGGCGACCAGCGAGGCCATCCTGGAGGATCTGCGCCGCGCCTGGCGAGCGGGCGAGGCCCGCAGCACCGAGGCCCTGCTGGCGCGCCTGAAGGACGACCTGAGCCGCGAGCTCGTGGCCGCCGGCAACGGCGCGCGGCTCGCCGAGGCTCCGGTCCCGCCGACCGTGGTGCTGGTGGTCGGGGTCAACGGAGTGGGCAAGACCACCTCGATCGCCAAGCTGGCGCATCACCTCCGGCAGCAGGGACGCCGTGTGCTGCTGGCCGCCGCCGACACCTTCCGGGCGGCCGCGGTGGATCAACTCCGGGTGTGGAGCGAGCGGCTCGGGGTGCCCATCGTCGCCGCGCAGACCGGCGCCGATCCGGCCGCGGTGGTGCACGACGCGCTCGAGGCCGCGATCGCCCGCGGCGTCGACTACCTCATCGTGGACACCGCCGGCCGGCTGCACACCCACCAGAATCTGATGAAGGAGCTCGAGAAGATCAAACGGGTGATCCGCAAGCGCCTGCCCGAAGCTCCGCACGAGGTGCTGCTGGTGCTCGACGCCACCACGGGCCAGAATGCGATCGCGCAGGCGCGGGCGTTCCGCGAGGTGACCGAGGTGACCGGCATCTTCCTGGCCAAGCTCGACGGTACCGCCAAGGGCGGGATCGTGGTCGCGATCGCCCGGGAGCTGGGCCTGCCGGTCAAGTTCGTGGGGCTGGGCGAGAAACCCGAGGACGTGCAGCCCTTCGAGCCACGGCGCTTCGTCGAGGCGCTGTTCGCGGCTTGAGCCGCCGCGCGGGCCGCGCCCCGGCCACGCCCGTCCGGCCGGGGCTACCCCACCGCGCGGTGCTGCGGCCTACGGGGCCAGGGCCTCGAAGAGCAGCTTGTCGGTCGGGATCGAGATGGTCTTCTTCTCGATCGCGTGCTGCGGCCTGAAGCGAAAGCTACCCTCGCGGGTCCGCAACAGCGGCCGCACCGCCTGCATGCCTTCCTCGCCGTCGCGCTCGGCGTGTACGATCCGGCCGTCGAGGAAGTACAGCCGCCCGGCCTCGACCTGCCCGCCGGCGGCCCACACCGACAGGCAGCCCGTCTTGCGGTTTTTGTGCAGCAGCTGCACCACCTCGACGATCTGGATCTTGGCGAGGTCGCCGGCGAACCCGGCCTCGGTCTCCAGGCGCGCCGTCTCCCCGCCCGCGAGCGCCCCCTTGCCCATGAGCAGCTCGCGTGTCTGCTCGCGCGTCAGCTCCAGGTACTGCAGCTCGAAGTGGCCGATTCGGATGCGGTCCCCGTGCCGCAGCGGGTGGCGAAACACGCGCTCGCCGTTGACATAGGTGCCGTTCTTGGACCCGAGGTCGCCCACCACCCAGCCGCCGTCCTCGTAGACCAGCTCCGCGTGCAGCCGCGAGACGTGCCCGCTCGGCAAGCAGATCTCGTTGTTGCGGCTGCGCCCGATCCGCACCAGCTCGCCTCGCTCGAGTTCATACGGCTCCTTGAGCGAGGGCGAGACGAGGAAGCAGGCGTGCACCTCGCGGCCGGCAGCGGGCTCGGAGCTGGCCAGCACAGGCGCCCTGGCCTCGCCGCCTCCGGCTCCGCCGGGCCCTTGCTGCGGGAGCCGCGCGAACAGCGTCACGTCCTGCGAAGCGTCGCAGTGCGGGCATGTCGCCGTGTAAGGGTCGATCTCGCGCTGGCAGGCATGACACTGCGCCATCGCTGGCTCCCTTCCCCTGCCCCGCGTCGTTGCACGCTTGCAAGGTCCATGATCGCATCGCCGGCACCGGGGTTCAAACCCCGCTCCGGCCTGCACCGGGGCGGCGGCTCACGACGCGCCCAGACCCTCGCGCCACGCCCGTTCCAGCTCCGGCAGCGTGGCGCCGAAGCTGGCCCGCAGCGCCTCATCGAGCGAGCTGCCGCGCCCCAGGTCGCGGATCACCGTGCCGAGCGCCGCCGTGCCGCCGCGCGCGGCGAGCCAGCGCACGAAGGAGAGCGACTGTGCGTACAATAGCGCTGCCCGGCCGCGCTCGGCGATCCCGGCAAACCCGCGCTCCAGCTCGGCGAACCCGACCAGTGCCCCGGCCGCTGCCGCCCGCTGCACCAGAGCTTCATCCCCCGCTTCGCCGGCCAGCAGCTGCGCCAGCCCCTCGTGCAGCCAGCCGGGACAGCCAGGGGCGGTGGCATGCACGACCGCGTGCACGTACTCGTGCACGAGCACCCGCCGCAACGTGGCCTGGTCCCGCTCGAGCAGCCCCTCGAGCGGCACCCGGATCTTGCCGTCGTACAGCGCCGCCACCCAGCCGTGCGCCCCCGTGGCGACGCGGAAGGAGCGGTCCGCATACAGGATGACCGGCAGCCGCCCGCTCGGATACAGCCCGAGCGCTGCGCCCACCTCGGCGTGTGCCGCCTCCAGGTCATCCACCGCGCGCGCCACCGCCGCTGCCTCCGCCTCGCCGCCCTCGAAGCGGAGCTCGAAGTGCTGGCTGACGCGCATCCCCATGGCGCGCTCGAGTTCGAGATCGCGCCGCGCGCGTTCGAGCAGCCGCCGCGCGCCTGCGGCCTGCGGGTCGGCGGCAAGCGCCGCTTCCAGCCGAAAGATCGCCTCCTCCAGCCGCCCGGCCGCGTACTCCAGCCGCCCCAGCAGCTCCAGCGCTCCGGGGTGCGCGGGCTCTCGCTCCAGCACCGCCAGTGCCGCGACGCGGGCGCGTTCGGACTCCCCGAGCCGGAAGTACGCCACCGCGAGCGCGAAGCGGACCGCGGGCTGCTCGGGGGCGAGGTCGACGGCCAGCGCCAGCGGTTCCAGCGCCGCGCGGTCCTCGCCCTGCTGGAGCCGCCGCTCGCCGACCTCGAGCAGCGCCTCCACCAGCGCCCGGCGTAGCCCAGGGTCCCTCGGCCCGAGCTCCCACGCGCGCCGCAGCGCCTGGGCCGCCTCCTCGATCTCGCCCCGTTCCCGATGCGCGTGCGCGCGCTCGATCCACTCGGCCGCGCTCTCGGCGCGCACAGGGGTTGCCGTCGCCGCCAGGAGCACGACCGCGCTGGCCACGAGCGTTGCCATGCCGCGCCGCATGCGAGCTAGCTCACCGTTCACCGCCCGCGCGCCGCCACCGCTGGCGGTCCTGCCCCGCCCTGGGTGTGCGAGGCCCGCGCCGCCGCCAACTCGGCCCGCAGCCTCTCGTGCAGCACCCCGTTGGTCGCCAGCAGCGTCCGGCCATCGAGCCAGTCCTCCCCGCCCTCATAGTCGGTGACGCGCCCCCCGGCCTCGCGCACGATCAGCGCCCCGGCCGCGACATCGAACGGGTTGAGGCCCGATTCCCACATGCCGTCGAAGCGACCGGCCGCCACGTAGCACAGATCGAGCGCCGCCGAGCCCAGCCGGCGCAACCCGCGCGTGCGCGGCAGCAGGTGGTTCCACTCCCGCAGGTTCGGGTAGCGCTCCTGGTCCTAGGCGAAGCCGGTCACGAGCAGCGCCTCGATCAGCTCGCCCTCGTCGGTGACCGCGATCCGCTCGGCGTCCTGCAGTCCGGTGCCGGCAAAGGCGCCCAGCCCCCGTGCCGCGAAGAAGCATTCCCCGAGCGCGGGGGCGTACACCACCCCAAGCTCCCCCCCGGCCGGGCCGTAGCACGCGATGGAGACGCTCCAGAGCGGCAGGCCGTGCACGAAGTTGACGGTGCCGTCGAGCGGATCCACATACCATCGCCAGCCCTCCGGCCGGGCGCGCTCCCGCACCTGCTCCTCCGCCACGATGGCGTGCGCGGGAAAACGCTTCCGCAGGGCGCTGACGATCGCGTGCTCGCTGGCCTCGTCGGCCTCGGTCACCAGGTCCCGCACCCCTTTCTTGCGCAGCCCGGCGGGCGGCCCCTGGCGCGGCTGGCGTGGCAGCAGGACCTCGCCGCCGATGCGCAGCGCGAGCGCGAGCGTCCACTGTAACCACTGCCGGCGCTGTGCCTGGTCCATCCCGCCCCCTGCGCCTTGGCCAGCTCGCCCGGCCGGCAGTCGCGCCTGGCCGGAGCCCGCCCGATCTGCCCGCCGCAGCGGGGACGCCCCCGGCCACTGCCCATCGCCGCTGTTCAGGAGCGCTGCTGGGGCTGGCCCATCTCCGCCAGGCTCGCCTCCAGCGCCCGCAACTCCTGCTCCAGGTCCCGCACCAGGGCGCGGGTACGTTCGACCACCTCGGCCGGCGCGCGCTCGACGAAACTGGGCTGGGAGAGCTTGTTGCGCGCCGCCCCCAGCTGTGCCGCCAGCTTGTTCTGGCGGCTCTCCAGCCGGCGGCGCTCCGCCTCGAGGTCGATCACGCCTTCCAGCGGCACGTGCACCTCCAGGTCCTTGACCGCGGCGGTGGCCGCACCGCGCGGGCGCTCGAGCCCGGGGGCGATCTCCAGCCGCTCCAGCCGCGCCAGCCGCTGCAGCAGCGCGCGCCCCTGCTCGACCAGGCGCAGGCTCGCGCTCGGCGCCGTGCTCTCCGCGCCCGCCGGCGCCCGAGCCGTCGTCACCATGGCCGCGATCGCGCGCCCCGGCGGGATCTGGTGCTCGGCGCGGATGTTGCGCAGCTCGCGCACCAGCGTGGTGAGCAGCGCGAACCGCTCCTCGAGCTCGGGGTCGATCCGCTCCGGCTCCGCCTCCGGGAAGGGCGCGGTCGCCAGCAGGGGCTGCCAGCTCTCCGCCTGCACCGCCTCGCGCAGCCGCCCCCAGATCTCCTCCGTCACGAACGGCACCACCGGGTGCAGCAGCCGCAACACCCGCTCGAGCACGTAGACCGCCACCTGCTGCGCGCGCTCGCGCACCTCGGGGCCGCCCTCGTACCAGCGCGGCTTGACGATCTCCAGCCACCAGTCGCAGAACTCGCCCCAGACGAAGTCATAGAGCGACTGCAGGTAGGCGTGGAAGCGGAAGGCGTCCAGCGCCGCACGCGCGCCGGCGGTCGCGGCGTGCAACCGCGAGACGATCCAGCGGTCCTCGGGCTCGAGCTGCTCCGGCAGCCCGGGCCGCCAGCGGTAGCCCTCGAGGTTGCTCAGCACCAGCCGTGCGGCATTCCACAGCTTGGTGCAGAAGTTGCGGCCCAGCTCGAACTTCTGCTTCGAGATGCGGGCGTCCTGGCCCTCCGGGGTCAGGTAGACCAGCGTGAAGCGGAGCGCGTCGGCGGAGGTCTCCTCGATGACCTCCAGCGGATCCACCCCGTTGCCGAGCGACTTCGACATCTTGCGGCCGCGCTCATCGCGGATGATCCCGTGGATCACCACGTCGGAAAACGGGATCTCGCGCATGCAGAACAGCCCCGCCATGACCATGCGCGCGACCCAGAAGAAGATGATCTCGTGTCCGGTCACCAGCGTCCGGGTCGGGTAGAAGGTCCTGAGCGCGGGGGTGTCCTCCGGCCAGCCGAGGGTGGAGAACGGCCACAGCCAGGAGCTGAACCAGGTATCGAGCACGTCGGGGTCCTGCTCCAGCCCCTCGGTGGCGCCGCAGTGCGCGCAGGCACTCGGCGGCTGCCGGCTCACGGTCTGGCCCTTGCACGTCCCGCAGTACCAGACGGGGATGCGGTGCCCCCACCAGAGCTGGCGCGAGATGCACCAGTCGCGGATGTTCTCCATCCAGTGGAGGTAGACCCCGGTCCAGCGCTCGGGGTGGAAGCGGATCCGGCCCTGGCGCACGACCTCGATGGCGGGCTGTGCCAGCGGTTTCATGCGCACGAACCACTGCTCGCTCAGCCGGTACTCCAGCACCGTGGCGCAGCGCTGGCAGCGGGGCACGTTGTGGGTGTGCGGCTGCTTGCCCTCCAGCAGCCCCGCCGCCTCGAGGTCGGCCAGCACCCGCTTGCGCGCCTCGAAGCGGTCCAGCCCCCGGTACGGCCCGCCCTCCTCGTTGATCTTCGCCGAGGGGTCATGACGTTGATGCGCGGCAGGCCGTGCCGCTCGGCCACCTCGAAGTCGTGCGGGTCGTGCGCGGGGGTGATCTTCAGGCAGCCGGTGCCGAAGGCGCGATCCACGTAGGGATCCGCCACCACCGGGATGCGGCGCCCCAGCAGCGGCAGCACCACCGTGCGGCCCACCAGCTCGCGGTAGCGCTCGTCCTCCGGGTGCACCGCCACCGCGGTGTCACCCAGCATGGTCTCCGGCCGCGTGGTCGCGACCACCAGGTACTGTCCTTCGGCGCCCTCCAGCGGGTAGCGGATGCGGTACAGATGGCCCTGGGTCTCCTTGGGGATCGCCTCCTCGTCGCTGAGCGCGGTACCGCAGCGCGGGCACCAGTTGACCAGATACTCGCCCCGGTAGATGAGTCCCGCCTCGTACAGCCGGCAGAACACCTCGGTGACCGCGCGCGACAGCCCCTCGTCCATGGTGAAGCGCTCGCGCGCCCAGTCGCAGGAGCAGCCCAGCCGCTTGAGCTGTTCGATGATGCGGCTGCCGTTGTCCTCCTTCCACCGCCAGACCCGCTCCAGGAACGCCTCGCGGCCGAGCTGCTCGCGGCTCAGCCCCTCCTTGAGCAGCTCGCGCTCGACCACGTTCTGGGTGGCGATGCCGGCGTGATCGGTGCCCGGCAGCCACATCGCATTGTCGCCGAGCATCCGCCGGTAGCGGATCAGCAGATCCTGCAGCGTGTTGTTGAGCGCATGCCCCAGGTGCAGCACCCCCGTGACGTTGGGCGGCGGGATGACGACCGCATAGGGCTCTGCCGGCGAGTCCTCCGCCGCGTGGAAGATCCCCGCCTCGAGCCAGCGCTGGTAGATCCGGGGCTCGATCGCCTGCGGGTCGTAGCGCTTGCCCAGTTCCCTCGTCACGGTGCGCCCTCGCGTGCTCCGAGATCTGGCCGGCCCGCCGCTGCGCTCCGGCCAGGGGCCGGATGATAGCAGATGCTCCCCCGCGGTTGAACCCGCGCTCTGCGCCATCGGAATGGTGCAATCCGCCGCCGGCGCCCCGGGCCCGCCGGCCGCGGCTGGCCTGCAAATCCCGGCCCCTCCGGCACCTGCGAGCGCGCCGAATAGACCGGCACGGGGCTTGTCTACCCCGGTGCGCCCGCTGGAGCGGGCGGCGGTGAGGTCCACGAGCGAGCGCACGGAGCGACAGAGGAGGGCAAGCGATGCTGTATGTGCTGGCTGGCTTCGCGCTGCTCGGGGCGCTGGGGACTGCGGGCGCGCTGCTCGCGGCCGGCGGTGGCGTCTCGTCTCGCCGCGTTGCGCGCCGGCGGCGCGTGCTGCCGCCCTGGCTGCGGGCGCGGTTCGCGCACCAGCGCGCGCAAGACGAGCGGCGCCGGCGGCGCGAGCCGGCCTGGGCGGCGCTCCGCCCCGCCGAGCACCCGCTCGTGCGTGCCGCCTGAGCCCCAGCTCGCGCTGCCCCCCGGGCGGCGCCGCCCGGATCCCGCCGCGTCCCGCTCCCGCCACCGCCACCTGCCACGGCACCATGCCGCCCCGGCGCCGCGCCCCTTGCGATGCTGGCGGCGCGGGTGCTAGCCTCCCGGTTCCGGCCGCACCAGCGCGGGCTGCGCCGCCGGCAGGGACGAGGAGCCAGCGGTGAAGAGCTATCGCAAGGAACTCTGGTTCCAGACCCCCACCCGCCGGGCGTTCCTCAACATAACCCCCCAGGTGGAGGCCTGCCTGCGGGAGAGCGGCATCCGGGAGGGCCTGTGCCTGGTGAACGCCATGCACATCACGGCCTCGGTGTTCATCAACGACGACGAACCCGGGCTCCACCAGGACTTCGAGCGCTGGCTCGAGGACCTCGCCCCCCACGAACCCCTGAGCCGCTACCTCCACAACCGGCACGGGCGAGGACAACGGCGATGCGCACCTCAAGCGCACCGTGATGGGGCGGGAGGTGGTGGTGGCCGTGACCGAGGGCCGGCTGGATTTCGGCCCCTGGGAGCAGATCTTCTACGGGGAGTTCGACGGCCGGCGCCGCAAGCGGGTGCTCGTGAAGATCATCGGTACATGAGCGCCGCGCGCCCCCACGGCGCAGCCGCCCGCCCCGGCCAGTGGGCGCTGGCCGGGCTTGTGCTCGGCCTCGCCGCCTGCGCCAGCGCACCGCCGAGCACCGAACAGCTCCGCGCCGAGCTGCAGCGCCTTGCGCTGCCCCCGCTGCTCGTGGCGCGGGTGGGGCCGGTCGCGATCGCGCGCGGCGAGGGCGCGCTGGTGAGCGTCTCGGGGCGCGTCGGCGGCACCGAGGTGGCGCGCTTTCCCTACACCGACGCCTGCTTCAAGGCGGTGTTCGCCACCGTGGCCGAGCTGCGCGCGCTGGGGCTCCAGGCCGCCGCCTCCCCGCGCATCTGGGCCGCGCGCCTGGAGGCGGAGCTGTACCGCATCGGGGCCCTCGATGACGCCGAGGTCGCGCTGCAGCTGGGCCGCACCTTCGAGGGGGGCGAGCTGCTGGCGCTGGGGCGGCTCGCCCCCGAGGAGCAGCGCTACACCCTGGCGGCGCGCCGGGTGTGGCTGGCCGCCCGCTCGGCGCTGCCCCCCGCGCCAGGAGCCGCGCCGCCGAGCCCGCGCGCGATCCGCGAGCGGTGGTTCACCCCGGAGGACGAGCCCCGCTGGCCGCTGGAGCTGGAGATCGAGATCCGCGAGCTCGCCCTGCTCGCCGAGGGGCTCGCCCCCGAGGGCACGCTCCGCGCGCGGGCGGCGCTCGTGCTCACCCTGCGGCACGAGCCAGGCGGCGAGGTGCTGGCACGGATCGAGTCGGCGCACCAGGCGCAGGCGCATGGTGCAGGCCTCAGCCGCCCCGAGGGCGGCCCCCGCTACTCCCTCACCGTGCCCGCACCCGATCCGCTCGCCGAGGCGATCGCGCTGTGCACCCGCGAGTTCGTCGCCGCCGCGCTGCCGCGGCTGCGGGCGGTGGCCGCTCCGCCGCCGTCCTCGCCCCCGGCGCCGCTATCCGCGCCGCCCCGGTGAGCCGGCAGCAGCCGCGGCCGGCCGCAGGATCACGATCGTCTCCAGCCGCCGCTCGACCTCCAGCGGCGGCAGGCCCAGGGCAGCGGACCACCACCAGCGGCGCGGATCGTCATCGGCCGCCATCGCGAATCGCATCTCGGAGCGGGGCACCGCGAGCCAGAGATGCCGCGTCGGCAGGCTGCGGTGGGTGACGCCCCAGACGCGGCGCTCGCTGCCCCGCGAGGCGAGCACCAGGTTGACGTGGAACACGGTGGGCCACACCTTCCAGTAATCCCCGATCACGTGTGTGGCACCGCTGTCGATGACCTCCTGGGTGCGCGCGCCGAGGCTGCGATCCAGATCGGCCCGCACCCCTTGCAGCGACGGGACGCCGTAGCGCAGCAACGCCACCACGAGCAGCGGGGCTGCCGCCGCAGCCGCGGCGAGCCGCCGCCGCGGCTCGCTCAGCAACGCCAACAGCGGGCCCGTCGCCACCACCATGCTGCCGAGCAGCCAGAGCGCCACCGCCGGCAGGATGTAGCGCGGGGCGAGATCGTTGAGCTTGGGCCAGTTCAGGGCGCCCATCACGAGCACGCACGCGGCCCCGCTCGCAGCGAGCAGCGCGGCCGCGGCGAGCGCCTGCCGGAGCGCGCGCCATCGCCTGCCGAGTGCCGCCGCGATCACCCCCACCAAAAGCCCCGCCGCCATCGCTGCCGCCAATCCATCCGCCAGGTAGGCCCGCCAGGCATTGCGCAGCAGGCCCCACCAGCAGGCCGGCCACTCGGCCGGCGGCAGGATCGCGTATGCCATCCGATACTCCGCAGCGCGCGAGGCGAACAGCGAGACCGCAAACCCCCCGAGCAACAGCCCCAGGCACCATGCCGTCGGCCGCTCGCGCCGGACAAGCCGCACGAGCCGTTCCGAGCAGGCCACGAGCCGCGACGGCGCAGCCACGGCCACCCGGGCGTGCTCGCGGGCTGCGCGCCGGCGCTGCTGGCGCCGCGCCTGGCTGCTTGCGACCGCCGGCCGCGAGGGCGCCGGCGCGGTCGCTGCGGCGCCGGCGAGCAGCCGCCAGCCCACCACCAGCGGCCCGAGCACGAACAGGGCCGCCGGGTTCACGAGCAGCGCCAGCACGAGCAGCACCGCGCCCACCAGCACGCGCCCCGCCCGCGCGAGCACGAGCCCCCAACCGCCCAGGGCGAGCGAGACCCCGTAGGGCTGAGCGCCGAACCAGTCCAGCGCGGTGTTGTCGCTGGCGAAGGCGACGAACAGGCAGAGCGCGAGCGCGGCGCTCGGCTGCCAGAGGCGGCGGTCCGTCAGCTCCGCGAGCGCATAATGCCCGACGGCGAAATACGCTCCCAGGCCAGCGAAGATCCCCAGCGCGCTCTGCACCAGCAGGTTCGCCAGCGGATCGCGAAACGGCAGCGCCAGCAGCGGCACCAGCATGAAGAAGCGATCCTGCTCCCAGAAAAAGGGCGTCCAGTGCTGCAGGCTCATGAGCACGGGCACCAGGGAGTCGCCGTGGTGCGAGCGGTGATACGAGCCGAGATCGACGAGGAGCGCGATCACGGCCAGCCAGACCAGAAGCGTTCGCGCCCGCATGACAGGCTCCGCTGCCCCGACCATCGCTCCGCGTGCAGGCTGCGGCACGAATGCCGCTGCGCGGCGGAGCGGCCGTGGTTGCGCAACCTTGCGGCAGCGCTCAACCCTCCCGGCGCCCCCGCAGCCGCTCCAGGGCCAGTTCGAACTCCGCCGGCACGGGGCTGCGGAGCACGAGCCTGGCGCCGCTCCTGGGGTGGCGCAGCTCTAGCTCGGCGGCGTGCAGCCACAGCCGCTCGAGCCCGCTCAGCTCCGCGAACCGGCGGTTGGCCTCGGGCTCGCCGTAGCGCCGGTCGCCCAGGATCGGACAGCCCAGCGCCGCCAGGTGCACCCGCAGCTGGTGCCGGCGGCCGGTCGCGGGCTCGAGGCGGAAGCTCCGCCACGCGCAGGCCCCCGCCCCCGCACCACCCGCCCGGTCGCATACCGCGTCACCGCCTGCCGCGCGCCCTGTGTCCCCGCCGGCCGGACCGCGACCGCGCCGCCTCCGGGCGCCCGCCCCAGCGCCAGCTCGATCACGCCCGCCCGCGGGCGCGGCACGCCGGCCACCAGCGCCCGGTAGCGCTTCTGCACGCTGCGGGCGCGCAGCTGCGCGTGCACCCCCGCGCAGCGCCAGCCCGCTCAGGCAGAACACCACCAGCCCCGAGGTGCCGCGATCCAGCCGGTGCGCGGCCGCCAGCCGGAAGCCCGGCCGCGGCCGCTCGCCCTCGGCGAGCAGCAGCGCCCTGCAGCTCCTCCACCAGCCCCCGCCCATGGCCGCTGCCCGCGTGCACGGGCTCGCCCGCGGCCTTGTCCAGCACGAGCAGGTCGGCGTCGCGATAGACGATGCGCTCCTGCAGCTCGTGTTGGCGTGCGGCCGGTAGCGGCGCCAGCGCCCGCGCGCGCGCCGCTGCTGCCCGCCGGCCCGGCACGATCCCGCGCGCCTGGACCTGCTGGCCCGCGGCCGCGCGCGCGCCCGGTTGTACCCGCGCCCCCTCCAGCCGCACCCGCCCGGTGCGCAGCCACTTGCTCGCGAGCCCGACCGGCACCGCGAAGCGCCGCGCCACCACCCGCTCCAGCCGCCGGCCCGCCTCGTCCTCCTCGATGCGGAAGGCGAGCGCGCGACCGGCTCGCTGTTCGCCCCCGCCGCATCCCGGCCCTCGCGAGCCCGTGCGCGCGCCGCGCGCTCAGCGCTCGAACACCACCACCCGCCCCTTGCTCGCGTCCCAGACGAACACGCGGTCGTAGGCGTCGACCCCGACGTCGGTCGGATTGCTCAGCGCCTTGGGGTCCTTGATCTGGGGTGAGCGCCTGCGAGCGGCGCAGGTCCCACACCTGCACGAACGAGCCCCGCTCGAGCGCGAACAACAGCCCCAGCTCCGAGCTCACCAGCCGCACCGGGCGGCCCACGCCGCCGAGCCGCCAGCTGCCCGCAGCGAGCTCTTGCGCGTCCTTGGGGCTCGATCCACGTCCGCCCGCTCGCGAGCTTGGTCCCCGAGATCGAAGTACCACAGCTCGCCGCCCGCCCGCGCGACGTGCACCCGCCCGCCCAGGCTCATGCAGACCCCGCTCGGATCCTCGAGCAGCTCCGCCTTGCCGGGCAGCACCACCCGCAGGTTGCCCTGCAGGTCGAACACCTTCACGCTGTGGCGGTCCCGGTCCTCGGCGACCAGCAGATGCCGCCGCTCGGCGTCGGTGCCGAGCACGACCGGATCGTACAGCTCGGTGGGCTGCGAGCCGCTCTTGCCGATCACGCGCAGCGGCGCTCCGAGCGGGCTGAACACCTCGATCTGCTTCTTGGCGGCATCGAGCACCGCCACGTTGCCCTCGGCATCCACCGCGATGTCGACCGGCTCGCTCAGCTTGCCCGGCGCCGAGCCCTCCCCCCCGAACAGCGCCGTGATCCAGCCCTGCTCGTCCAGCACCGCGACCCGGTAGTCCCTGGCGAGCAGCATCGCGACCCGACCATCCGCGCCGACCGCGATGCGGCTGGTGCGGCTGAGGTCCACCCCGCCCCAGCGCCCCAGCTCGCGAGCAGCGCTCGGATCCAGCCGGTGGATGACCCGGCCCTCGCCGGCCAACAGATACAGCGAACCCTTGTCGTCGTAGCGCAGCCGCCGCGGGCTCCGCCACTGCTGCATCCAGTCGCCCAGCCCGCCGAAGACGGGACCGGCCGGGCGGCCCGCCGCATCGAAGGTGCGGATGCGGCCGGTGGAGCTCTCCAGCACGCTCACCCGCCCGGTGAGCGGATCGACCTTGACGTCGCCATAGCTGTCGGTGGTGGCGCCGGGGGCGAACTCGCCCACGAACCGCAGGCCCTTGAAGATGAGCACCCGCTTGCGCCCGTCATCGAGCACATAAAGCGTGTCGTCGTGCGCGAGCGCGAGCGCCACCGGTCGCTCGAGCTGGCCCGTCTCCTTGCCGCGCGAACCCAGCGAGGCGGCGAAGCGGCCCTCGTTCTCGAAGATGTGCACCGCGGGCCGCTCCTCGGAGCCGTCCAGCACATAGACGCGCCCGAGGCTGTCGACCGCGATGTCGAGCGGTCGCTCGAACCGCCCGTTGCCGGCTCCGCGCCCGCCGTACACCACCGCCGGCTTCTCCTGGAGCATCTTGGGACCGATGCGGAGCTTGACCGCGCGCGTCTGGTAGAGGTCGATCGCATAGAGCCAGCCCTGCTGGGCGACGGCGCGGTCCAGGCGCAGATCCTGGCGCAGCTCCTCGGTCTTGAGCACCTGCGTCCAGCCGTCCTGCATGCCGAGGATGCGCTCCCGGCCCCAGTCGATCAGATAGGCCGTACCGTCACGGTCGAACGCCAGGTCCTGCAGCCGCTCGAACAGCTCGCCCTGCCCGCCCCGCTGGCCGCGCGCCTCGTACACGTTCTTGCTGAAGCCGGTGAAACCCGCGCTCTCGATCCGGACCGCGCCGCGGGTGCGGTTGCCGGCGGTGTCGACCGCGGTGACCGCGATCTCGTAGCTGCCCGGCGCCGCCGGCGGCAGCCAGGTGTTCTCCGGGCGCGTGGTGCGGCTCTGGCGCAACAGCCCCCCGCTCGCCTCCCACTCGAAGTAGACCCGGTCGTACTCCTCGTCCTTCGCCTCCACCCGCACCGTCACCCGGGCGCCGAACTCCGCCCGGGCGGGCACGGCGGTGACCGCCTTGAGGTGGGGTGCGACGTTGACCGCCGGCGCCAGCGGATTGGAGACCGCCAGGTCGCCCTCGCGCACGGCCGGCTCGCCCCCCTCCGGCGGCGCCACCAGGCGGCCGACCGCGGTGCTGGGGCCGGTCTCGACCACCACCAGGCGCGCGGTCACGCGCGCCGGCACGTAGGCGACCTCGTCGGTCAGCGGCAGCTTCACCACCCGCGCCGGCTGGTAGATGTCGAACACCGCCCGCTCGCGCACCCCGGCCTCCGCCCCCCGGTCGATCACCGCGACCCCGCCCTCGCGCACCTGGATGACGCGCGCCTGGATGCGTTCCTCGGCGCGGCCCGGCGCGACAAAGCCCGCCACGAGCAATGCCCCGAGCGCGAGCAGCGCCCCGCTCCGCCTCGATCGGCGCATACGATCGCTCCCCGTAGTTTCCCCGTTTCCCGCTGCACCGTCGCAGCCGGCCGCTGCCCGCCGGCGTGCGGCGCCCTCCCGCCGCGGGCGCCGGCCGGAGCCGGCCGGCGAGGTCGCTGCGGGCCTATTGGACGTTCGCCTTGCCGAGCTGCTCGATGGCGGTGATCAGCCAGCCGCTGCCGCCCTTGCGCAGATCCAGCCGCTGGCGCACCGCGAGTCTCGTCACCCGGCCGCGGACCGCCGGCTCGGCGCCGCCGAGCTCGGGAAAGCGCAGCTCCAGCCGCCAGGTGCACTCCACGCGCGCGCGCCCCGTCTCACCCTGCCCTGCCAGCACCACCTGCAGCTCGTCGTGCCGGGCGGCGGCGATCTCGATCGGCTCGGCGAAGAACTGCTGCAGCTCGTGCTGCACGCGCGCGCGCAGCACCGCCGCCGCCGGGTCGATCAGCTCGAGCAGGTTGAAGGTCTTGCGCTCCAGGAACCACCGGTCCAGCGCCCCGAGCAGCTCGCCCACCTCGCGCTCGAGCATGCGCGTGCGCGCGGCGGCGAGCAGCGCTCGGGCCTCCGGGTCCTCCGGCACCAGCCGCACCGCCGCCTCCGCCTCCGCCAGCGCCCGCTCCACCTGCCCCTGCTCCAGCGCGGTGCGCGCCGCCAGCAGCGCCTGCTGGAGCCGCTCGGCGGTGCTGCGCTGCGCCTGGAGCTTCTCGCGCGCCTGGGCCGCGATGCGCGCCGCCTCCTCGTGCCGCGGCGCCAGCTCCAGCAGCCCCTCGGCCACCTGCAGCACCTGCGCGTACTGCCCGGTGCCGAACTCGCGCTGCAGATCGGCGTAGAGCTTGCGCGCGCGGGCGAGCCGCTCGCCGCGCTCGGCGAGCTCCGGCGCCCCCGCGGGCAGGTTCACCTCCATCTCCCGCAGCGTGGATTCCGCCGCGTCGAACTGCCCGCGCGCCAGCTGCTCGTCGAAGCGATCGCGCTGCAGCCGCAGCGTCTGCATCCGGTTCTGCGCGGTGCTGATGTCGGCGCGCACCGCGCTGTAGTTGGCGTAGCTGGTGGGTACGCGCTCGAGCACCGCCACCGCCTCCTGCCAGCGCCGTTCGCGCATGAGGCGGGCGCCCGTGTTGACCAGCTCCTCGACCTCCTGCTTGCGGCGGCGCGCCTCGGCGAGCAACGGCTCGAGCCCGGGAAAGTCCGGGGCGATCGCCGCGATCGCCTCCAGCTGCTCGACCGCGCGCTCGTAGCGGCCGTCCCCGAGCGCCCGCTCCGCGGCCGCGAAGCTGCGCCGCAGCTCCTCGGTCGGCTGAAAACTCAGATCGAGCGTCTGCAGGGGCGGCTCGGTGCCGCGGGGGCTGACCTCGAGCGCGCGCGTGAGCGGCTCGTAGCCGGGGCGCTTGAAGACCAGCACGTACTTGCCGGTCTCTACGGGCAGGTCCGCCCACGGCAGCTCGCGCTGCTCGATCCCCTGCTGCAGGTAGACGCTGACCCCGGCCGGCAGGCGCGCGCGCAGCACCGCCAGCGGCAGCACGCCCTGGCTCGCCGTGCCGCCGGCGGCGGCGAGCGAACCGCTCTGTCCGCCGCCGCGCGAGGCAGCACCGCCGCCCTGCTGCGCTCCCCATAGCCCGAGCCGAGGCCCCAGCAGCCACAGCGCGCCGCCGGCCAGCCCGAGCACGAGCCACGCCGCCACCCAGCGCCGGGCGCCACCAGCGGCAGCGGGGCGCGCCGGGCCGAGGGCGACCGTCCCCGTGCCGGCGGCAGCCGTGAGCGGCTGGGTCGCGCCCGCCTGCCCGGTGCGATCGGCGACCGTCTCGGCCTGCCGGAAGCCCTCCGCGCTCATGCCGGCCTCGGTGGCCGGGCCCGCCGCGGTGCGGTCCGGCTGGGTCGCCACCGCGCCCCCGGTCACCAGCGGCTGGCGGCGGGCGCCGCCGCGCAGGTAGTACGAGACGTTGCGGCGGAACTCGTTGAGGTCGAGCAGCAGCGCCTTGGGGTTCTGGTAGCGTTCGGAGGGTTTCTTGGCCAGCATGCGCTCGCAGATCTCGGCCAGAAACGGCGGCACCTCCGGCGCCACCTGGCGCACCGGCGGCGGCTCCTCGAAGGCGTGCTTGTAGATGAGCGCCGCCGGGGTATCGGCCGCGAACGGCAGCTTGCCGGTCAACAGCTCGAAGAACACGACCCCGAGCGAGTAGATATCGCTGCGCGTATCGAGCGGCTCGCCGCGCGCCTGCTCCGGGCTCATGTAGTTGGGGGTGCCCATGATCAGGCCCGACTGGGTGAGGTTGGAGACCGTGCCCTGGGTCGCCTTGGCGAGCCCGAAGTCCATCACCTTCACGACCTCGTTGCGGTCGATCATGATGTTGGAGGGCTTGATGTCGCGGTGGACGATCCCCTTTTCGTGCGCCACCGCGAGCGCGTTGGCGACCCCGGCGACGATCTCCACCGCCTGCTCGAAGTCCAGCCGCCCCAGCCGGCGCAGCCGCTCGCTCAGGTCCTCGCCCTCGACGTACTCCATGGCGAAGTAGGGCGTGCCCTGCTCGACGCCGATGGAGTAGATCTGGATCACGTTCGGGTGGATCAGGTTGGCGGCCGCCTTGGCCTCGCGCTGGAACCGCTCGATGAAGTTCTCCTGCGCGGCGAGCGAGCGCGGCAGCACCTTGACCGCCACCCGGCGGTCGAGCGAGACCTGGTGCGCGAGGTAGACCTCGCCCATCCCGCCCTGGCCGATCTTCTTTTCCAGGATGAAGTCGCCGAGCTGCCTGCGCTCGCCCATGGCGCCGCCGATCCCCCTTGCCGTCCCGATCCGCCCCCCGGAGCACCGCGCCGGCCGCTCGTCCTGCGGGCCGGCGCCCGCCGGGCTCCAGCGCAGACAGCGGCTCGGATGATAGCGGCAGGGCAGTTCCCTGTCAAACCGCGCGCAGAGATGTAACTCTTTATCGCAAAGGATGTTATCGCTTTCCGTGGCGCGCCGCGGCCGGTCCGGGTACACTCTTCGCCCCGCGGCGGCACCGCCCCGCGACCGCTTCGCCCTGGGCGGAGGTGGGACGGAAGGGCGGCGGGGGGACAGGGAGCGTGGCGGAGCGAGGCGAGCGCGGCCCCGGCGGGCTGATCTTCTGGATAGGGGCGGGGCTGCTGGTGCTGCTCGGCGCCAGCGCCTACTACGGGCTCCAGCGTCACCGGCCCCCCCGCCGGCCCGGCCTCGCCGGCCACCGGCGCGGCCTCGCCGGCCACCGGCGCGCCCGCCGGCTCGCGCTACCGGGCGTACCTCGGCGCAGAGGGCCTGGTGATCGACACGCTCGGCGACGAACAGCTCACGAACTGGCTGTGGGGGCGGGGCGGAGGGCGACGGGCGCTCGTTCGGCCCCCCACAGCCGTAGCAGGACTGACGACACGATCACGCTCGAGCTCGATCGCCGCGCGGGGGCGGTTCGCGCTCCCGCGCGTGTGGGTCGAGCTCGCCCGCCACGGGATCTGGCCCGCGGACGAGGCGCGCGGCAGCTGAAGCGGGGAATGACCGCGAGCGCTGGATGCGGACGCTGGCCCGGGACCTCGAGCAGGCTGCCCGCGGTGGGCAGGGCCAGCGTGCGCCCGGCGCAGCTGCCCGCGGACCATGCGGGCGAAGTGCTCGAGATCGCGCTCGAGCCTGCCCCCGCCGGCCGAGCTCGCCGCCGCGCTGGGCATGCTGGAGCTGCCCTCCGAGCGCGACCGCGAGCTGTTCGTGCGCGCCATCGCCGCCTGGGCGCAGTTCCGCCTGGAGGGGCCTGCCGGCGCACCGGGTCGTGATCCTCATGGACGGCTACCGCTACCGGCTGCGGGACGAGCGGCTGCTGGAGGAGGAGCTGCCGTGAGCGGCGCCGGGGAGCGTCCCGCGCGGCGCGGGCGCTGGATCGCCTACGCGGCGCTCGCGGCCGGCCTGCTCGCCACCCTGGGCGTATCTGTCCTACACCTACACCGCGCGAAGCCCCGGACGCGGGCGCGGCGACTACCACTACCGGTTCGCATCCGGGGAGTTCGAGTGCGAGCCGCCCGTGGCCACGCGGATCGCGCACCTCGCGCAGCAGTGGGGCAACCGCGGCTGGCGGATGGCGGGTGGGCGCTCGTTCGTGGAGCTTCGCCTTGACGCCAGCCGTCCGGCCATGGCCTGGGCGCTGGCGCTGCTGCCCGAAGGGCTCGTGCCCGCGGAGCCGGCCCCGCTGGCCGCCGACACCCCCGCCGCCGAGCTCCAGGCAGCGCTGGCGCGGGATCTGCAGGCGCTGCGGCACATCGAGCAGGCCGCGCTCCGGTTCGAGCCCGGAGCGGGCGAGCTCGCCGTCGAGCTGCGCACCCCAACCCAATAGCCGGCCGGCCGATGGGCTCGTGCTGCCCCACGAGCGCGACCCCCAGGGACTCGCCGCCTGCGTGCAGGCCTGGATCGCCTACCGCGCCCCCTCGCTCGCCGGCGCGCCGCTGCGGCTGTGGATCGACGGCCTGTTGTTGCAGGCCCGGCCCGCAGGGCGGCTTCGAGCCGGCGCCGCCCGAGCCGGCGCGGCTACTCGCCTGCCTGCCCGCGGGGCTGTTGCGCGCCGCCGCCGGTGAGCAGCCGCCCGAGCCAGCCGCGCTGGCGCAACCCAGCTGCTCGAGCTCGCGCGCACCCGAGGCGCTGCCGCCTGGCTTGGGCGCGCACGGGCTTCGCCCGCGACGAGGCCACCGTAGCCGCCCGCCTCGCCGCCGTGATCGGGGGCGCTGGAGGGCATCACCGCGGTGCACGGGATCCGGCTCGCCGCGCCCGGTGACAGCCCGGAGCTCAGGTGGCGGATGCGGCTGCGCGGGGGTGCGCGCGGTCCGCGAGGGGAAGATCCGGGTCCGGGAGAGCGGGCTGTACGAACTGGAACACGCGGGTGGTGGTGCTCCGGGCAGAGGGCCCGCTGGGCGCCGAGGTGCAGCGGCTCGTCCAGACGCTGGTGCGGCGCGCCTGGCCGGAGCGGCTCGCCAGGCCCGAGCAGCAGGTCTTCATCGAGGAGCCCGAGCCCGGCGGCCGCATCCTGTCGCACTGGGACCCCGAGCGGCTCGGGGAGCTGGAGCGCGCCGCCCGGCAGGCACAAGATCGCACCGCCGCAGCCCAGGGACCCGCAGGCGGCCGCCCCAGGCGGGTCGCGCGCTGGCGCGAGCTGGGCGAGGAGTTCTTTGTGAGCGGGCTGCTGGAGCAGGCACTCGAAGCCTGGCAGCGCGCGGCCCCGCCAGAGCGAGGCGCCCGAGCGGCTGATCCACGATTGAGCTCTGCGAGCTGGGCCTCCAGCCGCAGGCGGCGCGAGCTCACCCAGGCCCTGCTCGCCGAGCGGCCCCGCCGCGCCCGGGCTCCTGCTGGAGCGCGCCCACCAGCTGCGTGCGGCCGGCGCCCCGCGCGCAGGCGCTCGAGCTGCTGGTGCGCTGCGCGGAGGCACAGCCCGCGCTGGCGCTCGAGAGCCTGGCGCTCGAGAGCATCGCCCCGCTGGCCCTGGGCATGCTCCTAGGTGGCGAGGCGCCCCCCGGGGAGAGCGGCCCGCCCGAGCAGGCCGCCGCCGAGCGGCTCGAGCGGATCCTCGCCCAGCCGTCCCCCGAGGCCGCGCCCGGGCGCCGCCGAGCAGCGCGCGCTGCTGCGCTGGCTGGTGCTGGGGCGAGCCGGGCACGAGCCCGCCTGCCGCGGCGTGCGTGCCGCTGGGCACGGGCCGCTATGCGCTGGAGCCGCTGCGGCTGTGGACCGAGCTCGACCCGGTCGCGCTCGTGCCCGAGGCCGGAGGCGAGCCGCCGCTCCTGCTCGCCGTGCCAAGGGGGTGCGCGCGCCGGCGCGCCCGGCGGCGGCGGCAGCGTGGCGGTGGCGCTGCTCCTCGAGGCGCAGCGCTCCGGGTGCGGCCCCACGCCGCGGCCCCCTGCGCGCGCGGTCGAGGCCGCCACCCGCCTGGCCGACGGCACGCTGGTTGTGGTCTCCTCGCGAGGGTCTCGTTCCCCGAGCAGCGGCGAAGCGATCCGGTCGCTGGAACTGCTGCGGCTTGTCGCGCTCGCGCGCGTTTCCGCCCTGGCGCCGCTCCTGCGAGCTGCCGGGCCTCTCCTCGGTCCACGCGCTCGAATGCGGCGCCGGTGGGCCAGGGGGCTCGCCGTGGCGAGCATGGAGTGGGAAACTGGTCCGCGACGAGAAGGGCGAGCGGGCGCGGAGCCGCTGCGCGCGGTCCGCCTGCTGCCGGGTTCCGGGCCCGGGGGCGGTCCTCGGAGGGCCCAGGCGGTGCTGCCGCTCGCGGCGCGCTCGCTCCGGCTCGCCCCGGGACGGGTCCGGCGGGCTGTGGGTGCTGCGCGTGGACGGGCCGCGGGTTCCCGCCCGGCTGCTCCGCCTGGACGCCGGGCTCGTGCAGCGCGAGGAGCTCGCCCTGCCCGTGGCGGCAGAGGAGTTCGCCCCGCTGCCCGATGGCGGCTTCGCCGCCTACGAGCCGCGGCGGGGCATCTGGCTGCTGGGCCCGCGCCCCGAAGCGGTGGTGGGCCTGCTCGAGCTGCCGCTCCGGCAGCACCTGTTGGGTTTCGGCGCGCCCCGGCTGGCCGCCACCGCGCGCGGCGAGATCGTGCTGGCGCTCTCGGTGTCCTACTGGCCGGAGAGCGAGGATCCCGCGACGCTGCTGCTCCGCTGGCGCCCGCTGCCCTGACCGAGCGCAGCCGCGCCGCCGCGCGGTGCGGCTCGAGGCGGCACGGGCGCTGCGGACCCGCGCGCGCGGGGCGGGGCCACCCCTCAGCCCGGCCCCAGCCCCATCGCCTCGGCCAGCAGCTCGAGCACGTCCACCACCGTGCCCGGGGGGCGCTCGCGCCCGAGCTGGCGCACGCACGAGGGGCAGGCCGTCGCCAGCCGCGCCGCCCCGGCCCCGTCGAACTCCTCCAGGCGCCGCGCCGCGATGCGGCCGGCGAAGCGGGGCCAGATCTTGCGGTACACCCCGCCCGCGCCCGAACACGCCGCCTGCTCGCGCGCCTGCGCGAGCTCGCGCGGCGGCTTTCCGCCCGCCGCCGCCTGCAGCAGCGCGCGCGGGCGCCTCGTAGACCCCGAGGTGGCGCCCCGAGGTTGCACGGGTCGTGGTAGGCCACCGGCTCGGCGAGCGGCCGGCACACCAGCGCCCCGCAGCCGCGCGAGCCGCTGCCGGAGGTAGACGCTCACGTGCACGAGCCGCGGCGCGAGCGCGATCCCGCACGCCGGCGCGAACTGGTGCAGCGCGCGGGCGCAGCCCGGATCGAGGAGCACGACCGTGCCCGCGCGCTCCAGCGCCGCGGCGAGCGCGCGGGGCCTGGGCGCGAAAGCCCTGCTCGTCACCCGCCGCATAGAGCGGATAGCCGCAGCAGCCCGCCGCGGCCGGGGCGAGCACCGGCACCGGCGCGCCCTCCAGGCGCGCGAGCACCGCCGTCGCGGCCCGCAGCACCTGGGGCGTGCGCGCCAGCGCCGTGCAGCCGGCGAACAGCACCAGCGGCGCCGCCGCGCCCGGACCGAGGACCGGGTGGCCGGCCCCGAGCTCGGCGCGCAGCCGCTGCTCCAGGTCGGCGGCGAACGGATTGCCCAGCGCCCGGCACCGCTCGATGTAGGAGAGCACGCGCGGGGGGGCCTGCCCCGAGGCCACCCGCTGCCCGCCGCGCCGGATGGTAGAGCGCCGGCCCGTCGACCCGGTACAGGCAGGCGGCCTGCTGCCGCCGGCAGTCGGTGCACCTGTAGGCGGCGGTGG
>BPJM01000008.1 GCA_026004615.1 Planctomycetota bacterium
ATGTGCTCGAGCACGAGCGCGCCATCAATGCCTTCGCTGCCGGCTACAGCCCCGCCGAGGCGGTCATCGGCGTGACGCGGGGGGCGATCGACAAGCTCGATCGCGACGAGCTGCAGGGGGTGATCGCGCACGAGTTCAGCCACATCCTGCACGGCGACATGCGGCTCAATCTGCGGCTGATCGCCCTGCTGCATGGCATCCTGGTCATCGGGCTCACCGGGCGGGTGCTCTTGCGCGCCTTCACCGGCAGCGGCCGCCGCTCCTCGCGGCGGCAGGGGGGGCATCCGGGGCTGCTGCTGCTGGCGCTGGCGCTGCTAATGGTCGGCTACGTGGGGTTCTTCTTCGGGCGGCTGATCAAGGCGGCGATCTCGCGCCAGCGGGAGTTTTTGGCCGATGCGGCGGGGGCGCAGTTCACGCGCAACCCGCGCGGGCTCGCCGGCGCGCTGAAGAAGATCGGCGGGCTGGCGAGCGGCTCGCTGCTCGCCAGTGCGCGCGCCGAGGAGGCGAGCCACATGCTGTTCGGGGAGACCCGGAACCGCTCGCGGTTCTCGCTGTTCGGCGGTCTGCTCGCCACCCACCCGCCGCTCGAGGAGCGGATCCGGCGGCTGGACCCGCGCTGGGATGGCCGCTTCGAGCCGGTGCCGGCGGACTTCACCGCGCGCGACATCCCGCAGCGGGCGCTGCTCGCCGACCCGCATGCCGAGCTGGAGGGGGCGCTGGCGCAGCAGCTCGCCCTGGCGGCGCTGGCCGGTGGCCGCGGACGGGAGGCGAGCCGCGCGGGGGCGGCGCTGGGCCAGGAGGCGGTGGTGGCGCGCGCGGCGAGCGGGGTCTCGCCGCGGCACGTGGCGTTCGGCCGCGCGCTGTTGCACCGCTTGCCCGAGCGGCTGGTGCAGGCGGCGCGCGAGCCGCTGGAGGCGCAGGCGCTGGCGCTGGCGCTGGTGCTCGCGGCGCCGGGGGCCGGGCGCACCGCCGAGCTCGGGGTGCTGGAGCGCGAGGCGCCGCCGGAGCTGCGCGCGCTCGTGCCGCGGCTGCTCCCCGAGCTGGACGCGCTGGGCCGTCCGGCCCGCCTGCCGCTCTTGGAGCTGTTGCTGCCGAGCCTGCGCCGGCTGTCGCGCCGGCAGTGCCAGACGTTGTGTGCGCTCCTGGACCGACTCGCGGAGGCGGGCGGGAGCGCCGGGGCCGAGGGCCGGCCGGAGCTGTACACCCATGCGCTGCGCGGCATGCTCCGCCACCATCTGCAGCGGACCCTCGAGCCGCAGGGCCGGCGCGCGCGGGGCCCGCTTCTGTTCGGGGTCGCGGCGGCGGCGCGCCAGGCGGCGGTGCTGCTGAGCGTGCTCGCGCACTGCGGGCACACCAGCCCCGAGGCGGCGCGTGCCGCTTTCGCGGCGGGGCTGGCGCGCCTGCGGCTGCGCCGCGCGGCGCTGGCGCTGCTGCCGGCCGAGCGCGCCGACGTGGCCGCCTTCGAGGGGGCGCTGGCGGAGCTCGTGCATGCGGTGCCCGGGGTCAAGCGGCGGGTGCTCGATGCGTGCGCGTACTGCGTGGCGCAGGACGGCCAGGTGACGATCGAGGAAGCCGAGCTGTTGCGGGCGATCGCCGATCGGCTCGACTGCCCCCTGCCGCCCTTCCTCGACCTGGTGGAGGCGCCCGCGGGCGCCTCGCTCGCGGCCGGCAGCGCGGACGGCTGAGCGCCGCCAGGGACGGTGCAGCCGGCAGGGCTGCCCTCCTTGCGGGCTCGGCCGCGCGGCGCCGGGCGGCCTTCGCGGAATGGGTTGTGGGGCCTTTTTCCCGGGCGACGGCTCGGTTGTACGATGGCGCCGCCACCGCTGCTGATTCGGTGGCGGACCAGGGACGGTCGGCGGGTGGCCGAAGGGCCGCTGGCCAGCTTCACCGCGCGAGAAAATAACTGTGAAACCCGGAACGGTCATCCGGCTGCGGGAGCGCCTGTGGCGCCTGGATCGGGTCACGGACACCGAGTTTTCGGCAACGCCGCTGGACGGCCGCGATGGCCGCCGGCGCCGGTTCTTGCGGGCTCTCGAAGAGGCAAACGTGTCCGAGGGCTCGTTGCCGCCGCCGGATCCCGGCCGACTCGACGAGGCGGCGCGCCAAGACCTGCTGCTCCGCGCGCACCGGCTGAGCCTCATTCACGGCTCGGCACCCTTTCTCGGCTTGCAGCGCAGCCGTGCCGTCCCGGAGCCGTACCAGCTGGTCCCCCTGCTCATGGCGCTCGACATGTCGCCCGTCCGGTTGCTCATCGGGGACGATGTCGGAATCGGCAAGACGATCGAAGCCGGTCTCATCGTCAGCGAACTGCTGGCCCGAGGAAGCGCCGCGCGCGTGCTCGTCGCCGTGCCCGCGTCGCTTCGCGAGCAGTGGCGCGAAAGCCTCGAGAGGTTCTTTCATCTGGACGCCGTCATCCTCTCCGGGCAGACGCGCCCGGCCCTGGAGCGCCGGCTGCTGCCCGGCGAGTCCCCCTGGGAGGCGTCCCCGGTCGTCATCGCCTCGATCGATTACCTGAAGCGGCGCACCGGTGAGGTCCTCTTCCACGCCTGGGACGTCGTGCTGGTGGACGAGGCCCATGTCGCCGCCCGCCCGCACGAGGGCCGCTGGGGCTCGGCGCTCCAGAAACAGCGGTGGGAGTTTCTCGAGGCGGTGTCCCGGAGCGACAAGGTTCGCCACCTTCTGTTGCTCTCCGCCACCCCCCACCCCGGCCACACCGATTCGTTCGCCAGCCTGCTCGAGGCCTTGAACCCGGGGTGCGTCGGCCCGGACCGCACGATCCGTCGCGAGGTGGCCCGCCGCCATGTCGTGCAGCGCCGCAGGAAGGACCTACGCGAGTGGTACGGCGACCGGACGCCGTTTCCGGAGCGGAATCCGGCCGACGAGATCATCCCGCTGGGACCGGAGGAACGGCGTCTGCTGAAGGCGTTGCGCCGCTACTGTGATCGGTTGGTGCGGGCCCGCGAGGGGGCGCCCATCTCGGGATTCGTCTCCCTGCACCTTCAGCGGCGCGCGCTCTCCAGCCCCCGCGCCATCCAGCAATCGCTGAAGGAGCGCATCAAGAAGCTGCGCCGGCGGATTCGGCAAGCTGCCGACGCCGAGGCGGTCGCCGAGGCAGAGGCCGAGGCGGCCGTGACGGACCAGGACTCTCCCGCCGAGGTCGAGGACGAGGAGCGGTGGGCGCGGATCGACCGGGCTGCACTCCTGGGGACGGAAGAGGAGATCGCAGAGCTGGAGAAGCTGCGCCGCTGAGCGCACGCCCTCAAGCCCGAGCAGGACCGCAAGCTCGCCTGGCTCCTGCGCCACCTGCCCGAGCTGCTCGATCGGCACCGGCGGGCGCCGCGGGTGCTGGTGTTCACGCGGTACAAGCACACGCTGGAGTATCTCGAAGAGGAGATCGGGCGAGAGGCGAAGCGGGGCGATTCTCCTCTCTCGGGCCTGGGCGTCTTCACGATTCACGGCGAGATGACGCTTCAGCAGCGGCGCGAGGTCTTCCACGCCTTCGAGCGGGCCGGGCGCGCGGTCTGCATCGCCACCGACTGCATCTCCGAGGGGCTCGACCTGCAGCGCGGATGCGCCGAGCTGGTCCACTACGAGCTGCCGTGGAACCCCAGCCGCCTGGAGCAGCGCAACGGGCGCATCGACCGTTACGGCCAGCCCGAGCCGGCGGTCGGCATCACGACGCTCGTCCGGGAGGACGAGCTGGACGTGACGATCCTCGAGGTGCTGATCCGCAAGGCCGGCGCGATCCGCGAAGCCTATGGCTTCTGTCCGGTGGTCTTCTCGTCGATTCACGACCTGGAGAGGCTCGTCGCCAAGTACCGTCCCGATTCGCAACTGCTTCTGCCCTTCGAGGAGTTCGCCCCTCCCCACGACCCCTTCGACGAGGAGCGCATCCGCAGGATCGAGGAGGAGTCCTTCTACGGGCAGGAGGAAGTCCGGCTCCCCGAGGTCGAGCGGGCGCTCCAGCAGACCTACCGCACGGTCGGCTCGCCCGAGGAGATCCGCGGCTTCGTGCTCTCGGCGCTCGACCGTGCCGGTGCAACCGTCCGGGAGCCCCCCGGGGGTACGCTGCGCATCGACCTCCGCGGCACGACGTTGGCGGAGCTGGCCGAGCGCCTCGAGGCCACCTTCGACCCGTACCTCGCCCGGGACGAGCCGGGTCTGCAACTCCTCGACATCGCCCACCCGCTCGTTCGCCGGCTCATCGACCAGGTGCGGGACGCCGCGGCCGGAACGGACGAGGGCCGGGTGGCGGCCCGCGGCTGCCGCGAGGTGCGCGAGGTGACGGCCATCCTGCACGTGCTCGCGCGCTACGTGACGGCTTCCGACCCGCCGGTCGTGATGGAGGAGCTGATTCCGGTCGCGTACCAGCCGTACCAGGATCGCCCCGCAGATCTGGATGCCCACGCGCTCATGCGTGCTCCGGCGGCGCCGCTGCCCCACACCGCAGACGAGCTGCGTGAGCTGTGCCGCGACGCGCTGAGCGCCCAGGCCCTGCCGGCACGCGTGCGCGCTGCCGTCGAATCGCGCCGCGGCGAACTGGAATCGCGCCAGGCCTCGATCCGGCGTCTCGCCAGCGCCTGGGCCGAGGGCATGGACCGGGTAGAGGTGGCCTCGGTCGACTGGCTCACCCTCACCGTGCTGGTGCCCGCCGATGGCTGAGCCGCTCGAGTTCGTCCACGCTTCGGGAGGGCTCCTCGCCCGCGCGGTGCTGGCCGATGCGATGGCCGATGTGCCGAAGAGCGATCTCTTCAGGCCCGCCGCCTTCGCGTACCCTGGGCGCAAGGCCGAGCCGCCCGCCGCGCACGCCGAGACGGAACAGACCGTCTTCTCCCTCGCCCGCGAGCGCTACGAGGCGGTGGCCCCGCGCCTCGACCAGATGCCGGTTGGCGAACTGCGCGAGCGGTGGCTGATCCCGCTGCTCCTGCTGCTCGATTTCGAACCCGTCTTCCAGCGCGCGCATCTTTCGAGCGAAGACGGCCGCGACCGCTTCGCCATCAGCCACCTCGGCTGGAGCGGCGAGGGCGCCCCGCCGGTGCTGCTCGTGCGGGAGGAGCTCGACGCCGCGGCAGGCCGCGGCAGGCGCTCGCCCCACGAAGAGCTCCAGGCCTACCTCAACCGGGCGCCGGCGCTGTGGGGGATCGTCGCCAACGGCCGCCGCCTGCGGATCCTGCGCGACTTCCACCACGAGCACGTCAAGGCCTTCGTCGGCTTCGACCTCGACGCCATCTTCGAGACCGGCGACTTCCCCTCCTTCCGAGCCCTCTACCGGCTCGCGCACCGGAGCCGCTTCGTTCCCGTACCCGGCGACGAGGAGCAGCGCCTGCCGCTCGAGATCCTCTTCGAGCAGAGCCGCGAGCAGGGCATCGAGATCGGCCGCGAGCTCCAGCGGCAGGTGCGGGTTGCCATCGAGGCGCTGGCCGAGGGGCTCTTCGACGCCGAGCTGCGGGCGCTGCTCGACGACCCGAAGGAGGCGCGCGCCCTGTACCACGAGCTCCTGCTCATCGTCTACCGGCTGCTCTTTCTGCTCTTCGCCGAGCAGCGCAAGATGTTGCCGGCCGGCGGCATCTACGCCGAGACCTACAGCGTCACCTCGCTCGTGCGCCTGGCCGAGGGCCGGCACCCCGATCCGCGCCACAAAGACCTCTGGGAGGGGCTCAAGGTTACCTTCCGCATGCTCCACGACGGAGCCCCCGAGGCCGGCGTCTTTCCCTACAACGGCCAGCTCTTCGACCCCCGCCGCACGGAGCGGCTCACCCAGCGGACCTGCGAGAACAAGAGGCTCCTCGACGCCATCGGCGCGCTCACCCACGTACGCGCGGGCGGCGTACGCCAGCGGGTGAACTACGCCGAGCTCGGCGTCGAGGAGCTGGGCTCGGTCTACGAGTCGCTCTTGAACGAGACGCTCGTCCGCGCCCACCGGCCCCTCGAGCACGAGGGGCGCGTCGTGCCGGCGGGCGGTATCTACCTCGCGCCGCTGACGACCGAGCGCAAGGATCTCGGAGCCTTCTACACCCCGCCCGAGCTCGTCGACTTCGCGCTTTCGGTCTCGCTCGACCGGCTGATCGCCGAGCGGCTCGAACGGGCCGGCGGCGATCCGGCGGCCCGCGAGCGGGCGCTGCTCGATTTGCGCGTCTGCGATCCGGCCTGCGGCAGCGGGGCGTTTCTCGTCGGCGCGGTCGACCGCCTGGCCCTGGCGCTCGCCACCGAGCGCTGCGGCGGCCAGAAGCCGACCGAGGAGGCGCTGCGGCGCGCCCGGCGCGACGTCTTGCGCCACTCCATCTACGGGGTGGACAAGGACGCCTTCGCGGTGGAGCTCTGCAAGGTGGCGCTCTGGATCCACTGCGCCGTGCCGGATCTCCCGCTCTCGTTTCTCGACCACCGCATCCAGCACGGCGACTCGCTGGTGGGCTGGCCGCTCCTGGATATCCCCACGGAGATCCCCGAGGGCGCCTACACGGTGCCCTCGAAGGTGAACAATAGCCGGCGCGCCGAGGACCGGAGGCTCAAGGCCTTCCTCCGGGTGGCCGCCGAGCGCAACCGCGAGGCCCTCGCCGGGCAGCTCGAGCTCGGCCGGACGCCGCCCATGCTTGACGTGCGGGTGGACTTCCCCGCCATTCTGGAGGAGGACGAGCGCGTCCCCGCCGACGTCGAGAAGAAGGAGGCCGCCTACCGGGCCTTCCTGGCGTCGGAGGCCTACCGGCGCTTCGAGGCGGCGGCGAACCTCTGGGCGGCGAGCTTCTTCTGGAGCCCCGACGCCGGCGCCGAGGCCCCCACGGCCGCCCACTACCGCCGGGCGCTCGCGGGCGAGGTCGACCCCCGGCAGGCCGAGGCGGCCCGGGCGCTCCTCGAGGAGTTTCCCGCCTTCCACTGGCCGCTCCGCTTCCCGGAGATCCGGGCCCGGGGCGGCTTCGACGCCATCGTGGGCAACCCGCCGTGGGAGCAGGTGAAGCTTCACGAGCAGGAGTGGTTCGCGCCGCACCGCCCCGACATCGCCCGCATGACCACGGCCGCGAGGCGACGCGCGATCGAGGCGTTGCGCCAAGAGGACCCGGGGCTCTACCGGCGCTGGCGGCTGGCCGAGGTCGCCTACCAGAGAATGGCCGAGTTCATGCGTCACTCGGGCCGCTACACGGCGTCCGGCCACGAGCCGAACACCTACCTCCTCTTCGCCGAGACCGCGGCCGACATGATCCGCGAGGACGGCCGCGCGGGCATCCTGGTGAAGAGCGCGCTCGCGCTCGACAAGTCGGCCTCGGCGCTCTTCAGCAAGCTCGTCGAGGCGGGACAGGTGGAGGAGTTTCAGGATATTCTGAACGGCGTTGGCAAAGTAGGGGTGCGTTACTTCCCCACGGTTCATCTCGAGACCAGGTTTGCCGTTGTTGGCCTTCGTGGGGCTCGTTCAGACATCGAGTTCGCAGCCACCTTGATGAACTGGAACGTGGACGAGGCCGCCACGCGCCCGCGCCAGCGCTTCGATCCCGGGAAACTCGCGATCCTGAACCCGAAGACGCGCACGCTCACCTCCTTCCGGAAGCCCGAGGAGCTGGCCATCGCGCTGGAGCTCCACCGCCGCTGGCCCATCCTCGACTTCGAGAATGGAGGCGAGAACCCGTGGGGGCTGGGGTACTGCACGCTCTTCAACTCGACGACGGCCTCGCGGCACTTCTTCAAACGCGAGGACCTCGAAGCCCGAGGCTGGGTCCTCGGCCCGGACAAGGTCTTCCGCCTCCCCGCCGGGCGGGCCGCCGCGGCCGCCGCCGAAGGCCAGGGTGACCTCTTCGCCGACCCCACGTCCGACACGGAGGCCCTCCCCCTCTACGAGGGGCAGCTCATGAACCGCTACGATCACCGGGCGCGGACCTACGAAGGCTATGCGGGCAAGAACAAGTACGGCCGCAAGCCGCACATTCCGCACACGACCGACGTCCAGAAGGCCGACCCCGCCTTCGAGATCGAGCCCCGTTACTGGATGCTCCGCGGGGTGGCCGAGACCCGCCTGCGGGAGAAGGTGGGCGACCGGATCATGATCGCCTTCCGCGACAATGTGTCAGTGGCGAGTAACCAGCGCTGCGCGAAGGGCGCCGTCCTCCCCCGAGTCCCAGCCACGGAAACGATCCGGATCTTTCTGCTCGGGCGGGAAACCGTCCTTGAGTTCCTCGGCCTCTTCAACGCCACCCTCTTCGACTTCCTCGTCCGCGGCCATATGCCCGGTATGCACGTTGCGCTGGTCTGGATGCTCGCCCAGATCCCCGCCCCGCCCCCCGGCCTCGACCCGCGCATCGCGGACCACGCCCGCAGGCTCTCGCTCACGAGCCACTCGGTGGCCCGCCTCTTCGGCGCCGAGCCCCACCGGTGGGACCCCGAGGAGCGCTACCGGCTCGACGTCGAGCTCGACGCCCTCGTCGCCCACGCCTACGGCGTCACCCGCGCGCAGTACGCGACCATCCTCGATTCCTTCGAGGTCATGGCCCGCGTCCAGACCCGCCGGCACGGCCGCTACAAGTTCAAGCACGACTGCCTCGAAGCCTACCGGAGGCTCGGATGACCGACCTACCAATCTACCGGATGAAGGCCCTCACGGATATCTGGACGGGCTCGGTCGTTTTGGAGGAAAAGGGAGGCAAGTTGAAGGAGCGAATCGTCCCCGACCGGCTCGTCCCCACCGGCCTGCTCGGTTCGATCCGCTGGTGGTTCGAGGTCGTCGTCCGCGGCCTGGGCGGCGGGGCGTGCGACCCGAGCCGGCATCAATGCCCGGACCATCGGAAAGCGCCCGCCGATCCTGGGCACCATTGCGTCGCCTGCGAGCTGTTCGGCTGCACCGGCGGGGCGCGCAAGTTCCGCTTCGACGTGCTCGACGAGAGCGACAAGATCCAGCAGCGCCAGATCAAGAGAGGCCAGAGCTTCCAGCTCCGCTTCACCCCGCCGCGGCCCGTGGCCCCCGAGGAGTGGGCGCTCCTCGATCTCACGCTCCGCCTCATCGCCCGCTACGGCGCCATGGGCAGCAAGACGGTCTGCAAGCCGAGCGACGAACCGAGCCGACAAGGCGCCGTACACCACCGGGACTACGGCCTGGTGGTTATCGAAGGTGCTCCGAAGGTCCAGCGGAAGAGCAAGAAGGCGCTCGGCGCCTACGTGAAAGCTCCCCGGTGGCGGATCGTCGAGCACGGCTCCTTCGCCTGGGCCTCCCTCGAGCACTTCTGGTGCGTGCCGGGCCGGTATCTGGCACGGCAGCAGACCAAGAAGAGCGCATTCAATCGTGTCGTCGGACGCAAGGAGGACAAGAGCATCAAGGAGAGGAAGGGTCGTCGGGTGGTCCGCTGGAGTGACCTCCTTCAGGACGAGACTGACCAGGAGAGCGAGTGGCTCGCTGGTAGTAGGGGAGAAAGCAAGAAGGTCTTCAGCTTCAAGGACCCTGAGTCCGCGAGGCGGACCTTCGGTTTCGTGCAAGCTCCCGACAAGCTTGTTGAGATGAGGCAGCGCCTTAGAAAGAAGGCGTGGAGGAATCTCAAAAACGATGAGTTCGTGAAGGGTGCAGATGTTCTCACGAACCTCCTTGACCAGGGAGGCGCCGCATGAGCTTCGATCTCTATGCCGAGCTCACTGCGCAGTCGCAATGCCCAGCGCCTGCAAAGCTTCCGGGTGGGCTTGCGAGCGGCTTCGTGGAGGGCTGCACCTGTTGGTTCGCCAAGGGGGAGCTGGTGGGCGACGAGAAGGCCGGGGCCCGTAAGAAGAACGACGCTCGCAACTGCTATATGAAGCATGCCCAGGCAGGGAAACTCACCGTTCTCAAGGAACTTGCGGTGCTCCTCGATCGGGCCCCGTCCCCACTGCAGCCCCGCTGGCTAGCGATCGCGGTCGCGTTTACCCTCCAGGCCCCCTGGTACTCCAAGGACGACCGGCCCTTCCACGTGCTGGACAACCCGGTGCGCAAGGACCGTGTCTTCGGCGTGCCCTTCATGGCCGCGGCGGGCTGGAAGGGGCTCTTGCGCTGGGCCTGCCGCATGGAAGCGAGGCTCCGTCAGCATCTGGCCGAGCACGGAACGGGGCCGGAGGCCATGCAGCGCTGGGAGGACCCCGACTGGATCGTCCACCTCTTCGGAAATGCCAAGGGCGAGGACGAGGAGTTCTCGCGCGGGGCGCTTCGGTGCTTCCCCACCTGGTTCGACCGGATCGGTTTCGAGGTCATCAACCCGCACGACCGGGCGCGCCGCGCCGGCACGCACCCGATCCTCTACGAGGTCGTCCCGGCGGGCACGGCGGGCACCCTGCGCCTGCTGTATGCGCCCGCGCCGGGCCTGGCCGAGCGCCAGGGCGTCAAGCCCGCGGTGGCGGTCGGCAGGCTCCTCGACGCCACGGAGAAGCTGCTGAGGGACTACGGCTTCTCCGCAAAGCGCACGGCCGGCTGGGGGATCGCGAGGATCGACCGCGCCGAGATCCGCTCGGCGAGGGAGTCGGAATGCGGGACGATGGCCCAAGTCCGGGCTGCGCTGGGCAGAGTCCTGGGGCAAGGGGGACGAACCGGATGAGCGGTGCCGAAATGCTTGAAAAGCTCCGGACGCACCGGCCGCTCCTCCTCGCCTGCGAGGCGATCGGGTGGCTGCACATGACGGGCAAGGCCCACCCCGACTTCCTGCGCAGCAAGGGTGGAGCGGGTGTCTCGTACAACGAGAAGGCGTGGCACGAGAAGTTGGATCAGCACTGGAGCACGCGATTGGGCTGGCTTCGCGGCGCGTATCCCAACTGCGTCTGGCCGGACCCGCTCACAGAGTTTCTCCAGCGCTACGACGACGGACGGTCAAGAGAGAGCCTGGTCGGCTTCCTCCAGGCCGGCCACGCCATGGCGTCGGGGATCGAGAAGAACCTGCCCGGGGCGACGAGCGGCTACCTGGCGCAGGACGCGAACCACCTGTGGCTCTGCACCGCCTTCGGCCATCCGGTGCGCAACCTCCTCGCCGATCCACCCGAGGTCCTGCAACCGGGAGGCTGGGAACGCCTCCTCGCCCGCATCGGCGGCCTGCTCGACGAACTCCAGCGCCTCGGGGAGAATCCGCCTGGCGATCCGGACCCCTGGCACCGCTGGCGCGAGGCCGCAGTCGGCAAGGACGGCTGGCTCCGGCGTGCGTTCGGCTCCACGCTCGCCGAGACCCGCCTGCCGAACAACGAGGTTACCCTCTGGGATCAGTCCTATGTGGCCGCCGCCCTCTTCAAGGCGGCGGTGGCGGGGGCGGTGCTCTCGGCATCGCCGAACTGGCGCGACCTGAAGTCGAAGACCCGCTGGCGTGTGCTCACCGTCGCCTTCGGCACGGACCACTACGAGGCGCGGGCCGTTCGCATCGGCGACTGGACGGGCGCGCGGCAGGCGATCGAGCGCTTTCTCGACGAGGTCTGCCGTCTGGTCGAGGTGGACCTGGCGCTGGGATCGCTCGTCTACCGGGACGACGAGGCTGTAGCCTTCACCTTTCCAGGACTGCGGTTGGATGCCACACCCTCCGACGCCAAGGGCAGCCTGGACGATGGCGTTGCCGAGGCGCTCCGCGCCGAGCTGGAGGGACGTATCGACGAGCTGGCCCGAGCGCACGACTTCGAGACGCCGCCCCTCTGCCGGCTGTCGGCCTCGACCCGGTCGTTCGTTCCCATGACCGAGGAGCTTCGTGAGGCGAGGAAGGAGGTCGCCGTTCCCGTCCACCGGCGCTGGGAAGTTCCGAAGCCGGGTGCGCAGCAGGGACACGTCTGTCCCGTGTGCCAGGTGCGGTTCAACGGGCAGGAACCGGACGGCCGGCCCAACGTTTCCAAGCAGCGCGTCTGCCGCGTCTGCTTCGAGCGGCGCCGAGGCCGCCTCGACACATGGCTCGCCTCGGGAGAGGACACGATCTGGATCACCGAGGTGGCGGACGCAAACGACCGGGTCGCGCTCCTCACCCTGAGCCTCGACCTCGAGCCGTGGCTCGACGGATCCCGCGTCGACTCCCTGCGCGCGCAGGCACTCCCGGTGTGGCGGCGCGCCAATCCGGTGCTCGGGACGGGCAAGAACCGAACGGACAATCCGATCGACCCGGAGGCGCCGTTGGAGTCCCTGCGCCAGTATGTCGGGACCAGGCTGGATTCCGTCGACAAGGACGACCCCGTGCTCGGCGCCCTCCAGGACGGCTACCGCCATGCCACCGACTGGAAGACCTATTTCGGCCTCTTGGTCGAGGACCGCGCCGGCGCACCCTCCTGGGACGACCTCGACGAAGTGGGCCGGGCGAACTGGCTCGCCCACCAGCTCCTGCGCAAGAACGCCTCGCCCGGGCGCGTGCACCGCTTCTGGCGCACGGCGGAGACCTTCTTCGCGGAGCTCCTCGAAAGCTTCCGCGAGATCGCCGCAGCCGACGCGAACCGCTGGCGGACCCGGCGCCTGGTCGTCGAGCCCGCGGAAGGCGGCCCGCCCTGGAAGGACCGCGAGACCTATGCCGGCCGGTTCCGCGACGCGCCGCTCGAGCTGCTCTACAGGCAGGATCGCCGGGCGTTCATCACCATCTGCAACCTGGCGCGCGTGCTCGCACCCCACGAGCCGCGCTCGGCCCTCGCCGGTGCGTCGATCACCGTGCGCGGCGACGACGGCGAGCCGCGACAGCTCACCATCGGCGGGGTGCGAGAGGCGGAGGGGGTGGGCGTCTACACCCCCCTCGTCCTCCTCGACCGGACGCCGGTCCGGTTCCGCGTCCTCGTGCCGCTTGCCACAGCCGATGCCTGCGTCGAGGCCGCCGTTGAGAAGTGGCGCAACGAGTTTGCCCGGGTCTGGGATCGCATGCCCATGCGCGTGGGGATCGTGGCCTTCCCCCGCTTGACGCCTTTCCAGGCGGTGGTCGAGATGGCCCGGAACGTGGAGGACGTCCTCGCGGAGGCGGGCGAGGAGAAGTGGTGCGTGGCCGAGAGCGCGTCGTGCGAAGGGGTGACGAGCCTCGTCCTTCGCCGTGGGGATGGAGGCTCGGAGCTCGTCGCGGTCCCGCGCCGACTGCCCGACGGGCGCGCCGATGTCTTCTACCCGTACCTGCGCACGGAGGGCTGTCGCCTGCGCAGTCCCCGCGACTTCGCCACGCCGGACGGGTTGGTCTATCGGCACGTCGCGGACCTGCGACCCGGAGACGGCGTGGAGGTGGCTCCGTCGCGGCTCGCCATGGTCTTCATGGAGAGCACGGCGGCGCGCTTCGAGCCGGTCGAGGTCCTGCCTCTGTCGACCTGGATTCGCCTGCGCGAGACCTGGGCGCTGGTGCGGCGCCATGCGCCGAGCACGAGTGCGCTGCGCGGCGCCTGGGCGGTGCTGGCTGGCTCGCGCGAGCGCTGGGTGCAAGGCGCAGATAGGACGAGCGAGGCGGCTGTGACCTGGTGCCAGTTCGCGCGCTCCGTGCTCGCCGAGCAACTCGGCCTGCGCGGCGCCGCGCTGGACGCGCTGGTCGAGGCGGCGTGCTCGGGTGCCCTGGAGCGGGCGCTCGACTGGCACCTGCGGGTACGGAAGGAACCACTGGAGGAAGGGACATGAGCGGCCGAAGCTTCGAGGTCTTCCCCAAGGCGGCCATCGCCGTCGATCCGGTCCACGTCGGGACCGGCGGAGCACGGCTCGGGCGGGTGGACAACACGATCGTGCGCGACCCGGTGACGCGCGTGCCCAAGATCCCGGGCTCCAGCCTGGCCGGCGTGCTGCGCAGCTATGTGGCGATGCAAGAGGAAACCGGGCGCGACGAGTCGAGCCGACCGAAGCCGTACTACCCCGACTGCGCCGGCCAGGGCCAGCCGCGCCAGGATGGTTCTGGCGGCCACTGTGGGCAGCCGGATTGTCGGGTATGCACCGTCTTCGGCTTCGCCCGCGGCGGGCGGGGAGGCTTCGCAGGCCTGGCTTCGTTCAGCGATGCCCACGTGCTCCTGTTCCCCGTAGCGACGCGCGAGGGGCCTCTGTGGGTGACGGCGCCGTCTGCGCTTCGTCTGCTCGACGGGCTGCGAGATCAGGAGGACGTCGCGGAGAACAAGCTTTACCGCAACGGGTCCTCGGACCAACCGTTGAACTTGGGCTGGCTGCTCCTGCCGGTGCAAAAATACTGCAAGATGTCGACGATTACCGATAAACTGAAGAACATGCACATCCCCGAATACATCCGCAACCGAATGGGCATCGTGTCCGACAAGCTGTTCAGCCACGTCGTCAACAGCAACCTCGAGGTGCGGACCTCCGTAGCGATCGATCCGGCCACCGGGGCGGCCGAGGAAGGGTTGCTCTTCACCTACGAGGCCCTGCCGCGGGGCACGGTGGTGCTCTGGGAGATCACGTGCCGGAACCCGGCGCACTGCAGGATCGGCAAAAACGAGGTGGCGGTGCGCTGCCCGGCCGACGTCCACCAGGTCGTTACCGGCGGCTTCCCCTACCTCGAAGCGCTGGGAATCGGCGGCATGGGGAGCCGCGGGATGGGCCGGCTTCGGGTGTTGAACCCGGACGGCAAAGTGTCGGGCGCATCCCAGTGCAACGTATCGAAAGCGTCCCAGGGGGATCCATGATGTCCGGGAGCCACGCGAATCTCGACCTGGCCTGCGCGCAGCTCGGCGCCGAACTCGCAAAGAAGAGCGACGAGAAGACCCTCACGGATGCTCTATCCGTCCTCGAGGAGCAAGGCGTCTACGCCTTCTTCCTCTTTCTCAAACAGAAGAAGGAGCGAAGCGATTTGAGCAAGGCGTGCCGCGAATTCCTGCCGAAGCAGTTCGGCCGGGACTTCGACGGCAACGATGAGTTCCGGGGCACGCAAGCCCTCGCCAAGGACCTCGACAAGCTCTTCTTCGCCCGGGATCTCCTGCGGCAGGCCCTCGTCTACGGCCGTTACCACGCCAAGGCCGCTTCACAGCGGAGGACCGAGCGATGAGCTGGCATCTCTACCGCTGGACTTGGCGCGTCAAGAGCCCGCTCTACGTCGGGACGACCCCGTCGGGCGCCCTCAACCGGTGCCGGCTGTATGTGCCCGCCCGGCCCCTCTGGGGTGCTCTGACGGCCGAGCTGGCGCGTAGGCAGGCAGCCGGCAGCGATCCGAACTACGAACAGGTCGGTGGTGATCTCCGGCAGCAGACGCGGCTCTCGTATCTCTACCCGGCGGAGAAGGTCGACGGCGCATGGCGCGCCTGGCTTCCGGAGTACCGCAAAGGCCAGGGTCTGGTCTGGGTCCGTGAGGACGGCACGGAAGGCCTGCCCGATCGCCGGTTCCGGCGCCGACTGCTGTGGACGCGGCCTGCCACCGCCATCGATCCGGAATCCGATTCGGCGCTGGACGGCTCGCTCCGGGAGACGGAGTGCCTCCAGACGCACTGGCGGGATGCTTCGGGCGCTGCCGCCGGCCCCGTGGTCATGGTGGGCTGCGTCTGTGTGAGGGACGAAGGCCGGTGGGTGAACGACATCTGCTCCATTCAGAAGATCTTCGTCGGCGGCGACACGCGCTATGGACTGGGTTGCCTCGAGCAGGAGGAATTCGTTTCCTCAGACCGCGTCTTCGGACAGACGATGGACGGGAGCGAGGATTCTCCCCGCATTGCTTCTCGGCGGCTCGTGGCTCACGCCCTTGGATCCGATGGCGCCGTAGCCCATGGTCAGCTTGAGCGCCTCGCCGGATGGGATACCGCTGCTGCGGAGAGACCGCAACAGCACCAATACGGAAGCGCCAAAGCCTTCTGGACGCCGGGCACCGTGTTCGGTGAGGAACGAAACTGGGTGTGGTCGGACGACGGGACGCTGAGGGACCTTGTGGACTCCCAAATCGATCTTCCCCAGGGCACCCCATGAGTATGCCACCGCCTAGTCCCAAGATCTACCACATCACCCACGTTGACAATCTGGCGGCGATCGTTGCCGATGGGGCGCTGCTCTCCGATGCCGCGATGGTCCGTCGCGGCGGCCCGCCACGAGGCATCGGCCTCTCCGGGATCAAGCGCCGCCGGATCAAGGAGATCGAGGTGCGCTGCCATCCGGGAACGAGGGTCGGCGACTACGTGCCGTTTTACTTCTGCCCGCGCTCGATCATGCTCTTCGTCATCCACTGCGCGAACCACCCGGAACTGACCTATCGGGACGGCCAGGACCCGATCGTCCACCTCGAGGCGGATCTCCACCAGGTGATCCAGTGGGCGGACGGAGCCGGAGTTCGCTGGGCGTTCTCGCTCTCCAATGCAGGCGCCTACCACGTCGAGTTCCGGACTGGGGTGCACCGCCTCGGCGAGCTCAACTGGCCGGCTATCGCGGCGACCGACTTCCGGGACCGGGACGTCAAGGAGGGCAAGCAGGCGGAGTTCCTCGTCCATGGAAGGTTCCCGTGGCATCTCGTCCGGCGGATCGGCGTGCGGACGGACGCCACCGCCGAGCGGCCGCGTGCGGCCGCCGCCGGGGCTGCCCATACCCCGCTCGTGGAGGTCAAGCGCAATTGGTACTTTTAGATTAGAGAGAGGGCCGGAGGGAGCCATGATCGAGTACCGCAAGGGAGACATCCTCGCGGCCGACGCCGAGGCGCTGGTCAACACGGTCAACTGCGTCGGGGTCATGGGGCGCGGCGTGGCGCTCCAGTTCAAGGAGGCCTTTCCCGAGAACTTCCGGGCCTACGCGGCGGCCTGCAGGCGCAAGGAGGTCCGCCCGGGCCGGATGTTCGTCTTCGAGACCGGCCGGCTCACGCCGCCCCGCTACATCATCAACTTCCCGACCAAGCGCCACTGGCGGCACAAGAGCCGTATAGAGGACATCGAGGCGGGCCTCGAGGACCTCGTCCGCCAGATCCGGAAGCTCGGAATCTGTTCGATTGCGCTGCCCCCGCTCGGAAGCGGGCTCGGGGGACTGGACTGGGAAGAGGTGCGCCGGCGCATCGAGCGGAGCCTGTCGGATCTCGGCGAGGTGCGGGTAGTGGTGTTCGAGCCAAGGCCCGGGGCGGCGCGCCGGCCCCCCCGCCGGAAGGCCGTGAGAATGACGCCCGGACGCGCCGCTCTCGTCGCCCTCATGAAGCGATATCTCGAAGGGGCGCTGGATCCCTTCGTCACGCTGCTCGAGGTGCACAAGCTCATGTACTTCCTGCAGGAAGCGGGAGAGCCGCTCAAGCTCCGCTTCGCCAAGGGGCCCTACGGGCCGTACGCCGAGAACCTGCGCCACGTGTTGCGGGAGGTCGAGGGGACGTTCATCAAGGGGTACGGGGGCGAGGAGGAATCGCCGGGAATGCCGCTGGAGGTGATCCCTGGGGTGGAGCAGAAGGCGGAGGACGTCCTTGCCAAGGATCCAGGGATCCGGGAGAAGCTCGAGCGGGTGGCAGACCTCGTGACGGGGTTCGAGACGCCCTCCGGGCTGGAGCTGCTCGCCACGGTGCACTACCTGGCGCGGAAGGAGGGTATCCGCGGCGAGGACGAACTCGTCCAAGCGGTCCATGCCTGGGGGCGAGGCAAGCGCGCCTTCACGCCGGCCCAGGTACACCTGGCGGCCAAGGTGCTGGAGCGCAAGGGCTGGCTGCCCGCGAACGGTGGCCCGAAGAGCACCGCAGCGGAGAGCATGTAGTGAACCCGCTGGAAGTCGTTCGGCAGCTCCAGCAGGCCTACCGAGGCTACGTCGAGACGTATCAGACGATCCGCAACGATCGGATCCGCGGGTGGATCCGCCGCCGCATCGAACAGGGGCGCTTCCTCTGGCGCAACCCCTATGTCACGCTCACCCGGCGGTTCCAGCCGGGCGAGGCGCTCGCGGATCTCGTGGCCGAGGGCCTGCTCCATCCGCGCATTCCGCAGATCTTCCGCGAGCGGCGCGACGACCCCGCAAGCTCGCCCATCCGTCCCTACCGCCACCAGAGCCTCGCATGGCGCATCCTGCTCGAGCACCGACGCAACTGCGTCGTCGCGACGGGCACGGGATCGGGCAAGTCCTTCTGCTTCGCGGTGCCGGTGGTCTCCGAGGCCCTGCGCGCCAATGAGGCCGCGCGGGTTGGCGCCGGGCAGCGCCGCGGCGTCAAGGCGCTGCTCATCTACCCGATGAACGCCCTTGCCAACTCCCAATACGACGACCTGGCGGAGCGGCTGCAGGGCACGGGGCTGACGATCTGCAACTACACGAGTGATCTCCGCGACGATCCGGGGGCCGCGCTGCAAGCCTTCCGCGAGGCCACGGGCAGGAAGGAGCCATGGGATTCCGAGGTGATCTCCCGCCAGGAGCTGCGCGAAGGCCGGGGGGCCGACATCCTGATCACGAACCACGTGATGCTCGAGCTCATCCTCACCCGGTTCGAGGACCGCGACGTCTTTCCCTTCGGGGAACTCTCCGAGCTGCGCTTTCTCGTCCTCGACGAGATCCACACCCACACGGGGCGGGGCGGGGCCGACGTGGCGTGTCTGGTGCGCCGGCTCAAGGAGCACACGGGCACCAAGGGCAAGATCCGTTGCGTCGGCACTTCGGCGACCATCGAGAGCGGGTCCGCAGATGCATCGCGAGCCTCGATCGCAGCGTTTGCGGCGGACCTCTTCGGGGAGCCCTTCCGGGCCGATGACGTCGTCGCAGAGACGTATGCGGAGCATCTGACGCCGGCGGACCCGGATCCGCTGCCGGCGGCCATCGCGGTGGATGAGGCCGACATCGAGAAGGCCGCCCACGGCGACGCGGAAGCGCTTCAGCGCCTGCGCGACGGTCTCTGTGGGCGAGCCGGGGCCGGCGCCGGCGATCTGCGCCGCCAGGCGACCGTGGCGTTCCTGGAGCACACGCTGATCCCCGACGCGGAGACGGGGCCGTCACAGGCCAGGGGGTGGGACGATCTGGTTGCCCTCTATCGCGAACGCCACCGGCCCGACGCGCCGGAGGAACAGGCCGCGCGGGAAGTGTTGGCGGCGCTCGTGGCCGCGGAGCAGACGCGGGTCACGAGCCCGGAGGGCGCCGAGGTGCCACTGCTGCTGTCGAAGGTCCACGCCTTCTTCAGCCAGGGACAGCCCGTGACGGCCTGCCTCCGCGCATGGCACCTCTCCGCGACGGGCGCCCGCGTGTGCGGCGAATGCCAGACGGCCGGGGACGTCCCCGCCTATCCGCTGGTCTTCTGTGCCGCCTGCGGTGCCGAGTGCGCGGTGGCCGAGCTGCGCGACGAGGAGGGTGGCCAGCGCCTGGTGCCGCGCGAGTTCGCGGGCGGCGAGCCCGAGGAGGGGGCTCGAGCGGTCTACCTGTTTTCCGGGCCGTGGGACCCCGCGACGACTCCGCCGGACGAGGCGATGGTCCGCAGAGACGGGCAGGCGCGCGCCGGATGCGAGGGGGCGGTGCCTCGGAACGTCCAGGTCTGCACGGCCTGCGGCGGCGTCGGCGGGAAGTGCGCGCACGGCACGGTGCAGGAGATGGCGCTCGTCGAGGCGCCGCTTCTGCTCTGTCCTTCCTGCGGCGTGCGCTACGATCGCCGCGTCCGCGAGTTCAACAAGTTCTCCGTGGCCGGCATGGTCGGCCGCGCAACGGCAACCGACCTTCTGATCGCGCGCACCGTGAGCGAACTTCACGATCCGGTCAAGTCGCGCGTGATCGCCTTCACCGACAACCAGCAGGATGCTGCGTTCCAGGCGGCACATCTCACCGACGTCGAGCACCGGATGCACTTTCGGCGGGCGCTTTTGCACGGCCTGCGCGGTCGCGACACCGTCGAGCTCCCCAAGGCCGGGCGAGTCGCCTTCGAGGCGATGCGCGACTCCGGGACGTTGCCGCGCTACGCCCCTGAAGCCGCCGTGCGGGTAGGGCGCGCAGCTCGCGGCGTGGAAAACCTCTACCAGCGGTATCTCGGGCTCGGCGCCGTCGGCGAGCTGATCGGGCGCCCGCGCCGCGTGCAGCCGAGCCTCGAGATGGTCGGACTCTTGTCCGTCGAGTACGACGGCCTGGAGGATCTGGCCGACTCGGAGGAGTTCTGGGGTCAAGGCCGCCTGCGCGACGTATCCCGGGACAGCCGAGCTGATGTCCTGCGCGTCGTGCTGGATACCATTCGCCGTGCGGGCGCACTCGATAGCAACGTCCTGACCAACGGCGGCGACTTCCGTGACACGGTCATCGCGCGCCTCGACCCGGAGGTTCTGTTCCACGAGGACGGCATGCCGCCGCTGCGACCGGTCGTCTTCAGCGACGAAATGTCGATCGACGACTGCACCTTCGAGGTACGCCGTCTGGCCGGGGCGGAAGGGGTCCGGTACCAGCCGGCGCTCGTCCGATGGCTTCGCCGACGGCTCGGCCTGGCCGCCGATGCGGCGCGGGAACTGGTCCGAGAGTTGGCCGCGCTCCTCGCGCGGGAGGATGTACAGCTGCTTCTGGAACGACAGGGCCGTGGCGGCCGCTATCTTCTGCTGGCCGAGAAACGGGTCCTGATCCGAGCCTGTGACGAGGAGCGTGCCCTGGTCTGTCCCCGATGCAGGCTGCGCTGGCAGCTCTCCACCGTGCAGCCGTGTCCCAACTGCATCAAGGTCGATCTTCGGGAGCAGGCCTGGGGGGAGCACTTCTTCCGGCGGGAGTACGCCCTGCCCCCCCACGCGCGGGCGCGCGTGCTCGCCCAGGAGCACTCGGCGGCTGTCTCAGGCGAGGATCGGCGCCAGTACGAGACGGCGTTCAAGGACCCGGAAGACCCGCTGAATGTGATCGTGTGCACGCCCACGATGGAGCTCGGCATCGACATCGGCGGGCTCTCGGCTGTCTTTCTGCGCAACGTGCCCCCTTCTCCGGCCAACTACGCGCAGCGGCACGGGCGGGCCGGCCGGCACGGCCAGCCGGCGCTGATCACCTCCTTCTGCGGCACCTTCGGGCCGTACGGACGGCACGACCAGTATTTCTTCCGCTTTCCCGAGCGCATGATCTCGGGGCGGATCGCGCCGCCCCGCTTCCTGCTGGAGAACCGCTGGCTGCTCCAGGCACACGTGAACGCCCTCGTCCTTCAGATCGCGGATCTCCGCCTGCCGCGCAAGGTGCGTGAGTACCTGCGCATGGAGAACGAGCGCGACGTGGCCGCCGGCCTGCCGATGTTCGACAGCTTCGTTGCAGACGTCGCCCGGAAGGTGGCGGCCGCGCGAGGCGAGATCGTCAGGGCGGCTCAGAGCGCCTTCGGCGTCGAGCTTTCGGCTGCGGGTCGTGAGCGTGACGGTCCTCCAACAGCTCGTCGGGCGCTTCCCCGAGGAGTTCGACCGCGCGCACGACGACTTCCGCGAGGAGTACCGGCGGCTGCAGGAGGAGCTGCGCGAGATCCACGCGCGCCAAGCCCATGCGGGGACGAGCCGGGAGGACGACATCCGGCAACGCGCCATTAGCGAGCGCCTGGACGACATGCGCGAGGGGCGCGGAGACTTCTATCCCTACCGCTACCTGGCGTCGCGCGGCTTCCTTCCCAACTACGCCTTCCCGAGGCGAGCCTCCAACGCCTTCTTCACCGACCGCAGGGAGTCGAAGGCCCGGGCGAGGGCCGTCGCGCTCCGCGAGTTCGCGCCGCTCAACATGATCTACTTCCGGGGCGGGCGCTACCGGGTCGTCAAGGCGCAGCCCCGGGCGCGCGGCCAGGCGCACCACTGGACCCGGCTGAAGACGTGCGAGTGCGGGAACTTCTTCCTGGGCGACCAGGTCGCCGAGGCGGCGGCGTGCCCGGTCTGCGAGCCGGGATCTCATGGCGGTGCACGCGCGCGACCGCGTCCTCGAGCTCCCGGACGCCGTGGCCCGGCGCGCCGGGCGCATCTCCGCCGACGAAGAAGAGCGGATGCGGCGAGGCTTCGAGATCAAACCCTTCTACCGGCTCGGCCCTGTCAACCACCGGGCGGTGCTCCGAGCCGCGGGCGGCACGGCGGCTCCCTCGCCTCGATCGTCGGCTCCCACCAGGGCGAGTTGCTCCTCGTGAACCACGGACTGCGGGCCTCGGACGAGACCGGCTTCCGGTATTGCGAGCGCTGCCGGAGCTGGATCGCCAGCCAAGGGGGCGAGGAAGCGCACATCAGACGAGAACGGCCGCAACCGCTGCCCGGCAGGCGGCACCGAACAGGACGTCCATCGGGAGGTCCTGCTCTATGTGCACGGCCTTCACGACCTGGTGACGGTCGAGTTCCCCGTCCCTCCCCAGGACGGCGAGAGATTCGCCTGGTCCATGGCGTATGCCCTTCTCGGGGGATTCCAGGTCGCCTTCAGCGCCGAGGAGTCCGAACTGGGCGCACACGTGTTCGATGTCCCGGCAGACGGGTCGCGGAAGAGGATCCTCCTCTACGAGACCGACGAGGGTGGAACCGGTCTGCTCCGCAATCTCTGGGAACGAGACGGCTGGCGCCGGACTGCGCGACGGGCGCTGGAGTTGCTTCACGTGGACCCCGACACCGGCAAGCAACGAGATGATGCGTGCGAGACCGCGTGCTATGACTGTCTGCTCTCCTACTTCAACCAGCAGCATCACGATTTGCTCGACCGGCGTCTCGTCATAGACGTCCTGCGACAGATGCTGACGGTGGAGCTGGAACCCGGCGAAGGTGGCCGCGGGCTCGACTGGGACACAGTGAAGAGCGCGGCCGTGGGCGCCGAGTTGGAGGTCATCGAGGAACTCGAACGGCGCGGGTTCCCCCGGCCGATCGGCCAGCACGCGGTGATTCGTGATGCCAAGGGTGCGCCGGTGACCGAGGCCGATCTGGTCTATCCGAACAAGATCGTCGTCTGGGTGCACGGACAGCCACACCACAGAGAGCACGTGCGGCGGCGCGACGCGGAGTTGGAGCGGCGGCTCCGATCGCTGGGCTACCGCGTCGTGACGGTGTGGCCGGAGCGCCTGGAGGAGGGATTGGGCGAGCTGGCGGAGCGGCTGCAGCGGCCGGAGCTGCTGCCGCGAAGGCCTCTGCTGCGGATCGTGCCTCGTGAAAAAGCCGAGGCCTATGTGCGACATCTGCCCCTCTACACCCTGGAGGCCGCTGCGGGAGCGTTCAGTGAAGGCCAGATTCCGCAAGAGGCCGGCTGGGTCGAGGTCGAGGGGTGTAACCTGCGCGAGGGGATGTTCGTTGCCCGCGTGGTTGGAGAATCCATGAACCGCCGGATTCCGAACGGCGCCTACTGCATTTTCCGCCGTCCCGTCGAGGGCAGCAGAAACGGTCGGGTGCTGCTCGTCCAGCATCGGGACTTCACCGACCCGGAGACGGGTGGGCACTACACCGTGAAGGTGTACCAGAGCGAGAAGGAAGCGGCCGAGGAAGGGGAATGGAGGCACACGGTCATCCGGCTCATCCCGGACAGCACAGATCCGGCGTTTCAGCCTATGGAGCTTCGTCAGGCGAGTGAAGAGGATTTCCGAGTGGTTGCTGAGTTTCTGACGGTGCTCAGGCGGTGAGCTCACCGATTTGCACCCAGGGCGGAGGGCGCCCTTGACGCTCACAATGCTTGCGGGCAACTGACCCTACAACCTCCTGACTCCCGCCTCGTGGCTTGCGGAATGGGATTCGCGCGAGCGTTGAGAGCCCCGGCGGGACCCGGTGGGGCGCGTGCGCTCCGGCCTGTTGCGCCGCTCCGGGAGCCTCGCTAGCCGTGCGCGCAGCTCCGCGATTTCACGCGTCTTCCGCTCCGTCAGCGCCAGGGGTTCTTGGTGATTCGCCGGGCGTACCGAATCTCGATCGGACCCGCAAATAAATAGAATAGAGACGCGGTCGAGGACAACACGGTCGGTGGAACCGCGGACGGCGGGGCCTGACCGCGCGGGTGTCGAGCCGGGTGACGGGCGTCGCTGGCCTGCCCGGCGGTGCGGCGATCGCAGGGCGCTCCGGATCGCACCGGCGCGGGCGCGCGCCGGACGCGATCGCGGTGGCGCCGCGCCCGCCTCGGGCGTCCGCTCAGCGGCCCTGGGTGCCGGCTCGCTCGCGCGCGGCCTCGAGCTCGCGGAACGATTCGAGCAGCTGCTCCACCCGCCCGGTGCTCAGCAGCTCGAAGAACGGGCCGTCCGGGCGCAGCACCAGCACGTGGTTGCGCTCGGCGAGCGCCTTCTTGTAGCCCTCGAGCAGGCGCAGCAGGGCATAGAACTCCAGGTCGCTCTGGTAGGCCTCGGCATAGATGCGGGTCGCCTCCGCATCCCCCTCGCCCCGGATGCGGCGGCTCTCGCGGACGGCCGAGGAGCGGATCGCGGCCAGCTCGCGTTCCATCTCGCCGAGCCGTTCCTCGGCCTGCGCCCGCCCGATCGAGCGGAAGCGCGCCGACCAGCGCTGCAGCTCGGCGTTCATCTGCGCGTAGACCTGGCGCTCGACGTCCTTGGTGTAGATGAGCGTCTTGACCAGGATGTCCTCGATGTGGATGCCGAGATCGACGTCCTCGCGGCCGAGCTCCCGGCGCGCATCGGCCAGGATCTCGCGCATGACGAACTCGCGCCCCACCTCGGGGCCGAGCGGCTCGATCTCGGTGCCGAGCAGGTCCACCCGCTTGAGCGCGGCCTCGGCCTCGCCCGCCTCGGCTGCCACCAGCTCCCGGGCGCCCTCCTCGGGCACCGCCAGCGGCCCCACCTCGTGGCGGGCGGCCGGATCGCCCCGCAGCACCGTGAGTTCGACCGTCTTGCCGCGCCGGGCGTTGAGCACCTGGTAGGCCTGGTCCGGATCCTGCACCGGGCGGCCGTCGATCGCCACCAGCCGGTCACCGGGCTCCAGGCCCTCCCACAGCTGCGGGGCGGCGATGGCCTCGACCGCGGCGCCCGGGCCGGAGGCCGGCGCCGCGAGCACCAGCCCCAGCGTCTGCCGCATCCGCTCCCGCCGCCGCGTCCGCTGCTGCTCGTGGCAGCCGGTTGGTGCTGCGCACGATCTCATAGAGGTCGTACTTGGCGAGGGTATTCTTGACCGCGCTCTCGATGATGCCATCGAGCCGCCGGTGCGCCTCGCCGATCGTGCGCACGCTCTGCAGGAACTTGAGCGGATCGCTGATGCGCCAGCGCGCCGTCACGTCGATCTCGATCGTCTTGCGGTCCTTGCTGAAGGTCTCGTGTGCCCGGCCGTCCCAGCGCAACAGCCGCTTGTCGAAGCGGTGGACCTTCTGGATGAAGGGCTTCTTGAGGTGCAGCCCCGCTGCGAGCACGGGCTCGCCCACCGGGCGGCCGAACTCGGTCACCACCACCTGCTCCCACTCGTTGACGACGTAGAGCGAGGACGAGGCGGTCAGCACCGCCAGCACCGCCACCGTGCCGAGTGCGTACCAGCTACCGCGCTTCATCTCAGCGATCCTCCCGGGCCGTGCTGCTCGGGGCCGCGCCGGGACGCAACAGGTCGAGCAGCGGCAGCGCCCCGCCGCTCGTGCCCGGATCGAGCACCAGCACGCGCTCGAGCTGGGGGAGCACCTGTTGCACCGCGTCCACGTACAGGCGCATGGCGGTCACCTGCGGGTACTTGCGGTACTCCTCCAGCACCTGCCGGAAGTAGGCCGCCTCGCCCTGCGCCACCTGGATGCGCTCGGTGCGGTAGCCCTCCGCCTCCAGGATCACGCGCCGCTTCTCGCCCTGCGCGCGCGGCACCTTCTCCTCGTACTGCTTGGAGGCCTCCTGGAAGTAGCGGGCCGCATCCTGCACCGCGCGGTTCAGGTCGTGGAAGGAATCCTTCACCTCGTCGGGCGGGTCGGCGAACAACAGATTGACCAGCTGGACCCGCACGCCCATGTCGTAGCTGTCGCACCGCTCCTGGATGCGGCGGCGCGCCTCCTCCTGGATCTCGCCGCGCTCCTCGGTGAGGATATAGAGGCTCGCGCGGTCGCCCACGATGTCGCGCATGACGGTCTGCGCCACATCGCGCAGCGTCAGGATCGGCTCCTGGACGTGGAAGACGTAGTCCTCGGGGTTGGCGCGCCGGTACTGCACGTCCCAGCCGACGAACACGATGTTGAGGTCGCCGGTGAGCATGATGGATTCGTCCTTGATCCGCTGGGTGCGGCTGCCGCGCCCGTCCGGAGTGCGGTGGGTGCGGTAGCCGAACTCCTCCACATCCACCTTCTCCACCGGCACCTTGATCACCCGCTCGATCCAGAACGGCAGCCGCCAGTGCAGCCCCGGTCCGGAGGTCCGCACGTGCTGGCCGAAGCGGAGCACCAGCGCCCGTTGCTCGGGCGCCACCGTGTAGAGCGAGGTCGCCACCGTGAGCACCGCCACCAGCAACAGCGCCGCGCCCGCGATGACGGCGTTGGGGATCTCGATCGTCTGCACCCCGGATTCGGTCGGTATCCGGAACTTCACGGCTCCCTCCTCGCTCCACGGCGCGCCGCTGCCCGCGGCACTCGCACCTGCGGCAACATCGGTGAGGGTCCACCATACTGGGAACGCCGCGCCGCGACAAGCGGCAGCGGTGCGCGCGGTGCGCTCGCCGCCGCCCGCCGCTATGCTGCTCGGGGCGCCGCGGGCGCCCGCGCCGGGTTCGCGGGTGGGGTGCGAGGAGGAGCAGCCATGGGCAGAGAGCCCCTTGCGTGGAGCGAGATCGTGGAACTCGGGCGCGGCTTCATGCCGGCCCGGATCGTGCTCACCGCGGTCGAGCTGGATCTGTTCACGGTGCTGGAGCAGCGCGGGCCACTCGGCCCGGTGGAGCTGGGGCGCGCGCTGGGCGCGAGCGAGCGCGGCACGGTGGCGCTGGCCGAGGCGCTGGTGGCGCTGGGGCTTCTGGAGCGCACCGCACAGGGGGCGTTCGCCGCCACCGAGCCCGCGCGCCGCACCCTCTCGCGCCATAGCCCCCACTGGCGTGCGGCCCCATTGCTCCACCTCGGGGCGCTGTGGCGGAGCTGGAGCGAGCTCACCGAGGTGGTGCGCACGGGCCGGCCGCCCGCGCGCGAGCCCGAGCGCAAGGAGCAGCTCGCCTTTCAGCTCGCCATGCACCACCTCAAGCTGGACCGCGCGGAGGCGATCGCGCGCGCGCTGCCGCTCGGGGGCAGCAAGCGGGTGCTCGATCTGGGCGGCGGAGCGGGCACGATCGCGGCGGCGCTGCTCAGGCTCGACCCCGCGGTCGAGGTCACGCTCTACGATCTGCACCTGGCGCTCGATGTCGCCAAAAAGCTCTGGCCCCGGGAGTGGATCGAGGCGGGCCGGCTCCGGCTCAAGGCGGGCGACATGCTGCAGGACCTCTTGCCGGCCGGCTTCGATCTGGTGCTGCTCTCCGATGTGATCCACATGTTCGAACCGGTGGAGGTGCGGCGGCTGTTCGCGCGCGTGCGCGACAGCGTGGTCGGCGGCGGGCTGATCGCGGTGCGCGATTTCTTTCTGGATGAGGATCGGAGCGGACCGGTGGCCGCGGCGGTGTTCGCGGTGAACATGCTGGTCGCCACCCCGGCTGGCCGCGTCTATACGCGCGGCGAGGTCGGGCAATGGCTTGAGCAGGCGGGCTTCACCGCGCCCGAAGAACGCGCCGCCGAGGGCGATGCCGAGCACCGGATCCTGCTCGCCCGCAAGCCCGCGGCGTGATCGCGGCGCGGAACCTCGTTCGCGCCCGCCACCTGGGGGCCGTGGATCCGGCGCCCTCGCGCGCCGGGTCCGCACTCTTCCGACCGGCCACGCATCGGCGGGTCACACACCCGCGATCACGCGCACCGGACGGACTCGGGCGCGCGCCGGCCTCGCCGAATCGACGAGGCGGAACACGGCCGGCGGAGAAACGCAACTGGTCCCGAGCCGCGCGACGCGCGTCTGGTCCAACGGGAGAGGCGGGGTGCGACACGACGAAGATCGAAGCAACATCCAGCGGGCCCACGGGTTGCCGCGGCACGCGCACGTCGAGCTATCGGTATGAGGTTTGCGGAAGGATCGCGTCCGCCTCCCGCGGCCGGGACGGCGGCCAACAGGACGCTTCAAGCCGGGGCGGTGCGGGGGCCGATAGCCTGAGCTGGACACCGCCGCCTCGGCGGTCCGGGGCGCTTGCGCCGTCGGGAGTGTGCGCTATACTCTCGAAGATTCGGGCCCCGGGCCGGCGCCGAGGCTCCGGCCAGGAGGACGGACGATGTCTGAGTCCCGCGAGCAGCACGACGATGAGCCAGCCACGCTGCACGAGGGCGAGCCTAGCTGCCTGTGCTGCAGCCATTTCGTGATCGACCTGGAAGCGGAGGGATCGCATCCCCTCTCGCGGCGTAGCCGCACCGTCAAGCACAAGCACACCGCCTTTCTTCTCGCGGCGTCCTGAGGGACTGGCCCCCCGCGGGAGGCCCGCCTCGCCCCCGCCGCGCTCAGCGCCCCTCGGCGGGCGCGGGCTTGGGAGCATGCCGCTGGAGGGCGCGGGCGAGTGCGGGTAGCGCGCGCTCGAGCCGCTCGGTCGCCACGCAGAGCGAGATCCGGAAGTGTCCGGGCGCGCCGAAGCCCGTGCCGGGCACCACCAGCACCCGTTCCTGTTCGGCGAGCGCGAGGGCGAACGCCACGTCGTCGGGGATGGGGGTGCGAGGGAAACAGTAGAACGCCCCGCCGGGCTCCACCACCTCGTAGCCCATGGCGCGCAAGGCCGGCACCACCAGGCGGGCACGCCGCTCGTAGACCGCCGGATCGACGCTCAACCCCTGCAGGTGCCGCACCACCCGCTGCATGAGCGCCGGGGCGTTCACGTAGCCCAGGGTGCGGGTCAGGAAGGCGAGCGCGGCGGCAAGCTCTGCGCGCTCGGCGGGCGGCATCTCGGGGCTGAGCGCCACGTAGCCGATCCGCTCGCCCGGCACGGCCAGGTCCTTGGAGTGCGAGCCGACCACCACCGCCCGCGCGTGCCGGCCGAGCACGCTGGCGAATCGCTGGCCGGAGAAGACCAGCCTCCGGTACGGCTCGTCGGAGACCAGCAGCGCGCGGGGGGCGCGCTCGCGCAATAGCCCGGCGATCGCATCCAGCTCTGCGGCCGACAGCAGACGGCCGGTCGGGTTGTTGGGCGAATTCACGATCAGGGCGGCGGTGCGCGGGCCGAGCGCCCGGGCGAGCGCGTCCGGATCGAGCGAGAAGTCCGCCCGCGTGGGCACCTCGCGCAGCCGGCCGCCGTGGTTCTCGACGTAGAAGGGGTACTCGGGGAAGTAGGGCGCGAGCACCACGACCTCGTCCCCGGGCTCCAGCACCGCCTTGAGCACGAGATTGAGCCCCGCCGCCGCCCCGCAGCACATGACGATGTCGTCCCGCGTGAAGGGCAGTCCGAACTCGGCCGCCAGCGCCGCCGCCACCGCCTCGCGCGTCTCGGGCAGGCCCGCGTTGTGCATGTAGCGGTGCGCGCCCGGACCCAGCTCGTGCTGCACCACGCGCTCCAGGGTCTGGTGGAAAGCGGGCGGCGGCTCGACCTCGGGGTTGCCGAGCGACAGATCGATCACCGCGTCCTTGCCCAGCTGCGCCCGCAGCCGCGCCCCTTCCTCGAACATGCGCCGGATCCAGGAGGCGCGCCCGAGCTGTGCCCGCACCACGCTGGAGACCGCCATCCGCCGCTCGCTCCCGTGCCGGCCGCCTCGGGGGCGCCCAGGGTAGCAGAGCCGGCGCGGGGCGGGCAAGCGCATCTGCGCCCGGTATCGGGGCGCCGCGGCTCGGGCTCGCTCGTGCGCCACGCCCGGGGGGCCGGGCGGTCGCCGGGCGCGCAGGGCGCCGCAGGGCGCGCTCAGCGAGCCGCGCCGCATTGACCCGGTACCGCGGCCGGGCTACCCTGCCGGCATGGCCGGCAGTGGACCCGAACCGATCCCCAAGATCCGCTATCTGCGGGTGCCCCCCAGGAGGCTCCGCATCGGGAGGCTGGTGCCGCTGGGGCCCTCGGGCCAGCGCGAAGATCGGCGGCGCTCGCAACAGGAGACCCGGCATGGCGGCGGTGGTGCGGGTGCGGCTGGAACGGAACCCCAGCAGGGCGATCGAGACCAGCGCCGTGCTTAACGGTGGCTTTGCCACCGAGCGGCCCACGGTGCTGTTGCCCCGCCGCGCCGCGCTGGCGCTGTTTCCCGACTACCCGGCCGGCAGCAGGCCGCTGCCGGCGCTGACCGCAGGCGGGCAGACGACGCTGCGCGAGCTGGGCGAGCCGCTCTGGGTGCGCGTGCTGGCCGGCGACCGCGAGGGGCCGGCGGCGAGTTGCCGGGTGCTGGTGAGCGAGGCGGAGGACGAGGTGCTGCTGAGCGATTATGCGATCGATGCCCTCGGCGTCCGGATCGAGCAGCACGGGCCTGGCATCTGGCGCTTCGCCGACGAGCAGCGCACGCGGGCGAGCGTGCCAGCGGAGCCGTGGTGACGGTGCCGCTCGGTGCAGCCGTGCCCGCTGCGGCGGCTGCGCGCGCGTAGCCGGACGCCGTCGGAGCGCAGGACCGGGGGCGGGTGCCGCAGCGCGCGGGCGGCTGGTGCGCGGGCGGGTTTGACACCCCGGTGCGCGCCCGGCTATACCTACGGCCGCGCCGGGCCGACGGGCAGGGCGAGGAGGCGATGGCGGACCAGCTCGACCCGGCGCTGCGCGCGCGGCTGGAGCGCGGCGAGATCGTCACCGAGCGCAGCACCAACGAGCGGGGGCTGCGCGGAGCGATCGGACGGGCGCTGATCGCCGCGCCCCCGGACCGGGTGTTCGAGGTCATCGCGGACTTCGAACACTACGACCGGTTCATGCCCTACACCGTGCTGGCGGTCGTGGAGCGCCGCCAGGGGGACGAACTCTGGTTTCGCACCGCGCTCGACTTCAGGCTCAAGCGGGTGAGCTACACGCTGCACGTGCGGCTCGATCCGCAGCGGCGCGGCCTGGACTGGACGCTGGCCGGCGGCGATCTACGGGCGAACGAGGGGGGATGGCGGCTGGAGCCGTGGGGCAGCGACGAGAGCTTCGTCACCTACACCGCATACGTCGATCCGGGCTTTCCGCTGCCGGGCTTCATGGTGGCCAAGCTCACCGAATCGAGCCTGCCCGAGGTCATCCGCGCGGTCCGGCGGCGGGTCGGCGACCGCAAGTACCCTGGTTGAGGGCGGCATGACCATGTTGTCGGACCGGGCGACAGGGGGACTGGAGCAGGCGATCGCCAGGGCGCTCGAGGAACTGGAGGCGGGAGCCGCGCCGCTTGCCAGCCCCGAGGCGCTGCGGGCGCTGGCGGCGGACCTCGACCGGCTCGGCTGGTTCGGAGTGCTGGTCGCGGCGAGCGAGGCGCCGCCGCCTTCGGACGAGCTGTACGAGGACATCATCGACGGGATCCGCCGCGGGCTCGTGGCGGCGCTCGGCGAGGCAGGGCCTGGGCCTGCCCCCGGCGCCGAGCCCCCCCCGGCGCCCGAACCGCTGGCGCCGTCCGCGCAGCCCAGGGCGCTTGCCCCGCTGGAGGAGCTGATCGAGCGCCACCTCGCCCGCCCGCTGCTCGCGGGCGAGCCATCTCCCGAGCAAGCGGCGTCGCCGGATCAGGGTGTGGGCCCGCGTGGGCGGCGTGCCGCGCGCACCACGCGCCGCGCGATCGCCGAGGCGCTCTACGAGCACTTCGGGTTGGACGAGCACGGGCTGTTCGTCGAGGATGTCGAGCGCGTGCTCGATCTGTTCCGCAGCGCCGGGGCGGGCTCCTCGGACACCAAGGCGTTCATCCGCGGCCTGAGCCGGCTCAGCTCGGATGCGGCGCGCTTCATCGTGGGACTGTTCCCGGGCCACATCCAGACGGTCTACGAGCTGACCCGCCGGACCGCCGAACGCCGCGAGGTGGAAGCGGTGTTCGACGAATACGCCCCGCCGGCGATCTGGAAGCGGCTGCCGGCTGTGCTCAAGGCCCTGATCCAGAAGGACAAGCGGCTGCGGCTGGCGATCACGCTGTGGGCGCGGCTGCACGGCGTCGACATCCGCCCCGAGCACGTGCACGGCGTGGAGCGCTATCTGGAGGTCAAGTCCAGCCGCGCGCTGCTGGAACGGCTGCTCGCACGCGCCGAGCAGCGCGCGGCACTGCTGGCATTCCACGATCGCCGCCGCGCGGTGTTCGAGGCGCTGCTGCGTGCGCTGGAGCGCTCCGGCCCGGTGCCGTGAGGCGGCGCCCGGGCCGCGAAGGGCTGCGGCGCGTTCCCCTCACCCCGGCCCTCTCCCCGGAGGGGAGAGGCAGAGCAGAGGACGCGGGCGAGCGCTGAACGCCCTCTCCGCCGCCTACGGGAAGAGGGTTGGGCTGCGAGCGTCCGGAAAGAGCGGGGCCAGCTCTGAACTCCCTCTCCCCCGCTTGCGGGGGAGAGGGTTGGGGTGAGGGGGACGGGAAGAGAGCTGGCGCAGCTCGCCTTGCCCCCTCACCCCGGCCCTCTCCCCGGTGGGGAGAGGGAGAGGAAAAGCGCCGGTGGGGAGAGGGAGAACAGAGGGCGCGGGGCGAGCGCTGAACGCCCTGTCCCCTGCCTGCGGGAAGAGGGTTGGGGCGAAAGGGTCCGGAAAGAGCGGGGCGAGCGCTGCACTCCCTCTCCCCCGCTTGCGGGGGAGAGGGTTGGGGTGAGGGGGACGGGAAGAGAGCTGGCGCAGCTCGCCTTGCCCCCTCACCCCGGCCCTCTCCCCGGTGGGGAGAGGGAGAGGAAAAGCGCCGGTGGGGAGAGGGAGAACAGAGGACGCGGGCGAGCGCTGAACGCCCTCTCCGCCGCCTGCGGGAAGAGGGTTGGGCTGCGAGGGTCCGGAAAGAGCGGGGCCAGCTCTGCACTCCCTCTCCCCCGCCTGCGGGGGAGAGGGTTGGGGTGAGGGGGACGGGAAGAGAGCCGGCGCAGCTCGCCTTGCCCCCTCACCCCGGCCCTCTCCCCGGTGGGGAGAGGGAGAGGAAAAGCGCCGGTGGGGAGAGGGAGAACAGAGGACGCGGGGCGAGCGCTGAACGCCCTGTCCCCTGCCTGCGGGAAGAGGGTTGGGCTGCGAGGGTCCGGAAAGAGCGGGGCGAGCGCTGCACTCCCTCTCCCCCGCTTGCGGGGGAGAGGGTTGGGGTGAGGGGGACGGGAAGAGAGCTGGCGCAGCTCGCCTTGCCCCCTCACCCCGGCCCTCTCCCCGGTGGGGAGAGGGAGAGGAAAAGCGCCGGTGGGGAGAGGGAGAACAGAGGACGCGGGCGAGCGCTGAACGCCCTCTCCCCTGCCTACGGGAAGAGGGTTGGGGGAGAGGGTCCGGAAAGAGCGGGGCGAGCGCTGCACTCCCTCTCCCCCGCCTGCGGGGGAGAGGGTTGGGGTGAGGGGGACCGTGAAGCGGCTGCTCGTGGTGGCTGTGCCACCACAGAGGCGCACGCGAAGCCGCGGGCCGCACGGGAGGAGCTGCACCGCCGCCTCGAAGCGGTCTTACGACCCTCGAAGCAGCTCCTCGAAGGCCTCGAGCGAGGCGACCGTGGCGGCCTCGCCGACCAGCCGCTCGAGCGTGCCCGCGTCCTGGATGCGCTCGAGCTGCGAGGTGCGCTCGCGCGCCTGGGGACCGAAGCGGGCCTCCAGGCAGCGCACGATGGCCTCGCGCAGGGCCAGCAACCTGCCCGCCTGTAGCCCTTCCTCGCGCCCCTTGCGGATGCCGACCCGCTCGATGCTGGAGATGTAGCGCACCTTCCGCTTCTCCTCCTCGGCGTGGATCTCCTCGGCCAGCCGCTCGTCCAGCTCGGCCGGCAGCGCCAGGATCCAGTCTACTACCAGGAACAACAACCGTACAACGCGCCGGCCGAGTCCGATCTCGTAGAGCCGGCGCAGCATGGCGAGCTTCTCCCCGTAGCGCAGCTCCGGGCGCCCCCGCGTCGAGAGCGCCACCAGGTGCGCGAGCGTGATCACCGCGAAGGGATTGCGGCTCCGCTCGAGCTCCGCCCGCCGCTCGCGGAAATCCAAGAGCTTCACCACCGGGAAGTGCAGCTCGTGCCGGCTGAGCACCGCGCGGGCGACGAAGCGGTCCGGCCGCCAGTGCGGGTGCGCATCGGCGAGCACGACCAGCGTCTCGGGCATGCGGCCGTAGCGGTCGTAGATGCGGTAGCTGTAGGAGAACACGCGCTCCAAGAAACGCGGATCGGGCTCGGCCTGCACCTCGATGTGGATCAGGAGCCACCTCTCCTCGCCGCTGCGCAGCGCCACCCTGCACAGCACATCGACCAGCCGCCCGCGCACCTGCGCCCGCGGGCTGAGCCGGCGCAGCTCCTTGTCCAGCACCTGGTAGGGCTGTGCGGTGTCCACCTCGTCATGGACCTTCGGGAAGAAGAACGCCAGGAACTCGAACAACAGATGCGTGATCGCCTCCTTCCACGGCGAATCGTACTCGGCCCGCCGCCGCTTTTTCTGGGGACCGTGGGCTTCGGCACTCGACATCGGGAACCTCTGCATGCTGCACGGCGGGGCTGTCGGGCCGCGGTCGCATCGAACAGAATGCTAACATGCAGGTCCGACAGTTCCCGGGCGTCCCGAGGTGAAAATGGGTTGCTGCTCGAGCGGCGAGCGCAGCTCGCCTCGCCCCCTCACCCCGACCCTCTCCCCGGTGGGGAGAGGGAGAGGAAAAGCGCCGGTGGGGAGAGGGAGAACAGAGGGCGCGGGGCGAGCGCTGAACGCCCTGTCCCCTGCCTGCGGGAAGAGGGTTGGGGCGAAAGGGTCCGGAAAGAGCGCGGCGAGCGCTGCACTCCCTCTCCCCCGCTTGCGGGGGAGAGGGTTGGGGTGAGGGGGACGGGAAGAGAGCTGGCGCAGCTCGCCTTGCCCCCTCACCCCGGCCCTCTCCCCGGTGGGGAGAGGGAGAGGAAAAGCGCCGGTGGGGAGAGGGAGAACAGAGGGCGCGGGGCGAGCGCTGAACGCCCTGTCCCCTGCCTGCGGGAAGAGGGTTGGGGCGAAAGGGTCCGGAAAGAGCGGGGCGAGCGCTGCACTCCCTCTTCCCCGCCTGCGGGGGAGAGGGTTGGGGTGAGGGGGACGGGAAGAGAGCTGGCGCAGCTCGCCTTGCCCCCTCACCCCGGCCCTCTCCCCGGTGGGGAGAGGGAGAGGAAAAGCGCCGGTGGGGAGAGGGAGAACAGAGGGCGCGGGGCGAGCGCTGAACGCCCTCTCCCCTGCCTGCGGGAAGAGGGTTGGGGCGAAAGGGTCCGGAAAGAGCGGGTCGAACTCTGGACTCCCTCTCCCCCGCCTGCGGGGGAGAGGGTTGGGGTGAGGGGGACGGGAAGAGAGCTGGCGCAGCTCGCCTTGCCCCCTCACCCCGGCCCTCTCCCCGGTGGGGAGAGGGAGAGGAAAAGCGCCGGTGGGGAGAGGGAGAACAGAGGGCGCGGGGCGAGCGCTGAACGCCCTCTCCCCTGCCTGCGGGAAGAGGGTTGGGGCGAAAGGGTCCGGAAAGAGCGGGGCGAGCGCTGCACTCCCTCTCCCCCGCCTGCGGGGGAGAGGGTTGGGGTGAGGGGGACCGTGAAGCGGCTGCTCGTGGTGGCTGTGCCACCACAGAGGCGCACGCGAAGCCGCGGGCCGCACGGGAGGAGCTGCACCGCCGCCTCGAAGCGGTCTTACGACCCTCGAAGCAGCTCCTCGAAGGCCTCGAGCGAGGCGACCGTGGCGGCCTCGCCGACCAGCCGCTCGAGCGTGCCCGCGTCCTGGATGCGCTCGAGCTGCGAGGTGCGCTCGCGCGCTTGGGGACCGAAGCGGGCCTCCAGGCAGCGCACGATGGCCTCGCGCAGGGCCAGCAACCTGCCCGCCTGTAGCCCTTCCTCGCGGCCCTTACGAATCCCTTCCTCGCGCCCCTTGCGGATGCCGACCCGCTCGATGCTGGAGATGTAGCGCACCTTCCGCTTCTCCTCCTCGGCGTGGATCTCCTCGGCCAGCCGCTCGTCCAGCTCGGCCGGCAGCGCCAGGATCCAGTCTACTACCAGGAACAACAACCGTACAACGCGCCGGCCGAGTCCGATCTCGTAGAGCCGGCGCAGCATGGCGAGCTTCTCGCGGTAGCGCAGCTCTGGGCGCCCCCGCGTCGAGAGCGCCACCAGGTGCGCGAGCGTGATCACCGCGAAGGGATTGCGGCTCCGCTCGAGCTCGGCCCGCCGCTCGCGGAAATCCAAGAGCTTCACCACCGGGAAGTGCAGCTCGTGCCGGCTGAGCACCGCGCGGGCGACGAAGCGGTCGGGCCGCCAGTGCGGGTGCGCATCGGCGAGCACCACGAGCGTCTCGGGCATGCGGCCATAGCGGTCGTAGATGCGGTAGCTGTAGGAGAAGACGCGCTCCAAAAAACGCGGATCGGGCTCGGCCTGCACCTCGATGTGGATCAGGAGCCACCTCTCCTCGCCGCTGCGCAGCGCCACCCTGCACAGCACATCGACCAGCCGACCGCGCACCTGCGCCGCCGGGCTGAGCCGGCGCAGCTCCTTGTCCAGCACCTGGTAGGGCTGTGCGGTGTCCACCTCGTCATGGACCTTCGGGAAGAAGAACGCCAGGAACTCGAACAACAGATGCGTGATCGCCTCCTTCCACGGCGAGTCGTACTCGGCCCGCCGCCGCTTTTTCTGGGGACCGTGGGCTTCGGCACTCGCCATCGGGAACCTCTGCATGCTGCGCGGCGGGGCTGTCGGGCCGCGGTCGTATCGAACAGGAGGCTAACATCCAGGTCCGACAGTTCCCGGGCGTCCCGAGGTGAAAATGGGTTGCTGCTCGAGCCGCGAGCGCAGCTCGCCTTGCCCCCTCACCCCGACCCTCTCCCCGGTGGGGAGAGGGAGAGGAAAAGCGCCGGTGGGGAGAGGGGGAACAGAGGGCGCGGGCGAGCGCTGAACGCCCTGTCCCCTGCCTGTGGGAAGAGGGTTGGGGCTGCGAGGGTCCGGAAAGAGCGGGTCGAACTCTGGACTCCCTCTCCCCCGCGTGCGGGGGAGAGGGTTGGGGTGAGGGGGACGGGAAGAGAGCTGGCGCAGCTCGCCTTGCCCCCTCACCCCGGCCCTCTCCCCGGAGGGGAGAGGGAGAACAGAGGACGCGGGCGAGCGCTGAACGCCCTCTCCGCCGCCTACGGGAAGAGGGTTGGGGTGCGAGCGTCCGGAAAGAGCGGGGCCAGCTCTGAACTCCCTCTCCCCGGTGGGGAGAGGGAGCAGGGGGGCGAGGGCTGCGAGCACCCTCTCGACAGTCGTGCGCCGCCTCGGTGCTAGCTCTGCGCGGTGGGCAGAGGGAGGAGGGGAGCGAGCGCGGCTGGCACTGCCCCCTCACCCCGGCGCTCTCCCCGGTGGGGAGAGGGAGGACGGAAGGAGCGCGGCGCGGGCTCTGGACTCGATCTCCTTCGCTCGAGGGGACAGGGCGAGGAGACCCGGCGCAGCAGCCGCAGCTCGCGCTGCCCCCTCACCCGGCCCTCTTTCCGGTAAAGAGGGAGGCAAGGCGCTCTGCCTCCGGCCTCTTCTCGCAGGCCCGCGGAGGGGACACAGGGGGAAGAGAGCCGCGGCGGCGGGCTGCTGCGGCCGGGCGGGGTGAGCCTGCCGCCGCACCGAGGAGCCGCTTACCGCACCGGGTACGCGCGGCCGCTCAGCGCCGCGTCTCGACCTCAAGGCCCTTGGCGCCGGGGCAGCGGTCGAGGTCGAAGAAGACCTTGTCGAAGTCGAGGTAGCGCTTGCCGGTGGCGTTGTTGAGGGTCTTGTCGAGAAAGCTCCGCATCGCCGCTGGGACCTCGGGCAGCTCGCCCTCGCCGGGGCCACTGCCGGTCAACAGCAGCACCAGCAGCGCGCCGAGCCCGTAGATGCCGGTGCGTGCATCCGCTCGGTCGGCCTTGCGCTTGCGCTCCGGCGGCACGAACGGATCGGCGGCACAGTCCGGTACGCCCTCGGCGGGCGGCTCGCACAGCCGCATCGCGCCCCAGGCCGCGAGTGTGGGGATCGCCTCCTCGCCCTCTCCGCCCGCATCTTCCCCCAGCAGCACCGCCTCGGGACGCAGCTCGCGTACCAGCACCCCGCCCGCCGCGGCGTCCTGCGCCGCGCGCGCCACGTGCTTGAGCACCCTGGCGGCGCGGATGCGGTCCAGCGGCGCGCGGGAGGCGCGGCGCGTGGCAGGCTCTCCGCCCCGGTCCTCATAGACCGCATACAGGCCCTCGCTGTCGCGGCCCAGCCACCGCAGATCGAGCATGTGCCGCAGGCCGAGCTCGCGCAGCCGCGCGGCGTCGGCGAGATAGGCCTCGATCTGCTCGTCCGCCGGGACCATCCCCTCCGGAAAGCGCCAGACCAGACAGCTCTGCCCGGAGGCGGAGTGCCGCGCCCGCACGAGCGTGCCCCGGGGGCCGGAGGCCAGGGTCTCGGCGGCGGAGAATACCTCCGCGAACGGCTCCTCGCGCAGCGCCGGTGTCTGCTCCGCGGGCGGGGCCGTGGCCGGTTCGGTCCCGCCCGCCGCGACCCTTCCCGAACCGCTCTGCAGCCCGCCCCCCGCCCTGCCCAGCGGGCTGGAAGCGATAACCGCAGTACAGGCACTCCGTCGTCTCGGCACTCAGCTCGACCTTGCACTGCGGGCACTCGATCAGCCGCCGCGGGCTGCCGACGACCAGCGCAGCTCCGGCAGCGGGCTCCAGCGCCGCCTCCGGCAGCAGGTCATCGACCTCCTCCAGTTCCTCGAGGTCCTCCAGGTCCTCCAGCTCGGCCACCAAGTCGCTCTCGGCGCGCGCGGTCGTGCTGGCGGCACTGGCGGGCTGCTGGGCGAAGTCCTCGGGCAGGCTGAGGTCCTCGGAGGACGGAGCGCTCTCGCCGGACGGGCTCGGCGACGGGGCCGGCGTGGCCCTGGCGGCTGCCCTTGCCGCCGCGACCGCCGCGGCGCGGCGCTCGCTCTCGGAGGTGTCGCCTAGCCGGAGATCATCCGGCTGCAGCAGCGCGTCCAGCTCGTCGCGCGTCTCCTCCTCGCGCACCGGTTTCGACCCGGTGCCGGCGGCAGCGCCGACCGCCGCCTGGGCGATCGCCGCCGGCGCGCCGGCGGTGGCCGGCGGCTGAGCCTCGGTGTCCGCCTGCGCGAGCTCCGCCTCCTCGTCCTCCTCTCCTTCTTCCTCCAGGGGCTCCAGCACCTCGATGCCGGCGGCGGCATCCCCCATCCGCTCGAGCTTGTCCTCGGGCGCGGCGGCTGTGCCCGCGGATGCCGGCTGGGCGGCCCGGGCCTCCTCCCGCCGCGCCACCAGCGCCTCAGCGTCGAGCTTGTCCATCGCAGCGCGGATCGCGTGGTCCTGCACCTCGGTCACAAATCCATGCTTGCGCATGAGCTCGCCGAGTGGGGGCACGGGCTTGCGCTCCTGGTAGAGCTTCTTCTGCTCGGCCAGGCAGGCCTGGACCTGCTCCAGGGTGGCGAAGCCGTTCTTGATCGCGATGCGGCCGTAGAGCTTGCCCCGCAACCGCTCCTCGCGGAACTCGACGGCGCGCCGGATCGCGCGCACGGTGCCGGGGCTCAGAAACCTCTTCTTCTCGATCGCGTCCCCGAGCGAGCGCACTCCCTTTTCGCCGCGCCGGAGCAGCCGCAGCGCCTCGTTGATCTGCTGGCGCGTGAGCAACTTGTGCCTGAGCGCGATCTCGCTGAAGACCTCATCCGCCCTGCTCGGCGCAGGCATGCAACGAACCTCCTGGACCCCGGCCACTTCCCGCGTTCCGGCACCCTCGAGCCATGGGCGGCTCGGCGCCTCGAAAGGCAGATAAGATAAGGAGGACTTCTCAGCGCGTCAATCGCGGTCGGGCCGCGGCGCGGTGCCGGCCCCGGCGCGCCCGCGGGGCGGTCTCCTCGCGGGTTTCGCTCGCATTGCGGAACCAGCGGCGCAACAGCCGCCCCAGCGTGCGCTCGCGCGGATCGAGCACCGCCAGCGGCGCGTAGAGCAGCTCCTGGAACCAGAAGACCGCCGGCAGATCCGGGTCGGGTGCGCCGACGAAGCGCGCCCGCCGGTAGGCGCGCGGCCACAGCCGCGCCCAGAGCAGGCGCACGCGCGGCATCCGCTTGCGGCTGGACACCACGAGCAGCAACGCCGGCACGCGGCCGCCGAGCAGCTCCCGCACGCAGCGGACGTTCTCGGAGGTCGTGCGCGCGTGCTCCTCCAGCACCAGCGGCGCAGGCGGGCGCAACCCGCGCTCGGCGAGCCAGTGCCGGGCGGCCTCGGCCTCCGAGACGAGCCCCGCCCGCGTAGGGCCCCCGCTGATCACGATCGCATCCAGAGCCATGCGCCGCGCGAGCGCGAGCGCGGTCTGCAGCCGTGCCTGGAAGCAGCGCCGCAGGCGACCGTCCGGGCGCAGCTTCTCGCCGTGCACCACCAGCACGCGCTCGAGCGGCCACCGCACCAGCTGCTGGCCCCGCCGCGCGACCACCGCTGTTCACCCCCGCCCACTCGCCCGCGCCGCCGTCAGTCCGTGAGCCCCTGGCGGTAGAGCGCGAGATGGCCCTCGTGCTCGGCGACCACGGAGGCGGTGGGCCGGGCGCCCGGCGCCTCGAAGATCCCGCGGGCATCGGTCCGCCCGCGGGCCACCAGCCCGCCCCGATCGGTCACCGTCACCAGCGCCCCGCTGGCCGGCCGGCCGTCGCGGCGCCAGCTCAGATACACCCGCATGCGATCGCCGAGCTGCTGCACGCGCAGCTCCAGCTCGCTCAGGATCCACAGCGCCGAGCGGTGGAGCGTCTCGCCCTCGGCTTCGGCCCTGGCGACGACGAGATAGGCGCCCCGCTCCAGCGGCGGCAGCTCGAGCTGCGCGGCCACCAGCCGATAGGGCGCCGCCGGCAGCCGCAGCGCCAGCGTCTGGCGCGGCGCGATGCCCGTCAGATCCACGCGCGCTGCCTGGGCCAGGTCCCTCTCCTTGCTCAGCAGCAGCAACAGATCGACCGGATAGATCTTGAGTTCGATCTGCTCGAGATTCTTGCTCTGCACCGGCAGCACCGCCTTGCCCGGCGGTCCGACCACCAGCGGCGGCAGCTCCAGCCGCCGCTCGGTGAGAAACTGCAACGAGTCGCGCGCGTCCGCGAACCGGTCCGCCACCCGCCGGTAGTACTCGACCGCCTGCTCCAGCTCGCCCCGCAGGTGGTGGATCTGCGCGAACAGCAGTTCCACCTCGTGGCGGTGGCGGCTGGGCTGCGGCCGCCCGCGGGCATCGGGCCGCTGGTAGGCGAGCAGCTCGCGGCCGGCTACGAGCGCCTGCTCGTAGGCGCCCGCCCGGAAGTGCGCGAGCGTGCGCAGATACAGCGCCTCCTCGACATGCGCGCTGTCGGGATAGCGCCGCACCAGCGCCGCGGCCTCGCGCGCGAGCAGCTCCCACTGCTCCATGCCGGCGAGCGCCCGCACCACGTAGAGCTGGGCATCGTCGCACCAGCGGCTGTCGGGATGGAAGGCGATGAACTCCCTGAGGGCGCGCACCGCCTCCAGCAGCATGCGCGGCCGCGCGGCCGGCTGGTAGTGCCGGGGCTGTTGCCCGGGGGACAGCGGCCGCTCCAGCTCGTAGTAGCGGCGCGCCGCCTCGTACCAGCTGCCGAGCACCGCGTCGGTCTCCGGATAGCGGCGCACCAGTCCCAACAGGTAGTCCTGCGCCTGCAGCGGCCGCTCCAGCCGGCGATAGACCTCGGCCACCTCCAGATCGAGCGCGAACTGCCCGAGCACGAGCTGGCGCCCGAGCTCCAGCGCCCGCGTGAACTCCTGCAGCGCGAGGTGGGCGTCCAGGAGCTGGAGGCCCACCTGGTGCTGCGCGGCGAGCGCCTCGGCCCGCCGCGGGTCGTGGTCGCGCAGCCGCTCCCACGCCGCCACCGCCGCGCGCGGCTCGGCCAGCTCCAGATACAGCCGCACCGCTTGCGCGAGCAGCTCCACCCGCACCGCCTCGCGCAGCTCCAGCCCCAGCAGCCGCTCCAGCAGCGGGCGCGCCGCCGCCCACCGCCGCTGTTCGAGCAGCTCGAGCACCTCCGCATAGAGCTCGTCCGGGGTGGGCGGGGGCGGGGCGAGCGGCCCGGCACGGACCTCGAGCGCGGCGCTGGCCGAACGCGCGAACACCTCGGGCTCGTACATGCCGTAGGCCTCGGCGGCGAGCGTGCGGTAGCTGCCCGGCACCACCGCGCGCGCGACATAGCTGAGCTCGTGGGTGCCCGGGCTCAGCTCGGTGATGAAGAACACCGCGCGATCATCGCGCGCCTCGTAGCGATCGAACCCGCCGCCCGCCCCCTCGGGCTCGGGCTCCAGGCCCGCTGGCAGCCGGTCCTCCACGACCAGGTAGCGCACCGGCGCGCGCGCCTGCAGCCGCAGCCGCACCACGACCTTGTCGCCGCTGCTCACGCGCTCGAGCGCCTGCTCGTCCGCCCAGCCCGGGCGCGCCCTGGGCTCGAGCACGCTGTAGCCGGCAGTGCGGGGCCTGCCCTTGGCGTCGTACAGCGGCTGGGGCGGGTGCCAGCGCACGAGCTTGCGCTCCAGCGCGAGCAGGTTGCCCGCCGGCTCGACCGCCTCCGCCCGCCGCACCCACTCGGCGAGCATGGCGTAGTGCAGCTCGCCCGTGCCTTCCTCGATGATCTCGAGCGTGTGGGGGCCCGGGCCGAGCCGCGGTGCCTCGAGCACCAGCGGGCCGAGCTGCTCCGCCTCGCCCGCGCCGCGCACCCGCGCGCGGGCGAGCTCCTCGCCGTCCAGCCGGACGATGGCGGTGTAGTCCGCCTGCCCGCGCCCGCGCTGCTCCAGGTAGCGCGCGAGGGCGGCCACCACGGCGCCGGTGTCCTTGCTCGAGCGCCAGGCGGAGCCGCGGCGCTGGGCGAGCAGCCAGCGCACCGCCGGCTCGATCGCACCATGCTGCGGCTCGTAGCGCAGCAGCGCCTCCACGCAGCGCGCCGTGGTCTCGATCGCCGAACCGTGCCAGCCGCGCTCGGGGCTGCCGGGCCACCAGCGCGTGCCCTCCGGCCCGGCCTGCACCGCCGCCCGGATGCGCTCCAGCGCCCGGCCCGCCATCTCGGGCCGGCCCGCGTCATCGCAGGCGATGGCGAGCAGCGCCACCGCTGCGAGCGAGATGGCGTGGCCGGCGCGCAGCGCCCGCGCGAGCTCCTCGCTCTCGGCGCGGCCCGACAGCGCCAGCGCGCGCAGCAGCATCGCGCGTGCCTCGTGGTCCTCCCCCGCCGCGCGCAGCATCGCCTGGGCGGCCGCGCGGCCGCGCGCGAGCGCGCGCGGGTCGACGAAGCGGCCGCTGGTGCGCGCCACCTCCAGTCCCTCCAGCGCGAGCGCGGTCGTCTCCGGGCGCGAGGGCCGCTCCGGCCACCAGCCCCAGCCGCCGTCCGGGTTCTGCGTCTGCACCAGCCGCATCACCCCGCGTTCGACCGCCGCCTCCAGCCGCCGGCGCACGCGCTCGTCCGGAATGCCCAGCCGCCGGTAGGCGCGCTCGGCATACACCGCCGGCAGGAACCGGTTCACCGTCTGCTCGACGCAGCCGTAGGGGTACTCCTCCAGCCAGGAGATCGCCCCCAGCACCGCCGCGGCGGGCGAGGGCTCGAGCCGCAGCTCCAGCCGCTGGCTGCCGGGCACGACGGCCGCCGGCACGGTGAACTCCAGCCGCGCCTGCCCGGTGGCGAGCGTGCCCGAGCGCGCCTGCTGCTCGCGCACCCCGAAGGGCTGCACCACGAGCGGCAGCTCGAGCGCATCCCCTCCGGCCGGGCTCTGCAGCGCGGCGCGCAGCAGCGCGCGGCCGGGGCCGGCGGCGCGCACCCGCACCGCGTGGCGGTGGACCGCCGCCGGCTCCAGGCGGAGCTCGGCCTCGAGCGCGCCCGCCTCGAGCGCCAGCAGCTTGTCCGGCACGAGCCCGAGCCGCGCCGCCACCGGAGCTTGGCCGAGGTTGTGCGCGAGCGCCAGCAGCTCGAACCGGTCGCCCTCGACCGCGAAGCGCGGCCGGGCGAGCCGCAGCAAGAGCGGCTGGGTGGCGGTGAGGCTCGTCTCGGCGCTGCCGGCCAGGGTCTCGCGCGTGATCCCGCGCACCGTCACGCGCCAGCGGGTGAGGTCATCGGGCAGCGTCAGCTCCAGGCTCGCCCGGCCGTCCGGGCCGGTGACCAGGTGCGGTACCCAGGCGGCGGTGTCGGCGAACAGCCGCCGCAGCCGTGCCTGGGCGGCGGCGTCCGGCTCGGCGGGCCGGCCGCCGTTGCGCGCGCGCTGGCGGCGCCCCCCGAAGCGCTCGCCGGCCGCGCCGGCGGCTGCTCCCTCCGGCGCCCCCAACCGGTCCTCGGCTGCAGCCGCCTTCTCGAGCTCCTCGGCCGGCGCCGGCGGGGCGGCGGCGCCCGGTGGTGCGAGCCCGCGCAGCGCCTCGAGGGCATCCCGCTCCCGGGCGCGCTGCGAGGCCTGTTCGGCCTCGTAGCGGCGGCGCTCCAGCTCCGCCAGCAGCGCCGCGGGGCGCAGCTCGCTCACCCCTTCGTAGCGCCAGGCGAACGAGGAGTCGGTGCCCACCGCCAGCCCGCGCCGCTGGTCGTAGAAGAACGGCTGGATGGCGGGGGTGGTGTCCGGGCGGATGGCGAACACGGTCTCGTCCACCACCGCGACCCCGAGCTCCGCCTCGACCGGGGCGCCCGCGTGGTCGGTGGCGCGCAGCACCAGCCGGAGCCGCCCGCCCGGCCGGAGCTCGCGCGGCTCGGGCTCGACGGAGACCTGCAGGTAGCGCAGCACCATCACCTCGTCGCCGGCGGTGTACAGCTGCTTGCGCGCCGGGATGGCGATCTGGATGAAGGCGTTCGGCGCGTAGGCACCGCGCATCGGGATCTCGAGGGTGCTCGAGCGCTGCTCCAGCCGCACCACCCGGTAGTCCAGCACGCTCTCGCCCTCGACGGTGAGCAGCGCCCAGACCGGGGCGGCGGGGCTGCGCACCAGCGCGCGCGCCGTCTCGCCGCTGCGGTACAGCTCCCGCTCGCACAGAAGCTTGGCCGCGGGCTCGAGCTCTTCGCTCGGGCCGGTGAGCTCCAGCTCGATCGCGCCGCTGACCAGCCCCCCGCGCCGGTCGCGGGCCTCGAACACCAGCCGCCAGCTACCGGGCTGCTCCAGCCGCAGCTCGGTCTGCGCGCGGCCGTCCTCGCCGGTCTGCAACACCAGCCGCCGCACGGGCTCGAACCGCGGCTCGCCGGCGATCATCCGCCGGCGCGCCAGCACCAGCTCGCCCGTGGTGCGCACCCCGCGGTGGCTGGCATCGACCGCGAACACCTCGAGCCGGATCGGCTCCCCCGGCCGGTAGACCTGCCTGTCGCTGCGCACCACGGCGTAGAACCCGCGCGCGGTGACGAAGGCGTTGGCGGCGCCGGCGCTCCAGCGCTGCGCCGGATCCATGACCTCGACGGCGATGGTGTACAGCCGGTCGTCGTCGCCCGGCTCGGTCTCGAAGCGCACCGCCGCCCGGCCCTGCTCGTCGGTCGCGCCCTCGCCCGAGGCGAGGAGCGTGCCCGGCTCGGGCTCGCGCGGATGCGCGCGCCCGGAGGGCTGCGCCCACAGCCAGCCGAGTCCCTGGTAGCGGCTCGCATCGAAGGCATAGGGCCGCCGCCAGACCCACCAGCGCAGCGGGGCGGCGCGCAGCGGGCCGCCGAAGGCGTAGCTCGCCTCGACCTCGAGCTCCACCGTCTCGCCGGTCAGCCAGTCGGTGCGGCGCGGGGTGAGCTCGACCAGCACCTCGGGCTTGCGATAGGCCTCGACCACGAAGCTGCCCTGGTGTTCCACCCCCTCGAAGGCGCACGAGATCGTCCAGGTACCGAGCGGGGCCTGCTCGCCGAGCACCAGGCTGCCGGAGAACGAACCGAAGCGGTTCGTCCTGAGCTCCTGCTGGCGCACCAGGGTGCCGCGCGGATCGCGCACGCGCAGCTCGACCAGCAGGCCATCGCTCGGCTGGTACAGCCCCTCGGAGACCTTGCGCAGGATCCCCCGCCAGTGCACGGTGTCCCCGGGCCGGTAGACCGGCCGGTCGGTGTAGATGTAGGTGCGGGTCGTGTAGCCCCAGGCGGTGCGGGCGGGGGCGGCGGGCGCGGGCGAGCTGTAGGCGAGATGGCCGCCCTGGTGGGCGAGCACCCGCAGCGCGCCCGGCTCGCGCTCGAAGGTGTGGCGGAACACCCCGTCCTCGCCGGTCACGCCCTGCACCAGCAGCGCCTTGCCATCGCTGGCGAGGACCTCGACCCCCGGCCAGGGCTCCCCGGTGCGCTCGTTGCGCGCGAAGACCAGCAGCTGGCGCGGCGCCTGCTTGCAGATGATCGACAGATCGGAGCGGATCGCCAGCGTGACCGCACGGTAGTCCTGCTCTTCGGCCACCACGACCCAGGCCCCGGGCCCGCCGAGCGGCAGCTCCGCCGCGCGCTCGAACAGCCGGTACGGCTCGTAGCCGGCTACAGGGTCGTGCCAGCTCTGGTCCGGCGCGACGATCTCGGTCGCGAGCCGCTCGACGCCGCCCAGCTCGTGCTTGCTGCGGAAGTACTCCAGCAGATCGAGCCGGTAGGCCTTCCAGGTGAGTTCGGGGATGTTGCGGGTGGTGAGCTGGAGCACGAGCGGCTCGCCGGTGGTGCAGGCGTGGCCGGTGCGCAGGCGCAGCTCCTTGGCCTGTAGCGCCTGGAGCTCGTGGCGGGCGCGGTAGGCCTCCGCCGTGCGGGGCCAGCGGCGCACCAGCTCCTCCAGCGCGCCGATCGCCTCGGCGAGCCGGCCGCGCCGCTGCAGCGTCTCGGCGAGCAGCCACTGCGCCTGCGGCGCCTCGGCGCGCTCGGCGTAGCGGCTCGCGCAGCGGCGCAGCTCGGCCAGCGCCGGCTCGAGCTGGTCTTGCTCGAGCAGTGCGCGCGCGATGCCGAGGCTGGCGCGCGCTGCCAGCTCGTGCACCGGATGGGCGGCGACGAACTCGCGCCACGCCGCGGCCGCCTCCGCCCAGCGCCGTTCGGCGAAGCGGTCCTCGCCCTTTTGGAACCGCGCCTGGGCGAGCGCGCGCTGCGCCTGCACGAAGCGGGGATGGTTCGGATAGCGGGCGAGGAACTCCGACCACGCCTGGTGCGCGGCCTCGTAGCGCTGGCCTTGGAGCAGTGCCTCGCCCATGGCGAAGCGGGCCTCGGGGGCCTCGTCCGACTTCGGGTAGCGGTGCTCCAGCTCTGCGTAGGCCGCCACCGCCTGCTCGAGCTGGCCGGCGCGGTGCAGGGCCTGCGCGATCTGGAGCGCGACCGCCGGCGCGCGCTCGTGCTGCGGGAACAGCTCCAGCAGCCGCTGCCAGTGCGCGACGCCGGCGCGCACCGCCTCCAGGTCGGGGTTGCCGGCGGGCGCGTAGCTGGCGCCGAGCGCCTCGAGCGCGAGCGGCGCCTCGGGCGCATCGAGCCACCGCTCGGCGACGCGCGCCAGCAGCGCGCGGCCCTCGGCGGTCTGCCCGAGCTGGAGCAGCACCCGACCGAGGTGGAAGGTGGCGGCCGGCACCCGCTCGTGCTCGGGGTACTCCTCCAGGTAGCGCCGCCAGCGCGCGGCGGCCTCGGCGTGCTGGCCCAGCTCGGCGTGGCAGAGCCCGATCCGGTAGGCGATCTCGGCGCGGCGCGCGGCCGCGATGCCGATCTGTTCCGCCTTCTGGTAGTGCGCGAGCGCGCGCGCGTAGTCGCGTTCGCGCCGGGGCGGATCGAGCGGGTCGCCCTCGCGGCCGCGCGGTGTGCCGGCGAACGCCTCATCGCCGAGCTCCAGGTACAGCGCCGCGAGCTGGGCGCGGTAGGCATCGCCGGTGAAGAAGGCCGCGCGCTCGCGATAGGTGAGCGCCGCCTCGCGGTGGCGGCGGGCGGCGGCGTAGGCCTCCGCCATGAGGAAGCGCGCCCGCGAGGCGTAGTCCGAGTCCGGGTGGCGGCGCACCAGCTCGTCCCAGGCCGCCAGCGCGCCGCCGAGATCGCCCGCGCCGAGCCGCGCCTTGCCGAGCAACAGCTGCGCCCGCACCGCCTCGGGGCTGCCGCCCGCCTCCGCGAGCAGCCGCTCGAGCGTCTGGGCGGCGGCGCCCCAGTCGCGGTCGGCGAGCTGCTCCTGCGCGCGGTGCACCAGCCGCTGCAGGGGCGAGGGCTCGCCCGCCCGCTGCGCGAGCGCCACCGCTGCGAGCAACGCCGCCCCGAGCAGTGCGACGCCGAGCCTCCGCGTACCGACTGCGCGCATGGTCCGGACCTCCTCGTTCGGCGATGGGCGGGGCGCGTGCCGGGCAGCCCGGGCCCGGTGCCGGCACCTCCCTCGTGGGATAGGACCGCCGGGTCGTCCGGCGATTCTAGGCTCCTGCGCCGCGGCTGCACCAGCCCCCGCCGCAAACCCGCGGGCGGGCGTACGCGCGCGGCTGGGCCGCGGTCCGCCCTCGGGCCGGCGGGCGCGCCAGACAGCGGCTCAGCAGGGCGCGCCTTCGGCGGCGGGGCCCAGATGCCGCGCCAGCCAGGCGGCGATGCGCTCCAGGCGGTCGAGCCGCAGATCGGGCGGACCGGTGCGCGACAGCCCGTGGTTGCTCTCGGGCGGATAGCGCACCAGCACCGCCTCGACCCGGTTGCGGCGGAGCGCGACAAAGTACTGCTCGGCCTGCTCGATCGGGCAGCGCAGATCCCCCTCGCTGTGGATGATCAGCACCGGGGTGCGCACCCGGTGGGCGTGGCTGAGCGGCGACTGCGCGAGCAGCGCGTCCGGCTCCGACCAGGGATTGCCCGGCCAGTAGCCGTCGGGGCTGAACGGGAAGTCGCAGGTGCCGAACATGCTGTGCAGGTTCGTGACCGCCCGCTCGACGATCGCGCAGCGGAACCGATCGGTCTGCCCGATGATCCACGCCGCCATGTAGCCGCCGTAGCTGCCGCCGATCACGGCCATGCGGGCCGGATCCACATCCGGGCGCGCCGCTGCATGCTCGAGCACCGCCATGAGGTCCTGGTAGTCGAGTTCGCCCCACCGCCCGCGGATCGCGCGCAGGAACTCCTCGCCGCGCCCGGTGCTGCCGCGCGGATTGGCGTAGAGCACCGCGTAGCCGCGCGCGGCCAGCCACTGCATCTCGTGGAAGAACGTCCAGCCATACTGCGCGTGCGGCCCGCCGTGCACCGAGAGCACGAGCGGATGGCGCCGGCCAGCCGGCGCACCGGGCGGAAGCAACAGCCACGCCTGCACCCGCTCGCCGCCCGCGCCCGCGACCTCGAGCAGCTCGGGCGCGGCGAGTTCCAGCTGCGCCAGCCAGCCCGCGTGCACGCGCGTCAGGGGCTGGAGCTCGAGCGGCGCGGCCGGCTGCGGCGCCGGCCCGCCGGCTCCGCTCCCCGCCTGCACCGGGCCGTCCCCGCCGCCGCCCGCCCCGCCGCCCTCGCTCCTGCGCAGCTCGGCGGTGAACAGCTCCGGCGGTGCCGTGGCCGTGGCGCGCAGCAGGACGAACCGCTCGCGCGCCGCGTCCGCATCGAAGGCGATCAGGTCGTGCTCCCCCTCGGTGAGCGCGCGCGCGGGCGCGCCGCCGGGCAGGGCCCGCACCTCGTAGAGCTGCGCGGTGCCCGGGCCGCTCACCAGCGCATACAGCCGTTCGGAGTCCGGCGACCAGAGCGGCGGCGCGGCGCCGGTGAAGGCGGCCCGCAGGTCGCTGAGCGTGGTGTTGCCGATCGTGGCATCCAGCTCGGCGGTCAGGCAGCGCGCCTGCTCCTCGCCCCCGGCCGGCACCACCCACAGCCGGTCGTGGCGCGGCACCCACGGGTCCTCGCGACAGGCGCGGCCGACGTACGCGATCCACTTGCCGTCGGGCGAGCAGGCGAGCCCGCCCTTGTAGCCGGGCGGGGGTGGCGAGCCGCCGCAGCGAGGGCGCCGTCGGCTCCCGCTCGTGCTGCGCGCCGCCCAGGGCCAGCACCCAGATGTCCTCGAGCCAGGGGGTGGCGTCCGGGTCCTCGCTCCGGTTGGAGACGAAGGCGAGCCAGCGGCCGTCGGGCGACCAGGCGGGGCTGTGCACGTCCCGGTCGCCCTCGGTGAGCTGGCGCACCGCGCCGGTGCGCGCGTCGCACAGCCACAGCTGCTGGCGGCAGTCCAGATAGCCCGTGCCCTCGAGCCGGTAGCGCAGCCGGTGGATCACGCGCGGCGGGCTGCTGCGCCGCTCGGACTTGCGCCGCTCGGCGGCCGCGCGCGTCCGTTCCGGCGGCAGCGGCCGGAAGGTGAAGGCCAGCCGCCGCCCGCAGGGCGACCACAGCGGCGGGCCCAGCTGGCCCTCCGGCAGGCGGGTGAGCTGGCGCGGCTCGGCCGGCTCGCCGCTGGGGCCGGCAGCCGGCGGCAATGGCAGGAGCCAGATCTGGGCCTGCTCGTCCACCGTCCGGACGAAGGCGACCGCGCGGCCGTCGGGGGCCAGGCGCGGCTCGGTGTCCTGCACGGCGCCGCGGGTCAGCTGCCGGCTGCGCCCGCTCGCGAGCTCGATCCACCACAGGTGGGCGTCGTAGGTGTTGCGGTCGCGCGAGGCGAGCTTGACGCTGAAGACGGCGGCGTCGCCCGCCGGTGCCACCGCGGGCGCGCCGAGCACGCGGATCCGCAGCAGGTCGGTGTGCCGGATCCTCCGCCTGGTCATGGCGCCTCCTCTCCTGCTGGTCGGGGCCGCACGGCGCTGAAGCGTGCGGGCGGGGAATCGTCCAACGAGCGTGGTGATATAGCACGTATAGGACGGCTGCGAACAGAGCGGGGCTGCTGCCGCTCCGCAGCGGCCCGCGGCAACCGAGACGACAGGAGGGGGTGACATGCGAGCGAGGGGGATCACGCGTCTGGGGGCGTTGGTGGTGCTCGCAGGTGCGCTGGCGCTCGGCGGGCTCGGCACCAGCGCCGCGCACGCCAAGGAGCGCTACGAGATCGACGGCGCGCACAGCTTCGTGCTGTTCGGCATCGGGCACTTCAACGCCGGCAAGGTCTGGGGCCGGTTCAACAAGATCTCCGGGGAGCTGGTGTTCATTCCGGACCGGATCGAGGCCGGCGGCGATGTCCGGATCGAGATCGACGCCGCCAGCATCGACACCGGCGTGGCCAAGCGGGATGAGCACCTGCGCAGCCCCGATTTCTTCAACGTGAAGCAGTTCCCGAAGATCACCTTCGAAGGCGGCAAGGTCAGCAAGGTCGAGGGCGGTACGCTGCAGCTGACCGGCAAGCTCTCGCTGCACGGGGTGACCAAGGAGATCACCGTGCCGGTGCGGATGCTCGGCCGCGCCACCGATCCGCGCGGGGATGTGCGCGTGGGCTTCGAGGCGCGGTTTGTGATCGATCGCGACGCGTTCGGGATCAGCTACATGCCGGATGCCATCGGCAAGCAGGTGGAGCTGATCGTCGCGATCGAGGCGGTGAGGAAGCAGGGCTGAGCGGGCGCGCCGGGCGGCTGCGGCGGCCGGTGCACGGGCGGAGGGCGGTGCGCGGGGCCCCTCGCCCCGGCCCTCTCCCCCGCAGGCGCGGCAGAGGGGCAAGGCGAGGCCGGTCCTCTTGCGGCAGAGCGGGGCAGAGGGGGAGGAGGGCGGCGATCTTGTTCCCGCGGAGCGGGCAAGCGCGGGAGGAGGCGGGGCTCGCCCCGCTGCTCCCTGTTTCCTCCGGGGAGAGGGTCGGGGTGCGGGGGCGAGGTGTGAACCCAGCCCAGCCTGCCGGCGGCGCGCCTGCCGGCCGGCAGCGGCCTGAAGGCGGCGGCACGAGGAGCCCGGAGGCCCCATGGACGACGCGGTGCTGTTCCACCTGAAGATGCTCGCCCACACCGTGCTCGCCCCGGTGGGGGCCGTCGCGGTGCTGGCGGTGCTGGCGGCGCTCGTGCCCGTGCGCTACGGCGGGGCGCGCGCGGCGCTCGTGGGGCTCGGGGTGGCGGCCGGCATGGCGGTGGGCTTCGGCCTGATCGCCGGCTGGCCGGCGGTGCCGCCGGTCGATACCGCCGGCTGGCTCGTGTTCGCAGCGATCGCGGCCGCGCTGTTGTTCGGCGTGTTCGAGCTGGTGGCGGTGCCGCCGCCGGTGCGCGAGGCCGTGCGGCTGGTGCTGGCGGTGGGGCTGGCGGGCCTGCTGTTCGTGCGGGTGGGTCCCCAGCTCGACTGGGGATGGACGGCATGGGGGCGGTGGGCCGTGCTGCCGGCTGTGGCGGCGGCAGCGGCGTGGGCGGCGCTGGAGGCGGCGGCCCGGCGCGGCCCGAGCGCGGCGGCGCCGGCCGCCGCCCTGCTCGGCGCGCTCGGCCTCAGCGCGGCGAGCCTGCTCGGGGCCAGCGCCAAGATGGCCCAGCTCGCCGGCTCGTGGGCCGCGGTGCTCGGCGCCGCCTGCCTGATCGCCTGGCGCTGGCCGGCGCTGCGCTTCGGCCGCGCCGCCGCGGCCGCCGCCATGCTGCCGCTGGGCGGACTGGCGGCGTACGTGCACTACTTCGTCGAGGTTCCCCCGGCGGCGCTGCTGCTCGCCGGGTGCTCCACCCTCGCCGCCTGGGCGGGCGTGCTCGCGGCGCGGCGCGGGGCGCGGCCGCTCGCCGCGCTCCTGCTGGTGGCGCTGCTCGCCGCCCTGCCCGCCGCCGGCGCCGGCTATCTCGCCTACCGGGCGGCGCAGCCCGCGCAGCCGGCCTCGGCCGAGGACGCCGCCCTCCAGGAGCTGTACGGGTTCTGAACCGCCGCCTCCGGGCGGGCGCGCCGGCGAGGGCTCCCACCCGCGGGCACCCCGCGGCCCGCTCCCCTATAATGCGCGCTTCGATCTCGCAACGCAGGCGCGCGCGTCGAGCGGCGCTCCGAGGGGGAAGGACGCCATGGCGAGCGGCACCACGCGCGAGCGCAATCCCGGTCGGCCTGGAGCGTGGCTGCCCGCGCAGCGGCTGCGCGAGGCCCTGCTGGGGCCGCTGGAGCGGTTCCTGCACCTGCAGGCGGCGAGCGGCATCGTGTTGCTCGCGGCGGCAGCAGCGGCGCTGGTGTGGGCCAACTCGCCCTGGTGGCACAGCTACGAGCGGCTGTGGCACACCCCGCTCACGCTCGGGGTGGGCAGCTGGCAGATCCAGCGCGACCTGCACTTCTGGATCAACGAGTTCCTGATGACGATCTTCTTCCTCGTCGCCGGCTTGGAGATCAAGCGCGAGCTGGCGGCCGGGGCGCTCAGCGACCTCAAGCGGGCCGCGCTCCCGGTCGCCGCCGCGCTGGGCGGCATGCTCGCCCCCGCGCTGATCTACACCGCGCTCAATCCGGCGGCGCCGGCGCGCAGCGGCTGGGGCATCCCGATGGCGACCGACATCGCGTTCGCGGTCGGGGTGGTGGTGTTGCTCGGCCGGCGGGTGCCGCCCGCGGTGCGCGTGCTGTTGCTGGCGGTGGCGATCATCGACGACCTGGGGGCGATCCTGGTCATCGCGATCTTCTACGCCAGCGGCTTCGACCCGCAGGGGCTCCTGGTGCTGGGCGGCGGCGTCGCATTCATGCTGCTGTTGCGCGCGGCAGGCGTGCGCCCCGGCATCGGGTACATCTTCCCGCTCACCGTGATCTGGGTCGGGCTGTACCAGACGGGGGTGCATCCGACGATCGCCGGGGTCATCGTGGCGTTCGCCACCCCGGTCGAACCGTGGCTGGAGCGCCGCCATTTCATCGAGCTGGCGCAGCAGGCGCTGGCGGAGTTCCAGCGACGGTTCGAGCAGGGCCGCGGCGAACACGAGCTGCTGGAGCCGCTGCGCACCCTCACCCAGGCGGGCCGCGAGGCGGTCTCGCCCGCGGTGCGGGGCGAGGTCTTCTTCCACCCCTGGGTGGCGTTTCTCATCATGCCGCTGTTCGCGCTCGCCAACGCCGGGGTGCGGCTCGGCGAGCTCGACCTGGGGCGGCCCGGGGCGCTGGGCGTGCTGCTGGGCGTGAGCGGGGGGCTGGTGCTCGGCAAGCCGCTCGGGGTGCTGGGACTGAGCTGGCTGGCGGTGCGCTGCGGGCTCTGCCGGCTGCCGCGCGGGGTCGGCTGGCATGGGGTGGCACTGCTCGGGGCCGCGGCCGGGATCGGCTTCACGATGGCGATCTTCATCGCGGAGCTGGCGTTCACCGACCCGATGCTGCTGAATGCGGCCAAGCTCGGGGTGCTGCTGGCGACGGCGCTGGCGGCGTTGCTGGCGGTCGCGCTCGGGCGCGCGCTCGCCCTGCCGCCGCGGCCACCGGCCGAGGAGCTGACCGAGAGCCAGATCGAGCGCGAGAACGCCTACTGGGAGTCCACAGGCGAGTCCGCCCGCCCGGAGGTGGAACCGGTGCTCGGGATCGATCCGCGCGACTGAACGGCCGGCGGTGCGCGGCGTACCCGGCCGCGAGCGCTGCACGGCCGGCGCGCCTCGGCGGCTCGATGCCGGTCAGCGGCCGGTGGGGAGGGTGGGCCGATGCGATTCCGAGGCCTGGTGCGCGCGGCACTCGCGCTGCTGCTCTGGTGGGGGATGCTCCTGCCCCGCGCGGCGGCGCTCGGGGACGGGGACGGCTTCGTGGCGACGCTGTGGGGGCCGTGGACGCGCGAACAGGCCTTCGAGGTGAACGCGATGGCCGCCCGCGCCGGGGCCCGCCAGATCAGCTACCTCGTGCACATGCGGCAGCGCGACCGGGGCGCCTCCGAGGTGCGCTGGCTCGGCAGCGCGCCCGGCACGCCGCTATGGGCGGCGCCGGCGGCGCCGGTGCTCCGGGACGCCATCGCCGATGCCCGCGGGCGCGGGCTCGCGGTCACGCTGGTGCCGTTTCTCTTCGCCGATTCGGGCGAGGCGCGGCAGTGGTTCTGGCCGCGCGATCGCGCGCGCTGGTTTGCGAGCTACGGCGAGCGGATGGAGGAGCTGGCCGAGTTCGCGGCTCGCCATGGGGTGAGCGAGCTGTTGGTGGCGAGCGAGCTGTCGCTGCTCTATCTGGACGAGGCGGGCTGGCGCGGCGTGATCGGACGGGTGCGGGCGCGCTTTTCCGGCCATCTCACGATCAGCACCCTGTTCTACGAATACGCCACCATACGGTTCTGGGACGCGCTGGATTCCATCGGGGTATCGGCCTATTTCCCGCTCGCGTTCTGGACCGGGATCCGCGGCACCGACTGGCTGGAGCGGGCCTGGCGGCTGCACCACGCCCACCTCGTGGCCTTTGCCGCCGCGCTCGGCAAGCCGATCACCTTCGCCGAGGTGGGCTATCCGGCCACCCACGTCGCGGCGGTCCAGCCCTGGGACTACCGCTGGGCGGAGCGCCGCCTCGATCCCGAGCTGCAGGCGCGCTGCTTCGAGGCGCTGCGGCGCGTCTGGTCGCGCGAGCCGCGGCTGCGCCGGCTGTCGATCTGGGGGCTGGAGCCCGCGGCGCTGGACGCCCGCCACAGCGGTGGCAAGGGCTACCTGCCGCTGGGCAAGCCCGCCGAGAGCCCGGTGCGCCGGCTGTTCGCCGAACGCGCCGCGCCCTAGTCGGGCCTCGCGCCGGCACGACCGCAGCCGGTCTGGTGCGCCCGCGTCCGCGCCCTCCTGCCGCGGCCCGCCCTCTCCGTGCGGGCGCGCCCCGGTCTTTTCTCGGCGGGCGCTCGCGCTAAGATCGCGGCCCGACAGGGGCGCGGGCGGAGGCGCGGGGCATGAGCACAGAGCGGCTGGTGAGCGTGCTCGGGCTCGGGGTGCTGGTCGGGATCGCCTGGCTGTGCAGCCGGCACCGGCGGCAGATCCGGTGGCGGCCGGTGGTGTGGGGGATCGCGCTCCAGCTGCTGTTCGCCTTCCTGGTGCTCAGGACCGCGCCCGGCCGCGCGCTGTTCGATTTCCTCAACGACGCGGTGATCAAGCTCTTGAGCTTTCAGTACGCCGGGGCGGAGTTCGTCTTCAACGCGCTCGCCATCCCGCCCGGGCAGCCCGGCTCGCTGGGGTTCTTCTTCGCCTTCCAGGTGCTGACCACGATCATCTTCTTCAGCTCGCTGATCTCGGTGCTGTACTACCTGGGCATCATGCAGTGGGTGGTGCGCGGCTTCGCCGTCGTGATGAAGCGCTTCCTGGGGACCTCGGGCGCCGAGACGCTGTCGGCCTCCGCCAACATCTTCGTCGGCCAGACCGAGGCGCCGCTGCTGGTCAAGCCCTACGTCAAGGACATGACCGACTCGGAGCTGCTCTGCGTCATGGTCGGCGGCATGGCGACGGTCGCCGGGGGAGTGCTCGCCGCCTATGTGGGTCTGCTCAAGGCGAAGGTGCCGGATATCGCCGGGCACCTGCTCGCCGCCAGCGTCATGAGCGCACCGGCGGCGCTGGCCGTCTCCAAGCTCATGCTGCCCGAGACGGGCACGCCGCGGACGATGGGCGCGGTGCCGCCGACGGCACGCGACGGCGCGGTGAACGTGATCGAGGCGGCGGCCAATGGCGCCAGCATGGGGCTGCAGCTGGCGCTGAACGTCGGCACCATGCTGGTCGCGTTCATGGCGCTACTGGCGCTCGCCAACTGGCTGCTGGCCGAGGGGGTGGCGCTGGTGAGCGGCGCGCAGGGCTGGACCTTGGAGCGGCTGCTCGGCCATGCCTTCGCGCCGCTGGCCTGGCTCATGGGCGTGCCGTGGGCCGACTGCGCGGTGGTGGGCAATCTGATCGGCCAGAAGACCGTGCTCAACGAGTTCGTCGCCTACACCAACCTGGCGAAGCTGCTCGAGGAGGGCAAGGTGGTGCTCGCCGAGCGCTCGGTCGTCATCGCCAGCTACGCGCTGTGCGGCTTCGCCAACTTCCTCAGCATCGGGATCCAGATCGGGGGTATCGGCGGCATCGCGCCGGAGCGGCGCTCGGACCTGGCGCGCCTGGGGGTGCGGGCCTTGATCGGCGGTTCGCTGGCGGCGTTCATGACCGCGTGCATCGCGGGGATGCTGGTCGGCTAGCCGCCAGGGCGAGCCGGCGGGGAGCAAGGGCGTTCGCGCCGCCACGCCCGGTTCGCTCACCATGGCCGGCGCGCGCGGCCGCGCGCGTGCCGCGGGCGAGGAGGCAAGGGGCATGGAGCCGCAGGCGTTCCTGCAGGCGCTGTGGCAGCAACGCGCTAGCGCGATCCTGCGCACCGGTGAGCGAGAGCGCGCCCGGCGTGCGATGGAGGCGGCGGTGGCGGGTGGCTTCCGCATCGTCGAGTTCACGCTCACCACGCCGGGGGCGCTGGAGCTGATCGCCGCCTTCAGCCGCCGCGATGAGCTGATCGTGGGGGCGGGGACGGTGCTCGCGCCCGAGCAGGCGCGCGCCGCGGTCGCCGCCGGCGCCCGCTTCCTGGTCTCGCCCGTGGTGGACGAGGCGGTCATCGCGGCCGCACGCGCGCTCGGGGTGGCGGTGGTGCCGGGCGGGCAGACCCCGACCGAGCTGTGGCGGGCGCATGCGCTCGGCGCGCCGCTGCTCAAGCTCTTTCCGGCCCCGGCCGGCGGTCCCGCCTGGCTGCGCGCGGTGCTCGGGCCGCTGCCCGGGCTGCGCGTGATGCCGACCCACGGCGTCGAGCCGGACAATGCGGCCGCCTGGCTGGAGGCGGGCGCCTTCGCGGTCGGCTTCACCAGCTCGCTGTTCGATCCGGAGGTGCTCGCCGCCGGCGCCTTCGAGGCCGTCACCGAGCGGGCCCGCCGCTGCCTGGCCGCGGTGCGGGGGCTCGCGCGCCCGCCCCGCCCCCCTTGCTGAGAGGGCGTGCACGACAGAGCGGTGGCGCGCGCCCGCGCCTCACCCGGATGCCTCCACGCGAGGAAGAGGGGGAACGAGGGCGTCTTCGCTTTCGGCTCGCTGTGCCGCCTGCGCTCGCGGTCTGCGCGGTTCCGCCAGTGTGCTCCGGGTTCCGTCCCCCGCCTGCGGGGGAGAGGAACGCGGCCGCGAGGACGCACAGCCGTTGCCCAGCCGGCCGGGCGTGCCGGCGTTCGGTGGCGCGCGGCGCGGCCGGGTCTCGCGCGCCAGCGCCGCGCCCGCTATCATGATCGCCCGCCCCGCATGGCCGCCGCGTGCGAGGCGCGCGCGGGGGGCGGGGCGGCGCGGACGACAGCATGAGCAAACCCCTGACCCTGTCGGACAAGATCCTCAAGCGGATGCGGCCGGCGCGGCTGGTGCGCAAGGACCCGGTCGGCGGGCAGGCCGGGCTGGCGCTGTTGCGCTACGAGCCGCTGGACGGCCAGCCCGTCTTTCCGGACGGCAGGTTCAAGGCCGGGCAGTACTGCTACCTCGCGGTCCAGGTCGAGGGCCGGTGGCTCAACCGGCTCTATTCCATCGCCTCGGCGCCCTGCCAGCGCCATCACCTGGAGCTCTACATCGTGCTGGTGGAGAACGGGGCGGTCACCCCGACGCTGTTCGCGCAGCCGATCGGCGCCGAGGTGCTGTACATGGGGCCGGCGGGCAAGTTCACGCTCGAGAAGACCGAGCGGCCCGATCTCTGCCTGATCGCCACCGGCACCGGGCTCGCGCCCTACGTGAGCATGCTGCGCCAGCTGCGCCACGAGCTGCGGGCCGGGGGCGGCGCCAGCCGCCCGCGCCGCATCACCCTGTTCGAGGGCGTGCGGTATGCCCGCGACCTCGGCTACCATTCGCTCCTGCGCGAGATGGAGCAGGAGGGCGAGCTCGATCTGGTGTATATCCCGACGGTGAGCCGGCCCGAGCGCGACGAGGGCTTCAACGCCTCGCTCGGCCGCGGGCGGGTCAACCACCTCGTGCGCGCGGTGCTGGGCGACGAGGCGATCGAGGCGCGGGTGCCGCCCGCGCTCCCCTACGGGCTCGATGCGGAAACGCTGCGGGCGCGCCTACACCCGGAGACCACGGCCGTCTACCTGTGCGGCAACCCGGGCATGATCGCCGAGCTGCAGCAGTTCCTGGGCGCGCGCGGCTACGACCAGATCCTGACCGAGGACTACTGGTAGGCCGCCGGCCGCAGGCGCGGCAGCGCCCCGGCTGGCCGCCCGGGCGGCGGCCGCGTAGACTCTTCCGTCATGGAAGACCAGCCCCCAGCCGTGCTGCCCGGCCTCGAGCGCCCCTGGGAGGTGGTGGCGGCCGCCACCGGCCACCCCTTCGACGAGGGGCACTGGCGGCGCGCGCTCGCCGAGCGGCGGGTGCGGCTGGAGCAGGACTGGGCGGCGCCGTTTTTCCGCTTCAGCCGCGACTGCGCGCCCGCGGCCCGGGGCAGCGTGATCCTGCGCGAGGGCTACCTGTGGGACTTCCCCCACATCGCGCGCGTGCTGCACCTGGAGCGCGGGCTCCGGCGCGCCTTCGCCGGGCCGTTCGAGGTCGAGGAGAAGGTCGACGGCTACAACGTGCGCATCGTGCGCACGGGAGGCGAGCTGCTCGCATTCTCGCGCAGCGGCTACGTCTGTCCCTTCGCCACCGATCGGCTGCGGGAGCTGCCCGGGCTCGCGCGCCTGCTCGCCGAGCGGCCCGAGCTGGTGGCCTGCGCCGAGGTGGCCGGGCCGGGCAATCCCTACAACGTCGAATCACCGCCGTGGATCGAGCGCGACGTGCGGCTCGTGGTGTTCGACCTCGGCACGCTGGGGCCGCGCCGTTTCCTGCCGCCCGCCGAGCGCAACGCGCTGCTGGAGCGCTACGGCATCGAGGGGGTGCGCCGCTTCGGGGTCTTCGAGCCGACCGACGCCGCCGGGGTGTTCGAAGTGGTCCGGCAGCTCGACGCGGAGGGCTGCGAGGGGGTGGTGCTCAAGTCGCTGGACGGCCGGGTGCGGCTCAAGTACGTCTGCCCCGGCACCAACGCGCGCGATCTGCGCTCCAGCGCCGGGCTGCTCGGCAGCGTGCCGCGCTCGTTCATCATCAACCGCATCGTGCAGGCGGCGTTCGCGCTCCACGAGTGGGAAGGCGGCGGCGGCCCGGAGCGGCGCCAGGCGCTGGGGGCGGCGCTGCTCGACGCCATGCTGGCCTCGATCCGCGCGGTCGAACACGGCGGCGATCTGCGCGGCTTCGTCGAGGAGCGGCACGAGATCCGCATGCACGAGGAGCGCCACGCCGACCGGTTGCTGGCGCAGATCTCCCGCAGCGCCACCGTGCAGGTGCGCGAGGAGAGCCGCCAGCGCGAGCCGGACGGCATGCTGCGGATCGTGCTCGTCAAGCGCTACCCGCGCGCGACCGGCTACTTCCAGTCCCGCCTGGCGGGCGGGGCGGTGGAGGACTGAGGCCCGGCAGGCAATCCGTGGCCCGCGCACCGGGCGGGCAGGTCGGCGGGTCGGCGGTTCTGCGCCGAAGCAGCGGCGGGACCGGGCGGGGCGCCAGCGGAGCGCAAGCGGGGGGGAGGGCAACCAGAGAAGCGCGTGGGGAGAGGAGGACCCAGACGGGCGGGAATCCCGGTTTTCCCGCGGTCAGCCGCCCTGCTCGGCGAGCGCCTTCAGCAGCCGCGGCAGCTGGCGCGGCTCCAGCCAGCGCAGGCCGAGCTTCTCCGCCCAGAGCAGCACCCCCCGGTCGGCCGAGCAGACGATGGCGTCCATCTCCTTGGCGAGCAGGATCAGCTCGACGTCCTCGGTCGAATCGATGATGCCCTCGCGCAGCGCCTCGCGGTACTTCTTGCGCAGCGCCTGGATGATCTCGCTCTCGCGCTCGATCGTGCCGGCGAGCCCGCGCCGCGCGGATTCCTCCGCCACCCGCAATCCCTTGTCGACGCGCCGGCGCACATCGTCGATCAGCTCGTAGAGCAGAAACGCCGGCACGCTGAGTTCGTACTTCGCCGGCGCCTTGCGCTGCAGCACGAGTTCCACCTCCGGCGGCACGCGCGCCGGATCGAGAAAATGCAGCAGCTCCTGCCAGATGGACGGCGGCATGTAGAACTCCACCCCCGGCAGGCGGCGCGCCAGCTCCAGGAAGGCGAGCAGCGCCCCGGTGGGGCTCTCGCCCAGCGCGCCCCGGATGTCGGGATTCGTGAAGATGCTGGTATCCAGCACCAGCCGCCGGCCGCGCAGCGCCGCCGGCGCCGTCACCGCGAGCTCGACCGCGGGCCGCGCCGCGCGCCCCGGCTCGCCGCCCGGCGGCGCGCCTGGTGCGGGCGCGGGGGCGCTCGCCTCGGCGGGCAGCGCGCTGCCGGCGAGCGCGCCCGCTCGCTCCGCTCGCTGTTCCTGCTCGTGCATGCCCACCCCTTTTCCGCCCGCGCCTCGCCCCGGCGAGCCTAGCACCGCGCCCAGGCGCTGACAAGCGAGGGTGGGGCCTGCGCGCGGGCGGGCGGGCGGCTGCGGCGCTGCTCAGCTGCCGGCCGGCGGCGGCCGCTTGAGCACCGCCAGCAGCCCGTCCCCGTCGGTCAGCACCGCACAGTGCACGCGCGGATCGGCGGCCGCATGCCGCACGATGGCGCGCAACGCCCGGGTGCTCGGATCCTGCGCCGCCGGATCGATGACCGCCCCGCCCCACAGCACGTTGTCGAACAGCATGAGGCCGCCCGGGCGCAGCAGCTCCAGCCCCAGCTCGTAGTAGGTGAGGTAGCCGGTCTTGTCCGCATCGACGAAGACCAGGTCGGTGCGCCCGCGCCAGCCCTGTTCGGCGAGCTCGCGCAGCGTGCGCGCCGCCGGCCCGAGCCGCGCCTCGATCCGCTCGGCGAGCCCCGCGCGCTGCCAGGCCCGGCGCGCGCGCTCGAGGTGGCCCGGCTCGATCTCGCAGGTCACGACCCGGCCCCCGGGCGCGAGCGCCCCGGCGAGCCAGCTCGTGCCGTAGCCGGTGTAGGTGCCGACCTCGACGATGCGGCGGGCACCCAGCAGGCGCGCCAGCAGCGCCATGAGCTGGCCCTGCTCGGGCGGCGTCATCATGGCGGCGTCGGGCAGGGCGGCGGTCTCCAGCCGCAGCTGCCGCTGCGCCTCGCTCTCGCGCACGGTGCTCTCGCGCACGTACTCGAGCAGCGCGCGGCTCAGGCAGAGCCCGTCGCGCTCGAACTTGGCCCCCGGCATGCCGCTCAGCCCGCCGGCAGCATCATCGGGGCGGCTACCGCCGCCGCCCGCTCCGCGCCGCACAGCGCCTCGACCAGCGCCAGCGCGAAGGCGAACGCGGTGCCGGGCCCCCGGCTGGTGATCAGGTTGCCGTCGCGCACCACCGGCTCTTCGCGGTAGCGGCCGTGCGCGGCGAGCAGCTCGCGCACCACCGGATGGGAGGTCAGCGCGCGACCGGCGAAGGCGCCCGCCGCCACCAGCACGCTCGGCCCGGCGCAGATCGCCCCCAGCAGGCGGCCGCTCGCCTCGCAGGCGCGCACCAGCGCGCACACCTCGCCCGAGGCCGCCAGCGCCGCGGCGCCCGCCGCCCCGCCCGGGATCACCAGCGCGTCGAAGGGCTCTTGCCGCACCTCTGCCAGCGGCCGATCGGGCACGATCCGCACCCCGCGGCTGCAGGTCACCGGGTCCGGGCCGTGCACGCCGGCGAGCACGACCTCGACCTCGGCCCGCCGCAGCACATCCACCGCGATGACCGCCTCCATCTCCTCGGCCCCCGGCGCCAGGACGACCAGCGCCCGCCTGCCGCCGCCGCCTGCCTCGTCCATGGCGCCGCCGCTGCCTCCGTGCGCCGCCGCCCCCGCGCTGGCCTGTCGGCGCCCGCTCACCAGGGGATCTCCGAGCCGTCGTAGGCGAAGAAGCGCCCGCTCTGCTCCGGCCCCAGAGCGGCGATGACCCGGCGCATGCCGGCGATGCTCTCCCGCGGGGCGAGCGGTGCGCCCTGTCCGCCCATGTCCGTCCTGACCCAGCCCGGGTGCAGCACCACGCAGGTGATCCCGCGCGGCGCGAGGTCGAGCGCCATGCTGCGCGTCACCATGTTGAGCGCCGCCTTGGAGGCGCGATAGGTGTAGAACCCCCCGCTGGTGTTGTCCGCGATGCTGCCCATGCGGCTGGTGATGTTGACGATCAGCCGGCGCTCGCTCCGGGCCACGTGCTCGACGAACGCCTCCGCCATCTTGAGCGGGGCCATCGCATTGATCCGGAAGGAGTCGGCGAAGGCCTCGTAGTCCGTGGTGCCGAAGCCGCCGAAGTCACGGTCGCGCAGCACCCCGGCGTTGTTGAGCAACAGGTCGATCGGCTCGCCGCGGAGCGCTTCGGCCAGCGCCTCGATGCGCCCGAAGTCGGCGACATCGAGCCCATGCACCAGCAGCCGCTCGGGGCCCGCCTGCTGCGCCAGCGCCGCCAGCTCGGCCGCCGCCTCCGGCCGCCGGCAGCAGGCGTGGATGCGCCAGCCGCCCTCCTCCAGGTACTGCCGCACGAACTCCAGCCCCAGCCCGCGGTTCGCACCCGTGAGCAGCAGCACCGGCATGTCCGCCCTCCTCCTTGCCCGAGCCCGTTCGTGGGAGAGGACGCGCCCAGGATAGCAGGCACGGCCGGCGGCCGGCAAACGCGCGGCCGCGCGGCCCGGCGCCCCGTGCTCCCCCTGGCGATCCGGCGGCAGGTGCACAGGCCGCTAGGGCGGCGGCAAGGCGCCGCCGCCGCCACCGCCACCGCCACCGCCACCGCCACCACCACCGCCGCCGGTGGAGGGGCTCACCAGGAAGCGCCCGCCCGTGACGCTGCGCCCGCTCTGGGCCAGCCGCACCGCGTGCCAGCGCGCGGCGTCGAAGTCGAACGAGCCCGCAGGCAGCCGGTTCAGCTCGACCGCCCAGTCGACCGGCCCCGGCCCTGGACCGGGCCCGCCTCCGCCCCCTCCGGCCGCGCCCGCCCCCAGCCCCAGCCCCCGCTCGGCGAAGGCGGGGGGCAGCTCGGGCAGGGCGAGCTCGATGGCGGCGCCGGGCTCGTCGCCCGCCGGCACCGCGAGCTGCCACGCCACGTGCTCCACCCCGAAGAAGCCCAAACCGCCGGCGACGGGCACCTGGCGGGTGAAGCGCAGCTCCACCTCGTAGTAGCCCGCTGCCGGATCCCCGAGCGGGTCCGTCCAGCGCAGCACCGCGGTCGGGCTCACGGTCTGGTCCTCCGCGGGCGCGAGCAGCACCGGAACCGGGGGCAGATCGGCCGCGGTGAAGGCGGTGAAGCTGACCGGGTCGGGATAGGCGGCGGTGCCCGTGGGGGCGAGCACGGTGAACAGCGCGCTGGTGTACGGCCCCGCCGGCAGGTCCTCCGGATCGCCGAGCAGCCCATCCGGGCGCCGGCACCGCACCAGGAGCTCCACGCGCAGCGCCCGCGGCGGCTGCGCGAAGACCTCCTCGACGCGCGCCAGCGAGGCCGGCACCTTCATCGCGAACGCCTGCGCGAAGCCCTGGCCCAGCTCGAGCCCGAGCGTGAGCCCGTGCGCCGGATCGAGCGGCGCGGGCGGCAGCGCCAGCAGCCGCACCTCGACCGGGAACTCCAGCGGATCGAGCGGGCAGTCCGCCTCCGGCGGCAGCTCGAAGCTGCCGCCGATCAGGACCAGCTCCGCGGGCCCGCCCGCGAAGACCAGGTCTGCGGCGGTGCCGTCGGGCAGCTCCGGCTCCAGAAAGCGGGTGGAACGCTGGGGGAGCGTCGCATGGAAAAAGGGCGGCATCGGGAGCGGGGGCACCGATCGCGATCCCGAGCGCTGCCTCGGCCACGCTCGCGCAGGCGCCTGCGGACGGATCGAACAGCAGGGCCGAGAGCGGCAGACGGCTCGGCGCGCGCGGGCGCAGGCCCTCCAGCCGCTCGAGCCCCGGCAGCTCGAGCGGATCGAACCGCGGCAGCGGGCGGTGCAGCCCGGCGGCGCCCGCCCCGCTGAACACCGCGAACGCCCCGCCCGCCAGCTCGGGACCGGCGGGCGCGATCGCCAGCCGCACGAACTGCTGCGCGCGGTCGGCCCGCACGATCGTGGACTCGGTGAACGGATCGGGAGGGGGAGCTGGATCGCGCAGCAGCACCACGTCGTGCGCGGCGGGCGCGCGAGCGGATCACGCTCCGGAGCGCGAAGCCCTGCGCGCCGACGTGCAGGTCGTACGGCGCGGCGGGGAGCGCGGTCACGGTCCTGCCGTCGGGCCCGGTGCTCGCCGTCAGCGTGCTGCCCGCCGGCCCGGCCACGAGGAACAAGAGCGCGCCCTCCAGCGGCAGCCCGCTCGCCCCGTCGTACACGCGCACCTCGACGGTGCCGCCGCCATCGCCGAGCGGCCCGCCGGCGGTGCCGCCGCCATCGAGCGCGCCCGGCGCTCCGACCGAGGCGCTGAGCGGCAGCGCGAGCACGCCCTGCACCGGGTCGCTGGTCAGCAGCTCGAGCTCGGTGGCGAACGCGGTGGGCGCCGCCGGCGCCGCGGGGGCGGTGTAGCGCACGCGCAGCCGCAGCCCCTGGCCGGGCTCGAGCACCGCCGGCTCCGAGGGGCTCGGCAGCGCCGGCGCTCCGAGCGGCTCGATCGCGAACGGGCCGCCCGCCGCGGCCAGCAGTCCCGGGTCCGCCAGCGCCACTCCGCTCACCACCAGCGGCTCGGTGGCCGGCTGCACGTTGCGCACCACGAGCTCCAGCGGCGGCGCCTCGCCGCCCCCGGGCGGCCCCGGGCCGAAGGACAGCGAGCCCGGCACCGCACGCGCCACCGGGCCCAGGCCGAAGCCCGACAGCGCCACCACCTCCAGCGGCCGCTCGGGATCGTCGCTCAGGATCACCAGCGGCGGCTCGCCGCCGAACGGGTCGAACAGCGACAGCGCGTGCAGGCCCGCCAGCGGCGGGCGGAAGCCGACCTCGACCTCGATCGACTCTCCGGGTGCGAGCACGACCGGCTGGGAGGGGTCCACCACGGTGTCGACCGAGAAGCCGCCCGCGCTGGCGGCCGGCCCCGGTCCCGGTCCCGGTCCGGGTCCCGGCCCCGGCCCCGGCCCCGGCCCCGGTCCGGGTCCGGGTCCCGGCCCCGGTCCCGGTCCCGGCGGCAGGCAGCCGCCTGCCGGCTCGCCGAAGCCGAGCGTGCAGATCGTCAGCGGAGCACTGCCGCCATTGCGCACGGTGAGCACCGCCGGCGGGGCGTCCTGCAGCACCGGCACGCCGCCGAAGTCGATCGCGGGCGGCTCCAGCACCAGCACCGGCCGGGGAAGCACGGCGCTGCCGCCCACGGGCACCAGCACCGTACGGCCCTCGTCGTCGTCATCGGTGTCGATCCGGAGCGCCCGCCGCGATGGTGGCGGGCGCGGTGGGGGTGAAGACGACCTCGAGCAGGAGCGCGTCGCCGGGCGCCAGCACCACCGGCAGCGGCTGCGCGGGGCTGGAGCGCGAGCAGCTCCGCGCCCGTGCCCTCCAGCTCCAGCCCCACGATCGCCAGCAGCCCGTCGGGCGCCGGGGCCGAGGCCGGATCGTTGCGCAGCACCAGCGTGCGGCGCTCTTCGGCGCCCGGCACGAGCGGGACCTCGCCGAAGTCGATCTCCGGCGCCGGCTCGAGCAGCAGCTCGCGCCGGCCGCGGATGTAGGAGAAGCCGCCCTCGAGCACCGCGCGCTGGCCGTCCGGGTTGGTCACGGTCAGGCGCTGCGGGCCCGGCACCCCGGGCGGGCTCACGAAGACCACGCTGGTGCCGTCCGGCGCCACCTCGACGGCGGGAAGCGGGTCTCGAGCCCGAGCTCCACGCGCGCGCCGGGCAGAAGCCCCGTGCCCGCGAGCGTCACCTCGGTGCCGCCGCTGGATGGCCCGCGCGCCGGGGTCGCGGCGAACAGCACCGGCGGGGCGGCGAGCGCATCGGGGGGCAGCCGCGTCCTCGAGCACCGCGATCCGCCCGGGGAACGCCGCCCGCGCCTCGGCGGAAAAGCGCGCCGCGAGCGTGGCGAGCGAGGTATCCAGCCCGGAGCCGTCGCTCGCGTTCAGCTCCTGGTCGTCGGCGAGGTCGGCCGCCAGCGCGGCGAGCAGAGCCGGCAGCGAGACGCCCTCGGCGGCGGCGTGGCGCGCCAGCGCCGCCAGCAGCTCCCCGTACCACAGCCGCTCGCCGCCGGGCCCACTCGGGTCGATCGCCGCTGCGGCCGGCTCGCCGGGGGCGACCGGCGGGCGGCGCGCCGCTTGCAGCGCCCCGCCGCCCAGCAGCGCCCCGACCGCGCGCGCGGTGTTGCCCGCCGAGGCGTCCGGCGGCAGGCTCGCGTGGACCGAGGCCGCCAGCGCCCCGAGCGGGGTGACGGCGATGCCGGCCAGCAGGCCCCGCTCGACATCCTCCTCGGTGAGCTCGAGCAGCGCCGCCATGAGCTGCGCATCCGCAGCCACCGGCTCGCCCGCGATCGGATCGCGCGCCTGCCCGCCGGCGGCGTGCACCAGCAGCGCAGTGCCCGGGGCGAGCCGCTCGATCCGCATCGAGAACGCGCCGCCGCGACCGGTGGTGGCGCGGCCGAGCAGCCGCCCCGCCCCGCCGCTCCCCGGCTCCACGAGCCGCGCCTCGAGCGCCACCCCCTCGGCCGGCTCGACCAGGAACGCGCGCCCGCTCAGCTCCAGGCTCGCACCGCGCCCGCGGTTGAGCCGCACCCCCCATCGCGCCCTCGGCCTGGGTGAGGATGTCCGGCGCGCCGTCGCCCGTCAGCTCCAGCACCAGCGGCGGCTGGTCCCCATTGCCGAGGTCCGACGGCGTATCGAACCGCTCGCTCCGCGCGAAGGTGCGGGGCGCGGTCTGCAGCAGCACCTGGAGCTGCTGCGGCGAGGAGGTGCCGAAGCCGGCGTCGCCGACCACGAGATCGAGCTGCCCATCGCCGTCCACGTCGGCGGCATCGGCGCGCGGCGCGCCAGGAACCGCCAGGCCGTGCGGCACCGAGCTCTGCTCGAAGCTGCGCGCGGGCCCGCCGTAGAACACCGCGACCGCCTCGGCCAGCCCCAGGCCCAGCCGGCCCAGCACCAGGTCGGGCCAGCCGTCGCCGTCCAGATCGCGCACCGCGGGCCGTTCGTCGAACAGGTTGGCGTCGGCGTCGAGCGTTCTCAGCTCGAAGCCGCTTGCCGGCTGGCGAAACGCGACCGCGAGCGCACCCGGGGGCAGCGCGCCGCCGGCGCCGATCGCGATCAGATCGAGCCGGCCGTCCAGGTCCAGGTCGGCGGCGCCGACCGGCACCACCTCCTCGAGGCCGCCCACCGGGACCGGGGCGGCGAAACCGCCCGTGCCGTCGCCGAGCGCGACCTGGAGCCCGGGCGGCGAGGAGGCGAGGCCGCCCGTGTAGAGCAGGTCGGTCTGGCCGTCGCCGTCCCAGTCCGCCGCCAGCACCAGTAACGAGCCGAAGCCGAGGCCGGGCGGCAGCGGCAGGGCCCGCGGCTCGGCGAACGTGCCGTCGGGCCGCTGGATGGACAACAGCAGGCGGGCCTCGAAGGGAGAGGAGAACGCATCGATGCCCAGCAGATCGTGCCGGCCATCCCCGCTGAGGTCGGCGGCGAGCAGCGGCAGGCCGACCGAGACGCCGAGCGGGCCCTCGCGGAAACCGCCGCCGGGGGTGCCGCGGAAGAGCACCGGCGCCGCGCCGCTGAAGGCGCTGATCAGGACGTCCAGGCGCCCATCCCCGTCCAGATCGCCGGTCAGCGCCTGCGGTGCCGTGGTGCTCACCGGCAGCGCCGCCGGGGCGCCGAAGCGCGGCGGCCGCAGCGCCAGCCGGCTGCCGCCGAACTGCCCGAGCGCGAGGTCGAGCGTGCCGTTGCCGTCCAGGTCGCCCGCCGCCAGGTTGAAGGTCGGACCGACGGGCCCGGTCGCATCGACGGCCTCGAGCGTGCCCTCCGGCGTCTGCGCGAACAGCACCAGCGGGCCGCGGTTCACGTCCTGCGCCACGACATCCGTACGCCCGTCCCCGGTGAAGTCCCCGAGCGCCATGTCGCCGAGATCGCCGCCGAGGAAGGCCGGTCCGGGCGGGGCCGTGAAGGCAGGCGGCGCGAAGCCGCCGCCGGGCAGCCGCGCGTACACGAGCAGCCCCCGTAGGCCGAGCACCGCGACGTCCGCCAGCCCATCGCCCGTCAGATCGGCGACCGCCACGTCCACCGGCTCGCCGAGCTCGGGCGGCGGCGCGCCGCCGCCCGGTCCACCGCCCGGCGCCCCGGGGCCGGTGCCTCCGCCCGGTGCGGGTCCCGGTCCCGGTCCCGGCGCCCCGGAGGGCAGCTCCAGCGTCGCGGCGAGCACCAGCCCGCCGCCGCCATCGGCCTGGAAGATGTCGACCGGGCCGTCCACGTATAGGACCACCAGCTCCGGGGCGCCGTCATCCCCCAGCACGTCCGCGGCCGCCAGCGCGCGCGGTGCGGCGCGGCCCGCCGGCAGCGGGGGGCAGACCTCCGTGAAACCCTGGGCCGCGGCCGGATCCAGCTCGAACAGCGAGACCGCGCTGCCCAGCGGGGTGCGCACGATGGCGGCCAGATCCGGCGCGGGACCGCCGGCGAGCGGCGCGATCGCCTGCGGCATGCCCAGGCGGGCGAACGAGGCGAGCGGCGGCCCGCTGAGTCCGGAGGCGCCGGCGGCGAACGCCGACAGCTCGGTGCGCAGCTCGCTGCGCAGGGCGACCGCCTCGAAGTGGGCGCCGAGCACGAGCTGGCGGCTCCCGTCGCCTCGGAGGTCTCCGAGCAGCGGCGGCAGCCCCAGCGCCGGCAGCGGCTCGCCCAGCGGGCGCAGCACGCCGTCCGGATCCTGCGCGAACAGCTCGGTGAGCCCCTGCTCGCCGGCGACGCCGCGGCTGCCACCGCCGCCGGTGAACGCGACGCGCGAGACCACCAGGTCGGTCCGGCCGTCGGCGTTCGCATCCGCGGTCGCGACCAGGTGGAGGGTGCCCGAGGAGGGCGGTCCCGGCCGCAGCGCGAACACCCCGTTCTCGATCGTGAAAGGAAAGCTCTCCGCCGCCACGCCGACCTCGCTGTCCACCGGGGTGAGCCGCAGCCGCACGCTCACGTCGCGGCGGCCGAGGTCGGCGAGCGCGTCCCAGAAGATCGCGTGCCCCAGCCCCGCGGGCCCGCTCGCGCGCGCGGCGCCGGGCGCCGGCGCGAGCTCGAAGGCGATGCGGGTGCCGGGCGCGGGCGCGGCGGGCAGCGGATCGTCCGGGTCGAGCAGATAGCTCGAGGTGGCGAAGTCGATCGCCGCGAGCAGCCGCTGCTCGCCGGCCAGCGCGCCATCGAGCACGGTCACGCGCGTGCCCGCTCCCAGGCGCGCGCCGAGACCCGCCGCGACCGGATCGGGGGTGCGGAGCATGCTCGCGCTCGCACTGACCAGCCGGGCGACGAACAGCTCCGGCGCCTCGGTCGCGATGCGCAGGGCGCGCCGCCGCTCCGGGTCGCGGTACAGCAGCGCGCGGGCGGCCGGGTCGACGATGTCCGGCGGCAGCGGCGGGAACGGCTCGCCCGCCACCGCGTACTGGAGGATGGCCGCGGTGGGATTGCCCTCCTGGTCGATCGGCCGGAAGCCGACCGGCACCACGTGGGTGCGGTCGGGCAACAGCGCCGGCTCGGTGAGCACCGCCACCGGGTTGACGTTGTTGTCGACCACGAACGGGCCCGCGAGCACCTCGGGGCCGGCGGCGAACGGATCGCGCGGCCGCAGCCGCAGGAACACGTTGACGGCGCGTCGCCGGCCCACCCCGCCCGTGCTGTCGGTGCTCGCCCAGACGAACTCGTGGGCGGTGCCCTCCGGTGCCGCCCGCAGCCCCTCGGTGGTCCCGGACGTCGCGCGCCGCAGCGGCACGAACGGCCCGTCGCCCTCCTTGAACTCCAGCGTCACGTCGACCGGGTCGTCGCTGGTGTCCGCGAGCGTGAACGACAGGATGACCGGGTCGCTGAGCACCGCGGCGAGCGGCCCGAGCGCGAGCGCCGGCGGGTCGTTGCCGGCGACGAAGGGGAAGCTGTGCGCGGGCTCGCCGCGGCGGCTGCCCTCGATCGCGACCGCGCGCAGCACCACCCGCGCGGCCCCGAGCCCGAGCGCCCCGAGGTCCGCTCCCGCATCCCAGACCAGCAGATGGGTGGCGCCGCGCGCGGGCGCGGCGAGCCCGCGCGGCGCCACGCTGGTGCGGCCCTCCAGCTCGAGGCCGGCGATCGTACTGGCAGGCCGGAACGCCTCGGGCGCGGGCAGCGCGGTGCCGCTCGGGGCGAGCGCGAAGGCGAGTTCGACGTCCACCGAGCCGCCGTCGTCGTTGGCGAGCTCGAGCAGCACCGGCACCCGCTCGGCGTCCCCGCGCGCGGCGAGCTCGGACCGGCTGAGCGGCGCGGCGAAGCTGGCGCTCGGCGCGGCGTCGCTCTCGCGCTTGCGCACGCTCTCGCCGACGCCGAGCGCGGCCAGGATCCAGGGGGCGGGACCGCAGCCGGCGAGCACGGCGCCGATCGCGAGACCGAGGGTGAGGACGACGGCCGCGCGGTGGCGGCGCGGTGGTGCGCAGGCATTCGCGCCCATGGAGCGGTGCTCCTGGTTGCGTTGCGCCGCCCGCGCCCACGCAGCGCTCGGCGCGCGCGCGAGGGCACAACGGGGCCGGACCGCGCCGGCTCGGAACTCGCCGGCGGCTCGCGGCCCGCCGCGCGGGCGGCCCGCCGTCCGCTCGCAGCCACCCGAACCGTAGCATCGCGCTCGCGCTGCGTCCAGCCGCGAGGGCCGCTGCTGCCCGGGGCCGCGCTCCGCCGATCCGCATCCAGGCGCGGGTCGCGTGTGGCTCACCGGTGCGGGTAGCGCGGCGGGCGCGCGGTATCATGGCGGGGCGTGCGGGAACACCCCCGGCAGGGCGCACCGGAGCAGGGGCGAGCGCATGGCGGCGGCAACGGGGCAGCCGGCTGGCAGCGGGGCGGGCGGCGGGCACGCTGGCCCGGGCTCGTGCGCGCCGCCGGCAGGGCGGGCGCGCAGGCGAGCGCGGCGCACCCCGCTGCGGCGCCGGCTCAAGAAGGCGCTGCGCCGCGTGCTGGCGGCACTGGCGGCGGCGGTGCTGCCGGAGCTGTACTTCGCCTACGTCTGGTTCGTCTGGCGGACCAGCCGGGTCGATGATCGCACCGAGCCGGTGATGCGCCATCTCGATACCTACGGGCGCGTCGTCTGTCCGCTGTGGCACCAGGAGGTGTTCACGGTGGCGTACGCCTACCGGCGGTTCCGCCCGGCGACGGTGGCGAGTCCGGGGGACGTGGGCGAGGTGATCGCGCGGCTGCTCGCGCGGTGTGGCTACCACGTGCTGCGCGGCGGCTCCTCCAGCGGCAAGGCGCGGCGCCGCCAGGTGCTGCCGCAGATGATCGCGCACATGCGCGGCAACCGGCGGGTCCTCTACGGCATCACCGTCGACGGCTCGCGCGGGCCGGCGCTGTGCATGAAGCCCGGAGCGGCGGTGCTGGCGCGGGCGTGCGGGGCGGCGGTGTGGGTGGTGCGGACGTTCTATTCGCGGCGGCTGGAGCTGCCGAGCTGGGACCGCACCGCGATCCCGCTGCCCTTCGGGCGGATCCGGCTCGACGCGGTGGGGCCCTACTGGATCGACCCGGCGGCGGATGAGCGCGAGCTGGAGGCGTTCCGCCGCCACCTCGAGGAGGAGCTGCGGGAGCTGTACTACGAGAGCTACCGGTGGTTCGGCCGCGGGGCGCGGCTGCGCGGGGCGCCGGGCCTGCCGGCGGGCTGGCGGCCGCGCTGGGGGCGGGGCCGGCGCGGCCGGCGCCGCACGCGCTACGATCTCGATCCGGCCCACCCGCCGCCGTGGGCAGGGCGGAGCGGCGCGGTGCCCGCGGGCGCGCGTTCGGGTATGGCGGCAGGACCCAACCCCTGAAGGCGCCAGAAGATCTCGCAGTTGGCGGCGGATTGCGTGTCGGTGCTGTTAGGGATAGTATCGGCGGCGCGGCGGCGGGACCGCCGCAGCCCGTTCAGACCCTTGCTCGGGAGCCGGCTCGCATGAACCTCACTCCGAAGCAGCTCGCGGTCGTGCAGTTCCTCGTCGCCTATCGCGACCGCCACGGCCTGTCGCCGACGCTGGAGGAGATCGCGCGCCACCTCGGGGTCACCAAGATCACCGTCTACGAGCACGTCTCGCAGCTGGTGAAGAAGGGAGCGCTGCGCAAGACGCCGTTTCTGGCCCGTTCGCTGACGGTAGCGCCCAAGCTGGCCGCGGAGGTGCGGCGCCGCGCGCAGCCGCGCACCGACGGGCGGCATGCGGCGCGCCGCGGCGTGCCGGCACGGGCGGGCGAGGCGGCGCCCGGCCCGCGCGCGCAGCTGCCCCTGCTCGGCCGCATCGCGGCGGGCCGTCCCATCGAGGCGGTCGAGGATCCGGACGCGGTGCTCGACCTGGGGGACATGGTGCGGCTGGACCGCGCCGCCTACGCGCTGCGGGTGCAGGGCGACTCCATGATCGAGGACGGCATCCGGGACGGCGACTACGTGATCGTCGAGAACCGCAACTGGGCGAACAACGGCGAGATGGTCGTGGCCATCGTCGGCGACGACGAGGCGACCCTGAAGCGGTTTTATCGCAACGGCGACGGCCGGATCCGGCTGGTTCCGGCCAATCCGGAGCTCGAGCCCCTGGTCGTCGATCGCTGCGAGATCCGGGGCGTGGTGGTCGGGGTGGTGCGCCGCTTCTGAGTTTCAGCACCGCCGGAACCGGCAACTTGCCGGTTCCGAGGTGTGGTGGTCGGGGGGGTGCGCCGATTCTGAGAGCGGGGCGGAGGCTGGGATGGGCCGGCGCGGCGGCGGGAGGCGCGGGCTGCCGCGGGTGCCGTATGACGCGCTCGTTGAGGAAGGGTCGGGCGGAGGGCGGCGTCCGGACGGTTGCGGGCGCGGCTCCGCGGGCGGGGGCAGGGTAGCGGTCGAGCCGCACGGCGCGGGTGCGGAGGGGCAGGGCGTGAGAGGTTGCAGCTGGGCGAGCGCCTGCGGGGCCGCCTGGGCGGCGGCGGGGTTGCTGCTGCTCGCGCTCGCAGTCTCGGCCAGCGCTGGCGGCCGGGCGGAGCAGCCGCCCCCGCCGCCCGAGCGCGCGCTCAATCCGTACGTGCTCGCGCTGCTGCAGAGCTATCCCGCCGACGGTACCCACGGGTACTGGTGGCCGAAGGACGGCAGCTACGACGGCACCACCTGCGACCTGGTCTACCAGGGCGAGGTGGTGGCGCGCGGCGAGCCCGGGCGGCGCACCTATTGCTGCGGGCTCACCTTCGAGGTCTGGCTGCGGGCGTGCGAGGCGTGGTGGCGGCGGCACCGACCGAGCGCCGGGCATCTGCGCGTGGGGGATCTCGACGCCGCGGGGCTGCGGAAGCTGCGGGCGGAGTGGTTCTGCGCGCGGGGCGGACGCGGCGGGCCGGTCGATGCGCTGGTGCCGCGGGGGCTCGGCGTGCGCATCGAGCGGCTCCAGGACGCCCGGCCCGGCGATTTCGTGCAGCTGTGGCGGGCGGACCGGAGCGGTCATTCCGTGATCTTCCTCGGCTGGGAGCGCCAGGGCGGCGAGATCGCCGGCATCCGCTACTGGTCGACCCAGCGCGCCACGCGCGGCATCGGAATCCACCGGGAGTACTTCGCCGGCCCGCGCGCGGTGCGGCGGGACGAGCTGTACATCGCGCGGGCGCTCTTGCCCGCCGCCAGCGCTGACTGAGCGCGCGGGCGGCGGGGCGTTCGCTCCGGGCGTACCCGCGGGCGGCGGACTGAAAACGGCGCAGCGCGCGCCCGGCGATCGCTTCGGTCCTGTGCCTGCCGGTGGTGAGAGGCACGGCCGGGACGCCCTCGCAGGACGTGCCTTCTCCCCGCGTGCGCTGCCGGTTCCCCCGCCCGCTTGCCGGCGGGCGAGGCGAGCGCGGAGCGGCGCAGCGCTTGCGAGCCGCGGGGTAGGGCTCGCGGCCTGCCCGAGCCGTCGGGCAGGTGCACCTGGGCCGGCGGCGCCCGAGCGCGCGCGGACGCCAGGACAGGCGGCCCGCGATGTCGGAGGCGCAGCGCACCATGACAGGTGAGCGGGGGCGCGGTGTCCCCGCCGAGGCGAGGGACCCGTCCGATCGAGCGCTGGCCGTGCGCGGACAACGGCCGGCAGCGTGGGTTGCCGGAGGGCGGGTGGCGAGGAGAGCGCGCATGGCGAAGAGCAGCAGCACTGCGGGCAGCTGGACGCGCCACGCCGGGCATCCCGGCGAGCGGCCCGCACCTGCGGCGGCACTACCCCGGATCGTCTACCTGCTGCCCGATGGGTTCGCGGCCGAGCGGCTGGTCGCAGCGCTGCGCGGGGAGGGCGGCCGGCTGGCGGGATTGGTCGAGCTGGAGGGGGAGCCCGACGACGTCTGCGCCTGTTTCGGCCTCGGCCCCGCCGGGGCCGAGGCCCGGGTCGAGGTGCGCGCGCGCAGCGCCACCGTGGTCGCGCCGAGCTTCGCGGTGCGGCGCGACCTGCTGGTGCAGATCATGGATCTGGTGGCGGCGGCGGGCGGCGCAACCTGAGCCCGCTCGGGACGAGCATTCCGCCGCCGCTCGCCGGCGACCGGCGGAGCGCCCGAGGCCGCGCGGCCTGGCCTGGGGCTAGCCTGCGACCGCCGCCTGGGCGGCGTGGATCCGCAGCGCCTCGTAGCACTCCAGGCAGTAGTACTTGCCGTTCCACTGGAAGAAGTCGTGGTACTTGATGCAACCAGGCGTGGCGCAGCGCGAGGTCTCGGTCCCGCGCCGGGTGGGTGCCCGGCGCTCGCTGCTGCGGCTCGTCTCGGTCATGGGCTTCGCTCCGCTCTGCGATCGTTCCCTCTGTCGGCGAGCAGGCGTTCCTTCCGGCTCGCAAAGGCGTAAATCCTACACCTGCCGCGCCTGGCGTCAAGCCGACCGGGCGGACCGGCTTGGGGGGCACGGCGGGAGCGGGCTGCTCCTCAGGTCATGAAGCCGGTCTCGTCGGGCTCGAGCGCCATCATGGCCCCGGTGGCGGCCTCGTCCTCCTTGGGTTGCTCCACCCATTCGGGCAGCGCCCCGACCATGCCGAGTGCGGTCCGTCCGACCGACTTGGTGAAGTGGCAGTAGAAGCCCTTGCGCAGGTTCAGCGGGTGGTCCTGGCTGAGCGGCTGGACGATGGCGCGGTCGTAGATCTTGGCGCCGAGTGCCTCGCGTGCGTCGCCGCCCTGCTCGCTGGCCTTCGCCTTGGCGCCTTCCCAGTCGAACGCGCCGAGCGCACTACCCAGCACGTCGCACACCAGTTCGACCTGGCCCGCGTCCATACGGCGGCGCTGCGCTGCCGCGAGGGCGAAGATCAGGTCGACGCACAGCTTGAGCACGTACAACAGCTCCGAGACCACCGCGGCGGCGCCCGGCGTCAGCCGTTGGGGCGTGCCGCCGCGGCGGGTGTCGGTCAGCATGCGGATATCGGTGCTGGTCCCGGTCTCGAGGTGGGCAGAGGGCGCGGCGATGGCCGCGTACATGGCACGGCTGATGATCGCCTCGTGCAGCTGCTCCTCCTCCACTCCCGGATGGGCGGCGCGGACCTCCTCGGGGGTGGTGGTGACGGTGTAGCTGCCCAGCAGGTGCTCCAGGAAACGGGGGAGCCAGCGCCCGCTGACCAGATCCTGGCGCGAGAGCTGCGCGATGAACGGCTCGAACCTGCTCAGCTCCTTTTTCAGCTTGAGCTGCTCGGTCTTGTTCAAGACAGGTCCTCCCGCGGGGATCACCCGCGAGTATAGCGGCGGCGCCCACCGGCGCAATGGGCGCGCGGCCTTGACGCGGAAGGGGCGCCGGACTAGACTTCCTGCCTCTCGGCGGTGGCTGTAGCTCAACCGGTTAGAGCGCCAGACTGTGGCTCTGGAGGTCGGGGGTTCGAGTCCCCTCAGCCACCCCAGCGTGCGGATCGGCAAGGGGTGCGCGCGGCGCGCCACCGGGCCACGATCGCAACGGATCGCAACGGGATGGCACGCCTATGAGCGACGGGACCGCACCCGCGACGTGCGCCCCCACGGCGGCGCTCGGTTCTACCGTTCGGAGCGAAGCGGTGCTCGTGCTCGAGGATGGCCGTGCCTTTTACGGCACGAGCGTGGGCGCTCCGGGCGAGGCGGTCGCCGAGGTGGTGTTCAACACCTCCATGACGGGCTACCAGGAGATCCTGACCGACCCCAGCTACTGGGGCCAGATCGTAGTCATGACCGCGGCGCAGATCGGCAACTACGGGGTCTGCGCCGCCGACGAGGAGGCCGCGCGTCCCATGGCGCGGGGCTTCGTGCTCGACCGCTGCTGCCCGGTGCCCTCCAACGCGCGCGCGGCTGCCTCGCTGCCGGACTACCTGCGGCGGCACGGGGTGGTCGCGCTGGCCGAGGTGGACACCCGGGCGCTGGTCCGCCACCTGCGCAGCCGCGGTGTCATGCGCGGGATCGCCGTCTGCGGGCAGCCGATCCCACCTCGCGAGGAACTGCTGGCGCGGGTGCGTGCGGCGCCCCCGATGCAGGGCCTCGACCTGGCGCGGGAGGTGAGCTGCGCGGTGCCGTATGTCTGGGGCGAGGAGCAGCCCGCGACCGGGGGGGCCGCCGCCGCGGACAGCGAGCGGCTGCCGGTGGTCGTGCTCGACTGCGGGATCAAGCGGAGCTCGCTCCGAGCCCTGCATCGGCTGGGTTGTCGAGTCACGGTGGTGCCCGCCACCGAGAGCGCCGAGGACATCCTCGCCCGGCGCCCGGCGGGAGTGCTGCTGTCCAACGGGCCGGGTGATCCGGCGGCGGTCGGCTATGCCATCGAGACGGTGCGCGGCCTGCTCGGCCGGGTGCCGCTGTTCGGGATCTGCCTCGGCCACCAGATCCTGGCACTCGCTCTGGGTGGCCGCACCTACAAGCTCAAGTTCGGCCACCGGGGCGGTAACCAGCCGGTGCAGGACCTGCGCACCGGGCGGGTGTACATCTCGGCGCACAACCACGGCTTCGCGGTCGATTTCGAGTCGCTGTCCGCCTCGGAGGTCGAGCCCTGGTTCGTCGCGCTCAACGACGGCACCAACGAGGGACTGCGCTGCCGGTCGTTCGCTGCGGCCTCCGTACAGTTCCACCCGGAGGCCGCCCCCGGGCCCAACGACCTGCGATGGCTGTTCGAGGCATGGGTGGCCGAGCTGCGGGCCCGCACCGGCGCCGGAGGCTGATCGTGCCCTCGCTCGCAGTCGTCGGCCTGCAGTGGGGGGATGAGGGCAAGGGCAAGGTCGTCGATGCGCTGACCGCGGAGGCCGATCTCGTCTGTCGCTACGGCGGTGGGGCCAACGCGGGCCACACGGTCTGCGTGGGCAGCGAGCGGTTCGTGCTCCACCTGGTGCCGAGCGGCATCCTCCATCCGGACAAGCGGTGCGTGATCGGCAACGGGGTGGTGGTCGACCCGGACGGACTGCTCGGCGAGCTGCAGGCGTTGCGGGAGCGCGGCATCGCGGTCTCACCGGAACGGCTGGCGCTGTCCGAGCGCGCGCACCTGGTCATGCCCTACCACGTGGCGCTGGATCGGCTGCGCGAGGAACGCGCCGGGGCGCAGCGGCTCGGCACCACGGGACGCGGAATCGGTCCGTGCTACACCGACAAGACGGCACGGGTCGGCATCCACGCGGGTGCGCTGCGCGACCGGGCGCGCTTCGAGCGGCGGCTGCAGGCGGCGCTGCGCGACAAGGCGGAGCTGCTGGGGCGCGTGGCACCCGAGGCGGTCGATCCCGCCCGCCTGCTCGCGGCGCTGGATCGCTGGCAGCAGCTGGTGCCGTACCTCGCCGACACGGTGGCCTTGGTGCATCAGGCGCTCGATGCCGGCGAGCGCGTGCTGTTCGAGGGCGCGCAGGGCGCGCTGCTCGACGTGGACCTGGGGACCTACCCGTACGTGACCAGTTGCAATGCCGGGATCGGAGGGCTGTGTGCCGGCACGGGGGTGCCGCCCAACCGCGTCGACCGCGTGCTCGGAGTGGCGAAGGCCTACATGACGCGGGTGGGTCGCGGGCCGATGCCGACGGAGCTGCCGGACCGGACGGGGGCAGCATTGCGCGAGCGCGGCGAGGAATACGGTGCCACCACGGGACGGCCGCGCCGCTGCGGCTGGCTCGATCTGGTCGCCACGCGGCATGCGGTGCGCTTCTGCGGCATCGATGCGGTCTGCCTGACCAAGCTCGATGTGCTCTCTGGTTTCTCCGAGATCCGGGTCGCGGTCGCTTACCGGCTCGGCGGGCGCGTCATCGAGACCATGCCCGCGGACGCCGAGGAGCTGGCGGCGTGCGAGCCGGTCTACGAGACGCTTGCCGGCTGGGCTGAGCCCATCGCCGAGGTGACGCGCGAAGAAGAGCTGCCGCCAGCGGCGCGCGACTATGTGGCGTTCGTCGAAGCGCGGCTCGGGGCGCGGATCGCCTGGCTGTCGGTGGGTCGCCGGCGCGACCAGCTGATCTGCCGTGGCGAGGCGGGGCCGTGGACGGGGGCCTGAGCCGGCGCGTGCTGTACGGCGCGCTCATGCTCGCGGGGGTCTGCGGGCTGTTGGCGGTCGACGCGCTGAGCGGGCGCGGCTGGGGGCTGGCGGTGCTGGCGGCAGCGGCGCTGGCGCTCGGCATGCGTGAGATCCTGGGCCTGCTCGCGGCCGTCGCCCCTCCCCTGTGGCGCGCTCCGGCGTGCGTGCTGCCGGTGCTGGTGGTCGGCGCGCACGTGCTCTGGGCGGAGACGGGGAGTCTGCCGCGCGAGACGGACCTGGTGCTGGTGGCGCTGTACCTGGTGGCGCTGCTGTCCTGGGCGCTGCGGCACGAACCGGGTCGCGAGGTGCTGGTGGGGCTGGCGCTGCACGTCTTCGCGATCTGCTACATCGCGTTGCCGGCGCTGCTGGTCATGCGCCTGCGCTACCTCGACCATGATCTGCCGCCCCCCCTCGCCGAGGCGACACCGGCGCTCGGACTGCTGGCGGTGCTATATGCGGTTTTGGTTGCCAAGGGGGCCGATATGGCGGCCTATTTCGTCGGGCGGGCGTTCGGGCGCCGCAAGCTGATCCCCTGGATCAGCCCCGGCAAGACGACGGCCGGGACCCTCGGGGCGCTGGGGGGCGGGCTCGCAGTGACCGCGGCCTTTGCGGCCTGGAGCGACCTCGGGCTGCTGGTGCCGTGGCCGCTGGTGCCCGTGCTGGCTATACTGGTGACGTTGGCGGGGATGGCCGGAGATCTGGTCGAATCGCTGGTCAAGCGCAGCGCCGCCGTCAAGGACTCGGCGCGGCTGGTGCCGGAGTTCGGCGGAGTGCTCGACATCATCGACTCCATCCTGTTCGCGGTGCCGGTGACGTACCTGGTGTTGGTGCCGGCGACCTCGCTTCGGACATGACCGCCTCTGCCGACCGCCTGGGAGCCACCGGTGCGGGGGGGCGGGACCGCCGGGTGGAGGTCACGATCGAACTGCGCGACGCCGAGGAGGCGCTGGCGCTGTGCGGCAGCCACGACAGGAACCTGCGCCGGCTCCAGGAACGGTTCGACGTGCAGATCACGGCGCGTGACCGGATGCTCAAGCTCGCCGGCGAGCAGGCGCCGGTAGAGCAGGCGGATGCGGCGGTGCGGCGGTTGCTGGATCTGCACCGCGCCGGGATCGAGCTGACGGGCGAGACGGTCGGCGACGTACTCGGGACGACCGCGGCCACGATGGCGCCAGGCGGCCGGGCAGTACGGGCGGCACTGCCGGCCGGCGCCCTCGGCCGGGGGGGGCGGTTCCGCCCGTGCACCAGCGGCCAGGCTCGCTACCTGCAGGCGATCGACGAGAACGAGATCGTGTTCGTGACCGGGCCGGCCGGCACCGGCAAGACGTTCCTCGCGGTGCTCAAGGCGGTGGAGGCGCTCAAGAGCGGCACCGTCGACAAGATCGTGCTCTGCCGGCCGGCGGTCGAGGCCGGAGAGCGCCTGGGGTTCCTGCCAGGCGATTTCCAGGCCAAGGTCAATCCCTATCTGCGACCGCTGTACGACGCGCTCAACGCGTTGCTCGACGTGGAGACGGTGCGGCGGCTCATCGAGGTCGAGACCATCGAGGTCGTGCCGCTCGCCTACATGCGCGGGCGGACGCTGGAACGGGCGTTCATCATCCTCGATGAGGCACAGAACACCACGATCGGGCAGATCAAGATGTTTCTGACCCGCATGGGCCGCGGATCGCGGATCGTGGTCACCGGCGATACGACCCAGGTCGATCTGCCGCCGGGAAAGATCTCGGGCCTGAGCTACGTGCTGCGGATCCTGCGGCCTGGCGCGGGGATCGCCTTCCACTGCATGCGCGAGACGGACATCGTGCGCCATCCCCTGGTGTGGCGCATCGTGCGGGCCTTCGAAGAGGCCGAAGGGGCCGCGCGCGAGGGTGGGACGGCGTCCCCGCGCGCCGCGGAGCAACCGGACGCCTAGCTGGGAACCAGGCGGCGCGGGGAAGATGGCGGGCGCGTTCGGCAAGGTGCAGACCGCGCGGCGGCGGGTGCGCCGCTTCGACCTCGAAGCGGCCGCACGCGGCCGCAAGGGGGGGCTGATGACCCTCGTCCGGGGCCGGCGCCTGCCGCTCACCCTCACCGCCGCGGCGTTCCTGGGACTGCAGTGCGCGGTGGTGCCGGCGGGGATCGCCGGGCTCGAGCCGGCGCAGTGGCTCGGCATCGGAGCGCTGTTGCTGGCGCTGACCGCGCTGCTCGGCTGGTACATGTCGCTGTACGAGCGACAGGTGCTCGCGGATCTGCGCAAGCTCATGCTGCTGGAAGCGCTGACCCTGCTGGTGTTGGCGCTGGCCAAGATCGTGCTCGCGCTCGGCTGGTCCCCTTACCTGGTCCCGTTCGCCGCGTTCGCGGTCGCGGTCTCGGTCGGGCTGGGCCAGCGGTTGGCGGTGGTCTGGAGCGGCATGGCAGTCGCGGCGCTGGCGCTCATGGCGGGGCTGCACCTCAGTCGCCAGCCGGTGCTCCACCTGCCGGTGGCGGCCGCACTGGGAGCGGGCGGACTGGTGGGGATCTTCTCGCTCGACCGGGTCGCGCGGCGATCCAAGGTGGTGGCGGCGGGACTGTACGTGGGGCTGGTGCAGGCAGCGCTCATCCTGGTGACGGAGTTCGCGCTCGCGCCCCAGTTCCGATTCGCCGAACTGGCCGGACCGGGCGCGTCTCAGGCGTGGATCACCGTCTGCTTCGGCCTGCTCAATGGCCTGTTCTGCGGCTACTTCCTGGCAGAGGCAGGCTTGCGGCTGGTCGAGAACGCCTTCGACGTGGTGACCGATCTGCGGTTGCAGGAGCTGGCCAATCTCAACCAGCCGATCCTGAAGAAGTTCGCGCTGGAGGCACCGGGCACCTTCCATCATTCCCAGATGGTCGGCATGCTGGCGGAGGCAGCGGCCGAGGCGATCGGCGCCAATGCGCTATTGTGCCGGGTCGGGTGCCATTTTCACGATCTCGGCAAGCTCGCCAAGCCGGAGTACTACGTCGAGAACCTCGGCGGCGGTGTCTCCAAGCACACCGGTCTGACCCCGACCATGTCCACCTTGATCGTGATCAGCCACGTCAAGGACGGCATCGAGATGGCGAAGGAGCTGGGCTTGCCCTCCAAGGTCATCGATTTCATCGCCGAACACCACGGCACGATCGCGGTGGAGTACTTCTATCGCCAGGCGGTGGAACAGCGGGGCGGGGACGAGAATGCCGCCGGGGTCAACAAGGACGACTTCCGCTATCCGGGCCCCAGACCCCGCTCGCGCGAGACCGCGATCGTGATGATCGCCGATGCGGTCGAGGCGATCTCGCGTGTGCTCGACGAGCCCAATCCGTCGCGCATCGACGGCATGGTCCACGACGTGATTCTCAAGCGGTTGCTCGAGGGGCAGTTCGACGAGTGCGGCATCACGATGGCCGAGCTCAAGCAGGTCAAGGACGCGATGGTGCGGGTGTTGCTCGCCGCCCACCACGGCCGCATCAAGTACCCCAAGCCACCGGCCGACGAGCTGCGGGAACTGGGTCTGAGCGGGGAGGCGGCGAGCCGCATCGCGGGCGGTGGCAGGCTGGCCGGCCCGCAGCCCGAGGCGGCCCAGCCGGCTGCGGCGCGCCGGGCAGGCCGCGGCGAGCCGGCGCAAGGGGGGCAGGCGCGGCCGGCGCTGGAGCCGTGAAGGAGATGCCTGTCCGCGTCGAGGATCGCCAGTCTGCCGTGCCGGTGGACATAGCGCTGCTGGCCGGAGCTGCCGAGGCGACCCTGCGGGCCGAGGGGGCGCAGGATCTCGAGGTCTCGGTGGTCGTGCTCTCCGACGCCGAGCTGCACGCGCTCAACCGCCGCCACCTGGGTCACGACTACCCGACCGACGTCATCTCGTTTCCGCTGCGCGCGCCCGATGACCCTGATCCGCTGCTCGGCGAGGTATGCCTGTCCGCCGAGCGCGCCCGGGAGGAAGCGGAGGCACGTGGACTCGCGCTGGGCGAGGAGCTGTGCCGCTATGTGGTGCACGGCTGCCTGCACCTGCTCGGCTGGGACGATCGCGATCCCCGCTCCCGCCGCCGCATGCACGCCCGCCAGGAGGCGATCCTGCGGGCCTACCTCGAGCAGACCGGAGCGGGGCGTGAAGCCCGACCCCGCCAGCGGCGCTCCCCCTGAACCTCATGCCACCGGGCCGCCGGGGCCCGCCGGTGCGCGCTCCGAGCGGGCGTGCGCGAGCAGGATGCCGAAGCGCAGCAGGCCGCGCGGTCCCGGCAGGTGCACCGGCCACAGCTCGACCTCGAGCCCGCGCGCGCGCACCAGAGCCGCCAGCTCCTCGGCTCCGAGCGGGGGCGCCAGCGCGCCGCCACCCGGCTCGGGATGGAACAGCAGCAGCTGCGGCGCCAGCCGCCGCAGCTCGTCGATCGCCGCGGCGCGCCGGGCCGGCGGGACATGGGTGAGCACGTCCGCGGCGATGACCAGATCGAAGACGCCGTCGAGGAAGGGCGCCGCCAGCAGGTCGCCCTCCACCCGCTGGCCGCCCAGGGGCAGCAGCAGCGCGTGCGACACATCGAGGTAGGTCACGCCGGGACCCCTCACGAGCGGCCGGTTGCCGGGGCCGATCTCCAGCACGTAGCGCGCGCCGAGCGCGGCCACCAGTTCCTGCAGCCGCCGATACAGCCCCGGCAGCACCTGCAGGGCGCTGGTCAGCCCCGGCGGGTAGCCGCGGGCGTACAGCCGCCGCGGCGCGTACCAGTCCGGATGGGGCGGCGGCGCTTGCCCGATGGCGCCTGCCTCCTCAGCGCGGGCCGATCTCGTAGCTCTGGCCGGGCTGGAGGATCGCCACCTCGACCCCGGGGGCCTGCTCGGCCACCAGCCGGGCGAACTCCTGCGGATCCTGCGCGATCGGCGGCCAGGTGTTGTAGTGCATGGGGATCACGACGCGCGGCTTGACCAGCGCCACCGCGCGGGCGGCCGAGCGGGGACCCATGGTGAACCGATCTCCGATCGGGCACAGCATGAGGTCGGGAGCGAGCAGCTCTCCGATCAGCGCCATGTCGCCGAACAGGCAGGTGTCCCCGGTGTGGTAGATCCGCACTCCGTCCAGCTCGATGACGAAACCGGTGGGCGCGCCCTTGTCGGCGGTGTGGAACGCCGGCACCATGTGGCAGGTCACGCCCTGCACGCTGACCGAACCTCCGATGTTGATGCCTTCCGTCCTGGCATTGTGCGACTCGGCGAACGCATTGGCGAGCTCGTAGGTCGCCACCAGGGTCGCCCCGGTGCGCTGCAGGATCGAGCCCGCATCCGCGGCATGGTCGAAGTGGTCGTGCGACAGCGTCACCACGTCGCAGTGCTCGATGTCCGCGGCCTTGCGGGGGGCCGCCGGGTTGTCATCCAGGAACGGGTCGCACAGCACCGTGCGCGAGCCCTCCAGCAACCAGCTCGCGTGTCCCAGCCAGGTCGCCTTGACCATCGCCTGTCCTCCGCTTCGCTGAGCCGACCGGACGTGCCGCCCGCGGCGAGCGCCGGGCGGGAAGGCGGCATGATAGCGGGCGCGGCCGGGACGCCGCAACCGCGGTGGCAGCCTGGCGGAGGGGCGCGCTAAGATGGCGCGCATGGACGGGACGACGCTGCGGGTACGGCCGCAGGGTGACGGGATCGTCGTGCTGGAGCTGCACGGCTACATCGATCACGAGACCGTGCACCGGCTCGATCAGACGATCGTACGGCTGGTGGACGCCGGCTCCAGCGCCATCGTCGTCGACTGTAGCCGCCTCACCTACATCTCCTCGGACGGCATGGGGGTGTTCCTCTCCCACCTGATCCGCATCCGCCGCGCTGCGGGCGATATCAAGTTCTGCGCCATGAACCGCGAGGCGCGGACGGTCATCGAGGCGATCGGGCTGTCCAATCTGCTGCAGGTCTATCCGACCGAGGCCGAGGCGCTGGAGGCCTTCCGCGCCGAGCGGCGCCAGCGCGCGGCGGCGGGCGGCGAGGATGAGCAAGAGCAGAAGCTGCGGATCGCGCTCGAGCCCCAGCCCGACGAGCGGGTCGCGGTGCTGCGGCTCAGCGGCTACATCGACCGGCAGACGGTGGACTCGCTCGAGCAGGGACTGACGCGCGCCCTCGAGCAGGGGCGGCCGTGCCTGGTGATCGACTGCGAAGGGCTCAGCTACGTCTCGTCCAGCGGGATGGGGGTGTTCCTCGCCTATCTGCAGAAGGCACGAGCCCGGGGCGGTGACCTGCGCTTCTGCCGCATGCGGGAGGCGACCCGCACGGTCATGAGCATGCTGGGGTTGCAGAACATCTTCCAGATCTTCGAGACCGAGGACGAGGCGCTGGGTTCGTACGCAGCGCTCGACTGAGCCAGGGGGAGGCGCGCGGGCGGCGCGCACCGAGGTCCAAGGGCGAGACGGGGCGATGCGGGGCTGGGTGGGCGTACGCGATATCGTGGTGGACTATCACCAGCAGGGAGAGGGTGTGCCCGAGGGCGGCAAGCGGGGCAAGCTCCGGCTCGCCGATCGCAGCCTCGACCTCCAGATGCATCTTCCCTGTGCCAACCCGGCCTGCAAGAAGGGAGGGTTCTTGCTGCGCCGCGAGGTGGAGCGCCTGGTCGAGCAACGATGTTCGCAGGCGCGGCTCGAGCTGCCGTGCGCCGGCTATACCGGTCCGCTGCGCGCCGCGGTGCGCGAGGGTGCCCCGCCGGCACGGTGCGGCAACCGGCTGGTCGCGGAAGTGCGGCTGGTGTATGGCGGGCCGGGACGCGGCGCTGCGCCGGGCGCTGGGGATCGTTAGCTGCCCTCACCGAACCGCCGCTTGCCCTCGCTTTCCCACCAGCGCCGCCAGCGGTCGATGGCGGTGCCGTGCCGCTGCCCGGTGATCTGCTCCAGCGCGCGCGCGGCCGCGCGCCGCACCGCGGGGTCGATGTCGTAGAGCTTGCGCAGCAGCGGCGCGACCGCGGCCCGGCTCTGGCGCCGGCCGAGCACCAGCGCCGCCATGGCGCGCACGGCGGCGTCCTCGTCCTCGAGCGCCCCGAGCAGGGCGGCCAGCGCTTCGGGGTGGGCGGATGCGCGCAGCGCGCGGACCGCCTCCAGCCGCACCCGCGGCGAGGGATCGCGCCGCGATCCGGGCCGGATCAACCCGATCAGGCGGGTGTGGCTGTAGGTGTCGCCCAGTTCGCCGAGCAGCAGGGCGGCTTCCGCGCGCGCCGTCGCCTCGGGGCCATCCAGCTGGCGGGTCAGCTCCTGGAGCGTGGCCGCAGCTCGCGCGGCGAAGTGCGCGCGCACGATCTGGCGGGCCCGGGCACGTATGAGCTCGCTGGGCTCGCCGAGGAGCGCGAGCGCAGTCTCGCGCGCCTGTGCGCCCCCGACCGCGTCGTAGGCGTAGAGCGCGGCCGCGCGCACCATCGCCGGACGGGTGCCGTCCAGCGCCACGCTGCGAAGCGTGGGCGCCGCCTCGATCGCCTGGTCTGCGAGTGCGCCCAGCGACCAGGCGGCGTTCAGCGCCACGATCGGGTTGGAATCGTGCAGCAGCACCACCAGGGCGGGTACCGCTGCCGGGTGGGGATCGAGCTGTTGCAACGCCACCGCCATGGCCTCGCGCACCTGCTCGGGCAGCGAGCGGTCGCGCAGCCGCTCGGCGAGCAGCGGCACCGCCTCCGGGCCGAGGGCGGTGAACACCTCCTCGCTCGCCCCGGCGGCTGCCCGCGCCTGCTCGAGCAGCTGCTGCAGGCGGGCCGCCAGTGCCGCCTGGGGTGCGGGCTCGGGGGCGAGGGCGGCCGGAGCGGTGGGCGGGGCCGCGCTCGCGGGGCTCACGGCTTCACCCGCGCGCCCCGCGGCCGGTGCATCCGCACCCCCCGCGGGGGAGCGCGGCGCGGAGGGCGAGGGGCCTGCGGCGGCACCCGCCGCTGGCGGCGCAGCCCGCCAGGGCCGCCGCTCGATGGTTCGGATCTGCGAGCGGCGCAGCACGACCCGGCCGCTGTCGAACTCGATCGTGATCTCGGTGGGGCTCTCCTCCACGATCCGCCCCTCGATCACCTCATCCGAGTCGAGCGTCACCACGTCGGCGCGAGCGGTCGCGGGTGCGCCAGCGCCCAGGGCGAGCGACACGAGGAGCACGGCGGCAACCCAGGCCCCAGGGGCGAGGCGGGCTCGTGCCGGCAGGGTGTCATCGCACCTGGGGGTGGAGCGGAGGCTGGCAGCGCCCCTTCTGCGCCTGCTCGGCGAGACGGAACTGCGAGCAGAGCACGGCAAGACCTGCCGATGGGACAGACCGCACGCACCGCGATCGCCGCCGGGCGGCGCCGGGCTCATTGTCCTCCGCCCCCCGCAGAGCCGGGTGCGACCCAGTCGGTCGAGGACGGGGGCGGCGACTCGCGGTGGTCGGCGCCGATCGCCCCCAGCGCCAGCCGCACCTCGGCGCTGTCGACCGACTCCCGGTACGAGACCACGCGCGGCGCCGAAGCCGCCACCTCGACGCCGCCGGCCTGGGCCAGCGCGACCCCGATGCCCTCGGAGGAGTAGGTGAGATGCATCGCCTGCAGCCCGTCCTGCGGCCCCACCCCCGACAGGCAGATGAAGCCGCCGTACACGTGCGACTGTCCGTTGACGTGCTGCCATTGATCCAGGATCGCGATGCCGCGGAAGGGACGATTGAGCTGGCCCAGGTGGATGTTGCGCGCCCATGCATCCCCCTTCGGCGCCTTGCGGTCCGAGTTGATGGAAGGGTTCTCGTGGTGCCAGACCAGGATGTGCGCCGAGTTGCCCCAGTCGATGCCGCTGAAGATCTGGCTGCCCCCGTACTGGAAGGTGAGGTACAAGAACTGGTTGGGTGGCATCTGCTTGCGCCGTTCGCCGTCGACCTCGACCTCCGGCAGCGCGTCGACGAACGCGTTCCACTCCGCGAGCGTGTCGAAGCGCGTACTGCGGGCCAGAAAATCGGCCTCGGTCATGTCCAGCGCCTGCCACGGTGTGGTGGGGAACTCCCCATCGTAGTCGTCCTCGACCCGGGCCTCATCGATGACGTGGGCGAGCGGCTCGCCGTTGCCCCCGAGCTGGCCGGCGCCGCCCTTGAAGGTGACGTTGCCGTCGGTGACGGAGATGGCATAGGTATCCCCCGCCGGGTTCAGCGCACCGTCCAGCTTGTGGTCGTTGCCATCGATGGTGGCATTCTTGATGTTGGTGAAACCGTAGTAGCTGGAGAGCGCCCCGCGGAAGGCGGCGGGCTTGGGCGGCACCGGGGGGATGACCTGGAAGATGACCTCGTGGACCTGGTAGGACTCGGGCGGCGGGATCTCGAGCTGGCTCGAGGTGGCGGTCCCCTCCACGCCCAGGTCGGGATCGTTCTCCAGTTCGGCGTAGGGCGGCGCGGAGGCCAACAGCGCCGGCGTCGTGCGGTGCAACGCCGCCGCGATGCTGGCCTTCCACAGGTCGGTCCGCACCGCGTGCCGGCGTACCACCGCCGACCACCAGGCGCCGGCGGCGGGGCCGCTCTGGAGCTGGCCGCGCAGGAAGGCGGGCGGCGTGCTGCCGCCGGCCAGCGCCTCGCGCACGCGCGCCAGCGTGATCGCCGATGCCCCCTCCAGCGCGGCCTGCAGGGCGTGCCCGCGCACGCGCGCGGTGCTGGCGTGCGAGTGCGTCCCCGCCATGCCGACGAATGCCGCCGATCCCACCAGCAGCACGGTCGCGATCACCAGGCCCAGGATGAAGGCGCTGCCGTGCTCGCCGTTCGCCACGGGCGGTTTGCCCCACCGCCGGATTCCATCGCCTCGGTGCGTCATCGCTGATGTCTCTCCGCTTCTCCGCTCCGTTACGAGACTGCCCGACCGCGGCGGTCGTGGCAACCCAGACCTGCTTGCGCTGCTAGCGCTCCCACAGGGCGATCGCCGGCTCCTGCCAGCCGGCGGAGGGGCTCACCTCGCCGGTGCGCTGGTTCGCCTGTACGGCATCCAGCGCCAGGCGCACCTCGGCGTTGTCGGTCTGCTCGCGGTAGGAGACCACCCGCGGCGGCACGGCCTCGCCGTCGAGCTGCGCGGCGCTGTACAGCGCGCGGCCGATGCCCTGGCTCGAATAGGTGATCGAGAGCGCCTGCAGACCCTCCTGCACCCCGGTGCCGTTGAGCGAGACGAACCCTCCCTTGACGTTGGACTTGCCGTTGACGTGCCGCCAGTCGTCCAGGATCGCGATCCCGTGGAACGGCAGCTCCTGGTTGCCGAGGTGGATGTTCGCGCCATAGGCGACGCCCTTGGGCGCATTGGGGTCGCTGTTGGCGTTCGGGTCGGGGTGGTGCCAGACCAGGATGTGGCTCGAGCTGCCCCAGTAGATGCCCTGGAACATGGCGCTGCCGCCATCCCGGAAGGTCAGGTTGAGAAAGCTGTGCTCCGGCATCTGCCGGTAGGTGGTGCCCTGGATCACGACCTCGGGGAGCGATTCGACGTAAGCGTTCCAGGCCTCGAGTGTATCGAAGCGCAGCGCGCGCTGATCGAAGGTGCTTCGCTCGATGCCGAGCACGTCCCAGGGCGTGGTCGGGAAGCTGTCGCCACCGTAGGTGGTGTCCACCCGGGTGGAATCCACCGAGTTGGCGAGCGTGCTGCCGTTGCCGGCGAGCAGCGCCGAGCCGCCCTGCAGCGTCACGGTGCCGCTGGCGACCGAGATGGCGTAGGTGTCGCCGAGGGGGTTGGTCGTGCCGTCCAGGTTGTGATCGTTGCCGTTGATCGTCGCGTTCTTGACGTTGCTGAAGCCGTAGTAGCTCGAGAGCGCTCCCTTGAAGCTTGCGGGTGGCGGGGGCACCGGCGGGAACAGCTGCACGATCACCTCCTGGACCGCAGAGGCCTCGGGCGGGGGCAGACTGCTGTCGGTGGTGAGCGTGGGGTAGCTCTGCGATTCCTGATAGGGGGCTGCCTTCTGGAGCGCGCTCGGCGTCTCGCGGTGCAGGGCCGCCGCCAGCGAGATCTTGTAGAGCTCGGGCCGCGCGGCGTTCTGCGCCACGATGGCCGACCACCACGCCCCGCGCGCGGGTCCGGTCCGCACCTGGCCCCGCACGTAGGCCGGGGGCAGCCGGCGTTCCAGCAGCGCCGCCTGCACCTTCTGGATCGCCACCGCGCCGGCGCCCTCGAGCGCCGAGCGCAGCGCGTCCTGGCGGAGCTGCTGCAACGAGGAGGCCGAGCCCGCCTGGCCCATGCCGACGAACGCCGCCGAGGCGATCGCCACCACGACCAACACCGTCAGGCAGAGCAGGTACGCGCTGCCGGACTCGCAGTTCCGTTCGCCCCGGTTCATCCCAGCGCCTCCTGGCCGTGCGCGGACGCTGCGCGTGCCGCCGGCCTGTTCAGTTGCGCAACCGCACCCGTTCGACGAGCGGACCGCCCTGGGGAAACGTGGCCGCCGTGCCGTCGCTCAGGGTGGTGCTCGAGCCGATCGTGATCGTGACCTCGTCGCCCGCCGCGTTCAGCTCAAAGCCAAAGCTGGGATCGATCTCCACCGCGACGGTGGTGGTGGCGATCGCCGCACCGGCCGCGCTCGACTCCGGGCCGGTGCGGGTGATCGTGCCGGCGGCGACGCCGTTCCCATCCTCTGCGTGATACTCGTAGACGATCTCCTCGGACCAGATGACCTGGTTGCCATCGAAGCCGATGTTCTTGCGAAAGCGCAGCCGCCGGCCACCGTCTTCGACGGCGATGCCAGAGCCCGAGGTCGTGGTTCCGCTCTCGCGGATCTCCGGCACCATGTGCGCCAGCGCGCGCAGGACGTTCTCCTTGGCCTGCGCGATGCGCATGCCGTCCGCCATCACGCGCTGCCCGACGGCAAGCCCGATCCCCGCGAAGGCCGTCACCAGCACCAGCAGCACCGCGGCGAGCAGCACCTCGAGCAGGGTGAAGCCCGCCTGCCGGGACCGCCTCCTCTGTTCCGCGCGCATCGCTCGCGCCTCAGTCCTGATTCGGGTCGTAGATGATCGAGATCAGCTCGACCAGCCGCGTGTTCTCTCCAGCGTGGTCGCTCCAGCGCACCCGCACCAGCACCGGCAGCGCCGACCACGCCTCGGCCTCGGCGGCGCTCGCCGGCGGGGGCGAGCTGGTGCTGCCGTCGTCGTTGAGATCGACCTCGGCCCCCCACTGCTGGGTGACGGCGGGCTCTCCGAGGAAGACGACCGTGCCGTGGGGCACGCCCGCGGCAGGCGGATTGAGCCCGGAGACCGTAAAGGTGGGGCCCGGCGTGCCACCGGTGGTGTAGCTCTCCCAGAGCGTCTCGTACGGATGCGCGCGCATCTCCTCGAGCTTGGCGCGGATCCACTGGGTCGCGACCGCGGTCTCGATCGAGCTCTGGTTCTGCCGCGCCACGGTTCCCATCGCCGCGACGGTGCCGATGATCGCGACCGTCAGGATGGCGAGCACCATCATGAGCTCCAGCATGCCGAAGCCGCCCTGGCGGCGGGGTGCGAGACCGCCAGCGCTGCTCGTGGTTGGCGACTGCCCTCGCGCGCTCCTGGGATGGTCCGGCATCGCAGCTCTCCAGCCGGTAGCACGCAACTGTTGCACCGAGCGGGCTGGTTCGCACGCAACATATGGCAATCCTGTATGTTGCTGCGAGTGGCCCGGCGGCCGCGCCGCCCTCCGACCGTGGAGAATGTTCACGGTGCCCTCCGCATGAGCCGCCGTGCCGTGACACCCGCCCGCCACCCGCCATCGTACGACATGCCGGCCGCGGCCGCCCGCCCGGGCGCTGCGCGGTGTCCGATCGCCGCTGCCGCAGCGCCCGGCTGGCCGGCCGCCGGCCGTCGCAGCGGGTGGCGGCAGCCGGCGCAGCGGGCCGCGGCCAGCGCGGGGCGGCTGCGCGGCGCGCGCGGAGGGCGGAGCGCCCCGCCGCCGGTCCCGCCCGCGCGCAGCGATGCGGTCCGATGCCCGCGGGCGGCGGGCCGGGGGGCGCGGCGGGGGAAAGAAGAAGGGCCTGCCGCCGCGGCGGCAGGCCCTTCTGTATGCTGCACCCGGCGCCCGTGGGCGCGGGGTTGCCCTCCAGGGCGTGAGCCCGGCGGGCGGCCGGCCGGGCGCCCTTGCGGGCGCGCTCGCGCGGCCCGGCTCGGGGCTCGCGCGCGGCCGTGGCCCTCGTGGGGTTCGGCGGTGCCTTTGGAGTGTCGGCAGGAGGCGTAGCGCCCTTCTGGCTCAGGCGCTCCCGGCTTGCCGTTCGGCGGCTTCCCGGTCTTCCGCTCCCCTGCGCACACCGAGCCTTTTCAGGTCATAAAAAAGCCCGGTGCTCCTCCTGTGGCCTTCGCCGCCCCTGCAGGGCGTTGACCATCCGCCGGACCGCCGCGCGCCCGAGGCCGCTGCCACCGGCTCGCGCCGGCGCGCGGCACACCGCAACGCGGCAGCCCTCCTGAGCGTTCGGTGCTCTTCAGCGCCTGCCAGCCGCGCAGACCCGTCGGTGCGGGGCTGCCAACCCCCGCCGGAGCCCGCTCGTGGCGTTCGGTGCGCCTTCAGCGAGCCGTCTGCCCTCCCGCTCCGAGCCGCCGCAGCGGCGCGGCGCGGGGGGCCGCCTGCACGGCCTGGCCAGGGGTTTCCCCCCGGCAGCGCTCCTGAGCTTCCGCCTTCAGGGCGTTGCTCCTCCCGGAGATCCGGCACCCGTCGCCGGGCGCCGTTCCTCCCCTGCCGTTGGGCCGCCCGCTCTGGAGCGGCCTCGGCTCCGAAGGCTTGGTCCCTCCGGGAGTCGGGTCCCCGGCGGCGGCCGTCTCCGGCCCTCCGCCAGGGCCCTTGCCCTCCTGGCGTTTCCCCTCTGAGGCTCTCCCTCTCGCCGCCGCGGCAGCCGGCTTCCCGGCCGCCTCCCCTCACGCGCTCAGCGCCGGGCACGGGAGAACCGCGGTCCCGCGCGCAGCGCCGCGCCCCAGGGTATCGGCGCACGGCGAGCCCGGTTGCGCAGGCACGGACCTCGCGATCCGCACCCGGTACCGGCCCCCTCTGGGGTTTGCCCACCGCCACGAGCCGCATGCCCGCAGGCACGCGCTTCCCGGCGGTGGCCGCGCCTGGTCGCTCGCCCAGGTGCAGCGACGGCATTATAAAGCCGGGCTCGTCGCCGGGCCGAAAGATCTTTCTGCGGGCAGGGTTCCGAGGGGGGAGTGCGCCATATGCCTCGAGCCAGCAGCAGGTTGCGCGCGGGGAGAGCGCCGCAACTCTGGTGCGCCCGCAGCGCGGCACGCGGGTTGTTCCCTCAACGGGCTGTGCACAGGTTGCGCATTTCCTCGCACGAGCATGCAGTTCTGGCCCTTGCCGGCCTCGGAGCCGCCGGGCACCGCAGCCCGCCGGGGGTGGCGGCGCAACCGGTCTCTATCTTGCTGCGCTGTGGCCACGGGGCCGTCGGGCAGCAGGGGCAGCCACCCGGTGCCCGCGCAACCCGGACGGACAGGAGGATGACGCCGTGCGCCGCACCGGTGTGGATGTAACGGAACATGTATCCAACTTTGCCCGTGCGCTGGCGGTCACCGCTCTGGCCCGGACCGGTGCGGTTCGCGGCCGCACGACCGCCCGGTACCGCCCGGCTCTCGGCGCCCTCGCACCGCAGCTGCTCGCCGCCGCAGTACTGCTCGCCGCCTGCAACGTCGACCACGGCGAGCTGCCGCCCGTCTCCAACCCCTCCGAGGGCGTGTTCGCGGGCGTGGTGCAGGACGAGGAGGGACAGCCCGTCGCCGGAGCCCTGGTGTCGGTCGACGGCATCGAGGCCGAGGCGCCGACCGACGGCAAGGGGCGCTTCGTCGTGCGGGCGCCCGAGCTGGCCACCGGCGGCAGCGGCGGCGGGGCCACGGCGTTCGCCGCCGTGGCCGGAGGGAGCGGGCCGCCGCGAGAAGTGGCGGTGCTCGCCCCCGGCTTCGACACGCATCTCTCCGGGCTCCGGGTCCGGGAGGGCGAGCGCGCGGTGGTGCAGATCGCGCGCTCGCGGGTGGAGTTCGAGCTGGAGGTGACGACGCCGTCGGGGCGCCGGCTGCACCTGGTGCGCCGCGGCTGCAACGCCCCTGCGCTCCGCCTGCAGGGGTGGCTGCGCCGGCGGGCTCGTCCGTCGGCGAGGCTGGACGTCGTGATCGCGATCGACCGCTCGGGCAGCACGGGCCGGCCGGCATTCGATCTGGACGGGGACGGCGAGCCGGACTCGGTGCTGGCGGCGGAGATCGAGGCCGCTCGCTGCTTTGTGGGCCGGCTGGACGCGCGGACCGCGCGCGTGGCCGTGGTGGCGTTCGGGGACGCGGCGGAGGTGGTGGTCCCGTTCACCCGTGATCTGGCGGCGGTCGATGCGGCGCTGGCGGCGCTCGGGGAGCCGGCGGGCGGCACCAACTATGAGGCGGCGTTCGTCGCCGCGCGGCAGCTGTTCCAGGCGCTCGCCGAGGCGGACGACCTCGCCGACCGAGCCCACGAGCCCGGCGGCGGGCGGGCAGGGCCGCCACAGCGGGGCGTGGTCTTTCTGAGCGACGGCATCCCGACCGCGCACGGGGTGCCGCGCGATGTTTCGGATTCCAACCTCAGCCAGAGCCGCGAGGATCGCGAGGCGGCGATCCGGAGCGCGCGCGAACTCGGCGAGGCGACCGCAGCGGAGCTGCACGCCTGGTCGATCGTGTCGCTGGACGACACCAACCGCAAGCGGACGACGCTGCCGCACTGCGTGGCGGCCGCGGGCGGCGGCAGCTATCACGAGCTCCATGCAGCCGAGGAGCTGCCCGCGGCGCTGTGCGCCGACGCGTTGCTGCCGCCGCTGGTGCTGCGCGCGCGCAACCGCACCACGGGCAGGCCGGCGCGCGCCGCTGTGCTGGGGCCTGGCGGCCGCTTCGCAGTCGAGCTGGAACTCGCGTGGAGCGCCGGTGTGCCGCTGGACAACGAGATCGTGCTCGAGCTGGAGATCACCGCCGGACGCCACCGCCGGACGGTGGAGCGCACGGTGCGGGTGCGCGCGCTCGAAGAGGACGCCTATCTGGCGCTCGATGCCGAGAGCGCGTTCGACGAGCAACTCGCTTCAGAGCCGCCCGCCGAGCTCGGCGCGCTGCAGCGCCCGGAGGGCGGCCCGCTGGCGAACGACCGGCTGTTCCGCTGGCTCGGCGCCGAGTTCGCCGACGCCCGGGTGCTGCACGGCTCGGCGGGGATCGTGGCGGTCGGCGGCGGCGGGGACGCGCTCGTGAGCCTGCGGGTGGATGCGGTGGCGCGCCAGGGCTGTGTGGACGGCGATCTCGGCGTGCTCACCTTCGATCCGGCCGCCCCGCCCCGTGACGCCGCGGAGGCGCTCGCGGGGCTGGACGCGCAGAGCGTGCTGTGGCACACCGCGGAGTGGGAGGGCGGCGGCTGCACGGACGCGAGCCTGCCCGCGGGCGCCTGGTCGCGGGAGCTGGAGGTGCCGCGCGGGCACGCGGTGGTGTTCTTCTTTTTGCCAGGCCGCACGCTGGCGGACTACCAGGCCGATCCCGAGGCAGGCCCGCCGCCGCTGTTCTCGCTGCCCGAGCTCAACCCGGGCGGCTTCGCGCAGGCCATCGCGCTGCGCAGCACGCGCGGGCGCACCGGCGCGGGTGATCGGGACACGGTGCTCGCCCCCGGTCCGGGGCTGGTGATGTGCTTCGAGGATCGCCCGGCCGCCGAGGGAGCTGAGGGGGAGTGGGACTTCAACGATCTGGTGCTGTACGTGCGCGGCACGGTGGCACCGCTGGTCCGCACCGTCGGCTGCGGGCGGTAGCTCGGTGGCCGTCAGCGGCGCAGCGGGCGCGCCCGCGGGCGGCGGGCCGGGGGGCGCGGCGGGGGAAAGAAGAAGGGCCTGCCGCCGCGGCGGCAGGCCCTTCTGTATGCTGCACCCGGCGCCCGTGGGCGCGGGGTTGCCCTCCAGGGCGTGAGCCCGGCGGGCGGCCGGCCGGGCGCCCTTGCGGGCGCGCTCGCGCGGCCCGGCTCGGGGCTCGCGCGCGGCCGTGGCCCTCGTGGGGTTCGGCGGTGCCTTTGGAGTGTCGGCAGGAGGCGTAGCGCCCTTCTGGCTCAGGCGCTCCCGGCTTGCCGTTCGGCGGCTTCCCGGTCTTCCGCTCCCCTGCGCACACCGAGCCTTTTCAGGTCATAAAAAAGCCCGGTGCTCCTCCTGTGGCCTTCGCCGCCCCTGCAGGGCGTTGACCACCCGCCGGACCGCCGCGCGCCCGAGGCCGCTGCCACCGGCTCGCGCCGGCGCGCGGCACACCGCAACGCGGCAGCCCTCCTGAGCGTTCGGTGCTCTTCAGCGCCTGCCAGCCGCGCAGACCCGTCGGTGCGGGGCTGCCAACCCCCGCCGGAGCCCGCTCGTGGCGTTCGGTGCGCCTTCAGCGAGCCGTCTGCCCTCCCGCTCCGAGCCGCCGCAGCGGCGCGGCGCGGGGGGCCGCCTGCACGGCCTGGCCAGGGGTTTCCCCCCGGCAGCGCTCCTGAGCTTCCGCCTTCAGGGCGTTGCTCCTCCCGGAGATCCGGCACCCGTCGCCGGGCGCCGTTCCTCCCCTGCCGTTGGGCCGCCCGCTCTGGAGCGGCCTCGGCTCCGAAGGCTTGGTCCCTCCGGGAGTCGGGTCCCCGGCGGCGGCCGTCTCCGGCCCTCCGCCAGGGCCCTTGCCCTCCTGGCGTTTCCCCTCTGAGGCTCTCCCTCTCGCCGCCGCGGCAGCCGGCTTCCCGGCCGCCTCCCCTCACGCGCTCAGCGCCGGGCACGGGAGAACCGCGGTCCCGCGCGCAGCGCCGCGCCCCAGGGTATCGGCGCACGGCGAGCCCGGTTGCGCAGGCACGGACCTCGCGATCCGCACCCGGTACCGGCCCCTCTGGGGTTTGCCCACCGCCACGAGCCGCATGCCCGCAGGCACGCGCTTACCGGCGGTGGCCGCGCCTGGTCGCTCGCCCAGGTGCAGCGAGGGCATTATAAGGCGGCGCGCCGGCCGGCTTCGGACCGAGCCTGCCTGAATCGAGTTGCGCTCGCACCAGCGAGCGGAGGATGCGCCCCAGGCAGTAGTTTGGTCGGGGCGCAACTCCTCAAGATTTTTCGGCAGGGAAGGCGGCATACGGTTTGCCTCGTCCACGCCGTGTTCACACGAACGGATCTCCTTTGTCTGTGGAAGGTTGCGTATTCTGTGGGCGAGGCGTGGACAGGCGGTGGATGCCGGAGCGGGCGGTCTCACGATCGCATGAGGAAGTTGAGCAGGTCGATCTTGGTGATGATGCCGCACAGCTGCCCGTGCTCGCGCACGAGCGCCACTCCGCCGCGGGCGAACAGGGGCTCCAGTGCCGCCAGCGGCGTCTCGGGCGTGACCTCGATGAAGTTGTGATCGAGCACCTCCGCGACCGGATCGGTGCGCTCGCCCCCGCCGGCCATCATGTGGTGCAATAGCCCGTTCTCGGTCACGACGCCGATCGCCTTGCCGCCCTCGCCCAGCACCGGTACCTGCGAGACCCCGTGCCGGTGCAGCAGCAGCACCGCATCGGCCACCGTGGTCCCGGGGGAGACCGTGACCAGCCGCTGTCGCTCGCGCGGCAACAGCTCCGCCACGCGGCGGACCTGCCAGGTGCTCTCCAGGAAGCCGTTGTCCCGCATCCACTGATCGTCGAGGAACTTCGTCATGTAGTTGCGCACCGAGTCGGGCAGGATCACCACGCAGCGCTGGCCCGGGCCCAGCTCGGTCGCGACCTGCAGCGCCGCCCAGACCGCGGCGCCCGAGGAGCCGCCCGCCAGGATCCCCTCCTCGGCGATCAGCCGCCGGGCGGTCAAGAACGATTCCCGGTCGCGGGTCTTCACCCAGCGGTGCACCAGCGAGCGGTCGAGCACCTGCGGGATGAAGTCGTAGCCGATGCCCTCGACCTTGTAGGTGCCCCACCTCGCCCGGGCCGGCGAGGATCGAGCCCACCGGATCGACGCCGACGATGGTGCAATCGGGCGCCTCCTTGCGGAATCGGCGCGCGATGCCCGTGATCGTACCGCCGGTGCCGGCGCCACACACCAGCATGTCCACCCGCCCCTCGCACTGCTGCAGGATCTCGGCGGCCGTGGGTGTCGTAGTGCGCGTCCGGGTTGGAGGGGTTGGAGTACTGATCCAGGATGTGAGCGTTCGGCAGCTCCTTCTGCAGCCGCCGGGCGACGCCGATGTGGCTCTCCGGCGAGTCCCAGGGGGCCTCCGTCGGCGTCCGGATGATGTGCGCGCCCAGCGCCTGCAGCACCGCCACCTTCTCCCGGCTCATCTTCTCGGGCATGGTCACGATCAACCGGTAGCCCTTGATCGCCGCCACCAGCGCCAGCCCGATGCCCGTGTTGCCGGAGGTCGGCTCGATCAGGGTGTCGCCGGGCCGGATGCGGCCCGCGCGCTCGGCGTCCTCGACCATGCGCAGCGCGATCCGGTCCTTCACCGAGCCGCCGGCGTTGAAGAACTCGCACTTGCCGAGCAGCTCGCAGCGCAGATCCCGCCCGATACGGGCGAGCCGTACCATGGGGGTGCGACCGATGTGGCCCAGGATGTTGTCGAGGATCATGCCGCTGCTCTCTCCACGCTCCCCCGCTGGCCCGGGCCGCGTCGCTGCACGGCGCCCGCCCGCCATCCCCTCAGCCACACGCCGGGCCCGTGCCCACGGGCCCGCGCGCGTGTCCCCAGAGGCTACCCCGTGCCGCCCTGGGCGGCAAGCCGGGGGCGGCACCGCCGGGGCTCGGCGGGCCCGGGCCCGGCACCGCGCGCCGAGCGGCAAGGAAGTTGCGTAAGGTGATCGCGGCCCGATATTTGTAGGCGCCGCCGCCCGGTGGCTGGCCCCGCCTTGCTTGACGCCACCGAGGCCCGGTGCCACGATGCCCGTGCACGCGGGCGCTCACGCCGAGGCTGGGCGTCCTGACAAGCGGAAATGAGGTGCCGTCGTCTACCGTTTCCCCACTTTCCCCCTCTTCGGTAGGTGACAAGCACCGGGAAATAGCACTCGCCAGAGTGCTATTTCCTTTTTTCGGGGACGGTCTGCCCACACCGTTCTCTTTTTCGGGGGACGGAGTCCGCGCACCGTTCTCCGGCTGTGGCGGGCCGGCGGGGTGCAGCCTCGCGCCCGGACCTTGTCGTTGTCTTGCGTTTCCTTTGCACCGCCCCGGGCGCCGGTGTGCTAGCATCCGGGCATGGCCCGGATCCTGCTCGTGGAGGACGAGCCCGCGATCCGCCTCGCCGTGCGGGACGCGCTGGTGTTCGCCGGCCATGCGGTCGACCTCGCCGCCGACGGTGAGCGGGCGCTGCGCGAGGGGCTGAGCCGGCGCTACGAGCTGATCGTGCTCGATCTCATGCTGCCGCGGCTGGACGGCGTCGAGGTTTGCCGGCGCCTGCGCCAGCAGGGCGTGCGCACCCCGCTGCTCATGCTGACCGCGCGCGGGCGCGAGGATGACCGCGTGCAGGGGCTGCAGGCCGGCGCCGACGACTACGTCCCCAAACCGTTCTCGGTGCGCGAGTTGCTGGCGCGCGTGGAGGCGCTGCTGCGCCGCCGCGCCTGGGATCGTGTTGCCGGCGCACCGGCGCCGGTGACGCTGCGCTGCGGCCCGGTCGAGATCGACCTCGACCGCCTGGAGGTGCGCCGCGGCCCCGAGGCGCCGCCCGCGGCGCTCACGGTCCGCGAGGGCGAGATCCTCCGCTATCTCGCCTACCGCCGCCAGCGGGTGGTCTCCAAGCGCGAGTTCCTCACCGAGGTCTGGGGATATCCGGACGTGGAGCTGGAGACCCGAACCGTCGAGAACACGATCGGGGTGCTGCGCCGCAAGATCGAGCCCGATGCCCGGCGGCCGCGGATCCTGATCACGGTGCGCGGGGAGGGATTCAAGCTCGGCCCGGAGGTGTCATGCGGCGGCTGAGGGCGGTGTTCGCGGCGTTCGGACTGCTGCTGCTCGCGGCGGCCGCGGTCTTGCTGTCGTACGGCCACCGCTACCTGGCCGCGGAACAGCGCCGGCTGCTCGCCGAGGCGGAGCTGGAGCGCGAGCGCGCATGCGCCGCGATCGAGGCCGAGCCGCGCGCCGCACTGGAGCGCCTGCGGGTAGCCGAGGCCCAGCGGCCTTGGTACCACTATCGGCACCGCTTCGTGCCGCCGGATCTGGTGGCCAACACCGTCGCGTTCGATGTGTCGCCGCTGTACCCGGCGCCGCGCGAGCCGCTGGTGACGGCGTACTTCGAGTGGGAGCCGCGCAGCGGGCGGCTGAACTCGCCTGCCGGCGGCGGGGCCGGCGAGCCCAGCGCCGGCCCGTTGGCGCAGCAGCTCCTTGCGCGCACCCACCAGCAGCGCGTGCAGGCGCTCGCCCCGCTGCTGGTGCCCGCGTTCGGCGCCATGTTCGCGGAGCGCGAGCGCCTGTTCACCGCACTCGCCGCCGAGGAGGTGACCTCGCAGTTCCTCGTCGAGTGCTATCGCGAGCCTGCGCGCACCGTCGCCCAGGTGGTGGCGGCGCAGCGGGGCGAGCCGGGCCTGACGCGCAAGCTCGCAGAGCAGTGGAGCGCCCACGCCGAGGTGCAGGAGCGCGCGCGCCAGGCCTACGAGGTGGAGCTGCGCAAGCACCTGCCGGCGGATGGGTACGCGCAGGCGGCGCAGCAGGCCGGAGGCGATGCCGGCGTGCCGAGCACCGCCACCGACCGCCGCCACGGGGCGGGCCCGCAGCACAGCGGCGGGCCGGGGCCGTGGCCCCCGGCCCAAACCGTGCTCGATCCGGCGTGGGAGCTGGCTCGCAACGTCAAGCAGGCCGAGCCCGCCGCTGCCGCGATCCGGGTCTCGGAGCTTCGCTGGGTCTGGGTCGGCGACGGGGCGCAGGGGCTGCTCGCCCGTGCCAGCGCCCCCGACCCCGGCGCTGCCCCCCCAGGCGAGCTGCCGCGCCCCCCGAGCGGTGCGCTGATCGCGGTGCGGCTGGTCGATCTGGACGGCACGCCGCTGCTGCAGGGCTTCGCCGTCGACCTCGAACGCCTGCTCGCACTCGCCGTGGCCCGCCGCGCGCAGCTCGGCCTGGACGGGCAGGTGCAGCTGCGCCAGGCCAGCGATCCGGCGCAGGCCTTCGCCGCCTCGTTCACCGCGCCCGCGGCCGCTGCGGTCACCGCGGCACTCCGCCCCTCGCGCTGGCTGCTGTATGGTTCGGGCGGGGTCCTCGCGGTGCTCGCGACCGCCGGCCTGGCGGTGCTGTACCAGGGCGTGCGCGGGCATCTGGAGCTGGCACGCCGCCGCACCGACTTCGTGGCCGCGGTCTCGCACGAGCTGAAGGCCCCGCTGACCGCGGTGCGCGCGCTGGCGGAGCTGCTCGCCGGCGGCATGGTGCCCGAGGCGGCGCGGCGCCAGGAGTACTACGGTCTCATCCAGGCCGAGAGCGAGCGGCTCTCGCGCCTGGTGGGCAACGTGCTCGACTTCTCGCGGCTGGAGCGCGGCCGCCGCCGCTACGAGCTGCAGCCGGAGGACGTCGGGGGGCTGGTGCGCGCGGTGGCGGATGCCTTCGCCCCGCACCTCGCCGCGCGCGGTTTCGCCTTCGAGGTCGAGGTGGAGCGCGGGCTGCCGCCGGTCCGGCTCGACCGCGACGCGATGGCGCAGGTGCTCGCCAATCTGCTGGACAACGCCGAGAAGTACACCGGCTCCTGCGCCGAGCGCCGCGTGGCGGTGCGGGTGCGAGCGGCGCGCGGTGAGCTGCCGCCACCCGCGGTGGTGATCGAGGTCCAGGACACCGGGATCGGCATCGCAGCCGCCGACCGCCGCCGGCTGTTCCAGCCCTTCGAGCGCGGCTCGCATCCGCTGGCGCGCGGCACCGGCGGCGCGGGGCTCGGACTCGCCATCGCGCACCAGCACGTGCGCGCCCACGGCGGCCGGCTCGAGGTGGAGAGCATCCCGCAGCGCGGCTCGACCTTTCGCATCGTGCTGCCGGCGGGCGGTGCCGGCTGAGTCGCCGGGCACACCCTGGAACCGGCGCGACTGGCGGTCCGGCGGCCGAGCGCGAGCCGGCTCGTCGCCGCCCGCAGCCGCTCGCCGGTGCAGATCGCGGGGCTATAATCGGCAGGGGAGACGGGCATCCGGGCGCGACATGGACTGGGAGCGCGAGCTGGTCTTCGCCAGGTACCTCGTCACCCAGGGAGTGCTCGAGCGCCGGGCGGTGAAGCGGTGCCTGCGGGTGCAGAGCGATTCCTGGCAGGGCCGCGAGCGCGAGCCGCTGGCCGAGGTGCTGCTGGCCGAGGGCCTGCTCGCCCCGGAGGAGCTGGAGCTCCACCTGGGGGCCTTCGAGCGCGGGCTGCAGCGGTGCAACACCTGCCAGGCGCTGTTCTACCGCCGGCCAGCCGCTCCCGATCGCTCCTGCCCGCACTGCGCGCGCCGGCGCGCCGCCTCCCCGCCCCAGGCGGCGGCGAGCGGCGAGCGGACGCCGGCGCCGTCGCCGCGCCAGGACTCGACCGCGGGCGCGCTCGCGCCCGGGCAGCGCTTCGGCGACTACGAGATCCTGGAGGTGATCGCGCGCGGGGGCATGGGCGTGGTCTGCCGGGCGCGCCACCTCGGCCTGGATCGCATCGTGGCCCTCAAGGTCCTGCGCGAGAGCCGGCGCAGCTCCCCGGAGCACATCAAGCGGTTCAAGCGCGAGGCGCAGGCGTTCGCGCGCCTGGACCATCCGCACATCGTGCGCGTGCACGAGTTCGGCTACGAGAACGGGCAGTACTTCTTCACCATGGACTATATCGGCGGGGGCTCGCTGGAGAGCTTCCTCGCCGACCCCGAGCGCGACCTGCGCCGCGGCGTCGAGATCATCCGCGACGTGGCGCGTGGGCTCGCCTACGCGCATGCGCAGGGGATCGTGCACCGCGACATCAAACCGGCCAACATCCTGCTGGAGGCCTGTCCGAGCGGGAGCGGACGGCTCAAAGCCCGGATCACCGACTTCGGGCTGGCGCGCTCCGCCGACAGCAGCACGACCCTGACCCAGGAGGGCGAGCTGCTCGGCACCCCGCTGTACATGTCCCCAGAGCAGCTGCGGGGACGGGTGCGCGAGGTGGATCGGCGCTCGGACATCTACTCGCTGGGCGTGATCCTGTACCAGCACCTCAGCGGGCGGCTGCCGCACCTGGCGCAGACGATGGTGGAGCTGCAGTACAAGGTGGTCAAGGAGGAACCGGAGCCACTGCGCGCGCTGGTGCCCGCGCTCGACCCGGGCCTGGCCACCGTGGTCCACAAGTGCCTGGAGAAGCGGCGCGAGGATCGCTACCAGAGCGCGGATGAGCTGGCGGATGAGCTGGATCGCTGGCTCGCCGGCCGCCAGGTGCTGGCGCGCCCGCCCTCCCTTGCCGGCCGGCTGGTGCGCCGGCTGCGGCGCAGCCGGCTCGGGCTCGGCGGGGCGCTGGCGGCCGCCGTGGTGCTGGCCGCCGGACTCGGAGGGGTGGGCTACCTCGCCTGGCGCACCGCGTTCGGTCCGCGGATCGATCTGGCGCGTGCCGAGCAGATGCTCGAGCTGGAGCTGGGCATGCACGCCAGCGCGGCGCGGGCCGCCCTGAACGCCGCGGAGACCGACCTCCGGGTCGAGGGCCCGGAGGTGGCCGTGGTGCAGCTGGAGCGAGCGCGCTCGCTCCTGGAGGCGGCGGAGGCGGCCGCCGAGGCCCAGGGCCAGGCGGGTGTGCAGCCTGCGCGCCTGCAGCAACTGCTGGTCGCGCACGGCCTGCCCGAGCTGCGCCGGCAGTGGCTGCGGCTGGCGGCCCGGCTGGAGGTTCGCCGCGGCACCGCGGAGTCGCTTGCGCGCGCGGTGGCGCTGTACGAGCAGCTGCTGGCGCGGGAACCGGAGGACGCCCGCAGCTGGCTGGAGCTGGGACAGGCGCGCTACCGGCTGGAGCGGCTCGAAGAGGCGGACGCCGCGCTCGGCCAGGCGCTGGCGCTCGAGCCCGGACTGGGCGAGGCGCTGCGGCTGCGGGGCCAGATCGCCCTGGTGCGCCGGCGCTGGGCGGAGGCAGAGGCGGCGCTGGGCGCGGCGCTGGCCGCACTGGCGCCTGGCGAACAGGGCGCGCCGCCGGCCGAACCGGTGGCCCGGGCCGAGCTCGCGGAGCTACTGCTCGCGCGCGCACGGGCCCGCCTGGAGCTGGGACGGGACGAGGGCGCGGCGGCCGATGTGGCGCAGGCCCTGGCGCTCGATCCGATCGCGCCCCGAGCCTGGGTGCTGCAGGGGGAGCTGGCGCTGCGGCGGGGCGAGCGGCTCGAGGCCGCGCGCGCCTTCGACCGGGCGGTCGAACTGGGGCCCGAGGACCCGTGGCCCTATCTCCACCGGGGTCGCTTTCTCCTGGCCGAGCGGGATTTCAGCCGTGCGGCCGAGGATCTGCAGCTGGCGATCGACGAGGACGACACGCTGCTGGAGGCCTATCTCTGGCACGGCATCGCGCTCTACCACCTCATGGACGACGAGCGGGCACGGCGCCAGCTTCGTCACGTGGCCTCCAGCGAGCGGGCGCTGCCCGAGCATCGCCTGGCGGCGTGGCTGTGGCTGGGCCGCTCGGCACTCGCCGGCAGCGAGCCGGCCACGGGGCTGCAGGCGTACCAGCAGGCCGCACAGCTGGCGCCCGCCTCCGCCCTGGCCTGGCTGGGCCTGGGCTGGGCCCACCTGGCTGCGGCGGCGGCCGGCCAGCGCGGCACCCCGCGGCCGGACGTGCAGCAGGCGGAGGCGGCATTCGCGCGCGCGCTCGCGCTGGCCGAGCAGGCGCGGGAGGGCGGCGCGCGGCTGCTGCTGCCCGGCGGGGCAGAGGGCGGGCTGTCGTTGCCGGGCCCGAGCGGTCCGGAGGCGACGCTGGCGGCGGCGCATCGCGGCGCCGGGGAGGCGGCGCTCGCGGCGGGCCGGCCGGAGGGGGCGCTGGCGCGCTTCGAGCGGGCACTCGAACTCCAGCCCGGTTCCGCGGCGGCGCTCGCCGGACGCGGGCGGGCGTTGTGGCTGCTGGGGCGGCAGCGCGAGGCGCTGGAGGTCTTCCGGGCCGCACTGGCGGCGCGGCTGCCCGACGGGGATGCGCGCTGGTTCCTGCGCCAGGGCAAGAAGTACCAGGCGCTGGCGGCCAGCGCCCGCGTGGAGCTCGATCGCCAGCACAAGCTCGAGCGGGCACTGGCCGCCTTCCGGCGGGTCAGCGGGCTGGTGCCCCGGTACGCCCGCGCCTGGGTCGAACGGGCGCGGGTGCATGTCGCCCGCGGAGAAGAGGACGCGGCGCTCGCCGCCTGCGCGGCGGCTCTGGAGGCGAATCCGGTCGCCGGCGAGGCGTTGCTGCTGCGCGCCCGCCTGCTCGCGCGGCGCGGCGACGCCACCTCCCTGCAGCGCGCGGCCGAGGACCTGACGCGGGCGTTGGAGGTCGGCCTGCGCGAGCCCGAGGTGCGTCTGGAGCGCGGCCAGGTGTGGCTGCAGCTGGGCGAGTCAGAGCGTGCGCGCGAGGACCTGGAGGCGGCGGTGGCGGGGCTGCCCGGCAGCGCCGCCGCTCATGCCGCGCTGGCTCAGGCGTATCGCGCGCTGGGACGCGGCGCGGAGGCGGCGCGCGCCGAGGCGCGGGTGCGCGAGCTGGCAGACGAACCGCGGCGCGCCGCGGTCGAGCGGCTGCGCGAGCGCGCGCGCCGGCTGATGGCCGAGGAGCCGCTGGCGGCGCTGGCGGCGTGCGACGAGGCGCTGGCGCTGGAGCCGCTCAGCGGCGCGCTGTACCAGCTGCGAGCCGAGATCCAGCTCGCGCTGCTCGACCAGCAGGGTGCGATCGCCGATCTCGCCCGTGCCATCGAGCTGGAGCCGGTGCGCGCCGGCGCGCTCTACGAACACCTGCACCATCTGACCCACCTGCTCGACTGGCAGCGCGCCTTCGAGCGCGTCGCGGGCACGGGGCCCGGCGGGAGCGACCGCCGCAGCGAGGCGTGGCGGACCTTCGCGGCCGGTGTGTTGTACCTGCTGCGCGTGGAGAGCGCCCGGGCGGAACCCCAGGACATCGAGCGGGGCCTGCAGGCGTTCGTGACCGTGCTCGAGGACCAGCCGACCTCCGCCGCCGCCTACCTGCTCCTCGGCATCCTGGAGCTGCGGGCCGGTGATCTGCGCGCAGCCAAGGAGGACCTGGAGACGGCCCTGGTGTTGGAGCCCCGCTGCCAGCTGGCCAATCTGTGGCTCGCGGCGGCACATGCCCAGCAGGGCAAGCTGGACCTCGCGTTCAGCTACCTCCAGAAGGGCCTGGAGCCGAGACCTCCGTTCTGGAGTCGGCTGCGGCGCGACCGCCTGTTCGATCCGCTGCGCCTGGACGGGCGCTGGGAGCGGTTCGAGTAGCGGCGGCCGGGGCGGGCTCAGACCGCGGCGGCGGCGCGCCGCGCCCGCCGAGCCTCCTCGTAGATCCGCTCGGCCAGTTGCCTGGGCACGGGCGCGTACTCGCACGGCTCCATGCTGCTGGTGGCGCGCCCCTGGCTGAGCGAGCGCAGGGTCGTGGTGTAGGCGAAGGTCTCCGCCACCGGGATCTTGCCCCGCACGAACTTGAGCTCGCCTTCGGCCCCGATCTCGGCGATCTCGGCCCGGCGCGCGTTCAGATCCCCGATGATCGCCGAGAGATACTCCTCGGGCGTCTGCACCTCGAAGCGCATCTTCGGCTCCAGCAAAACCGTGCCCGCCGCCTCGAGCGCCAGCCGCATCGCGAGTTTGCCCGCTTCCTGGAAGGCGAGGTCGCTGGAGTCCACCGGGTGATGCTTGCCGTCGTGGAGCACGGCCCGGAAGCGGGTGATCGGAAACCCGACCTCCCCGCCCTGCTCGCAGACCTCGCGCAGTCCTTTCTCCACGCTCGGGATGTATTCCCGTGGGATCGCGCCGCCGACGATCGTGTCCTCGAAGATGATCTCGCCCTCGGCGTCCTCGAGCGGCTCGAAGCGCAGCCTCGCCACCGCGAACTGGCCATGGCCTCCGGTCTGCTTGACGTGGCGCGCCTCGACCTCGACCGGGCCTGCGAGCGTCTGCCGGTAGGCGACGCGTGGCGTGCCGGTCTCGATGGCGAGCCCGTAATCCCGCCGCAGCCGGTTGACGAGGATCTCCAGGTGAAGCTCCCCCATGCCGGCGATGATGACCTCGCCGGTCTCCTCATCGGTGAAGCGGCGGAAGGTCGGATCCTCTTTGGCCAGCCGGCTCAGCGCGTCGGCGAGCTTGTCCTTGTCCGCGCTTCGGGCCGGACGGATCGCCTGGCTGATCACGGGCTCGGGGAACCGCACGCTACCGAGCACCAGCGGCAGCTCGCGGCTGCAGAGCGTATCCCCGGTCAGCGTCTCCTTGAGTCCCACCACCGCTCCGATCTCGCCGGCCTGCAGGCAGTCCACCATCTCGCGCTGCGCGGCGTGCATGCGGTAGATGCGGCCGATCCGCTCCAGCTTGCCCTTGGTGGCGTTCCACACCTGGGCACCCCGCTCCAGCCGTCCCGCGTAGACCCGGATGTAGGTCAGCTCCCCGGTGCGATCGGCGACGGTCTTGAAGGCGAGCGCGGCAAGCGGAGCCTCGGGGTGCGGCTCCAGGAGTATCGGTTCGCCACCACGCGGCGGCCGGCCCTGGATCGGCCCCAGATCGAGGGGGGAGGGCAGCAGGTCCACCACCGCATCGAGCAGCCGCTGCACTCCCTTGTTGCGTAGCGCCGAGCCGCATAGCACCGGCGTCAGCAGTCCGAGCAGGGTCGCGGCGCGCAGCGTCTCGATCAGTTCGCGGGCGCCGATCGGCTCGCCCTCCAGGTAGCGCTCCGCGATCGAGTCGGAGTGGTCCGCCAGGGCCTCCAGCAGGGCCTGCCGGCCGCGCTCGTACTGCTCGCGCAGCGGACCGGACTCCGGCAGCGGCTGCAGGCGCGGATCCCTGCCCAACATGTCCTCGGCGTCGTAGAGCACCTGTACCCCGTGGATGAGGTCGATCAGTCCGGCGAAATCCTTCTCGGCGCCGATCGGGCTCACGATGGCGACCGGGTGCGCCCCGAGCCGCCGCCGCATGGACTCCAGGCACCGCTCGAAGTCCGCACCCGGGCGGTCCATCTTGTTGACGAATGCGATCCGCGGCACGCCGTAGCGGTTGGCCTGCCGCCACACGGTCTCCGACTGCGGCTGCACCCCGGCGACGGCGCAGAACACGCCCACCGCACCGTCGAGCACGCGAAGCGAGCGCTCCACCTCGGCGGTGAAGTCGACATGGCCGGGGGTGTCGATGAGGTTGATGCGGTGGCCCTTCCACTCGCAGTGCGTCGCCGCCGAGCCGATGGTGATCCCCCGGGCGCGCTCCTCGGGATCGAAGTCCATGACGGATTCGCCGTCGTGCACTTCGCCCATCTTGTGCGTGCGCCCGGTGTAGTAGAGGATGCGCTCGGTGACGGTGGTCTTGCCGGCGTCGATGTGGGCGACGATGCCGATGTTACGCAGCGCTGCGAGCGGTCCGCGCTCCCGCCGCAGCGCCGCCAGCGCGCGCTCCAGTGCCTCGGTGGTGCTCATCTCGGGGCCTTCCGCCTTCCGCTCGAGCTCCGGCCAGCCTGCCGCATCCTGCCTGGTCGCGTGGCCGCCGGCGCGCCAGAGCAATCGGGCGCATGCGGCCGCCCCGCACGCGCCCTGAGCGGCAGCCGCGGCCATTGCCCGCGCTGCCGCCGCCTCTCGCCGGGAGGTGTTGTCCTCCCGGCGATGAAAGCAAACCAGTTTAGCCATTCGATCGGCCGGGTCAAGGCCGTCCTAGCAAACCGATAGAAATGTCCGCCCCTTTTCCCGATAGCAATGGCCGCCGGTGCCGACCGCAGCGGCGCCGGCGGTCGGTCCTGCAGCGCCCCGGCGTGCGCTGCCGCGGCTCGCCGCCGGGCATGCTGTTCTCACAGCCGCGGTTGCCAGGCTGCAGTGAAGGCGAGTCGGCGTACCGCGGTCAGCACCCCGAGCGCGGTCATGCCGTCGGCGAAGGCCAGCATGAACATGACGACGATCTGGTACTTGGCCGCTTCGAGGGGGGCGGACCCGCCGAGCATCTGCCCGGTCATGACGCCGGGCAGCTTGACGATGCCGACGACCATCATCGCGTTGATCATCGGCGTGAGCGCCGCGGCGAACGAGCGCCGGAAGGCCTGCTGCGTCGCCTGCGCGGGGCTCGCTCCCAGCGCGAGTGCGGCCTCGATCGCCTCGCGCCCTGCGCGCAGCTCGTCGTGAAAGCGCTGGGCGGCGAGCGAGCCGGCAGTCATGGCGTTGCCCAGGATCATGCCACCGAGGGGGATCAGGTAGCGGGGCTCGACCCCTGGCACACCGATCACCAGCTCGGTCACATACCAGAGGGTCGCCGCCAGCACGAGCGCCAGCAGGGCGGTCAGCGCCGGCGCCGTCCCGCGGAGCGCCCGTTCCACCCGCCGGCTGCCGGTCCAACCTGCCACCAGCGTCATGACCGCGAGGATCCCCACGATCGCCGCCAGCTCGCGCTGCGCGAACACCCATTGCAGCACCGCGCCGACCGCGAGCAGCTGGACCACGGTGCGGGCAGTGGCGATGAGTCCTTCGCGTACGAGCGGGATCCCCTGGGCCACCGCCGCCGCCAGCAGTGCCGCCATGAGCAGCCCTGCCAGCGCCAGCCCCGACCAGCCGGGGTCGATGATCATCGGTCCACTCGTCATGCCGGAGTCCTCCCCGAGCTGGTTCAGCGATCGGTAGCGGCCCGGCCGTCCGGGCCGGCCGGCGCACCACCTGCGGCCGCGCTCGCCGTCCCGAGGAACGCCTGCACCTCGGGCTCGAGCTCTTCGGGGGCGAGTGCCGCCCGCGCCGGATAGGGGCCGAACAGCCGCCCGGCGAGCAGGAAGGCGACCCGGTCGCCGATCCGGGCGGCGTCCGCGGGCCGGTGGGTGGTGAGGACCAGCGTGATCGCGCGCTCGCGCAGCCAGGCGCGCAGCTCCTCCAGCAGCGCACGCGCGAGCTGTACGTCGAGCGAGGCGGTCGGTTCGTCCAGCAGGAGCAGCGGGGGCTCGAGCACTAGCGCCCGCGCCACTGCCAGCCGTGCCCGCTGGCCTCCGCTCAGTTCGGAGGTCGGTTGCTCGGGATCGAGGTCGTCCAGCCGCAGCAGCCGCGAGACTTCGGCCAGACGCTCGGGCGATGCTTGCCGGCCGGCCCAAACCAGCGGCCGCAGCAGCTCCTCGCGAAGCGTGCTGCCGAGCAGTACCGGCTGTTGCGGCACCAGGACCGCGGTGCGCCGCAGCTCGGCGATCGGCCAGGCGAGCAGCGGGCGCCCCAGCACCTCGACGGTTCCGGCGTCGGGCTCGACCAGCCGGTCGAGCAGGCGCAGCAGCGTGCTCTTGCCGCCGCCGCTGTTGCCCAGCAGCACCAGCGCCTCGCCGCGCGGCACCTCGAGCGTCACGTCCCGCAGAACCAGCGCTGCGGGGTCCGGCCGACCGGCCGCCGGATCGGGCGCCCGCCACCGGCTCAGGGCTGCGCGGCTGACGCTGACCCCGGCGAGCCGGACGGCTGGCAGCTGGTGGTGTTCGTCCTGCGTTCGCGCCATGGCGCGCTCCGGCCGGTGGGGGCGTCCACCCCGAATCGGGGCCAGCAAGGGCAGGGGAGGTTCGCCGAGGGCCGCGGGCGATGTCAAGCGCGGCAACCGGCGCCGGCGCCCGGACGGTACGGAGTGCGCAGAGCGGGTGGCGGCGCGCGCGGCGCGGGCGGATGAGGTTTTTGCCTCGGGAAGGGTCCAGGGTTGCCGCTGCCCTGGCGTGGCGCTACGATGCTGGATTCGCGGGATCTGCTCGGCGGAGCGGCGAGAGGGCGGGCAGGGCGGCGGGCGAGGTGCCCGCACGCGGGGGCAGGGTACGGATGATGCTGCGCTGGGTCCGCAAGCGCGATGGCCGCCGCGCGGTGTTCGACGTTCGCAAGCTGGCGGCCTCGCTCGCTGCGGCGGCCGCCGATGCGGGCGAGACGGTGCTCGCCGAGGAGATCGCCGAGGTGGTGGCGATCTTCTGCGAGAAGAAGTTCGACGGTACCATCCCGACCACCGCCGAGATCCAGGACCTGGTCGAGAAGGTGCTGCTGGACACCAACCACCCGCGCACCGCCGCCGCCTTCGCAGAACGCTACCGGAACAAGGGACGCCGGCTGGCCGAGGTGACGGTTCGCTCGGGCAAGGGGGCGCTGCCCGGACCGGACGGCGAGTCGCTCTCCGAGCCGGCGCCGGAACCGTGGAGCGAGGGCAGACTCGTCCGCACGCTGGTGCAGCGCTGTGGGCTGGCCGAGGAGGTGGCCGAGGAGGTGGCGGCGAGCGTCGAGCGGCGGGTGCTCGCGCTCGGATTCAAGCAGATCGGGGCGGGGCTGGTGCGCGAGCTGCTCAACGCCGAGCTAGCCGAGCGCGGGTTCGCGGCGCGGCTGGCCGCGCCCGAGCTGGTCTCGGTGCGGGCCGAGGAGGTGCAGCGCCTGCTCGTGGCGGCCTACGTGCGCCGCGAGATCGAGGCGGAGGCACCGCCCGGCGGACCGGAGGCGGCGGTCGGAGTCGACGTGCTGGGCCGCTGGGCGCTTGGCCACGCCTATCCGCCGGCGGTGGCGGCTGCGCATGCCGAGGGGACACTGCACCTGCAGGATGTGGGCCGGCCGCTGCGCGTGACCAGCGGGGCGGTGGCGCTGGACTGGCTGAAGCGCCGGTTGGGCCGTGGTGCCCCGCGCAGCGCCGCCGAGCTCATGGCGGCGGTTGCCACGCTGCTGGCGCGCGCGGCGCCGCACCACGCGCGCGCGATCGGCTTGCCGTATGCCAACGTATTCCTGGCGCCGTTCGCGCGCGGGCGCGAGGCGGCGGTGCGGCGCGATCTGCGGGAGGCCTTGCGCCTGCTCGCCGCCGCGGCGGCGCCCGGCAGGCCGCGCGTGGTCCTGCACCTCGGACCGCTGCCGCCGGAGCTCGCCGAACAGCCGCCGGTGGGCGTGGGGGCGCGGCGCTGGCGCACCGGCTACGGAGAGCTGGCGACGGAGGCCGAGCGGGTGGCGCAGGTCATCCTCGAGCTGATCGGCGAGGTGCGCTCGGCGCTGGGCGGCCGGCAGCTGCAGGTGGTGCTGTCGGTGCCGGCGGGCGCGGAGTTCCAGGCCACGCCGGCGGTGGCACTTGCCGATGCGCTGCTCGTCGAGGCGCCGGGCCTGCGGCCGCAGCTCACCCATGGGCTGGTGCCGGCGGCGGCGCTGATCGGGGAGCCGGCCGCGACACCGTTCGCCGGCGGGGCGCTGCAGGTGGTAGCGCTCAACTGCGCCCGGGCCGGATACGAGGCGGGGCCCGGCGATGAGCCCGAGCTGCGGCGGCGGCTGGCAGGTGCGTTGGAGCTGGCGTTGGAGGCGTTCGCGGCGCGCCAGCGACTGCTGGAGACGACGCTCTACCGCCCGCAGCTGCCGCTGTGGGGTGGGCAGCCGCGCGGGCACGACAATCCGCCGCCAGTGGTGGAGGGGGCGCGGGGCCGGCACGTGGTCGGGTTGCTCGGGCTCGAGCAGGCGCTGCAGGCGGTGACGGGCGAGCGTCCGGCGCACAACCCGGCCGTGGCGCAGCTCGCCGGTGCGATCGTCGTGGAGCTCGCCTCCACGGCGCGGCGGCTCGGGGCCGGCCGCGGGCTTGCGATCGAGCTGGAGGAGCCGGAGCTCACCAGCGCCGGCCGGCGGCTGTACGATCTCGACCTGCAGCGCGTGCCGGCGGCGGTGCGCCAGGCAGCCGCCGGCGAGGAGCAGGGCGCGGAGCAGTACGGATCGATGTTCGCCGACCCCGGGGCCGATCCGGCCGCCGTACGCGAGGTGGCGTGGGGGCTGTATCGGCAGCTTGGCCTGGCCCCTTTCTTGCTCGGCCCCGAGCGCATCTCGCGCGCAGCCGTGTTCGCGGCCGCCCTGGCCGAGGGTGAGGCACCGCGGTAGCGGCGGCGGAGCCGGCGAGCTCGCCGGAGCGGCTCCCGGCAGGGGGCAGCACGGAGCGGGCGGCTCCGAGCGGCGCGGGGGCGCGCTACCCAGCGCCGCCGGCGTCGCCGAAGCAGGCGGCGAACTGGGCTCGCTGCTCGTCGCTGCCGATCATCACCAGCTCCGAGCCCGGCTCCAGCACCAGCTGCGGTGGCGGGGCGGTGTTCAGCCGCTCGCCCCGGCGGACCGCGATCACGGTCATGCCGGTGCGGGCCCCGATGCCGCTCTCCGCGAGCGTGTGGCCCGCCAGGTTTGCCGGCAACGGCACCAGGATGAGGTCGACGCCCTCGCCGAGCACGATCGGCTCCCGCCCCTGCAGCACCGAGTCGATGGCGCCGGCGGCGAGCCGCGCCGCGCTCAGCGCGATATCGGCGCCGGCGCGGTGGATCGCCTCCAGGCTGGTGGGGCTGGTGATGCGGCTCACGATCTGCAGCTCGCGGTTGAGGCGGCGGCAATAGGCGGTCAGGAAGATGTTGGTCGCATCGACGTTGGTCGTCACCAGGACCGAGGGCGCCTGCAGGATGCCGGCCCGCTCCAGCACGCGCCGGTCTGCGGCATCGCCGATCAGGAGCTGGTCTGGAATCTCGCCGATCCGCTCGCGCAACCACTGTTGTTTCTCGACCATGTGCACCGGCACGCCGCGCCGCTTGAGGGCGCGGGCTGCCGAGCGGCCGACCTTGCCCCCGCCGATGATCACGACCGGGTTGGGATTGACGTCGTAGGCCTCGACCATGCTGTCGACGGTGCGGAGCTGCTCGTCGGTTCCCGCGAGCACGAGCACGCTGAGATCGGTGAGCAACAGCTCGGGCCGCGCCGGCACCAGCCGGCCGCGTTCCCAGACCGCCACGATGCTCGCGCCCGCACGCTCGCGCAGCCTGGTGTCGCGTACGGTCGAGCCCGCGAACGGGGTGTGGTGCACCGGCAGCTCGGCGATCCGCAGGTCGTGAAAGCGGCCGATCACGTGCGTGCAGGCGTGGCCGGCGCGAGCGCGTACGGCCAGTTGCTCGCCGAGCCACTTCTTGATCGGCAGCACGTAGTCGGCACCGCTCAGCTCGAGGATGTCGATGGAATCCTCGAAGTCGACGATGGCCGCCACCGGCACCCGCGGCGCCACTTCCTTGGCGATGAGCGTGATGTTGGTGTTGACGACGTCATCGGCGTTGGCGACGAGCAGCCGCGCTGCCTCCAGCCGCACCGCGCGGTAGGTCCGCGCGTCGTCCACCTCGCCGGCGACGACCGCGATGCCGTCGTCCTGGAGCCGGGCGGCGCTCGGCGGGTCACCCTCGATGACGAGGTAGGGGATGCGGTGGAAGGTTAGCCTCTCGACCAGGCTCGGCGCCATCGCGTCCCAGCGCGCCAGCACGACATGGCCTGCCAGGCCGGGCGGGGCCTCGCGCGGCGCGCGGAGCTTGACCTGCGCTTCGAGCCACGGGCCGTAGAAGAAGCGGATGAAGGCGAAGGGCAGCAGGATCAGCAGCCAGAACACCCCCGTCAGCAGGACCACCACGCTGAAGACGCGCCCCAGGTCGGTGTGGAACGTGATGTCGCCGAAGCCGAGGGTGGTCATGACGACCAGCGTCCAGTAGACCCCGGTGAACCACGAATATTCCTTGTCCTCGTAGAGCATGAGGAAGTGGAAGGCGATGCTGAACAGGGCGATCGTCACCCCCAGGACCGCGAACAGCTTGAGCAGGATGCGCAGGTTCTGGCGCGTCTCGCGCTGGCGGAGGAAGCTGGCGACCTGGGCGCCGATCGTCTTCATGCAGAGCGTCCTGCCTGGAGGGCGGGGGGCACGCTCGTCCGCCCGCCGCGGCCCTGTCTCCGATCAGGCGAACTTCTTGCGCCTGCCCTTGCTGCCGGGCCGCGGCCGCTTGGCCGGCGGTGGGGCGGCGGCGGGCGGCGTCGCCGGGGCTCGCTGCGCGGCGCCCGCTGCTCGTGGTGCCTCCGCCTCCTCGCGCTCGAGCACCGTGCGGATCCAGCGCGTCTCGAGCGTGCCGACCGCGGATGAGGTCAAAAAGTAGAGCACCAGCCCGCTGGGCACGGTGTAGAACAGCACTCCGAACGCCACCATCATGAACTTCATGAGGCGCTGCTGTGCCTGCTGCTGGGGGTCCGGGGGCTTGGGCATGAGGCTCTGCTGCACGACCATCATGACGACCATGAGGATCGGCAAGAGATTGAGGTAGCCCTCCAGCGGCCACGGCAGCGCGGTGCCGAGGTCGAGCAGCCGGTCCGGCTTGGACAGATCGCGGATGTACAGGAACTCCGTCTGCCGCAGCTCGATCGAATAGGCCAGGCCGTTGTATAGCCCGATGAACACCGGCAGCTGCAGCAGCATCGGCAGGCATCCCGCGACGGGCGAGGCGCCGTGCCGCTTGTACAGCTCCATGATCTCCAGGTTCATCTGCTGCAGTTCTTCGCGCGAGGTCTTGCCCTTGTAGCGCTCGCGGATCTCGTTCACCAGGGGGGCGAGCTTCTGCATCTTCATGGTGGAGCGCTGCGAGGCCTTGCTCAGCGGGTGCAGCGCGCCGCGCACCAGCAGCGTCAGCACGATGATCGCCAACCCGTAGCTGCCCAGCACGCCGTGGAACAGGTGCAACAGCTTGAGGAAGACCAGCGACAGCGATTCGGCGAAGGGGATCCAGGAGCTGAGGTCGATCAGCTTCTCGAGTCCGTGCGCGGCGAACGGCGCGACTGCCTCCTCGCTCTTCGGGCCGGCGTACCAGAGGTAACGGTGGGCGAGCGTCGCCCCGGGCTCCAGCCGCAGTCCCTGCACGGTGTACACGGCGCGGGCGCTGGCGCCCTCGACCCCTTCGCGGCCGCCGCGCAGCCGCCCCTCGAGGCGGCTGAGCTCGAGTGCGGCCTGGCCGCCCCCGGCCTCGAGCGGCACCAGCACCATCGCGAAGTACTTGGAAGCCACGCCCCCGAAGGCGAGCGGTTCGCCAAGGCGCTTCGGCGGCTGCTCGCCCACGCGCGGCAGCCCGCTCGCCGCCTCGCTCCGGAGCGCGATCTCGCCCTCGCCGCGCACCCCCGCCACCCCGTAGACCAGCTCCCGCGGCGTGGGTTCTTCGGGCCGGATGGCTCCGGCGACCTCCAGCGCGTAGGCGAGTTCGCGCGGCTCGGAGCCCCGGTTTTCGAACTCGAGGCTGACCTCGAGCGCGTACCCTCCCGCCGGCGCGAGCCGCTTGACCACCCACAGCCCGGCATCGACGGGGCGGCGGAAGACCAGCGCCGGGCCCTGCTCCTGGAGCTCCCAGCCGACCGCGTCCAGAGCGAGCGGTGCGCCCGGCAGCCGGAGCGCGAGCGCGCTGGCGGGCTGCTCGAAGGCGGCGAGCAGATCGAGCGGGCTGCGGCCGTCGAAATCGCGATGGCCTTCCGGCAGCACCGCGCGCACGCGGGCGCCGCGGCTGTCCAGGCGCAGGCGGAGGCGGCCCAGTTGGCGTTCGAGCTCACGGGTGGGCGGCTCGATGAAATCGGCAGGAGCGGAGACGGGGGCCGAAGACGGTGTCAGCCGGGCGGTGGCGGTGGGCGTGGACCCGGCCGCGGCGGCAGCCTCCGCTGCGGCTCGCTCGCGGGCTGGCGCCGCCGGGCGCTCGGCGGCGGGCGCGGGCCGCGCGCGCCGGGGCGGGGGCCAGATCGCCGTGATCACCCACTGCGAGACGACGAGCACCCCGAAGCAGAGCACGACGAACAGGATGAAGCGGCGGTTGTCCACGGCCTCAGCGCCCCTCGCGCAGCCGGCTGGCGAGGTAGCCCGGCAACCGGTCGACGGCGCGGATCTTCTCGACGGTGCGCTCGACGTCGTAGTCCAGCCGGTGCCAGGTCACGGTGTCGTCCTCCACCACCACGTAACAGGCGCGGTAGTCGCCGTCGCGCGGCTGGCCGACCGAGCCGACGTTGATCAGGAGCTTTTCTCCATCCGGCGGTGGCAGCTTGATGGAGAACCCGTCTCCGCGCGGCGGCGTGAAGCGGCCGCTGGCGGCGATGACCCCGGGCAGGTGGGTGTGGCCGACGAAGCAGACCCGGCCGACGTGCTGGAAGATGCTCTCCAGTTTGTCGTGATCGAGCACGTCGGTGGGAAAGACGTATTCGCGCACCGGGTCGCGGGGCGAGCCGTGCGCGAACTCCAGCCCCTGTTCCTCGGCGGTCAGGCGCAGCTCGCCCAGGAACTTCCAGCGCCGGTTGCGCATTTCCGCTGGCTGCGAGGCGTCGTTGAGCTGGTCGCGCGTCCAGTCGATCGCCATCTTCGCCTTGGGGTTGAACCCGACCGCGCCGTACAGCACCGCCTCTTCGTGGTTGCCCATGAGGCACCAGCGGAACGAATCGATGGCGATGTCCAGGCAGGCATTGGGGTCCGGCCCGTAACCGATCACGTCGCCCAGGCAGACGATGTCGTTCTCGAGGCCGCGCGCCCGGATGTCGTCCATGACGACAGCCAGGGCCTCGAGGTTGGCGTGGATGTCCGAGACGATCGCCAGGCGCACCGCTCCGTCCTCGTTCGCGCCGGCCCGCGCGACGGCGTCCTATTCGGCGGCGGACTCCCCCGCCCCTTCGGCGGCGGGCGCCTCCGCCTCATCGACGAGCATGACGGGGATGCCATCGCGGATCGGGTAGCGCCGGCCGCACTGCACGCAGACCAGGCGCTCGCCCTCCAGCTTGACCTCGGTCTTGCAGAGGGGACACGCCAGGATGGCGAGCAGCTCGTCGTCGATCATGCCGGAGCCCTTCGCGACCGTGACGCCCGCGGCCGCGTTCCAAAGGCGAAGATCGTATCGCTCGTCCTCCGGGGTGTCAAGCACGGCTGGCCGGGCACGCAAAGGCGATCGTGTTGTCGCAGCCCGGACCGGGTGGTATGGATGGAAGCGAATGCGCTGCCCGCCTTCGCGGGGGGGCGAGCGCTCCAAGGAAGCGAGCGGTCGCGATGCAACCTCGGTTGGCACCCCCGGACCTCCAGCCCCCTGGCCCTGCACCCCTGCCCGGTCGGAATGCAGAGGGCGAGACCTCCGCGCTGTGGCGCCTGCGCACGGTGTCTGCCGTCTGGGAGCTGTGCAAGACCCTCGCCATCGTCGTGGTGCTGGTGTTCGGCCTGCGCACCTTCGTGGTCGAGGCCTACGTGATCCACGGCACCTCGATGGAGCCGACCTTCCACCCCAACGAGCGGCTGCTGGTCTCCAAGTTTGCGCCCCGCTTCGAAGCGATCCAACGCGGAGACATCATCGTGTTCCGCCACCCGACCGAGCCGGGCAAGCGGCTGATCAAGCGGGTGCTCGGGCTGCCCGGGGAGACGGTCGAGATCGAGGACGGCCAGGTCTACATCGACGGTCGCCTGGTGGAGGAGCCGTACCTCGGGCTGCCCGGCGGCGGCGACTTCGGGCCCCACCGGGTGCCGCCGAACTGCTACTTCGTGCTCGGCGACAACCGCAAGATCTCCAACGACTCGCGGGTGATCGGCGACGTGCCGGCGGACCTGGTGCTGGGCAAGGCGTTTTTGCTGTTCTACCCGCACCTGCGCTCGTTCTGAGAGGGATCGGGGCGGCGGGTGGTCTGCCGCAGCCTCCGGACGGCGGGCTGCTTCGGTCCCGGCAGGCCGCCGGCTCAGCGCCTCGCAGCCGCCGCTGCCGCGGTGTGGCCGTGCAGGAACGCCGCCAGCAGCCGCGGGCCCAGTTCGGTCAGGTACGACTCGGGGTGGAACTGCACCCCTTCCACCGGCAGCGTGCGGTGGCGCACCCCCATGATCACGCCGTCGGCGGTCCAGGCGCTCCGCTCCAGCACCGCGGGCAGGGACGCCGGCTCGATGACCAGCGAGTGGTAACGCGCGGCGGGGAACGGATCCGGCAGCCCCGCGAAGAGCCCGCGGCCGTCGTGGTGGATCGGGGAGGTCTTGCCGTGCACCGGCACCGGCGCCCGCACGATGCGGCCACCGAAGACCTGTCCGATGCACTGGTGGCCCAGGCACACCCCCAGGATGGGGATGCGGCCGGCGAAGCGCCGGATGACCTCGCACGAGATGCCCGCCTCGTTCGGGGTGCAGGGGCCGGGTGAGATCACGATGTGGCTCGGCGCCAGCTGCTCGATCTGCGCGAGCGTGATGGCGTCGTTGCGCACCACCTCGCAGGCGAACCCCATGGGCACGATCGCCTGCCAGAGGTTGTAGACGAACGAGTCGTAGTTGTCGATCAGGAGCACCATCGGACGGAGAGGCTAGCGCCCGCAGGGCCGGCCCGTCAACGGCGCGCGCGGCCGGCGGGGCGGCACCGCCCGCCAGGCCGGCTTGCGGCGCTGCCACGGGCGGCCCGGCTCAATCCGGGCGGCGCGCGACGACGATCTTGGACAGGAAGTTGGGCCGGGTCTCGAGCACCTCGAAACCGCACTCGGCCAGCATCCCCTCCAGCGGGTCCTGGGTGTAGCCCTTGTAGTACGGCTCGTGGTAGAGCACCGGAAACGCTTCCATCATCTCGCTCAGCTCGGGCGCGTCGTTGCGCTGTACCGAGTCGCACACGACGAAGCGGCCGCCCGGGCGCACCACGCGCAGCGCCTCGCGCGCGACGTTGCGGCGTGCCTGGGCGGGTAGCTCGTGGAACAGGAAGATCGAGGTCGCCGCGTCGAAGCTCGCCCCGGCGAGCGGCATCGCCTCGGCATTCTCCGCCAGCAGGCTCAGCTCCGGCACCTCCGCCAGCAGCCGGCGCGCGTGCTGGAGGTAGTACGGGCTGAGATCGAGTCCGTAGAGCTTCGCCGCCGGCAGGGTGCGGTGGAGCTGGAGCAGGAACCGCCCGGTACCGCAGGCGATGTCCAGGATGCGCGGGCGCGCCTCGCCCGCGAGCCCCGCGCGCAGCGGCGGGATGAGCTGCCGGCGCATGATGTCGGCCGTGCCGAGGAACAGCACCTCCACCCCGACGTCGTACAGGCGCGCCGACCGCTCGCTGAACCAGCCGTCGGTCTGCCAGTGGAAGGTGCGCAGGTAGTAGCGCGGATATTCGCCCCGCCGCGCCTGCTGCGGCAGCTCGTCGTGCTGGCCGTGGTAGCGCCGCCACAGCACCCGCGGCGCGTCGCCCAGCGCCGCCGGCGCCACCCGCAGATACTGCCGCAGTGGGAACTGCAACAGCAGCTCGAAGGGGTACTCGCCCCGCTCGGCGTGCTCCAGGTCGCGCTCCAGCAGCTCGGCGAACCGCCGCTGGCTCAGCTCGAGCGTGCGCCCCGAGATGCGGCGGCCGAGCCCGGGCTCCATCGCCAGGTGGAACAGGCTGATGAACGTCCCGCAGAAGGCGGCCAGCCCGCGCTGCTGCGCCCGGTAGCGCGCCCGCCGCCAGCGCCGCCGCAGCGCTTCCAGTCCGAGCTCGCCGAACAGTCCCCGCGCTCGCTCCGTCACGCTCGCGACCATGACCGGTGGCCCCTGGCTGTGCCTTCGCCCCGCGGGCCGCCCTGCCCGCCGTCCCGAGTATTGCCACGCGCTGCGAACTGCCGCAAGCGCGCGCGGCGCTGCTCCGGGGCGCGGCCCGCGCTGCGGCCCGCCGCTGCCCCGTGGGCGCCGCCGCAGCTCCTGCCGCGCCCGCGCGAGCGCTTCGCGCGCACGACCTCGAATAGGCGCGCCCGCGCCCGGTCCTCACCCCACGAGCGAGGCGGGCGGCTCGGGCGCAGGTCGCGCGCGATTGCTGCTGTGCGCATGCGGGGAGGACGGGCAATGGTGATCGCAGAGCAGGGGTGCCGGCACGGGCTGTGGCTCGCGGCGGGGCTCGTCGCGGTGCTGGGGGCAGCGGGCTGCTGGGGGGGCGAAGGGCTCGCGCCGCAGAGACCTGTCGCCGGGCACGCCGGGGCGCCGGCAGCGGAGCGCACCGCCGGTGGCCGGGCGCGGCCGGGCAGCGAAGAGAGCGGTGCCGGCGGGCGCCTGCGCGAGCCGGCGCGTGCTCTCGCGGCCACGGCGCCGCCCTGCACCGGCGGCACGCAGGTGCCGAACGACCAGCCCTACGACGCCATGTTCTTCCGCCACTACGGGGTGCATCCGTTCGTGGATACCGAGGACGACCGGCTGTCGACCTTCGCGCTCGATGTCGACACCGCCAGCTACACGATCGCCCGGCGCTATCTGCAGGACGGACACCTGCCCCCGCCCGAGGCGGTGCGGGTGGAGGAGTTCGTCAACGCCTTCGCATACGACGAGCCCGCGCCCAGCGGTGCCGACTTCACGCTGGTGGCGGACGGCGCGGCGCTCGCCACCGGCCAGCGGCGCTGGCTGGTGCGCTTCGGGCTGCATGCGCGCCAGGTAGCGCGCGAGCACCGCCCGCCGGCGCTGCTCGTCTTCGTGGTCGACGTCTCGGGATCGATGGCGCGCGAGGACCGGCTCGGCGCGGTCAAGCACGCCCTCGGCACCTTGCTCGAGCAGCTGCGGCCCGACGACCGCGTGGGGCTGGTGACCTACGGCTCGCGCGGCCAGGTGGTGCTGGAGCCGAGCGCGGACCGGGCGGCGCTACGCCAGGCGATCCAGGCGTTGCAACCCGGTGGGGCGACCAACGCCGAGGAGGGGCTGGTGCTGGCCTACGAGCTCGCGCGGCGCCACTTCCGCGCGGGTGCGATCCACCGGCTGATCCTGTGTTCCGACGGGGTGGCGAACGTCGGCCGCACGGGGGCGGACTCGATCCTCGCCCGGGTGGCGAAGGAGGCGCGGAGCGGGATCGAGCTCAGCACCGTCGGCTTCGGCATGGGCAACTACAACGACGTGCTCATGGAGCAGCTCGCCGACAAGGGCGACGGCAACTACGCCTACGTGGACACGCCCGAGCAGGCGCGGCGCGTGTTCGCCGAGCAGCTGGAGGGCATGCTGGTGACCGTGGCGCGCGACGCCAAGGTGCAGGTGGAGTGGAACCCCGAGGTGGTGCAGAGCTGGCGGCTGCTCGGCTACGAGAACCGCTACCTGCGCGATCAGGACTTCCGTGACGAGCGGGTGGATGGCGGCGAGGTCGGCGCCGGCCACCAGGTGACGGCGCTGTACGAGATCAAGCTGCGCGAGCGGCCGGCCGGGCAGCGGGTGGCGGTGCTGCGGCTGCGCTACAAGACCGCGGCCGATGCGGCCGAGGTGGTGGAGCTGGAGCGCAAGCTCAGCCGGTCGGCGCTCGCGCCGAGCCTGGCAGCTGCCCCGCGCTCGCTGCGGCTGGCGGCGGTGGCGGCGGGGCTCGCCGAGCTGTTGCGCGAATCCTACTGGGTGCGCGAGCGCGACCCCGAGGAGCTGCTCGCGCTCGCCGCCTCGCTTCCCGGGGCCTTCGAGGGCGAGCCGCGCGTGCGCGAGCTGGCCGAGCTGGTGCAGGCCGCCGTCCGGCTGCGCCAGCAGCGCAGCCAGCCGGCTGTGGCCGAAGCCGATCCCGTGCCGCCGGTGTTGCGATGAGCGCTCCGGTGCAGCTGCCCAACGAGAATGTCCGCTTCGCACCCGTTGGCGATATCCGCTTCTCCGGAGCGCCGGAGGTGGGCTTGGGGGCGGGGAGCTGAGGTGGACCAGGCGAGGGCGGGATCGGCTGGGGGTGCTGCGGGCGAGGGCGGAAGGGCAGCTGGGCAGGTCCGAGCCGGCCCGACGGCCGGGGGGAGCAGGCGCCAGCTCCCCCCGCTGCTCGAGCAGCCCACCCCCTCGAGCTCCAGGCGCGGAGCCGTCCGGCGCGTGCGCGAACGGAGCACCCCCGGCGGCGGCGAGCCCTCCCCAAGCCCGCGTGAACGCCAGGCTACAAGCCCGGGGGCTGTGGACAGTGACGCCCGTGCCGGCGGCATGCACAGCTCGGGGAGGAGCCGCCCTCGCCGCCTTGGACAGGACTCTGGCCTGTCCACCCTGCCTACAGCCCGATTACGGATGGAGCGTTCCCTACTTCCAGGAGCGACGGTCTACGCCTCTCCCGCTGGTCCTGAGGCGGACATTTCGATTGGGCGAGAGGTGCGGTAATTTCTATTGGTTGCTACAACCTCGGCGACTTCCCTTGAACTGCGTGGCAAGACAATGTTAGCCTGGCGGAGCCGTCCGGACCGACCGCCGACGAGCGCCGTCGCCTCGCAAGCTGGGGGGGGTGACCTCGATTCCGACTATGGGACAGTGACCATGGACCGACCGCCGACGAGCGCCGTCGCCTCGCAAGCCCACCCGCTCACCTGGCTGCTGGACGCCCAGGCGGGGGCGGCGGATCTCTCCGGGCCGCCGGTCTGGTCCGGGGCGCTGTGCGCCGGCTTCGCCGGGGGCCGCGACGGCTGCTCGGCCTGCCACGAGACGTGCCCTCACGGGGCGCTCTCGAGGACGGCGGACGCGATCACGATCGATGGCGACGCGTGCCAGCGGTGCGGGGCGTGCGTCTCGGCGTGCCCGACGGGTGCCCTGCAGCGCCGTTTCCTGCCGGATGCCGACATCTTCGCAACGCTCGAACGGGCCCTGCCGCCGGAGGGAACCAAGCCTTCTGCCCTCGTGCTGCGGTGCAGGCACGAAGCCGGCGGGCCGCTCGAGGGTCTGGCGTCCGGCGGCGGCCGAGCCGTCTCGATCGGGGCGCCTTCCATCCATCTCTTCTCCGAGGCGCACCTGTTGGGAGCGGTGGGCATGGGCTTTCGTGCGGTGCTTCTCGAGCCTTGCGAGCGGTGCCGGGGGGAGCGCGGCGTCGATCACCCGCAGCGCGTCGCCGACCTGGCCAACCGCCTGCTGGCCGCCTGGGGCCTCGATGAGGAGCGCTGCCGGGTGGGCCGCAGCGCCGAACCGGAGACGGCCGATTGGCTCGCCGGTGTCGCCGCTCTCGAGGCGCGCCCCTGGACGCCGCCGCAGAGCATCCTCAGCCGCCGCGAGGTCATCGCGGACCTGGCGGCGCACTTCGAGGCGGTGGCGGGGGCCCGCGGTGGCGTCGCGGCGAAGAGGACCGATCCCTATGGGGAGCCGGCCGTTGACGACCAACGCTGCACACTGTGCGGTACGTGCGCGCGCGTCTGCCCCACCGGGGCGCTGAACCTCTCCGTCGAGGAGGGCCTGTCGCTGCGCGCGGTGGACTGCGTCGCCTGCGGCCTCTGCGAGGCGCTCTGCGGCGAGGAGGCCGTTGCCGTCAGCTGCGTCCTTCCGGCCGGAGCCGCAAGCCGCCAGCGCCGCGTGCTCAAGCAGTCGCAGTGGCACCGCTGCCCCGACTGCGGCCGGACGACTTACAGCCGGGACTACGTGGCCCGGCTGGAGAGCCTCCTCGACCGTTCCTCCCACTACGCAACACCGCAGGCCCGCGAGCTGTTGAGGCTCTGCGAGCCGTGCAAGGGCCGCCGCGCCATCGGGCCGCTCCTGGACGCCGAGGCCGGCGCCGCCGGTTCACCCGACGGGGGTTGTGGGGCCGTTGGGAAGTCGGCGCTTGTTCGTCTGCCGATCCTCGGATCCCCCTCGCCGCAAGGCCCGCCGGCGCCCGAAGGCGCCGCCGGGGACGCCGCTGGGGTCTCGCGCCGCGACTTTTTGCGCGCCGCCGCCTTGATCGCTGCGGGCGCGGGCTTCGCGGCGTCCCGTGCCGCGGCAGAGACGGGTGGCGGCGGGACCGGCTCTGTGGCCGAGGGGCCCGGTGTTCCGAGCTGGGATCCCAGCCTCATCGACCGCAACGCGCTGATCCGCATGCAGGCGGACCTGGGCAGGGCGCTTGAGAAGCCGATGGCGCAGCGCCGCTGGGTCATGGTCATCGACCTCGGCAAGTGTGTCGGCTGCCACGCCTGCACGATCGCCTGTGTCGCCGAGAACCAGCTCCCTCCGGGAGTCGTATACCGGCCCGTCATCGAGGAGGAGATCGGAACCTACCCGAATGTGCGCCGCCGCTTCGTGCCGCGGCCCTGTATGCAGTGTGAGGAGCCGCCCTGTGTGCCGGTCTGTCCCGTGAACGCCACCTGGAAGCGCCCCGACGGCATCACGGTGATCGACTACAACCGGTGCATTGGCTGCCGCTACTGCCTGACGGCCTGCCCGTACAGCGCTCGGACGTCGGACTTCGGTGAGTTCTACTCGGATGGCACGCCGGCTCGGCAGCCCTACGAGGAGTTGGCCAACTACGAGTATAAGTCACGCTGGCGGCGCAGCGGAGGCGGGTCGCCCGTCGGCAACGCGCGCAAGTGCCACTTCTGCATCCACCGCATCGAGGAGGGCATGCTGCCCGCCTGCGTGACCACATGCATCGGCGTCGCGACCTATTTCGGCGACGCCAACGACCCGCAGAGCCTGGTCTCCGAGCTGATCTCGTCCTCCCGCGTCGTGCGGCTGAAGGAGGAGATGGGCACGCGCCCCAACGTGTACTACCTCATGTGAGAATCACCGTGACCACATCTGCGCGACAACGCGGGCTCTGGCTGCTGGCACTCGGCTGCCTCGTCGCTGGCGGGTTGGGGATGGCCGTCTATCTCGGCAGGGGGCACCTCGCCGCCGCCTACGGCAGCTACGTTCCGTGGGGGCTGTGGGTCGCCTGCTACAGCTGGCTGGTCGGCCTCTCCTTCGGCGCGTTTTTCGTTGCCGCTGCCGCGCACCTTGCGCCTGTCCGGTGGCTCGCACCGCTGGTGCGTCTGGCCCTGGTCGCCGCTCTGGCGGCGTATCTCGCAGGCATGCTGTCGATCTGGCTGGACCTGGGGCGGCCCGAGCGGGTCTGGCATCTGCTCGCGTACACGGACTTCGGGTCAATCATGGGCATCATGGCGTGGTCCTACACGCTCTACGGCTGCCTCCTAGTGGCGGCGACGGTGCTCTCGCTGGCCAGAGGCCGGGTGGCCGGCCGCGCGCTCAATGTGCTGCTGGGGACCGGGCTCGTCCTGTCGGTTGCGGCCGCGGGCGCGGCGGGGGCGCTCTTCGGCGCGGTCGGGGCGCGGCCGTACTGGAACGAGGGCATCCTTCCCCTCATGTTCCTGTTCGGGGCGGCGGTCTCAGGCAGCGCGTTCGTCGCCGCGGCGGCGTGGCTCCTGCGTCCCGACCGGCCCGCGCCTGAACTCGAAAGCGCCGTCGTCGGGCTCGGCCGCGCCGTCCTGATCGCGCTGCCGATCTACTTGCTGCTCGAATGGGCCAAGTACTCGATCGTCTGGCTCGCCGCCGTGGGCACGCACGTCGAGGCGCTGAATCTGGTCCTCTTCGGCCCGTACTGGTGGGTCTTCTGGGTGGTGCACCTCGGACTGGGCGTGGCGGTGCCGCTGGCTGTGCTCGCGATTCGGGGCCGGTCGCCGGCGGCCGTGGCCGCCGCCTGCGGCCTGGTCGCGATCACCTTCCTGGCCGTCCGCCTGAACATCGTCCTCCCCGCCCTCGCCGTTGAGGAGTTGCGTGGGCTGGAGCAGGCTTTCGTCCATCCCCGACTCTCTTTCGCGTACACGCCCACCCTGATCGAGTGGCTCGTTCAGATCTGGATCATCGGGATCGCGGGGATCGTTTTGCTGGCCGCGAGGCGCTGGCTGAAGCTCTTTGTCGGCGCGGAGGCAACGCATGGCTGACGTCACCACACACGAGGCGCACTCCGACTCGCTTGGCGGCTCGCGGCGCGACTTTCTCAAGACGTGCGCGCTGCTGGGTGGAAGCTCGCTGCTGGCGTGCCTCGGCGGTTGTACCAACCGTTCGGATAAGCGCAGCGCAGCTCCGTTCTACGGCGAGGGCGTGCCCTACGACCTCGGACGGCCGGAGAATGTCCTCTATTCGACGTGCCTCCAGTGCAACACCGGCTGCGAGATCAAGGTGAAGCTGCTCGACGGTGTTGTGGCCAAGATCGACGGCAGCCCCTACGCCCCGCGGACGATGTACCCGACGATCCCCTACGCCACGCCGCTGGAAGACGCGGCGCGCGCCGACGGGGTGCTGTGCCCCAAAGGCCACTCTGGCCTCCAGACGCTCTACGACCCTTACCGGCTCGTCCGAGTGCTCAAGCGCGCCGGCCCCCGCGGGTGCGGCCGCTGGAAGACCATCCCCTTCGAGCAGGCCGTTGCTGAGATCGTCGAGGGGGGCCGACTGTTCGCCGAGGTGCCCGGAGAGGAGGCACGACACGTCGACGGGCTCCGGGCCGTATGGGCGCTGCGCGATGCAGCCGTGATGAAGGCGATGGCCGCCGACGTAGCGTCGGTCCGGGCCGGCAGGATGACGGTCGCCGAGTTCAAGGAAAGACACCGCGATCACCTCGGCGCCCTCATCGATCCGGATCATCCCGATCTCGGCCCCCGCAACAACCAGTTCGTGTTCACGTGGGGACGGCTCAAGGCCGGGCGATCGGAGTTCTTCAAGCGATTCGTCGTGGAGTCGTTCGGCTCCGTCAACGCCCACGGCCACACGACCGTCTGCCAGGGCTCCCTGTACTTCGCCGCGAAGGCCATCATGGACCAGTACGTCGATGGCGACTGGAAGGGGGGCAAGAAGGCGTACTGGATGGCGGACGCCGACGAGGCGGAGTTCATCCTCTACATCGGCGCCAACCCGATGGAAGGGGGCTACGGACCTCCCCTGAAATCACAACGGATCTCGACCCGTCTCGAGCGGGGCGAGCTCCGGATCGCCTTCGTCGATCCCCGTCTGCCCAAGGGCAGCGCCCGCGCTTGGAAGTGGGTTCCCATCAAGCCTGGGACCGAGGCCGCTCTGGCGCTCGCCATGATCCGGTGGATCATCGACCACGACCGTTTCGATCGCCGCTATCTGGAGAATGCAAGCCTCGCGGCCGCCAGAGCGGACGGCGAGCCCACCTTCACGAACGCCACCTGGCTCGTCAGGATCGATGCCGACGGCGAGCCGGGGCCCTTCCTGCGGGCCTCCGAGATCGGGCTTGCCGGGCAGGAACCGCGGACCGGCGCTGACGGCAAGTCCTGGACGTTCGACCCTTTCGTCGTTTTCCGCGACGGGCAACCCGTCGCGATCGACCCCTACGCCGACGATGCGCTCGTGGAAGGCGATCTCTTCGTGGACACCGCGATCTCGGGCGTGCGGGTCAAGAGCGCCCTTCAGATCCTCAGGGATTCGGCATCGACCCATGATCTGGCGGGATGGGCCGAGATCTGCGGCGTTCGAGAGCGCGACATCGTCGAGCTCGCTCGCGAGTTCACGGCCCACGGTAAGCGAGCCGCCGTCGAGCCTCACCGGGGCTGCTCGCAGCACACCAACGGGTTCTACGCCGTCCTCGCCGTCTACGCACTCAACATGCTCATCGGCAACCTGGATTGGCGGGGCGGCCTCATGAAAGGTGGAGGTACCTACGACCAGGCCGGCGAGAAGGGGCATGCACCGTTCAACTTCAAGAAGAACAATCCCGGCAAGCTCGCTCCGTTCGGCTACAGTCTCATCCGCCACGAGGCGGACTACGAGCAGTCCACGATCTTCGCGGGGTTTCCCGCGCGGAGGCCTTGGTTCCCGTTCTCCAGCGACGTATACCAGGAGATCATTCCGTCGGCGGGCAGCGGCTATCCGTATCCCATCAAGATCCTCTTCCTCTACATGGGCACGCCGGTCTACGCGCTGCCCGCCGGCAACAGGAACATCGAGGTGCTCACCGACGTCGAGAAGATTCCACTTTTCGTCGCTTCCGACATCGTCGTCGGGGAGACGTCGATGTACGCCGACTATATCTTCCCCGATCTCACCTACCTGGAGCGCTGGGAGTTCCATGGGACGCATCCATCGGTGCCACAGAAGGTCTCGCCGGTACGGCAGCCTGTGGTGGCGCCGCTCGTGGAGACGGTCGAGGTATTCGGCCAGCGGATCCCCTGCTCGATGGAGGCCGTCTTCCTGGCCTGCGCCGAACGGATGGGCCTGCCGGGCTTCGGGCCCGACGGCTTCGGACCGGGCGCCCCGCTAGAGCGGCCGGAGGATTTCTACCTGAAGATGGTGGCCAATGTGGCCGCGGGCGAGAAGCCAGGCGACGAGGTACCCGACGCCTCGTCGCACGAGCTCGAGCTCTTCGCCAAGTCGCGTCGGCATCTTCCGGCCTCCGTGTATGACCCGGACCGGTGGAAGACCGCAGTAGGCGCGCAGTGGTGGCCGAAGGTCGTCTATGTGCTCAATCGGGGCGGCCGCTTCCAGGACTTCGACGCAGCCTGGGAGGGCGGCAAACTCAGGAGCCGCCAGGGCGGCCTGCTCAATCTCTACCTGGAGAAGGTCGCGTCGAAGACGAACTCCATGACGGGCAGGAGATACCTGGGCTATCCCGTGCACCGTGACGTCGAGGACAGCCTCGGGCGGCCGGTCGACGACGGGCCGGGGTTCCCCCTGCACCTGATCACCTATCGCGAGATCGCGGCCACCAAGAGCCGCACCATCGGCAACGGCTGGCTGCTGGCGGTGCTCCCGGAGAACCGGGTCCTCATGAACGCCGCCGACACCCGGCGACTGGGGCTGCGCGACGGCGCTCTCGTCAGGATCGAAAGCGCCTCCAACCCGGAGGGGATCTGGGACCTCGGCGACGGCCGCCGCGTGCCGATGGTCGGGCGTGTGCGCTCGATCCAGGGCATCCGGCCGGGCGTGGTGGCTTTCGCGCTGGGATTCGGTCACTGGGCCTACGGATCGGCGGACATCGTCATCGACGGCCAGCTCATTCGCCGCGATCAGCGCCGTTCTGCGGGCGTCCACGCCAATGCAGCCATGGGCGTGGATCCGCATCTCGGCGACGTCTGTCTCCAGGACCTTGTCGGTGGCAGCGCCGTCTTCTACGACACGAAAGTCCGCGTCCGCGCCGTATGACCGCTGCACCGATTCCGGTGGGCCAGGCCGGTCCGTTCAGGCACGGCCTGGTGGAGTCCTGACGGGCTGCTGAACAAACCCGGCGAGCCGCCGACCGCGAGGGCGCGATCTCGTGCGTGAGGTCCTCCGGCTCCTCGGTGACGAGTTGACGGTGAGCTTTGGGGGCCGGAACGCATCTTGTTCGCCCGTCCGCGGCGGCGAGGGCCGCCGCGGAGGTCTGTCGCCATCATGTGGCCGCCGGGGCCGGCTTCGCGATTCGGACCAGGTTGGAGGCTGCCGCGACGAGGTAGGCGTACAGGCCCGTCCTCGCGATCCCTCGATACCGCGTTCGTCGCAGGCCGCCGACCGTCTGCATCCAGCCGCAGACCTCTTCGACCTTCTTTCCGATTCGCTGAGGGAGCCGGTAGCCCTCGTGCCGGCTCGTCCGCCCGTCGATGTGGGATCGCCTTCGCGTCCCCTTGTTCCGGGCGAGGTGCGGCGTGACCCCGGGGTTGCGCAGCTCGTGGACGAAGGCCTCGGTGTCCTAGCTGCTCTCGGCCGCCGACGTCCTCGGCCGGAGCCCGTTCGGCCGAGCCCGGCGGATCATGCGGATCGCCTCTTGCTGCCCGGCGTATCCGTTGGCCTCGGCGACCGAGACATCGACGCAGAGGCCATGTTGGTTTTCCATGAGGACGTGTCCGAAAAACCAGAGCTTCGCTTCCTTCCCGGGCCCCTTTCGCGCCAGCTTGGCTTGCGGAGCCGCCGTCGACCCGTGGGTCTTGGTGGAGCGCTTCTCGCCGCGCAAGCTGACCGTCGGGTTGCCGGGTCGTCCGGCGGAGGGCGAGCCGAGGGCTTGGCGTCTTTGGGTCGGAAGCTCTTGAGCGAGGCCCAGGCCTCGACGAGCGTCCCGTCGACCGTGAAGTGGCCCGTCGAGATGAGCCGCTCCTCCTTGGCGCGGCGGACGACACCCTCGAAGAAAGGCAGGTCGGCCTCGAGCAGCCGGTCGCTGTTCTTGGCGAAGGACCAGGCGTCGCAGGTTTCCTCCACCATGTTCATGTCCAGAGTAGCGGAAGAGGAGGTCGCATTCGAGCCGCTCGCATAGCTGCCGTTCGCTCCTGACGCTGTAGAGCGCGATCAGCAGCTGCGCCTCGAGCAGCCGCTCTGGCGGGATGGGGGCCGCCTCTTGTCCGAGTCCATGTCGTCGAAGACGCGCGAGCTCGGCGTCCGGAGGGCCTCGATCCGGCGGATGGGATGGCCCGCGGGTACTCGCTGCTCCGGGGTCAGGACGCTCAGCATGACCAGCTGCCTATCCGGCTTCCCTCGCATGCCGCGCCCTCCGATGGTCGCGCGCTCTCCTACACATCGGGTCAGGCATGTCGATGCTCGATGGCTATCCTTTTTTCAGCAGCCTGCTAGGGGGCTGCTACGTCGTTCTCGCAGATATGGCAAGGGGACGCCGCCTCCCCCCGCGAGGCGCTCGTCGTGCCGGGCTCGGAGACGGGCTTCCGCGGCGCCCTGATCGACCACCCCGCAGTTCCGGACCGACCTCAGGGGTTGGACCAGTGCCAGTCGTAGTCGCCCATGTTGTGGATGATGGTCATGTTCGTCTGGTGCTGCATCTGCAGCATGTTGCTCATCGTCTGGATGGCCATGTTCTGGGTTGCGAGCTGCGCCTGCAGCTCCTGCAGCTTCTGCTCGCCGCTCATCCCACGGGTCCTTTCCCAGTATGCCTGGTACCGAGTCCGCCACTGCCGGTACTGCGCCTGCTGGCGAGCGTTCCAGCGGGCCTGCGCCTGCTCCGCGGAGCGCAGCCACCGATCGCGATAGTCGGCGGCAAAGCGGGCCCGCAGCTCGGGACCGATGCCCAGCCAGTAGGTGCGGAGCTGTAGCCACTGGGCAGGCAGCTCCGCGAGCGCCTGGCGGGCGGCAGCAGGCATGGTCGGATAGGCGGACGGAAGCTGCTCTCCCAGGCGGGCCCGCTGGTCGGCGTCGAGCCGGACCTCGGGTACCCCAAACAGCAGCGCCAGGGAGAGCTCGGTCAGGCCGAGGTGGGCGTCGACCACCGCCCGGGTGAGCGGCGGCGTGCCGGGCACGAGCACCTCCTCCGAGCCCATCGCCAGGCGGATGACGGTCTTCCACGGCTCGAGCAGGGCATCGTTCCTCGCCCGGAACATCAGCATGGTGAAGGCCCTCTCCTGCAGCCGCCTGCGCTCCTCCCCCTGCGCTCCGGCCCGGTCCGCCCAGGGCTCGAACCATTCGACCGCGCCGCCGGAGCCGGCCGCCACTGCCTCGGCCACCGCCCGATCCAGCTCGGCGCGCTCCTCGGCGGACAGCGATCGCCCGAGCGCGAAGGCGACCGCCTGCGCGTACCGGGCGAGCCGCGCCGGCTGGGAACGATCGTGCAACGGCTCGCTGCAGCCTATCAGCAGCGGGAGCACGACCGCGGCGAGCCACAGGTGCCGGTCGAGGTCCGCAAGGCGAACCACGAACCATGTCCGTGCCCCCTGTGCTGCTCCTCGAAGTCATCAGCGCGCGGTTCCGGGGTCGGTGCCGGCCAGGGTAGTACGGGTGGGTCGATCCGGCAAGTCGCCGGCGGCTGGTGGGAACGGGCGCGACAGTCCGGCCGGCGGCGGGGCACAACCGCGCTTCGCCTCGGGCGCCCGGACGGTGCTCGGCGAGAGCGCGTCGCCCGAGGTTGCCCGCAGTAGTGCCCTCGCCGCGCTGCTCTGCTTCGCCAGCCTTGCCAGGTTCGGCGCGCTCGCGCCGTGCACCGGCTGCTGCCGGCGCCACGGAGCCGCCCCCGCCTGGGGGCGAGCGCCGTGTCTGCCGCGGATCGCACGCCTGGCCGGTCCCTTTTCCCGGTCCGGGGAGCTGCCCGCTGGCGGCGCCGACCGGCGGCGCTACCATGGCGGAGCCATGCCGGAGCTGCCCGAGGTCGAGACCGTGCTGCGCACGATTGCGCCGGCGAGCCGCGGCCGGCGGGTGCGGCGCGTCTGGGGCTCGCGCCAGCCGCTGCGCGGCGGGCAGCCGGTGCCGGTGGCGGCGCTGCGGCGCGCGCTCGCCGGCCGGCGGCTTGCGCGCTGGTGGCGGCGCGGCAAGTACCTGCTGGCGGCGGTCGAGGGCGGCCGGTCGGTGCTGGCGCTGCACCTCGGGATGAGCGGGCGGCTGCGGATCCAGCGCCCCGGCGAGCCGCGCGCCCCCCACACCCACCTGGTGCTCGGGCTGGAGGGGGGGCTGGAGCTGCGGCTGGTGGACGCGCGCCGCTTCGGCACCGTGCTGCTGCTCGATGCGCGGCGGCTCGTGCACGAGCCGCCGCTCGCCGCGCTCGGCCCGGAGCCGCTCGGCCGGGGTGCGCTCCGGCCTGCCGCCTTCGCGCGCGCGCTCGCCCGGCGGCGCGGCCCCATCAAGAACGCCCTGCTCGATCAGCGCCTGCTGGCCGGCGTGGGCAACATCTACGCGTGCGAGGCCCTGTTCGAGGCCGGGATCGACCCGCGGCGGCCTGCTGCGGAGCTGGACGCCAAAGAGGCCGCAGCCCTGCTCGCCGCGCTGCGCCGCACGCTCGGGCGCGCCATCCGCCACTGCGGCACCACGCTGCGCGACCACGCCGACGGCTGGGGCGTGCGCGGGCGCTACCAGCGCCTGCTGCGCGTGTACGGCCGCGCGGGCGAGCCGTGCCGCCGGTGCGGGGCGCCGATCGTGCAGCTGGTGCAGGCGGCGCGCTCCACCTTCGCCTGCCTGCGCTGCCAGCGCTGAGGGGGTGAACAGGAAGAAAACAGGCGGTGGCGCGCGGCGGCCCCTCACCCTGGCGGGGAGAGGGAACCGGGGCGGCGTTGCTCTCGCTTCGCTGTGCCCGCGTGCGCTCTCGGTCTTTCCCCGGCCGGGTGCCGTCCGGGTTGCCGTTTCCCGGTTGCGCCGCGGGTCCCTTCTCCCCTGCGTGCGGGGCAGAGGGGCAGGGTAAGGGGGTCTGAAAAAGAGCCGGCGGCGGCGGGCGCGCGGTCCGCGCCGCGGGCGCCCTCGCGGGAAGCCCGCGCTTGTCCGGCACCGTATACTCAGAGGGGCCCGGGTGGCGCGCGAGGAGCCCTTGGCGAGCATCCTGCACATCTCGGATCTCCATTTCGGCTGGCCGGCCGTCCCCGAGGCGGCGGAGGCGGTGCACGCGCTGGCGGCGCGGCTGCGACCGAGCGCGGTGGCGTGCTCGGGGGACCTGGTGCAGCGGGGCGACTTCGCCGCGCAGTTCCGGCAGGCCCGCGCGTTCCTGGAGCGGTTCGAAGCGCCGGTGCTCGTGGTGCCGGGCAACCACGACCTGCCGCTGTACAACCCGCTGGCGCGGCTGTTCCGTCCCTTCGCCAACTTCCGGCGCTACATCCATCCGGAGCTGGAGCCGGTGCTGGTGGCGGACGGTGCGGTGCTGGTCGGGATCAGCACCCCGCGGCCGTGGCTGATCGACCTGGGCTACGTGGGGCGGCGGCAGCTGGAGCGGGTGGCCGAGGCGTTCGCGGCGGCGCCGCCGGAGGCGCTGCGGGTGGTGGTCATGCACCACCCGCTGGTGCCGACGCGGCGCGATGGCCTGTTCCGCCACCACGTGCGCGGCAGCCGGCGGGCGGTGCGCGCGCTGGCTGCCGCGGGCGCCGAGCTGGTGCTGAGCGGGCACAACCACTTCCCGCACTGCGAGCGCGTGCACGACGCGGGCGCGGTGCCCCTGCTGGTGGTCCACTCCGGCACCGCATGCTCCAGCCGCGTGCGCCCGCACACCGGCTGCGACGTCAACGCGGTGAACGTGATCCGGCGCGAGCCCGACGGCACGGTCGCCGTCGAACACCACCATTTCCGGGACGGCGAGTTCCGCGCGGTCGCGGTGGCGCGCTTCGCCCGCGCCGCCAGGAGCTGAGCCCCCGCAGCGCTGGCGCGCCGGCGCGGCTCAGCGCACGAGCTGGGCGATCTCGGCCCCGAGCAGCTCCAGGCCGGGCAAGAGGCCTGCGCGCTGTGCGAGCAGGGTGCCGTCCTCGACCGCATAGAGGAGCAGCCGTGCCGAGCGGCCCTGGCCCTCACCCTCCAGCCGCACCAGCACCAGCGCCCCGGCGCCCGCCGATCGCGCGTGCGCGAGCAGCTCGGCGAGCGTGACCGAGCCGGCCGGCGCCCCCAGGCCGCGGTCGGGCTCGAGCACCGCCGCCCCGCGGCCGAACCCGCGCCGCAGCGCCTGGAGCTCCTCGGCCTCCAGGGGATCGAGCCGCTCGCCCTGCAGCCGGCAGACCAGCACCGGCGCATGCGGGCGGGCGGCCGCGGGCGGCGGGGAGGTCGGGGCCGCGAGCCAGTCCACCCCGAGCACCAGCGGGCCGCCCGCCGCGGGGGAGGGGTCGGGATCGAACAGATAGGGCTCGCGCGTGCGGCGCAGGCCGGGCTCGGCTGCCTCGCCCGACCCGGCGGACGGCTCGGCGGGCGCCGCCGGCCGCGCGCCGTCGCGCCGTTCGGCCTCTACGACGCGCGCCACCCTCGCGAGCTCGTCCTCCTCCGCTGCCCGGGCGCGCTGCCCCCGAAACCCTTCCGGCTGCTGCTCGGTCTGCGGGGCGGGCAGTCCGGCGCTGGGGGCTGGTGCCCGCTTCCCCTCCGGCGCCGTCTCGGCCGGGAAAGCCTCGCCGGCCGCTGCGACTTGCTCTGCCCGTGGCGCGCGCCCGCGCGCCGCGCCGGGCCGCGGCGCGGCGCCGGGCGCCTCCGCCGCCTGCTCCTCCCGCAGCGCCGCCGCGCCCGGTGCGCTCGCATCGGGCTCGGCGGCGGGTGCGGCCGGCTCGGCCGGCGCAGGTTCGGCCTGCTGCGGCGCGCCGGCGCAGCCGGCGAGCAGGGCGGCAGCGAGCAGCCAGGCCGCGACGGCGTGGGGCCGGGCGGCGGTCTCGATCCCCGTGCGCAGGCTCACCTCCCCTCGCGGACACGCTCCAGAAGCACTGCGTCCTCCCCGTACAGCGGTGCGAGCCAGGCCGGCGGGCCGAGCCGCGCGAGCGCCAGCGCCTCCAGCGGCTGCGGGCGCCGCTCGAGCACCGTCTCGCGCACCCGCAACAGCGCTCCCCGGCCCAGCACCAGCGGCCGGGGCGAGCCCGGCGGCGCGGGGGCCAGCACCAAGAGCTGGTCGAACCCCGCGATCGCGCGCACCGCCACGCGCTGCGGGCGCTCGGTCTGCGCGGCCGCCACGACGGCGAGCACCTTGAGCCCCAGCGTCGGTCCGGGCAGGAACCGCTCGCAGAACGGCGCCGGATCGCCGAGCTCCGCCACCAGCTCGGCGGGCAGCGCCCGGCCTTCCAGCTGGAGCCGCGCCGCCGCGGCCAGCCGCTCCAGCGCGGCGGCCAGCGCCCGCAGCTCGCCGAGCAGCTCCGGGCGCGAGGGCATGGCGGGTTGGAGCTCCTCCAGCCCCGCCGCCACCGCGCGCGCGATGCTCGCCAGGCGCGCGAACCACTCCGGACACGGATCGACCAGCACCGCGGCGGCAGGGCCGGGCGCCGCGGGCCGGCCGGCGCGGTCCCCCTCGGACGGCGGCTCCTCGCCCGCCGCAACGGACGCGGCGAGCGTGCCCGCCGTCCCGGCCTGCGGCGCCGCGTCCTCAACAGGGGCGCCGCCGAGCCGGCGGGCCACAGCCGCCGCACCATCCCCGGTCGTTCGCTGTGGGCGCGGCTGCTCGGCGCCCTGTCCCATGACGATCCCGGCCTCGGTGCTCGCCGGCTCGGCCGGTGGGGCGCCCGGCAGGGGCGCCGGCCCGGGGGGCGAGGGCTCCGGCGCGACCTCGGCGCGTGCGAGCTCCGCCTTCGCCGCCGCCACCGCCTCCTGCAGCGGCTCGAGCGCATCGAGCTCGGCCGCAGCCCGCTCGGCGGCTGTGCGGGTGCTGGTGCCGCGCGCCAGCAGGCCGGCCTCCGGGGGCCGTGGTTCGCCGAGGTAGGCCTCGGGCGCGATCGCGGCGAGCGCGGTATTGAGCCGGCGCAGCCGTGCCGCCTCGCCGCGCGCATACCGCGGATAGCCCGCCCCGCCCGCGAGCGGCTCCAGGCCCTCCAGCGCATAGGCCAGCAGCCACACCAGGTCCTCGCCGCGGTGGCGATCGCGCCGGGCGCGCACCGGGGCGAGCCGCTCGCGCAGCGCCGCCAGCGCGCGCTCGTAGCCCTCGTAGCCGGGCGCATCGCGCACCGCCACGGCCTGCTCCGCCCCCGCCACCCCCAGCACCGCCAGCACATCGAGCCCACCCGGCAGCAGGCGCGGCCGCTCGGGCGTGCCGACGTGGGGCCAGCTCAGTGCCGCCGCCACCTCGGCCTCCAGGCCGTAGCGCTGGCCGAGCAGGCTGGCGAGGGGCCGGCCCGCGCCCTCGGGGCCGGGGATCGAGGGGCCGGGCAGTCCGGCCAGCAGCCCCAGAAGCCGCTCGCTGCGCGCACCCGCGCCCAGCTCCGCCAGCACCAGCCGCGGGCCCCAGTGCGCGCGCAGCCACGGTACCAGCCGCGCCGGCGTCCAGCCGTCCGGTTCGCCGTAGAAGAAGTCGAGCACCGCCCGCACCCGCTCGTAGCGCGCGATCGATCCGCCATCCGGCGCTGCGAGCAGTGCGTGCAGCAGCACCAGCGCCGCGCGCGCGCCTTCGGGCCGATCGAGCGGCAGCCTGCCCGTGCCGAGCCAGAGGAGCGCCCGCTCCAGCCGCCGCTGGGGCGTGCCGTCCGGCGGCGGGAAGGCGGCGTAGTCGACCGGCAGCCCGCTCAAGGGCGAGGTCGCGATGCCGCGCGCCGCCTCGATCCGGCGCAGCTCCGCGGCGAGTGCCCCGCCGGCGCGTGCCGCCAGCGCCGCCTCCTGGCCGCCGAGCAGGGCTCGCCCGATCGCGCAGTAGTTGCGCGCCAGTGTCCGGGCGGCGGCGAGCTCGGCCGCGCCCTTGGGCAGCGGCATCCGCTCGAGCGCCACCAGCAGCTCGTCGAGCAGCGCTTCGAGCTGGGGCGCGACCAGCTCGGCGAGCAGCGCCTCGCGCACCCGCGCGAGCGTGCGCGCGAACGCCGCGAGCGCCAAATCGGAGGTCCACAGCACCGCCTCCTCGCGGCTGGCGGCGAGCCGGTAGACCTCCAGGGCCTCGAGGGCATGGGTCCGCTGCGCGAGCAGCGCCTGGGCCAACAGCGCCTGGCGTGCCGGCGGCGCGAGGGGCGCCGCCGCCTGGGGACCGCCCTGCACGTTGCCGAGGTCGGGCACGGGCGGCGGGGAGGCGGGCAGCTGCGGGGCGAAGGCGATCTCGCGGTGCTGGAAGTGCGCGAAGACCCCCGGGGCGTAGGCGAGCGAGACGCCCGCGGGCGCGCCGAGCAGCCCCCACCGGATACTGCCCCACAGCCCCAGGCCGACTGCGAGCACCACCGCTGCCGCCGCGCGCAGCGCGGGCGCGCGCCACCAGGCGCGCCGGGACGCGCGCACGGGCTCGGTAGCGCGGCTTTCGGCCAGCTCCAGCGGCGGCGGGGGCCACGGCTCGGCGCGCAGCATCCCGAGCAGCTGCGCGAGCGCCTGCGGCGGCGCGGGCTGTTCCTCGCGGCTGTGGCGGAGCAGTTTCTTGGTGGCGCGGATCTCCTCCAGCGCCGCGCGGCAGCTCGGGCAGCCGCTCAGGTGCGCCTCCGCCTCGGCGGCCGCCGGCGGCGCCAGGGCCCCGTCGGCGTAGGCATCGAGCCACGCCGCATCCGGGGCGCAGATCAACTCGGGTTCGCCGTCCGCCATCGATTCCTCAGTGGCTCATCGCCTGCCCGGCACCGCGTTCCCACCGGCCGCCGTGCCGCCTCACCGCCTCGCCAGGTGCGCCAGCATCCGCCGCAGCTTCGTCCGCGCGTAGTGGATGCGCGACATCACGGTACCGATCGGGGTGCCCATCGCCTCGGCGATCTCCTTGTAGCTCAGCCCCTCCCGGTCGCACAGCAACAGCGCGGTCCGCTGTTCCTCGGGCAGCTGCGCCAGCGCGCGTTCGATCTCGGCCACGAGCTCCCGCCGCTCCTCGGCTGCGCTCGGCGACTCGGTCGCCGCCGCCCGGTCGAGCACCGTCTCGCCGGCGCTCCGCTCGGTCCTGCTGCGCAGCAGCGCCCGCTCGTTGATCCAGGCGTTGCGCGCGATGCGAAACACCCACGAGCGAAAGCTCGCCTCGCCGCGGAAGCTCCGGATGCCGCGCAGCGCTCGCAGCAGCGCCTCCTGCGCCAGGTCGAGCCCGCGGTCGCGGCCGGCCAGCCCATGACAGAAGCGCACCAGGGCCGGCCACAGCCCGCGCACCAGCGCCTCGAACGCCTCGCGATCGCCCTGCCGCGCGCGCGCGAGCAGCGCTGCCTCCGCGGCCGCGGCCTGCTGCGGAGCCTCGCCCTGTCCCGCGGCCCGTGGCGGATAGCCGTCGCCCGTCATCTGTCCAGACCGTTCGCGCCCGCAGGCATTCTACCGGGCTATACGCAGGGCGGATACCGGAGCGCGAACGCGGGGCGACGGCGACGACCGCGCGCGCGGCGCGGGGCGCGAGCCGCCCGCCCTGCCCGCGACCTCCTTCCCACCCGGCGGAGGCGGGACAGGGCGCGGCGGCTCGTGCTCGCCCCGCGCAGCGCGCGGTCGGCCGGTGGGCCGCTCAGAACTGCTCGACCCGCTCGCGCCGCACCCCGTAAGCCTTCGCCTGCTCGGCCTGGGGAAACGGCAGCGCCTGGGGATCGATCGCCATGCGCGGCGCGTAGTTGCTCACCTGGACGGTGCCGCCCTGCAGGTTGAGGCCCAGGATGCGGCGCACGTCGTTCTCGACCGTCGTCTCGGCCTCGACCTCGCTGGAGTCGGCGATCCCCGGCTTGACCAGGGCGATGGGCACCCGGGGATCGAGCACGGCGTTGTCCTCGACCTCCCAGTCGTAATCGTCCTCGACCGTCTCGATGTCGAGCACGTTCCAGGGCACCTTCCGCGACAGAAAGCCGCCGAACTTGCTCACGATCGCTCCCTGCGCCGGATCGTCGAGCCCGAACAGCGCCGCGTTGTTGTAGAAGAGGTTGGAGCGGATCACCAGCGGCGGTCCGCTCTCCTCGTCACGGGTCGGGTAGATGGCGCCGCCGACGTTGTGGGCGAACAGGTTGCCGACGATCTCGACCCGCTGGGCGGTGTACTTGTCGCCGATCTCCACCGCCGCCGGATTGCTCGTGCCCGGATCGGGATTCAGGGGCCAGTTCATGATGAAGCTGTTGCCCTCGAGCCGGTAGACCTTCGGCAGGTGCTTGCCGTTGGCCGCGCTGACCTGCCAGGCGTACACGTTGTTCACGATGAAGTTGTTGCGGATCACGATCTCGGCCTCATCCGAGGCCGCGCGCAGCTTCGGCCCCGCCGCGATGTGGGAGGCGTTCATGAACACGCAGTCGGCGATCACGAACCGCTCGTAGGTCAGGTAGCCGAACCGCATGATCGGGGTGGTGGTCGAACTTCCCTTCAACAGGCAGTTCGTCTTGGCGTCGTAGCTGTTGGAGCTGGACACGTCGGTCATGAGCCCGGACAGTACAACTCCTTCAGCGCGTGCTTGCGGCCCTCCATCACGAACGCCGGCGCCCCGCAGCGCAGGATCGTCGGAGTATCGAACGGCGCGCGCTTGCTGAAGGAGTCATCGTAGCCGCCGAGGATGCGCAACGTGGCGCCGGGTGCCACGACTTCACCGAGCGTGAAGCCCACGTTGCCGCCCTTGCCGGTGTACTCGCCGTGGGCGATCTCGACAGCGACGGTGGCCTCGGGGTGTTTTCCGAGCAGCTCTTCGACCTGCTGCAGCGCGCGGTGCAGCCGGCGCTGCGCGAAGATGTGCTCACCGTCGGCCCGCTGCTGCGCATGATCGTAAGCAGGGGTTTTCTTGTTCGCCACCAAAATGGTGAACTCGGCAGCCGTCGCCGTCGCGGCGACGCACGTCGCCACCAGGCCTGCCAGGGGCACCCACCAGCGGTTCTTCATGGGATTTCTCCTCACGCGGTCATGGCCTCGGCCGCCTCGTAGCGACGCACTACGAGACAAACTGCACGTCGAGGATAGGAAATGCGGCTCGACACAGAAAGCATTTTCTTGGACTGGTGGCCGGCCCGGGCTCGTGCCGGGGCCGGGGCTGCCTCAGAGCTCGGAGAACTCCTGCTCGTCGAGCGCCGCACACCGGATGGTCACCGCCCCGCAGCGCAGCTCGGCGCCCGGGACGAGCGGCGCCGGGCTGCTGCACGAAAGGGGGCTATCGTCGAGCCACGGCGCGGGCTCGCTCACCAGCGCCCGCGCGCAGAAGCTGCCCCCCACCAGCGCCAGGCGCAGTGCCCGCGCCGGCAGCGCCCCAGGCTGCAAGCCGGCGAGGGCCAGATCGGCGCCGGGCCCACCGCCCAGCACCAGGCCGCCGGCGAGGAGCACGTAGACGTGATGCGGGGCATTGTTGCGCCGCCGCAGCAGCACGGCCTCGACCGCGCCGGCGGCGCCGGGCCCTGCGGACTCTCCCCGGTGCTCGGCGGCGCCGCTCCGCTCCACCGGCGCGCGCACGATCGTGCTCTCCAGCACCAGCGCCCCCTCGCCCAGCGCGAGCGTGAAGCGATCGGGCAGCGGCGCCGGCCGGCCGCGTTCCAGACGCACCCCGTCCAGCACGCTGCCGCGCGTGCTCCGGTCGATCACCCACGCCTCCTGCCCCCGCAGCCCGATCTCGCCGTGGCTCTGGCTGAGCCGCAGCGTCGCCTCCCAGTTGTCCGGATCGCGCTCCGGACTGCGGCACGGCAGCACGCGCAGCACGACGTCGTTGCGCAGCCCGGTGCGCCGGTCCCAGCGGCTGCGCCCGAACACCAACCGCGTGCCGCCGAGCAGGAACACGCGGCGCGGGGTGGCGCCGGCGATCCGCAGCACCGCGCGGGGCGGCGGCTGCTGCCCGGCAGCGGCGGGCGGGCGCGGGGTGAGCGCCACCGTCGGTGCGTCGGGCTGGCCCGGTGCCGCGCCCGCAGCCGCCGGAGCGGACGGGCACGTCGCCGCGAGCGGCACCGCCTCGGGCCGCCCGCCGCCGATGCCACCGCCGGGGCTGCTCGCGATCGGGGTCGGCAGCCCCGCCTCGTACAGCGGTCCCAGCGCCTGCAGCAGCGCCCGATGCATGGCGCGCGCACTCGCGAAGCGCTCCTCCGGGCGCTTGGCGAGCGCGCGCTGCACCACCTCGTCCAGCTCGGCGGCGCGCTCCAGCTCCGGCCGCAGCTCCGCCAGGGCCGGCGGCTGCTCGGTCAGATGCTGCGTGAGCAGGGCGTGCACCCCGGGCCCCCGGAAGGGCGGACGGCCGCTCAGCGCCTCGAACAGCATCACGCCGGCCGCATACAGATCCACGCGCCCGTCCACGCGCAGGCCCTGGATCTGCTCCGGCGCCGCGTAGGCAGGGGTGCCGATGAAGTCGCCGACCTCGGTCAGCCCCTGGGTCACCGCCGCCTCCGGCTCGCCGCTCTCGCCGCCGAGCATGCGCGCGATCCCGAAGTCCAGCACCTTGATCCGGTCGCCGGCGAGCACCATGACGTTGGACGGCTTGAGGTCGCGGTGCACCACGCCTCCTTCGTGCGCGGCGGCGAGCGCATCGAGCAGCTGTTCGAAGATCCGGCCGACGCGCGCCGGTGCGAGCGGGCCCTCGCGGCGCAGCAGCGCGGACAGCGGTTCGCCGGGCACGAGTTCCATCGCCAGGTAGCACAGCCCCGCCAGGTCGTCGAAGTCGTACAGTTCCACCACGCAGGGGTGGCGGAAGCGGCTCGCCACGCGCGCCTCGCGCAGAAAGCGCGCCCGCACCACCTCGTTCGCCGCCAGCTCGGCGACGATGACCTTGAGCGCGACCTCCCGCTCCATGTGCACGTGCCGCGCCCGGTAGACCTCCCCCATGCCGCCGCCGCCGATCCGCTCCTCGATCCGGTAGCGCCCCACCAGGTAGCCCCGCGGCAGCACGCGCGGGATGGGCGCGCGGCCGGCGGCGGCCTCGGGGGCTCCATCCGGATCGGGCAGCGGGCCGCCGGGCAGCGGCACGGTGGCTGGCTCGTCCCGCGGCGGCGCCGGCGGCGCGCCGCCGGGCGCCCAGGACAGGGGCAGGGTCTGCTCGCCGGAGGGGCTCGGCGGCGGTGTGCCGCTCGCGCCGTCGCTCGCGGGATCGCCTCCGAGGCCGGCTCGTCCCGCCGGCTGCGCCCCTGCGGGCGGCGGCTGCGCCGGGTCGATGCCCAGCGCCGCGTACGGAACCGTGGGCGCCCCGAGCGCCGCCGGGCCCGTGCCCCGCCCAGGTGCGAGCGCGCCCTCGAGCGCCTGCTGCATGGCGCTCGCCGTCGGGTAGCGACGCCGCGGCTCGGGCGCGAGCGCGCGGGAGAGCACCGCCGCCAGCGCCGCCGGCAGCCCTGGCTCGGGCGGCAGCAGCGGCGCGCCCGCCAGCCCGGCCGCAGGCGGCCGCCGCCCGGTGAGCATCTCGAACAGCACCGCCCCCAGGGCGTACAGGTCGGCGCGCCCGTCCACCGCGCCGCCGGCGAGCTGCTCCGGTGCCGCGTAGGGCCGCGTGCCGAGCGGCACCCCTGGCGCCGTCAACCGCGCGGCGGCCGCACCCGGCTCGGCGAGCAGCAGCGCGAGCCCGAAGTCGGCGAGCAGCACGTGCTCCCCGGCGGCCTCGCGCCCGCCTGCCGCTTCGCCGCGGATGTCGAGCAGCAGGTTCTCCGGCTTGAGATCGCGATGGACCACCCCGGCGGCATGCGCGCAGGCGAGCGCGGCGAGTGCCTGCAGCGCGATGCGCGCCGCGCGCTCGGGCACCAGCCTCCCTTCGGCTCGCAGCAGCGCTCGCAGCGAAGGGCCACGGACCAGGTCCATGGTGTAGTAGCACAGCCCATCCGGGGTGACGCCGAGGTCGCGCACGCGCACGATGTGCGGGTGGGCGAGCCGGGTCGCGACCTCGATCTCGCGCAAAAACCGCGCCCGCAGGCATAGATCGCGCGTCAGCGCCGGGTCGAGCACCTTGAGCGCGACGCGCTCGTACGGCGCATCGGTCCGGCACGCCTCGAACACCACCCCGAAACCGCCGCGACCCAGCTCGGCGCCGAGCCGGTAGCAACCCGCGAGCACCGCGCCCGGCGCGGGCAGCGCCGCCCTGGCCCCGCCCTCCTCGCCGCCACCGGTGCCCGGTCCCCTCGTCATCGCGGTGCGCGCACCAGCCGCACCTCGCCGGGCTCGTGCCCCAACACGAGCGGCACCTGCACCATGCCCGCCTGCCCGGACAGCCGCACCGTGTCCCGCTCCGCCGGCCCCAGCAGCTCCGCCAGGCTCAGCCACCCGTCGCGGTCCTCGTCCGCCTTCGCCCAGCTCGCCGCATCGAGCAGGCGCGCGGTGAACAGCCCGTGCTTGTCCTCGGGCAGGGGCGATAGCGCCAGCGCCGCGGTGCCCGGGTCCGCCCCCAGCACCAGCGTGCAGCGCGCGGGGGCGGCGCCGCCATCCCCGTGCCCGGCGCCCGGCGGTGCGTCCGCGCCCAGGAGTCCCTCCAGCCACTGGCGCGCGCGCTCCGGCGCCGGGGGCGGCAGCGCCGGCACGCTCGCGCGGGCGAGGGTGCGCAGCTCGCGCCCGCTCGCGCCCGGCGGCTCGCCGAAGCTCGCATCCAGGATGATCACCTCGCGCGCCCCGCTCCCGCCGAGGGCTGCCAAGAGCTCGTCCACCGCCAGCGCCGTCTCGGTCGGCCGCGCCGCCACCAGGTCGTGCGGCGCCAGATACAGCTGCCCCTCGCTCTCGAATCCCAGACCAGCGAAATAGACCAGGAGCGTGTCGCCCTCCCGTGCGCGCCGGCGCATGGCGTCCAGCGCCGCCAGCACCGCGGCGCGCGTCGGCGCGCGCTCCACGAGCAGGGTGACGTTGCGCGCCGGCAGCCCGCCCCGCTGCGGGTCCACCAGCAGCGCGGCGAAGGCGCTCGCGTCGTCGCTCGCCAACCGCGGGTCGCGGATGGCGGGATCCTGGTATCGCCCCACGCCGACGCACAGCGCCAGCGTCTTCGCCGTGCGGGCGGCGAAGCGCTCGCGCGGCTGCTGCCACAGCCCCGCAGCGAGGTCGCGCCCGAGCGCGGCCGCGAGCTGGTTCACCGCATACGGCATCAGGCGCTGGGCCGCCAGCGCGTAGTTGGAGGGGCCCAGGCGCTGCAACCCGATGATCCGGAACGGCTGCAGCCCGTGGTCGATGTGGTCGAGATCGGCCAGGGGTGCCGCCGCGTAGCTCTTGCGCCACAGCTCGCGGGCCGAACCGACCGCGTACAGCGCCGCCTCCAGCTCCAGCTCGGCGGCGTAGCGCTCGTCCGCGACAAACCACGCCGGCCAGACGAACGCCAGGTAGGTCAGCACGTTCGGCCAGTACCAGCCGTTGGTCCCGGCGAAGCGGATGGCGTGCCGGCGCACGCGCAGCACCAGCGCCAGGTCATCCCCGCGTGCGAACGCCGCGTCCAGGATCGCCACGAGCGGCAGCGGGGGCGGCACCTGGAGCACGCGCCGGCCGCCGTGCTGCTGCGCCGCCGTCGCGTCGCGCTCCCCGTCCTGCGGGTCCGCCGCCGCTCCGTCGGCCGCACCCGCGGCCGGCGCGAGCGGGCCGGGCACAGCGCGTTCCGCCTCGGCGAGCGCATCCAGGAAGCGCACCCGCTCCGGCCGGAAGGCGCCCGAGGCCACCACCGCCCGCGTGAGCTGCTCGCGCAGCGCCGCCGGCTCGATCGGCACCGGACTCCAGCTGTCCTCCTCCGCCGCCTCGGGGCCGAGCGCCGCCTCGGGCAGGACCGCGAGCGGCGCCACCGCCAGCCGCAGGTCGCTGGGCGCGGGGGCCTGTACCACCTGCGCCGCCAGCACCTCCTCCAGCGGCGCCGCCGGCGGGGTGGCGCAGCCGGCAACGGCGCCCAGCGCCAGGACCGCCGCGCGCAGCCGGGCCGCCGCCGCTGCTGGCCGTGGCCGCAGCGCACCCGCCCCGGCCGCCTCCCCACCCCTGTGCGCGAGCACTCTGCCTGCTCCCCCGCTTCCGGCCTCATCCTGGCGTGCAGCGGCGCTCCGTCAACCCCGAGCCGTGTGGCGGCCCCCGCGCCGGAGCTCACTGCCCGCGCGCGAACTCGGCGAGAGCGGGCGGCTCGACGTCGCGGGCGAGCCGCAGGCCCGCGTCCTCGAACCGATCCAGGCCCGAGCGGACGTCGGGGCGGTCGCGGTGCGCGGCGCGGAAGGGGCTGCGGAAGCGGCCGGCGAGAAAGCTCTCGCCCTGCAGCACCGCGATGAGCGCGCTGTCCGGGCCTCGCTCGACCGTCCACCCCCGCACCCCGCCGCCCATGTCGAGGCAGCCCCACGGGCTACGGTCGGCCGGGAACGCGCCGACGCGCCGCGGGGGTCCGCAACCGGCTCGACCAGATCCGCCAGCCACTCCTCACCCCACGGATACAGCCGCCGGCGCGAGGGCTCGGCCGGCTCGACGCTCGCTGCCGCCTCCCACTCGTCGGCCAGGGGCAGCCGCTTGCCCGCGTACGCGGCGTAGGCCCGTGCCTCGGCGAAGCCCACGCCCCGCACCGGCTCGCGCGCGCGCTCGGGCGGCGGGCGCTGCTGCCCTCCCCAGCTCGGCGGCGGCGCCGCGCCGCCGCCGGCGACGAACTCCGCGTAGGCGCCCGCCTCGACCTCGGTGGTCTCGAGGTAGAACGGCGGCAGCGACACCACGTGCACGGGGTTGTTGCGGTCGGCGTCGGGACTGCCGAGCGCGATCGCCTCCAGCCGCCGCACCAGTTGCTCCTCGGGCCGCCGGCCGGCCAGCGCCACCGCCTGTTCGAGCAGCAGCCACGCCGCCTCGGCGCGGGCGTGCGCGGGGGCGCGCAGCGCCTCGCGCAGGCGCGTGCGCGCCGGGCCGGGGCCGGTTGCCGCGCGCTCCTGCTCGAAGCGGCGGGCCAGCTCGGCGAACGCCGCCGCCTCGGCGGGCGGCAGGGCGTGGAGCGCGCGGCGGGCCAGGGCCTCAGCGGCGGCGGCGCGCTCGGGCTCCGGACCACCGCCCGCGAGCGCGGCGCGCGCCGCCGCGAGCGCGTGCTCGTACAGCCGCAGGCAGGCGGCCCGCTCGGCGGCCGCGACCTCGGCCTCACCCGCGGCGTCGCCGGGCACCAGCGCCGCCCGCGCCTCGGCCACCAGTTGCCGCGCGCGCTCGGGCGGAGCGCCGTCCGGCAGCGCCGCCAGGGCGGCGAGCGCCGCAGCGCGTGCGGCGGCGCGCTCCAGCGCGCGGATCTCCTCGGCCGTGCTGCCCAGCCGCCGCTCCAGCGCCGAGGCCCCCTCGGGCCCGGCCTGCTCCAGCGCCGCGCGCACCCGCCCCGCGGCCTGGCGCGCCGCTGCCGGGTCCTCCCGCAGCAGCGAGCGCGCGCGGTCCAGCTCCGCGCGCAGCCCGCGCACCTGCTCCAGCTCGGCGTGCAGCGCGTGCAGCGACTCCAGCACCGCCGGCAGCGCCGCCTCCTCGAGCCGGGACAGCCGCCCTGCCGCCGCCTCCAGCGCGCCGGCATCGAGCTCCGCGGCCGCGCGGTCGAGCTCCTGGCGCTGGCCGAGGCTGAGGGCCAGCTGCTGCAGCTCGCGCTGCCAGCTGGCGAGCGCCGCCGATTCCGACTGCTCCCCCGGTCGCGCGAGCAGCTGCAGGGCGGTGAGCGCCTGCGCCAGCGCCGAGGGCTGCCCGCCGGCGCTGGCGGTGCGGGCGCGGTCCGCCATAGCCTGGAACGCCTCCGCCCGCCTCCGCTCCAGCGCCTGCGCCCGCGCGAGCAGTGCCGCGACCTCCTCGGCGTCGAACACCGCGCTCGCCGCGGCGCGCTGCGCCACCTGCTCGGCGCGCTGCGCCGCCTCGCGCGCCCGCCCGCCCTCCGCGAGCGCCTCGGCGATGCGCATCCCCTCCTGGAGCTGGCGCCGGAGCTCGAGGCTCTGTTCCAGCTCCGCGGCGAGCTGCACCAGCCGGGGATCATCCGGGGCGTCCGCCAGCGCCTCGGTGACGAGCCGGTGCGCCTGCTCGACGCGCCGCTGCTCCAACAGCTGCGCGATGCGGTCGATCCGCGTCAGCGCGATCCGGCGCGCGATCCAGCGGCCGGCCGCCGCCGCCAGCACCAGCACCAGCACCGTCCCCAGCACGGCGAGCGCGCGCCGGCGGCGCCGCACCGCCTCGGGGCGGGTGACGCGCGGGCGCGAGATCTCGCCCCCGCCGAGCGCGCACTCCAGCGCCGCCACCACCTCGGCGGCACTGGCGTAACGCTCCTCCGGGCGCTTGGCCAGCAGGCGGGTCAGGATGCGCTGCGCGGGCTCGCACAGCGGGCTCGCGGTCAGCTCGGGACGCACCTCGGCGATCGAGGGGGGGCTGGTGTGCTTGTGCGCGTGCAGGAAGCCCTGGTCGGTATCGGCCTCGAAGGGGGGGCGGCCCGTCAGCGCCTGGAACAGGGTGACGCCGAGGCTGTACAGATCCGAGCGCTCGGTGCAGTGGCGCAGGCCGTCGAACTGCTCCGGGGCCATGTAGGGCCGGCTGCCGGCGGCGAACACCGAGACCTGGGTCAGCCGCCAGTCCTCCGCGCCGGCGAGCCCGAAGTCGAGCAGCTTGACCGCGCCGTCGCGGCAGAGGAAGACGTTGGCGGGCTTGACGTCGCGGTGCAGGATCCGCTCCGGCGCCTGGTGCAGCGCCTGGAGGGCGCGCGCGACGTCGCGGGCCACCGCGAGTGCCTGCTCGGGCGGGAGCGGACCCCGCTCCAGCCGCTGGGCCAGGCTCTCGCCCTCCAGGAGCTCCAGCGCCATGTAGAGCACGGGCCGGCCCTCGTGGTAGGCCTCGTTGACGTCGTAGCAGCGCACCACATGGGGATGGTGCACCCCCATCAGGATGCCGCCCTCTCGCAGAAACAGCGCCTTGAGCCGCTCGAAGCGGGAGCCGTGCCGGCTCTCGGTGCGGATGACCTTGAGCGCGACGAAGCGCCGGCTGGGCGGATGCCACGCCCGATAGACAGCGCCCATGCCCCCGCGCCCGAGTTCCTCCACCACCTCGTAGAGCCCGATGCGGGCGCGCACCGCGCCGGCGCCGCCGGGCGGCGGCGAGAGCAGCTCGGTGCTCCCGCTGCTGGCGGTGCTCGGGCCGGAGGCGCTGGCGGTGGGGGGGCGGGTGGCGAGCGCGGACAGCTCCGGCGCGCGCGATGGGGTTCCCTGCTCGCCGGCACGGGCGCTCGCCGGCGGCCCGGCGAAAGGCCGCGCGCCGCCGGTCTGAGGCAGCGAGGTGGGCAGTTCCGAGGCGGCTGCCGGCCCCGATCGGGGATCGAGCGCGCCGAGCGACGTCGGCAGCTCCGAGGCCGAGGCCTGCTCGTGGCCGGCGGCGCCGCCCGGCGAGGGCGGCAGGGCCGAAGCGCCGGGGGCACCGCCCGCAGGCGGCTCGGCCCCCGCCGTGCCGCCCTGGCCGCCGGCCGCGGGCTGGTGTCCAGCTCCCCCGCTCGAACCCGGCTCGGTGGGGAGCCGGGAGAGATCCTCGTGCCGCCGGCGCTCTTGCTCCATGGCGCGCGCGTTCTCCCCGCTGCCGGCTGCCGGGGCCGTGGTATCCTCTGGGGGCGCCGGGCCGCATCCACACCATAGGGAGCGGAGCCGTCCGATGTCGAGTCCGAATCGCCGGATCGCGCAGATCGCTGGCACCGTGCTCGTGCGCGCGGTGCTGCCGCTGTGGCTGCTCGCCGGCGCGGGTGCCAAGCTCGCCGACGGCTCGCCGCGCACGCTCCCGCGCACGGTGCTGGCGCTGGCCTCGCAGCTCGGCATCGCGAACGAGCAGCTCTACGGGTTGCTGGCGGCGCTCATCGGGATCGAGATCGCGGTGGCGGCGGTGTGCGCGCTCGCGCCGGTGCGCCTGGCGCGCGCGGCGGCGGCGGCGATGCTGCTCGTGTTCTCGGCGGTGCTGGTGGGCGAGCTGGTGCGCGGCAGCACGAGCTGCGGCTGCCTGGGCCGCGCCTCGCCGCCGCCCGCGCTCATGCTCGCGATCGACGGGACGCTGTTGCTCGGGGTGCTGCTGCTCGGGCCCGCGCCGGCGCCGGCCCGGCGCGGCCGCATGCTGGCCGCCCTGACGGTGGCGGCCGCCGGCTTCGCGGTGAGTTTCGGGGTGCTGCTGCCGCAGGCCGCGGACACCGGAGCGCAGCCGGCCGCGGCGGGACATGACGGAGATGGAGAGCGGCCCCCCGCAGGGGAGCCGGCCGGCGCGCCGCACGCCGCGCCGGCGCAGCACCAGGCGCAGCCGCTCGCCGGGGTGCCGAACCCGGCGCCGCGCCGCGCACCGGCGGCGTGGTATGCGGGCGAGCCGGCGCGCTGGGTCGGACTGCCGTGGCAAGAGGTGGAGCTGTTGCAGTTCCTGCCCCGCCTGCCGAGCGGGCTCGATGACCCGCTGCTCCATGTGGTGTTCTACAGCCGCAGCTGCGAGCACTGCGAGCGGATGTTCAAGCTCGATCGGATCTGCGCCTCGGGGCTGCCGATCGCGGTGGTCGAGATCCCCCACAGCCGCACCGCCATGCGCGCCGAAGACGCCTGGCCGCTCGCCCCGGAGGAACTGGCCGGCTGCGAGGCGCTGGCGCTGCCGCTCGGGACCGACTGGCTGATCCAGTCGCCGCTGGTGCTCACGCTCGAGTACGGCATCGTCACCTGCGCCGAGGAAGGCGATCACCGCCGCTGCCTGGGAGCGGGCGCAGCGGGAGGCGGGCGCTGAGCGGCCCGCAGGGGCGAGGGCGCGAGTGCTCGTGCCGGGGCGCGCCTTGCCGTGCGCGCCGCCTTGGCGGCGTGCCGCGGGGCGCGGCCCGCGGCACGGCGCGCGCTACGCCACGGCCGCCGGCGGCGCCTGCTCCTCGTCGGCCGTCACCAGGTAGCTCCGCCGGCCGCGCCGCCCGGCCACCACCTCCTCGGGCGCGCGCTTGAGGTCCCAGACCAGCCCCAGCTTCTCCAGCAGCCACAGCACGTAGTACGAGATGTCGATCTCGTACCAGCGGAAGCCCTGGTTGGCGGAGGCGGGGTAGTAGTGGTGGTTGTTGTGCCAGCCCTCCCCCAGCGTGATCAGCGCCAGGAGGAAGCTGTTGCGGCTGGTGTCCCCGGTCTCGTAGACCCTGCGCCCCCACATGTGGCAGAGCGAGTTGATGGTGTAGGTGCCGTGCCAGAGCAGCACGGTGCTGACCAGGCAGCCCCAGACGAACACCTCGAAGCCGAAGGCGAAGAACACGATCGCGCTCGCGCAGACGAACGGCACCAGGTGCCAGCGGTTGAGCCACCGCAGCTCCGGATACGAGCGCAGATCGCGGATGCGCTCCCATTCGGTGGCGTCGAAGGCCGGCGACATCACCCAGCCCATGTGCGCCCAGAAAAAGCCCTGCCGGGTCGGCGAGTGGATGTCGTGCTCGGTGTCCGAGTAGCGGTGGTGGTAGCGGTGGTGCGCCGCCCACCAGAGCGGTCCCTTCTGCAGCGCCGTGGTGCCGAGCAGGCCCATGAGGAACTGAAAGACGCGGCTGGTCTTGTAGGACTTGTGGGCGAAGTAGCGGTGGTAGCCCGCAGTGATGGCGAACATGCGCACGTAGTACGACGCGAGGCAGATCGCCACCAGCTCCCAGGAGATCCCCGCCCAGATCACGAGCAGCACCGAGGCGTGCATGCCGAGGAACGGCAGGTTGGCGAGCAGGCTGCCCAGCCGCCCCGGTCGCACCCCGGTTGCCGCGGGGCCGGGCTGGGCAACCCCGGCCGGTGGGGCGGTCGCCGCGGCTCGGGCCGCAGCCGGGGCGCCCTGCACCGGCGCACTGGAGGCGCCCTCGCCGGTCTGGAGGGTGGTCGCCGTGACGCGGTCGGAAGCGGTGACGGACATGGACGAGCTCTCTCCTCGTGATTGCGTGGGGAATCGGAACCCGCTTTCAGCATAAGGGAAGGACGCGGTCTGCGGCCGTCAAAGCTGTGTCGGCGTGTGTCAAAATCCGGTCATCCGCAGCCCGGCCCTCTCTCCCCATCCCCATCGATCGGCGGGGCGGGCGACGACTTGAGAGGGGCTCGGAGGGTTGAAGCACTTTCTGCGGTGAGCGGCGCCGACGAGGGGTCCGGTGCATGCCGCAGCGCGGTCACGCCCGGCTCCGGGTTGCGGGCGGGTGCGCTGCGAGCGGCGTGCGGGCCGCGCCGGTGGCCGCTGCCGGGCGCCGACGGGCGCCGGGGCCTCTATTTTCACACGGGCAGGGCCGGCGGCGCGGGGCGTTCGCCCTCGCCGCTTGCCGGGCGGCACCGGCGGCCCTACACTCGGGGTGGTTGGCCGCAACCTGTGCCTGGATGAGCCGGAGATGCCCCACCGCGCAGCCGGGGACGCGGGAGCGCAGGGCATGCGGGTCGCGCTGCGTTTCCTGTCCGGCGGGCTCAAGGGCGAGGCGCGCGAGCTGGTGGTGGGCGAGGGCCGCACGGCGCTGATCGGACGCGCCCCGCACTGCCAGCTCGTGCTGCCGGAGAGCGATCGCACCGCCTCGGCCCACCACGCCAAGCTGTGGGCCGAGGGCGAGCACGTCTACCTGACGGATGTGGGGTCGCACTACGGCACCTTCGTCAACGGCAAGCCCGTGACCAGGCACCGGCTGCGCGTCGGCGACAAGGTCCAGTTCGGCGTGCACGGACCGCTGGTCCGGATCGGCGTGATCGACCGGGCGGGGGCGGCGCCGCTGCGTCCGCCCGCGCCTCCCCGGCGGCGTGGCCCGGTGGCGCTGACGACCGTGCGCGAGGCGCCGGTGCACCTGCTCGAGGAAGACGGCGGCGGTGAGCGGCGGCCGGCCGCGCAGGCGCCGCCGCCCGCGATCGGCGGCGCCGCGGCGGGGCCGGCGACCGGCACGCCGCCACCCTCGATCAGCGCCGCGGCGACGCCGGCTGCGGGCTGGAAGCACTGTCCGTTCTGTGCCGAGACCATCCGCGCCGCGGCGATCAAGTGCCGGTATTGCGGGGAATTCCTCCAGCCCCGGGCCCCTGGCGGGCCCGGTTTCGCGCCCCCGCCGCCGCCCGCAGCCGCTCGTGCTGTCCAACCCCACCCTGGCGGCGCGCAGGCGAGCGGGGCCGGCCGGGGCCACGCCTCCGCGCCGGCGCCCGCGGAACCCCAGCCCACCGGACGCGGCGGCGCCGGTGCCTGGCGCACCCAGCACATCGCCGTGCCGTTTGCCGAGGGCGAGGACGAGCCGAGCGGCGGCTGCGCCGACGTCGAGGTCATCGACGAGGCGGGGCTCGCCACGCCGCCGCCCGGGGAGGGCGGCGGCGCGGCGGCCGGCACCGTCGAGCTCTGAGCCCGCGGCGGCCTGCAAGGCGCTCGCAACCGGCCCTGGCGCGGGGGGGACCAGGCTCGTATACTCGCCCCTGCCCTGCGCTCCCACCGCATCGGGAGAGCGGATCGCGTCGCGGGTGCAGGGGCAGGGGGGATTCGCGCGAGACGCAGGCAGGCGGACCGGGCCTGCGCGACAGCCGGGCCCTGCCCGGCCGGGCGCCGGGTGGCTGCACGGCAGGTCGACCGGGCGGCCCCAGGCCCGCGCGCGCTTGCGGGGAGCTGGCCGTGACCGTAGGGGGCGGAGCCTTCGGGCCGCGGTCCGGTTCCGCGGCGCCGCAGCGACGCGAGGACGAGGAGGGGGGCTCAGGATGCGGATCGCAAGGATGTGGGGGCTGGCGGCGGCACTCGCCGCGGGGCTGGTGGGCTGCAATGGCGGTGGTGGGGGTGGGGGCGTCGGCAACGCCGCGATCGACGCCACGCTGGGTGCGCTGTTCGCGAGCTTGCGCTCGGGCACCGAGCTCCTCGACCCGGCGCTGACCGGCGGCGCCCCGGTCGACAATCCGTTCGAAGCCGCGGAGTCGAAGCAGGACCTCGCAGTTTCCGTCGCTGGCGAGGGCGACGAAAACGGCACCGTGCCGAACGTGAACGTGGCGTTCACCATCACCCACGACCCCTCGGACGGCTCGGCCGCGGGCACGCTGACCATCACGGAAACCGGCGGAACCCACGTCTTTTTGACCGCGGACTTCCAGTTCGGAAAGCTCGGGCTGAGCGCGCACGCGCTCGATCTGGGCTTCAACGCGCTCGATCCCTTCACCGGCACCGGCACCGCGTTCGTCGTCGTGCGCGCGGAACAGACCCGTACGATCACGCGCACGTTCGCGAACCAGAGCCCGGCCGGGCTCACGCTGGTCAATTTCGGCACCCTGCCCCAGCCGGCTGCGAGCGGCAAGCTCACGCTCACGCTGGAGGTCGATCTGCTCATCGAGTACGAGATCATCGCCACCGCGGGGGGGCTCGAGGCCCAGGTCCGGAGCGTCGACGTGATCGGCGGGCACCTGAGGGGCGCCCGCCAGGGCGGCCCTGCGGTCGAGCGCATCTCGCACCCGACGAGCCTGCTCCGGATCGCCGGGAGCGCCCTCGAGGTGGACCGGCACATCGAGGCGGCGGTCGGCACCGACCTGCCGGCGAGCCGGTCCTTCGCGGATGGCGATTCGCTCGCCTGGAACTTCGAGGTCCGCGGCGGGCTCGCGGAGGGGGTCGGAACGCTCCAGACCGACGTCACGGGGGCTGTCCAGAACGATCTCGCCAACAGTCCTCTCCGCTCGATCTCTTTCTCGGATTCCCTCAACATTACGGACGACACCAAGGTCGGCGACGGCAAGGTCCAGGTGGCGCTGGTGTTGATCGCCACGACCAGCTTGGAGGCCCTTGCCGGCACGAGCGCATTCGCTCTGCAGCATGCGTTCGACGGCACCGGCGCCGCCGACGAGATCGACTTCGACCTGGGGGAGCTGCTCTACCTGCCGGGCTTCGCCCAGCGCCTCACGCCCATCGTGGTGTTCCACTAGCCGGCGGCAAGGCGGCGCCGGGCCGGCCGGTTCGCGTGGCCCGGCGCCCGCGCACCGGCGGTGGCGCGCGGGCGCGAGCGGCGGCTCGGTCCGGCCGCCCGCGCCCCTCGCCTCCCGGCGCAACCGGGGGCCCGTGATTGCGACCGGCTGCCAGCGCGGGCTAGCGAGCTCGGGCCCGCAGCACCGCGCGGAAGCGGAACGCGACCTCGTCGGCGACGGCGATCGTGCCGAGCGCCGTGCTGTACGGCTCGATACCGAACTCGCTCTGCCGGAGCCGGAACTCTCCCTCGGCCAGAAGCGCTCCTTCCGGCAGCTCCGCCAGTGCCACCGGCACCACGACCTCGCGGCGCACCCCGTGCAGCTCCAGCCAGCCGCTCACCCGCAGCTGCTCGCCCACCCGCACCACGCGGCGGGAGCGAAACCGGATGAGCGGGTAGCGCTCCACCTCGAGCACCTCGCGCCGCATGGTCTCGGCGATCTGCTGGCGCGTCCGCTCCTCGATCCCCTCGTCGGCGACGATCAGCGCACGCGCCTGGACCGTCACCTCGACCTCGGCCTGCTCGGGCGCCGCCGGGTCCCACCGCACGCGCCCCTGGAGCGCACCCGCGCGCACGGTGTGCTCGTGCGCGAGCCCCCCGAGCAGTCCCGCGGTGCCGGTGTGCACCTCGAAGCGGCTCGCGGCCGGATCGATCGCGTACTCGCGCGGCTCCGCCCACGCCGCCGCCGCCAGGGCGAGCACTCCGGCCGCGAGCCCCGCTGCCCGCAGCGCGGCGCGGCCCGCGCGCCCGCCGCCCGCCCCGGCCTGGCCTCCGCCGCGATACCCCACCATCGCAGGCCCCCGCAGAACATCCATCGCGACGCTGCGCTGCCGGCCCGTGCAGGCCGGCGCGGTGCGCCCCGAGCCAGCACTGTATCTCCGCGCCGGCTCCCGGTACAGGATGCAGCTCGGGCGGGGGGAGGAGGGCGCAGGTGGAGCACGAGCGGGATCCCGATCGCGAACGGGCGTTGCGGGCGCGGTTCGCGCGCGTGGCGGCCCGGCTCGGGCATGCGCAGCTGCGGGCGCTCGCCGACCCGGCCGAGCTGCTGACCGAGCAGGACCTCGACCCGGCCAGCTGGCGCCAGCAGAGCTATTTCCTCGGCTACTACAGCGGGGAGGGGATCCGGTACGCGCTCGAGGCGTACGGCATCTTCGATCTGTTGCGGCAGCGCGGCTGGGACGGCTTCCGGGTGGAGCTCGACCTGCGGGATCGGACCGACCAGCGGCTGCGGCTCTATGCGGACGGCCACGGCCAGCGCGGGGCGCTGCTCGCCGAGCTGATCGCGCACGAGGGCACGATCGCGCTGCCGCCCCTGCCGCCACCCTCGGAGGCGGCTCCGGCTGCCGGGCCCGCCTGCACCGCCGCCGCCGCGCGCCAGGCGGCCGCAGGCACCGCCACCCGCGCCGCGGAGCAGCTGTTGGAGGTGGTCGTCGTCGAGTGGATGACGCTGCAGGCGCCGGGCCTGCCCTTCCGGCCGGACCGACCGCGGCTGCCGGGGCAGACGCATCCGGGACTCGGACTGGGACTGGAGGTGGCGGAGCTCCTGTATCGGATGGCGGTGCGCCTGGGCAAGGACGCCGTGCTCGGCTTCCCCGCCTATTACCACAACGCGGTGCTCTACCGGGCGCGATTCTGGTTCGCCGATCCCCGTGCGGAGGGCCGGCTGCTCGCCTGCCAGCGCGACCTGGCGGATCTGTCGCTCGACGCAGCGAGCTGGGCCTTCGAGCTGGGCTGCGTGCGCGAGCACCCGCACGGGCGGGTGGTCCGCTGGCGGTCGAGCGAGATGCTGATGCCGGTTGCGGCGGGTGCCGGCAGCCGCTTCACCGACCCGCGCTACCTCGAGCGCGCGCAGCGCACGGCCGAGCGCCTGCGCTACGAGGTCGACCGGGAGCTCTTCGCCATCCGCCGGGCGGAGGAGGAGCGGCGTTTCGCCGAGTGCCGCCGCGCCGGTGGCGGCGGCGCCCAGGGCAGCTAGCGCCCGGCCGCCACCTGCCGTGCGCCGAGCAGCTCCGCCGGCTCCGGCACCCGGCCCTCGAGCAGAAACGCGCGCAACAGCTCGGCGCTCGCCTCCGGTGCCTCCTGGATGAAGGCGTGGGCAACGCCGGGCAGCACCAGCAGGCGCGCCCCCGGGATGCCGCGCGCCAGCAGCTCGGAGTTGGCGGGCGGCACCAGCACGTCGAGCTCGCCGGTCACCACCAGCGTCGGGGCGGCGATCTCGCCCAGCCGCGCGCTCACATCGTGGTCCATGATGGCGGCGAGCTGGCTCTGCACCCCCGCGTCGGGGGTCGGCAGCGCCGCCGCCCGGCGGCAGACCGCCTCGATCACCTCCGGGTGGGCCTCCGCGAAACCGGGCGCGAACAGGATGGGTACCGCCTCGCGCACGTACTCCTCGACGCTGCGCCCGGCGCGCGGCCGGGTGAGGATGGCCAGCGCCCACGGCTCGGGCAACACCGCGTGCGGGCCGCCGGCGCTGGTGCAGCCGAGCACCAGCCGCTCGAGCCGCTCGGGGTGCCGCAGCGCCAGGTGCTGCGCGATCATGCCGCCCATGGAGACCCCGAACACGTGCGCTCGCTCGATCCCCAGCGCCGTGAGGAGCCCGGCAGCGTCATCGGCCAGCTCGGCCATGGTGTACGGGCCCGCGGGCTGGTCGCTGAGCCCCGTGCCCCGGTTGTCGAAGCGGGTGAGGCGGAAGTGCGGCCGCAGCAGCTCGACCAGCGGCTCCCACGCGAGATGGCTCGCCCCCAGCCCCATGATCAACAACAGATCGGGGCCGCTGCCCTCCTGCACGTAGTGGAGCCGGATCCCGTTGGCCCGCGCGTACGGCATCGCGCATCTCTCCCCGTGGCGTTGCAGTGCCGTTAGGATAGAGCGCCACGGCATGGACGCAAGGACGAACCCGGGAGCACCGGCCATGGGATTCGGGATCTGGACCGACCGCGTCGAGATCGACACCCAGGGCAACAGCCAGGTGCTGGACATCACCCCGCAGGTGCGGGGGGTGCTCGAGCGGCGGGGGCTGCGCGAGGGCCAGGTGCTGGTCTTCGTGACCGGCTCGACCGCGGCGGTGACGTCCACCGAGTTCGAACCGGGGCTGTGCAAGGACCTACCCGCGTTCTTCGAGCGGATCGCGCCGCGCTCGATCCCCTACCACCACGACGAGACCTGGCACGACGGCAACGGGCACGCGCACGTACGGGCGAGCGCCCTCGGCCCCTCGCTCGTGGTCCCGGTCGCCGAGGGGCGGCTGTTGCTCGGTACCTGGCAGCAGATCGTGCTGATCGACTTCGACACGCGCCCGCGCCGCCGCCAGCTCGTCGTGCAGTGCGCGGGGCAGGGCGAGGGCTGAGCCTCGCCCCGCGGTGCCGCTCGCGCGGGCCCGTACCGGCCCCGCGCACCGCGCAGCGGCGGGACCCGGCGGCCCCGATGCGACCGCGCGATCAGCGCGGCGTCGGCTGGCGCGGGTGGCGCATCGCGCCCTCGGCGCTGAGCGCCGGCGCGAGCTCCGGGTCGCGCAGCACCTCGGCGAGCGGGCGCGGCTCGCCGTCGATGAGCACGGTGCCGCCGACCAGCCGCACGCCGTGGCTATAGTCGGCGTAGGTGTTCTCGTGCACGGTGCTCAGCCCCTGGATGGGCCGGCCGTTCGGCTGGTGCCAGCCATAGATCGCCACCCGGTCCGGGCGCTGCTCCAGCCGATTGGTGATCACCACGTCCTTTTTGTGCCCGGCCGTGAGTGCTCCGCGCGGGCGCTCGCCGAGCTGGCCCTCGATGGTGCGCTGGTGCCGCAGATAGTACTCGTTCGACATCATGTGCGGCCCGGGGGGCATGGGGCTCGGTGCCAGCCGGATCTCCGCCTGCTCGTAGACCGCATCCACCATCTTCGTGGTCGGCAGGCTCATCCCGAGGCGATCGGCGATGCGCTGCGCGGTGAGGGGATTCATCGGGATGCGGACGAAGTCCTCCTCCGAGCCGATCGCCAGGTAGTCGGGCATGGCGTAGAACGTCGCGGTGTGCTCGCGGCCGTCGGCGCCCCGGAACGTCGTGGTGACGGCTTTGAGCTGGCGCAGGAACTCCGGCACGTTGCCGGCTTCGATCTCCCGCAGGATGGCCTCCTCGCGCGCGGCCGGGCTCATGCCACGGGTGGCCTCGATGAACTGGCTGCCCGTCATCGCGCCCGGCGGCCGTGGCAAGAGCCCGAGCACCGGCGCGCCGGCCGCGGCGAGCGCCTCGCCGCCGCCGCTCGGCCCGGCGGGCTCGGTGCCCTCGCGCAGGAGCTCGGCCGCCCGCTGCGCCAGCCGCCGCGCCGCCTCCGCCATGCCCGTGCGCGCCGGTTCCACATCCCCGCCCACGAGCCGGGAGAGCAGGCCGCGGATCGACGCCCCGATATCGTGCAGGTGCCCGCACCAGGCCGCATCCGCCATGGCCGCCGCAGCCGCGGGATCGCGCTCGCCCCGCTCCACCGCGGGCTGCTCCTCGGCCGCGGGCGGCTCTTGCCGGGGCTGTCCTGCTCCCTCGACCTCCTCGGCGCCGGGACCGCCGGCGCCGAGCTGCGGAACGTCCATGCCCATGGTGCGCCTCCGGTCCCGATGCACGGGCGATCGTCCGATCGCCCACATGCTACCCCAGATGCCCTACGAGTAAAAGGAAGCGGTTCTCCGCTGCGCACCGGCTCCTCGCCCGCCGGACGACGGTGATGGCAGCGGCGCAGCCGTGGCGGCACCGCCGCCGCACCTCGTCGCGTCACCCGGGCGGGGCAGCGGGCCGGCGCCAGTACCGCCGCGAAACCGCCGCGGTCCCTGTCGCGTTGATGAGGGCGTGGAGCGGGATCCGCGGGTGCAGGTGCAGGCCGTCCCACGTGGGGGGTGACGAGGAGGCAGGAGATGTCCATCCAGGTGAAACTCGCCGGTCTGATCGCCGCGGCGCTGCTCGCCGGAGCGCCCTTCGCAAGCGCGCAACAGAATCCGGAGGGTGGAAAGGAGGCCCACCGATCCCGGCTGTTCGAGCGGCTCGACGCCGATGGCGACGGCCGCCTGACGGAGCAGGAGTACAAGGGCCCCAGGCGGCTGTTCCAGCGGCTGGACAGAAACGGCGACGGGGCCATCACGCCCGAGGAGACGCCCGGCCACCGGCTGCGCCAACGGCTGCGCGAGCGCTGCGCGGAGCGGTTCCGGCGCCTGGATGCCGACGGCGACGGGGCGCTGAGCCGCGCCGAGTGGAAGGGCCCTGCGGAGCTGTTCGAGCGGCTGGATGCCGACGGTGACGGCCGGCTCGTGCCGGAAGAACTGCGCGCGGCCGGGGCGCGCCTGCGCGAGCGCCTGCGCGAGCGGCTGCGCGACCGGCGGGCCGAGCGGTTCCGGCGGCTCGACCGCAACGGCGACGGCGCCCTCGACCGCACCGAGTGGAAGGGCCCGGCGCGGCTGTTCGACCGCCTGGACAGGGACGGCGACGGGCGGCTGGTGCCGGAGGAGCTGCGCCGCCCGCGCCGCGGCGCGCACGGCGCGAACGCGGCCGCGGCCAGCAACCCCGTCGGCGAGGAGCCGAGGACGGCGGCATCTCGCTCTACTAAGCCGGGCACGCCGTGCATGCTCGTGCCGCACCACACCACGCGGACGCGGCTCGTTTCGCTCCGGGATGCCAGGGGGACGGGTACGTGCGCAGGCGTGGCCGCCCCGCCCGCGGTCCCCGCGCGAGCCGGCGGGCGGGGGGCGGAGCTCGCCCGCGGTCCGCCGCCGCGTGTCCCGGCACGGGGGGCCGCACCAGCCACGCCGGTGCTTCACCAGCCCGCGACGCCGCACTCGCGCAGGAACTCCTCAGGCTTGCGGATCCGAATCCCGAGGCATTGCTCTATCGCTCCCGCGCAGGCGAGCACCCCTCTGTCCCCGGTGATCACGTAGCTCGCCTGACGCGCGAGCGCCGCCCACAACAGATGGCGATCCGTCCGGTGCAATCCCGCGTGCAAGCGCACCGCTCTCCGCTTGCGCGCCCGGGCCTGCATGGCGCTTCGCCCGCACCGCAGCCGCTTGTCGCCGGGTAACCCGTCCAGGATGCGCAACAGGCGGTTCGGATCACCGCCGTCTCCCCGAACCGCCGCTGGCTACTCCGTCTCCGCTTGCGGCCACCGGTCGAAACGGCCGCAGCTTTCCACGACCAGATCGAAGAGGCGCCGGTCGGTGGTCGCCGGGTCCTGGACGCGCTGCATGGAGCTTGCGTCGAGGAGCACCGTGCTCTTCGCGGGGTTCGCCATGGTGACGCCTCGTCGATTTCATTCCGTCGGGCCGGCCGCAGCGTACCAGTCGCGCCAGAGCTCGTCCTCGGCCTCTGGCCGAACGACGGCGCCCAGCCCTCCAGGCGCCGCGTCCTCGGTCAGACGCAGCCGGTTGGCCACGGCACCGCCGCTCGTCTCCCTGCGGACCTCGTAGACGGCGACGTCTGCGGCTCGCAGCGCGGATTCCGGACCGGCCATGACCCGGCGCAGCCCCATGAGGATCACCGAGCTGTGCGTGGTCAGGATCACCTGCTGTCCCTGACCGACGGCGTCGGCGAGCATCCGCACGACCTCGAGCTGGGCGTTGGGGTGCAGGCTGATCTCTGGCTCTTCCACCAGGAGCGTGCTCCCGGGGGGCGAGGCGAAGAGCAGCGTGATCACCGCAAGGATCTGCGTCGAGCCGTAACCGGCGGTCCCATGGCTCAGCTTCACCTCGAGCAGCGGGTCGTTGAAGGTAAACGTGGTTCCCACCTGCGCGCTCCAGCCGGCCCTGGCCCTGGCCATCCCGAACCGCTCCGTCCACAGGCCGATCCGCTCTTGGGCCTTGGGCTCGCCGTCGGGTCCGAACGTGTGCGCGAGCAGTTCGATCGTATGCTCCCCATGCCTGCCTGGACCGAGCCGCAGGTCCGCGTTTGCCTGCGACGTTCTGGCTACAGCCACGCCCCGCTCGGCGCAGAGAAAGCGAACCGACCGTGCGAGTCGATCCGCCATGCACCGGCCGAGCGACCGCACCATCTCCAGCCAGGGTCGGATCTTCTCCGGTCCGGCAACGAGGGTCAGTCCGTCGAACGCGCGCGCGGAGACCACACTGCTGTGCGGGGCCCGCAGCTTGGCATCCAGGCAATGGGGCAAGAGGGCGCGGTCGCGAAGCATCTTCGCGATCACGATGTCTTCGAGTGCGAACTCCTTGAACGACTCATGGCCACTGAGCGAGTACGCGAACCGGTAGCCGAGCCGATGCCGCCCCTTGGCGAACAGCCGCCGGTACGTGGGGGGATCCATTTCGTCCAGATCGAACGGCCCTGGCGAGTGATCGGCTGCCCAGAATGGCTCGGGGAGCTCCGACTCGGGCACTTCGATCTCGACGCCCAGGCTGATCGGCGTCGCCGGAACCCGCCGGTGACACGCGAGGTCCGGGGGTTGGAGAGCGACCCAGGGACCGTCGAGCCGAAGCCCCCCGGCGCCTTGTTGGGCGTGCAACTCGGTCTGCGCGATCAGGGCGAGCGCCTGCAGCAGGGTCGATTTGCCGGCGCCATTTTCGCCCACCAGGATCGTCAGGGGCTTGAGCTCGAGGTCAATCCCCTCCGGGCCGATGCATCGGAAGTTCTGCACCCGCAATCGCGTGAACATGAGCCGTCTCGCACCCCGCCGCCTGCATGGGACCGCGGCTTCATGATACCGTACGAAGGCGCGGGGGTGGCGTACAGACCTCGCGCTGGCCCGGTAGTGGCGAGGCGTCGGGTCGGCCGCGCCAGCACCGGGCCGCGCCCGGACTACGGACAGAGATCGGCCCAGTGGGAACACGCCGCCGGGCGCGCGAAGCGCCGCGCTCGCGCCGGGCCCGCAGCGGCCGCCCTCGCCCCGCCCGGGGACGGCCGCAGCGGCCGGCTCCGGGTTCGCCTCGCCCCGGGCGCCGGCCGGCGCGGCCGGGGGACGCCGCGCGGTGCGCTTGCCCCGTTTTTTTTTCGGAAGGGCGTGCCCCGTTGTGCCGCGCGGCCGGGCAGCGGGCCGCGGCCGCGCGCAGCGCCGGCCAGCCCACAGGCGGCGTGCTCAGCCGCAGCAGGCCCCGAGCCCGGCCGCGCGCAGCACCTCCAGGTCCGGGCCGGCGCCGCGGCAGCACGCCGCCAGCTCGCCGTCGATCGCCACCGCCGGCAGCGAGCGCACCCCGAGCCGTTGCGCCCGCGCGGCGACCTCGGGCTTGTGCATGTCCCGCACCACCACCTCGCAACCAGCCCCCGCCGCCTGCCGGATCCGCTCCGCCATCTCGGTGCAGACCGGACAGCCGGCGCTGAAGACCTCGATGCTCCGCCGCTCTCCCATCACGGTTCCTCCTCGTCAGGGTTGTCGTGCTTGACTCGTGCATCACCGCGCGCGGCGGCCCGGCACGCGCAGCCGGCCTGCGCTTGGCCCTGCGCACCGGCCGGCGGCACCGCGCCCTGCTCGATGGCCGCCAGGATCGGGCAGTCGCTGGCCGGCCGCGCCTCCTCGCAGGCACGCAGCAGCCGCTCGAGCGCGCGCCGCCTGGCCTCGAGCGCCTGCACCCGGCGCTCGATCTCGACGAGCCGGCTGCGCGCGCGCCGCTTGACCTCGGCGCAGCGCGCGCTCTCGCTCAGCCGCAGGCGCAACAGCTCGCGCACCTCCGCGAGCGTGAAGCCGAGCTGCTGCGCCGCCTTGATGAAGCGCAGCCGCCGCAGCTCCGGCTCGCCGTACAGCCGGTGGCCACCCGTGCTGCGACGCGGGCGCGGCAACAGCCCCCGCCGCTCGTAGTAGCGCACCGTCTCGGCATGCACCCCGGCACGCCGCGCCAGCTCTCCCCGCCGCCAGTCGTCCATCGCCACCTCCTGCGCTGGCCACCAGTCTACCCCTGGAGGCGGCTCCAGGATGCAAGGCCTACTCCGCGCTGGCCATCGCACCGCCGCCGGGTGCTCCGCCCTCCACCCGCCGGCACTCGCCGCGGGCGCCGGGCGTCCGCGCCGGCGGCGCTCCACATCCCAGGCAGGCGCCGCGCTGCCGCCACCGCTTGCCCTCGCCGTCACGGGCGGTATGCTGAGCGCGACCGGGCCCGAGGTCGTTGCTCGTGCCACAGGTCCGGGCGGCACGGTTCGGCCGGCCGCGCACCGCGCGGCCCGCACGCCGAGCTCCGGCCGTGAGCGCACACGGGCACGGGGAGGTCGGGTCATGATCGCCGACAGAGAGCGCGACGGTTTCAGGCCGCGGTCCGCCGTGCGCCATGCGGCTGCGGTGCTCGGGGCGCTGGTGCTCCTGCCCGCGCCGGTGCACGCCCAGCAGGCGCCGGCGCCCGCGGCGAGGGGCGAGGTGCGGCCGGGCGAGCGGCTCGACCGGCTAGAGCTGCCGGCGCTCGGCGGCGGGCAACTGGTGTGGGAGCCGGCGGCCGGCACGCTGGTGCTGCCTGGACAGCCACCGCAGCAGCCGCGCGCGGTGCTGCTGCACGTCTTCCAGCCCGACTGCCCCAAGTGCCAGGAGCTGGCGCGGGCGCTGGAGCTGCTGCGCGCCGAGGAGCGGGCGGGGCTGGTCGTGTTCGGGATCGCCTACCGGGCAGACGCCGCGGCCGCCGCCGCCTTCGCGCGCGCCAGCGGAGCCCACTACCCGATCGCGCTCGGCACCGGCTCGGAGTGGGCGCGCCGCTGGAGCGGGGGCGATCCGCTGTATCTCGCCGGCCCGGACGGCGCGATCGCCTACGCCCAGGTCGGCTTCCGCCACGACGACCCGGCGCTGTGGCGCGAGGCGGTGCGCGCGGTGCTGGCGGGCCGCGCCCCGGCCCGCCGCACGGCCGAGCGCGAGCGGGTGCTGGCCGGCGATCCGTTGCCCGAGATCGCGTTGCCAGCCCTCGAGGGGCAGGCGCTGCTGCGCCTGCGGCGCCTGCCAGACGGCACGCTCGCGCTGCTCGGCGCGGGTCCCGCTCCGCGGCGCGCCCGCGCCTCGGTCGGCTTCTTCTCCCGCTACTGAAGCTTCAGCCGCGAGGAGTTGGTCCATCTCCAGAAACTGCACGAACGGTACGCCGAGCAGGGGCTGCTGGTCTACGCCATCGCGGTCCACCCCGACCGGGCCGAGGCGATCCGCCTGACGCGCGAGCTGGGCATCGGCTACCCGGTCCTGTGGGGCACCGGTTCCGAGCTGGTCGAGCGCTACGCCTACGGCTGACCGGCGTTCATCACCGACGCCGTGGGCGTCGTGCGCTACACCCAACGCGGCTTCGAGCCCGAGGACGCCGCGACCTACGAGCGCGCGATCCGCCGGCTGCTCGGCCTGGAGCCGGGCGGCAGCACGCCCGCTCCTGCGGGCGCGCGCTGAGCGTGCGGCCGGCGGCACCCCCGCCCAGGACCGCCCCCGCCTCGGGCTAGGGCGGTGGGCCGCCGGCCGGCGCGGCGGGCGGCGCCGACCACGAGAGCACCTGCAGGGGGCGCGCGCCGGCGCCCTCGCCCGGGGGCGCCGCGGGCGCCAGGGCGCGGAGCCGGATCGGCTCTGCGCGCCCGGCCTGGTGCCGGCGCACCAGCGCGGCGAACGCCTCCGGGGCCTCGGGGTGCGCAGCCAGCGGCACCACCAGTTCGAGCCCGCTCACCGCCAGCGCGAGCCCGCGCTCGCGTTCGCGCAGGGTGCCGATGAGCTCGACCGCCGCCTGCCTGGGGCTGAATCCGCTCTCGCGCACCAGCTGGCGCACGCGCTCGAGCGTGACCCGGTTGCCAGGGGCGAGCTCGATCCGCACCTGTCCGGTCTCCAGGTGCACCTGGACGCTGCGCACGCCTTCGAGCCGCTCGATCGCCACGCGCACGGCGTGGGCACACACGGCTCAGTCCATGCCGTAGACGGTCTGCTCGATCCGGCGGAACTCCGCCCGCGCGGTGCCGGCCACCATCACCGCCACCCATGCCGCCGCCAGCGCGCTCCTGCGACCGATCGCGCCCATCGCCCTTCCTCCCTCAGAACCAGTAGGTCAGGTTGAGCGCGGCGCGCAGGTCATCGCGCCGCTGCGCCCCGTGCAGGTGCGCGTGGACCGGCAGGAGGACCCCGCCCCCGATGCCCCAGGCGCCATACAGGCCGAGCACACTCGGCCCGACGAACACCTGCCAGCCGCCGCTGTCACGGCGCACCCGGCCATCGATCCGGTCGACGTCGGTCCACTCCGCCACCGCCTCGACGAACAGGCGCCAGTCCGGACTCGGCGGCTCGCGGCGAAACAGCGCCGGCCGGTAGCCCAGCACCAGGCTCAGCATCGCGACGTCACCCTCATCGTCGCCGCGGTCGCCGCTCGCATCGAAGCGGCTCTGGTACAGCCCGCCGATCCAGACATACACCGAGCGGGAGACGTAGCCGGTCGCGAGCGCGCCCAGCAGACCGGGGCCGGTGCGCACGCCCTGGCGGCGGGATTCGACCGGATACTGCACCCCCAGATAGGCGGTGCTCTCCCAGCGCGTGCCGACGGCCGGCGCCCGGCGGTGAAAGCGCCAGCCCAGCAGCAGCTCCACATCCGTGCCCGCCGGCATCATCATGAGCATGCGGGCCTGCCCCAGCCCCGCATCGCGGTACAGCGGCACCGGGAGCGACAGCGAGATCTGCACGTCCTCGGTGATCCCGTAGCTGAGCATCGGCTTGAGCATGGCTGCGTGCAGCCGCGCGTCGGCCGCGCTGCGGTACATGGCGCCGACATCGAGGCTCCAGCCCCCCTTGCCGAGCGTGGGGGTCGCCAGCCCGAAGACCGGCCCGTGCCCGCTCGCCACCGCCGGCTGCACGAGCCACAGCACGGCCGCGAGCGCGGCGCCCCAGCGCCGCGGCGCGCCGAGCCCGCCCCCCTGCCTGCCGGAGCTGCCCACCGACCCGCCTCCGCGGACGCGCCCCCGGGGGGGGCGCTGCCGGATCCCATCCTGAGCCTGGAGTACGCTCCAGGTTGCAAGCCCCCTGCGGCGCGGCAGCGGAGCGCGGCCCGTCCGCCCGCGCCGGGACGCCTCACAGCGGCTGCCGGCGCAGCCGCAGCGCGTTGGCGATCACCGAGACCGAGCTCAGGCTCATGGCGGCGGCGGCGATCATGGGGTGGAGCAGGATCCCGAACCAGGGATAGAGCGCGCCGGCGGCGAGCGGGATCGCCAGCGCGTTGTAGCCGAAGGCCAGCACCAGGTTCTGCCGGATGTTGCGCAGGGTGGCGCGGCTGAGCGCGCGCGCGCGCGCGATCGCGCGCAGATCGCCCCGGAGCAGCGTCAGGCCCGCGCTCTCGATCGCGATGTCGGTGCCGGTGCCCATGGCGATGCCGACGTGCGCGCGCGCCAGCGCCGGCGCGTCGTTGATGCCATCGCCGGCCATGGCGACCATGCGGCCCTCGGCGATCAGCCGCTCGATGACCTCGACCTTGCGCGCGGGCAGCACCTCGGCCTCCCACTCCTCGATGCCGAGCTCGCGCGCCACCGCCTCGGCGCTGGCGCGGGCATCCCCCGTCACCATGACGACGCGCACCCCCTCGGCGCGCAGCCGCGCGAGCGCCTCGCGGCTCGTCTCCTTGAGGCGGTCCTTGACCGCCAGCAGCCCCGCCGCCTTTCCCTCCACGGCCACGAACACCACCGTGGCCCCCGCGGCGCGCAGCTCCTCGGCTCGGGGGACCAGCGGTTGCGGGTCGGCGCCGAGCTCGCGCAACAGCTCCTGGTTGCCGACCGCGACCGCGCGGCCCGCCACCCGCCCCGTCACCCCCTTGCCGGTGTGCGAGGCGAAGTCCTCCGGCGGCGCGAGCTGCAGCCCTGCTCCTCGGCGCCCCGGACGATCGCCTCGCCGAGCGGGTGCTCGCTTGCGCGCTCCAGGCTGGCCGCGAGCCGCAGCAGCTCCCGTTCGCCCAGCTCCCCCACCGCCACCACCTGCTCCAGGCGCGGCCGGCCCTCGGTCAGCGTGCCCGTCTTGTCGACCACGATGGTGTCGAGCTGCGCCAGCGCCTGCAGCGCCGCCGCCTCCTTGACCAGCACCCCTTCGTGCGCGCCGCGGCCCACCGCGACCACGATCGACATCGGGGTGGCGAGCCCGAGCGCGCACGGACACGCGATGATCAACACCGAGACCGCGCTCAGCACCGCATGGGCGATGCGCGGCTCGGGACCCAGCACCGCCCACAGCACCGCGGCGAGCGCCGCCACCGCGATGACCGCCGGCACGAACCAGGCCGCGACCCGGTCGGCGAGCTGCTGGATCGGCGCCCGGCTGCGCTGCGCGTGCGCGACCAGCTCGATGATGCGCGCGAGCAAGGTGTCGCGGCCGACCCGCTCGGCCCGCATGACGAAGCTGCCCCGGCCGTTGACCGTGCCGCCCGTGACCCGCTCCCCCGGCCCCTTCTCCACCGGGATCGGCTCGCCGGTGAGCATGGATTCGTCGACGAAGCTCGTGCCCTCCAGCACCACGCCGTCGACCGGCACCTTCTCGCCGGGCCGCACCCGCAGCCGATCGCCGACCCGCACCGCGGCGAGCGGTACCTCGTGCTCGTTGCCCTGCGCGTCGAGCCGGCGCGCGCTCGGCGGCACGAGCTCCATCAGCTCGCGCAGCGCCGCCCCGGTGCGCTGGCGCGCCCTGAGCTCGAGCACCTGGCCGAGCAGCACCAGCACCGTGATCGCCGCCGCCGCCTCGAAGTAGACCTGGCCCACCCCGTGCGCGCGGTACGATTCGGGCAGCAGCCCCGGCGCCACGGTCGCGAACACGCTGTAGAGGTACGCCACCGCCACCCCGAGCCCGATCAGGGTGAACATGTTGAGATGCCGGGAGCGGACCGACTGCCAGCCGCGGACCAGAAGCGGCCACGCTCCCCACAGCACCACGGGGCTGGCGAGCACGAGCTGCACCCACGGCAGCGCCGCCGGCGCGAGCACGCGGGCGAGCGGTGCGCCCGGCAGCATGTCGGCCATGGCGATGGCGAACAGCGGCACGCCGAGGGCGAGCGAGACCCAGAACCGCCGCGTCATGTCGCGCAGCTCGGGGTCCTCCGCCGGCTCGCCGGCGAGCGGCGCCGCCGGCTCGAGCGCCATGCCGCAGATGCGGCAGCTGCCCGGGCCCTGCTGGCGGACCTCCGGATGCATGGGGCAGGTGTAGACGGCGCTGGCCGCGCCGGCCGGCAGCTCCGCGCCGGCCGGCCGCTGGGGCTCGAGATAGCGCTCCGGCGCCTCGAGGAAGCGCTGCCGGCAGCCCGGGCAGCAGAACCAGAACTCCGTCCCCTGGTGCACCACCGGGCCGTGCGCCTGCGGCGGCTGGAGCTGCATGCCGCAGACCGGATCGGTGCGGGCGGGCGCGGTCCCGGGCCCGGCACCGCGGGGGTCGTGGCAACAGCTGCTCGCTGGGGCGCGGCGTGGCTCGTCCATGGGCCGAATGCGCTCCTCGACTTGGGGCCGCACGGCCTGGGCAGGCCTGGCGGAGCTGCTATCTTGAGGGAGCGGAGGACGCGATGCAAGGGCTGGGCGGTCGTTGTCCGGTGGCGGTGCTGCTCTTTTTCGGCGCAGTGCTCGGGGGTTGTGCAGCGCCGCGGCCGAGCTTCGCACCGACCGAGAACGTGCGCGAGCTGGGCGGCGGCCGGTCCGCCGCCTATTACGAGATCCGGCTCGGGGACCGCAACTGGGGCGACGTCAAGATATGGTGGGCCGGCGCCTCCGAGCACGCGCCGCACGGGGCCGCGATCGCGATCGGGATGCGGATCCGCAACGACGGGCAGGCCGCGATCGTGCTCGATCTGGCACGCACCGAGCTGGAGGTCACCGGCAGCGACGGCTCGCTGCGGGTGCTGCGCCAGCCCGTGCTGCGCGCGGGCGCGCTCACCGTCGCGCCGGGAGAGATCCAGCGCCTGCAGCTGGTGTTCGCGCTCGGCAGGGCGATCGAGCTCGACGAGGTGGTCGCGATCGAACTCGACTGGGCGATCCGCACCCCGGCGGGCACCTTCACCGAATCCACCCCCTTCCGGCGGCGCTGGCACCCCGAGGGCCGCTACGCCTACTGGTACTGGGAGTCGAGCTACTGCTACCCGTACGGCTACTGGGGGTGGTGCTACGACCCGTGGTACCACTACCACTTCCACTTCCACCACGATCACCTGCGCCGGTTCCGTGCCGGGCTGGGCGTCGGGGTCGGCATCGGGCGCTGAGCGGCCGCTGCGCGGGCCCGGGCGCGGCGCCGCCGAACGAGCCGCCAGCTTCGCATCCTCGTCCGGAGGGCACCGTCCGATCTCGATCCGCCCCCGGCGCCGGCGGGCGCAGCGCGCCGCCGCGGACGCCGCTTCGCGCCGGGTCTCCGGCGCGAGCGCCGGCCCGCGCCGCCGGCTCTCGCGAACCGCCCGGAAGCCTCGCGCTGCGGGCGCCGCCCTGCGGAGCGCGGCTCAGTGGTGATGGCCGGCGTGCTCGCCGTGCTCGCGGGCAAGGGGCGGCGGTTCGCCCGCGGTGCCGATGCCGTGGCGGAACACCAGCAGGGCGCCGCGGTCCGCCCCCAGCAACAGCACCACCACCGTCGCCAACAGCAGCGCCCCGACCCCGAGCCGCGCGCCGCGGGCCTGGCTGCGGCGCAGCGCGAAGGCCGCGGCCGCGCTCAGCAGCGCGAGCGCGCCCGCGGCGTACATCCAGTTGCGGTGCACGTGCACCAGATCGTGGCCCGGCGAGTCGTGGCCGAGCTGCTCGGCGGCCAGCAGCCCGGTGCCGAGCGCCGCCGCCGCCCCGAGCACCCCCAGGTAGAGCAGCCACCTCCCGCAGCGCAGCAGCTCCTCGCTGCCGCGCCACATCCCCAGCGCCCAGAACAACAGGGCTGCCGGCAACAGCGCCACCGGAAAGTGCACGAACACCGGGTGGATGTGGGGGGCTCCTTCGAGCCCCGGCAGGATCGCTTCCATGGACTGCCTCCCCCACCCCGCCCGGCTGGCTGCCCCCGCTGCAGGCTCCGCCCGCCCGGCTGCGCGCATGCCAATGCGCCCTGCCGCCGTTGACAGCATATGATGGCGTGGATACAGAACGGATACCATGCTCGGTCGCCTGCTGGCGCTGGTGAGGCCCCGGCTCGGCCGCGCGCGGCGGCCGCGCCCCGGACCGGCGGTGCTGCTCGCGCTGGCACTGCCCCTGGGCAGCACGGGCCTGTCGCTCTGCCTGTGCGGCGAGCACCACCACGAGACCGCGCCGGCAGGTGCGCGCGGCACACCGTGCGCAGACTGCATCCACGCAGGAGACGGTGCGGAGCAGTCCCGTGCGGGCAGCCGTCTCCGAGCGCCATCGCATCCTCGTTTCGAACTGCCGGCCTGCGCGTGCATCCCGGTCCAGCTCGTGCTCTTCAGCGAGCGCGGACACGACGGCAGTACCAGGTGTGCGTGGCAGCTGCAGGCGGCCCGGGCTGCCCCCGCCGGCGGGCTGCTTCGCTGGCGCGCTCCGGGCGTGGCGGCCGCGCTCCATTCCCGCAGCCCGCCGCGGCGCTGCGCGGGCCCCACGCTGTTCGACCTCGGAGTGCTCCTCCGGATCTGACGCCGCCCCGCCGGCGCGGTGCGCGCGCGCCATGCGGCGCCGCCGCGTCCACGGACGGCGTCGAGCACCGGCTCGCCGGGCAGCGGCCCGCGCGAGCGAACCCTGGAGGACGAGGACGATGCGCAGGAATCTGCCGGCGATCGCGCTCGGCTTCGCCGTCGTTGCCCTGCTGGGCTGCGGCGGAGCCGGCGACGACCATCACGGTCACGAGCACTCCCACGGTCACGAGCACTCCCACGGCTTCCCGCCGCAGGGCGCCCAGCACGCGAGCCGCCAGCTGGGCAGCGGCGCGACGCCCCTCCCCGCGGTGACCGAAACCGCTGTCGGCGGCGAGGCGCTCGACCCGATCTGCGGGATGATCACGCCCGCCCGCGCCGAGCTCGCCGCGGTGTACCGCGACACGCGCTTGTATTTCTGCTCCGCCGGCTGCCGGGAGACCTTCCAGGCCGCCCCGGCGAAGGCGCTGACCGGGCTGCCCGGGCAGAAATGCCGCTGCAGCCTGAAGGCGACCCAAGGCTGCACCTGCCCGCATTGCCAGGATGACGCCGCGCGGTGCCGGTGCGGCGATCCGGAACCCGAGCCGGACCGCGACGGACAGGCGGATCACCAGCACTGAGCCGGCGCGCCGGAGCAGGCAGGCGCTCGGGTGCCGGCGGCGATGGCGCGCCGGCGCCCGGCGCGGTAGACTGCCTGCCCCCGTGGGCTCCAGGTCGGGTGCGGACGGGAGGTCGATGAGGCGGATCGAGCTGAGCCCTGCCCTGCGGTGGGCGACGGCGGCGGCAGCGCTGCTCGGGAGCACGGGCTGCGGGCTCGTCTTCCAGCCGCGGCCCGCGCCGCCCGGGCCGCCGGTCTTCGAGGAACTCGTGCGCGCGGCGCCGCGGCCGGCGGCTGCGACCGCGAGCGCCGAACTCGCGGCCTCGCCGCTGTCGCTCGCCCTGTTGCTCGAGCAGGCGCTGGCGCGCAACGCCGGGCTCGAGGCCGCCCGCCGGCGCTGGCTGGCCGCGCAGGCACGGCCGGCGCACCAGGGCGCGCTGCCCGACCCCATGGTGTCCCTGAAGTGGATGATCGAGCACGTGGTGACCCGCAACGGCCCCATCGAGCAGACGTTCATGCTCCAGCAGCCGATCCCCTTCCCCGGCAAGCTGGTGCTGAGCGCCCGGATCGCCGAACAGGAAGCGCTCGCGGCCTGGGAGCGATACATGACGAGCGGCCTCGCGCTGATCGCCGAGGTGAAGAAGGCCTACTACGAGCTCTACTGGGTGGAGCGCGCCATCGAGATCACCGGCGAGAACAAGCGCCTGGTCGAGCAGCTGCTCCAGGTGGCGCAGACCAAGTTCGCCGCCGGTCAGGTGACCCAGCAGGACGTGCTCAAGGCGCAGATCGAGCAGGCCCGGCTGGCGAACGAGACCGAGACGCTCGCCGATCTGCGCCGCGCGGTGCAGGCGCGGCTGAACCGGGCGCTCAACCGCCCGCCTGCCGCCCCGCTCGGCCGGCCGGCGGCCTTCGAGGCGGAGCCCATCGCGCTGGCGCTCGAGCCGCTGCTCGCGCTCGCACTCGAGCAGCGACCCGAGCTGCGCGAGGCGCGCCGGGCCGTGCAGGCCGCCGCGCAGGGCGAGCGGCTCGCCGGGCTGGAATACGTGCCGGACCTGGTGGCCGGCTTCGAGTACTCGGTGATCGACCGGGTGGGGCTCATGGGCACCACCGATGACGGGCAGGACGCCTACGGCTTCAGCTTCATGCTGCGGCTGCCCATCTGGCTGGGCAAGAACGCCGCGCGGGTGCACGAGGCCCACCAGCAGCTGCGCGCCCGCCAGCTCGCGCTCGCGCAACTCGAGCACGACACCCGCGCCGCGCTGGCGGATGCCTACTACCGGGCGCAGATCGCGCTGCGCCAGGTCCAGCTCTACCGCGACAACATCGTGCCGCAGGCCCGCCAGGCGCTGGAGGTCTCCCAGACCGCCTACGCGGCGGTGCCGGCGCGGGTGGACTTCGACACGGTCATCGACAATGTACGGCGGCTGCTCGGCTTCTGGCTGACGCTGGAGCGCGCACGGGCGGATGTCCAGCAGTGGCGCGCGGAGCTGGAGCGGCTGGTGGGCGGGGTGCTGGCGGAGCGAGGGCGATAGCATGCGAGGCACAAGCGTGCGCTGGGTGCTGGCAGCGGCGCTGGGGGCGGCGGTTGCGGGCGCGGCCGCGGTGCCGGCACTGCGATCGCGGGCGCTCGCGGCGGCCGCACCGGTGCTCCGGATGTTGCAGGACCTGCTCGCCCCCGAGCGGGGTGCCGCCGAGGCCGGGGTCTGGTTCACCTGCCCCATGCACCCGGAGATCCGCCTGCCCCAGCCGGGGGAGTGCCCCATCTGCGGCATGACGCTGGTCGAGGTCAAGGGCGAGGCGAGGCCCCGGGGCAGCACGGTCCAGCTCACCCCGCGCAAGGTGCAGCTGGGCGGGGTGCGCACCGCCGAGGTCGCGCGCCGCCCCCTGGTCGCGGTCATCGACACCGTCGGCCGCATCGCCTACGACGAGCGCAAGCTGGCGAGCGTGGCGGCCTGGGTGAGCGGGCGCATCGAGGCGCTACACGTGGATTTCACCGGGGTCACGATCGGCGCCGGCCACCCGCTGGTCGACCTGTTCAGTCCGGAGCTGATCGCGGCGCAGCAGGAATACCTGCAGGCGATCGCGGGGCTGGAGGCGGTGCGCGACACGACCATCCCCGAGACGGTCGCCAGCGCGCGCCGGCTGGTGGAGTCCACCCGCCAGCGGCTGCTGTGGTGGGGGCTCAGCGAGCAGCAGGTGGAGCAGATCCGCACCAGCGGGCAGGTCCGGCCGTACGTCACCATCCCCGCCCCGATCGGCGGCACGGTCATCAAGAAGCACGTGGTGCGGGGCGACTACGTCCGGGTGGGCCAGCCGCTGTTCGAGATCGCCGACCTGTCGCAGGTCTGGATGTACGCCGACATCTATGAATCCGAGCTGCCGCTGCTCCTGGCGCCGCGCGCGGGCGACTACTGGGCCTGCCCCATGCATCCCGAGCAGCGCGGCGAGAAGGGACAGTCCTGCCCGCGAGCCGACTGCGGCATGCCGCTGCTGCGCCAGAGCCCGGGCATCGAGCTGGTGATCACCACCCAGGCCTATCCCGGCGAGACCTTCACCGGGCGGGTGGAGTTCACCGATCCGTTCGTCAACCCGCAGACCCGCACCGTCCGCATCCGGTGCACGATCGACAACCCGGAGCTGCACCTGCGTCCGGACATGTACGTGCGGGCGCGGATCGTGCTCGGACAGGGCGAGCTGGTGAGCGTGCCGGCCGACGCGGTGATCTTCTCCGGCCAGCGGCGGATCGCGATCCTCGACGAGGGCGGCGGCCGCTTCCGGCCGGTGCTGGTGCGGCTCGGCCGGCAGTGGCTGTGGGAGCAGGGCCGGGTGCCGACCGAGAACCAGGCGCTGCCGTTCTCCCGCGGGCTGGGCCGCTACCACGAGGTGCTGGCGGGGCTGGTGGCGGGCGAGCGGGTGGTGACGAGCGGCCAGTTCCTGATCAACTCCGAGGCGCAGCTGCAGGGGGCGCTGGAGCGGATGCTGGCCGCGGAGCAGGAGCGGGAGGCGGCGGCGGCGCAGGCGCCCCAGGCGGCGGCAGGCCCTGCCGCCGCCTTCGACCAGGCCATGACGGAGGCGGTGCGCGCCTATTTGGAGCTGCAGGCCGCGCTCGCGCGCGATGCGCTCGCGCACGCAGGCCACCTGGCGGCCCCGATCGGCCGCGCCGCCGCCCGCGCCGAGGAGCACGCGGCCGACGCGCAGCAGCGCGAGCTCGCCCGCGCCGCGCGCCAGGCCGCCGCGCAGCTCGAGCAGGCGGGCGAGCCCGCCGCCATCCGCAAGGCGTTCGCCGAGCTCAGCCGCCCGCTGCTCGCGTGGTGGCGCGCCCGCGGCCGGGCCGCCCCCGAGCTCCAGGACGTGCATCCGGCCTACTGCCCCATGGTGGACGAGCGCTGGCTGCAGGCCGGCCGCACCATCCGCAATCCCTACGACCCGAGCATGCCCCGCTGCGGGCAGCTCGAGGACTAGCGGGGACGGGCGCGCCATGATCCGCTGGCTGATCGCCTGGTGCGTGCGCAACCGGCTGCTGGTCTGCCTGCTCACGCTCATGCTGGGGGCGGCCGGGCTGTGGGCCATGCTGCGGCTGCCGGTCGATGCCATCCCGGATCTGTCCGACGTGCAGGTGATCGTCTACAGCCAGTGGATGGGGCGGGATCCGCAGACCGTGGAGGACCAGGTCACCTATCCGCTCACCACCAAGATGCTGGCGGTGCCCGGGGCGAAGGTGGTCCGCGGCTATTCGTTCTTCGGCTTCTCGCTGGTGTATGTGATCTTCGAGGACGGTACCGACCTGTACTGGGCGCGCTCGCGCGTACTGGAGTATCTGAGCGACATGCAGGGGCGGCTGCCCGAAGGGGTGGTCACGTCCCTCGGCCCCGATGCGACCGGGGTGGGTTGGGTCTACGAGTACACGCTGGAGAACGGCCGCTACTGCCCGCGCCATCCGCAGGGGCTGTTCCGGCCGCGCGGTGAGGCGGGCCCATACTGGGAGGAGCCGCCCGCGGGCATCGAGACCGAGCTGGTGCGCGCCTGGCTCGATCGCGAGCGGTGCCCGCTGGACGGCACCGAACTGGTGCGCGCCGAGTACGACCTCGGCGAGCTGCGCGCGCTGCAGGACTGGTACCTGCGCTATCCCCTGACCGCGGTGCCGGGGGTGGCCGAGGTCGCCTCGCTGGGGGGCTACGAGCGGCAGTACCAGGTGACCGTCGAGCCGAGCCGCCTGCAGACCTACGGGCTGCCGCTGCGGCGGGTGATCGAGGCCATCCGCCGCTCGAACAACGATGTGGGCGGCCGGCTCTTGGAGATCGCCGAGACCGAGTACATGGTGCGCGGCCGCGGCTATCTGCGTTCGCTCGCCGACCTGGAGCAGATCCCGCTCGGCGTCTCCCCGCAGGGCACCCCGATCCTGCTGCGCGATGTCGCCACGGTGGCGCTCGGCCCCGAGGTCCGGCGCGGGCTCGCCGAAAAAGACGGCCGCGGCCAGGTGGTGGCCGGCATCGTGGTCATGCGCTGGGGCGAGAACGCGCTCGCCACCATCGAGCGGGTCAAGGCCAAGCTGGAGGAGCTCCAGCGCGGGCTGCCGCCCGGGGTCGGGGTGTTCACCGCCTACGACCGCTCGGCCCTGATCCACCGTGCGATCGCCACCCTGCGCCGGCAGCTGCTCGAGGAGATGGCGATCGTGGCGCTGGTGTGCGTGGTGTTCCTCTGGCATGCGCGCAGCGCCCTGGTGGCGGCGGTGACGCTGCCGCTCGGGATCCTGATCTCGCTCCTGGCCATGGTCGCGCTCGGCATCAACGCCAACATCATGTCGCTGGGCGGGATCGCCATCGCGATCGGCGCCATGGTGGATGCCTCGGTGGTGCTGGTCGAGAACGCCCACAAGCGGCTGCACGAGCGGCCCCAGGAGGACCGCTGGCAGGTCATCGTGCGGGCGAGCCAGGAGGTGGGGCCGGCGCTGTTCTTCTCGCTGCTGGTCATCACGGTCTCGTTCCTGCCGGTGTTCGCGCTGCAGGCGCAGGCGGGCCGGCTGTTCAAGCCGCTCGCCTACACCAAGACCTTCGCCATGGCGGCCGCCGCCCTGCTGGCGGTGACGATCATCCCGGTGGCGACGGCGTTGTTCGTGCGCCACTCGCTCTGGCCCGCCGGCTGGAGCCGCGCGCGCGGCTGGGGGGTGGGGCTCGTGCTCGCGCTCGGGCCGGTGCTGGCAGCCAACCTGCTCGCGCCGGCGCTCGGCTGGCGGTGGTGGCTGGAGCAGCGGCTGGTGTGGAGCGCGGGCTGGCTGGTGGTGGCGGCGCTGCTGCTGGTACCGCAGCGGATCCGGAGAGAGGAGGACAACCCGCTCTCGCGGCTTTTGATCCGGCTCTACATGCCGGTGATCCGCGCGGTGCTGCGCCACCCCTGGGCGGTGATCGCGGGCGCGCTGCTGGTGCTGGCTGCGAGCTGGTTGCCCTATCGCCGGCTCGGCTCGGAGTTCATGCCGCCGCTCGATGAGGGCGACATCCTCTACATGCCGACGGCGGTCCCCGGCATCTCGATCGCCGCGGCCGAGACGACGCTGCAGATCCAGGACCAGCTCTTCAAGCAGTTCCCCGAGGTGGACGTGGTGCTCGGCAAGATCGGCCGCGCCGAGACGCCGACCGACCCGGCGCCGCTCACCATGGTCGAGACCACGGTGACGCTGTACCCGCCCGAGCGCTGGCCCGCGCGCAAGCTCGTGGAGGGCCAGCTCGCCGAGCCGCTGGCGGAGCTGCTCGCCGCCTTCGGGCCGCTGCCCGCGCGCTACGCGCGCGATGCGGCCGCCGAGGTCGAGAAGATGGCGCTGGCGGAGTTCAACCCCCGGCTGCGGCGGGCGTGCCTGGAGGGCAGAGCGCTCGCCGAGGCGGCGGCGGAGCTGTTGCCGGAGCTGATGCGGTTCGCGCGCGAGCAGGCGGTCGCGGCCTACCGCGACAAGCTGCTGCAGTGGCGCAAGGAGCGGCTGCGGGCCGAGCTGGCGGCGGCGCTCGCCGCCGAACCGCTCGGGGTGAGGGGCCGGCTGGATGCGGGCGGGGCGCTGGTGCTGGAGCGGCAGCGGCTCGCCGAGCGGCTCGGCCGGCTGCACGCGGGTGCCGAGGGCGCGGTCTCCGAGCTGGTGGCGCACCTCCAGGAGCAGCTCGCCCAGGCGGACGATCCGGCGGCCTTCGCCGCCGGGCTCGAGCAGCGGCTGGTGGAGCTGGTGCGCGAGGAGCTGCCGGAGTACCTGGCGCGCCAGGGCCTGGTGCGCGCGGAGCTGGACGAGGCGGCGCTCGCCCGCCACCTGGAGGATGCGCTCCGCCCCGAGCGGCTCGGACCGCTGCGGCTGCGGCGGGGTGCGCGATCTGGCGGAGCTCATGTACCAGGAGATGGATCCCGAGTTCCAGTTCCCGGGCCTGACCAACGCCTGGACCATGCCGATCAAGACCCGGATCGACATGCTGGCGACCGGGATCAAGACCCCGATCGGCATCAAGGTCTTCGGTCCCGATCTGGCGGTGCTGGAGCAGCTCGCGATCCGGATCGAGGAGGTGGTGCGGCGCGATCCCGGTACCCTGTCGGCGGTCGCCGAGCGGGTGTTCGGCGGCAACTACCTCGACGTCGAGATCGACCGCGCCGCCTGCGCGCGCCACGGGCTGACCGTCGGCGAGGTGCAGGACGTGATCGAGACCGCGATCGGCGGCATGAACATCACGCAGACGGTCGAGGGTCCGTACCGCTTCAAGGTGAATGTGCGCTATCCGCGCGAGCTGCGGGACGATCCGGTGCGGCTGGCGCGGGTGCTGGTCGCCACCCCGCTCGGCGAACAGATCCCGCTCGGGCAGCTGGCGCGCCTGGAGGTCAAGGGCGGCCCGCCCGCGATCAAGAGCGAGAACGCCATGCAGATGGCGATCGTCTACGTCGACCTCAACGCCGGCCAGGACGTCGGCAGCTACGTGGCGCGGGTGCGGCGGCTGGTGGAGCGCGAGGTGGCGATGCCGCCGGGGTATTACACCGCCTGGAGCGGGCAGTTCGAGTACATGGAGGCGGTCAACCGCCGGCTTCGGGTCATCGTGCCGGTGACGGTGCTGATCGTGCTGGTGCTGCTCTACTTCAACTTCGGGCGGCTCACCGAGACGCTGATCGTGCTGTTGTCGCTGCCGTTCGCGGTGGTGGGCGGGGTGTGGCTGTTGTACCTGCTCGGCTACAACCTCAGCATCGCGGTCGGGGTCGGCTTCATCGCGCTGGCGGGGCTGGCGGCTGAGACCGGCGTCGTGATGCTGGTCTATCTCGATCTGGCTTGGCAGCAGCGGCTGGAGCGCGGCAGCCCCTCCCTGGGCGCGCTCTATGATGCCATCGTCGAGGGGGCGGTGCTGCGGGTGCGGCCCAAGATGATGACGGTGGTGACCACCATCCTGGGCCTGCTTCCGATCATGTGGGCGAGCGGCACCGGCGCCGGCCCCATGAAGCGGCTCGCCGCCCCGATGATCGGCGGGCTGATCTCCTCGACCGTGCTCACCCTGGTGGTCATCCCCGCCATCTACTACCTGGTCCGCCGCGCCCAGCACGGGCTGGGGAGTTCCCGGCAGCGCTGAGCGGCGGGCGGCGTCCTGCGGCGGGCAAGCGCGGGCGGTCTCGCCCCCGTGCGGCTGCGGTGCCGGGCAGGCGGGGCGCTCAGGCGCGCCTGCGCGCCACGAAGGCGCGCGCCGCCTGCCAGGCGAGCCCCTGCTCGGCGAGCAGCTCGAAGCCCGCGGCCTCCAGCCCGGCCCGAAACGCCGGCCAGTCGAAGCGGGCGGCGGGCGGGTGGCTGGTGCCGGCCAGCCGGTCCTGCAGCGCCACCCAGCGGCCGTGCAGCTCCTCGGCACACAGCACCCCGCCCGGCCGCACCACCCGCGCGATCTCGCCGAGCGCCTGCCGCCACTGGGGCACGTGGTGCAGGATCCCCAGCTCGAAGGCGGCATCGAAGCTGCCGTCGCGCAAGGGCAACCGGCACACATCGGCACATGCCAGCCGCGCCCCCGAGCCCTGGACCGCGCGCCGGGCGCGGGCGAGCTGCTCGGGCATGAGGTCGAGGCCGAGCAGGAGCGCCGGCCGGAAGATGCGCCAGAGCAACGCCGTCTCGTAGCCGGCGCCGCAGCCGACATCGAGCAGCCGCGCACCCTCCAGCGCGACGCCGGCGCGCGCGAGCATGCGCCTGAGCACCGGCAGCTCGTACAGCCGCTGCGTGAGCGCGCGCAGCGGGCTCTGCATCATCGCCAGCTCGACCGCGTTGAGCCGTGCCATGGGTCCGCTCCTGCAATGCCCCTGTTCCAGGTCCGCCTAAAGGCGCCCGCCGCACGGGCGCACTCACCGCGCTGCCCGGCGCAGCACGCACCGCCCCCTCGCCCCGACCCTCTCCCCGGTGGGCAGAGGGAGAGGAGAAGCGCCGGTGGGGAGAGGGAGAACAGAGGGCGCGGGGCGAGCGCTGAACGCCCTCTCCCCTGCCTGCGGGAAGAGGATTGGGCTGCGAGGGTCCGGAAAGAGCGGGGCCAGCTCTGAACTCCCTCTCCCCCGCTTGCGGTGGTGAGGGTTGGGGTGAGAGGGACTCGAAGAGAGCTGGCGCAGCTCGCCTTGCCCCCTCACCCCGACCCTCTCCCCGGTGGGGAGAGGGAGAGGAAAAGCGCCGGTGGGGAGAGGGAGAACAGAGGGCGCGGGGCGAGCGCTGAACGCCCTCTCCCCTGCCTGCGGGAAGAGGGTTGGGCTGCGAGGGTCCGGAAAGAGCGGGGCCAGCTCTGGACTCCCTCTCCCCCGCTTGCGGGGGAGAGGGTTGGGGTGAGGGGGACGGGAAGAGAGCTGGCGCAGCTCGCCTTGCCCCCTCACCCCGGCCCTCTCCCCGGTGGGGAGAGGGAGAGGAAAAGCGCCGGTGGGGAGAGGGAGAACAGAGGGCGCGGGGCGAGCGCTGAATCTGCCCTCTTCCCCCCTGCCCTGCGGGGAAGAGGGTTGGGCTGCGAGGGTCCGGAAAGAGCGGGGCCAGCTCTGAACTCCCTCTCCCCCGCTTGCGGGGGAGAGGGTTGGGGTGAGGGGGACTCGAAGAGAGCTGGCGCAGCTCGCCTTGCCCCCTCACCCCGACCCTCTCCCCGGTGGGGAGAGGGAGAGGAAAAGCGCCGGTGGGGAGAGGGAGAACAGAGGGCGCGGGGCGAGCGCTGAACGCCCTCTCCCCGCCTGCGGGAAGAGGGTTGGGCTGCGAGGGTCCGGAAAGAGCGGGGCCAGCTCTGAACTCCCTCTCCCCCGCCTGCGGGGGAGAGGGTTGGGGTGAGGGGGACCGGAAGAGAGCCGGCGCAGCTCGCCTTGCCCCCTCACCCCGGCCCTCTCCCCGGTGGGGAGAGGGAGAGGAAAAGCCGCCGGTCGGTGGAGAGGGAGAACAGAGGGCGCGGGGCGAGCGCTGAACGCCCTCTCCCCCGCCTGCGGGCAGAGGGTTGGGCTGCGAGGGTCCGGAAAGAGCGGGGCGAGCTCTGAACTCCCTCTCCCCCGCTTGCGGGGGAGAGGGTTGGGGTGAGGGGGATCCGGAAGAGAGCTGGCGCAGCTCGCCTCGCCCCCTCACCCCGACCCTCTCCCCGGTGGGGAGAGGGGAGGAAGCGCCCAGAGGGCGCGGGGCGAGCGCTGAACGCCCTCCTCCCCGCCCGCGGGGAGAGGGTTGGGGTGAGAAGATCCGGAAAAAGCGGGGCGAGCGCTGAACTCCCTCTCCCCCGCTTGCGGGGGAGAGGGTTGGGGTGAGGGGGGCCGTGAGGCGGCTCCTCGCTGGTGGCTGTGCCACCACAGAGGCGCACCCGAGGCCGCGGCCGCACAGCAAGGGCTGCACCGCCGCCTCGAAGCAGTCCTACGACCCCCGAAGCAGCTCCTCGAAGCCTCGAGCGAGGCGACCGTGGCGGCCTCGCCGACAAGCCGTTCGAGCATGCCCGCGTCTTCGATGCGCTCGAGCTGTCGAGGTGCGCTCGCGCGCCTGGGGGCCGAAGCGGGCCTCCAGGCAGCGCACGATCGCCTCGCGCAGCGCCAGCACCCTGCCCGCCTGCAGCCCTTCCTCGCGGCCCTTGCGAAGGCCTTCCTCGCGGCCCTTGCGGAGGCCCTTCCTCCGGCCCGCTCCCGGCCCTTGCGGAGGGCGACCCGCTCGAAACTGGAGATGTAGCGCACCTTCCGCTTCTCCTCCTCGGCGTGGATCTCCTCGGCCAGGCGCTCCTCCAGCTCGGCCGGCAGCGCCAGGATCCAGTCTACTACCAGAAACAACAGCCGCACAACGCGCCGGCCGAGCCCGATCTCATAGAGCCGGCGCAGCATGCCGAGCTTCTCCCGGTAGCGCAGCTCCGGCCGGCCGCGCGTGGAGAGCGCCAGAAGGTGCGCGAGCGTGATCACCGCGAAGGGATTGCGGCTCCGCTCGAGCTCGGCCCGCCGCTCGCGGAAATCCAAGAGCTTCACCACCGGGAAGCGGAGCTCGTGCCGGCTGAGCACCGCGCGGGCGACGAAGCGGTCCGGCCGCCAGTGCGGGTGCGCATCGGCGAGCACGACCAGCGTCTCGGGCATGCGGCCGTAGCGGTCGTAGATGCGGTAGCTGTAGGAGAACACGCGCTCCAAGAAACGCGCGATCGGGCTCGGCCTGCACCTCGATGTGGATCAGGAGCCAGCTCTCCTCGCCGCTGCGCAGCGCCACCCTGCAGAGCACATCGACCAGCCGCCCGCGCACCTGCGCCGCGGGGCTGAGCCGGCGCAGCTCCTTGTCCAGCACCTGGTAGGGCTGTGCGGTGTCCACCTGGGCATGCACGCGCGGGAAGAAGAACTCCAGGAACTCGAACAATAGCCCCGCGATCGCCTCCTTCCACGGCGGGTCGTACTCGGTCCGCCGCCGCTTTTTCTGGGGACCGTGGGCTTCGGCGCTCGACATCGGGGACCTCTGCATGCTGCGCGGCGCGGCTGTCGGGCCGCGGTCGTATCGAACAGAATGCTAACACGCAGGTCCGACAGTTCTCGGGCCCAGCGAGGTGAAAAGGGGTTGCTGCTCGAGCGGCGAGCGTGGTTCGCACTGCCCCCTCACCCCGACCCTCTCCCCGGTGGGGAGAGGGAGAAGCTAAGCGAGCGGGGTTGGCATTGCCCCTCATGGGGGTGGGGACAGGGAGAGGAGAAGTGCCGCCGGTCGAGCGCTGGACTCCCTCCTCCCCGCTCGCGGGGAAGAAGCTTGGGGTGAGAGGGTCCGGAAAGAGCGGGGCGAGCGCTGAACTCCCTCTCCCCCGCCTGCGGGGGAGAGGGTTGGGGTGAGGGGGACGGGAAGAGAGCTGGCGCAGCTCGCCTTGCCCCCTCACCCCGACCCTCTCCCCGGTGGGGAGAGGGAGAGAAGAAGCGCCGCCCGGTGCGAGCGCCGGACTGCCCCTCTCCCCGCTGCGGGGGAGGGTTGGGCTGCGAGGGTCCGGAAAGAGCGGGGCGAGCGCTGAACTCCCCTCTCCCCCGCCTGCGGGGGAGAGGGTTGGGGTGAGGGGGACGGGAAGAGAGCTGGCGCAGCTCGCCTTGCCCCCTCACCCCGACCCTCTCCCCGGTGGGGAGAGGGAGAGGAGAATGCCCCGGTGGGGAGCAGGGAGACCGCGGCACCGAACGCTGCCGGGGGAGGGTTGGGCTGCGAGGGTCGGAAAGAGCGGGGCGAGCGCTGAACTCCCTCTCCCCCGCTTGCGGGGGAGAGGGTTGGGGTGAGGGGGACCGGAAGAGAGCTGGCGCAGCTCGCCTTGCCCCCTCACCCCGGCCCTCTCCCCGGTGGGGAGAGGGAGAGGAGAATCCCCGTGGGGAAGAGGGGGGCGCGGTCGAGCCGCTGAACTCCCTCTCCCCCGCCTGCGGGGGAGAGGGTTGGGGTGAGGGGGACGAAGAGAGCGGCGCAGCTCGCCTTGCCCCCTCACCCCGACCCTCTCCCCGGTGGGGAGAGGGAGAGGAAAAGCGCCGGTGGGGAGAGGGAGAAGAGCGCGGCGCGCGGTCGAGCGCTGGAACTCCCTCTCCCCCGCCTGCGGGGGAGAGGGTTGGGGTGAGGGGGACGGGAAGAGAGCCGGCGCAGCTCGCCTTGCCCCCTCACCCCGGCCCTCTCCCCGGTGGGGAGAGGGAGAGGAAAAGCGCCGGTGGGGAGAGGGAGAACAGAGGGCGCCGGGCGAGCGCTGAACGCCCTCTCCGCCCCCTACGGGAAAAGGGTTGGGGCGGCGCGGGTCCGGAAAGGGCGCGGGGCGAGCGCTGAACGCCCTCTCCCCTGCCTGCGGGAAGAGGGTTGGGCTGCGAGGATCCGGAAAGAGCGGGGCGAGCGCTGGACTCCCTCTCCCCCGCCTGCGGGGGAGAGGGTCGGGGTGAGGGGGACGGGAAGAGAGCGGGCGCCGCTCGCCTCGCCCCCTCACCCCGACCCTCTTCCCGCAAGAGGGAAGGGGAGGCGAGCCGCCGGGGCGTGGGGTGTCTCGTCAGTGGGGGCTGGGGGCCGGCCGGCTGGGCGGCGGTGCGGGCTGGCGTGCCGGCTCGCGCCCGCGCTCCGGCGAGGGCGCCGCGGCCGCCGCCAGCGCCTCGTGGACCGTGGCCAGCGGCACGGCGTAGGCCGTGCCATGGTGTGCGCGGCCCACCACCACCCCGAGCAGCTCACCCTGCGAGCTGACCAGCGGCGCACCGAGATCCGCCGGACCGATCGGTGCGTCGAAGGACAGTGCGCGCGCATGCGGGGCGGGACTGGTGCCGGCCCCCAAAACCGCTGCGGAGGTCGATCACCCGCAGGATCTGGCGCGCCAGCTCGGCGACCTCTTCGGAGCCGAACAGCTCCGCCGCCTTGAGCACCCCGCGCACGATCCGCTCCACGGTGCGCCGGTACGGTCCGAGCAGCACCTCCTCCAGGTTCGCCGGGATGGGGCGCGGCGGCGCGGAGAGCACCCCGGCCGCAACCGCTCCCTCCGGGTGGAGCACTGCGACGAAGGTGCCCACCGGCGGCGGCTCGCTCGTGCCCCTGCCGGCCCTCGCCGCCAGGGGCGGCGTCCCGGCGCCGACCGGGCGCAACAGCACAAGGTGGTGTTCGTCCGCGCGCGCCACCACCTCGTAGCGCTGGCCGGCGCCGGTGCGGAACACCGTGGCCTCGGCAGCCGCGACCGCGTCGGAGCAGGCGACGACGCCGAGCCCCTCGACGCGGGTGCCGATCAGGCGCAAGCCGCCATCGGTCCACAGTTCCAGCGCCAGCCGCGCGCCCGCCGTGCCCAGCTGCTGCCGCAGCGTCGCCACCAGCAGCCGGTTGCGCTCCGAGCGGCGCGCCCGCTCGACGAACCAGTCCAGCCGCGCGTGCGCCAGCCGCAGCTGCTCGGCGCTCGCCGGCGCGCTCCCCGCCCAGCAGCGCCGCCACTTCGGGCGGCAGCTCGTCCCCGTCGTGCAGCCGCTGCTCCATGAGATCGCGCACCAGCGGGTCGAGCCGTTCCTCCAGCCAGCGAACCAGCGGATTGGTGCGCGGATCGAGCGTGATGTCGTTCGGCAACAGGATCGTGCCGCCCTGCAGCCGCTCGATGCGCTTCATGGCGTCGGCGATCGGGATGGCCAGGCTGCCGAGCCCGAGCTGCTCATCACGCAACAGCGCCGCCAGATCGACCGCGCCGTTGATCCCCACCAGCTCGCCGTCCAGATCCACCAGCGGGCCCCCCGAGTTGCCGCTGAACAGGGGCACGTCGGTGCGCACCGCCCGGGAGTAGTCCAAAACCCCCCCGATCTGCTCCTCCAGCCCCTTGTCCCCGACCACACGGCCAGCGGTCACGATCGGCCGCGCATCCCCGCGCGGCCCACCCGGATAGCCGAGCGCCACCACCCAGGTGCCGATAGCGAGGGGAGCCGTATCGGTCGTGAAATGCGGCACCGGCCCAGAGGGGGGCTCGGCGGGTACCAGCACCGCCAGGTCGCGCTCGTAGTCGATCCCGCGCCGGCGCGCCAGCTCCCGCCGGCCGTCGGGGTGCACGAGCACGGCATAGCGCGCGCCGGCCGCGACGTGCGCGTTGGTGAGCACGGTGCCGTCCGGTGCGATGACCGCGCCGCTGCCGAGCCCGATCAGACCGATCACCATGACCGTCTTCGGTGTCGCCTCGGCGGCGACCGCCTGCAGCCGCTGTTGGAGTGCCAGCAGCTGCTCGGCCGTGAGCGGCTCGGGCTCGGCGGCCACCGCGAGGCCGGCCGCCAGCAGCGGCGCCACGAGCACCAGCGCGAGCGCACCGAGCCGCCCGCGGTTGCGCCAACCAGGACCACCCATGGGATCCCTCCCTGTTCGCCAGCTCCTCGTGCATGTACGATACGCCCCTGCAGGCGAGGGTGTGAGCGGGGTGCGCCGCGCCGTGATCGAGCGCTATCTGATCGACGGCTACAACTACCTGCACCGCGCCGGGCTGCTGCGCGAGCGGGAGCCGTTGGAGGCGGCGCGCACCCGGCTGGTGGCGCGCCTGCGGCCGCTCAAGCGCGCAGGCGCCGAGATCCGCGTGGTCTGGGACGCGCGCCAGCCGCCGCCGGACCTGTTCGACGTCCACACCCACCCGGGCGGGGTGCGCAGCGACTTCGCGCGCGGCGGCGAGGCAGACGAGCGGATCCTGGAGCTGGTGCGCCAAGCCCCCCGGCCGCGCGCAGTCGTCGTCGTCTCCGACGATCGCGCACTGCTGGCGGCGGCGCGCGCGCTGGGCGCACGCACCGCATCCGTGGCGGCGATCGAGGCCCGGCTCGCCCCCGCGGCCCGCACCTCCGCCTGCGGACACCGAAACCGACGACAAGCCTCCGCCGCCTCGCGGGGACGAGGTGCAGCAGTGGCTGCTCTACTTCGGAGAGGAGCCGGATGGCGAGTAGGCGGAGGCGCCATGGCCGCAACGCGCCGCCGGCTCGCCGCGCGCTCGCTCAGGCCACCTCCGCTTCCCGGCCTGGCGGCTGGTGGCCCAGCCGCACCGCCGCCTCCAAGAGCAGCGGTCCGAGTGCGAAACCGCCCGCTGCCGCTGCATGCACCGGCCCCAACACCACGCCGAAGTGACCGCGCACCAGCGCCAGGATAGCGCGCACCGCCTCGCGCCCCTGTCGCCCCCGGTACACTGCCTCGACCGCGCGCCCCCGGCTCAGCACGAGCTGGCCGCGCTCCCCCTCGGGGTCGATCACGCAGATCCGCCCGCTCTTGTCGTTGAGCTCGAGCATCTGCAAC
>BPJM01000009.1 GCA_026004615.1 Planctomycetota bacterium
GCTCCCGCCGCGCGGTCAACTCTGCCAGGACTTCGGGCGCGCGCGGGGGATACTCCCGTAGCAGGCGTTCGAGCTGGGCAAGCGCAGCGGAAAACCGCGCCGCGCGCTCCTGGAGCGCCACCGCTTGCTCGAGCGCTGTTGCGCCGTAGCCGGCGATCGCTGGATCGCCGGCACCGAGCTGCTGCGCCAGCTCCGCCAGCGCTTCGTACGTCTCGAGCGCGGCGTCCAGCTCGCCGGCCGCAGCCTGCGCCGCGGCCTGTCGCAGCATGGCGCTCAGGCGGACCAGTTCCGGGGCAGGCGGCGCCAGGCCCGGCTCCGGCGCCGGCGCCTGCCCGCCAGGCGCCGGCGTCGCTGCGGACGCGGCGGGTTGCTGGCCCGCGGCGGCGCTGGCGGCGGCCGGGCCGGGGCTGCCGGCAGTCGCACCGCCGGCGCCCTCCCGGGGCCGCCCCCACAGCCCCGCGCGTCCGAGCGCGAGCGCCGCGATGGCAAGCCCCGCCACTGCCAGCCCGATCGCCGCGAGCCGCCGGCGACGCCGGCGTCCGGGCGCGAGCACCGCCCGGCGATTGCCGCGCGGCGAGCCGCCTTCGGGCAGCCGCGCAGTGCGGATCGCCTCTGCCGTCGCTTCACCACCGCCGCCTGCCGCCCCGGCCCGCGCGACCGCTTCGCCGTCCTGGCGCGGCCGGCTCACGGCTCCGGCCACCGCGGGCGGTTCGCCCGCGAAGGGCTCGAGCGCATGCACCAGCTCCTGGCAGTCCTGCCAGCGCACCGCCGGGTCCTTGGCGAGCATGCGCAAGACCGCGGCCTCGAGCTCTGCAGGGCAGTCCGGCACCAGCGTGCGGAGCGGCGGCGGCGGCTCGGTGAGGTGCTTGACGCAGACGGTGGCGCTCTCGCCCTCGAACGGCGGGCGGCCGGTGAGCAGGTGGTGCAGGGTGGCCCCCAGCGCGTAGATATCCGTGCGGCCGTCCACGGGCTCGCCGCGCAGTTGTTCCGGCGCCATGTAGTGAGGCGTGCCGAGGATGTCCCCGGTACGGGTCAGCGGCTCGGTGTCGTCGCGGACCGCAGCCAGCCCGAAGTCGCCGACCTGGATCCGCCCGGTACGGGAGCAGAAGATATTGCTCGGCTTGACGTCACGGTGGACGATGCCGAGGGCATGCGCCGCGCCCAGCGCGCGCGCGACCTCGCACGTCACGCGCACCGCCTGGGGCAGGGGCAGCGGGCCGCGCTCGATGAGCTGGCGCGCGTTCGCTCCCTCCACCAGCTCCATCACCATGTAGATCAGGCCGGCGTGCCGGTCGACATCGAGCACCTGCACGACGTTGGGGTGGCGGATGCGGGCAGCCGCCCGCGCCTCGCGCAGAAAGCGCCGGATCAGCTCGTCGCGCTCCTGCTCGCTCGCGGCGAGCCCGAGCCGGATGACCTTGAGCGCCACCTCCACGTCCAGCGAGCGGTGGTGAGCACGGTAGACCACCCCCATGCCGCCGCTGCCGAGCGGTTCGATGATGCGGCACTTGCCGACCCAGGAGCCGGGCCGCAGCATCCCCGACGCCGCCGCTTCACCGATCACGCTGCCGCCTCCCCGGCCGCATTGTACCCGGGCGCCGGGCGGCGGTGGGCAGGTTCCGATCCACCGGACCGCGGCCCTGGGAGCCGCCTGGCCCGAGCCAGCCGTGCCCTCGCTGGAGCTGCTTGGCGCGGGGCCCGCCTTCGGGTATGCTCACGGCCTCGCCGCACGGCATCCCTTGCGGGGTAGCCGCCGGAGCTGGTGCTCCGGCAGAAGGCGTGACACCGTCTTGGACCCTGGACGCGAGGAGAGCAGCGGTGGCCGACACACTGACCGTCATCGACAACCGCACCGGCAAGCGCTACGAGTTGCCGATCGAGCACGGCACGATCCGCGCCATCGACCTCCGGCAGATCAAGGTGGCCGAGGACGACTTCGGCCTGATGAGCTACGACCCGGCCTTCATGAACACCGCCTCCTGCCGAGCCGCATCACCTTCATCGACGGCGACGCGGCATCCTGCGCTACCGCGGCTATCCCATCGAGCAGCTGGCCGAGAGCGTCCACGTTCCTCGAGGTCGCGTACCTGCTCGTCCACGGGGAGCTGCCGACCCGGCCAGCTCGACGAGTGGACGCACGAGATCACGCACCACACCTTCGTGCACGAGAACGTCAAGGAGTTCATGCAGGGCTTCCGCTACGACGCGCACCCGATGGGCATGCTCGTCGCCACGCGTCGGCGGCGCTGTCCACCTTCTACCCCGAGGCGCAAGGACATCCACGATCCCGAGGTGCCGCGGCCCAGATCGTGCGGCCTGATCGCCAAGATGCCCACGCTGGCGGCCTGGGCCTACCGCCACACCACGGGCAGCCGTTCGTCTACCCGGACAACGAGCTGTCGCTACATCGGCAACTTCCTGGCATGCTGTTCAAGACTGGCCGAGCCGCGTACGAAGCCCAACCCGCGTGCTCGAGCGCGCGCTGGACGTGCTGTTCATCCTGCACGCCGACCACGAGCAGAACTGCTCGACCAACGCGATGCGCAGCGTCGGCAGCTCGCCAGGCCGATCCGTACTCGGCCCTCGCGGCCGGCATCGCGGCGCTCTACGGCCCGCTCCACGGCGGCGCCAACGAGGCGGTGCTGCGGATGCTCGCAGGCATCGGCAGCGTGACAACAGTCCCCGACTTCATCGAGGGGTCAAGAGCGGCAAGGAGCGCCTGATGGGCTTCGGCCACCGGGTCTACAAGAACTACGACCCGCGGGCCCGGATCATCAAGAACTGGCCGCACGAGGTCTTCGAGGTGACCGGGCGCAACCCGCTCCTCGACATCGCGCTGGAGCTGGAGAAGATCGCGCTCGAGGACGACTACTTCGTCAAGCGGCAGCTCTATCCCGAACGTCGACTTCTACTCGGGCCTCATCTACCAGGCCATGGGGCTGCCCGTCGAGATGTTCCCGGTGCTCTTCGCCATCCCGCGCACGCGGGCTGGCTCGCCCAGTGGCGCGAGATGCTCACGGACCCGGAGCAGAGGATCGCCCGGCCGCGCCAGGTCTACCTCGGCCCGGCCGAACGGGCCTACGTGCCGCTGGAGCAGCGCGAGGCGGCGGCCGCTGCGGAGCGGTGAGCCGGCCGCGGCGCAGCTGCCTGCGGCGGGCAGAGCCTGCCGGGCGAGGGCTGCCGCTCGGAGGTAGAGCCGCCCTCCCCGCCTGGGCTGCCCGCCGGCCGGCTCCTCCCCGCTACGGCAGCTCGTGCCAGGTCCGGACCTCGGACACCTCCCAGTGGCGGTCGGCGACGAGCCCCTGGCCGTCGGTACGCCCGTCCTTGACCAGGTTGCCCTGCTCGTTCAGGACCATGCGGCCGCTGCCGCGCTCCCGCTCGGTCACACTCGGATCGTTGTAGGTGTAGTAGGGCCGGCCTTCCGCATCGACCCCGCGGCCGGTGATGACGACGAAGTGGTCGGTCACCGGGTTCGCGTTGTACGCATTGCCCGCTTCGCAGCTGACCCCGACGATCACCGGCAGGCCCGCCTCCAGACAGCGGTCGATGTAGTTGCGTGCCGCCTGCGCCGCGGCGCGATCGGTGACGACCCTGCCGGCACGCGTCCTCTCCCGCCGGCCGACATCGATGCGGTCCCAGACATCCTCGAGCGCCGCGTCGATACCCTGATTCGCCAGGTATTCGCGGACCATCCGGGTGGCGGCGCGGTAGCACGCGGTATCGCCTGGCCGCTCGACGCGGCCGGTCGTGTCGAACTGGCTGATCCACGGCACATCCAGCGCCACCGGCTCGCCGCTGCCGCCGCGATCCCGCACCTGCACAGCGGCCAGCCGCTCCCAGGTCGCCCGGTCGACGATACCGGTCGGGGTCAGTCCCACGCAGCGCTGGAACTGCATTACCGCCATCCGGGTCTCTGCGCCGAAGTGGCCGTCGGTGGCGATCGCGGCCCGGTTGCGCGAGAGCCGCCAGCTGTTCAGAGCGCTCTGCAGCACCGCGACCTGCTCGGGATCGCCTTGGCCGAAGCGCAGTTCGGGCATCGCAGCGGGATCGAAGCCAGGCTCGATCCGCGCGGACCAGGGATCGAGCACGGGCTGCCGCGCATCGAGCATGCGCCGCAGCGCCTGCCAGTCTCTGGTCTCCACGGTGCCGTCCGCGGGCAGGCCGAGAGCGCGCTGCACCTCGCGCAGCGCCGCCGCGGTCCGCCGGCCGAACGCACCGTCGACCCGCAGCGGTCGCATGCCCATCCGCTCGCGCCAGACGTTGAGCGCGAGCTGCAGCACGCGCGTCTGCTCGGCCGGCGCACTGCCCGCGCGCAGCTCCGGCATGCCGAGCGGGTCGAAAGCGAGGGGATCGGTTAGCGCCGGCGCCAGGACCGCCGGTCCCGGGATGCTGCTCCCGCGCACCGCCGGCGCCTCGCCAGGCGCTTCGCCCCCGAGCCCGGCCGGCGTGGGCTCGACGTCCCCGACGTCCCAAGCATCCACGCGCTCCCGCCAGCTGCTGCCACCGATCGCGCTCATGGCTCCCCTCCCACAAAAGCCATGACCACCAGGGCGATGATGTCCTCCTCGTGCCGGTTCTGGCCGGCCGCGTGCGGGATGGCGCCGCGGTGGCGATGCGGGCGGCGGGCGAACAGCTGCCCTGCCCCTGGCGGTGAGCCGCCATGCGCCCGCCCGCGCCGGCTCAGCCCTGCGCCGTCAGCGTATGGTACAGAAACGGCAGGGAGCGATCCAGCCGGTAGTCGATCCCGCTGTGATCGTCGTCGAACTCCTCGTAGTGGTGCGGGATGCCCAGTGCGCCGAGCCGGCGCACGAGCAGGCGCATCCCGTAGTGGATCGCGTACTGGTCGCGGCTGCCGCAGTCCAGCCACAGCCCGCGCAGCCGGCGCAGGGCCTGCTGGCACGGGGACTGCTCCAGCAGCCGCAGCGGATCGTGCGCGAGCCAGCGCTCCCAGCGCGCGGGGATCAGCGCGCAGGTGTGCGGATCGACCGGCAGCCGGATGCCGAAGGGCGCCGCGGGGTCGGGATCGAAGCTCGCCGCCAGCCCCAGCACCAACAGCGCCTGCCAGTGCTCGCCCCGCAGCTTGGGTGCCCGCGCCACCGCCTCGAGGAAGGCGGGGATCGAGCCGCCGTGGCGGGCGATCGTATCGAGCGCCCTGGGCAGCTCCGGGCGGTAGACGAGATCGAACGCCACGTCGCCCGAGTGGCACGCCACCGCGCCCCACGCTTGCGGGTAGCACATGCCGTGCACCAGCGCGCCGTAGCCGCCGCTCGACCTGCCGAGCACCGCCCGGCCCTCGCGCCCGGCGATCGTCCGGAAGCCGGCGTCGATGCGCGGCAGCAGCTCCTCGGTCAGAAAACGCGCCCAGCGGCCCACGGCCGCCGAATCTACGTACTGGTTGCCCCCGAGCGAGGTGAAGCAGTCGGGCAGTACCGCGATGACCGGCCCCATGGCACCCGCGGCCACCAGCCGGTCGAGCCGCTGGGGCAGGCTCTCGCCGAAGCCCTTCCAGCCGAGCTGCGCGAGCCCCCCGGAGGTGTAGGCCGCCAGATACACGAACACCGGATAGCGCGCCTCGCTCCGGTCGTATCCCTCGGGCAGGTAGACCGCGACCGTACGCGCGGGCGGATCGCCGAGCAGATTGTTGCGCAGCGCCTCCGATTCGATCACCAGCTCGAGCACCCGCCCCCGCGGCCGCGCGAAGTTGTGCACCGGCACGGCTGCTCGCCCTCCCCTGTCGCTCCGTCTGCCCGGTCCATGCCGCCCGCGCCCCCGCCGGACGGCCCGCCCACCGCCGGGTCGAAGCCGAGCGGGGCCGGGACGGGCCGGGCCGGCGGAATGGCGTCCCCGAGCCATGCGCCGACGCCGCGCCCGGGCTGCGCTCCCGCCCCGCCGGCGCAGCTCGCGCGCCGGTGCCCGCAACGCGCCCCGAGCCCTTGTCCGAGCCCGGTGCGCGCCCTACCATCGACCGGCTGGTGGCAGAATCCTGTCCTTTTTGTAGCAACCGGAGGCAAGGAGGATACGGTGCCATGGCCAGTCGAACAAGCACGACCGGACGTACTTTCCCCTGCATGTTCGCAGCCGCGGCCAGCGCGCTCTTGCTCGTGACCAGCCAGCCCGCCCGCGCCCACGGTCCCCAGCCCCCGGAGGACCCGCCCGCTGCCCCGCGGTGCGAGGGGCGGTGCGAGGCGCTGAGCGGGCTGTTCGCCCTGGTGCCCATCTGCCCGCACCGGCCGGGCGAGCTGCTGCTGGTGCCGCTGGTGCCCGAGTTCGAACTCGCGATCGAAGACGACTGCGGAGCCTGCGCCGCCGCCTTCAGCGCGGACGCCTGCGGGCGCGAGCTCACGCTGCCGGAAGGCAAGCTCCAGGGTCCGGCAGGGGCCCCGGCGGTGCTGCTGTTCGCCAACCAGCCCCGCGCGCGCTGGTTCGGCGAGTGCTGCCTGCTCGGCCGGCTCGCCGCCGCGTTCGGGCTGTTCGAGGTGCGCTGTACCGACGAGCCGCCCCCCCAGGAGGAGTCCGCGGCCGAGGGCGAACAGGGTCTCGGGGAACCCGGCGCGCTGCTCGCCCTGCTCGGCGAGGCTGCGCGCGCGCGGCACCGCCACCGCCGCGCCGATTGCGCCTTCTCCGGGGTCCACCTGGTGGAGCCCCCGGCCACCCCGGAGGCGCTCGACAGCGGCGCGCCGCCCACGTTCACCGTCTGCCCCCGTGAGCTGCCGCCGCACGTGGTCGGCATCTACGTGCCGCCGCACCCCTGCGCCGATCGCCTGTGCCCGGGCGCGCCCAAAACCGGCTGGGGCTGGCGCCGGTGAGCGCGCGCAGCGCGCCGCTCCTCCCGCCGGCGGGCGTGGCATGGCCCCCGCCCGCCCCCGCCCGCCGGCCCGCCCCCACCACCCGCGCTCATGGCCGTGCCGCCCGCCGAGCCGGCGCCGCGGCTAGCTTCCGGCTCCGCCCCTCTGTCATAACAGCGGGGCAGGGGGCCCCGATCCGGAGAGCGCGATGCGCATCGTGTCGCTCTTGCCCAGCGCCACCGAGATCGCCTGCGCGCTGGGGCTCGAACAGGCGCTGATCGGCCGCAGCCACGAGTGCGACCACCCGCCGGCGGTGCGGGCGCTGCCCGCGGTGGTGCGGCCGCTCTTGGAGCTGGCCGGCGAGGACCCGCTCGAGATCGACCGCGAGGTCAGCCGCGGGCTCGGCGCGCAGGGAACGCTCTACGCGGTGGATGCCGAGCAGCTGCGCGCGCTCGCGCCGGACCTGGTGATCACCCAGGACCTGTGCTCGGTGTGCGCGCCAGCCGGTGAGGAGCTGCAGGCGCTCGTCCGGACGCTGCCCACTCCGCCCCGCGTGCTCCGTCTCGACCCGCGCACGCTGGAGGAGGTGCTCGCGACCGTGTTCCAGCTCGGCGAGGCCGCCGGGGTGCCGGAGCGGGCGCAGGCGCTGGTGGCCTCGCTGCGCGCGCGCATCCAGGCGGTCAGGCAGCGGGTGGCGGGCGCCCCGCGGCCCGGGGTGGTGCTGCTGGAGTGGCTCGATCCGATCTTCGATGCGGGCCACTGGTGCCCCGAGATGGTGGCGTGCGCCGGCGGGCGGGAACTGCTCGGCACCGCGGGCGCCCCCAGCCGCCGCCGGAGCTGGGACGAGGTGCGCGCCGCCGCGCCCGAGGTGCTGTGTCTGGTGCCCTGCGGCTACCACCTGGAGCCGGTGCTGGCGCAGGCCCCGCGGCTGTGCGAGCGGCCGGGCTACAGGGACCTGCCTGCGGTCCGGGCCGGGCGGGTCTACGCGTGCGACGCCGACAGCTACTTCGCGCGGCCGGGCCCCCGGCTGGTGGACGGCATCGAGCTGCTGGCCCACCTGCTGCACCCCGAGCGCTGCCCCTGGCACGGCCCCGCGGACGCCTTCGCGCCGGTGCCGCTCGCCACGGGCTGAGGGCTGGCTCGGCTCTCAGTCCATCCGCTCCAGCAGCGCCGCGCCGCCCATGCCGCCGCCGGCGCACAGCGCCACCACCGCCCGGCGGGCGGCGCGCCGGCGCAGCTCGATCGCGGCGGTGAGCACCAGCCGCACCCCGGTGGCGGCGAACGGATGCCCCAGCGCGATCGAGCCGCCGTGCACGTTCAGCCGCTCGTCGGGGATCGGGCCCACCGCGCGCTCGCGCCCGAGCCGCTCCCGCGCGAAGCGCTCCTCACCGAGCGCCTGGAGCACCCGCAGCACCTGGGCGGCGAACGCCTCGTGCAGCTCGAACAGATCGACCTCCGCCAGCCCGAGCCCGAACGCATCGAGCAGCCGCGGGATGCTGAGTGCCGGGCCGAGCAACAGCTCGTCGAACGGATCGAGCGCATCGTAGCGCCAGCCGCGCAGCACCACGTCGGCGCGGAGCCCCAGCGCCCGCGCCCGCTCGGCGCTCGCCAGCACCACCGCCGCCGCCCCGTCGCTGAGCGGGCTCGCGTTGGCGGCGGTCACGGTGCCGCCCGGCCGGAAGACCGGCGGCAGGGAGGCGATCTTCTCCGGCTCCAGCCGCGCCCGCACCTGGGTGTCGCGCTCGAGCACCGTGCCGTCCTCGAGCCGCACCGGTACCACCTCTTCGGCCATCCGCCCCGCCACCCAGGCGGCGTGCGCGCGCTGGTGCGAGCGCATGGCGAAGCGGTCCTGCTCGGCGCGGCCGATGCCCGCCCGCCGCGCCATGTCGTCGGCGTGCTGGCCCATGCTGAGGCCGGTGGTGCGCTCGGCGATGCGCGGCCGCTCGGGCAGCAGCGCCGCCGGCGAGCCGAGCGTGCGCAGCGCCTGCCGGAGCCCGCGCCAGCTCCAGCGCTCGCGCCCCATGGCGAGCTGGCCCACCGCCCGCACCAGCCGGCGCGGGAGCGGCACCTCGGCCTGGCTGACCGAGTCCGAGCCGCCGGCGATCACCAGCTCGCGCTCGCCCCGCTCGATCGCCGCCGCCGCGCTGCTGATCGCCTGCAGCCCGCTCAGGCAGGCCCGGCTCACCGTCACCCCCGGCACCGAGCGCGGCAGGTTCGCCTCCAGCACCACCTCGCGGCCGGTGTTCGGAGCGTCGCTGCGGAAGATGGTCGAACCCCAAAAGACCTCCTCGATCCAGCGCGGATCGAGCTGCAACCGCTCGAGGAGCCCGCGCACCACGCTCGCGCCGAGCCGGATCGTATCGAGCTCCGCCAGCTCGCCGAATGCCCGCGCGAACGGGGTGCGCACCCCGCCGACCACGACCACCCGGCGCCCCTTGTCGCTTCCTGCGGCCGTCACCGCGACCTCCCCGGCTGGCTCGGCAGCGGTCCGCGGCGCCGAGGGCGATCAGGCCCCGCTCCCGGCGGCGGCGGGCTCCTGCGCGCTGCCCGCGCCATCGCCCGCCGCCGCGACCAGCACCTGCTGCGGGGTGATGCCGCCGCCGGTGATCTCGGCCGCGAGCGCCTGCAGGCGCGGCATCATGCGGTGCACGTACCGCTCGGCGTAGACCAGCCGCTCGGGGTGGCGGCGGCCGTCGCGCACGAGCAGCCGTGCGATCTCGACGTCGGCGAGCATCCGGCACAGCCGCTCGGCGTGCAGCAAGCCGAAGGAGAAGTCGTGCCGCGGATCCCAGCTCCGCAACAGGCCCTGCCGCAGGTAGTCGAGCCGCTCCAGCAACGGACCGCGGCTCAGGCGCGAGCGCCACTCGCTCTTGAGCTTGCTGCCGAGCACGCGCCACAGGATGTGCTCCATCGCCCGGTAGGCGAACGTCTCGGCCTGCGCCAGCTCCTGTTCCAGCCCCCGCGCGGTGCGCGCCCGCAACCGTGCCTCCATCGACTCCCGCATGAAGCGCACCGGCTGCTTGATCGCGGCGCCGAGCCGGTCCTTGAGCGCCATCAGCGCCTGGATCTGGCTGGTGCCCTCGTAGACCGGCACCACCAGGGCGTCGCGCAACAGCTTGTCCGCGCCCGTCTCGCGCATGTAGCCCATGCCGCCGTGGATCTGCATGTTGCGCCGCGCCATCTCGACCGCCTTCTCGGCGCCGAGGTACTTGAGCAGCGGGGTGAGGTCGCGCGCCCGCGCGCGGTGCCGGCGCACGCGCTGCTCGAGCGCCGTCCGGCGTTCGGCATCCGCGGGCGGCTCGAAGCGCAGCCCCAGCTCCAGCCGGTGCTGCAGCTCGGCGTGCTCCAGCGCCTCGAAGGCCAGTGCCCGCAGCCCTCGGAGGTCGGTGTCCATCTCCTCGAGCATGTCGGCGATCAGCTCGTGCTCGCGCAACAGCTTGCCCATGGCCCGCCGCTGCGAGGCGTATGCCCGCGCCATGCGCAACGCCGCCTCGCACAGACCGATCGCCTCGAAGCCGACCGCGATGCGCGCTGCGTTCATCATGCGCAGCATGAGCCGGAAGCCCTGCCCCCGCTCGCCGATCAGCTCGGCCTCGCTGTCTTCGTAGAGCAGCGAAACGGTCGCCGAGGAGGTATGCCCGAGCTTGTGCTCCAGCTTGGTGATGGCGACGTTCGTGATCCGCTCGCCACCGCGTTCGATCACCCGCGGCACCCAGAACAGCGACAGCCCCTCGAGTCCGGACTCCTCCCCCTCGGTGCGCGCGAGCACGATCTGGTGCTGGCCATCGCCCGAGGTGATGAAGATCTTCTCCCCGCTCAGCCGCCAGACCCCGCCCGCATCGAGGCGCGCGCGGGTGCGCAGGGCCGCCACATCGGAGCCCGCGCCCGGCTCGGTCATGACCATGCAGCCCCAGGCGCGGCCCTCTGCGAGCTCGCGGATCTGCTCGGCGAACCGGGTCTTGACGACGCGGCCGTCCTGGACCTCGACCTTGCCCTCGTCGGCCGCGTAGGTGAGGAGCGCCAGCGCGGTATTGCCGAAGAAGCCCGCGTGGGTCATGAGGCCGACATCGGCGCGCGCCAACAGCTCGGAGAACACGAACTCCAGCACCAGCGGCACGTTCATGCCGCCGAGCTCGCGCGGCACCACCATGCCGAGCACGCCCATCTCGCGCAGCCCGTCGAAGATCCGGCGATGCCGCTCGGGGTAGATGACCTCGCCCCCTTCCAGCCGCGGGCCGTGCTCGTCCAGCTCGGCGGCATACGGCGCCACCTCGCGCGCGACGAACCGCCCCGCCTCCTCCAGGATGGTGCGGTACAGCTCGACCGCCTCCTCGACGGTGGCCGGCCCGTCGGCCAGCCGGAAGTCGCGCTCGACCAGCCGCACCAGCGCCGGCCAGTCGACCGAGTGCTCCAGGTGCCACTGCAGGTCTTCGTTGTCGGTGAAGAAGTTGGTGCTCTGGGGTCCCGCCATCGCCTCGCCTCGTCGTCTTGCCGGCTCTGCCGCGGCTTCGGGGCGCTCGCCGGCCCTGCGCCCGCCTCGCGCCGCCCCGCTCAGCGCCCGATCGCCATGCCTCCGTCGACCCGGATGGTGGCGCCGTGCAGCGCCGCGCCCTCGGCGCTGGCGACGAATCGCACCACCTCGGCCACGTCCGCCGGCTCGCCCGGCTGCGCGAGCGCGGTGAGCTGGCGCGCCAGCTCGCGGTGGATCCACGGCATGCGCTCGGTCATGCCGGTGCGGATGTAGCCCGGCGCGAGCGCGAGCACCGCGATCCCGCGCGCGCCCAGCCGCCGTGCCAGCTGCTCGGTGAACGCGATCACCCCCGCCTTGGCGGCGGCGTAGTTGGTCTGGCCGAAGTTGCCCGCGATCCCGGCCACCGACGACAGGTTGACCACGCGCCCCCCGTCGCGCAACAGGGGCTCCAGCGCCTCGGTCGTCAAGAGCTGGCCGAGCAGGTTGACCCGCACCGCCTGCCGCCAGCCCTCGGGGTCCATCTTGGCGATCGTGCGGTCGCGCGTGGTCCCGGCGTTGTTCACGAGCACATCGAGCCCGCCGAACTCCGCCCGCACCGCCTCCGCGAGCGCGCGCGCGCCGGCCGGATCGGCGATATCGGCCGGTACGAAGGCGGCGCGGCCGCCGCCGTTTCGGATCTCCTCCAGCACTGCCGCCGCGGCGCGTTCGCTGTCCTCGAGATCGTTGAGCGCCACCGCGGCGCCCTCGGCTGCCAGCGCCCGCGCGATCGCCGCCCCGATGCCGCGGGCGCCCCCGGTCACCACCGCCACCTGGCCCGCGAGCAGTCGCCGCGGGCCAGGCCCGCCAGCGCCGCCGGCACCGGCATGCTCCTCGCCATGCCCGCCCCTCCCTCCGGCCTCGCCGCCACCGGGACGCGGCCCCAGCACCAGCTGCGCGCCGCTCACGAACGCGCTGCGCGCGCTGCCGAGGAACGCCGCGGCGGCCGCGACATCGGCCGGCAGCGCCCCCGGCCGCACCAGCAGCACGTTGACCGTCGTGCCGCGGCGGCCGAGTTCCCGGGCGAGGGAGCGCGCGAAGGCACCGGCGGCACCGCAGGCGATCGCGGCCGCCTGGTGCTCGGCGTCCTGCGCGGCGCCGGCAGCTGGCGGCGCAACGATCAGCACCACGCGGCTGGAGCGCGGCAGCGCCCGCGCCGCGGCGTGTCCGGCCGCGTACAGCCGCTCCAGTGCCGCCTCGACCGCCGGCGCCACCGCCAGCGCGCCGCCCGCTGCCGCGCCCGGCGGCAGCGCTAGCCGGTGCACGAGCACAGCCGGCGCCGCCCCGTTCCGGCCCGCCTCGAGCTCGGCGGCCAGCGCGCCGGCCAGCGCCGCGGCATCCTGACCGGCGACCGGCCGCCGGCGGACCTGCGGGCGCGGCTGCCCCGCGAGCTCCGCCGCAGGGCGTTCGTCCAGCACCGCGAGCGCCGCGGGATCGGGCCCGGGATCGAGCACCACCAGCGCGGCTCCCTCCGCCCCCAGGCGCCGTGCGATCGCCAGGTCGAGCGCATCGCCGAGCCGCGTCACGAACGCGGTGCGGCCCGCGAGTTCGCGCGCCGTCCAGGGTCCGCTCGCCCGCACCAGGGGTGCCGGCAGCGCCACCGCCACCGGCAGCCAGCGCCCCAGCCGCCTCAGGCCCTGTTCCGCCCATCGCTCCAGCACCGTCATGCCCCTGTCCCCCGCCGCCGGCTCGCCTCGGCAGCCGCTTCCAGGTAGACCGCCTCCCCGGTCACGCACGCCCGCTCGCCCGGGCCCGGCCCGAGGTGGAGCTCCAGCCGCGTGCCGTTGCGCGTGCGCTCGGCAGCGCCCGCATAGATGCCGACCTCCTGGTCGATGCGCACCGGGCAGCGGAAGCGGACCCCGAGCCGCCGCAGCCGCCACACCTCGCCACCGAGCACCTCGGCGAGCAGCCGGTGCGCGAGCCACGCCTTGAGCGCATAGCCGTGTGCGATCGGGCCCGGTAGCCCCGCGGCGCGCGCTGCCGCCGGGACCAGGTGGATCGGGTTGAGGTCGCCCGAGATCGCAGCATAGGCGCGCGCGTCCTCGAGCCGTACCCGAAAGCGGCCGAGCTCGCGCGCCCCGTAGGGCACGCGCGGCGGCTGCTCGCCCCCCCGCGCGGGTGCGGCCTTGTCCGAGCCCGGCGCCGCGCCGCCGGCGCGGGCCCGCCGGCCGAGCCGCAGCGCCCCCCGCGCGAGCCCGCCCCCGCCCGCCCCTCGGCGGCCGGGGACGTACAACGTCGTGTCGACCGTGAACCGATGGCTGCCGGCAGCGTCCCGGTGCACCGCCCGCAGCAGCACGAGCACGCGCGCCGGGGTGGCGTCGAGCGCGGCCAGGCGCACCTCCACCCACAGCGGCTCGGCGGTGCTGGCGGGGCGCTCGATCCAGATCTCGTTGCCCGCATGCAGCACCCGAGCCCACCCCAGGCGCAGCCCGGCCGCGCGCAGCGCCCGGGCGAGCAGCGGCGTGCACCAGAGGGCCGCCGCGGTCGGGGGCAACCACAGCGCGCGGCCGCCCTCGGTCTCGAACGCGCGCACCTCGCCGCCGGTCAGCTCGATCAGCCGGCGCACCCGCGCCGCATCGGGACGCAAGGGCCCATGGACCACCGGCGGCAGCGCTGCCAGTCCGACCGCTCGCTCCGGCGCCACCCCGAAGGCAGCCGCGAGCACGAGCCTCGCCATCTCCGCGAGCTCGTGGCGGTGCTCGAGCACGAGCCCGAACAGCCCCGGCGCCGTGGCAAGGGCGGGCCCGCCCGCGCGCGCGGCGGCGCTGTCGCGCGGCCTGCAATCCGTCTCCGCGGCCTGCCGCCGCCCGCCGGCCCGCGGCACTGCCGCCGTCGCCGGCGCCCCGCGACCGCCGCCGTCCAACGCCGCATCCAGCCCCGGGCCGCCGGCGCCAGCGGCACTGCCCGCAGCCACGTCCGATCCCCCCATCGGCCTCCTCCCCCTGCCAGCTCCTCGCGCGCGGCCCCTACCTTCCGGGCTGTGACGCGCCGTGTCAAGACCCGGTTCGGAGCAGCGCCCCCTTGCTCCTCGGGCCCGCAGCGGGTGAAATACCGCGTCCGGTGCCGGCCGTAGGAGGCTGGTGCGGACGCCGAGCCGGGGGGCTGAATGGAATCCCCCAGCGGCTGTCCAAGGGCGGGAAGTCGGTGCGCACCAGCGCGGGCACGCAGCCCGGACCCGGCTGGCGCACCCCTGCATGCAGAGGAGACGGCGATGAACAGGCGCACCCTCAGGAGCATGTTGGCTGGCGCGGCGCTGTGTGCGCTCGGAGCGTTCGGTCTGGTCCTGGCGGCCATGCCCGAGGCGGAGGCCGGCGGTGCCTGCTGCGCGGGCGAGGCCACCGCGGCCGAGGCGCCGGCCGGCAAGCCGGCGAGCGCGTGCCGCGACGCGGACAAGCAGGGCTGCGAGGAGCCGGCCCGTGGCGGGGCGGCCGGGGCGTGCACCGCCGATACAGCCGGCGGCAAGTGCGGCAGCGAGGCCGAGGCCCGCTGCGCCGGCAAGGCGGGCAAGCAGGCGTGTGCGCCCGCGGAGCTGCTGCGGCCCTATTTCCGGATCCGGAGCGCGCTCGCAGCGGACACGCTGGACGGGGTGGCCAGGGCGGCGCACTGCCTGGTGTGCGCGAGCGGCTGCAGCGTCGCCGGCGCCGACGAGGCGATGCAGGCGGCGCAGCGCGCGCTGGGGGCCGCGGCGAAGTCCCTGCTCCAGGCTGCGAAGGCGGGTGAGATGGAGCGGGCGCGCGCGGCGTTCGGCGAGCTGTCTAAGGCGGCGATCGCGTACGCGGAGGCGGCGGAGAAGGCGGGTCTGGACCTGGGCACGGTGGCGCTGTTCGAATGCCCGATGGCGAAGCCGTTCGGCCGCTGGCTGCAGGACTCCGAGGCGATCGGCAACCCGTATTACGGCAGCAGGATGCTCAAGTGCGGCAAGCTCGAGCGCACGATCGCCGGCAAGCCCGCCGCCCAGGGCGAGCGCGCCGATGCGTGCTGCGGCGGGGCAGAGGACGGCGCGGCCCGGGACGGCTGCTGCGACGAATAGCCGATCCGCCGCCGCCTTCGGGGCCGTTCCCGCTTCCCCTCACCCCGACCCTCTCCCCCGCCGGCGGGGGAGAGGGAGCAGGCGGGGCGGTGGCTGCGCCGAGCGGCGCCGCCCCGGGCGCGAGGCGAGCAACCCGCCCCGCTGCGGGCAGCCGCCGCGCGCGTCGTCAGCGGCTGGTGGTGGCACCGACACGGCGGAGAATAGCCAGGTCCACCCGGTGCACGTCGGCCAGCGCGGCGTAGCGTTCGGGGTGACAGGTCAGCACGATCAGCTGCAGGCGCCGTGCGAGTTCGGCCAGCACCTGGAGCATCCGCTCCAGGCGCTGCTCGTCGGTCCACACCAGGTTGTCGTCGAGCACCACCGGCAGCGTGCCCTCGCCCGCGACCACGTCGGCGAGGCCGAGCCGGACCAGCAGCCCCAGCTGCTCGCGCGTACCGGCACTCAGTTCCTCGAAGCCGACGGCAGGGGTCTGGAGGCCCTCGACCTCGAGGCTGGGAGCGAGCCGCACCCCGCCGCGCTCGCAGCCCATCACCCCTGCGAGCCAGCGGTCCACGCGCTGCCTGACCGGCTCGAGATAGCGCTGCTGGATCCGCTCGCGCTCCTGTTGGAGCACCTGCTGGAGCAGCAGCACCGCCTCGGCCTCGGCGCGCACCTGCTCCAGCTCCGCGGCCGCCTCGGCGCGCTGGGCCTCCAGCTCGTCGAGCGCGGTGTAGTCGGCCGCGCCCTGCGCCTCGCGCAGTCGCGCGCGCGCCTCCAGCACCCGCCTTTCCGCCGCGGCGTGCTCCTGCTCGGCCTGCTGCCAGCGCGCCTGGAGCCGCTCGGCCTCGGCGCGGGTGCGGGCCGGCTCCAGCCGCTCGAGCTCCTGCTCGGCATGTCGGAGGGCCTGCCGGCCGGACTCCAGCTCCGCGGCCGCCTGCGCCAGCAGCTGCTGCAGTTGCTCGTCATCCGGGCCCACCTCGCGGGCGCGCGCCAACTCCTCGGCCCGGCGCTGGCGCTCCTGCTCGAGCCGCTGCTGCTCGCGCTCGCAGTGGCGTAGCTGCTCGCCCGCGGCCTGGTGTTCCGCCTCGGCCCGCGCGCACTCCTGCTCGGCTCGCCGCAGGAGTTCGGCCGCGTGTTCGGCGCGCTGCTCGGCGTGTTCGATCTGCACCGGCCCGAGCGCGCGCAGCTGCTCGCACGAACCGGCCCCCGCCCGCTCCAGCGCCTCGGCCAGGCGCTGGCGGAGTTCCTCGATCTCGCGCTCCAGTGCGAGCTCGCCCTCCGGCGCCAGCGCCCGTGCCTCGACCTCGAGCTCGCCGAGCCGTCGCTGCAGCTGTTGCGCCTGCTCGACTGCAGCCGCCAGCTCTTCGAGGTTGGGCACGTTCCACCGCCGCAGCAGCCGGTCCAGCTCCTGCTGCGCGGTGGCGAACGCTGCCCGCCGCGCCTGGAGCTGTTCGCCGCCCGGGCAGAGCCGCAGCCGCATCAGCCCCGGCAGCCGCAGCAGCAGCGGTGCGTCCACCCGGAGCACGCGCTCTTCACCAGCCTCGAGCTGCAGCGCCTGCTCGCCCGGTCCGCGCTCCAGCACCAGCGGCGCTTCGGCGGCGATCTCGACCCGGGTTGCGACTGCCTCCAGCCGCGCCCTCGCCTCGGCCAGGGTGCGCGCGAGCGCGTGGCCGTGCTCCAGCTCCCGCCGCCCCAGGGGCGCCTGCCCGAGCGCGGCCCGCAGCGCTGCGCGCTCCTGGCCGAGTTGCTGCAACCGCGCTCGCCGCGCCTGCAGCTGCTGCAGCGCCGCGGCGCAGCCGAGCGCTTCGCGCGCCGCGCGCAGCCGCGCCGCCTCGAGGCGGGCAGCCCGCTCGGCCTCCCGCGCCTGCTCGAGCTGGCGCCGCGAAGCCTCCAGCAGCGCGGCCGCGGCCGTCGCGCGCCGCTGCGCCTGCTCGCGCCCGCCGGCGAGCGCGTGCAGCTGCTGCTCTGTGCGTTGCAGCTCGGTGGCCAGCGCCTGCCGGCGGTCTCGCTCCGCCAGCCAGCGCCGGTAGCGCTGCTCGCGCGCCTGCAGCTCCGCCACCAGCTCCGCACGCGCGCGCTCGCGCTGCTGCACTGCCTCCAGTCGCAGGCGCGCCTGCGCGCGGGGCGCCTCCAGCTCGCGCAGGCACGCCGCGCACCGCTCGAGCCCCGCCTCGGCGGCGGCGACCGCGTCCGCCAGCTCGCGGGCCCGCTCCCAACGGCGCCGGGCCTGCTCGACCTCCTGCTGCAGGCGCGCCAGCCGCTCCTCGGCCTCGGCGAGCGGCCCCCCCTTGCGAGGCCGGGCCTGCTTGTCGGTCCAGTAGCGGTCGCACCGTTGCTGCACCCGGGCGAGCAGCGCCTCGGCTCCCTGCCCGAGCACGCCGGCGATCTCGCCCCCCAGCGCCTGCTCGAGCGTGCGCCGCGCGCCCTCGGACAGGCCCGCGGTGGGGTTGGCCAGGGCGCGGTCCTGCCGGATCCAGAACAGCGGCCACACCCCCCGGTGGGCCTCGGTGCTCTGGCGCCTGGGGATCTCGGCGCGCAACAGCTCGGCGAGTGCGCGTTCGGCCTGCTCGCCCGCGAGCGTCTCGCCCGCGCGCTCGAGCTGCACCTCGGGCCGCTCGAGCAGGCGCTTGCGCACCCGCCACACCGCCCCCTCCACCTCCAGCTCGACCGCGACCTCGGGCGCCAGCTCGGTGCCCGCTGGCCGGAGCGCGCGCAGCTGCGGGCCCTTGCTCCGGTGGCGTTCGAACAGCGCCACCTCCAGCGCCTCGAGCAGCGTCGACTTGCCAGCCTCGTTGGGGCCGTAGATCAGGTTGAAGCCCGGGGCGAACTCGAGCTCGACCCGCTCACGGAACCCCCGGAACGCCTGCACGGCCAGCCGCCGGATCCGCAAGACACCCTCCTCAACCCTCGCCCGCGAGCTCCAGCAGCAGCGCGAGCGCGCGCCGGGCGCGCTCGGCCTCCGCCCCCTCGCCTCGCTCCGCCTGCAGGTGCAGCCGCTCGGCCGCGGCGCGCGCCAGGCCCGCGGGCGCCAGAGCGTCGAGCTCTGCCGCGCTGGTGCGCAGCCGTGCCTCGCCGCGCACCCGCAGGTGCAGCACCAGCTCGCCCCAGCGCCGCACCAGCTCGGCCAGCGCGCGGTGCGCCTGCGGAGCCAGCTCTCCCGCCAGCACCAGTTCGAGCAGCGCGCGGCGCGGCTGGGTGACCTCCGCGGCGAGCCGCCGCTCGAGCGCCGCCACGTCCTCGGCGCCGTACAGCTCCGCCTCCACCGCGTACCAGCCCAGGCGCGCCACCCGGATCTGCTCGACGTGCGGCGGCTGCCCCGGCACCTCGAGCTCCACCACCAGCGCGTGGCCGGCACCCTGCTCCTTCATCCGCGTCTGCTCCGGGGTTCCGGCATACCAGGTCCGCTCGTCGACCCGACAGGTCCCGTGCCAGTCGCCCAGCGCCAGGTAGTCCAGCCCGGCACGCGCCGCCCGGTCCTGGGCGATGCGGGCCGGGGCCTGCTCGGACTCCGGCAGCCGATCCACGGCCCCGTGCGCCAGGCCCACCCGCCAGCATGCCGCCTCGGCCGCCGCGCGCGGCGGGATCCACGCCGTCGGGTCGGCGCCCGGCCACCGCTCGCGCAGCGGGCACGGATAGAGCACGCCCCGCCCCCCCGCCAGCGGCACCGGCGCCGCCTCCCGCAGCACGTGCACGTGCGGGCCCGGAGTGAACTCCGCCCGGTCGTAGACGGTGTCGGGCGTCAGCGCATCATGGTTTCCCGGCAAGAGATAGACCGGTATGGGAGCAAACCGCTCGAGCAGGTGCACCGCCTGCCGCACGACCGTGGCGCCCACGGCGTTGTCGTCGAAGACGTCCCCCGCCACCAGCACGGCGTCGAGCTGGCGGGCGTGCGCCAGCTCCGCCAGGCGCTCCACGACCTCCAGGCGCGCCTCCCGCACCAGCTCCGCCGCCCGGGCGCCGAGCTGGCCCGCCTTGAGGCCGAGCTGCCAGTCCGCGGTATGCAGCAGTCGCAACACCGCCTCGCCTCTCCTTAACAGAACCCGGTCATGTTCACCCCCGGGTCCGACACCTTGACGCCGCGTCCAGGGCAGCTCTGACAGCGGGGCCGCGGGTGACGCAGGGCGCGAACCGCGTCCTTGCGGATCGGCCGCCGCGCCGCTTGCGCCCAGTGCGCGCAACGGGCTAGCAAGGCCGGGCCGACGCCGCTATCATCCACGCTGTCGGGCGCCCCCAATGCCTGTGCCCCTTGAGCTTGCAGGAGATGTTCCGTGCAGGGACGCAGCGGCCACACGCCGAAGTTCCGCGTCAAGATCGGCGGCAAGGAGCTGGAGGCCGGCGTCGTGCGGCACATCAGCGTGGACCGCGCGATCGACATGGCCGACATGTTCGTCGTCGATGTGCGCAACGACGGTTGCAAGATCTCCGATGATCCCGCGGTCGAGCCCGGCAACCGGGTCGAGATCGAGCTGGGCTACGAGGAGGGCGGCGGGCGCACCACCCGCGTCATGGTGGGTCGCGTCGTGGCGCTGCGCGGGCACTTCCCGCGCAGCGGCCCCATGGGCCTGCGCATCCAGGGCTATGCGACCAACCACCTGCTGACCCAGGGCCGCAAGACGCGAGGCTTCAAGGGCCCGGTGACCTACTCCGAGATCGTGCAGCGCGTGATCGCCGCGGACTATGCCGGCAAGCTGGTCGCGGACGTCGAGGACAGCGGCATTCGGCACGAATATGTCTTCCAGCGCAACCAGACCGATCTGGAGTTCTTCCTCGAGTTGGCGTCCCGGATCGGCTTCGAGCTGTCGGTGCGCTTCCATGCCGACGACCCCAATGCTCCGCCCCAGCTGCGCTTCCGCAGGCCCGAGCCGGCCGCCACGCCGACGCGCAAGCTCAAGAAGGGCGAGAACCTGCTCTCGTTCAACCCCCGCACCCGCACCGCGCTGACCGCCACCGGCGTCACCGTGCAGAGCTGGGACCCGCTCGAGGCGCGGCCGATCCGCGCCACCGCCGACAAGAACGACGTCACCGCGGACATGGACGGCGCCGAGCTCGGCCCGCAGGTCTCCGAGCGCATCACTGCTGCGGTCGAGCAGGTGCACGAGGTGCCGATGCGCACCGAGCAGGAGCTGCAGGCGTTCGCTCGGGGCCGGATGGTGGAGGAGGCGCTGGAGTTCGTGACCGCCGAGGCGGTCGCGACCGGCAACCCCGACCTGCTGCCCGGACTGGTCGTCGAGCTCGAGGGAGTGGGCGACATCTTCAGCGGCCAGTATTACGTCCACCGCGTCATCCACGACCTGCACGACGGCGGGTTCAACACGCGCCTGGGGCTGCGCCGGACCTCCATCATCAAGAAGCAGGAGCCGGTACAGCAGCCCGGGCAGGGAGCCGGCCAGCAGCAGCCCGGGCAGGCGGGACAGGGTGCCGGACCGCAGCAGCCCACCCCACCCCCCGAGCCGCCGGCGCAGATCCCGCCGCCGCCGGTGCCGCCCGGCGGCCCAGGTGTCGCCCTGCCGCCCACCGTGCCGGGGCTGCCCGGCAAGCGCGGCAAGCTGGGGGGCGGTTGAGCGAGAGCGGATGGCGAGCCGATGAGCGGCGCACAGCCTCCCGGCGAAGGTGGCCGGCGGCGGCGCCGGCGGCGCCGGCGGCGGGCGGTGGCGGTGGTGCCCGCCGCAGCCGGGCAGGACAGCGAGGGCGGGCAGGAGGCGACGGACACCGGCGCCGCCGGTGCCCCGCGCCTGATCGCGCGCCGCCCGCGTCCCGGCCTCACCTCCCGCAGCCGCCTGCACGTGCGCGCCAACCGGCGCTACCTCCTGCGCAAGCAGAGCGCATTCCAGAAGATCCATCTGGTGCGCGATGCGAGCGGCCACGTCGTGCTCTACCTGGACAAACACATCCAGTTCCACAGCTACGACGAGCACCGCTACCACGAAGCGCTCGCCACCTTCCCCATGCTGTATCGAGCGCCGGGCTCGGTGCGCAGCGCGCTGATCCTGGGCGGCGGTGACGGGCTGGCGGCGCGCGAGCTGTTGCGCTTCGAGGAGATCGAACGGCTGGTGAACGTCGAGCTGGATCCGGAGGTGACCGCCCTGGCGCGACGCCCGCCGGTCTCCGAGATCAACGAGCGCAGTTTCTTCGATCCGCGGGTGGAGCTGGTGCACCAGGACGCGGCGCGCTACATCGAGCAGGCGCACGAGCGCTTCGATCTGGTGCTCGCCGATTTCCCCGACCCGGCAGCGCCGGTGCTGGCGAAGCTGTATGCGGTGGAGTTCTACCAGCGGCTCAAACGGCTGCTCCGGCCGGGAGCGCTGGTGTGCGTGCAGTCGCTGTTCCTGCCGCTGGTCTACTGCTGCATCGGGGCCAACCTGCGCGAGGCGTTCCGCCACGTGCTGCCCTACCGCACCAGCATGACGACCATGGTCTACTCGGGCTTCCACCTCGCCGCCGACGAACCGCTGGTGCGCCGCCGTCCGATTCCAGACTGGACGCGCTATCTCAACGAGGGTGCGATCGCCGACATGCAGGCGTTCGCGGCCGACGAGCAGGCATACCTGCTGCGCCACCCGCCGGTGCGGGATGTGCACCGGGCCTGCATCGCGGCGATGCGCGAGGACGAAGCGCTATACGCCACGGTCTGGCAGACGCTGGCGGCACGGCAACGCGACTAGCCCGGGGCGGGCGGGATCGGCTCGCCCCCTCGCCCCCGCCCTGTGGCCGCGGAGAAGGGGCGGTCCTGCCCGGGCGCCCTCTCTGCGCAGCGCAGAGCTCCCGCGCTATGGCTAGTCCTCGAACAGCTCCTCGTCGGTCCAGCCTTCCTCCACGTCTTGTTCGGTCACGGTGTAGCTCTGCACGGCCTGGGTCAGGCGCGGGAACAGCCCCACGCGCAGGAAGTCCTCCGGGCTGTAGCCGGTCGAGGCGAACACGATCCGGTCCTCGGCGTCCGCGCTCAGCGCGAAATCGCCCTCGTCGATGCGCTTCCAGACCTCGACGTCGTCGTGGCGCATCCAGACCGTGATCGGCCACAGCCGCCCGTCATCGAACTCCGCGAGTTGCAGCACCACCGCGAAGTCGCCGATCTCGAAGGCGAAGCCCCCGTCCCACTCCTCCACCGAGAAGACGTTGAACTTGCGCAGCGTGAGAATCGTGGTCTCCTGCAGATTGCGGAACACCCGCAGCAGCCGCTCGCGCGTCTGCAGCCGCTTCTGCATCGCCTCCTGCATGCGCGCGAACGACTCCTCCAGCGTCAGATCCTGCGCTGGGGCAGCAGCCGGCTTCGTACCGGCGCCCGCCCCCCCCTCTTTGGCGCCGGTGGCGGCCGCGGCGGCCGCGCGCGCGCCCGGCGATGGTCTCTGTGCGCTCATGGGATCGCGTTCCTCTCCGCTCGCTTGGACCGGCTCGGTCGGTGCGCGGGCGACTGCGGCGCCCCCCGCCGCCGCGCCCGCGGGGATCGGGCGCATGATAGGGGCAGGTGCCGAGCCGCGTCAACCGGCGGGCGGCGGCCGCTACCAGGCCTCATCCAGGGCCTCGGCGGCGCGCTCGGCGCTCGCCACCGCGCCCTCCACCGTCGGATAGCAGGCGTAGTCCCCGGCGAGGTACAGCGGCGCGCCCGCTCGCGCCGCCGGAGCTGCCAGCGGACCGAGCACCTCGGCATGATAGCCGGGGTAGAATACCGGGAAGGCGAGTCCGAAGCGCGCTACGTCCCAGCCCTCGACCTCGTGCCGCACCTGGCGCCCCAGCACGCGCTCGAGATCCGCGAACAGCCGCGCGAGCAGCCGTCCCTCTTCCATCTCGACCCAACTGCGGTCGGCGGCGTGCGCCCCCGGTACGTAGACCCCCAGGATGCCCGGCCGCTCCGCCTCCGGCACCCCGCGGGCGCGCGCCTGCACGCGCGTCGCGTCGTACAGATCGGTGAACGCGGTGTCCAGGCAGCTCAGGTCCCACGCCGCCGTCATGAGCGGGCGGGGGGAGAACAGGTTCACCGTGACGTACGGGGCGTAGCGCACCCGTGCCAGCGCGCCGGCGACCTCCGGCACGAGCAGCTCGCGCGCCAGCGCGAGCGCCACGGGCGCCGGCACCGCCAGCACCACCGCGCGCGCGCGCAGCCGCCGCTGCTCTCCCCCGCTCTCCACCCAGTGCACGCCGAAGCGGCGAGCCTCGGCATCCCAGCGCAGCTCGCGGACCTCGGCCCCAAGCCTCGCCCGCTCGCCCAGGCGCGCGCCGAGCCGCCGCGGCAGCTCGCCCAGGGTCTCGGGCAGGGTGTACAGCGCGTCATCGGGGTGCTCGGGCCGCTCGGCCGCGCCCGGATCGCCCGGCGGCTCGTCCGCCTCCGGCAGCTCGAAGTAGGCCTCGGGCGCGGCATACAGCGCCGATAGCTCCGCGAGACTGGCGCCGAAGATGCCGCGCATCTGGCCGTCGAGATAGCGCACCAGCGGCGCCGGTGCCTCCAGCCGCCCGAGCAGCTCGGCCAGGCTCGTGCGATCGTGCCGCAGCGCCCGGCGGCCCGGCTGCCAGGGATCGCGTTCGACCGCGCGGGCGAGCTGTCCCAACCGCTCGTCCAGCCGCTCGAGCCGCCGCCGCCGCGCCCCCGGTTCGCCGCCGAGCAGATACTCCACCGCCGCCCGCCCGCGCAGCAGCTGCCCGCCGGCGAACAGCGCCCCCACCGGCGGCGGCACGCGCACCGGCTCCAGCTTCGCCAGCTGGAACAGCCGCCGCAGCGTGCCCTCGGGCCGGCCGATGTAGCTGACGCCCCGCGCATACTGCCAGCCGTCGCGCACCCCGGCGCGCGCGCGGCCGCCGGCCACCGCCTCCTTCTCGAGCAGCACCACGTCGTAGTCCTCGCCGGCGAGCAGCGCCGCCGCCGCCACTCCGGCGAAGCCGCCGCCGACGACCGCCACCTCGCACTCCGGCTCCCCCTCGGGCCGGAGGCGCTCGCGCTCCCGGCCCAGCGCCCGGCGCACCGGCTCCAGCAGCCATGCCCCGAGCGCCGCCGCCACCCGCCCGAGAAAGCCCCGGCGGCTCATGCCCCCTTCCATCCGCGCGCTCCTGCGCCGGGCCGGTGCGCCAGCAGACGCCGCCATGCTCCGCCCGCTTCGCGCATCAGGACGGCCTGCCCCGCGGGCGGCGCCGGGCGCCGCCTGCCGCCCGCTCGGCACCTGTTCGGCCGGTGTTGCGATCGCCGCCCCGGCGAGCACGAGCCGGCCTGCTGCGGGCGGATCGTGGCGGGCCGATGGTATGAGGTCCAGCTTCCCGGTGGGAAGGGGTGCGCTCCGAGCGCGGCTGTGGCCGTGTCCGGCGTGCCGATCGCGAGCCTCTCAGGGACCCCCGAAGCGCAACCGCACCCCCGCGCCGAACGAGCGCGCGCCCTTCTCGCCCGGTTGCCCCTTGCCTTCGGCGAACACCCCGAGCCGCTCCCCGAGCTCGAGCCCCGCCCCGACGTTCACGCCCTCGCGGCCCGTGAGCACCGAGAGATCGAGCCGCCTGTGCGGGCCCAGCTCCTGGCCCACGGTGAAACCCACCGCCACGGTCTTCGCGCGCGGGTCGAAACGGACGGCCGGCTTCAGCTCGAAGGGTCCGACCCGCGCGTCCTTGAGCACCGACCCTGCGAGGGCCCCGACGACGCCGGTCGTCACCAGGTCGTTCCACTCGACCTCTGCCTCCCACCCCTCGATGCCGAACTCCCAGACCAGGTCGGCGAGCGCCGCCCCGACGAACGAGACGAGCCGCGAGTAGCCCTGCTCGCGGAAATACGAGGCCATCGCGAAGCCGAGCGCCGGGTGCCCGAAGAAGTCGGTGATCCAGTCGTTGCCATTCGCACGCCACGGCCCGATCAGGGGCGTGAGGTTGTTGCGCAACCGCTCGAGGCTGTAGCCATTGATCTCCCGGATCGCCCCCTCCACCCCGAGCCGGCCGATCATCTCGACACCGCGGGCCGTCGCCATGATCCCGACGAGCTCCGCGAAGTCCACGAGGAAACTCCGCAGGCTCGTGACCTTCTCGGTCGCGGCCTTCAGTCGGAGCGCGGGCGCGCCCTCGATCTGGACCGCATCGCCGAGCAGCCGCTTCAGCTCGATGGGATGGTGTTCCGCCTCCTTGAGCCTCTCCTCCAGCACGCGCAGACCCTCCGCCATCTCGAGGAGCTGCGCCCGCTGCGCCTCCAGCGTGGCAGGCAGGGGCGATCGCTCGCCCGCGGGCACGGCCGTCTCGAGCCCACGGACCCCGAGCGCCGCCACCAGCGACGGCGAGAGCCCGCCCGCGAGCGGCGCCGGCTGGCTCGCCGGCGGTCCGCCCCGCGCTGCAAGGGGTGGGTGCGAGGAGGGGCCCGCAGCTGGCTCGCCGGGGGCGGTCGCGCCCCCGCTCGGGGGCGCCCCGTCCGCGCCGAGCGAACAAGGGGACAGCTGCCCGTTGGACTCCGGCTCACCTGCCTCGAGCGGGATTCTCCCCGGCTCTCCCACACCACCGACCGACGACATGGCCACCTCCGCGCAGCTTGCCGTGACCGGGCGCGCCGCGCCCGCCACAAGCCCCATTATCGTAGGGCCGTTTCCCTTCACGGGCAACTCCGCCCGGGCCGGCCACGGCCCGGACGCCGACAGCGGTCTGCCCGTCTGCCCGGCGACGGTTGGCGCCCGTTTCCGGTGGGCAAGCGGGACGAACCCTGCCACCCGGTCAGCAGCGCGCCACGGCGGGATGTCTGCCGGGCGATCCGGACAACAGGGCGTTCTCGACAGGATCGGTGGCAGCGCCCGGCAGAGCGGTGCCGGGCCGGAATCCAGGCGCGACGGCCACACGCGCGCGCTCCGGCCCGAGCCGGGCCACCGCCTCGGCCGGTCCGGGGGGCAGCGCCGGCAGGCGCCGAGCGGCTGCGAGGAGACATCCCGGCGCCTTGCGGAGAAAACACAGGGCCGAGGCAGCCCCGATCAGCGGCGGGCTGCTGCGCCGAGTCCGCACGGGACAGCACGCCGCCGTGCTCCGGGCGCCGCCCGCCTCACGAGGACGGATCCGCCCCTGCAGCGGGCTGGGGCGCCGCCGGCGGCGGCTCGGACAGCGCCTTGCAGAAGAACACCCGCTCGATGCCGTCCGCATAGTAGTCGGGCAGCGCCCCCTCGCGCTCGAAACCGGCGCGCTCCAGCTCCGCCGCCAGCTCGGCGAACGCCGGCACGCCGGGCAGCGAGGCATACAGCCTGCGCCCGCCGCGGCGGCGCTGGCGCGCCTCGATGTGACCGAGCAGCACCGGGACGGCCGCCTCGCGATAGGCCGGGTGGGTGCCGAGCAGCGGCACCCAGAACACCTCGGTGTCGACCTCCTCCTCCTCCGCCGGCTCCAGCGCCGCCACCCCGACGAGCCCCGCCCGGCGCGAGGCGGCGACATACAGCCGGTGGCTGGGCTCGGGCCGCGCGAAGTGCCTCCAGACGTAGGCGTCGGCGCGCACCGCCTGCATGGCGCCGTAGGGCCGGAACAGCTCCACGAGCGCCGGGCGGTAGGTGGGCCTTGCCTCGCGCACGCGCACCGGGTCGCGCGCCTGCAGGACCGCCGGCGGTGCGGGGGGGCAGTCCTCCGGCGGCGCCGGCCGGCGGTGCGGATCGAGCCGCACGGCGTAGATCTCGGAGTGCTCGCCCGGTCCGAAGTAGTCCGGGTGCGCGTGCTCCAGCACGAATCCCGCCCGGGCGTAGAACCGGCGTGCCGCATCGTAGACCGGGTCGCTGGAGACGTTGGCGTACAGCTTGCGGCAGCCCAGGCGGCGCAGCGCCTCGATCGTGTGCAGATACAGCACGCGGCCGACTCCCCGGCCGTGGTGCTCGGGGTGAACGTAGAACCAGGTCCCCCAGTAGACGTCGACCCCAGGCTCATCGAACCGGTCGACGGCATAGCCCACGATCCCGACCGGCCGGCCGCCCGCCAGCGCCACGAAGTTGCCCTGCGCGCGGCACAGCCCACCCTCGCGCAGGTAGTCCTGCAGGTCGCGGCGCGCAGGACTGGAGTCGTCGTCGTCGCACAGATCGATCACGCGGGTGATCTCGTCGAGATCCTCCGCGCGCAGCTCGCGCACCTCGTAGCCCATCGTCCAGATCGTAGCACACCGCAGTGGCGGGGCGAGCCACCGGCGGCGCGCCGGCTATGATGGGGAGGCTGCCCCCGGCGGCGCGACGGCGAGGCAGCCGCAGCAGAGGAGCCCCTCATGAGCCGCAGGGCGGATGATACCCCGCGGAGTCCCCGGCGCGGCCGGTCGCGCATCGCGCCCGCGCTGCTCGCGGGCTGGGGCGCGGGCCTGGCCCTCGCGCTCGCGGTGGCAGCCCGGCCCGTGCCGGGTCAACAGGCCCCGGCCCCCCGCGAGCTGGAGCGCGAGCTCGTCGCAGCGGCCACCGCCGGGGACGCCGCCGCGGCGGAGCAGGCGGCGCGGGCCCTGCTGGCGGCAGAGCCCGCGCGGCTGGAGCGGCTGCTCGCGCGCCACCGCGAGCCCGCGGTGCGCTGGGTGGCGCTGGAGGCGCTGCTGGGGGCGGCGGCGGGCGCGGCGGGTCCGCCCGCGGCAGCGCCGCAAGGCGAGGCGGCCGCGCGCGCGGCGAACGCCATCCGGACGGCGCTGGCCGACCGGGACGAGCGGCTGGTGCTGCGCGCAGCGCGCGCGGCCCGGGTGCACCGCGCGCCCGAGCTGCTCGCGCCGCTGGTGGAGGCGCTGGGCCGCGCCGAACGCGTGCCGGCCGAGCAGAGCTGGCTCGCCTCCGAGATCACGGCGATCCTCCAGGAGCTGACCGGGCAGCAGCTCGGGCAGGCCGCCGCCTGGCGCGCCTGGCTGCGCCGGCACGGCACCGAACCGCCGCCGCTGCTGCCCCCGCCGCCGGACGCGCCCGCGGGCGCCGGTGGCAGCGGTGCGGACGAGCCGGAGCTCGCCGGCAGCGCGGCGGCGACCATCCCGCGCCGGCTGGCGCGCCGGCCCGGCGCGCAGCAGCTGCTGGAGCGGCTGAGCGCGCGCGACCTCGTCGTGGTGCGGGGCAAGTACGACCAGGCCGAGGAGGTGCTGGCGGAGCTGGGCCTGCCCTTCACCCCGGTCGAGCGCCCCAGGCTGGGCGAGGCCGCCCTGGATGGCGAGCAGGTGCTGATCTTCAACTGCTCGGACGTGGAGGAGGAACCGACACCGGCAGCCGGGATCCAGCGCGTGCGCCAGGCGGCGGAGGCGGGGGCGTGGCTGCTGAGCAGCGACTGGGAGGCGGCCAACCTCATCGCGCGTGCCTTTCCCGGCCACATCCAGCTCGGCCCGCGCACCCGCGGCGACCAGCGGCTGGTGATCGCGCCGGCCCCGGGCATGGCGCTGCACCCGCTCATGCGGGACGTCTTCCCGATCTCGCCCCTGCAGCTGGCGCGCTGGCGGTGGCGGATCGACGACGACACCTGGACCGTCATCCCCACCCGGCAGAGCCTGGTGCTGCTCACCTGCCCGGAGCTCGAGGCGCAGACCGGCCACGGCACGGTTGCGCTGAGCTTCCCGGTCGGCCGGCGCGGCGGGCGGGTGCTGCACGTGCTGTCGCACTACACCGACGAGAGCGCCGGCCCCGAGGGCGGCTACGTGCTCCAGCAGCTCATCGTGAACTTCGTGCTGGAGAAGCAGCGGCTGCGCGCCGCCGCCGGGACCCGGTAGCCCGCGCGCCCCGCTGCCCCGCTCCTCTCCGGAGCGGCGCTGGCCGTGCCGGGACGGTCGCGGCGTGCGGCCGCGCGCAACCCCCTGGCCGATCGGCTCCTCGGCTGGCCCGCACGATGTTTTGCCCCGGCCCCATCGCGGCGCTACAATCAGGCTCGGGTGGAGCACCGGGCCCGCGAGCCGCGCTGGCCGCCGAGGGAGAGCCGGACGCCATGCTGCTCATGCCGCCGAAGCCGCATCTGGTGATCGACTTCTATGGCTGTGACGCGGCGCGGCTGAATGACCTCGAGGGGCTCAAGGCGGCGCTCTACGAGGCGGCGCGCACGATCGGGGCGAGCACGATCGGGGATCTGTTCCACCAGTTCTCCCCCCACGGGGTGACCGGGGTGCTGGTGATCGCCGAATCCCATCTCTCGGTGCACACCTGGGTCGAGGAGGGCTACGCCGCGATCGACATGTTCATGTGCAACTCGAACCTGAGCAGCGAGCGGGTCGAGGCGGCGGTGGCCCGCATCGGCGCCTTCCTGCGCGCCGAGCGCTCCACGATCAGCGCCATCCAGCGGGGGGCAGCCGCATGCACGAGGCTCTCCGGCAGCTCCGCGACGGCGAGCACCTGCACCGGCTGAGCCGCTTCCAGGACATCCGGCTGGCGTCCTACAAGGGCCATCTGGGCCTGCTGCTGGACGGACGGCTGGTCGTTCACTCCTACGATGCCCACCGGGTCTACGAGGCGCTGGCGGTGGTGCCGCTGTTGTATCGCCCGCCCGGCAGCGTGCGGCGGGTGCTGATCGGCGGCGGCGGGGACGGACTGGCAGCCAGCCGGTTGTTGCAGTTCTCCGAGGTGCAGCGCGTGCTCGTCGTCGATCAGGACGACGAGATCACCGCCATGGCCCGGCGCCCGCCGATGACGCTGCTCAACCGGGATGCGCTCGCCGATCCGCGGGTCGAGGTGCGGCACGGCGAGTTCGTCGATCTGGCGACCGTGCTCGCGCGCCGCGAGGAGGAGAGGTTCGAGCTGATCCTCTCCGACCTGCCGGCGCCGCGCGAGCGGCCGCAGGAGCGGCTGTACGCCCCGGAGCTGTACGCGACGCTCGGGCGCCTGCTCGCCCCGGGCGGCCTGCTCGTGGTGCGGGCGCCGTTCTTGCCCCAGATCTCGAGCTACATCCACCACGCTCTGCGCAGCGTCTTTGCGTGCGCCTACCTCTACCGGGCTCCGACCCAGTCGCTCGGCATGCAGGGCTACCACCTGGCCGCCACCGAGCCGATCGCCCGCCATCGCGGCGTGCCCGCATGGGCGGAGTTCCTCAACGAGCGCGTGGTGCCGGCGCTGTTCGGCCTGGCCAAGGACGAGCTGCGCTATCTGGCCCGCCCCGAGCACGACGACGCCGTCGCCGCCTGGCGCGCCGATCACGGCCTGCCGACGGTGGACGATACCGCAGCGGCCGCCGCCGAGATCGCCGCCGACATCGCGGAGCTGTTCGCCGGGGACGACGGCGAGCCGGAGCGGGCGGCCACCGGCGGCTGAGGGCGCGCGCTCACCAGCGGTCCACCGGGCCCTGCGGCACGCGGATCGGCGCGGGCTCGGGACGGCCCTCCCCGCGCCAGTGCAGGCCCCTCTCCACGTCATCGAGGATGGTCTCCACCGCGCGCACGTCGGCGGCGGCGCTGACCCGGCGGCGGTACTCCTTGTCCAGGCCCAGCGCGCCGGCGTAATAGCAGCCCGCCTTGCGGAAGCGGACCACGGCGCCGCGCGGGCCCATGAGCTCGCACAGCTGGCGGAAGTGGCGCCGTACCCACGCCAGCCGCTCGGCGAAGCTCGGCGCGGGCGGCCGGGTACCGAAGCGCAGCACGTGCCAGGTGTCGCGGAAGATCCACGGATCGCTGAGCGCCGCCCGCCCGATCGCCACCCCGGCACACCCGGTGACCTCGAGCATGCGGACCGCGTCCTCGGGCGAGCGCACGTCCCCGTTGCCGATCACCGGCACCCCGGGCGCGGCCTCCACCACGCTCCGGATGCCGTCGAGCCGGACCCGGCCGCTGAAACCCTGCGCGCGCGTGCGGCCGTGCACGGTGATCGCCGCCACCCCCGCCTCGGCGAGCGCACGCGCCAGCTCCGGGGCGGTGATCGACTCGTCGTCCCAGCCGAGCCGGATCTTGGCCGTCACCGGGATCGAGACCGCCGCCCGGATCGCCGCCACCGCCGCGGCGGCCTGGCAGGGCGTGGTCGTCCAGGCCGAGCCGCCGCCCTTCTTCGTCAGCTTGTCGACCGGGCAGCCCATGTTGATGTCCACGACCGCGTGACCGGCGTCCTCGATGCGGCGCGCCGCCTCGACGAGTTCCGCGATCTGCCCGCCGTCGATCTGGACCGAGAGCGGCCGGTCCTCCGCCGAGGTGAGCAAGAAGCGGTGCACCCGGTCCACCCGGCGGTTGAGCGCCGCCGCGGAGATCACCTCCGTGACCGCGAGCCCCACCCCGCCCTGCAGCCGGCAGCACAGCCGGAAGGCGAGATCGGTGTAGCCCGCCAGCGGGGCGAGCACCAGGTTGGTGGCGAGCCTCAGCCCGCCGACGAGCAGGGGCGTCGCGCGGGCGGTGGGAGCGGGGATGGCGGGCACGGGCGGCAGCACGGTCCGATCGCCCGAACGCGGCGCTTACGGCCGGCCGTAGCCGAGGATGCGGGAGCTGTCGAGATCGTAGCTGCGGCGGGCGACCCGGTTGCCGGAGTTGCCCTCGACGGTGTAGACGCGCCCGCCCTCGACCCGCTCGACGATGCCGACGTGGGTGGCGTCCCCGGGCCGGCCGAACATGATGATGTCGCCGGGCTGCGGCATGCCCTGCCCGCGGTCGAACCAGACCCCGTTCTGCTTGAGCTGGTTCATCATGTAGTCGCAGCTGCCGAGGCTCCACTGGTTGCCCGGCAGCGGGGTGCCCGCCTGGCGGAACGCCCAGGAGACGAAGTTGGCGCACCACGGGACCTCGCGCCCGCCGGAGTAGCGCCGGGCCGGGACGCCGTCGTTGTTGCCGCTCGCCTCGCGCACCCCGATCTGGGTCAGCGCCGCCTGCAGCGCTCCGATGCGGTTGGTGCGCCCGGGCGCGACGGGACGGCCGGGGGGCACCGGCCCCGGGGTCTGGTAGTCCGCGCGCGGCACCCCGGGCCCGCTGCGCCGCGGCAGGCCCAGCGCGACATCGAGCGCGCCCATGGTCTCCGGCCCCACGATGCCGTCCACCCGGCAGCCGTGCTCCTGCTGGAAGCCCCGGATGGCCGCCTCGGTCGCAGGGCCGAGCGCGCCGTCGACCTCGAGCGGACCGTAGCCCGCGCGGTTGAGCGCGTGCTGCAGCGCCTCGACCTCGGGGCCGCGCGCGCCGCGCGCCAGATAGAAGCCGTCCCGCGCGCCATCGAGCCGCTCGTAGCCAGGCGGAGTGCTGGCCGCAATGCGGGTACGCTCGTCGATCCGGCCGCCCACCGCGCCGCCGCCGCGCACGCTCGAGCCCAGCTGCTCGCGCACGCGCTCCAGCCGCGCCGGATCGCCCCCGGCGACGATCGCGGCGACGACCCGGTCCACCCGCTCGGCCAGCTCGCGCACCCGGGCCGGATCGGGCCGCTCGCGGCTCAGCTCGCGGGCGAGCTCGATCAAGGCCTCGCGCAGCTCGGACTGCTCGCCCGGCGGGGCGCCGGCGATCTGGGGCGGCAGCTGCAGGTTGCGCAGGGCGGCGAGCCGCTGCTCCGGGCTGAGCGCGAGCACGCCGCCCGCGGCCGCATCCTGCTGCAGGGCCTGGGCGCCTGCCCCGCCCGGCACTGCCTGCGCCTGCTGGGCAGCGGTGCCAGCCGAACCCAGCGGCGTGGCCCCGCCCGGCGCCGGCGGAGCGCCGATCTGCCCCGCCTCCGGCTGGCCGCCGAGGGCGGCCTGCGCGCGCTCCAGGTGCGCGGCGATCTCATCGAGCAGCCGGTTCGTCAGCGCGATCAGCTGGTCGAGCTCGCGCACCTCGGGCGGGGCCTCGGCGTAGAACTCCTCCAGCGTCAGCCAGTCGGGCGTGAACTGGACGTCAGCAGGCCCCGGCTCGAAGCGGTTCTGCAGGATCGCGGCGCCGGGGTCGGCCGAGTGGGCCTGCCAGGCCTGTTGCGCCTGCTGGGCCTGTTGCGCCGCCTGCGAAGGGTCGAGTGCGGGCGAGGGCGGGGACTCGAGCGCGGCCGGGCCCGGCTCCGCACCGATCTGGGCCGGTGAGGCCTGCAGACCCGCCGATTCCGCCTCGAGCTGCTGGGAAGGATCGAAGCCCTGCTGCCCCACCTTGCCGACACCCATGCCCCGCTCAGCTCCCACTGCGTTGTTGTTCTTAAGGAAAGAACGCGCGCCCGCGGTACCGAGGATACCGCGCCGCCCCGCCCGGGGCAACCGCCTTCCGGCCGGCTCGCGGCGCCACGCCGGGATCTTCGGGCGCCGTGCGAGAGCGCGGCGGCCCCCGCCGCTCAGCCGGCATGCGCCGTGGCGGCCGCGGGCTGGGGTGCCTGGGCCGGGCGGGGCGCGGCCGCGGCCGGCGAGCCGGACGCGGCCCGCGCCGCGACCGCCCGCCGGGCGGCGGCCCGGCTGCCCGCGGCTCGAGCCGCGGGCAGCAGCCCTTGCTCGGCGAGGAACATCTCCAGCCGATAGTGCACCGAGGCCGGGTCCTCGATCAGCCCGAGGTGCGAGGCGTGCGGCAGCACGCACAGCTCGGCGCGCGGGGCGAGCCGCGCCATCTCGCGCGCGAAGGCGGGCGGGGTCATGCGGTCCTGCCCGCCGGCGAAGATGAGCAGCGGCACCTCGAGCTGGGGCAACAGCCCGCGCGCGGAGTACTCCAGCGCTGCACGGAAGCAGGCGAGCGCCACCGCCGGGTCCATGGTGCGGATGTGCCCGATCAGGGGTTCGAGCGAACCTGGCGGCAACAGCGCCCGGTTCGCCCCGATCAGGCTCGCCAGATAGACCGTGAGCCGGCTCTCCCAGAGCGGATCGAACACCGGTTTGATGCGCCGCAACAGCCGGCCCGCGCGCTCCAGCCCCCGGCCGATCAGCCGCGGCAGCCCGTCCCAGTCCGACAGCATGCGCGCCGGCTCGCCGAAGGTGCCGAACATGCAGACCGCCGCCTCCGTCCGCGAGCGGTGGCGGCGCGCGCCCTCGAGCACCACCTGGACCCCGAGGCTGTGGCCGACCAGCACGGCGCGCTCGACCCCGGCGGCCTCGAGCACCGCCCCGAGGTCGGCGGCGAGCCCCTCGATGCTGACGGTGGCGGGGTCGATCCCCCGCTCCGACAGCCCGTGGCCGCGGTAGTCCCACTGCACGACCGGCATGCGGGAGACGAAATGCGCGGTCAGCCGCGGCCAGTAGTGGATCGTGCACGCCGCCCCGTTGCACAGCACGAGCGCGGGCGCCTGCCGCGGCGCCCCGCACGGCGCCAGCCGGCGCCACCACAGCCGCACCCCGTCGGCCGCGCGTGCATGGCCGGAGCGGACCTCGAGCATCGGCGCCTGTCCCCCTCCCCTCACCTGCAGGGTATTGACCGGAGGGCCGCCACTTTAGCACGGCACCGCCCCGCGCACAACCGCCGGCCCCGTGGCCGGTGTTGGACAGCCGTGGCCGCGGCTGGTAGGCTCGCCGCCACAGCGGGCCCGGCGCTCGGTGCGCGGGGCCCGGCAGCGGCCGGCAGGAGGCGCGACGCAGTGGCTTCGGAAACCGGGAGCGAATCGGAGAGGGCGAGCCCGGCCGCCCTGGCGGCGGAGCTGCGCGCCGCGCTGTGGCGCCCCGAGCCGGAGCTGGCGGCGGTGCGCGCGCTGCTGCAGCGGCTCGGACCCGCCGAGCGCGTCGCGGCGCTCAAGCGGCTCAAGGGACGCGACATGGCCCGGCTGTTCGAGCTGTGCGCGCAGAGCCCCCCGCTCGGCGTGGCGGACCTGCTGCCGCTGCCGGAGGCAGCGGGGCGCACCGTGGTCTGGGAGGGGGTGAACTCGCTGCCGGTGTTCCGCCGCTTCCAGAAGCGGTTCTACCGCGCGCGGCCCGAAGAGCCCGAGCTGGCGGGCTACAACCACCAGCCGCTCGAGCCGCTGACCGGTCCGGGCTGCTTCGTCGCGCGCGCCGCCGAGCCAGCGGCCCCCGGGGCGGTGGTGCTGGACTACACCCGCACCCCCCAGGTGCAGCCGCCTGGCTGGCCGCGGGTGCGGCCGCCCGCGCGCGGGCTGGGGCGCCTGGTCTACGGCGGCATGCAGGACTACATGCGGCGGGTGACCGACGATGTGCTGATCGGCCGCGCGTGGAGGTACGGCCAGCCGACGGACAACTACTTCGTGCTGGTGCGCGGCGGGCTGGCCTGAGGGCCCGGGCCCGCATCGGCTGGGGCCGCCTGGCGCGAGCCCGCCGGGCGGGCGTCGGGCGCCGCTGGGCGGAGGAGCGGATCATGGAGTACCGGCCACTGGGACGCGCGGGCACGCGGGTGAGCGCCTTCGGGCTCGGGGGCTGGACCACCTACGGCGGCAGCGTGACCGATCCGGCGGCGGTGCGCGCCATCGTGCACGCCGCCTTCGATGCCGGGATCAACCTGTTCGACATGGCGGACGTGTACGCGCGCGGCGAGTGCGAGCGGCTCATGGGCCAGGCGCTGCGCGAGCTGCCGCGCGAGCGGCTGGTCATGACGAGCAAGGTCTTCTGGCCCATGAGCGAGGATGTGAACGACCGCGGGCTCAGCCGCAAGCACATCATGGAGTCGGTGCACAAAAGCCTACGCCGGCTCGGCACCGACTACCTCGACCTGTATTTCTGCCACCGCTGGGACCCCGACACCCCGCTGGAAGAGACCGCGCGCGCCATGGACGACCTGGTGCACCAGGGCAAGGTGCTCTACTGGGGCACGAGCGAGTGGAGCGGCGAGCAGCTGCGCGCGGCCTGGCAGCTCGCCGGGCAGTCTAACCTCTATCCGCCCCAGGTCGAGCAGCCGCAGCTCAGCCTGCTGGTGCGCCGGCGGTTCGAGAGCGACGTCGCGCCGGCTGCGCGCGAGCTCGGCATGGGGCTGGTGGTCTGGAGCCCGCTCGCCTCGGGGCTGTTGACCGGCAAGTACGACGGCGGGCTGCCGGCGGGCAGCCGGCTCGCGCGGATCGAGTGGCTGCGCGAGGAGTGGCTGCGCGAGGAGCACCTGGCGCGGGTCCGCCGCATGAAGCCGCTGGCCGACGAGCTGGGCTGCAGCCGGGCGCAGCTGGCGCTCGCCTGGGCCGCCGCGCAGCCCGGGGTCTCGAGCGTGCTGCTCGGCGCCACCAGCGTCGAGCAGCTGCGCGAGAACCTCGGCGCCCTCCAGGTCCGGCTCAGCGAGGAGGTGCTCCGCCAGCTCGACGAGATCTTCCCGCCGAGCTGAACCGGCGCGCGGACGCGACCGCTCCGCGCGCCGGCTGCTTGCGGTGCGGCGGCCGCCGGATAGACTCGACGCCACCGCCCGCGGCTCGAGACCGCAGCGGTAGGGATGGGCGCCGATGGCACTGCGAGGCCCCGAGGACGAAGCCCCTTGGCCTGCGCCGCCGCCGCCGCCCCGCAGGGGGCGAGCCCCTGGCGCGCTGGTGCTGCTGCTGCTGCTGGGCTCGTGCCTGCCCTGGTGGGGCGGCTGCGCGGGTGCCGCCTGGAGCCCGCTCGCGAGCGGGTTTGCTCCGCCGGGCACCGCCGCCGCGGCCATGGCGGTGGAGCTCGAGCTGGCCGGGCTGTTGCCGGCGGCGAGCGGCGAGGGCCGGCTGTGGCTGCGCCTCATGCCGGAGGACAGCGGCGTCGCGCAGGAGTGCACGCTGGAGTGGACGCGCAGCCCCGACGGCGCGGTGCGCGTCTACCCAGTGGGCATGCCGGGCGTACCCGCCGGCGAGGCGGTGTTCGCACCCCTGCACCCCGCGCGCTGGCGGCTGGACACCTTCGTGGTGCGCGGGCGGCTGGACGCCCCGGGCAGCGGCACGCCGCAGCTGCTGTCGATCGCCGGGCAGTTCGCGCATCGTCCGGTGACGCTCGTGGCGGGCGAGCTGCGCGACCTGGGGCGGCTGTGGCTGCGCGTCGGCACCGACCGGAGCTTCGTCTACGAGATGGGGAGCCGGGGCGCGCCCGGCGCGCTGGAGCAGCTCGCCCTGGTGCCGCAGCTGCGCGGGCTGCGCCCGGTGCCGCAGCAGCCGGCGGCGGGGGCGGCGCGGCCGGCGCCGGCCGGGCTCGTCTCCGGCGGGGCAGCGAGCGCGGGCGCTTCGCCGCGCGAGCCCGGGGCCCGGGGCGCGGCAGCCGCGGGCGGAGGCGGCTCGCCGCCGGCTGAGCCACCGGCCGGCACGCCGGAGGGCACGGCGGCCGGAGACGCTCCGGCGGGCGGCGCGCTGGCAGCGCCGCCCGGTGGCGAGGCGGTGCTGGGAGTGCGGCTGGAGGTGCAGCGGGGGTTGCTGCCCGGCGAGCGGGCCGCCGGGGTGGTGCGCCTGCTGTTCCGCCGGCTGGCAGGACGAGAGGTCAAGGCGCTGGAGCTGGGCTGGGAGGCGCGCGCGGGCGGCGAGCCAGCGCGGCTGTTCATGCCGGGAGCACAGCCCTTCGGGCCGCAGCAGCTGCTGGTGCCGCTGGGGCTGGGGCCTGGCGCCTACGAGCTGAGCGCGGTGGCGCTGGAGGGGCGCGCCGATGGCAGCGCCGGGCGGCGGCTGCTCCAGGCGCAGGCGGTGCTCGCCGTTCCGCCCGTGTTCGAGATCGCACCGGGGCAGTGCGTGGATCTGGGCACGTTGCTGCCCGTCTACGAGGGAGCCGGACAGCTGCGCCTGGAGTTCGGAGGGCCGTCCGGCCCGGCGGCCGCGCGGCAGCGAGCGCTGCGCGACATCGCACAGGCATCCTCGCCCGGCCCCGCACCGTTGCACCTGGTCGAACGCGCGCTCGCGGCGCCATGAGGCCGGCATGCGGCGCGCAGCGACGGGTTCTTTCCGGACCGATGCATGCGGCGAGGCGCGGCTGCCATGAGAGGGGGGAGGAGGGCGGGCGGGGTGGTGTGGCTCGCGGTGACCTGCACCCTGTGGGCCATCGCCGGCTGCGGACCCGAGCCTCCGCCCGGCTCCCGCTCCCCCGCTTCGCCCGGCGAGCTGCCCGCGCCGCCGAGTGCGACCGCCGGAGCGGGCTCGGAGCGCCGGGACGGGACGGACCGCGGCCGGCCCGGTGGCGAGCCGCAGTACCTGCCGCGGGTCGAGCTGGAGCTCGGCGGCCGGCGGATCGCGGTCGAGGTGGCGCGCACCCCCGAGCAGCGCCAGCGCGGTCTCATGTTCCGCACCGATCTCGGCCCGGACGACGGCATGCTGTTCGTCTTCCCCTCTGCCCAGCCCCAGCACTTCTGGATGCGCAACACCCCGAGCCCGCTCAGCATCGCGTTCATCGACGCCGACGGCGTCATCGTGGAGATCTTGGACATGGAGCCGTTCGACGAGGTCGGGGTCCGCTCGCGCCGGCCGGTGCCGCTGGCGCTGGAGATGCCCCGGGGCTGGTTCGCGCGTAACGGCATCGCGCCCGGTGAGCGCGTGCGGGGGCTGGAGCGGCTGCCGCAGCCGCGCTGAGCACCGCTCGCCGGACGCCCTTGCAGCGCGGGGCGGCGCGATGGATACAGACCCGTGGCATGGCCAGGCGCGAGGGGCGGTGGGCCCGCGCCCGTGCGCTGCACGGGGCGCAGCCGTGAGGGCGGCGCGGCGCGCACCCCCGGATGCGCGCCGAGCGGGGAGCCACGACCGCAGGTGCGGCGACAGCTCTATGCGATCGTGATCCTGGGGCTGCTGGCGCTCGCGATGCTGGGCGGGGCGGCGTTCTACCTCACCGGCCACAGTCCGGCGCTGGCGGTGCGGCAGCAGCTCGCGCGCAGCTCCGAGCGCGAGATCCTCCAGGCGCGGGTGCTGCCGCCCGGGCCCGGCGGCGAGCGCCCCTTCTTCGTCCACGCCGCGCCGCGCCCCGAGGACGCGGCGGTGCTGGCGGTGCCCGAGCTGCGAGAGCGGCGTGCCTTCGAGCTGGCGCTCGCCACCGACGAGGTGCTCTCAGGCCGCCGCTCCGGCTCGGGCCCGGACGTGATCCGGGTGCGGATCGGCGACGGACCGGACTACGACTATCCGCGCCAGCTGCTCGGCTACCGGCGCGAGCTCGAGGAGATGGCGCGGCGGCTGCAACCCGAGCTATCGGCCCGCTTCGGGACGCCGCTCGAGCTGCGCGTGGTCCAGGAGGACCGGCGCTGGGGGCTGGAGGTGACGGGGCGCCCGGTGCCGCCGCCGAGTGCGACCCCGCCGACGGCGAGCGCAGCAGGGACCGCCGCCGGCGGTCCTGCGCCGAGGGCGGGAGCGCTTCCCGAGCCGCGGCAGCTCGCGCATGCGATCTACCGCACCACGCGCCGGTTCGCGTTCATCCGCCTGATCGGCTTCGGACCGGGGGGACCGGCCACGATCGAACCCGCGGAGCTGTTCGTCCGCCCCCGCAGTGCGCCGCGTTAGCGCCGCCCCTGCCCACTCCTCAGGTCCAGGTGTACTTCGGGCCGCCGCCGCCCTCGGGCGGCACCCAGTCGATGATGGCGTAGGGGTCCTTGATGTCGCAGGTCTTGCAGTGCACGCAGTTGGCGAAGTTGAGCTGCAGTCGCCGCCGGCCCGGCTCCGCCTCGTCCTCGACCATCTCGTAGACGTTCGCGGGGCAGAACCGCTCGCAGGGATTGCCGTACTCCACGGTGCAGCGGTTGACGCAGATGTCCGGCTCGCGCACCAAAAGGTGCGGCGGCTGGTCCTCGCTGTGCGTGGTGCCGGAGTGGTAGACATCGGTGACCTTGTCGAAGGTATAGGCGTTGTCGTACTTCGGCTCGGCCAGTCGCGCGGCGGCGAGCTGCTCGCGCTCGGTGCTGCCGTACAGCTGCTCCAGCGTCCGGTAGTGCTGATGGTCGGGCTGCGAGGGCAGGCGCGCCTTCCACCCGCGGCCGCCCAGCATCATGTGCAGGCCCGTCTTGAACATGCCCCAGAACAGCCCGCGGCGGAACGACTGGTGGAAGTTGCGCGCCTTCCACAGCTCGTGCCGGATGTAGGAGGCCTCCACCCGCTGCTGGTAGCGCCCGAGCATCGCGGCGCCGAAGTCATCTGCCACCAGCGCCTCGTAGATCGTCTCGGCGGCGAGCATGCCGCTCTTGATCGCATAGTGGATGCCCTTGAGGTTCATCGTGTTGGTGAAGCCGGCGGCATCCCCCACCAGCAGCACGCCGGGGTGGCTGAGCCGCGGCACCGCCCACCAGCCGCCGCCGACGATCGTCTTGGCGCCATAGTCGACGATCTCCGCCCCCGTCAGGATCTCCTTGACGAAGGGGTGGAGCTTGAAGCGCTGGAACTCGCGGTGCGGGTCGATGAATGGGTCGTCGTAGTCGAGGTAGGTCACGTAGCCGAGCGAGACCAGCCGCTCGCGCATGAAGTAGATCCAGCCGCCGCCCAGGTGCTTGCGCCCCAGCGGATAGCCCATGGTGTGGATCACCTCGCCCGCGCGCTCGGGCGCCCCTTCCGGCAACCGCCACACCTCCTTGACGCCGGTGGCGTAGGTCTGGGCATTGCACCCCTGATCGAGCCCGAGGTACGGCACCAGGTACTTGGCGATGTTGCCGCGCGGCCCCTCGGCCAGCACCGTCACCTTGGCGGTGATGTTCGCCCCGGGTTCGAAGTTGCTCTTGGGCTTGCCGTGCCGATCGATCCCCAGGTCCCGGCACTGCACCCCGACCACGCGCGCCGCCGGCCCCTCCCCGCCGGCGTACAGCGGTAGCGCCGCCGGCATGCCGGTGAAGATCTGGACGCCGAGCTCTTCCGCCTGCGGCGCGAGCCAGCGCAGCAGCTTCGCCAGCGAGACGATCACCTTGCCGTGGTTGTTGAGCGGCGGTGGGATCACGGGGAAGGCGACCGCCGTGCCCTTCTTCTTGAGGTAGACGACCCGGTCGCGGCTGACCGCGGTCGCCCCTTCGATCTGCTCCGGCTGCCAGTGCTCGCCGAGCAGCTCGCGGATCGCGCGCGGGTCCATGACCGCGCCGCTCAGCCCCAGCGAGCCGATCTCCGCCCCCTTCTCGAGCAGCACGATCTCGGGCATGAGCGGCTCGCCCTGCCCGCTGGCCTCCACCCTGGCGTTGTGCTCGCGCACCAGCTGGCCGAGCCGGATCGCACAGGCGAGGCCGGCCGGCCCGCCGCCGACGATACAGACGTCGACCGGCAGCTGCTCGCGCTCGGCGTCCGGCACGTTCAGCGACGGTGCCTGTCCCACCCGGAATGCGGGCGCCTGCTCGCTCATGCCACTGCCTCCCTCGGCCTCCGATCTCCGCCGCGGCGCAAGCTCGCGACTCTAGCACACCGGCGCCGGCCCCGACAACCGCGCGCGCCCGCCCGGCCGCGCAGCCCGGCCCGGCGCGCCGACTCCCTCTCAGAACGGATAGCCGAGCACCAGGAAGACCGCCGTGCCCTCGCCGCCGAAACCGACGTCGCCGCGCGCGACGATGCCGGAGTCGGGGATGAGGATGCGCGCGCCCACTCCCGGCACGAACGACCAGTCGCGATCGGACAGCCCGCCGCCCTCGCCGAACACCCGCCCCGCGTCGAGGAACCCCGCCAACTCCAGCCGCAGCCGGTTGGCGCGCAATACCGTCTCGAAGACCCGCACCCGCTGCTCGGCGGTCAGCAGCAGGTAGCCGTCGTCGGTGAAGCGGCCGACTCCGAAGCCGCGCAGCCGGTCGCGGCCCCCGAGTGTCGGCCGCTCCCAGAACGGCAGGTCCGGGTCGGCATCCACCTCGTGGTAGTCGAACCGGAACGAGGCGATCCAGTCGTCGCCGATCAGCGGCAGGTGTCCGACGATCTGCACCCGCCAGCGCAGAAAGCCCGCGTCGCTCACCAGGTGCCGGTCCGCACCCTCCAGCAGCACGTCCACCAGCAGGCCGGTGGAGGGGATCGCCGGATCGTCGCGCAGATCGAGCGTCAGCCGGCCGCCGACCGCCAGCACATTGGTCGAGCCGGTTCGCACCCCCGCCACCGCGGGAAACGCCTCGGTGGTGTCCTCGACGTCGTCGATGGCTCCACCCCGGATGCGGCGCGCATGCCGGTAGCGCAAGGTCGCCGCCACCCGCAGCGGATCGAGCAGCCGGTAGCCGACATCGGCGAACACGCTCGCCTCCCGCATGGTGTAGTCCGACTCGTCGTCCTCCTCGGTCCGGGGGCCGATTCCGAAGAAGCGCCGGGTCGGATCCTCGATCCAGAACCCTCCCGCATGGAAGTCGCTCCGCGGATAGAACCGGTCGCGGCCGTGGAAGGTGACCTCGTGTTCGAAGGCCCCCGAGGTCGAGATGTCGTTGAAGACGTTCAGCTCCTCGTGCACCGTCGGATAGTAGAGCACGCGCGAGGTGGCGCTGAACCCGAGGATTTCGTTGTAGTCGAAGGACGGCGCGAAGATCCACTCGATGCGCCCGGCCGGGTGCATGATCAGGACCGGCATCAGCCCGCCGCCGAAGCCGAGGTTGGGATCGGCGTACACGATCGGGATCGGCACGAACGTCAGCGCGGTCTCTTCCGCCTTGGGAATCCGCGCCTCGGGGCTGGGCAGCGCGCCCGGCGCGGCCGCGCCGGGCATGGTCTCCGGACGCGGCAACGGCGGCGGGCGGCGCAGCGTGGCCTCGACCGCCTGGTCCCAGGGTGGGCCGAGCGGGAACCACTCCGGCAGGAACGGCAGCAGGCCCTCGTCCCTGCGGCCTCGGTCCTGTTCGCCCTCGGCCCGGGGTGGTTGCTCGCCTGGAGCCCCGGCGGGGGCCGCGGCCTGCGCGGCCCCAGACCGCTCCCGGACAGCGGACGCACCCGGGGTCGCCGCCCCGGCCGCCGGCGGCTCGCGGCGAGGCGCCTCCGCCTCTGCCGGCGCCGGCTCCTCCTTGCTCGCGCGGCCGGCCTGGGCGGCGACCGGGCGGGCGCACGCGACCGCGAGCAACAGGCTCGGCAGGGCGAGGCCCGCCAGCAGCAGCGGCCCGCAGGCCGAGGCGGTGCGCGCCTCGCGGGCGGACTGCGGCGGACAGGGTGCGGGCTCTGCGGTGCTCACGGCTCCCGATGCAGGCACGGACGGACCGCGAATATAGCGGCGGGGCCGGGTCCGGGACAAGGCAGCGCCGCGCCAGAGGGGCGCGGAACGCGCTTGGCGGCGCCTCGAGCCCTGGTATCATGGCAGCCATGCCGGCGATGACCCCGGAGGAACTGGTGCGCCGGGTGCGGGCCAGCGCGCCGCGCCCGCCGGAGCTGCGCGGAGCCGATCTGTCGGGGCAGTCGCTACCCTTCGTGCGGCTGGCCCGCGCGGACCTGCGCGAGGCGCGGCTGGTCGGGGCCGACCTGCGGGGGGCGGAGCTCATGGGGGCAGTGCTGCAGCAGGCCGATCTGTCGGGTGCCGACCTGCGCGCGGCGCGACTCATGAAGGCGGACCTGCGCGGGGCACGGCTGGAGCGAGCGGACCTCGGCGAGGCGGACCTGCGCGAGGCGGACCTGCGCGGGGCGTGGCTCGGCGGCGCCGATCTGCGGGACGCCGACCTGCGCCAGGCCCGGCTGGAGGGGGCGGTGTTCGAGGGGGCGAACCTGTTCGGCGCCCGGCTGGAGGGAGCCCAACTACACGAGCGCGGCTCGTAGCCGCCTGCCACGGCGGCAGCCCGCCCGCGGGCAACCGCAGGGCTGCGCCGCGGCCCCCTCGCAGCGGCACCGACCGCCGCGCAGCGGGGCGGTGGCACCGGGCGGCAGGGCGCGGAACCGGGCACGAGCGGAGCACGGAGCGAGAGGCGCGATGGGAGCTGACCCCGGGAGCGAGATGCGGCTGAGCCCGCAGCAGATCGTCGAGGAGGTGCGCGCCGACCCGCACGACAAGGTCAAGCTGGCGGTGGTCGACATCGACGGGGTGCTGCGGGGCAAGTACGTGCACAAGCGCAAGTTCCTCTCGGCCGTCGACAAGGGCTTCGGGTTCTGCAACGTCGTGTTCGGCTGGGACTGCGGGGACGTCTGCTACGACAACGTGCGGTATACCGGCTGGCACACCGGCTACCCGGACGCGCTGGCGCGCCTCGATCTGCGCACCTATCGGCGGGTGCCATGGGACGGCGAGGTGGCGTTCTTCCTCGCCGACTTCGAGGACGAGCACGGCAAGCCGCTCGCGGTCTGCCCGCGCCAGACGCTCAAGCGGGTATGTGCGCGCGCGCAGGCGCTGGGCTATGCACCCGTGTTCGGGCTGGAGATCGAGTGGTTCAACTTCCGCGAGAGCCCGCAGTCGCTCGCCGAGAAGGGCTACGCCCAGCCGACCCCGCTCGCGTGGCTGGGCGGAGGAGGCGGCACCGGTCTGGTCGCGGATGCGGCCGCTGGCGGCCCGCTCCAGCCGACCCCGCTCTCCCCGGGCATGTTCGGCTACTCCATCCTGCGCGCGGGCCTGCACCGCCCCTACTTCCACGCGCTGATGGACGAGCTGGGCCGCTTTCGCGTGCCGCTGGAAGGGCTGCACACCGAGACCGGACCGGGGGTGTACGAGGCGGCGCTGCTCGCGGCGGACGCGCTGGAGGCCGCCGACCGGGGGGTGCTGTTCAAGACCGGGGTCAAGGAGATCGCCTACCGCTTCGGGATCGTGGCGAGCTTCATGGCGAAGTGGCACGCCAGACTCCCCGGCTGCAGCGGCCACATCCACCAGAGCCTGTGGGACGCCGAGCGTACGACCAACCTGTTCCATGACGATGCCCACCCGCAGGGCATGACGCCGCTGTTCGAGAGCTATCTGGCCGGGCAGATGGCGCTGTTGCCCGAGCTGTTGCCCATGTACGCGCCCACGGTCAACAGCTACAAGCGGCTGGTCGAGGGGCTGTGGGCGCCGACGACGGTGAGCTGGGGCGTGGACAACCGCACCGCGGCCTTTCGCGTGATCTCCACCGGTCCCGGCTCGACGCGGCTGGAGACGCGGGCGCCCGGGGCCGACCTCAATCCCTACCTCGCGATCGCCGCCGCGCTGGGCAGCGGGCTGTACGGCATCGAGCGCAAGCTGCGCCTGGAGGCCAGGGCGGTCACGGGCAACGCCTACGCCGCCAGCGGCGCGCCCCCGCTGCCGCGCACGCTCCACGAGGCGACCGAGCGGCTCGCCCGCTCGGAGGCGGCGCGCGAGCTGTTCGGGGAGGCGTTCGTCGAGCACTTCGTCGCCTCGCGCCAGTGGGAGTGGCGGCAGTTCCGCGAGGCGGTGACGGACTGGGAGCTCAAGCGCTACTTCGAGATCGTATGAAGCCGGCGAGCTTCGCCTTTCCGACCACGATCCACTTCGGCCCCGGGGTACGGGCGCGGCTGGTGCAGGAGCTCGACGCGCTCGCGATCCGGCGGCCGCTGGTGGTGACCGACCGCGGGGTGGCGGCGCTCGGCTGGTTCGGCGAGCTCGCGGCGGCGCTCGCGGCCGCCCCCGGCGTGCAGCCCGCGGTGTTCTCCGAGCTCGCCGGCAATCCGCGCGCCGCGCACCTGCAGGCGGCGCTCGGGGCCTACCGCGCCCACCGCGCGGACGGGGTGGTGGCGATCGGCGGCGGGGCGGCGACCGATGTCGCCAAGGCGACGGCGCTGCTCGCGAGCAATCCCGGCGGGATCTTCGAGTACGCCACCGATGCCCCCGCACCGCGCCGCGCCGCCGCCCCGCTGCCGCCGGTGCTCGCGCTGCCGAGCACCGCCGGCACCGGCAGCGAGGTCGGCCGCAGCGCGGTGATCTCCGAGGACACGACCGGCCGCAAGCGCGTCATCTTCGAGCCCGCCATGCTGCCCCGGGTGGTGCTGGCCGACCCCGAGCTGCTGCTCGGGCTGCCGCCCGAGCTCACCGCCGCCACCGGCATGGACGCGCTCTCGCACCTGATCGAGAGCTTCTGCGCCACCGAGTTCCACCCGCTGTGCGACGGCATCGCGCTGGAGGGCCTGCGGCTGGTCGACGCGGCGCTGGTCCGCTCGGTCCAGGCGCCCCATGATCTGCAGGCGCGCGGCCGCATGCTGCTCGCCTCGATCATGGGCGCCGTCGCCTTCCAGAAGGGGCTCGGGCTCACCCACGCCTGCGCGCACGCGCTCTCGGCCGTGCTCGACACCCACCACGGCCTGGCCAACGGGGTGCTGCTCGGCTGGGTGCTCCGCTTCAACACGCCGGCCGCGGGCGAGCGGCTGCGGCGGATGGCGGTGGCGCTGGAGCTGGCAGAGCCGAGCGCCGAAGGCCTGCTCGCCTGGCTCGAAGCGCTGCGCGCGCGCGTCGGGATCCCCGGGCGGCTGGGCGCACTGGGCGTGCGGCCCGAGCACCTGGATCGGCTCGCGGAGCTCGCCGCCGCCGACGGCTGCCTCGCGACCAACCCGCGACCCGCCACCCGCGAGGAGATCCGCGCCCTGCTCGCCCAGGCGCTGTGAGCGCCGGCGCGCGGCCTCGTGCCCCGCAAGCGGGGCAGAGGAAACCGAGAGGCAAGCGGCTCTCTCCTCCCTCTCCCCTCCGGGGAGAGGGTCGGGGTGAGGGGCAGTGCGAGGCGCACTTGCTGGCGCCGCTCCGCGCCCCCTCACCCTGACCCTCTCCCCCCGCGAGCGGGGCAGAGGAAAACCGAGAGGCAAGCGGCTCTCCTCTCCCTCTCCCCTCCGGGGAGAGGGTCGGGGTGAGGGGGCAGTGCGAGGCGCACTTGCTGGCGCCGCTCCGCGCCCCCTCACCCTGACCCTCTCCCCCGCAAGCGGGGCAGAGGAAACCGAGAGGCAAGCGGCTCTCTCCTCCCTCTCCCCTCCGGGGAGAGGGTCGGGGTGAGGGGCAGTGCGAGGCTGCACTTGCTGGCGCCGCTCCGCGCCCCCTCACCCTGACCCTCTCCCCCGCAAGCGGGGCAGAGGGAATCGAGACGCAAGGGGAACCGAGAGGCAAGCGGCTCTCCTCTCCCTCTCCCCTCCGGGGAGAGGGTCGGGGTGAGGGGGCAGTGCGAGGCGCACTTGCTGGCGCCGCTCCGCGCCCCCTCACCCTGACCCTCTCCCCCGCAAGCGGGGGAGAGGGAATCGAGACGCAAGGGGAATCGAGAGGCAAGCGGCTCTCTCCTCCCTCTCCCCTCCGGGGAGAGGGTCGGGGTGAGGGGGCAGTGCGAGGCGCACTTGCTGGCGCCGCTCCGCGCCCCCTCACCCTGACCCTCTCCCCCCGCAAGCGGGGCAGAGGGAATCGAGACGCAAGGGGAATCGAGAGGCAAGCGGCTCTCCTCTCCCTCTCCCCTCCGGGGAGAGGGTCGGGGTGAGGGGCAGTGCGAGGCGCACTTGCTGGCGCCGCTCCGCGCCCCCTCACCCTGACCCTCTCCCCCGCAAGCGGGGCAGAGGGAATCGAGACGCAAGGGGAACCGAGAGGCAAGCGGCTCTCCTCTCCCTCTCCCCTCCGGGGAGAGGGTCGGGGTGAGGGGGCAGTGCGAGGCGCACTTGCTGGCGCCGCTCCGCGCCCCCTCACCCTGACCCTCTCCCCCGCAAGCGGGGAGAGGGAATCGAGACGCAAGGGGAATCGAGAGGCAAGCGGCTCTCTCCTCCCTCTCCCCTCCGGGGAGAGGGTCGGGGTGAGGGGGGCAGTGCGAGGCGCACTTGCTGGCGCCGCTCCGCGCCCCCTCACCCTGACCCTCTCCCCCCGCAAGCGGGGCAGAGGAAATCGAGAGGCAGGCGGCTCTCTCCTCCCTCTCCCCTCCGGGGAGAGGGTCGGGGTGAGGGGGCAGTGCGAGGTGCGCTTGCTGGCGCCGCTCCGCGCCCCCTCACCCTGACCCTCTCCCCCGCGAGCGGACAGAGGAAACCGAGAGGCAAGCGGCTCTCTCCTCCCTCTCCCCTCCGGGGAGAGGGTCGGGGTGAGGGGGCAGTGCGAGGCGCACTTGCTGGCGCCGCTCCGCGCCCCCTCACCCTGACCCTCTCCCCCCGCAAGCGGGGCAGAGGGAACCGAGAGGCAGGCGACTCTCTCCTCCCTCTCCCCTCCGGGGAGAGGGTCGGGGTGAGGGGGCAGTGCGAGGCGCACTTGCTGGCGCCGCTCCGCGCCCCCTCACCCTGACCCTCTCCCCCGCAAGCGGGGGAGAGGGAACCGAGAGGCAGGCGACTCTCTCCTCCCTCTCCCCTCCGGGGAGAGGGTCGGGGTGAGGGGGCAGTGCGAGGCGCACTTGCTGGCGCCGCTCCGCGCCCCCTCACCCTGACCCTCTCCCCCGCAAGCGGGGGAGAGGGAATCGAGACGCAAGGGGAATCGAGAGGCAAGCGGCTCTCTCCTCCCTCTCCCCTCCGGGGAGAGGGTCGGGGTGAGGGGGCAGTGCGAGCTGCACTTGCTGGCGCCGCTCCGCGCCCCCCTCACCCTGACCCTCTCCCCCGCAGGCGGGGCAGAGGGAATCGAGAGGCAAGCGGGGGAGAGGGGATCCAGCGCCCGGCGCTGGGCGGCTGCCCTGCGCCGTGGCATCATGGGTCGCATGGCACCGCCTTCTCTCGCGTGCGAGCCGCCGCTGCGGATCGGGCTGTCGTGCAGCATCTTCGGGCCCGATCCCGAGCGCCCCATCTTCAAGGGCAAGCGGCTGGTCTATCTCGAGCAGTCGATCCTCGACTGGGCGGTCTCGCTCGGCGCGCTCGCCTATCCGCTGCCGCCGCTCGGCACCCTGGAGCGCACCGAGGCCATGCTCGCGCGCTGGCTCGAGGACCTGGACGGGGTGGTGCTCACCGGTGGCACGGACGTCGCACCGCAGAACTACGGCGAGCAGCCGCTGCGGCCGGAGTGGAGCGGCGATCCCGAGCGCGATGTGTACGAGCTGGCGCTGGTGCGCGCCTGCCTGCAGCGCCGCCTGCCGCTGCTGGGGATCTGTCGCGGCGCGCAGCTGCTCAACGTGGCACTCGGCGGCACGCTCTACCAGGACATCGCCACCCAGCTGCCGGGGGCGATCGTGCACCGCGACCATGGCCTGTACGACCAGCTCGTGCACGAGATCGAGCTCGTGCCCGGCTCGCGGCTGGCGGCGCTGTACCCCGGCCGCCGCCGGGCGCGGGTCAACAGCGTCCACCACCAGGCGATCAAGGAGCTGGCGCCGGGCCTGGTGATCGAGGCGGTCTCGGCGGCCGACGGCCTGCCCGAAGCCGTGCGCCTGCAGGCGGCGCCGGGACAGCCGGCGCCGTATGCGTTCGCGGTGCAGTGGCACCCGGAATTCCAGCCGGCTGGCGGCGCCGGGTTGCTGCCGGCCGCGCCGCTGTTGGAGGATTTCCTGGCAGCCTGCCGCGGCTACCGCGCCGCGCGGCGGCCGCTGGGTTGAGCAGGCCAGGCGGCGCCAGGAGCGCGACCGCGGTGCGCCGGTGAGGGTCGCGGCGGTGCCGGCGCGCCGCTCGCAGCCTGCGGCGCGGATGGCGAATACCGGCGCGTAGCGCCTTGGCGAGGTGGATGTATGCTGCAGGTGTACGATCCGGCGAGCGGCCAGCCGATCGCCACGGTCCGGACCGACGACGCAGCGAGCATCGAGCGCAAGCTCGTGCGCGCGGCCGCCGCCCAGCCGGCCTGGGCGCGGCTCGGGCTCCAGGCGCGGGCGGAGGCGATCGCCCGCTTCGCCGCCCTGCTCGAGGCCGAACAGGAGCGGCTCGCCATCCTGCTCGCGCGCGAGGTCGGCAAGCCCATCGCGCAGGCGCGGGCGGAGATCGCCGGCGTGCAGGGCCGGATCGGCTTTTTCCTCGCGCACACCGAAGAGACCATCGCCGAGCAGCTCGTGTACCGCGGCGGCGGACTCGAGGAGCGGATCCGGTACGAGCCGCTGGGGGTGATCGCGCACATCTCGGCGTGGAACTACCCGTGGTTCGTCGCCACGAATGTGGTGGTACCGGCGCTGTTGTGCGGCAATGCGGTACTGTACAAGCCCAGCGAGCACGCCACGCTCACCGGGCTGGAGCTGGCGCGCCTGCTGCACCGCAGCGGGGTACCCGCGGAGGTGTGCATCCCGGTCGTCGGGGCTGGCGAGGTGGGGGCGCTGCTGCTCCGGCCGCCGGTGCGCGGGGTCTTCTTTACGGGTTCGCATGCCACCGGGGTCAAGGTCGCAGCCGCGGCCGCTCCCCATCTCATGCGCGTGCAGCTGGAGCTCGGCGGCAAGGACCCGCTCTATGTGACCGACGACGTGGATCTCGAGTGGGCCGCCCGGGCGGCGGCCGAGGGCGCCATGTACAACGCCGGCCAGAGCTGTTGTGCGGTCGAGCGCATCTACGCGCATGCGGCCATCTACGAGCGCTTCGTCGAGCGGCTCGCTGCCGCGGTCGCCGGCCTGCGCGTGGGCGATCCGCTCGAGGAGACGACCGAGGTCGGCCCGTTGTGCCGCCAGGCGCAGCTGCAGTTGCTGCAGGCGCAGGTGGAAGAGGCGCTGGCGCGCGGCGGGCGGCTGGCGTGCGGGGGCCGGCGGCTGGAGCGGCCGGGCTGGTACTTCGCGCCCACGGTGATCGCCGACGCCCACCACGGCATGGAGCTCATGACCGAGGAGAGCTTCGGCCCGGTGATCGGCGTCCAGCCGGTGGCGGACGACGAGGAGGCGCTGGCGCGGATGCGGGATACCCGCTATGGACTGACCGCCTCGGTCTTCTGCGCGGAGCGAGCCCGCGCCGAGCGGCTGCTGGCGCAGCTGGAGACCGGCTCGGCGTACTGGAACTGCTGCGACCGGGTCAGCCCGCGCCTGCCCTGGTCGGGCCGGCGGCATTCCGGGGTGGGGGTGACGCTGTCGCGGCACGGCATCCTCGCCTTCGTCGAGCCGCGCGGCTGGCACCTGCGCGAGCCGTCCTGGCGGGTCCATGGCTGCGCGGGTGCGCAGGCCGCCAGCGACGCGGGTAGCGGGCAGGAGCGGAGGAACGAGGGTCCATGCAGCCCCGCCAGCGGCTGATCGGCGTGATCGGCGCGGCGGCGTGCGACGCCGCGGTCGCCGCCCGCGCCTACGAGGTCGGCCGGCGGCTCGCCGAGGCGGGCTGCGCGGTGGTGTGCGGAGGGCTCGGGGGGGTCATGGCGGCCGCCAGCCGCGGGGCGGCGGAGGCCGGAGGACTGGTGATCGGGCTGCTGCCCGGGGATGATCCGCACGCGGCCAATCCGTACGTCACGGTGGCGATTCCAACCGGGCTGGGCGAGGCGCGCAACGCCGTGATCGCGCTGGCCTCCGAGGCCCTCATCGCGATCGCCGGCGGCTGGGGAACGCTGTCGGAGATCGCACTCGCCCGCAAGCGGGGCAAGCCGGTGGTGAGCCTGGATTCCTGGCGCCCGGACGACTCGGTGCTCTGCGCCACGAGCCCCCGACACGCCGTCGAGCTCGCGCTGGCAACCGTGCGGTGAGCGGCGGTCACGACCGCCCCGCCCGGCGGGCATGCTCCGCGGTCAGGGGCGTGGTCCCACGGCCGGCGGGCGCGGCCGCGGCCGGCGGCTCAGGAACAGCCGCCCCGAGCCGGCTGGGCGCGCCCGCTCCCGCCGGAGCCGAGCGGGCCGCACGCAGCAGGGTGTGGTGGGCGATGCTGGACTCGAACCAGCGACCTCATGGGTGTGATCCATGCGCTCTAGCCAGCTGAGCTAATCGCCCACTGCAGGTCGAGCCACATCTTAGCGAGGCAGACCGGAGCGTCAACCCCGCCAGCTCATTCCACCCAGTCCGCGACGAACACGTTGGTCTCGCCCGGACGGGCGGCATTGCGGTTGGAGCAGAACACCAGGCGGGTGCCATCCGGGGAGAACATGGGAAAACCGTCGAACTCCTCGGAGAAGGTGACCCGCTCCAGCCCGGTGCCGTCCACCCGGATCAGGTAGAGCTCGAAGTTGCGGCTGCGCGGCTCGTGCAGGTTGGAGCTGAAGATGATCCGCTCGCCGTCGGGGTGGAAGAACGGACAGAACGAGGCGGCGCCGAAGTCGGTGACCTGACGCTTGTTCGACCCATCCGCGTCCATGACCCAGATCTCGAGCTTGCCCGGCCGCACCTTGCCCTGGGCCAGCAGCTCGCGGTACTCCGCCACCTCCGCCTCGGAGTCGAAGCGGGACCGCCGGTACACGATGCGGCTCCCATCGGGGGAGTAGAACGCCCCGCCGTCGTAGCCGACCTCGTGGGTCAGCCGCCGCAGCTCGCTCCCGTCGAGCCGCATGCTGTAGAGTTCCAGATCGCCGTCGCGCATGCTGGTGAACACGATCCGGTCGCCGCGCGGCGAGACCGTCGCCTCGGCGTCGTAGCCGGGGGTATCGGTCAGGCGCACCGCGGCCGGCTGGTCCGCGGTCGCGATGAACAGATCGTAGCCGGAATACACCGGCCAGACGTAGCCGCGACTCCGGTCGGGGGGCGGCGGGCAGTCGGGCGAGTCCAGGTGCGTGGAGGCGTACAGCACGCGTTGCCCGTCGGGCAGGAAATAGGCGCACGTCGTGCGCCCCTTGCCGGTGCTGACGAGGCGGGGAGTACCGCCCTCCAGCCCCATCACGAAGATCTGGTCGCAGGCGAACGGCGGCCGGGTCGACTGGAAGACCAGCCGCGTGCCGTCGAAGGAGAAGTAGGCCTCGGCGTTCTCGCCCCCGAAGGTCAGCTGGCGCAGATTCCGCAGGTGGCGTTCGCCGGGCCGGACGAGCTCTGCCGGCGGCTCCCCACCGCGGGGCGCGGTGCCGTCCGGGCCGCCTGCCGGGCTCGAGAAAGCAGCCGGGCAGCCCGCGCACCCGAGCAGCCACGAGCCGAGCGCCAGCAGCGCCAGCGCGCCGTGAGCCGAGCATGTCCCCGACGCCCGTGCGATCCGACGCATGCGATGCCCGCCCGCTCCGGAGTTCCGCCGCGCCGTGCACCGGCGCGCAAACCGCCGGCCGCCACCGTCTGGCACGGGCCGCTCAGAACGGCGCCGCCTCGGCCGCAGCCGGCGGCTTGAGCTGCTCTTCGGTCGGGCCGACCGGGGTGTAGTTGCGGGTGTCGTCCCGCGCGATGTCGATCCCCACCCAACCGGCGACGAAGTCCGCCAGCTGATACAGGCTGAGGTTCAGCTCGAAGCCGAGGAACAGCGGTACCACCGTGATCTGCACGTCCCCCAGTCCCAGCAGGCCCGGGTGCATGAACACGGGGTGGAACGCGCCGATATCGCCGATGTGCAGGCCGTCCGGCACGTGGTAGCGCCGCCGCGGGTACGTCAGTTCCAGGTCGAACAGCGCCGCCCGCGAGGAGGTGCCGTCCACGAGCTGGAACTCCGCCACCATGTCGAACAGCTCCTTGTTGCCCCACACCGCCTCCAGCCGGTGGTCGGCAGGCGCAAAGAGCTCGGTGCCCGTCTCCTCCCACACGCCCATGGCGCGGCCCTGGAAGCCGAACTTCTGGAAGCGGTAGTAGCCTAGCATCATGCCGGTCTTGGCGGCGCCGAAGCCCAGGCCGACCTTGGTGCCGGGTCCGGCGACCAGCTTGAACCCGACGATGTCGACCGCGTCCTTGATGCGGTCGTGGGCGAAGGTGCACCCGGAGGCGAGCGGCAGGCACGCACTGGCGGCTGCAGCGAGCAGCAGCCGAACGCGCACGGCGGCGGATCGACGCATGGCGACATCCCCTCGACTGCGGCTCCCCAGCCGCGCGGATTCTAGGGAGGTGGCTCTGCGGTGTCAAGCCGAGCGGGGCCCGCAGCCGCGCGGCTGTGGCGGGCGGAGGCCGCGGCGAGCCAGGCTGCCGCCGGCGCGCAACGGCCGTTGCGGCAATGCGATGGAGCGTTGTCCCGCCGCCTCGCCGGCGCACCGGAGGTTGCTGTGGCGAGATCCCCCAACTATACCGAAACCGGGACGCGCTCGCCCGCACGCGGCCCCGGTGGCGTGCTCGCCCGAACCGCAGGCGAGCCGGGGCCCAACCCCGGCTCGCGGGCGCGGTGGCAACGCCGGCATGGCAGTTGCGGGAAACACCGGAGGAACCCGCCGGGACCGGTTCCCACCGCGGTCGCGAGGAGGCGCGCGAGGTGTTCGGGCAAGGCGGACGGCTGGCTCGCAACTGGACCTGGTTCTGTCTCGCCTCGCTCCTCGCAGGCGGTGTGCACGCCCGAGCGCAGCAAGCACAGCTCGTGCTCGCCTCTGCCTCCGCCCAGCGCACTGCGCCCGCCGCCACCAGCCGCAACACCGCAGACGCTCCCCCCGCCGGCGCCACCGCCGCGCCCCACCGGCCGCAGGCGGCCCCAGGCGAGCAGGCGCTGGTCGCCGCCCGGCGAGGACCGCTCGGGGTGGGCGGCCGGGAGCTGGTCCGGACGCTGCAGGCGCGCCTGGCCCGCGAAGAGGCGCTGCTCGCCGCCGCCACGAGCGCCCGCGCCGAACAGGAGCGGATGCTGCAGGCGCTGGTGCGCGAGATCGACGGCGTGGGCACCGCCGCCCGCAGCGAGGGGCCCGTGGCCGATCCGCCGGAGACGCTGCTCGGCTGCTGGCGCCTGCCCGCGGCGCGCGAGCATGCGCCTGTGCGCTTCTGCGGCGTGCATCGCTACGCGTACCGGCACCTGCGCCGCAAGGTCGAGAGCCTCTGGCGGGACGAGCTCGAGGAGCGCTACCGTCTCGATCCCCAGATGCGGGTCGGAGCCTACCACGACGCGCTGCAGGCGGAGGAGGAGTACGACGCCAACCGCCTGGCGCGTTTCTCCTCGCCCTTCCCCACCTACTGGCGAGGCCACCCCGAACAGCTCGCCCTCGACGCCGAGGAACTGGTGATCGGCGAGGAGATCGAGCTGTTGCGCCTGGGGGGACTGAGCGTGCGCAACGACGTCAAGATGCGCTACAACGCGGACGACGCACCGGTCCTGCTGGGCAGCGAGGGGGATGACGAGCTGCATGGGGCCCCCGCGGAACAGACCGCGAGCCAGCTCACCGCACGGCGCCCCCACCAGCACCGGCCTGCGCACGCGCGCGGCGCCTTCGACCGTCCGGACGGCAACCTGTACAGCAACTCGTGGTTCTCGGCCGACGGCCGGATCGATCTGCGACTGGGGCTGAGCAGCGCGCTGCCGCTGCGCAAGGTCAAGAGCCAGCTCGAACTCAAGTTCTATGACAGCTACGACCACGCCGAGCTGGCCGAACTCGAGCTCGAACTGGAGCTGCAACCGCGGGGCACCGCGGAGGTCTCGCTCGCCCTGCGGCTGGTCAAGTTCTGAGCCGGAGCGGCGCCGCCGCCGGGGCCGCGCGCTCCGGCCTCAGCCAAAAGCGGGCAGGAGCGCACCCCCGGGTCGCACCGCGGATGGTCGGTCCCGAGCCCTGGCCCGGGGCGGGGTCTTGCGCGGGCGAGCGAGCGCGCTATGATGGGCGCGCGGCACGGGTGGTTCCTTAGCTCAATTGGTAGAGCGGCTGGCTCTTAACCAGCGGGTTGCAGGTTCGAGTCCTGCAGGAACCACCACCCTGTCCTGTCCCCTCCCGCGCACTCCCCGTCGTGGCGCCCGCGCAGGCAGGGACTACGCTTGGCGGGGGCCCTGCGCGCGGGCCGGCTGCTCGCCGAGCAATCGCACCAGCAGGGGCGACAGATCGCGCCAGCGGGTGCAGCACGGAGGGCCCTCGGCGTGCCACCAGCACGGCGGCGCGGCGGTGCGCCCGCTGCCCAGCCGCAGCACGCTCGCCGAGCGCGTGCCGTAGTCCAGTCCGGGCGCATGCACGCAGACCCCGTCCAGCCCTCCGGCACCGTGCTCGGCCAGCAACGCCCGCAGACTTCGCACCGCCTCGTCCGGTCCTCGAGCGGCCAGGGGCGACAGCCGCTCGGCGAGCAGCCGCTGCCGCGCCTGCGGCGCGCCCGCATCGCGGCTGCGCTCGGTCACCACGTGCCAGCCCGGCTCGAGCCGCTGCACCTGCACCTGCTCCCTGCCGTCACCGGCCACCAGCCATGCCTGCGTGGCATCCGCCACGAGCAGGCAGAACCCGTTGTGCGCCGAGGCTTCCCAGGCGGCGGCCTGCGCGGCGCCCTGGTGCGCGCTCCGCTGGCCCAGCGCATCGAGCACCAGGAGCCCGCGCGAGCGCCGGCCGGGCTCGTGTGGCACCTCGGCGCGGTTGACGACCGCGGCGAACACCCCCGCCGCGTTCACCCCGAGCCACGTCCCTCCGGCCTGCAGATCGCGCGGGGCGAGGATGGCGGGTCCGCCCGGCGCCGCGGGCTGCCGCAGTGCCGGCGGGCCCGCCGGCCGCCCCAGCCGCTCGTCGCGATTGGCGGCCACCAGCAGTGCGACCCGCTCGAACAGCCGGTTCGCCACGATCAGCGTGCACATGCGCTGCCTGCCTCCACCGCGCCGCACCGCACCGGCGCCTGCTCGCATCCAGCATAACGGAGGCGGGCAGCGCCGCACGCGTCTGCGGACCCGAGCGGCGCTGGCCGCTCGCCGCCACACGCTACAATGCGTGCTCGACCGTGGCGCACGAGAGGAGGTGCGGGACATGAAGGATACCGAACAGACGCGGCAGCGGATCGAGCAGCGGCTGCGGGAACGGCTCGCGCCGCTGGCGCTCGAGGTCGTCGACCAGAGCGCCGCACACGCCGGCCACGAGGGCGCGCGGCACGGCGGCGGCCACTTCCGCATCGAGATCGTCTCGGCGGCCTTCGAGGGACTGCCCCTGCTGGAGCAGCACCGGCTGGTGCACGAGGCGGTGGGCTACCCCATGGAGGGCCGCATCCACGCCCTCGAGATCAAGACCATCCCCCCCAGCCGCTGGAAGTCCGCCCCGCCCCCGCAGCCCCCCGGCCAGGGCAGCTGAGCGGGCGCGGCGCCGCGGCCCACGGCGCGCCCGCCCGCGGCCCCGGAGGGCGGTGCCGGCGGCGAGGCCAGGCGCTAGAGCACCCAGCGCATGACCGCGACGATCACCAGCCACGTCGCGTCCAGGAAGTGCCAGTAGTGCGCCGCATAGCGCACGCCGGGGTGGGACAGGCTCCAGTAGCGACCGGCGAACGCGCGCCGCGTCACCACCACGAGCAGCACCAGCCCTCCCACCACGTGCGCGCCGTGAAGCGCCGTCAGCACGTAGAAGCCCGCGCCCGCCACGCGGTCGAGCCGCAGCGCCGACCAGGCCGCTGCCTGCGAGCACAGGAAAGCGACGCCGAGCACAGTGGTGGCCGCGAGTCCCGCGCGCAACGCCGGCAACCGGTCGGCCCGCACCGCGCGCCGCGCCCACTCCAGCGTGGCGCTGGAGGCGAGCAGCAACGCGGTGCTGAGCCACACCCACGCCGGCAGCCGCTCGCCGAGCCGCTCGCCCGCCGGCGCGCCGCCGCGCGTGCTGAGCAGCGCCAGCAGCGCCGCGGCGAACAGCACCCCGAGCGAGATCAGAAACCAACGCAGCGCGAACAGCGCCGGGTCGTCGAATGGATCCGGCCCCGAGGTCTGTTCCTCGCCGGCCTCGAGTTCCGGATGGGCGTCGGCGGCCGTCACCGGAGCCTCGCTCACCGCGCGCCGGGCGCGGGTTCACTCTGCCTCGGGATCGGCGGCAGCCGCGGACCGTTGCCCCCCGCCGGCGGGCATCGCCGCCCCGTCCTGCCCCTGCCCCTGCCCCGGTCCGGCCGCTCCGCGCAAGCCCTGCGCGCGCTGAAACTCACACAGCTCGCGGTAGCAGCTCGGATGCTGTTTGAAGAAGGCCACCAGGCTGCGGATGGCCGCCATGGTCTCGGGCGAGACGTGGTGCTCGATTCCCTCGACGTCCTGCCACAGCGCCTGCTCGTCCTGCACCCCGATCAGGCGCAGGAACTCGTCCAGACTCTCGTGCCGCCGCTCCATGACGCGGCCGAGCTGCCGGCCCTTTTCGGTCAGCACGATCCCGCGGTAGCGCTCGTACTCCAGAAAGCCCTCGTCCGCCAGCCGCTGCACCATGCGCGTGACCGAGGAGGGCTTGAAGTCGAGCAGCTCCGCGATGTCGACCACCCGCGCATAGCCCTTCTTCTGCACGAGCTTGTAGATCCGCTCGAGGTAGTCCTCCATGCTCGGCGTCGTCGTCACGGCCCCGCTCTCCTTCGCCTGGCCCGCGCTGCCGCTGGCGGGCGTGCCCTCACTATACCGCGGGCGTGCGCCCTCCGGCAGCACCGCCGCCTGGGGAGGCGGACCGGCCCGCCGGCGCCCCCGCCTCGGCCGCCGGGCCGAACGCTCCGGGCGGCGCCAGGTGCTCCAGCCGATGCGCTGCCAGGTGCGCGTGCTCGCGGTCGTAGCCGAGCTGCTCGAGCTGCTGCTGCCAGCGCCGGTGCACCGCGCGCACCTCGGCGGCGAGCGCGCGCCCGCGGGCGGTCAGCGCGAGCGTGCCCGCGGCGGTTCGGCGCACGAGGCCGCGCCGGCGCGCGCTGCGCGCTACCCGCCGCGCGAAGCGCACCGACCACCCGAAGCGGCGCGCCAGCTCGGCCAGGGCCGGCGCCGAGTGCGCCGTGCTGCTCGGCGCGCAACAGCTCGCCCGCCAGGTTCTCCCGTGCCACCTGCAGGCGCACCATGGCATGCGCGGCCCAGCGCGCCAGCAGGCCGTGGCGCGGCGCCAGAAGCCAGGCCGCCGCGAAGCACAGCCCCGCGACCGTGGCCATCCCACCCGCCGTGGAGGCACCGGCCAGCGCGCCGGCGAGCTGGTGGCCCCCGACCGCGCTCACCGCCGCCACCACCAGCACCATCCCCATCATGGCCGGCAGGCGATCGGTGCAGAGCTGGGCGGTCGCCGCCGGTGCGATGAGCATCGCCACGACCAGGATGACCCCCACGCTCTCGAAGGCCGCCACCACCGTCACCGAGACCATGCCCATGAGCAGGTAGTGGATCAGGCCGACGCGGATCCCCATGGAAGCTGCGAGCTGGGGATCGAAGCTACAGACCAGCAGTTCCTTCCACAACAGCGCCACGAATGCGAGCACCAGCGCGAACACCGCGGCCAGCACCACGGTGGCGCGCGGTCCGAGGTCGCCCGCGCGCGCGCCCGCAGCGAGCGACATGAGATCGGCGCCTGCGCTGCCGGCGCCCGGGCCCGGCACGGCCGGAGGCTGGCTGCCCAGCGGGACCAGATCCAGTGTGACCAGCTCGAGCTCGCCGTACAGCACGCACTCCTGATCGAGGTCGACATTGCCAGCGGCGAGGACCACCAGCAGCACCCCGATCGCGAACAGCGTGGTGAAGGTGGTGCCGATCGCGGCGTCCTGATGCACCCGGCGCGTCTTCTCCAGCGCCTCGATGAGGAAGGTGGTCAGCACCCCCAGCGCCGCGGCCCCCGCGAGCATGGGCAGGGAGGTACGGCTGGAGGTCAGCAGGAACGCGATCACGATGCCGGGCAGCGCGGCGTGGCTGATCGCGTCGCCGAGCATGGACAGCCGCCGGAGCACGAGATAGCAGCCGAGCAATCCGCAGCTCGCGGCGGCGAGGAAACCGGTGAGGATCACCCAGCCCTCGGCGGGCAGCAGCTCGCTCACGCGCAGCACGGCGAGCGCGAGCGGGCCGGCCGCAGCTGGCAGCGCCACCAGGCCGCCGCCTGCCCCTGCCCCTGCCCCGAGCACCGCCGCCGCGCTCACGGTGCCGCTTCCTCTCCGGGGGGCGGTGGCACCGCCGGCCCGCGCCCCGCCTGCCCTTCTTCGCCAGCCGGGATCGGCCGGCCGTGCACGTCGTGCGCGGGGCGGCCCAGCCGCTGCTCGAGCTCGGCGAGCAGTTCGGGCTCGAGCACGTGCTCGGCCTCCTCGGCGTCGCGGTGCACGTGGTCGGGCGCGACCATGGCCCGCTCGACCAGGTAGACTTCCCACAGCCGATGGCTGCGCACCAGGCGTCGCGCCTCGCGGAGGCCTGCCTCGGTGAGCACCCAGCGCGGCTCGGTGCCGGCAGTGCGCTCCACCAGTCGCTCGCGCCGTAGCCGTGCCAGCGCGCGCGCGAGCCGCCGTGCCGGCAGCCGCCGCACCGCCTGGAGCTCGGCGAGCGTGCTGCCCGCCCGTCCCGGCGGTACGCCCCTGGGCGCGCGCCACTCCTCCAGGTTGTAGAGGGTCTTGAGCACGTTCTCCGCCAGGATGCGCCGCCGCTGGCGGGCCCGAGCGATCGCCGCCGCCACCAGTCCCCGGTGTGGCGCCGCGAGCAGCGACACCACGAACGCCGCCGCCGCGGCGAGCACGATCACCGGCCCGGTCGGCAGCGCCACCGGCGCCCCGGCGGGGCCGGGCACCTGAACCGCCGAAAGCGCCGCGCCCAGGCCCGCCGCCACCGCGCCGATCGCACCGGCCAGCACCGTCATGCTCCCGAGCCGCGCCGTCCACAGCCGCGCCGCCGCCGGCGGCACCACGAGCAGCGCCACGATGAGCACCGCCCCCACCGCCTGCAGTCCCACCACCACCGCGAGCACGATCATCCCGGCGAGCAGCAGCTCCAGCCCGCGCACCGGCAGCCCGATCGAGGCGGCGTACAGCGGGTCGAACACCGAGAGCTTCAGCTCCTTGAAGGCCAGCCACGTCACCGCACCCAGCCCCGCGGTGACCGCGGCGATCAGCCGCAGGTCCCCGGGCAGAAGCGTCGCCGCCTGGCCGAAGATGAACCGGTCCAGTCCGGAGGCATCGAGCGCGGGCACCTTCTGCACGAAGGTGAGCAGCAGGATGCCCGCGCCGAAGAACACGCTCAGCACCAGTGCCAGCGCGGCGTCCTCCTTCACGCGCGTGCTGCGGGTGATGGCGACGATCGCCAGCGTGCCCAGGACCCCGGTCGCCGCTGCCCCCGCCAGCAGCACCGGCAGCTCCTTGGAACCGCTGCCGAGGAATGCCAGGCATACCCCGGGCAGCGCGGCGTGCGCGAGCGCGTCCGCGAGCAGCGCCCGCCGCCGCAGCAGCGCGAACGAGCCCAGCACGCCGCCGGCCAGCCCCAGCAGCGCCGTGCCGCCCAGCACCCAGCGCGCATTGGGATCGGACACCAGCCGCGCCGCGGTCTCCAGCACCCCCGCCACCGCTCAGCCCCCGTGTGCTGGCTGGCGCGCCACCAGCTCCGCCACCCGGCTCAGCAGGTTGAGCCGGCCGCCGTAGGTGCGGGCGAGGTTCTCGTCGGTCATGACCTCGGAGGTCGGACCGGCGGCGATCACCCGCATGTTCAGCAGCACCAGCCAGTCGAAGGTCTCGGCCACCGTCTGCAGGTCGTGGTGGATGACGACCACCGTGCAGCCGCGCCGGCGCAGCTCGTGCAGGATCGCGATGATCGCCCGTTCCGTCGCGGCGTCCACGCTCGCGAACGGCTCGTCCATGAGGTAGATGCGTGCCTGCTGGCAGAGAGCGCGCGCCAGGAACACCCGCTGCTGCTGGCCACCGGACAGCTGGCTGATCTGGCGCCGCGCCAGCCCCTCGATCCCGACCTGGCGCAGCGCCTCGTAGGCCTGCTCGCGCTCGCGCCGCCCCGGACGGCGGAACCAGCCGAGCCGCCCATAGCTGCCCATGAGCACCACGTCGAGCACGTCGACCGGAAAATCCCAGTCCACGGTCTCGCGCTGCGGCACGTAGCCGATCAGCCCGCGCCGCGGCTGGTACCGCTCGCCGTACACCCGCACCCAGCCGCTCGCCAGCGGTACCAGGCCCAGGATCGCCTTGAACAGCGTGGATTTGCCGGCGCCGTTGGGGCCGACGATACCGATCAGCTTGCCCTCCGGCAGCACCAGGTCGATGTCCCACAGCACCGGCTTGTGGTGGTAGGCGACCGTCATGTCGTGGATTTCGATGGGCGGTGGGACGGCGGGGGCGGACGGCGCGGCCGGCCCGCCGGCCGCTCCCGGGGCCGATCCGGTGCCGGGCAGCGCCTCGCCTCCTCGTGCTGGCTGGCTGGCCCTGGCCTGTGCCTGCGGCTGCGTGTGCATGCCACAGCCCCTCCTTCAGTCCCCGCGCGTGTCGCCGGCGGAGGAACCCCGCAGCGCCTGCACGATGGTCCTCACGTTGTGGCGCACCATGCCGAGGTAGGTCTCCGCCCCCGAGCCCTCGGGGCCGAGTGCATCGGAGTAGAGCGTGCCGCCGATCCGCACCTGGTGGCCGCGGGCGGCGGCCCCGGCCACCACCGCGCGCACGCCCTTGTCGCTCACCGAGGATTCGACGAAGATCGCCGGCAGCTCGCGCTCGACGAGCAGATCCACCAGCCGCGCGACGTCGGCGAGGCCGGCCTCGCTCACCGTCGAGATGCCCTGCAGTCCCACCACCTCGATGCCGTACGCCCGCCCGAAATAGCCGAAGGCATCGTGCGCGGTCACCAGCACCCGGCGGCGCGGCGGAATGGTGGCGATCTGCTCGCGGACCCACGCCTGCAGCTCCGCGAGTTCGTGTTGGTAAGCCCGGAGCCCCGCCCGGTACGCCTCGGCGCCGGCGGGATCGAGCGCCTGCAGCGCCGCCGCGAGCACGCCGCACGCCTCGCTCCACAGCCCGACGTCGAACCAGATGTGTGGATCGTAGGTCCCCGCGAACCCGGGTGCAGCGCGCAGGCGTTCGGGCGGCAGGCCCTCGCCCACCGCGACCACCGGCCGCCGCTGGCGCAGCCGCTCGAAGATCGAGGTCATCTTCCCCTCGAGGTGCAGGCCCACGTACGCGATCAGATCGGCGCTGCGGAGCAGCTCGAGGTCGCTCTGGCTCGCCTTGTACAGGTGGGGATCCACCCCGGGCCCCATGAGCGCCTGCACCTGCACTCGCTCGCCACCGATCGCGCGCGCGGCATCGGCGAGCATGCCGATGGTCGTGACCACGCGCAGCGGGGCGCGGCGCCCCTGGACGGAGATCCCTGGCACCTCGCCGCTTGCTGGACCGCCCCCGTCCCCGCACGCGCCGGCAACGCCAGCGAGGAGCGCCAGCGCCGCCGCCAGCGGTCCGGGCCACCGCCGCCGCCACCCGCCGTGCCTGCCGGCCGGCGCCCCCGTGCGGCCCACCGTGGCTCTCCCCTCCACCCGCGGCCTCCGAGCCGAAAGTGAGTTGTCCCATACCAAAAATCTTGTTCCAGGATAACTCCCTTCGAAACGCGGGGCAATGGGGGCGGCAGGCTGCTGCCCTCGATCTTCCGGCAGGCGCGCCAGGCCGCACGGTTCGGAGGTCGCCGTGCGGTCGTCCATGCCCTGCAGCAGGCCCCGCCTGCTGGCGTGCCCACCGCCGGGACGCGGGACTACCGCGCTGCGCAGCGCCTTCTCACCGCGCCGCCGCGGCTTCTCCAACAGGGAGGGCGTCAGTTGCCGCGGCGCCGCGGCCTCCGAACCCGCCTCGAGGCCCGGGCGCCGGTCAGCGCGTCCGCCTGCGGCTCGGCCTGCTGCGCGGCCGTTCTCGGCCCCGCAGCCCGAGCAGCGCAACCAGTCCCTCGCGGAGGCGGCCTCCTCGGCGGCGCGGAGCCCCACCGGCCGGCGGCCGCCGTCGCGTCCCTTCTGCCCTGCCCTGCTCTCCTCCCTGCACGGCTGGCCTCACGGAAAGGCGAGCATTCCAACCGGCAACCCCGAGCCGTGCGACTCGAGGTCCGGGTGCTCCGTCCGGCTGCGCGGCCAGGCGCTCCGGTCGCCGGCGCGCCGGCGCGCCGCCTCCGCGTTGGGCGCGGCTGCCAGCCGATCGCGGGCCGGTTTCGCCTTCCCGGTGACGCGCGCGCCGGCGGCGAGTTCGCGGCTTGCCATGGCGGCGCGGCAGCGCTAGTTTCGGCAGCACCCGGCTGCTGCTGGCGCGCAGGGCTGCAGGGCGCGCCGCGCGGCTCGCTGGCGAGGAGGCTCCGATGCCCAAGCTGGTCTATTCGTTCGGCGACGGGCAGGCCGAGGGCACGCTCGCAGACCGGCCGCGCCTCGGCGGCAAGGGGGCGGGTCTGCACGAGATGACGCGGCTCGGGGTGCCGGTGCCACCCGGGTTCACGATCAGCGCGGAGGTCTGCCAGCACTTCGAACAGCAGGGACGGCTGCCCGCGGAGCTGCAGCCCCAGGTCGAAGAAGCGCTGGAGCTGCTCGGCCGGCGCATGGGCCGGCGCTTCGGCGACCCCCAGGCCCCGCTGCTGGTCTCGGTGCGCAGCGGCGCAGCCGTCTCCATGCCCGGGATGATGGACACCGTGCTCAACCTCGGGCTGTGCGACGCCGCCCTGGCAGGGCTGGCGGCGCTGGGCGGCGGGCGCCGCTTCGCGCTCGATGCCTACCGGCGCCTGATCGCCATGTTCGGCAACGTCGTCAAGGGGGTGGCGCACGAGCGGTTCGAGCGGGCGCTCGCCGAGGCGCGCGCCCGCGCCGGGGCACGTACCGACGCCGAGCTCGACGAACAGGCCCTGGCCGCGCTGGTCGAGACCTACCAGACGATCTATCGCGAGGCGGTCGGCGAGCCCTTCCCCCAGGACCCGCACGCCCAGCTCTGGGAGGCGATCCGCGCCGTACTCCGCTCCTGGAACAACGAGCGGGCCCGCACCTACCGGCGGCTGCACCGCATCGAGGGCCTGCTCGGCACCGCGGTCAACGTGCAGGCGATGGTGTTCGGCAACACCGGACCGCACTCGGCGACCGGGGTCTGCTTCACCCGCAACCCCGCGACCGGCGAGGACGTGCTCTACGGCGAGTATCTGCCGAACGCGCAGGGCGAGGACGTGGTGGCGGGCCTGCGCACCCCGGAGCCGATCGCGCGCCTGCAGCAGCAGATGCCGGATCGCTACCGCGAGCTGCTCGAGCTGAAGGCGCTGCTCGAGCGGCACTTCCGCGACATGCAGGACATCGAGTTCACGATCGAGGACGGCAGGCTGTACGTGCTGCAGACCCGCGCCGGCAAGCGCACCGGGCCGGCCGCGCTGCGGATCGCGACCGAGATGGTCGAGCAGGGGTTGCTGAGCCCGCGCGAGGCGGTGCGCCGGGTCGAGCCCGCACACCTGGAGCAGCTGCTGTTTCCGACGCTCGAGCCCGCCGCCGCGCGCCGCGCGCGCGAGCAGGGCCGGCTGCTCGCGCGCGGCCTGAACGCCGCACCCGGCGTGGCGGTCGGCACCGTGGTCTTCGAGCCGGAGGAGGCGGAGGCCGCCGCCGCGCACGGCGCGCGCGTGATCCTGGTCCGCCCGGAGACCTCCCCCGAGGACATCGGCGGCATGGCGGCGGCGCAGGGGATCCTGACCTCCACCGGCGGCATCACCTCGCACGCAGCCGTGGTGGCGCGCGGCATGGGCAAGCCGTGCGTGGCGGGCTGCAGCGCCATCGAGATCGACCTGGAGCGACAATGCTTCCGCGCCGGCGCGCACACCGTGCACAAGGGCGAGGTCGTCTCGATCGACGGCAGCACGGGCGAGGTGTATCTCGGCGCGCTGCCCACCAGCCAGAGCGAGCTGGTGCGGGTGCTCCTCGAGCGCGAGCTGGAGCCGGAGCAGGCGCCGCTCTACCAGCGCTTCGCCCGCTTCATGGAGTGGGTCGACCAGGCGCGGCGGCTACGGGTGCGCGCCAATGCCGACACGCCCGAGGACGCGCGGGTGGCGCTGGCGTTCGGCGCCGAGGGGATCGGGCTCTGCCGCACCGAGCACATGTTCTTCGAGCCGGAGCGCATCCCGCTCATGCGCGCCATGATCCTGGCCGAGACCGAGGCCGAGCAGCGCGCGGCGCTGGCGCGCGTCGAACCCCACCAGCGCGACGACTTCGTCGCGATCTTCACCGCGATGGGCGAGCGCCCGGTGACCATACGGCTGCTCGATCCACCGCTGCACGAGTTCCTGCCCAAGGAGCCCGAACAGCAGCAGGCGCTGGCACAGGAGCTGGGGCTCGACCCCGAGCGCGTGCGCGCGAAGGTCCAGCAGCTACAGGAGTTCAACCCGATGCTCGGCCATCGCGGCTGCCGGCTGGGCATCACCCACCCCGAGATCTACGCCATGCAGGTGCGCGCCATCGTCGAGGCAGCCCTCGAGGTGGCGGCGCGCGGGCTGCGGGTGCGCCCGGAGATCATGGTGCCGCTGGTGGGCTCGGCGGCCGAACTGGCGCTGGTGCGCTCCCGCATCGAGGCGATCATCGCCCAGAGGCGCGCGGCGCTCCGCGAGCAGGGCATCGAGCCGCCGGTCGAGTTCGCCATCGGCACCATGATCGAGCTGCCGCGCGCCTGCCTCCTCGCCGAGGAGATCGCGCAGCACGCCGATTTCTTCAGCTTCGGCACCAACGACCTGACCCAGTGCACCTGGGGCCTGTCGCGCGACGATGGCCAGAGCTTCTTGCCGCGTTACCAGGAAGAGGGACTGCTGCCCGTCGACCCCTTTCAGGTGCTCGACCGCCCAGGGGTGGGCGCTCTCATGCGGCTGGCGGTCGAGGGCGGCCGCCGCGCCCGCGCCGAGCTGCACCTCGGCATCTGCGGCGAGCACGGCGGCGAGCCGGCGAGCGTGGCATTCTGCCACGAGCTCGGGCTGGATTACGTCTCGTGCTCTCCGTACCGGATCCCGATCGCCCGCCTGGCGGCAGCCCAGGCCGCGCTCGCCGGCGAACCGCAGCTGCGCGCCGAGTGACGGCGCACGAGCCGGGGCGAGGAGCAGGCGCCGTCCGGAACCCCCTCACCCTCACCCTCTCCCCCGCAAGCGGGGGAGAGGGGATCCAGAAGGAAGCCGCTCTGTTCTCTCCCTCTCCCCTCCGGGGAGAGCGCCCGGGCGAGGGGGCCGTGCGCACCCCGCCCGCCAGCGGCACCACCGCCGCTATGCGTACCCCTAGCGCTCCGCGCCCATCGCGCCGTAGCGGATGAACCCCTCGCCCCCGCACTCCTGGCAGGCGCCGCTGCCGCGGATGCGACCGGTGGGGTCGGTCACCGCACAGGTCGGACACGGCAACCGGCCCGGGCGAACGGGATCGATGCCCGAACCGCCGCACTCCGGACACCGCACCGCGCCGTCACACCGCCAGCACGGCACCATCTCGGCACGCCAGCGCACCGGGTGGCCCTTGGCGCACAGGTTGGCGAAGCGCGGCACGACGCTGGCCGCGGACTCCTCGGGCGTGGGCTGGAGCTTGGTCTGCGGCAGGCAGAACGGGCAGTGCGCCACCCCGTGCTGGTCGAACCAGACGTCCCCGGTGACGGGCCGGCCCTCGGCATCGACCGCGGCCCCGCAGCCGGCGCCCCCCATCACCGCCCCACCCAGCGCCGCCACCGCCCAGAAGAGCAGCAGAGCCGGCGCGCCAGCACGCTGTTCGCGCATCGCGAGACCCTCCGCCCGCCCCCAGCCGGAGCCCTTCAATCTAGGCCCTGCGGGCGAACGGGTCAAGGCGCTCGAGCAGACCGTCCACCCGAGCACCGCGCCACGGAGGCGGCCCGGCGCCCGGGTGTGGCGCATAATAGCGAGGGCGGGCGGAGGAGGGACGGGGGTGAGCAACAAGATCAGCCTGCTGGAGCAGGTCGAGCGCGCATACGACCGCGCGGCGGCGCTGACGCGGCACGATCCGCGGGTGCTGGCGACCATCACGGCCTGCAACGCGGTCTACCGGATGGCGTTTCCGGTCAAGCGCGACGACGGCTCCATCGAGGTCATCCACGCCTGGCGGGCCGAGCACAGCCATCACAAGCAGCCGACGAAGGGCGGCATCCGCTATGCCTTGACCGTGGACGAAGACGAGATCCAGGCGCTGGCCGCGCTCATGACCTACAAGTGCGCCCTGGTCGACGTGCCCTTCGGCGGGGCCAAGGGCGGGGTGCGGATCGACCGGCGCAACTACTCGCAGCGCGAGCTGGAGCGCATCACGCGCCGCTACACCGCGGAGCTGATCCGCAAGCGGTTCATCGGCCCCGGCGTCGACGTGCCGGCCCCGGACTTCGGTACCGGCGAGACCGAGATGGCCTGGATCGTCGACACCTACATGCAGCTCAATCCGGGCGAGCTGAACGGCACGGCGTGCGTGACCGGCAAGCCGGTCCCCCAGGGCGGGATCCGAGGGCGGCTGGAGGCGCCCGGCCGCGGGGTCTTCTTCGGCGTGCGCGAGGCGTGCGCGAGCGCCGAGGACATGAAGCGGATCGGGCTCGGGCCGGGGCTGGAGGGCAAGACCGTCGTCGTGCAGGGCCTCGGCAAGATGGGCTACCACGCCGCCCGGTTCCTGCAAGAGGCGGGTGCGCGGCTGATCGGGCTCGCGGAGATCGAGGGGGCGATCCACGCCGAGGGCGGGCTAGAGCTCGAAGACGTGGTGGAGCACCGGCGGCAGACCGGCTCCATCCTCGGTTTCCCGGGAGCCCAGGACATCGTGCCAGGGGAGCGGGCGCTGGAGCTGCCTTGCGACATCCTGATCCCGGCGGCACTGGAGCACCAGATCACCGAGGAGAACGCCCCCCCGCATCCGCGCTCGCATCATCGCGGAGGCCGCCAATGGCCCCGTGACCTGGGAGGCGTCCGCGCTGCTCGGCCGCCGCGGTTGCTTCATCATCCCGGACATCTATCTCAACGCCGGGGGGGTGACGGTCTCGTACTTCGAGTGGGTGAAGAACCTGTCGCACGTGCGCTTCGGCCGGCTGCAGAAGCGGTTCGAAGAGGCGACGCAGCGGCGGCTGCTGCGGGCGATGGCGGAGGTGACCGGCAACCACTTCGGCGAGGAGCTGATCGCGCGCTATAGCCACGGCGCGAGCGAGGAGGATCTGGTCAACTCCGGGCTGGAGGAGACCATGATCGGCGCCTACCACCAGATCCGCGAGACCGCCCGCCGCCACCGCGACGAGATCGATCTGCGCACCGCCGCGCTCATCGTCGCCATCGACAAGATCGCGCTCTGCTACGAGCACCTCGGGATCTTCCCCTGAGCCAGCGAGGCGGGGCCGGCAGCAGGGAGAGGGCCGGCCAGGGCCCGCGGGGGTGATGCGGGCGCGGAGCCCTTGCGCGCGACCGGCCGCCGGGGACCTCCGCCGGTGCGCCCTCAGGCGGGCGGCGGCAGGCCGTCCGGCCCCGGCTGCTCGCCCGGGGGCCGGTGCTCGTAGCGGCGCATGCCCCAGAACCACTGCGCGGGCCGGGCGAGGATGGCGCGGCCGAGCGCAGCGTTGATCCGGGTCATGATGGCCTCCACATCCGCCTGCCGATCTCCGCTCGGGGCGTGCTCGAACAGGTCCCATACCTCGATCCGGTAGCGCTCGCGGCGCACCCGATGGCAGGTGACGACGCACAGGGGCGCGCCGCTCGCCAGATGCAGCAGCGCCGGGGAGGGGTTCGTCGCCGCCAGCGTGCCGAGAAAGGGCACGAAGACCGCATTGCGCCGGACGGTCTCGTCGGCCGTCAAGCCCACGACGCGACCGCGCCCGAGCGCGCGCCGCAGGTGCCACAGCACGTTCCACTTCGCCAGCACCTCGACCCCGCCCGCCGAACGCAGCGCGCGCACCGCCTCGTCCACCGGCGCCATCGCGAGCGGGCGCGCGACCTCGGTCACCTGATAGCCCCACAGGCTGGCGGCGTGCGCGATCAGTTCGAACACCCCGATGTGGCCGGTCACGCAGATCAGCCCGCGGCCGCGGCTGTAGGCGGGCCAGGCGCGCTCCAGCCCCCGCGTGTCCACCCGCTGCCGCAGGTTGCGCCGCGTGATGCAGGGAAGGCGCAGCAGGTCCACCCCGAGCCAGGTCATGTGCCGCGCCCAGTTGGCGAGCAGCCAGCGGCGGCGAGCCGGGCTGAGCCGGTCGCGGAACGCGATGCGCAGGTTGCGCCCGAGGCCCGCGCCCGCGCCGGGCGGCGCGCCGCTCGCGCAGCAGCGTGGCGGCGATCAACAGCAGCGCCGCCCACTCCGCGAGCCCGTAGACGAGCGGGGAGGGCAACAACTGCACGATCCGCGCGGCCAACCGCACCGCCTCGCCGGCGAGCCGGTGCGCGAGCGGCACCGTCGGCCGCCCGCGCGCGCCGGCCGCGCCGCCGGGCCCGCCGCGGCCTTGCGGCGGCAGCAGCTGCGCCCGAGGACTAGCGGACATAGGGCAGCAGCCGCCCGCGCAACGCCGGCAGGAGGGCCGCGCGCACCTCGTCCAGCCCGACCTCGCGCCCCAGAAGCCGGCTCAGCGAGGTGTACTCCTCACCGGCCAGCCCGCAGGGACAGACCTCGCGCAGCGGCCCGAGTTCGCGCGCGACCTGGAGCGCAAAGCCGTGATAGCTCACCCAGCGCCGGCAGCCGACGCCGATGGAGGCCAGCTTGCGCAGTCCCGCCGCCGTCTCCACCCACACCCCGGTGTAGCCCGGCGCGCGCGCGCCTCGATCCCGAACGCCGCCACGCCCTCGATGAGCGCCGCCTCCAGCCGCCGGAGGTAGCCGTGCAGATCGCGGTCGAGCAGCGGCACGATCGGGTAGCCGACGAGCTGGCCCGGCCCGTGGTAGGTCAGCCCGCCGCCGCGCCGCACCTCGAACCGCGGGATTCCCGCCGGCAGCACCGCCGGCGGCAGGCGCGGCGGGGGTTCCCCCGGCGGCCGGCGCTGCAGTCCCCGGCCGACGGTGAAGACCGGCTCGTGCTCGAGCAGCAGCAGCACCGGGCGCGCGGTGCCGGCAGCCACCGCCTGCAGGAGCTGCTCCTGCAGCGCCAGCGCCGCTCCGTACTCCATGCGGCCCAGCCACCGGACCTCGAGGGCAGCCGAGCCGGGCGAGCCCATGTCCATGATCCGCTCCGGCGCCGGGCGCACGCGCATGCTCGCAGCCACCGTCGCCGCCGCCTACAAGGCGTGGATCGCGTGGCCCAGCGCCGCCTCGGCAGCCTCCATGATGGCCTCGGGAAGCGTGGGATGGGCATGCACCGTCAGCGCGATGTCCTCGGCGAGCGCGCCCATCTCGAGTGCGAGCGCCAGCTCCGCGATCAGATCCGAGGCGCCATGGCCCGCGATCTGGGCACCCAGCAGCACCCCGCTCTCGGCGTCCACCACCAGCTTCACCAGGCCCGGCGGGGGCTGCTCGCCGTAGATCAGCGCGCGGCCGAGCGCCGAGAACGGAAAGCGCCCCACCTTGACGCGGTAGCCCTGCTGCTCGGCCTGCTCGGCACTCAGCCCCACGGTGGCGATCTCGGGATCGGTGAAGACCACCGCCGGCATCGCCCGCACGTCCATCGCGGCCTGCTTGCCCGCGATCGTGTCGGCCGCCACGATCCCCTGGCGCGAGGCGCGATGCGCCAGATAGGGCGGTCCGGTCACATCGCCGATGGCGTAGATGCCGTCGACGCTGGTCCGGCAGCGCTCGTCGACCTGGATGTGGCCGCGGCCATCGAGCGCCACCCCCAGCGCTTCGAGCCCCAGTCCGGCGGTGTGCGGGCGGAAGCCGACCGCGACCAGGATCTTGTCCACCACCACCGTCTCGCCGCCCCGGCCCTCGGCGTCGGTCACCCGCAGGTGCAGCTCGCCGGCGTGCTCCTCGAAGCCGGCTGCCCGCGATCGCACCAGGATCCGGCCGCCGAGCTTCTGGAAGCGGCGCTCGACCCACTTCACGCAGTCCGGATCGGTCCCGGTCAGGATGCGATCCAACAGCTCGACGACGGTCACCTCGGAACCCAGCCTAGCGAACGCCATGCCGAGCTCCATGCCGATGTAGCCGCCGCCGATGACCGCCAGCCGGCGCGGCAGCGTCTTGAGGTCGAGCGCCTCCCGCGCCCCCAGCACCCGCTCGCCGTCGACAGGCAGATCGGGCAGCTCGATCGTGCGCGTGCCGGTGGCGATGATCACCTGGCGGGCACCGAGCAGGCGCTTGCCCTCCCCGCTCGCGAGCTCCACCTCGACCCGCTCGCGGTCGAGCAGCCGCGCGCTGCCCATGATCGCGCTCACCCCCGTTGCCCTTGAGCAGCTGCGCGACGCCGCCGGTGAGCTTCTTGACGATCCCGTCCTTCCACGCGGTGAGCCGCGCCATGTCGACGGCCGCGCGCTCGAGCACGATCCCCATCTCGGCGCTCTTGCCTGCCTTGTCGAACCAGCCCGCCGCCTGGATGAGCGCCTTGGACGGGATGCAGCCCCAGTTGAGACAGACCCCGCCCAGCGCCTCGCGCTCGATGCAGGCGACCTTGAGACCGTTCTGGGCGGCGCGGATCGCCGCGACGTATCCGCCCGGCCCGCCGCCGATCACGGCGACATCGAAGCTCTCGTGCACCTCGGCCATGGCTGCCCTGTCCCCCTCGGTTGCGTCATCCCGGCGGCCGCTCGCGAGCCGCCGGACTGGATGTCCCCGGCCCGCGCGGGCGCCCCTTGCCTCTCCCTCCTCCGCCGGCCCGGCGAGCCGGCGCGCCGGGCGCCTGCCCGCGGCCCGCGCCCCTGGCGCACCCCTCAGTGACCCGAGCGCTCGAGCGGGTCGTGGCCGAGCCTGGCCATCGCGCGCCGCAGCTCGGCGAGCTGCTCGCGCAGCCGCGCCGGCGTCGCGGCCACGACGTCCTCGATCAGGGTCTCCAGCGGCGGCGGCGGCGCGCCCTCGACCGCCCGGATCGCGCCCTCGACCTGCTCCTTCGCCCAGGCCGCGGTCGCCTCCGGCTCTGCGGCCGCCAGCACTCCCTGCTCGCGCAGCCGCTCTTCGAACAGCCGGATCGGATCCCGCTCCCGCCAGGGCGCCACCTCCGCCTCGTCGCGGTACCGGCTCGGATCGTCCGAGGTGGTGTGCCCGAGGATCCGGTAGGTCAGCGCCTCGACGAGCGTCGGCCCGCCGCCGGCACGCGCCTTCTCGATCGCCTGGCGCGCGGTCTCGTAGACCGCGAGCACGTCGTTGCCGTCGCAGCGCACGCCCTCGAAGCCATAGGCGACGGCCTTCTCGGCGATGGTCGCGGTAGCCGACTGGAGCCGGTACGGCACCGTGATCGCCCACTGGTTGTTCTGGCAGAAGAACACGCACGGCACCCGCCACACCCCGGCGAAGTTGGCCGCGGCGTGAAAATCGCCCTCGCTCACCGCACCGTCGCCGAGGCAGGCCACGCTCACCACCGGCTCGCGGCGCAGCTTGCTGGCGTACGCGCACCCCACCGCATGGGGCAGCTGGGTCGCGATGGCGCTCGACATGGCGTAGTAGTTGCCCGCCCGGTGCACGTAGTGGCACGGCATCTGGCGCCCCTTGGCGATGTCGCGCACATTGCCGAAGCACTGCGCGACCATCGCCTCCAGCTCCAGCCCGCGCACCAGCGCCACCCCGGCTTCGCGCAGCGCCGGGAAGATCCAGTCCTCGGGCCGCATGGCGTAGGCGAGCCCGATGGTCGCGGCCTCCTGGCCGGTGATCGGACCGTAGAACGCGATCCGGCCTTGACGCTGCAGCACCACCATCTTGGTATCGAGGGTGCGGACCAGCACCATGGCGCGGTACATGGCCCGCAGCACCTCGGGCCCGAGCTCCGCCACCGGAGGTGGCACGGGCGGCGGGCGCAGGATCTCGGTGCCGCCGGCGATCACGACCTCACCCCGCAGCGAGCTCTGCAACGCGCCGGCGCCGGGCGCGAGCGTCTGGCCGGCGCCCGGCGCCACGCCTGTGCCGACCCGGTCCTGAGGCGCCTGCACCGGCTCGGACCTAGGCGCCGATCAGCAGCCGCGCCGGCTTCTCGAGGTGGCGCACCACCTCGTTCATGAAGCGGGCGGCGACCGCGCCGTCCACCACCCGGTGATCGAGCGAGATGCTCAGATACATCCGGTGGCGGATGGCGATCGTGTCCTGTCCGTCCGGCCCCTCGATCACCACCGGCCGCTTGCGGATGGCGTTCACCCCGAGGATGGCCACCTCGGGCACGTTGATGATGGGGGTCGCCAGCACCCCGCCGATGTTGCCGGCCGAGGTGATGGTGAAGGTGGAACCGGTCAGGTCCTCGCGCGTGGCGCGCCCCTCGCGCACCGCCTTGACCAGCCGCTCGATCTCCAGCGCCAGCTCCGCGATCGATCGCCGGTCGGCATGCCGGATCACGCCCACGCTCAGGCCCGCCTCGGCGTCGATCGAGATGCCGATGTGATAGTACTTCTTGAGCAGGATCTCGCCCGCCTGCTCGTCCAGCTCGGCGTTCAGCAGCGGGTATTTTTTGAGCCCCGCGATCGCCGCCTTGATGACGAACGGCAGGTAGGTGAGCTTGATGCCCTGGGCGGCGAGTCGCTCCTTTTCCTCGGAGCGCAGCGCCACGATCTCGCTCATGTCCACTTCTTCGACGTAGGTGAAGTGCGCGGCGGTGTCCTTGGAGCGGCGCATCTGCTTGGCGATCGCGCGGCGTAGCCCGCGGAAGGGGACGCGCTCGATCGGCTCCTCGCCGGCCAGGGGCGCGGCGGCGGCCGGCGCCGCCGGCGCGGCCACGAGCGCCTGCGCGGCGCGCAGCACGTCCTCTTTCGTGATGCGCCCGGCCGGTCCGCTACCGCGCACCTGCCGCAGATCGATCCCCTGCTCGCGCGCCAGCTTGCGGGTCGCCGGGGTGGCGAGCGGCTTGCGCCCGTCGCCCTGCCGCTCCACGGCCGCAGCGCCAGCGCTGCCGGCCGGAGCCGGCGGAGGTTCCGCCGGTGCGGCTGCAGGCGTGCCCGGCACCGCCGCCTCCGCGCGCGCGGCGGCCGCCGCCGGCCGGGGCGGGGAGGGCGCGGCCGGCGGCGGGGACGCCGTGCGCGGCGCCCCGGCCTGCTCTTGCGCCTTCGCCCCCGCCGGCGCCGGCGCCGGCTCGCCCTGCTCGGCGAGCACGTACAGCACCTCGCCCACCGGCACCACCTCCCCGGGCTGAGCCCGCTTCTCCAGCAGGACGCCGGCTCGCGGGGCCGTGAGCTCGACCGTGGCCTTGTCGGTCATGACCTCGACCACCGGCTGGTCGGCGGCCACCGCCTGGCCCTCCTCGACCAGCCAGCGCACCACCTCGCCCTCGACGGTGCCCTCGCCGATGTCCGGCAGCCTGAACTCCAGCACCATGGGTGTGGCTCCTTGCGGCTCGCGGGGTTCAGAACCCGACCGTCTCCTCGATCGCCAGCAGCACGCGCGGCGCATCGGGCAGGAAGTACGGGTCCAGGGTAAATGGACAGTGCACATCGAAGCCGGTGACGCGACGGATCGGCGCCTCCAGGTGCAGGATCGCCTTCTCCGCGACCAGGGCTGCGATCTCGGCACCGAAGCCCGTGTTCCGCCGGGCCTCGTGCACGATGACCAGCCGGCCGGTCTTGCGCACCGACTCCAGGATCGCCTCCTCGTCCAGCGGGGCGAGGGTGCGGGGATCGATCAGCTCGCACTCGATGCCCTTGCGCGCTGCCTGTTCGACCGCCTCCTTGCACACATGCACCATGACGCCCCACGCCACCACCGTGCAGTCGGTGCCCTCGCGCAGCACCTTGGCCTGGCCGAAGGGGATGGTGTACGGCTCCTCGGGCACCTCGGCGCGCGCCGAGCGGTAGAGCTTCTTCGGCTCGAGGAACAGCACCGGATCCTCGCTTCGGATCGCCTGGATCAGCAGCCCCTTCGCGTCGTAGGGGTCGCTCGGCATGACCACGTGGATACCCGGCACGTGCGTGAAGATGCTCTCGGTCGACTGCGAGTGGTAGTGCCCGCCGTGGATGCCGCCGCAGGCCGGGGTGCGGACCACCACCGGGGCGCTGAACTGCCCGCCCGAGCGGTAGCGGATGGTCGCCAGCTCGTTGGCGATCTGGTCGTAGGCGGGAAGGATATAATCCATGAACTGGATCTCCGCGACCGGCTTGAGGCCGTTGAGCGCCATGCCGATCGCGGCGCCGACGATCCCCTGCTCGCACAGCGGGGTGTCGAAGCAGCGCTCCTCGCCGAAGCGGCTCTGCAGCCCGTCGGTGACGCGGAAGACGCCGCCCGCGCGCCCGACGTCCTCGCCGAAGACGACCACCCGCGGGTCGCGCTCCATCTCGTTGTGCAGCGCGCTGTTGAGCGCCTGGATGTAGTTCATGACCGGCATCGGTCGGCCCTCGGCCCTCCGCTCTTGCACCTCAGCCGAACAGCGGCGTCCTGGTGATCCGCTCCACCACCCCCCGCTCGATCAGCCCGAGCAGCTCGCGTTGCTGTTCCCGCAGGCGAGGGGTCGGCTCGGCGTACAGATCCTCGAACAGCGACTGCGGCGGCGGGGCGTCGACCGCTTCCGCAGAGCGGATCGCCTGCTCGACCTCGGCCGCGGTCTCGCGCTCGATCGCGGCCACCGTCGCGTCATCCAGCCAGCCGCGACTGCGCAACCAGCGTTCGAACCGCACGATCGGGTCCCGCCGCTCCCACTCCGCCACCTCGGACTCGCTGCGGTAGCGGCGCGGGTCATCGGAGGTCGAGTGGGGCCCCATGCGGTAGGTCAGCGCCTCGATGAGCGTCGGCCCGCCCCCCGCCCGCGCCTTGTCCAGCGCCTGCTTGACGCTGGTGTAGACCGCCAGGATGTCGTTGCCGTCGACCCGGTAGCCCTCGAAACCGTACGCCTTCGCCTTGATGGCGATCGACTCGCTCCCGGTCTGGCGGCTGACCGGCACCGTGATCGCCCACTGGTTGTTCTGGCAGAAGAAGACGCAGGGGGCACGGAACACCCCCGCGAAGTTCATGCCGGCGTGGAAGTCACCCTCGGAGGTGGCGCCGTCCCCGAAGTAACAGAGCGTCGCCGCCCGCTCCCGCTTGATCTTCTGCGCGATCGCACACCCCGCTGCCTGCGGGATCTGGGTGGCGATGGGGCTCGAGATGCTGACGATCCGCAGCGCGGCACACGCGAAGTGGTTCGGCATCTGGCGCCCCTTCGTCAGGTCGCGCGCGTTCCCGAACAGCTGGTCCGCCAGTGCCTGCAGCGACAGGCCGCGCTGGTAGCACGCCCCGGCCTCCCGGTAGGTCGGGAACATCCAGTCGCCGTCCTGGAGCGCCGCCGCCGAACCGATCTGCGCCGCCTCCTGGCCGCTCGCCGGTGCGTAGAAGTAGATCCGCCCCTGCCGCTGCAGGTTGAGCGCGCGGCGATCGAAGCTGCGCAGCAGAACCATGTTCCGGTACCAGCCGACGAGCCGCTGCGGGTCGAGCTCGGCCGGCAGCTCCTCGCTCGCCGCGCTCCCGTCCGGCGCCAGCAACTGCAGCACCTCGGTGGCCGCCACGATCGATCCTCTCCTGCCTCGCCCCACGCCAGCGCGGCGCCGAGCTGGCGCAGCGCCCGCAACGACCCCGGCCGGGAGGCGAACGGGGGCTCCAGCGCCGCCGGCACCCCGCCTGCCCGTTCTCGCTCGCACCACCGCCGCGCGCCCGCCGCGCAGCGCCGCTCAGCACCCCGGCGCGCTGCCCGCCCGGCCGAGCGCCGGCCGCCCGGCCAGACGGCTGCGCAGGAACAGCTCCCCCGCCCGGTAGCTCGAGCGCACCAGTGGCCCCGCCGCCACGAAGGCGAATCCGTAGCCAAGCGCCCGCTGCTCCAGCGCCGCGAACCGCTCCGGCGGCACATACTCGACCACGGGCAGATGCCGCGGCGAGGGGCGCAGATACTGGCCGAGCGTCAGGATCTCCACCCCGACCCGCCGCAGGTCAACGAACGCCTCCTCCAGCTCCGCCTCCGTCTCGCCCAGCCCGAGCATGAGGCTCGACTTGGTGTGCGCCTGCGGCCGCTCGCGCTTGAACTGCTCCAGCACCGCGAGCGAGCGCTCGTAGCCCGAGCGGACATCCCGCACCCGCCGCTGCAGCCGGCGCACGGTCTCCAGGTTGTGCGCCAGCACCTCCGCTCCGCTGTGCGCGACCGCCGCGATCGCTGCCGGATCGCCGCCGAAGTCCCCGGTCAGCACTTCCACCAGCACCTCGGGGGCGCGTCGCTTGATGCCGCGCACCGCCGCTGCGACGTGCGCCGCGCCGCCATCGGGCAGATCGTCGCGGTCGACCATGGTCAGCACCACGTAGTCCAGACCCGTCCGCGCGATCGCCTCCGCCACCCGGTGCGGCTCCTCGGGATCGGGCGGCGGCGGGGTGCGCGCGCTCTTGACGTTGCAGAACCGGCAGCCGCGCGTGCAGACATCCCCGAGCAGCATGATGGTGGCGGTGCCGCCCCCCCAGCACTCCCCGATGTTGGGGCAGCGCGCCTCCTCGCACACCGTGTGGAGCTCGAGTTCGCGCAGCAGCCGCCTCAGCGCGAGATAGCGCTCCCCCCCCGGCGCCCGCACCTTGAGCCATGGCGGCTTGCGCTCGCGCCCCGGCTGGGAGCGCCGCGCGCCAGCCGCCGCGCCCCCCCCGCGGCTGCCGTCCTGCTCGCCTCGCTCTTGCAGCACCGGAAGCACGCGCATCCGTCGGCCCAGCCTCTTGCGAGCGGAGCCGCGAGCTTAGCGCTCGGCCCCCGAAAGTGCAAGCCAGACCGCCCCGCGGCACCGCCGAGCGCAGGCGGAAACTCGCTCAGCAGCCGCCGGCCCCACCCACCAGCGGCAGCCCGCGGACCTCGACCACCGGTCCGGTGGGCTCGCCGGCGCCGAGCTCGGTGCCCGGCTCGGCGACTTCGCGGCGCAGATAGCCCAGAGCGATCGGCCGGCCGAGCGACGGGCTGAACGCGGTGCTGGTCAACCGGCCGGCCGCCTTGCCGCCCGCGGGCAAGAACAGCTCCATGCCCGGTGCGAGCGCAGCCGCGGCATCGCGCGCCACCACCGCTCCGAGCATCCGATGGGTCCGGCCCTTGAAGTGCACGCGCGCCACCGGCTCCTGGCCGGGATAGCAGCCCTTGGTGTGGCTGACCGCACGCGCGGCGAGCGCGGTCTCGGGCAGGAACGTCTCCTCGTCCAGCTCCGCTCCCCAGGCCTCTTCCCCCACCTCGATCCGCACCAGCTCGAGCGCCGCCGGCTCCGCCGTCTCGCCGCCCTCCGCCTCGGCGGCCGCACGCAGTGCGGCGGCCACCGCCTCCGCCCCCGCACCCTCCACGTGGATCCGCCATCCCTCTCCCACCAGGGCACGGCGCACCAGCCGGACGCGCTGTCCCCCCAGCACCGCGGGGCCGATCGCGAGTGGTGCGGCCAGAGCCGGCGGCTGGGTGCCGAGCGCGCGCGCGAGCGCGGCGCCGGCACGCGGCCCTTCCAGCCCGAAGATGCGCCAGCGCGCGCTGGCGTCCTCGATCTCGACCTTCTTGAGGAACACCAGGCGGCGCAGCTGCTCGGCGATCGCCGCCGCGCGCACCGCCGGCAGTTCGACCAGCACCTGCTCCGGCTCGCGGTAGACCCGCATGGGCGCCAGCAGCCGTGCCTTCGGGTTGAGCAGGCACGCCGCACAGCCGGCTCCCTCGGCCAGCCGGGCCACATCGTTCGTGAGGAGCTTCTGCAGGAACTCGACCCGGTCGGCCCCGCGCACGAGCAGCATCCCGCGCCCGGGCTCCTCGAAGCACGCCGCGCTCTGCCGCCACGCCCAGTAACCGCGCGGCGCCGCCGGCTGGCCGGCCCGCGCGCCGGTCTGCTGCGCCGTCATGGCCGCCATGCTACGCGGGTGCCGGTGCGCCCGCAACACCGGTTCGCCACGCCAGGCCGCCGCGCGATCCCGGCGTGCGGCCGGCCGGATCCCGGGAGGGAGCGCCCGTGCGCCGCTCAGCGGCCGGTGGCGCCGGCGCCGCGTCGCCTGCCGGTCGCTTCCGCCGCCAGCGCCCGCACGGGCGATGGCAGGAACCGTGCCAGGGCGGCGCCGCGCTCGAGCCAGGGCAGCAGCGAGGCGCCGCTCAGGGTGTGCACGTAGAGGTGGACGGCCTGCCGCCGCTCGGGGGCGGTGGCGAACGCACGCAGCCCGGCCATGCACTTGGCCGTGTACGTCGGGTCGAGCACGAGCCCGTGCAGCTGCCGGGCGAGCTCGGCCGCCTCGCGGCCCTGCGGGGTGGGCTGCCCATAGCCCCGCCCGAGCGCTCCGCCGAACACTTCGACCGGGCAGGGAGCTGGCAGCTGCCCCGCACCGGCGTCCCGGAGCAACGCCCCCAGCCGCCGCAGCAGCCGGCGCACCGCAGCCACGCTGGTCACCGGCCGCGGCACCACCCGCACCCCTACCACCTGCGTGCGGGCGAGCGCGGGTGCCTGCGCCGCTCCGAGCGCCAGGCCATAGGCCAGTCCGGCGAGCGTGCCGCAGGTGCCCGCCGCCACGTAGAGGTAATCCGGCGCCGGGGCCTCGCCCGCGGCCACCTGCGCGGCGATCTCCAGGCCGCACTCCACGTATCCGAGCGCCCCCACGGGACTCGAGCCGCCGGGCGGGATCGCGAAGGGAAGACCCTGCCCGTCGCGCCAGGCACGCCAGCGCGCCCACACCGCTCCCAGCGGCATCCACGCCAGGTGCGGCACCGCGACCAGCCGCGCCCCGGCGCCGAGCGCCGCCTGCAGGTTGGTGGCGACGTGCGCGGTCAGCGGCTGCGGGCACAGCACCAGATAGCAGCCGAGCCCGAGCCGCCCCGCGAAGATGGCCGTCGCCAGCGCGTGGTGCGAGCCCCAGGCCCCGAAGGTCAGCACGCTCCGGTGCCCGCGCGCACGCGCCTGCGCGAGCAGCCATTCCAGCTTGCGCACCTTGTTGCCGCCGTAGAGGAGCGAGGTGCGGTCGTCGCGCTTGACGTACAGCTGCGGCAGCCCCCAGTACCGCCCCAAGGCTGCGAGCGGTTCGACGGGGCTCGGCACCCCCTCAGCGAGCGCGATCCAGGGCAGGCGCTGCCGCAATCCCGGCAGGTGCGCGAACAACCGCGGGCGCGCGGCTCCGCCCGCCGCCGCGGCGCCGGCTGCCCCTCGCCCCGCAGCCGCCAGGGCCGCAGCCGGCGGAAGCCGGACCAGCTCCCCCTCCGGCTTCACAGCTCGCCGTCCTCGCCCTGGCCCATCGCCGGCACCACCAGCTTGAGCACCAGGGCGAGCAACAGCACCGTCAACAGGCCCGCCAGCACTCCGAGCGGCCACGGAAAGCTGCCGGCCGCCGGAACCTCCTGCGGGTGCGCGCTCGGCGTCGCCGTGCCGGCAACGACCGCCAGTGCCAGACTCACGACAACCTGGTACACCTGCACCTCCGCCATGACGAGGATGGAGCCGAGAGTGTAACACACCGGCCGGGTAGGGGCGCCCCGGCGGAAGGGGCCGCCCGCTGCCCGCGACCCGCTCCGGCGGCCAGCGAGGAGGACGGCGTTCATGCGGTGGCGCGACGCGGTGGTGCTCGGGATGGACGGCGCGCGGATCGCCGCCGGCGCGCTGCGCCGGGGCCTGCGCCCGCCACGCCCGGTGCGCGAGCGGGCCGCGGGGGCGGAGGCGATCTGCCGGGCGGTCGCCGAGCGCGCGTGGAACGGGCGCTACTTCCGGGCCGGCCAGAGCCACCTCACCCAGTTCTGGCTGCGCGACCTGGCGCTCAGCCTCGAAGGGCTGATCGCGCTCGGACACGCCGCGCGCTGCCGCCGCGCGCTCCGCTGGGCACTGGGGCAGTGGGAGCGCGCGGGCCGGATCACCACGACCATCGTGGCAGAGCGCTTCGCGGTCGACATCTTCGAGTATGCCTGCGACTCGCTGCCCCTGTTGCTCTACGCGCTGGAGCGGCTCGATATGGAGCGCGAACGGCGGCACTGGCGCGGGCTGCTCGCCGCCGAGGCCGCGCGCTATCACCAGCAGCTGATCGATCCCCGGACCGGCACCGTGCGGGTGGACCGCACCTACAGCTCCACCAAGGACACGATGCGGTTCACCGGCACCTGCACCGCCCACTGCATGGCGGCCTGGTGCCAGGCGCTGCTCGCGCGCGCCCCGGAGCTGCCGAATCCGCTCGCCCCCTATCCGCTGCGCGAGACGCTGCGCGAGCGCTTCTGGACCGGCAGCTTCTTCCGCAACCACCTGGGGAGCGAGCTGATCTCGAGCGATGCCAACTTCTGGCCCTTCTGGTGCGGGCTGCTGCCCCCGGGCGAGCGCAAGGATCTGCTCGCCCGCAGCATCGCAGCGGTCCGGGCCGCCGGCCTCGACCATCCCTTTCCCCTCAAGTATCACCCGCGGCCGCTGCCCGAATACGAGCTGCCGCTCCAGCGGCTGGTGCTCCCCAACTACCAGGGAGACGCGATCTGGACCTTCTTCAGCGTGCAGTGGATCGAGCTGCTGGCGGAACTCGACCCCGCCGCCGCACGCGCCCACCTCGAGCGCTATGCGCGCTGGATCGAACGCTGGGGAACCTGGATCGAGGTGTTCACCCCGGACGGCCGCCGGCCGCTGCCGGGGCGGCTGGGTTACGGCGCCGACTGGGGCATGGTGTGGGCGGCCTCGTTCCCGCCCGTCCATGCGCGCCTCACCGCAGCGGAGGCGCCGCAGGGCGCAGGGCGAGCGGAGGCGCCGCGCGAACGCGCAGGCCCGGGCCCGCGCGGACGCGCGGCCTGGTGAGCGAGCCCGCTGCCTCAGCGGGGCTCTTCACACACCGTGGGCAGGCGCAGCACCACCGCGATCCCCAGCCCGGCGAGCACGAGCAGCGCCGCCGCCGCGAGCGGCCCGAGTCCGCCGAAGCCGAGGCTCAGCGCGACCGCGACCAGCACCACCGCGATCGCCTTGAGCTTGACGTGCAGCCGCACCCCGCGGTGGCGCTGCCAGTCGCGCAAGAGCGGGCCGAACAGGCGCGAGCGCAGCAACCAGCGGTGCAGGCGCGGGGAGCTGCGCGCGAAGAAGTAACTCGCCACGAGCAGGAACGGCGTCGCCGGCAGCACCGGCAGCAGCGCGCCGAGCACCCCCAGCCCGACGAAACCGCAGCCGAGCGCCACCTCGATCGCGCGCCGCACCGGACCGGCCAGGCGGGAGCCCGCCGCGGCAGCAGGCGCCTGCCCGGCCGCGCCCCACGCGCGGGCATGCGCGCCGTGGGCCGCGGTGCGCCTGCTCCGGGGGCGCCTTTCCGGGACCTGCCGGCACGGCCGCTGTGACGGCAACGCTCCTGCCCTCCCTCTGGCCCCGCGCCGGGTCGACCCGCGCGACTACCGCACCAGAGCCTCCGCCCCTGCGCTGGCCACGCTCTGCAGGACGTGCACCAGCTCTTCGAGTCCCGCGATGCACATGTCCCGGGTGAGCGTGGTGGCCGGGCCCCAGCGCGCGCGAACGCGGCGCTCCAGCTCGTCCAGGACCGCGCGTTCGCGCGCGGTCAGCTCCCCGTTCGGCCCCGCGGCGCCAGCGGAGGCGATCCCACCGCCCTCCCGCCCGGCCAGGGTCTCCCGCATCTCGCGCAACAACAGCGCCGCGTTGTGGCGCAGGCTCGCCAGACACGCCTCGAGCCGCGCGCGACCGTCGGCCGCCCCGCCGACCTCGCCGCCACTGGCGAGCTGGGGCAACCAGCGCCGGATCCCGTTCAGCGACGTGGCCGCGACCCCCGCCACCCGGTCGGCACCGCCCATCGACGCGATGCCGACGAGCTCGCCCCGCGCGTTGAGCAACGGTGAGCCGCTCTCGCCGGGGAACGCCGGCAGACCGTGGACCATGAGAGCCGGCGCCAGATAGCGCCGGCTGCGGCCCATGACCGCGGCCAGATCCACCAGCTGCACCCGCCCGGCCGCGAGTTCGAGGACCGGTTCGTGCTCCCTCGCCCCCTCGCTGCCCCCGGCCGCGGCCTGTGGTGCCGCGGCCAGCGTGCGCCGGGACGCGAGCTCGAGCAACTCGACATCGGGTGAGAGCACCTGGACCAGATAGACCCAGTCGCCGGGCGCGACGGACGGGGCCAGCACCAGGGAGGCGAAGCGCGCGCGGCGCGGGCTGACGATGCGGAGCAGCGCCAGGTCCGCCTCCGGCGCCACGCCCAGCACCACCCCGAAGCCCAGGCTGCCGTCCGAGAACACGATCAGCTCGCGGCCCCCTGGAACCGAGCCGTGCCCGCAGCTCAGCACCAGACCGCCCGGGTCGATGATGGCGCCGCGCTTGCCCCCCGCCGGCGAGTACAACCGCACCAGCGCCGGCACCAGCTCCGGCAAGCGGGCGCGCAGCGCGGCGAGATCGGCCGCCGGCGCCCGCTCGATCGAGGCCGCCTTGCGTTCCCCGCGGCTCGGCGCCGCGCAGCCGCCCGGCGCCACCGCAGCCAGCAGGACGGCGGCACCGAGCAGGACGAAACGGCGTGCCCGCCTGCCGGATAACACGAACACCGCCTCCTCCCGGGCACCACGCGCGGTCTGGCCGCGCCTCACGAATATAGCACCACCGCCGCAACGGCGGCGGCGACAGCGGCCGCCGGCGCGGCCCCGCGCAGGGCGCAGCGGCCGCGCCCTCACGTCCGGCCGACGCAGTGCAACCCCAGCCCGCCCAGGGTCGGCGAGCAATGGATCTCGCGAAAGCCGGCGGCCAGAAAGAGCGCTTCGACCTCGGCCGGCACCAGGCGTCCGAGCGTGCCGCTCAGCAGGCGCCAGGCGACCATGGAAGCCACGAAGCGAAAGGCAGCCGAGGGTTGCTCCCACAGCAGGTGAGCCCGGGCGGCGCCCGCACGCGCCGCGCGCAATAGCGAACCCGCGGCGTGCGGCTCCATGAGCACGAGCGTCCCGCCGCGCACGAGCACCCGCCGCACCTCGGCCAGCACGCGCAGCCGGTCGGGCACCAGGTAGAGGAAGCTGTGGCCGACCGCGAGGTCGATCGAGCGGTCCCGGAGCGGCAGCCGGGTCGCGTCGGCCACGGCGAACCGCACCCGCCGCAGGTGGCCGTAGTGCCGAACGTGGTGATGGCGGGCACGGGCGATCATCTTCGGCGCGACGTCGATCCCGAGCAGCTCGGCCTGCGGGCCCAGCCGCTCCGCGAGCACGAAGGTGCTCACCCCCGGCCCGCAGCCCAGATCGAGCAGCCGCGGAGCGGGGCCTGCCGGCGCGTAGGCGAGCACGCGCGCGATCTGCTCCCGCCACAGCGGTTGCGCCGTCAACCAGTCGTAGGCGCGCGCGCCGAAGTCGAACAACGGCACCCGCCAGCGCTCGCTCCCCGCCATCGCCTCCGGCCTCCGCAGCGAGCTCGGAGCATACCACCACCGGCAAGTTCCGACCTTCTCCTGCCGGCCAGGTGGACCAGCTGCACTGTTCTCCCCGCGGGGCCGGCGCGGATGCACGGATCGGGCCGGCCGGTCGTATATACCACCGCCATGCAGGCCCGGCTCGCTGCACTGGTGCTCTGGCTCGCGCGGCGCCCGCTCCTGCCGCTCATGGCGGCGGCGGCGCTGCTCGCGCTCTCCGCCCTGGGTGCCGCCCGGGTGCAGGTCGCCGCCGGCACCGAGGCGCTGCACCTGGAGGACGACCCGGCGCTGCCCGCGCTGCGCCGCCTGACCGAGCGCTTCGGCGAGGACGAACTGGTGATCGTCGCGCTCGCCGGCGAGGTGCTGAGCCCGGCGGGGCTGGAACGCCTCGATGCGCTCACGGCGGAGCTGGCGGCGCTGGATGGGGTCGCGCAGGCGCTGTCCATCACCAACGCGCAGAACATCTACCACGGACCGCTGGAAGTCTATGGCTGGGCTCCCTACGAATGGGTGCGTGACGGGGAGTGGAGCGTGGAGCAGTTCCGGCAGCATGTGCTCGCCGAGCCGCTGTTCACGGACAACCTGATCGCGCGCGATGGCAGCATGGCAGCGGTGCTGGTGTGGCTGGAACACGCCGACGCGGAGCTGCTCGACGCCATCGCGGCACGCGCTCGCGCTGCGGCGGGCGAGGGGTTTGCAACGCATGTCTCGGGTTTCCCGGTGCAGCGCCTGGTCTTTGCGCGGCTGATCCGCGAGGATCAGGCGCGCTTCGTGCCCCTGCTCGTGGGCATGATCGCGTTGCTCGCCTTTTCGTGGTTCCGCCACCCATGGGGAGCACTGATCCCGCTGGCGATGGTCGCACTCGCGACGGCGTTCACCCTCGCGCTGGCGTGGCTGCTCGGCAAGCAGCTCAACATGGTGACCAGCCTGCTGACCCCGGTGGTGATGGTCGTCTCGGTCACCCTCGGCATGAATCTGTGCCTGGCGTTCGCGGTCGCGCGCCGCCGCTTCCGGCGCGGAGCGACGGCGATCAGCGCCGCCTACCGGCATGTCGGCCTGGCATGCCTGTTCACGACGCTGACGACCGTGCTCGGCTTCGGCGGACTGGCCCTGGCAGAGGTCCCGGCGATCCGCGACTTCGGCCTGCTCGCTGCCGCTGGCATCGCATTTTCCTATCTCGCGGCGCTGCTGGTGTTGCCCGGGCTGTTCGGACTGCGCTGGCGGCACGGCCCGCAGGCGCTGCGGTCCGAGGGCGCATGGCTAGAGCGGTGGCTGGGTCGCCTCGCGCCGTGGGCGGTGCGCCGCCGCCACCTCACGCTCGTGCTCACGGGCGCGCTGCTAGCGGCGGCCGTCGCAGGCGCCCTGCGGCTGCGCGTGGAGACCGACATCATCGGCCAGCTGCCGCCAGCGGCCCCGCTCACGGTGGCGACCCGCGCGATCGACGCGCGGCTGGGCGGTGTCAACGCGGTGGAGCTGCTCGTGGAAGGACCGCCCGGCAGCTGCGCGCAGCTGCCGGTGCTGGCGGCGCTGGCAGCGCTGCGCGACCGGCTGGCCGCGCGGGCAGGCGAGGGGATCGGGCGGGTGTTTTCCGCCGTGGACGTGCTGGAGCGGCTACATGCGGTCAAGCGCGCGCGCCGGCTCCGGGTGGAACCCGAGGCGCTGCCCCGCACGCTGCCGGACGATGCGCAGACCCTCGCCGTCTACCTCGGGCTGCTGCGCCAGTCGGGCAGCGCCTCGCCGGTGGCGCGCTACCTCGCCCCGGACGGCAGTGCCGCACGCGTGACCGTCCGGGTACGCGAGCTGCCCTCCAGCCGCGCTCATGCGCTGCTCGGCTGGATCGAGCGCACCGCCCGCGAGCTGCTGCCCGCCGGCATCCAGGTGCATGCGACCGGCCAGTTCGTGCTGCTGCAGAACATGACGCACGTGCTGCCGCGGGCGCAGCTGCGAGGGATCGCGCTGGCGGCGGGGCTGATCGTGCTGGCGATCGGACTTCTGTTCGGCTCGCTGCGGCTGGCGGTGCTGGCCGCGGTGCCGGCGGCGGTCCCGATCGCCTGTACCTACGGCCTCATGGGCTGGGCGGCCATCCCCCTCTCCACGGCGACGAGCATGATCGCTGCCGTCGTGCTCGGACTGGCCGTGGACTCGACGATCCTGTTCCTGGCGCACTACCGAGAACGGTTCGCTGCTGGCGCCGCGCCGGCGGAGGCGACCCGGGCCACCCTGCTCGGGGCCGGGCGGCTGGTCACCTCCTCGAACCTGACGCTGGTCGGAGGATTTGCGGTCTGCGCCTTGAGCGGCTTCCCGCCCGTGCGGACCTTCGGGCTGCTGGCCGCGGTCACCATCGGGATGAGCTACCTGGCCGCCATCTTGCTCCTGCCGGCACTGGTCCACACCCCGGGGTTGGGGCTGGCACCGCCACGAGGCGGCGCCGCCGCGGCCAGCATCCCATGTTGACGGAGAGCAGTTTCTGCAACAGGCCAGGAGCGCGTCCCAGCAGCGCCACCGCGGCCTCGGAGGCGAGGCGCCGCCGCAGCACGGCCAGCGCCAGCCGCGTCATGACGACATGGGGCAGCCGCAGCGCGCGGTGCGCCCTCGCGTAGGCGGCGAGCTCGGAGGCGCGCAACAGGCCCCCGCCCGCGCGGCCGAGGTGCGGCGCCGCCGCACGTGCCAGCGCCCGGGCCTGGCGGAACGCCAGGGTCATCCCCTCTCCGGTGAGCGCGTCCAGGTAACCCGCGGCGTCGCCGAGGAGCGCGACGCCATCGGCGAGCGGCGCCCGTGCCCGGCGCCACAGCGGCCCGCACACCAGCGCCGGGTCGAGCCGCGGCGCGCCTGCGACGCGCGCCGCCAGCGCCGGCAACCGCGCCAGCAGCAGCTCGAACAGACGCGCTGCCCCCTGCCCGGATCCGCCACCGCTCCCGCCGCCCGGCGCGGGTGCGGCGGTGCGAGCGGCCGCCGCCGCGGCACCGGCGGCTGGCACACCCGCTGGGCCTGTTGCCCCGTCCGCCTCGCCATTGCACTGGGGGCCGAGCTCCCGGTCGAACAGCAGCGCCACTTCCGTCACCCCGCCGCCACACGGGGTGACGTAGGCCTCCAGCCCCGGACCGAGGTGCACCTCCACCAGCTCGCTCCAGGGAGCGATCGCCAGGTGGCGCCGGACCCCGTAGCGGCGGAGTCCTCCCAGACCGCCCTCCAACCCCGCGAACCGCCGCACCGCCGAGCCGAGACCGTCGGCGCCGACGAGCAGCCGCGCCGACAACAGCTCACCGCCTGCCTCGACCAGCACTCCGCGCGCGGTGCGAGCCCGAGGCCGGGCCCGAGTCCGCTCGCGCAGCTCCAGTCCCGGCGTCGCCCGCGCGCAGCGTGCGAGCGCGGCCGAGAGCACCAGCCGCGGCATGCCCCAGCCGGGCCCCTCGGCGAAACGGGCTTCGGCCAGCCGGCCCTGGCGGCTGACGAATCGGATCCCGTGCAACGGGGCCACGGCCAAGGGATCGATGAAGCGCTCGACCCCGAGCCGCTGCAGCTCGCGCACCCCGGCGGGCATGAGCCCCTGCCCACATGCCTTGTCGGCGGGCAGGCGCCTCCGCTCGCAGACCAGCACCCTGCCCCCCGCCTGCGCGAGCGCGATGGCACTGGCGAGCCCTGCCGGACCGCCGCCGATCACGATGGCGTCGTAGTCGGCCACCCCGGCCGCCCCTTGCTGGCGCCGACCGCCGTTCCCGCGGTGTCACCCGGAGCGCCACGGGCAGGCGGCGACTGCCGCTCAGGCCTTGCCGCCCGCCCGGTCACGCGCCTGGGCCCCGGAGGTCATCCGCACCTCGTCGACATTGAGGGATTCGTCCGGTAGCACCGCGATCGGCCGGCCGAGACGCTGTTCGAGCTCGCGCACCGTCTCGCGCTTGGCGCCGTTGAGGTACGCCGCCACCTCGGGGTGGACCTTGACCTCGATGTCCCGCCCAGGATAGCGCACGACGTGCCCGCGGAGCTGGCGTACGACCTGGAGCCCCATGCTCTCCGGAGTCTTGATGGACCCGCTGCCAGCACACATCGGACAGTCGCGGTAATGGGTACGGCGGATCGACATGCGCACCCGCTGGCGTGTCATCTCCAGGATGCAGAACTTGGACATCCGCGCGACCCGGGTCCGGGCCCGGTCCTTGCGCAACGCTTCCCGCAGCTGCCGCTCGACCTCCGCCCGGTAGCGCTCGCTCCGCATGTCGATGAAGTCGATGCAGATCACCCCCCCGAGATCCCGCAGCCTGAGCTGGCGCGCGATCTCCCGCACCGCTTCCAGGTTGGTCTTGTAGGCGGTATCCTCCAGGTTGTCGTTGAGCTTGCTCTTGCCCGAGTTGACGTCGATGGCGACCAGGGCCTCGGTCTGTTCGATGACGATCGAGCCGCCCGAAGGCAGTCGCACCTCCCGCTCGTACAGCCGCTCGATCTGCGGCTCGACCCCGTGTCGCTCGAACAGCGGGATCGGCTCGGCGTGCAGGCGGACCCTCGAGGTGAAGGCCGGCATCGCCTCGGCAAAGAACTGCTTGGCGCGCTCGCACGCCTCCTGGGTGTCGAACACGATTTCGTCGATCTCGTCCGTCACCAGATCCCGCATCGCGCGCAACACCAGGTCCGTCTCCTGGTAGATCAGCGCGGGCGAGCGCACCTGTCGCACCCGGGTCGTGATCGCCTTCCAGAGCTTGAGCAGGTAGTTGAGATCGGCGGCGAGCTCGGACTTCATGTGTCCCGCGCCCGCGGTCCGGATGATGCAGCCCATGCCCTTGGGCGGATTCAGCTCCGCCAGTACCTGCCGCAGGTGCCGCCGCTCCTCCTCGTCCTCGATCTTCTTCGAGACGCCGCGTTTGCCGATGCTCGGCATCAGCACCATGTAGCGGCCCGGCAGGCTGATGTAGGTGGTCAGCGTCGGGACCTTGCTGCCGATCTCCTCCTTGCTGACCTGGACCAGGACCTCCTGGCCCTTGCGCAGCAGCTCCTGGATATCCGGCCGCCGCTCCCGCCGCCCCCCGCCGTTGTCCTTGCCCGCCAGGCCGCGGCCGTACGCCGGCATGACATCGCTGACGTGCAAGAAGCCGTTCGTGTGCGTGCCGAAATCCACGAACGCCGCCTGGATCGACGGCTCGACCGAGACCACACGACCCTTGTAGATATTGCCGAGAAGGTTGCTGGAACTCGCCCTCTCTACGTAGTACTCCTGGAGCGTCTTGCCCTCGACGACCGCTATGCGGATCTCCTCGGGCTCGACCGCATTGATGAGCATTCTCCTCGCCATGACGGGTTGTATGCCTGCCCTTCGTCTGAGGGTGTGGGTTGAGGTCCGCCTTCCGGCGCAGCAGGCTCACCCGGGGGCGCCGGTGTCTCGCCGGCCGCTGGCGGAGCCCCGCCCTCCCCCTCGACAGCAGGCGGCCCGGCCGCGCCCGCAGCCGCAGGCGCCCCCGCAGGCGCGGCCTCGCTCGTCTCCGGCCCCATGGGTTCTCCAGCCTTGGCGCCATCCGTCTCCGGCGTCTTGGCCCCGCGGGGCCGCTCGTCGCCGTACTTGTCCTTCAGATACTTGTGGTAGAAGAAGTCATTGGCCTGGTGAATCTGGTACTGACGCGCGAAGACATCCGCCTGGTCCTGGCGCGTCCGGATGATCCGCGGCGTGATGAAGATGATCAGGTTCTCCACGATGTTGTCGGTGCTGGTGAAGCTGAACAGGTTGCCGATCAGCGGAATCGACGACAGGATCGGGATCCGCTGGTGGACCTCGGTCACCGTCTCCTGCATGAGCCCGCCGATCACCGCTGTATTGCGGTCGCGCACCAGCAGGTGGGTCACCACCGTCTGGTCCGCCAGCCGCGGCAGGTCGATGAAGGTGCTGAGCTGGGGGTTGCGAGGATCGGCAAACTCGATGCGCTCCAGTCCGCTCGGCTGATTGCCGGTCAGTCGCGTGACGCGCGGGATCACCGTCAAGATGATCTGATCGGTCTCGCGCACGATGTGCGGGGTGATGAACAGCGTGAATCCGATCTCGACCGGCGAGCTGTCGGCCTCCTCGATCGTGACCTGGACGTTGCCGTTCTGATCCTGGGTTGCCTTTTGCTCGGCGAAGGGGACCTTCTCGCCCACGAAGATGACGGCTGGCTGATCGTTGAGCGACAGCAGCGTCGGCGCCTGCGTCACCTTGCTCAGCCGGTCGACATCCACGTACTGAAACAGGACCTCCATCTGCGAGAAGTCCAGCACCGCCGGCACCTGGAAGGCGCGGCCGAAGGTCTCCAGACCCTCGCCGAAGGCGAACGGGAACTGCCCCAGATTCGGCGCCACGCCACCGGGGATCTGCGGCACGGCCGGCGTCGCACCATTGAGGTCGAGCACGCCGCGCAGGCCCGAGTTGCCCGGATCGCGCACCGGATCGCCGAGCCGGAGACCATCGCGCCAGAAGTTGTCGTTGGAGGTCGTGATGAACTTGACGTCGACGAAGACCTGCTGCGGCTCGACATCGATGCGGCGGATGAGCGCCTCGATCTCGGCATGGGTAGTCGCGGTGGCGTGCACGATGAACGAGTTCGAGCCCGCGTCGTACTGCACCCGCTCGCCGAGTTCCGCATTCACGATCGTCTGCAGCGCCTTGAAGAGCGTGAAGTCCTCGAGCCCCTTGGGCACCGTCACATTGGCCACGAACAGGCCTCGCGCTCCCTCGGTCTGCCCCGCGCTCGCCTCGCGGCTGCTGATCATGGCCTTGTAGTCCGCCGGCGGCCGCAGATAGCTGAGCGGATAGACGCGGGTGGTGAGCTGCGCGCGCAAGGCCCCGGGCCGCACGATGCGGATGATGTCATCGGTCTCGCGTACCGCCACGTAGCCCGCGGTCTTGACGATGGTCTCCAGCGCCCGCCACCAGTGGACGTTGCGGAGGTTCAGCGACACGGTCCCGGTGACATCGCTCGCCATGACGATGTTGCGGCCCGCCTGCCGCGCCAGCAGGTCGAGCACGACGCGGATGTCCGCGTCGGCGAACTCCATGCTCACCCGCGGCGGCTGGGTCAGGATGAACAGCCGCGGGCCGCGCTGCTCGATCTCGCAATCGGCGTCGCGCGCGACGATCTCCAGCACCTGGCGCCACGGCAGGTTGATCAGCCGGACGTTGACCACCTCGGCGATCATCGGATCGACATAGATGTTGACCCCCGCCTTGCGCTCGATCTCCCGCACCACCGAGCGCAGATCCCGATCCACCGCCACGATCGAGATGTACACCTGGCGGCCCTCCGGCTGCTCCTGCACCTCGCCGTCGGCCACCTCGGGTGGCGCCGCGACCTGCGCCGCGACCGGTCTCGCCCCAGCCAACATCGAAGCGCCGAGAGCAGCCGCCGCCACCAGCCTCGCGCCTCTGGACGCTGTCCCCAGCATGCCTTCCCCCTCTATCGCACCCCGTGCGCGCCGGCCGGGCGTCAGCCCACACACGTCGCGCACCGGCAAACCGTTCGCAACACGCACCCGGACGCGTCGCCTCCGGCCGTCCGCCCGCGCAATCCCCACCCGGTTGCGCGGACCGCGACGCCCACCGGCGAGCACTGCCGCCGGCCGGCAGTGGCGTGGCTCACCCCTCCTTCAGGTCGCGTTCGAACTCCAGCCCCTTGTACGAAAACCTCACCTTGCCCCGCTTGATCGTGACCACCCGCAGGTCGCCGATCGGGTTGCCGCGGGTATCGTAGACGATGTCGCCCTCGCCCACGATCCGGTTGTTGACGATCGCCTTCGCCACCCCCCCCGCCGACCACGGTGGCGGTCACCCCGATCGCAAACCGGCCGATCTCCTCCAGCACGCGCGCATTGTGCTCGATCATGCGCCCGCGCGCCTTCAGATCCTCCGCCGCCTGGGCGAAGCTCGGATCGGTCTGGACCATCCGCTCGGCGTGCTGCCGCAGCCGCTCCCACAGGTCGAACACCCGGCTGAATCGCTGTTGCGCCACCGCCTCCTGCATCTCGGCGAGCATGCGCTCGCCCTGCGCGAACAGGCCCCGCAACAGCAGGCTTCGCACCACCGGCTTCTGGCGCTGCGCCTCCTCCTTGAGCTTCTCGAACAGCCCCGCCACCTCGAGATCCCGGATGGAACTCTCGTGCCGGATGAGGTCTTCGATCTCCAGCCACACCGTGGCGATGGCCTCGAAATCCTCGTTCGCGATGTGCTCCTTGAGCCGGTCGACCAGGGCGTTCAGCCGCTGCACCAGCTCCCTCTGGCGCTGCAGCGTGAACGCATCCGCCGGCGTGCTCGCCGGCTCGCCGGGGCCCGTCGCGACCGCCCCCGGCGCCGTCTTGCGCGGCAGCGGATTGCGGAACGGATCCCGCACCACCTCACCCAGCGTCACCTCCGCCGGCGCCTTGACGATATCGATCTGCAGCTTGATGTCGTCCCGAAACAGCTTCAGCTCCTGGTAGTTGTCGATCGCCCACAGCACATTGGCGCCCAGGCGCGCCGCATGCACCAGCCGCCCCCGCACGCGCTGCAGGATCTGGTCCTTCCGGGCGACGTCGCGCTCCCCCCCCGCGGTCCGGGACTCCACCCGCGCCATCGCCAGCAGGGCCACGATGTTGTCCGGTTCCGCGGCCAGCACCTTCTCGTAGATCTCGCGCGCCTGCTCCAGCTTGCCCGTCTCGAAATAGCACTCCGCCAGCCGGTAGCGGAACTCCGGGATGTGCTCCGCCCGCTCCGCCAGCCGCGCGTACATGGCGGTTGCCTTCTGGAAGTTGCCCGCCTTGAACTCGTGCTCGGCCTCTTCTTCCAGTGCCTGGAGCTCGTAGGGCAGCTCCGGGGGCGGCGCCACCGACTCGATCGTGGAGCGCTTCTGATCGAGGTAGACCTCGTACTCCGCCGGATCGATGCCGCCCGAGCCGTCGCGGTCGAAGGTATCGAACGGCGCGTCGAAGATCTCCCACTCCGGCCGGGTCAACCGCCCGTCGCCGTCGACGTCCACATCCTCGAAACGCGGCAATACCGGCTGGCCGACACCGGCACCGGCTGGCGGCGCGGCCTGCTGCGCCACCGCCGCCCCCCCGCCCGCTCCGACAGCCACCACTGCGAGGACGGCGGCACGACTCCACCGCAACGCCGGCATGGCGTAGGCCCTCCGTCTCCAGCCGCTCCCCACGCTGCCCATGCCCCGCAGCCTCATCTCATGCCTGCGCCTTGTAGAAAAACGCGCTCACCTTGACGAACACCGTGAGCGGGCGGACCTCCTCCTGACCCTTGCCCGCCGGCGTCAACTTCATCTCGTCGATGCGGAGCAGGTTCGGATGGCGCTCGACCATGGCAGCGAACTTCAGCACGTTGGCGAACGTACCCTCCAGATTCATGGTCACGCCGACCTGCACCACGTTCTTGCCCAGGCCGGGCAGGTCGGTCCGCGGCTCGCTCACCACGGTCGGCCCCAGCACCAGCCGCGCCGCTGCCACGTACCGGTTGAGCCCCTCCAGCAGCTTGTCCTCACTGCGGGACTCGGAATACAGCGGCAGCAGCTGGATCACGTCGACGAACGAGTCGTCGATCTCCTTCAGCAATGCCTCGCGCGCCGGCTTCGTCGCGATCTTGGCCTGGTAGGCGTCGATCTCCCGCTCCAGGTCGGCGATCGCCTGGCGGGTCTGTTCGTTCTCCGCATACTTGGAGTAGGTACTCGCCGCCAGTCCGCCGAAGATGACCAGGAAGCAGATCGCGATCACGACGACGATCCGGGTGCCGCGTCCCATGGTCCCGCCCTCCTCCCCTTCAGCGCCGGCGCCCCGGCGCCGGCGCTGGCTGGCCCGCCGGCTTCGGCTGTTCGAACGGCCGCAGGGGCAGGGTCACGTTGAAGCTCAGCATCTTCGGCTCCACGAACTCCTCACCCGTGCGCCGCACGTCGATGCGCGGCGCCGAGACGGTCGCGAAGTGATGGAAGAAGTTGGTGTGCGAGCGGAGGAGCTGGCGGAACTCGGTGAACCGCTGCATGTTGGTTCCACGGGCGTTGCACGCCAGCTGCAGCTCGCCCTCGCCCTTGTCACCGCGCCGCAACGAGAGCGAGTCCAGCCACACGAAGTCGGGCATGAGGCGCGCCAGCTCATGCAGCTTCAGGCTCCAGGGCAGGCGCGCCTCGGCCACCTTGAGCATGGTGTCGACGCGGGCGCGGCCCTCGCGGATCCGCTGGTTCAGCTGGTCGACCTTCTGTGCCTCCTCCCGCCTGGCGGTGCGGATCAACTCCAGCTCGTCCTTGCGCTCCTGCAACCGCGCCGCCTCCCCGACCTGCACGACGAGCAGGGAGAAGACACCGCCGATGAGCACGATCGCCGCGAGCAGGCTGAAGAACACCGGCCGCGGTGTGCGCTCGACCGTGCGGTACTGCGGCGGCAGCAGGTTGATCTCGATCATGCCCAGCATCGTCGCTCTCCGTCCGGCCCGCCGCCGCTCTCGGCGCCAGCGGCCCCCCTCTGCCCGCGCGCGCTCACAACCGGCCCCGGATGCGCGAGGCGAGCCCCACCACCACCGCCATCTGCCCCGCCCGCGCCAGCACGGATTTCTGGTCGATCCGCTCGGTGCGCATGGGCAGGTTCTCCAGCGGGTCCCAGAAGACGATCGGCTTGTCGAAGCTCCCCTCGAACGTCCGCGCCAGGCCCGGTAGCTTGGCACTGCCGCCCGAGATGTAGACCTCTTCGACCTCCTTCTCGAACTGGTTCTCGAAGTAGTCGAACGAGAGCTGGATCTCGTTGCCGAGATCGTCCAGAGTCGGCAGGATGCACTCCTCGACCTCACCCACGCGGTCGCGCGGGTCGATCTTGAGCGCCTCGGCCTCCGCCTCGTCGATCCCCAGGCGGCGTGCGATCGCCTCGGTGAAGTCGTTGCCAGCCAGGTAGACCTCGCGGGTGAAATACGAGGTCTTGCCCCGCAGGATGTTGATGTTGGTCTTGTTGGCACCGATATCGATCAGCGCCACCACCTTGTCGTCGAACTCGCGCTCGCGGTTGGAGCAGATCGTGTGCAGCTCGAAGGCGTTGCCGAGCGCAAAGGCGTCCACATCGATCGCCGCCGGCTGCAGCCCACACTCCCGCAGCAGCGCCACGTGCTCCTCGATCAGGCTCTTCTTCACCGCCACCAGCAGGACCTTCATCTCGGGCTGCTGGCCCTCGCCGCGCCCGGTGTCGCGCTCCAGGATCTGCGTGTCGAGGATGACCTCCTCGACCTCGAACGGGATGTACTTGTCCGCCTCGTAGCGCACCGCACTCCGCAACTGCTCCTGCGGCATCTGCGGCATGTTCACGTAGCGGACGATGACCGAACGACCCGAGACCGCCGTCACGACCCGGCGCGTGCGGAAGCCCCCGCTCCGGAAGACCTCCTTGACCGCCAGCCGCGTCTCCTCGGGCGTATGGATGCGGCTGGAGGCGAAGCCGGTGATCGCATACCCATCGCCGCCGACGCGCTGCATCTCCAGCGCCTTGACCTCGCTCGACCCGATGTCGAGGCCGACCACCCGGTTCTGCTTGCCGAACATGCGGCCCCCGTGCTCCTGTGCGCCGGCTCGCGCGCCCACGCCGGGCCACTGTACGCGAGCCGTCCGCGCAGCGTCAACAAGGCGTGGCCGGGCGCGACTCCGCCAGCCCCCGCCCCACCAGCGCAGCGGGCGTCTTGACTCCGGCCTCCAGTATACGGAGGCCCCCCGTCAGCCATCCGGCGCCGCCGCCTCCCCCAGGGCACCTCGATCCCCCCGGGCGGCACCGGCTCCGCTGGCGCCCATTATCCGATGGGCCTGCGTGCAGCGCACGAACAGATCCGTGCGCCGGGCCCCGCGTGCGCCCGCCCTGGGCCCCCGGCACTCCCCGTCCCTGCCAGGGCGGCCACCCCGTGCCGCCTCAGAACAGCTCCGGGATGATGCGCCTGGCCTTCTCGCGCAGGTAGTTGTCGGTCTGGCGCGCGTCCGAAAAGGTGAAGATCCGGTCGACCACCTCCTCGGCCTCCCGCAGGGTGATCGAGCGCGTGACCTTCTTGACCTCGGGAATCGTACCCGGCGAGATCGAGAACGTGCGCAGTCCGAGGCCGATCAGCGGTATGGTGTAGATCGCCTCGCCCGACATCTCCCCGCACATGCTGACCTCGATGCCGTGCCGCCAGCCCGCTTCGATGACCGTGAGCAGCAGCCGCAGGATCGCCGGATGGGCCGGCTGGTACAGCTCGGCCACCCGCTCATTGACCCGGTCGACCGCGAGCGTGTACTGCACCAGGTCGTTCGTCCCGATCGAGAAGAACGCCACCTCGCGCGCCAGGAACTCGGCGATCAACGCAGCCGCCGGAACCTCGATCATGATCCCGATCGGGATCCGGTCGTCGAACGGAACGTGGCTCTGCTCCAGCTCGTCCATGACGTCGCTGATGATCACCTTCGCCTTGCGCACCTCTTCCAGCGAGGCGATCATGGGCAGCATGAGCTTGATCGGACCGTAGGCGCTCGCCCGCAAGATGGCGCGCAGCTGCGTCTTGAACAGCTCCGGGCGCTGGAAGCAATACCGGATCGAGCGGCATCCGAGGAAGGGGTTGGCCTCCCGCGGTGCCGCCATCCCCGCGCCGACCTTGTCCGCGCCCAGATCGAGGGTGCGCACGACCAGGGGACGATTGTCGCACTCCTCGACCGCCCGCAGGTAGGCGCGGAAATGCGCCTCCTCATCCGGCTCCTGGCCCTCGGCGTACAAAAACTCCGTCCGATACAACCCGATCCCCTCGGCGCCGGCCTCCAGCGCCGGCCCGATCTCCTCGGGGAACTCGACGTTGGCCAGGATCGTCACCCGGTGGCCATCGCGCGTCTCCGCCGGCAGGTCGCGCAGCTCCGCCAGGTCGCGGGTGAACTCGATGAACTGGCGGCGGCGGGCGCGGTACTCCTTGAGCGTCTCCTCGTCCGGGTTGACGATCACCCGCCCGCGCGTGCCGTCGATGATCACCAGATCGCCGCTGGCGATCTCGGCGCTGGCGGTCCCCAGCCCCACCACGGCCGGGATGCCGAGGGCGCGGGCCACGATCGCGGTGTGCGAGGTCCGCCCGCCGACGTCGGTCGCAAAACCCACGATGCGCGAGGTATCGAGGGTGGCGGTCTGCGAGGGCGTCAGATCGTGCGCGATCAAGACGACCTCCTCCTCGCCGCCCTTGTGCTCGCGCTGCGTGGTGCCGGCAAGAGCCCGCAACAGCCGCCGTTCCACGTCCTGGAAATCGGCGTCGCGCTGCCGCAGGTACTCGTCGCGCAGGGCGCGGATGGCCTGGATCTTCCGGCGGAACACGCGCGAGATGGCGTACTCGGCCGACAGCTGCTCCGCGCCGATCAGCCGGTGCAGCTCCTGCACCATGTCCGCATCCCGGAGCAGCATCTCGTGGAAGCGGAAGATCTGGATCGTCTCGCCGCCGAGCACCTCGCGGTAGCGCTCCTGCAGCTCGCGGATCTCCGCCCGCGCCTGCTCCAGCGCCCGCTCCAGCCGCTGCTGTTCAGCGGCGACCGCCTCCGGGGGCACGAACCGCTCGGCGATGTAGGGTTCTTCCGCCTCGAGCACGAAGGCGCGCTCGATCGCGATGCCGGGCGAGACGGGAATGCCGACCTTGACCTGCACGATGCGTTCCTTCGGCCCGGTCGCTCACTCCTCGTGGAACCGCGCCTCGACCAGCTCCGCAATCGCGGCCACCGCCTGCTCGGCGTCCTCGCCGCTCGCCCGCACCACCAGCCGCGAGCCCTGCTCGGCCGCCAGCATGATGAGTTCGAAGATGGACTTGCCGTTGACGACCTGGCCGTCCTTCTCGACCTTGATCTCGCTGGTATAGCGGTTGGCCACCTCGGCGAACAGCGTCGCCGGCCGAGCGTGCAGCCCGTAGCGGTTCTTCAGCTCCAGCTCGCGTTCGACCGTCGGCACGCCGCGTTCAGCCCTCGGCCACCTCGCTCAACAGCGCGAGCACCTCCGCCTCGTTCCGCGCCTCGCTCAGAAACTTCACGAACCGCTCGTTGCGCGCCAGCCCCGCGATCTTCTGCAGCACCCGCAGCTGCGCGGCCGAGCCCTGCTGCGGCGAGATCATGAGGAAGAACAGCCGGCAGGGCTCCCCGTCGATCGCGTGGTAGTCGATGCCGGCGAGGCTGCGGCCGAAAGCCCCGACCAGCGCCTGTACCCGATCGCACGCCTTGACATGCGGGATGGCGAGCCCGTGGCCGATCCCGGTGGAGCCGAGCTGTTCGCGCTTCTGCACCAGCTCGACGACGTGATCGCGGTCCTCCTTCGCCAGCCGGCCCGCCGCGACCAGGATGTCGACCAGCTCGGCGATCACCCCCGGCTTGTCGCGTGCCTTGAGATCGAGCCGGATCACCTCCTCGCTCAAGAAGCCCAGAAGCCCTTCCACGGGTGTTCCTTTCCGCATCATCGTGCGCCCTCGCCTCACTACGCGCCGGCTGTTCGCTCGCGGCCTTCCTCCTCGAGCTCTGTCGCCGCGGCAGCCTCGGCTCCCGCCAGCGCCTCTCCCAGCCGCGGGGTCGCCCCGTGCCGATTGCGATCCACCTTGACCCGCTCCTTGTGGCGCCCCAGCTGCCGGTCGATCTTGTCGACCAGCAGATCGATCGCTGCGTACAGATCGTCGTGCTCCGCACGCGCCACCAGCGGCCCGCCGACCTTCGGCCGCGCGATGACCTCGGCCACCCGCCGAGCCCCGTCGGCACCCAGCACCACGCTCGCCTCTTGCACCAGGTCGTTGTGGCGCTGCAGCCGCGCCAGCTTCTCCGTCGCGTACGCCCGCAGCGCCTCGGTCAGCTCCAGGTGGCGCGCCGTGATGTCGATCCGCACCGTCCAGCTCCTCCTCCCACCCCCACGCACCGCATGCCACTGCGCCCTACGAGCCGCTCAGCAGCCGCTCGCCGAGACTGCGATCGAGCCTCCCCCCGGTCGCGGCGACCTTCCGCACCGTCTCGCGCACATCGTACTCGATCCGGTGGTAGCGCAGCACCCCCTTGTCCAGGGTGACGTAGCACGCACGGTGATCGCCGTCACGCGGCTGGCCAACCGAGCCCACGTTGACGATCAGCTTGCGGCCGGGCTGCAACGCACAGGTGTGATCGATCTCCTTGGGGACCAGAAAGCGCGCGTCCTCGGTGAAGATCCCGGGGTAGTGCGTATGCCCCACGAAGGTCACCCAGTCGGTCCGCTCGAAGGCCCGCGCCAGCTTGGGCGACATCTCGTGCATGATCTCGTCCACATCGGTCCGCAACAGATACTCCTCGGTGGGATTGGACGGCGAGGCATGCACGAACAGCATGCGCCCGCGCCGGTGCATGAGCGGCAGGCTCCGCAGGAACTCCCAGTTGTCGCGCACCTCCTTCGGGGAGTACCAGCGCGGCTGCAGCTGCTCGCGATGCCAGCGCGCCGCCTCGCGCGCCGCGCGGTGAAAGCCCAGCGGCTCGTTCAGCACCGCCCATTCGTGGTTGCCGCACAAGGTGAGCCGGAAGCGCCGCCGCGCCAGGCTGAGGCACTCGCGCGGGCTAGGCCCGTAGCCGATCACGTCGCCCAGACAGATGATCTCGCTGGCGCCCCGGCGCTCGATGTCCGCCAGCACCGCCTGCAGCGCCTCGAGGTTGGAGTGGATGTCCGAGACGATCGCCAGCAAGGCGGCTGTCGAACCTAATAGAATACCCGCTCGAGGCAGAGCCCATGCGGCGGGGCCGTCGGCCCGGCGAGCGCCCGCTGGCGCCGCGCCAGCACCTCGCGCACGCACTCGACGGGCCGCCGGCCGAGCCCCACCTCGACCAGCGTCCCCGCCATCGCCCGCACCATGGTGTACAAAAAACCGTCTCCCTCGACGTCGAGCACGATTATACGGCCGTGCTCCTCGACTGCAAACCGGTACAGGGTGCGGACCGAGGGCCTGCGATCGCTCGCACGCGCAAACCCGCGGAAGTCGTGCGTGCCGACCAGCAGCGCCGCCGCCTGGCGCAGGCGCTCCACATCCAGCGCCCCCCGCACGTGCCAGCTGGTGCGCCGCTCCAACGGGTCCGGCGCCCGCCCGCACAGGATCCGGTAGCGGTAGTGCTTGGCGCGGGCGCTGAAGCGTGCGTCGAAGTCCGGCGGCGCTTCGACCAGGTCGCAGACCGCCAGATCGGGCGGCAGCGCCGCCCACAGCGCCCCCAGCAGCCGCTCGCAGGGCAGCCGCGAGCGCGTGCGCAGGCTCGCCACCTGCCCCCGCGCGTGGACCCCGGCATCGGTACGGCTCGCACCCTGCAGCGCCACCGGGTGCCGCAACACCCGCTCCAGCGCGGCCCGCAGCTCGCCGGCCACGGTCCGCAGTCCTGGCTGCTCCTGCCAACCGTGGAAGTCGGTCCCGTCGTAGGCGACGGTGAGGCGGAGCGTCCGCTCGGCGTGCAGCTGTTCGCGCACTGCTGCCCCTCCTACGCCGCCCGCCGCCGGCGTGCCGGCAGCCGGCCTGCGAGCCGCCGGCGCACCCTGGCGCCTCCGGGCCCATCGAAACCGGCCGGTACCGCAAGCGCAACGCCGGCGCCGCGCGTGTCGGCGCCGCCGGCACAGCGGCGGCGCGATGCCTCCTCCCCAGGGGATACAATCACGGCGCGACCCGGCACCGGCACCGACGAGGCGACCCGTGGATCCGACCCTGCGCTCGCTGCTCCAGGGGACCAGCCGGTCGTTCTACCTCTCGCTTCGCCTGCTGCCGCCGGCAACGGCACCGCAGATCGGACTGGCCTACCTCATCGCGCGCGCCACCGACACGATCGCCGACACCGAGGCGGTGGCTCCGGCGCTGCGCGCCGCGCTGTTGCGGGCCCTGGCGGCGGAGCTCGGGCGCGAGCGCGCTCTGGGGGCGCCGCAGGATGAACAGCCCGGCGCGGTGCTCGACCGGCTGCTCGGCGGGACGCCCGCAGCCGCGTTTGCGGCCACCCGCGCCATGTCCCCCGCAGCGCCGAGCGCCGCCGAGCTGGCCCTGCTCCGGCGCCTGCCGGCGCTGCTCGCGACCTACCAGGCGCTCGCCCCCGCCGATCGCCGCCGCACCGGCCGCTGCCTGCGCACGATCATCAGCGGTCAGCTCCTGGACCTGGAGCGGTTCGCCGGGGCCCGCGCCGAGGCGCCCGTGGCCCTGCCGGATCGGGCCGCGCTGGAGGACTACTGCTGGCGCGTCGCCGGGGTGGTCGGCGCCTACTGGACCGAGATGCACTGCGCCCACCTGCCGGCGCTGCGGGGCACCGGCCCCCGTGGCCAGGGCGCGGCGGAGCCCGCCCGGTTGCGGCGCCTCGGCATCCGCTACGGCAAGGCGCTGCAGCTGCTCAACGTGCTGCGCGACCTGCCGCGCGACCTCGCCCGCGGCCGTTGCTACCTGCCGGCCGACGGCCTCGCCGCCCTCGGGCTCGCCCCGCGGGAGCTGCGCGCGCCCGAGCTCGCCCCGAGGCTCCGCCCGCTGTACGACGAGCTGCTCCAGCAGACCCTCGCCGGCCTTGCCGCCGGCGCCCGCTACCTGCTGCTGCTGCCGCCGGGGCAGCTGCGCCTGCGGCTGGCGACGGCATTGCCGCTCTGGATCGGTCTGGAGACCCTCAGGCGATTGCGTGCCAGCCCCGCCATCCTCGATCCCCGCCGCGTCATCAAGGTGCCGCGCCGCCAGCTGTACCGGCTGCTCGCCGCCGGCGCGCTGCGGCTGCCTTCCGGGCGCGCCAGTGCGGCGTTCTGCCGCCGGCTGCTCCGGCGCGCGGCGCTGCCGGCGCCGGCCCCCGGGCTCCGTCCCGTCGCGCCCGCGGGCGAGGCTGGTGCGTCACGAGCCTAGTCCAGCGCCCCCGCGCGGAGCAGCTCCCGCAGCAACCGCCCCCAGCGGCTCGCGCGGGCTGGCGCGCACGACCGGGATCCCGCGCCGCGCACAGGCGGCGGCGAATGCAGCGTGGTGTTCGGCGAGCGCCCGCGCATGGGCGGCGAGCAGCTCCGGATCCGCCTGCAGTGCCAGCTGCTCTCCCGTCTCGGCGTCGCGCAGCAGCACCGCCGCCCCGCTTTGCAGCGCGGCGGCAGCCGCGCGCCCCCCCCGCCCTCGTCCACCAGCAGCACCACCGGCTCCAGCCCCCCGGCCATCAGCCGTCCGAGCGGCGCAGCGGGATCTCCTGGCCACAGGGCATCGGTCAGCACCACCGCGAGCCCGCGCCGCCGGCGATGGCGCACCAGCTGTGCCAGCGCCGCGGGCGGCCCGCCCCCGCCGCGCGGGCGCAGACCGGCGAGCAGCGCCAACAGCCGCGCCCGTGCCCCGGCACCGCGCACCGGAGCGCTGTGCGCGAGCACCTCGGGCCCGCGGAAGGCGAAGAGCGCCACCGGATGGTGGCGCACCAGCGCCAGGCAGGCGAGCGCTCCCGCCGCCCGGAGCGTCCAGCGCCAACAAGCGTCCGCCGCGTGCAGGCCCGGCGGCCTCCCATCCCGCCATCGACGCCGAGCTGTCGAGCACCAGCGTCAGCTCGCGCGGCTCCTCGCTCTCGAACTGCTTGACCAGCAGCCGATCGAGCCGCGCGTAGGCGGGCCAGTCGATCGCGCGCAGCTCATCCCCGGGACGATACGCTCTCCAGTCGCGCACGGCCCCGCTCGCCGCCGGGTGCGGTGCTCCGCGGCCCGGCCGCAGCCGGCGCACGAGCAGCGCCAGCCGCTCCAGCTCCGCGAGGAACGCAGCATCGAAGACCGGCCCGTTCACCGCTCCTCCGGCGAGGGCGGCGGAGTGGGTGGCGGCAGCGCGGGCGGCGCGGCGCCACCGCCCTCGCCCACCGCGTGCCGTTCCGGCACCACCAGGCCCGCCGTCAGGTAGAAGCGGAACACCTCGTCGACCGACAGGTCGATCGGGTGGACCTCCTCCTCGGGCACCAGCATCACGAAGCCGGTGACCGGCGTGGGCGACATCGGCACGAAGACGGTGAGGTGCCGCCGGCCCTGCCGCTCGTCGATACCGCGCAGTCCGTCGGCCATGACGAAGCCGAGCGAGAACTGTCCGGGCGAGGGGAACTGCACGTAGCACACCCGCGAGAACCGTTCCTTCTTCTCCTCTTCCCGCTGGATGAAGAAATCGGTGATCTGCTTGGCCGAGGGGTAGATGGCCCGCACCACGGGGATCTTGAGCAGTTGCGCCTCCAGCAGCGCCCACAGCCGCCGCCCGAGGAAGCTCGCGATGAAGAAGCCCACCGCGAGACAGAGCACGATCGCCGCCCCCAGCCCGATCCAGCCGGGAAACGCCTCGTCCAGTGCGGCGGCGAACTCCCCGGCATGCCCGGGCCGCAGCAGCTCCGGGTCGAGGTCGAACAGCCGCACCGCGACCTCGCGTCCGGCCGCGGTGGCGCGCAGCTGCGCCTTGAGGGCGTTGTTGATCGGAGTGGCGATGTTGTCGTCGATGAAGCTGTACGTCCACAGCAGCACGTAGATCGTCAGCACCGCCGGCAAGAGCGTCGCCAGCCCCATGAAGAAGGCGTCGCGGTACCGCTTGCGGATCGTCGCCGGCGTGGCCTTCGGCATCGTCCGACCGCTGTGCGCTCCTGCTGCCGCCGCCCTGCGGCGCCAGGCGCATCATACGCGCCTGCACCCGCCGCACAAAACAGCCCGCGCCCCGGCCCCGGCGTTGATCCGCCACCGTCCGGAGCCTACAATCCCCCTGCGCTGCGCGACGGGAACCGCGCGCGGCGGTCCTGGGTAGGATCGCCCCGGGCGCCCCCTGACGGGCAGGCCCACCCCAAGGCGGAGGAGAGTTCGATGACCGCTGCCCGCTCGAGCACCGGTGGCGCGGCCCGGCGTGGCCGGGTGCCAGGTGCGTTCCGCCCTGCGCTCGTCTGCGTGCTGCTGCCGGCGCTGGCCGGTGCACCCGGTGCGAGCGCCCGCGCCGACCAGATCGTGCTGCGCGACGGGCGCACCCTCAACAACGTCGAGGTGGTGCGCGAGACGATCGAGGCAGTCACCTACCGGATCTCCGGGGTCGAGCAGACCGAGCCCGCCGCCAATATCCGGGAGGTCGTGCACAGCGACGAGCCGCTCGGCTACCGGGAGGCCATGCGCCACCTGGAGGCCGGCCGATTCGTCGAGGCGGCGACGGCCTTCGAACGCGCGGCAGGGGGGGGCGGCGGCGGCTGGGTCAAGCAGTACGCGCTGTTTCACGCCGCCGAGGCGTGGCGACAGGCCGGCCGCAACCAGGAGGCAGCGGAGCGCTACCAGCAGCTGCTCCGCGAGGTCCCCGACACGCGCTTTTTGCCGGCGGCGCGCCTCGGTCTGGGACTGTGCCAGCTCCAGGCTGGCAACTTCGAGGCGGCGCGCCAGGCCTTCGCCGAGCTGGCGGCCGCGGCCCAGGCGCGTGGCTTCGGAGCGCAGTGGAAGCACCTGGCGGAGCTGCACATCGCCGAGAGCTACGAGCGCGAGGGGCAGCTCGGGCAGGCGCTCGAGCGGTACCGCCGGATCGCCCGCGAAGCGGTGACGGACCCCGAGGCGCAGGCGCTGGCTCGGCTGGGGGCCATCCGGTGCGGGGGAGGCGAGCTGCAGGACCGGCTGGCCGAGCTAAAGGAACTCATCGACGCCGCGCGCACCCCGGAGCGGGTGCGGGCCCAGGCCTATCTGTTGCAGGGCCAGTTGCAGGCGCACAAGGGCGCCCACGAAGAGGCGCTGCTCTCCTTCCTCCGGGTCGCCTACGACCCTCCCTTCCGCGCGTTTGCGACGCTGCGCGCCGAGGCGCTGTTCCGGGCGGCCGAAGCCTTCGAGCGCGCGCGGACGGCCGAATGGCAGGCGCGGGCCGAGGCGCTGCGCCGCGAGCTGCGGGAGACCTTCCCCGGCAGCGAGTGGGCCCGCCGGCTGCAGTAACGCGCCCCTGCCCGCAACTGCCTGCGGCGACCGTCCCCGTACCAGGCTGCCACCGCCCCCCCCTCGCGTCCTGCGGGGGCGCGAGCAGCGACCAGGGGCCGAGGGTCCGGGCGGGAAGGCCACCCCCCGGCCGCCAGGACTGCTTTCATCCGCATGTCCCCGCATGGACGGCAGGGGGCCGCGGGCGGGCGCCCGCGACGGCGGCGTCCTTCCGGTCCCCTCGTTCAGAGCTGGATGATCTTCTCCTCGATCGCGTAGCGGACCAGCTCGACACGGTTGTGGATGTCGAGCTTCCTCATGAGATTGGTCTTGTGCGTGTCCACCGTCTTCTGCGACAGCTTGAGCAGCTCGGCGATCTCCTTGACGGTATGGCCCTCCGCCAGCAGCTTCAGCACCTCGCGCTCCCGATGCGTGAGCTCCGGACCACGCCGCCGCCGCCGCCCGAGCTCGGCCCCCTTGAGCACGGTGGCCGGGATGCGCGAGCTGAAGAAGCGCTCGCCCGCCGCCACCCGCCGCAGCGCCTCGTACAGCTCCTCCGGGGGCGAATCCTTGAGCAGATAGCCTGCGACCCCGGCCTCCAGCGCCCGGCTGATGTAATCCCGGTCCATGTACATGCTCAGGGCGAGGACCCGCGTCTGCGGCAACGCCTTCACGATGCGGCGCGTCGCCTCCAGCCCGTTGAGTTCGGGCATCGCCAGGTCCATCAGCACGACGTCGGGGTTGAGCTTCCTCGCCAGTCGCAATGCGCTGCGGCCGTCCGCAGCCGTCCCGACCACCTCGAACTCCGCCTCCTCCCCGATGAGCTGGGCGAGACCCTCGCGGATCATCGCGTGGTCATCGACCACCAGCACTCGGATGGTGTCCGTTGCTTCGCTCGTCGCCATGTCGCTCTCGGCCTCGGTCTGCTCCCGGTGTCCCCGCGTACGCCCGCGCTGGCCGGGCTTCGTCTCGCCCCGCGCCGCATGCTTGCCGCGTGCCATCACACCAGCTTGTTGGCGATCGCGTACTTGACCAGATCGGCGCGGTTGTGCACGCCGAGCTTGCGCATGAGCCGCGTCTTGTGCACGTCCACCGTCTTGCGGCTGATCCCCAGCAGGGCCGCCGTCTCCGGGACGGTATAGCCCTGCGCCAGGTAGCGGCACACCTCGCGCTCGCGCGCGGTGAGCCTCTGCGACAGCGTCCGCACCCGACGCGGGTCGCCGCCTTCGAGCGTCACCAGCCGCGCGACGGACGGCGACAGATACACCTCATCCTGCATCACCGCCCGCAGCGCCGCGAGCAGCTCCTCGGACGAGCCCTCCTTGAGCACGTAGCCGGCGGCGCCAGCGCGCAGCGCCTCGGAGACGAACTCCTCGGTCTCGTGCACCGTCAGCACCACCACCTTCACCCCGGGCGCTTGTGCCCGCACCCGGCGCACCAGCTGTGCCCCGCTCGAGCCCGGCATCGTCAGGTCGAGCAGCACCACGTCCGGGTTCCGCTCGACCACGGCGCGAACCGTCTCCGGTCCGTCGCCCGCCTCCCCCACGACCTCGATGTCGCGCTGTGCCTCGAGCAGGCGCCGCAAACCCTGTCGGACGAGCGTGTGATCGTCGGCGATCAGGACCCGGATCGTCGTGGTGGACATGTCCGTCGTCAGTGTCGCTGTCATTCGATCTCCGTTCTCCGAGGACCGATCCTCGAACCCCTCGCTCCCGCCCCATGCTCGCCGGCCGCCGCCTGCCCGGTGCTCGCAGGGCGAAGAGCCGACGGCGGCAACCGCAGAGCCAACACCGCCATGCTACCAGCTGCGACCGACCAGTCGGACGGGGCCTGGCGAACCGCTCGCAGCCCCGCGCCCCCGGTCCATCGCTGTTGCACACTAGCAGATCCGGCCGGACGCAACAATCCGCAGTTGTACCTATCTGCCACCCGTGAAAATGCTTGTGCCACGCCCTAACCCATTGTCCCCCATAGTGTGAATCCAGCGGCGGCGATCGCCCGGTAACGCACCGCGACAACCGCAACGATCGTGCCCTCGAGGTGCCCCCCAGCCTCGCCCCCCTCCGGCAGCTCACGCGCAGACCTCGCGCACCGCCTCCAGCACGCGCCGCAGCGGGCCCTCGACGCGCCGCGCGGGCGGCAGCGAGGCGAGGAACAGCCGCCCGTAGCCGCGCGTGGCGATGCGCCGATCCAGCACCAGCACCGCGCCCCGATCGGTCCGCGCGCGGATCAGCCGCCCGAAGCCCTGCTTGAGGCGCAGCACCGCCTGCGGCAGCGCCAGGCGGCGGAACGGATCGCCCCCCGCCGCCCGCACCGCCTCCACCCGCGCCTGCTGCAGCGGCTCGCTCGGCACCCGGAAGGGCAGCCGCGCGATCGCCACCAGCACCAGCGCCTCGCCCCGCACGTCCACCCCTTCCCAGAACGAATCGGTGCCGAACAGCACCGCGGGACCGCACTGCCGGAAGCGGGCCAGCAGCTGGCCCCGCGGGGCCTCGCCCTGGCAGAGCGCCGCGATGCCCAGCGCCGCGAGCGGCCCGGCCAGCCGCGCGCAGGCGCGGCGCAGGGCGCGGTAGCTGGTGAACAGGAAGAACGCGCGCCCCCGGCTCACGCGCGCCGCCTGGAGCAGCGCCGCCTCGAGCGCCTGCTCGAAGCCCGGGGCGTCGGGCTCGGGCAGATCCGTCGGCAGCCCCAGCACGGCCTGGCGCGCGTAGTCGAACGGCGAGGGCAGGATCAGCCGCCCGACGGGCTTGCCAGCCGCCGCGCCGGCGGCCGCCGGCGCCGGGAGCTCCCCCGCGGCCGGCGGCGGCGCGGGGCCGATCCCCAGCCGTTCCTCCAGGTAGGAAAACGAGCCTCCCACCGCCAGCGTCGCCGAGGTGAGCACGATGCCGCCCAGGCGCGGATAGACGGCCCGGCGCAGCAGCGGAGCCACTTCGAGCGGCGCCTCGCACAGCACCAGCGCCGCGCGGCGGGCGCCCCGACCGGCGGGCCGCCGCTCGATCCAGCGCACCCGCTGCTCGCCCCGCGCCGCCTCCGCCCCGCTCCCGCCCGCAGCCGCGCCGGGCGCACCGGCTTGGGGGTCTGCACCCTCCGGTTGCGCCCCGGAGCCCACGCCCGGCTCGCCCAGGCCGGGGCGGGGGCAGGCACCGCCGCGTGCCCCGAGCCGGAAGAAGCCCGCCAGCCCGTCGGCGGCGCGCAGCAGGCGTCGTGCGGCGCCACGCAGCTCCAGGCGTCGCGCCGCAAGGCGGTCCCGCTCCGCCGTGGGGGCCGCGGGCGGCTCGGCGGCCCCCGCTCCCTGCCTGCTCTCGCTCCCGGACCGGACGCCGCCCGGCCAGCTGCCGCCCGGCTCGCCCTCGGCCGTCGCGCCGACTCCCTCCAGCGCCTTGCCCAGCCGCTCCAGCGCTCCGACCAGCAGGTACAGTGCCTCGAGGAACGCCGAGGCCTGCATGCGCGCAGCCCTCCATGCCGGCCGGCCCTCGGCCTCCGGGCGCACGCGCACCGCCGGAGGCGGCCCCTCCGGTTCGGCCCGCTGCTCCAGCGTACGGCCGGGGCTGCCGGCCGCAGGCCCGCCGCGCCGCCGCGCCTGCCCCGGCGGGGCTCCGTGCTCCGGCTCCTCGGCGAGAGCAGCCTCGATCGCCCCCAGCATCGGTTCGAGTCCCTGGACCGCCTGGCGGCAACAGGGCAGGGCATGCTCCTGCAGCAGCCGCAGCGCAGCGCCGGCGCGCCATGCCGGCAACGCGGCCAGCTCCTCGCGCAGCGCCACCAGCAGCCCGCGCTCGCCCCGCGCCCCCGCCCGCACGAGCCGCCCCAGCGACGCCCGCAGGCCGCGCTCGGCGATGCGCCGCCCGAAGTGCTGTGCCGCAGTGTCCTCTGCGTGGTGCGCCTCGTCCACGATCAGGTGGCGGTAAGGCGGGAGCACCGCCCCGCCCGCGAAGTCCACCCCCGCGGCGAGCCGCACCCCGAGATCGGAGAAGACCAGCGCGTGGTTGGCCACCACCAGCTCGGCGGCCGCCGCCTCCCGCCGCGCCCCGAAGTAGAAGCAATCCGCATAGAAGCGGCAGGCGGTGCGGTTGCAGCTGTCGGCGTCGACCGCGATCCGCTCCCAGGCGCCGGGACTCGGCACCACCGGCAGCTCCTCGCGGGAGCCGGTGCGCGCCCCGCGCGCCCAGCGCACCAGCGCCAGCACCTCCTGGCGTTCGGCCTCGCTGTCGAAGGCGGACTCGGGCAAGCCCGGCGCGTCGTGCACCCGCCGCAGGCAGGCGAAGTTGGACCGGCCCTTGAGCAGCGCCACCCGGGGCGGGCGCTCGTCCTCGGGCGCGATCAGCCCCCACGCCTGCTGCACCAGCGGCAGGTCATGCTCCAGGAGCTGACCCTGCAGGTGGATGGTGTGGGTCGCGACCACGACCCGGCCGCCGCCCCGGCGCGCCCACAGAAGGGCCGGGAGCAGATAGGCGAGGGTCTTGCCGGTACCGGTGCCCGCCTCGATCAGCGCCAGCCGCTCGCCGGCCAGCGCCGCCGCCACCTCCTCGGCCATGCGGACCTGCTCCGCGCGCATCTCCCAGCTGCCCGCGCGCGCGGCGAGCGGGCCCTCGGGGCCGAGCAGCCGGCGCAGCTCGGCGGGGGCGATCGGCTCCGGCGGCGGCTCGCGCTCCAACAGCCGCACCACCGGATAGACCCGCTGCACCTCGTCGTCGACGATATAGAAGCCGAGCCCCAGCTCGCCGAGCTCCGCCGCGACGTGCAGGTCGGCCTCGCTCGGCGTGAGATCCCCGCCCGGGTGGTTGTGGATCGCGACATCCCAGCCCGGGGCCAGCCGGCGGATGGCCGGCACCATGCGGTCGTTGCCCCGCGCGATGTCCTCGATCTCCACCACCATCCCCTGCTCGGCGCGCCCGAGGAAGAAGACCTCGTTGCCGCCCGCCTCGCGGATCGCCTCCGCCATCGCCGCCCGCACCGCGGGCGCGAGCAGCGTCTCGGCCGGCACGCCGAATCCAGCCGCCGCTCCTCGCTCCGCCACCGCCGCAGCTCTCCTCCCTCGGGCCTGGCGCGGCGCGGCCCGCTCCCCCACCGCCGCGGGCAGCACCCGGGCAGCGCGCGGGCGGAGCACCGCTGGCACGCGCCCCCGCCCCGTGGCGCCGCCGCCGGTCGCGACCACCGCCCCACCCTATCCGAGCGCCCCGTCGCGCAGAAACCGCCCTTGCCGCGCTGGCCCCCGGGCCGGCGGGCCGGTACAATGCGCCCCTTTCGAAGCTCCGTCGCGGAGGCGCCTGCATGCGCTCGATCGTGCTCGGCACCGGCCACTACGTGCCGCCGCGGGTGGTGACCAACCACGACCTCGCCGCCATGTTCGACACCAGCGACGAGTGGATCCGCCAGCGCACCGGCATCGTCGAGCGGCGCTACGTCGAGCCGGGCGTCGGTCCCTCCGACCTCGCTTACGAGGCGGCGCTGCCGGCGCTCGCGATGGCGGGGCTGGAGCCGGCCGCGATCGACTGCATCCTCTTTGCGACCCTGCACGCGGACTACCAGTTCCCGGGCTCGGGGGTGCTGCTGGCGCGGCGGCTCGGGATCGCCGAGCGCGGCATCCCGGCCTTCGACATCCGCAACCAGTGCTCGGGCTACCTCTACGCGCTGCAGATCGCGGATGCGTTCATCCGGCTGGGGCTGTACCGGCACGTGCTGATCGCGGGCGCCGAGGTCCACTCGACCGGGATCGAGTTCGCCGACCGCGGGCGCGACGTGACGGTGCTGTTCGGCGACGGCGCCGGGGTGACGATCCTCGGACCCGGCCACGACCCCGAGCGCGGGGTGCTGAGCGTGCACCTGCACTCGGACGGCACCCACGCCGAGCGGCTCATGATCGAGGCGCCGACCGCCCGCGCCCGGCCCCACCTCACGCCGGAGATGATCGAGCAGGGCCGGACCTTCCCGCGCATGGAGGGGCGCTTCGTCTTCAAGCACGCGGTGGCGCGCATGCCGGAGGCCGTCCGCGAGGCGCTCGCGCACCACGGACTGCAGGTCGCCGACATCGACCACTGGCTGTTCCACCAGGCGAACCTGCGGATCAACGAGGCCGTGGCGCAGCAGCTCGGCATCGCGCCGGAGCGCTGCTACCACAACATCCACAAGTACGGCAACCTGTCCGCGGGCTCGATCCCGGCCCTGCTCGATGAGGTCCATCGCGCCGGGCGGCTGCGCCCCGGCGATCTGGTGTGCATGGCCGGCTTCGGCTCGGGGTTCACCTGGGGCAGCGCGCTCGTGCGCTGGTAGCGCGAGCGGACGGCGCGCTCAGTCGGGCTCGCCCGCGGGCCGGCCGAAGCGCGCCGTGATCAGCAGGTCCGCCCGCAGCGCCTTGAGGTAGGTGCGGTCGCGCTCGATCTCGACCCGCAGCCGCTCCGCCTCGCCGGCGCTCCTGCCGCCTTCGGCCCCCGCGCCCGGCGCCGCTGCGGCCGCGCCTGCCCGCAGCAGCGCCGCCGCATGCTCGGCGAGCGCGGCCGCCCCCGCCCGCAGCCGCTCCACGTCGCGGTCGAGCCGGCCGAGCTCCGCCGCCGGTAGCCGCAGCTGCGGGCGCTGTTCCGCGTAGCGGACGACGAGCTCGAGGGTCCGCACCGCCTCGTCGAAGGCATCGAGCGCCCGCTCGTCGTCGGCGAGCCGCTGCAGCGCCGCGAGCGTGGCCTGCTCGTCGGCGGCGGCGCGCGCCGCCTCCAGCCGCTCGGCGTCCGCGGCGAAGCGCGCCGCCAGCGCTCGCGCCCACTGGTGCACCCGCTGCGCATCCGCCTGCGCCGCCGCCGCCAGCGCCGCCAGCGGCCCCTCGCCGTCCCGGCCCTGCGGGCCCGCGCACGCCCCGGCCAGCGCCGCCGCCGCCCCCAGCACCGCCACCGCCACCCGCGCGCCGCCGCGCATGCGTGCCCTCCTCAGGCGAGGTGCGGCGAGGATAGTGCGCGCCGCCCCCAGCCGCAACCCGGCGCGCGAGGCCGCCTCGTGGCGAGGCCTGCAGGACAGGGTTGGCCCGATTGCGCCCGGCAGCGCACCCGCTATGCTGGAGCCCATGAGCGAGCCACCGCGCGCCGCCGCCGCGCCGCCGATCGAGATCCGCGGCGCCCGCCAGCACAACCTCCGCGGCTTCGATCTCCGGATTCCGCAGGGCGCGCTCACGGTCATCTCGGGCGTGTCGGGCTCGGGCAAGTCCAGCCTCGCCTACCACACGCTGTACGCCGAGGGACAGCGCCGCTACGTGGAGACCTTCAGCGCGTATGCGCGCCAGTTCCTGGAGCGGCTGCCCCGGCCCCAGGTCGACGAGGTGCGCCACGTGCCGCCGGCGCTGTTCATCGCGCCGGCGACGGTGCGCACCTCCCGCTCGACCGTGGCCACGCTCACCGAGGTGCTGGACTACCTCAAGCTGCTGTTCGCCCGCACGGCGCGGCTGTTCTGCCGCGGGTGCGAGCGGCCGGTCGAACCGACACCGCCGGCGCGCGCCGCCGAGCGGCTCGCCGCCGAGCTGCCCGCGGGCACCCTGGCGCTGATCGGCTTCGTGCCGCCGCCGGCGGCGCGGGCGGCGGCGCTGGCCGCGCTCGGCTTCGTGCGGGCGGTGCTGGAGGGCGAGCTGGTCGAGCTGCAGCAACGGGCAGCGGAGTTCGATGCCGCGCTCGCCGGCCCCAGGCCCGCGCCCCGGCCCGATGCGCCGCCGGCGCTGGCGGTGGTGGTGGATCGGCTCCGCATCGGGGGCGGTGGCGAGAGCGGAGACGGCGCCGGCCGGCTGGTGGAGGCGCTCGAGCAGGCCTATGCCTTCGGCGCGGGGCGGGCGCTGGCCTACCTGCCCGAGCGCCGCCAGACGCTGCGCTTCGCCGCCGAGCTGCTCTGCCCGTACTGCGAGATCCCCTACCGCCGGCTGGAACCGGACCACTTCTCGTGGAACTCCGCGCGCGGGGCCTGCACCGGCTGCCGCGGCTTCGGGCGGGTGCTGGCGATCGACCCGGACCGCGTGGTGCCGCACCCGGAGCGCTCGCTCGCCCAGGGCGCCATCGCCCCGCTCCGGCTGCGCGCCGCCCGCCGCGAGCGCGCCGCGCTGGCGCGCTTCTGCGAGCGGCACGCCATCCCGACCGACGTGCCGTGGTGCCTGCTGCCGGCCGCGGTGCGGCGCGCCATCCTGCAGGGCGTGCCCGCCGAGGGCTATCCGGGCGTGCTGCAGCTGTTCGAGCGGCTGCAGCAGAAGATGCACAAGACGCACGTGCGCGTGATCCTGTCGCGCTACCGCACCCAGCGGCCGTGCCCGGAGTGCGGCGGCGCGCGGCTGAAGCCCGAGGCCCTCGCCTGGCGGCTGGGGGGCCACCGGATCGACGCGCTGCTGCGCATGACCGCGGCCGAGCTGGACCGGACCCTCGCAGGGCTGGAGCCGGAACTCGGCGGCTCGGCGGTCGCGCGGCTGCCGCTCGCCGAGCTGCGGCTGCGGCTGCGCTATCTGTGCGAGGTGGGGCTCGGCTATCTGGAGCTGGACCGCCCCTCGCGCACCCTCAGCGGCGGCGAGCTCCAGCGCGTGCGCCTGGCGACGGCGCTGGGCAGCGCGCTGGTCGGCACGCTGTACGTGCTCGATGAACCCTCCACGGGGCTGCACGCCCGCGACGTGGAGCAGCTCATCGGGGTGCTGCGCGGGCTGTGCGCCCGCGGCAACACCGCGGTGGTGGTGGAGCACGACCCGGCGATCATCGCCGCCGCCGACCACCTGGTGGAGCTGGGCCCGGGGGCGGGTGCGGCGGGAGGGGAGCTGCTGTACGCCGGGCCGCCGGCGGGGCTGCTCGGCGAGCAGCTCGACCCCCGGCTGCGCGCGCGCTCGCGCACCGCGCAGCTGCTGGGAGCAGGCGGCGGCAACGGCGGGATCGGGCGGCTGCATGCGGCGGCGGCGTCCGCCCGGCCCGCCGCTCGTGGTGCGGGGCGCCCGCGGGCGCAACCTGCGCGGGCTCGAGGTCGCCTTTCCCACGCGGTGTCTGGTCTGCGTGAGCGGGGTGTCGGGTTCGGGCAAGTCCTCGCTCGTGATCGACGTGCTCTACCGCGCGCTGCGGCGGCTGCGCGGCCACCCTGGCCCGCCCCCGCTCGGCACCGCGGCCGACGGCAGCGGCGGCCCCGAGCTGGAGGGCTGGGAGCAGCTCGCGGACGCCCTGCTCGTCGACCAGTCGCCGGTGGCGCGCACCCCCCGCTCCAACCCCGCCACCATGACCGGGGTCTGGGACGAGGTGCGGCGGCTGTTCGCCGAGACCCCGCTGGCGCGCGAGCGGGGCTGGGGGCCCGGCACGTTCTCGTTCAACACCGAGGGCGGCCGCTGCCCGGAGTGCCGCGGCGCCGGCGCCGAGCTGGTCGAGATGCAGTTTCTGGCCGACGTGAGCCTGCCGTGTCCGGCGTGCGAGGGACGGCGCTTGCGCAGCGAGGTGCTGCAGGCGCGGCTCGGGGGGCTGTCGGCCGCCGAGGTGCTGGAGCTGACGGTGGCCGAGGCGGCGGCGTGGCTACCGCAGCTCGATCCGGTGCGGGGTGCGCGCGCGGCGCACCTGCTCCAGCCGCTGCTCGCCACCGGGCTCGGCTACCTGCGGCTCGGCCAGCCGCTGTCGGCGCTGAGCGGCGGCGAGGCGCAGCGGCTCAAGCTGGCGCGCCAGCTGGCCGCGGCGGACGGCGCGCCGGGAGCGGGCAGCGGCGCGCGCGCCGGCCGGCTGCTGATCCTGGACGAGCCGACGCAGGGACTGCACCTGGACGACATCCAGCAGCTGCTGGCGCTGTTCGACGCGCTGCTGGACCGCGGCCACAGCCTGATCGTGATCGAGCATCACCTGGATGTGCTGCGCGCGGCCGACTGGGTGATCGACCTCGGCCCGGAGGGAGGACCGGGGGGCGGCCAGCTGGTGGCGGCCGGTCCCCCGGAGGAGGTGGCGCGCTGCGCGCGCTCGCACACCGGGCGCTACCTGCGAGAGCAGGCCGCCGCGCCGGCGCGCATGCCGGCCCGCCCGCCGCAGCCGCCGCCGCGCCCGCTCTCGCACCAGCCCCTGGAGGCGATCGTGGTCCGGGGGGCGCGCGAGCACAATCTCGCGGCGCTCGATGTCGAGGTACCCCGCGGGCGCATCGTGTGCGTGACGGGGCCCTCGGGTTCGGGCAAGTCCACGCTGGCGCGCGACATCCTGTGGAGCGAGGGGCGGCGGCGTTACGTCGACGCCCTCGCGGTGGTCTCCCGCCAGGTGATCCGCCAGCTGCCGCGGCCCGCGGTCGACCATCTCGACGGGCTGTCGCCGGCGGTGCTCATCGAGCAGCGGCTCAGCCCGGGTGCGGCCCACTCCACGGTGGCCACCGCCACCGAGATCTACCACTACCTGCGGCTGCTGTACGCCCGGCTGGGCACGCCGCTGTGCCCGCGCTGCGGGCTGGAGTGCGCGCCGCGCTCGGAGGAGGCGATCCTCGCGCTGGCGCAGCAGCGCGCCGGCGCGCTCGGACCCGGCGAGCGCCTGCAGGTACTGGCGCCGCTGGTGCGCGCGCGCAAGGGCGAGCACCGCGCGCTGCTGGAGCGGCTGCGCGCGCGCGGAGAAGGGATCGCGGTGCGGATCGACGGCGAGGTGCACCGGCTGCAGCAGGCGCCGCTGCCGCGTCTTGCTCGCCATCGCGCCCATGATCTCGAGCTGGTGGTGGCGGAACTGCACCGCGGCGCGGCCGGGGAGGCGGTTGCGAGCGCGGTGCGGCGCGCGCTCGGGCTCGGCGGCGGGGCGGTGGTGCTCGCCGGCGCCGAGGGCGACGTCATGCTGTCGGTGCGGCGCGCCTGCCCGGCGTGCGGCGCCGGGCTGCCCGAGCTCGATCCGCTGCTGTTCTCGTTCAACGCCGCGCGCGGGCGCTGTCCCGCCTGCCGCGGCACGGGGCTGGTGCGCGAGCCGGATGAGGGCGAGCGCTTCGCGCTGCCGCCGCCCTGTCCCGCCTGCGGGGGCAGCCGGCTGCGGCCCGAGGCGCGCGCGGTGCGGCTCGGAGGCTGGACGCTGCCCGAGCTGGTGGCGCTGAGCGCCGCGCAGGCGCGCGCGGTGCTGGAGCGCCTCGAGCTGCCGGGGGCGCGCGAGCGGGCGCTCGGCGAGCGGCTGCTGGCGGAGGTGCGGGCACGGCTCGCGCTCATGGAAGAGCTCGGCCTGGGCTATCTGGGGCTGGACCGGCGCGCGCACACGCTCGCCGGAGGCGAGCTGCAGCGGGTACGCCTGGTCGCGCAGCTCGCCGGCTCGCTGAGCGGGGTGCTGGCGGTGCTGGACGAGCCGACGATCGGTCTGCACCCGCGCGACCGGGGGCTGTTGCTCGCCGCGCTCGAGCGGCTGCGGGATGAGGGCAACACGGTGGTGGTGGTCGAGCACGACCCGCAGGTGATCCGCGCCGCGGACTGGGTGCTGGACCTCGGCCCCGGCGGCGGGGCGGCGGGCGGCCGGCTGGTCGCCGCCGGCAGCCCGGCCGAGATCGCGGCGCACCCCGACTCGCCGACGGGTCGTTACCTGCGGCGCCAGCTCGCAGCCGGCCCCGGCCCACGAGCCGAGGTGGCGCGCGGCGCCCCGTACCGGCCCGTGCGGCGCGACGGGACGGCGCTTGCCGCCGGGCGGCAGAGCGGTCCGGCGCCGCTCGCAAACCCTGCGGCCGCCGGACCGCGTGCCGGCACCGCCGGGTGGCTGGAGCTGAGCGGAGCGCGACTGCACAACCTGCGCGCGGTCGATATCGCGGTGCCGCTCGGGGCGCTGGTCGCGGTGACCGGGGTCTCGGGCTCGGGCAAGTCCTCGCTCGTCAAAGGGGTGCTCTACCCGGCGGTGCGGCGGGCGCTGGGCGCGCGCGGCGGGCGGCCGCCGGGCCCGTTCACCGAGCTGCGCGGCGCGCGGGCGCTGGCGCGCGCGGTCGAGGTCGACCAGACGCCGATCGGCCGCACCCCGCGCTCGGTGCCGGCGACCTACCTCAAGGTCTTCGACGAGATCCGGCGGCTGTTCGCGGCGGTGCCCGAGGCGCGGATGCGCGGCTACACTCCTTCGCGCTTTTCGTTCAACACCGCGGGCGGGCGGTGCGAGCGGTGCCGGGGCCAGGGCGTGGTGCGCACCGCGATGTCGTTCCTGCCGGACGTGCTGGAGGTGTGCGAGGCGTGCGAGGGGCGGCGGTTTGCGCCCGAGACCCTCGAGGTGCGGCTGCAGGGCCTGACGATCGCCGAGGTGCTGGAGCTCACGGTCGCCGAGGCGGCGCAGCGCTTCGCGGCGCTGCCGCGGCTGGCCGCCCCGCTGGCGCTGCTGGAGCGGACGGGGCTCGGCTATCTGCGGCTCGGCCAGCCCTCCCCGACCCTGAGCGGGGGCGAGGCGCAGCGGCTCAAGCTGGCAGCGGAACTGGGGCGGCGCGCGCGCGGCCGCACGCTGTACGTGCTCGATGAACCGACGACCGGGCTGCACATGGCGGATGTGGAGCGGCTGTGTGCGGTCCTGCAAGCGCTGGTGGATCGGGGCGACACGGTGGTGGTCATCGAGCACGATCTGGACGTGATCGCGCACGCCGACTGGGTGATCGACCTGGGACCGGGTGCGGGCGAACAGGGCGGGCGGGTGCTGTTCCAGGGGCCGCCCGGGGCGCTGGCGGCCGCCGGCACCGCCACCGGCGAGGCGCTGGCGGCATATCTGGCGGCAGCGGCGGAGAGCGAGGCGGGCGCGGCGGGGCGCGGCGGCAGCGGGCCGGCCGGCGCGGCGCCCGAGGCCGCCGCACCGCCGCGCCCGTCCCGGCTGCCGGTGGAGGCGGGGCAGCGGTGAGGCGGATCATCCGGCGCGCGCTGCGGCTCGGCACCGCGTTCGTATTGCTGCTGGCGGGACTGGTGCTGTCGATCCCCGGGGTGCCCGGGCCCGGCTTCGTTCTCGTGCTGGGCGCTTTCGCCATCCTGCTCGGCGAGAGCCGCTGGCTGCGCAGGCGCTACGTCGTGTACAAGCGCCGCCACCCCGGGCTGTTCCATCCGATCGAGGCCTGGCGCCGCCGGCGGGCGGCAGGGCCGGACCGAACGCGCCGGGGCCGGGGCGGGCACCGCCGATCCCGCGCACGCGGGAGCCGGGCCTGGCCGGTACCGCCCCCCCCGAGACGGCCACGGGCCGGGCAGCGGCGCCGGCCCCGGTTGACAGCCATGCCGAGCGCTCATAAGATCGCCTTGTCGGACGGAACTCGCCGCCTGTGAGGCGGATGCGGGCCAGCGCAGCGGACCACCGGGCGTGCCCGAGCGCGACACCATGACCGAACGCGACAGGCCGTCCCTGCGGGATCTGCTGAGCGCCGACCGCATGGTCGAGCTACGCGCCAGGGACAAGGAAGGTGTCTTCCAGGAGCTGGTGGCGCTCATCGCGGCGCTACCGGGTCAGCCCCCGGCGCGGGTTCTCTTGGAGGCGATGCACGCGCGCGAGGAGTTGATGCCGACTGCCATCGGCGATGGCATAGCCATCCCGCACTGCAAAGGACGCGCGCATCGCGTCGTTCGGCCTGGCGCTGGGGCGCACGGCGCAGCCGATCCCCTACGGGGCGGCGGACGGACAGCCGGTGCAGCTGATCGCGATGATCGCTGCCCCCGCGGACCGGCAGGCGGCCTACCTGCGGCTGCTGTCGCGGGTGACGCGGTTTCTGCGGCAGGAGCGGCGGCGGCTGCTCGAGGTGGAGGAGATCCGTGAGCTCCACGAGGTGCTGGCTTCGTACTGAACCCGTGCCCGCTGCGACGGGCGCCCGGGTGGACGGCCCCGTTCATGCGGCTGTGTGACATCATCCCGCCGGCGGCGATCCTGCCGGAGCTGGAGGCGGACGACCGCGACAGCGCCATCCAGGAGCTGCTGGAGGCCCTGGTCGAGGCCGGAACGCTGAACGGCGAGCATCGCGAGGAGGCGATGCTGTCGCTGCTGAAACGGGAGGCGCTGGGCCTCGACCGCGCTCGGCCGCGGCATCGCCATCCCGCACGCCAAGGTCCCGTTCGTCGAGAACTTCTGCGGCGCGCTGGGCATCTCGCGACGCGGGATCGACTTCCGGGCGCCCGATGGCAAGCTCGTCTCGGTGATCTTCCTGTTCTTGTCCCCGCAGAACGCGATCTCGGGCCACCTCGATCTCATGGCGCACATCGCCGGGATCGCGCGCCATCCGGAGTTCTGCCGCAAGCTGCGCCGGACCCGCACCCGCGAGGAGGTCCAGCGGGTGCTCGACGGGGGCGAGGAGGAGCTGTTCCACAGCGAGGAGGAGTTCTGACCCTGCCCCTGTCCTCCGCCCCCGGACCGCCGCGGGGGGCGGAGCGAGACACTACCGCTGCAGGTCGGCGTCGACGACGAGGTGGTCGTTCTGCGGGCCGCCGATTCCCGTGTTCACGTTGAACACGCTCAGCTGATCGACGTGGGGGATGGGGATGACGTCGATGCCGTTGAGCAGGCGCGGGATCGCGGGCGTGATCGCCATCTCCAGCATGACCCGGATCTTCCGGTCATCCAGCTCGACCAGAGGCTCCTCCAGGATGTCGAAGTCCAGCCGCGGGTGGGTGGCGGCCAGCACGCTCAGCCCGCGCTGTGACAGCCCGAGCGAGGCTCCGATCTCGATGTGCGCCGCGGCGCGCAGCACCGGCTCCCAGCCGCTGCCGCGGTCGACCTCGATCGCCAGGTGGACCTCGGCCGCGCGCACCGTCACGAGGTTGGGCGTGCCGGTGAGTTCGACGACAGGGGGCAACAGCGGCTCGCACACGATGCGCGCCGGCTCGGGGCCCGCCAGCACCGCGCCCAGCTCCGGCAACAGCCGGCGCAGCGCCGCGCCGTCGAGCAGCAGGCTCGGTGCCTGCACGCCCGCCGAGGCCAGGAACTGCTGGTCGATCGTCAGGTCGAGCACGCCCGCCGCCCACAGACCATAGAGCGCGCGGTTGAGCGCGTCGTCGTCCACCACCAGGCGCCCGCCGCGGCCGGTCTGCACCCCCGGCGCCGTGCCCGCGGTGACGAACGAGCCCGGGGCGGCGAGGGCGCGCGCGGTCGGGTTCGGTGCGAGGGCATCGAAGGCGAGGTGCCAGCTCGCCCCTCCGGTGTCGTAGGTCGCCGCCTGCAGGCGCAGGTCGTAGTCATAGGTGCGGCCGAGGATCTGGACCCCGGCGGGCGGCTGGAGCCATTTGGCGAGCGCCCGCTCCAGCCCCGGCTGGGCCTCGTCCCGCAACAGCCGCATGATCTCGTCGGTGACCGCAGCGCGCACCGCACCCTCCACCAGCGTCGCCACCGCCTGCACCACCGGCGAGGAGGACTGCAGGTGGAAGGCGTGCAGCGCCGCCTGCGGGTTGCGGATCGAGACCGCGACCGTGCCGTCGGGCCGGGCCCCGAGCTGCAGCGTTCCCGCCACCTCCACCGGATCGATCTCGACCGTCGCCGGCGCGCCGGGGCCCGTGCGAGCGCCGAGCCCCAGGTCGGCCTCGACGCTCAGGTCGATGATCAGCCCCTGCATCAGGGCGTGCGCGCGCAGGCCATCCGGTTCCGCATCGATCGTCACCAGCAGGTCGCGGAAGCGCACCTGCTGCACCGTCGCCCAGACCTGCACCCAGAGCACGTTGCGCTGGTAGAGCGGACCGGCGTTGCGCAGCGCCGCGGTCAGGTCGGTTCGCCCAGATCGTGCGCTCGATGAGCTTGGCGATGGCGGCGAAGGCGGCGTCGTTCAGGCGCAGCGCCGCCGCCTGCGGGATCGGCTGGCCCGGCGGCCGGAAGTCCCCGGCGATCACGCCGAGCGCCCCGCCGCCGGTGCGGCCGCGCGCGTCCCGGACCGTCGCCGTGATCACATGCACCCCGCGGCCGAGGTCGAGGAAGGTCGAAAACGTGCCGTCCGCCGCTGGGACGACCGGCTGGCCCATGACCTCGAGCGCGGCGATGGGAGCATCGGGACTGGTCGCCAGCACCTGCCCGCTGACGAGCACCCGCCCGGGCGCCAGGAACGCCCCGCGGGCCGGGGTGGCGAAGATCACGCGCGGACTCGGCTCGGCCACCGGCGCCGAGCCGACGCTGGAGCTGGCCGAGCCGGAGCCCCCGCGCGACACGCCGAGGTCGCCGCAGGCGGCGAGCAACACGGCGGCGCAGCCGAGAGCGACAAGGTGATTGCCGAACATGCCGTTGCCCCTCGAGCCTTCGCAGAACCGGCGATAGCGGCTGCGGATCCTAGGACCTCCTCCCGCGGCGCGCAAGCCGCAAGCCAGCACAACCCGAAGCAGCACAAGGGCTTTGTGACACGCCGCGTCAAAGAGCAACCCCCTTTCCGCCAAGGAGTTGAGCTGCTGCCCGGAAGCACGGCACACGCTGCACCCACCGTAGGTGCTGCCGGCACGAAACCCTCCGGAAACGCATCTGGTCGCCAGGCCCTGCCCGCCAGCTTCCGCCCGGCCCCGCGGCGGGTCTCGCCGCGGGCGCCTCGGCGCCAGGCCCGCACGCCCTGCCCCTCCGAGGCCCGCTCCTCGAATACCGCAGCGTCCCTGGGCGCTCCCGGCCTGAACGAGCGCCCGCCTGCCGCGGTTGACCGCACCGCCGCAGCCGCTAGCATGGCCGGAGGCGATCGGCATGCGCGGGAGCGGACGGGCGCCTGGTGGCCCCCGCGGACTTCAAATCCGTTGCGCCGGGCGAACAACCCGGCGGGTGGGTTCGATTCCCATGCGCTCCCCGCCACCGCCGCCGGCCGCGGCCGCTCGCGCGGCGCGGCTCCCGCCATCGGCAGCTGCGCTGCGAGCGGCTGGCAGCGCGCTCGGGCGCCGAGATCCTTTTTCGCGCGGCGGCGAGGGCGATCCGCTAACATCCACAGAGAGAGCACGCCCGCGCCTCTCGCAGGCGAGGCCGGCGCGGCAGAGCAAGCCGAGAGCAGGCACGGCGATGCACCGACCCGGCGACCGCTTCGGACCGTTCCGCCTCATCAAGCCGCTCGGCAAGGGCGGCATGGGGGAGGTCTGGCGCGCGGTCGACGCCGACATGGCTTACCGCGGCCCCGACGTCGCGCTCAAGATCATGCTCGCCAGCACGGATGAGATCGGGCTCAGCGTGCGGCGCGAGATCGAGGCGGCCCGGCGGCTGGACCACCCGAACATCTGCCGGCTGCTCCGCTACGGCTCCGAGATGGGGCGCGACTACCTGGCGTACGAGCTGCTCGACGGCAAGGACTTGAGCGAGGTGCTGGAGGAGGCCGGCGGGCAGCTGCCGCTGGCGCGTGCGATCCCGATCCTGCTCGAGGTGCTGGCGGCGCTGGAGCACGCCCACGCACGCCACGTCTACCACCGCGACCTCAAGCCGGCGAACGTGCGCGTGCTCTCGGACGGGCATGCCAAGGTCATGGACTTCGGTATCGCGAAGGTGCGCTCGCTGACCCGCGCCGTCACCATCCAGCTCGATGCGGCGCCGAACCGCATCGGCACCCCGCCCTACATGGCGCCGGAGCAGCTGGAGGGCGAGGGCGAGGACTTCGGCAAGATCGACGGGCGCACCGATCTGTACGCGTTCGGCATCATGCTCTACGAGGTGCTGGCGGGCGAACTGCCGTTTCGCGGCAGCGATCGCGAGCTGTTCGGCCAGCACCTGTTCGCCGAGCCGCCCTCGCTGTGCGCGCGGCTGGCGGAGGCGCCCCCCGCGCTCGAAGCCGTCTACAGGAAGCTGCTCGCGAAGAACAAGGAAGGCCGTTACCAGAGCGCAGCCGAGGCGGCGGCGGCCCTGCGCGAGGCGGTGGGGAAGCTGCTCGCGGTGGAGCAGGCGCCGCCGGCGGCCGCCCACCCCCCGGGCACCGCGCCGGGCGCACCGCCTGCCGGGAGCGCTCCCGCGGCGGCACACCCCGCCGCCGCTGCTGCCGGATGGCAGGCGCCGCAACCCGAGCGCGGCGCGCCCCCGCCCTCCGCCGCACCGGCGCCTGCTGCACCCTGGCCGCCACCACAGGCGGCCCCGACCCGGCCGGTGCCGCCGCCGGCGCCCGCGGAAGCGGCGGCAGCCGGCGGCACGCTCCCGGAGCACCGGGATGAGAGCGGTGCCGCGCTGCTGCCCGCAGGACCCGCCGCCGCTGTGGCTCCGCCGGCCACCCCGCCGCCCGCGCTCGCGCCCGCCCCCCTGCCCGTATCGCCGCCCCCCGCCCGCCGTCGCGCCCACCCCCCGCGCCCCGCGCCGGTGCTCGCACCCCGCGCCCCCCGGGCTGTGGCAGGCGCCTGTGCAGGAGGCCCCGGCGGGGCCTGCCGGGCGGCTGCTCGTGCGCTACGTCGCGGGCGGCCGCGCGCGCGTGCTCCACGTGCACCTGGGCCGCCGCGCCTCGCTCGGGCGGCAGCGCCGCCCGGAGCACGGCGAGACGGGCTGGGCGCGGGTGCCGAGCTTCGTGCTCCGCTACCGCCCCGATGGCGACCCCGCGCAGGCCGCGCGCGCAGCGCGCGCCGCGATCAGCCGCACGCATCTGGAGGTGGAGCTGGCGCCGGACGGGCGCGTGCTCGTCACCGACCGCTCCAGCACCGGCATCTGGGCGGGCGAGCGGCGCCTGCCGCGCAACGTGCCCTGTCCCGTCGAGCCCGGCACGCCCTTGCGCATCGGCCCCGGCCCGCTCGCGCTCGTGCCGCACCTGCACGCCTGGCCCGCCGGCGGACCCGCGGGTGCACTGCGCCTGGTGCGCGCCGGCAACGGCGAGGAGCACGCCTATCTGCTGCTCGCCACCGCGGCACCGCTCGGCAGCGCGCCCGAGGCGGCGCTGCGCCTGGAGGCCGCGCTCGGCGTCGAGCCGGTGCATGCGCTGCTGATCGCCATCCCGCCGGACGGGCTCGGCATCCGGCCCGTGGGCGAGGCAGCCCTCGCCGTGGATGGCCAGCGGGTGCCGCCCGAGGGCTGCGCGCCGCTGCTGCCGGGCAGCCGCGTCACGCTCGCTGCCGCCTCGTTCCGCTTCGAACGCCTGGCAGGCGACGATGCGGCGGTGCTGGCGTGAGAGACGGCTCGAACCCACGGCGGGACAGCGCCGCAAGCCCGGGCCGCCGCCCGCGCGCGCTCGCGGCCGCGGCCGCGCTCGTGGCAGCGCTCGGCGGCAGCGCCGGTTGCGGCACCCACCCGCACAACTTCACCCGCACCGCCATCGCGCGCGAGGCGCTCGCCGCGCCGGCGCCGCGCGCGCCCACCGTGCTGCCGCGCTTCGCGCGCACGCTCGTGCTGCGGCTCGCCGAGCCCGCGCCGCCGCTCGGCGAAGCCCTGCAGCGGCGGTTCGCCGCCGAGCTGCGGCGGGCGCTGCTCGCCACCGGCGCGTTCGAGCGCGTGGTGGCGAGCGAACCCGGTGCGAGCGCCGGGGAGACGCCCGCCGCCGCCCCCGCGCTCGCGCTCGAAGTGACGCCCCGGCGCGTCGAGATCGCCACCGCGCCCAACGACGAGCAGCTGTGGGCGGTGATCCTCTATCTGTTCGGAGGGCCTGCGGCGAACTGGGTCCACGACGCACAGTGCCGGCTGGTCTGCGAGTTCGACGTCGTGGTGCGCGAGCAGCGCACCCGCCGCGTGCTCGCGCGGCTGCGCGGCCTGCGCGGCGAGGCGCGGGATGACCTCTCGTTCTGGGAGCGGCGCAACGGGCTGTGGCCGACGCTGGCGACGCTGCTCTTCGTGCCCGCGATGGTGTTCGCCGCCGATGAGGAGCGGGTGCTCGCGCTGCTGGGGCCGCGGGCGCTCCAGGCCCCCACCGCAGAGCTCGCCCGCACGCTGGCGCGGCTGCGCCGCGTCGAGCTGCCGCGCGTGCAGGCACGATCGTTCCCGCCGCCAGGGCTCACCGTCGAGCTGTCCCACCTCGCCGCGGCGGGCGTGCCGGGACCGGCGGGAGCGGCAGCCCCGACCGCCAGCGCCGTCATCGTGCGGCTGGGCGGGGAGCGTCTGGGGGAAGTGGAGCGGGTATGGTTCGGACCGGCGCTGCTCTACGAGCGCGCTCCGTGCCCGGCGCCCCTGGCCGCCGACGGCGCTCGGCCCGCGAGCGCCGGGCAGCCGCCCGCCGCCGCGCCCGCTGCGAGCGCGCTCGTGCTGCGCCACGTGCTGGCCGGCCCGGAGCTGCTCGCGCTCCGCGGCGCGCCGCCGGTACCGGTGCGTGTCCAGCTCGCCGGTGGCCGGTTGCTCGCGGTCGGCGAGGTCAGCGTCACCGTGGAGCGCCGGATCGTGCTCGCGGCGCCGGGCGCCCCGCTGGCCGGCGAGTGAACGGCCTGGACGCCTGCGGAGCCCGCGCCGGCCCGTTGCCGCACGCCACCCGCCCCGCGCTGCGCTGCCGCCGGCTGCCGGGACGCACCGCCCATCGTGTGGCATGGCGAAGGCGAGCCCGGCGGCGGGGGCCGGCGCGCCGCTCACGGCGCCTGCAGCACCTCCCGCACCCGCCGGAGCACGTCCGCGGGCCGGAATGGCTTGCTGAGGAAGCTCGCCCCCTCGGGCAGCACCTCGTGGCGCACGACGGCGCGGCCCGGATAGCCCGACAGATAGAGCGTGCGCAGGCCGGGGCGCCGGGCCAGGAGCGCCTGCGCCAGCTCGGGCCCGCTCATGCCGGGCAGCACGACATCGGTCACCAGCAGGTGGATGGTCTCGGGATGGCGCTCGGCCGCCGCGAGCGCCTGCGCGCCATCGCTCGCCACCAGCACCCGGTAGCCGTGCTCGGCCAGCACCCGCTCCAGCAGCCGCCGCACGCCCGGATCGTCCTCGACGAGGAGCAGCGTCTCGGTGCCGCCCCCCGGCGGCGCCGGTGCGGTCTCCGGCTCGTAGCCGGTGCTCAGCGGGGCCTCGACCCGCGGCAGGTAGACCTTGAAGGTGCTGCCGCGCCCGGGCTCGCTGTAGACCCAGATGTGCCCCTTGCTCTGGCGCACGATGCCGTACGCGGTCGCCAGCCCCAGTCCGGTGCCCCTGCCCGGCTCCTTGGTGGTGAAGAACGGCTCGAAGATGCGCGCCCGCGTCTCGGCGTCCATCCCGATGCCGGTGTCGCTCACCGCCAGCATGACGTAGGCGCCGGGCGTGACCCCGGAGTGCCGGCGCGTATACGTCTCGTCCAGCTCCACGTTCGCGGTCTCGATCGTGAGCTTGCCGCCCTCGGGCATCGCGTCGCGGGCGTTGACCGCCAGGTTCATCAGCACCTGCTCGAGCTGGCTCCGGTCGGCCTCGACGCGGCCGAGCGGCTCGGCGAGCAGGCACGCCACCTCGACGTCTTCGCCGATCAGCCGGCGCAACATGGACTCGAACTCCCGCACCACCTGGTTGAGGTCGAGCACCCGCGGCCGGCGCGGCTGCTGGCGGCTGAAGGCGAGCAGCTGGCGGGTGAGATCGGCCGCCCGCTCGGCCGCCTGGCGGATGGCGTCCGCATCGCGGGCCGCCTGCGTGCCCGCGGCCAGCCCGGCCCGCAACAGCTCCAGATGCCCCAGGATCGCGGTCAGCCCGTGGTTGAGGCTCGTGCGCGATCCTGCCGACGATGCGCCGGGCAGCACCATGTACAGTCCCCGTTGCGCCACCGCTCGCGCGAGGTCGCCGCAGTCGACCGGCCTGGTGACGAAACTGTCGACCCCCGAGCTGGTAGCTGGGGACGCTATCGCGCTGCTTCGGCGACCGGGCGGGGCCGACCGCCAGGCCGGGGCCCACCCGCGGACACCGGCCCCCCTGCGGAAAAAACACTTTTCCGGGCTCTTTTTCTTCCCGGGACCGTGGTCCGCCCGGCGGCGCGGAGCTGCTCCCGCATCCGGTCCGCGCGAACATGTTGCCCCGCTGGGCGGCGACGAGCCCAGCTCGTCCAGGGAACAGCGGACGCCCGGCGCGGGCGAGGAGTGTCGCCGGCGCGCCCGGCCGAGCTCGCGCGCCGCCGCCGCCGCCCGCTCGTCCGATAATCCCCGCCGCCCGGGGCGCACTGGCGGACGGGGCGGCGCCGGCGGTGCCGGCGGCCCGACGGCGCAACCGCACCCGGGGCGCGGACCTCGACCATCACCGCGGCGCGGGCCGGCCCGCGCGCCTCAGCGCCACGCGCACCGGTGACGATACGACAGATGCGCCGCGCCGGGCGGCGCCCGGCGGCCCGGCGGCAGGCTTGCGCGGGAGGACGCACCAGGTGGTCGAGGGCCTGCTGGAACTCAACCTGCTCCGCTACATCACCGTGCGGGCGGCGCTGGCGGCGCTCACCGCGTTCGCGCTCGGGCTGGTGCTGGGCCCGCCGGTGATCCGCTGGCTGCGCGCGCACCGGATCGGGGAGCGGCCCGAGAAGGGCGACAGCGCCAGGCTGGACGCGCTGCACCGCCACAAGCGCGATACCCCGACCATGGGGGGCGTGCTGATCATCGGCACCGCCGCGGTCGCGATCGTGCTGTTCGCGCGCCTGGAGGCCTTCTTCCCCCTGCTCGTGCTGGGCGCCATGCTGGCGCTCGGGCTGATCGGCGCCGCGGACGACTGGAAGAAGCTCCGCTCGCGCGGCCGCGGGCTCGGCGCGCGCACCAAGCTCGCGCTGCAGTGCGCGGTCGGGCTCGCGATCGGTCTGGCGCTGTTCGCCCACTACGAGCACCGCGACTTCGCCCTGCAGGCGGCCGAGCGGCCCGCACCCTCGCCCACCGCGCGAGCCGTGGCCGCGGAACTGGCAGCTGCGCCCTCGCTTCCGTCCCCGGCGGCGGCGCCCTCCGCGGCGCCGCCGCCCGCGCCGCCGCGCCTGGAGGGGACCGCGCTCACCGTGCCGCTGCTCAAGGATGTCTGTGTGCCCCTGGGCTTCGGGTTCGTGTTCTTCGCGGCGCTGGTGCTGGTGGCGAGCTGCAACGCCGTCAACCTGACCGACGGGCTCGACGGGCTGGCGGCCGGAGCGGCGCTGCCCGTGCTGGCGGTCTACACCGTGATCGCCTATCTGGTCGGCCACGCCGAGCTGGCCGCCTATCTCTGGCTGCCGCACGTGCCGGGCGCGGGGGAGGCGGCGGTCGCGGGCGCGGCGCTGCTCGGCGCCACGCTGGCGTTCCTCTGGTACAACGCCCACCCCGCCCAGCTGTTCATGGGAGACACCGGCTCGCTCGCGCTCGGAGGGGCGATCGCGGTGCTGGCACTGGCGGTCAAGCAGGAGCTGCTGCTGGTGCTCGCCGGTGGTCTGTTCGTGCTCGAGGCGCTGAGCGTGCTGCTCCAGGTCGCCAGCTTCCGGCTGTGCGGGCGGCGGCTGTTCCGCATCGCGCCGCTTCACCACCACTTCCAGTTCGGCGGCCAGTTCGAGACCAAGGTGACGGTGCGGTTCTGGATCGTGGGCGCGATGCTCGCCGTCGCCGCCCTGATCACGCTCAAGGTGCGGTGAGGTGCGGGCGGTGACGGCGGCGCTCGCAGCGGGCAACTCCGGCAGCCGCGCGCAGGCGCGCGCACGGGCAACCGGCGCCGGCCAGCCGCGGCCAGCGCCGAGCCGGCCCGGCGCCGAGCCCGGCACCGAGCTGCTGGCCGTGGCGCTGGCGCTGCTCGCCCTCGGCCTGATCATGGTCTTCTCGACCAGCGCGATCGAGGCCGACCGCCGCTTCGGCGACGCGACGTTGTTCCTTCGCCGGCAGGTGGTCTGGGCAGCGGTGGCGCTGCTGGGGCTCATGATCGCACGCACCACCGACTATCGCTGGCTGGTGCGGCTGCGCACCCCGGCACTGCTGGTGCTGCTGGGGCTGCTGGTGGCGGTGCTGTTCGAGCCCGAGCGCAAGGGTGCCCGCCGCTGGATCCACCTGGGCAGCTTGCAGTTCCAGCCGAGCGAGCTGGCGAAGCTGGTGGTGCCGGTCTGGATCGCGGGCGCGTGCGCGCAGCTGCGCGCACGCGCTGCGGCCATCGCGCTCGGTGACACGCTGCGGGTCGTGGGGGCGATCGGCGCGGTGGTGGTGCTGATCGCGGTCGAGCCCGACTTCGGCACCGCCCTGTTCATCGCGGCGATCAGCGGGGTGCTGCTGCTGGCGGGGGGGATCCCCTTCTCGCACCTGGTGCTCATCGCGGTGCCGGCGGCACTGGCCGGCCTCGGCTACGCGCTCGCGCGCCTGGAACACGTGCGCGCGCGGCTGGCGGCCTTCCTCGACCCCGCGTCGATGGCGCTGGAGGGCGGCTACCAGGCGCACCAGTCGCTCATCGCGCTCGGCTCGGGAGGGCCCTGGGGCCTGGGCCTGGGGCGCAGCCTGCAGAAGCTCTATTTTCTGCCCGACGATCACACCGATTTCATCCTCGCGATCGTCGGCGAGGAGCTGGGGCTGGTCGGCACCCTGGGGGTGCTCGCGCTGTTCGCAGCGCTGGTCTGGCTCGGCTCCCGCATCGCCCGCCAGGCGCCGGACGCCGAGGGGGCGCTGGTGGCGCTCGGGCTGACGGCGGCGCTGGGACTGCAGGCGGCGATGAACATCGCGGTCGTGACCGCCAGCATGCCGACCAAGGGTATCAGCCTGCCGTTCGTCTCCTATGGCGGTTCCGCCCTGCTCGTCGCCATGGTGGCGGTGGGCATCCTCATGAACATCGCCGGCGCGGGCGCTCGCAAGCAGCTCTGGACCCGCGGCCCTGCTGGCCGCGGCTGAGCCGAATCGGAGGTGCCGATGGAAGCGAGGCGCACCACACCGGCCCTGCCCGCGAGCCTCCGGCGGGGGCCACTGCCGGGCCGGGGATGGGCACACCCGGTGCCAGCGGGCCGCGGCATGCGGCACCCGCCCCACCGGTTCCTGCCCCGCGCGCGCGCCCGCGTCCGCCGGCGCGCGCCACGGGTGCTGCTCGCCGGCGGCGGCACGGGCGGGCATCTGTTCCCCGGGCTAGCGGTGGCCAGCGCGCTGTGCCGGCGCGCGCCCGGAGCCGCACTCCTGCTGCTCGGCACCGGCCGGCCGGTCGAGGCGCGGGCGCTGGCCACCACTCGCATCCGCCACGCGGTCGGCCCGGCGCTGCGGCTGCCGCGCGGCCTGGGACAGCTGCTCGCGCTGCCGTGGACAGCGGCCCGCGCGCTCGGGCACGCCGCCTCGCAGGTCCGGGCCTTCGATCCGGACCTGGTCCTGGGGCTCGGCAGCTACGCCTCGCTGGCCCCGGCGCTGGTGGCAGCGGGGCTGGGCCGGCCGCTGGTGCTGCTGGAGCAGAATGCGGTGCCCGGCCGCGCCACCCGCCTGCTCGCACCGCTGGCCCGCCGGGTGTTCGTGCCCTGGGAGGAGACCGTGCGGGCGCTCGGCCCGCGCTCCCGCCGGCGGTGCGCGGTGCTCGGCAACCCGATCCGCCCCGAGCTCGCCCGCCCCCCGCCCCGAGGCGCGGCGCCTGCTCGGGCTGAGCCCGCACGCGCGCGTGCTGCTGGTGCTGGGAGGCAGCCAGGGCGCCCGCCCCCTCAACCGCGCGCTCTGGCAAGCGGCGCCGATGCTGGCCGCGGCCGCGCGGCGGAGCGGCCGGCCGTTCGAACTCGTGCACCTGGCCGGCGATGCCGACGCAGCACCGCTCGCCGCGCGCTACCGCGCGTGCGGGCTGCGCGCCTTCGTCAGTCCCTGGCTCGCCGACATGAACGCCGCCTACCGCGCCGCCGATCTGGCGCTCTGCCGCGCCGGCGGGAGCACGATCGCGGAGTTGCTCGCCTGTGCACTGCCCGCGGTGCTGGTGCCGCTGCCCCACGCTGCCGGCGACCACCAGCGGGCGAACGCGCTCGCCGCGGCACGCCGTGGAGCGGCGTGGGCGCTGGAGGAACGCGAGCTCCAGCGCCCGGCCGTCCTGCGCGCGATCGTGGCGCTGCTCGCAGATCCGGAGCGGCTGGAACCGATGCGGCGGGCCGCCGCGGCCGCCGCTTGCATCGAGGCGGCGGACCGCATCGCCGCCTGCATCCTGGAGGAGACCGAATGCCGATGAGCCCCTCGGAGAGCGCAGGACACCCGCTGCCGGCCGTAGCGGTGGAGCCGGTCCGGCCCGGGGCGGAGCAGCAACCGCAACAGCGGAGGGATTGGATCATGGGCAATGGCGCGAAGATCGGGCTGGTGGGCGTGCTCGCCCTGATCGTACTCGTGGTGGCGATCTGGGACCGCTCGCACGAAGAGCGCCCCCCCCAGGGTGGCCTCCTGGGCGAGGTGGCCGCGGCGCCCGGCGGGCCGGGCGAGCTCGTACCGAGGGTGCGCAACCGCCTGGAAGAGCCGCCGCCGGCCGACCGGATCATCGGACAGATCGACGGCAATGGGCCACTGGTGCTGCCTTCCGTGCACGCGGGTTCCGCCGCGGGGCCCGCGGCGAGCGGTCCGGCCGGCATCGCCGCCGCGCCGCCGCCCGCGCCCGCGCCGGCCGCCACCCCCGTCCCCACCCCAGGACGCGCCGCCGGTGGTGCCCGGCCCGTCAGGCGCCCAGCGGCCGGGCGGCGCCCCGGCCGGCGACGCTATCGCAGGGCGGAGCAGCCCGGCGCAGAGCCAGGGCGCCCCGGCCGCGGCCAGCAGCAAGGGCACCGTGCTCGCACGCCACGCGGTGCAGCCCGGCGACACCCTCAGCCGCATCGCAGCCCAGCACTATGGCGATGCGCGGCTGTATCACCGGATCGTCGAGGCCAACCGCGACAAGCTGCGCGATCCGGACGTGCTGCCGCTGGGGGTGGTGCTGGAGATCCCGGCGCCGCCTGCGCAGCCGGCTGCCGGCACCGCCGCGACCGCGACCGCGAGCCCGCCGGGCACGGCCTCCACCCCGAGCGGCCGCATCCACGTCGTGCAGCCGGGCGACACCCTGTATCGGCTGGCCGCGCACTACCTGGGCTCGGGTACGGCCTACACGCGGATCTACGAGGCCAATCGCGACCAGATGCGCAGCCCGAACGACCTGCGGGTAGGGATGCGGATCGTGATCCCGGAAGGATGAAATGCAACACCGCCCGCCGGCAAGCCCGACCGCGCTGCCCTGCGCAGCAGGCGCGGGGTTGCCGATACCAGGAGAGGCGGCGCGGACGAGCCGGCGCCGGGGCACCGCAGCGCGCGCCGCGAGCGGCACTTCGATCCGAGGAGGCGGCACCGTGGACCTTCCTCTGCGCACCCAGGCGGCGAGCAGCGCCAGCCCGGAGACGGCCCCCGGTCCGCTGCCGGCGGCGGCCGGGCTCACCATCGCGACCGCGCGCGCGGTCCACCTGGTGGGCGCGGGCGGAGCCGGCGTCTCGGCGCTGGGGCGGCTGCTGTGCGCACGCGGGGTGGCGGTGAGCGGCTCGGACGCGCGTGCCAACCGAGCCACCGCGGCGCTGGCGGCCCTGGGCGCCCGCCTGCAGGTGGGCGTGGCCGCTGGGGCGCTGCCGCCGCAGGCCCAACTGGTGGTCCATTCACCGGCGGTGCCACCTCTGCATCCCGAGCTCGAGCAGGCGCGGCGGCGCGGGCTGCCGGTGCTCTCCTACCCCGAGGCGCTCGGGCAGCTGTTGCGCACCGGGCGCGGGCTCGCCGTCGCCGGCACCCACGGCAAGACGACGACCACCGCGATGCTGGCGGCAGTGCTGGTCGAGGCCGGCGCCGATCCGACCGCGATCATCGGCGGCGATGCGCCGCCGGACGCCCCCGGCGGGGCGCGCGCGGGCCGGGGCGAGCTGGTGCTGGTGGAGGCGTGCGAGTACCGGCGCGCCTTCCTGGCGCTGGCACCCGAGCTGGCGGTGATCACCAACGTCGATGCCGACCACCTGGACTGCTACCGCGACCTGGACGAGATCGCCGCCGCCTTCCACTCCTTCGCCAGCCGCGTGCCCCCGCACGGCTGCGTGGTGGTGTGCGCGGAGTGCGAGCCGGCGCTCGAGGCGGTGCGCGGCATCCCGGCGCGGGTGATCACCTACGCGATCGACCGGCCCGCCGAGGTGCGCGCGGTCGGCCTGGTGCTGGAACAGGGCCTGCCGCGCTTCGGGGTGCGCCTGGCCGGCGGGCCGCCTCTGGGCCGCGTGGCGCTGGGGGTGTCCGGACGGCACAACGCGCTCAACGCGCTGGCGGTGGTGGCGGCGGCGCGAGCACTCGGGCTCGACGAGGCGGCGATCCGCCGCGGGCTGGGGCGGTTCAGCGGAGTCCGCCGCCGGCTGGAACGGGTTGCGGAGCGCGCCGGGCTCTGCGTCTTCGACGACTATGCGCACCACCCCGCCGAGATACGAGCCACCCTGGCGGCGCTACGGGAGCGCTACCCCGGCGCGCGGCTGCGCGCGGTGCTCGAGCCACACCAGCACGCGCGGGCCCGGCGGCTGCTGGCGGAGTTCGCCGAGGCGCTGCTGCGCGCGGACGAGAGCTTCATCACCCCGATCTACGACTGTCGCGACACCGAGGAGGACCGCCGCGCGGTGCGCGCCGAGGACCTGGCGGCGGCGGTGCGGGCGCGGGGAGGCCGCGCCGAGGCGATCGCGGATGGCGAGGTGCTGCTGCAGCGGCTGCTCGGGCAGGCGCAACCCGGCGACGTGATCGTGACGCTGGGTGCGGGCGAGGTGGACCGGATCGCGCACCGGCTGGCAGCGCTGCTGGGCGCGCGGGCGGCAGCGTGAGCGAGGGTCGAGAGCGGAGATGGAGCAGCGCACCCACCGCATCCCCAGCGAGCAGCACAGCCGGCCGCGGCGTGCCACCGCCGGCCACCCTGCCGAGGCGCTGGACGCCGCGGTGCAGGAACTCCGCAGCCGCTTCCCCGAGATCTCCTTCGCCGCCGAGCCGCTCGCCCGCCACACCACGCTGCGGGTCGGCGGCGACGCGGCGCTGTTCGTCACCCCGCGCACGCCGGCGGAGACCGCCCAGGTGCTGGCCGCGGTGCGGGCGGCTGGCCTGCCGCTGTTCGTCATGGGGGGCGGCTCCAACCTGCTCGTGCAGGAGGAGGGCTTCGCCGGGGTGGTGCTCAACCTGGAGGCGCTGCGCTGGGTGCAGGTGCAGGGGACGCGCATGCGGCTCGGCGCCGGCACCCCGCTCGCGCTCGCGGTGCGCCGCGCGATGGAGGCGGGACTCGCCGGCATGCAGGGCCTGGTCGGCATCCCGGGCACGGTGGGCGGCGCCGTCGCCATGAACGCCGGCGGGCGGCACGCCGAGATGGCGGAGGTGCTGGAGGCGGTGCGGGTCATGGAGCCCGACGGCCGCGTGCACTGGCTGCCGCGCGATGCGATCGGCTTCGGCTACCGCACCAGCGGCCTCGGCCCGCGCGTGGTGCTGGAGGCGGTGGTGCGGCTGGCCCCGGGAGACCGCATGCGCATCGTGGAGGAGATGGCGCGGCTGCTGCGGCACAAGCGCGCCACCCAGCCGCTCGGCCAGCGCAGCGCGGGCTGCATCTTCAAGAACCCCGCGCCCGATCGCGCGGCGGGCTGGCTGATCGAGCGCTCGGGCCTCAAGGGGCGGCGGTGCGGCGGGGCGGAGGTCTCGCCGCGGCACGCCAACTTCATCGTCAATCAGGGGCAGGCCAGCGCCGGCGACGTGGTGGAACTGGTGCGCGCGGTGCGGCGCGAGGTGCTGGCGCGGTTCGGAACGCCGCTGGTGCTCGAGGTGCGCGTGCTGGGGGCGCGCGGACTGGTGAACCTGTGAGGAGGACGCAAAGCGCCGTGGCGAGGATCCTGGTCGCGGACGACGATCGGTTGCTGCTGGAGCTGACCGAACGCGCACTGCGGCGCCGCGGGCACGAGGTCGATCTGTTCTCCGACGGCGAGTCCGCGGCACTGGCGTTGGAGCACCGCGAGGCGGCGTACGACCTCGCCATCGTCGATCTGCGCATGCCGCGTCGCTCGGGCCTCGAGGTCCTGGCAGCCGCCCGCCGCGCCCAGCCCGAGACACCGGTCGTGATGGTCTCGTGCACCTGGAGCGAGGACGATCGCGAGGCGGCCGAGGCCGGCGGCGCCTTCGCGGTGCTGGAGAAACCGGTGGCGCTGGAACGGCTGTACCGGGTGGTCGATCGCGCGCTCGCGGAGCGGACCGCGGGCGGCAAGCCGCGCGGCGAGGCAGGGCTGCCGGCCGCCGCCGCACCGCCGGCCCCCGGCGCCCATGGCGGCGCACCGCAGGTCTTCGTCGAGCGGCCGGAGATCGGCGGTGTGGTCATCGGCGCGCTGCCACCGGAGCCGCCTGCGCTCGGCTCCCCGGCCGCGGGCAGGTGCGAGCCCCGCAACGGATCGCACCTGCCCGTGGCCTCGCCCGGCGGCAGGACGGGCCGCATGCCGCCGCCGAACGCGCGCCCGCGCCGGCGCCAGCCCTCCATCTCGGGGCTCTTGCCGGCGGCGGTATCGGCCGAGCGCCAGCAGGCCGGCAGCTGTCCCCGGTCCCTGCAGGCGCCCGGGGGCGCCCGCTGGCCCGGCGGCGCCGAGCTGTGCCCCCCTGCCACGAGCCCACCCGCTGCCGGCGGCGAGCCTTCCGCATGTGGCGGCACCGCCGGCTCGGACACCGACGCGCTGTCGCCGAGCGCGGCGGTCGCGGCCATCGACGCCATCCTGGAGCGCGAACGCGCCGGTACGGCGGCACTGCCCACCCCGGAGCTCGAGCTCGCGCTCGCGCCGCCGCATGTCCTGGTGGTCGAGCCGGACGCCTGCCTGCGCAACCTCGTCGGCTACTGCCTGCGGCGGCAGGGCTATCGGGTCGACGCGGTGGAGGCGCTGGCGGCGGCGCTGGAGCAGCTCGCCCTGGAGTTGCCGGACCTGGCGGTGATCGGCGTGCCGCCCGGTGCGACCGGCCTCGGCGAGGTGCTGCAGGCGTTGCGGCGCCACCACGGCACCGGCGGGCCACCGGTGCTGGTGGTGCACGAGGCGGGGGCGACGGCCGACGCGGTGTACGCGCTGGAGGCGGGCGCGGACGTCGCCCTGGCGCGGCCGTACGACCCCGAGGTGCTGTTCGCCCACGTGCGGGCGCTGCTGCGCCGCCACGGGGGGGCTGCGGCCGGACTCGGCCGCGCGCCGGCGACGACGGACAGCGAGGAGGAAGCACGGTGATGCGGGACTCGGCGTTTGCGCGCCCCCTGCGGGTGGCGGTGCTCATGGGCGGTCGCTCGAGCGAACGCGAGGTCTCGCTCCGCAGCGGGGCCGCCGCTGCGGAGGCGCTCGCCGCTCTGGGGCACGAGGTGATCCCGATCGACGTGAGCGGGCCGGAGCTGGAGGAACTGCAGGCGGCGCGGCCCGAGGTGGCGTTCGTCGCACTGCACGGGCGCTTCGGGGAGGACGGCGGGGTGCAGCGCCGCTGCGAGCAACTGGGCATACCGTACACGGGCTCGGGCCCGGAGGCCTCCGCCCGCGCCTTCGACAAGGCGGTGGCGCGGCGGCGGTTCGCCGGCGCGGGCCTGGCGGTGCCCGAGGGGCTGGTGGTCAGGCCGCCGCTGGTGCACGCCTGGCTGTGGCAGGCGGTGCGGAGCCTCGGCGGCGCGGCGGTCTGCAAACCGGCTGCGGAAGGCTCCTCGATCGGCGTCCACCTCGTGCGCACGCCGGAGCAGCTCGCGCAGGCGCTCGCGGAGCTGGAGCCGATGGGAGGCCCGATCCTGCTCGAACGCTACATCGCGGGTCGCGAGCTGACGGTGGCGGTGCTCGGCGAGAGCGCGCTGCCGGTGGTGGAGGTGATCCCGCGCGGGGCGCTGTACGACTACCGGGCGAAGTACGACCCCGAAGCGGGCACGCGCTATCACGTCGATCCGCCGCTGAGCGAGGCCGTGCGCGGTGCGGTCGTGGGCGCCGCGCTCGCCGCCCACCGCGCGCTGGGCTGCGAGGGGCTGTCGCGGGTCGACATGCGGCTCGACACCACCGGCCGCCCGGTCGTGCTGGAGGTCAACACGATCCCGGGCCTGACCCGCACCAGCCTGCTGCCGAAGGCCGCGGCCGCAGCCGGGATCGGACTCGGGCAGCTGTGCGAGCGGCTGCTCGCGCACGCCCTCGCACGCGCGGGCCGCTCGCTGGAGGCGGCGGCGTGAGGAGCAGCCCTGCCGCTGGTGTCCTGGGACGGGCTGCGGCGCGCTGGGGAGTGCTGGCCGCGGGGCTCGCGCGCCGGCTCGGGCGGCTCGCCCTGCGCCAGCTCGTTCGCGCCGCGCGCTCGCGGCGCGGGCGGGAGTGTGCCTCGCTGGCGCTGTTCGTGCTGGCTGCGGCGGCCCTGTCGCTGCACGCTCGCGAGGCCGTGCGGGCCGAACGGCGCTACCGCGTGAGCAAGGCGAGCCTGGCCGCGACCGCTCCGCCCCCGGGGCTCACGCGGGCAGCGATCGACGAGCTGGCGTATCTGCCGTTCCCCGGGCGCTCGTTCAGCCTGTACGATCCTCTGGCGGTCCCGGCGATCGCCGCCACCTTCGAACGCCTGCCCTGGGTGCGGCAGGTGCGGGCGATCGAGGTCGCGTTTCCCTCGCGCCTGCGCTTCGACCTGGTGGTGCGGCGGCCGGTAGCGGGGCTGGCGCACGGGGGAGAGGAATACCTGATCGACGCCGACGGCATGGTGCTGCCGCGCCACTGCTACGCGCCGGCGGAGCCGCGCGCGCTGCGGCTGCCGGTGATCGTCGGCGCGGACATCGGACGGCGGCGCGTGCGCGAGGGCGAACTGCTGGAACACGTGCCGGTGCGCCACGGGATCGCGGTGGCGCTCGCGCTGCGCGCCGAGCGGTTCGACCACCTGTGGAGCCTGCCGGTCACGATCGACGTCTCCAACGTCGACGGCCGCGTCGATCCGCGCCGCAGCGAGATCGTGGTGACCGCCGGCAGCACCCGCATCGAGTGGGGGCGTTCGCCGGCCAGCGAGCGGCTGCACATCCCGGTCGCCGAGAAGATCGAGCGGCTCCGCGGACTGCTCGACCGCGAGCCCAACCTCGCCCGCCTGGCCCTGGTCCGGCTGCAGTTCGACGAGCTGGAGGTGCAGCCGCGCCAGCCAGCCGCCGAGATCCAGTGAACGGCATGCCGCGGCCGCCTGGCACCGCCCGCGGGCATCAGTACAGGAGCGACAGTCCCAGCGTCAGCGCGCCCAGGGAGACCTCCATCTCGCGGTCGTCGCGCGCGAGTCGCTCATGCTCGAAGCCGAGCCAGGCCAGACCGACCCAGGCACGCACCCGGCCCGCCAGCTGCGCGTACAGCCGCGCATGGACTTCGAGGTGCGCGAATGCCTCGTCGCCATCGGCCCAGCCGAACAGCCGCATCTCGCCCTCCAGCCCCACCCCGTGCCCGCGCCGGTCCACCACCGGCAGGTCGAGCAGCAGGCCTAGATAGGGGGAGAAGACCTCGTCGCGGCCGCCGGCACTCGCGCCCGCAGGCTCGCGGCTGGTCAGCCGCACCCGCTCGCTCACCCACAGTGCACCGACCGAGACCCCGAAGCGCAGCGGCTGGCGGATCGGCATCAGCACCAGGCCCGCGTACGCGGTCTGCAGCTCGACGCTGGTGCGCACGCGCTCGCCGGCATCGAACTGGGCGCCGGCGTGCGACACCGGCTCCTGCAGCACCCCGCGGCCGGTGAAGTCCGCATGGAGGTAGCCGCCCTCCAGTCCGACCAGCCCCAGCTGGATCCACCCGCTGAGCCGCAGCGCGGGCTCCCAGCGATCGAGCGGCAGCTCGTGGCCGAGCTCGAGCCGCTCGCCCACCCCGCCGCGCTCGAACTCGAACTCCCCGCCCAGGCGCGCCACCCACAGCTCGGCGCTGGCGCCGAAACGGGCGGGCGGCACCGGCCGCGGCTGCTCGGCCGCCTGCAGCTCCTCGCCGGGTTCCGGGAGCACCCGCTCCGAAGGCGGCGGCGCCCGCGGCTCCTCCAGGGCCGGTCCGGCACCCGGCGAGGCGGGGGCAGGCTCGTCCCGGAGCTCGACGTCGGCACGCGCCGGCGCGAGGCCCAAGACCAGGAGCAGGACGGCCGCCAGGCCGCCCCCGGTCAGGCCGCACGAGCGGGCGCGCGGGCCAGGACCCATCCCAGTCCTCCCCACACGGACCGGCGGCTCCTGCCCAGAGGAACAGCGGCTGCCCTGGGATGTCAAGCGTCCGCGCCGAAAGCCGCCGCCCGGCCCGGAAGATGCGCTCCAGTGGCCCGGGGCCCGCACGCGGGCACGGGCCCCGGGGCCGGGCGCCTGCTCGGGCCCGCCAGCTGTGCCGGCGCCGGCGGCATCATCGGCTCCGCCCCGTTGCAGCTCGCCCGCCACCGGGCATGATGGCAGCCCGTAGCGACGGCCGGGGGCGGTCCGGCGCGCCCATGGCCCCTGGTGGGCCCGCAGGCGCGGGCAGGTGGAGCGGAGTGGCGGCATGCAGAGCGCCGAGCGCAAGCCCGAGCGGCCGCTGCCGGCCCTCGCGCCCGCCGCCGGTCGGGCCGTGCTGGCAGTCCACGCGCTCGCGGCGGCCGGCCTGGCCGCAGCGCTGCTGCTCGCGCCCGCCGCAGGCGCCGCGAGCGTCCAGGCGCTCGCGGGAGCGGTGCTGGCACTGCAGGCGCTCGTGCTGCTGGTGGTGTTCCCGGCCGCGGCGATCCGCCGGCGATTCGCCCGATCCGCGGCCCTGCTCGCCGAGGCGACTGCGCACCTGGCCGCGCCGCTGCCGGTGCTCGCGCTGGCCCTCGCCGCCACCGGGCGGCCCGCGGTGGCGGCGCTCGCCGCGCTGGCGGTCCAGGCCGCGCTCGCGCTCGCGGTGCTGGCGCTGTTGCGCTCCCGGCGCCTGCCGGAGGTGGGACTTCTGGTCGCGCTCGGGCTGCTGGCGGTGCTGCCGGCGAGCCTGGCGGCGGCGGGGGCGCTGGCGCGCGGTACGAGCCGGCTCGTGCCGGCGGCGCTCGGTCCGCTCGGCGCGGCGTGGGCCGTGCTCGAGGCCGCAGCCGCGCAGCCGCGCCGGCCGGGCGCGGCTGCCGGCGCGGCGAGCACGCTCGCCGCGCCCCTCTCCCCGCCTCCGGGGCTGCGGGTGCGGGCGCTGCGCGCGCCCGCCGCCGGCGCGTGGCGGCCCGGAGTGCCGGTGCGGATCTGGGCCGAGGTCGAGGGCGAGGGGGGAGCGCACGGCGGGTGGCTCGCCGCCGGCGCCCATCCCCTCTACGCCGCGGCGGCCGTGCCGCCGGAGCCGCTCGGGGTTCGCGAGCTGCGCTGGAGCGCGGTGGGCTTCTCCCAGCCGCCGGCGCTCGCGGGCACCGAGCCCGACTCGGAGCCGGCCTGGCGGCAGCTGGCCCCCGGGGAGCGGCTCGAGCTCGTGCTGGCGCCGGGGCCCGCGCGCCTGCAGTCGCGCCCGGGGGCCGTGCGGGTCGTGACGCCGGTGGTGCCGGGCGGGCTCGGAGAGCTGCGCGCCTTCGACGTGCTGCTGGGTGAGCCCGGCCGGGCGGGTACGCTGCCGGTCGAGCTGATGGCCGCCCACCGCGCGCTCGTACCGTGGCTCGCCGCCGAGCGCCGTCCGGACGGGCCGGCGCTGGATCCCGAGCTGTACCGCGTGCTGCGCGCCCCCGCGCTGGCGCCGGCGCTGCGGGTGCGCTGGACGCTGCTGGCGGCGGCAGGCGCCGCGGCGGTGGCGGTGGCGCTCGCATGCGGGGGGCGGCGCCGCGGGGTCGCGGCGGGAGTCGTGGCCGCGCTGCTGGCAGCGGGGGCGATCGCCGTGCTGAGCCCGCGCGGCACGCTGCTCGCCCGCGAGCACGCGCTGCTTCGGCTGCTGCCCGGCGAGGCGAGCGGAGCGCTGGAGCGCGTGTTCGACCTGGTTGCACCATTCGGTGAGACCGGGGTGCGCGCGGCGTTACCGGCGGCGGCGGGCCGTCTGGAGGGGGTGCTCGCCGAGCGCGAACCGGGCACGCCCCCGCTCCTGATCGTCGAGCTCGCCGACGGCTCGACGCGGCTGGAGGGGCTGCGGCTCGGCAGCGGGGCGCGCCAGCTGTTGCGATCCCACGCGTCCCGGACGCTGGCGGGCCCGCTGGAGCTGGTGGCGCTGCCGGGCGGCACCCGGCAGCTCATCAACCGCACGGGGCTGGAGTTCGCGCGCGTCGTGCTGCTCGGCCCGCGCGGCTCCGCGCCGCTGGGCCCGCTGGCCGACGGGGCGAGCCTGGAGCTGCCCGCCGCGCTGCCGCGCGCGCAGCGGCTGGACGCGCTGCCCCCCGAACTGGCGCCGCTCGTGCTGTACCTGGCGCGCGCCGCGCCGGTGCTCGAGCGCGGGTTGCTCGTGCTCGCAGGCCCGCCACCGGCCCCGGTGCTGGAGGGACCGGAGCAGCTCGAAGCCGCTCCGCTGCTCGTGCTGCTGCCGCTGCGGCCGTAGCCGGAACCGTCCGGCGCGGCTGGCGCCCCCCTCCGAGCGCCACCCACGGGCCGCCGCGCCCCGCCGCAGGCCGCCGGCCGGAGCCGGGCTCAGATCTGCAGCCGCAGGTAGAGCGCGGGTCCGTGCACGTGCAGATTCCAGCGATCGCCGTCCTCGGTCCGCAGGTCGGCGAAGATCCAGCGGTAGGAGACGAGCAGCGCCAGGTGATCGTCGAGCAGCCGCAGCCCCGCCGCGCCCTCGAGCTCGACGTAGCTCAACCGGTCGTCCCCGCCCTCGAAGTGGAATCCCTGCGCCAGCGCCGAGAGCTCCAGTAGCGGTGCCGGGTAGAGCCGCAGCGCGGCGCCCACGTAGGGCAGCCCCCCCTGGCGTTCGTCCTCCACCTCGGCCGCCACCGGCCCCACGCTGCGCAGCTCCCCGCGCAGCCGGTAGTAGCGGCCGCCGGCGACGATCGCGAGCTCCAGGGTGTCGAGTGCGAGCGGGCGCAGCTCCAGCCGCCCGCCGAAGCTCAGCAGCTCGAACTTCCCGCGTACCGGGGTGGCGGCGCCGAAGGTGACCCCGCCGAAGGTGATCTCGCTGCGCAGGGTGGTGCTGCCCTCGCGCTCGATCAGGAAGAAATCGCCGTACAGCGCGAGGTAGCGGGTGGTGAGCCAGAGCTCGGCGGCGGGCGCGGGCTCGGTGCGATCGACGTCGAGATCGGTCACGAAATCCACCCGGTCGTCGCCGCGCCGCGCGCTCGCCTCGAGCTCCAGGAAGTCGAACCACACCCCCCCGCGCCCGCCGACCCACAGCCGCCTGCGCGCCGGCTCCCGCTCCGCCGGGCGCGGCGTGGGCTCGGCCGGCACGGCCTCGGCCGAGCCGCCCCCCTCCTCGGGCAGCACGCCCACGTCCGCCAGTGCGCGCGCCGGGGCCGATGGCCAGGGGACCGGCGTGCCGGGCGGCGGAGCAGCCGCCGCGAGCCCTGCGCCCCACGCCGCACATACTGCAGCTGCGGTCCACCGTGCCCATGCGCGCGCTCCGCCCGCCATCGCCCGGCTCCTCCTCCCCGTTCGTTCGCGCCCGCCTGCAGCTGCCGCCGGCTGCCCCCGCCAGGCGGGCCGCATGCTATCCGATCGCAGCGCTCGTTTCGAGCTGGCTCGCCCGCGAGGCGGCGGCGCGCCCGGGCGCCATGGCGGCGCAACACACAATATCCGACCTGGCAATGTGTTGCGTCGGCACGGCCGCGCCACACGCGCTTGACGGGTGTCGGAGGCGCCCGTATCATCGCGGCAAACGGGCGGCCGGACGCCGCGTGGTGCGGCCGGCCCCGGCCGCGGGCGGGAGGAGTCGCTCGCCGTTGCCGATCGCGTTGCTGACCGACTTCGGGCCGGCCTCCGCATACGTCGGCGCCATGAAGGGGGTCATCGCGCGGCTGGCGCCCGGCATCCCGGTACTCGACCTGGCGCACGACATCACGCCCCAGGCCGTGGACGAGGCGAGCTTCGTCCTGTTGCATACCTATCGTTACTTCCCCGACGACACGGTCTTCGCCTGCGTGGTCGACCCTGGGGTCGGCACCGGGCGCGGGGTGCTGGCGGTCGCCGCCGGCGGGCGCCGGTTCGTGGCGCCGGACAACGGGTTGCTCGCCGACGTGCTGGCCGCCGAGCCGCACGCCAGGGTGCACGCGGTCACGGCGCGCGAGCTATTCGTCGAACCGGTCTCGGACACCTTCCACGGCCGCGACGTGTTCGCGCCCGTGGCGGCGTGGCTGGCGCGCGGTCTCGCCGTCGCGCGCCTGGGACCACCCTGCACCCCGCTGCCAGCGCCGTGGCGGGTGCGCGCGGCGGCCGAGCGCGCGGGCGAAGCCGCGCCGGTGGCGGGCTGGCGCCGCGGCCGGGTGCGCACGGTCGATCGGTTCGGCAATCTGGTCACCGACATCGCGGTGCCGGAGGGGGTTGCCGCACTGCGCGCGGCCCGGCTGGCAGGCCGCACCATCGCGGTGCGCGCGCGCACCTTCGGCGAGGCACCGGAGGATGGCACGCCCTTTCTCTACGTGGGCAGCTACGGCACGCTCGAGATCGCCTGCCGCGGCGGCAGCGCGGCGGCAGCGCTCGGGATCGGGCGCGGCGCCGAGGTCGCGCTCGAGGTCACACGGTCCGAGGAGACGGTACGCACGCCATGAACATCCAGCGCCTTCCGATCCACGACGACTTCTTCACCAGCGGCAGCCGGAGCCCATTCGGCGGCGTCTGGGTCGTCGAGCTGGACGCCGGCGAGGCGACCGAGCCGCGCCGCCACGACGCGCTCGAGGAGATCTATTGCATGGTCGAGGGTGAGGGACGCCTGGTGATCGCCGACAAGAGGCGGACCCTGCGCACCGGCGAGGTGGCGTACGTACCGCGGCTGGCCCGGCACTGGCTGGAGAATCCCTCGCCGACGCGGCTGCGCTGCCTGACCGTGGAGGGCATCGCGGCCGAAGCGCTGCAGGAACGGACGGAGCAGGCCGAGCCGAGCGGCCCGTGCGACTACGGCGAGGCGCTGCAGCGGCTCGAGGACGCGATCCGCGCCATGCCCGAGCGTATGGACCGGGTCGCCGCCATCCAGAAGATCGTGGCGCTGTTCGACATCGCAGGGCAGCTCTCCGAGATCATCGACCGCGCCTTCGGGCTCGACAACCAGCGGGGGGTCAACGCGCTCAGCCACATCGAACGCCGGGTGATGGACGCGGTGGTCGAGATCACGCGCCGCTATCGTCACGAGGAGACCGACCTCGGGCTCGACCTGGGGGAGTTCGGCGGGCGGCTCGGCGAGCTGGGATGACGGCCCCCGCCTCCATCACCGTCCCCTTCGACCACAGGCGGATCGGGCGGCTGCGCCAGGCGCTGGAGGCGCTCGGCTACCAGAGCGTGCCGCCGCCGCCGCACGCGCGCCTGCAGGCCGCGGGCGACCGCGTGCGGATCACGCTCTACGACAGCGGCAAGCTCTTGCTGCAGGGCAAGCGCGCGGCCGAGGTGCGCGAGGAGCTGCGGGCACTCGGCGCGCTCGCGCCGGGGATGCCGGCGGCGGGACACGCGAGCGCTGCGCGCCCGGCGGCGGGTGGGCCGAGCGCGCCGGCAGCCACTGCCGGCGCGAACACCGCCGCGGGGGCCGCTACCGCGACCGTCGGCTCGGACGAGTGCGGCAAGGGGGATGTGTTCGGCCCCCTGGTGGTAGCCGCGGTCCGGCTCGAGGCGGAGAGCGCGGCCCGGCTCCAAGAACTCGGGCTCGCGGACAGCAAGCGGCTCGCGCCCGCGCGCATCGAGACGCTAGCTGCCGAGATCGCGCGCGACTGCGTGCACGAGGTGGTCGCCATCACCCCCGCCCGCTACAACGCGCTGTATGCGCGGATGCGCAACCTGAACCGGCTGCTCGCCTGGGCGCACGGTCGCGCCATCATGCGGGTGCTGGAGCGTTCCGGGCCAGCGCGCGTGGTCGTGGACCGCTTCGCCGCCGACGAGCGACTGGTGCGCGAGGCGCTGGGGCCGCTGCCGGCGGGCACCGCGCTCGAGCAGTACCCGCGGGCCGAGGAGCGCGAACCGGCGGTCGCGGCTGCCTCGGTGCTCGCGCGCGCGCGCTTCGTCGAGGCCCTCGAGCAGCTGTCGCAGCGCGCCGGTCTGGTGCTGCCACCGGGTGCCGCTGCGCATGTCGAACAGGCAGCGCGCGAGCTGGTCCGCCGCCATGGCGCGCAGGCGCTGCCGCACTACGCCAAGATGCATTTCCGCAGCATCGCGCGCGTGCTCGGAGGGGGCTGACCCGGCAACGCTTCGGGGAGGGACGAGCCGGCCTCGGGCGCACCAGCGATGGATGTCCCCCGCGCCCCCGGTTTGCTATCGTGTCGGGTTGGAAGGTTGTGGAGGCGCCGGCGGCATTGCGCGTCTGTCCTCGCTGCGGCAATCGATTCGAACAGGCGATCGGGATCTGTCCCTTCGACGGGGCTGCACTTGCCGATTCCCGCCTGGTCGACACCATGCTCGGCCGCACCATCGGCAACTACCGCGTCGAGAAGCTACTCGGCGCCGGGGGGGATGGGGGCGGTGCTGCTGGCCTCGCACGTGAGCCTGGGCACCCCGGCCGTCATCAAGGTCATCCTGCCCGAGGCCGCAGCGCAGGATGAGCGGGCCCGGCAGCGCTTCTTCAACGAGGCGCGCCTGTCGAGCGCCATCCGGCACGAGAACGTCGTCCGCATCTACGACTTCGGCGAACTGCCGGACGGCACCCTCTACACGATCATGGAGCTGGTGCCAGGCGAGGACCTGGAGGAGCTGCTCAAGCGCGAGGGGCGGATGGAGCCGCTGCGGGCGGCGCGCATCCTGCGCCAGGTGGCGGCGGCGCTGGAGGCGGCGCACAGCCATCCCGGAGGCGCGATCGTGCACCGCGACCTCAAGCCATCCAACATCCGCATCGCGGAACGCGACCGCGGCGAGCACGTCACGGTGCTCGACTTCGGCATCTCGCGGGTTGCTGAGCGAGAAGGAGGCGCGGCTGACCCGGCCGGGGGTCATCCTCGGGACCCCGACCTACATGTCGCCGGAGCAGTGCGGCGGCGAGCAGCTCGATGAGCGCTCGGACCTCTACTCCCTCGGGGTGATCGCCTACGAGATGCTGAGCGGCCGGCCGCCGTTCGAGGGCAAGAGCGCGATCGCGGTCATCAAGCAGCACATCACCGATCCGCCACCGCCGTTCGACCCTCAGCTCGGAGTGCCGCGGCCGCTCGCGGAACTCATCGAGCGGTGCCTGGCCAAGGGACCCCGCGGCGCGGCCCGCGAGCGCCGGCGAGGTGGTCGAGGCGCTGGACCGCTTGTTGGCCGAGGCGGCCGCCGTCACGGTCCGGCGCCGCGCCAAGCTCGCCATCGGCGCCACGCTGCTCCTGGCGGCGGTGGCGGTCGGGCTCGTCACCTGGCTGGGCGGTGGCGAGGGCTCGCGCGTGCTGTGGCTGGAGCGGCTGGAACTCGCCACCGGCGACGTCACGGGCGCGGAGGTGCTCTATACCCGCGAGGAGCAGGTGGAGCTGGCCGGGCGGGGTGGCGGGGCTGGCGCCGGGCGAGCAGGCCGAGGTCAGCGCCATCGCGGAGGGCCAGCTGCTCGCCCGCGCGCCGCTGCAGCAGG
>BPJM01000010.1 GCA_026004615.1 Planctomycetota bacterium
CCTGGATCGAGATCGACTTCCCCGAAGACCTCGAACGCGCCCGGCGGGAGATCCTGCCCGCGATCGCTCGGCTGGAGTCCCGCTCCCCGCCGGCATAGCGCCCCCGCCGCGCGCGCTCACGCCGCGCCGCGGCTGCAGTCGCGCACAAAGGAGAGCACCTCCCTCGCCACCGCCTCCGGCGCCTCGACCATCGGCAGATGCCCCACGCCGGGCAGCACAACGAGCCGCACCTGCTGCAGGCGAGCGGCAAGGGCGCGCACCGAGGCCGGCGGCGCGATCGGATCGGCCTCGCCCGCCACCAGCAACGCCGGCCGGCCGAACCGCTCCGCGTCCGGACCCAGCGCGTGACCGTGCGCCATCCGAAGGTCCGCTGCCACCGCCGCCGGCCCCGCCTGCCGCAGCTGGCCCAGCGTGGCCGCCGGCACCCCCTGGTGCGCCAGCACCTCCAGCAACCGAGGGAAATCCCGTGCCGCCAGCTCCGCGTACCGCTCGCCGAGCGCGAGCCGCTCTGCCACCCCGAGCCCGACGAATCCCGCCACCTCGGGCCGCCACCCCTCGCTGCGCGCCCGCGCCGCAGCAGCGAGTGCCAGCGCCCCGCCGAGCGAGTGCCCCCCCAGCACCACCCGCTCCGCCTCCGGCCACAGCGCGGGCAACAGCTCCCGCACCAGCTCCACCACCTGCTCGAGCCGCACCAGCGGCTGCCCCCCGCTGCGCCCGTGGCCGGGCAGATCGAGCGCCGCCGCCGTGCTGGGCAGCCGGCGCAACAGGCTGCCGAAGTTGCGCGCCGCCCCGCCCGCACCGTGCAGCAACAGCAGCGGCACGAGCGGGGGCGGCTCGCCGAGCCGCCCGCGCACCAGCCCGAGCTGCCGGCCGCCGAGTGCGACCATCTGTGCGCTCACGCGCCGGCCGCTCCTTCAGTCCGGCCCTGCCGCGGGGGGCTCAGCGCGCGGAACAGGAAGAAGATGCTCCCTGCCAGGCTCACCGTCGCCGCCCCGGAGAACAGGGCCACCACCCGCAGCTCCGCCTCGAAGGCGAAGAACAACAGGCCGAGCCCGAACAGCCCCACCGCCCCCACCAGGTGCAGGCACGCCCGGCCGAACGCGGCGCCGTCGCGCAGCTGCTCCGCTCGCAGCACCCGCAGCCCGAGCAGCACCAGCAGCATGACGATCGCCAGCCGTATCCGTGGGTTGCCGACTTCCACCGCTCTCTCTCCCCGGACGCCCCTGCCGGGCGCACGCCGCGCCCGCCGGCCCTCAGCCGTGCGCGCTCCGGTACAGGATGGTGCCGCTGGCGGGACGGCCCGGCTCTGCGGCGCGGCCGGGCTCCAGCCCATGATCGAACCCCGCGATGCGCAGCTCTTGGAGCTGGACGCCGGTCAGCTTCTCGATCTGATCGAGCAGCCGGCCCTGCCCGGGCTCGACGAGCGTGAAAGCCTTGCCGCGCGCCCCCATGCGCGCGGTGCGCCCGACCCGATGCACGTAGTCCTCCGGGTACTCCGGCACATCGTAGTTGAAGACGTGCGAGACCCCCTCGATGTCCAGCCCCCGCGCGGCCACGTTGGTCGCCACCAGCAGCTGCACCCGCCGCGCGCGCAGCTGGCGCAACACCCGCTCACGCCGCTCCTGCCGCAGATCGCCATGGATGGGATGCGCATGCAAGCCCAGCTTGTTGAGCCGCTGCGCCAGCCGATCACAGCCGCTCTTGGTGCGCGCGAACACGATCGCCTGCTGGAGCGCTCCCTGTGCCCGCTCGCGCCGGATGAGCTCCGCCAGCAGCGCCGTCTTGCGCTCGCGCGCCACCACGCAGAAATGCTGCTCCACCTCATCGACCGTCAGCCGCTGCTCCGGCGCGGTCCGGACGATGACCGGCTCCCGCATGTAGCGGTGCGCCACCCGCAACACCGCCTCGTCGATCGTCGCCGAGAACAGCAGCAGCTGCTCCCGCCCCGGCGCGCTGGCGCGCAGCACCCGCTCGATGTCGGGGCGGAAGCCCAGATCGAACATGCGGTCGCACTCGTCGAGCACCACCACCCGCAGCTGCCCGAGCTCGAGCACGCGCTGGCGCTCCAGATCGAGCACCCGGCCCGGGGTGCCGACCACGATCTCGGCGCCGGCGGCGAGCGCCCGGCGCTGCTGCTCGTAGGACACCCCGCCGTACACCAGCGCCACTCGGAATGCGGTGTGGCGCGCGAGCATCTCGAGGTGATCGGCCACCTGGCGCGCCAGCTCGCGCGTCGGCGCGAGCACCAGCGCCGCCTGCGCCGCCCCCGGCTCGAGCCGCGCCAGCAGCGGCAGCCCGAAGGCAGCGGTCTTGCCGGTCCCGGTGCGCGCCTGCCCGACCACATCCCGGCCCGCGAGCGCAGGCGGAATGGCACGCTGCTGGATGGGGGTGGGCGTGCGAAAGCCCAGCTCCGCCACGGCGCGCAGCAGCGCCGGCGGCAGCCCGAGCGCTCCGAAGCCCTCCCCGGCGGCGCCCGCCGTGCTGCCGGGCGGCGCCGATGCGGGCCGGCCCGCCGGCGTGGCAGGGGCCGTGCCCCCTCGCTGCTCCCCTGCCGGGGCAGCGCCGGCCCGCCCCGCCCGGGCGCGGGCGGCCCCCGCTCCCCGCTCGCCTTCGGCCGCGCGGCCGGTCTCGGCCCGCTCGGGCACCGCCAGGCGAGCCGGCCGGCGCGGGCGGCCTGCTGCCGGGGCGGCGGCGGCGCCCGCGGGCGGCGACTCCGCGTCCCGGCCCCCGGCCAGGCGCGCCCGGATCCGCTGCTCCAGCTCGCTGAACCGCACGCTCGCCGACCCGTTCCGCTCGAGGGCCGCAGAGCATAGCCGCGCCCGCCGGCGAAGGCAAGCCGCGCTCGCGCGCGAGCGGTCGCGCCGGCGGCCAGCGGGCAGGCGCGGCGGTTTACAGCCCGCTGCGGCGCTGCTACACTCCGCGAGCACGGGCGGAGGTGGTATGCAGCTCAACGAGTTCCAGCGGCGCATCGAGGAGATCTATCTGGCGCGCGATCGCGCGCGCGGGCTGGAAGCGACCTTCATGTGGTTCGTCGAAGAGGTGGGCGAGCTGGCGCGCGAGCTGCTCCCGCACCGCTCCGCGAGTGCCCGCGCCGGCAGCGGCGCCGGCCAGCGCCTGCCCCCCGACGCCCCGCTGTGCCGCGAGTTCGCCGATGTCCTGGCGTGGCTGTCCACGCTGGCCTCGATCGCCGGGGTCGATCTGCAAGCGGCGGCATGCGCCAAGTACGGCGCGGGCTGCCCGCGCTGCCGGCACACCCCCTGTCGCTGCACGCACCGCCACGAGGGGTCTTAGCTCCGTGGGCATCCTGGAGCGCTACCTGCTGCGCCAGCTGCTGCTCGGCACCGCGTTCGCGCTCGGGGTGCTGCTGCTGGTGTTCACGCTCGGAGGGCTGTACGAGCTGTTGCGCGAAGACGTTCCCCCCGCGGTGGTGGCGGCGCTCTTGCCCTTCGCGCTCGGCTACACGCTGCCGCTGCTGGTGCCGATCGCGCTGCTCGCCGGCTGCGCGCTCGCCTACGGCCGGCTGGCCGCCGACAACGAGGTGCTGCCCGCGCTGGCGAGCGGGGTCCATCCGGCAGCGCTGCTCTGGCCGGCGCTGCTGCTCGGGATCGTGCTGTCGGCGCTGGTGTTCGGGCTGCAGGCGAGCGTGGTCCCCTACTGCTACTACCGCAAGCGGGATGTGGGGCGCGAACTGGTGCTGGCGCTGCTCCACCTGGAGCAGGGTCGCGACCGCCTGGTCAGCGACGGGCGGAGTTTCTTCCTGTACTGCCGGCAGGTCGCGCAGGGCCGGCTCGAGGGCATCGAGCTGGTCTACCTGCCGCCCCAGGCGGGCCGCCTGCGCACGCGCGGCGAGGCCGCCGCGCGCGGGCAGCCGGCGGCGCTGCGGCTCACGGGCGGCCTGCGGGAACCGGAGGAGGCGATGCTGGAGGTGACCGCCCGCACCGGCGCCGTCCAGCCGGAGCCCGGTGGTGACGTGGCGCTGCATCTGCGCGAGGTCCAGGTGAGCGTCTTCGCGCCCCGCTGGCTGCCCGGCGGCGAGCGCGAGCCCACCGCCCATCCGCGCGGCCGTCCCCAGGTGGCGAGCCTCGAGGGCGCGACGATCGTCATCCCCGGCGCCTCGAGCGGCGCCTTCAAGCCGGGATTCCTGACCGACCAGGAGCTGCTGTCCTACCGCCGCTGGCTGCGCACCTGGTCGCATTGGGCGAGTGGCCCCGGCCCGGCGCTGCTCGTGCCGGCAGCGCTGGGATCGCTCGCCGGCGCGCTCGGAGCACCCGGCGGCGGACCGGCGCTGTTGCTCGCCGCCACCGGCCTCGCCAGCGCCTCGCCGTCCAGTGGTGCGCGCGAGAGTGCGCGCGCCGAGCTGGGACGCGCGGAGCACCAGCTGCTGCAGCGCGCCTCGCTCTCGCTGGCACCGCTTCTGTTCGCTGCGATCGCGGCCGCGCTCCCACTGGTGCTCCGGCACAACAACCGCCTGGTGCCGCTGTTCGTTTCGATCACCATCGTGGCGGCGACCTTCCTCCTGCCCTGGATGGTGGGCAAGTCGATGCGGGATGACGCCACGGTCTCCCCCTGGCTGCTCTACGGCCTGCCGGTCGCCCTCACCGCGGCGGTGGGAGCCGGCTTGGTGTGGCGGGTAGTACGGCGCTGAGCAGCCATGCGGATCGCCGGCACGATCGACCGCCTCGTCGCGCGCCGCTTCGCCTCCTCGTACCTGTTGTGCCTCGGCACCGCCGCGGTGCTGTTCTCGGTCGTCGACGCCCTGCTGAAGCTCGATGCGCTGCAGCGGCGGCCGGGTCCGCTCTGGCTCGCCTTTGCCGAGGCGTATGCGCTGGAGCTGCCGCTTCTGTTCCAGCGCTTCGGCGCCTTCGTCACGCTCGCCGGGGCCATGTTCTGCGTCGCCCGGCTGGTGCGCAACAACGAGCTGTTGCCCATCGTCGCCAGCGGCACCAGCGTGTTCCGCGCCCTGGCTCCGGTGCTGCTCGGCGCGGCCCTGCTCGGCGGGCTGGAGTTCGCCACCACCGAGCTGGTCATCCCGCGCCTGGCCGACCGGATCCGTGCCCACGGCGGGCTGAGCGGCTGGGGCCGCGGCGGGCGGCCCGGGATCTTGCGCGACGCGGCGGGCCACACCACCTTTGCCGGCGACTACGATCCGGCGACCCGCACCATGCGCTGGGTCTCGGTGCGGGAGCGGGGCCCGGACGGCGAGGTCCTGCGCACCTGGCACGGGGACGCCGCGAGCTGGCGGGAGGGGGCGTGGTGGTTGGCCCGCGGCTGGGTGGTGCAGGGCGACCGCGTCACCGAGGTCGGCCCGCCCGCCGGCCTCCGATTGCCGATCGCGCTGCAGCCCATCGATGTCGAGAGTCCGACCGAGAAGATCTCGCTGCTGCCCTTCGCGGCCCTGCGCGGTCAGGTGCTGCGCCAGCCGTACCTGCCGGCACTGCGCATCCAGCTCCACGAGCGGATCACCCGCCCGCTCGCCCACCTGCTGCTGGTCCTGCTCGGACTGCCGTTCGTGCTGCGCGAGCCGGGTGCCCGGGGCGGGGTCTACGTGGGCCTGCTCGCCCTCGGCGCCATCGGTGGGGCGTATTTCTTCGCCGGGTTTTACTGCCGCGCCCTCGGCGCCGCCGGGCAGCTGCACCCGTTCTGGGCCGCCTGGCTGCCGACCGTCGCGTTCGGGCTGCTCGGGATCTGGCTGTTCGGGCGCGTGCGGACCTGAGCCCGCACCGTTGCCCCGCGCCGGGCCAGCGGCCAGGGCGCGCGCGGGCGCCCTCTCCGTGGCTGCCCGCGCAGTCCAGACCCTAGCGCTGCACCCGCAGCTGTTGCTCGCTCGCCGTCGCCTCGGGCCCCGGGCCGGGCCGCCGCGGCGCGTCGAGGACCGCACGCACGCGCCGCGCCAGGGCCGCCGGGCTGAACGGCTTGGCGAGCAGTTCGACCTCCCCTTGGTCCAGTCCGTGCTCCGCCATCCGATCGCCGGTGTAGCCCGAGATGAACAGCACCCGCAGCGCCGGCTGCATGGCGCGCAACAGCCCTGCGAGTTCCGGCCCGCTGGTGCGGGGCATGATCACGTCGGTCAGCAACAGCTCGATCCCACCGTGCTCTGCCGCCGCGATCTGCAGCGCCCGGGCGGCGTCCTCGGCCACCAGGACCCGGTAGCCGCACTGATCGAGCACCTTGTGCACCAGCGAGCGCACCGCAGCGTCGTCCTCGACCAGGAGCACGGTCTCGGTGCCGCGGGGCAAGTCTTCGTGCTGCGAGGACTGCTGGCCTGGTGCCTGCACGCCATGGGCCGCCCGCGGCAGCAGGATCCGGAAACGCGCTCCCTGCCCCGGCGCGCTCTCGACCTCGATCGCCCCCCCGCTCTGGCGCACGATCCCGTATACCGTCGACAACCCGAGTCCGGTCCCCTTCTCCGGACCCTTGGTCGTGAAAAACGGATCGAAGATGCGTGCCATCGTTTCGGCGTCCATGCCGCAGCCGGTATCCTGCACGATCAGCTCCACGTAGGGCCCCGCGGCCAGGCCGACGGGCGCCGGAGCGCCCGGGCCGCCCAGCTCGCGGTTGCGCGTCGCGATCGTGAGCTCCCCACCGCGCGGCATGGCATCGCGCGCGTTGACGACCAGGTTCACCAGCACCTGCTCGATCTGGCTGCAGTCGGCGAAGATCGGCCACACCTCCGGCTCGAGCTCGGTGCGCACAATGACGTCCTCGCCGAGCAGCCGGCGCACCAGCCGCTCCAGGCCCAGCACCACCTCGTTGAGATCCAGCAGCTGCGGGCGGAGCACCTGCTGGCGGCTGAAGGCGAGCAACTGGCGAATCAGCGCCGCTGCCCGCCGCCCCAGATCCGTCAGCTCCTCGACGTCCTGGCGCCGCGGATCGTCCGGCTCCAGGTCCATCACGAGCAGCCCGCAGGTGGCGAGGATCGCGGTCAGCAGGTTGTTGAAGTCGTGGGCGATCCCGCCGGCCAGCCGCCCGATCGCCTCCAGCTTTTGCGCCTGGCGCAGCTGCTCGTCGCGCTCCCGCAGCTCGTTCCGGGCGCGATCGCGCGCCCGCTCGGCCTCCACCCGATCCGTGATGTCGCGCACGATCGCCATGCACTGGCCGCCCGGCAGCGGCACCAGCCGCGCCTCGAGGCTGCGCGCCCCGAACTCTCCGCCGATCGAGTCGAACTCGAACCCCACGGCCCCTACGCCCTGCCGCCCAGTCAAGCCCGCCGCGGCCTGGGCAAAACGCGCCGCGCACTCCTCGGGCAGCAGATCCACGAGCCGGCGTCCAACCGGCTCCCGGCCGCGGAACAGCCACGCGTACAGCCCGCTGCTCCGGCCGCTGACGACCTCCCGCACCGCCCCGTCCGCGTCGACGCGGAAGACCAGATCGGGAAAGGCACCCAGCAGCAGGCGCAGCTCCCCGGCCGCCTGGGTCAGCTCCTCGGAACTCAGCTCGAGCGAGCGCTCCAGCATGAGCCGGTCGCGGTCCGCCTCGCGGTAGGCGCGGTCGATCTCCCGAAACAGCGGCCGCAGCCCCGCCGGCACCGCGTCCCAGGTGCCGAAATGACGCCGCAGCTGCCGGCGCAGCAGGGGATGGAACTCGGCTGGGTCCAGCTCTGCCATCCGGGCCGGCGCCCCCATCCCACGCCACTCCTATCGTTCGGCGAATGCGGTGATCGTCATCGTCTGGTTGTGCAGCTCGCACCGGGCGCGGGGCAGCAGAGGAGAGAGCTCGCCATACGAGTAGAATCCCGTCAGCGCCGCCTGTGAGCCCAGCACCTCGCGCACAGCCTCCACCTCTTCTTCTATGCGCTGGCGCAGGACCATCTTCCTGCCGACGCAGCTGATCAAGACCGCCAGCCCGGCGCGCATCGCGCCCAGCGACTGCTGCGTCCGGCTCGCCGCCCCGAGCGCGCCGTCGACCAGCCGGTCGAAGTTCGCCTTCATGAGCCGGCAGCGGGCGCCCAGGGGCATGTCGCCGGCGAAGACCATGCCACCGCTCCGCTCGTCGATCTGCAGCACCGTGCGCACGAGCCAGCCGGTGCCATCCTCGGCTTGCACGGTCAGCGGGAACAACAGCGCCGTCGCCGGCAGACCCGCGGCGTACTCGCCGAGATAGCGCCTGTACAGCTCCAGCGCTGGCCGATGGTCCAGCTCGTAGAGCACGTTGCCCTCGGCGCGGGTGATCGTGCGCTCGGGGCCGAAGGGGTCCCAGCCGCCGAGCGAGCCATAGCCCACGCGCAGCCGCTCCCCGTACAGGCCGACGGCCGCCACCGCCTGCGGCCGCACGGTCCCGCCGCACACCACCAGCGTCCGCCCGAACCGCTCGCCGTCGCCCGCCAGCCCCCCGGTGACGCTCACCTGCTCGGGCAGCCGCTCCCGCAGCCCCCGTACCAGCTCGCTGCCGTTGACCGTGATGCCCTCGGAGAGCACCAGCACGTGGACGAGCTGCTCGCCCGCGAGCCGCTCCGCCAGCCGCGCGCCGGTAGCCGCGCTCTGCCCGGCGGCCTGCAGTTCCGTCCAGACCGCGCGCACCCCGGTGCTCGCGAACTCGACCGCGGTGGCGGTGAGCGTCCCGTCGGTGACCTCCGTCCCCAGGATCTCGCCCGCGGTCGAGCAGCCGAGCACCTCCGCCCGGGGCCAGGCGCGGCGCACCGCCGCCAGCGGCTCGGGCCGCTCGAGCACCGCGGTGGCCCCGAACACCAGCACCAGCCCCGCCCGCTCGCCCAGCTCCCCGGGCGGGCTGCCCTCCCAGCCCCCTGGCTCTCGCCAGCGGCACTGCTCGAGGCGCATGGGCGCCACCCCTCCGCTCCAGCGCGAACCCGCCTCCATCGGCACTTTCGGCCGCCGCGCGAGCCGCTGCAGCATCCATCCTGGATACAGCACCTCCCCGAGTCCGTCCGCCGCCTTCCCCTCTCGGGGGCGCCGCCCGCTGAACCCGCGCCCCGCCCCCGCCGTCTGCAGAGCGGGGCGCGGGCCGGCCCGGCGGCGGGGTTCGAGGAGCCGGAGCCGGTGTGCTACGATGGCGCTCGCGCCGCGGCCGGAGCGAGGAGCAGGGGCGAGCGGAGCAGCCGATGCTGGACGTCCTGGAGAAGCTGCTGTGGGGGCTCACCGCCCTCGTCATCGTGGCGGTGGTCGCGCTCGCGGTGGTGATCGAGCCGCGCAGCGCCATCCCGCGCGAGCACATCGACTGGGAGTTCCGGCTCCGCAACGCGCCCGCCTACCGCGCCGCGGCGGCCGCCGGGGACGTGGCGCTGCCGGAGACCCGCGCGCGCACCTTCGCGCCGGCGGCGGCCGGGCCCGGCACCTCCGCTGGCGGCACGAGCCCCCCGCGCGCCCAGCCCGGCGCGCCCGGCCCCGAGCGCGCACCTGCGGAGCGCGCGCCGGGCGAGTGGCGGCAGCCCCAGCCGCCGGCCGGCCAGGTGGTGGGAGGGGTCTATCACGCCCCGCCGGTCTACCTGCCCGCCTCGTGGCAGCGGCGCTACAGCACGTTCCAGGACCTGGTCGACGTCGGGCAGACCGCCGCCAGCGATCCGGTCGAGATCGACGGCCAGGAGGCGACCGAGATCACCGCCATCGATCCCGACTCCCCGCTCGCCGCCCACCTCGGGCTGCGCGCCGGCGACATCATCGTGAAGGTCAACGGCTATCCCGCCGCGCGCTCGCGGGCGCGCGAGCTCTACGAGATCCTGAAGAACGAGCGGGACTTCGAGGTCGAGATCATCCGCAACGGCCAGCGCCAGGTGCTCCACTACCAGATCCGGTGAGCGCCGCCGCCGGGCGCCCCGGCGTTCCTCCTGGCAGCGCGTCTGGCGGGGGCGCGGCCGGACCGCCAGGCCGTCGCGGAACGGACCGGGCCGTGCGATGCGGGCGGCGGGCCGCCACCGCCCCTGGCAGCCGGAATCGCGCGCCCGGCCGTCCCCGGCCAGCCCTCAGGCCGGCTGCTCGCGCCGCAACGCCTCGACGTCGATCTGGTAGGCCTTGATCTTGTTGTAGAGCGTCTTCACGTTGATCCCCAACCGCCGCGCCGTCTTCAGCTTGTTGAACCGGTTGCGGCACAGCGCCCGGATGATGTGACGCCGCTCCATCTCCGCCAGCGGATAGTCGCCGTCTTCCTCGTCGGCCCGAGCGGGGAGGGCGCTCGGCGCCGCCAGGAACCGCGGCAGGTCCTCGGCCCCGATCTGTTCGCCCCGGGCCAGGATCAGCGCCCGCTCGACCAGGTTCTCCAGCTCGCGCACGTTGCCGGGCCACGGATGCCGCTGCAGCACCTCGAGCGCCTCCGGGGTGAAACGGCGCGGGCGCAGCCCGCGCCGGCGCGCGCGCTCGACGAACAGCTCCACCAGGGGCGGGATCTCCTCGGGCCGCCGGCGCAGCGGCGGCACCGTGATGCAGATCACGTTGAGCCGGTAGTAGAGATCCTCGCGGAACCGGCCTGCGCGCACCTCTTCCACCAGCTTGCGGTTGGTCGCCGCGATCACGCGCACATCGGCCCGCTGCACCCGGTTGCTGCCCACCCGGCGAAACTCGTTGGTCTCCAGCACCCGCAACAGCTTCACCTGCAGGTCCAGCGGCAGCTCGCCGATCTCGTCGAGGAAGATGGTGCCCTTGTCGGCGACCTCGAACAGGCCCACGTGGTCGCTGATCGCGCCGGTGAACGCGCCCTTGGTGTGGCCGAACAGCTCGCTCTCCAGCAGGTTGTGCTGCAGCACCCCGCAGTTGATGGCGACGAAGGGCATGTCGCGGCGCGGCGACAATCGGTGGATCCGGTTGGCGACCAGCTCCTTGCCCACCCCGCTCTCGCCCTCGATGAGCACCGTGAGGTCGGTCGGCGCCACCAGCTCGACCGTGCGCAGCACCTCCCGCATCTCTTCGGAGACGGCGATGATCTGCTCGCCACCGGCGGTGCGCTGGTCCTCCAGCCGGCGCAGCGCCAGGTTTTCGCGCTCCAGCCGCCTCCGCTCCAGAGCCTTCTCTACGCTCAGCAACAGCCGTTCGATGTCGATGGGCTTCTCGATCGCGTCGTGCGCGCCTGCCCGCATCGCCTCCACCACGGTGCGCACCGGCGCGTCTGCCGCCACCAGCACCACCTCGGTGCGCCCGCCCATGCCGCGGATGCGACGTGTCAGTTCGATGCCGTCGAGCCCTGGCAGGAAGATCTCCGCCACCACGACGTCGACCGGCTCGTGCTCCAGCGTCCGCAGTGCCGACTCGCCGTCGCGCGCGGCCAGCACCTGGTAGCCCGCGGCCGCGAATGCCTCGGTGAGGAAGGTGCGCACCCCCTCGGCACCGTCCACCACCAACACCCGTGCCGCTTCCGCCATGGTGCTCCAGGCCTGCCCCTGGCCTTCGGTCTATAACGGGCAATATATTCGCGCACGGAGGCGATCCTGCAAGACCGCGCCGCCGCGCCGCCCCCACCGGGCCCCGGCCACGGCAGGGCAACCGCCCGCGGTCCCGCCCCCCGCCTCACGGCACCGCGAGCATCGCCCCCACCATCCGGTCCTGCAACTGCCGTGCAGCACCCGCGCCCCCGGGCAGCCCGTTCGTGAGGATCGAGAAGACCAGGGTGCGCCCCCCCGGCCGGGCCGGCAGGATGTAGCCGCTGAGCGCGCTCACCCCCTCGATGGTGCCGGTCTTGGCGCGCACCCGAGCCGCTCCTGGCATGCCGGAAAACCGCCTGGCGAGCGTGCCGTCCTCGCCCCCGATGGGGAGCGAGGCGATGAACGGATTGGCGTGCGGTCCCAGCGCCATCGCGCGCAACAGCGTAGCGACGGCGCGCGGGCTCGCCCGGTTGGTGCGCGCTAGCCCCGAGCCGTCGGCGATCTCGAGCTCGGCCGGCTCGACGCCGAGCCCCAGTGCGAAACCGCGCACCGCCGCCGCCCCGCGCGCGAAGCTGCCCGGCTCACCCCCCTGCGCACCCAGCGCCTTGAAGACCATCTCCGCCCAGCAGTTCTGGCTGCGCTTGTTGATCACCGGCAGGGCCTGCGCCAGCAGCGAGACGTGCACCGCCAGCGGCTGCAGCTGCTGCTCGCCCGCCCGCCCGGGCGGCGGCTCGTCCGGCTCGGCGAGTCGCGTCCGCCCGGTCACCTCGACCCCCTCCTCCGCCAGACAGCGGCGCAACACCTCTACCACCACCAGCGCCGGCTCGTGCAGCGCCACGCTGGTGACCAGCGGCGCCGCCCCCACCCGCACCGTTCCCCGCACCACGATGGTGTGCGTGCCGGGCCGGCGGCCCACCGCGATCAGATGCTTGTCGTCCGCCCCCACCGTCAGGCAGCGATTGTCCAGCTCGAACAGCGCGCACGCTGGAGACAGCCGCACCCGGGCCGGCGCGCCCGGCGCCGGCCCGGGCGCCACCTCCACATCCACGCAGCCATCGTTCAGGTTGAGCGCGGCCACCGGCGCCGCATACCAGCGGTCGAGCTGATCCGCAGGCCAGTCCGGATGCTGCAGCTGGCGGTCGAAGCGGCGCGCATCCGCCACCAGATCCCCCCGCACCTCGGTGATGCCCGCCTCGCGCACCGAACGCGCCAGCCGCCGCAGTGCCCCTTCGGGCTCGCCGTCGAGCCGCGCCCCCAGACACGGATCCCCCCCGCCCACCAGCACCAGGTCGCCGAGCAGGACCGTGCCCGCGAGCGTGCCCCGGCGCACGAGCCATGTCTCGAAGCGGTACCCCGCACCCAGCAGCCCCAGCGCCGCCGCCGTGGTGAAGAGCTTGGTGTTGGAGGCGAGCACCAGCGGCCGTCCGGCCTCCCGCGCGTAGAGCACCTGGCCGCTGCCGAGATCGAGCACCTGTACCCCGAGCTGCCCCTCGCCCACGACCTCGGGACGGAGCAACCCATCCAGCCGCGCGCGCAGCTCGGCGGCCGCCGCCTCGAGCGCGCTGCCCGTGTCCGCGCCCGCGGCCAGAGCCGGCCGGGGCCCCAGAGCGACGAGCAGCAACGCGCACAAGACCCACCGTCCCGGTCCCCGCCTCGGGCGCATCGGCCTTGCCCCTCCGAGTTCCTGCCGCCTCCCACCCCGCCCGCCTGCCGCGGGCTCCCGTTCAGCGCTCGACGCGCAGCGCGGCCAGCAGCTGCTGCTCCAGCAGCCCCGGCAGCGGGCGGCGACCCCACAGCCGCAGGTGGAGCACCGCCTGCTCCAGGCGGAGCAGGTGGTGGATCTCCTGCATCGCGAGTCCGCGATCGGAATACGCCGTCTCCAGCCGCACCGCAGGCCGGCCGGCCACGCGCCCCCGCACGAGCGGCGCCGCCACCAGGTCGGGATGCTCTCGCTGCAGGTGCTCGAGCAACACCTCCGGCACCGCGTAGGGATAGCCCAGCCCCTCGAGCGGCACCCGCACGATCTGCAGCCGCAGGGGCGCGCCCGCCGGTCCTAGCACCACCGCGTGCGCCCCGCGCTCCAGCTCCTGCCACCCCGCCGGCACCGCCAGCCGGACGCCCACCGGCTCGAGCCACCGCTCCACCGCAGCTCCGCCCGCCAGCGCTCGCATCGCCAGCTCCTCTAGCGGCGAGCGAGGCGCGCCCCCGGCGGGCGCGCCCGTGCCCCCGGCGTCCCCTCCGCCCAGGCGCGCGGCGAGCGCCCGCGCTCCCTCCACCCCCAGCACCGCGGCCGTGCCCAGCGCCAGGAGCAGCAGCAGCGCCGCCAGCGCGCGCCGGACGCCCCCCGCGCGCTCCCCGACCCGCAGCGGCAGCAGCAGGCCGAGCAGCGCGCCCACGAGCGCTCCGCCGCCATGCGCGGCGTTGCCGACCTCGAGTCCCACCGTCTCGGCGAGCAGGTGGTTGTAGACCAGCCCCCCGCACAACACGGCGACCAGCAACACCCCCATCCGCACCGCCAGGCGACGTAGCGCGCTCCGGCGCGCACAACCGGCGAGCAGCGCTCCGAGCAGCGCCAGCGCCGCTCCCGAGGCCCCGACCCCGAGCCCACCCTCGAGCGCCGCCGCGAGCCCCGCCCCCACGGCGCCGAGCAGCAGCAGCGTCCCGAGCCCACCCGCCCCGAACAACGCCTCCGCCAGGCGCCCGAGCACCCGCAGGGCGAGCAGGTTGAGGCCCAGGTGCACCAGGTCGTGGTGCAGCAACGCCGAGGCGAGCAGCCGCCAGCGCTCGGGCGGCTCGAGCGCCTCGCGCTGCACCGCCCCGAGCGCGTGCAGCACCGGCGCGGGCAGGGGCTCGTACCAGCGGTACCCCCCGCCGCTCGCCTCCTGCAGCGCCCAGGCGAGCAGCAGATGCACCGTCGCCAGCAGCACCACCACCGCCCAGCTCACAGGGGCACGCGCCTGCAGCAGCGCCTGCAACCGCTCGCGCCCCTCGCCCAGCCCCGCCCGCACTCCTCAGCCCTCTCGGGCGGAGCCGCCCGCAGGCGCCTCGCCCTGCCCGGCCCTGCTCGCCTCACCGGCAGCCGCGCGCGCCGCGGCCCGCACCCGCGCGCACTCCGCCAGCCGCTCCCGGAGCCGGACCTCGAAGCCGCGCCCGCCGGGCTCGTAGCAGCGCCAGCCGCGCAGCTCCGCGGGCAGGTAGTCCTGCACCCCGATCCCATCCGGCCGGCGGTGCGGGTTTTCGTAGCCCTCGCCATAGCCGAGCTCGCGCATGAGCGCGGTCGGCGCGTTGCGCAGGTGCAGCGGCACCGGGTAGGCGGGCCGCTGCCGCACCTGCCGCTGCGCCTCCAGGTAGGCGCGCTCCAGGGCATCGGACTTGGGCGCCGCCGCCAGGTAGACGCACGCCTGGGCGAGCGCGAGCGCGCACTCCGGCATGCCGACCCGCTCGGCGGCCTGCGCCGCCGCCACCGCCTGCACCAGCGCCTGTGGATCGGCCAGCCCGACATCCTCGCTCGCCGCCCGGATCAGGCGCCGGGCGATGTACAGGGGGTCCTCGCCCCCCTCCAGCATCCGCGCCAGCCAGTACAGCGCCGCATCCGGATCGCTGCCGCGTACCGCCTTGTGCAGCGCCGAGATCGCATCGAAGTGCGCCTCGCCCGCCCGGTCGTAGGCCACCGTCCGGCCGAGCGCGGCGCGCTCGATCAGCTCGGGCTCCAGCCGCCGCGCGCCCGCCGGCTCACGCGCCAGCACGCGCGCTGCGGTCTCCAGCACCGTCAGCGCCACCCGCGCATCCCCGCCCGCGATCTGCGCCAGGCGCTCCAGCGCCGGTGCGGCGGCCTGGATGCCGAGCTCGCCCAGCCCCCGCTCGCGGTCCTGCAGCGCCCGCCGGCACAGCACCACCAGGTCGGCAGGCGCAAGCGGTTCCAGCACCACCACCCGCGCGCGCGAGCGCAAGGGCGGGATGACGGTGAAGCTCGGGTTCTCCGTCGTGGCGCCCACCAGCACCAGGGTCCCCGCCTCCACCGCCGGCAGCAGCGCGTCCTGCTGTGCCTTGCTGAAGCGGTGGATCTCGTCGAGGAACAACAGCGTGCCGCGCCGCTCTTGCCGCCAGCGCCGCTCGGCCTCGGCCGCCACCGCGCGCACCTGCTGCACCCCGCTCGCGGTGGCGCTGAGCTGTACGAACCGCATGCCGCCCCGACCGGCCAGCAGCCGCGCCAGCGTCGTCTTGCCACAGCCCGGCGGCCCCCACAGGATGAGCGACGGGATCTCGCCCCGCTCCAGCAGCGCCCGCAACAGAGCTCCCTCGGCCAGCAGGTGGCGCTGGCCCACCAGCTCCTCGAGCGTGCGGGGGCGCATCCGCTCGGCGAGCGGTACCGTGCGCCTCGCCCCCGGCGCGCCCGCCTCCGGCTCTGCAACCGGGAACAGCTCTACCATGGCCGCCACCGCCTTGCGCGCCCCGGCGCGGCGCAGCGCTTGCCTATCCCAGCGCGCCCGCGAACACCCGGTAGAAGTTGCCGAACAGCACCTTGTCGAGCACCGCCCCGCTCAGCCCCGCCGCGCGCAACCGCTCGCAGAGGAGCGGAAAACAACCCGGATCCTCCGCTCCCTCCGGTCCGCTGGGGATGCCGTCGAAGTCGGTGCCGATGCCCACGTGGTCCTCGCCCGCGCGCTCCAGCAGCGCCAGCACGTGCGCCACCACGTCGTCCATGCTCGCGCGCCCCGGCCCGGCACCGCCCGGCGCCCGCAGGAACTCCGGATAGAAGTTGACCCCGATCACCCCGCCGCTCTTGGCGATGGCGCGGATCTGCTCGTCGGTCAGATTGCGCGGGTGCTCGCACAGCGCGCGCGCGTTGGAGTGCGAGGCGATCACCGGCCGCCTCACCAGCTCCATCAGATCCCAGAAGCAGCTCTCGCTCAGGTGCGAGACGTCGATCACCATCCGGAGCCGCTCCATCTCGCGCACCACCGCGCGCCCGAACGAGGTGAGCCGCCCGCCGGCCGCCGCCTCGCCGCAACCGTCCGCGATCGCGTTGCGCCCGTTCCAGACCAGCCCCATCGCACGCACCCCGAGCCGATGGTAGGTGCGCAGCAGCTCCAGGTGCTCCAGGCACGCCAGGCCGTTCTCGATGCTGAGCACCAGCGCCGTACGCCCCGCGGCGAGCAGGCGCTCGAGCGCCGCCGCCTCGTGCACCACCGCCACCCGCCCGCCGCTCAACTCCTCCAGGCGGTGGGCGAGGTCGATCATGCGCAGGGTCCGCACCACCGGATGCTCACCCCTGAGGTCGCGGGTGAACAGCGCGCACACCAGCACCCCGACCCCGCCCCGCTCGATGCGCGGCAGATCGTAGTGGCGCCAGGGACCCGCACCGCGCCCGCCGGTGAAGCCCTCCGGCGACTCCTCCAGCAGCCGCGCCAGCAGGTCGGAGTGGCAGTCCCACACCCGCACCCTGGCCGCCCCCCGGCTCGCTCCTGCCGCAGCCACCGCCACGCGTCCCTGGCCCTACGCCGGCTCGGGCTCGAGTGCGAGCACCAGCTCGGCGATCTGCACCGCGTTCAGCGCCGCGCCCTTGAGCAGCTGGTCCCCGACTGCCCACAACACGAGCCCCCGCGGGTGCGAGGCGTCCGCCCGGATGCGGCCCACCTGCACCAGGTCACAGCCCGAGGCCGAGCGCGGCATCGGGTAGCGGCCGGCCTGCGGCTCGTCCACCAGCTCGACCCCCGGGGCGCCGGCGAGGATCGCACGCGCGCGCTCGGGCAACAGCGGCTCGCGGAACTCCAGGTGCAGGGCGACCGAGTGCGCGCGCGGCACCGGCACCCGCACGCAGGTCGCGGAGACGCGCAGTTCCGGAAGGCCGAGGATCTTGCGCGTCTCGCGGGCGATCTTGTGTTCCTCCCGCGTGTACCCGTCCTCGAGGAAGACATCCACCTGCGGGATCACGTTGTGCGCCAGCGGGTGCGGCAGCACCACGGGCGGCGGCAATGGCTCGCCCGCCACCGCCGCTGCGAGCTGCGCCTGCAGCTCGGCGAGCGCGCGCGCGCCCGCGCCGGAGGCGGCCTGGTAGCTGGCGACGACCATGCGTTCCAGAGCCGCCTCGCGGTGCAGCGGCGCGACCGCCATGAGCGCGATGATCGTGGTGCAGTTGGGATTGGCCAGGATCCCGCGGTGGGCGCGCGCCGCTTCCGGATTGATCTCGGGGACCACCAGCGGCACCGCCGGCTCCATGCGGAAGGCGCTCGAGTTGTCGACCACCAGCGCCCCGGCGGCGGCCGCCGCCGGCGCCACCGCCCGCGCGACCTCCGCGCCCGCGCTCGACAGCACCAGCTCCAGCCCCCGCAGTGCCGCCGCCGACAGGGGCTCGACCACCAGCTCCTCGCCCGCGAAACCGAGCCGCCGGCCCGCCGAACGGGCCGAGGCGAACAGCCGCAGCTCCGCCACCGGAAAGCGGCGCCGCTCGAGCACCCGCAGGAGCTCCTGGCCGACCGCACCCGTCGCGCCGACGATTCCGACCCGGTATCCCACGCGCGCCCTCCGCGCTCGCTCCACCCCGCCGGAAGCAGGCATCGTAGGTCCCCGGACCGGCCAGCGTCAAACCGCGCGCCGCCCGCATCACGGCACCGCGCGGTCCCCTTCGGCCCGGGCTCCGCGCACCGCGGAGCGCGAGCGAGCCGTGGCGCCAGCGAGCGCTCGGGCACCGCCCCCGCGCGGCGTGGCCGCTCCGCCGCCCCGGCGCTACTTCGCCGGGCGCGTGCTGGCGGCGCCGGATCCCCCTAGATCGCGGGCACCTGCTGGGTCAGGCAGTGCACCGCTCCCAGGCCCAGCACCAGATCGCGACTCGGGATGGGCACCAGTTGGTGACGCGGCAGCGCACTCTGCAGCACGTGCATCGCCTCGACATCGGCACGCGGCTCGAACGCCGGCACCAGCACGGTGCCGTTGGCGATCAGGAAGTTGGCATAGCTCGCCGGCAGCAGCTCGCCCCGCTCGTTCTCTACATCCGGTGGCATCGGCAACTGGATGATGCGGAACGGACGGCCGTCGGCATCCCGGAAGCGATGCAGCCGTTCCAGGTTGGCCTGCAGCGGGTGGTAGTTCGGGTGCGCGGGATCGGACTCGACCGCGCACACGATGGTGTCCGGCGCGACGAAGCGGGCGACGTCATCGACGTGGCCGTCGGTGTCGTCGCCTGCGATCCCCGCCTCCAGCCAGAGCACCTGCTCCACTCCCAGGCAGCGCTCGAGCAGCCGCTCGATCTGCTCCCGCCCCAGCCCGGGATTGCGGTTGGGGTGCAACAGGCACTGCTCCGTCACCAGCACACTACCCCGGCCGTTGACCTCGATGGCGCCGCCTTCCAGCACCGCTCCCGCCTCGAACAGCGGAGCCCCCAGCCAGTCCGCCATCCGCGCGGCGAGCGCCGCATCCTGCTCCCAGGGCGGGTACTTGCCGCCCCAGGCGTTGAATCGCCAGCGCACCGCCGCCCGCTCCCGCCGGCGGCCTGCCCCGGACGGCCCTGCGGCCGCACGCTCGCGCACCACGAAGGTGGCACCGGTGTCGCGCACCCAGGAGTCGTCGGTCGGCCACTCCAGCAGGTGCACCTGCGCGAGCGGCACCCCGAGATCGGCCAGCTGCGCGCCCACCCGCGCGGCGCCGCCCTCGGGCGGCACGACCAGGAAGACGTGTTCGACCGCGGCCAGCGCATCGATCATCTCGGCGAACGCGCGCTCGACCTGCTCCAGCCGGCCTGGCCACGTCTCGGCGTTGTGCGGCCACACCAGCCACACCCCGAGCTGCGGCGCCCATTCCGGCGGCATGGCGTAGCCGAGATCCCGAGGCGAGAGCGTCTCGCCGCTCGCCGCGCCACCGCCCGGGCGCTCGCACCCGCACGCGGCCGGCGCCTCGTCCCGCTCGCCCTCTGCGCTCACCGGCTCGCCCTCTTCGAAGCGGCCCGCCGGGCCGGACGCCCCGCAGGCCGCGTCACGATGCCGCCGCCCGGCCGGGCTCGTGCGGGCCGGCCGGCAGCCCCAGGTAGCGCTGCCCGAGCGCCCCGTAGGCATCGATCCGCCGGTCGCGCAGGAACGGCCACTGCTGCCGCACCCGCTCGATGCGATCGAGATCGAGTGCACACACCAGCAGCTCCTCCTCGTCCTCGCTCGCCCGCTCCAGCACCGCACCCAGCGGATCGGCGACGAAGCTCCGGCCCCAGAAGCACTTGTCGCCCTCCATCCCCGTCCGGTTGGCCGCGGCGACATAGATCCCATTGGCCACCGCATGCCCGCGCATGCTGATCTCCCACGCCTCCGCCTCTGCCCGCCACTCCGCCTCGGGCTGTTCGCGGTGATGGCCGATCGCGGTCGGATACAGCAGCAGCTCCGCGCCCGCCAGCGCGGTCAGGCGCGCCGCCTCGGGGAACCACTGGTCCCAGCAGACGCAGACCCCGAGGTCGGCGTGGCGGGTGCGAAAGGCGCGGAAGCCCAGATCGCCGGGCGCGAAGTAGAACTTCTCGTAGTAGCCGGGATCGTCCGGGATGTGCATCTTGCGGTACAGCCCGCACAGCCGCCCGTCGGCATCGAGCACCACCGCGGTGTTGTGATACAGCCCCGGCGCGCGCCGCTCGAACACGCTGCCGACGATCACCATCCCGTGCCGGCGCGCCGCGGCCCCGAGCACCTCGGTGCTCGGACCGGGCACCGGCTCGGCGAGCGCAAACGCGTCGTGGTCCTCGCGCTCGCAGAAGTACAGCGTGCGGAACAGCTCCTGCAGGCAGACCACCTGCACCCCCTCGGTGGCCGCCAGCTCCACGTACTCCAGCGCCTTGTCGAGGTTGGCCTGCGGATCATCGGTGCAGCGCATCTGCACCAGCCCGACCACCAGCTCCCGTCCCACCGATCCCGCCTCCGGATGGCGGCCGGTGCCGTCCCGCGGGACGGCGCGCTGCCGGCTGCCCTTCAGTCCTCGCGCACCTTGAGCACGATCTTGCCCATCTGCTGGCCCGCCTCCAGGCGCGCCAGCGCCGCCGGCGCCTCCTCCAGCGGATAGACCCGGTCGAGCACCGGCCGCACCAGGCCGCGCTCGGCCAGCGCCAGCACGCGGCGCATATCGTTCTGGCTCCCCATGGTCGAGCCGAGCACCGCGATCTGCTTCCAGAAGATGCGGTGGATGGAGGCCGGCGGATCACCGCCGCTGGTGGCCCCGCAGGTCACCAGCCGCCCCCCCTTGCGCAGCGCCGCCAGGCTGTCCTGCCACACCGCCTTGCCGACGCTGTCCACCACCACGTCCACCCCGCGCCCCTCGGTCAGCTCCAGCACCCGCGCCGCCAGGTTGTCGACCTGCCGGTAGCAGATCCCCTCCCAGGCGCCGAGCTCGCGCGCCCGGGCGAGCTTGTCCTCCGAGGACGAGGTCACGATCGCCCGCGCGCCGGCGGCGCGCGCGAGCACCAGCGCCGCGGTCGCCACCCCGCCGCCGATGCCGTGGATGAGCACGTCCTCGCCGGGGCGCAGCCCCGCCCGGGTGAACAGCATGCGGTAGGCGGTCAGGAAGACCAGCCCGAACGCCGCTGCCTCCTCCCACGAAAAACCGCGCGGCCTGGGGTGACAGGCGGGGGCGGGGACCACCACGTACTCCGCGAAGGTCCCGGGAGCGGCCTCGCCCAGCAGGTGGTAGTCCGGACACAGGCTGTGCTCGCCGGCGGCGCAAGCCTCGCAGCGCCCACACCACAGCCCCGGGTTCAGCACGACCTGCTGGCCGACCTCCAGGCCCTGCACCCCCTCGCCCAGCGCGGCGACGACGCCGGCCGCATCCGAGCCGAGCGTGTGCGGCAACGGGGGGGCCGGCGTGCCCTGGCGCACCCACAGGTCGAGGTGGTTGAGGGCCGCCGCGCGAACCTCGACGAGCACCTGACCGGGGCCCGGGCTCGGCCGTTCGATCTCCTCCAGCCGCACCACCTCCGGACCGCCGCAGCTGTGGATACGGACCGCGCGCATGGCTCTCCTCCCCGCGAGACTTCCAACCCCGCCTGCACGGCGCACCCGATGCCCACGGCTGGCCGCGAGCGGGCAGAGCACCCGCCGAGGGTAGCGGACACCGCCCGCTGCGACAAGCACGCGCCCCCGGCTGTGCGGCGAGCCGGGCGAACCGTCCGCCCCGCCAAGGCGGCGCCCACCGCGACAGCCCGAGCCCGCTGCCCGCGCCATGGCCTGCGGAACGCCCCGCAGGACTGCCGCCGATCGCCCTGCCGCAGGAAAGCACAAAAAAGGGTATTGATGTGTCACCCGGCGCCAGTATGATCCGAAACTCCCAGGTGGGGAAACGTCCTGCAAGCGGCACGCCGCGGCGGCGTGCCCAGGAGAGAAGGGTAGAAGGAGGGGGAAACCCATGAAGCGTGTCGCACTCGCTCTGGTCCTCGGAGTGGCGATGTTCGCCACCACCGGTTGTGCCGCCCTGTGGTCGTGGCCGGTCTCGTCTGCCGGTCCCGGCTTCCTCTATGTGAACCAGACGCTGCCGTCCGAGGACACCACCTCGACGGTCTACAAGTTCGAGCGCAAGGACTTCGACATCCTGGGTCCGGTGAGTGCCGAGGCCGAGACCAGCAGCATCCTGGGCTGGGTGGCCACCGGCGATGGCGGCTACAACAAGCTGCTCACCCAGGCCAAGGCCCAGTTCAACGCCGACGACGTGATCAACGTGCGGATCGACACCAGCTACAGCAACATCCTGGGCATCATCTCGACCGCCAAGACCAAGCTCTACGGCACGGCGATCCGCTTCAAGAAGTAGCGCGGCGGGCCGGCGCGGGCGGGCGCGCCCGCCCGCGCGCACGGCGGCCATCTCACCTCCGGCGGGGGCGCGCGGGCGTCCCCGCCGCTTTTCATCGGCCCCGTGCCGCCGGTGCCGCGGCGCCGGCGCGCCGGGGCGGCCCGAGCGAAGATGGACGCCGGCGCGCGGTGGCGGTGAGGACGCGGGGCGGGCCATGGCCGAGCAGGCGGCAGGCGAGCGGAGCGACCGCTGCCGGGGGGCGCTACTGGCCTTGGCGCTCGGGCTCTTGCCGCTGAGCGGCTGCCTCGTCAAGGAACTCGCCCCGGGCAGCTTCGCGCGCCAGCCCGTGCTCACCTACAACGGCCCCCCGATCGAGGCCGAACTGCGCGTCGCCCCCTGCTTCGCCGACGCGAGCGGCCAAGCCCCGCCCGCCCTCGGGCGGCTGCTCGCCCGCAGCCTCTACGAGGTGCTCGCGCCCGGAGGGCTGTTCTCGCGAACCCGTTACGGATGGGATGCGCTGGCGCCTGCCCCCCGGGCCACCCCGACCGCCTGCCCCACCGTCAGCACCCTCGGAGCGGCGCGGCCGCTACCCGTGGTGCGCCTGGAGGGCGCGATCCTGCGCTTCGCGCTGCTGCACAGCTATCTGTGGCTCGTGCTGTATGGCCTGTTCTTCGCCATCCCGGTGATCGGCACCGGGGCGGCGGTCTGGGCGCTGCTGCTGGCGGGGGTGCCGATCGTGTCCGAGCACGTGGAGCTGGAGCTGGAGCTGCGCACACTCGAGGCGCGCACCGGCCGCGAGCTGGCGCGCTACCGGCTCACCTTCGCGCGCGGGCGCCGCTTCGGGCTCTATAACCTCGGCCAGATCAACGAGGGCGACTACTACAACCCCGAGCGGCTGCTCGGCACCCTCGCCCACCGTGCCGCACTGGAGCTGCTCTGGGATCGCTGGCGCTACTACCGGTGGGTGGAGCAGGCGGCGGCTCGCTAGCGCTCCCGCTGCGCGGCCGCTCCCCGGGGGGCCGACGGGGCCCGGCGCGGCGCGGCCCGATCCCCTACACCAGGTCGTCCGCCACCGCCTCGACGATGTAGCCGCCGGACTTCTCGTCCTTGCGCAGCTTGACGAGACGGTGCTTCTCGGCGTCCTCCAGCATCTTGGAGAACGAGGAGTAGCCGTGGTAGCTCTCGTCGAACGACGGGTTGAGCCGCTTCATGGTCTGCTTGATCATCGAGCCCCAGATCACGTCCTTGTTCTCGCGCACCAGCCCCCGGATCGCGGCCAGGAACAGCTCGAAGGCCTCGATCTTCTTCTGCGGCAGCTTGGCGAGCCGGGTCGGCAGCTTCTGCTTGGTGTCCGCCTGCTTTTCCTGCTCGCGAACCAGGTCCTCGTAGAAGATGAACTCGTCGCAGTTGGCGACCAGCATGTCGGAGGTCGCCTTCTTGACCCCGAGCCCGATCACGTACTTGTCGTTCTCCCGGAGCTTGCTCACCAGCGCGGAGAAGTCCACGTCGCCCGAGGCGATCACGAAGGCGTCGATGTGCGGCTTGTTGAAGCTCAGGTCCATCACGTCGACGACCATCCGGATGTCGGCCGAGTTCTTCCCGCCCAGGCGGCGCTGCGGGACCTCGATGAGCTCGACCGCAGCAGCATGGAGCTGCTGCTTGTATTCCCGGAACCGGCTCCAGTCCGAATAGGCGCGCTTGACGACGACGTTGCCCTTCTCCAGCAAGCGCGCCAGCACCAGGTTGATGTCGAACTTGCGCTTCTCTTCGTGCACCCCGAGCGCGATGTTCTCGAAGTCGATGAACAGTGCCAGATTCTGCTCGCCGTTGCCGCGTTGCTTGTCGGACACTTCCCGCTCCTGTGTTCAGTTCTGGCTACCGCCAGCCGCGGCACCGGCCGGCTCGCGCTCGCGCGCCTGGCCGCGCTCGGCGCGCCGGCCCGAGCCCTCCCCCTCCGCTCCGGGCTGCGCTGCAGGCTCGGTGGCCGGCGGCCGCTGGAATGCGGCCTCTGGCACCTCGGGGTTGACCTCCACCTGCTCGAACTCGACCCGGACCCGCTCCTCGCCGCCGGCGAACGTGCGCACCCGGCGCGCGAACTGCAGCCCCGCCACCTCGCGGTACTCGTCCATCCACGTGGTGACCACGCCCTCCGGCCGCTCTTCGTCCCGCCGCACCAGGGCATGGCTCTCGGCGTCGAAGAACAGCTTGGTGCCCCCTCCCGCATCGATGACCACCACGGACCTGCCGTCGAGTTCTTCGGTACCGAGGAACACCGGCTGCGCGTCCGGCTCGGCAAGCCGGCGCAACAGCTGCGAGCCGTCCCCCGCCGCCTGTTCCCGCAGCTGCCGCGCCTGGCTCGCTGGCAGCTCCACCACCCCGCCGGCCGTGCGCATCCAGGCGTGCTTGCCGTCACAGACCTGGAGCAGTTCGCCGAACAGCGGACTCTTCAGCTCGATCCGCACCCGATCGGGAAACACCAGCGTCACCGTGGTCGCCACCGGCACCGCCCCCTGCGCGGTGTGCAGCGTCCCGGTGCCGCGCAGCCGCAGGCTCCGCAACGCCTCCAGCCGCTCGCGCCCGCCGCGCGCCCGGAGCGCCTGCGCGATGATCTCCCGCCCGCGCGCGATGGCCTCCGGCGTGGCGGCAGCCGCGCTGCCCACCGCCGCCGCCGGCCGGTCGCTCGCCTCGAGCTCGATCGGCTGCACCGGCCGGCCCAGCTCTGCCAGATCGCCGTCGAAGGCGGCGTCGTTGCCGACCACCACGATCCACAGCTCCTCTGGCCGCATGCGCTGTTGCGCCACCCGCTGCACGTCCCCGGCGCCCACCGCCGCCACCCCGCGCTGAAAGCGCTCCAGGTAGTCGGCCGGGAAGCCGTAGAACTCGTAGCGCAGCGCCCGGTCGAGGACGTCCGCCCGGCTCTCGCTGGCGAAGATGAGCTGTTGCAGGATCGAATCTTTCGCGATCGCCAGCTCCTCGGCGTTGGGCGGCTCGGTGCGCAGCCGCTCCACCTCGGCCAGCAGCGCCCGGATCGCCTCGAGGGTGGAACCGCTCTTGGTCTGGCAGCTCAGCCGGAACGCCCCTGGACGGTGGTACGGTGCCTCGAAGTAGGAATAGACCGCGTAGGCGAGCCCCATCTCGGTCCGCACCCGCTGCAGCAGCCGCGAGGAGAAGCCCCCGCCGCCCAGGATCGCATTCGCCACCACCGCCGCGCAGTAGTCCGGATCATCCGCACTGCGGCGCGGAGCCAGGTGCCCCATGGCGATGGTGCTCTGGTTCAGCTCGGGCTTGCGCGCGAGCAACACGCGCGGCGCCGGCTGCGCGAGCTGGAAGTCCGGAATGGGCCGTCCCGGCTCGCCGCCGATGGCAGCCAGCGCCCGCTGCACCATCTCCGCCACCGCTGCGTCGTCTTCGAAATCGCCCACCACCCCTGCCAGCGGCGGGTGAGCGAGCGCCCGCCGGTGGAACGCCACCAGGTCGGCGCGGCTGACCGCGCGCACCGTCGCCGGTTCCTCGGTCCAGCCGTATGGGGTGTCGTCGCCGTACAGCGCGCGGCGCAGCTCCCGCTCGGCGATCCCGCCCGGCTCGTCGTTGCGGCGCGCGATCGCGGAGAGGTGCTGCTTGCGCACCAGCTCCAGCTTGTCCTCGGGAAACGCCGGCTCGAGCAACAGATCGCGCAGCAGCCCCAGCAGCTCGGGAAAGTCTTCCCGCAGAGCCGACACGCGGAACACCACGCGGTCCTCCTCGGCCGCCACCTCGATCGCGGCGCCGCGCGATTCCAGCAGCGCATCCAGCCGGTCGCCGTCCAGGGTGCGGCTGCCGCCGGCGCGCAGCACCTCGGCCCACATGGAGGCGAGCCCGGCCTTGTCGCGGCTCTCCAGCCGCCGCCCGCCACGCACCATCACCACCAGGTCGATCAGGGGCAGCTCGCGATCCTCCAGGAGCAGCAGCTTGCCGCCGCCCTGCAGCGCCACCCGCCGCGGCTGCGGCGGCCGATAGGGGCGCAGGGGCGGCAGCTCGAGCTGCTCGTGCGGCAGCCGCCGGCGCCTGGTGCTGCGGCCAGCCGGACCCGCCGGCCCCGCTGCCTGCTCACCGTCCCCGCCCCCGGCCGGCGCGCCGCCCGGACCGCCCGCTCCGCCACCGCCGCCGGGCGTCGCGGCCCCGCCCCGCTGTTGCCCGCCAGCCTCCTCGCCTCCCTGGGACGCGCCGCCCTCCTGGGCTGCTCCCGGCGGCAGCAGGCTGCCCACCACCCGGTTCGTCCGGCGGAAGGTGGCGCGCGCGACCCGCTGGATGTCGGCGGCGCTCACCGCCTCCATGCGCCGCAACGCGCGGAACGCCTCCCGCCAGTCGCCGGTGAGCGTCTGCGCGGAGGCCAGCGCCATCGCCAGCCCCTGGTTGGAGGCGAGCCCACGGATGAACGCCGCCCGGAGCATGCTCCTGGCGCGCGCCAGCTCCTCGGCCTGCACCGGCTCGCGCACCAGCCGCTCGGCCTCCTCGAGCAGCTTGCGCTCCAGCTCCGCCGCCTCGTGCCCGATCGCCGGCACCGCGTAGAGCACGAACAGGTGCGGGTACTGCTGGCCGGGAAAGCCGTTGAATGCGCCTGCCTGCAGGGCCACCCGCTCGCGCTTGACCAGCCGCTCGTACAGCCGCGAGGCGCGGCCCTGCGCCAGCACCGCCGCCATGACGTCGTAGACCGGATCATCGGGGTGCGCGATCCCCGGCCGGTGCCAGCCGATCCCGACCAGCGGCTGCGCCGGCAGCACCACCTCCACCCGCCGCTCGCCCTGCTGGGGCGGCTCCACCGTGTGGACCGGCTCGCGCTCCGGGCCGCGCGCCAGTGGCCCGAAGTAACGCTCGGCCAGCTCGCGGCACCGCTCCGCCCGCACGTCCCCGACGATCGCCACCACCATGTTGTTGGGCACGTAGTAGCGCCGGAAGAACGCCTCGGCCTGCGCGCGGCGCAGCGCCACCAGGTCGGAGTCGTGCCCGATCACGGGCTGGCCGTACGGGTGGGCCTTGAACGCAACCGCCTGAAACTCCTCGATGAGCATGCCGATCGGATTGGATTCGGTGCGCAACCGCCGCTCCTCGCGCACCACCTCCTTCTCTTTGTAGAACTCGCGCAACACCGGTTCGCGGAACCGCTCCGCCTCCAGCAAGAACCACAGCTCCAGCTTGTTGGAGGGGAAGCTCACGAAGTACTGGGTGGTGTCCGCCCCCGTCGAGGCGTTCAGCCCGGCGCCGCCGTTGCGCTCGACGATCACGGAGTACTCGTTGTTGATCACGAAGGCGGCTGCCGCCCGCTGGAGGCGCTCGAACTCCTGCTCCAGCCGCCGCAACCGCTCCGGATCCGGGCCGCCGGGGCGGGAGCGCTCCCGCAACAGCTCATCGAACTTCGCGTCCAGCTGCGCCAGCGCCCTCTGCTCCCCCTCGTAGTCGGTGGTGCCGATGGCCCGCGAGCCCTTGAACGCCAGGTGCTCGAAGACGTGGGCGACGCCGGTGATACCGACGTGCTCGTCCACCGAGCCGACGTGCACCATCGTCACCGCGGAGAAGACCGGCACCTCGTGCCGCTCCAGCACCAGCAGCACCAGGCCGTTGTCCAGCCGGTACTCGGCCACCCGGTCCAGGAAGCGGTCCTCGAAGCGCGCCGCCGGCACTGCCGGCCCGCTGGCGCCAGCCTCCTCGGCCCACGCGGCACCGCTCGCGCCGCCGGACGGCGCGAGCAGCGCCGCCAGCACCAGCAGCGCCCCCAGCACCCCGCGCCGCCGCGCGCCCGCACGCAGAGCCCTGCCGTCCACCCGCACCCTGCGTCCCACCACCACCACGCCTCCTCGGCCGTCCGCGCCCGGCCGCGCCAGCAGCCTCGCCGCAGCCGCCAGCCGGGACGAAGGGCTCGAGGATACCGGTGGCGCTACGTTCGCGCAACGGCGCGCCGGGACGGCTGGCGGCAGCCGGTCCCGCTAGCGGGCGCGCGCGGGCGCCGCGCGCGCCCGCGTTGACAGCTCGCGCCCGTGCTCTATAATCCGGGCGCTTCGAGCCCCGGCTCCCGCAGGCGCAGGTGGCGGAACTGGCAGACGCGCCAGGTTGAGGGCCTGGTGGGGGTCAAACCCCGTGCGGGTTCGAATCCCGCCCTGCGCACCACGGCGGCGCCGGCACCGGCAGGTCCGGCCACCTCGCGCACCCTCGCCCGGTGCCGCCGGTGGCCCCGCGGCCGGCCCCACCGGCGGAGGACGACCATGCTCTCCAGTCGCATCCGCGCACTCGAGGAATCTGCCACGCTGGCGCTGAGCGCGCGCGCCGCCGCACTGCGGGCAGCCGGCCGGGAGGTGATCTCGTTCACCGCCGGCGAGCTGGATCTGCCTCCGCCACCTGCGGTGCTCGAGGCGGTGGGCCAGGCGCTGGCCCGCGGCCAGACGCGCTACACCCCGACCGGCGGCACCCCCGAGCTGCGGGCGGCCATCGCCGCCGCCATCGAGCGCGACACCGGCATCGCCTACCGGCCGGAACAGATCGTCGTCTCCAACGGGGCCAAGCAGTCGCTCTACAACCTGCTGCAGGTGCTGTGCGAGCCCGGCGACGAGGTGATCATCCCCCGGCCGTACTGGGTCTCCTACCCGGCGATGGCGCGGCTCGCCGAGGCGGTGCCGGTGCTGGTGGAGACCCGGGCCGCAGACGGCTTCAAGCTGACGGCGGCGGCGCTGGAGCAGGCGCTCGGCCCGCGCAGCCGCGTGCTCGTGCTCAACTCGCCCAACAACCCGACCGGTGCGGTCTACGAGGAGGCGGAGCTGCGCCAGCTGGCCGAGGTGGTGCTGGCCCATCCGCGGCTGTTCGTCATCGCCGATGCGATCTACGGCAAGCTGGTCTTCGACCGGCCGGCGGCCCCCTCGCTGCTGCGCGCGGCGCCGCAGGTGCGCGAGCGCGCGGCGCTGGTCGACGGAGTCTCCAAGACCTACGCCATGACCGGATTCCGGATCGGCTGGGCAGCCGGCCCGCGCGAGGTCATGGAGGGCTGCCTGCGGCTGCAGAGCCACAGCACCTCGTGCGCGGCTGCGCCCTGCCAGGCGGCTGCGCTCGCCGCGCTCACCGGCGGCGAGGAACCGCTCGCGGCGGTGCGCGCGCTGCTCGCCGAGCGCCGCCGCCTCATGGTCGAGCGGCTGCAGCGCCTGCCGGGGCTCGCGCTGGTGCCGCCGCAGGGAGCGTTTTACTGCTTCCCCTCGGTCGCGGCCTGGCTCGGCCAGAGCGTGGCCGGCAGCTGCCCGCAGAGCACGGAACAGCTCTGCCAGCTGCTGCTGGAGCACGCCCAGGTGGCGCTGGTGCCGGGCGAGGCCTTCGGTGCGCCCGGGCACGTGCGGCTGTCCTTCGCGCTCGCCACCGAGGAGCTGGTGCGGGGCCTGGAGCGCCTGGAGGGGTTCCTGCGGGAGCAGGCGCCGGCGGCGCTGCCCCAAAAGCCCGCCGCCCCCGCCTGAGGCCGCGCCCGCCGCGGTGCCCGGCGGCCGGCGCCGCCCCCGGCCCGCTTGCCACCATCTGCGCGGCGGTGTAGCCTACGGTGTCATCGCCACCTCGGGGGCTCGCACTCGCCGGCTCGCATCAGCCTGGCAGCCATGCTCTGTCTCCTCTCTGGGTGCGCGACCCTGCTCGCGCCCGGACCGGACCACGTCCCGGTGGACAGCGCCCCGCAGGGAGCCACCGTCAAGCTCAACGGCGAGGTGGTCGGGACCACCCCGACCGTGGTGCGCCTGGACCGCGCGCGGCGCGCGCTGCTCAGCTTCGAGCTGCCGGGCTACCGGCCCTACCAGACCGAGGTGTTCCTCGAGCTCAACGCCGTCACCCTCTTGAACTTCCTGTTCTGGCCCGGCTTCATCGTGGACGGCTTCGCCGGCACCATCGAGTGCTATCCCGAAACCCCCATCCTGGCTTCGCTGGTCCCCGAGGCAGCGGCGCGTCCCGAGCCCGAGGCCAGCGCCCAACAGGCGCCACCGCCCGAGCCGCCGGAGCCGGTGCCGGCGGTCGCGGCGCCGCCCGGCGCGGAGGGCTCGGCGGGGGCGGCCAGCCCGGACGCACCGCCCGCGGCGGCGCCCGCCGGGGCGCTCCGGTGCAGCTACTGCGGCAAGCAGGTGCGGCCGAGCGATCGGATCTGTCCGTACTGCGGCGACACCATCCGGCGCTGAGGGGACGGACCACGCAGGGCGCTCCGAGAGGCGGGGCGCAGATCGGAGGAGAGCCGAGATGCAGGGCGTCTTCAAGCGGTCGTTCGCGGCGCTGGTGCTCGGCGCATCGCTGCTGGCGGCGAGCGGCTGCGCCAATCAGATCATCCTGAAGCATCCGCGCGGCAACGACGTGCTGGACAATCTGGGACGGGCACCCGGACCGGCGTTCTCCTGGGCCACCAAGTTTCCCGAGCCCATGATGGAGTTCACCCTCCTGGTGGCGCGCGACTCCAGCTTCCGCGACCTGGTGCTGCGCGCCGACCGCATCCGGGCGCTGTCCTACAAGATCCCGCCCGACAAGGAGGTCTTCCTCAAGGGGAGCGAGCAGGGAACGGACTACTGGTGGAAGGTGATCGGCGAGCTGCGGAACGAGGAGGGCGAGCTCGAGAAGACCCTGGAGCCAGAGAATCCGCGCCGCTTCACGATCAAACAGCGCGACCTGGTCAAGATCGAGATCAAGTTGCCGGATGTGAACGGAGCCTATCTGCGCGTCGGCGATGAGGAGCACCGCCGCGGCGCAGAGCCCCGCGTCGCTTCCTTCACCCTGGAGAACGGCAAGTTCCGCGACCTCGAGATCCGCGTCCCCATCCGGGACGGCGCCACCCAGCGCACGCTGGCCGTCGGCGGCCGGCTGTGGGTGGTGGAGGCGAACGAGAACACGCGCTACAGCAGCGTCGTGGTCGACAACCTCACCGTGGACAAGCTGCGCGAGATCGAGCAGGGGGGCGTCGGCGAACACAGCTATCTGCTCGGCGGGACGCCGATCGTGAAGATCAAACTCGGCAGCCGTGCCGTCTCGGTGAACTGAATGCGGGCCGTGGCGGATGGCGATCGGTGGTGCCCGTCTCTTGCACGCGGGCAACCCGCGTCTGGCCGTGGACCGCGCTCCAGGCGGAGCGGTCAGCGGTCCGCTCCCGCGCGCCGCCCGCAGCCGCAGCCGCTGCGGGCGGCGGTCCTGGCGATGCTGCTCGTGGTCGCGCTGGGTGCCTGCAACTCGACCGAGGAGGACGAACCAGGCCTTCGGCCGCCGCCGCCGCCGCCGGCCGCATCGGGCCCGCCCCCGCGCATCCACATGTTGCCGTACCGGGTCGAATCCAACGAAGTCGTGAGCACGGTGCCGGCCGGGCGCTACACCGAGGCGCTGGCAATCCCGAACCTCGCCCTGGCGCTGTTCGACCTGAACGTCGAGGTCCGCCGCATCCCTCTCGGAGCAGAGGCGGAACTGCTGGCGGGCGAGGAACGCACGCGCCGGCACGCCGGCGGGACGGAGGAGCACGCGGTCGAGCTCGCCGCCGCCTCCAGCCGCCAGCGCGCCACCGCCGCCGGCAGCCTCGCAGGCCGCGGCGCCGAGACCACCCTGGCCGCGGGCCGCGAGACGACGGGCAGCCTCGCCGCCGCCGCCGCCGCGAGCGAACAGGTCGAGCGGGAGGAGGCCGAACGCCTCGCCGCCCGCCGCGAGGAGGAGCGCCTGGCTGCCACGGCCGCACTCACCCAGCTGCAGGCGCTCCGCCTGGAGCACCGCTTCGCTACCCGCCAGGAGTACGAGGATTTCCTGGCGCAGTACGTGCGCTCGCTGCGGGTGCACAACGAGGCGCTGGCGGAGCTGTTGTTGCGCGATCGCGTGCTGGGGCTGCTGCTCTTCGGCACCAGGGAGGAGTTCCTGCGCCACGCCCGCAGCGAGACCATCGAGGCCGGCCAGGTGATGAAGCTCTTCAAGCGCGCCAGCACCGAGCCGCTGCGGCCGGGCGAGACCTTCTGGTACGAGCTGGAACTGCACAACCTGGCCGACAGCCCGCTGCGCCAGGTCACCGTGTACGACCACTTCCCCGGCGACCTCGGCCTGGTGTACGAAGACGACTACGAGGTCCGCTACGAGCGCGAGGGTACGGCACGCCGCGTCTACACCCGCGCGGAGCACCCCTTCCTCGTCGTGCGGGACATCCGCATCTTCGAGCAGGGCAAGCTGGTGTGGCGCCTGCCCGAACCCATGCAGCCGGGGGAGGTGGTGCGGCTGCGCTTCGCCGCCACCTGGTACAGCGACCGCGGGCGCGGCGCGCCCGGGCGCCCGCATCTACCTCGGCGCCGATCTGGCCCCCGCGCACGCCCTGCCGCTGCGCCCCGAAGACCTCGTTCTGGTCGCCGGCCCGGTACTCCGCCTGCCGTGGTTCGACGAGCTGCGCCGGGTCTCGGTCCGCCCGGCCGGCGTCGGCAAGCGCCTGGAGGGCTATCTGTTCGCCGCCGACTTCCAGCCCTTCACGGAGAAGGACGCGGTGATGCTGGAACGGACGCTGGAGCAGACGCTCTACGCCGCCACGCCCCGCGCGCCGGCTGTCCGATGACGGTGGACGGGCGAGGTGGCCTCCCGGGAGGCGCGGCGCTGGCGCTGGCCCTGCTGCTGGGGGCGGTCGCCTGCGGCGGCGGCAGCCGCGCGCCCGCGCCCCGCGAGCGCACTCCGGACGCCTCCGCGCCCCCCGTGCCCGGCGCCGCGGGCCTCATGCGCACCCCGCGGCTGTCGGCCGGCGGCAACGCGCTGTTCGCCTGGGAGGAGCTGCGCGGGCTCGCAGCGGCGCTGCTCGAGCGGGTGCGCGCCCGCTACCCCGAGCGGACCCCGCGGCTGGCCTTCTACTACATCACGGAACTGGAGCGGCCCACCCTCCTCGGGGAGTGGGTGGCGCAGGACCTGGCCACGCTCATGGTGCAGCTCGCCCACGGGCGGGTCGAGGTCTACACCCGCCGCAAGCTCGCCACCACGATCGAGCGCGAGCTGAAGGTGCAGGCCAGCCACCGCATGGACCGCGAGACCCTGGCGCGCATGGGCCGGCTGAGCGGGGTGCAGGCCATCGTGCTCGGCAAGCTGTGGCGCGATCCGGCCGGCGACCGCCTGGTGCTCAACTGCCAGGCGGTGGACGTGGAGACCGGCGAGACGGTGGCCGCCGAGGTGCTGGAGCTGGGAGCCGGTCCGGTGCCGGTGCGCGCGCCGGTGCTGCCCGAGGTCGAGCTGGCGCAGCGGCTCGGCGCCGAGCTGCTCGCGGCGCTGCCCGGCGCGGGCGAACCCGCAGGCGCTGAGCCGCGCTGGCGCCTGGCGGTCTGGGACATCGCGCGCAGCAAGCAGGAGTTCCACCGGGGCGTGGTGTTCGCCGACCTGGTCGAGACCGGCATGGTCAAGGCCGCGCGCCCCGACGTCAAGCTCTATGCGCGCGGCGAGCAGCTCGCGCAGGTGCTGCAGGAGCAGCGACAGCAGCACGCCTCCGGCCGCTTCGACGAGGAGACGATCGTGCGCCTGGCGCGGCTCGCCGGCGCCAACGCCGTCGTGACCGGCTATGCGGAGTTCTTCCCGTCGTTCTACGCCTTCAACATCCAGGCGATCGACGTCGAGACGGCCCGCATCTGGGCGGGGGTGCTGGGCATGGCGCAGCGGCGCTGAGGCCACGCCGCCGGCGCGCGAGCAGGTGCCAGCCGAGCCCCGCCGCTGCCAGCATCAGCCCCGTGCCCCAGACCGCCGGCTCGACCCAGAACGCCAACCCCACACACCCCGCGAGCCCACTGGCCGCCACCCAGCGGCCGCCCGGCCGCTGCGGCGCCGGCAGGCGCAACGCCGCCAGGTCCGTGATGGCGTAGTACACCAGGACCGTGAAGGCGCTGAAGCTCCACGTGGTGGCGACATCCCCCGTGGCGACCAGCGCCCCGACCGCGAGCCCCACCGCCACCACCGCGGCGCGCGGCGAGCCGCGCGCGGGGTCCACCGCCGCCAGGGCCCGGGGCAGATCACCCCGCCGCCCCATCGCCAGCACCACGCGCGACAGTCCCAGCAGCAGGTTGAGCAGCACGCCGAGCATGGCCGCCAGCGCCCCGGCCGCGACCAGCCACCCCAGCCCTGGCACGCCGAAGCCGCGCGCCAGCACCTCCAGCGGCGCGACCGGCCCGCGCGCCGCGGCCGCGAGCGCCGGCGCGCCCGCCGCCCCCACCGCCACCACCGCCACCGCGCCGTAGATGACCGCGCTCGCCCCGAGCGCCACCAGGATCGCCCGCGGGACCGTCCGCCGGGGCTCGCGGACCTCCTCGGCGAGGGTGGCGATCCGGCCGTATCCGGTATAGGCCACGAACATGAGCGCGGTGCCGTGCAGCAGCCCCCGCACCCCGCCGCCCTCGGCGCCGAAGAAGGGGACGAAGTGCTGCCTGCCCCGCTCCAGCGCCACCGGCAGTCCGGCGATCACGAAGCCGAGCAGCGCGAGCACACTCAGCGAGACGATCGCGACGTTGGCGCGGTGCGACTGCCGGATTGCCGCGCGCGACCAGCAGGGTGAGCACCGCCACCGCTCCCAGGCCCAGCGCCACCAGCTCGGCGTAGCCCTTGCGCCGTCCGAGCGCCTGGAGCAGATAGCCGGCGAAGCCGAGCGCCGCGGTCGCGGCCGAGGCCGTCTTCGCACACAGGAACATCCAGCCGGCGGTGAAGCCGAACGCCGGGCCGAGGTAGCGGTAGCCGTACTCGTAGGTGCCCCCGCTGAGCGGGTGGTTCGCCGCCAGCTGCGCGCTGCACAGCCCGTTGCAGGTGGCGAGCAGCGCCGCCAGCGCGATCGCCAGCACCACGGACGGACCGGCCAGCCCCGCCGCGAGCCCGACGCTGACGAAGATCCCGGTACCCAGGATCGAGCCCAGCCCCAACAGGGCGGCCGCGGGAACACCGAGCACCCGCGGCAGCGCCACCTGCCCGCCGGTCGCGGCAGCCCCGGCGGAGCTACCCGGACCGGTGGCGCGCCGCTGCCCCTGCGCTGGTGGCACGGCTCACCGCACGGCGTCCAACACGGGCCGGAAGCCCAGGTCGTCCGCGGCGTAATGCGGTGCCGCCCGGCCGCGGGCCGCGGCCCGGCACTTGAGCGGACCCGAACGCCACGAACCGCCGCGATACACGCGCTCCTCGCCGCCGCTCGGCGGGTGCCAGCTCGCCCCGGGCATAACGGGCATACACGGCGGCGTCGTACCAGTCCGCGCACCACTCCGCCACATTCCCCGCCATGTCGAGCGCCCCGCATGCGGCGGCGCCCAGGGGATAGCTCCCGGCGGGCGCGGTGTGGGCATGGCCGTCATCGTGGTCGGGATCGCGGAACGAAGCGTCCTGCTCGCCGCAGGAGCGGTCGCAGAAGTTGGCGCGCACGGGGTCCCAGCGCGGCCCCCAGGGGTACTCGCGCCCGCCGGCGCCCCGCGCCGCCTTCTCCCATTCCGCCTCGGTCGGCAGCCGCAGATCCGCCCAAGGCGCAGAATGCGGCGGCCTCCTCCCAGCTCACGAGCACCACCGGGTGGTCGTCGCCGGCCGGCCACGCGGTCGCAGGCGGCTCGGGCCAGCCGGCGGCGTGCGCGAACACGCGGTAGGCGGCGCGCGTCACCTCGTGCCGCGCGATGTAGTAGCCGTACGCAAGCGGGTGCTCGTGGCGCGGGCGCTCGTGCGCCTGCATGTCGCCCCCCATGATGAACGGGCCGGGCGGGACGTACACCATCTCCAGTTCCAGCCCCTCGCCCGCCTGCCAGAGGTAGACCCCCTGGGCCGCAGCCCGGCGCAGCCGCGGCGGCAACGGCTCGCCCGCCCAGCCGGTGCCAAGCCCGGCGGCGGCGCTGGTGCCGCTGGCGCGAGCCCTCTCGCGCGGAAGCTCCACCGCCGCCGCGACGGCCCGGCCGCCCGGCGGTGCCGGACCGCCAGCGGGTGGCTCGCCGGGGGCGGCGGGCGCCGCGCCGCTGGCCGCACCGGCCTCCGTGTGCGCAGCCGCCGGCAGCGGTTCGCTCCCCGCGGTGGGCTCTGGGCCCGGCGCCACGGGCGTTGCTTCGCTCGGCCCGGCCCCGGCAGCCGGGCTGGCGGTCTGCGGCGCGCTCGCCGGTACGGCCGCGCTCGCGGCCGCCTCGCCGCCCCCCTGCGCAGGGCTCGCAGCCGGGCTCGCCGCCGTGCCGCCGCTTGCGGGCTGCTCCGCCGCCCCTGCGGCCCGCGGCGCCGGCGGAGCCGGCACGCCGGCCGCGGCCAACCCGCGCGCGGCACGTTCGTCCGCTCTGCCTCCGCGCTGGTGCGCCGCGACCTCGGACGCGCCCTCACGCGCCGGCAGAGCCGCTCCGAGCCAGCCGAGCTGCCAGAGCAGCACGAGCCCGAGCGCCACCGCCAGCCCCCCACCGCCGTCACCGCTCCGGCCGGCGCGCCCCACCGCGCACGCGCCGCGACGCGGCTCCGGGCCGCCCCCGCTCCGCCGCGCTCCAGCAGCCGGCGGATCCGCTCCAGTTCCTCCAGCACCCGCTCGGCGGTCTCGAAGCGCCGCTCCGGCTGGGGCTCCAGCCCGCGCAGCACCAGCTCGTCGATCGCGGGCGGCAGCGCGCGCCGCTCCTCGGTCGGTGTGCGGAAGCGCCCCACGGGCAGCTGGCCGGTCAGCATCTCGTAGAGCATCACCGAGACCGCGAACAGGTCCGCGCGCTGATCGACCCGCGCGGCGTCCTCGCGCTGCTCCGGCGCCATGTAGTAGGGCGTGCCCAGCGCGGCGCCGTCTGCGGTCATCCCGCGTGCGCCGGCGAGTTTCGCGATCCCGAAGTCGAGCACCTTGACCTGCAGCTCCGGCCCCTCGAGCAGGAACACGTTCTCGGGTTTGAGGTCGCGGTGGATCGTGGTGCGGTGGGCATACCGCAGCGCCTCCAGCAGCTGGCGCGCGATCTCCAGCGCCTCGGCCGGCTCGGGGAGCCGGCCGGCGCGGCGCCGCTCCTCCAGCCACTGCCGGAGCGAGCGGCCACGCAGCAGCTCCATGGTGAAGAAGCGCAGGCCCAGCGCCGCATCGAAGCCCACATCGAACACCCGCACGATGCACGGGTGGCTCAGCCGCAGCATGAGCTCCGCCTCGTGCTTGAACCGCTCGACCGCCCTGGGCCGCGCCAGCAGCGAGGGCAGCATGACCTTGAGCGCGACCTCCGTCTCGCGCACCCGGTCGAACACCCGGTAGACGGCACCCATGCCGCCGCGCCCGAGCAGCTCCACCACCTGGTAGCGCTCGGCGAGCAGGGTCCCAACCGCGAGCGAGGCCGCTCGCCCGTCGAGAGCGTCCACCGCTCCGGTGGCGCCGCCGCCGGCGCTCAACGCGGGCCGGACGCGGGGCGGCGAGCCCGGCGGCGGCTCCGCGCCTGCGGTCCGCCCGGCGCCGCTGGACAACCCGAGGTCCGCATGCACGTCGGCATCCGGGGGCTGCCCCGCCGCGCCCGCAGCCGCCTGCTCGCTCCCGCCCACCTTCAGCCCCCGCCCCCGCCGGCGCAGCGCGCCCGCCGCCGGCTCCACTCTATCCGGACCTCCCGCTCCGAACAATCCGCGGGCTCACCGGCAGCCGCGCGCACCCGCGGGCAGGAGCGAACGCCCCTGGGCAAGACGGCCGGCCGGCTGCTACACTGAAGCCTCGCGCGACCGCCGGGAGGACCGCCATGCGCACGTGTCGAGCAGTGGTGGTGGCAGCGACGGCGGTTGTGCTGGCGGCGGTGGTGCCGGCAGCGCACGCCCGGCCGAACTGCCCTGAGTGCGGCCGCGAGCTCGCGGACTCGTTCCGCTTCTGCCCGTTCGACGGCACCGCGCTCCCGCAGAACCGGACCTGCACCGCCTGCGCGCGCCCGATGGATGCGCAGTGGCGGTTCTGCCCCTACGACGGCACGCGCCTGGAGCGCACGGGCGAACGCACCGCCCCGGTGGGCCCGCCCGCGGCCGGCCAGCCGCCGAGCTCGCCCGCGCCGGCGGGTGCGGTGGCGCCCGGGGCGGCGGGGGGCAGCCGCGGTGGCGCGGGGCCCCGCCGGCACCGCAGCCGCGCCGGCTGGCAACCCGCTCGATACCGTGGAAGCGCTGCTGGAAGCGGTGCGCGAGGGGGGAAGCGACCCGCATCCGCGGCCTGTACGACTGGGAGCGCTTCTTCGCGGAGCAGGACGAGCGGCGGGCTGCTGCCGCCGGCGAGCCGGCGGCAGGGCCCCGCACGCCTGCCGGCCCGGCGGAGCTCGAGGCCCGGATCGCGGCCTACATCCAGCGGTTGCTCGAGCGCGTGCGCCCGACGCTGGCACAGACCCGCCACCGCGTGACCGACGTCAAGCTCGACCGCTCCTCCGCCCGGCTGCGGGTGGAGATCCGCCGCCGCGACACCGCCGAGCTTGTGCAGAGCTACGACTTCTCGCTGGCGCACACCCCGAACGGCTGGCGCATCGTGCACATCGCGCCATAGGCGCAGCCGCCCGCAGCTTCCGCTCGCGCGCCAGGCGCGCACCGCCTCCCTGCCGAAGGACGCGGCGAGACGGCCCGCCGCCGCGCGCAGCGCCACCGCGCCGGCGCCCTTCGGGGCTTGTGGTCCTGCGCGGTCGCGCCGCTCTGCCCCGCGAGGCGAGCAGAGGGCAGAGCGAGGGCAAGCGGGGCAAGAGGGCACCGAAAGCGCAGCCGCCACCAGCAGACCGAGAGCGAAGGCGCCCCTGTTCTCGCTCTTTCGTGCGGGAAGAGGCCCGGCGGGAGGCACGGGGCCTCGCCACGGCTGTGTTCTTCATGCCCTCTCGGCGCCGCACTCCGCGCGAGCAGGCAGGCAGTAGCCTATGGTGCCCCGCCGGCGTCTTCTTCGCGCCCGCTCAGGGCCGCAGCCCGCGTTCCTGCGCCTGCGCGTACTGCTCCAGGCGCCGCAGTGCCTGCTCGAGGTTGTGCGACATCGCGCCGTGCTGGCCGGCCTTGTCGATGGCTTCCTCGAGATAGCTCTTGGCGCGCGCGAACTCGCCCAGCCCGACGTGCACCTGCGCCAGGTAATAGTAGACGTTCGGCTCCCATGGCATGCGGTCGAGCGCGTACAACAGGTGGCCCTGTGCCGCCCGCAGATCGGCCAGCGTGCGCTCGTGCAGGGTGCGGGATTCCTCCAGCAGCCGCTCCGCCTCCTTGGCCTGGCCCTCCTGGCGCGCCGTGCGCGCGCGCATCTCGGCCTGCAGGGAGGCGACGCTGCTGCGCTGCGCGCGCACCACCAGCAACCGCCCCAGATCGTAGCGCAACAGCGACCAGGTGGGCTGCAGCCGCGCCGCGTCGTTGAGTCGCGCGATCGCGCCGTCCAGCTCTCCGGCGTTGAAGAGGTTGACCCCTTCCTGGTAGAGCTGCTTGGACTGCCGCGCGCGCTCGACAGGGTCGGTGGGAGGCGCCGAGCTGCACGCGCCCAGCCACACCACCGAGAGCCCCACCGCCAGCGCTCCGGCAACCGGCCGCTTCGCTGGCCTCGGCCCACGCCGCCCGCACCCCATGACCCGCTCCTCCGCGTCGGTTGCGCCCCCCTGGGACGGCCCGCCGCCGTGCCGGGTTCACCGCCCGCCGGCGGTCCGCTCCAGCCAGACCCGAGGCTGCGCCGCGCCGGTCACCACCCGGTCACCGCCCCGTCACCGCGGCGCCACAACCCCCGCAACCGCCTCGCGCGGGCGGCCATACTTCGCAGCACAGCCGCTCAGCTCCCCGCGGCCAGCCACCGGCTGTCCGGCATCCGGTAGTCGTGCAGCTCCTCGGGCCGGAAATAGAGCTCCACCTCGCGTGCCGCCGACTCCGGGCTGTCCGAGCCATGGATCAGGTTGAACTGGTTCGAGATCCCGAAGTCGCCCCGGATGGTGCCCGGCGCCGCCTCGTAGCCGAACGTCTTGCCCATCATCTGGCGCACGACGCTCACCGCGCGGAAGCCCTCCAGGCACAGGCACACGATCGGCCCGCTGGTGACGAACTCGACCAGCCCGTCGTAAAAGGGCTTGCCCCGGTGCTCGGCGTAGTGCGTCTGGGCGAGCTCGCGCGACACGCGCATCATCTTGAGGCCGACCAGACGCAGCCCCTTGTCCTCGAACCGCGACAGGATGCGTCCGACCAGCCGCCGCTCCACCCCGTCCGGCTTGATGAAGACGAGCGTCCGCTCCAGCTGCTGCTCGGCCACGCCACCATCCTCCCTCCAGCGGAAGCCCGCTATCTTAGCGCCTGGCAGCTTCCCGTCAACGGCTTTGTGACGCGGCCGCCAGCGCGCTCACCGCTCCTGGGATCCTCGGTTCGGTTCCCCTCGTGGCGGCTCTCCGTCCTGCGCGCGCGCCGGCTCCTGCTTCTCGAGCGGCTCTTGTCGTCCGGCGGCGGTCCCCGGCGGGGGGCGCCGTGGCGCCGCCCAGCTCGCTCTCCAGGTCGATCCGGGCGCGCTGGGCCTCGGCGAGCAGCCGCTCCAGCTCGCGGCGCGCGGCCACGGCCTCGCGGGCGGCGTGCTCGCTCGCGCGCTCGGCGGCGAGGCTGTGCAGCTCGGCGGCGAGCACGGGCGCGCCGGGATGGCGCGCGCCGAACTCCTCGGCGATCCGGCGCGCCTGCTCCGGCTCTTGCGCGCGCGCGATCGCTGCCCGCGCCAGCAGGTAGTGCGCGGCGGCGCTCTCCGGATGGGCGCGCAACAGCAGCGCCTGCCAGGCCGCGCGCGCTCGCTCCGGCACCGCGCCCGGCCCCGCGTGCGGCCGGCTGCTCAGCAGCAGCAGCGTCTCCGGCTCGTCCGGTGCTGCGATGAATGCCTCCAGCAGCGCCGCCCGCGCCTGCGCCGCACTGCCTGCGAGCTCGGCCGCAAGCGCGCGCCGGCGCGCCAGGCGGGCGAGCTCGCGGTAGAGCTGGGGCTGGCGCGCCGTGGCGTGCGCGTCGGCGGCGGCCCACAGGTGCGCCGCCGCGCGCTCGTGCTGCCCCTGCGCGAGCGCGCGCCCGGCCAGACCCAGGTGCACCGCAGCCAGCAGCCGGCGGGCCTCCGGATCGCCGGTCTCGCTGCCGGACGTGCCCTCGAGCTCTGCCAGCGCGCGCTCGAGCGCGCCCCTCCGATAGTGCGCGAGCGCCGCCGCCAGCGCGCGCTCTGCCCGCCGGCCGCGCCGCGCTCCCTGGGAGCTGGCCGGGTCGGTACGCGCCGCCCGAGCCAGCGCCTCGGCGCGCGCGCGCAGCCCGGGATCCGCGACCGCCAGCGCCCGCGCCGCCTCCGCCAGTGCCAGCGCGCGCCCGCGCCTGCCGGTCTCGAACTCGCGCGCTGCCAGCTCCAGATAGCGCGCCGGATCGGCCGGCGCCTCGGCCAGCACCGCGTCCCAGTCCGGCAGGCGCGCGACCGCAACCGCCTCCGCCCCCGGCGTGCCCTCGTGCTGCTGCAACACCCCCTGGGCGGCGTCACGGCTCGCGCAGCCGGCTCCGCCGGGCGCGCCCGCGAGCGCCGCCACCGCCAGGAGCGCGAGCCCCAGCCGGCGCCCGCGCGCCCGCCGCACCCGGCCGCTCAGGGCGCGTGCAGTCCGTACGCGCCCCGCCCGCGCCCGTTCGCCGTGCAGGCCCGATTCCATGGTCGCGGCCTCTTTTGCCGCCCCGCCCCGTCGGCGGCAGCGCGCGAGGCCGACTATAGAGCGGCCCCGGCGGCGGCGCAACGTTCCGCCGCCACGCGGTGTTGCGCCTGCACGCCTTGCATGGGGCTCGTGCCGCACACTACCATCCCCGGAGGCGAGCGCACACCGGGCGAGCGCACCGCCAGACGGCCCGGTGCTGCATCTCCGGCAGCGGTGGGAAGGACGACACGCGATGCTGCCCGAGGCGAGCGGCGGCGAGACGGCCTACCGCCATCCGCTGGGCTGGTACACCCTGCAGCGGCCGGCGGACTGGCGGCTGCTGCCCGCCAACCGCCCCGGCGACCTGTTGCAACTCGCTGCCCCCGACGGAGATGCCGTCGCCTCGGTCTCGGTCAGCCGCTCCTCCGGTCTGGCCTTCCCGCCTGCGAGTCTGGACCTGCTGCGGCGCTCGCTGCCGGGCATGTGCGTGCTGAGCGAATCCGCGGTCGAGGGCGCGCGCGACGGAATGCAGTATGCACGCCGCGACGAGCTGCTCGGCCGCAAGCAGCCATGGTGGTGCTTCTGGCGCCGTTCCGAGCCGGTGAGCTGGCTGACCACCGCGTGTTTCACCCGCGGCACCCTCATGGCCGTGGTGGCCGTCCATCTCGAACCCCACCGTGCGATGCGCCACCGCCCGGCGGTGGAGAGCCTGCTGGCCTCGCTGCGGCTGGCGGCGAACCCGGCGCCGAGCCCCGAGGAGTTCATCGCGAGGCTCGTCGAGCTGGCGCGCCTGCGCTACCCGGCGCGCCGGATCGCTGCGGGCGAGGAGGGTCTCACGCTCGTGGTCGATGGCGCGCGCATCACGCTCGATGACGCCTACCAGGCGGTGCTCGACGGACAGCGCACCGCGCCGGTGGCCTACCGGGGCCTGCTGGGTGCGATCGCGGTCCTCCGGCCCGGGGGCCAGCGGCTGGAGGAGGTGGAGCACCGGCTGCTACCCGTCATCAAGCCGCGCTGGTGGTTGGAGCGCGTGGACGCCCAGACCCGAGCCGCAGACCGCTTGCTGCGGCTGCCGTTCCCCAACGACACGGCGCTGGTGTTCGCGGTCGACTACACCGCGGCCATGCGGTTCGTGACGGTGGAGGAGGCGGAGCGCTGGGAGCTGCCCCCCAAGCTCATGGTGCGCGTGGCGCGACGTAACCTCCAGGCGCTGCGGGCCGAGCTGCCGCTGCGGGGTGTGCTCGGGCAGAGGGGCGAGCTGCGCGCGGTGCTCATCCAGGCCGGCGACGGGTACGACGCGGCCCGGATCCTCCTGCCCGGGCTGCGCGAGAAGCTGCGCGAGCACCTGGGCGAGGACTTCCTGGTCGCGGTTCCCCATCGCGACCTGCTGCTCGCCTTCACCGAGCACGAGCCGCAGGTGCGGGAGCAGCTCGTCGAGTACGTCCGCCAGCAGGCGCGCTCGCGCCCCCACCCGATCACGGACCGGCTGTTCCGGCTCAGCGCCGCCTGGGTGACCGCAGCCGAGGTGTGAATACGAGGGCGGGCGCTGCCCGCCCGGCTGCGCCCTGTTCGGCGCCTCGCCCGCGCCTGCCCGGCGCGCCGGGCAGGCGCCGCGCACCCACAGCCGTTGCGTCCGGCACGGACCTGCTCTACAGTGCGCGCGAGCGCAAGCCAGAGGCGGCGAGAGGAGGAGCAGACCCCGTGACGGAAGCATTGCGGATCGAGCGCGTGCTGGTGATCGGAGCCGGTACCATGGGCGCCGGCATCGCACAGGTGCTGGCCCAGGCGGAGCTGCAGGTGGCGCTGGCCGACATCGACCCCGAGGCGCGCCAGCGTGCACTCGGCACGATCGAGCGGGGGCTCCGGCTCGCCGCCGCCAAGGGCTGGCTGGGCAACCGGGATCCGGCGGCGCTGCTCGAGCGGGTGCGCCCGGTAGGCTCGGTGGCGGAGGAAGCGGCTGGCGCCGACCTGGTGATCGAGGCGGTGCCGGAGCGGATGGACCTCAAGCGCGAGATCTTCGCCGAGCTGGGCCGGCACTGCCAGCCGCACGCACTGCTCGCCACCAACACCTCCTCCCTGCCGGTGACCGCGATCGCCGGCGCGAGCGGGCGCCCGGAACGGGTGCTGGGGCTGCACTTCTTCAACCCGCCACCGCTCATGCCCCTGGTCGAGATCGTGCGCGGCGAACGCACCGCCGAGGAGGCGGTCGAGGCGGCACGGGCCTTCGTCACCCGCCTCGGCAAGGAGCCCATCGTCGTGCGCGACGTGCCGGGCTTCGCCACCAGCCGGCTCGGCCTGGCCCTCGGCCTGGAGGCGATGCGGATGGTCGAGGAAGGGGTCGCCAGCCCGGCCGACATCGATCGCGCGATGGAACTGGGCTATCGCCACCCGATGGGACCGCTGAAGCTGACCGACCTGGTGGGGCTGGACGTGCGGCTGGACATCGCGGAGACGCTGCACCGCGAGCTCGGCGAGCGCTTCCGCCCGCCGCAGATCCTCAGGCGCATGGTCCGCGCCGGCAAGCTCGGCCGCAAGAGCGGCGAGGGGTTCTATCGCTACGACGCGCCCTGAGCCGCTGCCGCGCCCCGGCGCCCGAGCACGCGCTCTCGCACGCCGGCGTCGGCCCGCCGGGCTACACTCGAGCTGCGGCGGTTTTTGTGCCGCCGGCCCCGCAACCGCGCCGCCGTTCGGGGAGGGTGCGCGATGGCAGCTGGCAGTGCCGCCGGGTGGCTGGCAGCAGGCACCGAGCAGCGATTCGGCGCCATCCTGGCGGATCCGCCCTGGCAGTTCAGCAACCGCACCGGCAAGGTCGCACCGGAGCACCGGCGGCTGCGCCGCTACCGGACGCTGTCGCTCGAACAGATCGCCGCCCTGCCCGTCGCCGCCCTCGCGGCCCCGCGCAGCCACCTCTACCTCTGGGTGCCCAACGCGCTGCTGCCCGCCGGACTCGCCGTGATGGAGGCCTGGGGCTTTCAGTACAAGACGAATCTGGTCTGGCACAAGATCCGCAAGGACGGCGGTCCCGACGGCCGCGGGGTGGGGTTCTACTTCCGCAACACGACCGAGCTGGTGCTGTTCGGCGTCCGCGGCCGGCTGCGGACGCTCGCCCCCGGGCGCCGCCAGGTCAACATCATCCGGACGCGCAAGATGGAGCACTCCCGCAAGCCGGAGGGGCTCTACGAGATCATCGAGGCGTGCAGCCCCGGGCCGTATCTGGAGCTGTTCGCCCGCGGGCGGCGCCGGGGCTGGGTCCAGTGGGGCGACGAGGTGGAGGGTTACGCTCCGCACTGGCCCACCTATGCCTACTGCAGCGCCAGCGCCGCGGCGCCGCGCGGGCCGTCGCCCGCGCTCGGCCGGGCCCGCTGACCTGCTCGAAGCCAGCCGTCGCGGCGGGCGAAGTGGCTTCTGGCTCGGCGCCCTCCGCCGCCCGCATGGTGAGGACTCTGTGCCCGCTCCGCGCGGCGTGCCTGCGCACCGCCGGCGGAGCCAGGGCCGGACACGCGGGCGGACTCAGCCCTTGGGGGGCACCAGCTCGTCGACACGCGCGCGGGCGCGCGCCTTTCCCTCCTCGCCCTGGTACCAGAGCGCGTTGACCTCGATCCAGACCTTCTGGTCCGCGGGCACGGCCTCGTTCTCGAAGATGGCCTCGACCGGACAGACCGGCTCGCACGCCCCGCAGTCGATGCACTCGTCGGGGTCGATGTACAGCATGCGGTCCTGGCCGTCCTCGAAATGGATGCAGTCGACCGGGCACACCTCGACGCAGGACTGGTCCTTGACGTCCACGCAGGGAGAGGTGATCGAGTAGGCCATCGCGCCGGGTTCTCCTCCGCTGTCCGAGCCGGTACGCGGGCGGCGCCGTGCCGTACGGCCCCGCACACTGGATCGAGGGCATTATACCGGAGCCCCCCCCGAGCCAGCGGCCAGCTGCCACGCGCCCCCCTGCCGGCCCGTCCGCGCCGCCCGCACGCGCCAGAGCCCCGTTGCCATGGCGCCAGCCCGGCGCGCCCTCGCGCCGTGGCCGTCCGGAACCGGCTCCTGCCGATCTAGAATCCGCCGTCCTCGGGCGGCGGGCCGTCGCCGGGCTGGCCCGGGGGCGAGGAAGGCGCCGGTCCGCTCGCAGCGCCGCCATACCAGCCATCGACCAGCGCCCCCAGCTCGTCCGCTCGCTGCTGTGCCCCCTGCAGGTCCTTGCGCGCGAGCACCGCAGCGATCTGATCGACGCGGCCCCGCAGGTCATCGAGCTGAGCACTGCTGAGCGTGGGGGTGACGCGCAGGCTCGCGAGGAAGTTCTTGAAATAGCGCAGCACGCTGTCGGCGGTCCGGCCCCCGCGGCCGGCCACCAGGCGGGTGGCGCGGGCATAGGCGCGGATCGCCTCATCGGCCTCCCCCTTCTTCTCGTGGGCGACCGCCCGCTGGAAGTGCGCGGAGTAGTTCTCGGGAATCAGCTCCGCGCACTTCTCGTAGAAGAAGATCGCCTTGTCGTAGTCGCCCTTGCGGAAGAACACGAACCCGAACGATCGCAGCACGTAATACTGCTGGCTGGGGCTGAGGTCCGGTTCGCTGCGGACATAGCGCGCCACCTCCTCCAGCTGCGCGCGGTCGAAGGTGGAGAGGCTGGTCGTGAACTCCTGGTTGATGATGCGCTCGCGGATGGTGCTGGAGCCGGCCTTGGACGGGTCGATCTTCACGATCTCGCGCGCGACCTTGCGGACCTTCTCCTCCACCGAGCGGACCGACTCGGCACGGGTGGGCGGGGGCGCCGCCTCCACGGCGGCCTTCACTTCCGCCTCCGAGGCCGTGCCCCCCTCGCGCACGCCCAGGAAGTAGTACTTGTCGCCGCGCTTGTCGATCTTGAAGACCTTGTGGCAGTCCTCCGTGATCGCGTCCGGGGTGATGATCTCCTTGTCGTCGGAGAGGTGGAAGTAGGCCTCGATCGTCTCCTTCTTGACGAGCTGGCCGCTGGCGCAGTCGTACGTCTCGAGGATGACCTCCTTGAGCTCGGCTCCCACGTCCGGGTCGAAGTGGAGCACCTTGCCCTTGTTGTAGACGACGATCTGGCCCGGGGCCTGCGCCCGTGCGAACGGCGCGGGGCGCAAGCGCGAGCAGCATGGCGGCGGCCCACGTGATGGCGTGGCAGGCAGCGAGCTTCCGGCTGGCACACGACATGGGCGGCTCCTCGCTCTCTGGCGTTGCCGGCGGCGGCGCCCTGGCCTGCCCTCGCGCCGCCGCGCGCATCATAGTTATAGGGCCGGAGCGGCCGCGATGGCAACGCGATGGGCTGCGCCGGCGGGGGCGACGACACTCGCTAACCCGAAGAGCTGGAGCCGGGCCGCCGGCCTGGTTGCACCACCGCCAGGGCCTCGCATAGGATTCCCCCATGGTGTTCATCCCCGACCCGCACGATCGCGATGCCCGCTACGCGCTGGAGCTGGACAGCGTCCTCGTCGCCTTCTTCCGCGAGGCCGAAGGGCTGCAGAGCGAACGCGAGGTCGTGGAGGTACGGCAAGGCGGCAGCGCTGTGGTCCTGCACCGGATCGGTCCTTTCGCCAAAGGGCTCTTCGCACTGATCGACGGCGAGAGTGACGACGAGTCGCTCTACCAGTGGTGGGTGCGCTCGGGCGAGGGGGCGTTTCTGGCCTCGACCCGCCGCAATGGTTCGGTGATCTACCTCGACGGCTTCGGCGAGGAGCGCATGCGGTGGCGCTTCCAGCTCGCGCAGATCGTCGAATGGGAAGGCGAGGCGCCGCGCCCTGGCGAGGCGAGCCCCTACGAGATCGATCGGCTGGTCATCGCCCACGAGGGTCTGATCGCGGCGCCTCCCCGCTAGCGGGCCAGCGGCTGCGCTCGCGCCGGTCCCCATCGGACCGTCCGGCACGCCGGCGGCGCCGCCTGGCGGCTCGGCCTGCCCGGCTCGCCGATCGCCGCCCGCAATCCCGCCCCCGGGAAGGCAGGCGCACGGGCGCGGGACGCTCTTCCCGCCGCAGCGCCGCCGGCCGGGAGGCGCCACCTCGCCGCGGATCGGCAATCGCCGCGCGCCTCGCCGCTTCGCCGCCGGGACTTGACCGGGTTCGCGCCGAACGCGTAGCATGCCCCGCCATGGAACGACTCATCTACGAGCCCGCCGAGGTACGCCACGCACTGGCGTGGCTGCGGCAGCAGGCCGATCTGCTGCGCAACGCGCATGCAGCCAACTGGCGGCGGACCTTCAGCGCCTTCGTCGCCGCTCTGCGCGATCACTACGAGGCGCTGCGCCTGCTCGTGCGGCTGCTGGAGGGACACCGCGGCGTGCGGGCGGACCGCTGGTTCGCCGAGGCCGCCGCCGGCCAGCCGCCACCGCCACCGGCGGAGGGCTATGCGCTGCTGGCGCTGGTGTGGCAGCAACTCGCCGCCGCCGTCGCGCGGCCAGGGGAGGGGTTCGCCACCCGCACGCAGATCGATTTTCCCTTCGTGCTCTCGAACGCCTTCGCGGGCGGCTCCCTCGGCGAGCGGTTCGAGGCCTGGCGGGAATCGTACCTCGGTCCGTTCGCCGCTCTGATGGACGAGCTGTGCGATCGCATCGAGAAGGCGCTGCCCGCGGGCGGCACCTTCGATCTCTGGGATCTGGCCGTCGCTGCCTTGACGGCCCTGCCACAGCCAGCCGAGCTGGCTGGCGCCGCCGGCCGACCGGGCTCCGAACCGCCGCCGCGCCGATCGCCGTCCGCAGGTGGCGAGGCCGCGGCGCCGGACTCCGCTGCCACGCAGCAGCCGGCAGGCGAAGGCACGAGCCAGGATCGGTCCCGCACCAGGCGCAAGGGCAAGGCCTCGGGCCGCGCGAGCGGCCGCAAGCGCAAGCGCTGAGCGCGGCGGACATGGCCGTGCTGCGCCGGGCTCGAGCGGCCCCGGTTCCTGCCGTCCACCGGCGGGAACTCGCCCCTGCCGGCGGACACCGGCCCCTGCTCGTGCGCCCGAGCCCGGCAGCTAGCAGCCCCGCGGCCCGGCCTGCACCAGCGCCCCGCATGGTGTAGGCTGGGATCGGCATGTCGCGCGCGCGCACGAGCCGGCTCCGCATGCCGGGCCCCGCCCCGGTGGTCCTCGCGCTGGGCCTCGCAGCCGCCGGCTGCCGCGTGCTCGAGCGCCCGCTCGAGCCGGCCTGTGTCGAGCCGCCGCCCGCGTTGCCGGCGGCCCTCGCATCGCCGTTCGCCTATGTCCCGGCCCTGCAGCCCCCGGCGGTCCGGTGGGAGCCGCTGGAGCAGACCGATCTCTACCAGCACCTGCGCGGCCGCTACACCGCACCAGGGCTCGACGCCGAGGCCGAGGTCGAGATCACCTTCGAGCTGTTGCTCGCGCGCCGGCCGGGAGGAACGCCGCACTCTGGCATGGCTGCCCGGCCACCACGGGAACCCGCAGCCGGCGGGCTCGGCGGTCCCGCAGGGGCCGCGCCCCGCCGGCCGCTGGTCTGCGTCATGCCCATCCTGGGCGGCAGCTACACCATCGCGCGCTGGATCGCGCGCGCGGTCACCGAACGCGGCTGGCATGCCTTCTTCGTGCACCGCATCGGGGACAAGGCCATCACGGGGGAGGAACACCCGGCCGAGCTGGATCGCAAACTGCGCGCGACGGTGGTGCGCGTGCGCCGGACGCTGGACCTGCTGCTCGCCCGGCCCGAGGTCGATCCCGAGCGGGTCGGCCTGGTCGGGGTATCCCTGGGGGCGATCGGCGGCACGGTGCTCTTGGCCGTCGAGCGGCGCCTCGGCCCCGGCGTCCTCATGATGGGTGGAGGCGACCTCCCGGGCATGATCGCCCACTCGCTCGAGGACTCGGTGCGCCGGCTGCGCGTGCGGCTCATGGACGAGCGGGGGCTCGACAGCCTGCAGGCCCTGCAGGCGGAGCTGCGGCGCGAGATCACGCTCGATCCCCTGCTGTTCGCCCCTCACGTCGGTGCGCGGCGGGTGCTGCAGATCCTCACCACCCGCGACAACAAGGTGCCGACGCGCTACCAGTGGCGGCTCTGGGAAGCGCTCGGCCGTCCGGCGGCGCTGGCGCTCCCGAGCGGCCACTACACGGCCATCGTCTTCTGGGGCACGGCCGAGCGCGCCATGCTCGACTTCCTGGACAGACAGTGGCGCGCCCCGGCCGCCCCCGTCCCGCCGGCGCCTGGCGCCCGTCCGGGCTTGGCGGCCGGGGACGGCGGCTTGCGCCCGTCCGCCGCCCCGTGAACGCGCTGCGCGCGGCCGCCCTCGCAGGCGGTGGTGCGGTGCTTGACAGGCCATCGCGCCGTCTGGTATCCTGGGGTCGCTTCTTTACTCAATGAGGGACAACAGCTTATGGACGGCTCCACCACCGAGTCGGCGTCGGTCGAGGACGGGATCGTCTCCGAGCTGCTGCGCGATGGCCTGATCACCGAGCAGCAGCTGGCGCAGGCTCGCGAGTTTCAGGGCAGCACCGGGGGGGAGCTGGACCAGGTCCTGGTGAAACTCGGCTTCGTCGAGGAAGAGGAGCTCGTCCGCCGCATCGCGCGCCAGCAGCGGATGCACTTCGTGAGCCCCACCGACGAGCAGATCGACCACGAGTTGCTGGCGCGCATCCCGCGCCAGGTCATCGAGCGGCACCAGATCCTGCCTCTGAAAGGGGAGAACGGGGTGCTGCTCGCGCTGACGGACCCGAACGACTTCCAGGCCATCGACGAGGTCCAGTTCTTGACGAATCGCCCCGTGGAGACGGCCCTCGCCCCCCGGAGCACGATCCGCAGGGTGATCCAGCAGTACTACCAGCGCGCCGAGGGGCGGCGCCGGCTGGGGCTCAAGCCGGAGGAGAAACTCTCGCACGAACTCCGGGCCGTGGTGCGCATGCCGCAGGAGCGACTGCTCAAGGCGCTGGTGCTGACGCTGATCGCCAAGGGTGAGATCGACCTCAAGGAGCTGCTCGCGAATGCGATCCGGGTCGAGGGCGAGCTCGGCGTGGGACCGGCCCCAGCTGCCGCCCGGCCCGGCTCCGCTGCACCCGCCGCCGCCGGCGACGGCTAGGCTGCACCTCGCTGCCATGGTCCGCCGCGCTGGCGAAGGAGTTCCGGCGGCACTTCCGCCCCGGCCCGATCGCCAGCCCGCTGCCGGCGCCGCACCCCGCACGGCGCTCTGCATCCTGGCGCCGGACGACCCCCGGCTCGATCCGCTCGCCGAGGGGCTGCGCCGCGCCGGTCTGCTCCCCGAGCTGTTGCCGGACCCCGCGGCCGCACGCGTGCGCGCCCAGGCGAGCGAACTCGCCCTGGCGCTCATCGACCGCGCGCTGCCCGGCAGCGCCGAGCTGCTCGCCGCGCTGCGCTGCGCGCAGACCACCTGGATGGTGCCGACGCTCGCGGTGTACCCGCCGGGCCTCGACCCCGAGCGCCCGCCGGCGCTGGAGGTCCTGGCCGGCGCCCACCTCGGCGCCGAGGCGCCGCTCGCCCACCTGCTCGCCCGGCTACAGGAGCTGCTGGCCCTGCGCGCCGCGCCCGCCGAACCCCGCGTGCGCGTGGTGCTGCCGACGACGCCCGCCGATCTCGAAGCCGCCCAGCGCGTCGCCGAGCGACTGCTCGCGCAGACCCGACTGGACGAACGCGGCGCGGTCGGGCTTGCCGCCGCGTTTCGCGAGGCGATCGCCAATGCCGCTCAGCATGGCAATCGCGACGAGCCGGCGCGGCGCATCCGCGTGCTGTTCGCGCTCTCGCGCGCACAGGTGGCGATCACCGTGACGGACGAGGGAGCGGGCTTCGACCACCGCGCAGCACTGGCCCGCGGCCACGCGCGCGATCCGGTCGCGGTCGCGCGGGAACGGCACGCCCAGGGCCGGCGCGGGGGCCTGGGGCTGCTGCTCATGCAGCGCTGCGCCGACGCGGTGCTGTACAACGAGCGCGGCAACGAGGTCACCCTGCTCAAGCGCCTGCCCTGAGGTGTGGACGACCGCGCGCCCTGGTGCGCGCCCCTCGCTCCACCGGGCCCTTCTCCCGCCGCCGGGCACCTCCGGAACCGGGCCCCGGCGCGGTGGCGCGTCGTGCCCGGCTGCGGCGCGGAGCGAGCCGAGCACTCCGCTTGCCGGGCCCTGAGGGAGCGGCTGCTCCGCCGGCCGCGCCCCGGGTGCAGCGCGATCGACCCGGGAGCGCTCGCCCTCCGGGGCGCCGCCCGCCGCGTCCGCGCCCGCGGGGCGCGCGGCGGCAAGGCCCGGCCGCCCCAGGATCGGTGCTATGCGCGCGCGACCATCCGGATGACGTTGCCCCCCCGGGGGTGCGGCCGGCACTCGAAGGCAGCGAGCCGGCTCGAGGCGGTGGGGAAATACGAGGCGAGCTGGGAGCTGTCCAGCGTGGAGCCATGGTCGGCGAGCTGGACCTGGACCTCCGCCTCGCCGGGCTCGATCGCCACCTGGAAGATCCGCGTCGCGTCGTCGTGGTAGGCGTGGTGCACGATCCCGCGCGCCACCTCCTCCACCGCGGCCGCGAGCAGCGCCGCCGCCTGACCGTTGCCGAGCACCCGCTCGGCCACCGCTGCCGCGAAGCGCTTGAGCCCCTCCACCGCCTCGGGCGCACCCCACAGCACCAGCTCGAGCGGGGGACGGCGGTCGGGCAACGAGAAGCTCACCGAGCCGTCGGCCCGCGCCGCCAGCACCACCTCGCACCGCGGACACTTCCAGTTGCCCGGGCTGGGCAGCTCGATCTCCAGCCCGCACGCGCCGCACGCCACCGCGGCCGGGTAGAGTTCGGCCGCGGCCGCTGGTGCCGCTGGTGCCGTCACCGCAGCGGGCGGCGCCGCGGCGGCCGCGCGCGGCGGCCCCGCAGCGGGCGGCCCCCAAGCCGCCGCCTGCCCCGCCCGCTCCGCCAGCTTGCCCAGCGCCTCGGTCTCGCCGGCGCAGATCAGCAGATGGTCGGTCATGCCCATCATGTCGATCATGATCTTGACCTTGGCCGCCACGTCGACGAGCGCGACCCCCGCCTCCTGCCGCCTTCATCTCGTCGGTCAGCCGGACCAGGGCGTTGAGACCGGCGGAGTTGACATAGCGCACCCGCTGCATGCCGAGCAGCAATCTGCTCACCCCCTGCTGGCGCAGGGGCGCCACGGCCCGCTCGAGTTCCTCCGCTGTGGTATCGTCGATCACCCCGACGAGTTGCAGCCGTCGCGCCGCCGGATCACCATCGACCGGCGCGATCTGGATTTCCAGGCCCGCCATGCCAGCTCCCTCGCTCCCGCCCGCTGCGATCCGATGCTCGCTCGCGGCAGCGCGCACACCACCCGCCGCGATCCGTGGCGACGCTGTGAGGCGGGATTCTAGCAGCGCGTGCGCGCGCCCATCAAACGAGCTCGCACAGCGCGGGGCGTGCTGGTGCGCTTGTTCCATCCGGGCGGGCCCCGCGCTGTCACCGCGGGCGCCGCCGGCTCGCTTGCCCGCTGTCCGAGCCTCGTGCTAGCATGGGTCCCGTGCGGAGAGGCGGCTCGCGTGCACGCTCCGCGCTCCTCCATCCGCGCCTGCCGGAGCGAGACGACCATGGGCTGGTGGAAGTTCGACGAACAGCAGCCGGACGCCACGCAAGAGCAGGGGGGCGCACCCCTGCCGCCCCCGCCGCCACCGCCGCATCCCATGCCGGTGGCGCCGCCGAGCGGTGGCCCGCTGCCGCCGCCTCCGGGTCCCTATGGCGGCGGCTTCCCGCCGGCCCCGCCGCCGGATGCCGGCGAGACGGTTGCGCTGCCGCCGCCGGGCGAGCAGGGCCCGGTCGCCGCGCCGGAGGACGAGCTGCCCCCGCGCCGCCGCTCGCCCGCACCGGCCGACGACGAGATGGCGCTGCCCCCGCGCCGCCGCCGCGCACCCGCCCCGGACAGCAGCGAGGACCGGCCGCGCCGCCGCTCGCCCGAAGAGCTCGCCGCGCTGCTGGGCGAGGACGCGCCCCCCGCGCGCCGCCGCGCTCCGGTCGACGAGGACGAGCTGCCCCCGCGCCGCCGCTCGCCCGCACCGGCCGACGACGAGATGGCGCTGCCCCCCGCGCCGCCGCCGCGCACCCGCCCCGGACAGCAGCCAGGACCGGCCGCGCCGCCGCTCGCCCGAAGAGCTCGCCGCGCTGCTGGGCGAGGACGCGCCCCCCGCGCGCCGCCGCGCTCCGGTCGACGAGGACGAGCTGCCCCCGCGCCGCCGCGCACCCGCACCGGCCGACGACGAGATGGCGCTGCCCCCGCGCCGCCGCCGCGCACCCGCCCCGGACAGCAGCCAGGACCGGCCGCGCCGCCGCTCGCCCGAAGAGCTCGCCGCGCTGCTGGGCGAGGACGCGCCCCCCGCGCGCCGCCGCGCTCCGGTCGACGAGGACGAGCTGCCCCCGCGCCGCCGCGCACCCGCACCGGCCGACGACGAGATGGCGCTGCCCCCGCGCCGCCGCCGCGCACCCGCCCCGGACAGCAGCCAGGACCGGCCGCGCCGCCGCTCGCCCGAAGAGCTCGCCGCGCTGCTGGGCGAGGACGCGCCCCCCGCGCGCCGCCGCGCTCCGGTCGACGAGGACGAGCTGCCGCCGCGCCGCCGCGCACCCGCTGCCGCGGCGGCGCTGGAGGACGAGCTGCCCCCGCGCCGCCGCGCACCGGTTGACGAGGACGAGCTGCCCCCCGCGCCGCCGCCGGGCTGCTCCTTCACCGGAGCCCGAGCCCCAACCACAGGCCGAGCCCCCGGTCCCCGCGGCCGCCGCCCAGCCCGGGGCGGCCGCCCCCGCGGCCCCCGCCGCCGGCGCCGGCCGCGCTGCCAGCGCTGACCGAGGAGCTGCGCGAACTCGCACGGGCACTGCTCGAAGCCGGCCCGCTCACCCCGCCAGATGGTGGAGGCGGAGCTGGAGGCCGCCGGCAAGAGCGGCTCGGTGCTGGGCAAGGCGCTGCAGCAGTCCGGCTACGTCGACGAGGAGGTGCTGTTCGCCGCCCTGGTGCAGCAGATCCGCATCCCTCGCCTCAACATCCGTTCGATGCGGCTGCCGGCCGAGAGCATGCAACACCTGCCGCTGGAACTGGCGCGGCGCGCGCGCTGCATCCCGCTCGACCGCATCGGCGACATCCTGGTGGTGGTGACCCCCGAGGTGCGCAACGCCGCCAACCTGCGGTTGCTGCGGCGCGAGCTGGGCGGGCTGCGGCTGGCACTGGTGGGCTGCGCCGAGGAGGGTTTCGAGCAGGTCCTGGAGGACTGCTACCGGCGGTACGAAGCGCTGCGGCCGCGGGTGGTCGCCTTCGAGCCCGCACGCTGTACGCCTCTGGCCGGACGCCGGCTACCCGCCGTTCCGGCGAGCGCAGCCGAGGCCCGGGCGAGCCGGCCTCTGGCGGAGACATGGTGGCAGGCCAGCTGGCGCTGGCGGTACGCGAGCGCGGGCCCCGTCCCGGCCGTGCCGGCGCCGGCGGGGCAGCACCCCGCATGAAGCGTTCGCCTTCGCGCCGGAGCCCGGGGCCCGGACTCGACCGACCATGACCCGACGCCGCACGGAGCTGGACCGGGAGGCGGCGGCTCGCCGCGCCGCGGAGCTGCGGCGCCAGATCGCCGAGCACGACCGCCGCTACTACCTCGAGGACGCGCCGGTCATCTCCGATGCCGAGTACGACGCGCTGTTCGATGAGCTGCTGGCGCTGGAGCGCACCTACCCCGAGCTGGTGACGCCGGACTCCCCGACCCAACGGGTCGGGCCGCCGGAGCTCACCACCGATTTCGCGCCGGTGCGCCATGCGGTGCCCATGCTGTCGCTCGCCAAGGCGAACGAGCGCTCCGAGGTGCGCGAATGGATGGCGCGCATGCGCCGCCAGCTCGGGCTCGCCGAAGACGTTCCCATCCGGCTGGTGTGCGAACCGAAATACGACGGGTTGTCGGTGGAGCTCACCTACGAGCAGGGTCGCTTCGTGCTCGGATCCACACGCGGCAACGGGCTGGTCGGCGAGGATGTGACGGAGAACCTGCGCACCATCCCCTCCATCCCCGCGCGGCTGCGCGGGCGCGGCGTGCCCGCGCTCGCGGATGTGCGGGGCGAGGTCTACATGCCGGTCGCCGCCTTCGAGGCGCTCAATCGCACGCTCAGCGAAGCCGGCGAGCGCACCTTCGCCAACCCCCGCAACGCTGCCGCCGGCTCGTTGCGCCAGAAGGACCCCCGCGTGACCGCCAGCCGCCCGCTCGCCTTCGTCGCTCACGGGATCGGGCGCTGGGAGGGCGGCGCTGCCCAGCACTGCCACTCCCGGACCCTGGCGACGCTGGAGCGACTGGGCTTTCCGGTCAGCGACCGCCGTCTGGTCACCGAGGACCTCGAAGAGGTCGAGCGCTACTACGAGGAGCTGCTCGCCGCGCGCGAGCACGCGCCCTACGAGATGGACGGCGTCGTGATCAAGGTGGACGACTACGCGCTGCAGCGCGAGCTGGGAGAGGTCAGCCGCTCGCCTCGCTGGGCCATCGCCTGGAAGTTCCCCCCGGTGGAACGCACCACGCGCCTGCTCGATATCCAGGTGAGCGTCGGCCGCACCGGAGCGCTGACGCCGTTCGCCATCCTGGAACCCGTGGTGCTCTCCGGGGCGCGGGTCAGCCGCGCCACCCTGCACAACGAGGACGAGATCCGGCGCAAGGACATCCGCATCGGCGACGTGGTCGTGGTGCGGCGCGCGGGCGAGGTCATCCCGCAGGTGGTGGCCCCGGTGATCGAGCGGCGGACGGGCCGCGAGCGCCCCTTCGTCATGCCCGCGCGCTGCCCGGTCTGCGGCGCTCCGGTCGAGCGGGCCGAGGGGGAGGCGGTCGCGTATTGCACCGGCGCGCGCTGTCCCGCCCAGCTCGTGCAGCGGCTGACCCACTTCGCGAGCCGCAACGCGATGGACATCGACGGGCTGGGAGAGAAACTCGCCCAGCAGCTCGTCGAGCGCGGTCTGGTCAGCGATGTGGGCGATCTCTACGCGCTGCGGGAGGAACAGCTGCTCGGGCTCGATCGGATGGCGCAGAAATCGGCCGGCAATCTGCTCGCGGCGATCGAGCGCTCGCGGGACCGGCCGCTGGCGCGCCTGCTCTACGGACTCGGGATCCGCCACGTCGGCGAGACCGTGGCGAGGGCGCTCGCGCGTGCCTTCCCCTCCATCGAGCGGCTGCGGGCGGCGAGCGAGCAGGAGATCGCCGCCGTGCCCGGGATCGGCCCGGTGGTCGCTCGCAGCGTCTACACCTTCTTTCACACCCCCGATACCGCACTGGTCCTGGACAAGCTGGCGCGGGCCGGGGTGCGGCTGGCCGACCCGGTGGAGCAGGAACGCGCGCGCCCGCTGGAGGGCAAGACCGTGGTCGTCACCGGGCGGCTGGAGGGCTGGTCTCGCACCGAGATCGAGGAGCTGCTCGAACGACTGGGCGCCCGTGTCGCCTCCAGCGTCAGCAAGCGCACCGACCTGGTGATCGCCGGCGCCGATCCCGGCTCCAAGCTCGAGCGCGCCCGCCAGCTCGGCCGTCCCGTGATCGACGAGGCCGGATTGCGGCAGCTCCTCGCCCAACACGGAGTCCCGCTGCCCGAGGAGCAAGGGTCCCCGTCCTGAGCGGAGCGGCTGCGGGCGCCGCCTGGCGGCGGCCATACCGGGCAGCGATCAGCTCGGCAGCCGGCGCGTGCACCGCGCGCCGCAGCTCGCGGCCGCTCGGAGCCTGTGCACGCCGTGCTCGCCCCGCTCTCCCCGGGCTCTCCGCCCGGGGCCCGCCACCGCACGGCGCGCCCGCGAGGGGCACCGCGCACGACCGCACCCATGCCGAGAGCCGCGATCCGGTCCGCGGCCCGCTATGCTCGCGAGCCGCGCGCCTGCTGCTCCGCCCGGGGGCCCCTCAGCAGGCCGGCACCACGAGCTCGCGGGCTACCGTGCGCCGCTCCAGCAGCTCCTGGCGCAGCTCGACCCCGAGCCCCGGTCCGCTGGGGACGGCGAGCGTGCCGTCGGGGCCGAGCCGGAAGGGCGGCTCGATGATGTCCTCGGCGTAGTAGCGGTCCGAGGCGCTGAGATCGCCCGGCTGGGTGAAGCCCGGACACGCCGCCAGCGCCACGTGCGCCGCCCGCCCGATGCCGGTCTCCAGCATCCCGCCGCACCAGCAGGGCAGCGCGCGCTCGCGGCAGCGCGCGAGTGCCGCGAGCGCCACCGCCGGCCCGCCCATGCGCGCCGACTTGAGATTGACCACGTCGAGCGCCCCCAGCGCCAGTGCCGCATCGAGCGCCGCCAGTCCGTCCAGGCTCTCATCCAGGCAGATCGGGGTCCTGAGCCGCCGGCGCAGCCGGGCGTGTTCCACCAGATCGTCGTGCGCCAGCGGCTGCTCCAGGAACAACAGCCCCAGCTCGTCCAGTGCCTGCAGCTCCGCCAGCTCGGCAGGCGAGAACGCCCCGTTGCCGTCGGCGGCGAGCGGCAGCGCCGCAAACCGCGCGCGCACCGCCGCCAGCGGGAGGCGCGCGAAGCCCGGCCGCACCTTGAGCTTGACCCGCTGGTAGCCCTCGGCGAGGCGCTGTTCCACCTCGTCGAGCAGCCGCCCCAGATCGCCTCCCTCGGGGATGCCGAGGCTGACGCCCACCGGCACCCGCTCCCGCTCGGCCCCCAGCCAGGCCGCGAGCGGAACCCCGAGCGCGCGGCAGCCCAGATCCGCGAACGCCCACTCCAGCGCCGCCCGCGCCATCGGGTGGCCGCGCACCCATGCGGTCGCCGCGCGCAGCTCCTCGAGGGCTGCGGAAGGTGCGGCCCAGCACCGCCGGCCCCAGGTGCTCGCGCAGCACGTGCAGCGCCGTCGCCGGCGTCTCCGCGGAGTAGTGGGGTCGCCGCGCCACCGGCGCCTCGCCCCAGCCGACCAGGCCCGCGGCCCCGAGCGCCACCAGCACCATCTCGCGCTCCCCGACCCGCCCGAAGCTGGTCTCGAACCCGGCCCGCAGCGGCATCACCAGCGCCCGCAGCTCCATCCGCTCCAGCCGCAGCGGGGGGGAACGGCTGCTGCACGGTGCTCACGGCGGCAGGTCCCTCAGCACACCCCACGCGGCGGCGTGTACGGCTGCGGTTCGTGCGGCGGGCCGACCGGGCTCGGCTCGTGCGGCGGGCCGACCGGAGTGGGCTCGCCAGGGGCCGGTGCGGGAGGGCTCGGCTCCCACGGCGCCGGCTCGCGCGAGGGGGGGAAGGGCGGCGGCTCGGGCGCGGGCGTGCTCCCGCGGCTGCTCGGTGGGGCTGGGCGCATGCGCGGCCTCCTCGACTGGCGCGGCGCTGCGAGCGCGCGCGTGCCAGGCGCCGAGCATACGCCCCCGGAGCCGCACCCGCAAACCCGCGCCGCAGGGCCGGCGTGCTTGTCGCGCGCCGCCACCCGAAGCTATGATCCCCGCTCGATCCGCGCCCCGGCCGGGCGAGGAGCAATCCGGACTCCATACGGGGAGACCGTGGCGAAGCGTGACCGGCCCAGCTTGCTCGCCCACGCGCGGGAGCTGACCGAGGCGCTGCGCGGGGTGCGCTTCTTCGAGGGCACGGAGCTCGGCACCCGCTTCGACGGGTTGCGGGCGGGGGCGCTGGCGCTGCTCGAGGGCAAGGTCATCCCCGAGCTCGTCACCGACCTCGAGCTGCCTCTGTTCGTCGCCCTGGTCGGCGGCACGAACACCGGCAAGAGCACCGCTTTCAACGCCCTGGTCGGCATGCTGCTCTCCGAGACGCGGGTGACCGCCGGCGCCACCAAGCAGCCGCTGGTCTATCTCCACCGGCGCTGGGAGCGGCGGCTGCTCGCCGGCGAGGTCTTTCCCGGTGTGCGCTGCGTTTTGCTCGCCGATCCGGTCGAGCTCACGGTGGCCAGCGAGGAGCCGCGCCTGTACGTGGCACTGCACGAACGCAAGGAACTGGAGAGCGTCGCGCTGATCGACTCGCCCGACCTCGACTCGATCGAACCGCGCAACCGCGCGGCCGCCGAGCGGGTCCTGACCCTGGCCGACGTCTGCCTCTTCGTCACCACCCCGCAGAAATACAAGGACCGGGTGCTGGTCGCCGACCTGCTGGCGGTGGCGGCGCGGCGCAAGCGCGTGGTGCTGCTGTTCAACCAGGTCGAGGACGAGATCGTCTACAACACGATCGTCGAGGACATCCGCTCCCGGCTGGACGGGGTGGAGCTCGGCGGTTTTCTACCTGCGGTGGCCGAGCGCCGTCCCGAGGTGGTGCTGCGCCCGCGGATCCAGGAGCTGGCGGCACCCTGGCTCGACGCCCGCCGGCGCCGCGAGCTCAAACGCCGCACCCTGCGCCACGGTCTCGCCGCGCTGGTGCAGCAGGTGCGGGAGCTGGTGGAGGCCTACCGGGCGGAGGCGGCGCGCAAGCGCGCGCTCGCCGAGGAGCTGGCGCGCCAGCGCGAGCGCATCGAGCGCGAATACCGCCAGGGCGCGCGGCTGCCCTTTCCCGAGAGCGCGGCAGCGCTTCGCCGTGAGCTCGGAGCGCTGGAGCTGCACCGCGTGCTGCCGCTGCAGCGCAGGTCCGCCGCGAGCCTGGCCGCGGGCGAGCCACCGCCTGCACGCGCCCTCGAGCTGGTCCGCCAGGCGCTGGCGCTCGCCGGCGGCCGGCTCACGCGCTGGTTCGCCGAGAGCCTCGATGCGGAGCGGCCGCCGGTGGACTGGGAGGCGTTCCGCGAGCAACGCGATCGCCAGGATCTGGTGCGCGTGCAGCAACTCGCGCTGCTGCTCCGCTCGCGCATCGACGCGCGGCTACGGGCCGAGGCCTCCCGCTCGCAGCTCGCCCTGGCGCTGCTGCACCGGTTCTTCGGCGAGGACGACCTGGAGCGCTTCGAGGGCGAGGTCGAACGGACCTACCGCGAACTGGCCGCGAGCGGTCCGGACGCCGGCCGCGCCCTGCTCGGGTTGGCTGGCCAACGCCCGGCGAGCGCGGCCAACGGGCAGGCCGCGCCGGGCCACCTCCAGGCCCCCGCTCGCGGCGGCGGCGCCGGGGGCCGTCTGCGGGCGCTGCTCGCCAACGCGCTCAAGGCCACGGGCGGTCTGGGAGCGGCGCTGTTGACCGGCGGACTCGGATTGTGGGACGTGCTGTTCTTCCCCGCCGGATTTCTGCTGGTGGCCTACGGAATCGCGGCGGCTCTGCACCTGCGCCACCGGCAATGGCGCGAGCGCTTCGAGCGCGAGCGGCTGGAGCGTTTCCGCGCCGTGCTCGAGCGCGTCTTCGCCGGTCCGTTCCTGGCAGCCGTCGAGCAGGTGGCGAGCGAGGAGGACATGGACCGGCTCGAGCGGTTGTGTCGCGGGATCGAGCAGGCCGATGTCTGAGGGTGCGAGCGAGCGGGCGGCCGGCGGCGCAACGGGCAGCGCGGCCTCGCAGCCGGCCGGCGGCGAGGGCATGCCGAGCCCGGTCGAAGAGCTGCGCGCGGCCATCGTCCGGCTGGGTGAGATCGCCCTCCGCCCACTGCCGCTGCGGGCGTGGCGCGAGGTGACCGCCGGGGTAGGAGCCCGCATCGCCGAGCTACAGGCGCGCGCCGAGGCACTGGAGCAGGTGCTGGTGGTGCTGGTGTTCGGGGGCACCGGCGTCGGCAAGTCCACGCTCCTCAACGCGCTGGCGGGCGAGCCGGTGGTCGCCGTCTCGCACGAGGTCCGCGCCTTCACCGACCGGCTCCACGTCTACCACCATGCGGACGCCGACGTCTCCTTCTTGCTCGAGGGGCCCGCGCGCGCGGTCGCCGGCGAGCCGGCCGTGCCGCGGTTCGATCGCGAAGCAGTGGTGCTCCACCCGCACCGGGCTGCCGAGCTGCGCGACAAGGTCGTGGTGGACGCGCCCGACATCGACTCGATCGTCGAGCGGCACCGCGAGCTGGTCCAGAGCTTCCTCGCCCACGTGGACGTGGTGCTCTACGTGACCTCACCCGAGAAGTACAAGGACCGGGTCGGCTCCCGCGCGATCGAGGCGTTGCGGGGACGCAAGGCGTTCTTGTTCGTGCTCAACCAGATCGATCGCGTCCGGCCCGAGCAGCGCCCGGAGCTGCTGGCGGACTTCGAGCTCGTGCTGCGCGGCATGGGGTTCGAGGCGCCGCGGGTGCTCGCCATCGACGCCCGCCGCGGATCGGCGGGCGAGCGCGAGGCGGCCGGCGACCTCGCGGTGCTGGACGGGCTGCTGCGCCACAGGCTCCGGCTGGCGGAGGTGCGGGCGATCAAAGAGAGCGGGCTGCTCGCCCACGTGCGCGCCATGGTGCGCGAGCTGGCGCTGGCGGTGGCCCCCGAGGGCGAGCTCGCGCCGCTGGCAGCGCGCCTGGAAGCGGCCAGGGCGGCGCTGCAGGCCGAGCGCGCCGCGCTCGCCGCGGCGCTCGAGCGGGAGGCACGAGCGGCGGCACAGCGTGCCTGGGCCTCGGCGGCACGCGAGCAGCTGCTCGCGCGCGACGCCGCGGCGGGCGGGCCCTATGGGCTGTTCGTGCGGCTGCTCCGCGCGAGCACAGGCGGCATTCCCGCCGCGGGCGATGGTGCGGGGCCGCCACCCGACGGCGAGGCACGGCTGCGCCTGGAGGCCGCCGCGGCGCGCGCGCTCGAACGCGCCCATGCCGTGCTCCGCCCCCTCGGCGTCGAGGCTCCGGCACTGGCGGCCCAGCAGCCGGCCGCGCTGGCTGTCGAGGCGGAAGGCGCGGTCCGGCGGCGCGCCGCGCTGGCCACCGCGCCCGCACCAGCTGGCCCCTGGCGAGCCGTGGCGGTGAATGCGCTGCCGGCGGCGGCGGTTGCCGGCGCGCTCGCGACGCTGGTGGCAGCCCTGCTGTCCGATCCGCGCCAGGTGGGCCTCGGCACGGTGGCGGCGCTGCTGCTGGTGGTGCTCGCGATCTGCTACGCCCAGCACCTGGTGCTGCGCTGGCTGGCTCGCCGGCGCCTGGAGCGGCGGCTGCACGCCGAGCTCCCGGCCCCGGCAGGACCGGCACCCGGTGCGTCCCCTGGCACGGCCGGGGGCGGCCCGCCCGCGGCCGCAGCGCCGGCAGGCCTGGCGCCGCTCGATCACGCGCTGGCGGAGACCTCCGCGGCGCTCGGCGCTGCCGCCGTGCAGCTGCGCCGCCTCGGCGCGCTGGAGGAGGAGCTGGAGCGATTGCGCGCGCGGACCCTCCGCCTGCCGCGCGAGCTGAACTGGTAGCGCGCCGCCGTCCTCAGTACAGCACCGGCTCCCGCTCAGGCGGTGACAGCTCGCCCGGCTCGGCGTTCGCCGCCAGCCACGCCGTGAGCATCGCCAGTCGCGCGCTGCGCGCAACCTTGCCGGCGTCGATCTTGTCCGCGTGGTCGCCCGGCCGGTGGTAGTCCGCATGCATGCCGGAGAACAGGTGGAGCGCCGGCACCCCGGCGCGCAGGAACGGGACGTGGTCGCTGCCGCCGGCGGGACGCTCGGCGCGCTCCAGCACGAAGCCCACCTCCGGGCAGGCGTTCGCTGCCAGCAGCAGCCGCTCGAGCGCAGGCGCCTGGCGCACGCCGAACACCGCCAGCCGCTCCGGCTCGTTGCGCCCCCACCATGTCCAGGTTGATCATGGCGACGGTGCGGTCGAGCGGTACGATGGGCCTTCGCACGTAGGCGATCGAGCCCAGCAATCCCTGCTCCTCGGCGGCGAAGAACACGAACAGCACCGAGCGGCGCGGTCGCGGCGCCATGGCCATGGCCCGCGCCGCCTCCAGCACCGCCGCGGTTCCGCTCGCGTTGTCATCCGCGCCGTTGTAGATGCGGTCCGCCGGATCGCCCTGGGGACCGGGCTCACCCACCCCGACGTGGTCATAGTGGGCACCGACGACGACTGCTTCGCCCGCCAGTGCGGGGTCGGCGCCCCGCAACAGACCCGCCACATTGTGGACCCGCACCGGCTGCGCCCGCTGGCGAACCTCCAGCCGCAGGCGCACCGGCAACGCCCGCGAGCACGGGGCATACCCGGTGTCGATCGCCTCCTGCGCCGCCTGCAGGTCGAACCCGCTGCCCGCCAGCAGGGTCGCCACCGCCTCCCGCGCGAGGTGGACGGCCGGGATGGCCGCCGCGGCGAGCCCGCGGGCCCGCCGTTCGCGCCGGCGGTCCGCCTGCGACCCGGCGGCCCCGCTGGCGGCGTCCGCCGCCAGCCGCAGCCGGCGGCCGCCAGCGGCGATGAGCTCGTCCGCTTGGGCATGGTAGCGCGGGCCGGTTACCAGCAGCAGGCCTGCGGCCCCGGCACGCGCAGCGGCCGCGAGCTTGGTCTGGATGAAGGCGTGCCGCGTGTGCCGCTCGCCATCGAAGGGGCTCGCCGGGTCCTTCTCGCCCGGCTCGTAGCGCAGCACGAGCACGATCTTGCCGCGCACATCCACCCCGGCGTAATCGTCCCAGCCCAGCTCCTCGCTCTGCACCCCGTAGCCGCAGAACACCACCGGCGCCTCGACCGTGCCCGTGCCGCTGCCCGGCAGCACCGCGGCGCGGACCCCGTCCAGTGCCAGCCGAGCGACCGCCCCCGCGGGCGCACCGCCCCCCTCGCCCGTGGCCGCCCCGCTCGCGTCCGCAAGCCGTTCGAGGCGGCTGCTCGGATCGAGCTCCACGCGCTCCAGCTCCACCGCCTGCAGGAAGCCGCCCCGGTCCCCGGCCGGCTCCAGCCCCGCCGCCTCCAGCTCGCTGGCGAGGTAGTGCGCCGCGATCTCCAGCTCGGGGCTCGCGGTGTCCCGTCCCGCCAGCGCATCGCTGGCGAGGAAGCGCACGCGCGCTCGGGCTGCTCGCTCGGTGATCGCCTGCGCGGCCCGCAGGAGCGGTTCGGGCACCGCGGGTGCAGGCGGCTGTGCCGCGCGCGCCACCGCCACCGCCCCGAGCAGCATCGCCGGCAGCGCGAGCCGGCGCTTCGGTCCGCACCTCATTGCGTCGGTCCTCCCCATGGCGCTCCCCGTGCGCGGCGCCCGCCGGCTCCCGCAGGCCTGCCGCCGAACTCGAGAGCTGAAGGTATCCGGGCCGGATCGGCCGGCGTCACCGAAGCGTAAAGCACCGCTCCGCTCGGCCGCGGCCACCCCTCAGGGCTCGGCGCCCGCGCCCGGCTGGCCGGCGGCGGCGCTGCCGTTGCACAGCGCGGCGAGCACCCGTGCGGTCTCGCGCAGGTCCGCGAACAGGTGGTCGGGCTCGCAGGCCCGCAACGCCACCAGATCGTACGGGCCGGTCGCGACCGCCACCGCGCGGGCGCCGCCGGCGCGCGCACACGCGACGTCGCGGGGCGTGTCGCCGAGCACCACGACCTGTGAGGGCGCCGGCTGCCGGCCGAGCGTGCGTGCGGCACGCCCGAGCGCCACCTCGAGCAGCCCTTGGCGATCCGGGGCCTCCTCGCCGTACGCCCCGAACCGGAAGCGATGGGCGAGCCCCGCCGCGCCGAGCTTGAGGCGCGCGCCGGCGGTGACATTGCCGGTCAGCAGGCCGACCACCGCCCCGGCGGTGTGCTCCAGCGCCTCGAGCAACGCCTGTACCCCCGGCAGCACGCGCGGCGGACACCCCTGAAGCTCGCGCGCCAGGTGGCGGGGATAGCACTCGAAGATCCGCGGCAGCGCCTGCGCGACGCGCTCCGGCGGCAGGCCCGCGGTCTCGAGCACCGCCCGGCAGATCTCCGGATCGGTCCGGCCCGCCAGCGGCAGCTCCGCCAGCGCGTGCGCGGTGCCGACCACCTCGCAGAGCGCCCGCGCCAGCGCGCGCCGGCCCGCCCCGCGGGAATCCAGCAGCGTGCCGTCGATATCGAACAGGATCAGCTGCTGCACCCGTCGCTGGCTCCGCTCGCTGCCCCTGCGCTGCGCCATCCTAACCGCTGGCCCGCCGGTGCGCAGGCGCTCGCCTGCCTGGTCCAGCCCCGCCCGCTCGAGTACCATGCACGCGCCGGCCTTCCCATCGCGCTACGCGGCGGAGCCGGTCGCCGAGTACGAGGAACGCGCCGGTGTGCGGCAGGTTCGTGATGGCGGAGCCGGCAGAGCAGCTGGTGGCGCTGTACGGGCTGGAGCAGGCCCCGGAGCTGCCTCCGCGCTACAACATCGCACCGAGTCAGCCGGTTGCCATCGTGCGCCGGCTGCCCCGGCAGGCGCGCCCGGAACTGGCGCTCGTGCGCTGGGGCCTGGTTCCGTCCTGGGCCAGGGAGCCGGCGCCCGGTCGCCGCATGATCAACGCGCGGAGCGAGACGGTGGCGAGCCGGCCCGCCTTTCGCACCGCGCTGCGCTACCGCCGCTGCCTGGTGCCGGCAAGCGGCTTCTACGAGTGGCAGCAGCGCCCGCGCGGCCCCAAACAACCCTGGTACATCCGGCGGCGTGGCGGCGGACCGCTCAGCATCGCCGGGATCTGGGAGCGCTGGCGCGGGCCGGACGGGGAGGAACTGCAGAGCTGCGCGCTGATCACCGTCCCCGCCAACGAGGTGGTGGCGCCGCTGCACGACCGCATGCCGGCGCTGCTCGAGCCGCCGGTGTTCGCCGCCTGGCTCGATCCGGAGCTGACCGCGACCGAGCAGCTGGTGCAGCTCCTCGCTCCGGCCCCGCCCGAGCTGCTGGAGGCGTGGCCCGTCGCCCGCACGGTCAACGACCCGCACCAGCAGGGCCCGCAGCTGATCGCCCCGGCCGCCTCCTCGGGCTGAGCGAACCCCCTGCCGCAGGCCGGGCGCCGTCTTTGCACGGGGTGGTGCGGCCGTTGGTTCCGCTTTGTGCTCGCCAGCGCTTTGTGGTCTACTGGAGGGCGACCGGACGCGCGGCCGGCTGCCCACCGCAGGCAACCTCGGCTCGCGACGCGCCGCCGGGAGCAGCGCCCGCAGGCAGCCCGCTACGCGGCGCGGAGGCCGGTGCGTAGGGAGGAGGCGCGGTGATCCGAACCATCCTGTTTGCGACCGACTTCTCGGAGCTCTCCCGGCGCGCGGAACGGCACGCGGTCGAGCTGGCGCGCGCGCTGCGCGCGAACCTCGAGATCATGCATGCGATCGAGCCGCTCGCCGGCTTCGAGTCCGGCGACGAGGAGATGGAAGCCTTCACCGCGGAGTTGCGCGCGCGCTGCGAGCAGCGCATGACCGAGGTCGCCGAGCGGGTCGCCAGGGAGCAGGTGCGCGTGAGCAGCTATCTCACGATCGGCAGCCCGTGGAGCGCGATCGTGGAGCGCGCGGAGGCGATCGGCGCCGACTTGATCGTGCTCGGCAGCCACGGGCTGGCACGGCAGGGACGCGTCTACCTCGGCACCACCTCGCACCGGGTGCTGTTCCACACCGCGGTGCCGGTGCTGATCGTCCGCGACCTGGAAGAAGAAGAGCAGGAGCCTGCGCCGGGACAGGTCGCCGTCGAGGTCATCGGCCCCGGCGGCGACGAGGTGCAACCGGATCGCTGAGCCTCGCTGCGCGGTCGGGCTCGAGAGCAGCACGGAGATGGCGGATCCCCTGCAGGTCGAGGTGGCGATCATAGGCGCCGGAATCGCCGGCGCAGCGTGCGCGCGCTGGCTGGTCGCCGGCGGCGCCACGGTCGCGCTCATCGAGCGCGGCGAGCCCGGGCGCGGCACCACCGGCGCCGGCACGGGCCTGGTGCTCACCGGGCTGGCGGATCACTACAACCGCGTCGCGCGCGGAACCGGGCGCGAGCAAGCCCGCGCCATCTGGCAGGCCACGATCGACAATGCCCACCTGATCCGCGAGCTGATCGAGACCGACGGCCTTGCGTGCGGCTGGGAGCCGGGTGGGGTCTGGCTGCTCGCGACCTGGCCGGTCGAGGCCGAAGACCTCGAAGAGTCGCTGGAGCTGTTGCACGAGGACGGTCTGGCCGCGGGTGCCCGCTGGTGCAGCGCGCGCGAGCTGCAGGCGGAGCCGCTCGCACCGCGAGGGCTGGGAGCCCTGCGGTTCGCGCACGATGGTGCGCTGGACGCCACGCGCCTGGTGCGCGGTCTCATCCAGGCGAGCGCCGCTCTCGCCCCCGAGCGGTTGCACCTGCTCGCGGGGACGGCGGTGCGGGCGCTGCGGACCGAGCGCGAGGGCGTGCGCATCGAGACGGCAGCCCGCCCGGTGTGGGCCCAGGTCGCGGTGCTGGCGGTGGGAGCGGAGGCGGCAGCGCTGCATCCGTTCTTCGAGGGGAGGTTGCTGCCGGTGCGCGCCCAAGGCCTGCGCACGCGCCCGCTGCCGGCGGTGCTCGCCCGCGGGGTAAGCGCCACCTACGGCCACGAGTACTACCGGCAGCTCCCCGACGGACGGCTGTACGTGGCCGGCGTGCGCCCCGACCCGGAGCCCGAAGAGATCACCACCGAACTCTCCCCCACCGAGCGCTTCCAGCAGTTCTTGCGGGGGTTCTGCGCGCGGCGGCTGGGGTACGCGGTCAGCGAACACGAGGTCGAGCTCGCCTTCGGCCTGACCGCAGGGCAGACCGCCGACGGGCTACCGCTGGTGGGCCCGCTACCCGGTAGCCCGGCGCTCGTGGCCTGTTGCGGCTTCAACCTGCGCGGCCTTTCCCTCGGGGTCGCGATGGGACGGGCGATCGCGCGCCTGGTGCTGCACGGCGAGCGGACGTTTCCCCAGAGCTTCCTGCCGGCGCGATTTCTCTGAGCGGAGGCGCAGGCGTGCAGCGCTTCGTACGTGCGGTACGGTCCTCGGCGCTGGCTCCGGGCTCCGCCCTGCGGGTCGTCCTGGACGGACACGAGGTGGCGCTGTTCCGCACCGCGGATGGTGGTACCTACGCCATCGAGGACCGCTGTCCGCACCAGTACGCCCCCCTCAGCGAGGGGCAGCTCACGGGCACGGTGGTGCGTTGCCGGCTGCACGGCTGGAGTCTGGATGTCCGCACCGGCCGCCCGCCGGTGGGACAGTGGCCATGCGTCCGTGCCTATCCGGTGCGGATCGAGCAGGACTGGGTGCTCGTCGGCCTCGGCCCCGCCCCGGATGCAGGCGGCGGCTGAGCCAGCTGCGGCAGCCGGCAGCTGGCTCAGAGGCGCAGCACCAGGTCCGCCAGCTCGCGGGGCCGCTCGATGAGGTGGTCGGGCTGCAGCGCGCGCACCGCCGGCGGGGCGCCGATCCCGTAGAGCACCCCGCAGACCGGGACGCCGAGCGCGCGCGCCGCGCCGATGTCCGCCGGGCCGTCCCCGATCATGAGCGTGCCCGCACGCGGCGCGCCGAGCGCCCGGAGCGCCGCGTGCAACGGCGCCGGGTGCGGCTTGCGGCCAGCCGGCCCGTCCCCGCCGATCACGGCGCCGAACCAGGGCGCGAGGCCGAGACCCTCCAGGATCCGCTCGCTGAAGCCCTGCGCCTTGTTCGTCACCACCGCCATGCGGCAGCCGGCCCCGGCGAGCGCCGCGAGCACCTCCGGGATCCCGGGGTAGGGGCGCGTGGTCTCGAGCAGGCACCGCTCGTACGCGGCGCAAAACCGCTCGACCGCCGCCTGCAGATCGACCCCGGGCACGCTCCGCTCGACCAGCCGCCGCATCCCGTCGCCGATGTGAGCCCGCACCGTGGCGAGCTCCAGCGGCGCCAGCCCGAAGCTCTGGCGCGCCGCATTCACCGCCGCCGCCAGGTCGCGGCTGGAATCCACCAGCGTCCCGTCCAGATCGAACAGCAGCGTGCGATAGCGCATGGGGCCATGATAGCGGGGCACGCCCCGGCCGTCCCGGGCTCTCCCCGGCGCGGCCCCGGGCTGGAACGCGCGCAGCCCGGCGCGGCGCGGTGCGCCGTGGCGCCGCTCGCCTTGCGATCGCTCCCCGGCGCCAGGACAATGCTCGGTGTGGGCGCTGCGGAGGCGAGCGGAGACCGAGCCCGGCGCGGCGGGGGCGGGCGGAGCGCCCGCCGGGGTCGCGGCGGCAACCCGGCGGCGCGCGGCCGGCGGCCGCGGATCGCGCGCTCGCGCTACGAGATCTCCGCGGGCGGGGTGATCTGGCGGCCCGGTCTGGACGGGACGGTCGAGGTCTGTCTGATCGCCACCCACCAGGGCCGTCGCTGGGCGTTGCCCAAGGGCCACGTCGAGCCCGGGGAGGGCGTCGAGACCGCCGCCGAGCGCGAGGTGCGCGAGGAGACGGGCTTGCAGGGCCGGTGCGAGCGCCGGCTCGGCCGCCACGAATACCGCTTCCTGCAGCGCGAGGACGGCGCGCTGGTCCGCATCGTCAAGCTCTTTCACGTCTGCCTGTTGCGCTGGGAGAAGGGCGAGCCCACCCCCGAGCTGGGCGAGGTGGACGACGCGCGCTGGTTCCCGATCGACGAGGCGATCGCGCAGGCGGCGTACGACAGCGAGCGGCAGATGCTCGTCAAGGCGCGCGCGATCCTCTGCGACCGCCCTGCGGGCGGGCCCTGAGCCGTCCCCGGCCTCCCGGGCCCGGGCCGTGCCGGGGCGTCCGCCCGGGAGCACCCCCGCAGCCCGCCGGCGTGCACCCCAGCTGGCGCTGCCCCGCGAGGGGCAGCCTCAGCCGCCCTGCGCCGCGGCGAGCAGCGTCGCCCGGATCGCTTCCCGGATCGCCTCCGGCAGCGCCGGGTCGCGCAGGGCGCGCTCCAGCGTGCCGCGGATGCGCCCGATCGGCACCCCGGTGGCGATCAGCGCCCGGAAGGCACGCCCCTTGACCGTGGGCTCGGGCCCTTGGAGCAATGCCTGCTCGAGCAGCCACAGATCCTCTTCGGTCGCGCCCGGCCGGCCGAGCAGGCCGAGCGCCTCCTCGCGCAGCCGCGCCGGCGTGCCGAGCGGATCGCGCAGCGCGGCGCGAGCAGCCTCCAGGACCTGGACCGGCAGGCGCCGGCCGCCGGCCGCGGGCGCGTGGTTGAGGACGAAGGCAGCGGTGGCCCGCGCCTGCGGTGGATCGTGCAGGAACGCCTCCTGCAGCAGCGCGCTCACCTCCGGTTCGCCACGCCCGAGCAGCGCCAGCAGTCCCACCTCCCGCACCCGTGCGGGCGCGGCGGCGAGCTCCCGGACCGTGGCGGCTCGCAGCGCGGGGTCATCCAGCAGGCCGCCCAGCACCTGCGCCAGCTTGAGCGCCAGCGCCTGGTCCCGTTCCGCGAGCAGCGCCTCGAGCAACGCGGTGCCGGCCAGCGGATCGTCTCGAACCAGCTCGCGCAGGCGGCTCTCCAGATCGACCGGGTCGAGCCTGCCGCCGCGCGCCTCGGCCAGTGCCTGCTCGATCCGATTGTGCCGTGCGATCACGGGCAGCAGCGCCCGGACGATCTCCGCTGCGGGCTCGTCCGCCCTGGGCAGCGGGCGCGCGGTCTCGCTGGGCGCAGATTCCGGCGCGGCCTGCGCGGACGACGGCGGCGCGGGCCCTGGCCCAGGGAGACCGAGGCGCGGCGCGGACTCGTGCACGGAGGGCGACCGCACCGCAGGCACGGGCGTCAGCGGGCGCGGCCTGGCGGCCGGCCGCCCGCCGGCCAGCAACACCAGCAGCGCGCCGGCCGTGGCGGCGAGCAGCACACCGGCATACAGCACCGTCCTGCCCGAGACGAGCGCCATGCTCGCGCCACCGAACCCCGTCCCGAAACGACCCCTCTCGGCGCCGTGGCGCCGATCCGGTCTCAGTATAGCCGGTCCGGCCTCGCCCCCGCCGCCCCGCCTGGCCACCTCCTCCGAATCCCCTTCGCCCTCGCTTCCACCAGCGCCACGTTCGGATCACATGGGTTTCAACACCGGCTCACCACGGGGGCAGCGGAGGAGGTGCAACCCGCTCGGGGCGGCCATGGTGTCGCGCCGCACGGCGATCGCGCCGGCGATCGCCGGCGCCGCGGAGCGCGCGGTACGCCGGTGGCGGCGGCACGCCGCTTGATTCCGTCCCTTTCGCGGCAAGCGGCGGGTCTGCCGTGCGGTGGGGAACAGGACCCGGGGAGGGTCGCGCCATGACAGGGGCCATCGTTGTCGGTCACCGCGCGAGGACCAGGTGGTGGCTGGTGCTGGGGATGGTCGCGGGCTGCGGCGGCTGGCTGGCCTGCCCGGCCCGGGCCCAGAGCCTCAACCAGCAGGGGATCGCGCGGCTCAACCAGGATGCGCAGCAGCTGTGGGTGCAGGACGGCCTGCCCATGATGCGCCAGGCAGCCCTGGACGAGCTGCACAAGCTGGTCGGGCAGCAGTGGCCGGTCATCAACGACAAGACCTTCCTCAGCGTGGTAGCGATCCATTCGGTCCAGATCGACGCCCCGATCGCACCGGGCTTCACCCAACTGGACGGCTCGGCCATCGAGTGCCGCCTGCCCTTGAGCGGAACGATCTTTCTGGCGGTGGAGGCGCGCGTTCGCCTGCGCGGCAAGATCGCACTGGTGCGCTTCGATGACAGCTTCAACGTGCGGGCCGAGGTGACCGGTCTGTGTGCGGGCATGCGCATCGTGCTCGACTCGAGCGATCCCGCTGCGCCCCGCGTGGTCGATCTGCCCGCGCCCTGGGTGTCGTTTCAGATCCACGTGAGCAGCGCCAATACCCTGGTGCGGTTCATCTCGCTGCTCACCAACGGCTCGCTCTTCCAGAACGCACTCCGGTATGCCGCCCACATGGGGCTCGCCTATCTGGCCAGGCGGGTGCTGCCGGCGGTCCAGCAGACACCTGCGGTCGTCGGCACTCCCGCTGGGTTGCCCCCGGTGCCCCGGGCCGGTCTGGAGCGCGCCGCGACCGTGCTCCAGGAGCAGATCGAGGCCACGAAGGTCCCCTTCGGCACCATCTTCGAGATGCAGTACCGCGATCCGTACTACGGCACCTGGGAGGAGTCGATCCGGAACCCGATTCCCCTCGTGCCCGGCGGCTACGAGTCGATCTTCGACTCCACCACCTACACCGGCGTGTATCTAGCGGCCCTCGCCTACCGCCATGCGCTCGAGCCCAGCCGCGCCACGTACTGGGCCATCGTGAAGCTGCTGCGCGCGTTGCGGATGGTGCTCACCATGAAGGGCGAGCCCGGCGACCTCAACCGTCTCATCATGCCGCTCTCCGAGTACGTCGCGCATTTTGGCTCGCCCGGTGGTACGGAGTACGCGGTTCGCGTGCTCGATGCCGACTACGTCGCCAGCGACTACATCTCGCGCGACTGCTACTGGGGCGTCATGGTCGGGCTCGCGCATGCCTACGACCTGCTGGCGAGCCCGGCGCTCCGCTCCGAGGCGCAGGCGTTGATCGAGATGGCGATCGACTACCTGTTGCGCCACAACTGGACCTGGCGGCGCCGCGACGGCTCGCTGGGCGAACGCTGGCAGGGGGCGCTGGATCAGCAGTATGCCTGGCTGCTGCTCGCCGAGCGCGTCAACCCGGTCAAGTATGGCGCGCTCCGCACCGCGTACCAGGGCTATGCCGATCTGCTCTGGACCGGGTTCTGGCTGGCGGTGGTGGATCCGTACTACTCGTACTACAAGTTCGAACTGGGAGGCGGCGCGCTCCATCTGATCCTGAAGTACGAGACCGACCCGGTGCGCTGGCAGCGCGCCTACCAGGGCATGGCGATCTTGCGCCGCTTCATCGGCCACCATCAGAACGCCCTGCTCAACGGGTTCTATCTGGCGGCCGACCCCGGCTCCAGGTCCGCCCTGGGCGCCGAGAACGAAAACCTCCTCAGCCGCTGGCTGCGCATGCCGCGGCGCAAGATCGTGACCGATCTGACCGGCGATCCCACGATCGAGAAGATGTGGTACACGCCTCCCACCGACCCGGCCTTCCTCCTGGGCAGCGGCACGCCGAGCAGCGCGGTCCTCATCGCGAAATCGCCGATTCCGCTCGAGAAGCGGCTCGCCGCCGGCTCGCAGTGGACGGTCTCCCCGCAGCGGCTCACCATGGGCTATCCGTACGCCCCGAACGCCCACGCCGAGGGCGAGTCCCTCGATTTCCTGTTCCCCTACTGGATGGCACGCTACTACGGCGCGATTCACGTTCCCCGCCCGCCGCGCGCCAACGCCTGGACCGAGTGAGCTGGGCTGCGGGACGGCCCCTCGCCCCGCGGCGTCCACGCGCGCTCGCGCCCGCCCGGCGGGGCGGTGGTGCGGCGTGCAGGCCAGCGCACACCGCCCGCTGCTCGCTTGCACCGTCCGGCCAGCCGCCCCCCAAGCCCGCCGGTGGCGCCGGCGGGCGCGCCCGCTGCCCGGGCCCGGGCCCGCCGCGCCAGGCAACGGCAAGCCCGGAGGCTGACGCAGCGCACCGCCCCACCCCACCGCCACGCCAGCGGCCAGGGGGCGCCGCACCGCTCTTCCCTCCTGTGGCGATGCCGAGGCGTCCCCGCACCCGGCGGCACGGAACCCGACTCCGCTCTCCGGCGGCTGGGTTCAGTCGGCGTAGCGCTCGCGGATCGCGTCCACCTCGCGACCGAGCGTCGAGAAGGCCGCCACGACCTCGGGATCGAAGTGGCCGCCGGCGTCGCGCTGCAGGATCTCGAAGGCCCGCGCGAGCGGGATCGCTTCTTTGTAGACGCGGCGCGACGTCAGCGCATCGAACACGTCCACGACCGCCGTGATGCGTGCGGCGAGCGGGATGTCCGTCCCGGCGAGCCCGCGCGGATAGCCGCGCCCGTCCCAGCGCTCGTGGTGGTTGAGCGCGATCTCGCGCGCCAACCTGAGCGGCGGCAGATCGCTGCCCTCGAGCAGTTCCGCGCCGTAGATCGTGTGCCGCTCCATCTCGGCGCGTTCCTCCGGGGTGAGCTTGCCCGGCTTGCGCAGGATGGCGTCGCTCACCGCGATCTTGCCGACGTCGTGCAGCGGGCTCGCCAGCAACAGGTCATCCGCCCGCTCCGCGCCCAGTCCCAGCCGCAGCGCCAGCGCCCGCGCATAGTGCGCCACCCGCCGCACGTGCTCCCCGGTGTCCTTGTCCCGCATCTCGGCGGCCCGCGCCAGCCGGAACACCGTCTCCTCGTAGGCCTTGCGCAGTCGCGCGGCGAGCTGCGCGTTGTGCAGCGCCACCGCGGCCTGGGAGGCGACCGCCAGCATCAGCTCGGTCATCGCCGCATCGAACGGCCCTGGCTCGCCGTCCCGGCCGCGCGCGTTGATCAGCTGCACCACCCCGATCACCGAGCCGTCGGGCTCGCGCATGGGCAGCACCATCATCGAGCGCGTGATGTAGCCGGTCCGCTCGTCGTACCCGGTGTTGAAGGCGTACGCCGCACCGCCAGGCAGCGCGTAGGCATCGTCGATGAGAAGGGGCAGCCCCGTACGGGCGACGTGGCCGGCCACCGAGCGGTCGTCGATCGGCACCGGCGGCAGTGTCTCCGCCTGCCTCGGGCCGAGGTTGAGCTCGGGACGGGCATCGTTCTGCACCACCGAGAAGCGCAGCAGCTCGCCCTCCCGCACATAGAGCGTGCCCGCCTCCGCCCGCGTGATCCTGCGGGCCTCTCTGAGGATGCGGTCCAGCAACCGCTCGACGTCCCGCTCCGCCGTGAGCGCGATGCCGATCTGGGTGAGCTGCACCAGCTGGTTGCGGATCTCGGCGATGCTCGGCCCCCGATCCATGCGGTCGGCCCTCTTGCGCCCCTGACCCGCTAGTGTAGCGCGCGCGGTGCTGGCCCCGCCACGATCTGCCACCTCCTCGCCTCCACCGCCGCACAGCCGCCGGAGCAGCCCGCTCGTGCGCGCACCACCTCACCTGCGGCCGCATGCGCCCCCCGGGCGGGCGGCTGAGCGCGGCCCGCGGCCTCCAGCCCCCGCACCTTCGCTGCCAGCGCCCGCTCCTCGAGCAGCCGCAGGGCCTGGTGCGGTTCGGTCCCGGCCACGCTGGCGCCGGCACCGAGCCGCCCGGCAGCCCGCCACGACGTGCCGGCCGTGCGCGCGCTCGCGTGCCGGCCGAGCGGCGAGCTGCAGCTGCTGTGCAAGCACGCTCCGCACCCCGCTGGCACGGGGCGCGGCGCCCCAGGCGGCTCAGCTCCTCGCATGCCGGGCGAGTACCGCCAGCAACGCCCTTCCGAACCGCGCGGCGCGCGCCCGCCCGATGCCGTGAATCCGCCCCAGCTCAGCCATGGTGCGCGGGCGCAGCGCCGCGAGCTCGCGCAGCGTCCGGTCGCTGGCCACGACGTAGGGCGGGACCTGCTGCGCGCGCGCCAGCCGCATCCGCTCGGCGCGCAGCGCCTCGAACAGCACCGCCGCCTGGCCGGTGAGCGGCGCCGGCTCGCGCGCGCCGGCGCCCTGGGGCGCCCTGCGACCGCCGCCCGCCGGCGCGGCGCCGCCCGCCGCGGACGGCCCGGTGCGCTCCGCGGGCAGCAACACACGCGCAGGACGTTGCCCCTTCATCACCTCCAGCCCCTCGGGGGTGAGCGCGAGCCGCGGGCGCTCCAGCGCCGTGAAGTCGACCCAGCCAGCGGTCACGCACCGCAGCAACAGCCTGCTCACCCACCGCTCGGAGCGCTCCCGCAGCACGCCGAAGGTCGGGCTGCGCTCCAGCCCGCTCCAGCGCAGCCGCTCATCCGCCTGGCCACAGAGCAGCTTCACCGCCGCGCGCAACCCGAACCGCCGGTGCACGCGCGCCACCCCGCTGAGTGCCTTGCGCACCAGCAGCGCGGCCTGCTCCCGGTCCGGCGCCGGTCCGCCGCCGCGCGCGAGCTGCTCGCACACATCGCAGTGGCCGCAGCCGCCCACCTCCTCCGCCTCGTCGCCGAAGTAACGCAGGATCGCAACGTGGCGGCAGCTGCCGCCTTCCGCCCACCGCAACAGCTCGCGGAACAGGTTCCAGCGGTGCTCCACCACCTCCGGCGCCGGCCCGGCCGCCCCCGCGGCCGGCCGTTCGATGAGCGCACGCCGCACCGCGATGTCGCGCGGCGAGAGCACCAGCAGCCCCCAGGCGGGCGCACCGTCGCGGCCAGCCCGGCCCACCTCCTGGTAGTACGCCTCCAGCGAGGCGGGCGGCGCGAGGTGCACGACGGCGCGCACATCGGCCCGATCGATGCCCATGCCGAAGGCGTTGGTGGCGACCATGACCTCCAGCTCCCCCGAGCAAAAGCGCTCCTGGGCCTCGGCACGCGCCGCTCCGTCCATGCCGGCGTGGTAGGCGGCGGCACGCCAGCCGCAGGCGGCCAGGCGCGCCGCCTCCGCCTCGGTGCGGCGCCGCGTGGGCGCGTACACGATCGCCGCCCCCCGCGCGCGCCCGGGCGCCCCCAGCGCCTCTGCGAGCAACGCATCGGTGTGGCGGCGGGCGGCGGCCGCGCCCGCCACCTCCCGCACGCGCAGCCGCAGGTTCGGGCGGGCAAACCCGCGCACCAGCTGGGGGGTGTCGGGCGGCAGGCCGAGCCGGGCGAGGATCTCGTCGCGCACGATCGGAGTGGCGGTGGCGGTGCAGGCGAGCACGCGCGCGCCAGGGGAGACCGCGAGCAGCTCTCCGATGCGGGCGTACTCCGGCCGGAAGTCGTGCCCCCACTCGCTGATGCAGTGCGCCTCGTCGACGGCCACCACCGGCGGCGCCACCGCCTGTACCAGCGCGCGGAAGCCCGGAAAGACCAGCCGTTCCGGTGCGACGTAGACCAGCCGGTAGCGCCGCTCGCCGATCCGCGCCATGCGCGCGCGCACCTCGCTGGCCGGTAGCGTCGAGGCGATGAAGGTGGCGGGTACGCCCCGCTCACCGAGCGCCCGCACCTGGTCGTGCATGAGCGCGATCAGCGGCGAGACCACGAAGCTGGTACCGCCCAGCAGCGCCGCCGGCAGCTGGTAGGTCAGGCTCTTGCCCCCGCCGGTCGGCGCCACCAACAACAGTCGCCCTCGCGCGAGCAGGATCTGGATCGCCTCGCGCTGCCCGGGCCGGAACCCCGCATGCCCAAAGCGCGCCAGCGCCGCCTCCAGATCGTGCGGCAGCGCTGCCGCTCCACCTGCCCCCGCCGCCCCCAGCCGGCCCGGCGCACCCTCGCCCTGCCGGCGCGCCTGCCGCGTTCCCTGCCCGGCGGCCATGCCCCCCTCCGGTCTGCCCGTGCGCGTGCGGCGGCCAGCCGAGGCTAGCGCACCGCTCCGACACCCGGCGCCGGCCGGCCGGCTGGCCGGTGACGGGAGCTTCGCCGCGAGGTACGATCGGCGCCATGCGGGGACTGCTCGACCGCGACAAGCTGGAAGCGCTCATGCGCGCGCTGGGCGCCGCGGTGCGCGGACCGGGACGCGTGTATTTCACCGGCGGCGCCAGCGCCCTGCTCGAGGGCTGGCGGAACTCCACCGTCGACGCCGACCTCAAGCTCGATCCCGAGCCGCCGGGCGCATTCGAGGCGCTGCGCCGGCTCAAGGACGAGCTGGACGTCAACGTGGAGCTGGCCTCGCCCGACGACTTCCTGCCGCCGCTGCCGGGCTGGCGAGAGCGCAGCCGTTTCGTGGCGCGTCACGGACCGGTCGACTTTCTCCACTATGACTTCTTCGCGCAGGCGCTGGCGAAGATCGAACGCGGCTACGACCGCGACCTCGAGGACGTGCGCGCCATGCTGCGCCGCGATCTGATCCAGCCGGTGCCGCTGCGGAGATACTTCGCCGCCATCGAGCCGGCGCTGGTCCGCTACCCGCAGATCGACGCGGACGTCTTCCGCCACAAGCTCGAAGAGCTGCTCGCCGAGGCGCCCCATGGACAGGATTGAGCTCGACGGACTGCCCGGCTCCGAGCTGATCGAACAGGGGCTGGCCGACCTGGCGGCGGGCCGGCAGACGGTGCCGGCACTGCTGGTCGCGATCGCCCGCACCCGGCTGCGCAGACTCGGCCTGCCCGTCGCCCCCTGCGCGATCGCCGACCCCGCCGTCGCGCTGTACCGGCTGCTCGTCCACCAGCAGCCTGCGGGTGCCTTCGGCCGCTACAACGCCCTGTTGCGCCGCCTGGACAGCTTCGCCCACGCCCTGGAGCGGCGCCACGGGCAGGGCCTGCGCGCCCGCGGGCGGAGGCCCGAGATCGCCGGCGGCGCAATCCACGAGGACTGACTCCATGGACTGGCTACTGGAGCAGCGCCCGGCACTGGTGGCGCTCATCTTCGCGGCGACCTACCTCGGGATCGCGCTCGGCGGGCTGCCGGGGCTGGTGCTGGATCGGACGGGCGTGGCGCTGCTCGGCGCCATCGCCATGCTCGCCACCGGGGCGCTGACGATCGAGCAGGCGGTGCAGGCGGTCGACCACGAGACGGTGCTGCTGTTGTTCGGCCTCATGATCTTCTCCGCCCAGCTGCGGGTCGCCGGCTTCTATGTCACCGCGGGCCGTTTCCTGACCCGCCTCACCGAGCGGCCGCTGGTGCTGCTCGGGGGGCTGGTGGCGACCAGCGCCGCGCTGTCCGCCCTGCTGGCGAACGACATCGTGTGTCTGGCGCTGACGCCACTGCTCTGCTCGGCGCTGCTGCGCGCCGGCCACGATCCGATCCCCTACCTGGTGGCGCTCGCGACCTCGAGCAACGTGGGCTCCGCCGCCACCATCATCGGCAATCCGCAGAACATGTTCATCGGCTCGGTGGGCCGGCTCGACTTCGGCCACTACACCCTGGTCGCGCTGGTGCCGGTGCTGGTCTCGCTCGTGCTGTGCTGGGGGCTGGTGGCGGTGCTATTCCACCGCCGGCTGCACGCCCCGCCCGAGCCCCCCGGCGCACCGCTGCTGCACCCGGAGGATACGCTGGTCCCCACGAGCCTGCCGCTGCAGCTCGAGCCGCCCGCGCGCGACGACTACCTGATCGCCAAGACGCTGGTGCTGCTCGCAGCGCTGGTGGTGTGTTTTCTCTTCGTGCGCGGGCAGTGGCGTGCCATCGCGGCGCTGGCCGGAGCAGGGCTCTTGCTCTGCTCGCGGCGCGCCAGGGCGGCGCGCCTGTATCAGCTGGTCGACTTCAACCTGATCCTGCTCTTTCTCGGCCTGTTCGCCGTGCACGGCGCACTCGAGCAGCAGGGGCTCACCGCGCGGGGACTCCGGGCGCTGGAGCACGCCGGCATCGATCTGCGCCAGCCGGCGCTGCTCGCCGCGGTCACCCTCGGGCTCAGCAACCTGGTGAGCAACGTGCCGGCGGTGCTCTTGCTCGAGCCGGCGCTCAGCGCGTTCGACCAGACGCGGCTCTGGTACCTGCTGGCGCTCGCGAGCACCTTCGCCGGCAACCTGACGCTGGTCGGCAGCGTCGCCAACCTGATCGTCGCCGAGTCCGCCTCCGCCTTCGGCGTGCGGCTGTCGCTGGGGCTGTACTGCCGGGTCGGGGTGCCGCTGACCCTGCTGACCGTGGCGCTCGCCACCCTGTGGATCGCCGCGGTGCTGTAGCGGCGAGCGACGCGCTCAGCCCGCGATGGCCGCGAACGAGGCGTCCAGCACCGCGAGCGCCCGGTCGATCTCGTCGGCGCTGACGGTGAGCGGCGGCGACAACCGCACCACGTTGCCGTACAGCCCCCCCTTGCCGATCAACAGGCCGCGCTGGCGCGTCTGCTCGAACAGCCGGCCGAGCTCCGCCGCCGCCGGCTCCTTGGTCTTGCGGTCCCGCACCAGCTCCAGCGCCTGCATGAGCCCCATGCCGCGCACATCCCCGATCAGCGGGTACTTCTCCTGCAGGCCGAGCAGTCCCTGGCGGAACCGCTCGCCCATTCGGCGGGCGTTGGCGCGCAGATCCTGCTCCTCGATGGCGGCGATGGTCGCCAGCGCCGCCCGCGCGCTGACCGGGTTGCCGCCGAAGGTGGAGATCGTGAGCCCCTGCCACCGGGCGGCGATCTCGGGCCGGGTGACGGTGAGCCCGATCGGGAAGCCGTTCGCCATGCCCTTGGCAGTGGTCATGATGTCGGGATGGACGCCATAGTGCTCGATCCCCCACCACCGGTCCCCGGTCCGGCCCCAGCCCGCCTGCACCTCATCCGCGATGAACAGCCCGCCGAACTCGCGCACGATGGGCACCGCCACCTGGAAGTACTCCGGCGGCGGGACGATGAACCCCCCGACCCCGAGGATGGTCTCCGCAAGGAAGCCCGCGATGCGGCCCGGCGTGGTGGTCTGGATCAGCTCGCGCAGATCCTGCGCGCACCGGATCCCGCAGTCGGGGTACTTCTGCCCGAACGGGCAGCGATAGCAGTACGGCGCGTGCGCCTGCTTGACGCCCGTCATCTCGTCATCGAGCCCGCGCCAGGCCGCGTGCGCGGTCAGCTGGCGCGCCAGCACGGTGCGCCCCGCATAGCCATGGCGCAGCCCGATGATGGTGTTGGCCCCGGTCGCCATCTTGGCGAGCGCGACCGCGGTCTCGTCCGCCTCCGAACCGGAGTTGGTGAAAAACGAGCAGCTCAGCCCGCTGCCCTCCGGGGTGATCGAGGCGATCTTCTCGGCCAGCAGCACCTGGGGCTCGTTCACATAGAGCGTCGAGACGTGCACCAGCCGCTCGACCTGGTCCTTGACCGCCCCGGTCACCCCGGGGTGGGAGTGGCCCACCGAGACCGTGAGAATCCCCCCGAAAAAGTCCAGGTACTCCCGCCCCTCCATGTCCCAGACGCGGGTGCCCTCGGCGCGCTCCACCGCCAGCGGCTCGGTGTAATAGGTGATCACCGCCGGGAAGAGGTAGCGGCGCTGCCGGGCGATCGCCGCCCGCGCCCGCTCCGCCCCGCTCGCCCCCACACCGCCCTCCGGCCTCTGCTCCGCCATGATGCCTCCCCCTCGCTCCGCGCCCGGTGGCCCGATCGGCGCCGGCCATGTTGCGCGGCCGCGCCGCGAAATGCAACCGGGCCGGTGCGCCGGGCAGCGGGGTCACCGCGCGCACCGCTCGCCACCGCCGGCTGCTGGCGCAGCCAGCCCCGCGCTGGCCGCCCGCTCCGCGCGCGCCGCGCCGCACGACGGGCTCGCTCAGCCCCCCGGCGGCGCCGGCGCCCCTGTGCCCGCCGCCGCCGGCGGCTCGCCGAGCCGCACCTTCCGGCGCAGCGTGCCGGCGCGCTCCGAGAGCGCGAGCAGCGCCAGCACCGTGCCCGGCGGCGCGCGCACCACCCATTCGGCGCGAGCACGGTTGTCGGTGTCGCTGCTCGCCCAGTAAGGACTCGCGTCGAGCTTGTTGGAACGGCCCTCCAGATGGCCCACTTCGACCTCCGGCCGCCCGCCCAGCAGCTCCGCCCCCGCGGGCAGCTCCAGCCGCAGCCGCACCTCCCGGCAGGCCTTCTGCTTGCGCGCCTGCACCGAGCCCGAACTCGACAGAAAGCCCACGTTCTCCACGACCGCGCGCACCTGCCAGCTCTCCTCCCCCAGCGCGCGCGCCTGGACCGCCCGCCAGCGCAGCCGCGGCGCCATGGCGGCGAAGGCGAGCGCGAACTCGGTCTGGGGTGCGATCTCGGCCAACAGCAGCGCCGGCGGCGGGTTGGTGAAGCTGTAGAGCCGATCCCAGCCGCCCAGCTCCACCGGCCCGAGCTGCGGGTGCTCGAAGGGCCGCCACGGAACCAGCGCCCCCGGCGCGTGCGCATCCACCCACCTCACGATCCGCTCGTCGTCCTCGGGCGGGTGGTGGCGGAACCACTCGATGAACTTCTTCTCGGCGTTCTTGTGCTCCAGCCCCGCCGCGCTCGGCAGGTCCCACAGCTCGACGGTGAAGGCGAAGATGCCCTTGTGCTCGTACAGCCAGTCGTCGAAACAGCCGGTGATGACCTCCTTGGGGTGGTACTTGAAGTGGTGGAAGGTCGAAAGGCACGGATAGCCGGTGATCTCGGTGGCGCGCCGGCCGATCGCCTCGAACACGCGCAGGTCCTCGTGCTCCATCTCCTCGTCGGCGCGATATCCGAAGGGCCGCAGCAGCACCCGGCTGAAGGTGTGGTAGGTGAGCGCGCCGAAGATGTTCGGATGGGTGCGAAACCACTCGAGCACCGCCTGCACCTCGGGCTCCGAACCCGGATGCTCGCCCGCGCCCTTCTGCTGCCCCTCGGGGCGCCACCCGGCCGGGAAGTTGCGGTTGAAGTCGAGCCCGGCCAGCGGGGGTGCCGCCTTGATGAGATCGCCGTCGTAGCGCTCCAGCCGCCCCTCGGCGAACAGCCGATAGTAGGTCCCGCCTTCCTCGTCCGGCGCGCGCTTGACGAGCAGCCGCGGATCGCGCGCGGAGACCTTCCAGTCCCCGGCCGGGTCCTCGATCCGCATCTGGAGGATGCGCCCGTCGCCGTCCACATCTTCGGGATGGAGGCCCGGCTGCCGCTCCGGCCAGGGATAGGGACGGGTGCCGGAGCGCAACAGGCGCGGCGGCCGGCCCAGCGCCGCCGCCACGCCGTCCAGGTTGAGCCGCGGCACCACGTACAGCACCTGCTCGTCGGCGAGCCGGCGCGCGCGGGGCTCCGTCCGGTAGCGCGCGAGCACCGTCTCGAGCAGGTGCAGCGCCGCCATCGAGCCGGCGAGCTCGGTGGCGTGCAGGTTCGCATCGACCCAGAAGCCGGGCTTGTCCGTATCGGGCCCGGTCTGGGCGTTCGTCACGATCGCGATGGGGATCTCGCGCCCCTCGTGCGTGCGCCCCAGGGCCTCGAGCCGCACCAGCCCGGGGTGCGCCCGCGCCAGCGCCTGGAGGGCCGCCAGCAGCTGCTCGTTGGTGTAGTAGGTGTCGAAACGGGGCCGCTCCATCGTCGCCCTCCCCCGGCGGGCGGCAGCGAGGCCCCAGGGTAGCGAGTGCCACCGCCCGGCGCCACCCGGCATCGGCTCGGGCGGGCCGGCGCCCCGCCGCCCGCGATCCCTCCGCGGCAGCGGCCCCGCTGCGGCGCCGGCCGCCGCTGCGGGCGCGGCCTTGCGGCGCTGCGGCCGCTGCCCCTGCCGGCGCCCCCGCCGGGCGGGCGGGGCCCCGCTCACGTCCCCAGCACCTCCGCCAGCTCGTTCAGGTCGTTGACGACGTGGCGCGGCGCGAGGTCGGCGGGCAGAGGCTCGCGCTTGCGGTTGACCCACGCGCAGGCGAGCCCCGCCGCGCTCGCCGGCCGGATGTCGTGGAACAGGCTCTGCGCGGCGTGCAGCAGCCGCTCCCCCTGGCCGCCGAGCCGCCGCAGCGCCGCCTCGAAGTGCGCCGGCCCTGGCTTGTAGCTCCGCACCTGCTCGGCGGTCACGGTCCAGTCCACCCGCACCCCGAGCCGCGCCAGCGTGGCCGCGAGCAGGTCGTCATCGACATTGGACAGGATCGCGAGCTGGTAGCGCCGGCCGAGCCTCTGCAGCGCCCGCCGCGTGTCGGGGAAGACCGGCCAGTCCGGCAGCGAGGCGGCGAGGAAGCCCGCGCGCTCGGCCGGCAGCCGCCAGCCCAGCCGCGCCGCCACCCGCAGAGCCGCCTCGCCGAGGATCTCGCGGTAGCTGCGGAACGCCCCCGCCTGCAGCTCCGGCTCGACCTGGTGGTAGATCGCCACCACCCGCCGCGGCTCGAGCTCCAGGCCGTCTCGCCTCGCCTCCCTCGCGAAGGCCCGCCCGATACCCGCCTCCCAGTCGATCAGCGTGCCGTAGCAATCGAGCGTGATCGTCTCCCACGCCATCGCTCCTCACCGCCCGCGTCGCTGTATAGCCCCCGGGCCGTCTCCCTGCCTGCCGCGCGCACCAGCCTGCCCCCCTCGGCCGCCCGACACGCGCCTGGCACCGGGGTGCAGCAATCCCATAGAAGTGTCCGCCCCTCTCCCCCGAGAGACCCATAGAAAACTCCGCCTGGGCCCCGCTCCTGCGCGTTGACCCTGCTGACGCACCGCGTTATCCTCACCCTGCCATGGCGAGGGCGACGGCGGGCAAGCGCTCCTGGTGGGAATCTCTCGGTGCCGCCGGCCACCGGCGGCTGCTGGCCGTGCTGGTGCTTGCAGTGGGCTCGACGGCGGCGCTGCCCGGCTGCGACGGCGCCCCCGATGCCGCCGCCTCCCCGACCGTCGCCGCGCGCCCGCCCACGGTAGCCATCCCGGTCGCCGTCACCACCGCGGGCACGCTACCCGACGTCGCGGTATCACGCGAGGTGGCACGCCTGCTCCCCTGGCGCTCCTACACCGTCGCCGCGGCTGTCGCCGGGCAGGTGCTCGAGGTGCGGCGCGAGGTCGGCGAGCGGGTCGCTGCGGATGACCCGATCGTGGTCCGCCTGGACGCCGAGCCGTACCGCATCGCGCTCGCGCGTGCGCGCGCCGCGCTCGCCGCCGCCGAGGCGCGTCGCGACTGGGCGGCGCTGGAGCTGGCCCGCGCGCAGGAGCTGTTCGCCCAGCAGCAGCTGAGCACGACCTTGCGCGAGCGCGCCGAGATCGAGCTGCGCGTCGCCACTGCCGAGCACGCCGCCGCCGCCGCCGCCCTCGCGGCGGCCGAGCTGGATCTGGCACGCACCGAGGTCCGGCTCGAACCGGGGCTGATCATCACCGCCCGCCTGCTCGAGCCGGGGGCGCACGCGACGCCGGGCATCCCCCTGCTCGCCGCGATCGATGCACGCCGGCTGCGGCTGCGCTTCGAGGTCGGCGCCGACATGCTGGCCGCCTGCCAGCCGGGCAGCTCGATCGCCTTCGAGGTCAAGGAACTCGGCGGCAGGCGGCGCGCGACCGTGATCCGCGCCGGTCCCGAAGCCGACCCGCGCACCCACCGCTTCCCCATCGAGGCCGAGGTGGCGCCGGCCTCCGATCTGCTGCCGGGCATGACGGCGGTCGCCATCGTGCGCCTGGAGCGATCCGCCAAGCCGCTCGTGGTCGTGCCGCGCGCCGCGCTGTACGAGAGTTTTGCCGAACGCTGGGTCGCGGTGGTGAACGCGGATCGCACCATCGAGCGGCGGCCGGTGGCACTGCGCGAGGCGCCCCAGCTCCCACCCGATCTCGTCGCGATCGAGGGCGTGGCTCCGGGCGAGCAGCTGGCGCTCGAGCGCCTGCTCGAGCTGGAGCCAGCAACCCGCGTCGAGCCGCGGCCCGAGCCCTCCGGTCCCGCCTCCTACCGGCAGCCGCCGAGGTAAACCATGCGTTTTTACCGCTGGCTGCTGTCGCAGCGCGTCCTGGTCAACCTGGTCTTCGCCGTGGTCTTCGTGGCCGGCGCGCTGGCCCTGGCCCGCTTGCCGGTCGAGGAGTTCCCCAACGTCTCCTTCGACAACATCGAGATCCGGACGGACTTTCCCGGCGCCTCGCCCGCGGACGTCGAGCGACTGGTGACCCGGCCGCTGGAAGAGGCGATCGAGGACGTGCGCGGTATCGACTGGGTGCGCTCGGTGTCCGCTGCCGACTACTCCCGCATCCTGGTCAAGGTGCTGGATGACCTGCCGCGCGCGGAGTTCGAGCGGATCTTCCGCGACCTGGAGAGCGAGGTCCGCAACGCGCTACCGGAGTTGCCGGCCGAAGTCGAGCCACCGCTGGTGCGGCGGATCGACGTCGAGGCGGTCAATCCAGTGCTCACGGTCGTGGTCGGCGGGGATGTGCCCGAAGAGGTGCTCCGCGCCGCGGCGGACGAACTCGAGCGCCGGCTGGAGGCGCTGCCCGGCGTGCGGGAGTGCCGGCTCACCGGGCGTCGCGATCGCGAACTGCTGGTCGAGGTCGACCCCGAGCGGCTCGCCGAGCATGAGCTGGCGCTCACCGATGTGGTGGCGGCGCTGACCGCGCGCAGCGACATGGTGCCGGCCGGACGCCTGCGCGCAGCCGGCGGCGCCGCGGAACTGCAGGTGCGCGCCGCCACCGACTGGGAGGCGCTGGCGGAGGTGCGCGCCAGCACGGTGCGCGGCGAGCCGGCGGGTGGCACCGTCCGGCTGGATCAGGTGGCCGAGGTGCACCCCGGATGGGAGGAGACGCTGGTGCGGCCGGCGCATGGCCGGCCGGCCCTTGCATCTTCCTCGGCGTGCAGAAACACACCGAGGCCAACGCGCTGGCGGTGCGCCGCGCCGTCGGCGCCGCCCTGGCCGCCTACGAGCGGGAGGCCCGACCATCCGGGGTGGTGCTGAGCGTGATCGCCGACAGCACGGTGCGCATCCGCGAGCGCATCGGCACCCTGGTCCAGAACCTCGCCTTCGGAGGGGCGCTGGTGCTGCTGGCGCTCGGCTGGTCGCTCGGCTTGCGCATGTCGCTGCTGGCGATCAAGGGCGTGGCCTTCTCGCTGGTCGGCAGCTTTGCCGTGCTGTCGCTGCTCGGCCAGTCGATCAACGCGCTGAGCCTGTTCGGCCTGGTGCTCGTCTCCGGGATGCTGGTCGACGACGCCATCGTCGTGATCGAGAACATCTGCCGCCGCCGCGAGCTGGGTGAGGACCGGCTCACCGCCTGCGTGCGCGGCGCAGCGGAAGTGGCGTGGCCGGTCACCAGCGCCGTGTTGACCACGCTCGCCGCCTTTCTGCCACTGCTCCTCATGAGCGGGGTGACGGGCCGGTTCTTCGCCGTGATCCCCATCGCAGTCTGCGCGGCGCTCGCGCTCTCGCTCTTCGAAGCGCTGTGCGTCATGCCGTGTGCACCTGGCGGAGGTCGGCACCGGGGTCGGCCGGGCCCGGGCGCGCGGGCAGGGAACGCCGTCGCACCTGGCTGGCTCGGATCTGCTGGCCCGCGCGCTGGACCCCCGCGCTGGCGCTGACGACCCGCCGCCCCGGCGCGGTCCTGCTGGGGCTGCTCTTGCTGTTCGGGCTCGCAGCCTGGGGTTTCACCCGCGCCCGCTTCGTCTTCTTTCCGAGCGAGCAGCAGATCGTGTTCGTCAACCTGAAACTGCCCCCGGGGACGAGCCTGGAGGAGACCACCCGGGTGGTGGACCGCGCCGACGAGGCGGTGCGCGGACTGGGCCCGGAGCTGATCCAGTCCGTCGCCGGCACCGCTGGTTTTTACTACGACTTCAACTACCTAGCCCCATGTGCGGCCGCACTACGCGCAGCTCGTGGTCTCGCTCGCAACCGGCGGATCGCCGCTCCCTGTCGCTCCCGGAAGTTGTGGAGCTGTTGCGCCGGACGCTGGCCGGCGCCGAGCTGGGACGCGCTGCGCTCGAGGTCACCGAGCTGAACGACGGCCCTCCGGTCGGCCGCCCGGTGACGGTGCGCGTACAGCACGATGAGCTCGAAGTCCTGGCGACGCTGGCCGAGCGGGTCGCCGCCGAGGTGCGCGCCACCCGGGGCGTGCGCGATGTGGCCAGCAGCCTGGAGCCCGGGGCCGCCGAGGCAGCGATCCAGCTCGACGAGGAACTGGCAGCCCTGCACGGCGTGAGCGCGCGCGCGGTGGCGACCGTGCTCGCCGTCGCCAACGAGGGGCTGCTCGCCGGCCGCCTGCGAGGTCCGGACGAGGACTGGAAGGTGCGGGTCCGTCTGGTGCCAGGCGCGCGCCGGACGCTTGCCGACCTGGAGGCGGTCCAGGCTGCGCAGCGGCGCCGGAGCGCTGGTGCCGGTGCGTGCGGTCGCGCCGACTGCTTCCGCGGCCCGCTCTCGCCGCCATTCGAGCGCTGGCAGGGCCGCCGGATCGCCTTCGTCACCGCCGAGATCGACCCGGCGCTCACCACCGCACTCGAGGCCAACCGCTCGCTGCGAGAGCGGCTGGCTCCCCTGCTCGAGCGCTACCCCGGGGCGAGCCTGTCGTTCACCGGTGAGTTCGAGGAGACCCCAGCGCTCGTTCCGCTCGCTCGCCGAGGCATTGGCGATCGCCCTGCTCGCCATCTACGCGCATCCTGGGCGCGCAGTTCCGCAGCTACCTGCAGCCGCTGATCATCCTGTGGCGCGGTGCCGTTTGGAGTGCTCGGCGTGGTTGCCGGCGTGCACCTCACCGGCGACCCGATCACGGTGGCCACCCTGCTCGGGGTGGTGGGCCTGGCCGGCGTGTCGGTCAACGACTCCATCGTGCTCGTCGATTTCGCCAACCAGAACCGGCGCGCCGGGATGTCGCTCCTGGCGCGGTGCGCGACGCCGCCCACAAGCGGCTGCGCCCGGTGCTGCTCACCTCGGTGACCACGATCGCGGGCCTACTGCCGACGGCGGTAGGCTTCGGCGGGGCGGGCCGCTCGGTGGTCTGGGGCCCCCATGGCGAGCGCCTTCTGCTTCGGCCTGGCGGCCGCCACCGCCCTGACGCTGCTCGCCACCCCCGCGGTCTATGTCGCGCTGGAGCGGCTGCGCGCGCGTTGCACCGGCCAGAGAGGGCAAGATCCCGCACCCGCCCCCTGCCCGCGCCCGGCGCCGCCGCCGGTCTCGCTCGCGGTGCCGGGCCGGAATTGATCCTTGCCCCGCGCTGCCACCCGCGCTCTCATCAGGGCGCGCTCAACGGGAAGCGTCTGCCCGCGCGCCGCGCAGCCGGACCCGGAGGCTGCCGCTGCCGGCGACGGGAGGGGAGCGTGCGAACGAAAGGCCCAGCCGTGCGAACCGAGCTGCGAACCGCCATCGCCGCCGCCGTCGCGCTCGCCTGCATGCTGGGTGGGCCGGAGGAGCGCCACCTGGTGCACGCGCACGACGATCCGCGCTTCGCGGGACTGCCCCGCCGCGCGGGCGCGCCTTGCGCGAGGCCGCCCGCCGGGCGGGAGTGCCGTATCCGCTGCAGCGGGTCGCGCTGCGGCTGGACAAGTCCGAGCTGGAAGCTCGAGCTGCTCTCGCACGGGCGCGTGGTGCGCACCTATCGGGGTGGCGCTCGGCTTCGCGCCCGAGGGACACAAGCAGCGCGAGGGCGACGGCCGGACGCCCGAGGGCGAGTACTGGATCTGCACCCGCAACGGCCAGAGCCGCTTCCACCTCTTCCTCGGCATCTCCTACCCGTCCGTGGCCGACGCGCGGGCGGCGCTGGCCGACGGTCGCATCGACCGCGCGATCCTACCGCCGGCTCGCCGCGGTGCGCAGGCCCGAGCGCCCTCCGTGGCGCACCCCGCTGGGGGGCGCCGATCGGGCTGCACGGCCGCGGCGGCGCCGCAGCCGGCGACTGGACGCTCGGCTGCATCGGGCTGGAGGACAGCGAGATCGAGGAGCTGTGGGTGGCGTGTGCGCGCGGCACCCCGATCCGCATCGAGCCGTGAGGCCCCAGCCGGTTGCCCCGGGGCGCGGCCCGTCCCTCAGTCCGCCGGCGCGAGCACGAAGAACAGGTGGTGGTGCGCGTCGAAGGCGGCGATGCCGCCCGAGGCCGGCTCGTAGCGCAGCTGGGTCGTCTGCACCACGCCCCCCTCGAGCGGCGCGCCGGCGCCGCGCAGCGCCTCGAGCAGCCGCTGCCCCCGGATGCCGGCCAGCTGCGCCTGCCCGCCCTCGAGCCGCACCCGCACCCAGCGCGAGGGCTCGCCGGCCGCGAACCACATCCCGGCCACCTCGGGGCTGCGGTGCGGGCTGTTGCGCGTGAAGTGCGCTCCGCTCTCGAGCTCCCGGTTGAGCGCGATCCACACGTCCCCATTGGGCATCACCAGCGGCCGGCTCAGCCGCACGCCCTGTTGCGGCAGCGGCAGGCGCACGAGCGGTCGCGCCGCGCCATCCGCCCCCATCCGCCACAGCCCGTCCGGCGCCGCGAAGACCCAGCCGCCCTGCCAGTCGGGCCTCCCGCCGAGCAGCACCAGCGGCGGCGGTCCGGCCGTGCCCGGCGCCGGCTCCAAGCGCGGCGCGAGCAAGCTCGGCACCCACAGGCCCTCGGCGTTGCGCTGCAACGACGCACACCGCACGGGGAGACTCCGCCCGCTCGCGGTCGGCCCCGAACACGCGCGGCGCCGCCAGCAGCCACGCCCGGTCGGCACGGCCTGGCACCAGGCACCAGCACCCGAGACGCTGTGCGAGACCTGCCCCCACGGCCCGGCGAGCAGCGCCGCCAGGTGGCGGTGGCTCGCCACCACCTCGTAACGCCGCTCCGCCACCCGGTAGCAGACGTAGGCGGCATGCCCGCTGCCAGCGAGCTCGATCCCCAGGGTAGACGTTGCCCGCGGCGTCGATCTCCAGCTCGGTGAAGCGCACCACCGCCGGGGCATCGCCCCAGCGGTCCCGCTCCCCCGTTGCGGCGGCGTAGAACGCCGCCACCCGCGTCCGCGCTTCAGGGCAGTGGGCCGGGGCTCGGTCGCGCCGGCGGCGAACACGAACAGCTGCCGCGCGATCGGCGGCCGACCCGTGAGCGCGGCCGCCACCGTGAACAGCAGGTTGCCGTGGGGGTCGGCCACGAGCTGGAGCGCGCCCCGGCTGGTAGCCCACCTCCAGCCGGCCGCTGCCACGACACGCGGAACGGCACCTGCGCGAGCTCTCGGGGAGCAGGGGCGATCGCGCCGGTGGTGACCGGACTGGTGCCCGTGCCGCCCCCGGCGTAGCCACCAGGCCCCTGCTCGCCGCCGGCGGCAGGTGGGTCGGAGGCGAGGCTGTGGCGCTCGCCGGCGTCTGCACCGCCGTCGGAGGGTCTCACCGCGCGCATGCCCATCGCCATCCTCCGCACCACCTCGGGCCGCGCCTCGACCGCACGTCCCGGTCCGAACGCCACGAAGTGGTAGCGCGCCTCGGGGCGCCCGACCGCCCATGCCTCCCAGCGGCGCGGCGGCCCGCCGGCCTGCTCGGGCCACGTACCCGTCGAGCGCACCAGCCGCCCGGGCCGACCCTCGGCGCTCAGCTCCTCGGTGCTCTGCACCTGCGCCCCGGCGAGCAGGCTCGCCACCACCGCCTGCAGCTCCTCCGCCAGCGACGGGCCCTGCTCGCCCCGCGCTGCGCGGCCGGGCGAGGTGGAAGACCGCGAGGTCGGTGCCGTGGAACACGCAGCCGACCGCCGGCGGCTCGATCTCCTCGATGCGGCGCACGCGCCAGCCCTCGGGTAACGGGATCTCGACGCGCCAGCCCGCCACCTCTTCGACGTACCGCCCGCCGGCGGCGGCCGCCCGCGGCGGCTGCGCGGCGGCGAGCCACGCCGCCGCGGCGCTCCCCAGCAGCGCCGCGAGCCCGGCGAGCCGGCCGGTCATGCTCCCACGACGCATGGGGTGGTCCTCCCCGCGCGCAGCCGTGACGCGACCGGGCCGCGCGCCTGTTCCATCTCTCCCATCCGGGAGCCGCCCGCGCACGGGCTGCGTGCCGGCCCTGCCCCGGGGCGGCGGTGTGCCCCGCCCCCGTCGCCACCGCCCCAGCCGCGCGGGTGAGGGGACCAAGAGCGCAAGCCCCGCTCCCCTCCCTCTCCCCTCCGGGGAGAGGGCCGGGCTGAGGGGGCCGTGCGAGGTGCGGCGGCTGCCCACGCGAGGGCCGATCGGGCCGCTCGTGCCGCGCGCCTTCCGGGGGCAGGAGGTCTCCGGCGGCCCGGCGGGCGGTTCAGCCCTCGCTCGCCACCGGCTCGGTCAGCGCTTCGAGCCCGCGGGCCGCCCGCTCGCCGGTCCGCTCGGACACCACATCGCCCCCGACGGCGGCGAGCGTAGCCGCACCACCCCAGACCGCGGCCCCGACCAGCGCGTTCACCGGCAGTCCCAGACCGTACGCGAGCACCTCGATCAGGTCCGAGGCGGTGTGCAGCCGCAGCAGCGCGTAGCCGATGCCGACCGCCGGTGCGAGTGCCGCCGCGCCGGAGGCCACCGCCGCCACCAGGTGGCCGACGTTGCGCTCGTCGTTCGCCCAGACGACCTGCCCCGCCAGCTCGCCGAGCCGTACCCGGTCGCCGGCGCGGGGAAAGCCCAGGCTCCAGGCGAGGCCGAGCTGGCCGGCCGAGGCGACGTAGTGCTGGCCGTCCTCGGCACGGATCAGGATGTCATCCCGGCCATCCCTGGCGATCGCCGCCATGACCTGCTCCGGGCTGACCCCCGGCTTGAGCCGGCGCAGCTCCACCTGCTCGCGCGTGAACGGCAGCGCTCCGGGCGCCACCAGCTTGCGGTCCTCGATGCGGATCTCCATGGCTGGCCTCGCCGTGCCCCGCTTGCCGCCGCCCTTGGCCGCGGCAAGCCTACCACCGGCCTCGAGCCCGCGCAATGCCCTGGCGGCTGCATGTAGCAGCCGCGCGCAGGCGTGCGCCCCCTCGCCCCCACGGCTGCCCGGCCCCCGGTGCAGGCCTCCGCCGGAGCGGGCGCGGGAGAACACAACCTACAGCGCCGCTTCGTGTTGTAACTCGGCGCTTCCGGCGGCGCCCCAGCGCGTGTACCATCGGCGCCCTGCCCCGGCGCCCGCGACGCCGGCCGGGGCTCGCGCGCGTTGCGGCGTCGAGGGTGCGTGCACGGGGTGAACGCGGTGCCCCCTCGCAAGCAGGACCGGCGGTGCTCGCGCGCCGGCCGCCCGGCGCGGTGGATGGCGGTGCTGCTCGCCGCGGCGCTCGGAGCGGGCGGATGCGGGGAGGCGGGCAGCTCCGGCGGCGGGGCACGACGCCCCGCTGCCCCGGCCACGAGCGGCGAGTTCGATCTGCTCACCTACAACGTTCACGGACTGCCGGACAGCTTCGCGCGCGGGCGCACGCCCAGCCGGGACGTACCGCTGATCGGTCCTTTGCTCAACGGCTACACGCTGGTGCTGGTGCAGGAGGACTTCTGGTACCACGACGAGCTGGCGGCGCAGGCACTGCACGCCTACCGCTCGGTGCCGCTGAGCGGGCACACCACCCCGCTGAACGACGGGCTCAACCGGTTCTCGGATCTGCCGCTCGGACCGCACGTGCGCATCCCGTGGGCGGCGTGCTACGGGCTGTACGACGCGGGCAACGACTGCCTGGCCGCCAAGGGTTTTGCGGTCTCGAGCGTGGAGCTGGCAGCCGGGGTGGCGATCTGGGTCTACAACCTGCACGCCGACGCCGGGGGCGGCATCGCCGATGCGGGCACGCGCGAGCTGCAGTTCGCGCAGCTGCGCGAGCACATCCTGCGCGAGGCCGCGGGCCGAGCCCTGATCGTCGCGGGCGACACCAACCTGCACGGGTTCGACCCGCAGGACGAACCGGTGCTGCAGGACTTCATGGCGGCGACCGGCCTGGCGGACAGCTGCCGCTTCCTCGGCTGCGGGCAGGAGAGGATCGACCGGGTGCTGTTCCGCGGCGGCGCGGACGTGGCGCTGCAGCCGGTGCTGTGGCGGATCGCCACCGAGTTCGTCGACGCGAGCGGCCGCGACCTCAGCGACCACAAGGCCATCCACGTCCGCTTCCGCTGGTCGCTCCAGGCCCGCCCCTAGCGCCCGTTCCGATTCCGTGCAGCGTTCCGCGGCAAGCAGTCCCTCACCCCTTCGCGCAGCGGCTTCGAGGGGCCCCGGCCAGGTCGAGCGACAACGATCCGCAGCGCGCTCGGTTCTCGGATGGACCCTGAAGGCGCGGGGCTCGGGACACGCTCCCCGGACGAGCCCGCCGGTGCCGGGCATACCCGTGGATCGCGCCGCGCTCGCCAGCCGGCCTCACCCGGGTGCGGCGTCTGCGCGCCGGTGGCCCGGCACGGTGCCGCTGCCACCACCACCCATCCGAGGAGGCCTCGCCATGCCCAGGCTCGCCTTCGTGGCCACGCACGGCTCGGAGAACCCGACCAAGGCGTGCTTTCCCTTCCTGCAGGCCAAGAACGCCGTCGAGGACGGCATGGAGGCGGAACTGTCGCTGATCGGGGATGCGGTCGTGCTCATGCGCGACGCGGTCCGCGACGCGGTGGTTCCGGTCGGCTGGCCGCCGCTCAAGGAGCTGTTCCAGGCGGTGGTGGACCTGCGCATCCCGGTCTATGTCTGAAAGGGCTGCTCCGTCGCCCGGGGGGTGACCGACGCGGACCTCGAAGGCAAGAACGCCCAGTGGGATACGCCGCTGGGTTTCGTGCAGCGCGCGGCGAAGGTGGACAACGTCATCACGATCTGACCGAGCGGCGGGGCCAGGCCCCAGGGCCCCGCCAGCCGTTGCGGTCTGCTGCGGCCGCGCGGGCGAGCAGCCCCGCCGCGGGCGGGAGCGCGGAGCCCGCGCGTGCCGCGGCCTGCCGCCGCAGCGACGCCACTGCCCTATAATGACGCCGAGGTCGAAGGCGATCGATGCGAGCCATGAGCGCGTCCGCGAGCCGCTCGCAGCTGCCGCTCGCCGCGCCGCCCGGGAGCGTCTGCCTGCTCCGGCTGTCGGCGATCGGGGACGTCTGCCATACCGTGCCCGTGGTGCGCACGCTGCAGGCGGTCTGGCCCCAGACCCGGCTGACCTGGATCATCGGGCGGCTGGAGGCAGAGCTGGTCGGGGATCTCCCGGGGGTCGAGTTCATCGTCTACGACAAGGCGGGCGGGGTGCGCGCCTGGTGGGAGCTGCAGCGGCGGCTCAGGCGGCGCCGCTTCGAGGTGCTGCTGCACATGCAGGCGGCGCTGCGCGCCAATCTGGTGGCGCTCTGCGTGCGGGCCCCGTTGCGGCTCGGCTTCGACCGCGCGCGGGCGCGCGACCTGCAGTGGTTGTGCACCAACGCGCGCATCGCCGCATCGCCGCGCGCGCACGTGATCGACGGGCTGTTCGCCTTCCTGCAGGCGCTGGGGGTGCGCGAGCGCGTGCTGCGCTGGGAGATCCCGATCCCCGAGGCGGCGCGCGCGCGGGCGCGGCGCTGGCTCGGCCCGCCGGAGGCCGATGGCGGCCCGCCGCTGCTCGTGATCAGCCCGTGCGCGAGCGAGCGCTGGAACAACTTCCGCGACTGGCCGCCCGAGCGCTACGCAGCGGTCGCCGAGCACGCCGCGAGAAGCTACGGGGCGCGGGTGGTGCTGACCGGCGGGCCGAGCGCGCGCGAACGCCGTGCTGCGGCACGGATCGGAGCCGCCGCTCCAGGTATCGAGCTGGTCGATCTGGTGGGCCGCACCGGTCTCAAGGAACTCCTGGCGATCCTGGAGCGCGCGCGCGCGCTGGTGGCGCCCGACAGCGGGCCGCTGCACCTGGCGGACGCGCTCGGCGTGCCCGCCATCGGCCTGTTCGCGACGTCCAACCCGCAGCGTACCGGGCCGGTGCGCGATGCGCGTTGGATCGTCAACCGCTACCCCGACGCGGTGCGCGCCGCGTTCGGGCGCGAGGTCGAGGAGATCCGCTGGGGGCGGCGGGTGCGCGATCCGGCGGCCATGGACCGCGTCACGGTGGCGGACGTCATCGAACGGCTGGACGCGGTGTTTGCGCGCGCGCCGCGCCCGGGCCCGCTTGCCCCGAGCACGGCACCTGGCCCGGGCGGGCCAGGCCTGCAGCGCACCACGCCCGCCGTCTCCGGGCAGGCGCACGCCGGCACGGGGCACGGCGAGCCATGAGACCGCACGGAGCTGCCGCCATGCCCGAGGCCGCCGCGGGCACGAGCCCCGGCCCCGTGCGCGAGCGGCGCGCCGGGCCCTGGCGGCTCTGCTGGGACGCGGCACAGCTGCCAGCGGCACTGTGCGGCCGGCTGGAACGGCTCGGCGAGCTGTTCTCCGATCCGCGTGCCGTCCGCTACAACCTCTGTCACACCGCCGAGACGATCCGCTGGGACGAGCCCGAGGCGGGCGCGCTGTTCGTCAAGCGCTACCGCACGCGCAACCGGCTCGACGGGCTCAAGAATCGCTTCCGCCGCTCCCGCGCGCGCAAGGCGTGGGAGGCGGGCCGGCGGCTGGCGGCGCTCGGAGTGGCGACGGGGCTTCCGCTCGCGCTCGCCGAGCGGCGGCGCGGGCTGCGGCTCGAGGAGGCCTACCTCGTCACCCGGGCGGTGCCCCATGCCGGCAACGTGCTGGAATGGTTCCGCGATCATGCGCGGAGCCGGCCCCGACTGCGGGCGTGCTTCGTGCGGGCGCTGGCGCGGCATCTGCGGGCGCTGCACGAGCGCGGGATCGACCTGCGCGACCTCAAGGGGACCAACGTGCTGGTGTGCGCGCCAGCGCCCCCGGCGGGCGCGGAGCAGCCCTGGAGCCCGCTCTGGCAGTTCGCCCACATCGATCTGGATCGTGCCGCCTTCGACCGTCGCCTTCGCGAGCGCGACCGGATCCGGGCTCTGGTCTATCTCGACGCCTCGTACGCCGGGCTGGCGAGCCGCGCCGACCGGCTCCGGTTCCTGCTGGCGTACCTCGGCCCCGGGGAGGCGGCGGACCGCGCGCGGGTGCGCCGCATGGCGCGCGCGATCGAGCGCGGTACCGCCGAGCGGCTGCGGCGCCGCCGCCCGCCGCTCACATCGTGAAGCTGTAGCCGAGGCCCAGGATGTAGCTCACGTCCTCGCGCTCGAAGCCTGCCGACGGCTCGTTGTCGTAGCGGAACTCCACCTCGGTCGAGGCGAAGAAGCCCTGCCACACCGTAAACCGCAGGCCGGTGTTGGTGTTGACGAACCAGTCGTCGAGCTCCTCCAGCCCCACGAAGAGCTCCGCCCGGTGGAAGAAGGCGACCTGTTCGGGCACGATCTTCCACTTCACCTCCCAGGCGAGCCGTCCCGACACGGAGCGGGTGTCCTCCCCATCGCGCCGGTCGTCCGAGACGTAGGAGATGCCCGCCTCGGTGAACAGCTCCAGATCCGCGCTCTCCACCCACTGGTACCCCACCCCGCCGCCGAAGGTGGCGCGCAGATCGAGGTCGCGGAACCGGTCGTTCAGGAACGAGGCCTGGGTGAACAGGAAGGCGTCGTTGAGGAAGAAGTCGAGTTTCGTCGAGGCCGAGGTGTTGCGGGCGATCAGCTCGTCTTCGGCCCGGTCCTTGGCGTAGTTGGACGCCCCCGCCAGGTTGAGCCGCAGCCGCTTGGCGCGCGCGGTGAACTCGGCGCTGCCGCTGGCGTTGGTCTGGCGCGTGTTGCCGCTGGTGATGGTGGCGCCCAGGCGCACGCTCCCGCTGTAGCGCACCGGCTTGGCCGGCGGCGGGTTGATCGCGGTGACGCGCCCCAGCCGGATGCGCGGCGCGTCCAGCACGTCCGCGGGCGCGATCCGGACCAGTCCCACGCCCTCCTTGGCGACCCGTCCGTTGAGCACCGTGCCGTCGGCGAGCACCACCGGCAGCGCTGCCTCGGTCGACAGCGTCGCCACCTCCTCCCAGCGGATGGTCACCTTCTCTCCCCACGGGGCCGCGAGCACGAGCTTGCCGTCGCTCATCCCCTCGATCTTGCCCGTGAGGCGGTCGCCGTTGCGCAGCCAGACCTCGTCGGCGCGCGCGGGCACGCCGGCCAGCGCTGCGCTCGCAAGGAGCGCCGCCATCCACGGCCATCGGCGGCGGCCGGTCCCGAGCCGGGCCGCGGGCCGCCGCCGGCCGCGCGGCGGCGCCGGTGTCTCCGTCTCGCACATGCTCGCGCCCTCCATGCGATGCTGCGGGCGCGAAATCATGCCCCGGCTCCACTCCGCAGTCAACGAGCCGCGGCGCCGCTCTGACCGTGCAGCGCACCACTGCCAGGCCGCCCGCGGCGCCCATGGGCCCTCCTGCCCCCTGGCGGGGCCGCCTGCACCGCCGTACAGCCGCGCTGTCCCCGCGCCGATAACCCAGGAGGATCGCGTGGCACAGCAGGCGAGGAGGCCGGCGGTGAGAGCAGCGGATCGGCGCGGACACGGGTGGCGGGGCAAGTTGCGGCTGGTGGTCGGGGGACTGCTCGCCCTGGGGTGGCTGCTCTGCTGGCCCCGGAGTGCGGAGGCCGGCGCGTTCGTGCGGCTGTCCGAGCTGGTGGAGCGCTACGGGCTGGAGGCCGAGCTCGATGTGGTCTCCGGCCGCCAGGTGCTGACAGCAGGCGGGATGCGCCTGGTGATCGTGCCGGGCATGCGCCAGCTGCTCGTCGGCGAACGCGTGCTCGCGCTGCCCGAGCCGGTCGTGTGCGCCGAGGGCGACCTGCTCGTGCCGGCGGCGGCGGCGCACCAGATCGCCGAGGCCCTGGGGCAGCCGCCCGCACCGCGGACGGCTCCGGCGCCGGCCCTCGCAGCCGCCCGGGCGCCGGTGCTCGCCCGGCCGTCGTCTGCCGGCAGCGCGGGCGCCCCGCGCCCCGAGCCGCGGCGCCACCGCCCCTCCCGCCGGGCCGGGGCTGTGATCGCGCTCGATCCGGGGCACGGGGGCAAGTTCGACGGCGCGCGCGGCCACGGCCTGGTCGAAAAGGACGTGAACCTCGCGATCGTGCGCCATCTCCAGCAGGTGCTCGAGCAGCGCGGCTACCGGGTGGTGCTCACCCGGAGCGAGGACCGCGAGCTGAACGACAACCTCAATGCGGATCTCGACGCCCGGGTGGCGGTGGCCAACGGTGCGCGCGCCCAGGTGTTCGTCTCGGTGCACGCCAACTACGCGGCGGACTGCACGGTCGCCGGCTTCGAGGTGTTCCACCACGGCGGCAGCGCCGAGAGCGGTGCGCTCGCGCGCGCCATCCACGCCGCGCTGGCGCGGGGGCTGGAGGAGGAGGACCGGGGCGTCAAGACCGCCGGCTTCCGCGTCGTGCGGCGCGCGCGCATGCCGGCGGTACTGGTCGAGGTGGGATTCCTGAGCCACGCGCCCACCGCCCGCCGCCTCGCCACCGAGGCCTACCGCCGCCGGCTCGCCGAGGCGATCGCCGAAGGGATCGAAGACTTCCTCGAGCGCTCCTGAGCCACCGCCTGCTGCTGCTTGCACCGGCCCGTCGCTGCCGGCATGATGCGCCGGCTCGGGGCGCAGGGGGACGCAGCGCGAAGGTGGACCATCCGCTCCAGATCCTCCGGCGCGCCGCTCGCGGCGCGCTCGCGGCAGCGATCACGGCGGCCGCGCTGGCCACCGGCGGCTGCGCCTCGCTGCAGGCGCGGCTGCAGGAGCTGCACGGGCCCGATCCGGACGACCGGGTAGAGGCGCTGCTCGCGCTCGCGGACGGCGTGCGCGCGGGCCGCTACGAGTATCTGCGCCGGCGGCCGGAGCTGGCGGCGGCGGTGCGCGGGGCGCTCGGCGACCCGAGCGCGCTGGTGCGCCAGGTGGCGGTGGAGGCGCTGGCGGACCTGCTCGGCTGGCCGGCGGCCGGCGCCATCGCGGACCGGCTGCGGGATGCCGACCCGTGGGTGCGCTTCACCGCGGCGCGGGTGCTCGGCGAGCTGCGCGCGACCGAGCAGCGCGAGCGGCTGGAGGAGGTGCTGGCGAGCGACGATTCCGAGGACGTGCGGCGTGCCGCAGCGCGCGCCCTGGGGCGGCTGGGCGCGCCCGAGGCGAGGCGGGCACTGTACCTGGCGCTCGGCGATCCGTCACCCGCGGTCCGCTTCCACGCCCAGCGGGCGCTCGTCATCATCGTCGGGCGCGACCTCGGTCCGGACCCGCGGGCCTGGCGGCAGGTGCTGTTCGAGGCGCGATGACGGTGCGGATCCTGTTCTCGCCGGAGGAACGGCAGTACACCGGGCGCGAGCTCTGCTCGCACTTCGCCTATCGGACCTGGGACCTGCCCGGCGACAGCGTCGTCGCCTTCACCGGCATGTGCTGGGTCGAGCCCGAGGCACTGGTCGATCTGGCAGACCGCAAGGCCGGCGCCAGCATCTTCAGCCGGCGCATGCTCCACTTCATCATCGAGCACTTCGACCGCGATCTGCGGCTGGCGGTGTGGCGGCAGCGGCTGTTCGCCGCCATCGTGCAGCAGGAACTGCAGCAGCGCGGGGTGGCACACGTGGTGCGGCGCGGCGATGACCTCTTCGTCGGCGAGGCCAAGCTCTCGGTCTCGGTAGCGACCGCGAGCCCGGTGAGCACCCTGGTCCACTTCGGCATCAACATCGACGCCCAGGGCGCGCCGGTGCCCGCGCTCGGGCTCGGCGACTTCCGCATCGATCCGCGCACCTTCGCCCTGGCGGTCATGGAGGCCTACCGCCAGGAGTGGCTCGGCATCGAGGACGCGCGCACCAAGGTGCGCGCGGTGCCGTGAGCGGGCCCGCGGCGGGTGGGCCCGCACGGGCCGGCGCGCCCGGTCCCGCGCCCCCCCTCGCCGCGGCTGCTGCACCCCCCGCTGCTGCCCGGCCGGCGCGCGGGCCCACCGCCTGCGGCCAGCGCGCCAGATCGATCCTCAAGCTGGCGCTCGCGGGCGCGCTGCTGTGGTGGCTGCTGGCGAGCGGGCGGCTGGAGCCGGGACAGCTCCGGCGTGTGCTGGCGTCGGGATCGGCGCTCGGGCTGGCGATCGCCGTCATCGGCGCAGGGCTGCTCGTGATGGCGCTGCGCTGGTGGCTGCTGCTGCGGGCGGTCGAGGTGCGCCTGGGGTTCGGGCGAACGCTGGCGCTCGCGATGATCGGCCACTTCTTCAACACCTTCCTGCCGGGCGGGGCGGGCGGCGATGCGGCGCGCATGCTCTATGTGGCGCGCGAGGCGGCTCCGCGCCAGAAGCTGGAGGCGGCGACCACCGTCGCGATCGACCGGCTGCTGGGGCTTGCCAGCCTGGTGCTGGTGTTCCTGCTCGGCTGCGCAGCCCAGCTCGCCAGCGGCCAGGAGCAGGTGCTGGCGCGCCTGCTGGCGCCGCTCGAGGACTGGTTGGTCGTGCTGGCGGCCGCGGCGGGCGCGCTGGCGCTGGCCGTGGCGGCGGCGCTCCACCCGCGGGTGCACGGCTCGGCGCGGCTGCGGGGGGCGCTCGGGCGCCTGCCCGGGGCGGGAGCGGGCCTGCGGGTGATGCGCACGTTTCTGCGCACCGCACGAAGCGGGCGCACGGTGCTCCTGGCCCTGTTGCTCTCGGTCGCGGTGCATCTGGCCATCGTCGGCTGCTTCTTGGCGTTCGGGCGTGCGCTCGGCGACACGCTCGGGATAGCGCAGTACGCCACGATCGTGCCGCTCGGGCTTCTGATCAACGCGATACCCGGACCACCGCAGGGCCTCGGCGTCGGCGAGCTGGCGTTCGAAACCCTGTTCGGCCTCGCGACCGGCACCGCCGGGTCGGTCGGCACCGAGGTGTGCCTGGCCTGGCGCCTGGTGCAGAACGGCTGGAACCTGGTGGGCGGTCTGTTCTACGTGACGTTTCGCAGCGCGGGGCCACACCAGGCCTGAGGACGGCGGGTGGCTGCGCTGCCCGCAGCCACCCGCCGGGCCGATGGTATCATCCGCGGCATGGACGCGGGGCAGGGCGGAATGGCCGAGTGCGAGCAGGACCCCGGTCCGCAGCAGGCTCCGGCGGCCTCCGGCACCCCGGTCGGGGCGGCCGCGCCGCGGTTGCGGCTCCGCATGTGCGGGCGCACCGATCGGGGCACGCGACGGCGGCTCAACGAGGACGCCATCGGCATTCTCGCCGACCTCGGCTTCTGCGTGGTGTGCGACGGCATGGGCGGGCATGCCTCGGGCGAGGTCGCCAGCAGGATGACCGTCGAGCTCCTGGAGCGCCGGATGCGCGAGGCGGTGCCGCCGCTGGCGGCGCGCACCCCCGAGCAGGACCGGGCGGTGCGCGAGCGACTGCCCGGCCTGTTGGGCGCGGCGCTGGCGGCGGCGAACCTGCAGGTGTACGAACGCGGCCGCAGCGACCCGGAGATCGAGCGCGGCCGCCCGATGGGCACGACCGTGGCCGCGCTGGCGCTGGCGGGCGACCGGGTGGTGCTGGCCCATATCGGCGACAGCCGCATCTACCGCCTGCGGCAGGGGCGCCTGCAGGCGCTGACGCGGGATCACAGCGTCATCACGCCGCCGGAGGCGCAGCGGCTGGGCCGCAAGCGCAAGTACGTGACCCGCGCGCTGGGTACCCGCCGCCGGGTGCGAGCCGAGCTGGGCGCGACGGATGCGGCGCCGGGAGACGTGTTCCTGCTGTGCACCGACGGCCTGACGGACGTGGTGCACGACGACGAGCTGCAGCGGATCCTGCTGGCGGCGGCGGGTGACGGCGAGCTGGAGGGCACGCCGGATCTGCTGGTGGAACTGGCGAATCGGCGAGGTGGTCGCGACAACGTGAGCGTGGTCGTGGCCGTCGTCGAGGCGGCGCCCCCCGGCGGCCGCCTGCAGCCGACCGTCGAGCGGCCCGAGGCGGCGGAGCCGCCGGCGGTGCCGCCGCCGCCGCCCGCGGGTGGGGAGACCGGCGAACTCCGCCCGGAGGATCTGGCGTTGCGAGACCTGCCGGCACCGCCTCCCCCACCCCCGCTGGAGCCGCCGCCGGGCTGAACCGCGGCCCGGCGCACCGGTGCCGGCCGCGCGCTGGCAACGCAGGCCGGCCTTCCGCTAGAATCCCGCTGGAGAAGCCGGGACGTACCACCGGGGGAGGCACGTGGAGCGAGAGCTGAACAGACCGTGGCTGGTCGCCGCCTGGCCGGGCATGGGCAACGTCGCGATCGGCGCCGCGGCGTACCTGGTGGAGAGCCTAGGTGCGGTCCGGCTGGCGGAGTTGCCACCGGGAGATTACTTCGACCTCAAGCGGATCGAGGTCAAGGGAGGCATCGTCCAGAGCGCGCGCCTGCCCCGCAGCACGTTCTACGGCTGGCGTGACCCGCGGGGGCGGCGCGACCTGGTCGTGTTCGTGGGCGAGGCGCAGCCGAGCGAACGGGGCTACGAGTTCTGCAGCCAGCTCATGGGCATGGCGGCGGAGTACGGAATCGAACGGGTCTTCACCTTTGCCGCCATGGCGACCCCCATACACCCCAGCGCCGAACCGCGGGTGTTCGCGGTCGCCACCCACCCGCGGTTGCTCGACGAGGTGCGGCGCGAGCGGGTGCACGTGTTGAACGAGGGCGAGATCACCGGGCTCAACGGCGTGCTGCTGGCCTCGGCGCTGGAGCGCGGGGTGGGCGGGGTGTGCCTGCTGGGGGAGCTGCCGTTCTTCGCCATCGGGGTGCCCAACCCCAAGGCCTCGCTGGCGGTGCTGCGGGTCTTCCAGAGCCTCGCCGGACTGAGCCTCGAGCTGCGCGAGATGGAGCAGCAGGCGGCGGCGGTCGAGCGCGGACTGCTCTCCCTTTTGGAGCGGATGAACCGCGCGGCGCAGGCCCGCGCCGCCGGCGAGGAAGAGGAGGCGGGCTTCTCGGTGCCGGGCTTCGCGGCCGGCGCCGAGGAAGAAGAGCAGTCCGCGGAGAGCGAACCCGCCGAGCAGCCGCAACCGCAGCTGGATGCCCGCGCGCGCCGCCGGATCGAGCAGCTGTTCGAACGCGCGCGCCAGGACCGGACCAAGGCGCTGGAGCTCAAGCACGAGTTGGACCGGCTCGGCGTCTTCAAGCAGTACGAGGACCGCTTCCTCGACCTGTTCAAGACCGGGGAGTAGCGCGGCAGAGCCTGCTGGCGGCTCGCCATCGCCCCCGGGCGGCGGCGCGCCGACCGCAGGTCCCGCTCCGGCGACGGCCGCCAGCCATGGGCCTGCGCCGAGCAGCGGCGCGCGCGGCGCGCAGCTCCGGGCCGCGGGTGCGTATGCCCCGGCGGGGCCAGGCTGCGCCTCCCCCTCCCGTCTGCTCTCCGCGCTCCGGCCCGATGCCCGCCGCCCTCGACCCGGAAAAGAAAAACGGGCCATGTCCGAGGACCGACCGCCTGCGCCTGTCCCATCGGTCCCCAGGCGGACGTTTCGATCGGGCGCGAATGGCGGACATTTCGATTGGGTTGCTCCACGGCGCGCTACCGCCTTGACGAGCGGGCAGGGCCGTGGTCTTCTATAGGCCATTTTCCCGAGGGGCACTCCCGCGTTTGCACCCGGACGGCGGCGCGCGGGCGACACACGAGGTGGAGGGGGACGACATGCCAGGCTCCGGCTGGTGGCGCGTGCTGGCGGTGGCGGGGCTTCTGTGCGGGGCGGCGGTGCCGGCGCGCGGCGGCGGCTTCCAGCTGCAGGACTTCGATGCCAAGGCGCTCGGGATGGCGAACGCCTTCGCCGCCACCGCCGACAACCCCGCCGCCGTCTACTTCAACCCGGCGGGGCTGACCCAGCTCGATCCCGGCCTGCACGGCTCGGCCGCCTCGGTCATGATCGTGCCCGACACCGAGTTCCGCGCCGATGCCGGCCACGGGCGCGACACCGAGATGGAGGCCGACTTCGTGGCGCTGGGCGCCGGCTTCCTCGCGCTCAAGCTCGGCGAGAACCTGGCCGTGGGCGGGGGCATCTTCACGCCCTTCGGGCTCGGCGTGAAGTACCCGGACAGCTGGGGCGGGCGCTACATCGTCACCAAGGCCAGCATCGTCATCGCCGAGGGCAACCTCACCGTCGCCAGCAAGGTGCCGCTCGGCGAGGGCATCGAGCTGTCCCTGGCTGCCGGCGGCAGCCTCGCCGGCGGCGAGATCCAGCTCAAGCGGCACGTGGACTTCCGCTTCCTCGGCGCCGACGACGGGCGGGCCGACCTGCGGCTGCGCACCAACCGGAGCGTGCGCAACGTGCTCGCCTTTCCGGCGATGTTCCTCGGCGGCAAGGTGGTGCCGCGCTGGAACCTCGCCGGCATGCTCCACCTCATGGACAACCGCATCCGGCTCGGGGTGAGCTACCGCGACGGGCTGCACGACGTCGAGGCGCGGGGCCGGCTCAAGATCGCGCGGGCCCCCGTGATCACCGGGCTCAACGGCCGCTTCACCGCCGAGACCGAGACGCGGCTGCCCGGGGAGCTCAGGGCCGGCATCGCGGTGGAGCCCTTCGACGGGCTGACGCTGGAGCTGGATTACCGGTGGGTGAACTGGTCGGTGCTGCGGCGGCTCAAGGCGACGGTGGACGGGCCGAGCGGCGATGTGGAGATCCCGCTCGAGTACCGCGACTCCCACTACGTCGCGGTAGCGGCGGACTACAAGGTCACCCCGGCGCTGTCGGTGCGGGGGGGGCTGCTCTGGGACCAGAGCCCGGTGCCCGACCGCACCTTCAGCCCGACGGTGCCGGACAACCACCGCATCGGTTTCTCGCTGGGCGTGGGCTACGAGATCACCGACGGGGTGACGGTCGATCTGGCCTACCTCGGCCTGTATATCTTCCCGCGCGACAAGGACAACGACATCGGCGCGGACGCCGCGCCTGGCGGCGGCGGGCTTCCGCGCGCCAACGGCCGGTACCGGACCTGGGCCAACCTGATCGGCATCACCGTGGGGCTGAAGCTGTGACAGGCGGCTGGAGCGAGGGGATGGGACACGCCATGCGGGGGCAGGGATACGGGCGCGGACTGGCTCCGGTGCTGCTCGCGGTGCTCGCGGCGGGGATGCTCGGCTGCCGCGACCAGAGCCAGGGCAAGTTCGCGGCCTCGAGCGAGATCGTGGGCGGCCGCGGGGCGGCCGAGGGACCGGACGCGGTGGCGGGAAGCGGCGGGCCGAGCGCCGACCTGGGCGAGGTGCCGCCAGCACCGGGTCCGGCCATCGCCTCGGACTTCGTGCTGACCAACGGGCGGATCATCGCGCACCTCGACGCGGTGGGGCTCGATCCGACCTTCACGGTCCCTGGCTCGTTCACCGGCGGCGTGCCGCTGCAGAACACGCTCGCGCCTTCGGGGGGCAACCTGGTCGATCTCGGCCTGGTCGGCCGGGACAACGACCAGTTCGTGACCAACGGGCTGATCGTGCTCGGGGTCAACGAGCAGGGCGTGCCCAATACCGAGACCGCCACCGCCAACGTGGTCTACAACTTCGCGATCATCCCGGACACCGATTCGAGCGGGCTCTATACGGCGCTCACCGGCTTGCCCGCGCGCACGCCGGGCGCGCGGGGCAGCAGGCGCGCGGTGGTGGTGGGGGTGATCCTCAACACCAGCGGCAACGGGCGGCTGCCGGGCGGAGGGCAGGGCCCGCTTCCCGAGCCCATCTCGGGCACGGCGACCTTCGCGCGCGCGGAGGTGACGGCCCTGGGCGGCAGCGCCCAGCTCGGCCCGGGGCTCGCCACGCTCTTCGACAACAACATCCCGGACGCCTTCCCGCTGCTCGTGGACGCCTCGCTGCTCGGCGCCACGAACGTGCCGGTCCCGCTGCTCGTGGTGACGATCTACACCGCCACCGCCCACGGGCCCAACCTGACCGTCGCCACGGTGATCGCCAACCAGGGGCTGGAGCCGATCGGCGTCACGAACCTGGTCGAGGCGGTGGGCACCGGGGCGCTGGACAACAAGAACCTCGATGTGGTGATGGGCGGGCCCATGTTCGTGCCCGATCCATCGAGCGGCAACTTCGTGCCCGCGACCGCGCTCGCGCCCGGCGGCAACCTCGGCCTGGGGGCTCCGCGCTGGGTCAGCTTCATCGGCCGGGATGAACCGCCGGTCTCCTACACCTTCGTCGACGCGCTGGCGGGCAACGTGATCGTGCGGCGCGAGGACGGCTCGGTCACCCAGCTCATCCAGCTGCGCAGCGATCCGGACATCCCGGCCGAGGGCCGGCTGGAGTGGGTGCGCCACTGGTTCGTGGGCGATGCGAACGACGGCGCCTCGAGCAGCGACCTGGCGGCGCGCACGCTCGCGCTGTCGCCGGTGCGCGCCGGCCTCGGGGGCCGGCCTGCCTTCGGGCTCGGCGGGCCGCCCAACGCGGTCACCGACACCGTCGTCGTCGAGGGTCGGGTCCGCAACGCGCCGCCGGGGACCGTGGTGCGGATCAGCGAGGTCGATCCGACCTTCTTCGCCCCGCTCACGCCGGGCACCCCGGACCTGACGCCGGGGGTGTTCGGACCGGCTCCGAGCCTGGGCTCCGTCCCGCTGGGAGCGGTGCCGGTGACCACCGTCCGCGTCGGCCCGCACGGCAACTGGCGGGCCGAGCTGCCGGCGGGATTTTTGCTCCAGACCGCGGCCGGGCTGATCGACGTGCCGTTCTCGCAGTACCGCTTCGAGGTCTTCGCGCCGGGCACGCTCATCAAGCTCGACACCACGCCGCCGACGGCGGTCTCGGCAGCGTACGTCGATCCGGCCGACGGGGACACCACCTTCACCATCGCGCGCGGGGCCAGGCCGCTGCACATCGGCGCGCTCGATGCCGTGGCCGAGCTCGGGCTCGGCACCCTCTCCTATGAGATCCGCGACGGCGACGGCGCCCTGATCCCGGGCACGCTCCGCATCTTCCGGCTGTCCGACCCGCCGACCGAGATCGTCGACCTGGGGGTGCCGACCGGGCTCGAGGAGAGCTGGGAGCGGGCCGCCGCCGCGGGCTTCACCGCCTACACCGCCACCGGGCGCGGCGAGGTGGTGCTGCCCGCGGGCAGCTACACCGTGATCGCCAACCGGGGGATCGAGTACGAACTCGACGTCCGCTCGCCGCTGAGCGGCAATGCAGTGGTGATCGCCGGCGGCAGCGTGACCTCGGAGTCGTTCACGCTCGAGCGCGTTGCCGGCGCGGGCACGGGGGCGCTGGGCGGCGACTTCCACGTGCACACCGGCTTCAGCCCCGACTCCGCGGTGCCGCCGGCCGACCGGCTGGTGACCTTCCTCGCGCAGGGGCTGGAGATCCTGGCCAGCTCCGACCACGACAACCTGCGGGGCTTCGAGCAGGCGCGGCGCGAGCTGCGGCGCGAGCAGCCCGCGCTCGAGCAGATGCTCCACATCATGCCGGGGATCGAGGTCTCGACCGACCTCGGCTTCGGTCCCATTCCGCAGGGGGTGGGCCACTACAACGTGTATCCCGCGAGCCCGCAACCCGGCACCCGCAAGGGCGGGGCGCCGGAGGACGAGTTCCGGCCCTCGGCGGCGCTCCAGGCGCAGATGCGGCTGCTCGACGGGGACTTCGGCAATGGCGCCGAGATCGTGCAGCTCAACCACCCGCATGCGCCCTTCGATCCGAATCCGCCGCTCGGCGGCAGCGACGGGTATCTGACCAACCTCGACGGCATCGACGCCAGCAGGAACGCCGCCGCCGCGGTCGGCGGCACCTTCGTGCCGCTCGACCGGGTCGGCACCGCGATCCTGCTGAAGGGCGAGCCGCTCGTGTCCACCGGCATCTCGGACCTCGTCGCGGTCGGCACGCTGCTGGCCGGCAGCCTCGGCTTCGACACCATGGAGCTCGCCAACGGCAACCAGGACGGCCGGCGCTTCAAGCAGAACCGGCAGGCCTGGTTCCAGATGCTCAACGTCGGGATCGCGCGGACCGCCATGGGCACCAGCGACATGCACCGGGTCGACCCCCGCGTCGGCCTGCCGCGCTTCGGCGAGACCGGCATCGGGGTGCCGCGGACCTACCTCTTGCTCGGCGAGAACACCACCGCCGGCAGCGTGACCGACGCCGAGATCGTGGCGGCGCTCAAGCCGAGCCTTGCCACCCCGGACGTGACTGCGACTCCGAATGCGGCGGGCGGCTTCAACCTCACCTTCAGCGCGCCCGCGCCGCTCGAGCAGGCCGGCATGCGGGCGATCGTGACCACGGGGCCGTTCCTCCAGGTGCGGGTGCAGGCCGATAGCAGCCCGCCGCTCGATGAGGGCGACCCCGTCGGGCGGTTTCTGACCGCGAGCAACGCGAACACCATCACCGTCACGGTGGACGTGGTCGCGCCGAGCTGGATCATGGAGCACTTCGTGGCGCTGCCGGGCAGCAGTGTGACGCCCCGCTCAATCGTCAAGGTCCACATGAACGGGCAGACCGTCACCGGCACCGCCAGCCTGGTCAACCCGGCCGATCCCACCCGCGCCCGGGCGGTCTTCACCCTGGCTGCCCCGAGCGGGGTCGACGCCTGGATCGCGGTCGAGGCCGGCCAGCCCGACGAGGACCTCGCCGAGCTCGGCTTCGATCCGGTCACCGGCGTGCTGAGCGTGATCGAGGGCAGCCCCCCGGGCGGCGTCTACAACCTGGTCTACCACTCGCTGCAGCCGCTGCTGTCGCTGACCAACCCGATCTTTTTCGACCTGAACGGCGACGGGGTGTTCGACGCGCCCGAGGCCGGCGACTGAGCGCGCGCTCGCTCCGGGCGCGCGCAGCGCCGCCGCGCCCCGCCTCTGCCCCCTCTCCCCTTCGGCCTGCGCTCCCTCTCCCCTCCGGGGAGAGGGCCGGGGTGAGGGGGCAGGGCGAGCTGCGAGCGCTTTTCTCGGACCCCCTCACCCTGACCCTCTCCCCCGCAGGCGGGGGAGAGGGAAACCGGAGGCGAGCGCCTCTCCCCTCCCTCTCCCCTCCGGAAAGACGGCCGGGGTGAGGGGGCACGGCGGGCTGCGAGCGCTTTTCTCGGACCCCCTCACCCTGACCCTCTCCCCCGCAAGCGGGGGAGAGGGAAACCGCAGGCGAGCCCTCTCCCCTTCCTCTCCCCTCCGGAAAGAGGGCCAGGGGTAAGGGGGCACGGCGGGCTGCGAGCGCTTTTCTCGGACCCCCTCACCCTGACCCTCTCCCCCGCAGGCGGGGGAGAGGGAAACCGGAGGCGAGCGCTCTCCCCTCCCTCTCCCCTCCGGAAAGAGGGCCGCGGTGAGGGGGCAGGGCGGGCTGCGAGCGCTTTTCTCGGACCCCCTCACCCTGACCCTCTCCCCCGCAAGCGGGGGAGAGGGGATCCGCAGGCGAGCGCCTCTCCCCTCCGGAAAGAGGGCCAGGGTAAGGGGGCAGGGCGGGCTGCGAGCGCTTTTCTCGGACCCCCTCACCCTGACCCTCTCCCCCGCAAGCGGGGGAGAGGGAAACAGGAGGCGAGCCCTCTCCCCTTCCTCTCCCCTCCGGGGAGAGGGCCGGGGTGAGGGGGCAGGGCGGGCTGCGAGCGCTTTTCTCGGACCCCCTCACCCTGACCCTCTCCCCCGCAGGCGGGGGAGAGGGAAACCGGAGGCGAGCGCTCTCCCCTCCCTCTCCCCTCCGGGGAGAGGGCCGGGGTGAGGGGGCAGGGCGGGCTGCGAGCGCTTTTCTCGGACCCCCTCACCCTGACCCTCTCCCCCGCAAGCGGGGGAGAGGGGATCCGCAGGCGAGCGCCTCTCCCCTCCGGAAAGAGGGCCAGGGTAAGGGGGCAGGGCGGGCTGCGAGCGCTTTTCTCGGACCCCCTCACCCTGACCCTCTCCCCCGCAAGCGGGGGAGAGGGAAACAGGAGGCGAGCCCTCTCCCCTTCCTCTCCCCTCCGGGGAGAGGGCCGGGGTGAGGGGGCAGGGCGGGCTGCGAGCGCTTTTCTCGGACCCCCCTCACCCTGACCCTCTCCCCCGCAAGCGGGGGAAAGGGAAACCGCAGGCGAGCCCTCTCCCCTCCCTCTCCCCTCCGGGGAGAGGGCCGGGGGTGAGGGGGGCACGGCGGGCTGCGAGCGCTTTTCTCGGACCCCCCTCACCCTGACCCTCTCCCCCGCAAGCGGGGAAGAGGGGATCCGCAGGCGAGCGCCTCTCCCCTCTCCCTCTCCCCTCCGGAAAGAGGGGCCGGGGTGAGGGGGCACGGCGGGCTGCGAGCGCTTTTCTCGGACCCCCTCACCCTGACCCTCTCCCCCGCAAGCGGGGGAGAGGGGATCCGCAGGCGAGCGCCTCTCCCCTCTCCCTCTCCCCTCCGAAAAGAGGGCCGGGGTGAGGGGGGCAGGGCGAGCTGCGAGCGCTTTTCTCGGACCCCCTCACCCTGACCCTCTCCCCCGCAGGCGGGGGAGAGGGAAACCGGAGGCGAGCGCCTCTCCCCTCCCTCTCCCCTCCGGAAAGACGGCCGGGGTGAGGGGGCAGGGCGGGCTGCGAGCGCTTTTCTCGGACCCCCTCACCCTGACCCTCTCCCCCGCAAGCGGGGGAAAGGGAAACCGCAGGCGAGCCCTCTCCCCTCCCTCTCCCCTCCGGGGAGAGGGCCGGGGTGAGGGGGCACGGCGGGCTGCGAGCGCTTTTCTCGGACCCCCTCACCCTGACCCTCTCCCCCGCAGGCGGGGAAGAGGGGATCCGCAGGCGAGCGCCTCTCCCCTCTCCCTCTCCCCTCCGGGGAGAGGGCCGGGGTGAGGGGGCACGGCGGGCTGCGAGCGCTTTTCTCGGACCCCCTCACCCTGACCCTCTCCCCCGCAGGCGGGGGAAAGGGAAACCGCAGGCGAGCCCTCTCCCCTCCCTCTCCCCTCCGGGGAGAGGGCCGGGGTGAGGGGGCAGGGCGGGCTGCGAGCGCTTTCTCGGACCCCCTCACCCTGACCCTCTCCCCCGCAGGCGGGGGAGAGGGAAACCGGAGGCGAGCCCCTCTCCCCTCCCTCTCCCCTCCGGAAAGAGGGCCAGGGTAAGGGGGCAGGGCGGGCTGCGAGCGCTTTTCTCGGACCCCCTCACCCTGACCCTCTCCCCCGCAGGCGGGGGAGAGGGAAACCGGAGGCGAGCCCCTCTCCCCTCCCTCTCCCCTCCGGAAAGAGGGCCGGGGTGAGGGGGCAGGGCGAGCTGCGAGCGCTTTCTCGGACCCCTCACCCTGACCCTCTCCCCCGCAGGCGGGGGAGAGGGAAACCGGAGGCGAGCGCCTCTTTTCTCCCTCTCCCCTCCGGAAAGAGGGCCGGGGTGAGGGGGCAGGGCGAGCTGCGAGCGCTTTCTCGGACCCCTCACCCTGACCCTCTCCCCCGCAGGCGGGGGAGAGGGAAACCGGAGGCGAGCGCCTCTTTTCTCCCTCTCCCCTCCGGAAAGAGGGCCGGGGTGAGGGGGCAGGGCGGGCTGCGAGCGCTTTTCTCGGACCCCCTCACCCTGACCCTCTCCCCCGCAGGCGGGGAAGAGGGAAACCGGAGGCGAGCCCTCTCCCCTCCCTCTCCCCTCCGGAAAGAGGGCCGGGGTGAGGGGGCAGGGCGGGCTGCGAGCGCTTTTCTCGGACCCCCTCACCCTGACCCTCTCCCCCGCAGGCGGGGGGAAAGGGAAACCGGAGGCGAGCGCCTCTCCCCTCCCTCTCCCCTCCGGGGAGAGGGCCGGGGTGAGGGGGCACGGCGGGCTGCGAGCGCTTTTCTCGGACCCCCTCACCCTGACCCTCTCCCCCGCAGGCGGGGGAGAGGGAAACCGGAGGCGAGCGCCTCTCCTCTCCTCTCCCTCTCCCCTCCGGGGAGAGGGCCGGGGTGAGGGGGCAGGGCGGGCTGCGAGCGCTTTTCTCGGACCCCCCTCACCCTGACCCTCTCCCCCGCAAGCGGGGGAGAGGGAAACCGCAGGCGAGCCCTCTCCCCTCCCTCTCCCCCGCAAGCAGGGGAGAGGGGGTAGAGACTCCCTCCGCACTCGGCTCCTTGTGTCCGGCGCGCCCCCTGCTCCCTGTCCCATTCCCGAAGGGGAATGCGAAACGTCGCGGTGCCGCGCCGCCCCTCTGCCCCTTTGCACAGGGAACTCGCGAGGGAACCGAAGAGAACGCAGGCCGCTTGCGCTGCAGGGTGCCTGCGCGCAGAGTATGGTTGATCCGGCCCTTTGCTGCCGGCAGGGGCCGCGCGGAAGCGTCCGGCGCACCGCGCGCGGCGGGGGGCCCGAGCGGGCCAGAGGCGGGCGCTGGAGGACGAGCCGTGAGAGCTGGCGCGCGATCAGCCGTCCGGATGCTGCTCGTGGCTGGCCCGGCGGCGCTGGTGCTGTCCCTGCCCGCGGCGACGCTCCGGCCGCGGCCGGCCGCGGCGGCCGCCAGCGAGCCCATCCGGCTTCGCATCGGCACCATCGCCCCGGAGAACACCCCCTGGGCGGATGCGCTCCGCGAGATCAAGGAGCGGATCGAGCGCGAGAGCGGAGGCCGGATCCGGGTCACGCTCTATCTCGGCGGCATCCGCGGCGCCGAGAGCGAGATGCTGACCGAGGTGCTGCGCGGCAAGCTGCACGCCGCGGGCCTTTCCAACGGCACCATCGCGACGCTGGTCCCCGCGTTCCAGGTGCTGGAGCTGCCGTTTCTGCTCCGGACGCCGGAGGAGGCCGACCACGTGATCGACCGCGTGATCGGCCCGGAGCTGGAACGGCTCGCCCTGGACAAGGGGCTGTACCTCGCGCTATGGTCGGAGAACGGCTGGCGCTCGATCGCCACCCGCAGCCGCCCCGTGCGCCACCCCGACGATGTCCGCGGGCTCAAGGTGCGCGCCCAGGAGAGCCCGGTCAACGTCTCGTTCTGGAAGGCGCTCGGTGCCGAACCGGTCCGGATCCCGCTCGACGAGGTGCTCTCGGCACTGCAGACCGGGGTCGTCGAGGGCTACGATCAGACCCCGGTCTACATGACGGCGGCGGGCTGGCACACCCAGATCCGGTATCTTACCCTCACCCGGCACATCTACCAGCCGGCAGCACTGGTCTTCAGCCGGCGCTACCTCGATTCGCTTCCCGAGGAGCTGCGCGCCATCGTGCTCGCGCGCTCGCGCCAGGTCACGCTCCAGAGCCGCGCCGCGATCCGCCAGGCCAACCGCGAGCTGATCGAGGTGCTCGCCGCCGAGGGCGCCCAGATCATCGAGCCGAGCCCCGAGGCGCTCGAGGCCTTCGAGGCACGGAGCGCGCCGGTGTACGAGGAGCTGCGGGAGGCGATCGGCGGCGAGGTCATCGACCGGGTCCGCGCCGCGCTCGCCGAGTTCCGTGCCCGGCAGGCCCCCGGCGCGCAGTGAGCTGGCCAGGGGGAGGCGGGCGCATGCGCGGTGCGGGCCCGCCCCTACCCCGCCGGGCGGGCCTACGGGCTGGTTGTGGCTCCGAGCGCAGCGAGCAGCTGGCGCGTGGCGGCCTCGATATCCGGCGCCGCGGTGATGGCCGCGCCGACCGCGACCCCGTCCGCCCCCGCCTGCAGGCACGCCCGGGCGCGCGCCGCGTCGATGCCCCCGACGGCGAAGACCGGGAGCGGGCGCAGCCGCGGCACCAGCTCCCGGATCAGCTCCAGCCCGCGCGCGGGCAGCTCGGGCCGGGTCCGGCTCGGAAAGACCGTGCCCAGCCCCACGTAGTCGGCCAGCGCGGCCTGTGCCACCTCCTCCGGCCCGTGCACGGTCGCGCCGAGCACCAGCCGCTCGCCGAACGCCGCCCGCGCCGCCGCCACCGGCAGGTCCTGCTGGCCCAGGTGCGCGCCGTCCGCCCCCGCTGCCAGCGCCACATCCGGCCGGTCGTCCACGATCAGCGCCGCGCCCGCCTGGCGGCACGCCGGCGCGAGCGCGCGCGCCGCCTCGAACAGCCCCCCGGGCGCTCCAGCGCTTGCACCGCAGCTGCAGCAGCCGGGCCCCCCCCGCGAGCGCCGCCTCACCCGCGCGCACCGGGTGGCGCTCGCCCTCGCCCTCACCCAGGATCACCATGAGCCGGGCCGAGCGGAGCAGCGCCAGCACCTCCGCCCGCCGTTCCGCCGTCTGCGCCCGCATCCTGCTCACCCGTGGCCTCCGGCGGCCCTCTTCGGAGTATAATCGGCGCGTCATGTCACGCTCCGATCGCCTCAAGTTGCTGTTGCTCGCGCTGGTGCCGGGCGGTGCGCACTTCCGGCTCCGGCGCTACCTGGTGGGGCTGGTGCTGTTCGCGCTGTTCGCCTGCGGGCTCGACGGCCTGTTTGCTCGACTGGCTGCTGGCGGGCAGCAGCCCGGCGGGACTCGGGCTCGGCGGGGCGTTGCTCGCGCTGGCGTCGCTGGGCGCGAGCGTCGCCTGGACCGTACGGGTGGTCCTGTGCAGCGACCTGGAGCTGCGCGCACGCCGCCGGGAAGACGCCATCCGCCGGGCCCTGGAGCACTATCTGCGCAGGGAGTACGCGGCCGCGCTCGAGGGGTTCGAGGCGGCCGGACGGCTCGGCCTGCAGGGCGGCGACGCCGACATCGCGTTCTTCCTCGGAGCGACCGAGGCGCGGCTCGGCAACGCCCGCGCTGCCCGGCGGCTGTTGCGCCGTGCCGCCGCCTGGGACCTGGAGGGCAAGTGGCGCCACGAGGTCGAGCGCGAGCTGTCCGCGCTCGCCGGCGGGCCGCCGATCCCACCGCCGCGCCGCACGACCGCGGCCGCGCTGCGGTTGCCGCTGCGCTCCTGGGCCACCGAGCAGGCCGAGGCAGCGGGCACGGCGGCCGGCGAGCCAGAGGGCGAGCAGCGCCCGGCCTCCGCGACGCGTTGACGGCGGGACGGCGCCTGCGAGCTGGCGGCCAGGCGTCCGTGCGGGGCGAAGAGACCCGAGCCCGCCTCGATGGTATGGTGGTGGGGGGATTCGGAGCGAAGGGGAACCTGCGATGCGCATGCGCGCTGCGGCCACGGGGATGCTGGCGCTGTTGGTCATCCTCCTCTGCTCACCGATACCGGCTCGAGCCGAGCGGATCCGACTCAAGAACGGCCGCACCGTCGAGGGCTGGATCGTCGAGGAGAACAAGGCCCAGATCGTCGTCGCGATCATCCGCGATGCGACCGTCGGCCAGCTCATCATCGACGCCACCCAGGTCGAGGAGATCGACCGCCGTCGCTTCGAGTCGCTGGAGGAGGCGCTGGCGCGGGCGCGCGCCGAGCGCGAGGCGCGCGAGCGCGAACGGCGCAGCGGCTTGCCCGCGGTGCCGACCGCCACCGCCGCTGCGGCAGAGCCACAGCCCGCGCGCGAACCCGGGGCCGGCGCCACGCCGCCGGAGCAGCGGGCGGCCGGTGCCTCGCAGGCCGAGAGCACCGAGCAGCTCTTTCCGCCGCTCACCGAAGAGGAGCAAGCCCGCGTCGCCCAGCTCATCGAGAGCCTGGGCGATACCCGGCGCGCCGGCGGCGCTGCCACCCGCCGCGAGAACGCCGAGACCGCGCTGGTCGAGATGGGCATCCGCGTCATCCCGGCGCTGACCGAGGCGCTCGGCGACCAGGCGAACGTCTACCGCCGGATGAACGCCGCCCAGGCGATCGGCCGCATCGCCGAGAAGGACCGGCGGCTGGAGCTGTACCGCGAAGCGATCTCGCAGCTCATGAAGCTGCTGCAGGATACCCACCCCTGGGTCCGCATCGCCGCCAACGGCGCGCTGGAGCAGATCTCCGGCCAGCGCTTCGGCTATCCCAAGGAGCCGCTGAGCTGGGAGACCATCGCCGCTCCGGAGCGCGCCGCCTTCGAGAAGTGGCAGGCGTGGTGGCGCGAGCAGCGGCGCTGAGCGCCCGCTCAGCGGCCCCCCGGGGCAGCCGCCTGCCGCAGCACCTGCCCGGCCAGGTAGACCGAGCCGCAGACGGCGATGCGCGCGCGCGGCCCGAGCGGCGCGCATAGCTCGGCGGCCGTTTCGAGCGCCTCCGCCACGCCCGGGGCCGCATGCGCGCGGAGCCCCTGCGCCGCCAGCGCCGCCGCGATCTCGGCCGGCGCGCGCTCGCGCGGGCTCGCACACGGCGCGGCGACCGCCGCCGCAGCCCAGCCCGCCACCTCGCGTGCGATGCCGCCGAGATCCTTGTCGGCCAGCAGCCCGAGCACCACCACGAACCGATCCTGCGGATAGACCCGCCGCAACGTGCGCCCGAACGCCGCCACCGACTCCGGGGTATGGGCCACGTCGACCACCAGCGCCGGCTCGCTCGCCACCAGCTCGAAGCGGCCGCGCAGCCGCGCATGGGCCAGCCCCGCGCGGATCGCCTCCTCGGGGATCGGCGGGAGTCCTGCCCGTGCAGCGAGCAGTTCCGCCATGGTGGCGGCCAGCGCCGCCGAGCCCGCCATCGGCTCGCCCACCATCGCGATCCGCACCCGCTCCAGCCGCCGGCGCGGCGTGAAGAGATCGGCCAGGGTGCCGCCCGGTCCCAGCGCAACCACCCTGCCCTCCAGCGCCGCGGGCGCGGCCAGCACCGGCGCGGCCAGCGCCTGGGCCTGCTCGCGGATCACGGCGAGCGCCGCGGCCGGCAGCCGGCCGAGCACCACCGGCACCCCGGGCTTGATGATCCCCGCCTTCTCGGCGGCGATCTGCTCGATCGTGTCCCCGAGCACCTGGGTATGCTCGCGCTCGATGGCGGTGATCGCGCTCAGCTGCGCCTGCACCGCGTTGGTCGCGTCCAGTCGCCCGCCGAGTCCGACCTCCAGCACCGCCGCCCGCACCCCGGCGGCGCGGAACACCACCAGCGCCATCGCGGTCACGAGCTCGAAAAAGGTCGGTGGCGGCGCCCCCTCCGCTGCGAGCGCCGCCAGCGCGGGCTCCAGCTGGGCGAACGCCGCGCCGAGCATCGCGGGGTCTGCCGGGCGGCCCCCGATCTGGATCCGCTCTCCCAGCTCCACCACGTGCGGCGAGAGGTAGACCCCGGTGCGCACTCCCGCCGCCTCGAGGATCGCGCCCAGCATGGCGGCGGTCGTGCCCTTGCCCTTGGAGCCTGCGATGTGAGCGATCGCCACCGCGCGCTGGGGCTCGCCGAGCAGCGCGAGCAGCCGCCGCATCCGCTCCAGGTCGAAGCGCCGCAACTGCGCCGCGCTCAGCGCCTGCCGCTCGTAGTCGGTGGCGGTGCGCACGTACTGGAGGAAGCGTTCGTAGCCGCCCGCCTCCGCGCCTCCATGGGCGCCCGGCGGCCCGCCGCTGGAACCTCCGCGCTCGGCCATGGGTACCTCGCTCCGGTCGGCCGCCGCGCGCCCGTGGAACCCTTTCCCATCCCGCGCCCGGCGCCCGGTCAGACATACCAGCTCCGCGGCCGATCGGATATAGTGTCGGCCCGGACCCTGGCTCCGGAGCACCCGATGGATCGCCCGCCGGTCGGGATCGCCATGGACCACGCCGCCGAGCCGCCGCGTGCCATGTTGCGCGATGCCTACTACGAGGCGGTCTGGGCGGCGGGCGGGCTGCCGCTGCTGCTGCCGCCGCTCGGGGAGCAGCCCCGGGCGGCGCGCGCCCTGCTCGAGCGGGTGCGGGCGCTGCTGGTGCCGGGCGGGGACGACTACCACCCCGCGCTGTGGGGGGAGTCGATCGTGCACCCGAGCTGCACCCTGGTCACCGCGCGCCGGCAGGCAGCGGACCTGGCGCTGCTCGCGGCCGCGCTCGCGCGCGGGCTGCCGCTGCTCGCCATCTGCGCCGGCATGCAGGCGCTGAACGTCGTCCGCGGCGGCAGCGTGATCCAGGACCTGGCGGCGCTCGCACCCTCGGCGCAGCCCCACCGCGCGCCCGCGGGCGAGGCGGGGCTCCGGCATCCGGTCCTGATCGAAGCGGACAGCCTGCTCGGGCGGCTGGGTCTGCCCCCGCGCCTGGAGGTCAACTCCTGCCACCACCAGGCGTGCGGGCGGCTGGGCAGCGGGCTGCGCGCCGTGGCGCGGGCCCCCGACGGCGTCGTCGAGGCGATCGAAGACCCGCGCCTGCCGTTCGCCCTCGGCGTGCAGTGGCACCCCGAGAAGCTGCTGGACGAGCCGGCGCACCGGGCGCTGTTCGAGGGGCTGTGCGCGGCGGCCGCGGGCCCGGCTCGCCCGCCACTGGCCGCGGCGCGGGCGGAGCGGGCCTCGGGTCCAGGCGGGAGGAGCGAGCGTGGGTGAGGCACGGCGAGCAGCGCACCGCCCGCGCTCCGCCGCCGGAGAACCGGCGGTCCGCGCCGCCGAGCTGCAGCGCCTGTTCTTCATGGTGGTGCTGCTGGTGGGCGCGCTCGCGGTCTTCCTCGCCATCTCGGAGGCGCTCACCGAGCCGCCGCCCGCCCCCGCCCGCCCCGCCGATGCGCCCGCCGCCGGCGAGCAGGAGGCGCTCACGCGCGAGCAGGCCGAACGGATGCAGCGGCTCGAACGCGCGCTCGCCGAGGCCCGGCGCGCCCACGGGCTGCCCGAACCCGAGCCGTACCTTCCGGCCGGGGTCGCGGAGCCCACCGCCACCGCCGAGCCCGTGGCGGGCGAGCCGATCCCGCTCGACCACGGGCTGCTGCAGTGGGTGGAGGACGGCACCGAGGAGCGCGAGAGTGCGCCGCTGCACCACCTGATGCGCTACGTGCTGTCGCGCACGCGCGAGCAGCTGCTCGCCGAGGTCGACCCCGATCGCACGCTGCCGCGCACCCGCCTGATCAAGGACGCCTACGATCCCGAGGAGGCGGCGCGCGTGATCGAGTTCGTGCGCACCCACCGCGGCAGCGTCTTCTCGGTCAAGGGCCACCTGCTCGACATGTACCCGCGCGCGGTCCCGCATCCGCGCTCGCCGGTGCCGCTGGTCTACGAGGCCTACGTCGCCGACAAGAACCAGCAGGTCTGGCTGGTGATCGCGCTGGACAAGGTCCAGGAGCTCCAGCCGGGCAAGGATCTGGTGCACGCGGTGGGGCCGCTGTTCAAGCTGCTCAAGGTCGAGACCCGCGACCCCGATCCGAACAAGCGCTACAAGGGCTTTCCGGTGATCATCAGCCCACCGCTCACCCGGATCGAGCCCCCGCCGGTGCAGCCGCCGAGCTGGCGGCAGAACCCGATCGGGCTGATCGGGGTGGCGGCGTTCGCGATCGTGCTGGCACTGGTGGTCGGCCACTATCTCTGGCAGCGGCGCCGCCCGCCGCCGCCGCCGCGGCCGCGGCGCGCACTGGACAACGACCGGCTGCGGCAGCTCGACCGGACCCGGCGGCTCGCAGGCGGGGCGCAGGACCGCGGGACGGCACCCGAAGCGGCGGTTGCGGGGCCGCCCGTGCCCGCCGCAGGCGGTGCCGCCGGCTCCGAGGCCCCCGGCGCCGCGCCGCCGGGCGGAGCCACCCAGGAGCGCGAGGCCGGATCGTCCGCACACGAGCTACCGCCGCCGCCCGGCTGAGAGCGCTACGGCGGGGGTGCACGGGGGGCGCGAGCGCAGCGAGCGGAGCGAGGCCATGGTGCAGCTACAGGCCGAGGATGGGGAGCCACCGGCGCGGCCGGGCCGCGGCCGGCGCTGGCGATGGGCGCTGGCGCTGGGGGCGTTGCTCGCAGTGGCGGCAGCCCTGCTGTGGTGGCAGCAGCGTGCGCTGCTGCTGGAGGTCTATGCGTGGCAGCTCGGCCGCGAGCTGCCGCCGGCGGCCTGGGTCCCGGCGGCGCGCCGCCTCGCCGAGCTCGATCCCGCAGGCGCACGCGCCCTGCGCCTGCAGGGTGCGGCGCGCCTGCGCTGGCTGCTCGCGAACGGGCCGCCGGGGCCCTCCCCGGCCGCCGCCGCGCCCGCAGCCGAGGCCGGCGCCGGCGCCCAGCCGGGTGCGGCAGGCGCCCCGGCGCTGGCGGACGAGGCGCTCGGCGAGGCCGAGATCGCACGCCGCGTCGCGCGAAATGTGCGCGGGGCGCAGGCGCGCATCGCCGAGGCGGTCGCCCTCTGTGCCAGCCACCCGCAGCTCGCGCGCGAGGCGCTGTTGCAGGCGGACGATCCCGCAGTGCTGCGGCGCGCGGCGGAATGGCTCGCGGCGACCGGCGAGCGCCGGTACCTGCCCTGGCTGCTCGAGGCGCTCGCGCGGCCGGCCCCGGCCGGGGCGGCGCTGTTCATCTACGGCGCGGCGGCGCGGCTGGCGCGCGGGGACGGCGAGGCAACCGCCGCGGTGCTGCGCGCCGCGCTGGCGCGGCCGCAGCTGCGCCAGCGCGCGCTCATGTTCGCCACCGAGGTGGGGCCGCCCGCCGTACCGCCGCTGGCGGAGCTGCTGGACGACCGCCAGCTCGAGCCGGTGCAACGCGCGCAGGTAGTGGGGGCGCTGGAGCGCATCACCGGCGCGCGGCACGGCGGGGACGCCGCCGCCTGGAAGGCGTGGTACCAGGCGCACGCCGCCTCCGGACGCTGAGCGAGCGGCGCAGCGAAGGCCGGCGTCGCCGCAGGCGCGCTTGACGCGCGGCCGGCATCCCTTAGGATGCCCGCTCCGGCGCGCCGCCTGGGATGGTGCGGCGCAGCCGCCCTCGCCATGCTGGAGGTCTGGGGCGTGCACAACCCTGCCGAGGTCTTCCTGGAGATCGCGCGTGCGAAACAGCTGCTCTCCGACCGGCAGCTCGCGGAGCTGCGGGACGAGATCGCCCAGGCGACGGGCGGTCAGCTCGTACTCGTGCAGCGGCTGTGCCTGGAGCGCGGCTGGCTCGACGGCGCGCAGGTCCGCGCGCTCGACCGCGCCGTGCACTACTACGTCGTGCGCAAGGCGGACAAGCTCTACGGGCGAATCGCGGTAGAACGCGGCTTCGTCGCCGCCGATGTGGTGCGCAACTGCCTCAACAAGCAGCGCCGCGACTACGAGCGGCGCCGGACGCTCGTGCGGCTGTCCAGGCTGCTGCACGGTCTGGACGCGATCTCGCCCGAGCAGGACGCGGCGGTCCGCGCCGCGGTCATCGCGCGGCTCGTGCCGGAGGAACCGGCAGACGAGCGGGAGCCGGCGGCGGCGCACCCGCCGCGGCAAGCGGCGCGGGCGCCGCGGGCCGCCAGCGCCCCCGGGCCCGCCAGCGGCGGTGCTGCGGCGCCGCGTCGGCCGCAGGGCGCTCCCACCGCTGCCTCCGGCCGGCGGCGAGGCGCCGCGAGCGCGCCTGACAGCAGCGCAGCCGTCAAGGCGCCGCTCGCCCCGCCCCGCCCGGCCGCAGTTCGCTCCGCGCGCCGCCGCAGCCGCTGAGGGCGGGCGCGGGACCGGCGGCCGTCCGCCCCGCTCCCCGGCGCGAGCCGGGGGGGGCGGGTGCCCTGGCTTGCCACGAGCGCTGCGTTTTGCTATCCAGGGGTCCTGTCCGCGCTCTCAGCCTCGCGGCGGCGGGGCGGGGGGCGCAGTGCCCGTGGCAGGGGTGGGCGGGGCCAAGCGCGAGCCCACACAGGAGGTGGACCGTGGTCTCGTCCGGCAGCCGCAGTACCGCGATCGGACGGCACATGGCACCAGCGGCGGTCGACGATCTCAAGCTCGGCTATCTCGCGATCCAGGCCGAGTTCATCAACCTGGCGGAGCTCAAGTGGTGCCTCCAGGTGCAGGCGGAATCCGCCCCCCCGCCGCCGCTGGGCCGCGTGATGGTCAAGGAGGGCTACCTCAGCCAGCGCGACCTGGAATACCTCTACATGCTCTATGCCGCGCGCCAGCAGCGCAGCGACCCGGCCGATCCGCTCCTGCAGGCGCAGGAGCTGACCATCGAGCGCATCGAACGGGCGGTGGTGGCGCGCCTGGGCCGCTCGCTGCGGGCCGGACGGTTCGGCCGCTTCAAGATCCTCGGCCAGGTGGGCCGCGGCGGCATGGGACTGGTCGTCAAGGCCCAGGATGGCGACGAGCCGCAGCCGGTGTGCCTCAAGCTGCTCGTCGGCAGCGGGGTCGCCACCGTCAAGGACATCGAGCGCTTCAAGAAAGAGGCGGCCATCATGGCCCAGGTCCGCCATCCCAACATCGTGCAGATCTTCGATGTGGGGCGGGAGAAGGGCCTGGACTACATCGTGATGGAGTTTATCGACGGCGAGTCGCTCGCCCAGCTGATCGACAAGCGCATCCCGACCGTCGAAGAGGTGCTGGAGGTCGGCCGCGAGATCGCCGAGGCGCTGGAGTTCATCCACCGCCGCGGGATCTTCCACCGCGATCTCAAGCCCGCCAACATCATGATCGAGCGCAGCGGGCGCGCGGTGCTGATGGACTTCGGGCTCGCGGTGTTCGACAAGTTCGAGATCGACCGGCCCCGCACCGGTTCGGTCGGCACGCCCCAGTACCAGCCGCCGGAGCAGGCCGAGGTGGGGGGCCGGTACGGCAAGATCGGGCCCTATTCGGACGTCTACGGTCTCGGCGCCACCATGTACCACCTGCTGACGGGCGCCGCACCCTTCCAGGGTACCGACCGCGCCGAGATCCGGCGGCTGGTGCTGGAGGTGGAGCCGCCCTCGCCGCGCCAGCTCAACAAGTCCATCCCGCCCGAGGTGGACCTGTTCATCCGCAAGGCCATGGCGAAGCGCCCCCAGGATCGGATCCAGACCCCGGGCCACGCCGCCCGCATCCTCGAGCGGCTGCTCGCGCGCCTGCGCAAGGAGCGCGGCGAGGACCGCCCGGCGCGCCGCACCTGGTTCGGCTAGTCCCCGCGCCGGCCCGCTAGCGCCGCTCGTAGGTGCCTACCAGCTCCGCCTCGGCCAGGATGTGGCCCTGCATGGCGCGGAGCAGTCCTTTCTTCGTCATGCCCGCACGGGGCTCCAGCAGCGTGTCGAGCGCATACAGCTTGAAGTGGTAGTGATGCGTGCCGTGGCCCCGGGGCGGCATCGGCCCGCCCCATCCCTGCTCCTCGAAGTCGTTCACCCCCAGTGCAGCCCCGCCCGCGCTCCCCTCGGGCAGCTCGGTCGCCTCCGCCGGGATGTTGTAGACCACCCAGTGCACCCACGGCTCGGCGCGCGGCGCATCGGGATCGTCGCAGATGAGAGCGAACGAGCGCGTGCCCGCCGGGGCGCCGGACCACCTCAGCGGCGGCGAGACGTTGTCGCCCTCGCCCCGATAGGCATACCGGCGCGGGATGCGCCCGCCCGGCGAAAAGGCTGGGCTGCTGAGGCTCAACCTCTTGTCGCTCCCCTCGGCCATGGCGCCGTCCTCCTCCGTACCGGTGCGCGCCGCCGGCGCCTGCCGCCGCGTGCGCCAGGGTACCGCCCGGGCCGCCGCGCCGGACCCACCTCGCACCCTCCCCAGCCCTGCAGTCTCGCCAGCGCGGCGCGCATTGCAAGCGGCACCGCCGCTGCCCGCGCCCAGGGCCCGCCCCCCCGCTCGCGCCAAGCGGGGGGCCCGCTCCGCTCCGGTGTCGGACCGGGGGCGTATCCTCTGCGGGTACGGTGTCCGTTCGTGGTGGGGGGGCTCGGGGTCTATGGCGGCGGAGGAGATGCTCGTCGCCGCAGCCGCCGAGCCCCTGGAGGCCCTGGTGCGCCTCAACCTCAGCGGCCGCACGAGCGGGCGGACGCTCGTGCGCCTGCGCGAACGGTTCGGCGGGCTTGCGCCCGCGTTTGCCGCCAGCGAGCAGGCGCTGCTGAGGGTGCCGGGCATGGGGCCGAAGCTCGTGGCCGCCATCCGCGCCAGCACGCCGGGCGCCGCCGCACGCGAGATGGAGCGCGCCGCGCGCGAGGGCATCCAGCTTATCGGTCTGGGCCATGCCGGCTATCCCCCGCAGCTCGCGGCGCTGGACGACCCGCCGCTGGTGCTGTACGTGCGGGGCGGGCTGCGCGCCGATCTGCCGCTGGTGGCGGTGGTCGGCTCGCGCCGCGCGACGCCGTACGGCCGCCGCATGGCGCAGCGGCTGGCCGCCGGCCTGGCGGAGGCTCAGGTCGGCGTCGTCTCAGGGCTGGCGCGCGGCATCGACGCCTGCGCGCACCTGGCGGCGCTGCAGGCCGGCGGCTACACGGTGGCGGTGTTGGGCTGCGGGCTCGACCACGTCTATCCGCCCGAGCACCGGCTGCTCCTCGAGCAGCTCGCGCACCGGGGTGCGGTGCTGAGCGAGCTGCCGCTCGGCACGCCCCCGCGCGGCTATCAGTTCCCGCGCCGCAATCGCGTCGTCGCCGGCCTGGTCGGGGCGGTGTGCGTGGTCGAGGCGGCGGCGCGCTCGGGATCGCTGATCACCGCGTCATGGGCCCTGGAGCTCGGGCGCGAGGTGCTGGCGGTGCCCGCGCGCGTGGGCGATCCCAACGCCGAGGGAGTGCTCGGGCTGCTGCGCGACGGCGCGGGCGTAGCCTGCGAGCCGGCGGATATCCTGCGCGCCGTCGGCCTGCCCGTCCGCTCCCCCGCCGTCTCGCCGCCTGGCGCACCAACGGGCCCGCTCGACGAGATCGAACGGGGCGTGCTCGCCGCCCTCGGCACCGAGGTCCGCTACCCCGACGAGCTGATCGAGTCGACCGCGTTCGCCCCGACGGCCGTGCTCGCCGCCCTGACCCGGCTCGAACTCAAGGCGCTGGTCCAGGCCCTGCCGGGCGGCGCCTACCAGGCGTGTACCCCGCTCGCGCCGGCCCCCGCCGGCTGAGGCGCGGGCCCCGGCCGCGCGCCGCGCGATCCGCCGTCGCTGCGGGACCGGCGCGCCAGGGGCGCGAGCGGATCGGCGCCCCTCACACCAGCGCCTCGAACAGAAACACCAGCGCACCGAACCCGGCGATGCCGCCGACGAGCAGCACGAAGAACGAGGCCGCACGCCGCAGCGCCTGGCGGTCGTCGGGCTCGCGCACCGCCACGCAGACCCAGCTGGTGACCGCGCTCAGATACAGGAGCGAGGCGATCCAGAGCGGCAGGCTCATCGGGGCCTCCCCCGCTCGGCGCACGCCCCGCGGCGCAGCACCACCGCCCGCTCCCACGCGTCGTGCACGAGCAGCAGATTCAACAGCCCCGCGACCATGGTGAAGGTGAGCGCGAGATCCAGCCGCGCCACCACCTCCGGCGGCGGCACTGCCAGGCCGGGCGCGAAGCCCAGCGCCAGCAGCATCGGGCCGCCAGCCGGCAGCTGCAGCCAGAACGCCACCGGGTGGTGCTCGAGCGAGACGGCGTGGCCCGCGCTGGCTCCCCAGCCGAACGCGAAGGTCATCACCAGCAGCACAAAGAAGCTCACGCCGCGCCAGCGCTGCCCGAGCAGCCAGTGGCCCGCCCCGGGCACCAGCCAGGCGAGCACCAGGCTGAGCCATGGGTGGGGGCGGCGGCGCGCTCCGCTGGCCTCGAGCTCCACGTCGACCTCCACGTCCGCATGCATGAGCACGAGCGAGCGGGCAGCACCGTGCTCCCTGCTCACATCGTGAACCTCTCTCCCAGGTAGACCTGCCGCGCCACCGGATCGGCGACCACCTCCGCCGGCGTGCCCGCGACCAGGATCTGCCCGTCGAGGATGATGTAGGCGCGATCGGTGGTGGCAAGGGTCTCCCGCACGTTGTGGTCGGTGAGCAGCACCCCGATCCCCTGGCGCTTGAGGTCGCACACGATCTGCTGGATGTCCTGGACGGCGATCGGGTCGACGCCGCTGAATGGCTCGTCGAGCAGGATCAGTGCCGGGCGCGTCACCAGCGCCCGCGCGATCTCCAGCCGGCGGCGCTCGCCGCCGCTCAGGGTGGAGGCGAGGCTGGTGCGCACGCGCTCGAGCCCGAAGCGCGCGAGCAGCTCCTCCAGCCGCGCGCGCCGCACCGCCCGGCTCCGCTCCACCCGCTCCAGGATCGCCAGCAGATTCGCCTCGACGCTCAGGGAGCGGAAGATCGCCGGCTCCTGCGACAGATACCCCATGCCGAGCCGCGCGCGCCGGAACAAGGGCAGCCGCGTCACCTCCTGGCCGCGGAACAGGACCTGCCCGCCGTCCGGACGCACCAGTCCCATCGTCATGCGGAAGGTGGTGGTCTTGCCGGCGCCGTTGCGCCCGAGCAGCCCCACGATCTCCCCCGCCCCGACGTAAAACGAGACCCCGCGCACCACCGCGCGCCGCCCGTAGACCTTGCGCAGCTCCACCACCGACAGTAGCGGCGGCTCCGGCGCCGCGGATCCCGGCTCGCTCACCGGCCGAGCGTCGACCAATGGCTCATCCTTGCTGCCGCCCGGTGTGGACACGCGGTGCATCGACGCATCTCCTCGGCGCGCGGGCAACTCCGAACGGCCTGCGCACGCCCACGCGCCCTCCAGCGCCCCGGCCGCGCCCCGAGGAGCGTCCTAACCATCGACCCCACAGATCGCTACATACTGCGCCGCAGCGTGCGCGCCAGGCCGCGAACGGGGTCGGGAAAGCCTGTGGACAGCTCATGACGCAACGCGTCACGAACCGCGGTCCGGCGCCGTCACCTGTGTGGAAAGGAGGTGGACAACCGCGAGCCCTCACCGGATCCTCCGCACTGCGAAGTCCCAGGGCAGCGCCGGCCAGAAGACCACGAAGGCGCGGCCGATCAGGTGCCCCGCCGGGATCGCCCCCCACACCCGGCCATCGGTCGAGTTGGGAGCGTTGTCGCCCATGGCGAAGTAGTGCCCCGGCGGCACCCGGAACGGAAACGCGTTGCCATGTCCCTCCACCCCGGCCAGGTAGTGGATGTCACGGTAGACGCGCAGCCGCTCGAAGACCACCTCGCCCGCCGCGACCCCGACCGCCAGACCGCTCGCGCGCGGGGCGTCCCGCGTCGTCTCGAAGGGCGCCTGCAGGATCAGCCGCCCGTCCACCAGCACCAGCAGGCGCGCGTCCGCGCGTCCCACATCGATCGTGCGCCGCGCCCCACCCGCTGGCACCTCAGCGCTGGCGAAGGGGGTGTCCGCGCGCTCCACCTCCAGCCGGCCGCCCGCGAGCGGCACCCGCACCGTGAAGGTATCCGGCGCGCCCGCCTCCAGGCGGATCAGCACCGTGGCCGGCCGCTCGCCTCCGGACCGAACCTCGGCCAGCACGCGCACGTCGCGCACCAGCTCGCCGCCCCCGGCGTGCACGAAACCGTTGTAGTACGTCCGGTCGCGGATCGGGCGCCCGTAGGCGAGCCAGCCGGGCTCCTCGGGCCCCGCCGGCGCGCCGCGGTAGCCGCGACGGTCCGGGGTGGCCGTCCACGAACCGGCGAGCGGGCGCCACGCCGGCCCCCGTTCCCCGCCCCCGTCCTTCTCCACGTAGGCGCTGTCCTGCACCAGCACCCAGACCGAGCGCTGCACGGCGAGCGGCTTGCGCGCGATCGCTCCGTCGACATACAGGTCGCCGGCGTGCACCTCCAGCGTCTCGCCCGGCAGTCCGACGATGCGCTTGATGAAGTTCTCATCCGGATCGAGCGGATACTTGAAGACGGCGATGTCGAAGCGCGCCGGCTCCTGCAGGCGGTACGACATCTTGTTCACCAGGATGCGATCGCCCCGCTCGCGGTCGCCCGCCGGCCAGAACCGCGGATCGACCAGGGTCTCGAACACATACCCGCAGTTCGTGCACGGCACCCGCGCCCGCGCCCGTGACGTGCCCACCGGCGCCGCCAGCGGCTGCAGCGGCACGCGCTCGCCGCACGCACACACCACCGACGGCGTGCCCGCGGCAAAGGCATCCTCGGGCAGCTGCCGCCGGTGGCGGCGGCCGCAGCGCGCGCAGCTGCCGGCGGCGTTGGCCCGATCCTCCGCCAGCGGCGCTCGCTCCAGCACCCCGGCGCTCACCCGCTGCTCGAACCCGCAGTTGGGGCAGCGCACATCCACGTGCTGGCCGAAAAGCGTCGGAGCCATGGAGCCGGTCGGAATGACGAACGCCTCGATCGCGTACTGGCGGATCAGCAGCGCCAGCACCACCGCCACCACGATGCCCTCCAGGTGCTCGCGCAACCAGGAGGCGTGCTCCCTCGGCTCTGCGTGCGGCGCGGCCGCGGCCTGCTGCTCTGCCCTCACTTCCTGCGCTCGTCCTCCTCGCGGCCGCTCAGCACGGCCAGGAACGCCTGCTGTGGGATCTCGACGTTGCCGACCGCCTTCATCCGCCGCTTGCCCTCCTTCTGCTTCTCCAGGAGCTTGCGCTTGCGCGTGATGTCCCCGCCATAGCACTTGGCGGTCACGTTCTTGCGCAGCGGCGCAATGGTCTCGCGCGCGATGACCCGCCCGCCGATCGCAGCCTGCAGCGGCACCTGGAACAGATGCCGCGGGATCTCGCGCCGCAACGTCCGGATGATGCGCCGCCCGATCTGCTCCGCCTTGTCGCGATGCACGATGGTGCTCAGCGCATCCACCTCCACCCCGTTGACCAGGATCCGGAGCCGCACCAGGTCGTCTGCCCGGTAACCGGTGATCTCGTAGTCCAGCGTCGCATAGCCGCGCGTCGCGGACTTCAGCTGGTCGTAATAGTCGTAGATGATCTCGGCCAGCGGGATGTCATAGACCAGGATCACGCGCTCCGGACCGAGGTAGTCGGTGCGCACGTAGCTGCCGCGCCGGTCCTCGTTGAGCTTCATCACGGCGCCGATCGCCGCCGCGGGACAGACCACGCTGCAGCGCGCGATCGGCTCGCGGATCTCCGCGATCAGGTGCGGCTCCGGCATCCGGGCCGGGTTGTCCAGCCGCAACACCTCGCCCCGCGTCGTGACCACCTCGTAGGTGACGTTGGGCGCGGTCTGCACGAGCGAGATCTGGCTCTCGCGCTCCAGCCGCTCCTGCACCACCTCCATGTGGAGCAGCCCCAAAAAGCCGCAGCGGAAGCCGAACCCGAGCGCCTCGGAGGTCTCCGGCTGGAAGGTGAACGAGGCATCGTTGAGCCGCAGCCGCTCCAGCGCCTTGCGCAACTCCGGAAAGTCGGCGTTGTTCGTGGGGTAGATGCCGCAGAACACCATGCTCAGCGGCTCCTTGTAGCCCGGCAGCGGCTCCACCTCCGCGCCGGCGCGGCCGGCCAGCGTGAGCGTATCGCCGATCTTGACGTCGCCCAGGGTCTTGATGCCCGCCGCGAAGAAGCCCACCTCCCCCGCCGCCAGTCCCTGCACACGCCGCGGCCGCGGGGTGTTCTGCCCCACCTCCACCACCTCGTAGGTGCGATCGGTGGCGAGGAAGCGCACCTTGTCGCCTGGCCGCAGCCGCCCGTCGTGCAGCCGCACGTACGCGATCACCCCGCGGTAATCGTCGTAGACCGAGTCGAACAACAGCGCGCGCAGGGGGCGATCGGGGTCGCCCTGCGGCGGCGGCACCCGGCGCACGATCGCCTCCAGCAGCTCCACCACCCCCTCGCCCGTCTTGCCGCTGGTGCGGATGCAGCCCGAGACATCGAGCCCGAGCGAGGTCTCGATCTCCTGCAGCACCGCATCTGGCCGCGCGGTCGAGACGTCCACCTTGCTGAGCGCCGGCACGATCTCCAGCCCCGCCTCGATCGCCAGATAGGCGTTGGCCACCGTCTGGGCCTCGACCCCCTGGGTGGCATCCACCAGCAGGACCGCGCCCTCGCAGGCGGCCAGCGAGCGCGAGACCTCGTAGCTGAAGTCGACGTGACCCGGGGTATCGATCAGGTGCAGCCGGTAGGTCTTGCCGTCGCGCGCCCGGTAGTCCAGCGCCACGTTCTTCGCCTTGATCGTGATGCCGCGCTCGCGCTCCAGGTCCATGTCGTCGAGCAACTGCTCGCGGCGCTCGCGCTCGCTCACCGCACCGCAGATCTCCAGGATCCGGTCGGCGAGCGTGGACTTGCCGTGGTCGATGTGCGCGATGATGCAGAAGTTGCGGATGTGCTCGATGCGCATGCGCTCAGCCCCGGGGCCCCGCGCCCCGCTCGCCCACCCCGGCCGCCCCCGGCCCCGCCCGCCCGGCCGCGCCGCCGGCCGCCGGCACCAGCCGCGCCAGCGCCTCGCCGAGCGCCGCCAGCGCCCGCGCGCGATGGCTGTGCCGGTTCTTGTAGGCGGCGCCCAGCTCGGCCAGCGTGCGGCTCTCGCCGGCCGGCACGAACAGCGGGTCGTAGCCGAAGCCAGCCTCGCCGCGCGGCGCCTCGGCGATCCGCCCCTCGAGCACCCCCTCCGCCTCGGCCACGATACGCGCGCCGCCGGTCCCGGCCCCCCCCGCTCCCGGTTCGTCCGCCGCGCCGACCGGCACCGCCAGCGCGACCGCGCACCGGAACCGTGCGGTGCGCCGCCCCCAGGGCACGCCCGCGAGCGCCGCCAGCAGCTTGCGGTTGTTCGCCTCCGCGTCCGCGCCCTCGCCCGCGTAGTGCGCGGAGCCGATCCCCGGCGCGCCCCCGAGCGCGTCCACCTCCAGCCCGCTGTCGTCCGCGATCGCCGCGCGCCCGCTCGCCGCCGCCGCCTGCAGGGCCTTGGCGCGCGCATTCTCCGCGAAACTGCTGCCCCGCTCCGCCGGCACCGGCAGCCCCAGCTCGGCTGAGGAGCGCAGCACCAGCTCGGGCGCGCCGGCCAGCGCTTCGAGGATGGCGCGCAGCTCGACGAGCTTGCCCGGGTTGTGCGTCGCGACCACTACCTCAGCCATCGCCTGGCGCCTCGACGGGCCCACCCCGAGAGGAAGAAGCACGGGATTTTATGCGAGCGGTGCCGGCGGCGCAACGGCGCGCGGCCCGGCAGCTCTTGCCCGGCGCCGCTCCCGCCCTCGCCTCTCACCGGCGGGCGAAGAAGATCTGCTTGATGTCGCGCAGCGTGTAGCCCCGCTCCTTGAGGTTCTCGATGATGCGCAGGCGCACCAGCGCCGTCTCCTCGAACAGCTTGTGCCCCGCCTTGCTCCGCTCCGCCTCCCGCAACAGCCCCATCGTGGTGTAGGTGTAGATCACCTGCCGCGACAGCCCGCTTCGCTCCGCCAGTTCACCGCTGGTGAGCAGCCGCCGCCGGCGCCGCCCCGCCCGCGCGCCGGCCTGCCCTTCCTGCCGCGGTTGCGGCGAGCCCGTCCCCGGCACCTCTCGCCTCCCGTTGCAGCGGCCCCCCAGGCCACTAAAATGACCATGGTAGCGCGCGCGCGGCGCCCTCGCCAATGCGCCGCGCCGGGCGGGGACGAGACGCGATGCAATACCAGGCGGCGCGCCGGCTCGGCGGCCCGGAGCTGCTCAGCGCCGAGCAGCGCAGCGCACTCGATACTGCGTTCCAGATCGGATTCTACGAGGCGGTGCTCCGCAGCGAACCCGAGCACCTGGAGGCGCTGCACGCCCTGGGCCACCTGTACACGGCGGTGGGCCGCCACGAGGACGGCCTGCGCATCGATGAGCAGCTGGTCCGCCTCACCCCCCAGGAGCCCGTCGTCCACTACAACCTCGCCTGCTCGCTCGCACTGCTGGGCCGGACCGAGCAGGCGCTGCAGGCCCTCGCCCGCGCGATCGCGCTCGGCTACCGCGACGCAGATCACATGATCGCCGATCCGGACCTGGCGAGCCTGCGGGAGCTCGACGGCTTCTGGACGCTGTACGCCAGCATCGCCGAGGGAGACCCCGCCCCCGAAGGCGAACGGGGGCGGGGCGCGCAGGGCGGAGCGCTCGGGTGAGGGTGCTCGTCACCGGCGGTGCCGGCTACATCGGCAGCATCACCGCGCGCGCCCTCGCCACGCGCGGCCACCAGGTCCGGATCCTCGACGATCTGTCCACCGGCCACCGCGCCGCGGCGGCCGCGGTTCCGGGCGCCGAGCTGGTCGTCGCCGATCTGTGCCGCGACCCGCTCGCGCCCGCGCTCGCCGGCATCGAGGCGGTGGTGCACCTGGCGGGACGCGCGCTGGTGCCCGAGTCGGTCCGCGAGCCGGGGCTGTACTACCGGGTGAACACGCTCGGCACCCTGCGCCTGCTGGAGGCGATGCGCAGGGCGGGCACGCGCCGCATCGTCTTCTCCTCGACCTGCGCGGTGTACGGCCTGCCCGGCGAGGTGCCGATCCCCGAGGAGGCTCCGCCGCGCCCCCTCACCGCCTACGGCGCGAGCAAGCTCGCGGTCGAACACATGCTGCGCGACTTCGCCACCGCGCACGGCCTGCAGGCGCTGGCCCTGCGCTATTTCAACGCCGCCGGCGCCAGCGACGACGGCCTGCTCGGCGAAGACCACGAACCGGAGACGCACCTGGTGCCGCGGGTGCTCGCGGCGGCCGCGCGCGGCGAACCGGTGCCGATCTACGGCACCGACTACCCCACCCCCGACGGCACCTGCGTGCGGGACTTCATCCACGTCGAGGACCTGGCGCTGGCGCATCTGCTGGCGCTGCAGGCGCCCGGGCCGGCGGAGGGATTCTTCGCCGCCTACAACCTCGGCAGCGGGCGGGGGCATTCGGTGCGCGAGGTCATCGCGACCGCGCGCGAGGTCACCGGCCGGCCCATCGCCGTCGTGGAGCAGCCGCGCCGGGCCGGCGATCCCCCGGCGCTGCTCGCGAGCTGCGCACGCGCTCGCGAGGCCCTCGGCTTCACCGCCCGCCGCTCCCTCGCCGAGATGATCGCCTCCGCCTGGCGCTGGCACACCTCCCATCCGGCCGGCTACGGCGAGGGCAGCCGAGCCGCGTGCGGCAGCGGGCGCGCACGGAAACGGTAAGGACTTGCGCGCGCGCCCGGTTGACACCTCTGCCAACCGGCGCATATACTCCTCAGCCCTTTGCAGGCAAGCTCCGGGAAGCGATCGGGTTGGGGCCGACACGCGAGCGCGCGCGCCAGGCGCGGCAACCCAGTACCGAGACGCGCCCGCTGCCGGCCGGCCCTGGCCTGGTGGCGGGCAGCTGCGGGCTCATGGCGGCGCTGTTGTGCGGCGCCGCGCTCGCCCTCGCCGCGCCGGCGCACGCCGGCGAGGGCGCGCCGGAGGCCGCCGGCGAGCGCACACCAGCCCCCCGCCGCCCCCACCGCGACCGCCCGGCCGGCTGGTCCGACGGCCCCGTCGGCTGGCGACGACACCCCGGTCGCGATCGTCGACGGCGTGACGCTGCGGCTCGGCGCCTACAAGGACTACCTGCTGCGCCAGTTCGGCGAGGCCCAGCTCGACGTCTGGATCAACGAACACCTGGTCGCCCGCGCCGCCGCCGAAGCGGGCATCGAGGCCACGCCCGAGCGGCTCGAGCGCTGGATCGAGAGCAAGCTCGAACAGACGCGCGGCATGCGCGAGTTCGCCGAACTGGGCTGGGAACAGGCGCAGTGGGAGGAGCTGCGCCGGCAGTACCGCCGGCACGCGCGCATGGGCTTTCTGCTCGAGGAGCTGGCGAAGCGCCGCCGCACCGAGGGCGAGGGGCTGCGGCGCGAGTACGAGGCGCGCTACGGCGAGCGGCGGCGCGCGCGGCACATCCTCTATGCGGTCCGGGTGCCGCCGGGCGCAGAGGCCGCACGGCGCGCCGAGCTGTGGGAGGCGGCGCGCCGCAAGGCGGAGCGCGCCGTGGAGCGCCTGCGCGCCGGGGAGGATTTCGCCGCCCTGGCGCGCCGCGAGTCGGAGGACCCGGCCACCGCCCACCGCGGCGGCGAGCTGCCTGCGTTCGCGCGCCCGGACATGGTGGAGGAGTTCGCCGCGGTCGCCTTCTCGCTCGAACCGGGTGCGATCTCCGAGCCCGTGCGCTCGCAGTACGGCTGGCACGTGATCCAGGTGCTGGAGATCATCCCGCCGGCCAGGCCGTGCACCGAGGAGGTGCTGGCCGAGATCCGCGCCGCCGCCGCCGCCCGCCCCGTCGATCAGGGCGAGGTGAATCGACTGCTGGAGGAGCTGCGCGCGCGCGCGCAGATCCGCAAGCTCTGGCCGCCGGCCGGCGCGGACTGAGAGCCGCCGGACGGCCAGGGGACTCCGCCCGTGGTGCGAGCGCCCGCGCGCGGCCCCGGTCCCAGGGGCGCGGGCGCGTACGAGGCGCCGGCCGCGGGCCGATGGCAGTGCGCTGGAGCGGGACGGGGAGGGAGCGCTGTTGCGCAGGCAGAACCGGAGCGGCGCGCTGCTGCGCGCCGGCATGGCGCTGGGGTTGGCGCTCGCATGCGCGGGCGGTGCGCCCGCCGCGCCGGAGCAGGATGGCGGCGGCGCGATCGTGCGGCTCGCCGTCGATGCCCCGGGGCTGGTCACCGTCGAGCCGGGCGCGCTCGCCGCGGCCGGGCTCGCCGGGCGGACGGTGGTGCTCGAGGGCGCGGCCGGCCCGCTGCCCTACGCGCGGACACCGGACGGCGGGCTCTGCTTCTTCGCGGCACCGGGGCCGTTGCGCTACGCGCACTACGCCGCCTTCGTGATCCGGGCTGCGCGCCCCGGGGAGCATCCGGTATCCCTCCCCGAAGCCACCGTCGAGCCGGCCGCCTGGCTCGCCTTCGAGCCGAACCTCCACTTCGAGCCCCTGCCCACCAGGGAGGTGGAGCTGCTGGCACCGCTGGCCGGGTCGGGGGCACCCGAGTGGTGCTATGCGGCGCCGCCAGGGGCCCGCACCGAGATCCCGTTCGAGCTGCCGGCGGCGGCGGCGGGGACAGGGACGCTGCGCCTGCACCTGCAGGGAGAGCGGCGGCGGGCCGCCAGCAGCGGCGTCGAGGTGACGCTCAACGGGCGAGAGCTGGGCCTGGTGCGCTGGAGCGGCGCCGCGCCCCATACCGCCGAGCTGGCGCTGCCCGCAGGGCTGTTGCGCGCCGGCCGCAACATGCTGTCGCTCAGGCGGCGCGAGGGGCTGGTGTTGCTCGACCGGTTCGAGATCACGGGGGCCGAGCTCGGCCGCTTCGAGCAGCGCACCAGGCCGCTGCGGCTCGAGGTGGTGCGCCCCGCGGACCTCGCCAGCGGCGGAGCGGACTGGCTCGCCATCGCCGTCGAGCGCGTACTGCCGGCGCTGGCGCCGCTCGCCGCCCACCGGCGCGCGCAGGGACTGCAGACGCGACTGGTCGGGGTGCAGGACGTCTACGACCGCTTCGGTGCCGGCAACCCCAGCCCGGCCGCGATCCGCGCCTTCCTCGCGCACGCCGCCCGGCACTGGCGGCCGGCCCCGCGCTTCGTGCTGCTGGTCGGCGAAGCGGGCCGGGATGCGGTCTGGACCTTCGGGCCCGGTGCCGCGTTGCCGACGGCGCTGGTGGACACCTACGACAACGGCGCCACCGCTTCGGACCACTGGTTCGTCGCCTTCGGCCCCGAGGGCCTGGAGCCGCAGATGGCGATCGGGCGCTGGCCCAGCTCGGATCCCGAGGTGGTGGCGGCGCTGGTAGGCCGCACCATCGCCTACGAGCGGCAGGCCGAGCCGGGGCCGTGGCGCCGCCGGCTCAGCTTCGTCGCCGGCGAAGGACGGTTCGGCGCCGCGGTCGACCGGGCGCTGGAGGAGATGGCGACCCGCATCCTGAGCCGCAACGTGCCGTACAGCTACGACGTCGACATGACGTATGCGAGCCCTGGCTCGCCCTACTTCTTCCCGCCCTCGCAGCTGTCGGCGAAGGTGGCGGAGCTGCTCAGCGGCCAGGCGGCGCTGGTGACCTACACCGGCCACGGGCACGCCGACGGTTTCGACCGGCTGCGCTACGAGGGCCGCCCCTACCGCATCTTCACCCGCGAGGACGTGACGCGGGTCGACGCCGGGGCGCGGCCAGCGGTGCTCACGATCATCGCGTGCACGACGGGTGCCTTCGACGATCCGGACGAGGAGGCGATCGCCGAACTGCTGCTGGAGTGGGAGAAGGGGCCGCCGGCTGTCTTTGCGGCGAGCCGGATCTCGCACCCCTATGCCAATGCGCTCTTGTCGCACGATCTGGTGGCGTCCTATTTCGCCGCGGACGCGCGCTGGCCGCGGCGGCTCGGCGAGGTGCTGCTGGAGGCGAAGCGGCGCCTGCTCGGGCGCAGCGCGGCGCCACCGAGCGAGGAGCGCCAGGCGATCGTCGGCTACGGGAAGATGTTCCTGCAGGACGAGCGGCTGCTCGCGCGCCTGGCCGCCGACAACGCCTTTCTCTACAACCTGCTGGGCGACCCGGCGCTGGTGCTGGCCCTGCCCCGGCCCGGCGGGATCGTGCTCGAGTTGGCCGGCGGCCAGCCGGTGGCCGGCGGCCGCCTCACCGTGCGCGGGCGAGTGCCGGAACTCGAGCGCGGGCAGGTGGTGCTGACGCTCGAGGTCGAACGCGACCGGTACGTGGAGGAGCCCGCGCTGCCCGCCGCCGGGACGAGGCGCGAGGAGCCGGAGATCGTGCGCACCCACGCCCGCGCCAACACCAAGCACCACCTCCGGCTGCAGGCGGCGGTGCGCGACGGCTCGTTCCGCGCCACGCTCGCGCTGCCCGCCGAGCTGTGGCCGGGCACCTACCACCTGAAGGCGGTGGCGTGGGACCGGACGCACACCGCGGTCGGCTCGCTGCCCCTGGTGATCGACCTGCCGCCGGAGGACGAGGAGGGTTGAGCGGTATGGACGGGCAAGCGCTGCCCATGGAGCCCGAGCCGCCGCTGCCCGCGGCCCCCGCCGCCGGCAGGGCCGGCGCCGAGGCAGCCGAGCGGTCCGCCGAGGCGGGTGGGGCGCCCGCGGGGGCAGCGGACCGCGAGCCCCTGCGCTCGCTGCGCGAGGCGTTCGCCCGGCTGCAGCCGCCATCCCCGCCCGCCGCGCAGGCCGGTGCGGCGGCGGCAGCCGGCAGCGGGGCGAGCGACACCGCGGAGGAGCCGCCCGCGCCTGCGCCCGGTGAAAGGGAGTACCGGCTGCCCGCGCTGCCGCCTGGTGCGAGCCTCACCGGAGCGCTCGAGGCACTGCTGCTCGCCGCCGACGGACCGCTGGAGCTGCGCGAGCTGTGCGAGGTCCTGGACGGCTGCGACTGGGTACCCGTGCGGCGCGCGCTCTGGGAGCTGCGCGAGCGGCTGCGCCAGGAGCCCGCCGGCGGTCTGGAGCTGGTGGAGGTGGCGGGGGGCTGGCGGCTGGTCACCCGCCCGTGCTACGCCGCATACGTCGAGCGACTGCAGACGATCGAGCGGGAGGAGCGGCTGACCGAGGCGCAGCTGGAGACCCTCGCCGTGATCGCCTACCGCCAGCCGGTGCCGCGCGCGGAGATCGACGCGATCCGCGGCGCCGACAGCTCGGGGGTGCTGCGCACGCTCATGGACAAGGGACTGGTACGGGTGACCGGGCGCGCGGAGCAGCCCGGCCGCCCGTTTCTGTACGGCACCACGGGGCGCTTTCTGGAGCGGTTCGGACTCAAGAGCATCAGGGACCTGCCGCACCCGCGCGGCGGTTGAGAGGCGGCCATGATCCGATTCTTCCGCAGGTACGAGAAGATCGTGTTCTGGGGCGTGGTGCTGGTCATCCTGCCCCTGTTCGGGGTCTCCTATCTCATGATCGATGTGCTCGGCCGCCCGCCGATCCCGCCGGCCGGGGTGATCTTCGGCGAAAAGATCGGGCAGGAGGAGTTCCAGCGGCTCAGCCGGCGGCTGGCGCTCGTGCAGGCCTTCCGCGCAGGCGAGCGCGCGCGGTTCGAGAACCAGCAGGCCTGGAACCACCTGATCTTCCTGCGCAAGGCCGAGGAGGCGGGAATCACGGTCAGCGACGAAGAGGTGGCGCGCGAGGTCGAGCAGTTTTTCACCTTCGTCGCCGCCCAGCAACAGGCGATCCGCCGGCTCGGTGCCGAGGGCGTCACCGAACCCAGCCAGGCGCAGTGGCAGCGGTACCTGTTCGAGGCGCTCGGCCAGGTCCGCTTCGACCGCGACGAGTACCTCCGGCTGTTCGAGGGCCGCGACCTGTCGGTCGTCGACTTCGAGCGGACGCTGCGCGAGGAGCTCATGATCGACAAGCTCCGCCAGCTGGTGCGGCAGAGCGGCAAGCCCGCCCCCGAGCGGCTGTTCGAGCGCTACCAGGACGAGCACCACCGCCGTCGCGCGCGCTATGTCGCCTTCGACGCCGCCGCCTTCCCGGTCACCGCCGGGGCGGTGACGACCGAGGATCTGCGGGCGTACTACGAGCAGAACCAGGAGCGCTTCCGCGAGCCGCGGCGGGTGGCGATCGCCTACGCCGCGGTGCCGATCGCGCGGTTCACCGCCGCGGTCGAGCCGCCGAGCGAGGAGCAGCTGCGCGCGCGCTACGAGGCGGTGCGCGAGCGCTACCGGTTGCCGGACAGCCCCGCTCCCGCAACCCCCAGCGCGAGCCCCGCTGCCCCCACCTCGGGCGCGGCGCTCGACTCCCCCACCCCCACCGCCGCGCTCCAGCCGCCGACTCCCACCGCCGAGCCGCGCTACCGGCCGTTTGCGGAGGTGCGCGAGGAGATCGCGGCCGAGCTGGTGCGCGAGCGCGCCCGCGAGCTCGCCCGCGCCACCGCGACGGCGCTGCTCGAGGAGGTCCGCGCGCTGGACGAACAGCAGGGCAGCGCGCCGGACGGCACGGCACCCGCCGCCGCGGGCGAGCAGCCGCCGCCGGCCGCCGCTGCGCCCACCGCGAGCGCGGCGCCCCCGCCGGCCGGTGCCGGCGAGGCGCCTGCGGCTGCGGCACCGGGCGTCCTGCCCGCGGCGCCGGGCGAGAGCGCGCCGGCGGAGGGCGGGCAGGCAGCCCCAGGCGGACCGGCCGTACCGGCGTTGCGACGACTCGCCGAGGCGCGCGGATTCGTCTACGGCGAGAGCGGCCTGCTGGAGCCCGAAGGGCTCACCGCCATCGAGGCCATCCGCCACTGGGCGCTGCTGACCTCGCTCGAACGGCTGGAGCCCGGACAGTACTCCGAGGTCTACAGCAACGACACCCACGCGTTCTTCTATCGACTGCTCGAGCGGCGCGAACCGCGCCTGCCCCCGTTCGCCGAGGTCGAGGACCGGGTGCGGGCGCTCTACCTGGAGCCGCCGGCGGACGAGCTCCAGCTCATGTACGAGCGCAATCTGGCGCGCTACCGCGAGCCCGAGCGGGTGGTGCTCTCGGTGCTGCGGGTGCCGCTCGCGAAGTTCGCCGGCGCGGTGCGCGAGCTGCCCGAGGGTCCGACCCGCACCGCAGCGCTGCGCGAGCGCGCCGAGCAGCTGCTGGCGAAGCTCCGGGAGCGGCTCCGCGACCACGGCCCCGACGAGCAGCCGCCCGATCTCGAACTGCTCGCACTGGAACTGGGGATCGAGCTTGCGACCGTGACGACCCCTGTGAGCGGCGCCGGACTGCCGGAGGAGCTGCGGCTGCCCGAGGTCGAGGCGCGGCTGGCGGGCCGGCAGGACCAGGTGGGCGAGCTGTCGCCCAGCTGGTTCGCCGAGCCGTCCGGCGTCGTGTTCGCCTACCGGGTGGAGCGCCGCCTGCCGGCGCGCACTCCGCCGCTGGCCGAGATCCGGGACCGGGTGCGCGAGGATCTGCTCGCCGAGCGCGCGCTCGGGCGCGCCCGCCGGGCGGCGGAGGCATTCGCCGCCCGCGCTGCGACCCAGACCGCCCGTTTCGCCGAGCTGGCGGCAGCCCAGGGGCTGGAGCTTCGCGAGACCGCTCTGCTCGGGCGGGCCGACGCCGGTGAGACCACGGCGCTCGGCGAGCTGGCCCCCATCGGCGGGACGGTGATCGCGCGCCTGTTCGAGCAGACCGAACTCGGCAGCGTCTTCGGGCCGCTGGTGGACACCGAGCATCGGCGCGCGGTGGTGCTGCGCTGGGTGGAACGGGCGCGCGCGCCGGCGGAGGGTTTCGCCCCTCAGCGCGAGCAGCTCTATCGGGATCTGCGCTGGGAGGCGGGCGAGGAGCTGCTCGAGCGCTGGCAGCTCGACACCCGACTCCAGGCGCGGGGCATCGGCGAGGCCATGCTGCGCGAGCTCTACGGGCTGCGCTACGGCGAAGGGGGCCTGGAGGCGATCGAGGTCGCGCAGCTGTATGTGCCGGCGGACGCCGCCACGATCGAGCGGCTGCTGGAGGAGCGCGCCCGGCGCAAGGCCGAGGCGGCGCTGGCCGCCATCCAGGCGGCGCCCGACAAGAAAGAGGAGCTGGGACGGTGGGCGCGCGCGGAGTCGGAGGACGAGGCCTCCGCGCGCAAGAGCGGGATTTTGCGCTGGTTCGGCCGCAACACCCCGGGCGCGCCGTTCGACGATCCGGCCTTCGTCGAGGCGGCGTTCGGGGCGGAGGTCGGCCAGGTGGTCGGCCCGGTGCGCACCCGCTACGGCTACCACGTCATCCTGGTCACCGGGCGGCGCGCAGACCAGGTCCAGGTGCGCCACGTGCTCTATCGGACCTCCCCCGGCGTCGACGCGACGACGGGCCGCCCGCGGCCGCTGCCAGCCGAGGTGCTCGAACCGGCGATGGCGGCGGCGCGCCGGGCGGCCGAACAGGCGTGCGCCCGGCTGCAAGCGGGCGAGACCTTCGCCGCGGTGGCGGCCAGCCTCGCCGCGCAGGGCGCGCGGTTCGAACAGAAGGCCCACCAGGTCCTGACCGCGTTCGAACGCGCGGTGCTGGCGGCGCCCCTCGAGCAGCTGAGCGAGGTGGTGCAGCTGGAGGCGGGGCGCGCGTGCGTGCTCTGGATCGAGCCCGCCGGCGGCAGCGGCACCCTGCCCCCGGTCGAGCGCCCGCGCCTGGTGCGTGCGATCTTCGGCACGCCGGAGGCCATGGAGCGCGCGCGCCGCAAGCTCGCGGAGATCTGGGAAGAGGAGCTGGAGCGAGCACGCGGCACCGGCCCGTACGCTGCACGCCGGCAGTTCGTGACCGCGTTCGAGCAGTTCGCGCGCGAGCACTCCGACAGCCCGAGCGCGGCCACCGGCGGCCTGCTCGGCCGGTTCGAGCCGCCGCTCGATCTGCTCGCGCTGGGACAGGCCGCACGCGCCTGGCTGGAGACCGCCCAGCCCGGCGCGCTCAGCGAGCCGCTCGCCGCCGAGCAGGGTTATTACGTGCTGCGCGTGCGTGCCCGCCGCAGCGCCGCCTTCCAGGATGCGCGCCGCGCGCTCGCCTCGGCGCTGCTGGAAGCGCTGGAACGCTGAGGGAGAGCTGAACGAGCAGCCGCAGCGCGCACCGCCCCCTCACCCCGGCCCTCTCCCCGGAGGGGAGAGGGAGCAGAGCGGGGCTCGCCCTCTTCCTCCCCTCTCCCCCGCTTGCCCCCTTCGTCCCCTCTCCCCCGCTTGCCCTCTTCCTCCCCTCTCCCCCGCTTGCCCCCTTCGTCCCCTCTCCCCCGCTTGCCCTCTTCCTCCCCTCTCCCCCGCTTGCCCCCTTCGTCCCCTCTCCCCCGCTTGCGGGGGAGAGGGTGAGGGTGAGGGGGAGGGGGAATAAGAGGCAACTCCGAAACAGCAACCGCACCTCGCACCGCCCCCTCACCCCGGCCCTCTCCCCGGAGGGGAGAGGGAGCACAGCGGGGCTTGCCCTCCTCGTCCCCTCTCCCCCGCTTGCGGGGGAGAGGGTGAGGGTGAGGGGGAGGGGGAATAAGAGGCAACTCCGAAACAGCAACCGCACCTCGCACCGCCCCCTCACCCCGGCCCTCTCCCCGGAGGGGAGAGGGAGCACAGCGGGGCTTGCCCTCCTGCGCCCCCTCTCCCCTCTCCCCCGCTTGCGGGGGAGAGGGTGAGGGTGAGGGGGAGCGGGAATAAGAGGCAACTCCGAAACAGCAACCGCACCTCGCACCGCCCCCTCACCCCGGCCCTCTCCCCGGAGGGGAGAGGGAGCACAGCGGGGCTTGCCCTCCTCGTCCCCTCTCCCCCGCTTGCGGGGGAGAGGGTGAGGGTGAGGGGGAGGGGGAATAAGAGGCAACTCCGAAACAGCAACCGCACCTCGCACCGCCCCCTCACCCCGGCCCTCTCCCCGGAGGGGAGAGGGAGCACAGCGGGGCTTGCCCTCCTCGTCCCCTCTCCCCCGCTTGCGGGGGAGAGGGTGAGGGTGAGGGGGAGGGGGAATAAGAGGCAACTCCGAAACAGCAACCGCACCTCGCACCGCCCCCTCACCCCGGCCCTCTCCCCGGAGGGGAGAGGGAGCACAGCGGGGCTTGCCCTCCTCGTCCCCTCTCCCCCGCTTGCGGGGGAGAGGGTGAGGGTGAGGGGGAGGGGGAATAAGAGGCAACTCCGAAACAGCAACCGCACCTCGCACCGCCCCCCCTCACCCCGGCCC
>BPJM01000011.1 GCA_026004615.1 Planctomycetota bacterium
TCCCGGCAGCTGAGGGGGAGCGCCCGCTTGGCAGCGCCGTGTATCCATCCCCGCGCCGAGGTCCACCCCGAGGCCCGCCTCGCCGAGGACGTCGTCGTCGGCCCCGGGGCGGTGATCGAGCCCGAGGTCGAGGTGGGTCCGGGCTGCCACATCATGGCCAACGCGGTGGTGCTCCGGGGCACGCGGCTGGGGGCGAACTGCCGCGTTTTTCCGACCGCCGTGCTCGGCGGGCCGCCCCAGGACGCGAAGTACGCCGGCGAGCCGAGCACGGTGGAGATCGGCGAGGGTTCGGTGATCCGCGAGGGAGCCACCGTGCACCGCGCCACCGGCGAGGGCCAGCGCACGGTGCTCGGTCCGGGTTGCGTGCTGATGGCGCAGGCGCACGTCGGGCACAACTCGACCGTGGGGGCGCGGGTCGTGCTCGCCAACGGAGCCCTGGTGGCGGGCCACGTGGAGATCGGCGAGGGGGCGTTTCTGTCGGGCAACGCCTGCGTGCACCAGTACTGCCGGATCGGACGGCTGGCCATGATGGGCGGCAACAGCGCCATCTCGCTCGATCTGCCGCCGTTTCTGCTCGCCACCAGCACCCGCGGCAATGCGGTGGGCGGCCTCAACACCGTGGGCCTGCGGCGCGCCGGCGTCTCCTCGCAGGCGCGCCAGGCCCTCAAGGAGGCGTTCCGGCTGCTCTACCGGCAGCGCGACCGGACCATCCCGGAGGTACTCGATGAGCTCGCTGCTTCGAGCTGTGCGGAGGTGCGCGAGCTGGCCGCGTTCTGCCGCGCGAGCCGCCGCGGGGTCATCCGCCGCTTTTTGGCTCCGGACGGCCCGTGAGCGCGGCCGGCGGCGCGAGTCCAACCGCGGTGGACCGGTTTGACAGCCATCGCGCCCGCTGCTATACTTTGTTCCAGTTTTCACAAAGTCGCTGTAACCGATTTCACGGCAAGGTGTTGTTGTAGGCACCACCCGGAGGCGGCCGTGCCGGAGAGCTACCTGCACCTGCTGGTGTACGCGGCGCTGCTCGTGCTCGTCGGGGCCGGGCTGCTCGGGCTGACGGTGCTGCTGCCGCGCCTGCTCGGAGCGCAGAAGCGGCCCACGCCCACCAAGCTCGAGCCCTACGAGTGCGGGATCCCCTCGCCGGTCGAGGAGGGGGCGCGCGGGCGGTTCTCGGTCCGCTTCTACCTGATCGCGATCCTGTTCATCCTCTTCGACGTCGAGACGGTGTTCCTCATCCCGTGGGCGGCACAGTACAGGCTTCTCGGGGCGGCCGCCTTCATCGAGGTGCTGGTCTTCATCGGCGTGCTCGCCCTGGCGCTGGTCTACGTCTGGAGGCGGGGAGCGCTCGAATGGGAGTAGACATCGGCCGGCAGCTCCGCCAGCAGGGCTACATCCTGGGCACGGTGAAGGGCCTGCTCGAGCGCATGGTCAAGCTCGGGCGCAAGAACAGCCTCTGGCCCTATGTGTTCGGGACCGCGTGCTGCTCCATCGAGATGATGAGCGTGCTCAGCTCCCGCTACGATCTGGCGCGCTTCGGGGCCGAGGTCATCCGGTTCTCGCCGCGGCAGGCCGACCTCATGATCGTCGGCGGGCGGGTGACGCTCAAGATGATGCCGGTGCTGCAGCGCATCTGGCTCCAGATGGCCGAGCCCAAGTGGTGCATCTCGATGGGAGCCTGCGCCTCGTGCGGAGGCGTGTTCGACACCTACACCATGATCCAGGGGGTCGACAAGTTCATCCCGGTCGACGTCTACGTACCCGGCTGCCCGCCGCGGCCGGAGAACATGGTGGACGCGCTGCTGCAGATCCAGAAGAAGATCGACGCCCAGAAACTGCTCTGAGGGGGAGCGGTGCGGAGCGGGCCAGGGCGCCGGCGCAGCCGCCGCCCGCTGCTGGTCCGCGACGAGGGGCCGAGCAGCTCGACGGGGGTGGAGCTTCCAGAGGAGCAGGCAGGCGAGGAGCGGGCGATGAGCGTGCACCGCAACGAGGCGAGCACTGCCGGGCAGGCGCCGCGCACGCCGGCCGAGCAGCGCTGGCTGGAGGCCGAGCATCAGGTGCTGGCACGGCTCGAACGCCGCTTTCCCCAGGACGTGGTGCTCGGCTCGCGGGTGGTGACCCGCAAGCTCTGGATCGACATCGCGCGCGAGGCATTGCTGGAGGTGCTGCGGTTCTTGCGGGACGACCCGGAGCTGCGCTTCGAGATGCTCATCGAGCTGACCTGCGCGGACTTCCTCAAGTATCCCGGCCACCAGGGACCGCGGTTCGCGCTGTTGTACATCCTCTACTCGTTCCGCTGCGACGCTTACGTGCGACTCAAGGTCTGGCTGGAGGAGGACGATCCCCGCGCCCCGAGCGCCACCGCCGTCTTCGCCGGCGCCGAGTGGCCCGAGCGCGAGGTCTACGATCTGTACGGGATCGTGTTCGAGGGCCACCCGGATCTCCGCCGCCTGCTCATGCCGGATGACTTCACCGGCCATCCGCTCCGCAAGGACTACCCTCTGCGAGGGCGGGGCGAGCGCGACTCGTTCCCCGTGTTGACGCGGGAGGAGAGCTGACCGTGCCCGAGATCGACGAGCTGCGCCGCAAGGTCGGGCTGCACGCCGCCGAGCTGCTCGAGCTGCCGGATGAGGAGGGGGTGTCGGCCCGGCACATGGTGATGAACTTCGGGCCGCAGCACCCTGCCACCCATGGCACCCTCCGCCTGATCCTGGAGCTGGACGGCGAGCGGATCGTGCGCTGCGTGCCGGAGTGCGGCTACCTGCACACCGGCTTCGAGAAGCTCGGCGAGTATCGCACCTGGAACCAGTTCGTGCCTTTGAGCGACCGCACCCAGTACCTCTCGGCGATGAACAACAACATCGCGTACTGCATCGCGGTCGAGGACCTGCTCGGGCTGGAGGTGCCGCCGCGCGGGCGGGCGGTACGGATCATCATGGCCGAGCTCGGCCGGATCGCCGACCACATCCTGTGCGTGGGGCTGCAGGGCATGGATCTCGGTGCCTTCACCGCCATGCTCTGGTCGTTCATCGAGCGCGAGCGCGCCTACGACATCTTCGACGTCTGCTCGGGCGGTCGCCTGACGGTGAGCTATGGCCGCGTCGGCGGGGTCGCCTTCGACGTGCCGATCGACTTCGAGGCGCGGGTCAAGGTCTTCATCGAGAAGGTCGAGGAGACGGTGGCCGACATCGAGGGGCTGCTGAGCCGCAACCGCATCTGGTGCGACCGGACGGTGGGCATCGGCGTGCTGAGCCGCGAGGACGCGCTCGCCTGCGGCTGCACCGGGCCGGTCCTGCGCGCCTCGGGCGTACCCTACGACGTGCGGCGGGTGCGGCCCTACCTGGGCTACGAGGAGCTGGACTTCGAGGTTCCCACCTTCACCGACGGCGACGTCTACGCGCGCTACCTGCAGCGGCTGGCGGAGATCAAGGAATCCATCAAGATCATCCGCCAGCTCATCGACAACCTGCCGCCCGGGCCGGTCAACGCGCTGGGCAAGCACGTGCTGCCCGGCAAGGACCTCACCTACTCGAGCATGGAGGAGCTCATCCACCACTTCGAGCTGGTGATGCCCGGCTACGGCGTGCGGCCGCCGGCGGGCGAGACCTACTGTGCCAACGAGGTGCCGACCGGCGAGCAGGGCTACTACCTGATCAGCGACGGCAGCGGGATCCCGTACCGGGTGCGGATCCGGCCGCCGAGCTTCTACCACTTCGCGGCGCTGCCGAAGATGCTGCAAGGCGCCATGATCGCGGACGTGGTCGCGGTGCTCTCCAGCCTCCATGTCATCGCCGGCGAACTGGATCGCTGAATCCCCAGCTGCGAGCAGGACCCATGAGCGCGACCGAGCGAAGCGAGCGAATCGAGCTGAGCGAAGAGGGCCAGCGCCAGTTCGCATGGCTGCTGGGCCGCTACCCGCAGCGGCGGGCGGTGTTGCTGCCGCTGCTGCGCATCATCGAGCGGGAACGCGGGCGCATCGACCAGGCCGGGATCGAACTGGCCGCCGAGCTGATCGGCATCAGCCCCGCCGAGGTGCTGAGCGTCGTCACGTTCTACACCCACTTCAAGTGCGACCTGCCCGGCCGGCGGGATGGCCGCTACGTGATCTGGGTCTGCAACACCCTGCCGTGCGCGCTGCGCGGCGCGCGGCAACTGACGCAGGCGCTGGAGCAGAAGCTCGGCATCGCCGCCGGCGGCGTCACCCCCGACGGCCGCTTCAGCCTGCGCAAGACCGAGTGTCTCGCCTCGTGCGACACCGCGCCCTGCATGCAGATCGACGACCGGCACTACGACCGGGTGACGGCGGAGCAACTCGACGAGATCCTGGCGGAATGGGAGTAGCCCCGCAATGGTGGAACAGGTCAAGGCGCTGACCGAACACGTCGGCGAGCCGGACAGCTGGACGCTGGAGCGCTACCTCGCCGCCGGGGGCTACGAGGCGGCGCGCCGCGCCTGCCGGGAGCACTCGCCCGCCGAGCTCATCGAGCTGGTCAAGACGAGCGGGCTGCGCGGCCGGGGCGGGGCTGGCTTTCCGACGGGCCTCAAGTGGAGCTTCGTGCCCGCGCGGGCGGACAAGCCCAAGTACCTCGTCCTCAACGGCGACGAGAGCGAGCCCGGCACCTTCAAGGACCGGCTCATCATGGAGCGCTGGCCGCACCGCGATCATCGAAGGGGCGCTCATCTGCTGCCGCGCCGTCGGCATCTCGACGATCTACCTCTATATCCGAGGGGAGATGCCGCTGGGTTACCAGCGGCTGGTCGGCGCGGTCCAGGAGGCGTACGAGCGCGGGCTGCTCGGCAAGGGGATCTTCGGGATCGACGGCTTCGACGTCGAGATCGACGATCCACCGCGGGCGCCGGCGCCTACATCTGCGGCGAAGAGACGGGGATGCTCTCCTCGCTGGAGGGCGGCCGGGGCTACCCCAAGCTCAAGCCCCCTTTCCCCCGCCGTCTCGGGTCTGTTCGGCTGCCCGACCGTGGTCAACAACGTCGTCACCATCGCGTACCTGCCCTACATCTTCGGCGGCTTCGGGCGCGGCGGCGATGCCGAGGCCGGCATCGCCTGGTGGCGCAGCCACGGCACCGAGAAGTCTCCCGGCCTCATGCCCTATAGCATCTCCGGCCACGTCCGCGCGCCGGGGGTCTACGAGCTGCCGCTCGGTACCCGCCTCGGCGACATGCTGGAGCTGGCCGGCGGCTGGGAGCGGCCGTGGAAGGCCGTCATCCCGGGCGGCTCCTCGGCCAAGATCCTGCGGCTGCCCGAGAGCCTGGACGTCAGCATGGACTTCGAGGGGCTCATGCAGGCCGGCACCATGCTCGGCTCGGCCGGCGTCATCGTCATGGACGAGACGGTGTGCGTGGTCGACGCGCTGTACAACCTCCTGCGCTTCTATGCCCACGAATCCTGCGGGCAGTGCACGCCGTGCCGCGAGGGGACCGGCTGGGCCGAGAAGATCGTCGCCCGTATCGAGAAGGGCCAGGGCCGGATGGAGGATCTCGATACGCTGCTGGGGCTCGCCGACCGGGCGATCGGCAAGACGATCTGCGTGTTCGCCGAGGCGTTCTGCTGGCCGATCCAGAGCTGTATCGCGCTGTTCCGGGAGGAGTTCGAGGCGCACATCCGGGAGCGCCGCTGCCCGCTCCGAGCCGGCCCCAGGGCGGCGGCGGGTGAGCGCGCGGTGGGGGCGGGAGCGCACTGATATGGACAAGGTCCGGTTCAGGATCGACGGGATCGAGATCGAGGCGCCGCCCGGCACCATGGTGCTGGAGGCGGCGCTCGACCACGGGATCTTCGTGCCGCACTACTGCTTCCACCGCGCGCTGTCGGTCGCGGGCAACTGCCGCATGTGCATGGTCGAGGTCCGTCTGCCCGGTCGCGATGGCAAGCTCGAGCCCGCCCGCAAGCCCTCCATCGCCTGCGCGACCGAGGTCGCCGAGGGGATGGAGGTGCTGACCACGACCCCGCTCGTCACCGAGGCGCGCAAGGGGGTCCTCGAGTTCCTGCTCATCAACCACCCGCTCGACTGTCCGGTCTGCGACCAGGCCGGCGAGTGCGACCTGCAGGACTTCTCCTACGAGTTCGGCGAGGCCTTCTCGCGCTTCCGCGAGGACAAGCTCATCAAGCACACCAAGGACTTCGGGCCCGAGGTCCGCTTTTACGGTAACCGCTGCATCAACTGCACGCGCTGCGTGCGCTTCACCCAGGAGATCGCCGGCAGCTGCGACCTGGTCCAGGTCCAGCGCGGCGGCCACAACGTGATCGATCTGGCGCCCGGCCGGGTCTTCGACCACCCGCTCAGCGGCAACGTGGTCGACATCTGCCCGGTGGGGGCGCTCGTCTCCCGGGACATGTTGCACCGGGTGCGGGTCTGGCATCTCGAGCGTACCCCCAGCATCTGCCCGCACTGTGCGACCGGGTGCAACATCGAGATCCACACCCAGGACGAGGTGGTGCACCGGCTCAAGCCGCGCCACAACCCGGAGGTGAACGGCTACTGGATGTGTGACTTCGGCCGGCTGGGCTACAAGCACATCCACGCTCCGCAGCGGCTGCTCGAGCACCGCTGGCAGCCCCGCGATCGGGCGGAGGGCGGCCGGCTCGGCTTCCAGTCGGTGATCGAGCTGGTGGCCGAGGCGATCCGTACCGCGGGGCCCGAGGGGACGTGGGCGCTGGCGAGCGCCTGGCTGACCAACGAGGAGCTGTGGTTGTTCCGGCGGCTGTTCGGCACCGAGCAGGTGGCCCTGATCGCCCGCCCGCCGTGGCAGGAGCGCCGCTTCTATCCCGTGTGGGGCGACAGCGAGCGCAACCCCTCGCTGCCGCGCCAGCGCGAGCGGGGGCGCCTGCTGGAGGATGGCGCCACCTTCATGATCGCGGCCGACCGCAATCCCAACCGCACCGGGGCGGAGCGCATCCTGGGCGAGCAGGCGTGCGCGCCGGCGCGGCTGGATGCCTTCGTCAACGCTGCGCTCGCCGGCCAGGTCCGCTGCGCGGTGGTGCTGGCCAGCATGCCGGACTACCTCCCGCCCGAACCGCTGGCGCAGGCGCTGGCGGCGGTGCCGGAGACGGTGGTGGTGGATCTGGCCGACGGCCCGCTGGCCGGCGCCGCCACCATCGTGATCGCCGGCGCGGCGTGGGCAGAGAAACGGGGCACCTTCACGAACGGCCGGGGCCGCACGCAGCGGCTGGAGATGGCGCGCCCCACCCCCGGCCAGGCGCGCACCGAACTGGAAGTCCTGCACGCGCTCGGCACGCAGCTGGGAAGGCCCATGGGGCCGTGCTCGCCCCGGCGGCTGTTCGGCGAACTGGTAGGCGAGGTGGCGGCCTTCGCCGGCCTCAGCTGGGAGGGCGTGCACCACCAGGCGCCCGAATGGTCGCCCCACATGGCGGCACAGCCTCGCCGGCTGCCGGTGCTCTCGCCGGCGGCTCTGGTGCGGCAGCGAGGCGGTGGCGCGGGCTGAGCCGGTCGATCCGCCGGCGCAGCGCCGCCGGCAAGCGTAGGGCGGAGAGGCAACCGTGTCGATCTGGGCACTGTTGGTCATCGTCGGGATTCTGCTGATCGTGCTCCACATCCCCCCGGGCATGATCTGGGCCGAACGCAAGGTCGCTGCCCGCATCCAGGGCCGGTGGGGGCCGACCCGGGTGGGCCCGTTCGGCCTGCTGCAGCCGCTGGCGGACGCGGTGAAGCTGCTGACCAAGGAAGAGGTCATCCCGCGGGGGGCGGAGCGGCCGCTGTACTACATGGGGCCGCTGCTCGCCTTCGTGCCGGGGGCGCTGGCGCTGGCGGTCGTCCCCTTCGGGCACGACATGCGGGTCGGCGACACCGTGATCCAGCTGCAGATCGCCGACCTCCACGTGGGGGTGCTGTTCGTGCTCGCGCTGACCTCGCTCGCGGTCTACGGGCTCGCCTTCGGCGGCTGGTCCTCGGACTCCAAGTACCCGCTGCTCGGCGGGCTGCGCAGCTCCGCCCAGATGGTGAGCTACGAAGTCGCGCTCGGCCTGGCGGTGGTGGCGGTGATCATGAGCGCCGGTACGGTCAGCATCCGCGAGATGGTGCTGGCGCAGCAAGAGCTCCTGTTCGGCTTCCTGCCGGCGTGGAACGTCTTCTTCCAGCCCGTGGCGGCGCTGATCTTCCTCGTCGCCGCCTTCGCCGAGAACAACCGCCTGCCGTTCGACATGCCGGAGGCGGAAGCGGAACTGGTGGGCGGCTATCACACCGAGTACTCCGGCATGAAGTTCGGCATGTTCTTTCTGGGCGAATACGTGGCGATGACCGTGATGTCGGCGGTCATGGTGAGCCTGTTCTTCGGCGGCTGGGGGCTGCCCGGCCTGACCGATCCGCACGACACCAGCGTCGGCAACGCGCTCGTGTCGGCCGCGGTGTTCCTGGTCAAGGTCGCCGCGCTGCTCTTCTTCTACATCTGGGTCCGCTGGACGCTGCCCCGCTTCCGTTACGACCAGCTCATGCGCCTGGGCTGGAAGGTGCTGATCCCCCTGGCGCTGGCCAACGTGGTGGTCACGGGACTGTTCGGGGTGCTGTGAAGGAAGGCCACCGAAGGAGCCGTCTCGCGATGAGGGAAGGGGTGGAGCCGTGAAGGCACCGGAGCATCCGTCACCGGCAGGCCTGGTGGGGCCGGCGCAGACGTCCGCTGCCGCCGGCGCGGCCGCGTCCGGCGCCGCCGGGGAGCCGGCCGCGCACGGCGCCGCCGAGGGCGAGCCCGACGAGGAGCCGGAATCCGAGCCGCCGCCCGGCCGCTCCTGGGTGGAGCGGCTGTATCTGCGCGAGATCGCCTCCGGACTCGCGCGCACCTTCCGCCACCTGGTGCTGGAACGCCCGTTCACCACCGATTACCCGGACGAGCAGCTGCCGTACAACCCGCGAGCACGCGGCGAGCACATCCTCAAGGTGGACGAGCAGGGGCGGGAGAAGTGCGTGGCGTGCCTGCTGTGCGAGGCCGCCTGCCCCTCCAAGTGCATCCGCATCGTCGTCGGCCCCTCGCCCTGGCCCGACCGGGAGCGCTACCCGGTCGAGTTCGAGATCGACATGCTGCGGTGCATCTACTGCGGGTACTGCGAGGACGCCTGTCCCTGCGACGCGATCGAGCTGACGCCGAAGCCGTACTCGGTCTACGACAACCGCGAGGCGTACATCTACGACAAGGAGAAGCTGAAGAACAACTACCCGCAGGACTGGCGGGAGCGGTTCTCCGGCGGCTACGGCAAGCTCACCGGGCCGCCGTACCGGGGCGAGGGAGGGGACCGCTCCCTGATCCGGTGAGGACTGGGCGCGCGCCCCCGTTTCTGTATAATCCGCGCCTTCGCGACCGGAGGTCGCACGCGGTCGGAGCGAGGTCGAGATGGACGTCCTGTTCCTGGTGGCGGCGGCGAGCGCGGTGTTCTGTTCGCTGATGGTCGTCTCGCGCCGCAACCCGATCTACAGCGCGGCCTGGATGATGGGGGCGCTCGCCTCGGTGGCGGTGGTGTTCGCGCTCCTGCAGGCCACCTTCCTGGCGGTGATCCAGGTGCTGCTCTACGCCGGGGCGATCATGGTGCTGTTTCTGTTCGTGATCATGCTGCTCAATCCGACCCCAGCCGACCTGGCGCGCGAAGACGTGCCCGCCGGCCAGCGCGTGCTGGCCACGGCACTGGCGGCGGTGCTGCTGGGAGTGCTGGGCTGGGTCTTTCTCGGCGGCGAGCCGGCGGCGGCCCCGCCGTTTGCCGACCGGCCGGCGCCGGTTGGCTTCGGCGACACCGCATATTTCGGAAGCACGATCTACGACGAGTATCTGGTGGCCTTCGAGCTGATCTCGCTCGTGATCCTGGCGGCGATCGCGGCGGTGGTGCTGGTGGGCAAGCGGCGCCTGCTCATCGGCGGGATCGAGGCGCGCGCCGAGCGCGAGCGCCAGCTCGCCCAGGCGCGCGCTCGCGCCGCCTCCGGGCCGGAGGGCCGCGGCGCCGAGCGGACCGCCGCCGAGGAGGAGCCGGTCCATGCTCATTAGCCTGCCGAGCGTGTTGTTGCTCTCCGCAGTGCTGTTCGCCATCGGCACCTGGGGGGTGCTGGCGCGCCACAACCTGATCGTGGTGCTGATGGCGGTGGAGCTCCAGCTCAACGCGGTCAACGTGGCGCTCGCCGGATTCTCGCGCCACTTCGCGGGCGGTGGCGCCGCGGGCGGACTGGAGGGCGGCGGCCCCACCCTGCTCCTCGCGAGCGGTGGTCAGGTGCTGGTGCTCGTGAGCATGGCGGTCGCCGCCTGCGAGGTCGCGGTCGGACTGGCGATCCTGATCGCGCTGTTCCGCTGGCGCCAGTCGGTCATGAGCCCGGACATGGCGGAGCTGCGCGGCTAGCCGGCGCCCCCGGCGGCCGCGTGCGGGGAGGGGGCCCGAACAAGGGCAGGGGGCAGGAGCGGAGCCTGGGATGGAGAGCAAGCTCGCGCTGATCCCGCTGCTGCCGCTGGCGGGGTTCGCGATCAACGGCCTGGTGGGCAAGCGGCTCGGCAAGCCGCTCGCGGCGCTGGTGGCACTGCTCGGCCCGGCCATCGCCTTCGTGCTGTCGCTGGAGATCCTGGTCTATCTGCTCCAGGCCGGCGACGCCACCATCCAGGTCCGGCTCTGGACCTGGATGGCGACCCGCGATTTCTCGGTCGAGTTCGCGTTCGCCGCCGACCGGCTGACCGCCGTCATGTTGCTGGTGGTCACCGGCGTCGGCTCGCTGATCCACCTCTACTCGGCCGAGTACATGGAGGGCGAGCGGCGGGGCAGCTACGCGCGCTACTTCTCCTACCTCAACCTGTTCACCGCCATGATGCTGGTGCTGGTGCTGGGGGCGAGCCTGCCGCTGGTGTTCATCGGCTGGGAGGGGGTGGGGCTCTGCTCGTACCTGCTCATCGGCTACTGGTACACCAACGCCGAGTACGCCAGCGCCGGGCGCAAGGCGTTCGTGGTGAACCGGGTCGGCGACTTCGGCTTTTTGCTCGGGATGTTCGTGCTCCTGCTCGCGCAGGCGCCGGCCGAGGGTGCGCGCAGCCTGGAGCTCGCCCACCTGAACGCGCTCGCCCAGGTGGGCGGGATCGAGGTGGGAACGCTGACCACCGCGGCGGTCCTGCTCTTCCTCGGCGCCTGCGGCAAATCCGCTCAGATCCCGCTCCACGTCTGGTTGCCGGACGCCATGGCCGGCCCGACCCCGGTCTCCGCCCTCATCCACGCCGCGACCATGGTCACCGCCGGCGTCTACCTGGTCGCGCGCCTGTCGGGTCTGTTCGGAGCGGCGCCGGCGGCGCTGGCGGTCGTGGCGGTGGTCGGGGTGCTGACCGCCTTCTGCGCCGCGGTCATGGCCATGACCGAGCGCGACCTGAAGAAGGTGCTCGCCTACTCGACGATCAGCCAGCTCGGCTACATGTTCGTGGGCGTGGCGACCGGCGTGTTCGCCGCCGGCATCTTCCACCTGGTCACCCACGCGTTCTTCAAGGCGCTGCTGTTCCTGGGCGCCGGCGCGGTGATGCACGCCATGCACACCATGGACATGCGCCGGCTCGGCGGCCTGCGGACCAAGATGCCGTGGACGTTTTGGCTGTTCCTCATCGGGGCGGCGGCGCTGGCGGGGCTGCCGCCCACCAGCGGGTTCTTCTCCAAGGACGAGATCCTGGCTGCGGCACTGCTCGGCTACCACGCCGGGGCGGGACCGCTCTGGCTCGGGGTGTGGGTGCTGGGGGTGCTGACAGCCCTGCTGACCGCGTTCTACATCTTCCGCGCGGTGGCGCTCACGTTTCTCGGCGAGCCGCTGGAGCCGACCGATGCCCATCTGCACGCGCACGATCCGGGCTGGCGGATGCTGGTGCCGCTGGTGGTGCTGGGCGCGCTGGCCGCGGCCGGCGGCCTGCTCAATGTGCCGCACGCGCTCGGCGGGCATGCCCGCTTCACCGAGTTCCTCGAGCCCGTGCTCGCCCGCCAGGGCGGCGGGGTGCCGCTCGGGCACGTCGCCTGGCTCGAATGGGCGGGCATGGGGCTTACCACCCTCGGCGGACTGCTCTCCGCCGCCGCGGCGCTGTTGCTCTACACGCGGGCGCCCGAGCTGCTCGCGCGGCTCGCCGCGGCGGCGTTGGTGCGCCCGTGGCGGGCCGCCTCCGAGGCCAAGTTCTGGTTCGACACCGCCTACCAGCGCTACGTCGTCGAGCCGACCCGGGCCGGGGCGCTGGCGCTGTGGGAATGGGTGGACGTGGCCGTGATCGACAACGCCGTCGGGGGCCTCGCGCAGGCCGCGCGCGACCTCGGGCGCTCGTTGCGTTCGCTGCAGGACGGCCTGCTCAGCCGCTACACGACCTATCTGGCCGGCGGGGCCGTCGTGGTGCTGATGCTGGTGCTGGGCTTCATCTAGGGGCCGGGACGCGATGCACGACCTGCCGATCCTGACCATGCTGCTCTTGCTGCTGCTGGCCGGCGCCGGGGCGGTGATGCTCTGCCCGCGGCCGCGCGGCGATCTGGTGCGCGGCACCGCGCTGACCACCTCTCTGCTCGCCTTTCTGTGCTCGCTGCCACTGTTCTGGCTCTATGACGGCACGCGCGCCGAGCCGTTCCGCTTCGTCGAACACGTGCCCTGGATCGAGCGGTTCGGCATCGCCTACAGCCTCGGGCTCGACGGGGTGAGCCTGCTGCTCGTGCTGCTGACCACGCTGCTGGGCCCGGTCGGGGTGCTCGCCTCCTGGAATGCGATCGATCGCCGGACCAAGGAGTTCTATGCCTCGTTCCTGCTGCTCGAGGCCTCCGTGCTCGGGGTGTTCATGGCGCGGGACCTGGTGCTGTTCTACGTGTTCTGGGAGGTCATGCTCGTCCCCATGTTCCTGATCATCGCGGTCTGGGGGGGCGAGAAACGGGTGTACGCCGGCGTCAAGTTCTTCATCTATACCATGGCCGGCTCGCTGCTCATGCTGGTGGCACTGGTGTACGTCTACCTGCGCACCGGCGCGCAGACCTTCCAGATCGCCGAACTCCAGGCGCTGCTGGCGGCCCTGCCGCCCGAGCGGGCGCTGTCGCACACCGAAGAGGTATTGCTGTTCTTGGGCTTCGCGATCGCGTTCGCCATCAAGGTGCCGGTCTTCCCGTTCCACACCTGGCTGCCCGACGCCCACACCGAGGCCCCCACCGCCGGTTCGGTCATGCTGGCCGCAGTGCTGCTCAAGATGGGCGCCTACGGCCTGCTCCGCATCGCGATCCCGTTCTTTCCCGGCGGCGCCGAGGCCCTGGCGCCGCTCGCGATGGTGCTCGCGGTGGTGGGAATCATCTACGGGGCGCTGATGGCTCTGGCCCAGGAGGACTGGAAGCGGCTCATCGCCTATTCCTCGGTCTCGCACCTGGGCTTCGTGGTGCTCGGCATCTTCGCCCGCACCGAGACCGCCCTCAGCGGCGCCGTCTTCCAGATGCTGGCGCACGGGCTCGCCACGGGACTGCTGTTCCTGCTCGTCGGTTCCATCTACGAGCGGACCCACTCGCGGCGGATCGACGATTACGGCGGCATCGCGCGGGTGGTGCCGGGATTTGCCGCCGTCTTCATGATCACCGTGCTGGCCTCGGCCGGCCTGCCCGGGCTCAACGGATTCGTCGGCGAGTTCCTGGTCCTGGCCGGCACCTTCCTGCGGCACCCGCTGGCGGCAGCCTGCGGGGCGCTGGGAGTGATCCTCGCGGCCGCGTATCTGCTGACGCTCTATCAACGGACCATGTTCGGACCGCTCGTCCACGAGCGTCACCGGGCGCTGGCCGATCTGGCGCCGCGCGAGTGGAGCTACTACGTGCCTCTGCTGGGCCTGACCGCGATCATGGGGATCTGGCCCCAGCCGTTTCTCGATGTCATGGGCGCGTCGCTGCACGCGATCCCGCAGCTGGTCAAGTAGGCAGTTGGTCGCCGGGAAAGGAGTCGCTGCAGGTGTCCTGGTTCAGCTGGTCGGACATGTGGGTGCTGGCCCCCGTCGCCATCGTGGCGCTGGGCGGGGCCGTGGCACTGCTCATCGAGGCGCTGCTGCCGCGCGCGGCGGGGCGGACCTCGCTCACCTTCGCCGGCGTCGGCACCCTGCTGCTGGGAGGCTTCGCCACCGTGCTGGCCTGGGCCGAGCCCGGCGTCCAGGTGCACGGCTCGCTCGTGACGGGGCCTTTCGCCGTCTTCCTCGGCCTGGTGGTGCTGGGGGGCACCGCGCTCTCGGTGTTGTATGCCGAGGGTTATGACCGCGCGATGGGATTCGACGTCGGAGAGTACCACGGACTCAAATTGCTCGCCGCCGCCGGCATGCTCTTTCTGGTGGCGGCCAACGACCTGGTCACCCTGTTCATCGCCTTCGAGCTCATGTCATTGCCGGTCTATGCGCTGGTGGCCGCGGACCGGCGCCGGCGCGAGGCCTCCGAGGGCGCGATGAAGTACTTCGTGCTGGGCGCGTTCGCCTCGGCCGTGCTGCTCTACGGGTTTGCGCTGCTCTACGGTGCCACCGGCACCATCTACCTCCACGCCATGCCGGCCGCGGCCGGGGCGCCGCTGCTCAAACTGGCGGCGCTGGCGCTGGTGCTCGTCGGAGCCGCCTTCAAGGTGGGCGCCGTGCCGTTTCACGCCTGGATCCCGGACGCCTACCAGGGCGCGCCGGCGAGCGTCACCGGCTTCATGGCGGTGGCGGTCAAGGCAGCGGCGTTCGCGGTGCTGGTGCGACTGCTCCTGGCGTCGGGTCTGCTCGGAAAGGCCGGCATGGACCACATGGTGGTGACGAACGTGCTGTGGGTGCTCGCGCTGGTGACCCTGATCGTCGGCAACGTGCTGGCGCTGGCACAGACCAACCTCAAGCGGCTGCTCGCCTACTCCGGCATCGCGCACACCGGGTATGCGCTGCTCGGGGTGGTGGCCGCGATGGCGCGGCCGGAAGCGGGTCTGGCGGCGCTGTTGTACTATCTGGCGGCCTACACGGCGATGACGCTCGGTGCCTTCGCGGTGCTGGTGCTGCTGGCGACGCGCGGGCGCGAGCTGGGCGAGATCGAGGAGCTGGCGGGCCTGGGTCGCGAGCGCCCGCTGGTGGCGCTCGGGATGACCGTCTGCCTGGTCTCGCTGCTCGGCGTGCCGCCCACCGCCGGCTTCATCGGCAAGCTGTGGCTGTTCCAGGCGGCGCTGGAGGCAGGCTTCACGGGCCTGGTCGTGGTGGCGGCGCTCGCCACCATCGTCTCGATCTACTACTACCTCTACCCCGTGGTCGTCATGTACACCGGCACCGCCCGGCAGCCGGTGGAGACCTTCGCCGCCGCCCGCCTGGTGCTCGCGCTGGCCGCCGGGGCGACGCTGCTCGGCGGTATGTTCCCCGGCGGTCTGTACGACTACGCGCTGCGCGGGGTGCAGCTGCTGCTCGGCGCCGCCTGAGCCGCCCTCCGCACCCCGCGCCGCCGCCCCTCAGCGCGCGGCCAGCACGCGGTCGAGCGAGGCGCTGCCGCCCCCGCGCACGAGCAGCGCCAGCGCGATGGCGATCGCCAGCAGGTGGTATTCGAACCCCTCGCCCTGGCGGGTGCCGGACCAGTTCATGAAGAAGCCGTGCTCCAGGTGCACCAGCCACACCGCCCCCGCCATGACCGCGGCGATCCCCAGCGCCGCCAGCCGGGTCAGAAACCCCACCACGAGTGCGATCGCGCCCAGGAACTCGGCGGCGATCACCCCGAGCGCCGCCGCAGTCGGAATCCCCAGGTGCGCGAACTGCTCCACGGTCCCGGCGATCCCCGCGCCGCCGAACAGCCCCAGCGCCTTCTGCGCCCCATGGGGGAACATGACCGCCCCCAGCCCCAGGCGCAACACCAGCGCGTCCAGCCCCCGCTCCGTCGCGAGCAAGAACCTGCCCATGGGCCCGTGCCCTCCCCCACCGAACCGCTCCCCTTCGCCAACGGCCAGCCAACGGCCAACCGCCCCGGCGCCGCCGGCGCCTCCCGGCGCGCCAGGCCGCCGCCCCTGGCCCCGGCCTCGCTCGCCCGAGGCGCTGCGGCCCATCCGCGCTATTTGCGCTCGATCTTTTCGGCCACCAGCGTGAGCGGTGGCGCGCCCGGCGGCGCCGCGAGCCGCCCTTCGACCTCGACGAAGTCGCCGTCCCGCAGGTCGGTGACCAGGATGTGCCGGTCGGTGGGATCATCCTCGATCTCCGCTCCCGGCGCCACCTGGACGTGGGCGATCACCTGTCCCCCGCGCACCAGATCGAAGGTGGGAGGAGTGGCCATGGCCTGCAGGTTGCCGATCCTGCCCTCGAGCTCGATCTCACCTGCGCCCCCTGGCGCGCCGCCAGCCGTCCCTCGCTCGACCTCCACCTTGCTGGCGAGGATCCGCGGCCGGCCGCCCTGGCCCACCACCAGCGTGCCCTCGACCTCCACCTCCTCGCCCACGAGCAGCTGCGCGCACCCCAGCACCGCCCCCGTGTCCTCGTCCTCGATCCGTGCCCCGGAGGTGTCGACGTCGATCGCGAACGAGAGCGTGAAGTCGGGACAGTGGAGCGCGGTGATCCGTCCCTCGACGTCGTCGACCGGGACCGAGACCGGCAATCCCGACGCACCGGGCGGGCCGGCCACCAGTGCGTCCACCTCGTCTTTCAGCTCGTAGACCGTACCCGGCGTCACCACCTTCAGGATCTTGTCCGGGCGCACATCGAGCACGATGGTCGAGTGGACCGAGGTGTCCAGCGGCGGGTAAAACTCGACCTCGAAGGTGCTGTGCGGCACCACCAGCACGCGGCCCTGCGAGCTCGTGCTGACCGCGTTGCCATTCGCGTCGACGAACAAGCAGCCGCTCGGATCGACCGTGAAGGCGAGCTTTTCGTACACCCCTGCCGGCACCTGGCCCAGCGCCAGCAGCGCGGCGGTGCTGTCCAGCGTCAGCAGGTCGAAGTCCTTGAACGGCGCGCCCAGCGGCACCGGCGTCCGGGGATCGCGCAGCTCCACCGCCGTGATGCGCAGCACGAGCTGATCGACCTGGGTGCCGTCCGCCAGCACGATGAACGGTACATCCTTGAGGAAGATCGCGGTCTGGCTGGCCGCCCGGCCGCTGCTGCCTCCCCCGCCACAGCTCGCGCCCAGCAAGGCCGCCGCCGCGAGCGCCGAGCCGAGCACCGTGCCTGCGCGCATGCTTCGCCCCTCCCCTCCGCCACGGTTCCGGATTCGAGCCGGATATCGGAGCAGAGGCGGGCGCGCGGCGCAAGACCCCGCCGGTCGGGAGTCGCGCCGGCCGGCCCCTGCGCGGCCCTGTGAGGCGCGCTCGCCGCGGCGCGGCCGCCCGCACCCATGGGAGGCGGGAATCGACGGCGCAGGCGGAGGCGGAGGCGGACGCGGAGGTGGAGGCGGAGCTAGAGAGGTGGCGGCGGAGGCGGGCGAGCCGCGGCGCCCGCCTCCGCCGCCCTGGCTGGCCGGCTCAGTGCACCGCGGTCCGCGGGCTCTCCACCGCCAGTTCCGTCCAGCGCGCGGTCAGCACCCGGCGCAGGTCGTCGATCCGGCGCTGCATGTCATCGAAGCTGCGGGGCTGGCCGGTCACCGGGTCGGGGAAGGTGGTGCCGGTGATGAAACCGGCGAGCTGCGCCGGCTGGCCACTCTGACGCGGCTTGACCATGGTGAACCCGGCGCCGGTCTCCGCGAAGTGGCAGCCCGCGCAGGTATTGAGCGCGAAGCTGTGCCGCGCGTCCGGGTTCCGGATGCCGCGGGCGTTCCAGACGAAGTTCTCCGGATCGGCGGCCGCCAGCCAGCTCGGCGGCACCGTGTGCCGGCCGGCCAGCACCGCCGCCTCGTTGTCGTTGATGAAGTCGGCGAGCGCCTGCGTGCCATTGAACGAGACGTCGGGGCTCTGCTTCGTGGTGGTCTGCACGAGCAGACCCGTGCGCGGATCGAGCACGAACTCGCGCAGCTCCCAGGGCGAGCCGAGCGCGATCTCGTTGGTCCGGATCTGCCCGATGGAGCTCCCGTTGGGACGGCCCGGCGCCACCCCGCGCCCGGCGAACGCATCGGTGATCGCCTCCAGGGCGCGGTTGTAGTCCGCGCCGAAGTCCAGCGCCCCCAGCGCATGCCAGCGCTCGGCCCACCGCTTCACGTCGGCCAGGCTGCGCGCCGGCAGCTTGTACTCGAAGATCACCGTGAACTGGAGCGGATTGCCGTTGGGATCGAGCGCTCCGAACACGAACCGCCCCTCGCCCGCGTTTCCCGCACCGTAGCTCGGGTTCTGGCGCAGATCGATCCGGTTGACGATCGCCAGCAGCCGGAACGGCGCCCGCTTGAGGTCGAGCCGGCCGTCGGGCAGCCGCGGCCAGGGATCGAGGATCCGCTGCCGGATCAGCGGCCGCGCCGGCGCGACGAACCCATTGACCTGCTGCGGGCTCTCCCACAGCTCCAGCCACCGCTCGACGAACACCGCCGGGTCGTTGGGCCCCGCCATGTCCATCATGAGCCGGCCGAAGGTCCACTTCCCCGCAGAGGGGTCGGCCGGCAGCGGCACCCGCAGCGCCGCCGCCTCGCCGCCGCTGGCAGCCGTCCGCGCCACCGCCGGCAGCGCCGGCCCCACCTGGCGCGGCCAGCGCGTGCGCACCGGGTCCTCGACCACGGACAGATCGGTGATCAACAGCTCCTTGCGCCAGTCGATGCGCACCGAGGTCGCGCTCGCCGGCTCGGCCGGAGCCGGGCGCACCGCGGCCGCGCCCGGCCCCAGCCGCTGCGCGGCCGCCTGGCCCGCCCCACCCACGACCGCCGCCGCGCACAACAACCCCGCTGCCGCACCGCGGCCCAGCCGCGCCCCGCCCCGGATCGCTCGCCCGCCCGTCGCTCGCCCGCTCATGGCCTTGCCCCCTTTTCGCTCCGCCGGAGCCCCCGCTCCGGGTCCTGCGCCAGCGGACAACGCAAAGGCGGCTCCGGCGGCGCCGCCCCGGCGGCGCGGGCAGACCTAACCCCGATTTCGGCATGATCTTGTGGTGTACCGTAGCCGCCGCACCGGCCGGCGGCCCGCTCCCGATCTGAAACCCATCTCCTCGCGCTGGCGGCCGGTGCATCCTCGGAGATGCAGTCGCCAGCACCTCCGGTCCGGACCCATGGCGAGCGGTGCCAGCACGGGGCCGGACCGCTCCGCCCCCCTTGAGCGGCACACGCGAGTCGGATAGCGATGGTGCCGTGCATGCCGAGCTGCTGCTGCTGGAGGCCACGCTGTTCTGCCCGCTCGGCGGCGGGCCGCGGCCCGGAGCCGTCGCCGTCCGGCAAGGCCGGATCGCGGCGGTGGGACCGAGCGCCGCGCTCGCGCGCGAGCTGCGCGGCCCCGGCACGCGCGTCGTGGACTGCCGCGGCCGGTTGCTCACCCCGGGGCTGTACGACGCGCACCTGCATCTGACCGAAGGCGGGCTCTCGCTGCTGGGGGTCGACTGTCGGGTCGGGGGCGAGCAACAGCTGCTCGAGCGGGTGCGCGCGCGCGCCGCGGCGCTCCCTCCAGGCAGCTGGATCACCGGCCGCGGCTGGGACGAGCGCCGGCTGGCCGAGGGCCGCTGGCCCTGCACGGCGGCGCTGGATGCCGCCGCCCCGGGACACCCCGTGGTGCTGCGCCGGGTCTGCGGCCACGTCGCGGTGGCGAACCGCGCCGCGCTCGCGGCGGCGGGCCTGCTCGGTCCCGGCGCCCCCGACCCGCCGGGCGGCCGCCTCGGCCGCGGCCCCGACGGCCTGCCCGACGGCCGGCTGTATGAGACCGCCATCGAGCGGGTGCTCGCCGCCGCCCCACCCCCGTCCGACGCCGAGCGGCTGGCGGGGCTGCGGCTCTGCCTGGAGCAGGCGCGGCGCCTGGGGCTGACGAGCGTGGAGGACGAGCGCGGCGAGCCCGAGCTGTATCTGCGGCTCGCCGCCGAGGGCACGCTCAGCTGCCGCGTGCGCATCTGGAACCGGCTCGCCACGCCGCTCGAGCAGCTGCTCGAGTGGCGCGAGCGGTTTCCGCGCGAGCCGCGGCTGCGAGCCGGCCTGCTCAAGGGATACCTGGACGGCTCGCTCGGGGCGCGCACCGCCTGGTTCTTCGAGCCATACGCCGACGCGCCCGCGAGCACCGGCATGCCGGTGCTGCCGCGCGAGCAGCTGCTGCCGCTCGCGGTGGCCGCGGATCGGGCCGGCTTTCAGATCGGGCTGCATGCGATCGGCGATCGCGCCGTCGCGACCGCGCTCGATGCGTACGAGGCGGTGCAGCGGGCGAGCGGGCGGCGCGGCGCCCGCCACCGCGTCGAGCATGCCCAGCACGTGCGCCCCGAGGACCTGCCGCGCTTCGCGGCCCTGGGGGTGGTCGCCTCGATGCAGCCCTCGCACCTGGCCGGCGACTACGGTATGGTGCGGGCGCGCCTGGGCGAGCGGCGCCTGGCCGGGGCGTATGCGTGGCGCTCGCTCGTGCAGAGCGGCGCCATCGTGGCGTTCGGCTCCGATTTCCCCATCGAGCCCATGGATCCGCGGACCTCGCTGCACGCGGCACTGACGCGGCGGCCCCGGCCGGGCGCGGGCGGCGAGATCGATCCGGCAGCGCCCCTGCCGCCCGCAGCGGAGGCCGTGGATCTGGCGACCGCGCTGCGCTGTTTCACCCTGGAGGCGGCGCGCGCCGCCTTCCTGGAGCGGGAGCAGGGGGCACTGCTGCCCGGACAGCATGCCGATCTCGTGCTCTGGGGCGAAGACCTGTTCCGCTTGCCCGCGGATGCACTGCTGGAGGTCCCGGTCGACATGACCATCCTGGGCGGCCGCATCGTGCACGCCCGCGCCGACACGGGTCTGTCGCCCGAGCTGCCGCTCCCGCCGCCGGGTGCGCTTTGAAGCCCGGCGGGCCATCTGGTATTGGTGGCGGCGAGTCCGGCCCGCGTGCACGGCCGGCCTGGTCCGGGCCCTGGAGAGCCGCGCCATGGATGCCGAACCCTATTGCGTGTGCCTGATCACTACCCCGACGGCCGACAAGGCGGCGGAGATCGCACGAGTTCTGGTGGAGGAACGCCTCGCGGCGTGCGTGAACATCGTGCCACAGGTCCGCTCGATCTACCGCTGGCAGGGGCGGATCGAGGACGAAGCCGAGGCGCTCATGGTGGTCAAGACCGCGCGCGCGCGCTTCGCCGCCCTGCAGCAGCGCGTGCACGGGCTGCACCCCTACACCACTCCCGAGGTCATCGCGCTGCCGCTGGTGGCGGGCGCGGAGAAGTATCTGCGCTGGCTGGGCGCCGAGACGGCGCCCGCGCTGGACGAGGCCGGCTGATGCGTGCGCGCTGCGCTGCGCGGCTCTGGGAGCTCGTGCGTCCGGCGTGGCGAGCCGGGGGCTGCCCGCGGGCGCGGGCGGCGTTCGCAGTGCTGCTCGGCGGCACCCTCCTTGCCCCGCCGCTCCTGCCCCGCCCCGCGCGGGCAAGCCCGCTCGCCGATCGGGCACCGGCGCTGCCGCCCGTGCCCGCGGCGGTGTACGCCGAGCGGCGCGCGCGCCTGGCGGCGCGGCTGGCCGAGCCGGCGCGGCCGCTGATCGTGCCGAGCGGCCGGCGCCCAGCCGGCGAGCACGATATCGACTTCCGCGTGGAGAGCGATTTTTTCTACCTGACGGGTCTGGAGCTGCCGGAGGCGCGGCTGGTGCTCTGGCGCGAGCAGGGGCGAGCCGCGGCGGCGCTGCTGCTGCCGCGCCGCCGTCCCGGAGGCGAGCGCTGGGAGGGACCGGCGCTGCATGCCCGGAGCCCCGCGCTGCGCGCGCTCGGCTTCGCGCAGATCCTGGAGGAGGGGTCCGCGGCGGCGGACGAGCTGCTCGCGCGGCTGGGCCCGCCGCTCGCGCTCGCGCCGCACCGGCGCGAGCTGGCGGCGCTGCGGCTGCGCAAGGACCCGCACGAGATCGCGCGCATCGAAGCCGCCTGCGCGATCACCGCCCGCGCGCTCGACGAGGCCATGCGCACGGTCGAGCCGGAGCTGACCGAGCGCGAGGTGGACGCGGTGATCCGCTACGTGTTCGCCCGCCTGGGTGCGGCACGCGCTGCCTTCACGGGCATCGTGGCCTCGGGTCCCAACGGCTGCGTGCTCCACCACCGTCCGGGAACGCGGCGGCTCCGGGCGGGCGAGCTGGTCGTGATGGACGTGGGGGCGGAATACGAGCGGTACGCCGCCGACATCACGCGTACGGTGCCGGTCTCCGGCCGTTTCAGCGAGCGGCAGCGCGCGCTCTATCTGGCCGTGCTGCGGGCGCAGGACGCCGCCCTGGCGCGCGTACGGCCCGGCGCCACCCTCAGCGAGATCGACGGGGCAGCCCGCGCGGCGCTGGCCGCCGAGGGGCTGGCCCAGTACTTCCACCATGGCACCTGCCACTGGGTCGGGCTCGATGTGCACGACGCCGGCGAAGCCCACACCCCGCTCGAGCCCGGCATGGTGCTGACGGTGGAACCGGGGATCTATCTCGACGCCGAGGGCATCGGCATCCGGATCGAGGACGTGGTGCTGGTGACCGAGGACGGCGCGCGGCTGCTGTCGGCCGGGGCGCTGCGGCACCCGGGTGCGATCGAGGCGCGCATGCGGGAGCGCGGGCTGGGCAACGCACCGCTGCCGCCCCCCGCGACGGCTCCAGGGCGAAAGCGGCTGTGAAGCGGGGCCGCCAACAGAGGCAGAGGAAGCGAGGAGAAGGAGGATGAAGGTGTCGGAGCTCTGGCCATGGTTCTTCACAGGCGGGCTCATCCTGCTCATCATCGGAGGGGGATTCTGGGGCTTCGCCTACCAGGACACCGAGACCCTGAGCCGTTTGGAGAGCGCCGAGCTGCTCGATCCCGCGCAGGCCGCCGCGCGCGGCGATCACCCCGGCCCGGTCAAGGTCGCGGGGCGGCTCGGGGCGCGCCAGCCGGCGCGGCTGCCCGAAACCGGCGAACAGGTTGTCTATGGCCGGGTGACCATCCAGGCCACCCGCAAGACGGTCGAGGGTGGGCAGACCACGTATCGGACGACCACGCTGCGCGACGCGGTGGTGACGGCGGTCGAGCCCTGGATCGAGGGTACGGCCGGCGGAGCGCGGCTCCCAGTCGCCGTCGACGGTGCCGAGATCGTCGCCGCGGTGGAGGTGATCCCCCTGGAACCCGAGATCCGCGGCTCGGCGCTGCGCGGTGAGCCCTACCGGATCCGCTACGGCGACCAGGTGCTGGAGTGGGTCCCACCCCAGGTCATGGGGGACCCGCTGGTGATGGTCGTGGAGGATAGCTTCGAGGCGCACAAACTGGTCCTGCAACCCGGCGCCGAGGTGGTCGCGGTCGGGGCGCTGCAGGGGGGAGGGCTGGTCGCGCCGCCCGAGGGCACGCTCGTGATCTACGCGGGGCAGGAAGAGCAGATCGCGTCCGCCGCCGCAGCGCGTGTCTCGTGGATGATGCCGCTCGCCAAGGTCTTGCTGGTACTCGCGGCGCTGTCGCTGCTCGCAGCGCTCGTGACGGGGCTCATGGGCTGCCGCGAACAGACTGCTGCGCGCAGCCATGCGACCAGCACCGAGACGACCGATGGCGCGGTGCCGCTGTGATCGTGGCGGCAGCGCTCTTGTCCGGCCATGCGCTGCTTTGGATCGAAACCGCGGAACGAGGAGGGTCCCACCATGGAGTTTCGGCAGGTGTGGCTCATCCCCCTGGCCCTGGGTCTGTTCGCGCTCGTGGGCGGGGGGCCTGGTGTCGAGCGGGCTGGTGACTCTGAACCCGGCACACCAGGCAGTGGCAGCAGCCCGTCCCCTGTCACCCGCCGAGGCGGTGCAACAAGGCCATGCGCCGGATCCGGTCAGGGTCAACGGCCTGCTGCAGGCCGCCGGCCTGGCCCGCACCGAGACCGGCGAAGAGGTCATCTACGACCGTCTCACCCTCACCGGCACGCGGCAGTGGCAGCGCTATCTCACCTCGGCGGAACAGACATCCAGGACCCGCGGCACGCAGCGCGCGGTGACGCGGGAACAAGACCGCATCCACGAACGGGTGCTCACCGCGCGGGAGGTCTGGCTCGAGCCGGCGGCCGGGGGCGGCGTGCGGCTGCCGGTGGACCTTGCCGGCGCCTCCGTCGAAGGCACGGTGGACGAACAGAACCTCGAGCTCGAGCCCGAAGATCCGGCCCAGCCCCACGGGCCCTATACGATCCGCTACGGCGAGCAGGTCTTTCGCTGGTCGCCGCGCCTGCTGCTGACGATCTTCGACGAGCAACTCATCGCGGATACCGCTGTCGCCAGGCGCGAGACGCTTCGTCCCGGCGATTCGGTGCTCGTCACCGGCGCCCTGCGCAACGGGCGACTGGTTGCTCCGCCCGGGGGCTCCCTGGTGGTGGTGCCGGCGGCTATGGAGCCGTTCCTGGTGAGCGGGCACCTGCCCGCGATGTCGCTGCGGCCGATTGGCGTCGCGCTGCTCGGCTTCGGGGCCTTCCTGGTGCTCGCGGCACTGCTTTTCCGCCGCCGCCTGCGTGCCGGCGCGGAACGGCCGGGCGAGGCGGTCGCGGCGGGGCCCGGGCGCGACGGCACCATCGAGCTGTGAGCGCAGCGCGGCGGTGTTCAGGCTGGCCGCTTGCGGCGCGGCTCGCAGCCGGCGCCGGGCGCAGACTCCCGCACCCAGACAGGAGATGACGGTATGGCGAGACTTTCCCGCCGCGAGGCGGCCACGCTGCTGGTGCTGGCAGCGCTGGCCGGCGCGGCGGCCGTGGCCCTGGACGCGCTCGGCAGCCACGCGCTGCGCGAGCGGCTGTCGGGCAAGGAACTCGGCTGGTGGCAGACCGGCTGCCGCTATCTGCTCGTGCACGCGCTGGCGGGGGCGCTCGCTGCCCTGCTCGCCATGACCCACTGCGGGCGGGGTGGCGCGGCCGCGGCGTGGCTGCTCGGCGGGGCAGCGGTGTTCGCGGGCACGCTCTGCGCCATGGCGCTCGGGGCGCCCGCCTGGCTCGGCCGGCTGACCCCGCTCGGCGGCGGCGCCATGATCCTGGGCTGGGTGCTGTTGGCGGTGGCCGGCTGGCGCGCAGGGGCGGAGGACACCGCGTGAGCGGCGAGCTGATCGTGGTGATCGAGGACGAGCCCGATCTGCGCGAGATCGTCGCCTACAATCTCGAACGCGAGGGCTTCCGCGTCCAGACCGCCGCCGACGGCCGGCAGGGCCTGGAGCTGGTGCGGCGGCTGCGCCCCGAGCTGGTGGTGCTAGACCTCATGCTGCCCGGCCTCGATGGGATCGAGATCTGCCGCGCGCTGGTGAGCGATCCGGCGACGCGCACGAGCCGGATCGTCATGCTGACCGCCAAGAGCGACGAGAGCGACGTGGTGCTCGGACTGGGCCTGGGCGCGGACGACTATGTGACCAAGCCCTTCGGCACCAAGGAGCTGATCGCACGCGTCCGCGCGGTGCTGCGGCGCGGACCGCGCCGCGATGCGAACGAGCCGGGTGCCGAGCGGCTGGTGCGCGAGGGGGTGGTGATCGATCCCGACCGCCACGAGGTGACGGTCGACGGCGAGCCGGTGCACTTCACCGCCGCCGAGCTGCGGTTGCTCCACCACCTGGCGGCCCAGCCCGGCCGGGTGTTCACGCGCGCGCAGCTCATCCCGCGGATCAGCGGCGAGGATGCGGTGGTCACCGAGCGGACGGTCGACGCGCACGTGCGCGCCCTGCGCAAGAAGCTCGGCCGCTGGCGGGAGCTGATCGAGACGGTGCGCGGGGTCGGCTACCGGTTCCGCGACCGCCGCCGGTGACCGCCCGCCGTGTTGCGCTCCCCGCTCGGCCGCCGCCTGCTGCTGGACACGGCCCTGGTCGCTGTGGGCGCGGCCGCGGGCGCGGCGCTGGTCGCCAGCCAGCCGCTGGCTGCGGGCGGCGCGGCGCTGGTAGCCGGACTGCTGGTGGGCCTGGTGCGCCTGGCCGCGCAGCGGCGGCGGCTGCTCGAGCCGCTGGCGGCGGCAACCCGTGCCGCCGAGGCCGCGCTGCGCGAGGAAGGCGCCGCCGAGCCGCCCCAGCCGGGCGGTGCGCCGGCGCGCCTGGGCGCCTTCGGGCGCGCGGCCGACGAGGTCGGCGCCCTCTTGCGGGCGCTGGAGCGGCTGGTGCCGAGCTTCGCCCGCGAGCGGGCACGCGCGCGGGGCGAGGGGCTGGAGCTGGCGACGGTGCTCGCCTCGCTCGAGGAGGGCGTACTCGCGGTCGACCGCGCGCAGCGACTGGTGCACGCCAACCAGGCGGCGCTGCGGATCCTGGACTCGCCATTGCGCGCCCCGGCGGGCAAGCCCATCTGGGAGCTGACGCGGCTGCGGGCGCTGCACGCGCTGCTCGCCGCCGCGCTCGCCGACGGCGAGCGGCATCAGCAGGAGCTGATCCTGCCGGGCCCGGGGGGCGACCGCGTGCTGGCGGTGCAGGTGACGCCGCTCCGCCCGGGGGGCGAGGAGCTCGCCGGGGCGGTCGCGGTGCTGCGGGACGTGACCGCACTGCGACGACTGGAGCGCATGCGGCAGCAGTTCGTCGCCAACGTCTCGCACGAGCTCAAGACTCCCCTCACCGCCATCCGCGCCATGGTGGAGACGCTCGCCGACGAACCGGAGATGCCCGCCGAGCGCCGGCAGCGCTTCCTGGCACGAGTGGCCGAGCAGACCGCGCGCCTGCAGGCCATGGTGGAGGACCTGCTCGCGCTGGGAAGGATGGAGAGCGGCCGCGAGGCACCCGCGGCCGAGCCGGTCCAGCTCGATGGGATCGCCCGCGTCGCCGCGGCGACCCTCGCCCCGGCGGCGGAGCGCAAAGGGCTCCGGCTGCTGACCCAGATCGAGAGCCCCGTCACGGTGCGCGGAGACGCCGCGGCGCTCCGGCGGCTGATCGATAACCTGCTGGACAACGCGATCAAATACACCGATCGGGGCGAGGTCCGGCTGCGGCTTGCAGTGGAACGCACGGGCGCAGCTCCGATGGCCGTGCTCCAGGTGGCCGACACCGGCATCGGCGTCCCGGCCCGCCATCTCGACCGGATCTTCGAGCGCTTCTACCGGGTGGAGCAGGCGCGCGAGCGGCTGCCCGGCGACCGCGGCGGCAGCGGCCTGGGACTGGCGATCGCCAAGCACATCGCCCGAAGCCACGGGGGCACGATCGAGGTCAGCAGCGAGCTCGGCCGGGGCAGCACCTTCACCGTGCGGCTGCCGCTGGGCGGGCCAGGCCCCGCAGCCCTGGGCTGAGTGGCGCGCGCCGCGCGGGCCTGGCTCCCCAAGAAGCACCGAAACTTCACGCCAGCTTCATGCGGAGCTGGTATAAGCCACCTCGTGGCTGCGAGCCACCCCTTCGCGGGTAGACGCGAGCGAGCGAGGAGACAGATACCGATGCCGGCTCCGATCCCATCGGCCCGCTGCTCGGCGGCGGCGCTGCTCGCCCTGGCAGGCATGCTGCTCGCCCCAACCCTCGGGTGCAGCCGGCAGAGCGACACGCCCGCGAGCGCGAGCAGCGGGCGGCTGCAGATCAAGGGCTCGGACACCATGGTGCACCTGGTGACCAACTGGGCCCAGGCCTACATGCAAGAGCACCCCGACACCCGCATCGCGGTGACCGGAGGTGGGTCGGGCACCGGTATCAAGGCGATCATCAACGGCACCGCCGAGCTGTGCATGTCATCGCGCGAGGCCAGCCCCGAGGAGCGCAGCCAGGCGGCGGCGCGGGGGCGCGGCTTCTTCGAGTACCCGGTGTGCCTGGATGGCATCGCCGTCGTCGTCCACCCGGACAACCCGATCGAGGCATTGAGCCTCGAACAGCTCCGGGCGATCTTCACCGGCGGCGTGAAGCGCTGGCGCGAGCTCGGCGGGCCCGACGAGCCGATCACCGTGCTCTCCCGCGAGTCCAACTCCGGCACCTACGTCTTCTTCCGCGAGCACGTGCTCGGCGGAGCCGACTTCGACGCTGCCGTGCGGCTCATGCCGGCGAGCGCGGCCATCGTGCAGGCGGTGAGCCAGGACCGCTGGAGCATCGGCTACGTGGGGCTGGGGTATGCACAGGCGGCGCCGGTCAAGGTCGTCGCGGTGCGGGCGGACGAGGCAACAGCTCCCGTCCGCCCGACGCCCGAGACCGTCCGCCAGCGCCTCTATCCGATCGCGCGGCCGCTCTACCTCTATGCGGTGCGTGAGCCCCATGGCCTCGTGAAGGCGTTCATCGAGTTTGCACTCAGCCCGCGCGGCCAGCAGATCGCCGCCGAGAGCGGCTACGTGCCGCTGGCGGGGGAACCGGGCAGCTCGTGAGCGGCCGCGGTCCCGGCCTGGTCGAGCCGCGGCCCGGCCCCGGCGCCGGGTGCGCCCCGCTCGCCGGCGCAGCCACCCCGGACGGTGGGCCGCCATGGGGAAGGAAGCGCGGGGGCGGTGCCGCGCGCCGGCGGCTGCTCGATCGGACCATCCGGCGCCTGCTGCTGGGGGCGGCCGCCACCGCCATCCTCGCGGTCGCGCTCATCTTCGTCTTCCTGGCGCGCGAGGGCCTGCCCGCGCTGGCCGAGGTACCGCTGGCCAATCTGCTCGGCACGCGCTGGCAGCCCACTTCGAGCGTCGAGAAGGCGTTCGGGCTGTTGCCGCTGCTCAACGGCACGCTGCTGGTCACCGTGTGCGCGATCGGACTCGCCCTGCCCTTCGGCGTCGGCGGCGCGCTCTACCTGGCGGAGTTCGCCCGTCCGGCGGAGCGCGAGCTGCTCAAGCCGCTGCTCGAGCTGCTGGCGGCGGTGCCTTCGGTGGTGCTCGGCTTCTTCGGCCTGGTGGTGGTGGGGCCGGCCATCAAGCAGCTGTTCGGGCTTGCCGACGGGCTGAACGCGCTGACCGGCGGGGTGCTGCTCGCTCTCATGGCGACGCCGACCATCCTGTCGATCGCCGAGGATGCGCTGCGCGCGGTCCCGGCCAGCTACCGCGAGGCCTCGCTGGCGCTCGGTGCGAGCGCCTGGACGACGACCTGGCGGGTGGTCCTGCCGGCGGCAGCACCGGGCGTGCTGGCGGCGGTGCTGTTGGGGTTCGGGCGCGCGATCGGGGAGACGATGGCGGTGCTCATGGTGACCGGCAATGCGGCGCAGCTCACGCTCTCGCCGCTGGAGTCGGTCCGGACCATGACCGCCACGATCGCCAACGAGATGGGCGAGGTGGTCTACGGCGACACCCATTACCACGTGTTGTTCCTGGTAGGCCTGGTCCTGCTGGCTATGACGCTGGCCGTCAACCTCGGTGCGCGCCGGCTGCTGGTCCGGCGCGCCGACTCGAGGACGCGCTGAGATGAACGGCGGAATGCGTCGCGGTGCGCGCCGCGCCGCCGAGCGGATCGCGATCTGGGGGCTGCGGGGGCTGGTCTATCTCTTGCTCGGCGCCGCCGCCTACGTGCTGGGCGATCTGATCTGGCACGGCGCCGGCGCACTCTCCTGGGAGTTCCTCACCGCCGAACCTGTGGACGGCGGGGTGCGGGGGGGCATCTTCCCGGCGATCGTCGGCACGCTCTGGCTGGTGCTCGGTACCGCTGCGGTAGCCCTGCCAGTCGGCATGGCCGCTGCGGTCTACCTCTCGGAGTACGCACGCGAGGGCCGGTTGACGAGCTGGATCCGGGTGGCGATCGTGACCCTGGCGGGGGTGCCGTCGGTGGTATTCGGGTTGTTTGGCCTGGGGCTGTTCGTGATCTTCTTCGGCTTCGGGGCCTCCGTCCTGGCCGGCAGTCTCACCCTCGCTCTGCTGATCCTGCCGGTGATCATCGTCGCCAGCGAGGAAGCGCTGCGCGCAGTGCCGCAGTCGTTGCGCGAGGGGAGCCTAGCGCTGGGCGCGACGCCGTGGCAGACCATCTGGTACAACGTGTTGCCGTGCGCCCTGCCGGGCATGCTCACCGGCTCGATCCTGGGCATCGCCCGCGCTGCCGGGGAGACGGCGCCGATCCTGTTCACCGCCGCCGCGTTCTACCTCCCCGAGCTACCGGGCTCGGTGTTCGACCAGGTGATGGCGCTGCCCTACCACCTGTATATCCTCGCCACCCAGCATCCCGACCCGGCCGCCCGCCCCATGCAGTACGGCACGGCGCTGGTGCTGGTGGGGCTGGTGCTGGGGCTGAACGCGTTTGCTATCCTGTGGCGCAACCGCTTCCGCCGCCGCTATCGGTTGTGAACCGTTCGCCGAAGAAAAGGTGCTTGCGACCATGTCCCCCACCGATCGGCTTCGCCCCGCAGTGAGCAGCCCCCTCCCTCGGAGCGCGGCGCCCCGGACGAAGATCGAGGTCCAGGGGCTGGATTTCTTCTACGGCGACAAGCAGGTGCTGTTCGACCTCCACATGGCGATCCCCGAGCACCGCGTCACCGCGCTGATCGGGCCGTCGGGCTGCGGCAAGTCGACCTTCTTGCGCACCCTCAACCGCATGAACGAGATCATCGAGGGCGCGCGCATGCGGGGGCGGGTGCTGTTGGACGGGCAGGACATCTACGACCGCAGCGTCGACGTCGTCGAGCTGCGGCGCCGCGTCGGCATGGTGTTCCAGCGGTCCAACCCCTTCCCCAAGTCGATCTTCGACAATGTGGCCTACGGTCCGCGGGTGCACGGCGAGCGCGACCGGACGCGGCTGGCCGAGATCGTCGAGCGCTCGCTGCGGCGGGCTGCGCTCTGGGATGAGGTGGCAGAGCGGCTCGACGACTCGGCCATGAACCTGAGCGGCGGCCAGCAGCAGCGGCTGTGCATCGCGCGCGCTCTGGCGACCGATCCCGAGGTGCTGCTCATGGACGAGCCGGCCTCCGCCCTCGACCCCAAGGCGACGGCGGCCATCGAGGACCTGATCTACGAGCTCAAGGAGAACTACACCATCGTCATCGTGACCCACAACATGCAGCAGGCGGCGCGCGTCTCCGACCGGACGGCCTTCTTCTACGAGGGCCGGCTCGTCGAGTACGGCGAGACCGAGCAGGTCTTCACCCGCCCGCGCAACCGGCGCACCGAGGACTACGTGACGGGGAGGTTCGGCTAGTGTCCAAGCACCTGGCGCGCGACCTGGAACGGCTGAACCGCGACCTGCTCACGCTCGGCGCCATGGTCGAGGAGGCGACCAACAAGGCCATCACCGCCTTCGTCGACCGGCGCGCAGAGCTGGCGGAGCAGGTGCGGGCGGGCGACGAGGCCATCGACGACTTCGAGATCCAGGTCGAGGTCGAATGCCTCAAGATCCTGGCGCTCCACCAGCCGGTGGCGCAGGATCTCCGCTACATCGTCGCCGTGCTCAAGGTGAACAACGACCTGGAGCGCATCGGCGACCATGCGCTGGCCATCGCGGAACGGGCCGCCTCGCTCCTCGCCCACCCGCCGATCGAGCTGGTGGCCGACATCGCGGGCATGGCTGAAAAGGTGCGCCAGATGGTGCGCAGCAGCCTCGATGCGCTGGTCAACCGCGACACCGCGCTGGCGCGTCAGGTGCTGGAGATGGACGACGAGATCGACCGGGTCCACCAGCAGATGTTCGGCGCGGTCCAGGACGCCATCCGCCGGGATCTCTCGGTCATCGAGCCCGCCATCCAGCATCTTTCGGTCTCCCGCCACCTGGAACGGATCGCCGATCTGGCGACCAACATCGCCGAGGACGTGGTCTTCCTGGTCGAGGGGGAGGTCATCCGGCACGGCCATGCCTCGCAGCCACCCACCGCGGCGGAGGCCTCCTCCGGCTCCGGCCCGTAGCGGCCCGGCGCGCCCGGCCCGCCTGGGTCACCCCGCCGGGCCGCCCGCTCGGCTGCCGCCCGGCGAGCGCGCCGGCCCGCTGCCGCCACGAGCGCTGACACCCGCTGCCCTCTTGCCCGTCCCATGCTGAGGGTGCTGCCCCGTGCCTGCCGCGAGGGAGGTTGTCGAACGAGACCCCTGGAGGGTACAATCGTGCGCTTTTCGAGGGCGTGAGCTTCGGCGGAACGGAGACGGCGAAGAGGTGGGACCGTGCGAGGGTGGATCTACGATCGGACGCTGCGTCCGCTGACCGCGAAGTGGTACAAATTGGTTCTGGAGCGGCTGGAGCCCGGCTCCCACCTGCTCGACGTCGGGATCGGCACCGGCGGCGCGCTGGCCCGCAACGCGGACGTGGTGCGCGCGCGCAACCTGCGCATCACGGGCGTCGACATCGACGCCGACTATCTCAGGCGGTGCCGCCGCCTGCTCCGCCGGGTCGGGCTCGAGGACCGGGTCGAGGTGCTGCACCGCTCGATCCTGGAGCACGGGGGCGGCCCCTATGATGCCGCCTACTTCAGCGCCAGCTTCATGCTCATGCCGGAGCCGGTCGCGGTGCTGCGCCACGTCATGCGGCTCCTCCAGCCCGAGGCGCGCATCTACTTCACGCAGACGTTTTCCGACAAGCGCTCGCGCTTCCTGGAGTGGGCCAAGCCCCGCCTGCACAAGATCACGACCATGCACTTCGGCCGCGTCACCTACGAGGCCGACTTCCGCCAGGCGCTGGCCGAGGCGGGGGTGGAGCTGCTGGAGCTGACGACGCTCAAGCAGATCGGCAAGATGAGCCACCGGCTCGCGGTCGCCCGGCTCGGCGCCGGCCCCGGCGTGCGCGAGCCGCAGCGCACCCTCGCCTAGCTGGCGGTCCACCGGCTGGCGCGTCCCGACCCGCGAGCCGCCGCGCCGGCTGCCCGGCGGCAGGGGGCGGCCTGACCGCCACGAGCGACTAGCGACCGATCCGCCCGCCGCGCCAGTGCCGGTGCCACCCGTAGCCGTACCGGTAGGAGACCGCAGGGGGACAATAGCGCGGCGCGACGTACACGCGCGTGTGCACCGGCGGCACGACGACCCGCACCGGGTGGTGCAGCACCAGCGAGCGCACGCAGAGCCGGCAGTCCGCCGGGTGGGGATAGGCATACCAGGCCCCGTGCCAGAAGTAGTGGCCGCACCCCGGACCGTGCACGTGCACCCGCACCGCCGGCAGCCTCAGGTGCACGCTGGTGTGCACGGCCTCGCCCCCCGCCTCGATACGGTGGTGCACCACGCCGATCTCCGCCGCACAGATCGCGCAGTCCGCCGGGTGCGGCACCGCGCGCCAGGCACCGTGCCAGTAGTAGTGCCCGCAGCCGTAGCCGTGCACGTGCACGTGAGCGGCCGGTGCCGGGACCTCGTACGCCACGTGCCAGGCGCAGCCGCTCGCCGCCGCGGCCAGCAGGAGCGCCGCCGCGATCCCGATCCCGACCGCCCGCCTCATGCTCCACCTCCCCGCCCGGCCCGCCCTCGCCGCGAGCTTGCCCGCCGGGCCGCCGGGTCCACCGCTACTTGTACTTGGACGCGCCCGGGACCCCATTGTTCAGCTGCCCGGTGGGACCTCCGGGCCCCGTCCCGCCCGAACGCCACCCCTCCACCCTAGCTCGGCCCGGCCGGCCCCGCCACTGGCGGGCGAGCGCTTCGCGGCCGCCCTCCGAGGCGGTGCCAGCGGCCCCCGCGGCCGATCCCAGGCTCGCGTCGGGCTGCCCCACCCCCTGGCGCCCCCTGCTGCGCTGCTCGCCCCACCGCGCCCGATCGGCCCCCGCCCCGCCGCCGCGACGCGGCGTCCTCCCGCGAGGTCGCCGGACAGGGCCCCGAGCCCGCGCGGGCGGCCCGCTGCCCCGCGTATCATGACGCCCTGGTGGCTCCGGCGATCGGGAGAGCCGAGGCGGTGCTCGAGCACAGCTGGGAGCTGACGCCGGCCCAGGCCGCGGAGCTGCAGCGCGAGCTGGCGCGCAAGGTCGAACGCCGCGACCGCCTCGGGCGGCTACGGCGTGTGGCCGGCGTCGACGTGGCGTACGGCGGACGCGGCCGGCACGCGCGCGCGCGCGCGGCGGTGGTGGTGCTCTCGTTTCCGGAGCTGGAGCTGTTGGAGCAGGCGGTCGCCGAGCTGCCCGGGGCCTTCCCCTACGTCCCCGGCCTGCTCTCGTTCCGGGAGAGCCCGGCGGCGCTCGCAGTGCTCCGGCAGCTGTCCAGGCCGCCGGATCTGCTCATGTGCGACGCGCACGGCTACGCTCACCCGCGCCGGTTCGGCCTGGCCTGCCACCTGGGCCTGCTGACCGGACTGCCGAGCGTCGGCGTCGCCAAGTCGCGGCTGTGCGGCGAGCACGGCGAGCCGGGCCTGGAGCGGGGCTCGTGGACGCCGTTGCGCGAAGGCGGCGAGACGATCGGTGCGGTGGTGCGCACGCGCACCGGCGTCCGGCCGGTCTACGTCTCGATCGGCCACCGCGTCAGTTTGCGGACGGCCATCCGCCTGGTGCTCGCATGCGCCCCGCGCTACCGCCTGCCCGAGACGACCCGCCGCGCCGACCGGCTGGCCGCGCTCGCCCCGCGGGCCTGAGCCCCCACGTGCCCCGGGGCACACCGGCGGGCAGCGCGCCCGCGGCTGGCGCCGCGGCGTCGGCCAGCGGCGCCGGGTGGCCTCCGCCCGCCCCCCGCTCACCGCAGCGCCCGGTTGACCAGCGGCGCATCCCCGTGGTACGGAGGAGGGTGCCTCGGCGAACGCCGGCCGTTGCGAGCCCACGGGGGAGAATGAGGATCCCATGAGCGTGGAAGGCCTGCGGCAGCCAGGAGCCATGGGAGCGGAGCCGGGCGCGCCCCTGCCCTCCGAGCCCCTCGGTTCACCGCCCCCCGGCCCGGGCGCGCCGGCCCTGCGCGAGCCCCTGCTCGCGGCGGAGGAGGATCTGCAGGCGGTCGCGCGAGGCGAGCGGACGCTGGGGCTGGGCGCGCGCGGCACCGCGGTCGCATCCCTGCAGCGCGCGCTGCGCCGCCTGGGCTACGGTCAGGGACCGGCCGAGAGCGGCCAGATCTATGGCCGCTCGCTCGAGCGGCTCGTCGCCGCGTTTCAACGCCGGCACGGTCTGGAGCCGACAGGTGCGGTGGACCGCGCGACCCTGTTCGCCATCGAAGCGGCACTGCTGCAGCTGCCTGCGGAGACCGCTCGGGACGCGACCACGGGCGGCCGCTCCCTAAGCCCGCGCGAGGTCCAACCGTCGCGCCTGCCCGGCCTGCCGGGCCCGCCCGGCTTCTTGCGCGGCGACCTCGTGGTCGAGCGGCCGGCGGATCTGGCGCGGCTCGAGGGCGTCACGGTGCTGGACGGCTCCTTGACGATCCGCGGTCCCCACCTGCGAGCGTCCGATCTCGAGCCCCTGCGCTCGCTGACCGCGATCACCGGCGATCTGGCGGTCGCGGGAACGCTCGAGCTGTCGGACCTGGACGCGCTGAGCGGGGTGAGCCAGCTCGGCGGTTCGCTGTGGATCAACGGCAACGCGAGTCTGCGTTCGCTCGCGGGGCTCGCGCAGCTCCGCGTGGGCGGGGCGTTGGTGTCGCTGACCAACAACGCCTCGCTGGAGTCCTCCGCAGCGCAGCCGCTGGTCGAAGCGCTGGCGGCCAACGGGTTCCGCGGCGCCTTCGACCTCCCGCCGGGCGTGCATGCGCCGCCGGCTGGCAGCGCGCCGGCGGCGAGCCCCGCCCCCGCACCGGGCCCTGCCACCGCCCCGCCCGCGGGCAGCCCGCCCGCGGGCGCAGCGCCGGCCGGGGAGGATAGGGCCGCCGCCGGAGCAGGCGCCGCGGCGGCCACGAGCTCGGTGAGCGCTCCGCAGGCCGTCGATCCGCGCCTGATCCGTCCCGCGGACTGGACGTTCTTCATCTACCTCAACGCGGACAACTCGCTCGACTCCTATGGCCCGGCAGACCTCAACGAAGCGGAGCTGGTCGGCTCGATCCCGGGCAAGGTCAACGTGTTCGCCCTGGTCGATCCAGGTTACTCCGCGGGCCGGGCCGGCTGGCCCGCCGAACCCTGCCTCCTCCTCATCCAGAAGGACCCGGAGGGTTCCGAACAGGTGCGCGGGCTGCAGGTGCGCATCGATCCCGACTCCCGCCTGGGCAAGCTGCTGGCGGAAAGCCGCGGCGCGTTGAACATGGGCGATCCCCGTGTCCTGCGGGCTGCGATCGAGTTTCTGCGCGAACGCGTCCCTTCGCAGCGCTTCTTGCTGGACCTGTGGGACCACGGCGCGGGTTGGCGCGGCGCGAGCTTCGACGACCGTCCCCACGACGCGTTGACGCTGCACGACGGCGAACTGAAAGCGGCGCTGAGCGGCCTCAAAGTCGACATCATCTCCGCGGACGCCTGCTACATGGCGAGCGCCGAGATGGCTGGCCTGGCGGAGGAGCTCGAAGCCTCCTTCCTGGTGGCGAGCGAGGACTACGAACCCGGCCCCGGCTGGAACTACGGCAAGGTCATGCGCAACGTGGAGCGATTGTTCGAGGAGCACGCCGAGGTCACCGCAGACGCGCTCGCCCGCGCCATCGTCGACGCCTACGAGGGCGAAGGCAACACGCTGTCGGCCATCGACATCAAGCGCCTGGTGGTCGTCCGCGCGCAACTGGAGGCCCTGGGCGTCGTGCTCATGACGGCGGGCGGGCTCCACGGCAACCCCGCCATCCGCCGTTGCTACGAAAGCGCGCGCCGGTTCGGCGGCGACCGCATGGACCTGGGAGACTTCGCCGCTCGTCTCGCGCAGACCTTTCCGCCGGGTCCACTCCAGGAGGCGGCCGAGCGGCTCCGCGCGGCTATCGCCGAGGTGAGTTACACGCGCAACGCGACCGGGTTCGAACAAGCCACCGGGCTCACCATCCACGCCCCCACCAGCGCCCTGGACCCGCTATACACGCATCCTGCGGCGCCCTGGCGCGACGGTCGCTGGGTGGACTTCGTCGCGACCGCGACCGCGCCGCCCGATCCGGACTTCCCGATCCCGCCGTGGGCGCAGCCCGTGCCAGCTCCCGCCGAGCCGGCGGCGGAGGGCGCCGCGAGCAGCGGCGGGGGGCCGCCGCCCTGAGGGCGGCGCGGCCGGGAGACGGAGCGACCACCGAGCCTCTGAACGGGAGCCCACGTCATGACGAAGAAGAACGCCACCTGCATGTCGCTGCGCGAGGAGCTGGAACAGCTCGCGCACGATTTTCAGCATCTCAAGACGGAGCACAACCAGCTCAGCCCGGGCAGCAGCCAGCGCCGCCACCTGGAGGCGAAGATGGCGGAGCTGGAGCGCAAGTTCACCTCGTTGCTCGAACACTGGATCACCGACCCGGCGGTCCGCGAGGGCTGGCGGCGCCGCTTCCACCACGGCGAGCCCGCCCCGGACGAGCCGGCCCTCGAGTCGGGGCTGTTGTTCCGCGGCCGCTCGGACGCCGGCGCCCTGGTGGAACTGCGCCTGGACCGCGAGGGGCGGTGCGAGGTCTGGGTGGACGGCGAGCTGGTCGGCCGTCACGACGAGCAGCCCCAACTGGATGCGCAGCCCCGGGAAGAGCCCTATGAGCTGTTCGGCTTCCGGCTCTACGAGGAGTTCGCCGCTGCCCCGGAAGCGCTGGCGGCGCTGGCGGACTACCGCGCCCGGCCCAGCGGTGAACCGCCATGGGAGCACGCGGCGGCGCTGCTCGCCGACGGCCTGATCGACCGGCACTTCGCGATCACTCCCCGCGGCCGGCGCGCGCTGGCCACCCTGGCGGCAGGGACCTGAGCGCATGCCCGCGGCCGAGCCTGCGCAGCTGTTGCAGCGCGAGCGGATCCGCACCCTGGTCTTCCCCGACACCGCCGAGGCGAGCGCCGCGGTCGCGCACCGGATCGCCGAGCGGATCCGGCAGCGGCAGCAGCGCGGCGAGCGATGCGTGCTGGGGCTGCCGACCGGCTCGACCCCGACCGAGGTCTACGCCGAGCTAGTGCGGCTGCACCGCGAAGAGGGCCTGAGCTTCCGCAACGTCGTTACCTTCAACCTGGACGAGTACTACCCCATCTCCCCGGAATCGCCCCAGAGCTATGTCCGTTACATGCGCGAGCACCTGTTCGACCACGTCGACATCCCGGCGTCCCAGGTGCACATCCCCGACGGTACGGTCCCGATCGAGCGGGTGCTCGAGCACTGCCAGGAGTACGAACGCGCGATCGCGCAGGCCGGCGGGCTCGACCTGGTGCTGCTGGGGATCGGGCGCACCGGCCACATCGGGTTCAACGAGCCGGGATCGAGCCCCAGCTCGCGCACGCGCCTGATCACCCTCGACCGGGTGACGCGGCTGGATGCGGCCGGGGAATTCTTCGGCTTCAAGAACGTGCCCCGGCGGGCGATCACCATGGGCGTCGGCACCATCCTCGAGGCGCGGCAGGTGGTGCTGATGGCGCTCGGCGAACACAAGGCCCGCATCGTGGCGCAAGCCGTCGAGGGACCGGTCAGCGCCGGGGTGCCTGCCAGCTACCTGCAGCAGCATCCGGACGCGACGGTGGTGCTCGACCGCGCGGCCGCCGGCGAGCTGACCCGCTTCAAGACGCCCTGGCTGGTGGCGCCGGTGCTCCACTGGGACGAGCGCATGATCCGCCGCGCCGTGATCTGGCTGGCCCGCCGGCTGCACAAGCCCATCCTCAAGCTCACCGACGAGGACTACAACGAGGCGGGGCTGCAGGACCTGCTGGCGGCCCGTGGTCCCGCCTACGACATCAACGTCGATGTGTTCCGCGGCCTGCAGGTGAGCATCAACGGCTGGCCGGGCGGCAAGCCCGCGTCCCAGCGGCGGCCGGGCGATGTGCACCGGCCCACCGACCGCATCTTCCCCAAGCGCGTGCTGATCTTCTCGCCGCATCCGGACGACGACGTGATCAGCATGGGGGGCACCCTGATCCGGCTGGTCGAACACGGCCACGAGGTGCATGTGGCCTATCAGGTCTCCGGCAGCATCGCCGTCTCGGACGACACCGCGCTGCGCTTCGCCGAGTTCGCGGGCGAGCTCAACCAGCGATTCGATCTGGGGGGCGAGCGCACCGCCGAGCTGGTCGCGCGGGTGCGGGCAGCGCTGGCGAACAAGGCCCCGGGCGAGCCCGATCCGCCCGAAGTCCGCGTCATCAAGGCCATGATCCGGCGCAGCGAGGCGCGGGCGGCGGCGCGCGCGTGCGGGCTGGCGCTGGAGCGGGTGCACTTCCTCGACCTGCCGTTTTACGAGACCGGTCGCGCGCGCAAGCGCCCGCTCGGCGAGGAGGACATCCGCATCGTGGCGGAGCTGCTCGAGCGCGTGCGCCCTCACCAGGTCTACGCGGCCGGCGATCTGTCCGATCCGCATGGCACGCACCGCACCTGCCTGCTCGCGATCCGGCGTGCGCTGCAGCAACTGGAGCACGCCCCCTGGCGCGCCGACTGCGAGCTGTGGCTGTACCGCGGCGCCTGGGAGGAGTGGGAGCCCGAGCGGATCGACATGGCCGTGCCGCTGTCGCCCGAGGAGCTGCTCCGCAAGCGCGCCGCCATCTTCAAGCACGAATCGCAGCGCGGCGAGGTCATGTTCCCCGGCGCCGACCCGCGCGAGTTCTGGCAGCGCGCGGAGGACCGCAACCGCAACACCGCCCGCCTGTACGACGCGCTGGGACTGGCCGACTACGAGGCGATCGAGGGCTTCGTGCGCTGGCAGCCGGGCGAGCCCGAGGGCGTCCCCTGAGACGGGGGCGGGGCCAGCCGGCGCCTGCTCCTGTCCGGGGCGACGCGGCGGGGGCGGTGCCGCCGGCTCGGCTCGCCCGCCACGCCGGCGAGGGTGGTACGCCCCACAGGATTCGAACCTGTAACCTTCGGCTCCGGAGGCCGACGCTCTATCCAGTTGAGCTAGGGGCGCACCGAGGAAGTGCGAAACTAGCCCCTTTTCCGCCCCGTGTCAAGCGCCCTGGTCGGGGCGGCACAGGGACAGGGTGGCCTCGCTTGCCCGCGGGCCGGCGCGCCGCCATAGTCAAGGAGACTCCCGGCGGTGCCGAGAACACGGTGGACGGAGGAGGGATCGAGGATGCGCAGAGCTCGCCGGCTCGTGGCCGCAGCGCTGCTCGCAAGCGCAGGGCTCGGGCTGCTCGCGCCTGGTGCAACCCGCGCCGAGGAGAACCGCGGGGCCACCCCCGGCTCCGAGCGCTGCCTGTACTGCGAGGCGCTCCGGCTGCTCACGGCGGCCACGCGCTGCGAAGGCTGTTCCGGGCGGGGCGCGCCCTGCGCCAGCTGCGCCAGGCTCGCCGCCACCGTGGCCTGGACCGCTGGGTGCCAGCTGTGCGCGGAGCAGCAACAGCAGCAGCTGGACACCTGCCGCGCGTGCAACCGCCTGGCCGACCAGCTCCGGCAAGCCCCCTGCCTGTTCTGTGCCGGCAGGGAGCTGGTGGCGAGCCGCGCCGCCTGTTCCACCAAGTGCGCGGCAGCGCGCGCCCGGCCTCGATGCGCCAGCTGCGCCGATGTGCGGGCGGCGGTGCGCGCGCTGCGCTGCCGGCGCTGCAGCCAGCCATAACCCTTTAACCGGGGCTCGTGCCGGCACCGGCAGCGGTGGGACGGGCCCGCCGCCGGCACGAGCAGCGAGGGGGATGCCCCTCCGTGCAAGCCGACACCGCGATGACCGCCGAGCTGTTGGGTGCCGCCAGCGCCGCCGCCGTCCTCGGCGCAGGGCTGGGGGCGCTGCCCTTCCGCGGAACTCGCCGCGGGATGCCAACGCGCTGGCTGGCCGGCGGCCAGGCCCTCGCCGCCGGCTGCATGATCGGGATCGGCTACCTGCTGCTGGAAGTCGGGCTCGGGGTCGCTCCGGGCACCGCCGGCGCGGGCCTCGCGCTCGGGATCGGTTACGCCTACGGGGTGCGCTGGTACTCGGGCACCCTCGAGGTCGACCCCTTGCCCGACACCGCCGTCGACGGGCCGCACGCCGCGCGGCTGGTGCTGGTCTATGCGTTGCACGCCGCGGCCGAGGGCATCGCCATGGGGGCAGCCGCTGCCTGCGGGCTTCGCCTGGGCCTGTTCGCGATCGGATCGCTAGCCCTGCACAACATCGCAGAGGCGATGGGACTGCTCGGAGCGCTGGTGCAGCGGGCGGGCCGCGCCCCCGGAGGCGCCGCCGCGGTGGCGGTGCTGGCGCGCCTGCCGCAGCTCGTGCTGGCGCTGCTGACCTGGTCGCTGCTCCGCACCGTTCCTGGCCTGCGCGATGGCACGCTCGGCTTCGCCGCCGGCGCGCTGCTGCTGCTCGTGCTGCTGGAGATGCTGCCCGGGGCGTACCGCGAGCTTGAGCGCCCCCGCATCGCGGTCCTGGTCAGCACCGCGGCGGGCGGCGTGGTTCTGGGCTGGGCGATGCTCGGCCCTGCGGGGGGATGAGCGGTGGGCGAGCAGCTGCTCCAGGTGTTCGCCGTCGCGACGCTCACCGCGCTCGCGACCGGACTCGGAGCGCTGCCCCTGCTGTTGTTGCCGGCGATTCGCCCGCGGGCGATCGGGATCGGCAACGCGCTGGCCGCGGGCCTCATGCTGGGCGCCAGCTTCGGCCTGGTGCTGGAGGGCAGCGCGCGCGGCGCCTGGCAGGTGATGGCCGGGGCGGCGCTCGGCGCGGCACTGATCGCGGCGGGCGAGCGGTGGCTGCGCCACCGCCCGGTCTCCTTCGGTGCGCTCTCCGGTGAGCTGGCGCGTCCCGCCGTGCTGGTGGTCTCCATCATGACGATCCACTCCGCGGCCGAAGGCGTCGCGATCGGAGTCTGCTTCGGCGGCGGGCCGAACCTCGCGGCCCTGCTGTCCGTCGCCATCGCGGTGCACAACGTGCCCGAAGGACTCGCCATCAGCATGGTGCTCCGTCCCCGCGGGGCGAGCGTGCTGAGGTGCGCCGTCTGGAGCGTCGTCTCCTCGCTGCCGCAGCCGCTGCTGGCGCTGCCGGCATTCGCCTTCGTCGAGGCGTTCCGCGCCGTGCTCCCCTACGGGCTCGGGTTCGCGGCAGGCGCGATGGTGTACCTGGTGTTCCTAGAGCTGTTGCCCGAAGCGTACGAACAGGCCTACCCGCCCGCGGTGGGGCTGCTGGCGAGCCTGGCGCTCGCCGCCATGGTGGTGTTGCAGAGCTGGCTGGGCTGAGCGCTGCCGGCAGCGCAACGCCACGGGCCTCGCCCCCGCAAAAGCCACCGCCCCCCCCGGACGGGCCAGCAGCCCGCGCCCCCCGCCGTGCGGCGGCGGTGTGACCGGGCGTGCCCGGAGCAGCTCCGCCGCTCGGCTCAGGACTGCGGCGGGGCGCCCGGCGGCGGTGCGGCAGCCGGCCCGGAACTCCTGGCCGCGGCGGACTCGCTGGCTGCTACAGAGCCGGCGGGTGCAGTCGCGCCGGAATGCTTCGGCCCCACGGTGAGCACCGGCACCGGCGAGGTGCGAACGACCTTGTCGGCGACGCTGCCGAACAACAGTCGCGACAGCCCCGAGCGCCCCATGGTGCCGAGCACGATGAGGTCCGCCTCGAGCTCGCGCGCGGCCTGGACGATCGTTTCGGCCGGCACACCGCGGCGCGCGACGGCAATCGCGCGCACCTCGGGCGGCAGCTTCGCCTCCGCCAGCCACTGCTCGACCCGCCTGCCCGCGGCCAGCTCGAGGCTCGCCACCAGCGCCCCCAGATCGACGTGCCCGGCCAGCTCGGGCACCATGGCGGCGCCGTCCAGCCCGCGCGTGTCCACCACCGAGAGCACCACCAGCCGAGCGTCCAGCCGCGCGGCCAGGCCTGCCGCGACCGCCAGCGCCCGTGCCGCCGGTTCGGAGAAGTCCGTCCCGACCAAAATTTTGCGAAACTCCATCGCCAACCTCCGGATCCGCGGCGCCGCGGGCCGCCGCTCGCCGCGCTTTTTTCGGTAGCAAGCCACGTGCCGCCCCGCCGAGCGCCGCTCGGCGGCGCGCACGGCTGGCAGGCGGCCAGCCGCGCGTTGCCCGCGCCGCGCGGAGCCCCCCGGAGGCGGCGCTTGCACCTGGCGTCGTTCCTCGCTGGAATGCAGGTTGCTGGACTCGCGGCAGGGATTGGCTTGCAGAGCCGCATGCCGCGGCGCATGCGATACGAACACAGCGGAGGGACCGGCATGCTCGAGGCGGAAGGATACGACGACGAGCTCGCGGCGGTGTGTGCGGACTGCGGAGAGCCCTGTTACGGCGAGCTGGAGGGAGGGTACGCCTTCGGTGTCGACGAGGTGCTCTGCCGCCCGTGCGCGACCCGGCGCGGGGGACGCTACGATCCGGAGCAGGAGGTCTGGGTCGAACGGCCCTACGTGGCGGATCTGATGCGCGGCAAGCCGTGAGCCGTCGCGCGCGCTCCGCGCCCGGCTGCCCCATGGGGTCTCCGGTCGTTGCGCGAGCGGACCGCTCGGTGCGGGTTGTCCTGCGGTCCGCACCCGGCTGGCAACCCAGGCGCTGCTGCCCGAGGGCTGCGCGGTCCTGCGCAGCTCGCTGCGCGAGTTCGCACCGTGCCGGCGCACGGCTGCGCGTGGCCACCGGCGGTCTCGCCGTGACGCCGCAAGCAGCGCGGCGCAACGCGGGACGGCGGAGCGGCCCGTGAGGCGCTGGCTGAGGCGGCTGGTGGTGGCGGCGGCACTCGCTGGCGCCTACTTCGCGCTGCGAGCGACCGTGCTCGCCCCCGAGCCGGTGGTGGTGCGGGTGGTGGCGGTCGAACGCGGCCGGGTCGAGGCCACGGTCGCCAACTCGCGCGCCGGCAGCGTGCGTGCCCGGCGCCGGGCTCTGCTCTCGCCGGAGATCGGCGGGCTGGCGCTCGAGGTACCGCATCGCGCCGGAGCGCGGGTGGAACGCGGGGCGCTGTTGCTGCGGCTGGAGGACCGCATCCAGCGCGCGCAGCTCGTGCGCGCCCAGGCGCAGCACGCCGCCGCGACCGCCGCCGTCCAGGAGGCGGAGGTGCAGCTGCGCCAGGCCGAACGCGAGCTGGAGCGCAACCGCGCGCTCGCCGGCAAGGGCCTGATCAGCGACGACGTGCTCGAGCGCTACCAGAGCGCGCTGGAGGCGGCGCGCGCCGCACTCGCGACCGCGCAGGCGCGGCAACAGCAGGCGGCGGCGGAGGTGGCGCTCGCCGAGGCGGAGCTCGCCCGCACCGAGCTGCGCGCGCCGTTCGCCGGAGTGCTGGCGGAGGTGCGGGTCGAGATCGGCGAATGGGTCACGCCGGCGCCGCCGCTGGTGCCCGTGCCGGGGGTGATCGACCTCATCGACACCTCCTCGATCTACATCAGCGCGCCCATGGACGAGGTCCACGCCGCGGTCCTGCGGGCGGGGCTGCCGGCGCGGGTGACCCTCGATCCGTACCCGGGCCGGAGTTTCGAGGGCCGGCTGGTACGCGTGGCGGCCTACGTGCTCGATGTCGAGACGCAGAACCGCACGCTCGAGGTCGAGGTCGAGCTGGACGACCGCGCCTTCGCCGAGCAGCTGTTGCCGGGCACTTCGGCCGACGTCGAGGTGATCCTGCAAGTGCGCGACGATGCGCTGCGCATCCCCACGGCCGCGATCATGGAGGGCGAGCGGGTGCTGGTGCTGGCCGCGGGCCAGCTGCACGAGCGGCGGATCGAGACCGGACTCCGCAACTGGAGCTTCACCGAGGTGCGCCGGGGCCTGGGCGAGGGCGAGCTGGTGGTGACCAGCCTGGGCCGGCCCGAGGTACAGGCGGGGGTGGCGGCAGTGGCACTGGCCGAGAGTCCGGCCCCATGATCGAGCTCGAGGAGGTGTGGCGGACCTACCGGCTCGGCGGCGAGCCGATCCACGCGCTCGCCGGCATCAGCGAGCGCATCGAGGCCGGCGAGCACGTCGCGATCATGGGGCCATCGGGCTCGGGCAAGTCCACGCTGCTGCACGTGCTCGGCTGCCTGGACCGGCCGACCGCGGGCAGCTACCGGCTGGACGGCCAGGACGTGACGCAGCTCGAGGACGACGCGCTGGCGGAGCTGCGCGGCCACCGGATCGGCTTCGTCTTCCAGGCCTACCACCTGGTGGCGCGCCTGAGCGCGGAAGCGAACGTCGAGCTGCCGATGGTGTTCCTCGGCGTGCCGCGTGGGGAGCGGCGCCGGCGGGCGGCGGCGGCGCTGGAGGCGGTGGGGCTGTTGGACCGCCGCCGCCACCGGCCAGCGGAGCTGTCGGGCGGGCAGCGCCAGCGGGTGGCGATCGCGCGCGCGACCGTCATGCGGCCGCGGCTGCTGCTCGCCGACGAGCCGACGGGAAACCTCGACAGCGCCGCCGGCGCCCAGGTGCTCGACCTGCTGGACCAGCTGCACGCTGAGGGGATCACGCTGGTGGTGGTGACCCACGATCCCGAGGTGGCGCGCCGCGCCGGGCGGGTGCTGGTGTTGCGCGACGGGCGGGTGGCGGCGCGGCTGGCGGGCAGCGAGCTCGGTGGGCTCGAGCGGGCGCTCGGCCGCGGAAAGCCCGGGCCGTGAGCGCGCTCGATCTGATCGCCTTCGCCACCACCGCGCTCGCCGGCCACCGGCTGCGCAGCGCGCTCAGCCTGCTCGGGGTGGCGATCGGGGTGGCGGCGGTGGTGCTGCTGACCGCGCTCGGCGAGGCCGCCCGCGCCTACGTGGTGGGCCAGTTCGAGGCGCTCGGCACCAATCTGCTGATCGTCATCCCGGGGCGGACCGAGACCAGCGGCGGTCTGCCGGGGGTGGGCAAGCCGCCCCACGACCTGACGCTCGGGGACGCCGAGGCGCTGCGGCGCGGAATTGCCCAAGCGCGCCACGTGGTGCCGGTGGTGATCGGCACCGAGCGGGTCGCCCACCAGGGGCGGCAGCGGGACGCCATCATCGTCGGCACCACGCACGAGTTCCTGGCGGTCCGCCGGCTGGGCGTCGGGATCGGCGGCTTCTTGCCGCCGCTGGAGCAGCGGCGCTCGCTGCCGGTGGTGGTGCTCGGCAGCAAGCTCGCCGCCGAGCTGTTCCCCGGGCAGAACCCGCTCGGGCGCATCGTGCGCATCGGCGGCTGGCGGATGCGCACGATCGGCGTGCTGGTACCGCGCGGTGTCCAGCTCGGGCTCAACCTCGACGAGATCGCCCTGGTGCCGGTCGGCACCGGCATGCGGATGTTCGACCGCACCTCGCTGTTCCGGATCCTGATCGAGCTCGGCGCGCACACCGAGCTGGAGGCGGCGCGCGAGCGGGCGCGGGCGATCATCCGCGAGCGGCACGGCGAGGAGGACGTGACCTGCCTGAGCCAGGACGCGGTGCTGGGGGCGTTCTCCTCGATCCTGGGGGCGCTCACCGCGGCGCTCGCCGGCATCGCGCTCGTATCACTGAGCGTGGCCGGCATCGGGATCATGAACGTGATGCTGGTCTCGGTCTCCGAGCGCACCGCCGAGATCGGCCTGCTCAAGGCGTTGGGCGCCAGGCGCCGGCAGGTGCTGGCGGCGTTTTTGGCCGAGGCGGTGCTGCTGGCGCTGGCGGGCGGCGTGCTGGGGCTATTGGCAGCGGCCGGCGCCGGGCAGGCGGTGAGCTGGTACGTGCCGGCGCTCCAGATCCGGCCGCCTGCGTGGGCGGTGGCGGCGGCGCTGGGGCTGTCGGTGGGCGCGGGCGCGCTGTTCGGGCTGTTGCCGGCGCTACGGGCGGTGCGGCTCGATCCGGTCGCCGCGCTGGCCAGGGCCGGGGGGTAGCGGCGTGCGGGAGCTGTTGCGCTTTGCCTGCGAGGCGTTGCTCGCGCACCGGCTGCGTTCTGCGCTCTCGGTGCTCGGCATCGCCGTCGGCATCGCGGCCGTCACCCTGCTGACCGCGATCGGCGAGGGCACCCGCACCTACATCCTGGAGCAGTTCACCCAGTTCGGCACCAACGTCATCGGCATCAATCCGGGCAAGACCGAGACCTTCGGCATCCCGGGGGTACTCGGCGGCACCACCCACAAGTTGACGATCGAGGACGCGGAGGCGCTGGCGCGCCTGCCGCATGTGCGCGTGGCGGCGCCGGTGAGCCTCGGCCAGGCGCGCGTCGAGGCCGAGGGGCGGGGCCGGAGCGTGCACGTGTTCGGGGTGAGCGCCGACATGGTCGAGGTCATGAAGCTGCGGGTGCGGCAGGGCAGCTTCGTGCCGCCGGGCGACCCGCGGCGGGGGGCGCCGGTGGCGGTGCTGGGGCCGACGCTGGCGCGCGAGCTGTTCGGCGAGAAAAGTCCGCTCGGTCGCTTCGTCCGGATCGCCGGGGCGCGGCTCCGGGTGATCGGGGTCACCGAGCCCAAGGGGCAGATCCTGGGTTACGATCTGGACGACGTGGCGTATGTCCCGGTGGCGACGGCGCTGCGGCTGTTCCACCAGCAGGAGCTGTTCGAGATCGATGTCGTCGTCACCCACGAGAGCCTGGTCGAGCAGGTGGTCGAGGCGATCCGCAGGACGCTCGTCGAGCGACACGGCGGGCGGGAGGACTTCACCATCACGACCCAGGCGGCGATGCTGGAGGTCTTCGGCAACGTGATGCGGATCGTGACCATGACCGTGGGTGGCATCGGTGCCATCTCGCTGCTGGTGGGAGCGATCGGGATCCTGACCATCATGTGGATCGCGGTCGGCGAGCGGACCCCGGAGATCGGGCTGTTGCGGGCGCTGGGGGCACGCCGGCGCCAGGTGGTGGCGGTCTTTCTGGCCGAGGCGGTGGTGCTGGCGTTCGCCGGTGGGGTGGGCGGCCTGCTCGCCGGCCTGGGGCTGGCCCGCGCCGTACAGCTCTTGTGGCCAGGGCTGCCGCTCCAGGCGCCGCCGGAGTTCGTCGTCGCGGCGCTGGCGGTCAGCGCCGCGGTGGGGCTCGCGGCCGGGGTGTTGCCCGCCCGCCGCGCCGCCGCCCTCGATCCGGTGGAGGCGCTGCGGGCGGACTGAGCCCCGCCCCGCCGGCTCTCACCCGCCGCCGCTCTGCGCCCGCAGTGCCGGGCGGCGGCGGTGCCGCTCCGCTTCGCCACGCCGCAGCGATCCGCGCCGCCTCAGCGAGCGCTGCCCCGGGCGGGACGCAGCCAGCGCGGCAGCATGGCGAGCGACCACAGCAGCAGTGCAGCCGCGAACACCAGCGCCGCGTAGGCCAGGTGCCGGTCGTAGCCGGCGCCGGCGGCCGGGGCGAGGGCACGCCCGGCGGCGGCGAGCACCAGCAGCACGCCGGAGCCCGCCAGCGCCGGCGAGCGGCGCTCGGGCGCGCTGCCGAAACCGCCGTGCACCAGGCTCACCCGTGCCGCCACCATGAGCGCCATCAGCGCCAGGCCGGCGATGAAGGCGAGGTGCACCAGGTGCACCGCGGCTCCTGGCAGCAGCGCCTGCGCCCACAGACCCGCCACCAGCGCGCCCGCGCCCACCCACGCCCAGAACACCAGCCATCCCGGACTGCGCGGGCGGCGGAGCACGCGCCAGGCCCGCAGCGCCACCCAGCTCACCACGAGCGCCCGCAGCGCGCGGCCCCCTGCCGGCGAGCAGCCGCTGCCCTCCAGCACCAGCCCCAGCGCGAAGAGCAGCAGCAGCGCGCCCGGCTCGCGCCAGCGGCCGGGCCGGCCCGGGCCGTGCAGCTCGCCCGGCCGGCCGAGCTTGACGAGGCTCGGCTGCGCCCAGCCGAACATCGCGGTCAACAGGCTGCTGCCGACCCCGAGCACGAGCGCCACCATCATGCCGTGGTACAACAAAAGCCTTCCCCACCAGGCCGCGCGCAGGCCCAACCCTCCGGCCTCGCTCACGAGCAGCAGCGCGCTGCCGCCCAGCCCGCAGCCCAGCCCGAGCGCCACGAAGGCGAACATGGGCGGCGGGGTCACCTTGCGCCGGCGCGCCCGCCGCAGCCCGAAGCCCGCCACGAGCAGCATCTGCGCGAGCAGCACCGCATGAAACGGCCGCCGATCGGCCATGAGCGAGACCGCCCCGAGCGCGATTCCCAGCCCCACTGCGGCGAGCTGCTCGGCGCGCTGCGCCGGCAGGCTGCCGAAAAAGCGCGGGAGCGCGGTCATGAGAAAGCCCGCCGCCACCTGCCACAGAAACCCGCCGATCATGAGGTCGGGGTGGAGCGCGGCGGGCGCCACGCCGAGCGCCTGCGCCAGCGGCGGGATCCAGACCAGCGCGCCGAGCAGCCCGAGCACCAGCCCCAGCGCGAACAGCGGCCGGTAGGGCATCGGCGCGCCGAGCGCCGGACCGGCACCGTGCGCGCCCGTGCCCGAGCCCGTGCCGGCCGGCGCTGCTCGCCTCACTGCGGCAGCCGCTCCAGCCGCACCGCCACCACCTTGTAGTCCGGGCACTGCGAGTGGGGGTCGCGGTGCGGCCCGACCAGCGCGTTGATCCGGCTCGCCGGGTCGTGGAAGGAAGCGAACAGCGTGCCGCGCGCCACGCGCGCGGAGGGCTGCACGCGCAGCCGGGTCCGGCCCCAGCGGCTCACCACCCCCACCGGCTCGCCTGCGCGCAGCCCCTGCGCCGCAGCGTCCTCGGGATGGATCTCGAGCACGTCTCCGGCCAGCAGCTCGCGCTGCGCGGTGCGGCGGCTCATGGTGCCCGTGTTGTAATGGTGGAGCACGCGTCCCGTGATCAGAACAAACGGATAGCCCGGCTGGTCGTGCTCGGGCGGCGGGGCGTACTCGACCCAGAACAGCCGTCCTCGCCCCCGCGCGAACCCGCTCGCATGGAGCGTCCGCGTGCCGGGGTCATCGGGGCCGGTACACGGCCAGCACAACCCGTCCGGGCTCGCCTCCAGCCGCCGGTAGCTCACCCCCCCGAACAGCTGCGGCGCGACCCTGGCGATCTCCTCCATGACGTCGGCCGGGCCCCGGTAATCCCAGCGCAGCCCCAGGGCACGTGCGACCTCGAGCACCACCTCCCAGTCCGGCCGCGCCTCGCCCGGTGGCGCCACCGCCGGCCGCACGCGCTGGATGCGCCGCTCGCCATTCGTGAAGGTGCCGTCCTGCTCCAGCGCCGTCGCCGCAGGCAGTACCAGGTGCGCATACCGCGTGGTGGCGCACGGAAACGGGTCCTGCACGACCAGAAGCTGCAGCCGCCCCAGCGCCCGCTCCACCAGCCCCTGGTCCGCCTCGCTGTGCGCGAGGTCCTCGCCCTGCACCCAGAGCGCGCGCAGCTCGCCGCGCGCCGCCGCCTCCAGCATCTCGGGGATCGTCAGCCCGGGCTGCTCAGGCGGCGCCTTGCCCCAGCGCTCGCGCAGCCGGGCCCGCACCGCGGGATCGTCCAGCCGCTGGTAGCCCGTCACCCGGTCGGGCATGCAGCCCATGTCGGCGGCTCCCTGTACGTTGTTCTGCCCGCGCAGCGGCAGCAGACCGGACCCGACCCGGCCGACGCTGCCGGTGAGCAGTGCCAGGTTCGCCAGCGCCAGCACCGCGGCGGTGCCCTGGCTCTGCTCGGACAGTCCCAGCCCGTGCACGAACAGCGCCCGCCTGGCGCGCCCCAGCATCTCGGCGGCGCGCACCAGCTGCGCCACCTCGAGCTGCGCGATCTGCGCCACCTGCTCGATCGCGATTCCCTGCAGGCCGCGCTCGAGCTCCGCGAACCCCTCCAGCCGCTCCTCGATGAAGCGCCGGTCGACCGCGCCCGCCTCGAGCAGACAGCGCGCGATGGCGTGGAAAACGGCCACGTTGGTGCCGGGCCGCAGCATGAGGTGCACGTCGGCGAGCTCGGCGAGCTCGATGCGCCGCGGATCGATCACGATCAACGGCACCCCGCCGCGCACCGCGCGCGCGATGCGGGCGCCGAGCACCGGGTGGGCCTCGGTGGGGTTGGCCCCCGCAACCACGATCAGCGGTGCCCGCTCGATGTCCTCGTAGCAGGCCGTCGCCGCACCGAGCCCCGTCGCCAGCGAGAGCGCCAGCGCGGTCGAGGCATGGCAGACCCGGGCGCAACAATCGACGTGATTCGTGTCCAGCCCCACCCGGAACAGCTTCTGCAGCAGATACGCCGCCTCGTTCGTCGAGCGCGAGGAGGCGATCGCGCCGAGCGCCTGCGGCCCGTGCTGCACGCGGATCTGCCGCAGCTGCTCGGCGAGCCACCGGATCGCCTCCGGCCAGCCCAGCGGCTGCAGCTCCCCGTCCTGCCGGCGCAGCGGGCGGAGCAGCCGCTCGGGGTGCGCCCGGTAGTCGTGCGCGTAGCGGCCCTTGGCGCACAGATGCCCGCGGTTGACCACCGCCTCCGGCACCCCGTCGATCCAGAGCACCCGGCCCCGGCGCGAGGCGATGCGTACCCGGCAGCCCACCCCGCAGTAGCCGCATACCGAGTCGGTGATCGCGCTCGCCCCGAGCGGCTCCAGCCGGTCGCGGTCGGTGAGCGCCCCGGTCGGACACCGCTCGACGCACGCCCCGCAGGCCACGCACGGGCTGTCGGCGAACGAGGGGCCGGCGCCATAGATCAACCGCACCGCGCCCCCGCGCCCTTCGATCCCCCAGACGAAGCGGCCCTGGATCTCCTCGCACGCATGCAGGCAGCGCCGGCAGAGCACGCAACCAGCCGGGTCGAACCGCAGGTAGGGATGGGTGTTGTCCACCATGCCCGGCTCGCGGCGGTGGCCGAACGGGGAAGCCTCCAGCTCCAGCCGCTCCATGAGCGCCTCCAGCTCGGTCCGCCCCGCCCCGGCGGCAAAGCGCCCGGCTGCGTGCTCGGACAGGATCAGACCCAGCAGGTCGCGCCGCAGGCAGACCAGCCGCTCGGTGTGCGTGTGCACCTGCATACCGGGTTCGAGCGCGGTGGTACACGCAGCCAGCGGACGCGGCCGGCCGCTCACCTCGACCAGACAGAGCCGGCAGCCGCCGTCGGGCTCCAGCCCCTCGGCGTGGCACAGCACCGGTAGCTCGATGCCGAGCCGGCGTGCAGCCTCGAGGATCGTCTCGCCGAGGCGCACCTGGATGGGCTGGCCGTCGATGGTCGCAACTTCCTGCACCGCTCGCCCTCTCAACCCGGCGGCCGCTCGGCGAGCCGCCCGCCCGCCTGCCCGGCGACCGCGTCCTCGGCGGTGCACTCCGGCGGCGTGCCGGTGAAGATCCGTGTCGCGAACCGCTGCACCAGCTGGCGGATCGGCACCGGCATGAGCTGGCCGAAGCCGCACAGGCTCGCCTGCTCCATCAGCTCGAGCAGCCGCAGCAGCTGGGCGCGCTCGCTCCACAGCGGCCCGCGCCGCACCAGCTCCAGCGCGCGGCGCGAGCCGACGCGGCAGGGCACGCACCGCCCGCACGATTCGTGCTGCATGAAGCCGAGCCAGTGCTCCAGGAGCGCCCGCGGGTCGGCCTGCGCCGCCAGCGCAACCAGGCCACCGTGGCCAAGCTGGATGCCGCGGCCGGCCATCGCCTCGTAGCACAGCGGCACGTCCCAGTGCTCTGGGCCGAGCACGCTACCCATGGGACCGCCGAGCAGGATTGCGGCCAGCTCCGATCCGGGACGTGCCCCGCCGCCGCCTCGCTCGATGATCTCGCGCAGCGAGACGCCGAACTCGACCTCGAGCAGCCCCGGCCGCGCGAACCCGCCATTGAGCGAGAGCAGCTTGGTACCCGGGCTGGCCGCGGTACCCAGCGCCCGGAAGGCCTCCGGCCCGTGGCGGAGGATCCACGGCACCGCGGCCAGCGTCTCGACGTTGTTCACCACCGTCGGCCGGCCATACAGCCCTGCCGTGCTCGGATACGGCGGCCGCAGCCGCACCTCGCCCCGCAGTCCCTCGATCGCGTTGAGCAGCGCCGTCTCCTCGCCGCACACATAGCTCCCCATGCCGGGGAAGACCGAGACCTCGAAGTCGAACGCGGTGCCCAGCACCCGCTCCCCCAGCAGACCCGCCGCCCGCGCCTGGTCGACGGCCTGCTCCATCACCGCGATCGCCCGCGGGTACTCCGACCGGATGAAGACGATCCCCTGGCGCGCGCCCACCGCGTAGGCGCAGATCGCCATGCCCTCCAGCACGGCGTGCGGATCGCCCTCCATGAGGACGCGGTCGCAGAACGAGCCGGGATCGCCCTCGTCCCCGTTGGCGATCACGTAGCGGATCGGCGCGCCGGTCTGGGCGGCGTGCCGCCACTTGGCAGCGGCCGGAAAGGCCGCCCCGCCGCGGCCCCGCAGCCCGGAGCGCTCGAGGAGCGCGAGCACCTCGGCCGGCCGCTGCCCCAGCGCCCGCACCAGCCCCTGCCAGGCGCCCTCGGCACGCGCCTGCGCGAGCGAACGAGCCGCCTCGCCGCCGAGCCGCGCGGTGAGGATCGGCGTGCGCGCCAGGCTGCGCACCGCGGGCAGCGGCGCCGCCGGCGCAAGCGCGCCCGCCGCCAGCGCCGCCGCCTGCGCCGGACTCGCCGGCGCCACCACCTGGCGGCGCCGGTCCAGCACCGCCGGCGAGCGGTCGCAATAGCCCAGGCAGTAGACCGGACTCCACGGCCCATGGCTGCCGGCGGCACGCGCCAGCTCCTGCGCCCCGGCAAGCCAGCACGAGGTGCCATGGCAGACGCGCACCGTCCCTGGCACCGCGTGCAGCTCGTCATAGAAGGAGATCGCGCCGCGGACCGCTGCCTCGGGCAGTCCGGTCTGCTCGGCCAGCGCCCGCACCCCGGCGGCATCGGGCGTCCCCCGCCGCTCGATCCAGCGCCGCAGCGCGATCAGCGGCGGCTCGCCGCCGCGCGTCCGCCGCCGCACATACCGCAGCAGCGCCTCGCTCACAGCTCCCGCGCGCCCTGCGTCCCGGCTGGCGGTGTGCCCTCCGCGAGCAGCTGCTCGAGCAGCTCCACCGCGCGGCCTCCGTACACGGTGGCCGGTCCGCCGCCCATGAGGACCGCCACCCCGATCGCCTCCAGGATCTGCTCCCGGCTCGCCCCGGCCTCGAGCGCCGCGCGCAGATGGTGCAGGATGCAGCCCTCGCAGCGGGCCCCGATCCCCAGCGCGAGCGCGATCAGCTCCTTGTGCAGCACCCCGAGCGCACCCTCGGTCATGACCGCCCGGTGCACCTCGGAAAACGCCTTCATGACGCCGGGCAGTGCCTGCCGCAGCAGCCGGCCGCGCCGGCGTGCCTGCTCCAGGGTGGATGCGAGCGCCTGGTGTGGCGGGTGTTCCATGGCAATCCCCCTCCTCCTCCCCGCGGCCGCCTCAGGACGCCGCGTGCGCCCTGGCGGCGCGGGCCTGCCGGTAGCCCATCCACAGGTGCCAGAGCGTGAGAGCCAGCAGCCCTCCGGTGAAGATCGCCAGCAGACCGCTGCCGGGCTGGGGAAGGCTCCAGGTCGTGAAGTTGGCGATCTGCTTCTTGCCGATCACCGCCGGCATGAACGGCTCGATGCGCACCGGCGCCTTGGGGTCCAGCTCGTGCCCGTACCGGTAGAGCACATAGACGAAGCGGCCGAAGGCAGCCGCCGAGACATACACGGTGAGCACCGTCACATCGATCAGGTCGCGCACGCTGCCGATCGCTGCCGCGCGCAGCGCCAGCAGCCCCAGCACCCCGAGCGCAAAGGGGATCCAGTCCAGATCCGCCAGCGCCTGCCGGTCGATCGGCTTCATGCCGATGTAGTGGTTCAGGGTGTTGATCTCCTGGATGTGCTGCCCGCCGCCGCCGGCCTCCAGCTTGTAGCTGTAGATGTCCAGATAGAGCCCTCGCGGATACTGCGGCGCCACCATCCGGATCTGCCACAGCGGATAGAAGTAGCTCAGCAGCAGCGGCACCACCAGCAGCGCGATGACCGGCCGCGTCCAGCCGGCGAGCGGCCGGCCGACGAACTCGAAGAAGCTCTCCGCAGGTGCGCGCACACTCGCCTCCTTTCCTCGGCCGCCTTCAGACCACGTCCGCGCGCTCCAGCCGCCGCAGCGCCAGCGACCACGCCCCCAGCCCGAGCAGCAAGGGCCAGCCCACCCCCAGCACCAGCAGCCAGTCCGCCCCGATCCGGTGCGCGAGGAAGAAGCCCACCGGCCCCAGGGTGGCGAGCTCGGGTTCGGCCGCCGACAGCAGCGCCATGCGGGCCGACTGCACCGGATTGAGCCCGGCGAGCAGCAGCACCAGCTCGGGGCGCAGCCGCATCTGGAGCATGAGGCCGATCAGCGCGAAATCCAGCAGCGCCACCACCGCCGCCCACAGCGCCAGCACCGCGATGAGGGCGCGCGCCGGGCTGCGCGCGTGGCTGGAGACGAGCAGCCCCGCGCCCACCGCGCAGGCGAGCAGCGAGGCGCTCACCGCGAGCGCGCGCAAGAGAAAGCCCCATGGCATGGGCTGGGCGAAGGCCACACTGCCCCAGAGCGCCATGGCCGGCATGAGCACCAGCAGCGGCAGCAGCAGCACCAGGTAGCGCACCAGGCTCACCGCCGCGAACCAGCCGCTGCGGCTCAGCGGCAGGCTGAGCAGCAGCTCGAGCGTGCCCTGCTCGCGGGCCGCCCCCACCACCTGGCCGGTCGCGCTCAGGCCCACCAGCGGCAACAGGAGCACCAGCGCGTGCGCGAACGACAGCAGCACCCGGCCCATGCCGGTGAAGCCGATGACCGTGGATTCGCGCAGCCCCGCCAGCACGAAGATCCCTGCCAGCGCCAGATACACCGCGATCGCAAAGCCGAGCCAGCGGGAGCGCACCACCTCCGCCAGCTCCAGCCGCGCCACCGCCGCGATCTCGACCCGCCGCGCCACCTCAGCGCCCCCCTCGCTCCGCCCCGGCCGGGGCGCTGTCTGCTGCCGGGCCCAGCACGCGCCGGCGCGCCTGTTCCCAGCCGAACGCGCCCGGCTCGCCGGCGTCCACCACCCCGAGGCCGAAGCCCATCGGGGTGGGGCTCACCGCGACGAACCCCGCCTGCTCGCGGCGCACCCAGCGCTGCTCGCGCAGGTGGTGGAACCAGATCGCGTGGACCGAAGGCCGCGTCTCCTCCAGATCGCGCACCAGGCAGCCCGGATCGTCGTAGAAGCGCACCTCGCCGCCGGTGGTCTGGAGCTGGGCCGCGAACGCCCGCTCGCCCAGGTGCATCCGGCAGTACGCGCACGCCTGCCGGTCCCAGACCGGCTCGAGCGGGCCCGTGGGCAGCCGCTCGCCGTGCAGCCAAGCCAGCACCCCCCCGCCCAGCACCAGCAGCGCGATCACCGCCCAGAGCAGCCCCGTCCAGACGCCGCTGCGCGCGCGGCGGGCTGGCGCAGGCGGCTGCGCGGAGGGCATGCCGGAACTCATGGCGCCGTCCTCCGGCCGGTCGCGTGCCTGCCCTGCTCCCGCTCCTCCTTCCCGGGCCCGGCTGCCGGCGCGGGCGCTGCTGCTGCGCGCTCGATCGTCTCCAGCTCGCGCACCACGACGTCCTCGATCGCCCCGCCCAGCTCGCGGCTCAGCGCGCCGAGCAGCTCGAGCTTGCTGCCGTTGGCGAGCGGCCGCGTCCACCAGCCGGCCGCGCTCGGGCGAAAGCCGCGGGCGCGCAGCCAGGGCTCGGCTGCCGGCGTGCGCACGCGGACCTCCAGCACCGCCTGGGCATACCGCTCCAGGTAGCGCTCCACGGATCCGTCATAGACCACGGCCCCCTCTTGCAGCACCACCACGCGCTCGACGAGATGGCGGATCTCCTCGAAGCGGTGCGAGCAGAGGATCAGGGTGGGCTGCGGCGCCAGCGCCCCGACCTCCGCGAAGAACCGGCGGCGGCTCGGCACGTCCAGGCTCGCGGTCGGCTCGTCCAGCACGAGCAGCGAGGCGCGCGCCGCGAGCGCGAGCGCGATCAGCAGCTTCTGCCTGCTGCCCCCGCTGAGCTCGCAGAACGGCTGCCGCGCGAGCGCTCCCAGCTCGAGCTCGAACGCCGCCGCGCGCGCCGCGATCGCCTGCGGCTCGAGCCCGCGCAGCCGCGCCACCAGCTCCACCAGCTCGCCCACCGGCGCCGCGAACCGCGGCGCGATCTGGGGCACGTACGCCATGCGCGCGGCGAGCCGTTCTCGCTCGCGCAGCGGGCAGACCCCGTCCACGCGCACGCGGCCGGTGCACGACACCAGGCCCATCACCACCCGCATCAGGGTCGACTTGCCGGCGCCGTTGGGTCCGATCAGCGCCAGCCGCTCGCCGGGCTCGATGCGCAGGTCGACCTCGCGCAGCGCCACCGTGCGGCCGAACCGCTTGCCCACCCGCTCCAGCTCAACCCGCATGGCGCTCCTCCGGCAGTCCGAGCCGCATGCGCGGGCGCGCATCGACCAGCACGGTCTGCGGTCGCCACAGCGGGAAGACCTGTCCGACCAGCTCGATCAGTCCCAGCGCCGGGGTGCCGTGCAGGAACTGCACCAGCGGCTCGCGCGCGCCCAGCTCCCCGCTCAGGCTGCGCAGCTCGTACGGCAGGTCGCCGAAGCCGTCCCCGTCCAGGTCGTAACCGCGGTAATCGTCCCAGGCGTTGCCGTGCCAGTAGGCCGCGAGCGCGTCCCCGCCGCCCTCCAGCCGCACCTGGGCGCGGTTGTCCTGAAACCAGTTGTCGGTGAACCGGTTGCCGGCGGTGCGCCCGTGGAAGACCACCGCGGTCCCGCACAGGCGGAGCTCGTTGCGCTCGAACCGGTTGACCTCGTCCCGCCCGAGCGGGGAGGTATCGAGGTAGATCCCGGTGGTATCCGCGAGCAGCCGGTTGTTGCGTACCCACAGCTCGCCCGACTCCTTGACCCCCAGCCCCATGCCGGCCGCTCCGCGGGCGCGGGCGAGCAGGTTGCCCTCGATGCGGACCTGGCGGCTGTACATGACGAACAGCCCGACCACGTTGTCCAGGTAGCGATTGTTCACCACCTCGTTGCCGTGGCTGTACATGAAGTGCGTGCCGTAGCGGCCGCGCACCACCGTGTTGTCCGCGATGCGGTTGTCCGAGGAGTACCAGACCACCACGTCGCGGCTGTCGCGCACCAGGTTGCCCTCGATGCGGGAGTGGCGGGTCTCCCACAGCCGGATGCCGTCGCCCCGCATGCCGAGCGCCTCGGCGGCCGTGCCGCTGACATGGTTGCCCCGCACCGACAGCTCCTCGCACTGCTCGGCCAGGATCCCGAACAGCGCCCGCGTGATGGCGAGGCCCTCGATCCGGACGCCGCGCGCGCCGCGCACGCGGACGGCGGCATCGAGCAGATCGAAGCGCCCCCCGCTGCCGTCCACCGTGAAGCCGAGCAGCTCGACCCCGCTGGCCCGCACCTCGATCGTCGAGCCCTGCCCCTGCGAGCGGATCACCGCCGCGGGCGGGCCCCACAGCACGAGCGGCCGCTCGATGCGCACCGGGCCCGGGTACTCCCCGGGCGCCAGGCGCAGCACCGCCCCGGGCGGTGCGGCGTCGACCGCCGCCTGCAGGTCCGCGCCCGGGGCGAGGTCGATCCCCGCCCCGGGCCGCGGCGGCGCTGCCCGCGGGGACAGGCCCGCAGCGGGCCCGCCGGCGGGCGGCGCGGCCCCGGGGCCGGCCGGGCCCCGGAGCCAGCCCGCCGCCGCGGCGGCGGCCAGCGCCACCCCGGCCGCCGCTGCTGCCCAGCCCCGCCGCGCGCGCCCGCTCACCTGCCGCTCCCTCCGGCCGCTACTCGATCGGCTCGACGAGCAGGTAGCCCGCCATCTCCAGGTGCAGCGCCGAGCAGAACTCGGTGCAGTAGAAGGGGAACACCCCCGCCCGGTCGGCGACGAAGCTCACGTTGCAGTGCTTGCCCGGCTCCAGGCTCAGCTGCACGTTGTACGAGTTGATCGTGAAGCCGTGGGTGGCATCCCGCGCCTGCTCGACGTTGGTGATGTGCAGGTGGACCCGCTCGCCCTGCTTGACGCGGATCACGTCCGGCTTGAAGTGGCTGCGCACCGCGGTCATGTACACGTGCACCCCGTCGGGCCCGCGCTCGATGCGCTGCTGGCCCGCCTTGACCGCGTGCGGATCCGGCCGGTGCTCCAGGGCGTTGGTCCCGAGGGGGTAGATCTCGAGCGCCTTGATCTTGTCCGCCTTGACGATCTGCGCGTAGTGCGGCTCGCCGAGCGGGATGGGCAGGTCATAGAGCAGCCGCATCTCTTCGCCCGTGATGTCGATCAGCTGGAAGTTCTGCGGCAACAGCGGACCCACATCGGCGAACCGGTCGATCGACCACTTGTTCATGGCGACCAGATAGCGCCCGTCGGGGCTGACCGTGTCGCCCTCGGCCGCGACGAGGTGCCCGATATTGTAGTGCACCGGCTGCTTGTGCACGACCTTGAGGTCCTTGAGCGACCACTTCGCCACCGTCGACTCGATGAAGACCGAGGTATAGGCAAATCCCTTGTCGTCGAAGGTGGTGTGCAGCGGCCCCAGCCCGATCTCCACCTGGCCGCGGATCGCCTCGCGGAAGGGCAGGATCGGCACCCCGTAGGGATCTTTGCCCTCGTAGCGCTTCTGCTCGATGAGCTGGCGGATCTTCTCGAAGCTATAGACGGTGCAGTGGGTGTCGAGCTTGCCGCCCACCACGATCTCCTTGCCGTCGGGCGTCACGTCCACCCCGTGCGGGCTCTTGGGCTCGCCGACGAAGTGGAGCAGCCCCTTTTCGATCGCGGTCTGGAGCCGGATCACCCGCATGCCGGCGATGGTCTCGGTCAGCCCCTGCTGGACCACCTTCTCGGCCTTGCGCCAGTCGATGATGTGCAGGTAGTCCATGTCGTTCTGCGAGGCCCCGGACTCCAGCGGCGGCCTGCCCTCCATGTTGCCGCCCCAGGAGCGCTCGGTATCGAACGAGTTGATGAAGACCCAGCCGTCGCTGGCGAGCTTGCCGGCATCGGACAGGTCCTGCATGTACGGCGGCAGTTCGATCGCCCAGGACGCCTCGGGCACGATGCGGCCGCGCGTGCGATCGAACTTCCAGAAGATCACCGCCCCGCGGTACTCCTCGTCATACTTCTCGATCGGCGCATACCGCCCCCCGAGCGGCGCCGGATACTGCGCGGCCTCGATCACGTACTCGGTGTTCGGGGTCACGAAGGTGGCGCCGTGATCGCTCTCGATCAGCTCGCTGGTGACGATCTGGGTGGTGACGAAGTCCTTGAGATTCACGACCGCGATCCGCGCGTTGGCCTTGTCGTTGACGAAGCAGAACTGCCCGTCGTACTCGCCGTTCGTCTCGCTGAGGGCGGGGTGGTGCATGTCGCCCCAGGTGATCGGCCGGCCGTCGCGCGCGCCCTGCACGAGCAGCTCGTTGGTCTGGTCCCCGTAGGCGAAGCCCTGCCACGGCTCGGGGGTGAAGACCGCCACGTACTTGAGGATGCGCATGCTCGGCAGCCCGATGACGATCAGGTTGCCGGCATGCCCGCCCGAGGCGAAGAGCAGATACTCGTCGTGCTTGCCGGTCGGGGTGTAGGTCTTGAGCGCCGCCTCCACGTCGGCCTCGCTCAGGCCGCGCTCCTGCATGAGCTGGGCGACGGTGCTGCCGGCGGGCGCGCCGCCGTTGCCGCCGGGACAGCCGAGCGCCCCGCCGGCGCACAGCGCTGCCACGCCGAGCAGTGCCGCCCACGCCCCGCGCCTGGGTGTGTCTCTGTCGCTCATGTCGGTGTGCTCCTCCTGCTGGCCGGATCGCCCCGCGCACCGCGCAGGCCCGCGGTCGCGCCGGCACCCGGCGCCTGGTTCACCGCTCGAGGTTGCGGATGTACTCGCGCAGCGCGGCGACCACCGCCGGCTTGCCCTGCAGATCCGGATTGCCCGGCATGGTGGGGCTCCTGCCCACCGCCGCGCCGCCGTACACGATGATCTTCTCGATGTGCTCGTCGGTGACGCTGGCCTGCCAGTCGGCGTCCTGGAAGTTGCGCGGCTTGGGGTCGAGCCCGGCCGAGCCCGGTCCGTCGCCCCGGCCCTGCTCGCCGTGGCAGACCGCGCACCGGGTCTGGAAGATTGTCTTCGCCTCGGCGCGGGCGGCGGCGGTGATGGTGCTGCCCCCGCTCGCCGCCGCTGCCGCCTGGCGCGGGCCCGTGCCCGCACTCGTGGCCTCGCCCCCGCCGCAGCCCGCGAGCACAAGCCCCGCCACCACTCCACCCCACCACGCGCCGCCGCGCACCGCACGCCGGCTCCGCCCGCCGGCCCGGCGCCCTCGCCTCGCCATCGCCCCTCCTCCCGCTGGCGCGGGGCCCCCCGGCCCCGCCGGAGCAGAGGCCCGAGCACGGCCCGTGCCGGCAAGAGGAAACTGCGGCCGGGCGGAGCCGGCGCGGCGAGCGCCATCGCGAGCAGACCGCGGCGCATGCGGCGCGGGCAGGCTCGCGGTCTGCCGATCACCCCGGCAGCGCGCGCGCTCGCCCCCGCGACCGCGCCGGGGGCGGGGTGCGCGAGATCCCGCAGGGCTGCGCAGGATCACGCAGCGCCGGCGCCCTCGGCCTCCGCGCGCTCGGGCTCAGGTGGGGGCAGCTCGATCGTGAAGCGGGCTCCGCCGTGCTCGCGGTTCTCGCCCCCGATGGTGCCGCCGTGCGCCTCGACGATCTTCTTGACCGTGGACAGCCCCAGCCCGGTGCCGCGCTCGCGCGTGGACTGGAACGGCTCGAACAGCCGCGCCTGCGCCTGCTCGTCGAGCCCCGGGCCCTCGTCCTCGACCACCAGCCGGTCACCGCCCTGGGGCGTGCGCAGGCGGCGCACGACGATCCGCCCCGCCTCCTGCGCCGCCTGCGCCTGCGCGGCATTCAGCAACAGGTTCTGCAGCGCCGCCACGCACTGCCCGGCATCGACGAACAGCGGCTGTTCCGGCGCCTCGTCGTCGAGTTCGACCGCGATGTGCGAGAACGCGGGGTGCTCGCGCAACACGGCCATCGCGCGCTCGAACAGCTCGTGCGCCGAGACCGCCGCGCGCCGCACCCGCACCGGCCGCGCATACAGCAACAGATCCTGGATGAAGCCGTCCAGCCGCCGGATCTGCTGCAGGATCTCGCGCACCGTGGCGCGCCGGGGATCACCCCGCGGCAGCCCCCGCCCCATGAGCTGCACCGCCCCGGCGATGCCGGCCAGCGGATTGCGGACCTCGTGCGCGATGCGCGCCGCCAGCTCGCCGATGGTCGCCAGCCGCTCGCTCTCGCGCAGCCGCGCCTCCAGCGCCCGCTTCTCGCGCAAAAGCCGCAGGTGCGCGGCGGCGCGCTCCAGTGCGGCGAGCAGCTCGGCGACCGGCGCCCCCTTGAGCAGGTAGCCCTCCGCCCCGGCCTCCAGCGCCTCGATCGCGCTGTCGAGCGAGGGATAGCCGGTGAGCACCAGGCCGGCGAGCTCCGGATAGCGCTCGCGCAGCCGGCCGAGCAGGCTGAGCCCGTCGCCGTCGGGCAGGTTCTTGTCGAGCACCGCCAGGTCGATCGCCTCGCGCTGCGCCAGCTCCAGCGCCTCGGCGCACCCGGTGGCGAGCGCCACCCGGTAGCCGCGCCGCTCCAGGATCTCGCGCAGGTTCTCCAGCAGCTCGACGTTGTCGTCGACCAGCAGCACCCCGAGCGGCTCGGGGCTCGAGCTCGCATGCCCCTCGCGGCGCAGGGCTGGCGGGTTGCGCTCGCCGCCGCGCGTGCCCGGGGACAGGGCTGCGAGGCGGTCAGAGCGTCGCCGCGTCACGGCCTTCCCTCCCCCCGGCTCGCTCCGCGTCCAGGAGCGCCCCCCCCGCCCGGCGAGCCCGCATCGCCCGCCGCGGGCGGCCCCGCGGCTGCCGCCTGCACCCCGCCCAGCGGCAGCCGCAGCCGGAAGCGCGCTCCGCCGCCCGGCCGGTCCTCGGCGGTCAGCGAACCCCGGTGCTGCTCGGCGATGGAACGCGCCAGCACCAGCCCGAGTCCGGTGCCGACCGGCTTGGTCGTGAACAGCGGTTCGAACAACCGCTGTTTCGCCTCCGCTGCCAGCCCCGGCCCGTCGTCGTCCACCTCCAGCACCACCGCCCCGGGTTCCGCGCGCGTGCGTACCTGGACCCGCCCGCCCCGGGCGGCGACGGCCTCGAGCGCGTTGCGCACCAGGTTGTCGATCACGCGCTCGATCAGCACCGGATCGAGCTCCAGCTGGGGCAGCCGCTCTGCGAGCTCCAGCACCAGCTCCACCCGCGGTCCAGCTACCAGCTCCGAGCACGTCTCGCGCACCAGCTCGTTCAGCTCGGCGCGCACCAGGCGCGGCCGCCGCGAGCGGGCGAAATCCAGCAGCGCCGTCACGGCGCGGTGCGCCCGGTGCACGTTGCGCTCGATCCGTTCCAGGTGGCGCGCCAGCGCGTCCGGTAGCGTCTCGCCCAGCAGCTCGCGCAGCGCAAAGGCGCTCGAGGCGATCACGCCGAGGGGATTTTTCACCTCGTGGCTGATCGCGGCGCTCAGCTGGGCCAGCGCCGCCAGTTGCTCGCGCTCGCGCAGCGCCGCGGCATAGGCCTCGCGGTAGCTCTCCAGCATGATCGCCAGCTCGATGTCGCACACCTTGTCGATCGCCGCCACGCTCGCGGCGACGGCCTGCGCGCCCTGTGCGGCCAGCCGCCGCCGCGCGCTCTCGGCGAGCCCCTGGCGCAGCACCCCCATCGCGAGCGCCATGTAGCGCGGCGGCATGCCGATCTCGACGTGCCGGCGGCCGATCGCCGTGCGGCGCAGCAGGTACTGCTCATCGTGCGGGCCGCGCAGCAGCGTGCGCAGCCAGTCCGCCAGGCTGCGGCGCAGCCGGCCTACGCGCTGCTCGTCCCCGAGCAGCGCCGCCGCCTCGGGGTGGCGCCGGATGGTCTCGTAGAACCGCTCGACCAGAGGTTCGATATCGGGCTCGCAGTGCGGCGCCAAGGCGGCGAGCCGCGCTGCATCGCCCGGGCCGAAGCCGACGAAGCTCCTGAGCTCGTCCATGCGTCCCGCCACGGCGCCGCCGATCGTAGCGCGCGGGCTCGAGCCCCGCCACCGGCCACGCGCCGCCGGCCGGGCTCGAACCGCCGGCCGGGCTCGAACCGCCCGGCGAGCGCCGCCGCGGCGGCTTGTGTCCGCCGCGGTTGTGGAATATCACGCAATCCGAACGGCGTGCCGCTTGCTATGGTGGGCGCAGGCGGACAGGAGGCGAGGCGCGTGGGCGCGGAACGGGTGCTGGTCGTGGAGGATGAGGCGCTGCTGCTGCGCAGCATCGCCGATCAGCTGCGGGCCGAGGGCTACGAGGTCCAGACCGCCCCGGCGGCGCGCCACGCGCGCCAGGCGCTCGGGCGCCAGGAGTTCGACCTGGTGCTGCTCGACCAGCGGCTGCCCGACGGCAGCGGGCTCGATCTCATGCGCGAGATCCTCGAGCATGCGCCCGACACCCCCGTCATCCTCATGACCGCGTACTCCTCGGTCGAGAACGCGGTCGAGGCCATGCGGCAGGGGGCGTTCGACTACCTCAACAAGCCGTTCGATCTCGACGAGCTGGCGATCGTGGTCGGCAAGGCGCTGGAGACCACGCGGCTCAGGCGCGAGGTGCGGCTGTATACCGCGGTCCAGCGCGAACGCTTCGGGCTGCAGCGCATCGTGGGCACCAGCCCTGCCATGCGCGAGCTGCTGCGCCAGGTGCGCCGCCTGATCCAGAGCGGCACCAGCACCATCCTGATCCGCGGCGAGTCCGGCACCGGCAAGGACCTGCTCGCCAAGGCGATCCACCACGGAGCGGCGCGGCCTCGCGCAGCCCTTCGTCGAGGTCGACTGCGCGCGGCGATGCCCGAGAGCCTGCTGGAGAGCGAGCTGTTCGGCCACGAGCGGGGCGCCTTCACCGGCGCGCACGCGCGCAAGCCGGGTCTGCTCGAGGCGCTGGCGCCGGGGGCACGATCTTCCTGGACGAGATCGGGGAGATGAGCCTGCTGCACCCAGGCGAAGCTGCTCCGGGCCCTCGAGGAGCCGCAGGTTCAAGCGGGTGGGCGGCACCACCGACATCGAGCTGAAGGCCCGCGTCGATCGCCGCCACCAACCGCGACCTGGCGCCCGGGAGGTGGCGCGAGGGCCGCTTCCGCAAGGATCTGTACTACCGCCTGAACGTGATCCCGGTGCACGTCCCGCCGCTCCGCGCGAGCGCCGGGGGGACATCCCCCTGCTGGTGGAGCACTTCGTCCTCAAGCTCAGCCGGGACCTCGGCCGGGAGATCCAGGGGGTGAAGGAGCAGGCGATGGCCCGCGCTGGCAGGCCTACTCCTGGCCGGGGAACGTGCGGGAGCTGCGCAACGTGATCGAGAGGGCGATCATCCTCGGCAACGGCGAGACGCTGGGGCTCGGCGACCTGCCGCCGGAGATCCGCAGGGCGGCCGGGCGCGCCGGCACCGAGGTGCCGGCTGCCGCGCGCGCACCCGATGCGAGCGCCCCGGCGGCGGCGCCGGCCGCCGGGCTCGGCGCCGAGCCCGGCGGCACCGCGCTCGCGGCAGCGGGTGCGGCCCCCGCTGCCGCGCCCGATACGGCCGCGGCGGCCGGCGGCTTCGTATTGCCCGAACACGGAATCACCTGGGAGGAACTGGAGCGCTCGCTGGTAGTGCAGGCGCTGCAGCGCACCGGCGGCAACCAGAGCCGGGCGGCGCGGCTGCTGGGGCTGTCGCGCGACCAGCTGCGCTACCGGATGCAGCGCTTCGGGCTGTTGCCGCCGGCCGGCAGGCGGCCGCGCGCGGGCCGCTAGCGCCGGCTCCCAGCCGGCAACCGCCTCGGCACCGCGCCTGGCAGGCGCGCAGGGAGAGGCGAGGGATGCGCACGATCATCGAACCGTTCCGCATCAAGGCGGTCGAGCCGATCCGGATGACCACGCCCTCCGAGCGGCTCCGGCTGCTCGCCGAGGCGGCCTACAACCCCTTCCGCCTGCGGGCCGCCGACGTGACGATCGATCTGCTCACCGACTCGGGCACCGGCGCCATGAGTGCGGCGCAGTGGGCGGCGATCATGCGCGGGGACGAGTCCTACGCCGGCGCCGAGAGCTATTTTCGGTTCGAGCGGACCGTGCAGGAGCTGTTCGGCCTGCCGGAGGTCATCCCGACCCACCAGGGCCGCTCGGCCGAGGCGATGCTGGTGCGGATCCTGCAGGAGCGGGGCGGCGGCAGTCCGCGGCTGTTCATCGCCAACAGCCACTTCGACACCACGCGCGCCAACGTCGAGGCGGCGGGCGGGCAGGTGCTGGACCTGCCGGTGCCGGAGGCGCTCGAGTCCGAGCGGCCGGCGCCCTTCAAGGGGGAGATCGACCTGGAGCGGCTGGAACAGGTGCTGGCCACCCACCGGCCCGAAGAGCTGGGCTGGGTGCTCATGACCGTGACGAACAACACGCTCGGCGGCCAGCCGGTGAGCCTGGCCAATCTCCGGGCGGCGAGCGAGCTCGCCCGCGCCCGCGGCGTACCGCTCGTGATCGATGCCTGCCGCTTCGCCGAGAACGCCTGGTTCATCAAGACGCGGGAGCCGGGCTACGCCGAACGAAGCGTGCGCGAGATCGCGCGCGCCATGTTCGCCTGCGCCGACGCCTGCATCATGAGCGCGAAGAAGGACGGTCTGGCCAACATCGGCGGCTTTCTGGCGCTGCGCGACCCGGAGCTGGCCGACCGCGCGCGCAACCTGCTCGTGCTCACCGAGGGCTTTCCGACCTATGGCGGCATGGCGGGCCGCGACCTGGAAGCGGTGGCGCAGGGACTCACCGAGGTGATCGACGAGGACTACCTCCGCTATCGGGTCCGCTCCGTGGAGTACCTCGGCGAGCACCTGGCGCAGCTCGGCGTGCCGCACGTGCGGCCGACCGGCGGCCACGCGGTCTACCTCGATGCGGGCCGCTGGTTCGAGCACCTGCCGCGCGGCGCGCTGCCCGGCCAGGCGGTCGTGACCGCGCTCCTATCTGGCCGGAGGGATCCGCGCCTGCGAGATCGGTTCCACGATGTTCGGCCGCTTCTCCGAGCGGCTCGAGCTGCTGGAGCCGGCGTGCCTGGAGCTGGTGCGGCTGGCGTTTCCGCGCCGGGTCTACACGCAGAGCCACGTGGACTACGTGATCGAGATCATCGGCGAGGTCCACCGGCAGCGGCGCGCCTTCCCGGGCATGCGGCTCTGCTGGGCGCCGCCCTTGTTGCGGGCCTTCCGCGCCCGGCTCGAGCCCCTGGGACCGCTGCCGGCCTGCGGCTGAGCGCTGCTCGTGCTGCGCGGCGGCAAACGCTGCGGCGCGTGCGATCGGATCGAGAGCCGAGCGGGCGCGCTTGCTGCCCGCGGGGGGCCTCCCCATCAGAAGGCGAGGGCGAGTTCCACGTACAGCTGCGTCGCTGCCCCGGACGCCCCGGTGCGCTCGGCGAACGGCCCCGGCCAGAAGCGGCTGTAGACCAGGCGCGCCGGACCGAGCTGCACCGACAGATCCAGCTCGCAGCCGACCTGGCGGCCGGCGCGCCCGGTCGGATCGCGCCGCAGCGGGCGGCCCGCCGCGTCGTACCACGCGTCGCGGCGGCGGGCGAGCCAGAACTGCCAGAACGCCGCCTTCACCCCGAGCGGCAACCGGTCGGGCAGCAGCGCCCGCCGCGCGCGCAGCGCCAGCCGCTCCCAGCGGCCCGCGGGCTCGGCAAGCGGCGCGTCGAAGAGCTCCCACTCCGCGAGCTGCAACGCCAGCTCGGCGCCCAGGTGGCTGGCGTTGCGCCAGCTCGCCAGGTCCATCTCGCCGTAGAACTTGTGGTTGGTGGGGAAGAAGTTGTCGAAGGTGTGGTGGCGCCCGTCCTGCGGATCGAGATCGCCGCTGCCGTAGTGGTACTCCAGGCCCAGGTGGGCGAGCGGCCGGAGCCAGGCCGGCGCGCGCCAGCGCGCCCGCACCGAGCCCGCCCCGGCGAGCAGCGGATCACGCCCGAACCGGCCGAGCTGCACCACGGCGTACAGATCGAGCTCGAGCGCCGGCACCGGCCGCCAGACCGCCCGCACCCCGGGGCTGTGTACCTGCAGCGGCGCGCGGCCGGGCCGCTCGCCCTCGACCTCCTGCTCGTGGTCGTACTTGAGCAGATAGAACGCCTCGAGCACCAGCTGCGATCGCGGCCGCACGGTCGCGTACAACCCGTAGAAGTCCGCCTCCGAGCGCCGGTCGTGCCGCCGGAACCGCACCTCGCGCACCCACCAGGCCGATAGCGAGGCCGGACCGAGCTCGCTCAGCACGCGCACCCCGTCGAAGGTGCGCGCGTCGTTGAGGTAGTCCAGCGGCCCGACCAGCTTCTCGTCGCCGAGCGCCAGCACCTGGCGGCCGGCGCGGACCGCGAGCGGCAAGGCGAACTGCTCGCTCCCCTTCGCCGCGCCCAGCTCGAGCCACCCCTCCCACACCCCGAGGTAGCGTCCCGCGCGCCGGCGCGGGATATCCGAGCCCCAGCTATCGGTGTAGCGGCCCGCCGCCCTGGCCGCGAGCAGCGGGTGCGGGCGCAGCTCGATCCCCAGCCGAGCTTCAGCTCGTGCAGCCGCTCCAGCTCCAGCGCGCTCGCGCCGAGCTCATCGAACTCCGCCGCCAGAGAAAGCGATAGCGCACCGGCGCGACGAACCACCCCTCGAGCAGCCGCTCGATCCACCCCTGCGGTGGCGCACTGCTCGCGCGCGGCCCGCCCGCCTCACCGGAAGGGGCGGCGCCCGCCGCCGCCCCACGGCTCCACGCCAGCACCGCTGCGAGCACCAGCCACCGGCACCCCACCCACCCAGCTCCCCGCATGTGGCGTCCTGCCTTGCCCCCGTCCCCCCGCCGTGGTTCCGGCGCTCCTTGCGGGGTGTTGCGGGATCGCACGCGGGCGGTGCGCGTTGACGCGCAGCGGTTGCGCGAGCTCGCGCACACCGGCTGCGGCCGGTGCCGCCCGCGGCGATCGCGCCGGCGGCAAGCGCCCCCCTGCCGCCCGCGCGCCGCCCCCCGCGCGGGCGGAGCACCTGCAGTGCCGCACGTGGTCCTGCGGTTGCTTATGCCCCCGCAGACCCGCCGATCGGGGAGGGAGCCATGGCCGAGCACCCGCGCCCATCTGCATCGCTGGACCCGGGGCAGTCTTCGCCGTCCGCGCTCCAGGGCAGCCGCCACAGCCGCCGCGCCTTCTTGCGCCTGCTGGCGCTAAGCGCAGGAGCGGGGGTGGTGGCGAGCGCGCTGCCGTCCTGGGGCTTTCAGTTCCTGGAGCCGCTGCAGGTGGGCAACCCCCTGCTCGCGTATCCGAACCGGGGCTGGGAGAACATCTACCGCGAGTTGTACCGCTACGATTCGACCTTCACCTTCACCTGCGCGCCCAACGACACCCACAACTGCCTGCTCCGCGCCTACGTGCGCAGCGGGGTGCTGGTGCGCATCGGCCCCACCTTCGGCTACGGCGAGGCGCGCGACCTGCAGGGCCGCCGCGCCTCGCACCGCTGGGACCCGCGCTGCTGCCAGAAGGGGCTGGCGCTGGTGCGCCGGTTCTACGGCGACCGGCGCTGCCGCTACCCCCTGGTGCGCCAGGGCTGGCTCGAGTGGGCGCGCGCGGGCTTTCCGCGCGAGCCCGAAACCGGGCTGCCGCCCGCGCAGTATCTGCGGCGCGGCCACGAGCCGTTCGTGCGCGTGAGCTGGCCCGAGGCGTTCGAGCTGGTCGCCCGGGGGCTCGTCGCCGTCGCCTCCGCCTACAACGGCGAGCAGGGCCGGCGCGGCTCGAGAGGCAGGGCTATCGATCCGGAGATGATCGCCGCCGCCCAGGGGGCCGGGGTCCGCACCATCAAGCTGCGGGGCGGCATGCCGCTGCTGGGCCTGAGCCGCATCTTCGCGCAGTACCGCTTCGCCAACATGCTGGCGCTGCTCGATGCGCACACGCGCCAGGTCGGCCCCGAGCAGGCGCTCGGCGCCACCGGCTGGGACAACTACTCCTGGCACACCGACCTGCCGCCGGGCCACCCCATGGTCACCGGCCAGCAGACCGTCGACTGGGACCTCTGTCTGGCCGAGCGCGCCCGGCTGCTGGTGGTCTGGGGGATGAACTGGATCACCACCAAGATGCCGGATGCGCACTGGCTCACCGAGGCGCGCCTCAAGGGCAGCGAGGTGATCGTGATCGCCGCCGAGTACTCGGCGACCATGAACAAGGCCGACCTGGCGCTGGTGGTCCGGCCCGGCACCACCCCGGCGCTGGCGCTGGGGCTGTGCCATGTGATCCTGAAGGAAGAGCTCTACGACGCCGACTACGTCAAGGCCTATACCGACCTGCCGTCGCTGGTGCGGCTGGATACCCTGGAGCGGCTGCGCGCCTCCGAGCTCGCGCCCGACAGCTTCGCCCCTGCGCAGGGCGGGCTTGGCCTCGAGCCCCAGGCGGCGCCGGGCCTGCCGGCCCAGCAGGCGGGCCTGCATGCGCCGGCGGCGCTCGCGCGCCAGCTCGAGCCGTTCGTGGTCTGGGACGCGGCCGCCGAGCGGCCGGCCGCCGTCGCGCGCGACGAGCTGGGAGCGCGCTGGCGCGCCCGCGGGGTCGATCCGGCGCTCGCGGGCACCTTCCGGGTCCGCCTCGCCACGGGCGAGGAGGGTCGAGTGCCGCCCGGTGTTCGATCTGATCCGGCAGTACGTCCTCGCGGACTTCGCCCCGGAGACGGTCTCCGAGATCACCTGGGCCCCCGCCGAGGGCGTCCGGACGATCGCGCGCAAGATCGCCGCCAACCCCGAGAAAACGCTGTTCGCGGTCGGCATGGGGCCCAACCAGTTCTTCAACAACGACCTCAAGGACCGCACGGTCTTTTTGCTCGCCGCGCTCACCCGCAACGTCGGTTTCGCCGGCGGCAACGTCGGCTCGTATGCCGGCAACTACCGCGCGGCCTACTTCAACGGGCTCGGCCGCTACGTGATGGAGGATCCGTTCGCCCCGGCGCTCGCGCCCGACGCCCCGGTGCAGGTGCGGCCGCGCCTGCGCTTCGAATCCGTGCACTACTGGAACCACGGCGACAAGGTCCTGCGGGCGGGCGAGCAGTTGCTCACCGGCCGCACCCACCTTCCGGTGCCGACCAAGGCGATCTGGGTGAGCAACTCCAACTCGCTGATCGGCAACGCCAAGGGCCACTACGAGACCGTGTTCAACACGCTCCGGCGCGTGGAGATGCTGGTGGTCAACGAGTGGTGGTGGACCGCCTCCTGCGAGTACGCCGACGTGGTGTTCCCGGTGGATTCGTGGGCCGAGTTCAAGCATCCCGACGTGACCGCGAGCGTCACCAATCCGTTCCTGTCGGTCTTCCCGCGCACGCCGCTGGAGCGGATCCACGATACCCGTTCGGACATCGAGTGCAGCGCCGGGGTCGCGCAGGCGCTGGCGAAGCTGACCGGCGAGGAGCGGTTCGCGCAGTTCTGGAAGTTCGTGGACGAGGGGCGGGTGGATGTGTACCTGCAGCGCATCTTCGACGGCTCGCACATGACGGCGGGGATCGACGTGCTCGAGGCCGAGGCCGCGGCCCGGCGCGGGGTGCCGACGATCATCCAGTCGCGCACCTACCCCAAGGCCGTCGGCTGGGAGCAGGCCTACGAGGACCGGCCGTGGTTCACCCGCACCGGGCGGCTGGAGCTGTACCGCGATGAGCCGGAGTTCCGCGACAGCGGCGAGAACCTGCCGGTGTACCGCGAGCCGGTGGACTCGACGTTCTACGAGCCGAACGCCATCGTGGCGAGCCCCCACCCGGCGATCCGGCCGCGCTCGCCCGAGCAGTATGGGCTGCGCGGGGCGGCGCTCGACGGCGAGAGCCGGCAGGCGCGCCACGTGGTCAAACCCTGGCGGGAGCTCGCGCGCAGCCGCCACCCGCTCGCCGCCGCCGACCCGGCCTACCGCTTCGTCTTCCACACCCCGAAGTACCGGCACGGCGCGCACACCACCCCGGTCGACACCGACATCGTGGCGGTCTGGTTCGGCCCCTACGGCGACATGCTGCGCCACGATCCGCGCACCCCGTTCGTCACCGAGAGCTACATCGACGTCAACCCGGAGGACGCGCGCGAGCTGGGCTGCGAGGACGGCGACTACGTCTGGGTGGACGCCGATCCCGCCGACCGGCCGTTTCACGGCTGGCAGCAGCGGCCCGAGGAGTACAAGGTAGCGCGGCTGCTCTGCCGGCTGCGCTACTACCCGGGCACCCCGCGCGGCATCACCCGCATGTGGCACAACATGTACGGGGCCACGGTCGGCTCGGTGCGCGGCCACCAGACGCACCCGCACGGGCTCGCGCGCAATCCGGACACCGGCTACCAGGCGCTGTTCCGCTACGGCAGCCACCAGAGCTGCACGCGCGGCTACCTCAAGCCCACCCACATGACCGACTCGCTGGTGCGCAAGAACAACCTCGGACTCGTGCTGGGCAAGGGCTTCGAGGCGGACGTGCACTGTCCGACCGGAGCGCCGCGCGAGGCGTTCGTGCGGATCCGCCGCGCCGAGCCGGGCGGGCCCGGCGGCAAGGGGCTGTGGGGGCCTGCAGCTAGGGGCCTGACCCCGGGACACGAATCCGAGGCGATGCGGCGCTATCTGGAGGGCGGCTACGCGAGCTGAGGCGCCGCCGGCCCGGCGCGCGCACGAGCAGCGGAGGAAGCGGGACCATGCCCACGGTGCAGAACTGGCAGCTCGGCCGGCCCATGGCATACCCCTACGAGGATGCCCGCCCGCAGCGCCAGATCGCCTATGTGTTCGACACCAACAAGTGCATCGCGTGCCAGACCTGCACCGTCGCCTGCAAGACGACCTGGACCAGCGGCAAGGGCCAGGAGCACATCTTCTACAACAACGTCGAGACCAAGCCGTACGGCTTCTACCCGCAGGGCTGGGACGTCCAGACCCTGTCCCGGCTCGGCCCCGGTGGCTGGCAGGACATGAAGTGGGGCGGCAAGACGGTGTTCGAAGCCGCCCCCGCGGGCGAACGCGCGCTCGGCTACGAGCCGCGCGAGGAGGAGTACGCCTCGCCCAACCTGGGCGAGGATGTGTGCGCCGGCCGGATCGAGCGCGGCGCGTTCTTCCAGGGCATCCACCAGGCCTGGATGTTCTATCTGGCGCGGATCTGCAACCACTGCACGTATCCGGCCTGCCTGGCGGCCTGCCCCCGCAAGGCGATCTACAAGCGGCCCGAGGACGGCATCGTGCTCGTGGACCAGTCGCGCTGCCGCGGCTATCGGGAGTGCGTCAAGGCCTGCCCGTACAAGAAGGTCTACTTCAACATGGTGACGCGGGTCTCCGAGAAGTGCATCGGCTGCTATCCGCTGATCGAGCGCGGCGAGCAGCCGCAGTGCGTGCAGACCTGCATCGGCAAGATCCGCCTGCAGGGATTCCTCAGCCGGCCGGGCGAGGAGCGGCCGGACAACCCGCTCGACTACCTGGTGCGCGTCCGCCGGGTGGCGCTGCCGCTGTACCCGCAGTTCGGCACCGAGCCGAACGTCTACTACATCCCGCCGGTGCACGTGCCGCGGCCGTTTCTGGTCCAGATGTTCGGGCCCGGGGTCGAGCAGGCCATCGCCACCTACCGCAGCGCTCCGAACGACCGGGAGCTGCTGGCGGCGCTGCTCATGTTCGGCAACACCCCGCGCATCCTGCACCGGTTCGCCGCCGAGCAAGACGGGGCGGTGGGCTACGACGGCGAGGGCAAGGAAGTGGTGCGCGTGCCGTATACCGAGCCGTTCTTCGCGCGCGAGCTGTTCGACCAGGAGCGGCAGGTCTACCGGCACAACGTGACCTGAGCGGCGGCTCGTGCGCCGCGGGGCGGGACGGGGAGCGAAGTCATGGGGCGAGCTCGGATCGGCTGGGCAGCGAACGGACGGGCGGCCAGCCGCGGCGCGGCGCTGGCCGTGCTCGTGGGGCTGGGGCTCGGGGCGTGCGGTCGTGAGGAGCCCCCCGCTGCGGCTCCCGCTGCGGGCGGGGGAGAGCAGCAGGCGGCGGCGGTGTCCTCGACCGAGCTGCGCGCGCTCGCGGTCGAGCGCGCGCCGCTCACCGATCCGGCCGATCCGCTCTGGGAGCGGGCACCGCGGCTGGTGGTGGCGCTGTTGCCGCAGCAGATCGCCTACCCGCGGCTGGCCGAGCCCTCGGTGAACCAGCTCGAGGCGCGGGCGCTGGCCGACCCGCAGTGGCTCTCCATCCGGCTGAGCTGGGCCGATCCGAGCCGCGACGACGTGCTGGCGACCGACCGCTACACCGACGCGGTGGCGGTCGAGCTGCCGCTCGGCGATCCGGCGCGCACCAGCCCGTTCATGGGCTCGGCCGAGCACCCGGTCTACATCCTGCAGTGGAAGGCCGTCTGGCAGCGCGACCTGGAGCACGGCCGCGCGGATGTGCAGGACCTGCACCCGGGCTACTGGGCCGATCCGTATCCGTTCGTGACGGGCGGCCATCCCTATCCGGTGCTCGAGGCGTACCAGACCGCGGATGCGCGGCGGTACCTGCCCGGGGTGACCGCGGGCAATCCGGCGAGCCGGCTGTACCGCCGCTGGCCGGTCGAGGAGCTGCATGCCGAGGGCTTCGGCTCGCTCGCCGCGCACCGCTTCCAGGACGCGCGCGGCGGCGGTGGCTGGGCCGAGGGGCGCTGGCGGGTGGTGCTGGCGCTGCCCCGGCACGTGCCGGACCGCGCCAATCCGACGCTGGGGCCGGGCGAGAGCGCGATCGCGTTCGCGCTCTGGGACGGCGCGCGCGCCAACGTGGGCGGGCGCAAGCACTACTTCCCGTTCGTCAAGCTGGTGCTGCCATGATGCCGCCGTTGGAGCGCGCCACGGGCTACGCGCTGCTCGGCCGCGCCTTCGCCTATCCGGATCCGGAGGTGCTCGTCGTGGAGCTCCAAGCGCTCGCGGGCGGCCCCCCCGCGCTCGCCCGGCTGGCCGCGGCGCTCGCCCCGCACCTGGAGCTCGGCGGCGGCGGGAGCTGGGCGCTCGAGGGCGAGTACAACCGGCTGTTCGCGACCGGGGTCGCGGTGAGTCCCTACGAGACCGCCTATCTGCGCGACGACCCGGGGCTGCGGCTCGGCCGGCTGGCGGCGCTGTACGAGGCGTTCGGCGCCCGCGCCGGCGGTCCGGCGCGCGAGCGGCCGGACCATATCGGCACCGAGCTGGAGTTCGCAGCGCTGCTCTGTCTCAAGGAGGCCCTGTTCGCCGAGCGTGCTGCCGGCCCGGAGCCCGCGCCCGAGGCCGCGCGCGCCCTCGCCGAGATCCGGCGCGCCCGCCGGCTGTTCGCCGAGGAGCACCTGGGGCGCTGGGCGAGCACCTTCGCGGCCCGCCTGGCCGCCGCCACCGAGCAGCCCTTCTGGCGCGTGCTGGCGGCGGAGCTGGCGCGCTGGGTCGAGCGCGACCTGCAGGAGCACCGCTGGCAACCGCTGCCCGCCCCGGCGCTGCCGCTCGAGCCCGCAGAACCGCTCGTTGTGCCGCTGCACTGCCCGCACGCCCCGCCGCCCCCCGCCCCATGAAGCGCCCGCACCGCCAGCCGCGCGCGCCGCGCCCCGGCGCGGCGCGCGCTCAGCACCGGCCCGCGCCGCCGCGGACCTCGGGCGCCGGCACGCGCAGCGTCTGGCGCGCGCGCCAGCGCCGCAGCGCCCATACCGCGGCCGCGACGTGCTGCGGCGCCAGCGCGCGCGCTCCCAACCAGAGCAGCGCCGCCGCCGCGCGGCACACCTGCCCGCCCTGCCGGGCTGCAGCCCGGAGATCCTGGCGCATGGGGCCCTCTGCCCCCAGCGCCGCCCACTCCAGCGCGTTCAGCACGAGCGCGCGCGCACACCTCCCGCGCCCGGCGGGCGTCGGCGCAATCTCCGCGCAACAGCTCCAGCACGCGCTCGATGGCCTTGCGGCGCGCCAGCAACGTCCGCTGGCCCCTGTTACCGATCATCTGCCCGTGCGCGTGGATCACATAGAAGGAGAGCGCTTCGGGCAGAAAAGCGGCGCGCTGCGAGATCGATTTGATCCGCGCGGCGTACTCCCAGTCCTCCGACGCCTCTAGCTCCTCGGCCCACGGCCCGGCCGCCAGACAGAGCCACCGGCGGTAGAGCGCCCCCGAGGTGTGCCAGTGGTGCACGGGGATGTTGCGCAGCCGGCCAGCCGGATCGAACGGGCGGCCGACCAGCGCGAGCAGCTCGCCGCCCTCGGTCACCTGTCGCGTGAGGCCGTAGACGTAATCCAGCCCCGAGGACTGCTGCAAGGCCTGCACCTGGAGCTCGATCTTGCGCGGATCGAGCCGGTCGTCGTCGTCGAGAAACTGCACGAACTCGCCCTGGCTCGCGCGCAGCCCCGAGTTGCGCGCCGCCGCCGCCCCGCGGGCGCGCTCGTGGCGCACCGCCCTCACCTGCAGCGCCGGCCCGCCATGCGCGCGCCGGAACGCCGCCACGACCTCCGCGGTGCCATCCTCCGAGCCGTCGTCGCAGACCACGATCTCGAGCGGCCGGTAGCGCTGCGCGAGCAGCGCCTCGAGCCCCGCGCGCAACAGCTCGGCCCGGTTGCGCGTGGGCACGATCACGCTGACCCAGCCGCGCGCCCCTGCGTGCTGCGCCGTGGCCATCGCCCCTGTCCCGCCCGCGATCAGCCGCCCTGCACCAGGTGGTGCTGGACCTCGCCCCCGCGCGGCCGCCGCCAGACCGAGCGGTAGTGCCGCTCGCCGAGCCACCGCAGGACCGACTCCTCGCTCTGTCCGCGCCGCGCCAGCACCGGCAGGTGCAGCTCGATGAAGATCTCCCGCACTCCCCCCGGACGCAAAACTCCCTTCATACCCTCCAGCACGTCGGTCTCGAAGCCCTCGACGTCGATCTTGACGACCCCGGGGCGCACCCCGAGCCGCCGCGCCACGTCCTCGCCCCGCTCCACGCTCACCCAGCGCGGTGCACCGCGGTGGTGCTCACCCGGCACCATAGACGCCGCTCCCCGATTCACCGCGTGCGGAAACAGCAGGGCCTGGCCGGGCTGCTGGCCGAGCGCCACCGGGTGCACGTGCAGGTTGTCCTCGCACCCGTTGAGCCGCGCATGCAGGGGGATGCGCTCCGCCAGCTCCTGCTGCGGCTCGAAGGCGTGGATCGTGACGCCCCGGGGTCGGCCATCCATGGCGGCGATCACGCTGATCACGCCGAGGTTGGCTCCGACATCGAACAGCACGTCGCCGGGCTGGAGCGCGCGCAGCAGCCGCTCCACCAGCGGGCCCTCCAAAGCCCAGAACCAGTCCAGACAGGTCACCTCAGCCGGCCCGGCCACCTGAAAGCGCACCGTCCGCCCCGCGACCTCGAGTCCATGCCAGCCCCGCCGCAGGATCGCCCTCTCATAGGGCCGCATCACCAGATCGCGCAGCCCGAGCCGGCGCAGCACCCTCGCCAGCACCGAGCCAGCGACCCGCCCCCGCAGGCGGGACATCGTTTCGATGACCATGAAACGCCGCCTCCCTCTTCCTCTTGCCCACGGACGATCTCTACCCGGCGCGCGAGGCGAGCCGCTGCAGTGCGGATCGCCGCCTGGCCGCCCTTGTGCTGCCCGCGCCCGCCTCGCCCCGCCGGCACTGCGCGCTCTGCCGAGCGGCACGGCGCGCGGCGCCCTCAGCGGATGGCCCCCGCGGCGGGCTGCGGGACGAACCGCGCGTCCCGCAGCAGGATGCGCTCCGCGCGCGGCCCCACCAGCCCGTGCAGCTCCTCGCTGCGGCCGATCACGAACCAGCCCGCGCGCGGCAGCGCCTGGCGGAGCTGCTGCCAGCGCGCGCCCGCCACCGCATGCCCCAGGTGCTCGCCCTGCAGCAGCAGGCACACCACCGCCGGCCTGCTGCCCGGCAGCGCGCTCAGCGCCAGCTCGATCACGCCGGGTCCGCTCACCCAGAGCCAAGCGGTCCGGCCGGGCGAGAGCGCGACGATCCCCGGGGCGGGCTGGGGCAGCGGCGCTCCCAGGGGCCCGCTCCGCCAGCCGGGCTGGCCCGGCGCCCCGGGCGGCGCCGGGCGCGCGCGCTCCGCCCCCGGACAGCCGGCGCCCTCCAGCGCCAGCGCGGCCCGTTCCGCATCTCCGGCCTCGAGCAGGGCCTGCGCCACCGCGCGCCGCACCCGGGGATCGGCCGGCAGTGCGCGCACCAGCGGCTCCTGCAGCCCCAGTGCCAGCGCCGCCCGCACCGTCGCCGCCGCGGCTTCGGGCGCCAGCCCCAGCGCCTCGCGCAACCAGCCGAACGCCTCGAGGTCCTGCGGCTCCCAGCGCAGCCGCCCCAGCGCCGCTGCCCGCAGGATCTCCGCCCCGCGCGGAAAGGCCGCCACCGCCGCGCGCGCAGCCCCCAGCGCCTCGTCGCGTCGCGGGCTCAGCAGGGCCAGCGCGGCCAGCACGTCCGGGTTGGTGGGCTCGCTCTCGCGCGCCGCGCGCAGGTCCGCCAGCGAGCGCTCCTCCAGCCCTGCCGCGCGGGCATGCTCGTGCGCGGCGAGCGCAGCGCGCAGCGCCGCCAGCAGCCCGCGCCCGGCCCGGCCGTCAGCCGAGCCGCTGCCCGCCGCTTCGCCGCCCGCACCCCCGGCTCGCGCAACCGGCTGCCCGAGGCGTCCTGGCTCCAGGGCGGCCGCGGTGCGCGCAGACCAGGCCGCCTGCCGCGCCCGCACCGCGGCGAGCCGATAGCGCGCGCAATCCGGCCGCAGCGCGATCGCCCGTTCGAGCGCCGCGAGCCGTTCGGCAGCCGGCACCGGCCGGAACCCCAGCGGCCGCTGCGCGAGCCAGTCGGCTGCCAGCACCCGCGCCCCCACGGCGGTGACTGCCGCCGCCAGCAGCACCACCGCTCCGAGCGCCGCCCAGGCCTGCTTGCCCCGCAGCGGTGCCGGGCCCTGGCGCGCCCCCAGCCCGACCAGCAGCCCGGCCACCACCGCGACCAGGCATGCCGGACCGCCGAGCTGCAGGTCGAAATCCAGACAGGCCCGCACCGAGGCCGCCAGCAGCGCCGCGACCAGCCCCCGCGCGAGCCAGCCCTCCCCGCCGCGCAGGGCGCGCACCCCGGCGCGAGCCAGCACCCACACCGCTCCGAGGGCCAGGGTGCAGAACACGGGCAGGCCCAGCTCGGCTGCCGTCTCGAGGACGTCGTTGTGCGCGTGGTCGATCCGCACCCCGCCGTACCAGCCGTCCTGATGGCGCAGCACGGCCAGCTCGAAGCAGCCCGCTCCGGCACCCTGCCAGGGCCGCTCGCCCACCACCGCCAGCGCAGCCCGCGCCAGCGCGAGCCGCCCCAGGCCTGCCGCCTGCGCGGCGAGCCCCTGGTGTGACAGGGCCGTCCAGCGCTCCTGCACCAGGCCCACACCGCCGTATGCCCAGAGCCCTGCCCCGGCCAGACCCATGGCGAACAGCACGGCGAGCAGCACCCGGCCCCCGTGTGCGGCGCCTTCCCCCGGCGGTGCGCGCAGTCCGAGCGCCAGCAGCGCCAGCAGGCCTGCCCCGAGCGCCAGCATGCCGCCGCGCGATCCGGACAGCGCGCAGCCCAACGCGCTGAGGGCCGCGCAGCCGAGCAATGCCGCGCGCCGCCACCAGTGCGGGCTGCCCAGCGCCACGCCCAGCCGCACGCGCCAGGGCCATGCCCGGAGCGAGGCGGGACCAGTCCCGCTCCAGGCCGCTCCGATCGCGACGGGCGTCGCGACCGCAAGCAATCCGGCGAAGTGGTTGCGATTGACGTAGGTGCCGCTCACGCTGCCCGGCCACGCCTTCGGCCAGAACAGGATGTGCTCGCGGCCGCTGGCGTGCTCGACGATCCCGTAGGACGACTCGACGGCGGCCAGCAGCGCGATGCCGCTCGCCACCCAGCGGGCGAGCCCCGGCCAGCGGCCCAGCGCCCCGGCCAGCAGGAACAGACCGCCGGCGCTCACCCAGTGCAGCCACGCCTCCTGCGCCCGCGCCGGCGCCAGCGCCAGGCCGCACGCGGCCTGCACCGCGATCCAGCCGAGCCCCAGTCCGGTCAGGATCCAGACCGGTCGCGGCACCAGCCAGAGCACCCCGCGCTGCCACAGACTGCCCGCGACGAACCCGGCCCACAGCAGGACCACCAGCAGCGCAGCCAGCGCCTTGCTCCAGACGAGGACGCCCCCGAAGGCAGCCTGCACGAACCCCAATACCAGCAGCACCGCCCATGCACACCCGCGCTCGCAGCGACCAGGGCGGGGCGGGCTCACCTGGTAGTCCATGCGGACACCGCTCACACTGGGTCGGGCCGCGGCCTGGATCGGCCACCAGCGGCCGGCCCTCACCGATCGGCACCGCCTCCGGCGGGGGCGGAAGTCCACCGCGCCGCGTTGCTCCGCTGCGGCCCGGCGGGCGCGGGCCGCGCCCCCTGGTTGCCCGCCCCGCGCCCGTAGCCATAGTCGTAGCCATAGCCCTCCTCACGCAGCCGCGGCGCGTCCGCGTTGTTGAGCACCACGCCGGCCAGGTGCACGGGCGTGCGGTGCACCAGCTCCAGCACCCGCCGCAGGGCGCGGCGCGAGGTGCGGAAGGCGCGCACCACCAGCAGCAGCTCCGGCACGTGCGCGAGCAGCGAGAGGGTATCGGCCACGGGCCGCAAGGGCGCGCTGTCGATCAGCACCCAGCGGTACTGGCTCGAGGCCGCCGCCAGGACCGCATCCAGGGCGCCGCTGCCGAGCAGTTCGCCGGGATTGGGTGGCACCGGGCCGGCTGGCAGCAGGTCCAGCTCCGCAATCGGCCCCGGTACGACCAGCTCCGCCAGGGTGCGCTCCAGCGCAGATGCCGCCGGCCCGGTGACCGGGACGGCGGTAGCGCGCCTGCCGCCGGGGCCCGCGCCGGCAGCGGCCGCCGCCCAACCCCCGCCGTCCCGCAGAGCGCCGGGCACCAGCTGGGCACGCGCGGTCTGCGGCCCGGTGCTGCCCAGCGAGGCGAGCAGGGTGGACAGGCCCTGCGAGGAGCTCGGTTCGCCGAGCAGGAGCTGCAGCCGCGGACGGCGCAGGTCGGCGTCGATCAGCAGCACCCGCTCGCCCGCGCGGGCGAGAGCGCTCGCCAGGCCGATGCAGGCGAAGGTCTTGCCTTCTGCCTGATCCACGCTGCTCACCAGCAGCACGCGCGGCCCGGGCCCGGTCAGCACGAAGCGCAGCGAGGCGACGAGCTGCCGGAAGACCTCGGCCGGCCGCGAGTCGGGCCGCAACACCGCGAGCAGCTCCGGCAGGCCCGCGGCCGGGTCCTGGCCGTCGCGCGAGCGCTCGCTCCTGACCGGCGGCAGCGTGGCCAGTACCGGCAGCCCGAGCTGCGCCTGTACCTCGTCGGGTGCCTTGACCGAGTCGTCCAGCGACTCCAGCGCCAGTGCGAGCCCCAGCCCGACCAGCAGCCCGAGCAGGGCGGCCAGCACCAGATCGCGCACCGGCCGCGGCCGTACCGGCTCTGCCGGTACCTCGGCGCGCTCGATCAGAAACAGGTTGTGCTCGCTGTCGCTGGCGGCCGCGGCGAGCTCGAGCTCCTCGATGCGCTTGAGCAACGCCTTGTAGCTCGCCGCCAGGGTCTCGACATTGTCCTGCAGCAGCCGTCGCTGCACGTTGTGGCGCCTGAGCTCGCCCAGACGCTGCACGAGCTGCGAGATCGCCCGCTGCAGCGCCGCCTCCTCGTCCACGAGGGCGCGCAACCGCGCCTGCGCGCGCACCCGCGCCGCCTGCAGTTCCTGCTGGATGGCCTGCCGCAGCCGCTCCAGGCGGGCCCGCAGCGGCGCGAGGTAGGGGTGCGTCGGCCGATAGCGGGCGAGCAGCTCGGCCAGCTCTGCCTCGCGCTGGTGCAGCTCGGCCAGGAGCTGCTGCACCAGCGGTGCCTCGGTGGCCAGCAGCTCGGCGGGGGGCCCGGGCGGTTGCGCCTGGGCGGGGTGCTGCTCGCTGCCGGGTGCACCGGCCCCCGGCTGCGCTTGCTCGCCGTGCGCCGGCGCCAGCGCCACCGCCGCCGCGGTGCGGCGCGTCTGCACCTCGGCCAGCCGCTCGTTGAGCACCGCCAGCTGCGCCTGCAGCACCTGCTCGTCCATGCCGTCGGCCAGCGCCGGCTGCTCGGTCTCGAAGCGGTGCAGGGCGATCTGCGCCTGCTCCAGCTTGCCCCTGAGATCCTGCTCCCGCCGGCGCAACGACTCCAACCCCTCCTTGGAGACCCCGGCGGTGCGCGCCCGACTGTCCTCGATGAACTGCTCCACCACGGCGTTCGCTGCGGCGGCAGCCAGCAGCGGGTCCACGGCCTCGAAGGAGACCCTGACCAGACGCGTGTTGCGCTCGAGCGTCACCTCGAGCTGCTCCTGCAGGCGGTGCACCGTCAGCGCCGCCAGCGCTCGCCGGGCGCCCGGGGATAGCTCGGGCTCGGCGCGCAACGCCCGCAGGGCGAGCTCGGCCACCCGTCGCGAGCGGAGCAGGCGCTGCTGGGTCTGCAAATAGTCCTGGGCCTGCCCCAGGGTCGGATCGTAGGGCTCCTGGACCCCGGTCACGTCGAGCCGCTGCGGTTCGATCAGCAGCAGCGCCGTCGCTCGATACTGCGGCACCTGCGAGAACGACACCAGCGCCCCGAGGGCGATGCTCGCCGCCGCGCTGCCCAGCACCGCCCAGCGGCGCGCGAGGAGCACCGCGATCCAGTGCCGGAGCCCCATCGCTGCAGCCGGCATGGGCGACCAGGCCCCCCCCTCCGGGAGCGAGCCCGGCGCTGGGCTCGGCCAGCGCTGCCCGCCCGGTCCGGGCGGTACCGCACCCGGCGACGTCGGTTCGCTCATGGCCGGATCGTCCCGAAACCGATGCCGCCGATGCGACCCTTCACGAAGTCCCACGCCTCGAGCGCAAAGGCGCGCCAGCCGGTCTGCGGCACCACCACCCAGTCGCCAGGGCGCACCTCCACGTCGGGCGCGCTGCCCGCAGCCACTTCGGTGAGATCGAGCGGGATCAGCTCGGTCCGCCCCTCGGGGTGCACGCGCCGGATGAACGCCGCACTCGGCGAGGCGAGCCGCGGCAGCGGGCCGCCGGCCATGGCCACCGCCTGGCCGGCGGTCGCCCCCGCATGCAGCGGGACCGGCCCCGGCCGCGCCACGTATCCGAGGACGTAGACCCGCTCCTGCTCCGGCACGTGCACGAGGTCGCCGGCCTCGAGCAGCGCGTCCGGGCCCAGCCCCTGGCCGGCGAGCAGCTGCTCCAGGTCCAGCCGCCGGGTCTGCTGCCGGCCGGCGGCGTCCCGGTGCACCACCAGCACCCAGCGCCCTGCCTCCGGCGCCAGCCCGCCGGCGAGCGCCAGGGCCTCGAGCACGGTGAGCTGCTGGCGCCCCACCGCATAGACCCCCGGCCGGCGGACCAGACCGCTCACCGTGATCCGCCGTGCTCGGTACTCCTTGACCGCGACCTGGACCTGCGGCTCGACCAGCAGCCGCTCGCCCAGCCGCTGCACGAGCTCTTGGCGCAGCTGCGCGGCGGTCTTGCCGGCCGCGACCAGCTCGCCCAGCAGCGGGATGAACACCCGGCCTCGAGGATCGATCGCGAGCTCCAGCACCGAGGTGTGCCCCGGCCGTTCGAGCTCGTAGACGTGGATCAGGAGCACGTCATCGCTGCCCAGGAGATAATCCGCTTCGGGCTCGAGCGAGATCTCCGGCAGCTCGGCCGGTGGCCCCAGGGCGGGGGGAGGCGGAGGCGGCGGCACCGGCGCGGGGGGCGCGCCGGCGCAACCGGCGCTCGCGGCGACGCTCACCGCCAGGACGGCGGCGGACCAGGCACGGCGTGTCCGTTCCATCGTCGAGCCTCCTCGTCGGGATGTGGGGGCGAGGTCGCTTCCGCTCCCGATCCGCGGGCGGCGCGCCAGCCCCGAAGCGGCGCCCAGCCCGCCGGCGTCCACGTACCGGCTGCGCCGGCCATGGGGCCGCTTTGCAGTCCCGGCGTCCGGCCAGGCATGATCGCCCTGCCCGGCGCGAGCGGCCCGGCGCGCGCGGCATCGAGCAACCCCACGTGGGCCATCGCCGGCAGCAAGAGCAGCAGGTCGATCGCATACACGGCACCGCTGGCCTCCACCGCGCTGCGGATGGTGAAGAAGGCGAGCAGCGCCGCCGCGGCGAGCAAAGACGCGCGCTCCGCATCCGGTGCGCCCCTGCTGGCCCGCCAGCACCTGCGCAGCGCCGCCCAGCTCCGCACCCAGCCGGCCGCGAACAGCAGCAGACCCGGCAGGCCAGCCTGCAGCGCGGCGTACAGCAATGCGTTGTGCACATGCTCGCCCAGGACGTACCGGTCCGCCTGCGGACCCCGGCCGAGCCAGGGTGGCTCGAGCACCGCCTGCCATGCGGCGCTCCAGACCCGCGTGCGGCCGCTGAGCGTGAGCAGGTGGTCCGGGTCGGCTCCGCGCGCCAGGTAGCGGCCCGCGCCCTGGAGCGCGCGCTCCGTGAACAGCTCGGCGCCGAAGGCCAGTGCGAACAGCACCGCGGCCAGCACGCCGGCGCGCCGGGTGTGCGGCCCGGCGAGCAGCAGCACCAGCGCCGCGGCGCCGAGCAATCCGGCGATCGCGCCCCGCGCCTGCAGCAGCACCACCAGCGCCCCGCTGCCCAGCGCGAGCCCCCAGCCGAGCCAGCGCCAGCGGCCGCGCCCGGCGCAGCCGGCCACCAGGCCGAGCAGGCACGGCACCGCCGCCAGGCGCGCCAGGCCCGTCGCGCGGGACATGGGCATGCCCGCCACCTCGGGCAGCCGTCCATACACCCCGTAGCCGGTCCAGCCCTCGGGCCCCTGCACCAGCAGCACCTCGCGCGCCGCCAGCAGCAGTAGCCCGAGCAACAGCGCCGCCAGGAGCCAGCTCCAGCGCAGCGCCCGCAGGGCGCACTGCACCGCGAGCAGCGGCGGGCCGGCCGGCACCCACAGCGCAAGCACCGCGAACGCCGCCAGATAGGCTGCCGCCCAGTAGGCCGCGCCCAGCGGCTCGGGCGAGAACGCGCAGCACAGCAGGCCGAGCAACCCGTAGCAGAGCCACGGCCGCACCGGCCGTGCCCGCCACAGGGCGCTGGCGGCTTCGTGCCGGGCTGCCCGCGCCAAAAGCCCGAGCAGCGCGGCCACCAGGCATGCCGGCGGCAGCAGCGCCCGCAGCCAGTGGACCGCGTCCGTCCACCGCTCGGGCGAGTCCGCGAGCACCCACGGCCCGGTATTGAGTCCTCCCCAGAGCCCTGCCCAGAGCAGCAGCGGCGCGGCGCCGGGGCGCCCGCCGACTGCGGCTGGCAGTCCTCTCGCGTGCCCGCGCGGCCAGGCTCCGGCGGTCATGCGCCCGGCATGCACGCTGTGGCCTCGAACTCGCGCCCGGCCCCGCGCGCGCCAGCCGCCGCGGCCGCGCCCCCCTTGCCGAGCGCGCGCGCATAGACCGCCTCCAGCGCACGCGCCTTGCGCTCCCAGCAGAAGGCGCGGCTGCGCTCGAGCGCGCCCAGCGCAAGCCGCCGGCGCAGGGCTTCGTCGGCTCCCAGCTGCGCGAGCGCGCGCGCGAGCCGGCCGATGGTCTCACCCGCCTGGCCGACCGGATAGCGGATCCCGCAGGCAGGGCTCACCGCGTCCCGAAAACCGTATGCGTCGGGGCAGACCACCGGCAGCCCCGCGCTGAGCGCCTCCACCAGCACCGTCGAGGTCAGCTCGTGCAGGCTGGTGATCGCGAACACATGGCACTGCCGCAGCCGCGCCAGCGCCTGTTGCCGCTCGAGCCAGCCCGTCCACTCGCAGCGCGGCTCGAGCCCCAGCCGGCCCGCCAGCGCGCGCCAGCGGCCGGTGCACGGCCCGGCGCCCAGCACCACCAGCTGCCAGTCGAGTTCGGGCGGCAGCACCGCCAGCGCGTGCAGCAACAGCGGCAGCGCCTTGCCCGGCAGGTGCTTGCCGCTCCAAGCGATCCGCAGCGGCTCGCCCTGCCGCCGCAGCGCGGGGGCGGCCTCCGGCAGCGGCGCGCAGCCGACCTCGCAGATCACCTCGCTCTGGCGGCGGTACCAGCGCCAGATCTCGCGCTGCATGCCGCTGGTGGCGGCGATGACGACGGCGGCCCGGCGCATGGCCCGCCGCGGTCCGACGAGCAGCCGCTTGTGAAGCCCATTGACCAGATTGCGCCCGGCGAAGAACAGGGCCCCGGCAGCCCCCAGCCACGGCAGCACCCGCCATGGCACGTCTTCCAGGCCGCCGATCGGACCCCAGACGAGCGGGATCGGCAACCGCCAGTACCGCCCCGGAAAGCGGAAACCCACGTAGGTCAGCACATGCAGCAGATCGAAGCGGTGGCGAGCGTGCAGCCGGCGCGCCAGGCGACCGGCCTCGCGCAGCCAGCCGGCGTAGGCCAGGTTCATGAGCGGCTTGAGCAGGGAGTCCTCCACGCGCCGCCAGCGGGCGCTGGGGCGGTAGTGCCAGCGCCGTTCCGGCACGTAGTGGAAGTGCAACCGCGGGGCGTGCCGGCCTTCTTGCGCATACCACCGCTCGATGTCGGCCCGTTGGAAGGCGGCGGTGATCACGTGCACCTCGTGGCGCCGCGCCGCCGCGTGCGCCCATCCCCAGCCGACCCCTTCCTCGGACCCGCGATAGGGGTTGCAGGCGAACGCCGAGATGAGCACCCGGAGCGGACGGTTCATGGCGGTCCCGCGCCGAGAGCGGTGAGCTCGGCCGCGAACCGGCGCGCCAGCACCGGCCAGTCGTAGTGTTCCCGCACGAGCGCCTGCGCCGACCGGCCCAGGCGGCCGGCCAGCTCGCGCTCCCCGAGCAGCCGCACGATCTCCGCGGAGAACCGCTCATCCTGCTCCGCCACCAACAGGTGCTCGCCGTCGCGGAGCAACAGCCCCTCGGCCGCCCTGGCGGTGGCGACCACCGGCAGCCCGGCCGCGCCGTACTCCAGGATCTTGACCCGGGTGCCCGAGCCGCTGTCGATCGGCGCCACCCCGAGCGCGCACGCGCGCACCACGGCTGGCACCTCTTGCCAGGGCACCAACCCAGGGCACACGATGCCCTGCTCCCGCCGGGCCCTGTATCCGCCCAGCAGGACGAGCTGGGCTGCCGGTCGCCGAGCGCGTACGCGCGGCCAGATCTCATGCACCAGCCGCGCGACCGCCCGGTCGTTGGGCGGATAGCCCTGCAACCCCATGAACAGGACCGCCTCCGGGCCGAGGCCGTACCGGCGCCGGGCCGCCGCCAGCTCGGCTGCTCCCACGCGGGCGAACCGCTCCGCATCGACGCCGTTGGGCAGCAGCGCCGGGCGCACGCCGTACAGAGCGGTGATCTGGGCCCGGTCGACCTCGGAGACCACCGTGCCGAGCGCTGCCCGCCGGAACAGCGCGCCTTCGGCCTGGCGGGTCAGCCAGGCGATCAGCGGCCCGTGGCGCTGCAGGCGCAGCGTGTACTCGACATTATGCGCGTGGTAGACGAGCGGCGTGCGGGGCAGCACGCCGCGCAGCCGCCGCCACAGCGCCCACAGATACGGCGCCCATGACGCCCCCTCGATGATGACGCGGTCCGGCGCCAGCGTCCGGCAGCGCGCCGCAATGCGCGCCAGCAGCGAGGCGAGCCGCCGCAGGCGGTCGAACCGCCCCCGCGGGCTGGGCACGCCGACGATCTCCACGCCCTCGGGGCTCGTGCCCCGGTACGCTCGCGGCGCGGCCTGCACAATGGCCCGCCAGCCGGGCAGGGCGCGGGCGAGCCCGTAGGTGACATTGGCCGCCCCGCTCGCCGGGGGAAAGGCCTCATAGAGGCTCACCAGCACCGCCCGCGGCGCCCGCACCGCACACGCACCTCAGCCCGCCTGCACCGCCGGCCGTGGGCCGCCAGGCGCCCCGGCCCGGCTGGCGGCGAAGCCCCAGACGATCGCGGCGAACTCGCGCATGAACCGCTCGGCCGAAAACCGCGCGCCCCTCTGCCGGAGCTGCTCTGAGAGCGCGCGCTGCAGCGGCTCGTCGCCCAGCACCCGCTCGATCTTGCCGACCGCATCGTCGATGTCGCGGTAGGCGAGCAGCGGCTGCTCGCCCACGATCTCCACCACCCCACCGCGTGCCGGCACGAAGCTCACGCACCCCGCCCCTCGCCAACTCCCCCACCGCGATCCCGAACGGTTCGTCGTCGCGCGCGTGGATGCCGAAGCGCTGCCGCCCGAGCAGCTCCCACTTCGCCGCGCCCACCAGTTCGCCGTGCACGACCACCCAGTCGCGCTCCCGCTCGCACAGCCGCCGGATCGCGCGCCCGTACGGGGTCTCGACCATCTTGCCCACCAGGTGGAGCCGCACCCGGTGGCCGCGCGCGCGCAGCCTCCGTACGATCTCGATCGCGCGCTCGAGCCTCTTTTCGGGCGAGATGCGCCCCAGACACACCAGGCCCGGCTCGCGCGCATGCCAGGGCAGCGGCTCCACCAGCGGCGCGCCGACCGGCGGGTAGAGCACCGGCAGCTCTTCGAGCCCGAACCGCCGCCGCAGCAGCTCTGCCGTATACTCCGAGTTCGCCACCAGCAGACCCGTCTCCGCAGGCGAGCGCGCCGGGGGCAAGCCCGCCAGCACCCGGCAGGCCGCCAGATAGGCGCTCTGGAGCCACCGGGGCCGCCCGGGCCGCGAGCCGGCCAGGCGTTGCAGCTCCCAATCCCAACTGAAATCCGCGATGCAATGGACCGCCGGCAGCCCGAAGTCCATCCAGTTGTACGCGCTCACGTGCACGTCGAACCGCGGTGCGAGCCGCCGGCAGTGCCGCTCGAACAGGGCCCGCCACAAGAACCCCGCGCGACGAAACAGCACCGCGGGCACCGAGCCGTTGCAGACGCCGAGGCCCCGCTCTGCGAGCGCGGTGCCATAGAAGGCGTCGCAGGCGGCGAGCTCCACCCACCGCGGCGCGAGCAGCGCCACCCGGCAGCCGTCCACCAGCGCCTGCGCCGCCCAGAGCGTCGTTGCCTCGGCTCCGCCGAGGCCGCGGTTGGGATTGGCGATCACGACCCGCCGCGGCACCTGCCTGCGCCCGCTCGCCCCGGCCGGCGCCGGCCCCGGCGCGCGAAACCTCGCCGGAGCCGCGCCGCGCCCGCCACCCGCGAACCCCGCTCCCGACATGCCAGCCCTCACCGGTAGGTGCGCAGGCCCAGCAGCTCCAGGCCTGCGTGCCACACAAAGCGCGGTCCCTGCCACAACGCGCGCCGCCACAGCTTGCGCGGCTCGAACACCAGCCGCCACAGCCACTCCAGCCCCAGCTCGCCCACCCACCGCGGCGCCCGCCGCAGCTGGCCGCCGACGAACCGAAAGGCCGCTCCCACCCCGATCGCCACCGGCACCTGGAGCCGCTCGCGCCGCTCGTGGATCCAGCGGTCCTGCTTGGGGGTACCGAGCCCCACCCACAGCACGTCCGGGCGCGCCCGCGCGATCGCGGCCAGCACCTGCTCCTCCTCGGCGGGACGCAGCGGCCGGAACGGCGGCGACAGCACGCCCGCCACACGGTGGCCCGGATAGCGCCGCTCCAGCACCCGGCGGACCGCCGCCAGGGTGTCCTCCGTATCCCCGAGCAGAAAACTCCGGTAGCCGCGGCGGTGCGCCAGCGCGCAGAACGCCCGCATGAGCTCGGCCCCAGGCACCCGCCGCGCGGTGCGAATCCCCCGCAGCCGCGCGATCAACACCGGCGCGATGCCGTCCGGAAGCCACAGCTCCGCGCCGTTGAGGACCCGCTTGAGCTGCGGATCGCAGTGCGCCTCCCAAAGACCATGAAACCCGGTCACCACCACCTGGCGGCACGGCATGCCGGGTTGCCAGGTGGTGATCCAGCGCTCCAGGATCTCGACCGCCTGCCGCAGCGTGGGCAGGTGCACCCGGCTGCCGAGCACCTGGACGCTCGGCAGTCCGGCCACGCCCCCGGGTGCCCCTGGTCCGCTCACCGGCAACACCATGACGGGGCACTGCTGCGGCTATAGCCGCGAGCAGCTCTTCTCGACCCTCCGGCGCCAGGGCAACGCGCCCCTTGCGGCCAGCAAGAGCGCCGAGAAGGCCAAAGATCGCTCCTGCCGCCCCGCTCGCCGGGAAGGCAGGCCTCCTGCAGGCTCACCAGCACCGCCCGCGGCGCCCGCACCGCACGCGCACCTCAGCCCGCCTGCACCGCCGGCCGTGGGCCGCCAGGCGCCCCGGCCCGGCTGGCGGCGAAGCCCCAGACGATCGCGGCGAACTCGCGCATGAACCGCTCGGCCGAAAACCGCGCGCCCCTCTGCCGGAGCTGCTGCGAGAGCGCGCGTTGCAGCGGCTCGTCGCCCAGCACCCGCTCGATCTTGCCGACCGCATCGTCGATGTCGCGGTAGGCGAGCAGCGGCTGCTCGCCCACGATCTCCACCACCCCACCGCGTGCCGGCACGAAGCTCACGCACCCCGCCTTCGCCAGCTCCCCCACCGCGATCCCGAACGTTTCGATCTCGCACGCGTGGATGCCGAAGCGCTGCCGCCCGAGCAGCTCCCACTTCGCCGCGCCCACCAGTTCGCCGTGCACGACCACCCAGTCGCGCTCCCGCTCGCACAGCCGCCGGATCGCGCGCCCGTACGGGGTGTCGACCATCTTGCCCACCAGGTGGAGCCGCACCCGGTGGCCGCGCGCGCGCAGCCGCCGTACGATCTCGATCGCGCGCTCGAGCCTCTTTTCGGGCGAGATGCGCCCCAGACACACCAGGCCCGGCTCGCGCGCATGCCAGGGCAGCGGCTCCACCAGCGGCGCGCCGACCGGCGGGTAGAGCACCGGCAGCTCTTCGAGCCCGAACCGCCGCCGCAGCAGCTCTGCCGTATACTCCGAGTTCGCCACCAGCAGACCCGTCTCCGCAGGCGAGCGCGCCGGGGGCAAGCCCGCCAGCACCCGGCAGGCCGCCAGATAGGCGCTCTGGAGCCACCGGGGCCGCCCGGGCCGCGAGCCGGCCAGGCGTTGCAGCTCCCAATCCCAACTGAAATCCGCGATGCAATGGACCGCCGGCAGCCCGAAGTCCATCCAGTTGTACGCGCTCACGTGCACGTCGAACCGCGGTGCGAGCCGCCGGCAGTGCCGCTCGAACAGGGCCAGCCGCAGGAACCCCGCGCGACGAAACAGCACCGCGGGCACCGAGCCGTTGCAGACGCCGAGGCCCCGCTCTGCGAGCGCGGTGCCATAGAAGGCGTCGCAGGCGGCGAGCTCCACCCACCGCGGCGCGAGCAGCGCCACCCGGCAGCCGTCCACCAGCGCCTGCGCGGCCCACAACGCTCGCGCCTCCGAACCACCGCGGCCCATGTAGCTGTGGGCGATCGCCACCCGCGGCGGCGCCTGCCTGGGCCCGCCCGGCGCCGGCGCCGGCGCGCGAAACCTCGCCGGCGCCGCGCCGCACTCGCCACCCGCGAACCGCGCTCCCGTCATGCCAGCCCTCACCCGCAGGTGCACGGTCCGAGCACCACCAGAGCTGCCTGCCACACCGAGCGCGGTCCTCGGCACGACACGCGCCGCCGCGGCTCGGGCGGCTGGAGCACGCGCCGCCACCACGACCTCGGCCCCCCGCTCCTCCATCCGCCGCGCTGCCCGCCGGAGCCGGCCGCCGAGCAGCGCGGCGCCCGGCACCGCGGCGCACCCAGCGCCTCGCTCAGGCGCAGATCGTCCGCTGGCCGGCCCGACCATGGCGGGCGCAGAACTGCTCATGGATCCACCGGTAGGTCTTCTCCAGCCCCACGCGCAGGGGGATGGCCGGTTCCCAGCCGAGCAGGGCGCGGATACGGCTGTTGTCGCTGCTGCGCCCGCGCACCGCCCTGGGGTTCGCTCAGGACATAGCGGCGCCGCAGCTTCACGCCGGCGATCTCTTCCGCCACATCCACGAGCTGGTCGATCGTCACCAGCTCGGCCGACCCGATGTTCAGCGGCTCGCTCACCTCCGAGCGCATGAGGCGCAGGGTGCCCTCGATGGCGTCGTCGACGTACATGAAGCTCCGGCTCTGCTTGCCGTCGCCCCAGATCTCGATCTCCTCGCGCCCGCTGCACACCGCCTCGATGACCTTGCGGCAGATCGCCGCCGGCGCCTTCTCGCGCCCGCCCTCCCAGGTACCATGGGGGCCGTAGGCATTGTGGTAACGCGCGATGCGGACCTCTAAGCCGAACTCCTCCTGGAAGTGGTGGTAGAGCCGCTCCGAAAACAGCTTCTCCCAGCCGTAGCCGTCTTCCGGCATCGCGGGGTAGGCATCCTGTTCGCGCAGCGGTCGCGGCGCGCTGCTCTGCTGGAGCGCCACGTTGTAGACGCACGCCGAGGACGAGAAGAAGATGCGCTCCACCCCGCAGGTCGCGGGCGGCCAGCAGCATGTGGGCATTGATCAGCACCGAGAGCATGCACCGCGCCCGCTCGCGGGCGATGAATCCCATGCCTCCCATGTCGGCGGCGAGCTGGAAGACCTGGCGCGCGCCCTCGCAGACCCGGTAGCAGTTGGACTTCTCCCGCAGGTCGAGGCAGAGGTTGTCCGCCTGTTCGAAGCGCTGGTACCACGCTTCGAAGGGCTTGATGTCCACCGCCCGGACGTTGCGATGGCCCTCGGCCAGCAGGCGCCCGACCAGGTGGCCCCCGAGAAACCCGCCCGCTCCGGTCACGACGACCAGTCCATCCCTGTCCATGCGCCCTCCTCGTTCCGACCCCAGCTCGTTCACGGCCCGTCCGTGCGCACGCGCGCCGCCGGCAGCCCGGGGATGCTCGTCCCCGGGCCGGTCTGCACCGCCGGGACCGCTTCTGCCGGCCCCGTCCCTGGTGGCGAAGCGCTGGCACGGGCATAGGCCAGGACGCTCAGATACAGCGCCAGCAGACAGCAGCCCGCCTGGATCCCGAACAACAGCAGGACGGCCTGCCGGGGGCTCAGCCCCAGTGCCAGCAGGCGGTGGTGCAGGTGCCCGCGATCGGCGACGAAGATCCGGGCCAGCGCCGCCAGCGGTGAACGCGCGCGCAGCGGCAAGAGCCCCCGCAGGTACCGCCGGCCGATCGCCCACGCGGTGTCGCCCAGCGGCAGGGCCACCAGCAACAACGCCACCGTCGTGATGGAGCCGACCAGCTGCTTGGCGTGTGCGTAGGCGGTCAGCACGCCCACGCAGAATCCCAGGAACTGACTGCCGCTGTCGCCGAGGAAGATGGAGGCCGGCGGCAGGTTGTACAACCAGAACCCCGCCGTGGCGCCCAGCAGCACCGCGCTGAAGGCGGCCACGGAACAATGCCCCTCCGCCGCGATGGCGAGCACGCTGCCCAGGGCCAGGATGGCCACCCCTGCGGCAAGCCCGTCCAGGCCGTCGAGCAGGTTCCAGGCATTGGTGATCCCTACGATCCAGAGCGCAGTCAGCGGAGCCGCCAGCACTCCGAGCGCCACCGTGCCATCGAGCCAGCCGATCACCTCGATCCGACAGCCGCCCCAGACTGCGAGCGCCGCAGCGAGCACCTGTCCGCCGAGCTTGCTGAGCGGCCTGAGCCCCCACACGTCGTCCATGGCTCCGAGCAGGAACATGAGCGTCCCGCCCGCCGCGACCCCGCCCACGCCCGCGGGATTTGCCTGCAGCGCCTGCGGCAGCGCTCCGCCCAGCACCCAACAGCAGACGAGGCCTCCCGCCGTGGCTCCGAAGATCGCCACCCCGCCCAGCCGCGGCACCTCACCCTGGTGCGAGCGACGCCCGCCCGGGCGGTCGACCGCACCCAGCAGCACCGCAACGCGGCGGACCAGCGGAACGAGCGCGGCGGCGAGCAGCGCCGCGGCGAACATCGCGAAGGCCAGTTGCGGGCCGTGCATGCCAGTCGAGACGGTGGGCCGAGCGGATCGCCGACGCCGGAGCACGCGCCGCACCAGGCGCGCCCCGCACGCGCCTCAGGCGGCCTCCACGTCGAGCCCGTCGATCGTGAGCGCCGCTCCCTGTCCGATCAGGTCCACGGCCACCACCAGCTGAGTACGCCCCCTGCGGCGCAGCAGCGTGCCCTCGATCCCCCGCAAAGGACCGCTCCGGATCCGCACCCGCTGGCCGGGTCGCAGCCGGGTGTGCACGTCGAGGGCGAGCCCCGAGGCCATGAGCCGCCGAACGGCTTCGATCTCGCCGTCCGGCACCGGCGTGGGCGTGCCCCCGCTGCCGAGCAGGCAGACCGCGCCGCGCACCGCCAGGGCCTGGAGCCGCTGCTCCGGATGCAGGCGCACGAACAGATAGGTGCTGAACAGGGGCACCTCGATCAGCTGGAACCGGTCGCTCCAGCGCCGCCGCACGCGCTGCAGCGGCAGGAAGTGCTCGACTCCCTTGCTCGCCAGCGCGCGCGCGACCACCTTTTCGTGCCGCGCCCGGGTCTTGAGCGCATACCAGGCCAGGCTGCCGCCCGCGATCGCACCGGCCGCCCGCACCTGGCGCTGATCGAGGCAGGTCATGTACACACCTCCGGCCTCTCGGTCACAGCGCCGGAAGGCCGCAACCTACGTTCAAATCAGAACTTACCGCTAACCTCGCCGCGGGGCGCCATCGCCTCGCGGCCACCCCTCTGCTGCAACGGCCGGGTCGACCAGCACTGCAGATGCGACACCGCCAGCCGTGCGCTCACTTCACGGACGCCGGAGGTCAGCCGTGTCTGACCTTGGCGCCTTCAGCGCGCGGAAGCGCAAGGACGCACCGCCCCCCCTCGTGCCATGCGCCGCGCGAGTGGACGTGCCCGTGGCCGCTTCACGGACTGGAGGGCGAGGGCCGCCGCTTGCCGTCGTCACCGTCGCCCAGCAGCTCGATCAACCCGAAGGTGCCACCGCCGACCGCGCCGGCGATCCCCACCGCGATGGCCACTCCCTCGGGGCTCGTCAGCTCATGCCCGAAGATCAACAGGCCCTCGTCGTCGTCCTCTTCGTCCTCCCGCTGTCCGCTCGCCGCCGGCCCGGGCGCCGCAGCAGCGGGCTGCTCCGTGCCCTGGGTCGGGGTAGGCTCTGCGGCCGGAGGCGCAGGCGGCGCCTTGCCGCCGCCTGCACCTGTCTGCTGCTCGGGTACGGCGTGACGGCGCGCCACCAGGACGATCACCTTGCTCGCCTGGGCGCCGGGCACCACCAGCAGCTTGCCCCGCGCGCGCCCGACCACCAGCCGATAGGAACCCTCGCCGACCAGTCCGAGCGCAAACCGCCCCTCGGCGTCCGTGAAACCGCTGGCGATCGGCGCACCGTGTTCGTCCAGCAACCGCACATGCGCCCCGCCCACCGGTTCGAAGGTGCCGGGCTCCAGCACCTGACCGGCGAGCTCGCCCGGCGCGACGACGAGCGGCCGGGGCTGCTCCTGGGCGTGGAGCCGGGGAGCCATGGCGAACAGCAGCAGGCCGGCCACGACCCGGAGCGCGATCGCCGGTGCACCGCAAGCCCCTGGGACGTGGTTACCCCAAAAAGCTTGTACACGCTTTTTGTGAACCATCTCATGTTTCTCCTATTGCCTGGACAACCGAGCGTTATGGTATTGCATGATCCTGCCGAACGCTACTGTTCGCCCCAGCCTTCATCCATGCCGCTCGGGGGGCGACCGGGCCGAGCCCCGCCGCCCGCAGCGGGGGCAGCCAGCCAGCGCTCCCGCACACCTGCTTTCCCCCGCGGCCTGCCCCCCGGCGCATCCGCCCCCAGCGGGCGCCGCCGCGGCATCGGCCCCCGGCCCATCCACCAGACGCCGGAGCGGCAACCGGTCTGACCCGGGCTCGCCCGGGGCCGCTCGCCGCCGGAGGCGATCCAGCCGTGAGACGCCGGCAGACCACCGGGTCTGACAGCGCCCCGGTGGGGGGGCCCCGTGAGCGGAACACGACGGCCAACACAGGACGGTAGCGGCAAGGCACGTGCGCGCGCTGCCGGCGCGCATCCGCAGCCGCACGTACAGGATCCGGCAGGGGTCGCCGCGCGAACTCAGCGCTGTCCGGGTTCGAGCACGGCCAGGCGGGCGCCGGCTGCGGCCGGGGGCGCCCCTGCGGCGCCGAGCTGGGGCTCTTCGAGCACGACCCGGCCCGGCGGCACGCCCGCGCGCACCACTGCCTCCAGCACGGCGAAGCCCCGCGCCGCCGCCAGCGCCCTGGCCTCCTCCAGCTCCGGCGGCATGCCCTGCTCGCGCCCCGCGCTGGCCCAGCCCCGGACCAGCACCACCGCACCGGGCCGGGCCGCCACCGCCTCCGCCCAGGCCTGGACGATCTGCTGCGCGGCAGGTCCGGGCTGTGCCGAGCCCGCGCCAAAGGGCACGAGCAGCGGGCCGCGCGGCGCCACCGCGCGCTCGGCCCGCCCGGGACCGCCCAGCCCGAGCAAGCCCTGCACGCGCGAGGCGAGCGCTCCGCTGGCCTGTCGCACGGCACCGCCGACCACATCGGCGAGCCCGCGCACGAGCAACGGTTCGAACTCCGGTACCGTGCCCTGGCCGCCCCCAGCCGCGGCGCGCGCGCGCAGCACAAACGGCATCTCGAAGCCCAGCCGCCCGTCCGCAGCCAGCGTCCCCAGCGCCGCGCGCAGCAGAACGCCGGTGGCGTTCGGCCGCTCTGCGAGCCCCGGGCCGAGCCGCACCCCCTCGCCCCGCACCCGCAGCGTACCGCGCAGCGCGCCGCCCGGGCCGTCGCCGCACGCCTCCGCCACCAGGGCGAGCTTTCCTGCCCACCGCTCGCCGAGCGCAGCCGCCCCCAGGAGGCGGCCGAGCGCCTGCAGGTCGAGTTCGGCGATCCACAGCGCCCCCAGCGCCGTTCCGCCGGCGGGCCAGCGCGCCCAGGCGCGCACCCCGCGCATGAGCCCCGGCGCCTCCAGCCCCGCGGCCGCAAACCCGACGCCCCGCGGCGCGCCCCCCGGCCCCGCCCCGAACTCCAGCTGATGCGCAGCCAGCCAGCCCTGCTGCACCAGCGGCAACCGCACCGCGCCGGCAGCGCCGAGCGGCAGCACCGCCTCGGCCTGCACCCGGCGCAGCGCCAGGTGCTCGAGGCGATCGGGCCCCGCGCTCGCGAGATCGAACTCCAGGCGCGCCCGCAGGACCGGCAGGCCGGGCAGGCGCTCTTCGATCTGGAGCGCGCCGTCGTACACGCGCAGGCGCGGGGCGGCCTCGCCGCGGGCCAGCAGTTCTGTAAGCCAGTGTTCCAGCGGGCGCCAGCCCGCCCGCTCGCGCGGGCTGCGCACCAGCCGCAGCCGCGGCCCCCCGCAGCACGAGCTGGTCGATCCACCGCGTGCCGCGCCACGGCCCGCCCGCGAGCTCGAGCTCGGCCTCGAAGACCTCGGCGCGCGCGCCGAGCCGGGGCCAGCGCAGCGCCACATCGCGCAGCACCACCCGGCCCTGCCCCCAGCGGATCGCGCTCGCCCCGGCGTGAAACTCCACGCCCCGCGCCGCCAGCGCCAGCCCCAGCCCCGCGGTGAGCAGCGCTGGTGCGGCGAGCCAGGCCGCCAGCGCGCACCCGAGCACGAGCAGCAGGAGCACCCGCAGCCGGCGCCGCCGGCGCGCGCCCGCCCCCGGTGCAAGTGCAGCCCTGCCCGCCGGTCCCCGACCCACCGCGCCCGCTCTCCTCGGCTGCCCCGACCTCGCCAGGCGCATCATACCCTGCGCGCAGAACTGCCCGGACTCCGCTCGCCCCGTGCCCTGCCAGCCGCGCGCGTGCGCCCGGGCCCCCAGGCGAGCGCCCTCACAGCAGCGGTGCCGGCGCTGCCCGAGTCGGGGCGGCCGGTTATCCTTGGAGAGGCTCGCGAGGCAGCCCGTGCGGGGCGAGCGGAGCCGCGGGCACGCTGCGAACTCGCGGCCAGCCCAGCCGCGCACGAGCCTCAGCAAGGTTCGCAGCCACAGGAGGGATCGCATGGACGAACCGGTCATCGCGGCGAAGGGCCCGGCCGTGCTCGAACTCGAACCCGGAACCTACTACTGGTGTCGTTGCGGGCGCTCGCGCAACCAGCCGTTCTGCGACGGCTCGCACAAAGGGACGGGGCTCAAGCCGCTGGAGTTCCGGCTCGAGGAGAAGAAGAAGCTCGCCCTCTGCCAGTGCAAGCGGACGGCGAACCCACCGTACTGCGACGGTACCCACCGCAGCCTGTGAGTCGCATCACCGACACGGCTCGGGCCCGCGGCGCCGTCTCGATCCGCGGCGGGGCGCCCCGGCCGCTCCGACCGCGGGGTCGGCCCGCGCCGGGCGCGGGCCGACGGACGCCCGCGCCCGCTACGCCGCGCAGCACGACAGCCGGCGCACCTCGCGCGTGAAGGACAGCGCGCAGAGCTTGATCCCCTCGCCCTGGGTCAGATACGGGTGGAAGGCCGCCGCCAGCTCGGAGACGCCGATCCGGTGCCGGATCGCCAGCGCCGCCTCCATGATCTGCTCGCCCCCCTCCGGGGCGAGCACCCGCGCGCCGAGCAGCGCATCGCTGCCGCGCCGCTTGATGAGCTTGATGAACCCGCGGGTATCGCGCGCGACGATGGCGCGCGGCACCTCGGCGAGCTCCAGCCGCGCCACCTCGACGTCGATCCCCTGCGCGCGCGCCTGCTTCTCGTTGAGGCCCACCCCGGCGAGCTGCGGGTCGGTGAAGATGACCCAGGGCAGCGCGGTGTAATCCCGGCGCTCGCGGTTGCCCTCGAGCGCGTTGCGCGCCGCGAGCGCCCCTTCGTAGGCAGCGGTGTAGACGAAGGCCGGCTCGCCGATCACGTCGCCCGCGCCGTAGATCCCGGGAACCGAGGACGCGAGGTACTCGTCCACGAGCAGGCGCCCGTCCTCTTCGCCCAGCCGGACGCCGACCCGCTCCAGCCCCAGCCCCTCGGTCTGCGGCCGGCGTCCGGTGGCGCAGAGCACGCCTTCGGCGGCAAAGCGCCGGGGCTCGCCGCGCACCCGCGCCTGGAGCACGACCTGCTCGCCCTGCCGCCCCACGCGCTCGATCTCGACCCCGGTCACCACCTCGATCCCCTCCTCGCGGAGGTGGTGCGCCAGCCGCTCGGTCAGGTCCTCGTCCTCCGGCGGCAAGAGGTGCTCGCTGCGCTGCAGCAGGGTCACCCGCGCGCCGAGCCGCGCCAGCATCTGCGCGCACTCCAGCGCCACGTACCGGCCGCCCAGCACCAGCAGCGAGCGGGGCAGGCGGCGCAGCTCGAAGGCGGAGGTGCTGGTGAGCGGCTCGGCCGCGGCCAGCCCCGGGATCGGCGGCAGCCAGGGCTGTGCGCCGGTGGCCACGATCACCCGCGGCGCCGAGAACGCCTGGCCGTCCACCAGCACGGTATCGGGCGCGCGGAACTCCGCGCGACCCTGCACCAGCCGCACCCGGTCGTAGCTGGCCAGCACGTCCACGTACTTCGCCTGGCGCAGCGAGGCGACCAGCTCCTCTTTGTGCACGATCACGGCGGCGAAATCGCGCACGCGGCTGCTCGTCTCGATGCCGCGGAAGCGCGAGCGGGCCGCTCGGTGGTGCGCCTCGGCGGCGCGGATGAGCGTCTTGGACGGCACGCAGCCCACGTTCACGCACGTGCCCCCGATCGTGCCCGCGTGCACCAGCACCACCTGCGCGCCCAGCTCGTGGGCACCGATGGCGGCGGCGAACCCCGCCGCGCCGCCCCCCACCACCACCAGGTCCGCCCGCTCCGTCCTCACGGCTCGCGCCCTCCCTGAGCCAGCTCTGCCCGCTCGATCACCGCGGCGAGCTCATAGCCGCTCGCCGCGACCGCCGCGCGCAGCGCCGCGGCGCTCACCGAATCGCCGGCGAGCACGGTGGCCTGCCCGCGCTCGTAGTCGACCGCGGCGGCTGCCACCCCCTCCAGGCCGGCCAGCCGCGCCTGGAGCGCGGCCGCGCAGCCCGCGCAGCTCATGCCCTCGATGCGCAGCGTCCACCGCCACCGCGCGGCGGGCCGGGCGGGCTCGCCACCGGTGCTGGCGGTGGCCGCCGCAGCGGGCCCGCCCCCGTGGCGCGCGCCGCCGCTCGCGAGCAGCCAGCCGGCGTATTCGGGGAACAGGGCGAAGGCCAGCACGAGCGCGCTCACCACCCACAGCATGGCCCGGTTCGCGGTCCTGAGCGCGCGGGGGGCGGCCTCGCCCCCGCTCGTGCAGCACGCCGCGCTCGGCGGCGCCGCTCCCTCGGCCGCCGAGCACGCCCCTTCCGCCCCCGCCGCCGCGCCGCCCGCAGCGGCGGGCATGCGCGGCCGCCGGTAGCTGAGGTAGAACGCCACCGCGAGCAGCGCGAAGGCCAGCGGCAGCACCACCGGCCGCCACGCCTCGAAGCGCGCCGCCAGCGCCCCTCCCGACAGGCCGAGCGCGAGCAGCACCAGCGGCAGCCAGCAGCAGGCCGAGGCGAGCAGCGCCGCCAGCAGCGCCCCGAGCTGCGCGAGCCCGCCCGCATGGAGCCGCAGCCCTCCGGCGGCCCGGGCTGCGGGCTCCCCGTCCGTCCCGGACATGTGCACCCTCCTCATGCCTTCGGCTTCACAACGCCTGTTCGGCCCCCTGCAGGGCAGCCAGGATCGGGCAATCGGTGGCGGGCAGCGAGCCCTCGCATTCCTGGACGAGACGGCCCAGCGCCCGGCGCATCCGGCGCAGCGCGGCGATGCGGCGGTCGATCTGCGCGAGCTTGCTGCGCGCGCGCACGAGCACCTCCCCGCACCGGGCCCCCGGCCGCGCGCGCAGAGAGAGCAGCTCGCCGATCTCCGCGAGCGAGAAGCCGAGCCGGCGCGCCCGCTGGATGAAGCGCACGCGGAGCACGTCCCGCTCGGAGTAGAGCCGGTGGTTGGCAGCGCTGCGCGGTGGCGCGGGCACCAGCCCCCGCCGCTCGTAGTAGTACACCGTCTGCAGGTTCACCCCCGCGCGCGCGGCGAGCTCCCCGATCCGCAGACCCCGCATGCCGGCCCCTGCCTCCCTGCGGCCTCCCGCCTATAGCTCACTACAGCTCTGGCGGCGGTGCTATTCCCGCCGCGCTGCCGGGCCAGCACCACCCGCCCGAGCAGGCCGGGCTCGAGGCCCGCGCGTGCGCCGCGGTGTGCAAGGGGAGGCGCCCGAGCCCACCAGCGCCCGGGAATAACGCGCGCAGGCGATCGGTCTCGAGCGGTGGGCGGCAGCGCCGGGCAGCGCCGCCCGGTCCCTCGCCCCCGGGGACAGTGCGGTTGGCGGAGGTGCAACGGGATGGCGACGATCCAGGAGACCTACGGGCGGCCACCGCTGGTCATCGACGCCCGGGCGACGGTCGCCCAGGCGGCGCGGCTCATGGTGGACCCGCGGCGTCGGCGCGCTGGTGGTGGTGGACGAGGCGGGCGAGCCGCTCGGGGTGCTGGATGAGCGCGAGCTGGTGCGCGCGGTGCTCGCGCCGTGCCGGGACGCCTGCGCCACCGCCGGTCACCGAGGTGGCGCGGAGCGTGCCGGTCGTCTCGCCGCGCGAGCACGCCGAGCGGGTGCTCCGAGCTCATGCGGCAGCACGGGTACCCGGTACCTGCTCGTCAAGGACGGAGCGCGGCTGGCCGGCGTCGCCTCGATGCGGGACGTGATCCGGGCGCTGTTGGCCGAGCGCGAGGAGGAGCTGCGCCACCTCAGCTCGTATCTGAGCGGCGGGCGGAGCTGAAGGCCGAGCTCCTGGCCCGGCGGTGGCCGTGCCGTGCGCCGCCGCGGGAGCGGGGCGGAGCCGTGCGTGGCCGGACGGCACCGGCGGGCGCGGAACGATCGTATCTCTTTTCCAGATCGTCGGTTATCGCACCAGCGCTGGCAGCTCCCCGCAGGCGTGCTATGCTTGTCGCGGTCGGAGTGGACCTCCCGCCCCGAGGCAAGGCGCAAGGGGCGGGGCAGGCGGACAGAGGAGGGAGAGCCATGTTGCCGCGAGTCGCGCTCGGTGCGAGCGTGTTCGCGGCGGCGGGTGCCCTGGCGCTGGGCCTGGCGCTGCCGGTCAGCGGGGGCGGGCAGGATTGTGAATTCTGCGGCGGTGGCCCGCGCCCGAAGTTACCTCCGATCCACGAACGAGGGGTCGTGCAGTTTACCGACTCCAACTCGGGCAAGTGCCACTTTGCTGCCGCTGCCGCGAAGCGGGCATTGTCGGGTGGGGGAGTGGCAGAGGTCGCATCGGACGGGGGCAGCAACGGCGCTATCGCGCCGTGCGGCGGTGGGCCTGGACCCAAGCCGCCCGGCCCTCCAGTCATTACGACGACCTTTGAGGTCACCTACGTGGGTAGCTAGGCGTGCGCGGACCGCGGCGCGCCACCGGCGCGGGCCCGCGGGTAGGGCTCGGGCTCGGGCTCCTGGTCGCGGGGGCGATCCTCGGCTGGGAGGCGCTCCGGAGCCCGAGCCCGCCCGCCCCGGATCTCCCCCCGCGAGCGGCTCGCGCCGCGTGCTGCGGCGCCCTTTTTGCCTGAGGCCGGTGCGCGCGCGGGCGCGCGCCGCGCCGAGCTCGCGACCGCAGAGGAGCCGGCACCGACGCCGAGTCCTGCACTTATTGCCCGCAGCCCGGAGCAGGCCGCGACCGCCCCTCGGGCTCGCGCAGCCGAGCCCGCCCCGCCCCGCGGCCCCGTGCCCGCGGGCTCGCTCGCGGCGCTGCACGAGCAGCTGGCGCTGTTGCGCGCGCTCGCGGACAGGCGCGATCTCGAGGCGGCGAGCGAGCAGCTGATCGAGCTCGCGCGGCTGGTGGCCGGCGATCCCCAGGCGCGCGCCGCCCTGCAGCAACTGCTGCTCGATCCCGCCGCCGATGTGCGCGATCGCGGGATCGCGGCGCTCGTGCTCGGCCGGCTCGTCGATCCCGTCTCCACCCAGCTCCTGCTCGATGTGCTCGAGCACGACCCGGAGGAGAGCGTGCGCGAGCTCGCCGCCATGGGGCTGTCGCACGGGCGCGATCCGCTGGTGCTCGAGGTGGACGACCTGCTCGTGCACCGGCTGGGGCTGCCCGCGGCGGTGGGCCGCATCGTCGAAGACGACGTGCGCCAGGCGCTCGTGCAGCTCGCGCTGAACGAGCCCCGGCTCGGCTTCGTCGCGCTGGGCGCGCTCGCCGGCAGCGCGCGCGAGCCCGAGGTCATCGACGCGGCGCTGCGCGTGGCGGCCGACGAGCGCCGCCCGCTCGAGCAGCGGCTCATGGCGCTGCAGCTCCTGCGCCGCTCGGAGGGCGCCGGCGGGGAGCATGCGCCGATCCTCGCGCTCGCGCGCAGCCCCGGGGACGAGCGGCTGCGCGCCGGGGCGGTGCGGGCGCTCGGCACCGTCCCTGCGCCCCAGGCGCTGCAGGCGCTGTTCGAGTTCGGCGGCGATGCGAGCGCCGCCGTCCGCGAGGCGGTCGCCATCGCGCTCTACGAGCAGGCGCGCCGCACCGCCGATGCGCCCACCCGCGAGGCGATCCACCGGGCGCTCGTCCCGGCTCGCGACCGCTCGGATGCCGACGCGCAGCGTGCGCGCCCGCGCCCAGCAGGCGCTGGAGCAGCTCGGCCGGCAGAGCGCGCGCTGAGCCGGTGCGGAAGTAAGTGCGAACGAACGGGCGCCGGAGCGCGCCCGCCCCTGCGCGTGCGCGGAGCGAGGAAAACAGCGGCGCCTGCGCCCGCGGTTTGCCACTGCGCCGGGTGCGCCCTCGATGGGCCCGCGCCTGCCTGCGCGCCGGCTCGCTCTGCCGCGGTGGCGGGCGGAGCGGATCGCTTCCTCGCGCCCTTTGCGCAGGCCTTCCTCGCGCCCTCGGCGGCTGCCGGCGCGCTCGATGCCGGAGATGGAGCGCAGCCTGCCCTTGTCCTCCTCGGCGTGGATGTGCTCCGCCGGGCGCTCTTCGAGTCCCCGCGGCAGCGCCGGGATCCCGTCGACCGCCAGGAACCATACCCGCACGACGCGCCGGTCGAACCCGATCTCATAGAGCCGGCGCATCATGGCGAGCTTCTCGCGCCAGCGCCGTTCCGGCCGGCCGCGCCTACAGAGCGCCACCAGGTGCGCGAGCGTGATCACCGCGAAGGGATCGCGGCGCTACTGCTCGGCCGGCTCGTCGATCCCGTCTCCACCCAGCCGCCGCTCGATGGGCTGGAGGCACGAGCCGGAGCGAAGCGTGCGCCAACCGGCGGCACGCTTGGAGCCCGGCCGTGGCGCGGCTAGACTCTCCGCATGCAGACCGTGCTCTTCGCCTGCACGCACAACGCCGGCCGCTCGCAGATGGCGGCGGCCTGGTTCCAGCGGCTCGCCGACCCGGGCAAGGCGCAGGCCATCTCGGCCGGCACCGAGCCCGCCGCGCGCGTGCACCCGGCGGTGGTGGCGGCCATGCGCGAGGTGGGGATCGAGCTGGAGGGCGTGCGCCCGCGGCTGCTGACCGCGGAGCTCGCGCGCGGGGCGAGCCTGCTCGTCACCATGGGCTGCGGCGAGCGCTGCCCGCACGTGCCCGGGCTCCGGCGGCTGGACTGGGAGCTGGAGGACCCCAAGGACCAGCCGCTCGCGCGCGTGCGCGCGATCCGCGACCGGATCCGCGAGCTGGTGTGCGAGCTGCTCCGCGCCGAGGGCTGGGGCCGCCCCGGGCCGGCGGAACAGCCCGCGCGCTGAACGGACGGCTCTGCGCTGCGGCATCACCACCGGCGCCGCAGCCCCGCCTCGGGCAGCCGGGCCTCAGCCGACCGGCCCGGGCAAGAGCGAGACCCCTTCGACGAGCAGCCGCTCCAGCCGCCGATCGCGCTGGCGGCGCCGCCGCTCCAGCTCCGCGCGTGTGAGCGGAAAGACATCCACCGGCACCGGAAGATCCACCGGTAGACAGGCCGGCACGCGTGCGGCAGGGTGCGGCTCCTCAGAGCGGGCGAGCACGATCAAAAGGCCCGCATCGCTGCCCGGGGCGTGATCGCTCGCGCGCATACGAGCCGAACAGCACCACCTGCTCGACCGCCGGATCGCGCGCCGCCAGCTCTTCGGCGAAGCGCTGGCAGGCTCGGATCACATCCTCACGGCGCGGTGCCCGGATGATGCGCACAGCGCTCGATGATCGCCTGCGCATGGCCCAGCGCGCGCTCGGCATCCGGCGCGGCGTAGTAGTCCATGGACGCGCCCGATTCGCAGCCGTTCGGATAGTGCGCGGACACGCAGTAGCGGTCCAGCTCCTTCTCCCGCTCGATCAGTCGGCTCGCCGAACGCAGCGGCTCGGCGAGCCGCGCGAGCAGATCGCTCACCACGTGTCCCCACGCCTCGGGATGCAGACGCCGGTAGAGCGCCTTCGCGGCCTGTTCCGCCGCCTGGTGCGCGCAGAAGCACGCCCACTCGTGGAGCCCCTTCGCCGCCGCGAGCGGCGGGCCGAGCTCGAGCGGAGCCGCAATCCCTTCGCGGTGATCACGCTCGCGCACCTGGTGGCGCTCTCGACGCGGGGGCGCCCGGAGCTGCGCTACCGGGAGAAGCTCGCCATGCTGCGCCGGCTCTACGGGCTCGGGCGTCGGCCGGCGCGCTGTGCGGCTGTTGTTCCTGGTAGTAGACTGGATCCTGGCGCTGCCGGCCGAGCTGGACGAGCGCCTGGCCGAGCAGGCTCCACGCCGAGGAGGAGAAGCGGCAGGTGCGCTACATCTCCAGTTTCGAGCGCGTCGGCATCCGCAAGGGTCGCGAGCAGGGCATCCGCAAAGGGCGCGAGGAAGGCATTCGCAAGGGCCGCGAGGAGGGCATCCGCAAGGGTCGCGAGGAGCGAATCCGCAAGGGCCGCGAGGAGGGCATCCGCAAGGGCCGCGAGGAAGGGCTGCGGGCGGGCAGGCTGCTGGCGCTGCGCGAGGCCGTCGTGCGCTGCCTGCAGGCCCGCTTCGGCCCCCAGGCGCGCGAGTGCGCCGCGCAGCTCGCGCGCCTAAAGGACGCGCGCACACTGGAGCGGCTGGTCGGCGAGGCCGCCACGGTCGGCTCGCTGGGGGCCTTCGAAGAGCTGCTCCGGGGGGGCGTAGGACTGCTGCGAGGCGGTGCTCGAGCCGCCGGTGCGCGGTCCGGTCCGGCATGCGCCTGCGTGGCGCAACAACCACCGGCAGGATACGCCTCTCGGCCCCCTCACCCCGACCCTCTCCCCCGCAAGCGGGGGAGAGGGAGTCCAGCGCTCGCCCCGCTCTTTCCGGACCCTCGCAGCGCAGCCCTCTTCCCGTAGGCAGGGGAGAGGAGCCGCGCAAGGCCATTCGAACCCTGATCGCCGCGGGGCTCTCACCCCAACCCTCTTCCCCGCAAGCGGGGGAGAGGGAGTCCAGCGCTCGCCCCGCTCTTTCCGGACCCTCGCAGCGCAGCCCTCTTCCAGTAGGCAGGGGAGAGGGCGTTCAGCGCTCGCCCGACGCCCTCTGTTCCCCCTCTCCCCACCGCGGAGAGGGCCGGGGTGAGGGGGCAAAGCGAGCTGCGCCAGCTCTCTTCCCGTCCCCCTCACCCCAACCCTCTCCCCCGCAAGCGGGGGAGAGGGAGTCGCAGTGCTCGACCGGCGGCGCTTCTCCTCTCCCTCTCCCCACCGGGGAGCGGGCCGGGGTGAGGGGGCAAGGCGAGCTGCGCCAGCCCTCTTCCCGTCCCCCTCACCCCAACCCTCGCCCCCGCAAGCGGGGGAGAGGAGCCGTCGCAGAGGCCATTCGACCCCTGCTCGTTCCGCGGCCCTCGCACCCCAACCCTCTTTCCCGCAGGCAGGGGAGAGGCCGTTCAGCGCTCGCCCCGCGCCCTCTGTTCTTCCTCTCCCCACCGGCGCTTTTCCTCTCCCTCTCCCCACCGGGGAGAGGGCCGGGGTGAGGGGGCGGTGCAAAGCGCGCTCGCTTGCCTTCTGCCTCTCCGCACGAGGGACGGAATGGGGGTGAGCAGGCGGTGCCGAGCCGGATCGCTCCCCGTGTTCCGCTGTACCGCACGCGGAACAGAGGGAGTCCAGCGCTCCAGCCGCGCGCCCTCTCCTCCCTCTCCCCACCGGGGAGAGGGCGGGGGTGAGGGGGCGGTGCGAAATGCGGGAGCGCGCACGCCGCCCCCGGCGCGAGCCGCGCCCCCTCCGCCCTGCCCCTCCGCCGGCGGCGCTCACGGTCCGGCGCCCGCCGGCCGGTTGCCGAGGTCGTTGAGCCGCCAGTCGTACTCGAGCCAGCGCACGGCGGGCTCCTGCCCGGCCTCGAGCAGCTGCTCGAGCCGCGGCACGTAGCGGGCGGCGTAGGCGAGCACCGAACCGGCCACCTGGACGAAGTCCCCGCCGTACCACTCATAGAGCTTCGTCAGCTCCACGCTCCGGCCGTCCGGGGCCAGGCGGAACCAGCGCTCGTGCGCGTGCACGTACCTCGCCTGCTCTTCGAGCTGCTGCTCGAGCCGCGCGCCGGTGTACGCCTCCGCCCGCAGCGGCGGACAGCCGATCGCCGCACACACCAGCGCGAAGTGGATGCGCGGCTCGGCGAAGCGAGGCCGGATCTGCTCGTGCTCGAGCTGGTCCAGGGCTATAGCGCACCCCGGCGAGCTCCCAGCGCACCGCCTTCCAGCGCTGCTCGGCCGGGATGTCCAGGATCGAGCGCACCGGCCAGTGCTCCAGGATGAGCGCGAGCGTGAAGGCGTTGTAGGCATTGAGCAGCAGCGCCAGCTTCTCGTCCCGCCCCAGCGCCTCGAACGGCGCCTGCGCGAGCTCGGCGAGATAGGCCTCCAGCTCCGCGCGCTCCGCCATGAGCCCCTGGTAGTCCACCCAGCCGCCCTCGCGCACGTGCGCGCGCAGCAGCGCGTCGTACCGCCCGTGGTCGAACACCGCGCCGCCGGGCTTGCGCTCGTAGGCCTCGGCGAGCTGGACCGCGGGCGGGCCGAACAGCTGCGCGAGACTCGCCCGCACTCGCTCCGCGTGTGCGCACGCTAGGATGGCCCCGCCGAGCAGCAGCACCGCCAGCGCCGCGGTGAGCAGCGTCGCCGCCCACGCTCGCCGAGCCGCCCCCCGGCGCCTTCACGCCGCCGGCCCGCGCCCCGCCATGATCACCTCCTGCTCGGGCTGCCCGCCCGGCACGCCCTGCGCGGGCGCGGCCGCCGCCAGCTCGCCGCGCGGCGGCCGCCCCTGCGCAGCTGCGAGATCGGCCTGCTCGCGGATCGCGCGATAGGCGATGACCGCTGCGTAGATCGTGACCGCGGCGGTGGCGAGCAGTCCCACCGCCGTCAGCACCAGCCGCCCCGTGCTCGGTGCCGCCGCCGCGCCGGCGGCCACCTCCAGCCCCTGGCGCGCCGCATGCCCGAGGTAGACGTAGAGCAAGGTGCCCGGCAGCATGGCGAGCCAGCTCGCCAGCACGCACGGCCAGAAGCCGATCGCGGTCAGCCCGTAGAGATAGTTCTGGACGTTGAACGGCAGCGCCGGCGACAACCGCAACAGCGCGACGATCTTCCAGCCCCGCTCCCCCACCGCGCGATCGATGGCGCGCACCTTCGGATAGTGCTCCAGCCAGCGCGCCACCCGCGCGCGCGCCACATGGCGCGCGATCAAAAAGCAGAGCGCCGCGCCGGCCGTCGAGGCGAGCGAGACCACGACCAGCCCCAGCCCGAGCCCGAAGACCGCCCCTGCCGCCAGGGTGAGCACCGATCCCGGGATGAGCAGCACCGTCGCCAGCACGTAGATCAGGCCGAAGACCACAGGCGCCACCGCCCCCAGGCCCTCGACCCACGCGCTCAGGCGCCCGAGCGCCTCGCCGGCCGGCAGCACCCGTGCCAGCAACACCACCGCCACCGCGATCGCCACCACCGCCGCCGCGCGGATCGCGCACGGGCGTGCCGCTGCACCCACGCCGTGAAACCGCTGCTCGGCGCCGGGGCCGGGGCTCGCCGCACTCACCGCCCGTCCCTCCCCGCGCCGGCCGGGGGCGCTGCGGGTGCAGCCACCGCCTCCAGCTGGGCGATGAATCGCTCGAGCTGCTGCGTCGGCAGCTCGCAGGCCTGCTCGCGGCAGACGTACGCGGTCGGCTCGCCGCCGCTGCATCCCGAGCCCGGCCGTCCACGGCACCAGCTCCGCGAGCGCCGCCCCGGCCGCCCCCGGCGGGCGCAGGAGCACGACCGTGTTCGGGCAAGAAGCGCGCCCGCACCTCGCTGCAGCATCGCCCGCGTGCCGGGCCGCCTCCGCCGGCACCCGCGATGACCACCTCGCGCGCGGGCCCGAGGCTCGCCTCCAGCGCCATCAAGAAAAACGGGTGGGCCGCCGGCGCCGCGCGCACCTGGGCCCCGAACGCCCGCAGGCTCGCCTCGGCCAGCCGCCCCAGCTCCGCGTCCACGCCGAGCCGCCCCAGCAGGCACAGCACCAGCGCCGCCACCGAGTTGCCCGAGGGCACCGCCCCGTCGTACGCCTCCTTGACGCGCGGGATCCGCCCCCCGCCCTCGCCCACCGCACCCCCTCGCGCGCGCTCGCCCGGCGGCGCCGCGGCGAGCCAGAACCCGCCGCCTTCGGGCCGGCGATCGTAGAACAGCTCCACCATCTGGCGGGCCAACCGGCGCGCCGCCAGCAGCCAGCGCAGCTCGAAGTCGGTCTGGTACAGCTCCAGCAGCCCCCAGCACATGAACGCATAGTCGTCGAGAAAGCCCGGGATCGCCGCCTCGCCCTCGCGCCAGCGGTGCAACAGCCGCCCGTCTTCGGGCTGCACCATGTGCTCGAGCACGAAGGCGGCCGCCCGCTCGGCGGCAGCCGTATACCGCGGGGCATCGAGCGTGCGGCCGGCGAACGCCAGCGCCGCGATCGCGAGCCCGTTCCAGTCGGCGAGCACCTTGTCGTCGCGGTGCGGCCGCACCCGTCGTGCCCGCGCCCCGAGCAGCCGCGCGCCGAGCGAGTGCAGGCGCGCGCGAAGCGCCGCCGGCTCCATCCCCAGCGCCACCGCGGTGGCGCTGAGCGGTTGCGGCAGGTAGAGGATGTTGCGCCCGGTGGGCTCGCCGCTCAGCGGGTCGAGGTAGTTGCCGTCCGCGCTCACGCCGTAGGCGCGCGCGAACAGCGCCCCGTCCTCGGGCCCGAGCACTTCGAAGATCTCCGCCCGGGTCCAGGTGTAGTACCGCCCCTCCTCGCCCTCGGACTCCGCGTCCTCGGCACAGTAGAGCCCACCCGCCGGGTCGGCCAGCTCCCGCAGCACATACTCGAGCGTCTGGCGCGCCACCTCCGCCCAGCGCTCGCGGCCGGTCGCCTGGTACGCCTCCAGGTAGGCGCGCGCGAGCAGCGCCTGGTCATAGAGCATCTTCTCGAAGTGAGGCACCAACCAGCGCTCATCCACCGAGTACCGCGCAAACCCGCCACCCAATTGATCGTGGATCCCCCCGGCCGCCATCCGGTCGCACGTCAGCAGCACCTGCTCCACCGCACCGGGCAGCTCCACCCGCGAAGCAACCGCCAGCAAAAACAACCCCACCACAGGCTGGGGAAACTTCGGCGCCCCGCCGAACCCGCCGTGCACGCGGATCGAAGCTCCAGGATCCGCTCCGCAGCACGCCGCAACAGGGCCGGGCTGGGCAGACCCGCCGGTCCGCTCTCCAATTCCAGACCCGCAGCCAGTTGCCGTCGCAAATCCGCCGCCGCGCGGCGGATCTCCCCACGCCGCTGTCGCCACAACTCCGCCACCCGCTGCAACACCATCATAAACGAGGGCCGCCCATGCCGCGGTTCCGGCGGGAAATACGTCCCACCAAAAAACGGTTCGCCCTCCGGCGTGCAAAACACCGACAAAGGCCAACCCCCTTCCCCGGCCGTCGCCTGCACGAACGCCATGTAGTACCGATCCAGATCCGGCCGTTCCTCCCGATCCACCTTGATCTCACGAAATGCGCGTTCAAAAACTCCGCCACGTTCGGATCCTCGAACGATTCCCGCTCCATCACATGGCACCAGTGGCAGGTCGCATAGCCGATGCTCAGAAAAATCGGCTTGTCCTCCGCGCGCGCCCGCGCGAACGCCTCCTCGCACCACGGATACCAGTCCACCGGATTGTGCGCATGCTGCAAGAGATAGGGGCTGCGCTCGTGGATCAGGCGGTTGTAGTGCGGGCCGCCGTCGGGGGGCAGCGCGGCGCGCTCCTCCGCTGGCGGCAGCGGCGGGTGGCCGTGCGCGCGCGAAGCCGGGGCGCGGTGCGGAGCGGCCGCCGGAGCCGGCGCCGCGCCCTCGCCCGCCGCGGGCGGCGCGCCGCCGTCCGTTTCGGCCTCCTCTGCGGCTGCGCTCTCGCCGGCGGCGGCCGTCCCGCCGGCGCGCAGCCAGGGCGGCACGAGCCCGGCACCCGCGCCCGCGAGCAGCACCAGCCCCAGCGCCGCGGCGGCGCGCGCGCGGCGGCGCGCTGGAGCGGCTCCGGGCCTGGAGCGCATGGCTTCGCTCCTCCGCGCAGCTGGGGGCGGCCGCAGCTCCGCCGCTTCCGTCCCGGTGTCCGCCCACCAGGCGCCGCCCCCCGCGCACGTATGCAGGGGCGGCGCCAGCTATTCCGCGCCCCCCTTGCCGTCGCCCGTCGCACCCGGCACCGTTGTGCCCTGCAGCCGCGCGAGCGCGCGGAGGGTGGCCGGCGCCTCGATCTCGCCGCGTTGCAGGGCGGCGCCGAGCCGCACCAGGTCGGCGGGCCGGTCGACGTCGAACCAGGGCTCGATCTCGACCACCACGAGTCCCTGCGCGCGTAGCCGGCGCGCGGTCGCGGCGCGGGTGCGGGCGTTGCTCCAGGGCAGCCCCGCGAGCAGACCGGGCGGGCAGCGCCCTAATCCCAGGAGATAGAAACCGCCGTCGGCGGCGGGTCCGAGCACCGCGCCGGCCCCGCCGCCGAGTGCCGCGCGCGCCTGCTCCAATAGCCGCCGCGGCAGGCCGGGACTGTCGGCGCCGAGCGCGAGCGCGGCCGGAGCGCCGCGCGCGAGCAGCCCCCCGAGCACCCGCTCCAGCCGCGCGCCGAGATCCCCCTCGCCCTGCAGCAGGATCCGGCCCGGCCCCAGCTGCGCCACGAGCTCCGCGGGCAGCGGCCCGGTGCTCGCGAGGTAAGGCTCCGCCCACGGACACGCCGCGACCGCACCCCACGCATCGAGCAGGAACGCGCGCGCGAGGGCGGCCGCCCCCTCGGGCCCGAGCGCCGCCACCAGCCGCGTCTTGACCTGCCCCGGCACCGGTGGCTTGGCGAACACCACCACCGGCAGGCGCGCCCGCCGCTGCTGGCCGTCTGCGCGCGCTCGATCCCGCATCGCCACTCCGCCGGCCCCTGAGCGGTTCATCCTATCCCATGGCGCCCCAGCTGCGAGCCCGGCTCGCGCTGCGAACCACAAGACGGCGCGCCGCCTGGCGGCCGCCGGTCAGCGCCCGCCGCCGAGCTAGCGGCCTCCCTGCTGCTCCGGCCAGCGGCACAGCGCGCGCACCGGGCAGCGGCTGCAGGCGGGCTTGCGCGCGGTGCAGGTACGGCGGCCGTGCAGGATGAGCAACCAGTTGGCCTGGATCCACAGCTGCTCGGGCAACACCGCGCGCAGGCGCGCCTCGATCCGGTCGCGGTCCCGCTCGGTGGCCGGCACCAGCTCCAGGCGCTTGCTCACCCGGTCGACGTGGGTGTCGACCCCGATGGCCGGCACGCCGTACGCGGTCCCGATCACGATACCGGCCGTCTTGCGGCCCACGCCCTTGAGCTGGGTGAGCTCCTCGACCGTGCGCGGCACCTCGCCGCCGAACCGCTCGACGAGCCCCTGGCAGACCGCCCGCACCGCGCGCGCCTTCTGCCGGTAGTAGCCCGTGGGACGCAACAGCTCCTCCAGCTCCTCGGGGCGCGCCTCGAGGAAGGCCTGCGGCGTCGGGTAGCGGCGGAACAGCTCGGGGGTGATGCGGTTGACGGTCTCGTCGGTGGTCTGCGCCGCGAGCACGGTCGCGATGAGCAGCTCGAACGGATTGCGGTGCCAGAGCGTGCAGCCCCAGTCGGGATACGCCGCCACGAGCCGCTCGATGATCCGGCGGGCGCGCCGCCGCTCGGCCGCGCTCGGCGGCGGGACGGCGGGAAGGACGGAGCCGGCTGCGCGAGCACCTCGGGCCTGCCCGCCACGCGCCTGCCCGCGCTCGCTGCGCCCGCGCGCGGCGCCCGCTGCCGCTCCAGGATCGCGCGCCGCCATCTCAGGATCCCTCCTCCGCTGCAAGCCCGCGGGCAGAAGGACCGCGAGCCCCCGCTGTCCCCTCACCTCGATCCTCTCCCCGCTGGGGAGAGGGAAAAGGGGCGAGCAGGCGTGGTTCGCATTGCCCCCTCGCTCCGACCCTCTCCCTGGTGGGGAGAAGGAAAAGGGGGGCGAGCAGGCGTGGTTCGCATTGCCCCCTCGCTCCGATCTCTCCGCGCCCGGGAGAGGGAAAAACCAAGGGCGCGGGTCGAGCTCTCGACTCGCGGGGCGCCGCCGTCCGGCGAGGCGTCGCCGTCCGGGGGAAAAACCAAGGGCGCGGGTCGAGCTCTCGACTCGCGGGGCGCCGCCGTCCGGCGAGGCGTCGCCGTCCGGGAAACACACCAAGGGCGCGGGTCGAGCTCTCGACTCCCTCTCCCCCGCTTGCGGGGGAGAGGGTTGGGGTGAGGGGGGCCGTGAGGCGGTTCCTCGCCGGTGGCTGTGCGACCACAGAGGCGCACGCCGGCCGGCGGCCGCACGGCAGGGCTGCACCGCCGCCTCGACAGCAGTCCTACGACCCCCGAAGCAGCTCCTCGAAGGCCTCGAGCGAGCCGACCGTGGCGGCCTCGCCGACCAGCCGCTCGAGCATGCCCGCGTCTTCGATGCGCTCGAGCTGTCGAGGTGCGCTCGCGCGCCTGGGGGCCGAAGCGGGCCTCCAGGCAGCGCACGATCGGCCTCGCGCAGCGCCAGCACCCTGCCCGCCTGCAGCCCTTCCTCGCGGCCCTTGCGGAGCCCTTCCTCGCGCCCCTTGCGCAGGCCCTTCCTCGCGGCCCTGCTCCCGGCCCTTGCGAGGGCGACCCGCTCGAAACTGGAGATGTAGCGCACCTTCCGCTTCTCCTCCTCGGCGTGGATCTCCTCGGCCAGGCGCTCCTCCAGCTCGGCCGGCAGCGCCAGGATCCAGTCTACTACCAGAAACAACAGCCGCACAACGCGCCGGCCGAGCCCGATCTCATAGAGCCGGCGCAGCATGCCGAGCTTCTCCCGGTAGCGCAGCTCCGGCCGGCCGCGCGTGGAGAGCGCCAGAAGGTGCGCGAGCGTGATCACCGCGAAGGGATTGCGGCTCCGCTCGAGCTCGGCCCGCCGCTCGCCGAAATCCAAGAGCTTCACCACCGGGAAGCGGAGCTCGTGCCGGCTGAGCACCGCCTGCGCGACGAAGCGGTCCGGCCGCCAGTGCGGGTGCGCATCGGCGAGCACCACCAGCGTCTCGGGCATGCGGCCGTAGCGGTCGTAGATGCGGTAGCTGTAGGAGAAGACGCGCTCCAAGAAACGCGGATCGGGCTCGGCCTGCACCTCGATGTGGATCAGGAGCCACCTCTCCTCGCCGTTGCGCAGCGCCACCCTGCAGAGCACATCGACCAGCCGCCCGCGCACCTGCGCCCGCGGGGCTGAGCCGGCGCAGCTCCTTGTCCAGCACCTGGTAGGGCTGTGCGGTGTCCACCTGGGCATGCACGCGCGGGAAGAAGAACTCCAGGAACTCGAACAACAGCCCCGCGATCGCCTCCTTCCACGGCGGGTCGTACTCGGTCCGCCGCCGCTTTTTCTGGGGACCGTGGGCTTCGGCGCTCGACATCGGGGACCTCTGCATGCTGCGCGGCGCGGCTGTCGGCCGCGGTCGTATCGAACAGAAGGCTAACACGCAGGTCCGACAGTTCTCGGGCCCTGCGAGGTGAAAAGGGGTTGCTGCTCGAGCGGCGAGCGTGGTTCGCACTGCCCCCTCACCCCGACCCTCTCCCCGGTGGGGAGAGGGAGAGGCTAAGCGAGCGGGGTTGGCATTGCCCCTCATGGGGGTGGGGACAGGAAGAGCAGAGGTGCCGCCGGGCGAGCGCTGGACGCCCTCCTCCCCTGCCTCGCGGGGAAGAGGCTTGGGGCGAGAGGGTCCGGAAAGAGCGGGGCGAGCGCTGAACTCCCTCTCCCCCGCCTGCGGGGGAGAGGGTTGGGGTGAGGGGGACGCGAAGAGAGCTGGCGCAGCTCGCCTTGCCCCCTCACCCCGGCCCTCTCCCCGGTGGGGAGAGGGAGAGAAGAAGCGCCGCCGCGTCGAGCGCTGCACTCCCTCTCTCCCCGCTGGCGGGGGAGAGGGTTGGGGTGAGGGGGTCCGGAAGAGAGCTGGCGCAGCTCGCCTTGCCCCCTCACCCCGGCCCTCTCCCCGGTGGGGAGAGGGAGAGGAGAAGGCGCCGGTCGAGCCTGACTCCCTCTCCCCCGCCTGCGGGGGAGAGGGTTGGGGTGAGGGGGACGGGAAGAGAGCTGGCGCAGCTCGCCTTGCCCCCTCACCCCGACCCTCTCCCCGGTGGGGAGAGGGAGAGGAGAATCCCCGGTGGGGCGGGAGAGGGAAGCGCCGGCCGGTCGAGCGCTGAACTCCCTCTCCCCCGCTTGCGGGGGAGAGGGTTGGGGTGAGGGGGACGGGAAGAGAGCTGGCGCAGCTCGCCTTGCCCCCTCACCCCGGCCCTCTCCCCGGTGGGGAGAGGGAGAGGAGAAGCGCCGCCGGTCGAGCACTGCACTCCCTCTCCCCCGCTTGCGGGGGAGAGGGTTGGGGTGAGGGGGATCCGGAAGAGAGCTGGCGCAGCTCGCCTTGCCCCCTCACCCCGGCCCTCTCCCCGGTGGGGAGAGGCAGGAGAGGGCGCGCGGCTCGAGCGCCGCACTGCCGCTGTTCCGCCTGCGGGCCCGCGGAACAAGGGGGCGATCCGGCTCGGCACCGCCTGCTCACCCCCATTCCGTCCCCCGGGCAAAGAGGCAGAAGGCAAGCGAGCGCGCTTTGCACCGCCCCCTCACCCCCGGCCCTCTCTTCGGTGAGGAGAGAGGAGAGGGAGCACCTGCGGTGCTAGCCCCGTTCGCCCCGGCGCGCACGTCGCTGCCCGCAGCCGGGCAGCCTCGGGCTCGGTGGGCTCCTCCACCGCCTGGCCAGCGAACTTGCCAGTGCCCGGCGCGCCGTCTACCCTACCGGGCCAGTGCCGCGCGATCGGGGACGCGGGGCTGAAGCCGGTCGAGCTGCGGGCGGGGTGATCTCGTGAACACGGCGCAAGCGCGAGCAGCGGAAGGGGGACAGCTGACCGCACCGGTAGAGATCGCCGGCCGGACTGGACTCAGCCGCGCCGAGGTGCTGGCGAGCCGGCGCGAGCACGGCCCCAACGTGCTCACCCCGCCGCCGCGCACGCCCTGGTGGCGGCTGCTGGCCGAGAAGTTCGACGACCCGGTGATCCGCATCCTGATGGTCGCCGCGGCGCTGTCCTTCGGGATCGGGCTGTTCGAGGGCGGCCACGCGATCGAGGCACTGGGGATCCTCATCGCAGCCCTGCTCGCCACCACGATCGCCTTCTTCAACGAATACCGCGCCGGCCGCGAGTTCGAACTGCTCACCCACGTCAGCGACGAGGTACCGGTCAAGGTGCTGCGCGAGGGCGCGTTCACCACGGTGCCGCGGCGCGAGGTGGTGGTGGGCGACCTCGTCATCGTCGAGACCGGCGACGAGGTGCCGGCGGATGGCGAGCTCATCGAGGCGGTCTCGCTGCTGGTCGACGAGTCGCGGCTGACCGGCGAATCCGTCCCTGCGCCCAAGCACCCGCGCCTGCAGGGCGCGCCGCCGGAGGGAGATCACCAGGGCGCCTACCCTCCCCACCGGTTGCTGCGCAGCACGCTGGTGGTCGAGGGCCACGGGGTCATGGTGGTGGACGCGGTCGGCGATCGGACGGAGATCGGCCGCACCGCGCAGGCGGCCATGATCGAGCTCGGGGAGCCGACCCCGCTCGGCCGCCAGCTCGAGAAGCTCTCCAAGCTCATCGGTGTGCTCGGGTTCCTGCTCGCCGGACTGGCCTTCGCCGGCCTGCTGCTGCGCGGCACCCTGTCCGGGGATCTCGTGCTCAAACCGCATCAGTGGTGGTTCCAGGCTGCGGTGCTGGCAGGCGCGGTCGTGGCGCTGCAGCGGCTGTGGCTGCCGGTGGTCTACGACGCCCTGGAACTGCTGGGCCGGCAACGCCCGCGGCCCGCCTGGCTGCGCGGAGAGGGCGGAGCCCGGCGTTGGCTCTACACCGTGGTCGCAGGGGCGGCGGTGTTCGGAGCCGCGCTCGGAGCGCTGCTCGCCCTCGGCCTGGTGCCCGCCGCCCCCACGGAATGGATCGATCTCGAGGACAGCCGCCAGCTCTTGCGCTACTTCATGGTCGCGGTGGTGATCATCGTCGTCGCGGTGCCCGAGGGGCTTCCCATGAGCGTCACCCTCAGCCTCGCCTACAGCATGCGGCGCTTGGCGGCGGCCAACAACCTGGTGCGCCGGATGCACGCCTGCGAGACGATCGGCGCGGCGACGGTGATCCTCACCGACAAGACCGGCACCCTCACGCTCAACCGCATGCGCGTGGTGCAGGCGTGGGTGGCCGGGCGCGAGAGCACCTCGTTCGCCGAGCTCGCCCAGACCGCGGCCGGCCGCCTGCTGGCCGAGGGCGTCGCGGTCAACAGCACCGCCAACCTCGCCTTCGAGGACGAGCACGGGGCACCGTTCGCCGAGCCGCGCCCGATCGGCAACCCCACCGAGGGCGCGCTCCTGGTCTGGCTGGCGGCCGGCGGGGTCGATTACCGGCCGCTGCGGCGCGGCTTCGCCCTCGCCCGGCAATGGCCGTTCTCCACCCAGCGCAAGTTCATGGCGACTGCGGGTGGCAGCGAGCGGGTGCTACACCTCAAGGGCGCGCCGGAGATCCTGCTCGAGCGCTCGAGCCACTGCCTCACGCCGGAGGGCAGCCGCGAGCCGCTCGGCCCCCAGCTGGCCGAGATCCGCTCCCGGCTGGAGGAGCTGCAGCGGCGCGGCATGCGCACCATCGGCTTCGCCGTGCGGCGCCTGGAGCCGGACACGCCGCTGGAGCGCGAGCTGGACGAGCTGGCCCAGGAGCTGGACTGGCTCGGCTTCGTCGCCATCGCGGACCCGGTCCGCCCCGACGTACCGGCGGCGATCGCGCAGTGCCGCGCCGCCGGCATCGAGGTCAAGATCGTCACCGGCGACACGCCGGCGACGGCTCGCGAAATCGCACGCCAGATCGGGCTGCTGGAGGGGGAGGGCGAACCGGGCACGGTCATGACGGGCCCGGAGCTGGCGGCGCTGAGCGATCCGGAGGCAACTGCCCGCCTGGGTCCGCTCAAGGTGCTGGCGCGCGCGCGGCCGGCCGACAAGCTGCGCGCGGTGCGGCTGCTGCAGCGCCAGGGGCACGTGGTGGCGGTGACCGGGGACGGCACCAACGACGCCCCGGCGCTCAACCAGGCCGACGTCGGCCTCGCCATGGGCCGGACGGGCACCGCGGTCGCCAAGGAGGCGGCCGACATCGTCCTGCTGGACGACTCGTTCCCGAGCATCGTGAACGCGGTACGCTGGGGTCGCGGGCTGTACGCGAACATCCAGCGGTTTCTTTATTTCCAGCTCACCATCAACGTCACCGCCTGCCTGATCGCCATGCTCGGGCCCTATATCGGGGTCGAGATGCCGCTCACCGTGATGCAGATGCTCTGGGTCAACCTGATCATGGACACCTTTGCGGCGCTGGCGCTGGCGACCGAGCCACCGCGCGAGGAGGTCATGCAGCGGCCGCCCCGCCGGCCCGATGCTTTCATCATCACGCCGCGCATGGCGGCCGCCATCCTGGGCACAGCGGCCATCTTCGTCCCGGTGCTGGTGCTGCTGCTCAAGACCCGCTTGCTGGGCGGGGCGGAGCTGCGCCACGAGCTGACGCTGTTCTTCAACTTCTTCGTGTTGCTGCAGCTGTTCAACCTGTTCAACGCCCGCGCGCTCGACACCTGCGAACCCGCGCTGCGCGGACTGGCGGCCAATCCGGCCTTCCTCGGCATCGCCTGCGCCATCGCGCTGGGCCAGGTCGCGATCGTGCAACTGGGCGGCGAGGTCTTCCGGACCGTGCCGCTGGGGATCGACGACTGGGTGCGGACGGCGGGCCTCGCCGCCCCGGTGCTGGTCGTGGGCGAGCTGCTACGCCGCTGGCGCCGGCGGAACGCCTGAAGGTGCCTCACAGCGGGCGGCGCGCCGGAACACGCGCGAACTCATGGCTCTGGTGGAGGTAAGGGGACTCGAACCCCTGACCTTCTGGATGCCATCCAGACGCTCTTCCAGCTGAGCTATACCCCCACCGCCACCTCGCGCGCCGGAAGCAACATGCCGTACCCCGGCGCGGGATGCGGGATTTTAGCCGGCCCGCGACGCGCGGTCAACGCCGCTGGCACTCCCCCCCCACCGTCTCGGCGAGCGCGGTTGCACCCCGCTCTGCGGGCGGCGGAGCGTGCGGGGCCCCGGCGGGCTCGCGGTCCCCGGAGCTGCCGGCGGTACGCGCCGCCCAGGTCTCGCGGTGGGCGCGCAGGTAGGACTTGAGCACCTCGCGCGTGGTGTAGCGGAACTGGAAGCCGAGCTCCTCCTTGAGCCGCCGGTTGGACAGCAGCCAGGGATAGGCGACGAACCAGACGAAGTCGCCCGGGGCCTCGACCAGCGCCTTGAGGTCGAGCCACCACGCCCCCCACGCCGCGGCGCGCAGCACCGGCAGCGGCAGTGCCAGTACCCGCGCGCCGAGCATCTGGTACGCCTCGCGGATCGTCATGGTGCCGTCGGCCGCCACGTTGAACGCGCCCGGCACGCGGCTCTTCAGGATGGCGAGCAGCGCCCGCGCCACGTCGTCCTCGTGCACGAGCTGGATCTCCGGGTCGTGCCCGAGCGCCACCGGCACGAACGACTTGTCCAGCGCGCGGAACAGGAAGTTGGAGACGTTGGGGCCGCCCACCACGCACGGCCGCACGATCTGCAACAGGGTCCCGGGGTGGTCGGCGGCGAAGCGGCGGCACATGCCCTCCGCCTCGCGCTTCTCCGCCGAATACTGGAAGTGGTAGTGGTCGCGCAGCGGCTCGAACTCCTGCAGCGGATGGTCGTGCTCGGGGTGGGCGCCGTAGGCGGTGCCGCTCGACATGAACAACAGCTGCTTGACCCGGCCCGCCGCACACGCCTCCAGCACCCGGCGCGTGCCGCCGATGCAGATCTGGCGCTGCCGCGCGGCATCCCGCAGCGGGTTGAGCACCCACGCCAGATGCAGCACCGCATCGACGGGGCGGCCGCGATCCGCGGTCAGGTCCGTCAGGTCCTCGGTGACGCTGCGCTTGACGAAGCGGACCTTCGGCAGCATGGCGCGCGGGGGCCGGATATCGAGCACGATCGCCTCCTCGAGCTCCGGCTCCTGCACCAGCACCTCCAGCAGGCGCGAACCGATGTAGCCCGAGCCGCCCGTGATCAACACCCGCATCGCCTCGACCCTCCCCGCTCCCGGAGCCTTCAGGGTACGGCGAGCCCCGCCCCAGGGCAAGCCGCCCCGCCGCCCACTGCCGGCGCAGTCGCTGGACCACCGAAGAGCGCCCCTGATATCATGGCGGGCTTCACCGGCCCGGTGTGTCCTGGCCGCGAGCACAACCCGAGAGCGCACGAGGTTATGGCCGAGATCGAGATTCCGAGCTACGAACCCGCCCGCATCGAGCCGTACTGGCAGCGGCGCTGGGAGGAGCTGGGCCTGTTCCGGGCGGAAGAGACCGCCGACGGGAGACCCAAGTACTACTGCCTCATGATGTTCCCCTATCCCTCGGGGGACCGGCTCCACGTCGGCCACGGCCGCAACTACATCCTCGGCGACGTGGTGGTGCGCTACAAGATCATGACCGGCCACCGCGTGCTCTCGCCCATGGGCTGGGATGCCTTCGGGCTGCCGGCGGAGAACGACGCGCTGACCAAGGGCATCCCGCCCTGGGTCTCGGTCCGGCGCAACATCGAGGGCATGAAGCGGCAGTTCGCCGCCTGGGGGCTCGGCTACGACTGGCGGCGCGAGCTGGCGACGTGCGATCCGGGCTACTACCGCTGGACGCAGTGGCTGTTCCTCGAGCTCTATCGGGCGGGGCTGGCCTACCGCGCCGAGGCGCCGGTCAACTGGTGTCCGGGCTGCCAGACCGTGCTCGCCAACGAGCAGGTCGAGCCCGACGGCACCTGCGAGCGGTGCGGCAACGCCGTGCACAAGCGGCGGCTGACCCAGTGGTTCTTCCGCATCACGCGCTACGCGGACCGGCTGCTGGACGACCTGGAGCGGCTGGGGCGCTGGCCGGAGCGCGTCAAGCTCCTGCAGCAGAACTGGATTGGGCCGCAGCCCCGGCACGCGGATCGAGTTCCGGCTCGACGGCGGACAGGTGCTGCCGGTGTTCACCACGCGCCCCGACACCCTCGGCGGCGTCACCTTCATCGCGCTCGCCCCCGAGCACCCGCTGCTCGAGCGGGCGCCCCACGCCGAGGCGCGCGCCTTCGCCGCGCGCGTGGCGGCGCTGCCGGCCGAGGAGCGCGCCAGTGCCGAGAGCGGCCGCGACAAGGAGGGCATGCCGACGGGGCTCAGCTGCACCAACCCGCTCACCGGGGAGCGCGTGCCGATCTGGGTAGCGAGCTATGCGCTCATGGAGTACGGCACCGGCGCGGTGATGGGGGTGCCGGCGCACGACCAGCGCGACTTCGAGTTCGCCCGCCGGCATGGGCTTCCGATCCGGGTGGTGATCCGGCCCCCAGAGCGCGAACTCGACCCCGCGGCCATGACCGAGGCCTACGTCGAGCCCGGGATCATGGTGCACACCGGCCCGGAGTTCGACGGCCTGCCGAGCGAGCAGGGCAAGCAGCGCATCACCGAGTGGCTCGCCGCCCGCGGCGCCGGCCGCGCCGAGACCCAGTACCGCATGCGCGACTGGTTGATCTCGCGGCAGCGCTACTGGGGCGCCCCGATCCCCATCGTCCACTGCGCGCGGTGCGGCGAGGTTCCGGTGCCGGAGCAGGCGCTGCCGGTGCTGCTGCCCCACGATGCCGGCATGGAGGTGGAGGTGCGGATCTCGGGCACCGGCCGCTCACCGCTGGCCGCGATGCCGCAGTGGGTCCAGACCTCCTGCCCGCGCTGCGGCGAGAGCGCCGAGCGCGAGACCGACACCATGGACACCTTCGTCGATTCGGCCTGGTACTTCCTGCGCTTCACCAGCCCCCACGACGAGCGGCACGCCTTCTCGCCGGAAGCGGTCCGGCACTGGATGCCCGTCGACCAGTACATCGGCGGCGCGGAGCACGCGACCAAGCACCTGATCTACGCGCGCTTCATCACCAAGGTGCTCGCCGACCTGGGCCATCTCCCGTTCGACGAGCCGTTCACCAACCTGTTCTCGCAGGGGCTGATCTGCCGGCGCGCGCCCGCGACCGGCCGGCTGGAGAAGATGTCCAAGTCCAAGGGCAACGTCGTCAACCCCGACGAGCTGATCGCGCGCTACGGGGCGGACACCCAGCGGCTGTACACCCTGTTCATCGGTCCGCCCGAGCGCGACGCCGAGTGGCAGGACGACGACATCACCGGATGTGCGAAGTTCCTGCAGCGGCTGTGGGCGATGGCGCACGAGGTGCGGGAGCTGGCCGGCGAGCTGCCCGCCGAGGGGCAGCTCGGCGCCGCTGCGCTGCAGACCCTGCGGCCCGAGGCGGCGGAGCTGTTGCGCAAGACCCACGAGACCATCGCCAAGGTCACCCACGACATGGAGCACCGCTTCGCGTTCAACACCGCCGTCGCCGCGCTCATGGAGCTGCTCAACCAGGCGCGCGCGGCGCTGCAGCTGCCCGAACCGCGCGCAGCGGGCGAGCGCCAGGTGCTGCGGTGGTGGTGCGAGGCGACGGTCCGGATGCTGGCCCCGATGGCGCCCCACATCGCCGAGGAGCTGTGGCAGGCGCTCGGCCACCGGCACGACACGGTCTTCCGGGCTGGCTGGCCGGAACACGATCCGGAGCTGGCGCGGCCGCGCGAGGTCGAGATCGCCGTGCAGATCAACGGCAAGGTCCGGGGGCACGAGCGGGTGCCCGCCGACCTGGGACGCGAAGAGCTCGAGCGGCGGGTGCTCGCGAGCGAGCGGGTGCAGCGCTTGCTGGAGGGTCGCCCGGTGCGCCGCGCGGTCGTGGTGCCCAACAAGCTGGTCAACCTGGTGGTCGGCTGATGGCCCCTGTCGCCGGAGTCGCGTCGCGTCGATGACGTCCTCGCCGCAGGCCGAGACCGGTTCGCCGTCGCACGCCTCCACCGGCTGCGCCACCGAGCCCGCGATCTACGAGCACCATCCGCTGTCGCGCGAGATGATCGACCCGGACGCGATCAAGATCGTGCGGCGGCTGCAGCGGCACGGCCACGAGGCGTACCTGGTGGGCGGCTGCGTGCGCGATCTGGTGCTGGGGGTGCGGCCGAAGGACTTCGACGTCGCCACGGACGCCACGCCCCAGCAGATCCGGGCGCTGTTCCGCAACTGCCGGGTGATCGGCCGCCGCTTCCGGCTGTGCCACGTCTTCTTCCAGGACAAGATCATCGAGGTCGCCACCTTCCGCGCCGAACCGCTGGCACGGCTGGAGGAGGACCGGCCCGACAGCCCCCTGCTCGCGGCCGCCGCCGCGGGCACTGCGGAAGGCAGCGGCACCGCCGGCGATCCGAATGGCGCCCGGCTGGCGACAGCGCCCCCCGCGCCCCCGCCGCGGCCCCCAGAGCAGCCCCGCACCGGCTGGGCGGGGCTGTCCGCCGAGGAACTGCGCGCCTTTCAGCTCGGACTCCTCGAGGAGCCAGCGAGCGCGGCGCCGCCCGCCACCGGGCCCGCCCCGGAGGCCTCGCCGGGGGCGGGGGCCGGCCCCCCGCCCCCGCCCCCGCCCGCGCTCGAGACCGAAGAGGAGCTCGCGCCCTGGGAGCGGGACGAGGAGTCGGCGGCGCGCGAGGAGGCGGCCGTGCGCGGCCGGCGGGCGCGGGTGGAGGAAGAGGTCGCCGAGGCGCTGGACGGCCCCACGCCCCCAGCCGCCCCGCCTCGCCCGCGGCGGCGCCGCCGGCGCTGGGAGCGGCTGCTCGCCGAGCCGCCGCCCCAGGGCTACGGCACCGCCGCCGAGGACGCGCGGCTGCGCGATTTCACGGTCAACGCGCTGTTCTACGACCCGGTCGCCGACCGCGTGATCGACTACACCGGCGGCTGGCGCGATCTGCAGGCGCGCGTGCTGCGCACGATCGGCGATCCGGACCAGCGCTTCATCGAGGATCCGGTGCGCATCCTGCGCGCGGTCAAGGGCGCCACCCGCGCGGGGCTTGTCATCGAGCAGGCCACGCTCGCCGCCATGCAGCGGCAGCGCCATCTGCTGCGCGACTGCTCGCCGCGCCGGCTGCTGGAGGAGGTGCTGAAGCTGCTGTCCTCCGGCGCAGCTGCGCCGGCCTTCCGCCTCATGGGCAGGCTGGGCATCACGCCCGAGTTCCTGCCCCTGCTCGCGCCGGCCTACCCCGCGGACCCCGACGCGCCGGGCTACCGCTACCTGGAGGCGCTCGACCTGGCGCCGCGCGCGCGGCTGGACACCGCGGTGCTGATCGCGGCGCTGTTCTACCCGCTGGTCTGCACCCACTGGGAACGACAGGGCCTCGGCCGGCCCGGGATCGCGGGCAGCTCCGAGCTGCCGCACACCGACGAGGCGCGGGCGGAGCAGATCGCCGACGAGCTGCTGCGCACCTTCGCACAGGCGCACGCGTTGTCGCGCCGGGCGCGCGCGATCGCCACCCGGCTGCTGCTGGCCCAGCGGCTCATGCGGCGGCCGCCCGAGCGCCGCCGCCGCGCCGCGCGCCTGGTCGCGCGCGAGTGGTTCGACCAGGCGCTGACGCTGCTCGGCATCGCATGTGCCGCGGAGCGGGCGGAGCCCGAGATCGTGCACTGGTGGTACGAGCGGGCCCGGGCGGTGCGCAGTGGCGGCCCGGTTGCGAGCCCCGGCGGCGAGGAGGACGAACCGCAGGCGCTGGCCCGGCGCCGGCGCCGGGGGCGGCGCGGGGGGCGGGGCCGGCGGCGTCCGGGCGCATAGCCACCGTGGCGAGGAGGATCGCGGAGCGCACGACGCACACCGGGACGGAGACCGAGCGGAGCCGAGCGCGCGCGCCGGGCGCGCGCCTGCACAGGGGGGCATGCCGTGAGACCGATCCAGACCTACAAGCTCATGACGCTCAACCGCTACGTCGCGGAGGAGCAGAGGTGGCACCCCGAGGCGACCGGGACCTTCACCCGCATGATGTGGGACATCTCGCTCGCCACCAAGATGATTGCGCGCGAGGTCAACAAGGCGGGGCTGGCCGACATCCTGGGCGATGCCGGGATCGAGAACGTCTCGGGCGATCGGGTGCAGAAGCTCGATGCCTACGCCCAGGCCCGCATCAGCCGGACGCTGGGGCGCGGGGGCTATCTCTGCCTCATGGCCTCGGAGGAACAGCCCGAGCCGACACCGGTTCCCGAGGGCTATCCGCGCGGGCCGTACGTGCTGGTCTTCGACCCGCTCGACGGGAGCTCGAACATCGACGTCAACGTGAGCATCGGCACCATCTTCGGCATCTACCGCCGGGTGTCCGCGGGCGAGGGCGACGGCACGCTCGAGGACGTGCTCCAGCCGGGCTCGCAGCTGATCGCCGCCGGCTACGTGATCTACGGCTCCTCGACCATGCTCGTCTACACCAGCGGCAACGGGGTGCACGGTTTCACGCTCGATCCCTCGCTGGGCGAGTACCTGCTCTCGCACCCCGACATCCGGATCCCGGAGCGGGGCACCACCTACTCGATCAACGAGGGTTATGCCGGGCGGTGGGATGAGCCGACGCGGCGCTATCTGAGCTGGCTCAAGCAGGAAGATGCGGCGAGCGGCCGGCCGTACAAGCACCGCTACGTCGGCACGCTGGTCGCCGACGTCCACCGGACGCTGCTCACCGGCGGCATCTTCCTCTATCCGAGCGACGCGCGCGATCCGGCGCGGCCCAAGCCGAAGCTGCGGCTCGTCTACGAGGCGAACCCCATGGGCTTCATCATCGAGCAGGCCGGCGGTCGCGCCTCCACGGGTCGCGAGCGCATCCTGGAGCTCCAGCCCGCCGGGCTCCACCAGCGCGTGCCGCTGGTGCTGGGCAGCCGGCGCGAGGTGGAGCTGTACGAGGAGTTCGTCGCCGGCGCGCGCTGAGACGAGCGGCCGCGGCGGCGGGCCAGCCGGGCGGACCGGCCGCGACACCCCGCCGCGGCGCGGCGCCGCCGCTCACTCCGCGGTTTCGCCGCCGCCATAGCGCAGCTGGGGCAGTGCGGTCAGCAGCAGGCTCACCAGCGCCGCCTGCCGCCGCACCCCGGTCTTCGTGAACACCCGCTTGAGGTGGTTGCGCGCGGTGTTGCTGCGGATCGCCAGTGCCCGCGCCGCCCCGGCGAGCGTCGCGCCCTGCGCGAGCAGCGCTGCCAGCCGTGCCTCGGCCGGCGTGAACCCCCACAGCCGTGCCAGCACCTCCGCCGGGGCGCGCAGCCGGCAGCTCGGATCGATCACGAACAGCGCGACGAGCCCCCCGCTGGTGCCCTCGATGAGCGGCCGCAGCTCGGGGGCGAGTGGGCTCACCACCACGCGCAGGGCCATGAGCTCACCGGGCCTCCGTACCACCACGACACGCGGCACGCCGCTCGCGTCTGTGCTGGCCGCGCGCTGCGCCTCCGCCTGCACCGCCTGCTGCAGCGCGCGGTCGTCCCCGCCGTGCAGCGCGCGCAGGCAGCCATCCTCCTTCACCATGAAGGCATCGCCGCGCCCCAGCAGGGCCAGCGCTCTGTGGTTGGCGCGCAGCAGCCGCCCGCTCCCCTCCAGCACGAACACCCCGAGCTCCAGGCGATCCAGCACCCCACCCAGCGCGTCGCGCTCGGCCTCCAGCTCCTGGCCGAGGCGCTCGGGGTGCAGGAGCGCGCCGGGCTCCAGGGCGCCGCCCTCCGCGGGGGTAGCAGCGAACGCGACCTGCTCGCGCGGCACGCTCTCGCCCGCGGAGGGTCGGGGCTCTGGTGGGTCAGGCATGTCCGGTCGGGGCCTCCCCGCTCTGGCGCGCCGGGCGCTCCTGCCGGCTTGCTGCGCGCGAAGCGGCCCTTATGCCCTGTCCGCCCTGTGGCGTCATGATTCAAATGGGCCATGCAGGGAAGCGCGCCGGCGCGGACCGCGCGCCGCCACGCGCCGCGCGCGGCCGCGCAAAAAGCGCTGCGGTGCGCCAGGCGCCGGCTCAGCCCAGCTCGAGTTGCGCGGTACCGGTGAGCAGCGTGCGCACCAGCTCGGGCTGGCGGCGCGTCCCGGTCTTGGCGAAGATCTGCCGCAGCTGGTTGCGGACCGTGGTGCGCTGCACGCCGAGCCGGGCCGCCGCCTCGCCGAGGGTATCGCCGGCGGCCAGCCGCGCCGCCAGCCTCGCCTCCCCGGGCGTGAGGTCCCAGACCCGGTGCAGCCACCGGGAGAGCGGCTCCGGGTCGGCATCGCTCTCCGTGACGTAGAGCGTGACCAGAGGCGGGGGCGTCCCGGCACCACGGCCCGAGACGCCCTCGACGCTGAGCAGCAGGGCAAGCGACGGCCGCTGTCCGGCCGGGCGTTTTTCCTCGAGCACGAGCACGCTGTCGCGGCCTGCGCGAGCGACCGCCGCCACCTCGCGGTGGATCGCCGCCGTCTCGCGCACGGTGCTCGCGCACAGCCGGCCCCGGCACAGCCGCAGGCGGTGACCGCCGAGCAGGTGGCGGTGCGCGCGGGCATTGTGCGCGCGCAGGCGGCAGCTCGCATCGAGCAGGACGACGCCGAGGCGCAACCGGTCGAGCACCGCGCGCAGTACCGCGCGCTCGAACAGCGCCTCCGCGCAGGCCGCCTGCGCCGTGAACGCGCGTTCGAGGTGGGGCACGAGTCCCCGCAACAGCCGGCGTCGCTGCGCATCCAGCCGACTGCGCCTGTCCTCGGCCAGCAGGTACAGATCCGCCTGCACGCCCGGCCCCTCGGCCACGCGCAGGTGCAGCGCCTGGCGCGCCCGCCCCGCGCCGCTGCCCCCCCGTAGCCGGCGGGCGAGCAGCTCCGACTCCGGGCAGCGCGCCACCGGGTGCAGCCGCGGCTGCGCGGCACAACCGCCGCCGGCACCGGCGTGTGCGGCCGCGCGCATCCGGGCCGCGAGCGCCTCCGCGGTCTGCCCCAGGGGACGCTGCAACAGAAGGCTGCGCCCGGGCTGCGGGTGGTAGTGCGCCCGCAGGAGCAGGTCGGAACAGCGCAGCGCGAGCGCCAGCGAGCTCAGAAAGCGCCCCCACCGTTCGGGGTGCAGGGCGGCGTCCGCCAGCTGCGCGAGCAGCCGCGCCAGCGGTGGCGCTGCGCCCCGGCGCGCGCGCTGCCCGGGGCTGCCCGCGGGCGCGGCCCGAGCGCGCGATCGCACCGCGCGCTCGGGCAGACGCCCCCCGCCCGCCTCCGTCGACGAAGGCGCCGCATCGCGCCGCTGCTGTGGGGGTGATCCGCTCCCTCTGCGCATCCCGCTCTCTTCCCTGACCGTGTCGTGCCGCTCGCCAGCGCCGGCCGGCCCCCCGACGCCCGCCTGTCCTCCGCTTTCGGCAGTTCGCCCCACCGCTCCACCCCGAAGTCATACCTAGAGCAAAGACCTGTTTTTCGCCAGGACGCTCGTGCCCTGGCGGGGCCTGCCCGCGGGGCCGCTCCGCCCGCGCCGCCCGCAGGACAGACGCCGCCGCTCGCGGAATCTGACGCTGTCTGCTATCCTCGCTCGAGCGGGGCCGCCGCTCGCGGCGGCCGATCGCCGTCGAGCAGAGCGGATCCGGCCGTGCGGGCCGCCCGCACGGGGTGGCGCGCGCCGGGTCCACCACCGCCCGCGCCGCCGCGCATGCAGACTGGCCGCCCGGCGGTGGGTTCGCTGCGAGCCCGACGAGGGGGATCACGCATGGACGATTCGATGCCGCGGTTTCGCCGTCCGGCCAACGAACCGGTGCTCGCGTACGCGCCGGGCTCGCCCGAGCGGGCGCAGCTCAAGGCGGCGCTGGCGCGCATGCGGAACGAGCAGGTCGAGTTCGGCAGCCGCATCGCCGGCGCCGAGGTCCGGGGCGAGCAGCCGCTGGAGCTGGTCTGCCCGCACGAGCACCGGCGGGTGCTGGGCCGGTGCCACATGGGCGGGGCGCGCGAGACCCTGCAGGCGATCGAGGCCGCGCTCGCCGCCCGCCAGCGCTGGGCGGCGACCCCGTGGCAGGAGCGCGCGGCGATCTTCCTGCGGGCCGCCGAGCTGCTGGCTGGCGCCTACCGGCCGGTGCTCAACGCCGCCACCATGCTCAACCAGTCCAAGACCGCGCACCAGGCGGAGATCGACAGCGCCTGCGAGCTGATCGACTTCTGGCGCTTCAACGTCTGGTACATGACCCAGATCTACGCCGAGCAGCCCTCCTCGCCGCCCGGGGTGATCAATCGCCTGGACTACCGGCCGCTGGAGGGGTTCGTGTTCGCGGTGAGCCCGTTCAACTTCACCTCCATCCAGGCCAACCTGCCGACCGCGCCGGCGCTCATGGGCAACACGGTGGTGTGGAAGCCGGCGCCCAACGCGATGTTGGCGCCCTACTACATCATGCGCCTGCTCGAGGAGGCGGGGCTGCCGCCCGGGGTCATCAACATGGTGGCCGGGGATCCGGCCGCCGCCGGCGAGGCGGCGCTGTCGCACCCGGAGCTCGCCGGCGTGCACTTCACCGGCTCGGTGTCCACCTTCCGGCGCATCTGGAAGGCGGTGGGCGCGAACATCGAGCGCTACCGCTCGGTGCCGCGGGTGGTCGCGGAAACCGGCGGCAAGGATTTCATCATCGCGCATCCGTCCGCGGATCTGCAGGCGCTGCACACCGCGATCATCCGCGGGGGCTACGAATACCAGGGGCAGAAATGCTCGGCGGTCTCGCGCGTGTACGTGCCGCGCTCGCTGTGGCCGGAGCTGCGCGAGCGGCTGGTCGCCACGATCGGCGAGATCCGGATGGGCGATGTGACCGACTTCACCAACTTCATGGGCGCGGTGATCGACGCGCGCGCCTTCGCGAAGATCCGCGGCTATCTCGAACACGCCCGCTCGCAGTCGTGCTACCGGGTGCTGGCCGGCGGCGGCGCCGACGACCGGATCGGCTGGTTCGTCGAGCCGACCCTGATCGAGACCACCGACCCGGGCGGCCGGCTCATGTGCGAGGAGATCTTCGGTCCGGTGGTGACGGTGTACGCCTACGAGGACACCGACTGGCTCGGAGCGCTGGAGCTGTGCGAGCGGACCTCGCCCTACGGACTCACCGGCGCGGTGTTCGCGCGCGATCGCGCCGCGCTCCAGACCGCCAGCGCGGTGTTGCGCTACGCGGCCGGCAACTTCTACATCAACGACAAGCCGACCGGCGCCGTGGTGGACCAGCAGCCGTTCGGCGGCGCGCGGCACTCGGGGACCGACGACAAGGCGGGCTCGGCACACAACCTGCGGCGCTGGGTGATCCCGCGCGCGATCAAGGAGGCACTCGCGCCGCCACTGGACTGGCGCTACCCGTTCATGCAGGAGGCGTAGCGCGATCGCAGCGGCCCGTAACTGGCCGCAAGAACGCGGGCAAACCGAGCGAGAGGAGGGACGATCATGCCTCACAAACTACCGGAGCTTCCCTATCCCTACGACGCGCTCGAGCCGTCGATCGATGCGCAGACGATGGAGATCCACCACCAGAAGCATCACGGCGGCTACGTGAGCAAGCTCAACGCTGCGCTGGAGGGCCAGGGCGCGCTCGCGGAGCTGCCGGTCGAGCAGCTGCTCGGGCGGCTCGATGAGGTGCCGGAGCAGATCCGGACCGCAGTGCGCAACAACGGCGGCGGGCACGCCAACCACAGCCTGTTCTGGCCGATCATGGCCCCCAGGGGCGGCGGTGGCGGCGGCGAGCCCACCGGGCCGCTCGCCGAGGCCATCCGGCGCGACTTCGGCAGCTTCGCCACCTTCAAGGAGCGGTTCACCCAGGCGGCGACGGGGCTGTTCGGCTCGGGCTGGACCTGGCTCGGGGTGCGGGATGGCAAGCTGTGCGTCTGCACCACCCCGAACCAGGACAACCCGCTCATGGGCCCGAAGTACGTGAGCTGCCCGTGCCGGCCGATCCTGGGCCTGGACGTGTGGGAGCACGCCTACTACCTCAAGTACCAGAACCGCCGGCCCGACTACGTCGCCGCCTGGTGGGAGGTGGTGAACTGGGCGCGGGTGGGCGAGAACTTCGCCGCGGCAGGCGGCCAGTAGCCGCGGCGCGCCCTGGCGCTCGGGGCGAGGGGGCCGCCGGTCTCGCCGAGACGAGGCGGCGGCCCCGCTGCCCCTCACCCCGACCCTTTCCCCGGGGGAGAGAGGGAGAAGAGAACCGCTCGCGCTCTCGCTCCCCTCTCCCCCGCTCGCGCTCTCCTTCCCCGCTCTCCCCCGCTCGCGCTCTCCTTCCCCTCTCCCCCGCTCGCGCTCCCGCTCCCCTCTCCCCCGCTTGCGGGGGAGAGGGTCAGGGTGAGGGGGGCCGGGAAAGGCACCCGCGGCTCGTACTGCCCCCTCACCCCAACCCTCTCCCCGGAGGGGAGAGGGAGCAGAAGGGGCGCTCCCACTCCGCTCTCCCCGCTCGCGCTCTCCTTCCCCTCTCCCCCGCTCGCGCTCTCCGCTCCCCTCTCCCCCGCTCGCGCTCCCGCTCCCCTCTCCCCCGCTCGCGCTCCCGCTCCCCTCTCCCCCGCTCGCGGGGGAGAGGGTCAGGGTGAGGGGGCCGGGAAAGGCACCCGCGGCTCGCACTGCCCCCTCACCCCAACCCTCTCCCCGGAGGGGAGAGGGAGCAGAAGGGGCGCTCCCACTCCGCTCTCCCCGCTCGCGCTCTCCTTCCCCTCTCCCCCGCTCGCGCTCCCGCTCCCCTCTCCCCCGCTCGCGCTCCCGCTCCCCTCTCCCCCGCTCGCGCTCCCGCTCCCCTCTCCCCCGCTCGCGGGGGAGAGGGTCAGGGTGAGGGGGCCGGGAAAGGCACCCGCGGCTCGCACTGCCCCCTCACCCCAACCCTCTCCCCGGAGGGGAGAGGGAGCAGAAGGGGCGCTCCCACTCCGCTCTCCCCGCTCGCGCTCTCCTTCCCCGCTCTCCCCGCTTGCGCTCTCGCTCCCCTCTCCCCGCTCGCGCTCCTGCTCCCCTCGCCCCCGCTTGTTTTTTTCGGACGGTTATGTTAGCATTTTGTTAGGCATCACCCAGGCGCGAGGCCACCATGTCCGGCGCTGCCACAGCGCGGCTCGGGGAGCTGCTCGCCGGCGGGCTCGTGCGCCGGGGCGCCGCGGCGGCCGCGCCGCATGAGCCCGCCGGCACGGGCTGGGAGCTCGCGGCGCTGGCCGGGCGACTGGTCGAGCTCTGCGGGCGCGGGGCGAGCGCGGTGCTGACGGCGGCGGCAAGCCTGGTGCATCAGGCGCAGCGGTGCGGCGAGCCCGCGGCCTGGATCACCTCGGACCGCTCCAGCTTCTATCCGCCCGATCTGGCCGCCGGGGGGATCGAGCTGGCGGCGCTCGCGGTCGTGCGCCTGCCCGCTCCTCCGCCCGCCCCGGCGCGGGCGAGGCTGCAGGCCGCCGCCGCGCCCGTTGCCCCGCCCCGCTCCCCGCGCGCCGGCGCGGCCTCGCGTGCGCGCGCCGCCGCGCTCGAGGCGGCCGAGCTGCTGCTGCGCTCGGGTGCCTTCGGGCTGGTGGTGCTGGACCTCACCGATTTCGGCAGCGGCCCCCTGCCGCTCGCCGCGCAGAGCCGGCTGGCCGCGCTCGCGCGCCGGCACCGCGCGGCGCTGCTCTGCCTGACGAGACGGGGCCGCGCACGCCCCCTCGCTCGGCCCGCTGGTGAGCCCTGCGGCTGCAGGCCCGCCGCCGCCGCCTCTCGGCCCCGGCCGCTGGGCGTGCGAGCTGCGCGCGCTGCGCGACCGGCAGGGCGCGGGGGGCTGGTGCTGGGGTCGAGGTGTGCCGCGCGCCGGCAGGCCTGCGCTGAGGGTGGGGCCGAGCTGCGCGGGTGCCGGCCGGCAGGGAGGCGAGCGGACGGGACGAGCGGAGCATGGCCCGGGCACGGGTTGCGTGCGTGCACGTGCCGGCGCTGGCGCTGCAGCTGCTGCGGGCCCCGGCACCCGGAGTGGCGCCGGGCGCCGCTCGCGGTGCTGGCGGCGGACCGGCCCCCAGGCGCGGCTGCTCGAGGTGGACGCGCGCGCGCGGTGCCGCGGGGTCCGGCCCGGCATGCGCCACGCCCAGGCGCTGGCGCTGCTGGCGGAGCTGCGCGCCGGCACCGTGGCGCCGGGCGAACTCGAGGCCGCGGTGGCGCGCCTGACCGAGCTGCTGCGCCGCTTCAGCCCCGAGGTCGAGCCCCCTGCCGCGAGCAGCCCGGGATGTTCTGGCTCGGCCTGCGCGGGCTCGAGCGGCTGTACCCCGACCTGCAGGCATGGGCCTGGCAGATCGTGCGCGCGCTGGCGCGCGAGCAGCAGCTGCGCGCGCGCGTGGTCGCCGGCTTCGAGCGGTTCGCGACCTGGGCGCTGGCATGCGCGGCGTACGGCTCGCGCGTGCTCGTGCTCGATTCGCCCCGCCGCCGAGCGCCGCCTGCTCGCGGCGGTGCCGCTCGGGCGCCTGGAGCTACCCGCTGGGCTGGGCGAGACGCTGCAGCAGCTGGGGGTCCAGGACGTGGCGGCGCTGCTCGAGCTGCCCGCCGCTGGACTCGGCCTGCGCTATGGCGAGGCGGCGGAGCGGCTGCGGCGGCTGGCCGCCGGCGAGCTGTGGGCACCGCTGGTGCCCGCACCGCCGCCCCCGGAGCTGACCGCGCGGATCGAGCTGGAAGAGCCCGCGCAGCAGCTGGAGCAGTTGCTGCCGCTGCTCGAGCCGCCGCTCGTGCAGCTGCTCGCCGTGCTCGCGCAGCGGGGCGAGGGGCTCGTGGCGCTAGAGCTCGTGCTGCGCCTGGACAGCGGCGCCACGGTGCAGCTGCAGCTCCGACCCCCGCCGCCCCCACCCTCCAGGCGGCGCCGCTGCTCGAGCTGGTGCGGCTGCGGCTGGAGCGGGCGCTGCCGCCCCCTGCGCTGGCAATAGGAAGCACCGAGCCGGCGCTCGAGCCGGGCGAGCAGCCGCCCCTCCCAGGCGCGGGCTCGGCGCTGCAACAGGGCTGTGGCAGCTCGCCCGGCGCGCCGGCTCCGCCCTGGCCTGCCGGCACCGGCATCGCCGCCGTCACGCTCTGCGCCGTGGGAGCGCCGCTCGAGCGCGTGCAGCGGCAGCTCTTCGCCACCGGGGGTGGACGGCGCGATCTGGCCGCCGCCGACCGCGCGCTGGCGCGCCTGCGGGCGCGCTTCGGCGAGCAGGCGGTGGTACGCGCGGTGCTGCGCGATGCGCATCTGCCGGAGGCCGGTTTCGCGTGGGAGCCGCTGGTGCGGCTGCCCCGGCTCCGCTCCCCCCTCACCCTGACCCTCTCCCCCGCAAGCGGGGGAGAGGGAACCGGAGAGAGCGCGCAGGACGCTCCCTTCCAGCCCCACGGCCCGGCGCAGCCCGGAGGCGGGGGAGAGGAGACCGAAAAGAGCGCGCACGGCGCTTCCCTCCAGCCCCACGGCCCGGCGCAGCACGCAAGCAGGGGAGAGGGAACCGGAGGGAGCGCGCCCCTTCCTCCCTCTCCCCACCGGGGAGAGGGCCGGGGTGAGGGGGCGGAACAGACCACACCTGCCTCTGCCCTTCCGGGAGCGATCCGCGATGAGCGCGCCATGGCGCACCACCCCGATGCAGGCGAAGTCCCGCCGCCGCGCCCCCTGGTGCGCCGCCTGCTGGCGCAGCCGGCACCGATGCCCGCGCCTGCGCCCGCCCGCCTGCTCGCCGGCCCGTTTCTCTTCGAGGGCGGCTGGTGGCAGCCGCAGCCCTTCGCGCGCGCCTACCACTACCTCCCAGCGCCGGCGGGCGAGCTGCTGTGGGTGTTCTGCGACCGCACCAGCGGGCGGTGGTTCGTGCAGGGAACGCTGTGAGATGAGCCGCTACGTGCCGCTGTGGTGCAAGACGAACTTCTCGTTCCTCGAAGGCGCCAGTCGCACCCCGACGAGCTTGTGCGAGCAGGCGCACGCTGAGCTCGGGCTATGCCGGCGCTGGCGATCACCGACCGCAACGGCCTGGTCTACGGCGTGGTGCGCGCGCACGTGCGCGGCCCAAGCGAGCTGCGGCTCCAGCTGCTGATCGGCGCCGAGGTCACGCCGATCGACGGACTCCAGCCGCCTCGTGCTGCTCGCCGCCGGCTCGGCCGGCCTACGGCCGACCTGTGACGCGGCTGCTCACGCTCGGCCGGCGCCAGGCGCTGCGCCAAGGGCGAGCTCGCCGCGTCGCGCTGCGACCAGGTCGCGCGCCCACGCCCCCGGCCTCATCGCGCTGTGGGGCGGCGAGCGCAGCCGGCTGGCCGCCCCCGGGCCGCATTCTCCGGTGCGCTCGCCGGCGCGCTAGCGCGAGGCCTTCGGCGACCGGCTGTTATCGCGCTAGCTCGCGCTGCATCACCGCCCGCCCGAGGAGCGCCAGGCCGAGGCGCAGCGCTGCGCGCTGCGCGCCACGCGGCTGCGGGCTGCCGCTGGCCGCGGCCACCGACGTGCATCTTCCATCACCCCGGAACGACGCCGGCTGCAGGACGTGCTCGCCTGACATCCTGCGCCGCCGTCCCGGCTAGCTGCACCGTGGCCGAGGCCGGGGAACTGCTGCGGCCCAACGCATCGCGCACGCCTTGCTCAAGCCGCCCGCTGCCGTGCGCCGCGCTGTCTGTCGCCGCCGTGCCGGAGGCGGTCGCGCGCACGCGTCGAGATCGCCGACCGCTGCACCTTCTCGCTCGCCGAGCTGCGCTATCGCGTATCCCGAGCGAAGCGGCTGCCCGACCCGGTCACGACGCACGCTGGCGCCCACCTGCGCGCAGCTCGCGTGGGCCGGCGCCCGCCGGCGCTACGGCGGCATCGGCCGCCGAGGGCGCGCCCAGCTGACCGAGCTCGCGCTCATCGAGAGCTCGCTACGACGGCTATTTCCTCGACTCGTGCACGAGATCGTCGCAGTTCGCCCGCGCGCGGCATCCTCGTGCCAGGGCCGCGGCTCCGCCGCCAATCCGCGCGTCTGCTTCTGCCTGGGCGATCACCGCGTCGATCCCGATGCGGCTGGAGCTGTCCTGTTCGAGCGGTTCTCTGCGCGCGAGCGCGCCGAGGCGCCCGACATCGACGTCGATTTCGAGCACGAGCGCCGCGAGGAGAGTCATCCAGTACGTCTACGAGCGTACGGCCGCGAGCGGCGCCGGCATGACCGCCGACGTGATCACGCTACCGGCCCCGCTCGGCGATCCGCGACGTCGGCAAGGCGCTCGGGCTGCCGCCCGAGCGCGTCGACGCGCTGGCCCAGCTCGCTCGCACGAGGACCACGCGCCGAAGCGGCCCTGCTGCCGCCGCGGGCGTGATCCGACGGCGCGCCGCGGCGCGGCACTGCTCGGAGCTGGTGAGCGAGGCTCAGGACTTCCCGCGCCACCTGTGCCAGCACGTCGGCGGCTGTGTCTCGCCACGGACCGCTCTGCGAGATCGTCGCCGATCGAGAACGCCGCCATGCCGGGCCGCACCGTCATCCAGTGGGACAAGGACGACTGCGAGGAGCTCGGGATTCTCAAGGTCGATCTGCCTCGGCTCGGCATGCTGAGCGGCCTCGAGCGCGTGTTCGACGCTCGTGCGCGAGCACAGGGGGCGAGCTGACGCTCGCCGCATCCCGCCCGACGACCCGCAGACCTATCGACATGTCTGCCGGGCCGACACGGTCGGCGTCTTCCAGGTCGAGAGCCGCGCGCAGATGAGCGATGCTGCCGCGCTGCGCCCGCGCTGCTTCTACGACCTCGTCGTCGAGGTCGCGATCGTCCGCCCGGGCCCGATCGCGGGCGACATGGTCCATCCCTACCTGCGGCGCCGCGCGGGCAGGAGCCGGTCCGCTACGCCCACCCCGACTCGAGCCGTCCTGGGCACAGACCCTCGGGGTGCCGCTGTTCCAGGAGCAGGCGATGCGGCTCGCGATGCGTCGCGGCGGTTCAGCGCCGGCGAGGCCGAGCAGCTGCGCCGCGCGATGGGCGCCTGGCGCCGCACCGGCGCATCGACGCAGTTCCGCGAGCGGCTCGTCGAGCGGCATGGCGCGCCGGGGGATCACGCGGCGATTCGCCGAGCAGGTCTTCCAGCCAGATCCGCGGCTTCGGCGACTACGGCTTCCCCGAAGCCACGCCGCCAGCTTCGCGCTGCTCGTCTACGTCTCGGCCTGGCTGAAGCTGCCACCACCCGGCCGCCTTCGCCTGCGCGCTGCTCAACAGCCAGCCCATGGGCTTTTACGCGCCGGCGCAGATCGTGGCGATCGCGCGCGGCACGGCGTGGCGGTCCGGCCGGTGGACGTGACTGCCAGCGCCTGGGACTGCACGCTGGAGCCGCAGCCAGCCGCTGCCCCGGCCACCGGCTCCTCGCCCGCGCCCGCCCCGCGCTTCGCCGTCCGCATGGGGCTGCGCTACGTCAAGGGTCTGTCCGAGCGCCACGGCCTGGAGCTCGCCGCCCAGGCCCGGCGCGCACCGTTCCGCGACCTGGAGGATCTGGTGCGCCGCACGGCGCTCGACCGCGGCGAGCTCAAGGCGCTGGCGCGCGCCGGCGCCCTGGAAGGGCTGGGGTTGAGCCGCCGCGAGGCGCTGTGGGAGATCGAGCGGCTGGTGCGCGCGCGCCGGGTGCGACTGCCGCTCCAGACCGCCGAGCCGCTGCCGGCGCTGCCGGCGCTCGATCCGTTCGCGACCGTCCTCTGGGACCGCACCGCCAGCGCGCACAGCCCGCGCGGCCACCCGCTCGAGGCGCTGCGCCCGCAGCTCGAGGCGCAGGGGGCTGCCCGAGGCACGCGCCGTGCAGGCGCTGCCCGACCGGAGCCGCGTCCGCTACGCCGGTCTGGTCATCTGCCGCCAGCGCCCGGGCACCGCCAAGGGGGGTGGTCTTCATGAGCCTGGAGGACGAGACCGGCTTCGTCAACGCGGTGCTCTACGAGCGGGTCTTCGCGCGCTATGCCACCCTGGCCCGGACCGCCGCACTGCTCGGGGTCGAGGGGCGGCTGGAGAACCGCGACGGCGTCGCCCACATCATCGCGACCCGCCTGTTCGCGCCGCGGCTCGGCCGCCTGCCCGCCGGCACCGCGCCGAGCCGCGACTTCCGCTGAACGCGGCGCGCCCGCTGCGCCGCGCCCGAACGCACAGCCGGATCCCCCCTGCAGCGGCGCCCCTCTCTTCCGCGAGCGGGGGAGAGGGGACCCAGAGGCAAGCGCACCTGCTCTCCCTCTCCCCTCCGGAAAGAGGGCCGGGGTGAGGGGGCCGTGCGTGCTGCACCTGCTCGCGCTCCTCCCCGCCCCCTCACCCTGACCCTCTCCCCCGCGAGCGGGGGAGAGGGGATCCAGAGACAAGCGCACCCTCCTCTCCCTCTCCCTCCGGAAAGAGGGCCGGGGGTGAGGGGGCCGTGCGAGCTGCAGCTGCTCGCGCCCCTCCCCGCCCCCTCACCCTGACCCTCTCCCCCGCGAGCGGGGGAGAGGGGACCCAGAGGCAAGCGCACCTCCTCTCCCTGTCCCCTCCGGAAAGAGGGCCGGGGTGAGGGGGCAGTGCGTGCTGCAGCTGCTCGCGCTCCTCCCCGCCCCCTCACCCTGACCCTCTCCCCCGCAAGCGGGGGAGAGGGGACCCAGAGGCAAGCGCACCTCCTCTCCCTCTCCCCTCCGGAAAGAGGGCCGGGGTGAGGGGGCAGTGCGTGCTGCAGCTGCTCGCGCCCCTCCCCGCCCCCTCACCCTGACCCTCTCCCCCGCAAGCGGGGGAGAGGGGACCCAGAGGCAAGCGCACCTGCTCTCCCTCTCCCCTCCGGAGAGAGGGCCGGGGTGAGGGGGCCGTGCGAGCTGCACCTGCTCGCGCCCCTCCCCGCCCCCTCACCCTGACCCTCTCCCCCGCAAGCGGGGGAGAGGGGACCCAGAGGCAAGCGCACCTCCTCTCCCTCTCCCCTCCGGAAAGAGGGCCGGGGTGAGGGGGCAGTGCGTGCTGCAGCTGCTCGCGCCCCCTCCCCGCCCCCTCACCCTGACCCTCTCCCCCGCAAGCGGGGGAGAGGGGACCCAGAGGCAAGCGCACCTGCTCTCCCTCTCCCCTCCGGAGAGAGGGCCGGGGTGAGGGGGCCGGTGCGAGCTGCACCTGCTCGCGCCCCTCCCCGCCCCCTCACCCTGAGCCTCTCCCCCGCGAGCGGGGGAGAGGGGACCCAGAGGCATAGCGCACCTGCTCTCCCTCTCCCCTCCGGCAAGAGGGCCGGGGTGAGGGGGCAGTGCGTGCTGCAGCTGCTCGCGCCCCTCCCCGCCCCCCACCCTGGACCCTCTCCCCCGCAAGCGGGGGAGAGGGGATCCAGAGGCAAGCGCACCTCCCTCTCCCTCTCCCCTCCGGAAAGAGGGCCGGGGTGAGGGGCAGTGGCGTGCTGCAGCTGCTCGCGCCTCTCCCCGCCCCCTCACCCTGACCCTCTCCCCCGCGAGCGGGGGAGAGGGGATCCAGAGGCAAGCGCACCTCCTCGCCCTCTCCCCTCCGAAAGAGGGCCGGGGTGAGGGGGCAGTGCGTGCTGCACCTGCTCGCGCTCCTCCCCGCCCCCCTCACCCTGACCCTCTCCCCCGCGAGCGGGGGAGAGGGGATCCAGAGGCAAGCGCACCTGCTCTCCCTCTCCCCTCCGGAAAGAGGGCCGGGGTGAGGGGGCAGTGCGTGCTGCACCTGCTCGCGCTCCTCCCCGCCCCCTCACCCTGACCCTCTCCCCCGCAAGCGGGGGAGAGGGGAATCCAGAGGCAAGCGCACCTGCTCTCCCTCTCCCCTCCGGAAAGAGGGCCGGGGTGAGGGGGCAGTGC
>BPJM01000012.1 GCA_026004615.1 Planctomycetota bacterium
TGATCATGGCGCGCCAGCCCATGCGGCCGGGCAGCTTCGAGTACGACAGCTGGCAGCTGCTGCGCGCGCGCGGCGTGCCGCTCGAGCGGCTCGATGCGCGCGCGCTGGCGGCGCGCTTGCCGGCCTGCAACGCCGGGCGCTACCCGGATGGCTACTACAACCCGCGCGCGGGCTGGGTCGAGAGCGGCGCCGTGGTGGGCTGGCTCGCCGCGCAGGCGCGCGCGGCCGGGGTGGTGATCCACCAGGACTGCACGGTGGGCGGGCCTGCTCGAGGGCAGCGGGCGGATCGAGGGCATCGTGACCGCGCAGGGCGAGCGGCTGCGGGCGGAGGGTGACGGTGCTGGCCGCCGGGGCGTGGACCCCGGTGCTGTGGCCCGAGCTCGCCGACCGCATGCGCCCGGTCGCGCAGCCGGTCTACCACCTGCGGCCGGCCGATCCGGACGCGTTCCGCCCGCCGCGCTTCGTGGCCTGGGCGGGCGGATATCGCGCGGACCGGCTGGTACGGATTCCCGGCCAATGCCGAGGGGATCGTCAAGGTGGGCCATCACGGTCCCGGCCGTCCGGTGACCCCCGATGCTCCGCAGGCGCTGCCGCCGGAGGCCGAGCCGCCGCTGCGCGCCTTTCTGCGCGAGACGTTCCCGCCGCTCGCCGAGGCGGCGCTGGTGGGGGGGCGGCTCTGCCTGTACTGCGACAGTTTCGATGGGGGACCTGTGGATCGGCCGCCATCCCGAGCGGGGCGGGGCTGGGTGGTGGCGGCGGGCGGCAGCGGCCACGGCTTCAAGTTCGCGCCGGTGCTCGGCCCGCTGATCGCCGATGCGGTCGAGGGCCGGCCCCATGCGGCGCTCGATCGCCTGGGCTGGCGCGCCCGTGGCGCGCCCCGCCACGAGCAGGCCCGCTTCACCGGTTGAGCGGGGGAGGCCTCCGGGCGCAGGGCGCGCCCCCTCCGCCCGCCACGGACGCCTCCACCCCGGAAAGACGCCGCCTCGATCCCGGAGAGACAGTCGCCTCCATCCGGGAAAGACGCCGCCGCCACCCGGCAAAAGACGCCGCCGCCATCGCGGAGAGACGCCGCCGTCACCCGAAAAAAAACGCCGCGCCCCGGCGGGGCGGCGGCGGGGGTGGTGTCCGTGCGAGTGCGGGGAGCTAGTCCTCGAGCTTGCGCACCTTGTCCGCCGCGGGGCCCTTGCGGCCCTGCACGATCTCGAACTCGACCCGGTCGCCCTCACCCAGGGTCCGGAAGCCCTCCATCTGGATGGCGGTGTGGTGGACGAAGACGTCACCGCCGCCCTCCTGGGTGATGAAGCCGTAGCCCTTCTCGTCGTTGAACCACTTCACGGTACCGACTGGCATGTCCTGCGCTTGCTCCAACCTGCCACGCGGCCGCGGACCCTCGCCCAGCGCGAGCCGCCACGACGCGCGTCACCTCTGCGGAACGCCCTCTGTGTGGCGGGCCACCCGCCGACCTGCCTCGCGAGCGCACCCGCTCGTGCTGCATGCGACGCCGTTCCGCTTCGCGTCGCGCGGCGGCTCCGGCGCTCCGGGGCCACCGGGGTCATCGCCAGATCATCCCCTGCCGGCCCCGCTTTTTCAAGGGGCAAGCCGCAGCGGCGGTGTGCGCGCGCCGCCGAGGGGCCGCGGGCGGTGCGGGCAGCGGCCGCCGCCCGCCAGCGCCCTGGCCCGCGCCGGGGGTGCGGGGCCGGGCTCGGGGCTCGCTCAGCAGCCGAGCAGTTGCTGCAGCGCCAGCAGCGCCAGCGCCGTGCCGCAGGCCTCGTGGTAGCCGTACAGGGGAAAGTCGAACCAGTATCCCTCCGGATGCTGCGCCTCGACCAGCCAGCCGGCCAGCTGGGCCGGCAGCTGGCCCCGCAGCGCCGGCGGCAGCTCGCGCACCACCTCGGCCGCATACCGGTGGCCGAACAGCACGTAGTAGCCCGCCGTGAAGTACCACGCCTCGTGCGGATACGGCCGCCCGTAGCCGATCCGCAGGAAGTGGTGGTAGGTCCACAGCGCCGCCACCCCCTGCTGCAGCGCCGCCGGCTCCTCGAGCCGGCCCCACCGCCACAGCGCCAGGTTGCACGGCTGGGCGCGGCCGAGCGAACCCTGCCGGCGGTTGTACAGCGCCGCCGGGCGCAGCTCGGTGTAGCTGCCGTAGGCATACGAGCCGTCGGGCAGCCGCTGGCGTTCCAGGCAGGCGAGCGCCGCCTGCACGGCGGCGCGCTCGACCTTCAGGCCGGCCTGGGCGGCGGCGTGCAGCGCCAGCAGCGCCGCAGCGGTGGTGAAGCTGGTGCTCAGCCAGCCCCGAAGGCGGCGCGGTGCCGTAGCCGAAGTCGTAGTAACCCCAGCCCCCATCCGCGCCCTGGCGCGCCAGCAGCGCCTGGAGCGTCCGCCGCCCCGCCGCCGCCAGCGCCGCGCGGCGGCCCTGCACCAGCGCCGGCTCGGCGCTCAGGCGCGCCAGCGCCTCCAGCACGTAGACCAGCGCCCAGGTGTCGTAGAAGGTATCGGCGGTGGCGCGCCCGACCGGGCCCGCGGCGAGCAGGTGCTCGAGCGCGCGCTCCAGCGCCGCGCGCGCGGCCGGATCGGTGCGCGCGGGCTCGCGCAGGGCTAGCGCGCACAGCGCCGTGGTGGCGAGCCCGAAGGCGCGGTGGGAGGCCAGCGTGCCGAGCCGGATCTCGAAGGGGCGCGCCGAGGCGAAGCTGCCCCAGGAGCCGTCGGGGTTCTGCGCCGCGAGCAGCCAGGCGAGCCCGCGCGCGTGCGCGCGCGCCGCGGCCTGCCGCCACCGGGGCGAGGCCGTGCTCGCCTCGCCGCGAGCGGCACCGCTCGCCCCGCCGCTCGGCGGCACCGAGCGGGGCGGCGCGCCGGGTGGGCTGCCCGGGGCCTGCGCGGGGGGGCGCTCGGGCGCCGGCGGCAGCTCCGCCGCCGGCGGCCCGGAGGGCGAAGAGGCCGGAGCTGGCACCGGCCCGGCGCCAGCGCCCAGCAGCACCACCTCGCCGGCGCGCAGCCCCGCCACCACCTCGACCAGCGCCCCGGCGCGGGCGCCGATGCGGACCTCGCGTTCGCTCACGGTGCCGTCGGGTGCGCGCACGCGGCAGAAGGTGCGCCCCCCGGGGCCGCGGCGCAGCGCGGCCTCGGGCAGGCTGAGCACGCCCTGGCGCCGCGCGGTCGCGAGCACCGTGCAGGCGAGCCCGGGCCGGAGCAGCGCCCGCGCGGACTCGCTCGCCGGGCCTGTCCCCTCCAGCTCGGCGCGCGCGGCGAACACGGTGCCGTGCTCGCCGGCGGCGCGGCCCAGGGGGGCGAGCGCGCGCAGCCGCGCGCGCAGGCGCAGCTCGGGAAACGCCGGCAGCAGCACCTCGAGCTCGCTGCCCGGGGCGAGCAGCCGCAGGTCCTCGGCCTGCGCGTCGAACTGCACCTCGAGGCCGGCCTCCGGCACCAGCACGCGGGCGAGCTCCGCGCCCGCGGCGAGGTGCTCGCCGGGGGCGAGCGCGAGCGGGGTCAGCCGCCCCGCGCATGGCGCCCGCAGCACCAGCGCGGCCGCATCCTGTTCCAGTTCCGTCACCCGGCGTTCCAGCTCGCGCAGCTTGCGCCGGCGCGCCGCCAGTTCGAGCTCGCGGCGCGCCGCCTCCAGCTGCGCCTGCGCGGCGGCCTGCTCGCGCTCCTGCCGCGCCTGCTCCAGCCGGCGCTCCAGCGTGCGGGCGCGCTCGGGGTGGCGGTGCTCGACCGTCAGGCGGAGCTCGCGCCGCGCCTGCTCGAGATGGGCCTCCGCCAGTGCGACCGCCCGCCGCGCGCGCTCCAGCACGATCTCCCGCGTCTGGGCCGCCAGCTCCGCGCCCTGGTACATGCGCTCCAGCTGCGCCAGCTCCTCGCGCTGCTCGTCCAGCCGCCGCTCGTGCTCGGCGAGCCGCAGCTCGGCGGCGCGCAGCATGTGCGGCCCTTCCAGCTCGGCGAACGCGCGCTGCTCGCGCTCGGCCTGCTCGAGCGCCAGCGCGGCGCGCTCCAGCCGCAGGCGCGCCTGCAGTTGCTCCAGCCGGCCCTGCTCGGCGAGCAGCTCCAGCTCGCGGCGCTGGTGCTCGAGCTCGGCGCGCGCCGCCTCCAGCTCGCGCGCGAGCCGCTGCTGTTCGAACTCCACCAGCACCGCGCCGGCGCTCACCTCGCCCTCGCTCTGCACCACGCGCTTGACCACCAGCGGTCCGTCCCAGGCCCGCAGCCGCACCCGCACCGGCACCGCCTGGCGGGGGGCGAGCCGGCCGGCCCGCTCACAGACCAGCACCAGCTCGCCCGGGCGCACCACGTGGGCGGTGGCGGTCGGGGCAGCGGACGGCTCGGCCGCCGCCGCCGCCGCCGCGGCCGCCAGCGCTGCCAGCGCGGAAACGCCCGGCGCGCGCCGCGAGGTCCAGAGCACACCGCGCCCCAGTGCACGCATCGCAAGGCGCATCGGATCATCCTCCGTGCCCGGGACGCGCCGGTGCACGGCTTCCGGCCGGCCCGCCCCAGGGGCATTATAGGGAGCGGGACCGGGCGGGGCGCCATGGCCAGGGCAACTCCAGAGAGGGGAGGTCCACAGACGGGCGGGGGCGCGGAGCGGTCGCGGAGCACGGAGCCGCACGGCGCGGGCTCCGGCGGGCTCCGCGCGCGGCTGCGCGCGAGCTCGCTGTGGTGGAAGGTCTCGGCGGGCTTTCTGTTCGCCGCGGCGCTGCCGGTCGGGGTTTTCGCCCTGGTGCAGCACCGCACCGTGAGCGGGCTGCGGCTGGCGCAGGCACGGGCGGAGCTGGAGCACGACACCGAGCAGCTCGCCGATCGCATCGAGCAGGCGCTCGCGGGGGCGAGCGAGCTGGCGGCGGCGCTCGCGCGCAACCCCGACGTGGTGGCGCTGGGGTGCGGGCACGCGGCGGCGTCTTCGGGCCCGGCCGCGCGCGCGCAGGCGCTGCTGCAAACCGTGGTGGCGGCGGGCCGGCTGTACGCGGGTGCGGCTCTCACGGGGGGCGCAGGCCGGATCGTGGTCGCCACCGACCCGGAGCTGCTCGGAGCCGCGGTCGCGCAGGCGTTCGGCCTGCCCGCCCATCCGACGCCGTGCCGGGGCATCCATCTGGGCGAGGACCGGCGGGGCGGGCGGCTGGTGGTGGTGTGCGCGCCGGTGGCGGCCGGCGGCGCCGGGCAGGCGGCTGCCGGCGGCGCGGGGCAGGTGCTGCTGCTGCTCGCCGCCCCGCGGCTGTTCGCCGAGGTCGGCGAGCACCCGAACGACGACAGGAGCTTCGCGGTGCTCGGCGGGGCGGGAGCGCCGCTGTGGGGCACGGTCGCGCCCCCGCAGGCCGAAGTGGAACGGGTGGTGGTGCCGCTCGGGGCCGTGCCGTGGGCGGTGACCGGCATGGTGCCGCGCGCGGTGCTGCTGGCGCCGCTGCGCGCCCAGGCCTGGCGGACGCTCGGCGTCGCCGCGGCGGTCGCGCTCGCGATCGGGGCGGCGGGGGCGCTGCTCGCCTGGGGCGTGACGCGCCGGCTGAGCGCGCTGGAGCAGGCCGCGCGGATCGCCGCTCGCGGCCAGCTCGAGGTCGAGATCGACCCCGGTCCGCCGGATGAGATCGGGCGCCTGGCCGCGGCCTGGCAGCGCACGCTCGCGGAGCTGGGGCGCGCGCAGCGAGAGCTGGCGGCCACCGAGGCGGCACTGCGCCGGCATGCGGAGGAGCTGGAGCAGCGCGTCGCCGAGCGCACGCGCGAGCTGGCGGAGCGGGGCGCGGCACGCCGAGGCGCTGGCGCGGGCGGCGCGCGAGCTGGGCGACGAGCTGCACCCGGACAGCGTGGTCCAGCGGCTGGTCGAGACCGCCGTCGCGGCGCTGGGGACCGAGCGCGGCCTGGTCTTTTTGGCGGACGAGCGGCGCCAGGTGCTGCAGCCGGTGGCGGCAGCGGGCATCGAGCTGCAGCAACTGGCCGGTGTCCGGGTACCGCTCGTCGAGGGCAGCGATTCGATCAACGCGCGGGCGTTCCTCGAGCGGCGGGTCGTGGCGCTCGAGGAGCTGTTGCGCGAGGGGGCGCGCCCGGAGGGCCGCGCCCAGACGCGCCAGTTCGCCACCGCCTCGGGCATGAGCGCGCCGATCGCGGTGCGGGGCGAGGTGATCGGCACCATCGGGGTCTACGGCGCGGCGTTGCGCGTGTTCGGCGAGCAGGAGCGGACGCTGCTGGAGGCGATCGCGCACGAGGCGGGGGGTGGCGTTCCAGCGCGCGCGCCTGATCGAACAGCTGGCCGAGCGCGAGCGGGATCTGCGGGATCTGTTCGAGGGCGCGGGCGACGTGATCTTCGCGTTCTGCGAGCACGCGCGGCTGACGCGCGCCAACCGCGCCGCGGCACAGGCGTTCGGACTGCCGGCGGCGGAGCTCCGGGGGCGCTCGCTGGCGGGGCTGCTCGCGCCTGGGAGCGCGGCGGTGCTGTCGCGGCTGCTCGCCGACCTGCGCGATGGGCACGAGCCGCCCGGTCTCGCTCGAGCTCACCATCGCGCCGGCGGGGGGCGGCGAGCCGGTGCCGCTCGATGTGAGCCTGCGGGTGGCGCCGCGGCGCGGCGGCGGGCTGGAGGTGCAGGCGATCGGCCGCGATCTGCGGCCGCGCCGGGCGCTGGAGCAGCGGACCATGCAGGCGGAGCGGCTGCGCACCGCGATCCAGCTCGCCGGCGCCGCCGCGCACCACATCAACCAGCCGCTGACCGGGATCATCGGCTTTTGCGACCTGCTGCTGGCGAGCGAGGCCTGCTCCCCGGAGCAGCGCGAGATGGTGGCTGCGATCCGCCAGCAGGCCGAGCGCATCGCCGAGATCGTCGCGCGCATGCGCGGCATGACGCAGGTCGAGACCGAGAACTACCTGGGCCAGGTGAACATCCTCAAACTCTAGCCCCGATGCTCCACCGGCCCCATCCGATCCCGCGAGCGCGCCGGGCTGGGCGCAGCCGCAAGGCAGAGGGTGGCCGGCGCGGCCGCGGGCGTGCTTGAACGGGCGAGCGGGGCGGGCTAAAGTGCGAGCCCATGGCGCTGCCACCCACCGGTGCGGTCGTCCAGATCCGCAGGGGCGCGGAGGTCCTGCTCGCCTGCGTCACCGGCCGCAAGGGCGAGCAGCTGCTGGTGCTGCTCGCCGACGACGGGCGGATCTACAAGGTGCCGCCCGAGCGCGTGCTCCAGGTGGCGGGCACGCTCGCCCGGCCCGCCGACCGCGAGGCGGCGCTCGCCGAGCTGCGGGCGCTGCGCGAGCAGGCACTCGCCTGCGCGGCGGAGGTGGACCTGGCGCTGCTCTGGGAGCAGATGCGCGACGATCCAGAGGGGCAGTCGATCGCGCGGCTGTGCGAGATCTACCACGGCACCAGCGGCAGCCCGGTCGAGTGGCTCGGCTTCGGCTTCGCGCTGTGCGCGGACCGGATCTACTTCCGGCAGCAGGGGCAGCGCTTCGTGCCGCGCATGCAGAGCGAGGTGCAGCAGCGCCTGGAGCAGCAGCAGGCGGAGCGGCGCGCCCGCGAGCGGCGGCAGCTGTTCGTGCGCTGGGCAGCGGCGGCACTCGCGGCCCACCAGGCGGGCGAGCCCCCGCCGGCGCGTCCCGAAGAGGTGGACCTCGCACCGGAGATCGAGCTGTTGATCGAGTGGGCGTTGCGGCCCGAGGAGGGCGGGCAGACCGCGCGGCGGGCCAGGGCGCTGCTCGAGGAGGTGGCAGCGGCGGCACCGAGCGGGGTGCGGCTGGCTGCGAACGCCGAGGGGGCGTTCGTCCTGCTGGTCGCGCTCGGGCAGTTCGAGCCGCACGAGAACCTGGCACTCCGGCGGCTGGGCGTGCCGACGGAGTTTGCGCCGGAGCTGGAGGAGCGCGCCGCGCGCGTCGTGCCGTACACCTGGGAGGGCTCCGCGCCCGGCGCGGGCGCGGCGGCGCGGCGCGACCTGCGCGCGCTGCCGGCCTTCACCATCGACGGCGCGGAGACCACCGATCGCGATGACGCGCTGAGCCTGGAGCCGCTCGGTCCGGGGCGGTGGCGGGTGGGCATCCACATCGCGGACGCGGCGTGGTTTGTGCCTGCGAGCGATCCGCTGGATCGGGAGGCGCTGCGGCGGGCCACCAGCCTGTATCTGCCCGACCGCCGCATCCCGATGCTGCCGCCGGCGCTCGGCGAGCGGCGCATGTCGCTCGATGCAGGACAGGACCGCCCGGCACTGAGCTTTCTGGTCGAGGTGGACGAGACGGGCGCGCTGGGGCAGCTCGAAGTGGTGCGCAGCGCGGTGCGGGTGGAGCGCAACCTCACCTACGCCGAGGCGACGCGCGCCATCCTGGCCGGCGAAGAGCCGCTGGCGAGCCTGCACCGGCTCGCCGAGGCGCTGGCGGCGCGGCGCCTGGAGGCCGGCGCGGTGCTGGTTCCGGGACGCGACCGCCGCATCGTGGTCGAGCCCGGCGGCCGGGTGCGGGTGCTGGTGACCGATGAACGTTCCCCCGCCAACCGGCTGGTGGCCGAGATGATGATCCTGGCCAATCGGCTCGCGGCGCGCGAGCTGGCGGCACGCGGGGTAGCGGCGATCTATCGCTGCCAGCAGTATGGGGGGGCAGGCGACGATGCGCCCCTGCGGCCGGAGCAGTTCCCCTCGCCCGAGGTCTACGCCTACGAGGTGCGCCGCCGGCTCGGCCGCACCGAGCTCCGCACCGAGCCGGCGCCGCATGCCACCCTCGGTGTCGAGGCCTACGTGCAGATCACCTCGCCGATCCGGCGCTACCAGGACCTGGTGCTGCAGCGCCAGCTCGCCGCTGCGATCGCGGGCGAGCCGCCGCCGTACGATCGGCAGCAGATCGTCGAGCTCATGGGCGCCAGCGAGGCGGCGTTGGGGGAGGCGCTGCAGGTCGTACGCGAGAGCGAGCAGTACTGGTTGCTGCAGTATCTGCGCCAGAGCGAGCAGCGGCTGTACGAGGCCGAAGTCGTGGCGCACACGCGCGACGGCAAGGCACTGCTGGTGATCCCCGAGCTCGATCTGCGGCATGCCCTGCGCGTGCCCGAACCGCTCGCTCCCGGCACGCGGGTGATCCTGGAGCTGCTGGCCGCGCACCCCAGGCGCGGGGAGGTGAGCTTCCGGCTGCAGAAGGTGGTCTCGATCCCGCAGCGCAGCGGGGTGGGCTCACCGCCGCCGGACGCCGCCGAGCCCGGCCCGGCGGCGGGCGCGCCGCGTGACGAGCAGCTGGTCCCCCACCATGGCGGCGAGGGGATCGGCCGCTAGCCGCCGGCGGGCGCCGGGCCGATCCGCTCGCGTCCCCCCAGATAGGGCCGCAGGCACTCCGGGATGCGGATCGAGCCGTCCTGCTGCTGCCAGCTCTCCAGCGCCGCCACGTACACGCGCGGCGTGGCCAGGCCCGAGCCGTTGAGGGTGTGGCACAGCTGCACCCGGCCCTCGGCGTCGCGATAGCGCAGCTTCATCCGCCGCGCCTGGAAGTCGGTGCAGTTGCTGATCGAGCTGCACTCCAGCCACCGCCCGCTGGCCGGCGCCCAGACCTCGAGGTCGTAGGTCTTGGCGGCGGCGAAGCCCATGTCGCCGCTGGACAGCAGCACCACGCGGTAGTGAAGCCCCAGCCGCTCGAGCAGCACCGAGGCGGCGGCGGTCATCTCCTCGTGGGCGCGGGCGGAGTCCTCGGCGGCGGTGATGTTGACCAGCTCCACCTTGTTGAACTGGTGCACGCGCAGGATGCCGCGCGTCTGCTGGCCGTGCGCGCCCGCCTCGCGCCGGAAACACGGCGAGTAGCCGGTCAGGCGCAGCGGCAACCGCGCCCCGTCCAGGATCTCGCCCCGGTAGAGGTTGGTCAGCGTGACCTCGGAGGTCGGGATCAGATACAGCGGGTCGTCCCGCAGCCGGTAGACATCGCCTTCGAACTTGGGCAGCTGGCCGGTGCCGGTCATGGTCTCGACGTTGGCGGCGAACGGCGCCAGCACCTCGGTGTAGCCGTGCTCGCGGGTGTGGGTGTCGAGGAACCACTGCAGCAGCGCGCGTTCGAGCAGCGCCCCCTCGCCCAGATACAGCGGCCAGCCCGAGCCGGCCAGCCGCGCGCCGCGTTCCATGTCGATCAGCCCGAGCCGCTCGGCGAGCAGGTGCGCCGGCAGCGGCTCGAACTCGAAGCGGGGTGGACTGCCCCAGGTGCGGACCACCTGGTTGGCGGAGGCATCCGGTCCGCGCGGCACCTCGGGCAGCGGCAGGTTGGGCAGCTCGAGCAGCAGCTGCTCCAGCTCCCGCTCGGCGGCGGCCTGTGCCGCTTCCGCCTCCTTGATCTGGGCCGCCAGCGCGGCGGCCTGCGCCAGCAGCTCGCCCGCGTCCTCGCCCGCCTTCTTGCGGCGTCCGATCTCGGGGCCCAGCCGGTTGCGTTCCGCCTTGAGCGCATCGGCGCGGGTCTGCGCGGCGCGCCGCCGCGCGTCGATCGCGAGCGCGCGCTCGACCGCCTCGGGATCGGCGTTGCGCGCCGCCAGCGCCTGGCGCACCTGCTCCGGCTCGCCGCGGATGGTCTCGATGCTCAACATGGCGGGCGATTTTAACGCGCACGCGCGGCAGATCCAGGCGCGCGGCAAGCGCTCCTGCCCGTACGCCCGCGCCCGGCGGTACGAGCGAGACCCCCGGCTGCGCAGGCCGCGCGCCGCGGCTGGCCGCATCGCGCGGCGCTGCAGCACGGCGGCGGTCGGATCGCCCTCGCCGGCGCGCCTCGCCGCTCAGCGCAGCAGCTGCTGTGCCGGCAGGGGGATGGCGGGGGCGCTCAGCTCGCCGAAACGATCCAGCCGATAGTGCGTGGTGAAGATGTAGTACTGCTCGGGCGCCCCGCGGATCGGATCGGGACGCGCGATCGCCACCACGCTCTGGATGATCTCGCGCGGCAGACGGCTCGACGGATCGAAATGGATCGTCCAGACCACCCGGCTCTTTCGCTTCTCCACACGGGAGAGGATCGAGGGACTGCTTCAGCCACCGGACAGGCAGCCCGAGTTCTGCACCTCGACGATGAGCTGCTCGGCCACCTGCCACGGTCCGATCACGCGGAGCGCGCTCGGAAGCGCGGGCGGGCCGCCACCGGCGGCATCCTCGCGGCTGGTGGTGCGGCTGTCGCCGTCATCCCCGCCGCGCGGCTGCTCGCTCCACCGCTCGGCATCCGCTGCCCGCTCGAGCCACTGGCCCGAGGTCCGCGCGTGCCGGGCCGCCTCGCTCAGCACCTTTTCGGGCGGGCGGACCAGGTGCGGGATCTCCTTGCCGCGGCTGTCGGCGAGCAGCTGGATCCAGCGCTCGCCCTTCTTGAGCGCGCCCTTGTAGGTGCCGTAGAGCACGAACGCCTCGGGCTCGCTGACCTTCAGCACGGGGCGCACCAGCTCGAACGCATAGCTGCGGCGCACGAGCGCCTGCTCGCACCGGATCTTGTCCGGCCGGTCGGCCAGCCCGCCCTCCGCCTGCACCGCGAGCGCGAAGCTCTGCTGCGCGGCCAGGGCACGCGCGGCCTCCCGGCAGGCGCGCTCCGGCGAGGGGACCTCCTCGCTCGCCGGCGCCGGCGCGCTCGCCACCAGCAGCGCTCCCAGCACCGCGCCGGCCCACCGGCCCGGTGCCCGCAGACGTGCTCGCATCGCTTCCCCCTCCCGTTCGCTCTGCGCTGCGACCGGCTCCGCAGCCACGCGCTCGCGCCCTCGTGCCGGAGCAGGGTCGCAGGCCAGCCGGCCGCCCATGGTAGGGAGGGCGGCGATCCAGTCAAGACCCGAGCCTTCAGCCCAGCCGCTCGCGCGCCCGCTCCCACCAGGCGCGCGCGGCGGCCTCGTCCGCAAAGGGTATGGCCGTGGCGCCCTGCCCTCCTTCGAGCTGCCGGCGCAGCTCGGCGAGGGCGGCCAGCGCCGCGGCGCGGACTAGGGCCTCGCCGCTGTCCTCACCGCCGGCTCCGGCACGCGCGAGCGCAGCCAGCAGCGCCTGGCCGACCGCGCGCGGCGCGGCGGCCCGCGCGCGCGGGGCGGCCAGACACAGCAGCAGCGCCCGGCGGCGGGCGGCGGGCGCCGACGCTGCGCCCAGCTGCTCCAGCACCCGCGGCTCCAGGTGCCGCGCCATCCGCTCGTCCGCCAGGCCCTGCTGCACGAGCCGCATCGCGCGATCGCCGAACGGGCCGTCCAGCGCCGCCATCACCTTGGCCTCGACCGCCTCGCGCTGGCGCACCATCTCCCACCAGCCGAAGCCCGCGACGACGGCGAGGCTCTCCTCGCGCGCGTGCGGATCGGGGTCGTCCAGGCGCTCCAGGGCGAACCGGAACGCCTCGGCCCGCTCCCGGCGGCCGAGCGCCATGAGGCAGCTGGCGGCGGCGATGCGCAGCGCCGGTGGCTCGGCCTCATCCCGCAGGATCGCCCGCAGCGGCGCGCGCGCCTGTCCGCCGAGCTCCTCCGCGAACAGCGCCCGCACCCGGCTGCGGTCGTAGCGCAGATAGACCTCCAGCAGCCGCCGCACCCCGTGGGGCGTCGCCAGCCACGGCTCATCGGCGAACCCCTCGGCGATCGTCCGCCAGGCCGCACGGTCGAAGGCGCGGTCGACATGCGGCTGGTGCACCAGCTCGGCGAGCAGCCACGGCAACAGCTCGCCGAGCCGCGCCCGCTCGCCCCGCTCGCACAGCGCGCGCACCACGGCCAGGCGCGCCGGGGTCCGCGCGCCCAGCGCCGCCAGCAGCCGCCACAGCTCGGCCGCCTGGGGCTCGCGCACCCGCGGCGGCGAACCCACCTCGACCGCCACCAGGCCGCCCACCGTCTCCAGGAAGAACAGCGGGCCCTGGGGCGCCGCGAAGCACGCCTCGGGCTCGTACCAGCCGTCGTCGCGCTCCAGCGCCAGCCGGTCCCAGAACCCGACGAGCTGCTCCAGCGGCAGCGCGCTCACCGTCGGCACCCGCCCGTCGAACACGAACACCGCTGCGGGGTGCTCGGGATGGAGGGCATCCCCGGTGCCCAGGGCCACCGGCAGGGCATCGCTCACCCAGGCGTGGCGGGGGTGGAAGTGGGCGGCCGGATCGCGCACGGCCGCCAGCACCGCACCGCCGGCCACCTGCTCGATCCGCGCGGCCTCGCCGCCGGCGGTCACCACGAGCCGGTGCAGCCCGCGCGGCGAGAGCACCACCAGCGCCGGCGCGCTCGGGGGAGCGGGCGGCAGCTGCCCGCAGCCGCCCGCCCCCAGCGCGCCCGCGACGAACAGAGCCAGCCACCGCCGTCCCACCGCCGCGATGATACGTGCCGCCGCGGCGCCGGCCCAGGGTGGCGCCGCGCGCGGGCCGCCCTCGCTGCTCGCCCGGACACCACGCGGCGCGTTGCTGCGCGCGCGCCGTCTCTGCTAGACTCCGGAGCGCGGCGGGCCGCGCCCGCGGTTTGCGCCGGCGCGCCGCCGATCGGCCAGCCAGCAGGCAGGCGGTGCCGCTTGCGAGGAGACCCCCCCGTGTCCGATGCGGCGACGCTGCTCGAGCAGGCCCAGAGCGCGATCCGAGCGGCCGCACGGCGCCTGGCGCACGAGCGCACCGCGCTCGCCGGCGCCGATCCGGACCGCGAGCAGGTGCGCTGCTACCGGCTCGCCCTCGAGGCGGCGGCGCTCGCGGCGGCGCGTGCGCTCTGCGCCCACGCGCGCGAGGACGGCGGCGAGCTGCTGGCGCTGCTGGCCGCCATCGGCGCCGCGGAGGCGGCGGGCGGCGAGCGGCCGTTCGCCGAGCACGAGCGGGCCGCCGCGCTGCTGCTCGCGGGGACGCCGCTGCCGGCAGGCCTGGACGACGAGCACCGCATCATGCGGGAGACCTTCCGCCGGCTCGCCGACGAGCACGTCGCGCCGCTGGCCGAGCGCATCCACCGCCAGGATCTCCTGGTACCCGAGGAGCTCATCGCGCGGCTGGCGGCGCTGGGCTGCTTCGGGCTCAGCATCCCGCAGCGCTATGGCGGGCTGCAGGACGATGCGCGGCCGGACAGCCTGGGCATGGTGGTGGTGACCGAGGAGCTGTCGCGCGCCTCGCTGGGCGCGGCGGGCTCGCTGATCACCCGGCCGGAGATCCTCGCCAAGGCGCTGCTCAAGGGCGGCACCGAGGAGCAGCGCCGCCGCCTGCTGCCGCCCATCGCCGCCGGCGAGAAGATGGTGGCGGTGTGCGTGACCGAGCCGGACCACGGCTCCGATGTGGCGAACCTGCAGCTCGCCGCCCGGCGCGAGCCCGGCGGCGACTGGCGGCTGGACGGGGTCAAGACCTGGGCGACGTTCGCCGGGCGCGCCGAGTGGCTCATGGTGCTCGCCCGCACCGACCCCGATCCGGCGGCGCGCCACCGGGGGCTGTCCTTGTTCGTGGCCGACAAGCCCGCCTTCCGCGGGCGCGACTTCGAGCACACCCAGCCCGGCGGGGGCCGCATCGCGGGCCGTGCGATCGCGACCATCGGCTATCGCGGCATGCACAGCTACGAGGTCGTCTTCCAGGGCTATCGGGTACCGGCCTGCAACCTGGTGGGTGGGGAGGCCGGCCTGGGCAAGGGCTTCTACCTCCAGATGGAGGGCTTCGCGGGCGGGCGGCTGCAGACCGCGGCGCGGGCTTGTGGCCTCATGGAGGCGGCGCTGGAGGCGGCGCTCGCGTACTGCCGGGAGCGGCGTGCCTTCGGCCGCCCGCTCGGGCAGTTCCAGCTCAGCCGCTACAAGCTGGCCCGCATGGCGATGCTGCTCGCCGCCTCGCGCCGGCTCGCCTACGAGGTGGCGGGGCTGCTCGACCGCGGGCAGGGCCAGATGGAGGCGAGTCTGGTCAAGCTGTTCGCCAGCCGCGCCGCCGAGTACGTCACGCACCAGGCGCAGCAGCTGCACGGCGGCATGGGCTACGCCGAGGAGTTCGCGGTGAGTCGCTATTTCCTCGATGCCCGCGTGCTGCCGATCTTCGAGGGCGCCGAGGAGGTGCTCGCGCTCAAGGTGGTGGCGCGGGCGCTGCTCAAGGAGAACGCACGTTGAGAATCCGCCGGCCGAGCTACGGCCGCGTGCTGGCGCAGTTCCGCGAGGGGGCGGTGTTCGCCCACCCGCGCGGGCTGACCCTGAGCGCGGCCTTCGCGCAGGAGTTCGCCTGCACCTTCCACGAGGCGAACCCGATCTACCTCAACCGCGAGTACGCGCGCGCGCACGGCTACGATCACCTGGTGGTCTCCCCCCTGCTGGTGCTCAACCTGGCGCTGAGCATGGGGGTGCAGAACGACAGCGAGCAGGCGATCGCGCATCTGGGCTACCGCCGGGTGGTGCCGCTGCGGCCGGTCTACCCGGAGGAGACGCTGCGCTCGTTCACCCGGGTGCTCGGGGTGCGCGAGCGCGGCGCGGGCAAGCCGGGCGTGGTGCGGCTGCAGACGGTGTGTGTGAACCAGGACGACGAGCCGGTGCTGCGCTACGAGCGGGCGGTGCTGATCCCGGCGCGCGCCCCGGCGCCCGATACCATGGTGGGCGAGGCGCAGGTGCCGTTTTTCGAGGCGGCGGCCGCGGCCGACGCGCAGCTGCCGGTGCCGCGGCAGAGCTATCCCGGCGGGCTGACCGGCAGCCGCACCTACGCCGAGGACTTCACCCCGGGCGAGGTGATCGTGCACGCCGCCGGCCGCACGGTCACCGACGAGCACCTGCCGTGGACCTACCGGCTGCTCAACACCCACCCGCTCCACTTCGACCGCATCTACACCGCGGGGCTCGAGGGCGCGCTGAGCGGCGAGCCGGTCGTGTACGGGGGGCTGGTCTTCGCCTGGATCTGCGGGCTGGCGAGCCGCGATGTGAGCGAGAACGCGCTCTGGGACCTGGAGTACGACGAGGGCTACCACACCCAGCCGGTCTTCGCCGGCGACACGCTCACCGCCCTCAGCCGCATCGAGGCGGTGGAGGACTGGCCGGGTCCGCATCGCGCCGCCGTGGTGCGGGTGCGGCACGTGGGGCTCAAGAACGTGCGGCCGGAGGAGGCACTCGCCCAGCACGGCGAGGAGCTCTTCCGCCCGGAGTCCGAAAAGAAGGCGCTGGGCAAGCGGCGGCTGGAGGCCAAGGTGTTCGAGATCGAGCGGCGGCTGTTGATCAAGCGGCGGCCGGTCTGAGCGGTCGCCGCGGGCGGGGCGGGGGTGGCCGAGGGCGGCAGGAGCGCGGCGAGCGCGCGGCTGCAGCGAGAGGGAGGACAGCGGGCAGGCGGCGATGGCGGCGCGACCCTGGCTCATGCGGACCTACGCCGGCCACACCTCGGCGGCGGCGAGCAACGCGCTGTTCCGCGCCAATCTCGCCAAGGGGCAGACCGGGCTCTCGATCGCCTTCGATCTGCCGACCCAGCTCGGGCTCGATCCGGACGACCCGCAGGCGCGCGGCGAGGTGGGGCGGGTCGGGGTGCCGATCGCCTCGCTCGCGGACATGCAGGTGTTGTTCGACGGGATCCCGCTCGAACGGACCAACACCTCCATGACCATCAACGCCACCGCGCCCTGGCTGTACGCGCTCTATGTGGCGCTCGCCGAGCGGCGTGGCGCGCCGGTGGCCGAGCTGCGCGGCACCACCCAGAACGATCTGCTCAAGGAGTTTCTGGCGCGCGGCACCTACATCTTCCCGCCCGAGCCCTCGCTGCGGCTGCAGCGCGACCTGATCGCGTACGCCGTCGGGCGGACCCCGCACTTCAACCCCATCAACCTCTGCAGCTACCACCTGCAGGAGGCGGGCGCCGAGCCGGTCGAGGAGATCGCCTTCACGCTCGCCGCCGCGATCGCGGTCCTGGATGCGGTGCGCACCAGCGGCGCGGTGCCGGCGGAGCGGTTTGCGCAGCTGGTGGGTCGGATCAGCTTCTTTCTCAGCGCCGGCATGCGGTTCATCGATGAGGCGTGCAAGGTGCGCGCCTTCGCGCGGCTGTGGGACGAGATCTGCCGCGAGCGCTACGGGGTCGCCGAGCCGCGGCTGCGCCGCTTCCGCTACGGGGTGCAGGTCAACTCGCTCGAGCTGACGGCGCAGCAGCCCGAGCTCAACCTGGCGCGGATCGTCATCGAGGCGCTCGGCGTGCTGTTGCCCGGGCGCGAGCGCGCGCGCGCGCTGCAGCTGCCGGCCTGGAACGAGGCGCTGGGGCTGCCGCGGCCCTGGGACCAGCAGGTCTCGCTCCGCATCCAGCAGCTGCTCGCCTACGAGACCGACCTGCTCGAACACGGCGACATCCTGGCCGGCTCGCCGGCGATCGAGGCGCGCACCGCAGAGCTGCTCCAGGCGGCGCGGGCGGAGCTGCAGCGTATCGAACGGCTGGGGGGCGCGATCGCGGCGCTGCGCTCCGGCTACCTGAAGGCGCGGCTGGTGGCGGCGCAGGCCCGCCGGCTGCGGGCGCTGGAGACGGGCGCGCGCAAGAAGGTCGGCGTCAACTGCTTCACCGACACCGAGCCCTCGCCGCTGCTGCGCGATGGGGAACGCGCCATCCTGCAGGTGGACCCGGCGGCGGAGCGCGAGGTCATCGAGCGGCTGCAGGCAGTTCGCCGCGCGCGCGATCCGGGCGTGGTGGCGCGGGCGCTGGCGGCGCTGCAGCGCGCCGCGGCCGCGGGCCATAACGTGCTGCCGGCCTCGATCGGCTGCGCGCACGCCGGGGTGACGACCGGGGAATGGACGCGCGCGCTGCGCGAGGTCCTTCGGCTCCTACCAGGCGCCGACGGGGCTGGAGGGCGCCGGCGCCGCGGCCGGGCTCGGGGCCGAGGCCGGGGCGCGGCACGTGCGGCTCGAGCAGCTGCGCGAGCGGGTGCAGGCGCTCGCCAGCCGGCTCGGCCACCGGCCGCGGGTGCTGATCGCCAAGCCGGGCCTGGACGGCCACTCCAACGCCGCCGAGCAGCTGGCGCTGCTGGCGCGGCTGAGCGGGCTGGAGGCGATCTACCAGGGGATCCGGCTCACGCCCGAGCAGATCGCGAGGGCGGCGCAGCAGGAGGACGTGGATGCGGTGGGGCTGTCGATTTTGTCCGGGGCCCACCGGACGCTGGTACCGGAGGTGCTGGCGCGGCTGGGGCCGCCCGCGGCCCGCCCGCCGGTGGTGGTGGGCGGGGTGATCCCGCCCGCGGACGCGGCGGCGCTCTGCGCCGCGGGCGCCGCGCGGGTGTGGACCTCGGAGCAGGGGGACCTGATCGACGCCGTGGCGGCGCTGCTCGATGCGATCGAGCAGCGGGAGCGAGAGGGGGGAGCCGAACCGCCATGAACGAGACGATGCTGCCCCTGGGGGTGGTGCCGCCGCTGGGCGAGACGCCGCCGCGTATGCTGGCGCACGTGATCCGCAAGGAGCGCCACGGACCGCCCCGGCAGGCCATGCAGATCGAGGAGGTGGCGGTGCCCGAGCCGGGGACATCGATTCCCACGAGGTGCTGGTGCTGCGTGCTCGCCGCCGGCGTCAACTACAACGGCGTCTGGGCCGCGCTCGGCCAGCCGATCTCGCGTGCTCGAGCGTGCCACAGGGCAGCCCTTCCACATCGCCGGCTCCGATGCCGCCGGCATCGTCTGGGCGGTCGGCCCCGGGGTGCAGCGCTGGACCGGCCCGGCGACGAGGTGATCGTCCACTGCAACCAGGAGCTGACGGCGACTGACGAGCAGTGCAACGGCGGCGACCCGATGCTCTCGCCGACCAGCAGCGCATCTGGGGCTATGAGACCCCGGACGGCTCGTTCGCGCAGTTCTGCCGGGTCCAGGCGCAGCAGCTGCTGCCGCGGACCGCCGCAGCTGACCTGCGAAGAGGCCGCCTGCTACACGCTGGCGCTCGCCACCGCCTACCGCATGCTGTTCGGCCACGCCGCCGCACGTACGCTCAAGCCCGGCGACAACGGGTGCTGGTCTGGGGGGCCGCGGGCGGGCCTCGGCTCGATGGCGGTCCAGCTGTGCCGCCGCCGCCGGCGCGCAACGCCATCGGCGTCGTCTCCGAGCGACGACAAGCGCGGAGTTCGTGCTGCCGGCTCGGCGCGCTGCGGCGTCGATCGACCGCCGGCAGTTCACGCTGCTGGGGCCGGCTGCCGGAGACGACCGATCGCGAGGGCTACGCCCGCCTACCTGCGGAGTGGCTCAAGGGCGCGCGAGCATTCGGCAAGGCGATCTGGGAGCATGACCGGCAAGGGCAACGACGTCGACATCGTCTTCGAGCACCCCGGCGAGGCGACCTTTCCGGTCGCGCTGCCTGCGTCGTCAAGCGCGGCGGCATGGTCGTGTTCTGCGCCGGCACCACCGGCTTCAACCTCACCTTCGACGCCCGCCTACGTCTGGATGCGCCAGAAGCGCATCCAGGGCTCGCACTTCGCCACCTCTGAAGCCCAGGCGAGCGGCGGCCAACCGGCTCGTCATCGAGCGCCAGGCTCGACCCCTGCCTGTCCGAGGTCTTCCCCTTCGCGGCACAGAGCCCGGCAAGGCCCACATGCCCTCATGCTGGAAGAACCGGCACCCGCCCGGCAACATGGCCATCCTCGTCAACGCCCCGCGCCGCGGCCTGAAGAACCTCCAGGAGCTCCGGCAGGCCGCCGGCGGTCCGGGCGAGGGCGGGCAGCTGCGCTAGAGCGCGCCGGCGGCTGGCCGGCCGGCAGCTGCCGTCAGTCCGAGTCCGCCTGCGCCCCGCGCGCGGGCGGTCCCTGCGGTTCGGCGCGCTGGAACGAGCGGACCGCGCTCGCCACCGTGGGGTAGGTGCCGAGCAGCCTGGTGAACCCGAGCAGCTCCATGATGGTCCCGGGCTTGCCCCCCAGGGCCGGCCAGCCGGATGTCGCCGCCCCCGCCGCCGCAGTTCCAGCGCCTTCTGCTTGAGCACCCCGAGGCCGGCCGAACTTATGTACTCCAGGCCCCGGCAGTCGACGACGATGTCGAGGTGCCCGGCGTGCACCAGCTCGTCCAGCCGCGCCTGCAGCTCCGGGAAGGTGTGCGCGTCGATCTCGCCGCGGACCTGCACGACCCGCACCCTGCGGCCGCGCCCTGCGCTGCGCACGCCGATCGCGAAGTTGGCCATGCTGCGATTCCGTTTCCCGCCGGCGGCGCTGTGGCGCTACCCGCCGGGCCATCGCGATGAAACGGATCGGCACGCCTCAGGGTTTGTCCTGGGGGCGGGCCGCCCGCCAGCAGCTGCGCCGCCGCGCACCGCTCGGCGGGGGCGCAGGCGCGCATGGCGCGAGCGGACCACCGCCATCGAGCGCGAGTGCGCGTTCGGCCTGCGCGCGGGCTAGGGCGAGCTGCCCCGCGCCCGCCAGCGCCCGCGCCAGCAGCAGCCGGTAGCGCGGCTGGCTGGGATAGGCCGCCACCGCGCCGCCTGGAGCACCGCGAGTGCCTGCGCGGTCCGCCCGGCCTCCAGCAGCAGCTCGCCCAGTCGCGCCTTGGGTTCGGCGAAGTCGCGCCGGCCGCCGATCGCCTCGCGATAGACCCTGAGCGCCGTCTCCAGCGCGGGCTCGAGCCCGGTGGCGCGCCAGACGCCCCGCGTGCGCCTCGGCCAGCTCGAATCGCAGTGCCGGATCATGCGGGCAGCAGCTGCGCTGCGCGCTCCAGCCGCTCGATGCCAGCGGCGGCCGCCCCCCTCACGCAACAACCCCCCGCCCCTGGTGCAGCAGCGCCTCCGCCTCGATGCGTGCCGGCAGCACGCCGGTGCTCAGATGCACCACGAGCGCGCCGGCGGCGAGCGGCACCAGCGGCCGGAGCACCGGCGGCGGTCGCCAGCCCCGCCGCGGCTGGCAGGCCGGCGCCCTCGCCGCCGGCCACGCGCCCCCCGCCGTCCGGCTCGCCGGTCGCTGCGGCGCGCGAGCGGTGATCGCCGCGCACCGTCGCGGCCAGTGCCGGCGCGGCGACCGCGAGCAGCAGCGCCGCCGCGAGCAGGCCCGGCTCCAGGTGCAAGAAGTCGATCGCCGCCTGGGCGGCGAACGCGGCGGCGCCTCCGAGGGCGCCGGCGGCCAGCGGCCGGGGGTGCACGCCCGCGAGCAGGCGCGCGCCGAGCACGCTCGCCCCGCCCAGCCACGCCGCGAGCGGCCAGCAGCGCCGCCGGCCGCTGGTAGACCGCACCGAGCGCCAGCACGAGCAGAGCACCGAGCGCTGCGCCCAGCCCGACCCCGCAACGCGGGCGCCCACGGCCCGAGGCTGTAGCCGGGGTGTGCTCGGCGGCGCGGGGAGCGGCTGCCGTCCCGGGTTCGTGCGGCCGCCCCCCGCCGCAGATGCCACAGGGGCCGTGCCCAGCAACGCCGCCCACAGCCCGGCCAGGCCCAGCAGGCCCGCCGGGCCCATCTCCGCCAGCGCCTCCAGGTAGTCGTCGTGCGCATAGAGCGTCTCTTCGGCCGGCGGCGGCTTGTGCCGCACCATGTGGAGCCCGAAGTTGCCGAGCCCGACCCCCGCGCAGCGGCGCCTCGCGCACCATGCCGCAGGCCGCCTGCGCGTACTCGCGCCGCACCGCGAGCGAGATGCCACCTGGCAGCGCCTCCAGCCGCTCGGCGGGCAGCAGCGCCAGCAGGCCGGCGAGCCCCAGGGCGCCGGCCGCGAGCGCGAGCGCGGCGAGCCGCCGGATGGCGCGCCGGCGCGCCATCGCCGCCAGCGCCAGCCCGCCCCCGGCGGCGAGCCCCCAGCCAGCCTCCCCTTCTGCGCCGAGAGCACCAGGCAGCCGAACGCTGCGAGCCCCGACAGGCCGAGCGCGAACCAGGCCCCGCTGCCGCCGCGGCTGCTCCGCGCAACGCCCGGCGCCGGGGCGGCAGCGGCCCCCCCTTGTGTGCCGGCGCGCGCGCGCCAGGGCGGCGGCGGCGCCCAGCGCCAACAGCGCCGCCCATCGCTGCCCAGGCCGCTGAGCCCGTTGGGCAGCACGAACGGCCCCGCTCGCCTGGTCCTGGGCGAGACGGGCCTCCAGCTCCGCTCGCAGCGCAGGGGCGATCTCGGCCAGGGCCGGCTGCGCGGCGTAGCGCTGCCGCGCCGCAGGCAGATCGACCCACCGCTCCTTGGCCGCCAGCGCCCCGATCCCCACCGCCGCGGCGAGCACCACCGCCAGCAGCGCGCGCAACGCGGCCGGCTCGCCGGGGGCGCTCGCCACCTGCCAGAGCGCGAGCAGCCACAGCGCCGCCCCCGCACCATGGCCAGAGCCGCATCTCGGCTGCCCAGCGATCCTCGGCGACCCCCCAGCGAGCACGCCCCGGCCCCGAGCAGCACCAGCAGCGGCAGCAGCACACACCACCCGGCGGTAGCACGGTGCGGCCCCCCGAGCCAGGCCCCGAGCAGCACCAGCGTGCACGCGGCTGCCTGCAGCAGCACGCCCGCCAGCAGCGCCGCCGGCTCGGCGAGCAGCGCCACCGCGCCGCCCTGCAGCAGCGCCAGCACCAGCGCCGCGCCCAGCCCCGTCTCGCCGAGCGCGAGCAACAGCTGCCCCGCTCCTTCGAGCACGGGCGGGCGGGCTGGCTGCTGCCCGCTCGCAGGGGCCACCCCGGCCCGCTCCCGGCGGGCCGCGGCCGGTGCGGTCTGCCGCGGCGGTGCCGCCATGGCCGCGCTGTCTCCCCCTCGCCCCGCCGCTGCCGGTCTGGACAGCGGGCACGACCGCAGTATACGCTCGTGGACGCGTCGCGGAGCGGCCGTTCCGTGCCGGCGGAGGTGCGGGATCGGCGCTCGCAGAGGGCGTGGGAGGAGGTGGGGCCATGGTGCAGAGGCACGGCTGGCAGTTGCGGAGCGCGCTCCGGGTGGCGGGCGTCGTGCTGGCGGTGGGCGCGGTGTTGTTCCTGCCGCGGGTCGTTGCGGCGGCGGGCAGCGTGACCGGCGAGGTCCAGATCGGCAAGACCAAGTGGACCTACTGGGAGGTGGACCAGAACGGCAAGCTCTTGCCGAAGAAGGGGGCGCACGGCAAGGGCAACCGCGGGATCGCCTTCTGGAACCCGGAGGACAAGGTCGGCTGGTGGTACCTGGCGGCGGACAACCCCCACGATTCGAAGGCGTACAACAAGCACCAGCAGGAGTTCTACAAGGCGTTCGCCGAGCAGTTCGCGAAGGAGTTGCCCAAGGTCAAGAAGAAGGGCGAGCCGCCGGCCGAGCTGACCATCCGCGCGCCCCTCGGGGCCACCATGAAGCTGCAGGGCGGCTGGAAGCCGGAGCAAGGCGGCACGCCGATCTCCGGCAGCGGCAAGTAGGCAGCGGCACTGCGCCGGTGGCAGCCCGGGGCGGGCGGCGCTGCCGCCCCGGCTGCCGCCGCCCGCGGTGGGCTGCGGCTCAGCGCGCCAGCAGCTGGTGCAGCTCGTCGCGCAACCCGCGCATCGCCTCGCGGATCGCGTCCTGCCAGGCGAGGGTGGGGGGCATGGCGCGCCAGGCCCCGGCGAGCGCGCGGCTGACCGGCACCAGCGCCCCCTCGCCGCGCGCATCGAAGGCGGCCCGCAACAGCGCGGTCGAGCCTCCCTGGCTGCCCACCCCCGGCAGCAACAGTACCGAACGCGGCAGCAGCGAGCGCAAGCGCGCCAGCGCCTCGGGCACGGTCGCGCCCACCACGGCACCGACGGGCCCGTAGCCGGCTCCGGCGCCGGCGAGCTCCTCGTTCCAGCGCGCGATGCGCGCCGCCACCGCCTCGTGCACGGTGCGGGGCGCAGCCGGCGCAGCGGCGCTGCCGCCGGCAGCCACGCCGGCACGCAGCTCCAGGTCCTGCAGCTCGGCGGCGCCGGGGTTGGAGGTCCGCACCAGCACGAACACCCCGGCGGCGGCGGCGTGCGCGGCCTGGACCAGCGGCGCCAGCGCGTCGGGACCGAGGTAGGGGCTGGCGGTGATCGCGTCGGCTCGGAACGGTGCCTGGGTGCCGAGGTAGGCCGCCGCATAGGCCTCGGCGGTCGAGCCGATATCCCCGCGCTTGACGTCCGCGATCGCGAGCAGGCCCGCGGCGCGGGCGGCAGCGAGCACCTCGGCGTACAGCTCCATGCCGGCCGGTCCCAGCGCTTCGAAGAAGGCCGCGTTGGCCTTGATCGCAGGCAGCCCTTCGGCTGCCGCCAGCTCCACCAGGGTGAGCGACAGCGCGCGCGCCGCCCCGAGCAGCGCCGCTTGCCGCGCTGCGGCCTCCGGGGGCAGCCGCTGCACCAGCGCCGGTGGATACAGCCGCGGCTGCGGATCGATGCCGGCGACCAGCGGCGTGCCGCTGGCGCGCACCGCCTCGATGACGCGCTGTCCGAATCCGCTCACCCGAGTCCCTCCGGCTGCCGGCCGTCGCGCCCGCATCGTGCCGGGGCCCGGCGCGCGCCGCAACCGCGCCCCGGTCCGCGCCGGCTGGGGCCGGCTCGTGCCTAGCCGGCGGCGGCGAGCAGCGCCCGGCGGATGGCGGCGAGGGCGGCTGGATCGCGCACCTTGCTGCCCTGCGCCGCGACGTAGAACACGTCCATCGCGCGGTCGGCGCGCGTCGCGATGCGCGCGGCGTGGATGGACAGGCCCAGGCCGAGCAGTGCGCGCGCGAGGTCGTAGAGCAACCCCACCCGGTCGCGCGCGGCGACCTCGATCACGGTGAAACGGTCGGACAGCTGGTTGGAGACCTCGACCACCGGCGGTAGCGCCGGCGCGGCTGGCGGCGGGGCGAGCGGCACCCGGCGGCGCGCCGCGGCGAGCAGCTCTTCGACCGCGCGCTCGCTCTGCAGCACCGCCTGCAGGTCGGACTCCAGCCGGCGCCAGAACCGCTCGTCGGCTGGCAGCTCGGCCGGCAGCGCCAGCGTCAGGTGATCCAGCGCCAGCCCGTCGCTGCGCGTGTACAGCTCGGCTGCGACGATGGAGGCGAGGGAGGCGGAGATGGTGCCGGCGATCAGGGCGAAACAGCCCCATCCGGTCCCGGGTGCCGACCCACAGGTGATGCAGCGCTCCGGTGCTGGCGTGCAGCAGCGCCAACCCCCGCTGCTCGCGCTCCAGCGCGTGCACCAGACGCAGGTGCTGCACCACCTCGAACGGCTCGCACTCGTAGCGGTAGCGCGGCGGCATGAGCGCCATGTGCCGGTCGAGGTCCTCGGGTCCGAGTTCCGCCGGCAGCGCCGCCAGCAGCTGCGCGCGCAGGGCCGCGGCTGGCGGCGGGGCAAGGGGCGCGCGGAGCGCGGCGCGTGCCCGGCGGTACAGCTCGGTCAGCAGCGCGTCCTTGTAGCGCGGCAGGCCGTGCGGGCCAGCCGCCACGCTGTCGGCGGCAGTCAGAAGGTAGAGCAGTTCCAGCCGCTGCTCGTCTCCCACCTTCGCGACGAAGTGCGCAATCGTCTCCGGGGCGCTGAGATCGCGCCGCTCGGCGGTCTCGGCCATGAGCAGGTGGTGTTCGACCAGAAACCGCAACAGCCGCCCCTGTTCGACCTCCAGCCCCAGCCGGCGCGCCACCTCCGGCACCAGTGCGGTGCCCGCGGCGCAGTGGTCCCCTCCCTTGCCCTTGCCCACGTCGTGGAGCAGCAGCGCCAGGCGCAGCACCGCGAGCTGCCGCTGGCGGCCGAGCAGTTCGGCCCGCAGCGCGTCCTCGCGCCGCCCGCCTTCGGCGAAACGCTCCAGCGCCTCCAGCGCTCGGAGGGTGTGTTCGTCCACCGTGTACCGGTGGAAGGGATCGGGCAGCCAGAGCCCCTCGATCTCGCCGAACTCGGGCAGGAACGCTCCGAGCAGGCCGGCATCGCGCATCGCGCGCAGGCTCGCCGCGACGTGGTCGTGGCCGGCGAGCAGTTCGAGGAAGGTCCTGGCCAGCGCGGCTCGGGTACGTGCCGCCTCGTGCACGCCTCCGGCCAGCGGGCGCAGCTGTTCGATCACCGAGGGTGGCACGCGCAGCTTCTCGCGCTGCGCCAGGAGCAGGAGCTCGAAGGCCGCCTGCAACGAGTCCGCGGGCGGATCGAACGGCGCCGGTGCGCGCAGCCCGATCGTCTCGCCGGTGGCGACGAAGCGTTCGCCGAGCGGCCAGCACCGGCGTGGCTGGCCGCCGGCGGCGAGCTGCTCCTGGCAGTGGGCCAGCGCGTGGCTCACCGCGGCCGCGGCGGCGTAGTAGGAGCGCATGAGACGAGCCGCGGCGCTGCTGGCGCCGGCGGCCTGCTCGAACCAGCCGGGGGCCGAGGGCGGGCGCGATTGCTGCGCGTCGCGCGGCATCGGCCCGGGCAGCTCGCCGGCGGCGTCCGGGCCGGGCTGGCCGCTCGCGGTGCGCTTGGAGACGATCCGCTCCGCCAGCTCGGGCACGATCTCCAGATCGAGCACGTCGCGGCGCCGTCCCGCCAGCAGGTGCAGCACGAACCGCATCCGGAGCAGGCGTTCGCGCGCCCGCTCCAGCAGCTGGGGGGCGAGCGGCGGCCGTACGCCGGCACGTGCCAGCAGCCGCAGCAGTTCCAGATCGCGCAGGGCGCCCGGCGAGTCCTTGAGGTGAGGCTCGAGGACGAACGGCGTGCCGCCGCGACGCGCGTGCCGCGCGGCGGCTTCCTCCAGCTTCGCGCGCAAGAAAGCGCTGTCGCGCCGCAGCAGACTGCTCGCCGCGATCTCGAGCAGCTGCTCGGCGAGTGCCGCATCGCCGGCGAGCAGCCGGCCCTCGGCGATCGCGGTCGCGGTGCCGAGATCCTCGTGCAGTGCCGCGCGCGCGCCGGCGAGCGAGCGCACCTGGTGGCCGAGCACCAGGCCGCTGTCCCAGAGCAGCTGCAGGAAGGCGGTGGCGAGTCGCTCCAGCGCCGGCCCCGGCTCCGGTTGCGCGTGGAGCACGAGCAGGTCGAGGTCGGAGCCCGGCGCCAGCTCGCGCCGCCCCAGCCCGCCCAGTGCCAGCAGAGCCACCGGTTGCTCCGGGCGGTGGTGCCGGAGCAGCGCCTCGAACAGCGCGTGCAGGATGGTCTCGAAGAACGCGCTGAGGTGGGCACAGGCCTGCAGGCCCGGCTCGCCCTGCAGGCGCGCCAGCAGCGCGGCACGCCCCTGGCGGATCGCGCGGCGCAACGCCGGGGCCTGTGGCGGCGTGCGCTGCGCCGCGGCGAGGGCTGCCGCCGCCTCGGGGATTGCGGGCGCGCTGCTGCAGCGCGGGATGGCGTCCTCGCCCATGGAGGTATCGTAGCAGCCGGCGGCCGGGCGCGCGCCCGAGCGGCTGCCGGCACGAGCCCCGGCGGCGGCTCTGAGGTATGATGGCGGGGTCTGCCCGCGGGTGCGGGGTCCGAGCGGGCGGCGGCTTCGCCGCGGGGGGAGAGGTCGGCGCTGGTGCGCGAGGCGCAGCTGGTCAGCGGCTGGATGACCGAGCACCCGGTCACGGTGGAGCCCGACGAGCCGGTGGTGGATGCCTATGCCCTCATGACGCAGCACTCGATCCGGCACCTGCCGGTGGTCGAGGGAGGGCGGCTGGTCGGGATCCTCTCCAATCGGGACCTCTATCGTGCCTCGCCGCGCTTCGGGGGCAAGAGCCACCGAGCGGTCGCGGCGCTGTTCCGCACCCCGGTGCGCGAGGTCATGACCCGTGAGGGCCTGCTGACGGTGGAGCCCACCACCACCGTGGCGGAGGCCGCCCGGCTGCTCATCGAGGCCAAGGTGAGCTCGCTGCCGGTGTTGGAGGGCGAGCGGCTGGTCGGCATCATCACGAGCGAGGACCTTTTGCGCGCGTTGCTGGAGCAGGCGGCGGTCTAGGGCGGCGCCCGGGTCGGCCGTGCGGTCGGAGCCGGCTCGCGGTTTGCTGCAAGGACTCGCGGGAGGACCCGAGGACGGCCGGCCGGACGGCGGCAGGCGGTGCGGCCACGAGGCGGGCGAGGCGATGATCGTATGGCGGGTGCTCGGGGTGGCGCTGGCGATCGCGGCCGCGATCGTGCTCCTGGAGCATGGCGCCGCGATCCTGCCGCGCGCGCCGCGGCTCGTGCTGGTGGGCCTGCTGGGGGCGGTTGCCTACTTCGTCGCCGCGCGGCTGGGGACGCGCCGCCGTGCCCGCACCGGCCCGCGCATGGCGGCGCCCGGTGGGCCGGCGGGCGCGGCGTCCCCGGCGGCATCCGGGGCCGGTGTCGGGGAGGAGCGCGTGGGGGAGCGCTGCGCCGGCCAGCCGGTTGGGCAGCGGCGGCAGCTGCCGCCGCTGGGCTGGCACAACGGTGGCGCCGCTGCGGGGCACGCGGCGGCTGCCTCGTGGTGGTGAGCCGGCGGCGGACCGCGGTCGCCGGCTTGCGGCTCAGTCCGCCGGCCGCCACAGGCGGTACGCGGCGATCACCGCCCCGGCGAGCAGCCCGTAGATCAGCATCGCCAGCAGGAGCAGAGCCAATCCCGTGCCGCCCGCGCTGACCGTTGCGACCAGGTCCGTGACCTCTGGCGGCTCGGTCCCGAACCACCTGCGCAGCAGGGCGCGGCCGGCCTCGAGCCCGGGTCCGTACGCGGCGAGCCAGCTCGCGCCGGGCCCGCTGGACTCGAACCCCGAGCCGAGCATGAAGAAGATCAGCAGCGCCACGCCCTGGATGAGGAAGAGCACCACCGCGGCCCCCAGGACGGTGAACAGCGCTCGCACCAGCGCGTGATACAGCCGCCGCACGCCTGCACCTCCCCCGCCCGAACAGACAGCGACCCCTCTGCCTGCCCCGCTGGCGTGTTGTGCTACCCTCCAGTCTACGCGAGCTGCCCGCAAGCGCACAGCGGCTCGCCGGGCGCCATCGCCACCCGGCCCGCCGCTGCGCCGCGCGAACCGCCTTCATGCGGGCTCGGCCCGGAGAGGGAGGCGGGCTGGCTCGGGCCGCCCGCTCAGATGTCGTGATACAGGTAGAACTCGTACGGATGCGGCCGCAGGCGCAGCGGCTGGATCTCGTGCTTGCGCTTGTACTCGACCCACGCCTGCAGCAGGTCCTCGGTGAACACGTCCCCCTTGAGCAAGAAGTCGTGGTCGCGCTCCAGCTCGGCGAGCGCCTCCTCGAGCGAGGCGGGGGTCGAGGGAATCTCCGCCAGCTCCTCGGGCGGCAGATCGTAGATGTCCTTTTCCAGCGCGGGGCCGGGGTCGATCTTGTTCTCGATCCCGTCCAGTGCGGCCATCAGGATCGCGGAGAACGCGAAGTAGGGATTGCACGAGCCGTCCGGGCAGCGGTATTCGATCCGCTTCGCCTTCGGGGATGGATCGTACATGGGGATGCGGATCGCCGCCGAGCGGTTGCGGTGCGAATACGCGAGATTGACCGGGGCTTCGAAGCCCGGCACCAGGCGCTTGTAGCTGTTGGTGGTCGGGTTGGTCCAGGCGCACAGTGCGCGGGCGTGCTTGAGGATGCCGCCGATCGCATGCAGCGCCATCTCGGACAGCCCGGCGTAGGCGTCGCCAGCGAACAGCGGCGTCTCGCCCTTCCAGAGCGAGAAGTGGCAGTGCATGCCGTTGCCGTTGTCGCCGAACAGCGGCTTGGGCATGAAGGTGGCCGTCTTGCCGTGCTTGCGGCAGGTGTTCTTGACGACGTACTTGAACAGGGCCAGCACATCGGCGGCGCGCACCAGCGGCTGGTAGCGGAAGTCGATCTCGCACTGCCCGCCGGAGCCGACCTCGTGGTGGTGCACATCGATCTTCACGCCCATGCGCTCGAGCGCGAGCACGATCTCACTGCGGAGGTCGACCAGGGTGTCGGTGGGCGGGACCGGGAAATAGCCCTCCTTGGGCCGCGGCTTGTAGCCGAGGTTGGGCGCACCCTCGCGGCTCTTCTGGCCCGTGTTCCAGTGGCCCTCGACGCTGTCGATGGCGTAGAAGGCGTGGTTGGGGCCGCTCTCGTAGCGGATCTCGTCGAAGACGAAGAACTCCGCCTCGGGACCGAAGTTGCACACGTCCGCGATCCCGGTCTGCTGCAGGTAGCGCACCGCCCGCTTGGCGACGTTGCGCGCGTCGCGGTGGTATTCCACGCGCGTGATCGGATCGCGCACGTCGCAGATCAGACACAGGGTGGGATGTGGCCGGAACGGGTCGATGAAGGCGGTCGTGGGATCGGGCACCACCAGCATGTCGGATTCGTTGATCGCGCGCCAGCCGCGGATCGAGCTGCCATCGAAGCCCTGGCCCTGCTCGAAGGTCTCCTCGGTCAGCCGCCACGCCGGGATCGTGAGATGCTGCCACATGCCGGGGAAATCCATGAACCGCAGGTCGACGAACTGGATCTGGTGGTCGGAGACCATGCCGAGCACTTGCTTGGGCGTCATGGGTAGACCTCGCAGGGGTAGGGGGTTGCGGTGAGGCGTGGGCACGAGCCTCCAGGCGCGTCACCGGACGGGCGTAGCGAGCCCACCGCCCCCTCACGGCGGGATCGCAGACGCCGGCGGTCACCTATAGCGGCCGTGCTGCGGCGCGTCAAGCGGGGGCGTGCCGCCCCCGCCGGGCGTCCCGCTGGTGCCGGACACCTGGCGCGGTCGCAGTGGCGAGGGTAGATGTCGTGTCTCGGTGTGGGCGGGGAGGTAGGGTGCGCGATGCGCCGGTGGCTCTACGTCCAGCTCGAGTCCAGCGCCTGGCCCCGGAGCGGGATCTCGCCGTGCAATGCCGCGGTGGCGGCTCTGATCGGGCTGTCGCTGCTGCAGCAGATCGTGGAGACCGAACCGCTGGTCGTCGAGCGCTGGGGCTGGTTGCTCTACCGGCTGGAGATGGCGTTGCTCGTCGCCTTCGCGGTCGAGTACCTGTTGCGCCTGTGGGTGGCGGGCGAGGACGCGCGGTTCGCCGGGCTCGGCGGCCGCTTGCGCTACGCGCTCACCCCCATGGCGCTGGTCGACCTGGTCGCCATCCTGCCCAGCCTGATACTGCTCGGGGGGACGAACCTGGCGTGGCTGCGGGGGCTGCGGGTGGTGCGCATCCTGCGCTTCGCGCGCTTCGGGCCGTTCAGCCTGGCGCTCCAGGTGCTGTACGAGGCATTTCGCATCCGGCGCTACGAACTCGCGTTGAGCCTGGCGCTGGTCTGCACCCTGATCGTGCTGGCAGCCACCGGCATGTATCTGATCGAGGGCAACGCACAGCCCGAGGTCTTCGGCAGCATCCCGCGGGCATTGTGGTGGAGCGTCGTGACCATGACCACCGTCGGCTATGGCGATGCCTATCCGCTGACCCCCGCCGGACGCATCCTCGGCGCGCTGGTGGCGCTGGCCGGTGTCGCCTCCATCGCGATCCCGACGGGTATTCTCGCCGGCTCGTTCACCGAGGTGCTGCAGCGGCATCGCGAAGAGGGCACGCGGCGGCTATGATCGGAGATCGCGCGGTGGCATACTGGCCTCCCCGCCGCGGCCGCCGTGCGCGCGGGCACCCGGCGGCGGGCTGGCTGGAGCCGCTGGCGTTCGCCGGCACCGCCGCTCACCGCGAGGCGGAAGGGCAGCCATGCACCGCCTGCTGAAGCGGATCTTCGTCGATGACCGCTCGGTCGCCCTCGCCATCGGGCTCAACGCGATCGTGCTGCTGCTGCTGCTGCTGTCGTTCGATGAGCTGCGGCCGTACGCCGCGCCGCTCGATGTGCTCGACTACGCCTTCACCACCTTTTTCGTCGTCGAGGCCGCGGTCAAACTCCGGCACTTCGGCACGGGCGGGTACTTCGCCTCGGGCTGGAACCGGTTCGACTTCACGATCGTGCTCCTGAGCCTGCCGTCCTATCTGCTGCTGTTCGTCGACATCCCCGATCTTCTCGTTCGTGCTGCTGCTGCGGCTCGCCCGCATCGTCAAGTTCTTCCGCTTCATCCGCTTCGTGCCCAACGTGCGCGACCTGATGGATGGTGCAGTGCGCGCGATGCGGGCCTCGGTGTTCGTGTTGCTGGCCTTCTTCCTGTTCAACTTCGTGGTCTCGCTCATGACCTGCCATCTGTTCCGCAACCAGGCGCCGGAGTACTTCGGCAATCCGCTGCTCGCCTTCTACTCCACCTTCAAGGTCTTCACGATCGAGGGCTGGTACGAGATCCCCGATGCGATCGCGGCACAGGCGGGCGGCACCATGGCGCTGTTCACCCGGCTGTACTTCATGGTCGTGGTGATCTTCGGCGGGCTGTTCGGCCTGTCGCTCGTCAACGCCATCTTCGTCGACGAGATGCTGCGCAACGAGAACGATCTGGTGGAGCGCCGGCTGCGGGAGCTGGACGCCAAGCTGGAGCGGCTGCTGCATGCGGCGGGCGGCGCCGCCCTGCCCCCGCGCCCCGGGCCGACCGCGCCGCCGGGCGGAGCGGAAAACGACCGCGGGGAGGCGGAGCTGCAGGCGGCACTGCTCGCGGGCGTGCGCGGCGGCGCTGGCGGTGGCGGGGGCGGCGGGGCGCAACCGGGCACGCTCGCGCCTCCAGGCGGCGAGGCCAGGGCGGCGGCAGGGACGGCCGGATGAGCGCCGGGGCGGCTGGCCCCGCCTCGGCCGCCGTGCGGCGCGCCGCGCCGGCCGCGCGGCCGCCGCTGGTGCGGCTGGCGGCGTACGCGCGGCCGTACCGCCGGCGCTGGCTCGCGGCGGCGGCCTGCTCGGTGCTCAACAAGCTCTTCGACCTGGCGCCACCGGTGCTCATCGGCACCGCCGTCGACATCGCGGTGCGGCGCGAACAGAGCCTGCTCGCCGCGTTCGGGATCGCCGAGCCCGCCGCGCAACTGGTCTGGCTCGGGTTGGCGACGCTGCTGATCTGGGGGCTGGAGTCGCTCTTTCAGTACGCGCAGGCGTGGCTGTGGCGCACGCTCGCGCAGGCGGTGCAGCACGAGCTGCGGCTCGACGCCTACGCCCACATCCAGCGGCTGGAGCTGGGCTGGTTCGAAGGGCAGCGCACCGGCCGGCTGCTTGGCCATCCTCAACGACGACATCAACCAGCTGGAACGCTTCCTCGACGGGGGCGCCAACGACCTGCTCCAGCTGTTCACCTCGGTGCTGCTCATCGGGGCGCTGTTCTTCTATCTGGCGCCCGAGGTGGCCTGGATGGCGATGCTCCCGATGCCGGCGGTGCTCTGGGGCTCGCTGCGCTACCAGCGCTGGCTGGCCCCGCGGTATGCCGAGGTGCGCGAGCGCGCGGGCCAGCTCGGGGCGCAGCTGGCATCGAACCTCGAAGGCATCGCCACGATCAAGGCGTTCTGCGCCGAGCAGCGGGAGTGGGAGCGCATCCGGCGCACCAGCGAGGCCTATCGCGACAGCAACCGGCGCGCCATCCGGCTGAGCGCCGCCTTCACGCCCCTGATCCGGATGGTGATCGTGCTGGGCTTCACCGCCATGCTGGTGTTCGGCGGGTTGCAGGTACTGGAGGGCTCGCTCGCGGTCGGCGCCTACAGCGTGCTGGTGTTCATGACCCAGCGGCTGCTGTGGCCGCTGACGCGCCTGGGCGGGATGCTGGACCTGTACCAGCGGGCCATGGCGTCGACCACGCGCGTGCTCGATCTGCTCGACACCCCGGTCGCGATCCGCGACGGGCGGACTCGGCTCGCGCGCGGCCGGGTGCGGGGCGAGGTCCGTTTCGAGGGGGTGCGCTTCGCCTATCCCGGGCGGCCTCCGCTGTTCGAGGATCTGACGCTGCAGATCGCCCCGGGCGAGATGGTCGGCATCGTCGGGGCGAGCGGCGCGGGCAAGACCACGCTGATCAAGCTGTTGCTGCGGCTGTACGAGCCCCAGGCGGGGCGGGTGCTGCTGGATGGGCGCGACGTGCGCGAGCTGCGGCTGGAGGACCTGCGCGCAGCGATCGGCCTGGTCGCCCAGGAGGTGTTTCTGTTCGACGGCACGATTCACGAGAACATCGCATATGGCACCGGCGGCGATCCTGCTCCGCACGAGATCGAGCGCGCAGCGCAGCTGGCCGAGGCCGATGGGTTCATCCGCGAGCTGCCCCTCGGCTATCGGACCCGCATCGGCGAGCGCGGCGTCCGTCTCAGCGTCGGGCAGCGGCAGCGCCTGGCGATCGCGCGTGCGCTGCTCAAGGAGCCGCCGGTGCTGGTATTCGACGAGGCGACCTCGGCCGTCGACAACGAGACCGAGGCCGCGATCCAGCGCTCGCTCGCGCGCGTGGCGGCGGGACGGACCACGATCGTGATCGCGCACCGGCTGTCCACCGTCCGCCATGCCGACCGGATCGTGGTGCTGGAGCGCGGCCAGGTGCGCGAGCAGGGCACGCACGCCGAGCTGCTCGCCGCGGGGGGGCTCTATGCCGCGCTCTGGCGCGTGCAGACCGGCGAGGCGGAGTCCGCCCTGGCGGCCCCCCGCTGAGCGCTCCTCGCACGCGGCCTCGCCAGGCGGGCTGCGGGCCGCCGCGCCTCGGGTCCATCCCGGCGGCGCGGGGGCTCAGGAGCGCGCCGGCGCGGGCCGCGCGCGTCACGCCTCCGGCATTCGCCCGGGAGTGGGCCGGCCGCTATCATGGCGGGGCGCAGCGGCGCCGCAGCCGGCGGAGGGAGGTGGCGATGGCGGAGCGGGCGCGCGGGTGGCGGCGGTGGCCGGTGCTGTCGTTGCGGGCGCGGCTGGCACTGGCGCTCGGAGCGCTGGTGGCGGTGCTGCTGGGCCTGTGGGCGGCGTTCGATCTGGGGCAGCGCAACGAACAGCGGTTGCAGGCGCTGCGGCTGCGCGCCGAGCAGGTGGCCGAGGCGCTGGTGGCTGCGGTGGCGTGGCCGCTCTGGGAGTACGACGACGACGCCGCGCACACCGCGCTCCAGGGCGTGCGGCGCGACCCCGCGCTGGTACGGGTGGTGGTGCGCGACCACGCCGGTGTGGTGCTGGCAGCGCTGCAGGGCGAGCCGGCCGCGGGGGGGCCTCCGCCTCCGGACGGCGAAGCGCCGCTGGTGGTGACACGGCCTGTGGTCTTCGTCAGCCCGGCGGGCGACCGGCGGCAGATCGGGACCGTGGAGCTCGCGCTCGGACGGCGTGAGCTCGCCGCGCAGTTTCGCCGCGACGTGCTGCACCGCGCGCTCGAACTGGCGGTGGTGCTGGCGGCGTTGGCGCTCGGGATCCGCTTCGCCACGGGACTGTTCACCCGCCCGCTGGAGGCGATGACGCGCATCATGCAGCGGCGTGCCGCTGGTGACCTCGGCGGCGAGGTCGATCCGCGCTGGCTGGCGCGCGACGACGAGATCGGTGCGATCGCACGGTCGCTGGAGCTCGACCAGCAGCAACGGCGGGACGAGGCGCAGCTGCTGGCGATCACCGCCCAGATCTCCTCCGGTATCGACCTCGGGGCGTTCCTCAGCCGGCTGGCGGCCGCCGCCACCGAGCTGCTCGATGCGGACCGCTCGACCATCTATCTCTACGACCCCGCACGCGGGGTGCTCTGGTCGCAGGTGGGCGAGGGACTGAACTCGCTCCGCATCACGCTCCGGCCAGGGCAGGGACTGGCCGGCACGGCGTTCGCCACCGGCACCATCGTCAACCTCCCCGATGCCCATGCCGACCCGCGCTTCGATCGCAGCTTCGATGAGCGAACCGGCTATCGGACGCGGAGCGTGCTCTGCGTGCCGATCGTCAACATGGAAGGAGTGCGCATCGGGGTCGTGCAGGTGCTGAACAAGCGCGCCGGCTGCTTCGGCGAGCGCGATGAGCAGCGGCTCGGCTCGCTGGCCGCGCAGGCTGCGGTGGCGCTGGAGAACGCGCGCCTGCTCGATGAGGTCATGGCGATGAAGAACTTCAACGAGAGCATCCTGGACAGCCTGAGCGATGGGGTGGTGTCGATCGACCCGGATCTGTGCGTGACCAAGACCAACCAGGCCGCGCGCCGCATCCTGGGTTGGGGCGAGGAGGTCCTCGGCCGCCGGGTGACCGAGATGTTCGCGGAGCGCGACGGCTGGGTGGAGGCGATGGTCGAGCGCTGCACGCGCGCGCGGAAGGCCGACGCCGCTCTCGATAGTGACCTGCACCTCGGCTCGGAGCGCGTGGTCAGCGTGAATCTGAACGTGGTGCCCCTGCACGACACCAGGGATCGCTCGCTCGGCTCCCTGCTGGTCATCGAGGACATCTCGCAGGAGAAGCGGCTGCGCGGCACCATGGCTCGCTATCTGCCGAAGGACCTCGTCGACCGGTTGCTCCAGGATGGGGGGGCGGCGCTCGGCGGTAGCACGCACATCGTCACGGCGTTGTTCAGCGACATCCGGAGCTTCACGACGATCTCCGAGCGCATCGGTGCGCGCGGCACCGTTGCCATGCTGAACGAGTACTTCACCGAGATGTGGGAAGTGATCAGCCGGCACCACGGAATGCTGGACAAGTACATCGGCGACGCGATCATGGGCGTGTTCGGCGTGCCGTTTCCCGCGGCTGACGACCCTGCTCGCGCGGTCGCCGCCGCCTGCGACATGATGCGGGCGCTGGACGAGTTGAACGCGCGGCGGCGGGCGCGCGGGGAGGAAGCGATCGCGATCGGGGTCGGGCTCGCCACCGGGGAGGCGGTGGCGGGCAACATCGGCTCGCCCAAGCGCATGTCGTTCACCGTGATCGGGGACGCGGTGAACCTGGCCTCGCGGCTGGAGGGCGCGACCAAGAGTTATGGTGCGCCGGTGCTGCTCGATGGCGCGACGCGCGAAAGGCTGGGGGCGGAGGTGCCGGTGCGCGAGGTGGACCTGCTGCGGGTCAAGGGCAAGACGCGGCCCGTCGCGGTCTTCGAGGCCTACGGCTGGTGCGTGCATGCCCGCGAGCGGCGCTGGCTGGCGGCGGTGGAACTGGGCCAGCGCGGCATCGCGTGCTATCGCGCGCGCGACTGGGCCGGCGCCCGGCGCGCGTTCGAGCGCGCTCTGTGCGAGTGGCCGGACGATCCGCTGCCGCGCATCTACCTCGAGCGCGTCGCGGCGGCCGAAAGGACGGAGATGCCGGAGGAATGGGACGGGGTCTGGGTCATGACCACGAAGTGAGGGGGCGGGGCGGGCCGCGGCCGGCGCGGGTGTGCGCCGGAGCGCTGCTGGCGCTGCTGGTGGGCTGGCCGGTCCGGGCCGGCGGCCAACAGCCGCCGTTCGATCCCATCCCTGTGGTCTTCTTCAACATCGGCGAGCCGGCACCGTTCTGGGACGTGGTCGAGGCCTTCATGCGCGCGGCGGCGCGGGACCTGGCGATCGAACTGGAGGTGCTGAACGCCCGCGGGGACCACCTCCGCATGATCGAACAGGCGGCGGCGGTCGCCGCGCGCCCGCCCGCCGCCCGGCCGCGCTACGCCGTGATCAACAGCGAGAAGCAGGCCGGCGGTCCGATGCTGGAGAGCCTGGTCGCGGCGGGGATCCCGACCCTTCTCGCGTTCAACGTCTTCATCGGGGAGGACCGCGATCGCTACGGTGCGCCACGCGAGCGGTTCCCGCTCTGGCTCGGCAGCATCCGCCCGGACAACGAACAGGCTGGCCACGACATAGCGGCGCGCTTGCTCGCGGCGGCCGCGGCGGCGGGGTTCGAGGAGCCCTCGCTCGGGGTGCTGGCCATCGGCGGCAGTCGCGCGACCCCCGCCGCGATTGCGCGGGAGCGCGGCCTGGCGCGGGCGCTGGCCGGGCGCCCCGGCGTGCGCCTGCTCCAGCTCGTGCACAGCCGCTGGGAGCGGGCCAAGGCGCGCCGCCAGGTCCAGGGCCTGCTCCGGCGCTATCCCCAGACGCGCGTGATCTGGGCCGCCAACGACCCCATGGCACTCGGGGCCATGGAGGCGGTGATCGATCACGGCCGCGAACCGGGGCGGGACGTGCTCATCGGAGGTCTCAACTGGTCGACGGAGGCGCTGCGCGAGATCCAGCGGGGGCGCCTGGTCACCAGCGTGGGTGGCCACTTCATGGGCGGCGGCTGGGCGCTGGTGCTGCTGCGCGACTACCACGACGGTTACGACTTCGCGGAACCGGAGGGCACCGAGATCGTCTTCCGCATGGGCGTGATCGATCGGGACAACGTGGAGGCGTACCAGCATCACTTCGGCCGCGAGGAGTGGGACCGGATCGATTTCAGCCGCTTGCTGCGCTCGCGCCGCCCCCGAGGCAGCCGTTATGACTTCAGCCTGCAAGCCCTGCTCGCGCAGTTCGAGGAGTGATCCTGCGCCGCCGGACCGGCGGACGGGAACACGGCGCGACCACGTTGGCGGCGCGCTGTGGCACGCGCACCAGCTGCGGGCGCCCTCGTTCAGCCCTCGTCCTTGGAGCGCTTCTTGGCGCGCGCCGGGGAGGACTTCTTCGGGGAGGTCTTCTTGCGCTTGTTGCGCCGGCGGCCCGGAGCCTTCGCCCTGGCCTGCGCCTTGGACGGCGGTGCCGGTTCGGCTTCGCCCGTGGCAGGCGCGGCTGCACGATCCGGGGCCGCTGCCTCCGCCGGGACACGGGCGGGGGCCGGTGCGGGGCGGAGCTGCGCCGGATCGCGAACCGGGTGCACGCCGAGCGCCGGCGGCAGCTCGACCTGCTGCTGCTTGCGCTTGCCGACGAAGCCGCGGATGCGTTCCAGGGCCTCGGCCGCCGGCGCGTCGAAGGCGAATGCCATCTCGCAGCTCTCGCCCTCGACCCGCACCCGCACGACCCGCCCCCGGCACTCCACCAGCTCGCCATCCACGATCAGGCGCAGCGCCGCCTCGGAGCCGACCGGGAGCGGGGTCGCCGCCTCGATCAGCACCCCTCCTTCGCTGAGGTTGCGCGTGGCGCCGAGGCCGAGCACCTCCAGCTGCTGCGGTTCGCCGAACTCGGCGAACGAGACCAGGTGGACCGCCGGCACCCGATCGCTCTTGCGTTTCTCCACGTCCGCTGTTTCCCCCACCACCGGCCCGCGCGCCGGCCAGTCCCGCGCGGCGCACCCGCGCCACGCGCGCCGGCGGTTGCCGCCGGGGCGGCCCGCGGTCCTCGGGAGCCGAGGCGCGCGCGCCGGCACCGGGCGACTCGCCGCTGACCGCGCCGCACGGCGCGGCAGGCTCCCCAGGCGCTCGCCCCGCCGGGCGGGTGCTCCGAACGGGCGCGTCTGGACATCTGCGGGTGGTTCGGACGCGACCGCCCACGAGCAACCTAGCATCGTGCTCCCCCACGGGCAACCGCACGGTTCGGCCGGCGGCGGACGGGGGTGGCTCGCTAGGGGCTGCCGGGATACGATCGCCGGGTCCGGCACCCCGGGAGCGCGGGGATCGGCGGCGGAGGGGCGAGGATGCGGACCGAACAGGTACTGGCGGCGATCGAGCGCGAGCGCGAGCGGCACGAGCGCGAGCTCGTGGAACTGTTGCGCATCCCGAGCGTGTCGACCGAGCCCGAGCGGGCGCAACAGGTGCGCCGCGCCGCGGAATGGGTGCGCCGGGCGCTCGCGGACGCGGGGTGTCAGGCGCGGCTGGTCGAGACCGCGCGCCACCCGATCGTGTACGCCGAGCGACCCGCCCCCTCCGGCCGGCCGACGGTGCTGGTGTACGGTCACTACGACGTCCAGCCGGCCGACCCCGAGCGCGACGGCTGGAGCCGCCCGCCGTTCGAACCGGTCATCGCGGGCGGCAACATCTATGCGCGCGGCGCCAGCGACGACAAGGGGCAGATGCTGGCGTGGGTGCATGCCGCGCGGGCGTGGCACCAGGCCGCCGGCGGCCCGCCGGTGGGCCTCAAGTTCGTGATCGAGGGCGAGGAGGAGATCGGCTCGCCGAACCTCGGCCCGTGGATCGCGGCCCACCGCGATCTGCTCGCCGCCGATGTGGTGGCCATCTCGGACATGGACCAGTTCGCTCCCGGGATGCCGGCCCTCACCTACGGGCTCCGCGGGCTGCTCTACGTGGAGCTGCGCGTGTACGGACCGGCCGAAGACCTGCATTCGGGCATCTACGGCGGCGCGGTGATGAACCCGGCGACCGCGCTCTGCCGCGTGCTGGGGCGGCTGCACGACGAGCGGGGCCGGGTCGCGGTCGACGGCTTCTACGACGAGGTGCGGCCGCTGGAGCCCTGGGAGCGGGAGATGTTCGCCGCCCTGCCGCACGACGACGCCCGCTACGCGGCCGAGCTCGGGGTGCCGGCGCTGGTGGGAGAAGAGGGCTATTCGACCCTGGAGCGGGTCTGGGCGCGGCCCACCCTGGAGGTCAACGGTCTGTTCGGAGGGTTTCAGGGCCCGGGCGCCAAGACGGTGCTGCCAGGCTACGCGGGCGCCAAGCTGTCGATGCGGCTGGTGCCGGACCAGGACCCGGCCAAGGTGTATGCGGGGCTGCGGCGCACGATCGAGCGGCTCATGCCGCCCGGGGTGCGCTGGGATCTCGGCGCGCCCGGACCCGGCGCCACCGCGAGCGGCGCGGCGCGGCGCGCGCCGCTCGCCCAGTCCCCGGAGGCCGCGCCCGCGGTCCTGCTCGAGCGCAGCTCGCCGTTTGCCGCCGCCGCCGCCCGCGCCATCGCCGCTGGCTTCGGCCGGGAGCCGGTCTGGGTGCGCTCCGGCGGCACGATCCCGGTGGTGCTGCTGTTCAAGCAGCACCTGGGGCTGGACGCGGTGCTCATGGGCTACGGGCTGCCGGACGACAACAAGCACGGTCCGGACGAGAAGCTCTGCCTGGAGGACTTCCACCGCGGCTGCCGGACCTCGGCGCTGTTCTTCGCCGAGGTGGCGCGCGCGGCCGGAGCTCGCGCCGGCTAGTCCAGCCCCGATCGAGGGCCGGCCGCGGGCTGGGGCGCGGCTCGCCGCCTCAGCGGTTGCACAGCCGGCGCCACCAGCTGCGGCTGCGCACCGCCGCCAGCTCGGCCTCGACCGCGCTCAGCCGCTGCTGGAGCGCGGCGGCCTCGCTGCGGTGCTCGGCGGCCTTCTTCTCCGCGGCGAGCAGCTGCTCGCGCAGGTGCTGGATGAGCTGCTCGCGCTTGTCGAGTGCGGCGGCGAGCTCGGCCGCCTGCTCGGCGCGGCGGCGCTCGGCGCCGAGCTCCTGCTCGGCCTGCTCGAGCTGGGCCGATAGTTCCGCGATGCGCGCCTTGTGCTCGGCGAGCTCCTGGCCGTGGAGCCGCTCCTGTTCCACCATGCCCTGCATGCGCCGCTCGTCGGCGGTGCGCTCGCGCTGCTCCAGCTGCGCCTCGAGCTCGGCGATCCGCTCGGCATCGCGCTGGCGTGCCTGCTCGATCCTGCTCCGCCTGGTGCGTTCCTCGGCGAGCTGCGCGCGCAGCTGCTCGGCCTGCTGGGCGAGCGAGCGGAGCTGCGCCAGGAGCTCCGCTCGCGCTGCCTGTTCGGCCGCCTGCTCCAGCGTGCCGCTATGGCCCGCCGGCGCCGCGGCCCCGGCCCGGCCGCTGCGGCGCGAGGCCTTCTTGCGCCGTCCGGAGCGGCGCGCGGACGCGGCGTCCTGCGCGGCCGGCTGCTCGGTCGCGGCTGCCGCCTCGTTACCGGCGGATTCCGGCTGCTCGTTGCGCCTGGACTTGCGGCTACCGTGGCGTTCGGTGGCTGGTGCCATGGCGAGGACCTCCCTTGTAAGGCCGTCTGCGGCGGCGCATGGCGGCCGGCGCCAACGCTCGTGCCGGTCCGGTTCTCCACCCGAGCTCGCCCGCGCCCGCGCGCTCCGCTCTGCCGCCGCCGCGAGGTCCGTCGCAGTAATCCAAGGCGCCGTCTGAACTAGGGTAGCCCATCGCGCGGCGGCCGGCAACGTGTATGCCGCGGCCGTGATTGCAACATCTTGCGAAGAATAGAGTTGCGTCTAGACCCAGCCGTGGCGCTCGCGCGGGCCTGCGTCCAAGATGCGGGCCCCAAAGGGGTTCTGCTATACGAGGGACAGCGCCGGTCTTGGGGGGGCGCGGGCCGGCCACCGCCGGCGGCGCGCGCCTGGGCGGCGGCGAGCTGCAGGGCGCTGCGCTCCAGTGCGCTTTCCGCGAAGGGCGCGGCAGCCGCGTAGTGCCGCAGCGCCTCGGCGTGCTGGCCCCGCTCGGCGGCGGCGCGTCCCAGTGCGAAGCGCAGGCCGAACTCCGCCCCGCGCCGGCCGGGCGCGGCTGCCAGCGCCGCCCGGTAGGCGGTGGTGGCTTCGGGGAAACGATCGGCCGCGAGCGCCGCCTCGGCCGCGGCGGCGCGCCGGTGTGCGCGCCGCTCCGCCGCCGCACTGCCGATCGCGTAGCCGCCGGTGGCAGCGAGCGCAGCGACCGCGAGCGAGGCCGCCGCCACCGCCGCACGATGGCGGCGGACGAACTTGCGCGCCCGGTAGATCAGCCCCTGACCCGCTGCCCCGACCGGCCGCCCGCCGAGCCACGCCTCGACGTCGGCCTTCCGTTCGAAGGCGGTCTGATAGGGCTCCTCGCGGCGCTTCGCCATCGCCTTGCGCACGATGCGCTCGAGTTCCCAGGGGCAGCGGGGGTTGTTCGTGCGCGGTGCAGGCGGCGGCTCGCTGACCACCAGCTCCAGCAGCTCGGGCACCGAATCCGCGCGGAAGGGCAGATCCCCGGTCGCGATGGCGTAGGGGATCACGCCGAGCGCGTAGATGTCGCTGCGCGTGTCGACCTCGTCGGTGCACCCCGCCGCCTGTTCGGGCGCCATGTAGGCGGGCGTGCCCAGCAGCGCCCCCAGGCGCGTCAGCCTGGCGCGTTGCGCGGAATGCGGGTCGGTGGCCTCCGGTGCGTCGAGCCGGCGCGCCAGGCCGAAGTCCGTGACGTGCGGGTTGGATTCGGCATCCACCATCGCGTTCTGCGGCTTGAGGTCGCGGTGGATGACCCCCATGCGGTGTGCGTAGCCGACGGCATCGCAGATCTTGACGAAGATCGGCAGCAGCAGCTCGAGCTGCACTCCTCGTGCCTGCATGAGTTGTTTCAGGGTGCAGCCCTCGATGTAGCCCATCGAGAAGTAGAGCTTGCCCTCGGCGGCGCCGACCTCGTACACGGGTACGATCCAGGGGTGCTTGAGCTGCGCGCTCGCCTCGGCCTCGCGCAGCAAGCGCGTGCGCTCGTGGTCGGATACCTGCTCCGCGAGCATGAGCTTGAGTGCGACGTCGCGGTGGAGCGCGAGGTGGCGCGCCTTATAGACCACACCCATCGCGCCGCGGCCGAGCTCGCGTTCCAGCACGGAATCGCCGAAGCGCTTCGGCGCGCCGCCGGAGCCCGAGTTCACGCTGCCCGGTGAGGCAGCCGGGCCAGCGAGCGTCTGCGTGGCTTCGGCGTCGGCGGTGGGCGGCGGCGCACGCGGCCCCGAGGGGGCCGGCGGTGCCGGCTGGAGGGGCCGCCGGCACGGTCGACCCTTCGGGCCGCGCCCCCCGCCGCGTCCGGTTCCGGCGCCCAGGGGTGCTCGTTCCGCACGCCGCTCACGGTCGCGCCTGCCATGGCTCGCTGCCGGGCCCGGGCCCGGCAGCGTCCGGGCTTGCTGTCCGGCAGCACAGCCGACGCAGGCCCGGGGCTCGGCTGCCGGGCTCGCTCACGGCCGGCCGCCTGCCTGGGCGAGATCGCACCGGCAGTTGGGGTCGAAGGCGTCGGTCGGACCGCCGCCGAGCGGCACGCGCCGGACGGAGATCTCCCGGTGCATGACGCAGTCGCGCTCGATGTCGTGCCCGCGCGAGTCGGGATCCTCGTGCGGCACGCACATGCCGGCGGTCAGGTTGACGAGCCCCAGCACGTGCCCCGCCTCGTGAACCAGGGTCGCCGCCTCGGCGGTCTCGAGCGTGAGCGGCGAGGAAGCATCGCGCAGCCGCTCCTCGAACAGCGCGATGTGGGTGGAGGCGAAGGTGAGTCCGATGACCGCCTCGTTGGGCGCGAACTCACCCGCCAGCACCAGCAGGTGCAGCACCGCGGTGTTGCCGCGCGAGTGGAGGTTGCGCTGGGCGAAGGCGGTCGCGCGCACCTCGTCCTCGGTCCAGGAGCGGTCGCTGGCGGCGAAGGTGCTCGGTTGGAGGATCGTGATCCCGCCGGGCTTGAACAGCCGCTCGCCGAGCCTCGTGCCCAGCTTCGCCAGCGCCTCGGCGCTCGGGCTCCAGTCCGCGCTCGAGCCGTCCTGCTGGACGTCGATCTCGACCAGCAGGTGGGTGCGGGGCCAGGCGCCGAGCAGCTCGGCCCCGGCCTTGCCGACCCCGCCGCGGTCGAAGCTGCTCGCCGCACCGCCGGCCACGAACAGGGTCGGCGGCTCGCCCGCGGTGGCGACCGAGGGCACCCCGGCTGCCCGCACCGCGACGGCTCCGCTCTCGGCGGCCGCCGGCAGCTCGACGGTGAGCGCCCCCGCGGTCGCTGCCAGCACGTTTACCGGGACCAGCCCGATCGTCACCTCGTTCTGCTCGGGCACGGCGGCGAAGCCGCTGCCCGCCAGCACCAGGCGCTGGCCGGGGAAGGCGACGATTGTCCGCTCGCCCGCCTCGGTGCGGATCTCGGTGATCTCGGGCGCGCCGGCCGGTGCGTGCGCGGTGAACAGCGGGCCCTCGGCGGTTCCCCCGCGCGTGGTCACGCTCAGCTGGACCTGCGCGTCGGCGCGCACCCCGGCGGGGACCTCCACCACGAGCCGCTCGGCCGTCGCCTCGCGCACCGGCGCCTGCACGGTGCCGAAGAAGACCAGGTTGCGCTGCGGGCGGGTCTCGAAGTCGCGCCCCGCGATGGCGACAGGCGTGCCGGGCTCGCCGGCGAGCGGGTTCACCGCGCTGATGGCGGGCGGGTTGCTGGGTGCCGGCTCGCCCGAGCCGCTGGAGCGGCTGCAGCCCGCGGCCAGCAGCGCCCACAGGGCCAGCAGCACGGCCGGCCCGCAGAGGCAGCAGCTCCGCGCCGGCGCCGCGCGGCCGCAGGAGCAACCCTCACCGCGCGCGCGGCTCACCGCGAGCTCGCCTCGTCCTCGACCAGCCGGACCACGACGGGAGCGGTCCGGCCCGCGAGCTGCTCGGCGAGTACGGCGGCGGGCTCGGAGCGAGTGCTCGCGCGCTGCGCCTGCTCGAGGCCGCTCACGCCGACAGTGGCCTCCCCCCAGGCGAGCAGCAGCGCCAGCGCCCAGGTTGCCACCGCGAGCGCCACCGCGGTTGCTACCGCCACGTCACGCCGCTGCATGGTGCGCTCTGCGCTCCGCGTCCCCGCTCCGCGCGGCGGCCCACCTCGGCGAAGTCTAACGATTCGGGCCAGCCTTGGCCAGGGGCAAGTGGTGCGCGCGTAGCCTCTGCGAGGGCGAACGCCCGAGGCGATGGATGTGCGCGCCGCCGCGCCGGTCTCGCCCGGCCCTCGGGCCGGGGGTGCCTCACGGCACGAACTTGTAGCCGACCCCGCGCACGGTCACGATGTGGCGCGGCTTCTCCGGGTTGTCCTCGATCTTCTGCCGGAGCTTGGTGATGAAGTTGTCGATGGTACGCGCGGTCCCGAAGTAGTCGTACCCCCAGACCTTGTTCAGGATCTCGCGCCGCTCCAGCACCTTGCCCCGGTTCTCGATCAGGAACTTCAACAGCTTGAACTCGCGCACCGAGGTCTCGATGGCCTGGCCGTCGCGCAGCAGCACCTGCCCCTTGAAGTCGAGCGTGAAGGCGCCGAAGCTGAAACGCTCCGCGCGGCGCTCCTTCTCGTAGCGGCGCTTGCGGCGCAGCACCGCATTGATGCGGGCCAGCAGCTCCCGCACGTTGAAGGGCTTGGTCACGTAGTCGTCGGCGCCCAGGTCCAGGCCCATGATCTTGTCGATCTCCTGGTCCTTGGCGCTGAGCATGATGACGGGGACGTTGATGTTGTTCTTCTTCAGGGTCTTACAGATCTCGAAGCCCGAGATCTTGGGCAGCATGATGTCCAGGATGATCAGATCGGGCGGGCGGTCGATCGCGAGCTGGAGCCCCCGCTCGCCGTCGGCCGCGGTGAGCACGTCGTAGCCCTCGAACTTCAGGTTCTTCTGCAGCCCGAGCCGGATCGAGGGGTCGTCCTCGACGATCAGCACCGTCTCCATGCGCAGCTCACCTCGGCAGCCAGATGGTGAAGGTCGAGCCGTGACCGAGCCGCGAGCGCACCGTGACATCGCCCCGATGGGCGCGCATGATCGAGCGGGCGAGCGTCAGCCCGATGCCACTGCCGTCGACCTCACGCGTGAGCACATCGTTCGCGCGGTAGAACTTCCTGAAGATCTTGCGCTGCTCCCGCCGCGAGATCCCGATGCCCCAATCGCGCACGGCGATCATAGCCCAGCGCCGGCGCTTTGTCACGGTGACGTGGATGCGCCGGGGCGGTGCCTCGGCTGCCTCGCCCTCGCCCGGCTCGCCGGAGGGACGCAGCTCCAGCGGGGCGCCGCCGCCCGGTGGCGCCCCGGCGCCCGAGGAGCTGAGCGAGGCGCGGCGCGGCCAGCGGCTGTACTTGTAGGCATTGGAGAACAGGTTGAGCAGCACCTCCTGCATCGCCGCGCGGTCGCACAACACCGGCGGCAGATCGTGCGCCACCGCCAGCTCGATCTGCACCGGCGCCTCCGCCCCGCGCATCTGGGTCTGGAACAGCTCGATCGTCTCCTCGACCAGCCGCCCGAGGTCGGTCAGCCTCAGATCGAAGCGCTTGGTGCGCGCCTCGATCTTGGAGAAGGTGAGCACGCGATCGATCAGGCGGGTGAGCCGCTCCGTCTCGCGCGCGATGATCTCCAGGCACTCCTTCTGCTCGGCCTCGTCCCGCACCCGCCCCATGAGCAGCGTCTCGGCGAACATGCCGATCGAGGTGAGGGGGGTCTTGAGTTCGTGGGTGACGGTGGTCACGAAGTCGCTCTTCAGGGCAGCGGTGCGGACCTCGCGGTTGACCGCCAGCGTGGTCACCCCCGCCCCCACCAGCAGCGCCGCGAGGATGAAGGCGATCGCCCAGATGTGCAGCCGCGCCGACAGCGTCTGCAGCGGCCCGCGCGGCGGCGCTCCGGCGGGGCTCACCGCCACCGCCAGGTGGTCGAGCGGGTAGGGCAGCGGCGCGTGCCCCAGCTCGGACACCGATCCGCTGGGCTGCCGCTGCCCGGCGCCGGCGGCGAGCCCGCGCGGCGGCGCCTCGGCGGCGACCAGTCGGAACTGCGCCTGTTCGCGCTCGCCGAGCAGCGGCAGCAGCAGCTCCAGCTCGGCGGCGAGGAAGCGTTCGACGTCGGGCTCCACCAGCGCGAGCCCCAGAGGCAACTCCTCGGGCCCGGCGCGGATGGGGGCGCCGAAGATGAGCCGGCGACCGCCTGTTGCGGTGTGCTCGACCGCCCACTGCCCGCCGGCGGCTGCCGCCATCCATCTCACCGCGCGCGCCCGCAGGGCGGGCTCGGGAAACCCGGGCGCGGGCTCGGCGTTGGTGCCACCGGCCGCTTCGGATCCGCCGGCCGGTCCGGCGCCGAGCTCCGAGCTGGTGGCGAGGGCGGCCTGCTGCCCGGCCGGAGCGCCCGCGCCCTTCCCCCCGGCGGCCGGGGCTACCACCGCTCCGCGCGCGTCGAGCAACGCTGCGTGCCGGTAGCCGTGCGGCCGCTCCATCTCGAGCAGCCGCGCCAGTTCCGCGGCCTGGGCCCCGGCCCGCGCCGCCTGTTCCAGCCGCGCCGCGAGCGCCTGGGTGCGTTCGCGCAGCCGCAGTCCCAGCGCCCCCGCCAGCCGGTGCGCGGCATCCTGGAGCCGGCGCTCTTCGGCCGCCCGCAGGGCCTCGTGCTCGCTGCGGATCGCCAGGAGGGAGGCCAGCGCCAGCGCCGTCGAAGGCAGCACCACCAGCGCGATGAGCAACGCCGTCAGCTTGGAGTTGAGCGCCTGCAACCCCCTGCCACCTCCGGCCCGGCGCCAGGACCGACAGTATAGCAGCCCTGCGCCCGCGCCCCGCCCGCAAGCGCCCCTTCTGCGTGTCGGCCCGCCGTGGCAAACTGGACGCATGAGCCCGCGTGCTGCCGCCCCTCGCAGAGCGCCCCTGCGTACTTCGCCGCCGCGCGCCACCGGCACGATCTGGTACATGGGGGTGAAGACCCGGTTGCTCGACCGGCTGGAGGGTGCGATCGCCCCGCTGCTGGCGGCGGCGGAGGCGCAGCGGCCGGGCGAGCCGGTGCTGCTGGATCTGTTCGCCGGTACGGGGGTCGTCGGGGCGCGGCTCGCCGAGCGGGCGCGCGTGGTCGCCTGCGACGTGCAGGCGTATGCAGCGGTGCTGGCGGCGAGTCGCCTGTTGCCGGTGACCGGCCTTGAGGCGGCGCTGCGGGCGGCGCTGGGGCGCGCGGCGCGCGCCCGCACCGCGTTGCAGCTTCGCTACGCCCAGGCGCTGGCACGCGAGCGAGCGCTGCTGCCCGCGGCGGCCGCCGGCGGCACCGCGGGCGGCCGGCCGCGCTCGCGCGCGGCGGCGCGTGCGGCGCTTGTGGCCTACCGCCGGGCCGTGCTGGCCGAGGCGGCGAGCCACCAGCCCGAGTGCGAGGTCGCGGCGCGCGATGCGGATGGTTTTCCGCCGTGTCTGCTCACCGCCTACTACCGCAACGTCTACTTCGGGGTCGAGCAGGCGATCGAGCTCGATGCGCTGCGCTACGGGATCGAGGGCGAGACCGAGCCCCGGCGCCGCCAGGCGCTCCTGGCGGCGCTGCTCTATGCGGCCAGCCGCGCCACCTCCGCCACCGCGCACTTCGCGCAGCCGCGCGCGCTCGGGCGGCTGCGGGAGGTGCGGGCGCTGGCACGGCGGCGCACGATCCAGGTCCGGCGCCTGTTCGTGGCCCGCGCGCGGGTGCTGGCGGCGGAAGCCGAGCAGGCCCGGCTGCTCCAGCGCAGCGAGGCCAACGAGGTCCACTGCGTCGAGTACCGCCAGCTGCTCGCGCGCTGGGGCGAGCGCCGTCTCGATGTGGTCTATGCCGATCCGCCGTATACCGCCGACAACTACTCCCGCTTCTACCACGTGCTGGAAACCCTGGTGCGCTACGACTACCCGCCGCTGGAGCGCCGTGGCGGGCGGTTGCTCAAGGGGCGCTATCCGGTGCGCGCGCGGCGCCACCAGTCGCGTTTCTGCAGTCCGGCCACGGTCGAGCAGGAGTTCCGCACGGTCTGCGGCTTCGCCGCCGGGCGCGGCGCGGCGCTGGTCTGGTCCTATTCGGCCAGCAACGGCCTGCTGGTGCGCGCCTGTTACGGCGGGCGGCTGGAGCCGCTGCGGGCGCTGTTGCGAGAGTACTTCGGCGAGGTGCGGTTGCAGCGCTGCCGCATGCGGCACTCCGGGGCGGGCTCGCGCAACCACGACGCCGAGGAGCTGATCGCGGTCTGCACGCGGCCGCACGGACCGCTACGGGACTGAGATGCCGGGCCTGCACGCAGAGCCGCCGCCGCCTCGCGCCGCGCCGCCGGCGCCGTACCTGCCGGCGGGCGCACGCACGGTGCGCTTCATCGGCTGCAAGAGCCGCCTGCTGGGTGCGATCGAGGGGCTGTTGCACGCCCGGGGCGTGCGGGGCGGGACCCTGCTCGATGTGTTCAGTGGGACCGCGGTGCTGGCCCGCCACTTCCGGGCCCGCGGCTGGCGCGTGCTGGCGAACGACCGGCTGCGGCTGTCCTATGTGCTGCAGGCCGCGGTGCTCGAGGTCGAGGGCAGCCCGCCCGACCTCGTGGCGCATTGGCGGGCGATCGAGCGCGCGCCGGACGTGGAGGGTGTCGTCACCCGGCACTACTCCCCGGAGGGAGCTGCGGGTCGCTGGTTTTTTCCGTCCCCAGCACGCGCGTCGCATCGACGCGGCGCTGGAGTACCTGGCGGCCGCCCGGGCAGCGGGGGCCATCAGTGCGGGAGCGTTCAAGCTGCTGCTCGCGGGGGTGGTGTGCGGGGCCGACCGGGTCGCCAACATCTGCGGCACCTACGGGGCGTTCCTCAAGCGCTGGCAGCCCAATACCGCCGGGCCGTTCGCGCTCGTGCTGCCGCTGCCGCCCGCGGGTCCGCTCGGCCGCGCGCACTGCGAGGATGCCAACCAGCTGGTGCGCCGGCTCGAGCAGCCGCTCGACGTGCTGTACATCGACCCGCCGTACAACGGGCGCGAGTACTGCGCCAACTACCACGTGCTGGAGGTCATCGCTCGCCGCCCCTTCCTCGACGCGGCGGCACTCCGGCGGCTGGAGGCGTCGATCTACGGCAAGACGGGGCTCGTGCCCTACGAGCGCAGCCGCTACTGCCGGCGGCGCCAGGTGGCCGCCGCGCTGGCGGAGCTGGTCGCCGCGGCACCGGCGCGCCACGTCGTCGTGAGCTACAGCGAGGAGGGGCTGCTCGGGGCCGAGGAGATCCGCCAGGCGCTGGCGCGCGGCCTCGGGGTGGCGCCGTCGGCGATCGAGCACCACCGCCTGTCGCTGCGCCGGTTTCGCAGCGACGCGGACGGGCGCAGTGCCCGCCTGGACGGCGAGCGCCGTACCCGGCCCCGCCGCTACCGCCAGCTCGAGGGCCGCGGGCGCGACGAGCTGCAGGAGTGGCTGTTCTACGCGCGGCGGCCGCTGGCCGCCGCAGGCCGCACGGCCTGAGGCGCCCGCGCCGGCGGGCGCGAACGCGGCGGGCCCCCTGGCCTGGGGCAAGCTGCGGCGGTTGCGCCGATTTCGCGCGGCGCGCCTCAACCCCGGGGGCGGGGCAGCCGATAGCTGGAGGGGAGGGAACCTGCATGCGCCGCGCGCTGGCTGCTCTTGTGGGGACGGGCGCAGTGCTGCTGGCCACCAGCGGTTGCGGGCAGCTGACCGTCTGTCCCGCGCGCCCGCTCGATCCGCCGCTGCTCGCCGCCGAGCGCGCGGCGCTGCTCCAGGTGCTGGCCGAGCGCGCTGGCGCACACGGGTCCGTTTCGGCCGGCGCTCGGGTGCGGTTCTGAGCCGGCGGCGGCGGCGGTGATCTGCCCGCGCCAGCCCGGCGCGGCACAGCCGCGGCTCGGGGTGGCGGTCGGGCACGTCCCTGTGCTGCTCAGCCCCTGGCGCCCGCTGCGTGCGAGCCCTGCCATGGCCGGGCTCGCGCGCAGCGGCGGGCACTTCCATCGGGTTGCCCCAAGACCGCGCGGCGGCCTTGACGCGAGAGAGGGAGTGCAGTAACCTCCGCGAAACGACCATCCGTTCGATAGGTGCGTCCCATGTCGGTCCTCTCCCGCGCGTGTGGCGCTTGTGCGCGCAGGCCCCAGCGGTGCCGTCCCGCGGCTCTGTTGTGTGCCGCGCTGCTGCTCGCCGCCTGTGGGGGCGGGGGAGGAGGCGGTGGCGGGGCGGCCGGCGGTGCGGCGGCCAGCGCCAATCCCGGCAGCGCGACCAACGAGGCGCAGTGGCGCACCGCGCTGGCAGCGCTGGCACAGGCACCCAGCCCCGATCCGGTGCGGCTGGAGCCGGCGGCCCTGGCCGCCTACAACGAGCTGGTGGCGCGCAACTGGCCGCACCTGGTGCCGCGGGTGCGGCGCGAGCTGGAGGCGGAGCTCAGGGCCGCGATCGGCAGCGCGCTCGGTGGTCTGCAGCTCGTCTCGCTGAGCGGGATCGCGCTCGATATCGATGCCCCACCGGCGCTCGGCGCCTCCGCCCCCGGCCTGCAGCAGACGCTCGAGCTGCTCGCGCCGGCTCCACCGCACAGCTGGTCGCTGCGGCTCGATGCGGTGCTCGGCGGCACCGTGCCGCTCGTGATCGGCGGGGTCAGCACCCAGCTGACCGTGCAGCTCGCGGTCGAGCTCGAGGCGGCACAGGTGCGCGTGTCGGTGCCGCTCCAGTTCGACTTCAGCCGCCCGCAGTGGCCGGAGCTGCGCAGCCTGGGCACGCCGCAGGTGCAGTTGCAGCTCGTGCTGCGCTCGCCGGATCCGCTGCTGCAGCAGCTGCTGGGCACGGCGACGGCGCTGTTGGACCCGGTGGTGCGCGCCGCGCTCGCCTCGGCGGCGATCTACGCCCAGTACCAGCTCGGTCCGCTCGCGCTGCAGGCGATGCCGCAGGGCCAGCTGTGGGGGCGGGGCGGGCCGCCGCTGGCGCCGAGCCCGGGGGCGCCCGACCTCGAGCGGCTGGGCGATGCGATCCTGGACGAGATCGTGCGCCACCATCTGCCGTTCGGCAATCTGTACCCGGCGGTGTTCGACACCCCGCACCAGGGCGGCAACCTGGTGGGCTGGCGGCATCACGGGGATTCCGCGATGTGGACCGGAGCGCTGCTCGGCATGCTCGCCTACCGGTGGGATCTCTCGCACGAGCAGCGGCTGATGCCGATCGCGCAGCGGCATCGTCGAGGCCTACGACGTGATGTCGCGCGTGGCGAGCGGCGATCCGGGCCTGCTCGCGCGCACCGTGATGCCGCTCTCCTCGCCCCACGCAGCCGACATCCTGCGCAATAGCAGCGCGTTCACCGGGGTGGTCGATGGCGTCGCCTACGCCGCGATCGGGGACACCTCGCGCGACAGCTACACCGGCACCTTCTTCGGGCTCGGGCAGGCCTACCATCGCATGCCGGCTCTGCGCGCGGCGATCGCACCGATCGTGGGGCGGCTGCTCGAGCACCTGGAGGCGCGCGACTGGACGATCTACCAGGCGCGCGGCCAGGCCAACGTCGGGCCGCAGGGGCCCGAGCCGGTGATGACGTTCGTGCAGGCGCCGACCCAGGTGCTCGCCTTCTTGAGCATCGGCGCCCGCATCGATCCGGGGCGCTGGGAGCCGGTGCGCCGCCGGTATGCGCCGCTCGCCGACCAGCAGTGGCTGCACGCCTGGTTCAGCGCGCACGAGGTCTACTACGGCTATTACGGTTTCCATCTCGAGCACCTGAACCTGACCAGCCTGTGCGAGCTGGAGACCGATCCCGGCCGCTACCGGGCGCACCTGCGCACGCTCCGCATCCTGCGCGAGGCGCTGGGCCACCATCAGAACGCCATGTTCGATGCGGTGTGGGGCGCGCTGGTGCCGCCGGCGGCGGCGGCGATGGCGGATCCGGTGCGGCTCGCGCTCCAGCGCTGGACGCTGCGGCCCCGCCGCGGTTTCACGATCCGCAACAGCCAGGACCCCGCCATCGCGAAGACGACCTACACCACCACGATCCCCAACCAGACCGGCGGGCCCAACCAGCCGATCCAGACCGGGCCGCGCACGGTCGAGGTGGCGGTCTATCCGCTGCCGATCGAGAAGCGTCCCTCGACCGCCTATCTGTGGAGCTCGAGCCCCTTCGAGCTCGACGGGGCGGTCGACCCGCACGAGCAGCACCCCGGGCTCGATCTGCTCTTGCCGTACTGGTTGGCCCGCAACCACGGGGTGCTGCGCTGAAGGGCCGCCGGCGGGTGTGAGGCCGAGTCGCCAGCCGCGCGCGAGGGGGCGCGCGGCGATCGCCAGCCCGCGCTGGGGCGGCTGTGCCGAGGGGGACCGGCGGCGAGCGCGCGGCAGGCGCTGGCAGAGCGCGGCGGCCCGCGCCGCCCGGCGCGGGCCGCCGCGATCGGTGGGCAAGGGGGCCGCGGGGTCAGGGGAGCTCGAGGTCCACGGTGGTCACGCTTCCGACCAGCACCTGCACGCCGTTCACGCGGGCGGTGCGCGAGCCGTCGCTCGCATGGACATCGTATGTGCCTTCCGGCAAGCCGAGCACGCGGTACTCCCCGAGCGGCTGCTCGGGGCTCTGGCCATCGCCGGTGGCGGTGCTGGCGGCGATGTCGTCCGACTTGGCGGGAGCGCCGTTCGGCACGAGCACCGAGACCGTCACCTTCGCGAGCAGATTGCCGTTCGCATCCGTCACCGTGCCCGCGATCTCGCCCGTGGTCGACTCGTTGGCGACACGGATCACCGGTCCCAAGAGGTAGGTCTGCGCGTCCATGGGCTCGGCGCTCGCCGGAAGCGGCAGGAACGTCTTGGAGAGATCGAAATCGAGCAGCAGCGTCTCGCTGAAGCCGTCGACGATCTCCACTGGCGGATCGATGGGCAGCACCAGCCCGCTCGCCGCCTGGTTGGTGAGCTGGATGGTGCCATGATCGGTCGACCAGGTCTTGGCCTGCTGGCCGTCCTGGAGCACCAGCGTGGCCGCGCTGAACGACAGCCGGAGCTGGCGGTAGGTGCCGGACGGCAGGCTCTTGGCGTCGACCAGCACCTGTTTCACGCCGTTGGACAGCCTTGCGAGGTCCATGACGATCGGGTTGGCGGGGTCGTCATACAGGGTCTTGAAGCCGGACTGGGCGCCTGCCTGGGCGTGGATCTGGATCTTCGAGACCTTCACCTCCGCCTTTTGGACCAGGTGGTGGTGGATGAAGGCGGCGTCGGTCGCCTGGAGCGTCAGCGTGCCGCTGCCGCCGCCGTTCGAGTCGCTGCAGCCGATCAGCAGCGCGCCACCCAACAGCGCGCCCGCGATGGGGATCGAGGCCCGCATGGCTCGTCCTCCGGTCTTCCTCTCGCTCGGCGGCGGGCCTCGACGGATCGGTGCTCGACCAGGCCCGCGCTGCGGGGCGCGAAGCAGGGCTCGTGCCCCGGGGCGCTAGCCTTCCACTATAGCATTCGCTGCGAGTCGATGGCGTCCGCCCGGACGGCGGGACGGTGCGGCGCGGGCGCGTTGCGGGAGCCGAGAACGACGTACGGCGCGGCCCATTTCGCCCCACCTCCCCGCCGTGCGCGCGCGGCGAGAGCGCCTGGCATGCCGGAGCCGGCGGGCGCGGCGCTGCGCGCGCTGCGGCCGCGCCCGCTCGGAGCCGGCGGCCTGGCTTCCATGCGGGCGCCACGCCTGCATGCCGCCGGCCCCTCGCCCACCCGCCCGTGCGATGGCGCCGTCGCTTGCAGGCCGCCGCTGCCGGCAGCGCGGCTAGCGCACGCCCGCGAGCTGGCGCGCGGCGGCATCGATCACGAGCTGGCCGGTCTGCGGGCCGTACAGCGTCGAGCGGCCCTCGTAGTCGGCGCGCACGTACTCGGCGAGCGTGGTCACGTAGCCCATGTGGTCGTTGGCCAGGCCGGCGACGAAGGTGTGCGCGAAGCCCAGCGCCGCTCCCTGCTGCTTGATCGCGAGTCCGATCTCGGTGATCGGCTCGCCCGGCACCGTCGCGATCGCCACCTCCCCCAGCCGCCACGCCTGGAACGGCAGCTGCCGCGGCAGCCACTCCGGCAACAGCGGCAGCACCACCCCGGGCAGGAAGTTGCACGCATCCGTGCCCGCCCCCGGGATCGGCAGGCAGCCGACGTTGTAGCTCGGCGCGGGCATGGGGACGAGCTCGTAGGCGGTCCGCAGCTCCGGGCTCGTGCTGGTCGCGATCGCCGGCCAGAGCGCGGCCGCGGTCTCGGCGAGCAGCGTGCCGACCGCCTGCGCGCCGCTGTAGCCGCCGGCCGCCGGCGCCACATCCCCCTCCGCTCCGTTGACGAACAGCGCCACCCCGCCGCCGAGCCGGGCCTCCAGCTCGCGCTCCGCGTAGCCCATCACATCGGCGGAGAACAGCAGGTTGTCTGGGCCGAGCGCCGTGCCGTGCACCGCGAAGTTGAGCACGGCGGCGATCGGCGCCCCGCCCTGCCGCGCCACCACCTTGATCAGGCCCAGCTCCGGGTCGACCACCCCCGGCCGGCCGGAGCGGTTGCGGGAGGCGCGGTGCTCCTGCGCCACCCCCGCGCCCAGCTCCGCCGGCGCCAGCGCCGCCACCGCCTGCAGGAGCGCGCGCTCGCAGCCCTGCAGCATGCCGCGGTAGGTGGCCTCGTGGAAGCAGTCCACCGCCACGATCTGCCACAGCCGTTCATCGGCGACCGCGCCCGGACCGGAATGGGTGTGGGTGGCGGTGACCATGAGGTCGGCCGGCGCGATGCCCAGCCCGGCGGCGATCGCCTCCAGGTCGCGGCGCAGCTTGCCGCTCACTCCGACGGTGTCGAGCTTGATCAGCGCCAGCCGCCGCCCGCCGCGCTCCAGCACCAGCGCCCGCGCCGTGATCGGATCGTGCACGCCGCGCGCGGGCTGGAACAGCACCGCCGCATCGCTGGGGTCCGGATCGAAGCACACTCCCGCGATCGCGAGCAGATTCAGCGGAATCGTGCGCGCATCGAGCAGCCGGCGGGGATCGCCGCCGTAGCCTGCGAGCGGGGCGCCGGTGCCGGGCGTGATGTCGACCACGGCGGCGCCGGCCCGCAGCGGCGCAGGGCTGCTCGTGCCGCCGGCGCCGGCGGAGCCCGCCGCGCCACCTCCAGCCCCGCCCCCGCCTCCGCTGCACGCCACCAGCCCCAGCACCGCGACCAGAGGCCACCACCTCGCGAGCCAGACCGCCATCGCCGTCCTCCGCGCGGAATCCCACCGGGCCGCCCCCGCAGGGAAGGAGCCATCTCACCCTCGGCCACAAGCCGTGTCAACACCGAGAGCGCTGCTGGCCGCACGATGCCGCTTGCGGGCTCCATGCCGCCCGGCCAGCTCGGCCTCAGAACTGGTAGCCCACCCCGGCGTAGAACAGGTGCAGCTCGGTCTTGAAGGTGGTGCCGTCGCTCTCGACGAATCGTTGCGCTGGCAGTCCGTACACATAGGCGAGGTCGAAATCCCAGCCCTGCCAGTACACGCTGGCGCCGAACGTGAGATGGTGCTCGATCACGATCGGCCCGGCGCTGCGCGTGCGCGCGGGCACCGGATCGTTGCCGAAGTTGTAGCCCGCGCGCACCGCCAGCCAGTCGGCGAGCCCGACCGAGGTGCCGAGGGCGAGGACGAACTGGTCGCGCCAGAACAAGGGAAAGCGCACCTCGGCGTCCGGCCCGCCGTTGATCTCGTTGAAGTCCTCGTTGTCCCCGCGCCTGGCCACCAGATCGATCGCGTCGACCGCCATGTCCCAGCCGATCCAGCGCACATCGAGCGCCAGCATCCAGCGGGCGTTCGGCCACCACGCGGCGCCGAGCGAGACCACCGGCGGCAGGATCAGATCGTCGGCCTCGACCCGATAGCGCGCCTTGTAGCCGCGCCGGCCGGCGTTGGGCACGAAGGTCTCGACCAGCGCCTGCAACAGCTCGTGCGCCTCGGGGTTGGCATCGATCGCCGCTACCGCGCGGCTCAGATCCAGCGTGCCCTTGCCCCGGGGCGAGAAGATGATCCCGGGGCTGCGCACCGCCAGGCCGAGCGCCAGCTCGGGGCGCGGCCGCCACAGTAGCCCCAGCTGCGCCTGCAGTCCGGCGCCGAAGGCATTGCGGATCTCGAGCTCCGCCCCTGGCGTCGGATCGACGGCGAGGCCGGGCGGGGGCGGCGGCGAGTGCGTGACCAGCTCGAAGACCTCCGCCCAGCGGACCGGCTCGCCGGTGCCGGCATCGTAGGGCCGCGGCGGATCGACCGGGGTGCCATCCGGCTCGCGGAACACGCGCACGATGCCGCGCGGGGTATACTCCACCTCGCCGCCGCCGCTGCCGGTGATCCCGCCGCCGGCGTCCAGGTGGATCAGCGCGAGCAGCACGTTCAGCGCACAGCCCACCGACAGCTCCGGACCGAGCCGCGCCGCCGCCACCGCGCTGGGGGCGAAGACCAGCGCCACCGGCTGGTGCAGGTTGAAGCCGAGCCGCCAGCTGCCTCCGCCCAGATCCAACCACGGCGTCTGGGCCGGGGGCCCCGCCGGGTCCGGGTCCCAGGCGACGCCGAGCGCGGGCACGGGCCAGGGCTCGGAGTTCTCGATCAGCTCGTCGCCGAACGGGCTGTTGCTGCGGGTGCGCTCCAGGAACCAGAGCAGGTTGCCGTCCAGCCGCACCCGCGGCAGCTCCATGAGCAGCGCCGGGTTGCGCGCCGCCGCCAGCGCCCCATCGGCGACCGCGACCTCCGCCCCTCCGCGCCCGATCCCCTTGGTGCCGTAGCCCAGGAAGGCCCAGCCGTTGTTGGCCGGGGCGGCTGCCGCCGCTGCCAGCACCAGCGCGAGCGCGCTGAGCGCGGACCACACGCCTCGGACTCCTCGGTCCATCCCCGGCAGCGCTCCGGAACAGACGGCACAGGAGGTGCAGCAGTCTACCGCGGCGCCGGGTCGTTTCCCAGCGCCGGTGCCCAACGCCCCGCACCCGGCCGGCGGGTGCGGGCCCGGACGCCGCAGGGCGGTTGCACCGCTCGGGTGGGTGCGGTATGCTCGCGCGCTCGGGCGGCGGCGTGGGCTCGAGCGGCTGCGGGGGCGATCCATGCGCGCGACGGGGTGGGGGCTACTCGGCGCGACCGCGCTGCTGCTCGCGCTCGCGTGCAACGATCTGGACGTGCCCCCCTTCGACCGCAGCCGCGCCGCGCGCAGCGCCGCGGCCGAGATCGTGCCGCGCCCCGAGGTCGAGTTGCTGCAGCCCCTCGCGGGCAGCTTCCTCGCGCCGGGCAGCGCGCTGGTCGTCGGCCGGGTGAGCCCGGCCGTGCCTGCGGGCGCGACGGTGGTCGCGGTCGAGGTGGGCGGCCAGCCGGTGGGGCTCGCCGCCGATGGCACCTTCCAGACCTTCGTCGTGCTGGAGCCCGGCATCAACGTGATCCGCGCCCGCGCCCTCGACGCGCAGGGCCGCGCAGGCACGCGGGCGATCGCGGTCATGGCCGGGGAGTATAACCCCCCGGGGCAGCACGTGCCGGCCGCGCTCGGTGCCCGCTTCAACGATCTCGCGCTCGATGCCTTCGGTAGCATCCTCGAACGGGTCATCTGGTCACTCGATCTGGGCCAGCTCACCGCCGCTCCCATCGACGGGGGGGCGGTGCTGTGGGGGCGGCTGTGGACCGCGATCCGCGCCGTGCGCTTCGCCGACGTCGTGGTGCGGCTCGATGCCCGCCCCGACGGGCTGCACGTCGAGGCGGCGGTCGAGCGGCCCGAGGTGGACCTGCAGGCCTGGGTGGACGCGGGACTGGGGATCGTGATCGGCCCCGAAAGGGCGACCGCGCGGGCGGATCGCATCACGGTCCGCGCGCGCGTGATCGTCGGGGCGTGGCCCGACGACCGGCTGCGGCTCCAGATCGAGGACGTGCAGCTGGATTTCGTCCGGTTCCGGATCGACGCCGCGTCCGGGCTGGTGCAGCTCGTGGCGCAGATCCTCGCGAGCACCATCCGCCGCGAGATCGAGGACTTCGCGCTGCGGGCGATCCGCGACGCCCAGCCCCAGATCGACGCGGCGCTCGCCGACTCGCTCAACCCCCAGGTGCCGTTCGATGTGTTCGGCAAGCCGCTGTGGATCGACGTGCGGACCGACCTGGTCTCCTTCGATGCCGGCGGCTTCGGGCTCGTGATGCGCTTCGACGCGCCGCCGCTGGGCTGGAGCGCGCAGGGGCTGGCCGCACCGGGCTCGTTGCGGACCCCGGGCGGGCTGCCGCCGCTGCAGACCGCGCGCGGTCTCATGGTCACGGTCGACGACGACGCGATCAACCGCGTGCTGCATGCGGCGTGGGCGGGCGGGGTCCTGGATGTCGACCTGACCACCCAGGCGCTGGCGCAGCTGGGGATCAGCGTGCCGGGCGGGGGGCTCGTCGCGTTCGACCTGCGGCAGTTCCTGCCGGAGATCGGCGGTGCGGTGCCCGATCTCGCCCCGCTCGCGGCGCGGGTCCGCGCCGGGCTGCCGCCGGTGGTGCGCGTCGGGCCGGGGCCCGACGTCGTGCAGGTGCAGCTGGGAGAGGTGGCGGTCGAGGTGCTGGTCGAGCGCGGCGCGGGCTGGGAGACGCTGTGCGAGGTCGCCGTGCACGCCCGCGTCGGGGCCACCGCCGAGCTGGATAGCCGTGGCGTCTGGCTGCGGTCGGCCCGCCACCCGGAGCTGGTGTTCGACCTGCGGCGCGCGCCCATCGTGCCGCTGGACGCGCGCCGGCTACAGGTGGTGCTGGGCATGGCGCTCACGCCCCTGGTGCCGCGCCTGATCAATCAGGTGCCGGTGTTGCCGGTGCCTCACATCGGGCAGCTGCGGACGGTCGGGGCCACCATCGCCGCCGGGGGGCCCGCGGGCGAGCGCCTGCGCATCGAGGCGGATCTGGTACGCTGAGGGCGTGCGCGGACGCAGCGAGGAGGGGAGCGGACCCATGGCAGCGCAGCCGCCGGCGGCTGGCGCCGCCGCCAGCGGGGTGCCGGGCAAGAGCCGGCGCCGGCGCCGCTGGCCGTGGCTGCTGGGGGCGCTGCTGCTGCTCGCGGCAGCCGCCGCGCTCTGGTACCGGCTGCCCCCGCCGGCGTACTTACCCGACTACCGGCTCGATCTGCGGCTGCCGCCGCAAGGGGCGCCGGCTCCCAGGGGGCTCTGGGCCGGCTTCGCCGCGCGGCCGATCACCCCGGATCCGGAGCGCGATGGCCCGGTGTGGCTGGCCGGCTTCGGCAGCAAGGGCCGGCGGGCCACCGGGGTGCACGATCCGCTGTGGGCGCGGGCGGTGGTGCTCGGCGATGGACGGGTGCGGATCGGCATCGTGGCGCTCGATCTGATCGGACACTACTACACCGACACCATCCAGGTGCGCCAGGCTGCGCGGGAGCTGGGCCTCGACTACGTGGCGGTCTGCTCCACGCACAACCACAACAGCTTCGATGCGATCGGGCTGTGGGGGCGGCTGCCGCTGGTGAGCGGGCGCAGCGAGCCGCTCATGGAGCGGACCCGGCGGGCGGCGGTCGCGGCGCTCGCCGAGGCGGCGGCTGCGCTGGCGCCGGCAAGCCTGGTCGTCGCCCAGGCACCGAGCGGTACCGAGTCCGTGCGCCGCCCCTCGGGCGAGCACGGCCGCGAGGCGCTGTTCCGCGGCTGGATCCGCGACGATCGCCCCCCGTACGTGATCGACGAGCGGGTCACGGTGCTCCGCCTGGAGCGCCGCGTGGAGGCCAGCCCGCACGGGGCAGCGGTTGCGGCGGCGGGTCGCGCGCCCCCAGGCGCCACGCTCGGCACCGTCGTGATCTGGGGCAACCACCCCGAGGCGCTGGGGCCGGACAACTGCCAGCTCACCTCGGACTACCCGCACTTTCTGCGCGAGCACATGGAGGCGCATGCGGGGGGGATCTGCGTGTTCCTGGTCGGGGCGGTCGGCGGGCTCATGTCGCCGCTGGACGTCGAGGTCACCCTGGCCGACGGCACGCGCACGCGCGGGCCGAGCTTCCGGCAGGCCGAGGCGATCGGGCGCGGGGTGGCGGAGGTGGCGCTGGCGGCGCTGGCGGGGCCCGGGGCGGTGCGGCTGGAAGAGGCGCCGCTCGCGGTGCGGGCACGTACCGTGAGCTGGCCGCTCGCCAACCGGATCTTCTACCTCGCGGCCAAGCTCGGGGTGATCGACCGCGGCTTCATCCCGCCGGGCCAGCTCCGCTCCGAGGTCGCGGTGCTGCGCGTGGGGCCGCTGGTGCTCTTGCTCGTGCCGGGCGAGATCTACCCGGAGCTGCTGCTCGGCGGGATCGAGAATCCCCCGGGGGCGGACTTCCCCGGCACCCCGCCCGAGGGGCCGCCGCTGTACGAGCTGGTCGACGCGCCCTTCAAGGCGGCGGTCGGGCTCGCCAACGACCTGGTCGGCTACATCATCCCGAAGGCGGAGTGGGACGAGGCGCCCCCTTACCTCTATGGCTCGTCCCGCGCCTGGTACGGCGAGATCAACAGCACGGGGCCGGAGGCGGCCGGCGCGGTCTGCGGGGGGCTGCGCGCGCTGCTCGAAGAGCCCTGGTAGCGCCATGAGGGGTGCCGCGAGTGCCTGCCCGCAGCCGCGCCGCCGCCGGCTGCGCCGCGCGCTGTGGGTCATCCTCGCCGCGCTGGCGGCGGGCGGGGCGCTGTGGTACGCGCTGATCGAGCACCTGCCGCTCGCCCAGCCGCCGCGCCCGCCGCAGCCGGTCCCGGCGGAACTCGCCGCCGCGCTGGCGTGCGATCCATCGCTGCCGCTCCAGGTGGAGCTGGATCCCCCCTCGGTGCGCGAGGGGCTGGAGGTGGTGCGCGGCCGGCTCACGGTGCGGCGGCCCGAAGCGGCAGCGCCGCACCAGGCCGTGTTCGACTGGTTCGGCGCGCGCGCGGCCGCGCGACCCGCCCCGGCGGTCGTGATCACACCGATCCTGGGAGGGGACAACGCCATCGCCAACCGCATGGCGGGCTATCTCGCCCGGCGCGGGCTGCACGGGATCGTGGTCCACCGCCCCCCGCCCGAGCAGGTCGAGCCGCGGCTGGAGGCGTGGGAGGAGCTGTTGCGCGACCTGATCGCCGACCGGCGCCGGGTCATCGACTGGCTGGTCGCCCAGCCCCAGGTCGATCCCGAGCGGATCGGCGCCTTCGGCGTCAGCCTGGGCGGCATCACCACCCTGGCGCTGGCGGCTGTCGAGCGGCGCGTGCGCGCGGCCGTGGCGGTGATGGCGGGGGGCGATCTCGCCGCGATCATCGCGCGCTCGGTCGAAGGACCGTGCGTCGAGCTGCGGCGGGCCTACGGACTCGGGGAAGGGGCCGGGCCCGAGCAGCGCGAGGCATTCGAGCACCGGGCGCGCGCGGTGCTGCAGACCGACCCCCTGCGGCTCGCGCCCCACCTCGATCCGCGCCGGGTGCTGCTGTTCATCACGCGGCGCGACCGGAGCGTGCCGACCCAGACGCAGCTGCGCCTGCGCGCGGCGCTTGGCCAGCCCGAGAGCTGGTCGCTGCCCACCGGGCATTACTCCGCCGTGCTGTACCTGCCCTTCATCGAGCACAAGGCGTACACCTTCCTCGCAGAGCGGCTCAGCGCCCCGCTCGATTCGTCCCAGCATGGATCGTAATTGCGTCGCAGGCACGCAAGGCGAAGGTCCGGACACGGCGTCCGCCCGAGGCGCGCGGCGTTGTGCCGCGGGCAGTTAGAGGGTTCGCAGCAGATCGGATGCGGATTTGCGGAACCGTGCCGCTCCGGTACCGGCGCCCTGCCGGGGCGATGGCCCGAGGGGCAGGGGCGGGCAGCAGCCACGGGGGATTCAGGAGGTCGGCGGACCATGGGTGTGCGGGCGATGGGGATGCGGACGGGGTGGCCGTGCAGCGGGAGCGGTGCGGGCTGGCCGGCGCTGCTGCTCGCGGTGGGAGCGCTCGCCGGCGCGCCGGCGCAGGCGCAGCAGGCTCCGGCGGGTGGCAAGCCGGCCCGGGTGGCACTTCCGGACTTCGGGGTGGTGCAGCGCAGCTGGCGCGCGGTCGGCGGCGACGCCTACCAGCGGATCTACCTCGGCCCCGGCGGCGAGCGGGCGGCGATCGCCTCGACGGCGCCGCTCGGCGGCCCGGGCGTGCTCGAGGTGCTGGGCCCACAGGGGTTCGCGGTTCGCCAGCCGGCGCTGGAGATCGCGCTGCCCGCGAGCACCCAGGGCGAGCCGGTCTCGTTCGTGCTCGCCGAGGACGGTGCCAGCGTGCGGCTGTCGACCGCGGTCCGGCTGTTCGCGCGTCCCGAGGGGGGGGCGGCCTGGGAGCTGCTCGCGCGGCGCGTCGCCGGCGAGCTGGGCGGCGAGACGGCGGTGCACTATCCCGGGGTGATCGAGGACGCGACGCTGGTGTACGAGGCGGGCGCCGGCACCCTGAAGACGGCGCTGGTGCTGCAGCGTCTTCCGGAGCCGCTCGGTCCTGCCCAGCCGCAGGTGGAGACGGTCTGGTTCGAGGAGACGGTGCTGCTGCCCCAGGGCTGGACGATCCCGGGCCTGGAGGCCGGCGCTGCGCTGCGCACCGAGCAGAGCCTGCCGGTGTTCGATGCCCAGGGTCGCGAGCGGCTGCGCCTGCAGGCGCCGGTGGTCTACGAGCAGCGCACGCCCAAGGACGCGCCCGGCCACTTCGCGCGCTGCTTCGCCGAGCTGCGGCTCGCCAAGCAGGGGGTGCTGCTCTGGCGCGTCGGCATTCCGGCGGCGTGGCTCGCGGCCCCCGAGCGCAGCTACCCGGTGGTGATCGATCCGGCGCTCTCGCGCAACCAGCCGCTGGTGGTGAGCACCGACCCGACGCAGTTCACGATCAGCCCGCTGCCGATGTTCTGGAACGCGGTCGCGGTCTCCAGCGCCGGCGCCGACTGGGACATGAGCATCGGCAGCGCGGTGAGCTGGGAGTTCCCGCCGGCGGCGGACTTCCTCGTCGCCAACGGCAACAAGGGCACGATCAGCCCGACCAGCGGCGAGGTCCACATCTTCGGCAGCGCCACCGGGCCGGCGACGCTGGAGCACGCCGGCATCACGGGCGTCACCGTCGGCAACAGCGCGAGCTACACCTGGACCGCCTCGCATGTGATCCACCTGTTCGAGGTCTATGTGCCCGCCGGCAGCACCGGCCCGCGCCAGCTCACGGTGAACGGTCCGTCGGGGTTGCGCTGGGCGCTGTTCCGTCCGGGGAGCACCAGCGCCTGGAAGAGCGTCAACGCGGCCGACTACGTCTTCGCGGTCGGGCCCACCGCGCGCGCGGTGGACCTCAACGAGAGCGGTTTTTGGGCTCTGGTCGTGGTCAAGGATGGCGGGCCCGGGGCGAGCGGCACGGTGACGATCGACTGGAGCGGGCAGGGCACGCCTGGCTTCGATCTGGTAGCGACCTCGGTCTCGCTCGATGCGGCGAGCTATCCGGTGGCGCTGCAGCCGGGCGACCGCTTCACCTTCACCCGCGAGATCACGAGGATCGGCAGCCAGCCGGCCGGCACCCAGATCGACTACGCGGTCTACCTGTCGGCCAACACGGTCATCTCGACCCAGGACTACGAGGCGTACAGCTGGCAGGACGCCGGGGCGGGCCGGCTGACGCTGACCGGCACGGTCCCCGCCAACATCCCGCCCGGGACCTACTATGTGGGGCTGCGGGTGGTGCCGGTGCCCGGCGAGGCGAGCACCAGCAACAACACGACCTACGACGCGGTTACGGGCCATCAGATCGTGATCGGTAGCCAGACGCCGCAGATCGCGCTCAGCCCGGGCCAGCCGGCCCAGCTCAGCCACGATCCGACCGACTTCACGCTCTCGCCGCAGGCGGGCTTCTGGAACCTGGTGGCGATGCGCAGCGACGACTGGGACATGACCATCGGCAGCGCGTTCTCCGCCCAGTCCGGCGCCCGGGTCGACTTCCTGGTCGCCGACGGCAACGTCGGCACGATCAGCTCCACCAGCGGCAGCGCCTATCGGTGGAGCGGCACCGGCGGCGCGACGCTGTTGCACGCAGGCACGCCGAACCTGATTCCGAGCGCCTCCGGGCAGCTCAGCACCGCGTGGGCGGCGGGCACCTTCGCGCGCCACTTCGAGCACCTGGTCAGCACCACCGGCCCGCGGCAGGTCAGCGTGAGCGGCCCGGCAGGACTGCGCTGGGCGCTGTTCCCGCCGGCCAACGACACGAACTGGCTCCGGCGCAGCCTCGCCGCGCACGATTTCGCGGCCGGCACGCCCCAGACCGTGGACTTCCACCGCACCGGCTGGTGGCTGCTCGTGGTCTACAAGGACGGGGCGGCGAGCGCCTCCGGCAACCTGGACATCCAGATCGGGCAGCCGAGTACCCCGAGCACCTTCGACGTCGCGGTCAGCTCGGTGGTGCTCGGCGGCAGCAGCTTCCCGCTGCAGGTGCGGCCCGGCGACATGGTGCAGCTCACGCGCACCATCGACGTGAGCGGCCAGCTGCCGGCCGGCGCTTCGATCTCCTACAAGGTCTATCTCTCGACCGACACCACCTTCGATGCGAGCGACACCCAGATCTACTCCAGCTCCTCGGCGGCGCAGGGCACCTTTACCCTGAGCGCGCCGGTGCCGCAGTCGATGGCGCCCGGGCTGTACCACGTCGGGGTGGTCGTCGACCCGATCCCGGGCGAGCAGTCGGCGACCAACAACACCAAGGCGGAGGACGGCGGCCGGCAGGTGCAGGTGGTGCCGCCGCCGGCGCCGCTCAACGTGGCAGCCGCCGGCGTCGCGGTGGCGGGCGGCGCGGTGAGCGTGGCACCGGGAGGGAGCTTCCAGGTGCACCGCACGGTGACGGTCACCGGCACGCTGCCGGGGCCGTACACGCTCAAGCTCTATCTGTCGGCCGATCGCCAGCTCGATCCGCAGGCCGACATCCTGGTGCTGAGCGGCCAGGGCACCCAGACGAGCGGCAGCGTGATCGAGACCGCGACGGTGCCGCCGGGCACCGCCGCTGGCAGCTACCACGTGATCCTGGCGATCGACCCGCTGGCGGGCGAGACCAATACCCAGGACAACGTGATCGCGACCGCGGCGCCGGACGTCACCGTCACCGGCACCGCGCCGCCGCCGCAGGGCCTGACCCTGGTGCAGGGCCAGCCCCAGGCCACGCCCTCGGCCCAGACCCTGCCGTTCACCTTCACGCCGCAGGCCGGGGCCTGGAACGTGATCGCGGTGGTGGCGAACGATCCGGCCGATGACTGGGACATCGAGATCGGCAACGGGCTGTCGGCGGAGCTGCCGCCTGCGTGCGACTTCGTGCTGTACGACGGCCATCAGGGGCCGGTGCCCAACACCGCCGGCGAGGTGCAGCTGTTCTCCGGCAGCTCGGGCGCCCGGGTCGAACACGCCGATGTGCACCCGACCGTGCTCGGCCAGAACGCCGTCGCCCCGTGGGGCACCGATGACGTGGTGCTGGTGTTCGAGGTGGACGTGCAGAATCCGGCCAGCCGCGACGTCGTACTGAGCGGGCCGAGCGGGCTGCGCTGGGCGGTGTTCCCGCCGGGCAGCGCCGGCTGGTGGGATGATCGCGGCCTCGCCAGTGCGGAGTTCGACGCCGGCCCCACGCCCCGCACCGTGGACTTCCTCAGCCCCGGGGTCTGGGCGCTGGTGGTCTTCGCCGAGGCGGGCGTGAACCCGCCGGCGGGCACGGTGGCGCTCGACTTCGCGGGCAGCGGGCCGGGCCCGAGCGGGTTCGATCTGGCGGCGAGCGCGATCGCAGTCGGCCCCGCGGTGACGCTGCAGCCAGGGGCAAGCTTCGCCGCCGACCTCACGATCGACAATCTGGGCGCGGCGGACTCGCCGCTCTACGTGTATGCGATCTATCTGTCGGCCGACACCACGCTCGATCCGGCCACCGACATCCGCGTCTTCGAATCGATCGCGGGCGCGCCGGTGCCGGCGGGCCAGAGCGCGAGCTGGCGCGAGACGGTGACGCTCCCGCAGGCGGTGCCGGCTGGCACCTACTACGTGGCGCTGCTGGTGCCGCAGCTGCAGGGCGATGCCGACCCCGGCAACGGCGTGGCGATCTCGGCGCACACGATCACGGTCGGCCAGGGCGGCTCGACCGGCGGCGGCTCGACCGGCAGCGGCGGCATCCGGCGCAAGAGCGGTGGCGGCGGGTGCGCGATCGGTCCGGCGGGCGCTGCACCAGGTGGCCTGCCGCTGGTGCTGCTGCTCGGGGGACTGCTGCTCGCCGCCCGCCAGGCCCGCCGCCGCGAGGCCTGATCCCGATCGGGCCCGCACCCCGCGGGCCGCGGCGCTGGCGCCGGCAATGGAGCGCGGCTCGCCACCGCGGGCCGCGCTCCTTCTCTATCGGAGCGGGGGCTGGTGCGCCGCCGGCCGCGGGGCGTCGGTTTCAGGCGGCGCTGCCCAGCAGCGCGCCAGCCGGCTGGCCGGCGTGTTCGCGTGGGGGCGCCTGGGCTTGTGCCTTCAGCTCTTGCAGCACCGCCGCGATGTGGCGCGCCAGCAGCGGCACGCTGGCGGGCGCGGTGAGGTGGCCGCGGTCGACCACGGCCACCCGCGCCCGCCGGATCCGCTCGTAGGCGCGGAGCTGGGGCTCGAGGCGGAAGACCCGGTCGTAGCGCCCGAGCAGGGGTCGGATCGGAGCGCCGCCGGTACCGCCAGCCAGCGGGCGCGCCAAATCCAGGTGCCACCGCCACGGCGCGCGCTCCTCGCGCCGGCGGAAGCGCTGCTGGTAGCCGCGCGCCAGCGCCGAGCGGAACAACACGTCCGCCAGATCGGGCCCGGCGGCGATCGGCACGTAGGCGTCGTAGCCGGGCCGGGCGAAGGCGGCGGTGCCGAGGGCGATCAGCCCTCCCATGCTCACGCCGCTGAACACGATCCAGCGGTAGCGGGCGCGCAGCCGCTCGGCGATCCGACCCGCGATCGCGACCGAGGCCGCCATCGCCCACATGAACCGCGTGCGGTCGCTGATCAGCCGTGCGACCTGCGCGGCCGACTCGTGGCCCACCGCCTTGAGCGCGATCCAGTCCAGCCGGCCTCGCAGCGGCGGGCATGCCGCGAGCAGGCGCGGAAGCAGGGTGTGCCGCGTCTCGCCGAGCCCGTGGTGGTGCACCAGCAACGTGTCCACCTCGCCACGTGCCGGCGCCACCCGCCGCAGCTCGAAGCAGGTGCGCGTACCGAGCAGCGGCAGCTCCACCGGGACGCACGCCCGCACGGGGTCTCCGGGCGGCCAGGCGATCTCGGGCGGCTGCGCGGACAGCGCCGCGTGCAGCTCCTCGTAGGTCGGCGGGGCTCCGGGCGGGGTGGCCGCGAAGCCGCGGCCGCCGTGCAGCAGGCAGCCGACGAGCACCATCACGTCGTCCGCGCTCTCGTTGAGGATTCGGCGTAGCATGGGCATGCTCCCCCCGCGCGGGCGCTCGGCCCGCGCTCCCCTCCTGCGTCTCCTGCCGGTGCGGGGCGCGCGGCCCGGCGCCGCGGCCCCCGCCATCCGAGGGTAGGCGACGCATCGCGTCATGACAAGTCGCTGCCCGTTCGGGCGCGGCGCCGCAGGCCGGTGGGCCCCGCGCGCCGGCGCGCCGGCACGCCCCCACGCCACGGGCGCCTGCCGATCCTGCCCTTGAGCCACGGGGGCAACCCTCGATATATGGTGGGGTGACGCCACCTGAGGAGCCGGCGGGAGGGCGCGACATGCCCCGCGAGGGGGAAGCCGAGCCGGCGGAGCGGCTGGTGCCGGCGGCCGGCGGCGCCAGCGGGGGCGGCGAGCCCGAGACCCCGCGCGAGCCGGCGGCGCTGCCCGAGGAGCAGACGATCGAGGCAGCGCTGGACTTCGGCGAGATGCCGACCCTCGTCCGCCCCCCGGCTCGGAGGCGCCGGCAGACAGCGGAGGTCCCCGCCCCGACGCCGGTTGCCGGCGCCGGGCAGTCGGGGCAGGACGGTGCGGCGGGCGAGCTGGGCAGGGAGCGGGCCAACGAGACGGCGCCCAGTGCGGGCACGCTCGGAGCGCCGGCGCCTTGCGCCCCCTCGCCGCTCGCCGCCCCGCCCGCGCGCCTGGCCGGCTACGAGCTGTTGGGCGAACTGGGCCGGGGCGGCATGGGCGTGGTCTACCGCGCGCGCCAGCAGAGCCTGGAGCGCGAGGTCGCGCTCAAGGTGCTGCGGGCGGGTCGCGACGCCGAGGCGCGCGACCTGGAGCGCTTCCGGCGCGAGGCGCTGGCCGCCGCCCGGCTGCGCCATCCCGCCATCGTGCCCATCTACGAGATCGGCGAGGAACGCGGCCATCTCTACATCGCGATGGAGCTGGTGGAGGGCCAACCGCTGTCGCGGCTGCTGCGGGAGGGGGCGTTGCAGCCGCGGCGGGCGCTGGAGATCGTCGCCACCATCGCCGACGGGCTCGAGACGGCGCACCGGCAGGGGATCGTGCACCGCGACGTCAAGCCGGGCAACATCCTGATCGACGCCGAGGGCCGGCCGCGCCTGACCGACTTCGGGCTGGCCAAGGACATCCGGTCGGACTCGGGGCTCACCGAGACCGGCCAGACGCTCGGCACCCCGGGTTACATGTCGCCGGAGCAGGCGGCGGGACTCGCCAACCGGGTCGATCCCCGCACCGATGTGTACGCGCTCGGCGCGGTGCTGTACGAGCTGCTGGTCGGCGTGCCGCCGTTCCGGGGGGAGAACGTGCTGGACACGCTGCGGCGCGTGACCGAGGAGGAGCCCGTGCCCCCGCGCCAGCTCGTGCCGGCGCTGCACCGCGACGTCGAGACGATCTGCCTCAAGTGCCTGCGCAAGGAGCCCCAGGCGCGCTATCCAAGCGCGGCGGAGCTGGCGGCCGACATCCGCCGCTATCTCGCCGGCGAGATGATCCACGCGCGCCGGCCCGGGCTGCTGGAGCGGTTCTGGCGCCGGGTGCAGCGCCAGCGGGCGGTGGCGGCGGTCCTGCTGGTCGCGTTGCTCTCCGTCGTGGCGGTGGCGGGTTATTTCGTCTATCGCGAGCACCAGCGCAACCGCAGCCTGCGCGAGGCGGCGGTGCACCAGCTCAGGCTGGGCCGGCAGGCGTACTTCGAGCAGCGTTACTCCGACGCGATCGCCGCGCTGGAGCGCGCGCGGGCGCTGGTGCCCGGGCTGCCCGAGGTCGGTGAGTGGTTGCAGTATGCGGAGCGGCGGCGGGCCGAAGAGCGCGCGCAGGCGGAGCAGGCGGCAGCGGCGCAGGCGCTGCGCGAGGAGGAGCGCCGCCGCCGCTGGCAGCGGCGCGCCGAACACGATGCGCGCCTGGCGGAGGCGGAGGCGCATCTGGCGGTGGCGGCGCACGCGGAGCCGGCTGCGCGCTACGCCTGGGGCAAACGGGCCTATGCGGCGTTCGAGCAGGCGCTGCAGGCCTGGCCCGACAGTGCGCTGGCGCGCGCGGGTCGCGGGCGGGCGGCGCTGCTGCTGGTCGAGGCGGCGATTGCGATGGCGCGGCGCGACCGAGGTGGCATAGGGCTGGCGCGCGAGTGGATCGACCAGGCCGCGCTCGTGGGCGTCGCACCCGAGCTGCTGGCGCCCCTGGCGCGCCGGCTGGAGGGGCTGACCGACCAGTACGTGCGCTTCGAGGAGGCGCTGGAGGCTGCGCGCCGGCTGGCGGAGAGCGAGCCGGCGCAGGCGCTGGGGGCGATCGGCCGGGCTTACGAGCTGGCGCGCCAGGACGAGGACCGCGAGCGCGTGGTGCTGTTGGAGAAGTGGGTGCGGCGCAACGGGGTCGAGCAGGCGCTGCAGCGCGCCGCTGCGAGCATCGCGCCGGAGGACCGGCTCGCCGCTTACCGCGAGGCGCTCGCCTTCGATCCCGGGCACGAGCGGGTACGCGCGCTGTACGAGCGCGAGCGGGCGCGCGCGCTCGCACCGCCGGGTTTCCGCTTCGTCCCCGGAGGTCCAGCGCGGCTGGGAAGCGAGGATCCCCGGGACGCCAACCCGCTGCGCGAAGCCGAGGTGGCGCCTTTTTACATGGCGGTCCACGAGGTCACCAACCACGCCTATCAGGCGTTCGTCGATGACGGCGGCTACCAGCGCTTCGGGTTGCGGCATCTGCGCGACGCCAGCGGCGAGCCCGGACCGCTGACGTGGTCGGGGGGGCACTATCCGCCCGGCACGGAGAACCATCCGGTGACGGGCATCTCGTTTCGCGAGGCCGAGGCGTATGCGCGCTGGTTCACCGAGCGGTTGCGCGAGCGCCATCCCTGGGCCGAAGCGCGGCTGCCGAGTGCCGAGGAGTGGGAGTACGCTGCGGGCTGGGAGCCGGAGACGGGCCGGCGCCGGCTCTATCCGTGGGGCGAGCGCTACGACCCCCGGCTGGCCAACGTGCCCCCACCGCCGTCTGCGGGCGGCGGCGAGGTGCAGGCGCGCGGGGGAGCGCCGCTGGCGGGCGGTGGGGCAGGCGCAGGCGGCGAAGGCCCGAGGCCTCGCCACCGCACGGTGGCGGTGGACGGCCCGCCCGACGACCTCTCGCCCAGTGGGCTCCGCCACATGGGGGGCAACGCGCACGAGTGGACGGTGTTCGAGGGCCGGCCCTGCCTCAAGGGCGGTTCGTTCGACCTGCCGGCGCAGCGTTACGCGCGCACCAGCTGGCAGCGCCCCGAGGTGGATCCGGAGTTCCGCACCGAGGCTACGGGCATGCGCCTCGCCCTGTCGGTGCCGCCCCCGTCCGCGCCGGCGGCCGGCGCGCCCGCCGCCGGCACGGGCGGCACGGCGAGCGCGCGGGACTAGGCGGCTGAGCGGGAGGACGCTCGACCGGCCGGGCCACCGCGAGCCGTCTGCGCGCCGTCCTGCGCGACCCACACCCTGCGGCGCCGCCAGAGCGCAGGCCGCCATCCGCCTGCGCGAACGGCCGGCGGGTGGTGTGGCGCGCGGGGAGTGCGGGGCGGATGGTGGGCGTAAGTGGACTTGAACCACTGACCTCCTGCGTGTCGGGCAGGCGCTCTAGCCAGCTGAGCTATACGCCCACGCGCGGAACGACATTCTATGCGGGGCGGCGGGGAGGTCAAGCATGCGGCCCGAGCGCAGCACCGGAGCCGGCACCGCGTTGCCGCTGTGCGGCGAGCGGCTATACTTCTTCACTGCGGGGCGCGACACCGTAGCCGGCAGCCACACACCAGCGGCGAGCAGAGAGACATGACCGCGGCCGAGCGACGTCTGTGCGATGTCTGCCTGCAGTCGTTTGCGGAGCGCGATCTGGTGCGTGCGGGCAGCCGCATGCTGTGCGAGGAGTGCGCGCACCTGCAAGGGGTGGACAGCCAGGCGGTGCCGCGCGTGATCGTCCGCCGTCCCACCCTGGCCGAGGCGGTCGCGGATCGCGAGCGCGAGAAGCAACGCGCCTTCGGCGAGGAACTCATCCGGTGTCTCGACCAGGAGGATCTGCAGGCCTTCGAGCAGCTCTTCCTCAGTGAGGCCGAGCTGCGCCCGATCGTGGGCAGGGGGGCGGCGCCCTCGCAGCGGCGGCTGATCGAGCAGCGGCTGGGGCGCGATTTCCGGAGCAAGCGCAGTCTGTACGCCCGCCAGCCCGGCGAGATGGCCTTCGTGGACTTCGAATACGAGGAAGCCGAGGAGATCGCCTCGGATGTCACCGAGCTGCGCCGGGTGACGATCCGGTTTCGCGTCGGGGAGGTCGAGCGGCGCATGCTGCTGCAGCGGGTGTACTGCGTGCGCGGCCGCTATCGCCTGTATTTCCTGGAGTGACGGGGCGATTCCGCGCTACGACCCCGTCCCCGTCGCCTCCGCGGTCGCCAGCTTGGCGAGTGCGGCCTGCAGGCGGGCCAGGGTTTCCTCGCGCCCCAGCACTTCCATGCTCTCGAACAGTGGCGGCGAGACCCTGGCACCGGTGATCGCCACGCGCAGGACCATGAACGCCGGACCCACCTTGCAACCCAGCTTCGCCACCGCCTCGCGCGCTTGCTGCTCCAGCACCGCGGCAGCAAAGGGCTCGGCGCGGGCGGCGATCTGCTGGGCCTGTTCGAGCAGCTGCCGCGCCATCGCGGCGTCCAGCGGCTTCGGCACGAGCAGTGCAGCCTCGTAGTCCGAACAGCCGCGGAAGAAGGTGTCGGCATAGCTCGGCCACTCCGCCAGCGTCCGGATGCGAGGCTGCACCAGCGGTGCCACCCGCGCCACCAGCTCCGGCCGGCGAGCGTACGGCTCGCCGTGGTGTGCGAGCACGCGGCGTACGAACTCCTGCGGCGGCAGGCGCCGGATCCACTCGCCGTTGAGCCACTGCAGCTTGGCGAGATCGAACACCGGTCCGGTGGTCTTCAGCCGTCCCGGGTCGAACTCCGCATAGAACTCCTCCAGCGAAAAGATCTCCCGCTCGTCCGGCATCGAGTGGCCCATGAGCGCGAGGAAGTTGAGCAGCGCCTCGGGCAAAAAGCCCTGCTCGCGGTACCAGAGCAGCGACACCGGATTCTTGCGCTTGCTGATCTTGCTCCGGTCGGCGTTGCGCAACAGCGGCAGGTGCACGAACACCGGCGGTGGCCAGCCGAAGGCCTCATAGAGCAGCACGTGCTTGGGGGTCGAGCTGATCCACTCCTCGGCGCGGATCACGTGCGTGATGCGCATGGCATGGTCGTCGACCACGTTGGCGAGGTGGTAGGTGGGGTGACCGTCGGACTTGAGCAGGACCTGGTCGTCGATCTCGGAGTTTTCGAACTGGATCGGGCCGCGCAGCCCGTCCTCGAACCGGGTGGTGCCGGTGCGCGGCACCGCCAGCCGCACGGTCCACGGGGTGCCGGCGGCGAGCAGCCGCTCGACCTCCGCCGCCGCGAGCGCGCGGCAGCGACCGTCGTAGCCCGGTGGGCGCCGGTCGCGGCGCTGGGCGGCGCGCAGCTCGGCTAGCCGCTCCGGCGTGCAGAAGCAGCGGTACGCCTTGCCGGTGGCGAGCAACCGCTCGGCCGCTTCCCGGTAGAGCGCCGTCCGCTCGGACTGCCGGTAGGGCGCGCAGGGCCCGCCGACATCGGGGCCCTCGTCGTAGTCCAGCCCGAGCCAGCGCAGCGCCTCGAAGATCATCCGCTCGGCGCCCTCGACGTAGCGGCTCCTGTCGGTATCCTCGATCCGCAGGATGAACTGCCCGCCGGTACGGACCGCCACCGCCTTGTTGAACAGCGCCACGTAGGCGGTGCCGACGTGTGGATCGCCGGTCGGCGAGGGTGCGACGCGCACCCGGGCCGGGCCGGCGGGGAGCTGGAAAGCCATCGCGAGCAGCACCTCCCTCGAGTTCGGCTTCGCGGGCGCGCCATCTTAGCGCGCGCGGCGCCGGACGCAACGGCGGCTGCGGGTCTGCGCGCAGCGCTTGCTGCCGCGCCGCCGCCGTGCGTAGATGGTGCGGGAGACCGCTGGCACCTCGCTCCAGCGGGGCCGGGAGGTCGGGCATGGAACAGGCGCTGGCGCGGCTGCGCCGCGCGTTCGAGGGGCTGGTGGGACTGGAGCAGCCGCGGCGGCGGCTGCTGGAGCGGGCGGCGCTGCAGCTGCGCTTCGGGGCCGGCGCGAGCGCTCCGCTGGCGGTGCTCACCGGACCGGCGGGCAGTGGGCGGCACGCGCTCGCCGAGGCGCTGGCCCGCGGGCTCGGCGGTCCCCTGGTGGCGCTCGACCTGCGGGCGCTGGGCGAGGCGGAGCTGCGCGGCGTGCCGCGCGCCGGGGGCGGGCTCGAGCCCGGCGCTCTCATGCGGGCGCTGCAGGGCGGTCCCGCGCCGCCGGCGGTCCTGCTGCTGGAGCACATCGACGAGCTGGCGGCGGGGGCGCCGCCTGCGGAGCGAGCGCGGGCCGCGGCGGCGCTGCGCGAACTTTTGCGGGGCGGGCTGGTGGATCGGTTTGCCGGCGCGGCGGTCCGTGGCGCCCACACCCTGCTGGTGGCGACCGCCGAGCACCCGGCGGTCATCCCGCCGCTGCTGGCCGGCGAGGTCGAGGTGCTGTTGCACCACGGCTACGACCGCGACCAGAAGGTGCGCATCGCACGCGAGCGGTTGCTGCCCGAGGCGCTGCGCGCCGCCGGCGCCCCGCCGGGCAGCGTCGAGGTCACCCCCGCCGCGCTGGAGCGGCTGGTCGCCGAGTACGCGCCGGAGCCCGGAGTGGCTGGGCTGGCGGAGCGGCTGGGGCTGGTGTGCCGCCGGGCGGCGGCGCGGATCGCACTCGGGGAGGCGGACGTGGTGCGCCTCGGTCCGGAGGAGCTGCCGGAACTGCTCGGCCCGCCGCTGGCGCGGCCGCTGCCCGCCGGGGCCGGCGCCGAGATCGGCGCCGCCTGGGGACTGACCTGGCTGCGGCGAGGAGGCGAGGTCACCCTGGTGGAGGCGCTGCGCGCGGGCAGCGAGCCGGGGCTGGTGCGCGGCAGCGCGGTCCGGCCCGAGGCGCTCGAGAGCGCGTTCGCGTTCATCCGCGGGCGAGCGCGCGAGCTGCGCATCGAACGGGAGGCGCTGCTGCCCGCAGAGGTCGCGATCCGCGCGACCACGCTCGCGCCTGCCGGCACGGGCGAGGACACCGCCTCGCTCACGGGCTGGGGTGCGGGCAGCACCTCGCTGACCGCCTCCACCGCGACGGCCGGTATCGATCCGGGGCTCGACCTCGCGGTGCTGGTGGCGCTGGTCTCGCTCGCCACCGACCGGCCGGTGCGGCCGGATGTCGCCGCCGTGGGCGAACTGACGCTGCGGGGCGGCGTGCGGCCGCCCGCCGGCCTGCCCGAGATGGTGCTGGCGGCGGATCGGCGCGGTCTGCGCAAGGTGCTGGTGCCCGCTGCCGGCATGGACGCCCTCGAGCGCGCTCTGCCGGCAAGCACACTCGCGCGCCTGCGGCTGGTGCCGGTGGAGCGTGCCGAGGAGGCGGCGCGCGAATCCCTCATCGACATCGTGATCGCCCGGGAACTGGATCGCTGAGGGGTAGCAGCAGCGGGAGCTGGTGCCGGCGCACGGTCCCGGCGCCTTTTTCGGGTGCAGCGGGCCGGTCTGCTCTGCGAGGCTGCGCTGCGCATGAGGCGCAGTCCGCGCTGCGCTGGCCCTCTTGGCGGGCGTGCCGAGGCAGAGCGGAGAAGGCACCGGGCGGCGTTGCTCGCGGTGACCGGCGCCCGCGCGCTGCCGGCCCGTTCTGCCCGCGCCGCTGCGGGGTTTTTCCCGGCCGCCGCGCGCGGCACCGGCGGGCATGGCGCGTGCCACAACCTTTGACAACAAGAAGCGTTACGCCTTTCCGGCGAACCCCTGCCTGCCGCCGGATGCGCATGCCAGGCCGATCTGCGGCCGGAAATGCGCTTGACAGTGTCGGACCCCTGGGGCATACCTCTCGTGGCGTTCGGGCCATCGACCGCAGGGCCGCTGCCCGAGCCGGGTCGCGGGGCGGTGTCTGCTGCAGGGCTCGCCGCGTCGGCAGGAGAGAGCCTCGGGGAGATCGCAATCCACCGCTCTGGAGTGCGTTCCCGCCGGCGCTGGCGGGCAGGGCGGGGGCCCGGGGCACGAAGGGAAGGGGAGAGAAGCGATGAACAAGGCGCAGCTCGTCGATCTGGTCGCCAAGACCCATGGCATGGAGTCGAAGGCCGCCGCCGAGCGGGCGGTCAACGCGGTCATCGAGGGGATCAAGGCCGGCCTCAAGAAGGACGGCAAGGTCCAGCTCGTCGGCTTCGGGTCGTTCTCGGTCCGCAAGCGCGCCGCCCGCATGGGGCGCAACCCGCAGACCGGGGAGCGCATCAAGATCAAGGCCTCCAAGACGGTCGGCTTCACCCCCGGCCAGGCGCTGAAGAACGCGATCAAGTAGCGCGCAGGCGGTCTGCTGCGCAGTCACCTCCACCAGGGGCGGTCCCGCGGCGGGGGCCGCCCCTGGTCCATCCCCTGATCCCGGATCTGCACCTGGTTCGCGCCGCGCGGCGCGGCGCGGCAGAGCCCGCCCCGGCGGCTCGCTACTCCTCGAACGAATCCTCCTCGTCCGCGGGCTCGGGTTCGGCAGGCGCCGGCGCGCCGGCAGCGGCCGGCCCGGCGGTGGGGTCCGCGGCGGGTGCCGGCGCGCGCGCGGGCAGCGGCTCGGCGCCGCCGTGCAGGTACCACTGTCCGGCCTCGCGGACCCAGCGCTGCTCCACGATGCGGGCCTGGCGCTCGCCCTGGTACGCCGTCTCGGTGCGCAGCTGCACGGTGCCCTGCGCGCCGTCCTCGCGCACGCTCTCGAGCTTCACCTCGATCGTGGCCCCCTGTGAGCTGGCGAGTTCGATCACCGAGGCGCCCATGGCGACCATGTTGCGGAGCAAGGCCTCGCCGGCCTCGCCGGCCCGAGCCCGAGCCCGTTCGCGGACGCTCGGCGGCACGAATTCCATGAGGGCGTCCCCATCGGCCTTGCGCAGCGCGGCCGCGTAAGCGGCTGCCCGCTCGCGGAGCGGGGAGCCGGCGCGGCTGGACAGCACCGCATATCCGACGGCGATACCGACCGCCAGCACCAGCGTGATCGCCGCGAGCACCAGCGCGGCGCGGTCGCTGCGCCGGCGCAGCGGGGCGTGCCGCTCGCCGCTCTGGGGGCTGCGCCGGCGGCGCCTGCCGGGCGCGGTGCGCGAGTCGGAGCGGGGCCGGCGGCGCGCGGGCAGCGCGCGCTCGCTCTGCGCACCCGTCGCCTCGCCGGCCCCGCGGGCGGGCTCGCCGCTGTGAGCAGGCCGGGGCCGGCCGCTGCCCGCGGGCCGTCCGCGGGGCGCCGGCGGATCGCCGGCCCCGCGCGGCACCTGCTCCTCCTCGTGGCGCGGCTGCCAGCGCTGCCCGCATCTCGGGCAGCTGAGCGGCCGGCTGGGCGGTGCCGCGACCCGCCCGGCGGCGCCGCACCCTGGACATTGGACGCGCACGAACCGTGCCTCCGGTATACCCCTGACTGAGCGAGCCTTGAGGCTACCCGTCGGAGAGGATGGGCGCAAGAGGGAGTCCTGCTCCTGCCGCAGGCGGTCCTGATCCAGGTTGCCGCGTGCCTCCGGCTCCGCTGCCGCCGCGCCCCGAGCGGCGAGCGGGCTGCGGCCCGGCTGGCTCGCCGGCTACTGCACCTGCGGATCGGGAGGCGGCAGGCGGAGCTCGGCTGTCCGGTCCTCCTCGGCCGAGGCGCCGGCCTGGTGCCCCGGCTCGAACACGAAACCCTCCACCTCCACCGCCAGTTCCTCGCCGTCCTCCCCTTGTTCCTCGGGCATGCCTGCGCCGCCGCGCGCATGCCAGCGCGCGCGCAGCTGCGCTGCATACAGCTCCGCCCGCGCCCGCCACCTCGCCTCCAGCGCAGCGTGCACCCGGGCGGCGACGATGCCGCGCAGCGGCGGCAGCATGAGCAGCACTCCCGCCAGGTCCGTGACGAATCCCGGGCACAGCAGCAACAGCCCACCCAGCAGCCGCGGGATCGAATCGGCGAGCGGCAGCGGTGGCGCCTCGCCCTCGGTGCGCGCCAGCTGCATGCTCCAGCCCAGGGCGCGCATCGCCATCAGCATGCCCTCGCGCCGCAGCAGCAGGGCTCCCACCAGCGAGGTGCCGATGAACAGCGCCACGGTGGCGAGCGCGCCGAGCCACCGCGCGCACAGGATCACCGCCAGCACTTCGGCGGCGAGCCACGACATCACGAGCAGCAGCGCTCCCACGCCCTCGCCCTCCGGCGTGCCATCTCCTGCCGGCCGCGGCGCGCGCGCTGGAGCGGCCGCAGCGGTCGGTAGCCGTGCCCTCACCCCTCCGCCAACAGGACGGACGCTCCGCCGCCGCTCTCCGCGGCGCGCTTGCGCTCCTTGTGCGAGAGCTTGCGCTTGCGCAGGCGCACCGCGTGCGGGGTGATCTCGACCAGCTCATCCGGCTCGATGTACTCGAGTGCCTCCTCGATCGTGAAGCGGCGCGGCGGCGTGAGGAGGAGCTTTTCGTCGGCGCCGGCGGCGCGGATGTTGGTGAGGTGTTTGCGGCGGGTGGTGTTGACCACGATGTCGCCCGCCTTGCAGTGCTCGCCGACGATCATGCCCTCGTAGACGCGCTCCCCGGGCCCGACGAAGAACCGCCCGCGATCGGCCAGCGCGTGCAGCGCATACGCGGTCGTCTCGCCATCCACCATCGAGACCATAACGCCGTTGCTGCGCCCGGGGATCTCGCCGCGCCACGGGCCGTAGCCCTCGTAGACGTGGTGCGCCGTCGCCTCGCCGCCGGTCAGTGCCAGCAGCCGGAGCGGCAGGCCCATGAGGCCGCGGGCCGGGATCGTGAACTCCAGGCGCACCAGCCGGTGCTTCTGCTCCATGCGCACCAGCTCCCCGCGCCGCGCGCCGGCGGCCTCGATGACCTTGCCGGCATGCTCCTCGGGCGCGTCCACCACCAGGCGCTCGATCGGCTCGAGCAGCTGCCCCGAAGCGTCACGCCGCAGGATCACCAGGGGCTTGCTGACCTGGACCTCGAAGCCCTCGCGGCGCATGGTCTCCAGCAGCACCCCCAGGTGCAGCAGTCCGCGGCCGCTCACCGTGAACGCCGCCGGGTCGTCGGTGGGCTCGAGGTGCAGCGCGACGTTGCGGCGCAACTCGCGCTCCAGCCGCTCGCGCAGCTGGCGTGAGGTGACGTACCGGCCCTCGCGCCCGCGCAGCGGCGAGTCGGTCGCCATGAATGTCATGGTGATGCGCGGCGGTTCGATCGCGATCGGCGGTAGCGGGCGCGCGCGCTGCGGATCGGTCAGCGAATCGCCGATCTCCACGTCCTTGAGCCCGATCACGGCCGCGATCTCGCCGGCGGCGACCTCGGCCACCGGCTCGCGTCCCAGCGCCGAGAAGACCTGCAGCTGCTTGACGGTATTGACGAGCCGGCCTCCCGCGTGCTTGACCAGCAGCACCGGCTGGCCCTCGACCAGGCGGCCCGCGTACACCCGCCCGACCGCGATCCGGCCCACGAAGTCGTCGTGCTGGATGCTCGCCACCAGCATCTGGAGCGGCGCCTGGGGATCACCTGCCGGGGCCGGGATGTGCTCCAGGATGGCGTCGAGCAGCGGCGTGATGTCGCGCCGCGGCGCATCGAGGGCACGCACCATGTAGCCCTCGCGGCCCGAGCCGTACAGCACCGGGAAGTCGAGCTGTTCCTCGCTCGCGCCCAGGTCGATGAACAGCTCCAGTACCTCGTCCAGCACCTGTTGTGGGCGGGCGTCCTTGCGGTCGATCTTGTTGATGACCACCAGCGGCACCAGCCCCGTCTCGAGCGCCTTGCGCAGCACGAAGCGGGTCTGCGGCAGCGGCCCCTCGGCGGCGTCGACCAGCAGCAGGCAGCCGTCCGCCATCCGGAGGACGCGCTCGACCTCGCCGCCGAAGTCGGCATGCCCCGGGGTGTCGATGAGGTTGATCTTGACCCCGCGCCAGCGCACCGCGCAGTTCTTGGCCAGGATCGTGATGCCGCGTTCGCGCTCCAGCGCCTCGGAGTCGAGCACGCAGGCCGTCTCGGCGCGCCCGGTGCGGAAGGCGCCCGAGATCTCCAGCAAGCGATCGACCAGGGTGGTCTTGCCGTGGTCGACGTGCGCGATGATCGCGAGGTTGCGCAGCTCGGCGCGCCGGGGCGCGCCCGCCGGGCTCGGAACGGCTGTGGTCATCGAGAACCCATCCGGCTCGCCACACGCCTCGATGAAGCAGGATAGGATAGGCTCTTTTGCCGGCTCCGCAAGCGGTTCTGCCGGCGTCGGTGCGCGGCTGCCCGCCGCGGGCGCTGGCGAGCGCGGCCGCGGTGCGCCCGCCTTGAAGGGCCGGTAAGCCGCCACCTATAATCGAGGATTCCGGCGTTGCGGCGCCGCGCGAGCGAGGAGCGGGCGGAGGCGGGCCGGTCCGTGCTGCGGGTCCAGGAGGTGACCAAGCGCTACGGCGAGGTGCTGGCGCTCGACCGCATCTCGTTCGAGATCGGACGCGGCGAGGTGGTGGGCTTCCTCGGTGCCAATGGCGCGGGCAAGACGACCGCCATGCGCATCATCGCGGGGTTTGTGCCGCCGAGTTCGGGCCGGGTCACCATCGAGAACGTCGACGCCTTTGCCGATCCGCTGGCCGCGCGCCGCCTGATCGGTTACCTGCCGGAGAGCGCGGCCCTGTATCCGGATCTGCGCGTGGGGGAGTATCTGCGCTTCCGGGCTCGCCTCAAGGGGGTGGAGCGCCGCCGGCGCGCGGCCGAAGTGGCACGAGCCGCCGAGCTGTGCGGGATCGAGGAGGTGCTCGGGCGGCCGATCGAGGTGCTCTCGCGCGGATTTCGCCAGCGGGTGGGGCTGGCGGACGCGCTGCTCGGCCCGCCGCGGCTGCTGGTGCTCGATGAGCCGACGGCCGGGCTCGACCCGCACCAGGTGCGGCAGGTGCGCGAGCTGATCCGTAGCCTCGGCCCGCAGCATACCGTGCTGCTGTCCACCCACGTGCTCAGCGAGGTCGAGGCGGTCTGCTCCCGGGCGCTCATCATCCACCAGGGCCGTATCGTCGCCGCCGAGCCGGTAGCGCGGGCGGCGCGCGGTGCCGCGGGCTGCGATCTGGAGGCGGAGCTGGTCGGGCCGGCCGAGGAGATCGATGCGGTGTTGCGCGCGCTGCCGGGGGTGGCGTCGGTGCAGCGGCGGGCGCTGGGCGGCGGGGCGCATGCGGTGCGGCTGTGCATCGAGGAGCAGCGCGATCTACGCGAGCCGCTCGGGCGCGCCGCGCTCGCGCACGGCTGGGTGGTGCGCCTGCTGCGTCCGGTTCGCCCGAGTCTGGAAGAGGTGTTCGTCCGCTGCACGGCGGGCGCCGACAGCCAGCCGCACGCGCCGGTACCGGCGCCGGCCGGTGCGGCCTGAGGTGCCGCCTCGCGGCGCGGGTGCGCACAGGCGGCCGTCCGCACGGAGCGACCGATGCTCGCAGGCGCGCTGATGACGTGGGAGCTGCCGTGGGAGACGGCGCTGTTCGCCGCGCTGGGCGGGCTGCTGGTGGCGCTGCTCGGCGGCACGGCGCTGGTGTTGCTCGTGCGCGGCTGGGCGAAGGGCCTGGTACAGAAGGAGCTGCGCCACTTCTTCTATTCGCCGATCGCCTGGCTCACCATGGCCGGCTTCGCGCTCGTCAACGGGTTCGTGTTCCTGTTCCTCGTCGACCTGTACACCGGGACGCCCGGCGAGCCGCTGGTGCGGGTGTTCTTCGGCACGGGTTTCTTCTGGGTGCTGCAGCTCATCGTGATCCCGGCGATCACCATGCGGTTGCTCGCGGAGGAGCGCAGCCGCGGGACGCTGGAGACGCTGCTGACCGCGCCGGTGCGCGACGCCGAGGTCGTGTTCGCCAAGTTCGCGGCCGCGCTCGGGTTCTACATGGTGCTGTGGCTGCCGACGGTGCTGCTGCTCGGGGTGGCGCTGCACTTCGCCGCGCCGGAGGGTTTCTGGGCGGAGCTGTGGGCGCTGCGCGCGCGCGGGCTCGGCTGGCCGGCGGCGGCGGTCGCCCGGGCGAGCGAGGTCATGGATCTCGGACCGGTCGCCACTGCCTACGCCGGGACGTTCCTCATGGGCGCGGCCTGGATCGCGATCGGGCTGCTGGCGAGCGCGCTCACCAGGAACCAGATCGTCGCGTTCATCGGGACGTTCGTGACCCTGCTGCTGCTGCTCTCGGTCGGCCAGCTCGAGCTGCTGGTCCCGAGCGACCCGATGTGGTTTCCCGGCCTGCGCGAGGTGCTGCGCGCGGTATCGTTCTCCCATGCCTTCGCGGGCTTTCCGAGCGGCGTGGTGGACACCCGGGCCGTGGTCTGGTTCCTCTCGGTCGCCGCCTATGCGCTGTTCTTGGCCGTGCGCGCACTCGAGAGCCACCGGTGGAGGTGAGCGGCATGCGGCGGCTCGTCGGCACGGCGCTCGGGGTGCTCGCGGCCGCCTCGGCCGCGGCCGCCGTCATCCAGGCCCATCGCGACCTCGCGCTGTTCCACATCGGCCCCGCAGGCGAGCTGTCCTGGAACCTGCGGGTGGTAGGGCCGGCGCTGGGCGCGCTGGCCGCGCTGGCCCTGCTCGGGCTGCTCCAGCTGGGGCGCGTGTTGGAGTTCGCGCGTTCCCATCGCGCCGGCACAGCCGTCAACGCCGTGCTCATGGTCACGGCGGCGAGCGCGGTGCTGATCTTCACCAACCTGATCTCGGCCCGGCGCTACGCGCGCCTGGACTGCACCAGCAGCGGCCTGCACACGCTCGATCCACGGACCGTGAAGGTGCTGGAACAGCTGCCGGTGCGGGTGACCGCCTACGTGTTCGTGCCACCCGGCCATCGCTGGTACCCGGCGCTGCGAGCGGTGCTGCAGAGCTACGCCGCGCACGGCGGCGAGCGGTTCCAGGTCCGCTGGCTCCATCCGGGGCTCGATTTGGGGGAGCTGGAGCGCACCCTCGGCCGGCTCGGCATCGATCCGCGCACGCTTACCGATCCGGACGTGGTGATCCTGGCAGCGCCGCCGCAGGCAGCGGGCGCGCTGCCGCGAACCCGCCACGTCACGGTCGCGGCGATGGAGCGCGGTGCGGCTCGGCCGGCCGGCAGCGGTGCTGCCGCCGGCGAGCAGGGCCGTGGGCGCGGCCTGCGTGCCGAAGAGGCGCTGACGCGCGCGTTGCTCGCCATCACCCGCCCGCGCCAGCCGCGGGTGCTGCTCCTGCAGGGCCACCGCGAGCTGGAGCTTGTGGCTGCGGACGAGGCGCGGCGGCTGCAGGCGCTGCAGCGGGCGTTGGAGAATCTGGATTTCGCGGTCGAGCCCTGGAGCTTCCCCCCGCCGGCCGCCGGCGCGGGCACGGGCACCGGGCCGGCGCTGGCGGTACCGCCCGACTGCGACGTCCTGGTCATCGCAGGGCTCGAAAGCGAGCTGACGCCGCCCGAACTGCAGGCGCTCGAGCGGTGGCTGGCGGGCGGGGGGCGGCTGCTGGTGCTGGCGGAACCCGCGCTGCGGCAGCGGCCCGGCACGCGTGAGCTGCGGTTCGTGCGCACCGGCCTGGAGAGGTTGCTCGCCCCCTACGGGGTCCAGCTCGGCGAGGCGGTGGTGTACGACGGTGCGACGGTGACGCCGCTGGGCAGGCTGTCGTTCCGCGTCCGGATCGAAGAGCCGTTGGGGGCGGCGCATCCCATCACGCGGCCGCTGGTCGGCCAGACGCTGCTGCTGGAGCAGGCACGTCCGGTGTTGTGGAACGAGCCCGCGGCACCGCCGGGGGAGGGATTCCAGGTGCAGCCGCTGCTCGCCACGCAGCCCTCGGCCATCGCGGTGACCGACCTCGGGGCGTTCCATGCGAGCGCCAATCCATACGACGCCCCGCATCAGCCGGGCCCACACCTGCTCGCCGTCGCGGTGCGCTGCGGCATCCGCGAGCGGACGGGCACTGCGGCCGCCGGACCAGCCGCAGCCCCTCCGCCCGCCGCCGAGACGCGGCTGGTGGTGGTCGGGGACGCGAGCTGGGTGAGCGACCGCCTGGTGGCGCTCGTGCCCGCCAATCTCGACCTGGCGGTCAACGCCGTGTCCTGGCTCGCCGAGCGGGAGGAGACGATCTCGATCGCGCCGCGGCCCTCGCAGGTCATCCGGTTGCAGCTCGACGAGCGCGACCGGTTACGGCTCTGGCTGCTGTGTCTGGTCGATCTGCCCGGCGCGTGCATTATCGCGGCGTTGCTGGTATGGCGCGCGCGCCGGCGGTAGGCTGGGAGAACCCCGCCCGCCGGCATGCGGCGGGCGGGACCGGGACGGCGACCGCGCGTGCGGTCGCGGGTGAGGATGGACCGTGAGCCAGCGCACGACACTCGGTTTGCTCCTGCTCGCGCTCGCGCTCGCCGCGTACTACCTCTGGGTCGAGCGCGCCCAGCCGAGTCCGGAGCAGGTCCGGGCGCGGAGCACCCGGCTGTTTGCGGACTGGGACGCGGCGGGCGTCGTGCGCATCGCGCTGGAGCGGGCGGCGGCGCAGCCCGCGACGCCCGCCGGCGCCACCGCCACCGCGGCATCGCCCGCGCGCGTGGTGCTGGTGCGCGAGCGGGCCGGGGCGCCGTGGTGGATCATCGAACCGGTGCGCGCCGCCGCCGATCCGCGCGTGGTCGAGGGGCTGCTCGGGGCGCTCCAGTATGCCGAGCGCGTGGACGAGCTGCAGCGCTTCGATCCGGCCGCGCTCGGACTGGAGCCCCCGCGCCTGCGGGTGGAGGTCGGCCATGCCGACGGCACGCGCAACGTGCTGCGGATCGGGCGGCTGGAGCCGAGCGGGCGGCTGGTCCACGTGCGCCGGGACGAGGAGCCGGTGGTGGTGCGCACTTCGGCGCGGCTGTTCGAGCGCTTCGAGGTGGGTCTGCCGCAGCTGCGCGACCGGAGGCTGTTCGATATCCCGCACTGGCGGATCGAACGCGTCATCGTCCAGCGCCCCGGAGAGGCGCTGCGCCTGGTGCGCGAGGGCAGTGAGTGGCGGCTGGAGGAGCCGCTGCAGGACTGGGCGGACGAGGAGCGGGTGGAGCAGCTGCTACAGGCGGCGCTGCAGCTGGAGGCGCAGCGGTTCGTCGAGGCTGCGGCGGCGGACCTGGAGCGCTACGGCCTGCACAGCCCGCCTTATGCCCTCACCCTGGAGGGCGCTGGCCAGCAGCAGACGGTGCTCTTCGGCACGCCCGGCGAGGGCGCCTCCGCAACCCGCCATGCGCGGCGGGCGGACCGCAGCGAGGTGGTGGTGGTCGCGGACACGGTGTTCGCACATCTGGGGGAGCCGGCCGAGCAGTGGCGCTCGCGGCGGCTGCTGCACCTGGGCCGCGAGCCGGTGCGCGCCATCGAGGTCCGCGCGCCGGACGGCGGGGTACGCGCGCGGCTGGAGCGCCAGCAGGGGGGCGGATGGGCGTTTGCGGTGCCGCTGGCCGAGGGGGCGGACGCGGCGGCGGTCGAGCGGCTGCTCGGCGAGCTGCAAGCGCTGCGCATCGAGACCGTGGTCAGCCGTGCTCCCGAGGCGCTCGCCAACTTCGGGCTGGAGCGGCCGCTCGTGGTCCAGATCGAGCAGCGGGGCGCGCGCCACCTGCTGCGGCTCGGCAAGCAGGCGCCGCGCTACGACGCCTACTACCTGCAGCGCGGCGAGGAGCCTTCGGTGCTGCAGGCGCTGATCCCGGAGGCGGAGCGGCTGCTCTGGCTGTATCCGCTGCTGCGCGAGCGCCGGCTGACGGCCTTCCCACCTGCGGAGGTGCGGCGGCTGGTGGTGGAACGGCCGGGCCAGGAGCCGCGCCCGTTCGTGCGGCTGGCAGAGGGGGGCTGGAGCACCCCGGGGCCGCGCCGTCCGGATGCGGCGGCGCTGGAGCGGCTGGCCGCCGTGCTGGGCCAGCTCCGCGCGGTGCGATTCGTCTCGCCGCCGGCAGCCGCTGCGCCCGAGCAGCTCGGCCTGGCTGCGCCATGGCTGGTGGTGCGGGCCTGGCGCGCGGTGGCCGACCAGCCCTTCGAGGAGATCGAGCTGGCGCTGGGCACGACCGACGAGGCGGGGGCGTTCCGCGCGCGGCTGCGGCGCCGGCCGCTGCCCGCTTCCGGCGAGCCGGCGCTCCCACCCTGGCAGCAACTGCCGCTGTTCACGCTGGAGCGCGAGGTGGTCGACGCGCTGGATGCGACGCTGTGGTTGCCCGACCCGCAGGCGTTGCGGCATGGGGTCGAGCTGCAGGGAGCCGTTCCCGCCGCGAGCTCGGCCAGCGCGACACCGCTCGCCGCGACGCCGACCGCCGCGCCGGCCGCGGCGAGCCCGCCGACGGCGGGCGCGCGGCCGGCCTTGCCTGCCGCTCCGGCACCACCGGGGGAGGGACCGCGATGAGCGCCAGCGCGGAGCCCTCGGGGATGGCAGTTGCGGCGGCGCACGTCGCGGCCCATCTGTTGCGAGGTGCGGAGGTGCAGCGCGCGCTGGCCGAGGATGGCGCGCGCTGCGCAGCGCTGGCCGCGATCGCCCGCGTGCTCGCCGGTGCGCTCGCGGCGGGCCGCAAGGTGCTGCTGTGCGGCAACGGCGGCAGCGCGGCCGACGCGCAGCACGTGGCGACGGAGCTGGTGGTACGATTGAGTGCGCGGCGCGAACGGCGCGCGCTGGCGGCGCTGGCGCTCACGACCGACACCTCCTTGCTCACCGCGTGCGCGAACGACTACGGCTTCGAGCGCGTGTTCGCGCGCCAGGTCGAGGCGCTGGGCCAGCCGGGGGATGTGCTGATCGGCATCAGCACCTCGGGCAACTCGCCGAACGTGGTCCTGGCCTTCGAGGAGGCGCGGCGGCGCGGTCTGGTGACCGTGCTGTTTTCGGGAGGCGAGGGAGGGCGGCTGCGGGCGCTCGCCGACCACGCTTTTCTGGTGCCAGCCGCCGCGACCTCCACCATCCAGGAGGTGCACCTCGCCGCCTACCACGCGATGTGCGAGCTGGTGGAGGTGATGCTGTTCGGCGAGGCGGTGGAGGAGGGACGACACGTGCGTGGCCGGTAGGCCCGGTGGGTGATCGGGTGGCGCTGCAGGTGCAGCACGGGCCGCCGGCCAGGATGCGACGCTCTGGGGACGCGACGAGGGGAGCATGGAGCTGTCCGAGCTCTTGCGGCCGGAGCTGGTCGAGGTCGACTTCGCGGCGCGCACGCCCGAGGAGGCGATCGAGGCGCTGATCCGGCTGCTGGTGGCGCGCGGGGAACTGCCCGCGGCGCTCGAGGAGGCGGCGCGCCGGGCGGTACTGGAACATGAGCGCCGTCGCTCCACCGGCATGGCGCATGGGGTGGCACTGCCGCACGGGGCGCTGGACGGCCCGGAAGAGATCCTGTGTGCCCTCGGCATCGCCCGCGAGGGCATCCGGTGGCCGGCGCTCGACGGCGGGCCGGTGGATCTGGTCCTGTTGCTGGTGGTGCCCGCGAACCGCCTGCAGGTCCACGTGCGCGTGCTCGCCGGCATCGCCCGCCTGCTCAATGACCGGCACCTGCGCGAGCGCCTGCGCGCCGCGCGCAACGCCGAGCAGGCCTACGCCGCCATCTGCGCCGCGGAGGGCAGGGAGGAGCCCTCGCTGTCCAGTCCGTCCGGTGAGGGCGCGGCAGCGGGCTGAGGGAGCAGTTCGTCGCCCGGTTCGGGGTGGTGGGCGAGGGGCGAACCCGCCCCCGCAGCCAGCTCAGATCGCCTCCGGACCCCGCTCGCCGGTCCGGATGCGGACGGCGTCGAACAGCGGGAAGACGAGGATGTGGCCGTCGTCCGGACGCGGGTGTTCCGGCTGGCGGCCGGCGCGCACGATGGCTCCGATCGTCGGTTCGACGAACGCCTCGTTGACCGCGATCTCCAGCCGGACCCGGGGCTCCAGGCGCGGTTGGCCGCCCGGCGCGGGCGGCTCGACCAGCGCCTGCACGTCGCTCACGGTCATGCGGAACACCTCGACCTCGCCGAGCGCTTCCTTGACGGGCTCCAGGCGCTCGGGCCGCACGATCGCCACGATGAGCTTCATGGTCCCGATCCTGCCTCGCGCCGCTGGCGTTGTCCAGCCCCCCGGTTTGGCTGCTGGCGCCGGCGGCACGCCGGGTGCCGGAGCGCCGCCCCGGCAGCGCACAACCTGGCGCATGCGGCGCTCCGGGCTTGACGCGAGCAGGGGGGCTCGGTTAACCCGGGCTCTTCGTGCGTGCGGCGGTGTCGCGAAACAGGAGGGCCTGTACGATGGCGATCGCAGTGGGAAGCCCTGCTCCCGACTTCACCCTCAAGGACCAGGACGGCCGCGACTGGCGGCTGTCGGAGCACCGCGGCAAGATCGTCGTGCTGCTCTGGTATCCTCTGGACTGGAGCCCCACCTGCACCAAGGAGAACTGCGGGCTCGCCGAGGATCCCGGCGAGCTCAGGGGCGAGGATGTCGTGCTGGTCGGCATCAGCCGCGACAGCACCTGGAGCCACAAGGCGTTCAAGGAGCACCACCGCATCCCGTACGACCTGCTCGCGGATCCCACGCTGGAGGTGACCCGCAGCTACGGCTTGGAGCACCCCAAGGTCCCGTTCATCAGCCACCGCGCCACGGTGGTGATCGACCGCGACGGCATCGTGCGTTTCGTGCAGGTGCAGGAGCAGACCGGCGAGCCACGGGACATGGAGGCGGTACGCCGCGCGGTGCAGGAGCTGCGGCAGGCGGCGTAGGACCGGCTGTCCGCCGGCGCAAGGCGGGGGTGCGGCCGCTCTGCGCCCGCCCGCCGGGGGATTGCGGCCACCGGGGCAGCGGCGAGAAGACGCGCGGGGAGGGTACCCTCGGGTGAGCACACGCATCGAGAGCGATACCCTGGGCGAGGTCCAGGTACCGGCGGAGCGGTACTGGGGGGCGCAGACGCAGCGCTCGCTGGAGAACTTCCCGATCGGGGGCGATCGTTTTCCGCGCGAGGTCATCTGGGCGCTGGGGATCGTCAAGCGCGCCTGCGCGCGGGTCAACCGCGAGCTGGGGCTGCTGGACGAGCGGCGCGCGGAGGCGATCGACCAGGCGGCGAGCGAGGTCGCCGCCGGCCGCTTCGATGAGGACTTCCCGCTCGTGGTCTGGCAGACCGGCAGCGGCACCCAGACCAACATGAACGCCAACGAGGTCATCGCCTCGCGCGCCAACGAGCTGCTGACGGGGCGCCGCGGCGGCAAGGAGCCCGTGCACCCCAACGACCACGTCAACAAGAGCCAGTCCTCCAACGATGTGTTCCCGACCGTCATGCACCTGGCGATCGTGGACCGGCTCAAGCAGCGGCTGCTGCCGGCGCTGCGCGCGCTCGCGGGGGCGCTCGATGCCAAGGCGAGGGCGTATGCGGACATCGTCAAGATCGGCCGCACCCATCTGCAGGACGCAACCCCGCTGACGCTCGGCCAGGAGATCTCGGGCTGGGTGGCGCAGCTCGGCGAGGCGGAGGAGGCGATCGACGACACGCTGCCGGCGCTGCACCGGCTGGCGCTGGGCGGCACCGCGGTCGGCACCGGGCTCAACACTAGGAAGGGGTTCGCCGAGCGGGTGGCAGCCGTGATCGCGGCGCTGACCGAGGAGCCGTTCGTCACCGCGCCCAACAAGTTCGCCGCGCTGGCGGCGCACGACGCGGTGGTGCGCGCGAGCGGGGCCCTGCGCCAGCTGGCGACGGCGCTCTACAAGATCGCCAACGACGTGCGGTGGCTCGCCAGCGGGCCGCGCTGCGGGATCGGCGAGCTGCGGATCCCGGCCAACGAACCCGGCAGCTCGATCATGCCCGGCAAGGTCAATCCGACCCAGGCCGAGGCGCTGACCATGGTCTGCGTGCAGGTGATGGGCAACGACGCGGCGGTGGGATTCGCTGGCTCGCAGGGCAACTTCGAGCTGAACGTCTACAAGCCCGTGATGCTGCACAACGTGCTGGGCTCCATCCGGCTGCTCGCCGACGCCATGGACAGTTTCCGCGTGCGGTGTGCCGAGGGCATCGAGCCGGACCGCGAGCGCATCCGCCAGCACGTGGAGAACTCGCTCATGCTGGTGACGGCGCTCAATCCGGTCATCGGCTACGACAATGCGGCGCGGATCGCCAAGCACGCCTACCAGACCGGCACGACGCTCAAGCAAGCGGCGGTCCAGCTCGGGCTGCTCACCGCCGAGAGGTTCGACGAGGTGGTGCGGCCGGAGAAGATGATCGGTCCGTCGTGAGCGGTGTTTCCGCGTCCGGGAGCGCGGCAACCGGCGTGGCGGGCGGCGGAGCTTGTTCGCCCCGCAGCCGCACGAGCTGTTCCAGCATCCAGGTGCGGACACGCTCGCTGAGCGCCGCGATCGCGCGGTTGTGCGCCTGGACGTCGCCTTGCGGCGCCGGCGGCTGGAGCGGCGGGCCGACCACCAGCCGCAGCCGCGCTCCGGGGGCGAAGCGCCAGGAGCCCTTGCGCAACAGCCGTCCCGCGCCGTCGATGACCACGGGCAAGAGGCTGGTGCCCGTCTCGACCGCGAGGCGGAACGCGCCCTCCTTGAAGGGCCGCAGCTCGCCGTCCGGGGAGCGGGTGCCCTCCACGAACACCACCACCGTCGCCCCGCGCTCCAGCCACGACCGCGCCTCGGCCAGACAGCGGACCCCCGAGCGCGGGTTGCCGCGCTCCACCGGGATGCAGCCGAGCAGCCGCATGCACCAGCCGAATACCGGGACCCGGAACAGGCTCCGCTTGGCGATGAACTTCGCGGGCAGGCCGAGCAACAGGATTCCGATCGTGTCGGCGAGCGACTGGTGGTTGACCGCGAGCACATACGGCTGGCCCCGCGCGATGTGCTGGCGGCCCTCGATCTCGCAACGCGCGAACGGATTGACGGCGAGGATCGCCCGCGCCCACAGCCGGGCGAGCAGATCGAGCAGCCGGCGGCGCCGGTCGCACCAGAGCAGTGGCGGGCCGAGCACCAGCGCCGGCACCGCGAACACGATCGTCAGCAGCGCGACCTCGAGCCAGACCAGGGCCGAGCCGAGCGTTTGGATGGCCTCCCGCATGCCGCCGTGCTAGCGGCGCGGGCCGCGCCGTGTCAAGCACCTGCGGGCAGGTGCGCGTAAGTCCGCCCGATCGAATCGGTTTCGGCCGCAGGGCGCCGGGCCGATGGGACAGCCAGGGGGCCGGGCGGCGGGAACCGGTCCCCCGGGCGGCTTCAGGGGACGGAGGGCGGTGTGGATAACCTGTGCGCAACCGGGGGCGCGCCGGGGATACCGCCCGGTCGTGCCAGCTCGGCGAACAGCCAGCGCTGCCGCGGCTCGGAGGCAGCCGCCCCCGGTATCCAGGCCGCTCACCGTCAAGCCGAGCAGCCGCACCCCGCGCCGCGCCGCCTCGGTCCGCTCCAGCAACAGGCAGCCCGCCTCGGCGAGGCAGCCCGCCTCGGCGGTCGGGCGCTCGAGCGTCATGCTGCGCGTGACGGTGGTGAAGTCGGGGTAGCGCACCTTGAGCACGACCGTGCGGCCGCGCGCGCCCGCCTGCGCGAGCCGCCGGGCGAGGCGCGGTGCCGCCGCGCCGATCCAGGCGCGCATGGCCTCCAGCTCCAGCAGGTCGCGCGCGAAGGTGTCCTCGTGCCCGAGCGATTTCGCCGGCCGGTCGGGCTCGACCGGCCGCGGATCGAGGCCCTGGCTGCGCTCGAACAGCCACGCCCCTGACCGCGGGCCCAAGAGCGCCTGCAGCGCCGCTTGGCCGCGCGCGGCCGCTTGCCCGCAGCGCGTGATGCCCAGCGCGGCGAGCCGGGCGGCGGTCACCTCGCCGACGCCGGGCAGGCGGCGGACCGGCAGGGATTCCATGAAGCGCGCGACCTGCTCGGGCCGGATGACGCTGAGGCCGCCGGGCTTGCGCAGCTCCGAGGCGATCTTGGCGAGCATCTTGTTCGGCGCCGCGCCGAGCGAGGCGCTGAGCCCCGTGACCTCGCGGACCTGCTGCTGCAGCCGGCGTGCGATCTCGGTCGCGCTCAGCGCCGCGGCCTGCTTCGTCACATCCAGATAGGCCTCGTCCAGCGAGACCGGCTCGACGATGGGGGTCCACTGTCGCATGAGGGCGCGGATCTGCTCGGCGACGCGGGTGTAGACCTCGAAGCGCGGCCGCAGGAAGACCGCGTGCGGGCAGAGCCGGCGCGCGCGCGCCGCCGGCATCGCGGAGTGGATCCCGTAGGCGCGCGCCTCGTAGCTGGCGGTCGCGACCACGCCCCGCCCGCCGGGATCGCCGCCGACCACCACCGGCCGCCCCGCGCAGCGACGGATCGTCCCGCACCTCGATCGCGGCGTAGAACGCGTCCATGTCGAGGTGCAGCACCTTGCGCTCGAGCAGCGACGGATGCACCATGCGACCGCAGCGCCTGCGCTCTCAGCCCCTGGCGGCGGCTGCCTCCCGTTCGAGCAGGATGGTCACCGGGCCGTCGGCGAGCATCTCGATCCGCATGTGGGCGCCGAAGCGGCCGCGCGCCACCTGGCGCCCCAGCCGCGCCGCGAGCAGCTCGCAGAACCGCTCGTACAATCCGGCCGCCAGCGCGGGGGGCGCGGCCTCGACATAGCTCGGGCGGTTGCCGCGGCTCGCATCCCCATAGAGCGTGAACTGGCTGATCACCAGCGCCTCGCCGCCGATGTCCAACAGCGACAGGTTGTTCCTGTCGTGCTCGTCGGGGAACACCCGCAGCGCCGCGCACCGGCGCGCCATCCAGTCCAGCTCCGCTTCGCCGTCGGCGGCGCGGAAGGCGGCCAGCAGCACCAGCCCCCGGCCGATGGCGCCGGTCTCGATCCCCTCCGCCCACACCCGCGCCCGCGCCACCCGCTGCGCGACGACCCGCATGGCGGCCGCTATCTCGCCGCGTCCCCGGCGCGCTCGCGGGAGCGCTCGCCCTCGCCGGGGGCGGAGCCACCCGCGCGCGCGAACCGGTAGATCCCGCCGGCCAGGCTCACCAGGTAGAGCTCGCCCTGCGCGTCCTCGCCGAAGCTGCTCCAGCCGACGATCCGCCGGCCCGGATTCAGCAGCTCGGTCCAGTCCCAGTGCTCCTGCACCTGGCCGTCCGTCCAGCGAAAGCTCCGGATGATGCCGGTGCAGTAGTCGGCATAGAAGTAGTGGCCCTGCAGCTCGGGCAGCTCCGCGCCGCGGTAGACGAAGCCGCCGGTGATCGAACAGCCGTCGCGCCGCCCGTATTCCAGCACCGGCATCTGCAGCCGCGCGATGTCGTAGCGCCGGCCCAGCCGGGCATAGCGGTGCATGCCCTCGAACTGGTTCCAGCCGTAGTTGACCCCCGCACCCGTGCCGGCCGCCGTCACGTGGACCTCCTCGTAACGGTCCTGTCCGACATCGGCGATGTAGAGATCGCCCGTCTTGCGGTCGAAGCTGTACCGCCACGGGTTGCGCAGCCCGATCGCCCAGACCTCCGGCCGGCCGCCCCGGCCGTCGGCCCAGGGGTTGTCCTCCGGGATGGCATACGGGCGCGTGCCGCTCTGCCGGTCCACATCGATCCGCAGCATCGCCCCGAGCAGGGTCTCGGGATCCTGACCATGGTTGTGGGGATCGCCGCGCCAGCCTCCATCGCCCAGTCCGATGTACAGGTAGCCGTCCGGCCCGAAGCACAGGTGCCCGCCGTTGTGGTTGGCGAACGGCTGCTCGACCCGCAGCAGCAGCCGTTCGCTCGCCGGATCGGCGCGGTCGGGATCGGTCTCGCTGGCGCGCATCTCGATCACCCGCGTATCGCCCTCACGGTCGGTGAAGTTGAGGAAGAAGCGGCGGTTTTCCGCGTAGCGCGGGTGGAACGCCATGCCGAGCAACCCCTGTTCCAGGTGCCGCTCGGCGAGCCGCCCCGACAGATCGACGAACGGCTGCTCGAGCAGCCGCCGCTCGCGCACGATCCGGACCTTGCCGGTCTTCTCGACCACGAACAGCCGCTGGTGATCGCCCGGCGGCGCGAGCACCAGCACGGGCTGCTCGGCGCGCACCACGAGCTGGAGCCTCACCACGCGCCGCTCGGGCGGTGGCGGCACGGGCGCCGCCGTGCGCACCGGTTCGTCCGCCCGCGGCCCGAAGCGCACCAGCGCCCACACAGCCGCCCCGAGCACCGCGAAGACCGCCGCGCGCACTGCCCAGCGCAGGCCGGTGCTGTTGCGCACGGTGGCTGTCTCGCCTCCGCACTCTGCCTCACGCATCGCGAAACGCGGGGCTGCGCTTCTCGATGAAGGCGCGCACGCCCTCCACGGCGTCGTGCGTGCGCATGAGGTCTTCCAGGTAGCGCCGCTCCAGCTCCGGTAGCTCCTGGGCGAGGGCGCGTCGCCGGCCGCCGCGCGCCGCCCACACCGCGAAGCGCAGCGCCGCCGCGCTCTTGTCGAAGAGGTGGTGCTCCGCCCAGGCGAGCGCGGCTGCTTCCGGGTCGTCGTCGACCTCCTCGATCAGGCCCAGCTCGCAGGCGTTGCGGGCCGCCAGCGCATGGCCGCTCACCAGCAGGCGTGCCGCCTGCGCCTCTCCCACCCGCAGCCCGAGCAGCGCGCTCGCCGCCGGTGCGAACACCCCGAGCTTGATCTCCGGCAGCCCCAGCTCGGCGCGCGAGGAGGCGACGATGCGGTCGCAGGCCAGCGCCAGCTCCAGTCCCCCGCCCAGACACCGCCCGCGCACGCAGGCGACGGTGAAGGCCGGGGCCTGCACCAGCTTGCGCACCACGTCGTGCATGGCGGCGAGCAGCTCCGCCACCCGCTCCGGGGTGTGCTCGTGGACCGAGGCGCCGTAGCTGAAGTGATCGCCCTCCGCCCCCAGGGTGATCAGCCGCAGCTGCGGGGCGGAGGCGTGCTCGTCCAGCGCGCGGGCGATCGCCCGGAGCATCGCGCTGTCGAGCACGTTGCCGGGCGGCTGGTGGAGCCGCAGTCCGAGGCGGCGGCCCTCGTGGGTGTGCTCGACCAGCAGCCGGTCGGCCGGCATGGCACCTCCTCCCGCGCTCGCCGGCGGCGCCGCGCGCCGCCGCGCTCGGTGCCACGCTAGCCCGAGCCGGCGCGCGCGTCAATGCGCGGCGGCACCAGCGGCGAGCAGGGGCGGCGGCTGGAGGCTGGCCAGCGCGCGCGTTCGGGCCTACCATGGACGGCACCACGGAGATGAACCTGATCCTTTTGCGTCCGGAGGAGGTGGCGCCCGACGGCACGGTCGCGCTCGGCGGCCGGCGCGCGCGCCACATCCTGGAGGTGCTGCGCGCCGCCCCGGGGCGGGTGCTGCGCGCCGGGGTGCTCGGCGGGCCGCAGGCCAGGGCCATCGTGACCGGGCTGGAGCCGGGCGGGCGGGTGCGGCTGCGGCTGGAGTTCGATGGCGAGCCGTTCGCAGCGGCAGCGCCGCGCCTGCCCGAGCCGCCGCCGCCGGTGGATCTGTTGCTCGCGGTGCCGCGCCCGCGCGTGCTGGAGCGCGTGCTGGCGGAGGCGGCGGCCTTCGGGGTCGGCCGGGTGTGGCTGGTGCGCACCTGGCGGGTCGAGCGGAGCTACCTCGCCTCGCGCGTGCTCGCGCCCGAGCGGCTCCAGGCGGCGCTGGTGCGCGGACTGGAGCAGGCCGGTACGACCGCGCTGCCCCAGGTGCGGGTGTTCCCGCGCTTCCGCCCCTTCGTCGAGGACGAGCTGCCGCGGCTGTGCGAGCCGGGGATGCGATTGCTCCTGGCCGAGCCGCGCGCGCCGCGCCAGCTCCGCGAGCTGGGCCTGGAGCGGCATACCGGGCGGGTGCTGCTCGCGGTCGGTCCCGAGGGGGGCTGGCTGCCCTGGGAGATCGCATGCCTGGAGCAAGCCGGCTTCGAGCCATTCGCGAGCGGGCGGCGCGTGCTGCGCGTGGAGAGCGCGGTGGTGGCGCTCCTGGCGCAGCTGGCCGTGCTGCTGCCCCCGCCACCGGGTGCGGCCGCAGGCGCCGCCGAGGCGCGTGGCCGGAGCGCGCGCCCGGCCGGGGCGGAGGGGCTGGTGTCCGCCCCCGAGCCGCTCAGTCCTCCGCCGCCTCCGGCCGCGGGCGGATCGGCCCGGTGAGGCGGACCTCGACCGGGTAGCCCTCCAGCTCTGCGGGCAGCAGCCGGCTCAGCTCCGGGGTGAGCTCCTCGACCATCACCCGGATGCAGGGCCTGCCGTCGCACCGCGCCTGGGCGGTACCCACCACCCCGGGCAGCGCCATGAGCGCCGGGGTGTGCTCGGCCAGCACCTGGGCGATCGGGCGGGACGGCGGCATGGGCGGCGCCTCGTCTTCGCGCCGAGCGGTGCCGGCCGCCGCGGCGGCCGGCTCGGCGGCTGTTGGCCCGCGCGAGGGCTCCGCCGCCGCGCCGCTCGGGCCCGGGGCCGGTCGGGCCGCCGGGCCGGCCCGCTCGCCGCAACCGGCCGCGGCTGCGCCGAGCACAGCTGCGAGCGCGACCGCTCGCACCGCCTCGCTCGCCTGCACCGGATACCTCGCGACGGGGTTGACCGCAGCTCCTCGCCGGCCAGTATACGGCCAGGCCCCGAGCGCTGCACGCGTGCGAGCAGTGCGCGCCGCGCCGCGCTGGGAGCAGCTCGCTGCCACAGCTGGGGGCTAGGGGGTTGTCCTGCCGGCCCGGCGACGCTACACTCGGGCCGCTCGGGCAAACTGCCGATGGGGACGCGGGCGCCCCGCGCGCAGCCGAGCGCTTCTCTCCTCGCCTTGCGGGGCACTTCGCCGGCCGTCAACAGGGGGGGGATGATCATGCGAACACGCCATGGCAGCATGGCGGGTCTGGGGTTGCTCGGCGCGCTCGCGCTGGCGCTCGCAGCGGGGCCCTGGCGCGCGCCGGCTGCGGCGCCCGCGGGCGAACAGGCGCGCGCGCCCGCCCTCGCAGGGCTCGAGCACCAGCGGAGCCGGGGCCAGGACGCGCGAGCGGACGCGCGCGGCCAGCCGGCGGGCGCCGCCAGCAGCAGCACCGCCGCCTCGCCCGGGCCGCTGCTGGCCGAGGGCGGCGCACCCGCGCCGGCCGGTATCGGCGTGGCCGCGCCGGGCGCGCCGCCGGCCGCCGGTCCGGCTGGCGGCGCTGCCGGGCTCCGGGCGCGGTCCCGGCCCGCCTGGCCGCGCACCCTGCCCGGCCGCCCGCTGGAGCGGGAGCGGATCGCGGAGATCTATGGCCCGGCGCCGCTGGTGGCGAGCCACCCGCGCGTCGCGCCGGTGATCGCGGTCCAGCAGCGCCACACCCCCCGGCTCATGGCGCAGCCGGAGGTGATCGGCACCGCGGTGGGGCTCGATGCGAGCGGGCAGATCGGCGTGGTGGTCTATGCGCGCGCGCTGCTCGGGGCCGAGCTGCCGGCCTACCTCGAGGGCGTGCCGGTGATCGTCTGGCAGCGCGACGACATCTACGCCCTCGGCCGCGCGGGCACGCGCCTGGCGAAGGCTCGGGCCGAGAGCACCGACCCCACCCAGCGCTGCGATCGGCCGGTGCCGATCGGGGTCTCGACCGGCCATCCCGACATCACCGCCGGCACGATCGGCGCGCGCGTGACCGACGGCACGCGCGTGTTCGCCCTCAGCAACAACCACGTCTACGCCGATGAGAACCGCGCCTCGCTCGGCGATCCGGCGCTCCAGCCCGGCCCCTTCGACGGCGGCCAGAGCCCGCAGGACGACATCGGATGGCTGTTCGACTACGAGCCGATCGTCTTCGGCGGCCCACCGTTCAGCGGGCGGAACAAGATCGACGCGGCGATCGCGGAATCCTCGAGCAGCCTGCTCGCGGTCGCCACGCCCGCCGATGGGTATGGGGTGCCGGGCACCGTGCCCGTCGATCCCGCGCTCACGCTCCGGGTCCAGAAGTACGGCCGCACGACCGCGTTGACGTTCGGGGAGATCACGGCGATCAACGCCACCGTGGTGGTCCAGTACGACAGCGGGCGCGCCTCGTTCAGCGAGCAGATCGTCATCGAGCCTGGCAGTTTCAGTGCCGGCGGGGACTCGGGCTCGCTGATCGTGACCGCCGACCAGGCGCGCCAGCCGGTGGGGCTTCTGTTTGCGGGCAGCTCCACCGACACCATCGCCAATCCGATCGGGCGCGTGCTCGAGCGCTTCGGGGTCGCGATCGACGATCGCGACGAGCCGCCGCCGGCGCTGAGCTCGATCGAGGTCAGCCCCGTGAGCGCCGAGATCGCCAAGGGCCAGACGCAGCAGTTCACCGCGACCGGTATCTACAGCGACGGCAGCACCGCCGACCTGACGGGGCAGGCCACCTGGAGCAGCTCGGATGAGAGCGTGGCGACGGTCGATGCCAGCGGTCTGGCCACCGGGGTGGCGGCGGGCACGGCTGCGATCACGGCCGCGGTGCAGGGGCTGGCGGATTCCGCCTCGCTGACCGTGACCGATCCGGACGCGGCGGCCACGGTCCGGGTGGCGAACATCGCGTACGCGACCACCGGTGGTCGCAACAACAAGCGGCACCTGTCGGTGACGGTGAAGCTGGTGGACCATAGCGGAACTCCGGTCGCCGGCGCTTCGGTGACGGTCCGGATCGATCACGACGGCGGCAGCAGCCGCACCGGCACCGGCACCACCGGCACGGACGGCACCGTGACGTTCGTCTGGAACAACGCGCCGGCCGGCTGCTACGTGACCACGGTCACCGATGTGAGCGCCGCGGGGTCGAGCTGGGATCCGAACGATCCGGCCAATACCTCGGCGCCGTTCTGCAAGTAGTCCGGCCGCGCACGCGCCTCGGCCTCGGCCTGGCGCCGAGGCCGGGGCGCGCGCCACCGGCCGCCCGCCGCTGCGCCGCCGGCTGGCGCCGTCGCGCTTGGGGCTCGTCTCTTTCCGCGCTTGCGTCTCAGGGTTCTCGCCGAGACGTTCGCCGGCCGAACGGCCCGGCTCCAGCCGCGCCGCGGCCGGGGGAAGTCCGTCTGGCTTGCAGGTCCAGCGATTGCGGTCTTAAAAGACGTGCCGCGGCTGGTGCGCCGCCAGGCGCGCGCGGGGCTCGGCTCTGGATTCGGGCGGACGCAGCAGGTAGACTCGCGCGCTTCTGCGGCAAGGGAGTCCTGGGGCGGGAGCGCGGGGTATGGCGGAGCGCGGCAGGGTGGCCGGGCGGCGCGGGCGGGCGTGGTGGCTGGCGCTGGGCGGAGCGGTGGCGCTCGCGGTGGCGCTCCCGCTCGGCGGCTGCCAGGACGACGGCACCTGGCACGGCCAGAGCGCGGAGGGCGGGCTGGTCTCCGGGCTCGCCCGGCAGCTGCGGCTCGGCGAGGCGGTCTACCGCATGGTGCGGGCGCGGCTCGCCGCCGATCCGGACCCGGCGCGCGCCGCCGCGCGGCTGGCGGCGCTCGAGGCGCGCCGGGCGGAGCTCGTCGCCGCGGTCGACACGATCCTGACCCCCGCCTCGCTCGAGCACCTGGGACCGACGCTGGCCGGCGTGGTCGCGCTGGTCGACGACGGCACCCTGCCCGCGCTCGCGGCCGAGCTGGCCGCGTTGCTCGAGGAGCTCGTGCACGAGCCCGGGCATGCCACCGTGCGCGCGTTGCTGGCGGTGGGGCAGGCGCGCGGCGTGCTGCAGGGCCGGGGGGCGCTCGTGCTGCTCGGGCAGCTGCTCGCGCAGCCCGAGCTGGAGGACGCCTCGCGGGCGCTGGCCGAGCTGATCCGGAGCAACGACGGCCGCGACGAGCAGGGACGGCCCAATGGGGAGCCGGACCTGGTGGCGGAGCTGTCGCACGCGCTGGCGGCGGTGCTGGAGCGCGCGGCGCAGCCGCCGGCGGCCGGCGCGCCGCCGGGGCTGCTGAGCGGGCTGGGCTCGGAGCTGCTCCGGCTCGCCCCGCCGCGCGATCCCTCCGCCTTCGGGGCGCCGGCCTGGGTGGTGCGCGCCGACCGGCACGGCAACCCGCAGGTCGCGACCGATCCCGCCCGCGGCACGCTCTATCCGCCATTCGTCGACCGCGATGGCGACGGCGCGGCCGACGTCGACGCCGAGGGCCGGCCGGTGGACGCCGCCGGCCAGCCGCTGGCGATCGAGCCGTTCGGCACCCCGGGCGCACCCGGCCGGGACGGCTGGGGCCGGGCGCTGGCGCCCGATGGCCGGCCGCTGTTCGTCTACCTCGACGCCAAGCAGACGCTGCTCTCGCACCTGCTGCAGCTGCTGGCGGAGGGGCTGCGCCGCGGCGTGCACCTGCAGGTGGTGGATGTGCTCGAGGCCGCACTCGGCCCGCGGCTCGCGCACGACGGCGGCACTCCGGCCGATCCGAGCGACGACTGGCGCGGGTTTGCAGGCGACAGCCCCGCTGCCGATCTGATCTGGGGCGCGCTGGCGCTGCTGGAGCAGCCCCAGGCCCCGGCGCTGCTGCGCGCGCTGGCGGCGAGCGCGCAGGCGGAGCCGGCGCTGACCGAGCGGGTGCTGGTGGAGCTGGGCCGCTTCGTCGAGCATCTGCGGCCGCTGGTGCTGCGCGCGAGCCCGGCGGCCGCCCCCAGCGCGCAGGGCCGGCAGCTCGCCGATCGGCTGCTGTGGCTCGCCGGCCGGCTCATGCACGCCGGGGCCGGCCCGGGGCGGCGTTCGACCGGGCGCGTGCTGGTGGACGTGCTGGCGCAGCTCGGCCACACGGGCCGGCAGCTGCCCGCCCAGCTCGCGCTGCTGCTGCGCTACCGCAAGCTCGAGCTCGATGCGGCCGGCAACGCGGGGCCGGGCTCGGAGCTCGTTGACCGCGCCGCCCCGCCGGGCGTAGCGGGCAGCGGGGCGGACAACCGCTCGGTGCTGCAGCAGCTGCTCGAGCTGCTGGTGCGCGCCGATGGCTGCCATGTCTTCGGGCGGCCGCTCTCCGAGATGGTGCTCGAGCTGATGGCGGGCCGCTCCGTGGGCACCGTGCACACGTTGATCGGGCTGTTGCAGAACCCGCTCGCGCGCGCACTCGCCGATGCGGCCTGTCCCGGCATGGGGGCGGATCTGGGCGCGCTCGAGGCGCTGCGCGCCTCCGGGGCGCTGGGGGCGCTGTTGCCGCTTGCGCGTGCGTTCGTCGAGCAGGACCAGACGCGGCTCTTGGTGGAGCTGCTCGCCGCGCTGGCGCAGGACTACGAGCTCGTGGTGCGTCCCGCCGAGGTCGAGCTGGCGGACGCGCTCGCCTCCGGGGCGCCGGCGGCGCTGTTCGACCTGGTGGAGCTGCTGGCAGTGGGCCGCAACGGCCAGCCGGTCGTGGATCCGCTCACGGGCGAGCGGGTGCTCGATGTGCTGGCCGATGGGTTCGCCGAGCTGGTGGACCACCCGCCGGGCGGGCTCGCCGGCCCGCGCGGGATGCGGGTGCCGAGCCGGCTCCACCTGGTGCTGGAGCCGCTCCGCCGCACGGAGGACGCGCTGGCCGCACAGGGCAGTGCCCCGATCGTGACGGCGCTGCTCTACAGCCTCACCGACCTGCTCGTGGAGCGGCGCTGGAACGATGCCGGCACGCCGGCCGACCCGGCGGATGACTTCGAGGAGCTGGCGAATCCGAGCGTGCTGCCGGTGCTGCTCGAGGCGCTGGAGCGGCTCGCCGACAACCTGCCGGCGGGGGCGGCGGAGCGGGCGGCGCGGCTGGGGGCGCTCAGGGCCGAGGCGCAGGCCTGGCTCCGCTCGCGCGAGGCGGCGGCCTTGTTCGACCTCGCGCTCGCGTTGCGCCACGCGCAGGCCGCCGAGGTGTTCCGGCTCGCGACCATCCGGTTGCTCACTCCGGAGCCGCTCGCGGCGGATGACGCATTCGGCGCGCTGCTGCGCGTGGGAGCGCCGCTGTTGGAGCAGGACCTCGATCCGGTCCCCCTCCGGCAGCTGGCGGGCTTTCTGAGCCGGCAGGCCGCGCCGCCTTCGAGCCGCCTGCTGCGGCTGCTGGAGGGCAGCAGCCGGCTGCTCGTCGCGGACCGCGGGCGGCTGCTGGTGCAGCTGCTGCGCAACGCGCTGCTGCCGGCGCCGGCGGGCTCCCCGCTCGGCCAGCTGGCGGCTGCCGGCGCGGCGGGCGGTCCGCTTCCGCTCGAGACCCTGGCCCGGGTGCTGGCCGAGGTCCGCGCCGCTGGCGGCTCGGCCGGCGCGCCGGCGGCGAGCGGCGCCGCCGGGACCGAGCCGCGGCTGGCCGCGGCGCTGGAGGGGATCCAGGCCGCGATCGCGCTGATCCGCGACGAGCAGGGCGGGCTGGGCTGGCTGTTCCGCTGGGTCGCGACGCGCGGGCGCGCGGGATAGGTACGGGGAGCAGGCGCGCGGTGGGCGCACCGCGCGCCTGCCGGGTGAAGTGGGTGCCGAGGTGGCGAAGAGGTGACGAGGTGAAGCGGTCGTTCTGCACGGCGGTGGGGCTGGCCGGCATGGTGGTGGCACTGGCCTGCGGCGGGGGGTGCGGCGACGGGCAAGGCGGCCAGCGCAAGGCCGGCGGCGGCGCCAGCAGCGGGGCGAGCGGCGGCGGTGCTGCCGCCGCGCAGCCGCCGGCCGGCGAGTGGTTGCGCGGCGATCTGCACGTGCACACCCACTACTCGCACGACGCCGATCGGTTCGGGGATACGGTCGAGGCCTCGATCCGGCTCGCGGAGCATGCGGGGCTGGACTTCGTGGTGCTCGGCGACCACCGGGTGGTGGACGTGCTCGCCGACCCGCAGCTCACCGCCACCCCGACCCATCTGGTCGTCATCCCGGGGATGGAGTGGGGCGGCGCGGGGCATGCCGGCGCGCACAACCTGAGCCACCAGCCGCCGTACGTCTCGCAGTCCGGTGCCGCCGATCCGCTGCGCGCGATCCAGGACACCATCGCCAGTGTGCACGCGCAGGGCGGCTTCTTCGTGCTCAACCACCCGATGGACCCCAAGAACCCGTGGCTGTGGCCGGCGCACGGCTACGACGGGATCGAGATCTGGAACCAGCTGTGGGCGATGCGGCGGGTGGCGGAGATCACGGTCGCGGACATGCAGGACTGGGCCCGGCGCCACGGCAACCTGCCGCTGCCGCCCGAGGCGCTGCTGGCGGCGGGGGCGCGCGGGGGCGGCTCCAACCACCAGGCGCTCAAGCGATGGGAGGCGCTGCTGGAGCAGGGTCACAAGCTGGCTGCGGTCGGCGGGGGCGACCGGCACTACGCGGTGCTGCCGGGTGAGCCGGTGACCCTCGTCTTCGCCCGCGAGCGCACGCGGGCGGCGATCGCCGAGGGCGTGCGGCAGGGCCGGACCATGGTCGCCCGCGCGGTGAACGCCGCCCGGGTGGAGTTCGCGGCGGACGCCGACGGCGACGGGGTGTTCGAGTCGATCATCGGCGACCGCGTGCCGCTCGGGCGCTCGATCCAGTTCCGGGTGCGGGTGGTCGACGGCGAGGGCGGCATGTTCGCTCTCATCCGCAACGGGCAGGAGCTGGTGCGGCAGCCGATCACCGCTCCGGACGAGACGTTCACCTTCGGCGACACCCCGGCCGTGCGGAGCTGGTACCGGGTCGATGTGTGGGAACCGCTCGAGCTGTCGGATTCCAAGGCGCGCATGCTGCGCAGCCTGGTGCTGGGGACCGCGGGGCAGAACGGGCTGTTGTCGGGCGGGCTGGCCTCGCTGCTCAGCAGCTGGTTCGGCAGCTGGCTCCAGGACCTGCAGGACATCGTGGCGAGCGGGGTGCCGGCCGCGGTCTGGCTATTGATCCACGGCCAGGACCTCGGGGTCCAGGTGGCGCCGGTGCCCTCGCGCTACCCGGTGATCCAGTGGCCCGAGCGGGTGAGCCGCATCCTGAACACCGATCCGCTGGCTCCGGAGTACTGCCGGGCCGTGATCACCAGCCCCATCTGGGCGGAGTAGCCGCCCGCGCCTGCTGCTCGCTGGCCGCGGTGCGGGATGGATCCGGCCCCGGACGCGTCGTATGCTTGAGCTTGCCCCGAGGCGGGAGCCGGCCGCGGGGCAGCCGGCACGACGAGCGCGATGGGACGAGCCCTGCCGAGGCGGTCTGGCGCCGTGCGGTGCGTGCGCGCGGGCGCGGCGCTGCTGTGGCTGGGTGTGGCGCTGCTGGCCGCCGGCTGCCACGGGGTGTTCGTGCGGCCGCGGTTTTCGGGCCCGGCGCGCACGATCGAGCAGGCAGGGCTGCGGATCCACACCGACGTCTCGCAGGCCGCGGCCGCCGAGCTGGTGGCGGCGGCCCGGGCCATGCTGGCCGAGCTGGATGCCACGCTCGCGCCGGCGGAGGCCGAAGGCAGCGCGGGTTGCGCAGCGGGGCCGGCAGCGCTGCGGGCGCCTGCCCCGCCCGAAGCGCCGCGCCTGCTGATCGTGTTCCGGGACCGCCGCGACTTCAAGCGCTACCTGGGCGCGCATCTGTTCGCGAACGAGCAGGCCATCGGGTTTTACTGCGAGCTGGGCGGGGAGTGTGCCCTGGCGTGGGGCGATCCGCCCTCCCCCGAAGACATCCGGGTGCTGCGCCACGAGCTGGCGCACCAGCACTTCTCCCGCCGTCTGGCCGCGCGGCTGCCGGGCTGGCTGGAGGAGGGGCTCGCCGAGCGGCTGGCGCTGGGGCCGCTGCCGGGCGGGCCGCTGGCGGCGGCGCCGCGGGAGCGCGCGGCCGAGGAGGCCGGGGGCTGGCGGGCGTATCTGCGCCAGCGCCTGGCGGCGGACGCGGTGAGCGCGGCGCTGGCCGTGCATGCCGGCCGGGTGGGCTGGCCCGGCCGGGAGCACGCGGCGCCGGACGACGTGCCGCCTCCGGTCTGGGGCGAGGACGAGGGGGGCTATGTGCTCCACGTGCTGTTCGTGCGGTTCCTCGAAGCCTGGGGCGAGGGGTTGGAGGGGGCGCTGGGGCAGCTGTTGCGCCAGGCGGCGCGGGGCGAGCGGCCGCGGCTCGACCTCAGCACCCGCTTCCGCACGCTCGGCGATCTGGAGCACGCCTTCGCGGAGTTCGTCCTGCACCAGGGACTGCGGGTGCTGCTGGAGGACGCGGAGTCGACCGATCCGCTGGTGCGGGCGGTGGCGCTGGAGGCGCTGGCCGGGGCGCCGCTGCCCGCCGGCACGCAGCAGGGTGGCAGGCCAGCGCGCGCGCGGCCGTCGCTCGCCGCCCCCGCCGCTGCCCGCCGAGGGACCTCCGGGTGCGGATCCTGGCCGGTAGGCTCAAGGGCCGGCGGCTGCGCACCCCGCCTGGCCGGCGTACCCGGCCGCTGCTGAGCCGGCTGCGCCGGGCGCTCATGGACGCGCTCGCCCCCGAGCTGGAGGGCGCGCGGGTGCTGGATCCCTTCGCCGGCTCGGGGGCGCTGGTGTTCGAGGCGATCTCGCGCGGGGGCCGCCTGCGCAGTCGCCATCGACCTCGCCCCCGCCGCGGCGCGCACCATCGAGGCGAATGCGGCGCGAGCTCGGGCTGGGCGAGCAGGTGCGGGTCATCCGCGGCGATGCATTGCAGGTGCTGCCGCGCCTGGCGGCGGCGGGTGAGCGGTTCGAGCTGGTGTTCGTGGCGCCGCCGTAACTGGCAGGGCCTGCAGCCGCGCGCGCTCCAGGCGCTGGATGAGCTGGATCTGCTCGTGCCGGGCGGGCTGGTTGTGGTGCAGTCCGCCAGCGCCGAGAGGTATCCGGAGCCGGTGCTGGAACGGCTGGTGCCGGAGCGCGAGCGGCGTTACGGCAACACGGCGATCGCCTGGTACCGGCGGCGCGAGGGGCTGAGCGGGTGGCGAGCGGGCGCTCCGGCTCGCCCCGCTGGCCGCCGCGCGGCACCGGGCGGCGGGAGCGCGGCGGGGCGCGAGCGCGCGCGCGCCGGAGCTCCGCGGCCGCCGAACCGTCCGTCCCGCCGCGTATCATCCCGGCGGTGACGGGATGGAGGGCGGTGGGGGTGGCCGGCACCTGCTTTCGCCGGCGCGCGGTCTCTGGTAGGCTGACTGCCTTCGCACCCGGGCTGCGCCCCGACGAGGCGGACGAGATGGCGTTCGACATCACGCGCCGGGAGAAGCTGGCGGCGCTCGCCTTCCTGGAGCTGCCGCTGACGGAGCTGCACCTGCACGTGGGCGCGAGCGTCGCCCCCCACGTCATGTGGAGCATCGCCCACCAGCAGGGACTGCGGCTTCCGGTGCGCAGCTACTGGGAGTTCTTCGATCTGATCACGGTGAGCGAGGACAAGGTCCATTCGGTGGAGGACTACCTGGCGATCCTGCACCGCTGGACCGAGAAGATCCAGAGTTCCCCGGCCGCGATGGAGCGGTGCACCTACGAGATCATCAGCAAGGAGTACCGGGGAGCGAACGTCACCGCGATCGAGCTGCGCTTCAACCCCATGAAGCGCAACCTGGGCGGCGAGCGCGACCTCGATCACATCATCCACGCCGCCATCCGGGGCATGGACCAGGCGGTGCTGGAATACGGGTGCAAGGCCGGGCTGATCTTCTGCCTGGCGCGGGAGTTCAGCTTCGAGCTCAACCGCATCATCGTCGACAAGGCGATCCGTTACCGCGAGCGGGGGGTGGTGGGGATCGATCTGGCCGGGCCGGAGCACGACCCGCTGGAGCACGACGACGTGGCGCTGGAGCGCTACGCGGCGCTGTTCGCGCGCGCCGCGCGCAGCCGGCCTGCACCTGACCCTGCACACCGGCGAGACGCCGGCGACGGGTCCGGAAGGGATGGTGCGGGCGGTGCGCAAGCTGAAGCCGGATCGGATCGGGCATGGCGTCCAGGCGGCGCGCTCGCCGGAGGCGATGAAGGTGTTGCGCGAGGAGGGCGTGGTGCTGGAGGTCTGCCCGTCGTCCAACCTCTGGTGCCGGACGCTGGATGGCATCGAGCACCTGCGCCAGACCCTGGGGCGCTTTGTCGAACACGGCGTGCGGTTCACGATCTGTACCGATGGGACGTATCTATTGCGGACCGACCTCATGAACGAGTATCGCCTGCTGCACGAGCACGCCGTCCTCACGCCGGAGCAGATGAACGCCTGTGTGCGCACCGCGCGCGAGGCGTCGTTTTTGCGCTGAGGGCGGCCCCCGCGCGCAGCGCGAGGTGGGACGACATGTTGATCGAGTCGACGCGCAACCAGTACGTCAAGAAGGCGGCGGCGCTCCGGAGCCCACACAACCGCAAGAAGATCGGCCGGGTGCTGATCGAGGGGCGCAAGGCGGCCAAGGATGCGCTACGCGCGGGCGCGCAGGTCGAATATGCCCTGGTGCGCGCCGGCTTCGGCGCCACCGGGAGTGCGGCGAGCGACGTCCTGGAGGTGCTCAAGGAGTACCGCGTGCGCATCCACCCGGTGACACCGCCGGTGTTCGACAAGATCTCGGCGACCGAGACTTCCCAGGGGATCGTGCTGGTGGCGCGCGAACCCGCCTGGGATGCCGACGAGGTGCTCGATGCGCCCGGCAACCGCCCGCTGGTGGTGCTGGAGGCGCTGCAGGATCCGCGCAACCTGGGTGCGACCCTGCGCTCGGCGGCGGCGCTGGGTTTTCGGGGGGCGCTGCTGACCAAGGGCAGCACCGATCCGTTCGCCGCCAAGGTGGTGCGCACCGCCGCCGCCACCGTGTTCAGCTTTCCGGTCCTGCAGGCCGATGCCGAGGGGCCGGAGGTGCTGGCGCAGCTGCGCGAGCGGGGTTATCAGCTGCTGGCAGCCGCGCCCGGGGGCGAGCCACCCGAGGTGGCGCTGCGCGGGATCGAGGGACCGGTGGCGCTGTTGATCGGGAGCGAGGGACATGGGCTCGCCGCGGCGAGCCTGGAGCAGGTCGAGCGGCGGGTCTGGATCCCGATCGAGCCCCGGGTCGAATCGCTCAATGCTGCAGTCGCCTTCGGCATCCTGGCCTATGTGCTGAGCCGGCAGCTGCGCAAGTAGAGCCGCCCCTGCGGTGAGCGAGCTGGTACCGATCCGGATCAAACCGTGCTGGTGGCTGGTGCGCTACCGGACCCCGATGGCGGTCTGGGGCCGGATCTGGCTGCCGCGCGGACTGCGCGAGCGGCTGCTCGCCACCGATCCGGAGCGCTACCCGCGATCTGATCGAGCACGAGATGATCCACATCGCCCGCCAGCACGCGCGCGGCATGCTGCGCTGGCACCTGTGGTATCTGACCTCGCGCCGCTTCCGCTGGAACGAGGAGAAGGCGGCCTGGCACGCCTCGCTCAGGCGGCTGGTGCGGCGCGGCCGCACGCTGGAGGAGGCCGAGCGCCGGGCGCTGGCGCGCGCGCTCGCTGGACCAGGCTACGGCTTCATGACCGACCGGCGTACCGCCCGTGCCTTCATCGATGGTGCACTGGCGGAGCTCGAAGGGGCACGCCCGCGGTACGGTGAGCAAGCCGAGCTGCACCAGGGGGGCCGGCAAACCGCGGCG
>BPJM01000013.1 GCA_026004615.1 Planctomycetota bacterium
ACCAAGGTCACGAACAAGCACCTGTTGCCGGTGGGCCGAAAGCCCATGATCTTCTGGCCGATCGAGAAGCTGGTGCGCGCCGGCATCACCGAGATCATGGTGGTGACCGGGGTCGAGCACATGGGGGACGTGGTCGCGCTGCTCGGCAGCGGGCGCGAGTTCGGCTGCCAGTTCACCTACCGCGTGCAGGACGAGGCGGGCGGCATCGCGCAGGCGCTCGGGCTGGCGGCGGAGTTCGCGCGCGACTCCAAGATGTGCGTGGTGCTCGGGGACAACATCTTCGAGGATGAGCTGGCTGCCCACGTGCAGGCGTTCCTCGAGCAGCCGGCCGGCGCCCGCATCCTGCTCAAGGAGGTGCCGGATCCGCACCGCTTCGGCTGCCCCGAGTTCGAGGGCGATCGCATCGTGCGCATCCTGGAGAAACCCAAGGACCCGCCTTCGCGCTATGCGGTGACCGGGATCTACTTCTACGAGCCCGGGGTGTTCGAGGTGATCCGCGGCCTCGAGCCCTCGGCGCGGGGGGAGCTGGAGATCACCGACGTCAACAACCACTACCTGCGCGAGGGCACGCTCCGCTGGGGGGTGCTCGAGGGCTGGTGGACGGACGCCGGCACCTTCGAGTCGCTCGTGCACGCGAATGAGCTGGCGCACCGTGCGGGGGCGGCGTCGTGAGCGCGCCCGAGGGCGGTCTGGAGGCCGCGGGCGCCGGGGCCGCGCCCGAGGGCGGCCCGCGGCTGTTGAGCGTGCTGGTGCCGGTCTACAACGAGGAGCGCACCCTGCCCGCGGTGTTGCGCCGGCTGGCCGCGGTCGAGCTGCCCGGCCTGCGCAAGGAGGTGGTGGTGGTGGACGACGCCTCGACCGATCAGAGCCGGGTGCTCGCCGAGAGCTTCGCCGCCACCCCGCCCCCGGGCCTGGAGCGGGTGGTCGTGCGCGCGCACGCGCGCAACCGGGGCAAGGGAGCGGCGGTGCGGACGGCGATCGAGGCGGCGAGCGGGGATCTGGCGGTCATCCAGGATGCCGACCTGGAGTACGACCCGGCCGACCTGCCGGCGCTGCTGGCGCCGCTGTTGGACGGGCGGGCGGACGCGGTCTTCGGCTCGCGGTTTCTCGGCGGGCCGCACCGGGTGCTGTACTTCTGGCACTTCGTGGCCAACAAGCTCTTGACGCTGTTGAGCAACATGCTCAGCAACTACAACCTGAGCGACATGGAGACCGGCTACAAGGCGTTCGACATGCGGGTGCTGCGCGAGCTGGGGCTCAAGAGCGAGCGGTTCGGGATCGAGCCCGAGATCGTGGCGCGGCTGGCGCGCCGGCGGGCGCGGCTGTACGAGGTGCCGATCAGCTACTCGGGTCGCACCTACCAGGAGGGCAAGAAGATCGGCTGGCGCGACGGGATCGCCGCGCTATGGTGGATCTTCCGGTTTCGCTTCTTTCCGTAATCCGCGCCTGGAGGCGGCTGAGGGAGCCCATGCTGATCCGCATCGACGGGGTCGAGTATCGCCGGCCCGAGGAGGCGAGGATCTCGGTTTTCGATCACGGGTTTCTGTTCGGCGACTCGGTCTACGAGGTCATCCGGACCTACGGGGGCTTTCCCTACGAGGTCGAACCGCATCTGGCGCGGCTGTTCCAGAGCGCCGCGCGGATCGCGCTCGAGATCGGAAGGAGCGCCGCCGATCTCGCCGCCGAGATCGAGGATGCGGTGCGGGCGGCGGCGCTGCCGGGGGAGGCCTACATCCGGCTGATCGTGACCCGCGGCGTGGGCGCGCTCTCGATCGATCCCGCCAGCTGCGCGCACCCGAGCACCGTGCTCATCGTGAAACCGCTCGAGCCGTGGCCGGCGCGCTACTACGACGAGGGGATCGCGGTGCGGGTGGTGAGCGTGGTGCGCAACGAGCCGGGTTCGGTCGATCCCGCCATCAAGACCGGCAACTACCTCAACAGCGTGCTCGCCCTCATCGAGGCGCGGCGGGCCGGGGCGGATGAGGCGGTGATGCTGAACGCGCATGGCCAGCTCACCGAGTCGACCACCAGCAACGTCTTTCTGGTCAAGGACGGCGAGGTGATCACCCCGGCGCTCAGCTCGGGCATCCTGAGCGGGATCACCCGCGCGGCGGTGCTGCGGTTGTGCCGCGAGCAGGGCATCCCCCGCCGCGAGACCGTGCTCACGGCGGGTGCGCTGTATGCGGCGGACGAGGCCTTCCTCACCAGCACCACGCGGGGGATCATGCCGATCGCGAAGGTGGACGGCCACCCCATCGGCGCCGGCCGCCCTGGGCCGCTCACCTGCCGGCTGCGCGCGGCGTTCGCGGCCGAGGTGGAGCGGTTCGTGGCGGCCCGCCGCCAGCAGGCAGCGGGCTGAGGCGCCCGCCGCGGTGGCGCCGGGGCGCCGCCGGCGCGCCGGCGGCGCTAGCCGTCCAGCAGCGCGCGCACATACCCGACCGCGCGAGCGGTGACCTCGGCGAGCGGGCCGGTGAGCGTGCAGCCCGCGGCGCGGTCGTGGCCGCCACCGTGCGGATCGAGCGCGCGCGCGACCGCCCCCACGTCGATCCGGCCCCGCGAGCGGAGCGAGAGCTTGTAGCGGCCGGGCCCCTCCTCGCGGAACAGGATCGCCACCTCGATGCCTTCGGTGAAGCAGAGCGTCTGGATGATGCGGCCGAGGTCCTCGCCGCGCACGTGGTTGCGCTCGATCAGCTCCCGCGAGGCGCTGGACCAGACGATCCGCCCGCACGGGCTGCGCTGCGCCTGCGCCAGGACCTGTCCGAGCACGAGCAGCTCTTCGAACTCCTGGCATAGCAGCGCGTGTTCGTGGATGGGCGCGAAATCGAGTCCGGTCTCGATCAGCCGGGCGGCGATCTCGTGGGTGAGCGGCTGGGTCAGCGAATACTGAAAGGAGCCGGTGTCGTAGATCAGCCCCAGATAGATCGCCTCCGCCAGCTCGCGGCCCAGCGGCACGCCGATCTCAGGGTCGGCGACGAAGGTCCACAGCAGCTGCGTCGTCGAGCTGGCGTTCGGATCGGCCAGCACCAGGTCGTACTGCGCGCGGCTGCCGAACTTGTGGTGGTCGATGTAGATCTTGCGCGGACATGCCTCGAACAGCGCCTGCACCGCACCGGTGCGCTCCACCCCGCCGTCGACCACGATGCCCAGGTCGAAGTCGCGTTCCAGCACGCTGTCCAGCGTGCGGATGCGCCCGCTGCCGGCGAGGAAGCGGTACTTGCGCGGGCAGCCCTTCTCGTTGACCAGGTAGACGCGGCCCGCCGGACGCTCCTCGCCGCGCGCCGCCGCCCCGCACCGAAAGGCGTGCTCGGCGATGTGGTGAAGGGCGATCTCGGCGCCCACCGCGTCGCCGTCCGGATAGGGCTCGCTCGTCACCAGCACGCAGCGCGCCTGCTGTATGGCAGCGAAGATGGCGCGCGTCGCCGCCACCGTGGCCGGCGCGATGCGCTGCAGACTTGCTGGCGGCGCCGGCGCCTGGGGCGCACCGCCGTCGGCGGTCGGGGCAGCGGCTTCGATCATGCCCAAGAGGTTAGGCGAGAGCGCGCACCTGGGCAAGATCCGGCTCCGCCACGGCGGCTCGGCCCTCTCCCCCCTCACCCTGACCCTCTCCCCCGCACGCGGGGGAGAGGGGACCGGGGGCGCGGGTGCCGTTCTCTCCCTCTCCGCGTGAGGGGGTACCGAGGGTGCTGGCGCTCGTCCTCTCCCCCTCACCCTGACCCTCTCCCCCGCACGCGGGGGAGAGGGGACCGGGGGCGCGGGTGCCGTTCTCTCCCTCTCCGCGTGAGGGGGTACCGAGGGTGCTGGCGCTCGTCCTCTCCCCCTCACCCTGACCCTCTCCCCCGCACGCGGGGGAGAGGGGACCGAGGGTGCGGGTGCCGTTCTCTCCCTCTCCGCGTGAGGGGGTACCGAGGGTGCTGGCGCTCGTCCTCTCCCCCTCACCCTGACCCTCTCCCCCGCACGCGGGGGAGAGGGGACCGAGGGTGCGGGTGCCGTTCTCTCCCTCTCCGCGTGAGGGGGCACCGAGGGTGCGGGCGTTCGTCCTCTCCCCCTCACCCTGACCCTCTCCCCCGCACGCGGGGGAGAGGGGACCGAGGGCGCGGGTGCCGTTCTCTCCCTCTCCGCGTGAGGGGGGTACCGAGGGTGCTGGCGCTCGTCCTCTCCCCCTCACCCTGACCCTCTCCCCCGCACGCGGGGGAGAGGGGACCGAGGGCGCGGGTGCCGTTCTCTCCCTCTCCGCGTGAGGGGGTACCGAGGGTGCTGGCGCTCGTCCTCTCCCCCTCACCCTGACCCTCTCCCCCGCACGCGGGGGAGAGGGGACCGAGGGCGCGGGTGCCGTTCTCTCCCTCTCCGCGTGAGGGGGTACCGAGGGTGCTGGCGCTCGTCCTCTGCCCCTCACCCTGACCCTCTCCCCCGCACGCGGGGGAGAGGGGACCGAGGGTGCGGGTGCCGTTCTCTCCCTCTCCGCGTGAGGGGGCACCGAGGGTGCGGGCGTTCGTCCTCTCCCCCTCACCCTGACCCTCTCCCCCGCACGCGGGGGAGAGGGGACCGAGGGCGCGGGTGCCGTTCTTTCCCTCTCCGCGTGAGGGGGTACCGAGGGTGCTGGCGCTCGTCCTCTCCCCCTCCCCTCCGGGGAGAGGGCCGGGGTGAGGGGGCCGGAGCACCGCGCGTGCGCGCGCAGGAGGGCAGAAGGGCGAAGAACGCCAGGGCGACTCTGCCAGACCGAAAAGCTAGGCGGTCTTCTTCTGCCGCCGGCGTCCCTGCTGCGATTCCTTCAGCTCGTTGAGCGCGGCCTCCGCCTTCGCTCGCAGTTCGCCGAAGATGGCCGCCTGGTTCGCCTGCAGCGGGGGGGGCAGTTCCAGCGCCCGTTCCAGCGCCTCGATGGCGCTGTCGATGAAGCCCGAGGCCTGGAACGAGCGCGCCACCTCGAGCAGCCCGCGCATCGCCCCACCCTCGGGAAACATGAGCTCCAGCAGGTCCTCGTAGCCGTCGGGATAGAACTCCCCTGCGACCTCGTCGCCGAACAGGTAGACGCTGCGCAGCGTCGGCCGGTCGGCGGCGAAATGCGGCAGCAGCTCCTCCAGCCGCTTGTGCGCGCGCCGGAACAGCGCCTCGATCCCGTGCACCGCCCGCGGGAAGGCCTCGTGCACCTCGTCCAGGATCATCTGGTAGCTCCGCTCGTCGGCCTCCTGGCGGTAGACCGGCGCGAAGGTGGCGACCTTGTATTGCTCCTCCTTGAGGATGGACAGCTCGTGGAAGATCTGCGAGACGAGCCGGTCGAAGGGATCGGTGGTGTCCTGGCTGCGGAATATGTTATGAGAGACCATCTTGAGTGCGCTCAGGTGCTCGTCCCGCAGCTGTTCCAGCTTGCGGAAGTCGAGCAGTCCCGCCACCTCCTCGGCCGAAAGCCGGAGCAGTCGCCGATCCACTCCGTGCTGGTCGGCGTAGTACAGCACCTTCGCCTCGTAGGCGTCGTGGATCTCGCGGAACTTGTCCATCGCGGCGAAGAAGACCGCGATCAGATCCCAGAAGTTGGTCGACAGCCGGTAGCGCCAGAGCCTCATGGCGATCGCGGTTCGCCTCCGGCCTCGGTCCGTGCTGGCGCGGCGGGAGCCGCCGGCGGGCCGCCTGGCTGCGCGCCCGCGCTCCGCGCCCCGCCAGCGCGCTCGCCCTCGCCGGCGGACCTGCCCCCGCCGCTCGCCTCGCCGCCCGAGGGGCCGGCACCGGAGGCCGGCGCGGGCGCAACGGCGGCTGCCTGGGCCAGCCGCAGCAGTTCCTCGCGCACGCTGTCGGGTGGCGAGGCCTTGAGCTGCGCGTCGATCAGCTTGCGCGCCGGCTCGCTCGCCCCCAAATCCAGCAGCCGCCGGCTCACCCGCAGCCGCTTCGGCCACAGCACCGCGGGATCACCGCCCTCGGCGATCAGCTCCGCGAACAGCCGGTCGGCGCGCACCAGCTCGTCTGCGGTCCCCGCCTCCAGCAGCGCCTCCGCCAGCCGCTCGCGGAAGGCTGGCCCGCGCGCGGCGAGCGCCTCCAGGATCTTGATCGCGGCGCGGCCATCGGGCGGTCGCGCGCGCAGGTGCGCCTCTGCGAGCAACGCGCGCAGCCGCGCCCAGACCGCCTCCGGCGCGCCGGCCGGCGGCGCCTCGGGCAGATCGCGCAACAGCCGCACCAGCCGCGCCCAGTCCGCGGGCTCGGCGGCCTGCTCGCGCATGCGCGCCGCCAGCACCGCCATGGACTCCATCGCCTGCGGCACCGCCGCGGTCACTGCACGGACCGCGTCGACGACGCTGTCGCGCAGCACCGGCCGGCCTCCCTCGTATGCCTGCAACAGCGCCTGCAGCGCCTCCTGGCGCCGCTCGGCGGAAGTCCGCGGCGCGGCGGCGATGGCGCTCACTGCATCGACGATGAAGCGGACCACGTCGTCGTCCGGATCGGCCAGTGCGCGGACCAGCGCCGGCAGCGCGGTCGGGTCCTTGAGCTCGCGCAGCGCCGCTGCTGCCAGCTGGCGCACCTTCGGGCCGGCGCCGCCCTGCCCGTTGTCGGAGGCGAGCAGCCGCGCGGTGAGGCTGACCGCGCTCGCGGCTACGGGCGTTTCCGCCGGAAGCTGGCCGCGGCGCGCCAGCGCCGCCAGCGTCTTGAGCGCCGCCTCGACCAGCCGCGGCTGCCGCTCCTCGGCCGGACGGGCCCGTTCCGCCTCCAGCAGCGCCAGCACCGCCTCCGCCGCGCTCGGCGAACCGTCGCCGCCCACGCGCGCGAGCGCATCCAGCGCTGCCTCCGCCATGTCGACATCCAGCGGCTGCGCCCGCAACAGCTCGAGCAGCGAGCCGACGCTGCTGCTCACCTGCAAGGCGCCGAGCAGCCGCACCGCCCGCAGCCGTACCTCCTTGTCCGGGTGCAGGGCCAGGAGCTTGCGCGCCAGGGTCGCCCCCCTGAGCCGCAGCTCCTCGCCCTCCGGCGGCTGACCGGCCAGCGCTTCCAGCATCGCCTGCAGGACCTCGGGGGCCTCGGGTGCGACCGGCCGCTCCCGAGCCTGCTCGAGCGCCTTGGCCGTCTCCTCCAGGCGCACGAACAACCGCTCGTAGCCCTCGGGGCGGTTCAGGCGCACCAGGCGGCGGGCCGCCTCGGCGCGGATCTCGGGGATGTCCTCGCCGAGCGACTCGCCCAGCACCGCCAGCTGCCGGTCGCGATCGGTGACCGTCTCGAGGAACTGCTGCCACCACTTGAGCGCGGCGCCGCGCGCCCGCGCAGCCTCCTGCTCGGCCTTGAGCAGCCGCTCGCGGTACCAGTCCTCCGGCCGCCGCTGCTTGTTCTCCTCCCACCAGCGCCGCCAGTCGCGCCGGTTGCGGAAGCGGTGGCCGGTCGCCTGGTAGAGCTCCTCGTAGACCGCGGCCTGCACCTCGGCGTGGCGCCGATCGCTGTAGCGGTCGAGCACGTCGAGCAGCCGCGGCACCGCCTGCTTGGGCGGCTTGCGCCCGATGATCCGCACCGCGCTCAACACCTCCGCTAGCTGCGCGCTGCGCCCCAGCAGCTGCTCCAGCAGCTCGCCCACCACGTCCAGGCCGCTGCCCTCGGGGACCGCCCGGTCGAGCGCCGCCACCGCCTGCACCGCCTCGCGCCGCACCTCCGCCTCGGGATGGCCGAGGAACGGGCGCAACAGCGGCAACAGCTCCGCGACCAGCTGCGGGCTGACCGGGGTGTCGGGCACCTCGACGAATCGGCCGATGGCGTTGATGATCGTGCGCCGCTGCTCCGGGCTGCCGCCGTCCAGGCGCAGCTTGAGCTGGGCCAGCACCGCCGGCGGCGCGCTGCCGGTGGCGCGCGCGCGCAACAGCTCCACGGCGGCGTAGTAGACCACCAACTGGTCGGACGCCTGCAGGTCCGCCACCAGCTTGTCCAGCCGCGCGTCGGTGCGGCCGGCAGCACGAGTTCCCTCGTGCGCGGGCGCCTCCTCGTCGTCGCGCTCGCCGGCGGATGGCCGCGCCGGCCCCGAGCCGTCCGGGCGCGGCTGCGCGCGCGCGCTCGTACAGCCGGCGATGGCCAGCAGCAGGCCGGCCAGCACGACAACAGCTTCACGGCGGGGGAGACGAGGGCCTCGCATGCCCCGTCTTATAGGCCAGCCTCGGGGCGAGCGCAAGCGGCGAGGAGCGCCCGTTCGGCCGCACCGCGCACCGCCTGCGCGAGCGGCGTTGCCGGCAGGTCCGCGGGGGGCCCCGGCCGCTCCGTGCTCCGTTGACCGCGGCCCGCCGGCTCCGGTAGCATGCGCCCGCCATGACGCGCAGGGTGGCGATCAAGACGCTGCTCGTCGGTACCCTGGTGCTGGCGGCTGTGTGGTGCGCGCGGCACTACGCGGTGCACACCATCGGCGAGGAGGCTGCGTTCATGAGCCCGGCGGTCGAGCCGCCGAGCCTGCGGCTGCTCGCCGGCGGGCCGGGGCAGCTTCCGCCGCGGGGCGCGGTGGTGTGGCTCGACGACCCGCGGGGTGGCGGGCGTGCGCTGCTGGCGCGGGTGGTGGGCGTGCCCGGCGACCGGATCGCGGTCGAGGGCGGTCGGCTGATCCGCAACGGCGAGCCGGTCGCGGAACCCTACGCGCAGGAGCTGTTGCCGGCAGAGGAGCTGGCCGAGATCGTGGTGCCGGCCTGGCACGTGTACGTGCTGAACGACCGGCGCGGCGCGCGCGGCAGCTTCGAGGTGGACAGCCGGGGGCTCGGTCCGCTCGCTGCTGCCCACGTGCGCGGATGGTTCGGCGCCGAGCCGTGAGCGCGGCGCGGGCCGGGCGGCCGCCACACGCGGCGGCCGCCCGCGCCGGGCGAGGGATCGCGAGAGGCCGCGGGACGTGGACCATCGCCTCGAGCTGACCGCCGGCCTGCTGTTGCTGCTCGCCGCGGGCGGGGTGCTCTGGCACGGAGCGGCCAGCTGGCGGCGCGCGGCCGCGCGCGAACGGGCGCTCGCGGCCTACCATTCCCCGGCCGCGCCTGCTGACGCGGCAGCGGCTGCCGCCGCGCGCGGTCTCGCCTCGTTCCCCGATGACCCGGTGCTGCTGGCGGTGCGGGCAGCGGCGCTGGCGCGCCGGGCGGCCGACCGCGAGCGCGCGGAGGCGGCCTACGGGCAGCTACTCGAGGCCACGGGCGCACCGCAGGCGCGCGCGTTGGCGGCGGCGGCGCGGGCGGCGCTCGCGCTGGCCGCGGCGCGGGAGAGTACCGACGAGGCGGAACGGAGCCGCGCGCTCGAACGCGCGGAGCGAGCGCTGGCGGCGGCCGGCACGGCCGCCGGCGCGGCGCCGACCGCGGTGCGCGCGGTGCAGGGGGCGCTGGCGCTGGCGCGTGGCGAGGTGCAGCAGGCGCTCGCCATCCTCGGCGAACGGCCGCTGGCGGCGGCTGGCAACGGCACGGCCGAGGGGGCGCCGCCCCTGGGAGCGCTGCTCGGCTGGTACAGCGCGCGGGCGGCGGCGCTCGCGGCCGCCGGCGATCCGGCGGGGGCGGCCGCTGCCCTCCGCCCGGCGCTGCTGCTCGCACCCGGGCGGGCCGAGCTGGGCGAGCGGCACGCGCGGCTGGTGGCGTCCGGGCTGGCGCGGGCAGCCACCGGCGGCGGGCCCGCGCCGGATCCGGAGGCGCACGCGCGTGCGCTCGCGCCGGTGCAGGCGCTGCTCCAGCCGGTCTACCCGCTCATGCGCCGGGGCGAGCTGGTGCCGATCTACCTGCGGCGACCGGCGGAGCGGGCGCTGGTGGAGGAGGCGCTGGGGCTGGTGCGGCTCCAGGCGGGCGAGCTGGAGGCGGCGGTGCGCCAGCTGCAGAGCGCGCTCGGGCATGCCGAGGCGGCGGCGCGGCTGGCCGGCCGCGCCCCGGAAGACGACCTCCAGGTGCTCGCGCTCGCGCGGGCGATCGGTATCGCGTACGCGCGCTGGGCGGCGGCGGCTGCGGACGCGGGCGAGGAGCGCGAGCGGCGGCGGCTCGCCGCGATCGGCGCCCGCAAGCTCGCCGAGACCGGGATGCGGCTGCGGGCGCGCGCCGAGGCCGGCGAGCCGGCGGCGGCCGGACCGGCGGCGGCGCGGGCCGCGGGCTCGCCGGAGCGCGCCGAGGCGGCGGCGCTGCTGCTCGAGGCAGCGGTGCTCTTTCAGTGGTCCGGCTTCATGCCGGAGGCGCTGCGCGCGCTCGAGCAGGCCGAGCGCGCGGGCCTGCCCGCGGGGGCGAGCGCGCGCGCGGCGCGCGTGCGCGCCGCGGCGCTGGACGGGCTGGGGCGCGCGGCCCCGCGCGAGCGCATCGCCGCCTACGAGCGCGCGATCGAGGCGGAGCCCGAGCACCCGCTGGTGGGGCCGATGCGGGAGCGGATCGCGGAGCTGGAGCGGAGGGGGAGCGCGGTGATCTGCCCGCACTGCGAGGCCGACACTCCGGCCAGTGCGCCGCGGTGCGTGCGCTGCGGCGGCTCGCTCGATGTCACCTTCGAGGAGCTGAGCGGCGCGGTGCTGGTGGAGGAGGAGCAGCGGCAGCAGTGGCGGGCGGAGGTGCGCGCCCGCGGGGTGCTGACGCTCGGGGCCGTACTCTTCGCGCTCGCGCTGCTGGCGCACCTGCTTCTGGTGCCGCGTGCGCCCGAGGTGGTGGTGCTGCCGGTGGAGCCGATGCTCTTCGAGCCGCCCTCGGAGCCGGCGCCACCGCCGGCGCCAGCGCTCCCGGGCCTGGAGCCAGTGATTCCGGCCGGCCGCTGAGCGGCGGTGCCCCTGTTCTCGCTCTCCCCACCGGGGAGAGGGCCGGGGTGAGGGGGCGGTGCGAGTTGCAGCTGCTGTTCGAGGCCCCCTCACCCTGACCCTCTCCTCCGCAAGCGGGGGAGAGGGGAGGGGGAGCGCGACCGGGGCAGAGGGGACGGGCGCGCGCGCGGGGAGCGGGGAGCGGAACCGAGGCGAGGCGGCGGCGGGCTCGCGCGGAGGGGCGAGGGGTGGAGCGGCAGATCGCCATGCAGCGCTGCCAGGGGCGGTCGCGCCAGGGCCAGGCCCCATGACGGCGCCGCCGCAGCTTCGCCCGCAGCCGCCACCGCACCGCGAGCCGTCCCCGCCCGCGCTCGCGTGGACCAGCTGGCCGGTGCGCGATGACTGGCCGCGCTCGCTGGTGCTGGTGGCGATCGTGCTGGGGCTGGCGGTGGCGGTGGGCTGGAGCTTCGCCAGCGCGGGCTGGGGAGCGTTCGCCGCGCTGGTGCTGCTCGGAGCGCTGGGGCGCTACTTCGTGCCCGCGACCTACCGGCTCGATGCGCAGGGCCTCACCGTGCGCACCCTCGGCCAGAAGCGACACCGGCGCTGGAGCGAGATCCGGGCCTACTACCCCCACCACGACGGCGTCTTCCTCTCGCCGTTCGCGCGCCCCTCGCCGCTCGATCCGTTCCGGGGGCTGTACCTGCGCTACCGGAGCCCGGCCGACCGTGCTGCGGTCGAGCGCTTTCTCGAGGCGGTGGGGGTGCGGAGAGGAGGCGCGAGCGGTGCCGCACCGGGCGGTGCTGGCGCGCCGCCGGCTGGGGCCTGTTCGGGGGCAGCTGGCGCCGGTGGCGGGGCATGAACGCCTGCCGGGAGCAGGGGGGCGCTCCGGGCAAGGGGATCGCCGTTGCACGGCCGGTCGACCCCCGTATAATGGCGCGGCTTCGAGGTGTGCGCGGGTGGTGGTGACGGTGACGGCGGAGCGGAGCGGCGCGGGGTCGGGCAGCCCCGGGCGCGGCGGGTTCATACCTCGCCTGCTGCAGGCGGCGCGGGCCGAACTGGCGCGGGCGTTCGCCGTCCAGCCCCCGGGCCCGCTCGAACAGCAGGACCGCGAGCTGCTCGAGCGCGTGGCCCGGGCGGTGCGGCGGCGGCGCATGCAGGCGCCCGCGGTGCTGTTTTTGGAGTCGGTCAAGCCGCTCGGGTTCGTCGGCTCGCAGGCGATGTGGTTTCTGCGCCCGTTCGCCACCGCGGTGCTGCGCCGGCCGGCGGACTACGACCGGTTCGCCCGCCTGTTGGAGCGGCGCGACGGGATCGAGGCGCTGCTGGAGCGGATCGAGGCCGGGGACGCGGACGAGGGGCGGGACGAGGGTTCAGCCGAGGGCGAGGTCGAGCCGTGAGCGGCGTTCCCAATCCCGACGAGCTGCGCGTGATCGTCGCGACCGACTGCGGGTCGACGACGACCAAGGCCATCCTCATCGAGCGGACCGAGGAGGGCTACCGCCAGACCTGGCGCGGCGAGGCGCCGACCACGGTCGAGGCGCCGTTCGAGGACGTCACCCGCGGCGTGCTCAACGCGATCGCGGAGATCGAGGAGCTGTCGGGCCGGCAGATCCTCGACGGCGAGCGGATCATCACGCCGGCGCGGGGCGAGCGCGGCGTCGACATCTACATCTCGACCAGCTCGGCGGGCGGCGGCCTGCAGATGCTGGTCGCCGGCGCCGTCAAGACCATGACCGCCGAGAGCGCGCAGCGCGCGGCGCTGGGGGCGGGGGCGATCGTCATGGATGTGCTCGCCGCCAACGACGGGCGGCTGCCGCACGAGAAGATCGAACGCATCCGCAACCTGCGGCCGGACATGATCCTGCTCTCGGGCGGGACCGACGGTGGCACGGTCAGCCACGTGGTCGAGCTGGCGGAGTACATCGCCGCCGCGAACCCGCGGCCGCGGCTGGGGGGCGGCTATCGCCTGCCGGTCATCTACGCGGGCAACAAGGACGCCCGCGAGCAGATCCGGCAGCTGCTCGGGGAGCGGATGGCGCTGTGCATCGTCGACAACCTCCGGCCGACGCTGGAGCGGGAGAATCTCTGGCCCTCGCGCCAGAAGATCCAGGAACTGTTCCTCGAACACGTGATGGCACAGGCGCCCGGCTACAAGAAGCTCATGGCGATGACGGGCGCGCCCATCATGCCGACTCCGGCGGCGATGGGCGAGATGATCCGCACCATCGCGGCGCAGCTCGGGCTGAACGTGCTCGGCGTCGACATCGGCGGGGCGACCACGGATGTCTTCTCCAGCTTCCGGGTCGAGGGCGCGCCCGAGCCGGTGTTCAACCGCACCGTCAGCGCCAACCTCGGCATGAGCTACTCGATCAGCAACGTCATGGCGCGCGCCGGCATCGATCGGGTGCTGCGCTGGGTGCCGTTCGCGACCGATGAGGCCGAGCTGCGGGACGCGATCAAGAACAAGATGATCCGCCCGACCACGATCCCCCAGCAGCTGGAGGATCTGCAGATCGAGCAGGCGCTGGCGCGCGAGGCGCTGCGCGGCTCGCTGGAGGAGCACCGCAGCCTGGCGGTGGGACTCAAGGGGGTGCAGACCGAACGCACCATCTCGGATGCGCTGAGCCAGGAGGCGAGCGGCGCGAGCCTGGTCGACATGATGCGGCTGGAGCTGATCGTGGGCTCCGGCGGGGTGCTCTCGCACGCCCCGCGGCGCGTGCAGGCCTTCCTCATGATGCTCGATGCCTTCGAGCCCGAGGGGATCACCCGGCTCGCGGTCGACTCGATCTTCATGATGCCGCACCTGGGGGTGCTGGCCACGATCCACCCGCGCGCGAGCGCGGAGGTCTTCGAGCGCGACTGCATGATCCCGCTGGGCACGGCCATCGCACCCCGCGGCACCGCCCGCAAGGAGGGGGTGCGCTGCCTCGGCTACCGGATCGAGCTGCCGGGCGGGCGCGTGGAGCAGGGCGAGCAGCCCTTCGGCGAGCTGCGCCGGCTGCCGCTCGGGCGCGACGAGCAGGCGACGGTGGAGCTGGAGCCTGCGCGCGGCTTCGACGTCGGGGCTGGGCCCGGCAAGACACTGCGGGCGACGGTGAGCGGGGGCGAGGTGGGGCTCGTGATCGACACGCGCGGCCGGCCGCTCTTCATGCACGAGGACCGGCAGCGGCGGTTCGCCCAGCTGCGCCGCTGGTACGAGGCGATGGAGCTCTATCCGGCGCCGAAGCCGATCGAGGTGTCGGCCATGGCGGAGCGCTGAGCATGGGCCACGCATACACGCCGGGGTTGCGGGTGGCGCGGCGCACCCGGGTGCGCAAGCGGCGCACGCTGCCGCTGCCGGGCACGGTCCGGGTGGAGGTGGGCGAGCGCGTGCGCGCGGACCAGGTGGTCGCCGAGACCCACCTGCCCGGCGACGTGCACAGCGTCAACGTCGTCAACCGGCTCGGCATCACGCCGTCCGAGATCCGGGAGTACATGCTCAAGCAGGAGGGCGATCCGGTCCGCAAGGGCGAGCCCATCGCGCGCGCCAAGGCGTTCTTCGGCCTGCTCAAGACCGAGGTCCCCTCCCCGATCGACGGCAGCGTGGAGACGATCAGCACGGTGACCGGTCAGGTGCTGCTGCGCACCCCGCCCAAGCCGGTGCAGGTCCGCGCCTTCATCGACGGCACGGTGCTCGAGGTCGAGCCGGGCGAGGGCGTGGTCGTGGAGACCGTCGCCACCTTCATCCAGGGCATCTTCGGGGTGGGGCGCGAGTGCTGGGGGCGGCTGGCGGTGCTGGCCCCGGGGCCGGAGGCGCCGCTGGAGCCGGGGGCGATCCGGCCCGAGCACCGGGGGGCGCTCGTGGTGGGCGGCTCGCTCGCGTCCTACGAGGCGATCGCGCGGGCGCGCGAGGTGGGCGCCGCGGGGGTGATCGCCGGCGGGATCCACGACGAGGATCTGCGGCGGCTGCTCGGCTACGACCTCGGGGTGGCGATCACGGGCGAGGAGGAGATCGGCATCACGGTCGTGGTCACCGAGGGCTTCGGCGAGATCGCGATGGCGGAGCGGACCTTCCGGCTGCTCCAGGAGCGGCAGGGCGCGCAGGGCTCGCTCTCGGGTGCCACCCAGATCCGGGCCGGGGTGATCCGGCCCGAGATCATCCTGCCGTATGCCGGGGGCGATCCCGCCGCCGAACCCGAGGAGGAAGCGGTGCTCGGCGAGATGGGCATCGGCGATCCGGTGCGCTGCATCCGCCGGCCGTACTTCGGGCGGATCGGCCGGGTCAAGAGCCTGCCGGTGGAGCTGGTGCAGGTGGAGAGCGAGACGCGGGTGCGGGTGGTCGAGGTGGAGTTCGACGGCGAGAGCGCGATCGTGCCCCGCGCCAACGTCGAGCGGATCGAGCTGGGCTGAACGCAGGGCGCCGGCCGGGCCGGAGCCCGCGCCCGGCCTGCCGCGCCAGGGGACGGAGGCATGCGGAAGGGCAGCTGCGGGAGGTCGAGGGGCGGCGCGGCGGCGGCGCTCGTGCTCGTGCTGGTGCTCGCCGCCCTGGCGGCCGCGGCAGAACAGCCACCGCCAGCCGAGCCCGCCGGCGGCGCCGCCCCGGTGCCACTGCCGGATAGGGTCTGGCTCGAGGACACTCCCAACGACGACGGCCGGCAGCTGACGCTGCGCTGGCGCGGCGGCGACGGCGCGGCCGCCGAGGGCGTGCTGCTCCAGCCCCAGCTCGCCACCGGGCCCGACGGGCCGTGGTTCGACGCCGGCAGCCCGGCGCCGGCGCGCGGTGCCTGGTACCGCGACCTGGAGCCCGTCTACGGCATCTTCATCCGGCTCGGCGACGACGGCGGGCACGGGGTCGTGCTCAAGCCGCTCGAGGTCGCGCCGTTTGCGCCCGCGCGGCTGGTGCGCCTGATGCTGGAGCCGGCGCCCCGGCCCGAGGCGCTCGCGGAACTGGAGCAGCTGCTCGGCAAGCAGACCCTCGCGGCCATCCGCCAGGTGCTGCGCGACTGGGAGGTGGGCGAGCCGGACGATCTGGCCGGCCACGTCGAGGCCAAGGTCATGCGCGCCGTCGAGCGGCTCGTGCTCGGGCGGCCCTGGTACGCGCGGCTGGTGGCGAGCCGCGACGGCGGCACGCTCGGCACCGTGGCCGCCGAGGCCCCGCTCCAGCCGGCGGAGAACCTGTTCGACCGGCGCAAGGTCAACAACCTCGCCTTCGCCCTGGTGTTCTCGGCGCTGGTGCTGCTGTTGATCCGGCGGGCGCGCCGCGACCCGGATCTGTACCTGCGCCGGCTGGCGGGCCTCGATGCGGTGGACGAGGCGGTGGGCCGCGCCACCGAGATGGGAAAGCCGGTGCTGTTCGTGCACGGCCTCAACCCGATGGACTCGGTCTCCACCATCGCCGCGGTCAACATCCTGGGCGAGATCGCCAAGCGGGTGGCGCAGTTCGACTCCCGGTTGCTCGTCACCAACTACGATCCGATCGTGCTCGCGGTCTCGCAGGAGACGGTGCGCGAGGGCTTCACCCACGCCGGGCGGCCGGACGCCTACTCCGACGATGACGTCTTCCTCGCCGCCTCGGAGCAGTTTGCCTACGTGGCGGCGGTGGACGGGATCATGGTCCGGCAGCGCCCGGCGGCGAACCTGTACGTCGGCTATTTCTATGCGGAGTCGCTGTTGCTCGCCGAGACCGGCGCCACCACCGGCGCCATCCAGATCGCGGCCACCGACAGCTTCACGCAGCTGCCGTTCTTCGTGACCACCTGCGATTACACGCTCATGGGCGAGGAGCTGTACGCGGCCTCGGCGTACCTGTCGCGCGACCCGCTGCTGCTCGGCAGCATCAAGGGCCAGGACTGGGGCAAGGCGATCCTGATCGTGCTGCTCGTCGCCGGCGCGGCGCTGGCCGCCCTCGATGCCACCTGGCTGATCGAGCCGTTGATCAAGGTCTACTGAGAGATCCATGCTGAAACGGACGGTACCGGTTGCGATCGCCTTCGTCGTCGGCCTGTGGTTCGTCATCCAGTATTTCGTGCCGGCGGGCTGGTCGCAGCAGTCGCTGACCGACGCGACGAACTGGGCGAAGATCCTGCTCGGCTTCGCCTACATCCTGGGGTTGTATTCGCTGGTGCACGTGCACTGGCTCCGCATCCGGCGCCGCCAGCCCGGCTATGGCTATTCCCTGCTGGTCTACCTGGGGCTCGGGGTGACGGTCGCCCTCGGCATGGTGGGCGAGGTCGAGAAGGCCTGGAACCTGCTGGCGGGCGGCAGCGCCAGCTTCGCCGACTTCCAGACCTACGGCGGGCCGAACTGGACCTCGGGCGTGGACTGGATCTACACCTACGTGCTCTATCCGGCCTCGGCGACCATGTTCTCCATCCTGGCGTTCTTCATCGCCTCGGCGGCTTACCGTACCTTCCGCGCGCGGACGCTGGAGGCGGCGCTGCTGCTGGTGGCGGCGGCGATCGTCATGTTCGGGCGGGTTCCGCTCTCGGCGGCGATCGATCAGGCGATCCCGCAGTTCGCCGACTGGATCATGGCGTACCCCAACATGGCGGTCAAACGGGCGATCCTCATCGGGGTCACCCTCGGCATGGTGGCAACCTCGCTGCGGATCATCTTCGGGATCGAGCGCGCCTATCTGGGGGGTGACTAGCCGTGCACTGGCTGCTGCGGATCGACCGCCGCCTGATCTACGCGCTGGTCGCGATCGCGATCGGGCTGCCGACCCTGTGGCGCTTCCGGCTGCCCATCGCGCCGAGTCCGCCGGTGGAAGGGGTGCACTCCGCGATCGAGGCGCTCGAGCCTGGCCAGGTGCTGCTCGCCTCGCTCGATTTCGATCCTGCCTCGGCTCCGGAGCTGGAGCCGATGAGCCGGGCGGTGTTGCGGCACGCCTTCCGCAAGCGGCTGCGCGTGATCGCCATGACGCACTGGCCGCAGGGGGTGGGGCTCGCCAACCAGATCGTCGAGCAGACGGTGCGGGAGTTCGACGAGATCACGGTCGCCTTCGAGCGGTTCGCGAGCAGGCAGCAGGCGGAGCAGCGGCGGGCGGCGCTCGCCGGCCAGCCGCTCGCCGAGGCGCTCGGGGGGCCGGCGGCGGTCGGCGCAGCGGGGACGGCGGTGATCCGCGCCGGTGCCGGCAGCGTGCGTTCCCGCTCCGGCGCCGAGCCGCCGGCCTGGTCGCCTGCGCTGCTGCAGGCGCTGGGGCAGGCCGAGCCGGGCAGCAGCGCGCTGGTCGAGGATCCGGAGCGCGGCTGGTACCTGCTCGCGGTGCGCGAGCGCACCCCGAGCCTGCGCTACGGGGAGGACTACGTCTTCCTCGGCCAGCGGGCCGGCCTCGGAATCCTGATCGTCAGCATGGGCCAGTCGATGCATGCCGCGTTCCCGGCGGACGCCGCCGGCCGGCCCACCCGCGAGATGCCGGTCTTCCGCGGGGTGGAGACCCTGGGGGATGTGGACTATCTGATCTGTCTGGCGGCGGGCAACTCGGGCGAGGCCTGGGTGGCCTACGGCGCGGAGCGCTACAAGTTCCCGATGGGCATCGGCTGCACGGCGGTCATCGCGCCCGATCTGTATCCGTACTGGCAGGCGGGCCAGATCACCGGGATCGTCGGCGGCGTCAAGGGCGCCTGGGAGTACGAGCACCTGATCGGCATCCCGGCGCAGGCGACCGAGATGGTGCCGGCGCAGACGGTGGCCCACATGGTGGTGATCGCGCTGATCGCGATCTGCAATCTCGGCTATTTCCTGTCGCGCCGGCGGGGTGGGGCGCGGTAGCCGCTATCGGCGGCGCGGGCGAGGCGCAAGGCACGAAGGACGGGCGATGGCGGACGCGGACAACGCAGCAGCGGGCACGGGCCAGGGCGAGACCGGCCGGCAGCGGGCGCTGCGGCTCGCGGCGGTGGCGGTGCTGCTCGGCACCTTCGCCGCGGTGAACGTCCTGATCTTCCAGAAGGAGGGCGGGCACAGCCTGCGTGCCGGCGGGGAGCTGGTCTGGAAGCCGCTCGGCGCCACGGTGACCTGGGAGGGGATCGGCATCGTCGTCGCCGCCGGGCTCACCCTCGCGCTGTACAGCTTCCTCTATGCGGACAACGCCTTCTTCAAGGCGGCCGAGCACCTGTACGTCGGGGTCGGGCTCGGCTACTCGCTGGTGCTGGCTTGGTTCCAGTACATCAAGGCGGAGCTGTACGTGCCGCTGGTCAAGTACTGGGTGCGCGAGAGCTGGCTCGGCGAGCAGGTCCCCGGGCGGCCGGACTGGAAGCTGATCGTGCCCATGATCCTGGGCCTGTTCCTGCTGGCGCGCTTCGTCCGCCGCCTGGAATGGATGTCGCGCTGGGCGTTCGCCTTCATCATCGGGCTGGGAGCGGGCATGTCGATCCCGCTGTTCATCGATGCACAGGTACTGCGCCAGGTCGAGCAGACCATCGCCGCCGTCCGCTTCGATGCGCTGCTCGTGGCCCTCAACACGCTGGTGCTGCTGGTGGGGGTGATCTCGGTGCTGATCTACTTCTACTTCAGCATCGAACACCGCGGCGCCGTCGGGCTCGTCTCCAAGATCGGCATCTGGTTCCTCATGATCTCGTTCGGCGCCAGCTTCGGCTACACCGTCATGGGCCGCATGGCCCTGCTGGTGGGCCGCGTGCAGTGGCTCATCCAGGACTGGCTCCGGATCCCCATCCAGGGCTGAACCCGGCGGGCCGCGGGCTCGCCCGCCGCCGGCCGGCGCCCGGGTTGCCGCGGCCGGCCAAGGGCCCCGCGGCGCCGCTTCCGCTGACGTCAGGCGCGCGCGGCACGGGTTGAAGCCGCACCTCGATCCTGTCAGACTCCAGGCAGCGGCCGGACGGTCCGGCTCGTGCCCGCGGCGCGCCCCAGGTGCAGCCGTCGGCTGCGGGCGGCAGGGAACGGAGAAGGGGGATGGTACGGCTTCCGTTCCGCGACCGGACGGAGGCGGGCCGGGTGCTGGCGGAGGCGATGGCGTCCTACGCCGGCCGCCCGGACCTGCTCGTGCTCGGACTGCCGCGCGGCGGGGTGGTGGTCGCCTACGAGGTGGCGCGCGCGCTGGGCGCGCCGCTCGACGTGCTGATCGTGCGCAAGCTGGGGCGGCCCGGCCAGGAGGAGCTGGCGATGGGAGCGATCGCCAGCGGCGGCATCCGGGTCATGAATCCCCAGGTCGCCGCCTGGGTGCCGCCTTCTGAGATCGAGGCGGTCATCGAGCGGGAGGCGCAGGAGCTGCGCCGCCGCGAGCTCGCCTACCGGGGCGACCGGCCCCCGCCCGAGCTCGCGGGCAGGTCGCTGGTGCTGGTCGACGACGGACTGGCGACCGGCGCCACCATGCGCGCCGCGGTCCAGGCGGTGCGCCAGCGCGCGCCGGCGGAGGTGGTGGTCGCGGTGCCCGTGGCGCCGCCGGACACGGTGGCGCTGCTCGCCACCGAAGCGGACGCCGTGGTCTGCCCCGCGACCCCGGAGCCGTTCTTCGGGATCGGCCAGTGGTACGAGGACTTCTCCCAGACCACCGACGCGGAGGTGCGGGAGCTGCTCGCGCGCGCGCGGAGCGGGAGCGACTGAACGGAGCGGCCGGCACGCGATCCGGGCGGGAGCGGCACCATGGCAGCGACGCCACCGGGGATCGAGCGCGAAGTTGCGGTGGCGAGCGGGGAGGTGGCGCTCGCCGGCTCGCTCGCGCTGCCGGCTGGCTGCCAGGGGCTGGTGCTGTTCGCGCACGGCAGCGGCAGCAGCCGCCACAGCCCGCGCAACCGCTTCGTCGCCCAGGCGCTGAACCGGGCCGGACTGGGCACGCTCTTGTTCGATCTGCTGACGCCCGCGGAGGGCCGGCGCGATGAGCTGACGCGCGAGCTGCGGTTCGATATCGAGCTGCTCGCGCGGCGGCTGGTGGGGGCGATCGACTGGGCAAGCCACGAGCAGTCCACGCGCGGGCTCGCGCTCGGGCTCTTCGGGGCGAGCACCGGGGCGGCCGCCGCGCTGATCGCCGCGGCGGAGCGGCCCGCGCTGGTGCGGGCGGTGGTCTCGCGCGGCGGCCGGCCGGATCTGGCAGCGGCGGCGCTGGGGCGGGTGCAGGCACCGACGCTGTTGATCGTCGGTGGCGAGGATCGGCCGGTGATCGCGCTCAACCGGCAGGCGAGCGAGCAGATGCGCTGCGAGCACCAGCTCTCCATCGTGCCCGGCGCGGGGCACCTGTTCGAGGAGCCGGGCGCGCTCGAGCAGGTGGCGCAGCTGGCCGCGGCCTGGTTTGCGCGACACCTGGGCGGCGCCAGCCAGGGCGGGTGAGGCCGGCGGCGCCCATGCGCCGGGGGGGGCGGTGCGCGACCAGCGCCGGCAGGCGGCTCGGAGCGCAAGGGCGGCGCGCGCGGGCAGCCGCAGCGGCTCGGCGGCGGCAGGACCGGGCTGGCGCAGCGCCGCCGGGCATGCAGGCACGGCGGTCCAGCAGGTGGGGCGGTAGCGGCATGGTCGGGAGCGAAGCAGTGCGGCCGCAGCAGGGGCCCACGCTGGCGGCGAAGGTCGCCTTCCTGCAGCGGCCGGAGGCCTATCCGCCTGCGGACCGGCCCGCGCGCGTCGAGACGGTCGAGACCCACCTGGCGTGGGTGTTCTTCACCCGGCGGCACGCCTACAAGTTGAAGAAGCCGGTGCAGGGACCCTACCTGGATTTCCGCACGCTGGAGGCACGCCGACGCGTCTGCGAGGAAGAGCTGCGGCTCAACCGGAGGCTGGCGCCTGGGGTCTACCTGGGGCTGGTGGCGCTTGCGCGGGGGCCGGCGGGCGAGCTGGGGCTCGACGGCGGCGGGGAGGTCGTGGAGTGGCTGGTCAAGATGCGGCGGCTGCCGGCGGCGCAGATGCTCGACCGGCGGATCGTGCGGCAGGAGCTGCAGCCCGCCGAGCTCGACCCACTGATCGAGGTTCTGGTGCGCTTCTACCAGCAGGCGCCGGCGGTCGAGATGACGGCGGCGGCGTACCGCGAGGCGCTGGCGGCGGAGGTGCGGGCGAGCGCCGAGGCGATCGCACGGGCGGAGCTGGCGGTGCCGCCCGAGCTCGGCGAGGCCGTGCCGCAGGCGCTGCTCGAGCTGCTGGCGCGCGAGCCGCAGCTGTTCGATCGGCGGGTACGAGCCGGCCGGGTGGTGGAGGCGCATGGCGATCTCCGCCCGGAGCACGTCTGCCTGCTGGACCCGCCGGTCATCATCGACTGCCTGGAGTTCTACCGCCCGCTGCGGTTGCTCGACCCGGTCTCGGAGCTGTCGTTCCTGGCGCTGGAGTGCGAGCGGCTGGGCGCGCGGTGGGTCGGCGAGCGGTTGCTGGCGGGCTACGCGGCCGGCAGCGGCGATCGCGTCCCGGACCGGCTGTTGCTCTTCTACCGGGGCTGGCACGCCTGCGCCCGGGCCAAGGTGGCGCTGTGGCACCTGCAGGAGCCCGAGGTGCGCGACCGCGCGCACTGGCTGGACAAGGCGGCGCAGTACCTGCGGCTCGGCGCGGGGGTGCGCGCGCTGGCCCGGAGCGGCTGAACCCCGGCGCGGCGGCAGCGGGCCTCAGCTCTCCAGCAGGTCGACCAGCGAGCCGCCGGTGTGCAGTCGCCGGATCGCTTCCGCGAACAGCGGGGCGGTCGGGAGCACCTCGAGCTTGTCCCGGCTCGGGCCCGCAGCGAGCCGGAAGGGCGGGACGGTGTCGGTCACGGCGATCCGCTCCAGCGCCGCCTCCGCCAGCGCCGCCTCGGCACCGACGAACAGCCCGTGGCTCGCGCATGCGAGCACCCGGCTCGCCCCCCGCTCCCTGCACGCGCGCGCCGCGCGCGCCAGCGTGGTCCCGGTAGCGATCAGATCGTCGACCAGCACCGCGGTCCGGCCCTCGACCGGCCCGACGAGCGTCTCCCCCCGTACCACGCCCTCGCTCCGCTCCTTCTGCAGGAACGCGATCGCCACCGAACGGCGCAGCGCCCGCGCCAGCGCCTGCCGCAGCGCCTCGGCGCGTTTGGCGCCGCCGGGATCCGGGGAGACCACCGTCGCTTCCTGCTCGCCCAGCTGCGGGACCAGGTAGCGCACGAACAGGCGCCTGGCCTCCAGGTGCTCGGCCGGGATGCGGAAGGCGTTCTGGTAGGCGGCGAGGTTGTGCACGTCGAGCACGACCACGCGGCTCGTGCCCACCGCCTCGAACAGCGCGGCGACGTAGCGAGTGGTCACCGGATCGCGCGCCTTGGTCCGGCGGTCCTTGCGCGCGTAACACAGATATGGCACCACCGCCGTGACGCGCGCCGCGCCCGCATCGCGCAGCGCTCCGATGAAGAACAACAACCGGCACAGCTTGTCGCTGGCGCTGCGGCCGGGCTCGCCATACAGGGAATGGAGCACGTACACATCCCGCTCGCGCACGCTCACCAGCGGGCGCGCCTTGTGCTCGCCGTCCTCGAACTCGCGCTCCTCGTGGCGCTCCAGCGGCACGCCCAGCTCGTGCGCTACCCGCTCGCCGAGCGGGCGGCTGCCCTCGAGTGCGAACAGCATCAGCTCGTTGCCCCGGGCCATGGCCTCGACCCCGCTGCCGCCAGCCTCCCTTGTCACCGTAGCCGATACCGGGGCGGTGGCTCCAGGGCGCGCCGGGGCCAGCGGCTGCTCGCAAGGCCAGACGGCGCCCTGTGGCGCGGGTGGCCCGGCCGGAACCAGGCGCCGCCGGCGCCGGCCAGCGCGGCCGCGGGCTGGCGGCAGGGGCCTGCCGGGGAGTGCAGGGCGGGCGGCGCCGGGCGGCCGGGTGGGTCGAGCTCGGGTGCGTGGCCGCGCCCCGGGCCCTGCGGATAGACTACCCGGGGGCGGCGGCCACGGCCGACCGCGGGGCGCTGGGCGAGAGCGGCGCCGGCATGGACGGCGAGGCGGTGGTGCTGGTGCCGGTCGACGCCGCGCGGACGCGGCCCCTGCGGCAGCGGGTGCTGCGCCCGCACCAGCGGGCGGAGGAGCTGGTCTATCCGGGCGACGATGCCCCGGCGACGCTCCATCTGGTCGCGTGTGCCGCCGGCGGGACGGTGCTGGGCGTGGCCTCGATCTACTGCGAGCCGCCGCCCGGGACGCAGGACCAGAGCGCCTGGCGGCTGCGCGGGATGGCGGTGGCAGAGGAAGTGCGCGGCCGGGGGATCGGTTCCCGGCTGCTGCAGCGCTGCCTCGCGCACGCCCGCCGGCAGGGCGGCAGCTGGGTGTGGTGCCATGCCCGGCTCGGCGCGCTCGGCTTCTACCGCCGGCACGGCTTCGTGGCGGAGGGCGAGCCGTTCGAACTCGCGGGGGTCGGTCCCCACCGGTTCATGCGGCGGGAGCTGGGCGGGTCGCCAGGCGGCGCAGCCGGTTCAGAGCGGTGCGGCGGCGCGGGGGGCGGTTGACCACGGGGCCGGGCCTGGTCACCATGGCAGCGGCATGAGCGGCATGGGTTCGCGAGCAGGGCCGGCAGCCGGTGCAGCCCGCCTGGGCGGGCCCGCCGTGGGAGCTGGCTCTGCCGCCGCCGCGCGGGCGGTGGTGGTGGTAGTGCTGCTGCTGCTGCTGCTGGCGAGCGGGCTGCCGTTGCTGGTGGCGGCGCCCGCAGCCGCGCAGCAGGCGGCGCCGGCGCCCGCGCAGCACCGGATCGCCGCACTGCTGAGCGCGCTCGGCGACCCGCTCGCGGCCGAGCGGGCGGCGGCAGAGCTGCTGGCGATCGGCGCCCCGGCGGCGCCGGCGCTGGCGCGGGCGCTGGGGGATCCGGCGCAGGTGTTCGCGCGCGAGCGCGCCGCCCAGGTGCTGGTGCGCCTGGGGGCGGCGGCGGTGCCGGCCCTGCTGGCGGAGCTGGACGAGCCACTGGCAGCGCGCGAGCGGATCGAGGAGGTGCTCGAGGAGATCGGCGAGCCGGCGGTGCCGGCCCTGCTCCGTGCGCTGGGGACGGCGGAGCGGCCGGTGGCGCGTGCGGTCGCGCAGCGGGCGCTCGTCGGCATCGGCGAGCCGGCGGTGCGCCCCCTGGTGGCGGTGCTCGGCGATCCGACGCAGCCGCTCGCACGCGAGCTGGCGGCGCAGGCGCTGGTGCAGATCGGCGAACCCGCAGTCCCGGCCCTGGTGCGTGCGCTCGCCGATCCGGTCAACCTGAGCGGGCACGAGCACGCACGGGCGGTGCTGGAGCAGCTGGGGCCGGCGGTGCTGCCGGTGCTGGAGCGCGCGCACGCGCGCGCGGAGCTGCCGGCGGTGCGCGAACGCCTCCGCGCGGCGATGGCGGCGATCCGTGCCGCGGCTGCCGAGGGCGCGCCGGGACCACTCGTACCCGCGCCCCCCGCCATGCCGCCCGGCGCCGCGGAGCCGCGCCTGTTCTGAAGCCACCCCCAGCCGGCCGGCGCCGCTGCCGGCGACCGGCCGCGGCCGGGGAGCTAGGCTCGCGTCCCGCGCGGCGGCCTAGCGAAGCTCTGCCGGTGCCTCCGGCCTGGCGGCGAACTTGTGGGCGAAGAAGGCGTACTCGGGATACTGGGCGAGGTCGGTGCCGAGCTTCTTCGCCATCTCGTAGATCGCGCGCTGCAGCTGCACGTCGTTCTCGTAGTCGTGCGCGAACTCCTTGGCGCGGCGGTCCTGCGCGTAGCGCCGGATGACGCCGCGGACCAGCCGGCGCACCGCCTGGCGGTCGAGCGTCGTCTGCAGTGCCGCGTAGAACTCCTCGAATCCCGGATATCGCTGCGGGTCGAGGCCGTCGAACTCGGCCAGCTGGGCCATCAGCTCCTCGTGCTCCGCCCACAGCTTGGCGCCGTAGCGCTCGAGGGCCGGGTTGCCGAGCACCCGCTCGATCTCCGCCGCCGTGCAGGGATCCTCCTCTTCGGGCTCGATGAGCACGTCGGGCACGACCCCGCCCTCGCCGCTCTCCGAGTCGCGGTGGATCGAGCGGCCGCTCGGCAGGTAGTACTTGGCGATGGTCAGCCGCAGCGTGGACTGGCCGCCGGTGGCGCGCACCTTGATGAGCTGCTGCACCGAGCCCTTGCCGAAGGTGCGCGAGCCGACGAGCAGCGCCCGCTTGTGGTCCTGCAGCGCCCCGGCCACGATCTCGCTCGCACTGGCGCTGGCGCGGTTGACCAGCACCACGATCGGATAGTCGGGGTGGGTGGAGGCCTGCCGCGTGCGGAACTCGCGCCGGGGCGCGATGTGCGGGTTGCGCCCCTCGCTGTACACGATCAGCTTGTCGTCCTTGAGGAACTTGTCGGCGATGTCGACCGCCGCGCTCAACAGCCCCCCCGGGTTGGCGCGCAAATCCAGGATCAGCCCCCGCATGCCCTGGTGCTCCAGCTCGACCAGCGCCTTCTCCACCTCGTCGACCGCGGTGTGGCCGAACTGGCTGAGCGCGAGATAGCCGATCCCGCCGGGCAGCATGGCGAAGTGCACGCTGTCGAGCTGGATCTCCTCGCGGATCAGGGTGAAGGTGCGCTCCTTCTCCCAGCTCTTGCGGTAGACCTTGATCGTCACCGGCGTCCCGGCGGGGCCCTTGAGCTTGGCCACCAGCTCCTCGACCGTCTTGCCGAAGGTGCTCTCGCCCTCGACCTCGGTGATCTTGTCCAGCGAGCGCAGGCCGGCGCGGTAGGCCGGGCCGCTGTAGATCGGTCGGATGATGGTGAGCAGCTTGTCCTTGGGGTCCATGCTGACCACGGCGCCGATGCCGGCGTACTGCCCCTGCATCGTGCGCTCGAACTCCTCGGTCTCCTTCTCGGTCATGTAGGAGGAGAAGGGATCGAGGCTGGAGACCAGCCCCTTGGCGGCGTGATCGATCAGCCGCTTGGGATCGGTCTTGTCACCGTCCTCCACGTAATACAGCCGCACGTGGCGCAGCAGCTCCTGCAGCAGCGACAGATCCACCCCCCCCTCGCTGCCGCCGGGAGCGCTGGCGCGGCGCTCCAGCTCGCGGATGCGTTGCTCCAGCTCGCGGTTCTTCTGCTCGAGCAGCTTGACCTGCTGCTCCGCCTCCAGCCCCTGGGTGCGCTCCAGCGAGCGGTACAGCTTGTCCAGCTGGAGCAGGTTCTGGGCATAGCGCCCGCGCAGGGTGGGGCTCGCCGCCAGCTCGCGCAGCACCGGTCGTGCCGCCTCGATGTTGCCCAGCTCCGCCAGGGCCAGTGCCGCGGCCGCGCGCACATCCAGCTCGCTGGCGGCCAGGTAGTCCTTGAGCAGCTGCTCGGCGGCGAGACTCCCCGCCTTGCTGCGCAGCAGCTGGGCGAGGGCGATCTTCACGAATGGGTCGCGAACGCCCGCCAGCGCGGGCTCCAGCCCCGCCACGTCCTCCGGGCCGTCTGCATGCTGCCGGAGCAGCTCGGCCGCCAGTCGCGCGGCGAGCGGGTCCTCACCGGTCGCGGCCTCGCGAAGCACCGCGAATGCCCGCTCGCCTTCGTCGTGCTGGAGCAGATAGGCCGCCAGCCCCACGCGCGCGCGGGGACCGGCGTGCTGCAGGGCGCGCCGCGCGGCCTCCACCCCCGTGGCGCCGAGCCGCTCCAACCGGCCGACGGCGGCGAACACCCCGTCCTCGCCGGCACTCTCCATGGCGGCGACCGCCTCGCCGACGGCGGCCTCGGGATCCCCGACCTGGCCGGTGGCATGCACGGCGCCCAGCACCACGAGCACCGCCGCCACCCACGCCGCCGCGCTCCAATGCCTGACATCGCGGTAGGCTCGCTTCATGGCTGCTCCCGGCAATCGAGCTCTGGCGTCACGCCCCGAGCCGCGGCGAGCGGCCGGGGCGCCGCCCTGCATTCCCTTCCACCCATTCCCTTCAACGGGGCGCGGCGCGCCGCCGTTGGGCGCCGCCGCAACCCATGGATGATACCGGTGGCGCACGGCAGCCGCTACCGCCGCACCTCGCGGAACAGGTCGTGGTAGCCGTACCACTCCAGCAACTTGACCGTGGGCCGCGCGGACTCCGTGTCTTCGTACTCGATCAGGGCGTAGGTGGGCGCGCTCGCCCGACCGAAGCTGCCGAGATCGAACGAGATGGTCTCGGTCCAGCAACCGGTGTTGACATAGAGCCGGCCCCGCTCGAACTGCCGCACCTCCGGCACGTGGGTGTGGCCCACGATCAGGGTGTGGATCCCCGGATTGCGCTCGAACAGCTGCCGCACCTTGTGCCCGAGATCCGGGTAGACCCGTGCCTCGCGCAGCATGAGCAGGTTCTGGCGCAGCCGCGCCCGCAGGTGGCGGAAGTTGGAGAAGCGCGTCTCGATGAAGTTGCGCAGCGCCAGCCACACCACCTTCCAGAAGAACCACCAGTCGAAGACGAAGGCGCGGATCATGTAGGCGCGGAACGGCCGCACGCGGTCGATATAGGGCCGTTCGCGCTTGAGCGGCACCAGCACCCGCAGGATGAACTGCGCGCCCCACGGCAGGTTGAGCAACGGCGGGTGGCCCCGCCGCACCAGCAGCGGCTCCTTGAAGTCGACGTAGTGGACCGCCTCCAGCTGCTGGCCGTGCTGGATCTGGATGCCGTCGAAGTCATAGCTCGGCCGGTCGCAGATGAACTGCACCCGCGGATCGCGGGCATCGCCGGCCAGATAGTGGCGCAGCGCCGCCTGCACGCCCGGGAACACCAGCTCCATGTCGTGGTTGCCCATGAGGAAGGTGATGCGCTTGGCAGGGGCGGCGAGGAAGGCGGCCAGCGCCTGGTGGACCTCCGGGTGGCCGGCGACGCAGGCCGCGAGCTTCTCCAGCGCCAGCTCCTCGGTGATCTGCGTGGTGAAACCGCGGCTGGTCGGCACCTGCAGGAAGTCGTAGAAGTCCCCCGCGATGATCAGCTCGACCTCCTCGTCCTCGTAGTAGTCGGTCGAATAGTAGCGCAGGAACTCGACCAGCTTGTCGTCGTGCTCGAAGCTCTCGTGGGGATTCACGCGGCCCGGACGGTGGCCGCTGGCCAGGTGCAGGTCGCTGATCACCAGCTTGTAGCGGCGCGGCATCGGCGCGTCTCGGACCTCCGGGCGGCAGGCCCGCGCAGCGCGGACTCGGGCCGGCCAATCATACCCCCGGGCCCCCACGGGGCAAGGCGGCCGGCCTTGATGCGCATCGGGGGCGCAGTAGGATCCGCGGTGCTCGCGGCGGGCGCGGGGCGCGCCGGGGCAGCCCGAGCCGCCGCCGCGGCGCCCGGGCGGTGGCGCGGCGCGCGGCGGGGGGTTGGGCGATGCGCGGCTCGGGATCGGCATGCGGCGCGCGGGCCCCAAGGCGGGCGGCGCGCGGGCTGGCCGGGGCGATCTGCGTGCTCGTGCTGGCGGCCGGCACGGCGCGCGCGCAGCCGCAGCAGCAGGCCCCGGCCGAGCCGGACCCGCTGCTCGAGGCCGCGGGTGCGGTGGCGGCGGCGATCGCGCCCACCCCGAGCGCCGAGCTGGCCCGCCACTTCGGGCCACACCTGCTGGCGGCGCTGCCCTGGGAACGGCTGGCGGCGCTGACCGCGGCCCTGCACGAGCGGCACGGTGCGGTCGAGCGCCTGGAGCTGCTCGAGCGCGAGGGCGGCAAGGGGCGGTTTCTGTTCCACCTGCAGGACGGCGCGGCGCTGCCGGTCACCATCGTGCTCAAGGGCGAGCCGGGCCGGATCGAGGGGTTGTGGTTCGGGGTGGCACGGCCGCGCGCGGACAGCGTCGCGGCGGTGCTCGCCGAGCTGGCGGCGCTGCCCGGTCAGCCCGGGGCGGCGGTGCTCGAGGTCGGCGCGCGGCCGGAGGATGATGCGGTGCTGCACGCGCTCGCTGCCGAGCGGCGAGCTGCGCTGGGCAGCGCGTGCAAGCTGTATGTCCTCGGGGCGCTGCTGGACGAGATCGCCGCCGGACGCCGCCGCTGGGACGAGGTGGTGCAGCTGTCCGAGGCGCACCGTTCCCTGCCTTCGGGGCTGTTGCAGGACTGGCCCGCCGGCACGCCGGTGACGGTCGCGAGTCTCGCCGCCCTCATGATCGCGCGCAGCGACAACACCGCGACGGACCAGCTGCTCGCGTTGCTCGGGCGCGAGCGCCTGGAGGCGCAGCTCGCCCGCATGGGGCATGGCGCGCCGGCGCGCACGCTGCCGTGGTTGGCGACGCGCGAGCTGTTCCTGTTGCGCGGGGACCAGGCGCTGGCGCGCCGCTACCGCGAGGCCGATCTCGCAGGCCGGCGGGCGTTGCTGCAGGCGCTCGGGGGGCGCATGCCCGATCCGGGCTCGCTACCGGTCCAGCCGCAGGACATCGACGCCATCGAATGGTTCGCCTCCCCGCGGGAGCTGTGCGCCGCCATGGCGTGGCTGTGGCGCCGCACGGCCGAGCAGGAGCTGGCACTGGGGCGGGCGCTGCTCGCCATCAACCCGGGGCCCGCCGCCGGCGAGCAGCGCGACTGGCGGTACGCCGGCTTCAAGGGCGGCTCCGAGCCGGGTGTGCTCTGCCTGGCGCTGCTGTTGCAACACCGAGGAGGGCGCACCTTCGCGGTGGCCGCGAGCTGGAACGATCCGCAGCGCGCGCTCGATGAGCAGGCGTTCGTGGCGCTGTGCGTGCGCCTGCTCCACGCGCTGGCCGTGGAGCTGGAGGCCGCCGGCCGCGGGGCAGCGGGCGAGCGCTGAGCGAGCCGGTCCGCGCGCGCAGAAGGGTGTGCCGGCTCGGGGGCCGGGCGCCGGCTCGCCGTGTTGTGCTGGTTCGCCCTGCCCTGCTATCATCGGCGCGCTCGTGCTCACCGCTGGCGGAGGATCGAGCTTGCCCGCGCCGTCCGGACCGGAGCGCGCGCAGGAGCTGGCGCTCGCGGCGGAACTCCTGGAGATCCGCTCGCCCGCCGAGGAGTACCGGCGGCTGGTGCAGGCGCGCATGGAGGCGCTGGCGCGGCTCGGCGAGGAGCCGGGCGGCGCCGGTGCGGGATCCGGGCTCGCCGGGATGGCCGGCGCGGCGCGCCTGGATCTGTATGCGGCGGCGCTCGAGCTGGGGCTGGCCGCGATCGAGAGGGCCGGGCGGTGATCCTGCGGCGCCTGGTGGCGCGCGGCTTCATGCGCTACGAGCACCTGGAGCTGGGCCCGCTGCCCGCGCGCGGGCTCGTCGCGATCGTCGGCGCCAACGAGTCCGGCAAGAGCACCATCGGCGAGGCGATCAGCTTTGCGCTGTTCGGCGAGACGGTCAAGAGCCGCGCCACCGACCTCTCCCAGGTGGTCTCCTGGGACGCCGAGCGCGCGGAGGTGGTGCTGGAGATCGACGCCGGGCGCGGGGGGATCCTGAAGATCGAGCGCACCGCCGACCGGCGGGGCTTGCACCAGGCGTGCCTGCGCGGTGCGGGCGGCGAGGTGTTGGCCGAGGGGCCGGCGGAGGTCGCGGCGGCGGTGCGGAGCCGCTTCGGGCTCGGCTTCCAGGAGTTTCGCGCCAGCATGTACCTGGCGCAGGGCGAGCTGCGCGCGCTGCTGCCGGCGGGCGTGCAGCCAGAGGCCGGCGAGGACGGCGCCGGCATGGTTGCGGGGGCGGCGGGGCGAGCGGAGGGCGGGCCCGCCGCCGTGGAGGAGATCCTCGGCCTGGGCGTGCTGCGCCGTGCCGCCGCCGAGGTGCGCGCGGGGCTGCCGCGCCAGACAGCGCGCCGTGATGAGCTGGAGCGAGAGCTCGCGATCGCCCGGGCGCTGCTCGAGACCTACGGCGCCGAACCGGAGGCCGAGGACGGGCTGCGCGCGGAGATCGAGGAGCTGGAGCGCGAGTACGAGAGCGCGGACGCGCTGCTGCCGCACGCCCGCGAGCGGCTGCAGGCGCTGGAGCGCGCGGTGCGAGCGCGCGGTGCGGTGGGCGAGGCGTTCGCCCGCCTGGAGCGGGCGCTGGCGGCGCGGCGCGCGGCCCGGGAGGCCGACCGCCTCGGGACGCGGCTGGCGGCGCTGGTCCGCGGACTGGCCGAGGAGCGCGAGCGGCTGGAGCGCGAGATCGCGCACGCGGGCCGGCAGCTCGAGCAGGCCCGGCAGCGGATCGACCGCCTGATCGACTACCAGCAGCGGATGGCGGAGCTGCAGGCGCGGCTGGATCTGTACGCCGCCGAGGTCCGGCGCCGGCTCGAGGCCCCCGAGGTCGGCCGAGGAGGACCTGGTGGCGCTGGAGGGGCTCGCGATGCCGGCGACGCCGGCGGCGGCGCTGCGGCTGGCGGAGGTGCGGGCGGCGCGCCTGCGGCGGTCGCGCAACCGGGCGCTGGGGCGCATGGCGATCTTCGCGCTGCTGGCGTTGCTGTTCCTGCTGGTGGGCGGCCCGGCGCTGATGGAGGTGCTGCCGCCGCGCGAGCTGCGGCCGGCCGAGGGGCTGTCGCGCGTGGTCGGCCAGGCGGTGCGCGCGCTCGCCGAGGCCGGCAGCCTGCGCGAGCGGCGGCTGTGGGTGGCGCTGGCGGTCGGCGGGTGCGGCGGCGGGGTGCTGTTCGCCGTGCTGGCGCTGCTGCAGCTGCGCGCCGCCCGCCAGCGCCACGAGCTGCTCGATCTGGCGCGGGAGGGACGCGCGCGCCTGGAAGAAGAGGTACGCGCGCTGAGCGCGGAACACGAGGTGCTGGGGGAGCTGGATCTGCGGCGCCCGCTGGAGTTCGCCGAGCGCGTGCGGCGGTTGCGCAACGCCGAGCTGCGCGAGGCGTTCGAGCAGATCCGCGAGCTGTACAACGACCTCATGAGCGAGCCGGTCCAGCGCGCGGAACTGCTGCGGCGCGAGCGGGCGCTGGAGGCGCACCGGCGCGATGCGCTGGCGGCGCTCCAGGAGCGGCGGATCCGGTGCGAGCGGTTGCTGGCGCTCCTGCCGCGGCCGGGGGAGGGCTGCCTGCCGGCGGAGGTGGAGCCGGCGGGGGTGCCGGAGGCCCTGGAGTCGCTGGAGAGCGAGGCGCTGCGGCTGCTCGATGCGTACGAGCGCGCGCGGCGCTGCCTGGAGCAGCACGAGCGGCTGGCCGAGGGGGCCGTGCCGGCCGAGCAGCTCGGGCAGCTCCAGGCCGAGCTCGAGGCGGTGGCGGCGGCGCTCAGGAGCGCCGGCGAGGCCGGCGGCACGGCCGGCCCCGCTGCCGGGGCGGCCGCGGGGCCGGGTGGGCGCGGGGGCGCCGAGGCGGCGGCGCTGCGCCGCTTCGTGGCCGAGCAGGGGCTCGCGGAGCTGGTGCGCGAGCCGGAGGCGGTCCCGCTCGCGGAGCTGCAACAGCGGCTCGGCGAACAGGCGGCTCTGCTCCAGCGCCTGCTGCCACCGGCGGCGGCGCTGCTCGCCGAGCGCGAGGCGGCCGAGCGCGCGCTCGGCGAGGTGCTGGCGCGGCAGCAGCGCGCGGCGGCGCGGCTCCAGATGCTGCGGGGCCGCCTGGCCGAGAGCGAGCGGCGGCGGCGCGCGCGCCAGGAGTGTGAGCTGCGCATCCAGGCGCTGGAGCGCGAGCTCGGACCGCTGCAGCACGAGATCCAGGTGCGCGAGCTGGCGTACGAGCTGCTGCAGGAGTGCGCGGCGCAGCTGCGGCGCCGGCTCGGGCCCATGCTCGGGCGATTCGTCGCTGCGGTGCTGCCGCGGCTGACCGGCGGGCGCTACCGGCGCGTGCGGGTGCTGCCGGGTCTGGAGCTGCGGGTCTACTCACCGGACAAGAACGACTTCGTGCCGCTGGTGGACCTGTCGGCCGGGGCGGCGGACCAGCTCCTGCTCGTGCTGCGGCTCGCGGTCAGCGCCGCGCTCGCGCGCGCGAGGGGGCCGGCCGAGGGGCAGCGCTTCTTGTTCCTCGACGAGCCGCTGGCCTCTTCGGACGAGGAGCGCGCGCAGTGGTTCCTGCAGATCCTGGAGGAGTTGCAGCCGCTGTTCCCGCAGGTCTTCCTGGTGGCGCACCTGCCGCTGCGGGGGATGGCGCATCGCTTCGCGCTCGTGGTGCCGACCGAGGTCGGGCAGCGCACCCTGCGGGTGGGGCTGGCCGAGGGCGAACCGGCAGCCGGCGCGACCGCGAAGGCCACGGCGGGCGGCACGGGGTGAGCGGCGGCCGCGTGGGCGCACGCGCCCGAGGGTGAGGGTAGCAGCGAGGTGGGGGCGGAGCGATGGCCGAGCCGGTAGAGTTGCCGAGGTGGGTGGAGCGCGCCGGCGGGCTGTGTTTCCGCTGCACGGGCTGCGGGCGGTGCTGCGAGGGGCCGCAGGGCTACGTGTGGCTGGAGGAGGGGGATGTCCAGCGGCTGGCGCGGCACCTCGGGATGGAGCTCCATGCCTTCGGCCGCCGCTACGTGCGCCGGGTGAACGGCGAGCTGGCGCTGCTCGACCAGAGCAACGGGGACTGCATCTTCTACCGGCGGGGACGCGGCTGCACCGTGTATCCGGCGCGGCCGCGGCAGTGCCGGACCTATCCCTTCTGGCCGGAGATCGTGCGCAACGCGGGGAGCTGGCGGGCGGAGGCCGAGCGCTGTCCGGGGATCGGCTTCGTCGCGGCCGAGGCGGCGGGCGGTGCCCCGGCGCGGCTGAGCCCGGCGCGCGTGCTGGCGCTCTTGCGGGCACAGGCGGGCCAGGGCCCGGAGCGGGAGGTCTAGCGCTCGCGATTGAAGCAGCAGCCGCGGGAGCGCCAGCCGAGCCTGCTCGCGGGCGAGCCGACCCCGCAGGCGCGCCAGCTCGGTTACGTGCACGTGTACTACGGCGGCGGCAAGGGCAAGACCACCGCGGCCATCGGGCTGGCGGTGCGGGCGCTGGGGGCCGGCTACCGGGTGCGGTTCATCCAGTTCGACAAGGGGCACGATCCCGAGCGGGGCGAGCACTACAGCGAGCGGGTGGTGCTGCGCCGGCTGGAGGGGCTGGAGCTGGAGGTTACCGGCTGCGAGCGCATCCAGGCCGACGGTAGCTTCCGCTTCGGGGTCGAGCAGGCCGACCGCGCCGAGGCCGAGCGCGGGCTCGGGCTGGCGCAGCAGGCGGTCAGCTCGGGACGCTGGGATCTGGTGGTGCTCGACGAGATCCTGGGGGCGCTCGCCTACGGCCTGGTCGAGGAATCCGAGGTGCTGGCGGTCCTGGACGCGCACGCGGCCGCGGGGCGGCGGTGCGAGCTGGTGCTGACCGGGCACAAGCTCACCGACGCCATCAAGGAGCGGGCCGATCTCGTAACCCACATGCGCAAGATCAAGCACTACTTCGATCGGGGTGTCCCGGCCCGGCTGGGCATCGAGTTCTGAGAGGATAGCGGCTGCGATGGGCGAAGCGGAACGGCTGAGCGCCGAGGAACGGGCGAAGATCGAGCGCCTCGGGTCAACCTCGGAGGCGATCCGCAGCGAGCTGCACCAGCGCATCGTCGGCATGCACGATGTGATCGACAAGCTGCTGATCGCGCTGTTCTGTGGCGGGCACTGCCTGCTGGTCGGGGTGCCGGGGCTGGCCAAGACGCTGTTGATCAGCTCGCTGGGCGAGGTGCTCTCGCTCAGCTTCCGGCGCATCCAGTTCACCCCGGACCTCATGCCGTCGGACATCACGGGCACGGAGCTGATCGCGACCGATGTGCGGACCGGGGAGCGTTCGTTCCAGTTCGCCCCTGGCCCGATCTTCGCCAATCTCATCCTGGCCGATGAGATCAACCGCACCCCGCCCAAGACGCAGGCCGCGCTCATGGAGGCGATGGAGGAGCGGCAGGTCACCAGCGGCGGCAAGCGCTATCCGCTGGAGCCGCCGTTCTACGTCTTCGCGACCCAGAACCCGATCGAGCAGGAGGGCACCTATCCGCTGCCGGTGGCGCAGCTCGACCGGTTCATGTTCGAGGTCGACGTCGACTACCCGAGCTGGGAGGAGGAGTACCGCATCGCGACCGTCACGACCTCGGACCGCGAGGTGACGCTGCGCCCGCTGATCGCGAAGCAGGAGATCCTGGAGCTGCTGGAGATCGTGCGCAAGGTCGAGGTGCCCGAGCCGGTGCTCCGGTATGCGGCGGACATCGCGCGCGCGACGCGGTTGCAGACCGAGGGCGCGCCCGAGTGGATCCGCCGCTGGCTGCAGTGGGGCGTGGGGCCGCGCGGCGGGCTCTATCTGGTGCAGGCGGCGAAGGCGAGCGCCATGCTGCAGGGCCGGCCCACCGCCAGCGCCGCCGATGTGCGGCGGGTGGCGCATCCGGTACTGCGCCACCGCCTGATCACCACCTACCAGGCCGATGCCGAGGGGATGACGCCGGACCGGATCGTGGACGCGCTGCTGGAGCACGTGCCGGCGCCCGATGGGGCGCAGGCCCTGGCGTGAGGCGTGTGCGCCGCGGGGGAGCGCTCTGGCGGCCGCGGTGGAGTTCGTGGCGGGGAGGGTGGGGGAGCGATGGGGGGCGAGCGGCTGGTGCTCCCGCCGCGGGAGCGGCGGGTGCTCGGGGTCCTGCTGGAGAAGGAGCTGGCGACGCCCGCGTACTATCCGCTGACGGTGAACGCTGCCACCAGCTCCTGCAACCAGAAGAGCAACCGCGATCCGGTCACGGAGTACACCGAGGCGGAGGTCGAGGACGCGCTTGAGCAGCTGCGCGCGCGCGGGCTGGCGAGCGCGGTCTTCCCGGCCGGCGGGCGGGTGGCGAAATGGCGCCATCTGGTGCGCGAGGCGCTGGGGCTGGAGGCGGCGGCGCGCGCGGTGCTGGCGGAGCTGCTCCTGCGCGGCCCGCAGACCCCTGGGGAGCTGCGCGCGCGCGCCTCGCGCATGCGGCCGCTGGCCGACCTGCCGGCGTTGCAGCAGGCGATCGAGCAGCTGGCGGGCCACGACCCGCCGCTGGTCACGCAGCTGGGGACCGCCGGCTCCCGGCGCGCGGTCCGTTACGCGCACACCCTGTACCCGGAGGAGGAGCTCGCCGCGCTCGGGGGTGGCGCCGGCCGGGCCGGTCGCCGAGGGCGCCGCCGGCGCGGCGGGAGCGCCGCCGGTTGCGGAGGCGGAGTCGCTACGGGCAGCGTTGCAGGCGCTGGAGCGCCGGGTGGCGCGGCTGGAGGCACACCTGGGGCTCGGCGCGCCGCCGGCGGGATGAACGGCCCCGCGGAAGGGCTCACGGTCCGCGAGAGCGCCGCAGCGCGGTCCGGGCGGTCGGAGGGGGAGTGGGATGCCGGCGTGGCGTGACACGGTCGCAGGCGGCTCTGGCGCGGGGCCGGGGGCAGGAGATGGCCGGGCGGCGGCGGGCGTGAGCCGTCGCCGCCGGGGCGTGGCGCCTGGCTGCTGCCGCAGCGCGGTGGCGCTCGCCCTGCTCGCGTGCCACTTCGGCGGGACGGGGTGCGCGGCGCCGGGGCGGCTGGTGCTGGAGAGTCCCCTCGCCGGCAGCGGCGGGATCTTCCGCGACGCCTACCTGGAGGTCCGACTCGCCGGCACGACCGAGCGGCTGGAGGCGACGATCGCGAACCTGAGCGGGGGGGATGGTGTACCTGCACTGGGAGCGGGCGGTGCTGGTCGATCCGCTCGGCGGCCAGCACGCGGTGGCGGCGTTCCGCGGCGAGCCGAGCACGGAGCTGCTGGACGGTGCTGGCCAGCCGCTCGGGCTCGGGCCGGGACAGACCTGGCATGGCACCGTGCATGCCCGGGACCGGCTCGGCCGCCGCTCGCGCGGGCAACTCCTGCTGCGGCCGCTGCTCTCCGGGGAGCAGGCCCGTCCGGGCGGCAAGCTCCGGCTGGTGCTGCCGGTCGACATCGGGGTGCGGCCGGCGGTCTACGAGTTCACCCTCGCGGTGCACGAGCCCGCCCCCTAGCGGGAGGCACGCGGTGGAGCGCGGTGCGGGAGCTGCCCGCCGCCCGCAGCGGTGGCTCGTGGCTGGATGGCTCGGGCTGTTGGCGGCGGGCGGGGCCGGGGGCTGCTACTACGCGCAGCTCGCCGCGGGGCAGCTGCGGGTGCTGTGCGGCCGGGTGCCGCTCGCCGAGGCCGCGCGCGATCCCCGTCTGTCCGAAGAGGAGCGGCGGCTATTGCGACTCGCGCCAGCGGTGCTCGCGTTCGCGGATACCGTCATGGGCATGGAGCGCGCGGGGGCGTACGAGACGTTCTACGACACCGGTGCCGAAGCCGTCTCCTACAACGTGTCGGCCTGCGCGAAGACCTCCTTCCGGCGGGTGTTCTGGCGCTATCCGCTGATCGGCGCCATGCCCTACAAGGGCTACTTCGACCGCGCCGCGGCCGAGGCGGAGGCGGCGCGGCTCAGGGCGCAGGGGCTGGATGCGCGCGTGAGCGGGGTGGCGGCCTACTCCACCCTCGGCTGGTTCCGCGATCCCATCTTCCGCAGCATGCTGCGCGGGGGCGAGGTCTCCTTCGTGGTGACGCTGCTGCACGAGATCGCCCATGCCACGGTGTTCCGGGACGGGGATGCCGCGTTCAATGAGAGCCTGGCCACCTTCGCCGGCGAGCAAGGCGCGCTCGATTTCTACGCAGCGCGCGACGGGGTGGGCTCGGCGGCCTGGCGGCGGGCGTGGGAGGAGATCCACGACCAGCGGGTGGTCGCGGCCGCCATGCGCGCGCTCTACCAGCGGCTGTGGCGTCTGTATGCGAGCCCGGTGAGCGAGGCGGACAAGCTCGCCGGGCGCGAGCGGATCTTCGAGGCGGCGCGCGGGCTGTTCGGGCGGCTGGTGCGCGAGCGGCTGCGCACCGGCCGCTGGGACTGGCTCGGGCGGCTCGCGCTGGACAACTGCGTGGTGCTCGCCTTCCAGACCTACCATGGCCGGCAGCGCCTCTTCGCGGAGGTCTACCGCCAGGTGGGTCGTGACTGGCGGCGGTTCTTCGCGGTGGTGCGCGAGGCCGCCCGCGCCCCCGCGCCGTTCCGCTGGCTGGACCGCTGGTCCCGGGGGCGCGAGCAGCTGCGCGCGCGGGCAGGGCGGGGAGAGGGCCGGAGCTTGCCGCCGGGATAGGGCGCGGGCCGCCGGTGCACGAGCAGCACCACCGGCCGGCCAACCACAGGTCCATGGCGTCCGGGTGCCGGCTCCGAGCGGGCGCGCAGGGCAGCGGCGGCGATCGCGCGGTGCGGGCCGGAGCTGCGTTGCGAACCGTTGCGCAGCAGCGGGGGCGAAAAGGCTTCGCCAGCCGAGATGCGCGCAGGCGCCGCGGAAAAACACCGGCGGTTCCGGCTGCCCGGCGGGTGGCGACGCGAAGGACAGCGCACGGGATACGGTCAGCGTCTCATCTCTGTGGGCGTTCGCCCACCAGGTGCTCGCCGGCGGCCACCCGTGGCGCCGGGCCAGGACGGGCCGTTGCCCGCCGGCCCTCGAGAAAAGGCCATGGACCCGCAGCCGGGACCCGCGGAGCTCGCGGAGGAAGACGCGCGCGCTCAGCCCGTGGCGGCTATGGGTTGTGGCGCCGCCGCTGGACTCGTCCCCTGCTCGTCGCGGGCGCGTCCGTGTAGCCACGCGCGCAGCTCGCGCACCCGCTCGCGGGCCACCGCCTCGATCGGGCGCAGCTCCCGCCGGCGGACCGGGCGCAGCGCAAACGCTCCCGGCTGCTCCAGCACCTGTTCGATCCGCGGGCGGATGGTCTGCCACCGCGCGCGCAGGTCCGTCGCGCGCTCGCGCGTGGTGAGTTCCGCGGCGTGTACCTGTTCGAACAGCTCGTCGAGCTCGTAGGGAAGGAAGGCCGCGCGCTCGCGCACCAGCCACCGCGCAAGCAAAAAGCCGCCCACTGCGAAGGCGAGCGCGCACAGCGCCGCGATCGCGAGCCCGCGCGGGCCGAGGCTCGCCGATTGCCACGCCCACCACAGTCCCGCGGACATGAGGGCGCTCACGGCCGACCAGGCGCCGAATACGCCGAGCCGGAAACGACGCGCCCGGCGTACCGCAGCGTCGAGCACCGCCGCATACATGTGCAGCGCCTCCGCCCGCACGCCGAGCTCGGTCACCAGGTTGTCGAGATGGCGCTGCGGAGTGCGCAACACCTCGCGGACGACTTCGTCGCGGGTGGCGGCGAATCGCTCGGCGAACGCCCAGGGCTCGGCCGCTTCGGGCACCGGGACGAAGGTGGTGTAGATCATGGGCAGATCCTTGGTGGCGAGCACCTTGCCGAGGTTCCAGCACAGCGCGCCGTAGGCGCGGGCGAAGTCCGACAGGCTGCGAAACTGGTCCACCTTGTTGAACAGGATCAGCAGCTTGTGCTCGAAGTCGTAGAGCGCACGCGTCAGCACACCGAGGGTCTCGCCGGTCGTTCCCGGCTTGTCCGGATCGAAGAACAGCAGGATGAGGTCCGCGCGCTGGGCGAACCAGCGCACGGCGCCGGTGAAGTCGTAGCCGCGGTCCGATCTCTCGGGGCTCGATCCCGGCGAGTCGATCATGCCCGGCGAGTCGATCAACGTCACGCGCTCGAGCGCCTGCAGCGGCCGCCCCTTGAGCCGCAGCCGCTTGACGAGGGCAGGCCCGAAGTGCGCGAGGCCGTCGAAGCCCAGCTCGGGATCCGTCACCACTGCCGCGCCGTCGCGATCCTCCTGGCGCGCGCTGTAGCGCAAGATGGTGAAGCTGTCGTCCGTCGGCGCCAGTCCGGTCTTCTGTACCGGCGCGCCGAGCAGGAAGTTGATGAAGGACGACTTGCCGCTGGAGTGGTTGCCGAGCACGAGCACCATCGGTTCGCCAGCGATCTCGCGATCGCGCAACGGTCGCGTGAACAGCGTGCGGGCCGCAACCGGATCGAGCAGCTCCCGCTGGATCGCATGGATTTGCTCGGCAAGCCGGCGCTCTACCTCGCGTGTCATGGCGCGTCCTCCACGAGCCCGAAGCGGCTGCCCCTCGCGGCGCGGAGTCTACCCGATGGAGCGCGATCCGGAAAACGGGCACCCCCCCCGGCTTCGAAGCTCTGCGGGGCGCCTGGGAGGCAGGCAACGGGGCGAGGTCACAGCATCGGCGTGGGACGGGCCCGGCGGTGCACCGGGTCGTGCGGCCACCGGGCAGCCAGCTCGCCCCTGGGATGCGCCAGATCGTAGAGCGCAGCTGTGTCCTCGCAGCCTGCGTCGCGGCAGGCAGCGCCAGGGTTCGCAATCCGGGAGCCGGCACGCAACACGCCGGCCAGCCGGAAGCTTCCGGGGTGGTCCGGGCCGGGCTTGTCCACCGGTGAGGCCGCCGCAGAGGCGGCCCGCCGCGTTCTGCAAGCGGCGGCAGCCGGCGCGACCAGGCGAGCGCCGCGGTCGCGAGCGGGCGGCTCGAGATTCGTGAGCAGCAGGCGGCACCGACGCGCGGGATCCGGAGTTGCTGGAATGCCGCCGTCGGGAAAAGCGCGGCGAAAGGGCGCGCACCCCGGCCCGGCGAGGCGGCAGTGGCGAGCTTCAGGGCTTGCCATCATTCGGCGGCTGGCGGCTGGTGTGCCACGGGCCTGCACGCCTCGAGCGCCACCCACGCCTCCAGCTCGCCGAACCGCCCGCCGCTGCGCCAGTACAGCAGCCGGCGCTCACCCCCACCTGCGGGAAACAGCGACAGCGCGATCGGCTCCCCGAATGCGCGCGCACCGAGCGGCGCCCGCGCGCCGGAACGCTCGATCTCGAAGAGTTGGCCGGAAGCTTCGATCTGCACCACCGGCTCGCCCCAGGCCCCGTCCGGCCCCCGTCGCAGGCGCAGAAAACCGTAGTGGCGACTGTCATGCACGACGGCGTCCTCGTGGTCGAGGATCTTCCAGTCACGCCAGCCGGCAGGTCTGTGCACCCCCGAGCGCTGGAGCCGTTCGCGCACCCAGCCTGCGGGGAAGGCCGACCTCTGGCCCGTACCCTCCGGCAGCGGTTCCGCTGCGGGCACGAGCACGGCGAGACGCACCTGGCGCGGCTCGGTGGCGGGTTGCGAGGGGATACCGAGCTCGATGCCCTCAGGGGCTGCCGGCTGCGGGGCGGGCATCCAGCCGTGCGGCCCGAAGGGCGCGACCGGCTCGCCGACCCAGTAGAGCTTGCCGAGCGGCGTCACGTAGTAGTCGTTGCGGGCAGGCGGAGGCGGGAGCTGCCTGCCCCCGTAAAATAGCCGCCCCACGCGGCCCTCGCTGCGCGTGCCCGGGTTGGTGATCGAGATTTCGTACCGCCACGGCCCCGCCTCGTAGACCCCGTCTCGGTCGGTAGCGATCCGCATGCCGCCGTCGCCTGCCGCCGGCCCCGCCCCGAGGAGCAGCGCGAGCAGCGCCCAGCACGCCGCGGCATCCCGAGATCCAAGTCGCACGTATCCCATGGCCGCCTCCAGCGGAGATCCGACGTTGGTAAGAAGACATGGTAGTCAGCAAGCGAACTCGGCCGCGAGTCTGCACCCGTACCTCGGGAGTCCGCGCGGCCGGCCCTGGGCGACAGCCTCTCGCTGCGCGGCCGCGGGCAGGGCGGGGCTTCCGGTTTCTCAGGGGAACGCTCGTCTTGCACCGGGAGGGCCCCTGCGCTACCCGCCCATCATCGGGGCTCGGCGCCGCGAGGGCGCCGCCCGCAGCCCGGACAGCAGCAGGGAGGACACGACATGTGGCTCTGTGGAGGGGAGCGGACGGCCGCGGCGAACCGGCGTGGTAGTGCCCGTCCGGCGCTGGCGGTCACGGCAGTGCTGGCGAGCGCGGGGCTGTTCGTCGCGTGCGGCGGCGGGGGCGGCGGAGGAGGAGGCGTGGGTGCCGACACGATCGCGCGGTTCACCGCCGTGCTCGGCAATCCGCCCACCGACCCCAGCCAGCCCGGGCTCGGGCTCGCCAATGCACCCGAGCTGACCGATGTCCTGAACGCGCTGTCGAACCTGCCGGTCGTCGAGGTGCAGATCGACACGGAGACGCCCGAGGAGTGGTGGATCTGCATCTGGGAGATCGACGATCGGATCCACAACGAAAAGTACACGGTGGGGGCGGCGATCTCACGCGACAGATCGGATCCCGACTACCTCGTGTGGCTGTCGCCGGAGATCGGCCCCCAGACGACCGAACTCGACATGCAGAGCAGCACGGCCGCGGGTACGGCCGGCCTCGTGCTGCAGGAGGACAACACCTTCTTCGCCGGGATCAGTCCGGATACGGCGGGCGACCAATACCACGTCGTGAGCAGCACCCCGACCGGGCAGACGGTTTATGTCTCGGCCTGCAAAACCGATTCGAACACGGGCATGCAGTATCACTACACCGCGCAGAAGGTAGACATCGATTTCGCGCTCAGCTCGAAGTTCGAGGACGCGGGTTCGCCTCCCCTCGCGCACCAGGGCGCGATCCCCCCGGGCGCGCTCACCCAGACCACCGGTGCCGTGCCCTCGCTCCGGATCACGTACGAGGCGGGCTGCCCGTAGGCGGAGCGCGCACACCAGCGGCCGTTGCTCGCGGGGAGGGTGCAGGCGCCTGCAGCCCGTGACGCTCGTGCGACCGCCGCCGGTTCGAAAGTCGCGACGAGGCGGCATCTTCCCGGTGCAAGCATACTCTTTCCCCGCGGGGCTCGAAGCCGGCAGCCGCCTTGCGGAGGAGGGCGCGCTGATACTCGGCCGGCAACGTGCGGCGCACGGGGCGTTCGGATACGCCCGGATCCGGTGCTGCGGAGCGCTCCTCGGGCAGGGGCCGTCTCCTTGCCCCGGAGCCATGGGGGCGGTCGGCATGCCGCGCGTCATTCTCCGAGTTCGCCATGACCGCGTCCCGGCTCGCCCTCCCCTCTCGTAACCAAAGGGGCGGATTGCACCTTCCTCTCGGCGCGGAGGGAGTTGCCCGGGAGCGTCGCCGGCGGTACAGTCTCCGCCAACAAGCCTATAGCTCGCCGCACTCGCCCGCGGAAACTGGGGAGAGAAAACCGATGGCGATCAGCAAGGTCCGGGCCCTGGCGCTGCTGCCGTTCACCGGACGGGGTTCCGGTTACGCGAGCGCGGGCGACAACCTGCGCGCTTTCGCAGCGGGACTGGCGACGGCTTCCACCGCGCTCAAGAAGTACAGGGACGGCGGTGAGGTGACGCCGATCCTGCTGGCGCCGGAGTGGACGTTCAAAAAGAAGCAGGACGTCTACCGCTACGGCGAACTCGGCGAGATCTGCGAGGGGCTCACCAGGCTGAGCAAGCAGTACAGCGACCTTCTCATCTTCGCCGGTAGCATCCTGTGGGCGATCGAAGGCAAGGAAGAGGAGAAGCAGCAGAGGAAGTTCAACTTCAAAAATCTCAAGTTCGACGTCAAGTACTACTACCGGGACTACCTCATCGTCTACAACACGGCGCTGGTGTTGCGGGGCGGGGACATCGTCCACATCTACCACAAGACGCACGAGGGTCTCGACGTCGACCTGAAGCAGGTCCGCGCGGGAAGGGAGGTCTTCGCCTTCGACCCCGGAGAGGCCAAGGGCGAGAAGTACTGGAAGGCGTTCAAGGCCAGGTGCGAGACGGTGGACGCTTCCGGCAAGAACCTCAAGCCGGTCATCGCCCACACGTTCGAGCACGAGGGCGTGACCTTCGGCGTCGAGATCTGCGCGGACCACTGCAACGCGACGCTCGCCAAGGCCGCCAGGCAGCCGGTCGACATCCAGGTCCTGGTGTCGTGCGGGGCGTGCTTTTCCTCCAGGGGGATGGCGGTTCGCAGGGGCGGGATCGCCCTGCACTGCGACGGCAATGCGGAGCCCCCGAAGAACGAGTTCGGGTTCACCGCCTTCGTGGTCGACGACGACAAGAAGCCGACGATCCCGAAGCCGTCGAAGGACGGCAAGACCTTTTTCGGCGCCAAGGACGACCGGGTGGCGGTCTGGGATGAACTCCTCGCGCTCTGTTGACCTGCGCGTGCCAGCGCAGCTTGCTGCTGCACCGGCCTGGTGACAGCGCGGTACACGGGGAGACGGAGGGTCGGGCCTGGCGCATCGAGCGTCTGGTCCGGCGCGGCAACGCCTGGCGCCGCTGCCGCACGAGGCGACGCCGGCCCGCCCGGGGAGGGACGAGAACCCGCCGGGCGCCGTCGTCGATGACCGCTAGAGCGCGATCGTCTTTCCCGGCCGCGACGAGCGCAGGTTGGAGGCGGCTGGCGGTCGGACCGGGCGCGACGACGAGCAGGCCTGCCGGTGGGCCGCCGCGCGCCGGAGGTCGCGCCACCGGGGTTGCGGTGCGCCCGGATCCTGCGCAGACGCGCACCGCGGGCGCGCGGCACGCCTGAAGAGAAGACGACGCGGCCAGGCGTGGCGGCGGCTTGCCCGCACGCTCGGAGCCCTCCTCATGGTCTTGGCGGGGCGGTCGGCCCGGCGCGCGAGCCGCCGCGCACGCGGCGGCTGGACGGACAGCGGGGCGCGGCTCGCACGCCGGCGGCCCTCGGTGCGGCTCGCGACCTTCGGCGGCGGGTAGTTCCGGGTCGACCGTGGCATTCGTTCACGGTTGTATCGTAGAGATTTCATCGGATCGGAATGGCCCGGGTAGCCCAGGGCCGGCGGCTTGCGGCGTGTGGCGCCAAGATGGCCCTCGGTTTGCGTGGCCCCGGCCGGGGGAGGCTGGAGCGCATGCAATCGCAGAGAGGTCACACCCTCGTCGAGCTGACCGCCGCCGCCGCCGTGCTCGCCATCGTGCTCGTGGGGCTGCTCGGGACCTTCGCCACCTCGTTGCGCAGCGACCGCGTCGAGCAGGACCGCCTGGTGGCGACCATGGCGGCGCGCGACGTGATGGAGCAGCTCGCGGCGCTGCCCTACGAGGACCTGCCGGCGCAGGATGGCCTCACCTTCCAGGTGCTCGGCATCCAGGGGCTGGCCGATCCGGAGATCGGGCGCATCACGGTGAGCGACGCGAGCGGCGGCAGTGGGGAGCTCTACGTGGTGGTGGTCGAGGTCGACGATCCGGGCGGTACGGGGCGGGTGCCCTTCCAGTTCCGGCTCGAGACGCGGAGGGCCAAGCCGTGAGCTGCCGGCAGGTGGCGCCGCGGGACGAACGGGGCTTCAGCCTGCTGGAGCTGGTGGTCGCCGGCGCGGTGCTGGTCGTGCTGCTCGGCCTGATCGGGGCGGTGCTCGCCGAGAGCGCCGAGCTGAGCGCCTCGCGCGGCGTGCTCATGCATGCCGAGACCGCGGCCCAGGCGCGGCTGTTCGACCTGCGGCTGGAGCTCATGGAGACCAACCCGGCGCACGTCTCGGTGCTCAGCTTCAGCGATCCGCTGCTGGCTGGCGGAGGGCCGCAGGCGGCGCTGGCCTTCTCCTCGGCGCGCGACCCCCAGGGCGCCTTCCAGATGTCCAACGGCCGCCCGGTCTGGCAGGCCGTCGTCGTGTACTGCCCCTATGGGGATCCGAACGAGGGCGGGCAGCTCCGCCGCTACGCCGACTACACGCCGCGCAGCTACCCGGTCTCGATCGTCTCGGTCGACGCCACCCAGATCCGGCTGAGCGATGGGACGGTGCTGCCGCGGGCGGGCGGCACGGTGCTGCTCGGGGACGTGGCCGGCTTCGGCGCCAGCGTCGGCCCGCCGGCGCAGGCGCAGCTGACGGTCCAGGTCCGCTATGGGCGCGGCACCGTCAGCCGCACGATCCGGATGGAGTCGACCGGCCGGAACAAGAACTGAGATACCGGCCGCCGGCCGAGCACCAGGAGGCTCGAGCGATGCGGAACGCAGGGCGACAGCGGAGCAGCGGGCGCCGGGGCCGCGAGCGCGGCTCGGCCCTGATCGTGACCACGGTCCTGGTCGGCATCGCGATGGTGTTCGCGGCGGCGACGCTCGCCCACACCGGGGCCAAGGCGAGCTACATCGAGGGGCACATCCGCTCGACGCGGGCGTTCTACGCCGCGGAGGCGGGCCTGGAGGAGGTGAAATATCGCGTCCGCAGCTCGGCGTACGACGCGCAGGGCAATATCTGGCTGCGCAACAACTCCTCCCCGGGCGGCACCCACGCCATCGCGGCTCTGGCCGTCGGCGCAGCGACGGTCGACGTGTGGATCTACGAGCTGGGGACCGGCTGGCACCGCGTGGAGGCGACCGGCCGCGCCGGCTCGGAGACCTTCCGCCTCGCCATGGAGGTGACCGACCGCGACCCGTTCTCGCGCTACATGTTCTTCACCCACCTCGACGACATCAACTTCGGCACCAGCACGGTGCGCGGGGATGTCCACTCCAACCGCCGGGTGAACTTCTACTACGGCGGGGCGGTGATGTACGGCAACGTGACCGCCTCGCGGGGGATCGGCTTTTATAGCGGCGCCAGCTGGCAGAACACCACCTTCTTCAAGGAGGTGGACGGTTCGGTCGCCCCGATCCCGTGGCCCAAGACCTCGGAGATCGCGACGCTGAAGCAGGACGCCGAGGGGCCGTACAAGGTCAGCAACGACAGCCCCTTCTACCAGGGGCTCGGCAACTTCCGCACCGAGCTGGAGCTGCTCGGCGACCTGGTGCGCATCCGTACCCGCCGCGCCTCCACCGGCCAGGTGCTCACGGATGCCACCTATCCATTGCCCGCCAACGGGTTGATCTACGTCGAGGGGCCGATCACCTCGCTCAAGGGGGACATCGCCGGGCGGCTCACGATCGCCACCCTGGACAGGGTGGACATTACCGGCAAGATCCGGTACGTGGATGCCGACGGGGACCCGGCGTATCTGCTCTATCGCTACGGCGAGCCGGTGCCCGGCGGCGACACGCCGCCGGGGGTGGCCTGGAGCGCGGCCGCGGGCTACAGCTACGAGCAGAACCCGGCCTACGATCCCGCCGTGCCCTCGACCCTCGGCATCATGGCGCTCAACGACATCACCGTGACCAGCGCCGCGCCCTACAACATGGAGCTGCACGCCGCGATCTTCTCCTCCCAGGGCAACTGGCACTGCGACCTGTCGCAGCGAAAGGGCAATCTGCGGGTCGTGGGCTCGATGACCCAGAAGCTGGGCGGCTGGCGCTACGACAGCCGGGGCTACGGCTGGGCGCAGTCGGGCGAGTACATCTACGACGAGGCGCTGCTGACCCATCCGCCGGCCTTCTTCCTCGAGGCCAAGACGCCGGTGTTCGCGAGCTGGCGGCGCGGGGCGTGAGGGCGAGCGGTGGTCCGCGGCGCGAGGGAGCCCGGGCGCGATGGAGCGGGGTGAGGGTCTGCGGATGATGCACGGTCGGCAGGGCGTGCGGCTGGACAGGGCGGCGGTGGTGGGGCTGCTCGGCCTGGGCGCGATCGCGCTCGGGTTCTGGCTCGGCGGGCCGGGCGCGCCCGCGGCCGGGGACCGGAGCGGGCCGCCCCCCGCGGCAAGGACCGCGCTCCAACAGCCGGAAGCGGGCCCGGGCGGGAGCGGGCGAGCGGAACAGCCCGGCGGCGAGGTCGGCGCAGAGGAGCCGGCGCCGTCAGGACGGCTGTTCGAGACCCGCTACGTCCGGGTCCGCTTCCGCACCCGTGAGGCGGCGAGTGCGAGCTCGCGCCCCGCGCCCGCCCCGCAACCGGCCGAGGGGCACGTCCCGCCCGGCGCCTCGATGTAGCCCGCCGGCCCGTGGCCGCGGGCCGGGCGCCCCGCGAGCCCGGATGGCCCGGGGCCTCGCACGGCCCGGCATCGCGCGTTCCGCCCTCCTGGAGCCGCTCTTGTTCCCCGCCGCGAAGGATCGAGTCCGAGGGGGGCGCGCCGGCCCCGGGGCGCCTCGACCGAACGGCTAGCCCGGCGCGAAGGCGTGGTGCGGCACGGGCACCGCCAGCGGGGCGTTGTGCGGGGGGTGCCCCTTCGGCTAGCGTGAATCGGAGAGCATCCCGATTGCGGGGGGGAACCGAGCATGCCCAATCTCGAAGCCACCGAGCGGCTCATCTTCCGGGCAGACCAGCGCGACCCGAAGACGATCTTCAAGGACGGGTTCAAGCCCAGGTTCGACGGCGGCATCCACATCACCGCCGGCGGCCAGATGACCGGCGGGGTCTCGACCTCCAAGGACCTCGGGGTCGCCATGCGCTATGCCGCGAACTATTCGGCGGCGATGGAAGAGGCCAAGATGAAGGAACGCTGTTGGGTGTACGCGGCCTGGGCCGAAAAGGGCGTCGACGTGATCCACTATCTGACGGAGAAGTGGGGCCTCAAGGGCAAGCAGCTCGACAACGCGATCAGCCAGATGGAGATCGCGTGCGAGAAGATCCCGGGCAAGCACATCATCGCGGCCCGCAAGGCGCGCCTCAAGGGTAACCTCTGCGAGCTGTACGACGATCTGGTGGAAAACCGGGCCGCCAAGGTGAGCGAAGCGACGAGGCTGCTCGCCATCGCCTTTCTCAACTCGGGCGTCACCGTCTCCAAGGACTACGAGCCGGGCAAGTAGGGCGCCCGGCGAGCAGGTGACCGCGCCGCGGCGCGGTCACGCACCCCCCGGCCGCGGTCGCGTGGGGGCGCACCCCCGGCCAATAGGTGCCGAGCTTCGCCGTTGTGTCCGCTGTCGTATCCTGTAACCCGCATGGAAGCCGAACGCTGGCCCGCGCCGGTGCAGCCCAGCCCGCTCGCGCCAGACGGGCCGCCGAGCAGGCAGCCGCGCATGCCTCAGGGTTGACCGGGCTGCGCCGCGCGAGGACAATCGGGCCGCGCGACGGCGCCGTGCGCGCCGGCAGCTCGCGCGGCGGTCTCCGAGGAGGGGTGCTCGTGGCGGCGGGACTCCGGTACACGGCGGCGCTCCTGGCCGTGCTGGCGATCGCCCTCTGGGCGAGGGCGGACGGGCGGCAGCGGGCGCAGGCGCCGCTCGCGGTGTTGCAGGGGCCGGCGTGGGCGCCGCCCGGCAGCACCGTGAGGTTCTCGGGGCGGGCGAGCTTCCGGCCAGGGGGGCGGATCGTCGCCTACCGGTTCGAGCTCGGCGAGACGGTGTTCGAGGGCAGCCGGCCCGAGGCCAGCTTTTCCGGGCTGCGCCCGGGCGAGCACACCGTGCGCCTGACGGTGACCGCGGAGGACGGCCAGCAGGCGAGCGTGCGCCAGCCGCTGTTCGTCGAGCCGCTGGAGCGCCACCTCCGTCGCAAGCTCGAGGCACGCGCGCGGCGCGGCGTGGTGCTGTTCATGTGCGAGCGCGGTCCGCTGGACACCGCGCGGGCGATCGAGGATCTGGGCGAGGCGATCCTCGGGCCGCTGCTGCGCGCCGCCTACGCCGAGGTCGTCGTGGTGCGCGGCACCGAGGCGACGCCGGAGGACTTCTTCGCGGCCATCCGGTCGCTCGCCGCCCGCCGCGAGGCGGTCGACCTGATCCTGCTCGCGCACGGCTCGCCGGATCGGCTCTGGCTGCGGGAGGGTCGCCCGATCCGGGGCGCGGACATCGTAGAGCAGCTCGAGGGCCGGGGCGGGGAGCGGCTGCGCATGGTCTATTCCTCGCTCTGCTACGGGGCGAGCCTCAACCAGGCCTGGCGCAAGGCCGGGGCGCGGGCGGTGGCCGGGGCGGTGGACGTCAAGATCCCGCTCGATCTGCCGGCGTTTTTGCTCGGCTGGCTCGCCGGCGGAGAGTACGCGAGCGTCATGGCGCAGGCCTACGCCGCCAATCTGCGGCTGCATGCGCTGCGCGAGCAGCTGGCCGACCGGCTGCGGCCCGGCTACGCGTCGCTGCGGCCCGTGCTGGAGGAGGCCGGGCCAGGGCGCGCGGCGAGGTTCTACCTCGATGCGTTCTTCGAGCCCGAGGCGTGGCAGGGCTGGAAGAGCTATCCGGTGATCGAGGGCGGCGGGGTCACGATCGACACCTTCCCCGCACCGCCGGGCGACTCCTGAGGCCAGGGGGCGCGCGCGGGCGCTAGGGGACGAGCGGGAACTCGGGGTGCGCGCGCAGCCACGCCTCCCACGCCGCCGGATCCGCTCCCAGCTGCTCGCCGGTCAGCTCGCCGAGCAGCTCCACGATCAGCTCCGCCTCCACGCGTGCGACCTTGACCTCCATGACGGCACCGGTCTGAAACAGCCCCACCTCCGGGTCGGCGACCTCCACCGCCTGGTTGCCGGTGCCGCCGCTCACCAGCCGCCAGCCGCGGATGTAGGCGTGCTGGGTGGTGATCTGGATCGCGGCCTGGCCGAAGCCCGAGGCGAGCCAGCGCAGCCGCCGCACCAGCACCGGCACCACGCGCCGGTCGGGGAACACCCCCATCGCGAGCAGGGCGCGCAGCCGGCGCTCGGGCCGCTGCTCGTCCAGATAGCGCGCGAAGAGCCCGCCCGTGCCCGCGACGTCCATGCGCGCGAGCACTCGCGTCAGCTCCAGGCGCAGCTCCCGGTCGTGCTCGCGCACCAGCCGGTGGACCAGGCGCGGCACCGCGGCGCGCTCGCCGATCGCCTCCAGCTCGCGCGCTGCACGCAGCCTCACCTTGGACAGCCCGTGCTCCAGCAGCCCCGCCGCCGCGAAGTAGCGCGACACCCGGTCGCCCGCCGCCCAGGCCCGCTCGGCCTGCTCCCGGTTGCGCGCCTCGGTGGCGGTCACGGCGCGCACCAGCGCCGCGCGCAGCCGCCGCTCCAGGGCCCGGTCGCGTCGGGGCGTGGAGTCCCGGCTGCCCTCCGCGGTGCCGCCGTCGGGCTCGGCCGCTCCGTCCGCGCTCGCGGCCTGGCCGCGCTCGCCGGCAGGGAGCTGCTCGCGCGCGCGCGCCGAACCTCCCGCCAGCACCGCAAGCGGCGCGGCCCCGAGCCACAGCGCGAGTCCGGCGGCGAGCGCTCGCCGCCCGGTGCCCCCTCGCCCGCTCTCGCCTTGGCGCATGGCTGGCTCCTGCTCCGGCCCGCCGTCCCCGTCGCCCTCCGCACCGCAGGCGGGCTCGTTCCGCCGCGGCCGGGGCGCGCGCTATGATAGCCGCAGCGCTGGCCGGCGCGCGAGTCCCGCTGCGCAGTCCTCGGCGCGAGGGAGGGCGCCGGCGGTGCGCGAGGGCGGTCGATGAGCGTCGAGGAACCGGGTACGACCCTGATCCTGCCGAGCCGCGGGGGGCTGGTGCGACTCGCATTCTGCGGCCTGGCGATGACGGTTGCCTGTGCGGCGCTGGGGCCGTGGGCGGGCTGGCTCGGCTGGCAGCTGCCACCGCTGGTGCGGGCGGCCGGCTGGCTCGGCGTGGCGGGATTCGGCGGGCTCGTGGCGTACGTGCTGCTGCGGCTCGTGCACATGGAGCCGGCGCTGGTGCTCGACGGGGAGGGGATCGAGGACCGCGCCTCGCTGGCTGCCGCCGGCCGGATCGGCTGGGAGCAGATCGAGGACGTCGAGCTGGTGCAGGTGTTCGGCGAGCGCTTCATCCGGGTGCGGCTGCGCGAGCCGCAGGCCTTCCTGGCGCGCCAGCCGGCCTACAAGCGCTGGCTCATGCTCTGGCGGCTGGGGCCGGTGGCGCTGCCGGCGCGGGCGCTGTCGCGGCCGCCCGAGGAGGTGCTGGCGCTCTTGCGGGCGGGGCTCGCGCGCGCGGCGGCCGCCGCGGCCCGGGACGGGCCTGCGCCGGCGGCCCGCCCTCCGGCTGCTCCGCCCGCGCCACCGGGTGCGGGTTGAACCGCCACTGGCCGCCAGCTAGACTCCGGCATGCGGGTGATCGCGCACCGCGGCGCGTCCGAGGCAGCGCCCGAGAACACCCTGGCCGCCTTCGCGCTCGCGCGGCGCATGGGCGCCAGCGGGCTCGAGGTCGACGTGCAGGCGACCGCCGACCGGCGGCTGGTCATCTTCCACGACCCGGACACCGAACGGCTGTGCGGCGTCCCGGGCCGGGTTCGCGCGATGACGCTCGCCGAGCTGCGGCGCCTGCGCGTGGCGGGCGAGCACCCCATCCCGACGCTCGAGGAGCTGCTCGCCACCGAGGACCGGCCGGCTTCGCTGATCCTGGAGCTGAAGAGCTATCGCTGGCACGATCTGGCGGTGGCCGATCTGCTCGGCCGCTATCTCCGGCGCACGCGCGCGCACGAGCGCACCCCGATCGTCGTCAGCGCCTTCCATCCCGTGGCGCTGCTCAAGCTCAAGCGGCACGTGCCGGAGGTGCCGCGGGCGCTGCTCATGATGCGGGGGCTGCGGTTGCCGCTGCGCGATGGCTGGTCGCGCCGGCTGGTGGGTGCCGGCGAGCTGCACCTGCACGCCGCGCTGGTCGAACGCGCCCGCGTCACCGCGGCGCACCAGGCTGGCCGGGCCGTGATCGCCTGGACGGTGAACGACCCGGAGCAGGCGCTGGCTCTCCGCGAGCTGGGGGTCGACGGGGTCATGACCGACGCGCCGGACCGCATCCTCGCCGCGCTCGGCCAGCGCCCGGCGCCGCCCGCTGTGGGTGACGGGCCGAGACGGGGCTAGCCGCGGCGATGACGGATCCGCAGTCCATCCAGCAGGCGCTCGCGGAGCGGGGCTATCTGGCCGACGAGCCGCTGGCGGTGGCGCTCTATCTGGCCGAGCGGCTGGGAAAACCGCTGCTGCTGGAGGGGCCGCCCGGGGTGGGCAAGACCGAGCTCGCCAAGCTGTGGGCGGAGCTCTGCGGGGGGCGGCTGGTGCGGCTGCAGTGCTACGAGGGGCTGGACGAGGCCAAGGCGCTGTACGAGTGGGCGTACGGCAAGCAGATGCTGTACGTGCAGCTGCTGCGCGAGCGGGCGGCGGCGCTGATCGGGCAGGCGCCGGACCTCGCGGAGGCGGTGCGGCGACTCGGCGCGCAGGCCGAGGTGTTCTTCTCGGAGCCGTTTCTGCTGCGCCGGCCGATCCTGGAGGCGATCCTGGCGAACGATCCCGTGGTGTTGCTGGTCGATGAGATCGATCGCGCCGATGAGGAGTTCGAGGCGTTCCTGCTCGAGGTGCTCTCGGAGGGCCAGGTCACCATCCCCGAGCTGGGCACGCTGCGGGCGCGCCGGCCGCTGCGCGCGGTGCTGACCTCGAACGACACCCGCGAGCTGTCCGATGCGCTGCGCCGCCGCTGCCTGTACCACTGGATCGACCTGCCGGATCCGGCGCGCGAGGCCGAGATCATCCGGGCGCGGGTGCCCGGGATCGAACCGGAGCTGGCGCGCAAGGTGGCCCGCTTCGTGGCGCGGGGTGCGCGCGGCCGACCTCGACAAGCCCCCCGGGATCGCCGAGGCGATCGACTGGGCGGCGGCGCTGGTGGCCGCCGGCGCTTCGGGGCTCGGCGACCAGGCCGTCGCAGCCACGATCGGCGCCCTGCTCAAGACCCGCGAGGACGTGCGGCGCGTGCTGGAGCAGCCCGGGCGCTACCGCTAGCGGGCGCAGCCGACACCGCCCTACCGAACCGGAGGTGGAGATGGGGCGCAGCGCGCGCTACCATCGGGGGAGCGGGAGCGGCGAGGAGGCGGGCGCCATGCAGCGGGCGGACCGGCAGGCGGTGGCGAGCCCGGTGTTCGAGAGCGTGCTGCTCGATGCTTCGGCGTTGGGGACGCTCGACCCCAAGGAGCGGACGCGGGTGGAACGGCTGGTGCACACCGCGGTTCGCAACGCCAGCGCCGAGCTGGAGAAGCTCGAACCCCGGGCCGCGCGGTTCATCGCACAGGAGACGGTCGATTTCCCCATCGATCTGGAGCAGGGCGATCCGGTGCTGATCGAGGCGCTCACGCGCGCGATCGTGCGGCGGGTGAAGTCACGCCTCGGGATCATCGCGCCTGGCGAGGCGGAGCCCGCCGGCCCGGTGGCCGGCGCTGCCGAACGGGCAGGCGCCGCCTCCTCCGGTGGACCGCCGGCGGCCACCCCGCCTGCCGCGCCGCCGACTGGCGGCTGAGCGCGACAAGGGCGCTGCCGATCGAGCGGTGAGCCGGCGCACGCGCGGAGATGGACCGCCCGCGGCCGCCGTTGCCGGCGGTCCGCTCCGGTGGTTGACCCAGCTGATCGCGGCGCTGCGCAGCGAAGGCATCGCGGTCTCGCCGGCCGAGGCGATCGACGCTGCGCGGGCGCTCGCGGTCCTCGACTTCGAACGGCGTGCGGAGGTGCACGCGGCGCTGCGCCTGACGCTCGCCAAGAGCCGCCTCGCCGCCGAGGTGCTCGACCGGCGGTTCGCCGCGCTGTTTCGCCCGCCCCGGCGCCCGCGCGCCGGCGAGCGGGGCGAAGGTGGAAAAGGGGGTGAGGGGCAGCAGGGCGGCGCAGGGGCACGCGGGGCGGGCGGGCGCAGGAGCGGAGCAGGGCAGCCGCACCTGGCCGGCAAGGTGCCACGCGGCGCCCAGGCCCGGGGCGAGCCGCTTCCGGCCGAAAGCCCGCGCGGGCAGGCCGGGGCGGGCGGCAGCCCGGAGCCCGCGCCGGGGCAGGCAGCGCGGATCGAACCGGCACCGGCACCGCGGCGCCGGCCAGCGTTCGAGACCTACGCACCCGCGTACTGGCTCGGCGCCGCCTCCGGGCTCTCGGGCTTGCCGGCCGCGCGCGTGCACCGGGCGCCCGCGGCGCTGCCCGCACCCGCGCGCCACCCGGGCGAGCGGCGGCGGCGCGCGCAGCTGGAGCAGGCCGGCGAGCAGGCGTTCGCGGGCGGGCGGCGCGGCCCGCGCCAGCGGCGGTTGCGCGCCGCCGCCCGCCGGGTGCGGCCCCCGGCGGCGCCGAGCGCCGGGCACGATCCCCGCCGCTACGAGCTGAGCGGGGCGCTCGCACCCGAGCATGCCCGGCGGCTGGCCCGGGCGCTCGCCCGCGCGCTGGTGCGCCTGCGCCGTGCCCGGGCACGCCGGCGCCGGGCCGCCCGCCGCCGCGGCGAGCTGTGGGTGCACCGGGCGCTCAGGGTCAACCTCGGAGCCGAGGGCGTGCCGTTCGTGCTGCCGCGCCGGCGGCGGTGCCGGCGCCCGCCGCGGCTGTTCGTGCTGGCCGACGTGTCGCACTCGGTGGCGCGCGCCGCCGGGGTGTTCCTCCACCTGGTGGCGGCGCTGGCGGCCGAGCTGCCCGAGGTGCGCGCGCACCTGTTCGTCGATCGACCGGTGGAGGTTCCGCCGGCGCTGCTGCGCCGGTATCGCGCCGGGGCCACGGCCGAGGCGCTCGCGCACGGCTTCGAGCCCGAGCAGCTCGTGGCGGCGCTGGCCGAGCTGCGGCCCGGCGCCCGGAGCGACTACGGCAAGGCGCTGTACGCCTATCTGGAGGCGGTCGGCCGGCGGCTGGGGCGGCACGCCGCGGTGCTCATCTACGGGGACGCGCGCACGAACTGGTTTGCGCCCGAGGCCTGGTGTCTCGAGGAGCTGGCGGCGCGCGCCGGCGCGCTGGTGTGGCTGGTGCCCGAGCCGCGGGCGCGCTGGGGCACGGGGGATTCGGCGCTCTTGGAATACGCCCCGCACTGCGATGCGGTCTACGAGGCGGCGACGGTGGAGGGCATGGAGGCCGCCCTGCACGACCTGCTCGCCTGGGGGTAGCGATCGTACCGGCGGTGGCTCGGCCGTGCCTGCGGCGGCTGGCGGGCCGCGGCGGCGTGGTCGGCGGCAGCAACGGATGCTAACCTTGGGAGCGAGGCGAGCGGGGGCGGGGCGAGTGGCCCCGGCGGGCGAGTGCGGGCTGCTGACATGGCTCCGGAGCGGACCCTGGCCGGAGCGGCGGCGCGGGCCGGCTTCACGCTCCTGGAACTGTTGATCGTGATCGCCATCCTCGCCGTGCTGGTCTCGATGGTGCTGCCCAACTTCGTCGGCAGCCGCAAGCAGGCCAACGAGGCGGCGGCGATCTCCTACATGCGGAGCTGGATCGGCGCCCAGGAGCTGTACATGCAGCGCTACGGCTTGTACGCCGACGCCGATGACCAGCTCGTGGCGGCCGGTCTCATCCCGGGCGGGGGCGACAAGCACGGCTACCGATTCAGCCTCGACAACCCTCCCAACTCGCTGTACGACTGGTGGGGCCGAGGCGATCCCATCGAGCCCGGCCGTTCCGGCGATCGCTACTTCTTCATCGACGCGACCGGCGTGATCCGCGCCACCACGACGGGCCGCGCCAGCCGCTCCTCGCCGCCCGTCCGCTGAGCGTGGGTTCCGCGGCGGCCGCCGGCTGCGGCGGCGAGCCTGGCCACCAGCTGGGGTTGCCCGCCGACCATCTCGAGGCGCATCTTCGCCTGCTGGCTCCGGCGGCAGCCGGCCACGGACCGCACCGATCGACCAGCTCCGGATCCGGCACAGCGAGCGGTGCGCCGCCGCCGTCAAAAGCCCCCAACCTCGCCCGCCGGCGGCTGCGCTGGCGATCCCCTGGCGCACTGCGCGAGGAAGGCCTGGAGGTCGGGCGCCGCCAGCAGGGGGTTGCCGGCGAGCTCGGCGGCGAGCGTGGAGCGCCGCGCGGCGGCGGTACGGCGGCCGGGCAGCACCTCGATGTCGCCCGGCAGCTGCGACAGCATGCGGAGCGAGACGTAGTGCGAGACCGGGTCGTCCGCAGGTGGGGTGTCGGGAGCGAAGCCCCCGAGCGGCAGCGTCTCGCCGGTGAACAGATAGGCCTCCGCGAGCAGCAGGCAGATCGCCCCCCGGTCGATGCCCGGCGTGGCCAGCACCCGCAGCTCGATTCCGCCCACCTCCAGCCGGTCGCCGCCGGCGAGCCGCACCGCGAGCGGCAGGCCGGCCGCCTCCAGCCGCGGCGCCAGTGTCCGGTGCGCGTGCAGCCGCGCCCCGGTGGCGGCCAACAGCGCCCGCACCGCCTCGGGCTCGAAGCGGCCGCTGGTCAGATAGACCTGTTCGATGGGGCGGTCGCGCGTGCCGGCGAGCAGGCGCGAGGGATCGCCCGCCGGATCGACCACCGCCAGCGGCCCGCTGAAGCCTTCGGGGCCGAAGAGATAGCTGCAGCGGGTGCCATGCTCGTAGGTCCGGATGTACACCCTCGCCCTCCCGGACGCCGGCCGGGCGGCCTGGCACCGCCCTGAGGCGCGCCACTGCGCGCCCCGCGGCCAGCGGACCATGGTAGCTGCCGGCGCTCGCGATTGACAGTGGGCGTTGCGAGCCGCTACCGTTGCGTTGCCATGTCCTGTCCCGATCGGCCGGAGGCGGTGCGGCACCTGGAGGCGGGCCGGGCGGTGGCGCTCGCCCGGGAGCTGCCGGCCGACCTGCTGACCCCGATGGGGGCGCTGCTGCGCCTGCTCGCCGCGGCGCCGCGCGGCGAGCCCCCGCTGTGGTTCTTGTTCGAGAGCGTGGAGCGCGGCGAACGGATCGGGCGCTTCAGCTACGTCGGCCTCGCGCCCGCGCCCGAACCGGACGGGAACGCGGGTGAGCCCGCCGGCGGCGATCCACTCGCGGGCCTGCGCGCGGCGTGTGCGGCGCCGCTGGTGCCGCCGCAGCTGCCCGAGCCGCCGCGCTTCTTCGGCGGGGTGGTGTTCGCGCTCGGCTGGGAGCTGGTGGGCCGGCTGGAACCGCGTCTGGCTGCGAGCTGCCCGCGCCCGGCCGGCTCCCCGGTCCACTGGGGCCGCTTTCCGGCCATCGCGTGTTTCGACCACCTGCGCCGCCGCCTGCTGCTCCTGCACGCGCTGGAGCCTGCCTGGGCGGGCGAGCCGGCGCAGGCCTACGCCCGGGCGCGCGAGCGGCTGCAGGAGCTGGAGGACGCGCTCGCCCGCCCGCTCGGCGGCCTGCCGCCCCGGCGCCGCCCCGCCCGGGAGCAGCCGCCGCCGGCAGCGGGTGCACCGAGCAGCGCCGCCGCCGCGGCGGGCGAGATCACGGTCAGCCTGACGGACGAGGCCTTCGCCGCCGCCGTCGAGCGCGCTCGCGCCTACGTCCGCGCCGGCGATGTGTTCCAGGTGGTGCTCGCGCGCCGGTTCGCGCGGCGCTGCCCCGCGGGCGCGATCGAGGTCTACCGCGAGCTGCGCGCGCTGAATCCCTCCCCGTTCATGTTCCTGTTGCGGCTGGGGGGCGAAGAGCTGCTGGGTGCCTCACCGGAGCTGTTGTGCCGGGTCGAGGGCGGCGAGGTCATCACGCATCCGATCGCCGGCACCCGGCCGCGCGGGGCCACCGCGGCCGAGGACACCGCGCGCGCCGCCGAGCTGCTCGCCGATCCGAAGGAGCGCGCCGAGCACGCCATGCTGGTCGACCTGGCGCGCAACGACGTCGGACGCGTCGCCGTCCCGGGCAGCGTGCGCGTCAGCCGTCACATGGAGGTGGAGCGGTTCTCGCACGTCATGCACCTGGTGAGCGAGGTGCGGGGGATGCTGCGGCCCGGACTGGGGGCGGTCGAGGCGCTGCTCGCCTGTTTCCCGGCCGGTACGGTCTCGGGGGCGCCCAAGGTGCGGGCGATCGAGATCATCCACGAGCTGGAGCCGGCGGCGCGCGGGCCGTACGCGGGTGCGGTCGGGATCGCCGGGCCTGGCGGTACGCTCGACAGCTGCATCGCGATCCGCGCCGTGCGCCTGCACGATGGCGAGGCGAGCTGGCAGGCGGGCGCGGGGATCGTATTCGATTCGGTGGCGGAGCGCGAGGTGGCCGAGACGCTGGCCAAGGCGCGCGCGATGGAGCAGGCGGTGGCAGTGGCCGCAGAGCGGGCGGGGCCGGGCGTACCGTGATGCAGGAATCTGGGCCGGATTCGCTCGTCCCCTCGGCGGCAGCAGCACCGGGCCCGGCTGGGCCGGCGGGTCCGCTGGCACTGCCGGCGGTGCTGGCTCGCCTGCTCGCGCGCGAGCACCTCTCGCGCGCCGAGGCGCGCGCCGCCATGGCCCACATGGTCGAAGGCGACTGGACGCCGGAGCAGTGCGCCGCCTTCCTGGTCGCGCTGAGCGCCAAGGGGGAGACGCCCCAGGAGCTGGCCGGCATGGCGGAGGTCATGCGCGCGCGCGCCCAGAGCGTCGATCTGTCGGCGCTGGATCCGGTCGATACGTGCGGGACGGGCGGCGATGGGGCGGGGAGCTTCAACATCTCGACCGCCGCGGCGCTGGTCGCCGCCGGTGCCGGGGTGCGGGTGGCCAAGCACGGCAACCGCGCGGTCTCCAGCCGCGCCGGCAGCGCGGACGTGCTCGAGGCGCTGGGCGTGCCCATCGAGCCGGAGCCGGCACGCGCCGCCTCGATGCTCGAGCGCGCCGGCTTCGTGTTCCTGTTCGCGCCGCGCCACCATCCGGCGATGCGGCGGCTCGCCCCGCTGCGCCGCGCGCTCGGGATCCGCACCGCCATGAACGCGCTCGGCCCGCTGTGCAGTCCCGCCCGCGTGCGGCGCCAGCTGGTCGGCGTCTACAGCGCGCCGCTGGTCGAGCGGATGGCCGGGGCGCTGCTGGAGCTGGGCATCGAGGCGGCGCTGGTCGTGCACGGCGAGGACGGGCTCGATGAGATCAGCCTCGGAGCGCCGAGCCTGGTCGCCTCGGTGCGCGCCGGTCGGGTGCACATCGAGCAGTGGGATCCGGAGGTCTACGGGCTCCGCTCGGCTCCTCGGGAGGCGCTGCGCGGCGGCGATGCGCAGCACAATGCGCGGCTGCTCGAGGCGGTGCTGCAGGGGCGCGAGCGCGGCCCGCGGCGGGAGGTGGTGGTCCTCAACGCGGCAGCGGTGATCCTGCTCGCCGATCGCGCGGACGAAATCCGCGAGGCGATGGCGCAGGCGCGGGCGGCGATCGACAGCGGCGCCGCCTGGGGGGTGGTGGAGACGCTGCGGCAGCTGGGCTGAGGGCGAGATCCGGCGCCGGGGTCGCGGCGCGATCAGCGCTGGCGGGCGAGGCGGAAGGCAGCCGAGCGATGGGAGAGCTGGAGCGGATCGTCGCTGCGGTGCGGGCGGCGCTCGCCGAGCGGCGGGCGGCGCTGCCCGAGCGCGAGCTGGAGCAGCTGGTGGCCGAGGCGCCGGCGCGGCCCTCGCTGCGGGCGGCGATCGAGAGCGGGCCGGCGCCGCGGGTGATCGCCGAGATCAAGCGCCGTTCGCCCGCGGCCGGCCCGCTCCGGCCCGATCTCGATCCGGCGGCGCTCGCGCGCGCATACGCCGAGGCCGGTGCGGCGGCCATCTCGGTGCTCACCGAGGCCAGCCATTTCGGCGGCAGCCTGGCCGACCTGGCGGCGGTGGCGGCGGCGGTCGAGCTGCCGGTGCTGCAGAAGGACTTCGTGCTGGAGCGCTACCAGCTGCTGGAGGCGCGCGCGGCGGGGGCCTCGGCGGTGTTGCTCATCGCGGCGGTGCTCGCCGACGACGCGGCGCTCGCCGCCCGCATCGCCGAGGCGCGGGCGCTGGGGCTCGAGACCCTGCTCGAGATCCATTCCGAGCGCGAGGCGGAGCGCGTGCTGGGGCTCGCCGAGCGGCCCGACCTGATCGGCGTCAACAACCGCGACCTCGCCACCCTGCGGGTCTCGCTCGAGGTGGCGCGGCGGCTGGCGCCGTATCTGCCTCCGGACGTGCCGCGCATCGCCGAGAGCGGCATCGAGCGGCCGGCCGACATCGCGGCGCTGGAGCCGTTCGGCTATCATGGATTCCTCGTCGGCACGAGCCTGCTCGCGGCGCCCGATCCCGCTGCCGCGCTGCGCTGGCTCCGGTCCGATGTCATGGAGGCGCAAGACCGGCGGTGGCGGTGATCCCGGTCAAGGTCTGCGGCATCACGCGCCTGGAAGACGCGCTGTTGTGCGCGCGCCTGGGTGCACGCGCGGTGGGCTTCGTGTTCTATGGCCGGAGCCCGCGCGCCATCTCGCCCGGTGCGGCGCGCGAGATCGCGCGGCGGCTGCCGCCGCAGGTCAAGAAGGTCGGCGTCTTCGTCAACGCCAAACCCGAGACCATGATGGAGGTGGCGGCGCGGGTGGGGCTCGACATGGTGCAGCTGTCGGGCGACGAGCCGCCGGAGGTGGCGGCGGCGGTGCGCGGGGTGCGGGTGGTGAAGGCCTTCCGGCTGGCGCGCATGCGCGACCTGGAGCGCATCAAGGACTACACCGCGGTGCACGCCATCCTCGTCGACGCGGCCACCCAGGGCCACTATGGCGGCACCGGCATCTGCGCCGACTGGGAACTGGCCCGGCAGGCCACCCGCTACGGCAAGCCGGTGATCCTGGCGGGGGGGCTCAACGGCGGCAACGTCACCCTGGCGATCCGCACGGTGCGGCCCTCCGGGCTCGATGTGTGCACCGGGGTCGAAGCCGAGCCCGGCATCAAGGACGAGCGCAAGCTGCGGGCGTTCTTCGATGTGATCTGGGAGAGCAGCGACAGGATCGCCAAGCTGGTCGGGTTACCGGCGCGCCCGGGCGGCGAGGTGGTGGCTGAGGTGCGAGCGGCGAGCGATCTCAGCCCCGCGGAACTGCTGGCGCGGGCGCGGGGCGAGGGCAAGGGCGGCGGCGCGGCCGGCAGCGCGCGCCCGGCAGGGGACGCCTCCGGCGAGCAGGGCGGCGCGCGCGATCCCCTGCTGGATGCCCCGCTGCTGGATGAGCTCCCCCCGGCCTGATGGACGGCGCGCCGGCGAGCGGTGGGCAGAGCAGCACCGCCGGTCGCTTCGGTCCGTTCGGCGGCCGGTATGCGCCCGAGACCCTGGTGGCGCCGCTGGAGGAGCTGGAGCGCGCCTTCGCGGCGGCCTTGGCCGATCCGAGCTTCACCGCGGAGCTCCATCGCGAGCTGGGTGCATGGGCGGGCCGGCCGACGCCGCTCACCTTCGCGCCGCGGCTGAGCGAGCGGTTGGGGCTCACCGTCTATCTCAAGCGCGAGGATCTGGCGCACACCGGGGCGCACAAGATCAACAACTGCGTCGGGCAGTGCCTGCTGGCGCGCCGCATGGGCAAGCGGCGCGTGATCGCGGAGACCGGCGCCGGGCAGCACGGGGTGGCGACCGCGGCGGCGGCGGCGCGGCTCGGACTTCGGTGCACCGTCTACATGGGCACCCTCGACATGGAGCGGCAGGCGCTGAACGTCTACCGCATGCGGCTGCTCGGCGCCGAGGTGCGAGGGGTGGAGGCGGGCAGCCGCACGCTCAAGGATGCGATCAACGAGGCGATGCGGGACTGGGTGGCGAGCGTCGCCGACAGCCACTACGTGCTCGGCTCCGCGCTGGGGCCGCATCCCTATCCCACCATGGTCCGCACCTCCCAGCGCGTGCTCGGCGAGGAGGCCCGGCGGCAGATCCTGGAGCAGCGGGGCCGGCTGCCCGATCTCTTGGTGGCGTGCGTGGGCGGTGGCTCGAACGCGATCGGGCTGTTCGCGCCCTTTCTCGATGACCCCGCGGTGGCGCTGGTGGGGGTCGAGGCCGGCGGGCGGGGCGAGCGGCCGGGCGAGCACGCGGCGCGCTTTCTCGGCGGGCGGCCCGGGGTGCTGCACGGCGCGCGGACGCTGGTGCTGCAGGACGAGGCGGGCCAGGTGCTCGGTACCCACTCGGTGTCGGCGGGACTGGACTACGCCGCCGTCGGCCCCGAGCATGCCTGGCTCGCCGCGCAGGGGCGCGCGCGCTACGAGCGCGCCGGGGATGCCGCGGCGCTCGCCGCCTTCCGGCTGCTGTCCGAACTGGAGGGGATCATCCCGGCGCTGGAGAGCGCGCATGCGCTCGCCTGGCTGGTCGAGCACGCCCGCGAGCACCAGGGGGCGCTCGCCATCGTGAACCTGAGCGGGCGCGGCGACAAGGACGTCGAGCAGGCGCAGCGGCTGGGGGCGTGAGGCGCGCCGCCCCGCGCTGCCCGACCGGGACGACAGAGGCGTGGGACGGATCGCGCAGGCATTCGCTCGGGGCAGGCCCGCCTTCATCCCGTTCGTGATGGCGGGGGATCCGAGCCTGGAGGCGAGTGCGGCCTTCGTGCGTGCGCTCGCGGCGGCCGGCGCCGACGTGATCGAACTGGGGGTGCCGTTCAGCGACCCGATCGCCGACGGTCCCACCAACCAGCGCGCGGCCGAGCGGGCGCTCGCCGCCGGCACGACGCCGGCCGCGGTGCTGGAGCTGGTGGCCGGGCTGCGGGCGGGAGGGCTCGAGACCCCGCTGGTGCTCTTCAGCTATCTCAACCCGCTGCTCGCGCTCGGCGACTATGCGCCGCGCGCGGCGGCGGCGGGCGCCGATGGGCTGCTGGTGGTCGACCTGCCGCCCGAGGAGGCGCTCGAGCACGAGGCAGCGTGTGCGGAGGCCGGGCTCGATCGGATCTATCTCGCGGCGCCGAGCAGTGGGCCCGAGCGGCTGGCGCGGCTGGCTGCGGTGGGCTCGGGCTTCGTCTACTACGTCTCGCGCTATGGGGTGACGGGGGCGCGCAAGGTACTGCCGTCCGGGCTCGGCGAGCAGGTGCGCCGGGTGCGCGTGGCCGCCGGGCGCCCGGTGGCGGTCGGCTTCGGCATCGCCACCCCGGAGCAGGCAGCAGCGGTGGCGGCGGTGGCCGACGGGGTGGTGGTGGGCAGTGCGCTGGTGGAGGTCATCGCAGCGCACGGGGCGGCGGCCACCGCACCGCTCGGGGCGCTGGCCACGCGGTTGGCGCGCGCGGTCCACGGCGCACCGCGCTGAGCGCCAGGCCTGGCGCCGTCGCGTCCCGGGGGCTGCGGGGTGCCGGCGGCCGGGCGCCGCGCTCACGCCGGCGGCCGTTGCGCACCGCTGCCTGCACCCGAGGCGCCGCCCGGGCGCACCAGGTCGCTGCGCAGCCGCGCGGCACCGGTGAGCGCAACCGTACGCCGCACCCGCAGCCAGCGGCGGACGATGGACCAGGTGACCCCGCCGAACAGCACGAGCAGGCCGCCGATCGCGATCAGCACGAACCAGCGCTGCATCCGGTCCACATCGCCGCGCAGCGAGCGCACCGGGGTGATGACCGCGCTCGCCCACTCCAGTCCCCCCGCGAGGGTGAACACCTCCAGCGCCGCGGTGTATTCCTCGCCATCGCTGGGCGAGCGATACGTGACCGCGACGGGATGGCCAGGGCGCAGCGCCCCGAGCCCGCCGTCGGGCAGAGCCGCCAGCGCCGCCTCGAGGACCGGGTCGGTGCTCGCGCGGCTGCCATCGGAGCGGGCGAAGGCCTGGCCGTCGCGCTTGAGCAGGAACGAGCGCGCCTGGGGCCAGCGGGTCTGCTCGGCGAGGAAGTCCGAGAGCTGGGTCAACAGGTAGTCGGCGGTGAACACGCCGATGACCTCGCCCTGGCGGCGGAAGGCGAGGGCGCAGCCGGCACCCCATTCGGGGTCGGCGCCCAGGCTCGCCTCTTCCTCCCAGCGGTAGGGACCGACCCAGACCGGACCCGCGGCCGCGACGGCGGCGGGGTAGTCGTCTTCGGTGCGCGCGTCGTAGACGTGCTCGATCCGGCTGACCTCGCGGAGCGAGCCGTCGGGCAGGATCTCATATTCCAACTCCCAACCCGTCTCGCCCTCCAGCCAGGTGTGGACCGCGATCGTCTTGCCGTCCCGCCGCGTGATGCCGATGTAGGAGCCGTCGGCGGCCGTCCAGTTGAGCCAGTCGAAGTCCCGCACCTCGAATCGGGCGGCCAGCTCCAGCGTCATGGCGCGGCGGTCGGCGAGCGGCAACAGCCCCAGCTCGGCGGCGCGGTGCAGCTCCCGCACCAGCGGCAGCGCCGGATCGAGGAGCTTGCGCACCTCGTTGGCGCTCAAGTGCGTGATCTGCTGCGCCAGTCCCGCCCACAAGGCCTCCATCTCGCGCACCCGCTGGCTCAGATAGACGACGGAAGCCGCGACGAACAGCGCCAGCAGGCACGCCAGCGTGACCAGCACCGGGTGGCGCACGATCCGGCGCACCGCCCGCCCGAGCGGGGTGAGGCGGCGGGCGCGGGGCGGCTCGCCCGCGGTGACCCGCGAGAGGTCATCGGCCATCTCCAGCGCCGACTGGTAGCGGTCGCGCGGCTCCCGCTCCATCGCCTTGGCGATGACCGCCTCCAGGTCGCGGCTCACCTGGCAGCGCGCGCGCAGCGGCTCGGGCCTGGAGGTGAGCGCCTGGAGCATGATCTCGCGCAGCGAGCCCTCGAAGGGCGGGCGGCCGGCCAGCAGGTGGTACAGCGTCGCACCGAGCGCGTAGATATCGGCGCGCGCATCGACGCCGCCGCTCTCGGGGTTGAACTGCTCGGGCGGCATGTAGGCGGGCGTGCCGACGACCAGGCCCGCGAACTGGGTGTCGCCGGCCGTGATGTCCTTGGCGAGGCCGAAGTCGAGCACGTGCGGCTCGCCCTGGGCATCCACGATGATGTTGGCCGGCTTCATGTCGCGGTGGACCAGGTCGTGCACGTGGGCGTGGTGCAGCGCGACGGCGACCTTGTAGCCGATCTCGAGCACCCGCGCCTCCTCGAGCGGGCCCTCCGTGCGCAGCACGTCGTCCAGCGGCGTGCCCGCCACCATCTCCATGGCGATGTAGGCGGTCTCGCCGACGAAGCCGGCGTCGTAGACCTGGACGATGTTGGGGTGCTTGCCCAGCCGCGCGCACGCCTGTCCCTCGTGCACCAGGCGCGCCGCCTCGTGGCCGTGCAGCACCTTGATCGCGCAGTACCGCTTCAGCTCGGGCTGGTATGCCTTGTAGACGACCCCCATGCCGCCGCGGCCGAGTTCGGCTACCAGCAGATAGCGGCCGAACGGGGTGCCGTGCGGTGTGTCCGCGTCGGCCGGTCGTGCGGCTGCCGGTGCGGCGGCCGGTGCCCCGGCCCCGGCCCAGGAGCTGCCGGCTGCAGAGGCCGGGTTGGGGGCGGCGGCTCCGCTCGCGTAGGCGTGCTGTGCGGCCCCGGGATAGGCGGTCCCGTATCCGCCCGGCCAGCTCGCGTACGCCTGGCTGCCCGCCGCCTGCGCGCTGGCGTAGGGCTGGGTGCCGTAGCTCGCCTCGGACTGCCAGTGGCCGGAGCCAGCCGGCTGGCCAGGGGCGGTAGACGCCGCCGCCCCGGGGTTCCACTGCCAGCTCTGCTGGACGGGATCCCACTGCCAGCCGGGCTGGGCGGGATCCCCCGAGCCGTAGCCCTCGGCGCTGCCGTTGTCCATGCTCGTTCTGGCCGTCTCGGCCGGGTGACTGCCCCGTCGGGCTGCATCATAGCACCGGCGGCTGCGCCCGGCTGCCATGCGCTCTACCATCCCCGCCCATGGGCAGCGTATAACGATGGCCGCCGGGCACGCCGCACCTTTCGCGGGGGCGGGCGTGCCGGGCAGGAGGCGACGTCGTGCTCATCGTCATGCAGGCTGGCGCCACCCAGGCCGAAATCGAGCGGGTGCTCGCCCGGGTGCGGGAGCTGGGTTTCACGCCGCATCCGATCCCGGGCCGGCATCGGGTCGCGGTCGGCATCACGGGCAACCCGGGTCCGCTCGATCCGCACCTGTTCGAGGTGCTGCCCGGCGTCAAGGAGGCGATCCCGGTCTCGCGCCCCTACAAGCTGGTCTCGCGCGAGACCCACCCGGAGTCCTCGGTCGTCGAGGTCGGCGGGGTGCCGATCGGCGCCGGGCACTTCGCGGTGATCGCCGGTCCGTGCTCGGTCGAGAGCCGCGAGCAGGTGCTGGCCGCGGCACGGGCGGCGCGCAGCGGCGGCGCGCAGCTGTTGCGGGGCGGCGCCTTCAAGCCCCGCACCTCGCCCTACGCCTTCCAGGGGCTGGGGCGGCAGGGGCTGGAGCTGCTCGCCGAGGCGCGGGCGGAGACCGGCCTGCCGGTCGTCACCGAGGCGCTCGATCTGCATTCGCTCGAGGCGGTCGTCGAGCTGGCCGACTGCATCCAGATCGGCGCGCGCAGCATGCAGAACTTCTCGCTGTTGCGCGAGGCGGGCCGCGCGGGCAAGCCGGTGCTGCTCAAGCGCGGGCTCGCGGCGACGCTGGAGGAGTGGCTCATGGCGGCGGAGTACATCCTCAGCGAGGGCAACCGGCGCGTGATCCTGTGCGAGCGGGGCGTCCGCACCTTTGCGGATCACGCCCGCAACACGCTCGATGTGGCAGCGGTGCCGGCGATCCAGCGGCTCTCGCACCTGCCGGTCATCGTCGATCCCTCGCACGCCGCCGGCATCCGCCACCTGGTCGGCCCGCTGGCGCTCGCCGGGGTGGCCGCCGGCGCCGACGGGCTCATGATCGAGATCCACCCCGAGCCCGAGCGAGCCCTCAGCGACGGCCCGCAGGCGCTGACGCCCGCGGAGTTCGCCGGTCTCATGGCGGCGGTGCAGCGGGTTCGCCAGGCGCTGGCGCCGCGCGCGGAACCGGCGGTGGTTCCCAGCGGCGCGCCGGGGCAGCCGTCATGAGCGGGATGAGCCAGGGCCAGCGGAGCAGGAGCATCTGCATCGAGCCCGCGGCGCGGGTGCACGGGGCGCTGTCGGTCCCGGGGGACAAGTCGATCTCGCACCGGGCGCTGATCCTGGCGGCGCTCGCCCCGGGCCGCTCTTCCATCCGCGGGCTGGCCGGCGGCGCCGATGTCCGCGCGACGCGCCGCTGTCTGGAGGCGCTCGGCGTCGAGTTCACCACCTTCGAGGAGCTGCTGCTGGTCGAGGGGCCGGGGCTGGAGGGCCTGCAGGCGCCGGAGCAGCCGCTGGACTGCGGCAACTCGGGCACCACCCTGAGGCTGCTCGCCGGCGCGCTCGCGGGCAGCGCCGTCGAGGCCACCCTCACCGGGGACGCTTCGCTGCGCCGCCGCCCGATGGCGCGGGTGACCGAACCCCTGCGCCGGATGGGCGCCCGCATCGAGGGGAGCCCCGGTGGCGCCGACGGCGAGGTGGCGCCGCTGCACGTGCGGGGGGCCGGCGCGAGCGGCCAGCCGCTGCGCGCGATCGAGCACACCAGCCCCGTGCCCAGCGCCCAGGTCAAGAGTGCGGTGCTGCTCGCCGGGCTCGCCGCCGAGGGGCGCACCGCGGTGCGAGAACCGGTGCCGAGCCGCGATCACACCGAGCGGATGCTGCGGTTGTTCGGGGTGGACGTGCTGGAGGAGGGCGGGGCGGTCGGCTTCAGCGGGCCGTGCGAGCTGGTGCCGGCGCGCATCGATGTCCCCGGCGACCTCAGCTCGGCCGCCTTCGCGCTCTGCGCGGCGGCGGGGCTGCCGGGCTCGCGCCTGGTGGTGCGCGAGGTGGGGATCAACCCCACGCGCAGCGGCGTGCTGGACGTGCTGGCGCGGATGGGCGTGCGGCTGCACCGCGGCAACGAAGACGAGATGGGCTTCGAGCCGGTGGCGGATCTGTTCGCGGTGGCGCCCGAGCGCCTCGCGCCGTTGCACATCGAGGAGGCCGAGGTGCCGCGGCTGCTCGACGAGATCCCGGTGCTGGCGGTGCTCGCCACCCGCGCTGCCGGGGTGAGCGAGATCCGCGGCGCCGGCGAGCTGCGCCACAAGGAGTCCGACCGGCTCGCCGCCATCGCGGCGCTGCTCGGGGCGCTGGGAGGGCACGCCGAGGTGGCGGGCGAGCGCTTGCGCATCGAGGGGCCACAGCGGCTGCGCGGCGGCACGGTGCACAGCGGCGGCGACCACCGGATCGCCATGGCGGCGGCGGTGGCGGCGCTGTTCGCCGAGGAGCCTGTCACCATCGAAGATGCGGGCTGCGTCGAGGTCTCCTATCCCGGCTTCTTCGAAGCGCTGCAGCAGCTCGTGGTCCGGTAAGGCGCTGCGATGCTGCGGCTGGGGATCGTCGGCTACCCGCTCACCCACAGCCTCAGCCCCGAGCTTCACGCCGCGTTTGCCGAGGTGCTGGGGCTGTCGCTGCGCTACGAGCGCTATCCGGTGGCGGCGGCGGGGTCGCTCGCGGGCCGGCTGGCGGAGCTGGCGGCGGCCGGGCTGCGCGGGGTGAACGTGACCGTGCCCCACAAGGTCCGGGCGGCGGCGCTGGCGCGCGCGTGCACCGAAGAGGTGCGGGCCTGCGGCGCGGCCAACACGCTGCGGTTCGGAGGCGGCGCGCTCGAGCTCGCGCACAACACCGATCTGGAGGGCTTCGCGCGCGCGCTCGCGGAGGCGGGCATCGCACCGGCTCGCCGGAGCGCGCTCGTGCTGGGAGCCGGGGGGGCGGCACGCGCGGTGGCACTCGCGTTGCGTCGCGCGGGCGGCGCGGTGTGGGTCGCCGCGCGGCGGATCGAGCAGGCGCGAGCGCTGGTGCGGGCGCTGGAGGCGTTGGACAGTAATGGGGTGGAGGACGGAGGCGCGGCGCCGGCCCTCAGGGTGTGCCCGTGGCCGGAGCGCCACGCCGCGCTCGCCGCGGTCGAGCTGGTCGTCAACGCCACCCCGCTCGGCATGGCGCCACAGGCCGCCGCGGCTCCGCTCGAGGAGCAGGCCGGCCTGAGCCCGCGTCACGCGGTGGTGGATCTCGTCTACAACCCGCGCGTGACCCTGCTGCTGCGGCGGGCGCGCGCCGCCGGGGCGCGCGCCATCGACGGCACCGGCATGCTGGTCCACCAGGGCATCGGCGCGCTGGAGCTGTGGCTGGGGCGCCGCTTCACCGAGGCCGAGCGGGAGCGGCTGGTGACCGCGGGCCGCGCGGTACTGGCGCGCGCGCTCGGTGCCGGCGCCTGGCGCCTGGGGGACGGCTCGTTGCGCGCGTGGTAGCATGCTCCGGTGCCGGGCGGCGCTGCGCGCCGGGGGCACGTGAGCTGGAAGGCAGCAGGAGGTGTGGGGTGCTGCGGCGGCTGCGGCTGCTCACGGCCGGGGAGTCGCACGGGCCCGCGATCACCGCGGTGCTCGAGGGCATGCCGGCGGGGCTGGAGCTGCCGCCGGGCTACGTCGACGAGCAGCTGCGGCGGCGCCAGCAGGGCTACGGCCGCGGCGGGCGGCAGCGCATCGAGCAGGACCGGGTGCGCTGGCTCGGCGGGCTGCGCTTCGGCAGGACGCTCGGCAGCCCGCTCGCGATGCTCATCGAGAACCGCGACTTCGCCAACTGGGCGGAGGAGATGGCGCCCGAAGGCCCGGAGGTGCGCCGGCGGCAGGTGCGGGTGCCGCGCCCGGGGCACGCCGATTACGCAGGGGGGCTCAAGTACCGGGCGCGCGACCTGCGCGACGTGCTGGAGCGCGCCAGCGCGCGCGAGACGGCGGCGCGCGTCGCCGCGGGCGCGGTCGCCCGCCGGCTGCTGGAGGAACTGGGGATCGAGCTCTGCTCGCGCGTGGTGGCGATCGGGGGCGTGCAGGACACGAGCTCGGTCGCCGGGCTGTCGATCGCCGAGATCCGCGAGCGGACCGAGGCCTCCAGCGTGCGCGCCCTGGGGGCCGAGGCGAGCGCCGCCATGGTGGCCCGCATCGAGCGGGCGCAGCGCGAGGGCGACTCGGTGGGCGGGGTGTTCGAGGTGCGCGCGCGCGGGGTGGTGCCGGGGCTCGGCAGCCACGTGCAGTGGGACCGCCGCCTCGATGCGCTGCTCGTGGGGGCGCTGTGCTCCATCCAGGCGGTCAAGGCGGCGGCGGTGGGGGAGGGGATCGAGCTGGCGGCCGCACCGGGCTCGCAGGCGCACGACGCCTTCGCGCTGCCGGCGGAGGGCGGCCCGCCGCGCCGCACCACCAACCGCGCCGGCGGCATCGAGGGCGGGATGACGAACGGCGAGGACGTGGTGGTGCGGGGGTGGATGAAGCCGCTCTCGACGCTGCCCCGGCCCCTGCCCTCGTTCGACTGGCTGCGCGGCGAACCCGCCGCGGCGCATCGCGAGCGGACGGACAGCTGCGCGGTGCCGGCGGCCGCGGTGGTAGGCGAGGCGATGGTGGCGCTGGTGCTCGCCGATGCGCTGCTCGACAAGCTCGGCGGCGACAGCATGGACGAGCTGCGCGAGCGGCTCGCACTGTTGTGGCGCGAGCCGCCGCCGTTCGCCGGGCGGACTGCCAGCTGACGGGCCGGCGGCGCGGAGCCGGGATCGGGGAGCCGAGGCGCGGTGGCCGCAGGGCGTGTGTTCCTGGTGGGTCTGCCCGGAGCGGGCAAGTCCACGGTGGGGCGGCGGCTCGCCGAGCGGCTGGGGGCGGCGTTCGCGGATGCGGACGCGCGCATCGCCGCGCGCGCCGGCAAGTCCGTTTCGGCGATCTTCGCCGAGGACGGCGAGGCCTGCTTCCGGGCGCTGGAGCGCGAGGTGGTGGGGGAGCTGTGCGCGGCAGCGCCGCCGCTCGTCGCCGCGCTCGGCGGTGGGGCGCTGGGCGAGGAACGGACGCGGCAGCAGCTGCGCCGAGCGGGCACCGTCGTCTGGCTGCGCGCGCCCGCGCCGGTGCTGCTGGCGCGGCTTGCAGCCGAGCAGCACCGGCCGCTGTTCGCCGGGCTCGATGCCGCCGCGCGCCAAGCTCGCCTGGCGGCGCTCGCCGCCGCGCGCGAGCCGCACTACCGCGCCACCGCGAGCCTCGTCATCGAGACCGGTGAGCGCGCGCCCGACGAACTCGCCGCCGAGATCGCCGCCCGGCTCGCCGGAGCGTGCAGGGTGCGGGTCGAGCTGGGCGCGCGCAGCTACGAGGTCGTGATCGAGGCCGGGGGCCTGGAGCGGCTCGGCGAGCGGGTGCGCGAGGCGGGCTTCAGCCCCGGCGGGTGCGTGCTGGTGACGGAACGGACCGTGGGGCGGCTGTACCGGGCGCCGGCGCTCGCCGCGCTCCAGGCGGCCGGGTTCCGCCCCGCCGCGGTGACGCTGCCGGCGGGCGAGCAGGCCAAGGGGCTGGGGGCCTGGCAGGCACTGCTGCATGCGCTGCGCGCGCTCGACCTCGACCGCACCACGCCGCTGGTGGCGCTCGGCGGCGGCGCGCTCACCGACGTGGCCGGGTTCGCAGCCGCCACCTATCGGCGCGGGCTGCCGTGGGTGGCGGTGCCGACCACGCTGCTCGGGATGGTCGACGCGGCGATCGGCGGCAAGACCGGGATCAACCTCGGGGGGACGAAGAACCTGGTCGGGGCCTTCCATCAGCCGCGGCTGGTGCTCGCCGATCCGCTCTGCCTGCGGACGCTGGCGCCGCGCGAACTCTGCAGCGGGCTCGGCGAGGTGCTCAAGTACGCGCTGATCGGTCCCGAGCCGCTCTGGAGCCTCGTCGCGGCGGGGCATCTCGGAGCGGGCTGGGGGCCGGACGGCTGCTCTGCTGGCGACGTCCAGCGGCTGGCCGAGCTCGTGGCGCTGTGCGCGGGGTGCAAGGCCGAGGTGGTGGCCGCCGACGAGTGCGAGGAGCACGGGGTGCGGCAGGTGCTCAACTTCGGCCACACGATCGGGCACGCGCTGGAGGCGGCCCTGGGCCCCGCGCGCATCACCCACGGCGAGGCGGTGGTGCTGGGCATGCGCGCCGCGCTGTGGCTGTCGGAGCGGCTGGGGCTGCTCCAGGCGCGCGAGCGGGCACGGCTGGACCGCCCGCTCGCCGCCTTCCCGCTGCCGCCGCTCGGGGCCGGGCTCGAGCCGGCGCGCGTGCTGGCCCACCTGCGGCTGGACAAGAAGACGGAGCGCGGCCGGCCCCGGTTCGTGTTGCTCGAGCGGCGCGGGCAGCCGCGGGTGGGCGTCGAGGTCGGCGAGGCGCTGCTCTGCCAGGCGCTGGCCTGGCTCGCCGCGCCCGCCTGAACCGCCGGCGCCGCGCCCGCCTGAACCGCCGGCGGCGCGCCCGCCGCGGGCCCGCCCGCGGGCCGCGGTCCAGGCGCGCCGCCGACGGGAACCGGGCTGGCCCGGCTCAGCGGTGCTGGCGCACCGCCGGCGGTGGCTGCTGGGCGGCCTGCTCCAGCCGGCGCTGCAGGTCCTCGAAGCGGAGCTCGCGCGCCCGGCCCTGGAACCGGATCGGCGTGCCCCGGTCCTGGTGCTGGTAGGCGGCCTCGATGCCGACCCCGACCCCGAGGACCGACACCTCGGGCGCGAACTCCACCCCGGCGTATCCGTAGCCGTAGATCTGTCCGGAGTAGGTGGCGTCCGGATCGATGACCTCGAGGCCCCGCTGCATGTCGCCCGCGGTGATATAGTTCGTCGCCAGCAGCGCGCGCTGCGGGTTGACCCCTTCGATGGTGTACTCGAAGCCGGCGCCGGCCTGCGCGCCGGCGTGGGCGTACAGGCCGCTCACCCCGCCCCCGCCCCGCACCCAGCCCTCGACCTTCATGCGGGCGGGCTGCACCGTCGCCCGATCGCGGACCTCGCGCGCGACGGCGCCGGGGTCCTGGAGGAACCGCTCCATGTTCACCGAGGCCGGCAGCTGGACCGTCTGCTCCAGCCGGACCTTGCCCTCCATCGCCCCGCGCACGGCCCCCACGGCGGCCGCCTCGCCCTTGGCGGCGAAGGTGGTCTCGTGGAACACCGTGACCTGCGGCCCGCGCGTGACCTGGCCCGCGGCATTCCGCTCGGGGAAGTGGATGACCAGGCCCATGTCCTGGCGCAATCCAGCCTCGCCACCGACATCGAGGGTCTCGGCGATGCCGAGCTCGCCCGCCACCACCCCGGCGGCGCCGCCCCGCAGCTCCACCGACCGGGTGTGCTGTGACAGGAACTGCATGTCCTCTTCGGAAGGCCCGATGAGCGCCTGCGCGCCCGCGCCCGCCACCCAGCCGAGCGGGCCCGGCGCGGCCTGGCTCGCGGCCGCGACCGCGCCCATCCGCGCCAGCGCCCCGACGGCGCGTTCGGCCTCCTCGGCGGTGCGGAAGCTCATGGTGACCTTGCCGCCCGCCATGAGCATGGCGCGCGCGGAGGCCTGGGCCTCCGCCCCTGCCTCGCCGCCGAGCTGGCCGATCAGGCCGACTCCCGCCTCGCCCGAGACCTCCACCTCGTAGCCCTCGGCGGTGCGCCGCACCTCCAGCTCGGCAGCGGCCTCGCCCCGCACCTCGACCTGCGCGAAGCCACCGAGCTTGATCTTGACGCTGTCGCCCTCGCTGTCCAGCTGGCGGATGTGGGTGCCCGGATCGAAGGTGTCCGCCACCCGGTCCACCAGCTCGCGGCCCGCGGCGACGACACCCTCGGCCGCCTCGCGCCCGCGCGCGAGCAGCTCGCGGCCGCTTTCCGCGGCCTGCTCGAGCCCGCGGTCGACCAGCTCCACACCGCGCCGCCCGGCCGCGAGCAGACCGCTCGCCGATCTCGCGCGCCTGCCGCGCCACGTCCCGCTCGAGTCCGGCGGCGCGCTCGCCGAGTTCCACCGCCTCGCGGCCGGCTGCGCGCAGTCCCTCGCTCACCGTCTCGCTGACCTGGTCGCGCAGCTGCGCGCCGGTGTGGACGAGCTGGGTGCCGGCGTGGATGGCACGGGTGCCGACGTCGGAGAGGAACGCGCGGGCGCTCTGCACCACCCCGGACCCGGCGGTCAGCCCGCCGGCCTGCACCTGCCGCGCCAGCGCGCCGGGGTCGTGCACGAAGCGCTGGTACTGGGTCTCGGCCGCCTCGGCGAGCTCCTCGGCGGTCGCGACCGCGCCGCGGGCCGCCTGCTCCACCGTCCCCGCCGCTGCCTGCGCCGCGCTGCCCACCGCCTCTGCGGCGGCCTCGGCCGCCTCGCTCGCCGCGTCGGCGGCGCGCCGCGCCGCATCGCCGACGGCATCGGCGGCCTCCCCGAGCCGGTCGATCAGTCCCATGGCCCCTCCCCCCGGGGGCGGCTGGCGCCGCTCCCCACAGTCCCCTGCCCCGGGCGCGGCGACACTTCCCACGCATCCGCTCTCGAGCGCCGCCCGGGGCAGGAGCGGGCGAGAGCCGGGATCGAGGGCGCCATTCGGCGCCAGCGCGTGCGCGTGACCCAGAGAACGCACTCCAGTATACCCCGGATAGGCAGCAAGGGGGAAGGCATGTCTTCGCAGGCGGTGCGTGCCGCGCTCGTGCTGGCAGGCGCGCGGGCTCTGGCCCATCATCCTGCGGTGGCCGCTGTCCTCGCGGCGCCGTGGCGCCGGCGGCGCTGGCAGGCCAGGGGGGCGCGGGGCGCCGGCAGGCGGCGGCGGTGCCATGGGGGGAGGGCGGAGCGGTGCGGTACCTGGTGCTGGTGATCAACGGGCCGAACCTGAACCTGCTCGGCGAGCGCGCGCCCGAGCTCTATGGCAGGGCGACGCTGCGGCAGATCGAGGCGGCGCTGCGCGTGCGGGCGCGGCAGCGCGAGACGGCGCTGGTGTGCATGCAGTCCAACCACGAGGGCGCGATCATCGACTTCTTGCACGCCTGGCGCCGGCGCGCGCAGGGGCTCGTGATCAACCCCGGCGCGTTCGCGCACTACTCGTACGCCATCCGGGAGGCGATCGCGGCGGTGCGGCTGCCGGCGGTCGAGGTGCACCTGACGGACCTCGCGGCACGCCCGGAGCCCTGGCGGCGCGTGTCGGTGATCCGGGATGTGTGTGTCGCGACGGTCATGGGGCGCGGCCCGCGCGGCTACCTCGATGCGCTCGATCTGCTGCTCGACCGGCTCGGTGCCCAGCCGTGGTACCACCCCCACCTGGCGATCAGCGTCGGGCTGGCGCGCCCGCGCCCGGCGGCACGCGGCGGCGTCGCTGCGGCCGGCCCACATGAGCCGCGCCAGCCGGCCCCGTCCCGGCGCCGCCGGCCCTGGTAGAGCGCGCCGGGGCCGCGGGCGCGCCGGCCGCGGCGCGAGCGGTCAGCCGCCGCTGCGATACCAGGCGTGCAGTCGCTCGATCAACAGGTCGCGCTGCCCGCGGCGGGCCAGCATCTCGGTGGCGGCGGCGAGCAGTCCTCCCAGCGGCAGATGCACGCGGCCCCCGGCGGCGAGGAGCATGAGTTCGGCGGCGCGCAGCCGCGGCGCCGGCTCGCCCGGCAGGCGGACGCGATCGAGTTCGCGCACCGCGTCCCAGACGTAGCACAGCTCGTCCAGCCGGGTGGCGAGCTGGGCCGCGGCGCGCTCGACCTCGTCCAGATCGCCGCGGTCCCACAGCAGCTGCAGGGGGAGCTCGGGCGGTGGGGCGAGCGGGCCCGCGCCCGCCTGGCCGCCGGTGCACGGGCTCGACCGCCGCGCCGGCTTGCGCTGCTGCGCGCCGCCGCGGCCGCGCCTGGGGTGGTGGCGCGCCGGCGGCAGGAGCGCGTCGGTGCCGCGTCCGGGCTGGAACGGCGGGGGCCGTCGCCCGTTCCGCTCGCGCGCAGCAGCCTCCAGCACGTCGAGCCGGCGATCCCGAGGCGCCCGGTGCGGCGGGCGGGCCCAGGCGCTGGATGTTTCACGCGTTTCACGGGTTCCGTCGTTCACGGAGGATGCATCGGCGGGCGGGGTGCGGTTGCTTGAGGGGGCGTGCCCGGTACAATCGCCGCGCTCGCGCGCCCCGGCGGTCGCTGCGAGGGCTGAACGCAGCACCCTGCTCGGCGCGGCGCTCCGCGGCGCGCGGCACCGCACCGTGCTGCCACGAGGAGATCGCTCGGTGTCGGCGATCGGGCCGGTCCTGGGTTGTCTCGCCCTGTACGCCGCGGGCTACCTCTTGTACGCGCGCTGGCTGGGCCGGCGCGTGTTCGCGCTCGATGACAGCCGGCCCACCCCGGCGCACCGCTACCGCGACGAGGTCGACTACGTGCCGACGCGGCCGGCGGTGCTGTTCGGGCATCACTACGCCTCGATCGCCGGGCTCGCTCCCATGCTCGGCCCGGCGGTGGCCGTGATCTGGGGCTGGCTGCCCGCCATGCTCTGGGTGGTGCTGGGCGCGGTGCTGATCGGCTGCGTGCACGACTTCGCGGCGCTGGTGCTGTCGCTGCGGGCGCGCGGGCTCAGCATCGGGGTCGTCGCCGAAGGGGGTGATCGGACGGCGGGCCATGGCGCTGCTGCACCTGATCATCTTCTTCGGGGTCGCGCTCGCGATGGGGGGTGTTCGTCTACGTGATCGCGCGGCTGTTCTCGGTCGAGCTGCAGCCGGGCGCCCCGGGCTACCCCCAGGCGGTGGCGCCGAGCGCGCTCATCCTGATCCTCGCGCTGCTGGTGGGCTGGCTCGGCTACCGCCGCGGCTGGCCGCTCTTGCCCATGACCGCGGTCGCCTTCGCACTCGTGCTGCTGGGGGTGGGGCTGAGCCCGCGCGCGCCGACGCTCGGGCTCGCTCCGCAGCGGTGGCCGGGCCCGATCGCCTGGACCTGGATCCTCATGGGGTATGCGCTGCTGGCGTGCGTGCTGCCGGTCTGGTCCTTGCTCCAGCCGCGCGACTTCATCAACTCGCTGCTGCTCTATCTGGGCCTGCTGCTCGGATTCGCCGGCTTCTTCGCGCTGGGGCCGAGCTTTCAGGCTCCCGTCGTCGATCTCCACCCCGAGGGCGCCCCGTCGCTGTTTCCGTTCGTGTTCATCGTGATCGCGTGTGGCGCCGCCTCCGGTTTCCACTCGCTGGTGGCCTCGGGCACCACCGCCAAGCAGATCGACCGCGAGTCGCATGCGCGCCCGATCGGCTATGGCGGCATGATCGGGGAGAGCCTGCTCGGCCTGCTCGCGGTCATCGCGACCACGGCGGGGCTCGGCAGCGCTGCGGACTGGCAGCACCGGTACGCGAGCTGGGGGGCGATCAGCGGCGGGCTGGCGGCGCAGATCTCGGCGTTCATCGACGGGGCGGCGAGCTTTCTCGGAGCGCTCGGGATCCCGCGGGATCTCGGCGCCTCGTTCATGGCGATCGTCGTGGTCAGCTTCGCGCTGACGACCCTCGATTCGGCCACCCGCATCCTGCGCTACAACATCGAGGAGATGACGCGTTCCCTCCGGCTGCCGCGCCCGCTCGCGCGCCTGATCGGACAGCGCCACGTCGCGAGCCTGCTCGCGGTCGGGGTGATCCTGTGGTTCGCGCTGTACGAGGTCGGCGGCCGGCCGGTGGCGCTCGCGCTGTGGACGCTGTTCGGCACCACGAACCAGCTGCTGGCGGGCCTGGCGCTGCTGCTGGCGACGGTCTACCTCAAGCAGCGCGGGCGCGCGTGGTGGTGCACCGGGGTGCCGATGCTGTTCATGCTGGCGAGCACGCTGACCGCCATGAGCAAGAACCTGCTCCGGTTCGTCCGTCCCGCCGACCCGCACCACTCCTGGCTGCTGGCCGCGGTGGGCGGCGCGATCCTGCTGCTGGGGATCTGGCTCTGTGTCGAGGCGGCGGTGGCGCTGTGGCAGGACCGCCGGCACGAGGGGCTGGAGGTGCCGCTGCCGCCGGAGGCGGTGGCGCGCGCGGGCGGCGGGGCTGGTGCGGCGGCGGCTGGCGGCGCCTAGAGCGGATCGAGGTGCGCGAACGGCTGCTCGAGGTAGCGGCGGAAGGTGCGCGCCAGCACCGCCGCGTGCCAGCCGTCGATGATGCGGTGATCGAACGTGGCCCCGATCGTCATGACCTTGCCGGCCACCACGCGGCCCTGCTCGACCACCGGCGCCTCGCGCAACGCCCCGGGAGCGATCAGGATCGGCACCCGGCTGTAGGGCACCAGCGGCACCAGCGCCGCCTCCAGCCCCAGCGAGCCGATGTTCGTGATGAAGGCGGAGCCGAACGGGTCTTTCGGCAGGCCGGCCCAGCGCAGGTCGAGGTTCAGGGTGTAGAGCAGGAAGCTGAGCAGGCGTAGAAAGGCGTTCATGAGCAGAAACGGCACCCAGCGCATCGACTGGCGGGTGCTCTCGAGCTGCTCGTCCTGGCGCCGGCGGATCTTCGCCACGCGCTCCTCCATGAGGTCGATGATCTCCAGCAGCGACTTCTGATCGGCGCGCTCGAGCTTGACCACCGACAGGTCGACCTGGCCGTCGGCCCCCTGCTCGGCCTCGTCCGCGATCACGACCTGGAGCGCGAGATCGATCGTCTCCCGCAGGTAGATGCGGTTGTAGCGCAGCATGGCGTTGGCGTCGGGACAGGCCGCCAGGGCGGCGGCCGCCGCCTTCGCCACCAGGTGGGTGACGGTGAGCTTGCGCCCGTGGCGGGCGCGGAAGGCATCGATGTAGCGCAGCGCCTCGTCCATCCGCACCGTCATGAAGCCGTAGACCGAGGGGTCGTAGGCATCCCGCCAGGTGCCGATCGCGATCTTGCGGAAGGGCGAGATGCGCCGCTTCTTGCGGAGCGCGACGTTGGGCACGGATCCTCCTCCCGCGTGGTGCGCCGGAAGCGCCTGCGAGCATATCCGATGGCCCCGCCGCCGCCCACAGCTTCCCCTGCCGCGGCCGCCTCCACGGCTCGCAGCGGGCGCGGCGGCGCGTTGACCGCGTGCGGCCGCTCCGCTACCATGCGCCGCCCCGCAGGCGGGAGGTACGTGGGCCACGGGCGCAAGGAGGGGCTGCTTGCCGCGGCTGCGCGGGGAGCGGGGCACGGTGTGGCTGAGCTACTGCACCAACGTCCGGCCCGTGGCGGGGCTGGATGATCTGGTGCGGGCGCTCGATGCGCTGTGGGTGCCGGTGCGCGAGCGGCTGGGGCTGCCCTGCCCGCTGGGGCTGGGGCTGTGGCTGCCGGCGGGCATCGCGCGGGAGCTCGCGGCCGCGCCCGAGCGCGCGCGCGCGCTGCGCGAGGAGCTGCATGGGCGCGGGCTGCAGGCGGTGACGCTCAACGCGTTTCCCTACGGGGAGTTCTTCGCGGAGCGGGTCAAGGAGCAGGTCTACCGGCCGGCCTGGTACGAGCGAGAGCGGCTGGAGTACACGGTGGCCGCCGCGCAGGTGCTGGCGGAGCTGCTGCCCGCGGAGCTGGAGCGCGGCACCATCTCGACGCTGCCGCTCGCCTGGCGGCCCGACTTCGAGGAGCGCGGCGGCGAGGCCATGCTCGCCGGCCCCATGCTCATCGAGGCGGCCACCGCGCTGGCCGAGATCGAGGACCGGACCGGCAAGCGGATCCAGCTCGGGCTCGAGCCGGAGCCGGGCTGTGTGCTCGAGACCGCCGAACAGGCGCGCGGGTTCATGCTCGAGCTGTGCAAGGGCCACTCGCTGAGCGCGCTGTTCGACCGCCACCTCGGGGTGTGCGTGGACTGCTGCCACGAGGCGGTGATGGGCGAGCAGCCGGCGGCGGGGCTGCGGGCGCTGTTCGAGTGGGGGGGTCGGGGTGGCCAAGGTGCACCTGTCGGCGGCGCTGGAGGGGCCGCTCGAGGCGCTGGCGCGGTATGCCGAGCCGCGCTGGCTGCACCAGACGGTGGCGGTGGACCGCAGCGCGCGCGCCGCCGACCTGCCCGAGGCGCTCCGGGCGGCGGAGCTGGCCGGCAAGCGGGTGCGGACCCACTTCCACGTGCCGGTGCACGTGCGCGAGCTCGGCGGTGGACTGGGCACCACGGCGCCGCTGCTCGCCGAGGTGCTGGACGTGGTGCTCGGCTGGCGCGAGGTCCCGCACCTGGAGATCGAGACCTACACCTGGCAGGTGCTGCCCGATCCCCCGGCGGCGCTGGCCGATGGCATCGCGGCGGAGATCGAACACGTGCTGGGGCTGCTGGCGGAGCGCGGCCTGCGGCCGGGCTAGGGGGCCGGCGCCGCCGGCGCACGGCGAGAGGACTGGCGAGCGGAGGAGCAGCGGTGGAGGCGAGATCGAAGGACTTCCTGGTGCGGCTGCTGTCGGCGGTGGGGCCATCGGGCTTCGAGCAGGAGCCGGCCCGGCTGTGGCGTGCGGAGGCGGAGAGCTTCGGCGCCGAGACCTGGGCGGACGCGCACGGCAACAGCTTCGCGCGGCTCCACCGGGGCGGGCGGCCGCGCGTGATGCTGGCCGGCCACCTGGACGAGATCGGCTTCCTGGTGAGCTATATCGATGACGAGGGCTATCTCGCCTTCCAGCCCGTCGGCGGCTGGGACCCGCAGATCCCGCAGGGCCACCGGGTCTGGATCCAGGGGCGGCAGGGCCGGGTGACCGGGGTCATCGGCAAGAAGCCCATCCATCTCCTCAAGCAGGAGGAGCGCGACAAGCTCACCAAGCTCGAGGACATGTGGATCGACATCGGCGCCCGCGACAAGGCGGAGGCCGAGCAGCTGGTGCAGGTCGGCGACCCGGTGGTGCTGGCGTGGAGCCCCGAGGAGCTGCGCAACGGGCTGCTGGTGGCGCGCGGGCTCGACAATCGCGCGGGCGGTTTCGTCGTGCTGGAGGCGTTGCGGCGGCTGGCGGGCCGGCAGCTCGAGGCCGAGGTGGTCGCGGTGGGAACGGTCCAGGAGGAGATCGGCCTGCGGGGAGCCCGCACCGCCGCGTTCGCGCTCGAGCCCGAGGTCGGGATCGCGGTCGATGTGACCTTCGCCACCGACAACCCCGGCATGGCGGACATGAAGAAGAAGGTCGGGGCGATCAAGATCGGCGGCGGGCCGGTGCTCGCCCGGGGTGCCAACGTGAGCCCGGTGCTGTGGGAGCGGCTGGTGGCGACGGCGAAGGAACTCGGCCTGCCGGTGCAGCACGAGGCGGCGCCGGGCGCCACCGGCACCGACGCCAACGCGATGCAGATCGCGCGCGGCGGCATCGCGACCGCGCTCATCTCGGTGCCCAACCGCTACATGCACTCGCCGTGCGAGATGTGCTCGCTCGCCGATCTGGACCACGCCGCGCAGCTGATCGCGGAGACGGTCGCCCGGCTGGACGGGCAGGTCGATCTGCGGGTGCTGTGAGGGCGGGCCGGCCCGCCGCGTTCAGCCGATGGTCAACACCGCGGCCTGCGCGCCGAGCTGGTCGGCGGCCAGCCGCGCGAGTGCCTCGTTCGCCTGTTCGAGGGGAAAGGTCTCGATGTCGGTCTCGAGCCGCAGGCGGGCTGCCAGCGCGAGCAGCTCGCGCGCATCGCGCCGCGTGTTGGCGGTCACGCTGCAGATCGACTTCTCGTAGAACAGATGCTCTTCGTAGTCCAGTTCCGGCACGCGGTCGAGGTGGATCCCGGCGATCGCGAGCGTGCCGCCCCGGTCGAGCGCCGCCAGCGCTTCGGGGAGCACCGAACCGGCGGGGGCGAAGCTGATCGCGTGCGCGAGCGGGCGCGGCGGCCGCTCGCCAGGCCCGCCCGCCCAGGCCGCCCCCAGCCGGCGGGCGCGCTGCTGGGCTGCCTCCGAGCGCGTGACCACGAAGACCTCCGCGCCCCAGGCACGCGCGATCTGCAGCGCCAGGTGCGCGGACGCCCCGAAGCCCCAGAGCCCGATGCGGCTGCCGGGGCGGAGCCCGCTGCGCTTGAGCGCGCGGTAGCCGATGATGCCGGCGCACAGAAGCGGCGCCACGTGCGCGTCGTCCCCCAGGCCCGCGGGCAGCGGGTGGGCGAAGGCAGCGGGTACGACGATCTTCTCGGCATACCCGCCATCGACGTCCCAGCCGGTGAAGGTGGGGTGCTCGCACAGGTTCTCCCGGCCCTCGATGCAGGGCTCGCAGCCCAGGCACAGCCGGTGCACCCACGCCACTCCCACGCGGTCGCCGGGCCGGAACCGGCGCACGGCGGCTCCCACCGCCTCCACCCGGCCCACCGCCTGGTGGCCGGGCACCACCGGCAGCCGGTGCGGCGGCAGGTCGCCCTCGACCAGATGGAGGTCGGTCCGGCAGACCCCGCAGGCACCGAGCCGCACCAGCACCTCGTCGTCGGCCGGCCGCGGGTCCTCGAGCTCCTGCCACCCCAGCGGCCGGCTCGCCGCCGGCGCCTGCCGCTCCAGCACCATCGCGCGCATGGAGCGCAGCGTAGCGCCGAGCGCGCGGCGCGGCAAGCGCCGCACCCCCGGCGGCGCCGCCGCGCGCACCCGGGGCGGCGGGCGCGCTTGCGCGGGCCGGCGCGGGCCGGCACCCTCGGGGCCGGCGAACAGCGGTGAAGGCAGGGCGGAGGCGGCGATGGCGGCGCGAGCGCCGGGAGGGCTCGGCACGCAACCGCGGCGCGCCCGCAGCGCGCGCGGCCGCGCCGCGTTGTGGCTCGCCGCGCTGGCGGCGCTGGCGAGCGGGGCGGCGGGCTGCGGCCCCGGAGCCGAGCCGCCAGGGGTGGTCACCGTGCGGCTCGTGGTCTGGCGCCCGGACATCCCCGAGGCGTGGGAGCGGGCGCTGGCGCTGTTTCACGCGCGCCATCCGGGGATCCGCGTGGTGCGGGAGCTGGGGCCGAGCTCGTCCTCCGAGCTCCATGCGCTGCTCACCCAGAAGCTGCGCAACCGCGACCGCTCCGTGGATGCCTTCATCATGGACGTGGTGTGGGCGGCGGAGCTGGCGCTGGCCGGCTGGGCGCTGCCGCTGGACGAGCGGCTGCCGCCGGCGGAGCGCGAGCGGTTCTTCCCGGCGGCGATCGAGGCGGTCACGGTCGAGGGCCGGCTGTACGGCGTGCCGTTCAACACCGACGCGGGGCTATTGTACTATCGCAAGGACCTGCTCGCGGCAGCGGGGCTGGAGCCGCCCGAGACCTGGCCGGAGCTGGTGGCGCACGCCGAGGCGGCGCGCGCGGCGGCGCGCGCGGCCGGTCTGCCCGGGGCAGCGGGGATCTACGGCTACAGCGGCCAGTTCCGGCAGTACGAGGGCCTGGTGTGCAACATGCTCGAGTTCATCCGCTCGCACGGCGGGCGGCTGACCGCTCCGGACGAGCCGCCGGCGCTGGCGGCGGTCGCCTTCGTGCGCGACCGGATCATCGGCGGCGCAGCACCGCGCGGCGCCCTCACCTGGGCGGAGCAGGAGTCGCTGGAGGTGTTCAAGAGCGGCGGCGCGGTGTTCCTGCGCAGCTGGCCCTATGCATGGGCGGTGCTCCAGGACCCGGCGCAGTCCGCGGTCGCCGGGCGGGTCGGCATCGCGCCGCTGCCGCGGTTCGAGGGCGGGCCGAGCACGAGCTGCCTCGGGGGCTGGAGCTTCGGCATCCACCGCGCCAGCCGCCATCCCGAGCAGGCGTGGGCGGTGGTGCGCTTTCTGACCAGCCCCGAGGTGCAGCGGCTGTTCGCCGTGCTCGCCGGCAAGGCGCCGGCGCGCCGCGCGCTGTACGCCGATCCCGAGGTGCTGGCGGCGAATCCCCACTTCGCGGCCCTGCGGCCGGTGTTCGAGCGCGCGGTGCCGCGCCCGCGCTCGCCGATCTACCCGCAGATCTCCTATATCCTCCAGCGCTATCTGCACGCGGCGCTGTCCGACCCGGCGAGCGACCTGCCGGCGCTGGCACAGCAGGCGCGGCGCCGGCTCGAGCGCGCCCGGGCCCGGCTCGGCCGGTAGGGCCGCCGGTGCGGCGGCGGTGCGGAGTGGCCGGCCCGGGTGCACCGCCGCCGCGAGGGGCCGCGCCATGAGATCGCGCGAGCGGTTCGGCTATCTCCTGCTCGCGCCGGCGCTCTTGGTCATGGGCGCCTTTCTGCTCGGGCCCATCGCCGCCGCCTTCGTGACCAGCCTGCACGTGGACACGCCCTTCGCCCCGCGCCGCTTCGTGGGCCTGGAGAACTACGCGCTGCTGCTGGAGGACGAAGCCGCGCTCGGCTCGCTGGAGTTCACGCTGCTGTTCGTGGTGGTCTCGGTGGCGCTCGAGGTGGCGGGTGGCCTCGTGGTGGCGCTGGTGCTCGATCGGTGGCGGCGGGGCCAGGGCCTGGTGCGCGCGGCGGTGCTCCTGCCGTGGGCGATGCCGACGGTGGTGGCCGCGGTGATGTGGAAGTACATCTTCAACGACCAGTACGGGCTCGTCAACGCGCTCATGTACGGGGATGCGCTCGAGCGCTACCAGGCCTGGCTCGCGCACCCACTCGGCGCGCGCGCAGCGATCATCCTCGCGGATGTCTGGAAGTCGACCTCGTTCGCCGCGCTGCTGATCCTGGCGGGCCTGCAGGCGGTGCCCCGCGAGCTGTTGGAGGCAGCGCGGGCCGATGGCGCCGGGCCGCTGCGCCGGCTGCTCTGGGTGCGGCTGCCGCTGATCCGGCCGGCGATCCTGGTGGCGGTGCTGTTCCGCACGATCGATGCCCTGCGGGTGTTCGACCTGGTCTATGTCATGACGCGCGGGGCGCCGGCCGGCGCGACCGACGTGCTGCAGTTCTACGGGTACCAGAAGATGTTCCCCGAGCAGCAGTTCGGCTACGGGGCGGCGGTCTCGGTGTGCGTGTTCTTGCTGGCGCTGGGGCTGTCGCTGCTGGCGATGCGGCTGGTGGGCACCAGGTCATGGGCGCGATGATGGCGGCGGCGCGCGCGGGGCCGGAAGCGGCGGGCGGGGGCGGGGGGCCGGTGCGCCGGCAGGGGGCGGCTTGCGGCTTGCCGCCGCGAAGGAGCGAGCGCGTGCGCCGCGCCCTGGGCTGGGCGCGCCTGCGCCTGGCGGTGCT
>BPJM01000014.1 GCA_026004615.1 Planctomycetota bacterium
CCCCGCCCCCTCACCCTGACCCTCTCCCCCGCGAGCGGGGGAGAGGGGACCCAGAGGCAAGCGCTCCTGCTCCTCCCTCTCCCCTCCGGGGAGAGCGCCGGGGTGAGGGGGCCGTGCGTGCTGCACCTGCTCGCGCCCCTCTCCCGCCCCCCCTCACCCTCACCCTCTCCCCCGCAAGCGGGGGAGAGGGGACGAGGAGGGCAAGCCCCGCTGTGCTCCCTCTCCCCTCCGGGGAGAGGGCCGGGGTGAGGGGGCGGTGCGAGGTGCGGTTGCTGTTTCGGAGTTGCCTCTTATCTCCCCCTCCCCCTCACCCTCACCCTCTCCCCCGCAAGCGGGGGAGAGGGGAGACCGGAGAGGCAAGCCCCGCTGTGCTCCCTCTCCCCTCCGGGAGAGGGCCGGGGTGAGGGGGGCGGTGCGAGGTGCGGTTGCTGTTCGGAGTTGCCTCTTATTCCCCCTCCCCCTCACCCTCACCCTCTCCCCCGCAAGCGGGGGAGAGGGGACGAAGGGGGCAAGCCCCGCTGTGCTCCCTCTCCCCTCCGGGGAGAGGGCCGGGGTGAGGGGGGCGGTGCGAGGTGCATCTGCTCTCCGCGGGTCCCGTCAGGCGACCGCGTGCGCCTGCGCCGGCTCGCGCCGCGGCCGGTCCGGCCGGCCGCGCGCCAGCGGGACCGGATAGCGGGCGCGATTCGCCTCGATCTTGCGGCGCACCGCCTCGATCAGATCGATCCCGGTCCGCTCGCACAGCATGAGCAGCGTGATCGCCACGTCCGCGATCTCCTCGGCCAGCGCCGCCCGCCGCCCCGGTTCGCGACAGGCGGCGTCTGCCTCGTCGCTGTGCACCCAGCGCAGCACCGCGAGCAGCTCGCCCGCCTCGGAGGCGACCGCCATCGCGAGGTTCTTCGGATCGTGGAACCGATCCCAGTCTCGCTCCGCCGCGAACTGCCGCAGCTCCGCCTGCAGCGCCTCCAGCCGATCCATCGCCCGCCCCCCTCCACGACCCCCCCGCGCCGCCGCCCCCGCGCACCGCCTCACGGCGCCTCGGCCCGGCCCGGCCCGTGCCGCCACCCGTCCTGGCCGTCGCGGCCAGGCGGCGCCTGCAGCTGCCTCCGATCCTACCCGGCGGGACCGACCACTCCGCTCGCGATTGGACGCACCCCGCTCCCCGCGCGCTACCCTTGGGGGGACACCACCGGACGGGCACGCCCGCCGAGCCTCGACCGCCATGAGCGCCTGCCGCCGCCACGACGGACCGCCGCGCCTGCTCGCCGACGAGCACCTGCAGCGGCTCGCGCGCTACCTGCGCGCGGCGGGGCTCGACGTCGCGTGCGCGCCCCGGCGCCCACGACGACGAGCTGTTGCGGCGCGCGCGCGCCGAGGACCGGTTGCTGCTCACCAGCGCGACCGCGAGCTGGCGCGCCGCGCCGGCCCGCAACGGGCGCTGTTGCTGCGGAGCATGGACCTCGAGGTCCAGCTCGTGCGGGTGCTCGGCGAGCTGGGGGTCGATCCCGAGGCCGCCGCCTTGAGCCGCTGCCCTGCGCTGCAACGAGCCGCTGGCGCAACTGCGGGACCCGCCCGCCCGAGTCCCCCTGCCGCCCGCGGTCCGCGCGCGCGGGACCGAACTGCTGCGCTGCCCGCGCTGCCAGCGCATCTTCTGGGAGGGCAGCCACACCGAACGGCTCACCGCGGCGCTGCGGCGCGCCAAACGCGCGCTGCACAGCGGGCCCCGCCCCGAGCGCCCCGCCGCGCCCGAGGGCTGACCGCCCCCCGCGCTCACCTGCCGCCGCCCTGCCGGCACCACCTCCACCAGCACCTGCCCCGCTCCGAGCTGCGAAGTGCGAAAGCGCACCGGCAGGAACCGCTCGATCACCTGCATGTTCGTGCGCGCGTGCAGCGACAGCGGCCCGGTCACGAATCCACCCCCCGCCCGCGAGCGCCAGCGGGATCAGCAGCTGGGTCCGCCAGGTGCTCCTCCACCGGGACCCCCGGCCTCGAGCCAGCGGCGCGCCTGCTCGCAGACCTGCGCGGCCACCTGCTCGGCGCGCACCCCCCGCTGGCCGAAGCCGGTGAACACGGCCGTGACCTCCGCGCACTCCAGCTCCAGCACCAGCGCGTTGCCCGGCCCCGCAGTCCGCGGGCAGCGGCTCCGCCCTGAGCTCGGCCGGCTGCCCCCGGCCCGCCCCAGCCCAGCCGCCGCCGCACCACCTCGAGCTCGCGCTCGGCGATGTGCAGCGGCAGCCCCGCCACCCAGCGCCCGCGCCCGCCGCGCGCGCAGCTCGCCCCGCTCCCGCAGCCACAGCGGTGCGAGCCGCCGCGCCGGCTCGATCGCGACCACCACCCGGCCCCCCGCCCCGCGGGTAGAACCCCGGCCGCTCCAACACGCACCGGATGTGGGGCCCCCATCCGCTCGAGCAGCGGCAGGAAGGAACCCGCCAGGAACTCGAACGGCGGCGCCTGCGGGTTGTGCGTGCCGCCGCGGATCACCAGGCGCGAAGGCGCATGCGCCAGCAGCAGCGCCGGCAGCACGGTCTGCAGCACCAGGGTCGTGCTGCCCGCGGTGCCGACAATCGAAGCGGTACTCGCCGGGCTCGCGCCCCCGCGGGCCGGAAGGTGAGCTCTTGCGAGCCGAGCGCGTCCCCCCCTCGATCACCGCCCTGCCGACCGCGGCCGCCGCCCGCACCGCCGTCAGGTGCTGCTGGCGCAGCCCCGGCCGCTCGCGCCGCGCGCGGATGCGCTCGATGCGAAAGGGGCTGGCCGGTGAGCAGCGACAGCCCGAGCGCGGTCCGCAACACCTGCCCGCCGCCCTCGCCCAGCGCGCCGTCGATCACGAGCATGCCGCGTGCCCTCCCGAGCCAGCTCGTGCTGCTCCGTAGCGGCGAGACGGAGCGGGCCCGGGGCAGACCGCCCGGCCCCGGGCCCGCCCGCGCCTCGCCAGCTGCCGCTCACTCCACCACGACCCGCTCGCTGCGGCCGCGCCCGAAGGTCTCCGGCGCGTACATCTCCTCGGCCTTCGGCGGCGGCACCACGAAGCTGCCCGGGGTGGTGGCGCGCGCGTAGTAGGAGTACTCGTGCACCCCCCTCCCACAACAGCGAGGTGAACGCCTCCGCCCGCTCGTCGCGCAGGTTCTGGTGCTCGTACCAGCGCGGGCCGCCACCACCAGCGCCCGCCCTGCTCGGCGGGCTCCGGCGGCAGCTCGCCCGTGACCGCCAGCGCCGGGTTGAGCGGCTCCAGACCCGCCGGCAGCGGGTCGACCAGCGCCACGTGATAGCGGCGCGCCGGCGCGAGCAGGCGCAGCCGCACCCGCACCCGCGCCCCGGCCCGGATCCGCCAGGTGCCGTCCGCATCGCGCCGCACATCGGCCGGATCGTCCACCGCCTCGTAGCGGCGCTCGACCGCGAAGCCGCGCTCCACGGGCTCGAGCACCAGATCCGCCGGCGCGTACCGCATCGCGATCCGGTAGTACAGCCGGCCGCTGCCCTGCTTGGCGAGCACGAGCCGGCTCGCCGGTGCAACCCTCGAGCAGGTAACGCATGGGGATCGGCAGCCGGTGCAACCTCGGTCGTGCGGCCCTCGAAGCCGTGCGCCCCGGCGAACCGCTCGCCCAGCCACAGCTGCGCGACGAAGTGCGGGACCTCTTGCTCGTAGGTGCGGAAGTACCGGTCGAGCGCCAGCAGCACGAAGGCGTTCTCCTGCGTATTGCCCCAGCGGCCGCGCCCTGCGGTGCGCGAGCAGACCCCCGCACCAGCTTGGGGATCAGATCGCTCTGGGGCGCCGCACCGATCAGCGCCTCCAGGATCACCCCCGTCGGCACGCCGGTCCGAATGGAGCAGCAGGTGGGCACCGTCGCCATAGGCGGTCACGAAGGTGGGGCACTGCCCGCGGTCTCCTCCACCCGGTTGTGCAGGTGGCGCACGATCCGCGCCACCTCTTCGGCCGCGGTCCGCTCGCCCGCGAGCACCGACAACAGCCAGCCCACCGCCTCCAGCGGCAGCCGCTCCAGCCCCGCCTCGCGGAGCAGGGCGCGCGCGCGCTGCACGTCGCGCTCGCCGAGCTGCGCCCGCGCGTAGCAGGCATAGGCGCGCAGGCTCCAGCGCACCTCGGCGCTCCAGCGCGGATCGAGGCGATCGCGGATCGCGCGCAGATAGGCGAGCGCCCGCTCGACGGTCCGCGCCGGCACGCCGAAGCCCTTCTGGCGCGCGCGCCCGAGTGCGTGCGCGACGTGGATGCTGACGTACGGCCAGCTCTCCTCGCGGCTCGTCCAGAAGCCCCAGCCCCCGTCCGGTCCCTGCAGCGCTGCCAGCCGCTCCAGATCGCGCTCCACCGCGGCGAGCAGCCGCTCGGGCGCGGGCAGGCCCTCGGCCCCGAACGCCGCCAGCACGTCCCGCAGCGCCGCGATCGCCAGCACGCGCGAGGCGATCTGCTCGGAGCACTCGAACGGATACTCCACCAGGTAGAGCACCGCGTCGGTCAGCGCCTGCAGCTGGGTGGCGCTGGTCTGCACCTCCAGGCCGCCGAACTGCGGCACCACACCCGCGGGGGCCTGCACCGTGTAGGCCACCGCCCCCTCATCCAGCACCCCGTAGGTGGCGAACGCCTCGGTGCTCGCCGGGCTCCAGATGCGGAGCTGTTGCACCGCGGCGTCGGCGTAGCGGCCGCTCGCGGCCGCAACCTGGATGCGCGCCAGGCCGGGCGCGACCGTCTCGACCGGAAAGCGGACCTCGACGCGCTGGCCGGCCGGCACCTGCACCTCGAAGCCCGCCGGCACCGGCAGCGCCAGGTTGCTCGCCCGCATGGCGAGCTCGACCGCGAGCGGCTCCGCGGTCTGGTTGTGCACCAGCACCGGCAGCTCGCACCGGTCCCCGTAGTTGAGGAAGCGCGGCAGCGAGGGCCGCACCATGAGCGGCAGCCGCACCCGCAGCGTCGCCTCGGCCCGGCCGTACTGGTGCACGCCGGCAGCGGCGACCGCCATGATCCGGTAGCGGGTCAGGCTGTCGGGCACGCGCAGCGGCACGCTGGCGCGCCCCTCGGCATCGGTCCGCACCGCGGGTGCGAACAGCGCCAGCGGCCGCAGATCGACCCGCGCCCGGATCGCCGGGGCGCCCGCTGCCCCGCTCCCATCCCTGTCCCGCTCCGACCGCTCGAGCGTCATCGCTGCCTTTGCGAGCGGGGCGCCCGGCGCGGCGGCGACCGCTCCCTCCGCATCCAACTTGCGCTGCATCTCGGCCCGCTCTTGCGCGGCGGCGCGCTCGTCCAGCTCGGCCAGCACCACGTAGCTGCGCAGGTGCTGCTCCTCGACCCCGGCCGGGCGCTCGGGGTAGAACGCCTGCAGCGGGTCGGGCAGCCGGTAGCCGCTCAGCGCCAGCACCGCCTCGTCCACCACCGCGATCGCCGCCTCGGCGCCCGCCACTGGCCGGCCGGCCGCATCGCGCACCACGAGCTCGATCGCGGTCTCGCCTCCCGGCTCCAGCTCCGCCGCGCCCGGTTTCACGCTCAGCTGGAGCTCGTGCCGGCGCGGGGGCACGGCGAGCTCGATGGCGCCGCTGGCGAACGCCGGCCGCCGGGGCGCCTTCTCTCCCAGACCCTCGCGCGGTGCGGCGCCCACGGCATCGATCGCGACGTGCAGATTGGGCACGTGCTCCTCGCCGATCGGGATCTCGACCGCGGTGCTCGGCCCCTCCAGCCGCAGCCGCCTGCTGCTGAGCAGCCCCGCGCGCCGCAGCGTCAGCACCGCCTCGGCGGGCCAGAACGGGCTCTGCACGAGCAGCCGTGCCGTCTCGCCGGGGGCGTATTCCCTGCGGTCGGGGATCAGCGTCAGCTCCTGCTCGGCGAGCCCGCGCGCCGGCACCGCCTCGCCGCCAGCCACCCACAGCGTCAGCTCGCTCTCGTTGGGCCGATCGGCGTCATCGACCACCCGCGCCCGCACCCGCCAGGTGCCGCCCTGCTCCGGGGTGAAGCTCCAGGCGACCGGGCCCTCCGCCGAGGAGCGCAGCTCGTGGCGCTGGCGGTCGACCTCCTCCTCGATCCAGCGGCCGCGCTCCCGCCGCTGGCGCAGCCGCACCGCCTCCAGCGCGATGCTGCGCCCGGCGAGCAGCTCGCCGTCGATCCCGCACGCGATCGCCTCCAGGCGGAAGCTCTCGCCCCGCGACACGAACGTCCGATCGCTGCGGATGCCGACATAGTGGGCCGCCGGGTGCACGAGCAGCTGCGTGTTCGCAGTCCAGGCCTGCCGGTTCACATCGGTGACCGTCGCCTCGGCCTCGAGCACGTACGGCCGCGGCGGTGCCACCCCGAGCAGCTCCACCCGCAGCCGGTGCCGGCCCCAGCCGTCGGTCCGGCCCTCGCGCACCTCGGTCCGCACCGTTTCGTCCGTCGGGCCTGCGCGCCACCACGGCACCCAGGTGCCGAAGGTGAACTCCTCGCGGCCCGGCGGGGTGTAGCTCGCGGGCCGGGCCGTGAGCTGCCAGCGCACCGGCGCCTCGGCGAGCGGCCCGCCGGTGTAGTATTTCGCCTCGACCGTGAGCGCCGCCGCCCCGCCCACCAGGTGCGGGCCCTCGCTCGCGCTCGCGCCGACCTCGAACTCCGGCCGGCGGAACTCCTGGATCTGCAGCTGGTGCCGGCTGTGCGTGCCGTGGGCCTCTGCCAGCCCCAGCACCGACAGCTCGATCGTCGCCGGGCCGAGGTTGACCTGCTCCGGAATCGGCAGCTCCAGGTCGAAGCCGCCCAGCGCGCCGAGCGGCTTCTCGCCCTTGCCCAGCTCCACACCCTGCGCATCGACGAACCGCCAGCGCACGCGCGCCCCCTCGACGCCGAGCGGCACCAGCCCCCCTCGCAGCCCGCCCTGTAGCCGCCGCACCCAGCCCTTGAGGTGCGCGCTCTCCCCCGGGCGGTACATCCGGCGGTCGTCCGCCACGTACCAGAGCACGCGGTCGCGGGGCTGTTGCCGGCTCCACTGCGCGCCGTAGCTCCGGTAGGCGCTCGCCGGCAACAGCGCCGTCTCCCCGCCGTGCCGCGCCACGAGCAGGCGCTGCACGTGCCGCGGCCCGCCGGCCGGCAGCTCGAGCCACGCGGTGCCGTCCGGCCCCGTGCGCACCGGGGCGCCGCCGTCGGGCAGGATCGAGAGCTCCACCCCCGGCAAGGGCGAGCCATCGGCGAGCGCACTCGCCCAGGCCAGCATGCTCCGATCGTCGGCGAAGGCGGCGAGTCCGATCCGGGTGCGCTGCAGCCACACCCGCACGCTCTGGCGCCGCCACCGCTCCGCCGGCTGCTCGAGCGGCTCCACCACCAGCACCAGGTGCTGGCGCCCCTCGGCGAAGCCATCCCCGAGGTCGATCCGCGTCTCGACCAGGGCGTCGGGCCGCTCGGCGACCTCGATGACCTCCTCGCGCAGCCGCTCGCCGGGCGGGACCGGGCTCGCCTCCTCGCGCCACAGCTGGTCGAGATATGCGAGCCACTGGGGCCAGTCCTCGGGCTCGACGGCGTGCACCGCCACGCGCAGCCGCCGGTGGTTGATCGTGTAGACCGAGAAGGCAGGCGGCCCCGCCGGATCCAGCACCGCGAAGCTGCCGCCCGGCGCGAACAGCGCCGGGCGCGCCGGGGCGGTCTCGAAGGTGAACCGATGGGGCTCGCCGAGCGTCTGCCCGTGCACGTCGCGCACCGCCCCGTCCAGCGTCACGGTGTAACGGGTGCGGCCGCGCGAGGCGCCGCGCACGGTGATCGTGTCGCCCCAGACCGAGACCGTCATGTCGGGCAGCTCGGGCTCGACCCTCACCAGCGAATCCTGGAAGTGCTCCTGGTCGAGCGGATTGTTCAGCTCGATCCACCAGGGCTCGCCGGGCCGGCACTCCCCGGACCAGCCGCACCGCGCGCGCACCACCCGCAGCGGGCCGTAGGTCCGAAACGAAAAGCTCTGCTCCCGCTCGGTGCGGCGCGGTCCTTCGGCGGACGGCGCCCCGGCGAGCAGCACCACCTCGACCTCGGTGTCCAGGGGCAGGGGCACCTGCGGCACCAGCGCGAGCGCGCGCCCCGCGGCGAGGCGATCGCGGAGCTCCTCCCCGATGCGCTCGGCCTCCCGCTCGAGCTCGGCCTGCGTGGCGAGCCGCACCGGATGCTCTGTGCGCAGCGGCCATGTACCCGTGCGCACGCGCACGTGCTCGAGCATGGCGGCGGGCTCGACGCGCTGCTCGAAGCCGAGCACGATCACCGGCTGGCGCACCACCGAGTCGCCGGCCGGGTAGCTCGCCTGCAGCTCCGGCGGCGGGGTGCGGAACCCAAAGCGCACCTCCTCGCGCAGCGTGCCGCCCGCCTCGGAGCGCACCCCCGCCGGCACGACGACCTCGTACGCCGTCGCCATCGGCAGCCGCTCGCCCTCGGGGCGGAACAGCAGGGTGCGGGTGCCGAGCCACTCCCACCGCCCCGGCACCGCGGGGCGGAGCCGCGCCGGCGGCTCGCGACCCTGCAGGTCCGCAAGCCCGCCGAGCGGCACCATCGGCTGCGAGAACGTGATGCTCACGTGCGGCGCGAGCGGGACCTCGCCCTCGGGCGCAAAGCGCAACACCTCGAGGGGACCGCCTGCGGCCGCCGGTGCGCCGGCTGCGGAGGCCTCCGGCGGCGGGAAGCTGCCGGCCACCTGCTTGCCCGCCTGCGGCGGCGGCGGGGAGTCCTCGCGCCGGGCAAACGGCTGTGTGTCCTCGGCCCGCTCGCCGAGCGGCGGCAGCCGCTCGAGCAACGCCTGGGCCCGCTCGGGCTCCAGCGGCCGCGTCCGGGCCGGAGCCCGTGCGGCGGGCCGCTCCGGCCCCGCGGCCACCTCCTCCAGCCGCCAGCGCAATCCCGGCTCCTCGCTGCCCGCCGCCGCCCGCAGCGGCGCGGCGGCCGCGCGCGCGGCCTCCAGCTCACCCTGCATCGCCTCGCCGCTCCCCGCACAGCCCGCCACCGCACCCCACGGGATCACGACCAGCGCCGCCACCAGCCGCGGCGCGCAACCGCTCAGCCTCCGCCTCATGGCAAGCTCCCCGGACGCCTGGCCAACAGCGCTCCGGCACTGCCTGGCCACCAGCTGCTTCGGCCCCACTCGGCTCTCCGATCCTACCCGCGGGCCCGTACGCGCCGCCACGGCCGCCCGCCGTGCCCGCTCTGTCCGTGCGTGGTGGACCGGGGCAAGACCGCGCTATTCGATCGGGCCCGCCGAGCGGCGCCCCCGCGCGCGGGTTGCGCCCCGGGCTTGCGCCCGCGGGCCCTGATCCGTTGAATGGGACCGATCGCGCCGCGACCGGTCCGTGGCGGCGCTGGCCGTCCGGGCGCGCGCATGCCCGCCGGGACGAGCCGGTATCCTGCGCCGCTGCGTCGCTCGCGGTCGGAGCCATGCCGCCGCCGCGCGATCGAGCGCGTTGGCCGGCGCCTGTGCGGGCGCGCGCCGGCCCCGGCGCCGCTGCGCTGCCGGGCGAGGAGGCGGACCAGGGGAGAACGGAGCGATGACGAGCGTACGCAGTGGAGCGTTGACCGACGGCCGGCGGGTGGCGGTGGTGGCCGGCCTGCGCACCCCCTTCGCCAAGCAGGGCACGGCGTTCCAGGACCTGTCCGCGCTCGAACTGGGACAGCTCGTGTGCGCCGAGCTGCTCGAGCGCTCCGAGCTGGAGCCGGGCATGATCGAGCAGGTGGTCTTCGGGCAGGTGATCCCCTCGATCCAGGCCCCCAACATCGCGCGCGAGATCGTGCTGGGCACCGGCATGCCGCGCGACATCGAGGCCTACAGCGTCTCGCGCGCCTGTGCCACCAGCTACCAGTCGGTGGTCAACGTGGCGCAGGCGATCCAGACCGGCCAGATCGAGTGCGGGCTCGCCGGCGGAGCCGACAGCGCGAGCGACGTGCCGATCACGGTCTCCCCGCGGCTGCAGAAGGCCCTGCTCGCCGCCAACAAGGCCCGGAGCCTGAAACAACGCCTCGCCGCCTTCAAGGGCCTGCGGCCGGGGGATCTGCTCCCGGTGCCACCGGCGATCGCCGAGTACTCCACCGGCGAGACCATGGGCGAGGCCGCCGAGCGCATGGCGAAGGAGAACGGGATCCCGCGCGCCGAGCAGGACGCCTTCGCCCACCGCAGCCACACCCTCGCCGCCCGCGCCTGGCAGGAAGGTCGCTTCGCCGGCGAGGTGATGGCGGTGCACGTGCCCCCGCGCTACGAAGAGACGCTCGAGCGCGACAACCTGGTCCGCTTCGATTCGGACCTCGAAGCCTATGCCAAGCTCAAGCCGGTGTTCGACAAGCGGCACGGTACGGTGACGGCCGGCAACAGCTCGCCGCTGACCGACGGGGCGGCGGCGGTGATCTGCATGCTGGAGGACAAGGCGCGGGCGTTGGGGCTGGAGATCCTCGGCACCATCCGCAGCTACGCCTTCGCCGCGCTCGACCCCGCCGAACAGCTGCTGCTCGGTCCGGCCTATGCCGCGCCGATCGCGCTCGAGCGCGCCGGGGTGACGCTCGCCGACCTGACGCTGGTCGATCTGCACGAGGCGTTCTCGGCCGCGGTGCTCTCGGTGCTGCGGGCCTTCGCCTCCAGGCGGTTCGCCCAGGACAAGCTCAACCGTTCCGAGCCGCTGGGCGAGGTGGACCCGGAGCGGCTGAATGTCAACGGCGGCTCCATCGCGATCGGGCACCCGTTCGCGGCCACCGGGGCGCGCCAGATCGTGCAGACCCTGCGCGAGCTCAAGCGGCGCGGCGGCGGGCTGGCGCTCTGCAGCGCCTGCGCGGCCGGTGGGCTCGGCGCCGCCATCGTGCTCGAGGCATGAGCCCCGCACGCAGCGAGCGGCGTGGCGAAGCGGACGGATAGGAGAGGGTTCCCGATGAGCGAACGAGACAGCGGCGCGCCCAAGGCAGACGGGCCGGCGGATCCCCTGCGGCTGGAGCGGCGCGACGGCGGGCGGACCGCGATCATCTGGTTCGACGTGCCGGGCGAACGGGTCAACACCCTGCGCGCGGGTTTCGACCAGGCATTCGAGCGGGTGCTGGACGAGCTGGAGCGCGACCAGGCGCTGGAGGCAGTCGTGCTCGCCTCGGCCAAGCCCGACAGTTTTGTCGCCGGCGCCGACATCGGCATGCTCCAGGGCATCGAGACCGCCGAGCAGGCGCAGGCGATGGCGCGCCGGGCGCAGCAGGTCATGGACCGCATCGCCGGCTTCCGCCTGCCGATCGTGGCCGCCATCCACGGCGCGTGCCTGGGCGGCGGGCTCGAGCTGGCGCTCGCCTGTCGCGGCCGGGTCGCCTCCGATGCCCGCGCCACCCGGCTCGGGCTGCCCGAGGTCCAGCTCGGCCTGATCCCGGGCGCCGGCGGCACCCAGCGGCTGCCGCGCCTGGTGGGGCTCGAGGCGGGGCTCGATCTGATCCTGACCGGCCGCCGTCTGCCCGCCGACCGCGCATACCGGCTGGGGCTGATCGACGAGGTGGTGCATCCGGCGATCCTGCTCGAGGTGGCGCTGGAGCATGCGCGCCGGCTCGCGGCGGGCGAGCGGCCCGCCGAGCGGCGGCAGCGCGGGCTCGTCTCCCGGCTGCGCACCGCGCTCAGCCCGCGCGCGGTCCGGGAGCTCGTGCTCGAGGACAACCCGCTGGGCCGCAAGCTGGTGTTCCAGCAGGCGCGCAAGCAGACCCTCGCCCGCACCCGCGGCCACTACCCGGCGCCGCTGGAGGCCATCGAGGTGATCCGCACCGGCATCGAGCAGGGCATGGCGCGCGGGCTCCAGGCCGAGGCCGAGGCCTTCGGCCGGCTCGCGGTGAGCGAGGTCGCCCGCCGGCTCATGGAGCTGTTCTTCGCGCAGAACGAGCTCAAGAAGGACCGCGGCGTCGACGACCCGACCGTCGAGCCGCGTCCGGTGCGCAAGGTGGCGGTGCTGGGTGCAGGCCTCATGGGCAGCGGCATCGCGTATGTGACCGCCGCCGAGGCGGGGCTGCCGGTGCGGCTCAAGGACAGGGACGACGCCGCGGTGCGCGCCGGCATGCGCGCGGTGCGCCGCATCCTGGACGAGCGGGTGGCGCGCCGGCGGCTGAGCCCGCGCGAGCGGGACCGGCTGCTCATGCTGGTGCGGCCGACCACCGAGTACACCGGCTTCCGGGGCGCCGAGGTCGCCATCGAGGCGGTGTTCGAGGACCTCGAGCTCAAGCGGCGCGTGCTGCGCGAGACCGAGCAGGCCGGCGGCCCGGAGATCATCTTCGCCTCCAACACCTCCACCATCCCGATCCGCCGCATCGCCGAGGCGAGCGCGCACCCCGAGACCGTGATCGGCATGCACTATTTCTCGCCGGTCGAGAAGATGCCCCTGCTCGAGGTGATCGTGACCGAGCGCACCGCGCCCTGGGTGATCGCGACCTGCGTGGCGCTCGGCAAGCGGCAGGGCAAGACGGGTGATCGTGGTGCACGACGGGCCGGGATTCTACACCTCCCGCGTGCTCGGGCCGTACGTCGCCGAGGCGGCGCATCTGCTCGCCGAGGGCGTGCCCATCGAGGCGATCGACCGGGCGCTCGTCGAGTTCGGCTTCCCCGTGGGGCCGATCAAGCTGCTCGACGAGGTCGGGATCGACGTCGCGGCCAAGGCGGCGAAGGTCATGCACCAGGAACTCGGCGAGCGGATGCGGCCGCCCGATGCCATGGCACGCCTGGTCGAAGCCGGCCGGCTGGGGCGCAAGAGCAACAAGGGCTTCTACCTCTACGCAGAGGAGCACAAGCGGGGCTCGCGCAAGCACGGCAAGGGCGAGCGCCCGGTCGACCCGACGGTCTACGAGCTGCTCGGGGTCAGCCCGGACAAGGAGCTCGCTGCCGAGCAGATCGCGCTGCGCTGCACCCTGCAGATGGTCAACGAGGCGGCACACTGCTACGGCGAGGGCATCCTGCGCTCGGCGCGCGACGGCGACGTCGGCGCGGTGTTCGGGCTGGGCTTCCCGCCGTTTCTGGGCGGCCCCTTCCGCTGGGCCGACACGCGCGGGGCGCGCTGGGTGCTCGAGCAGCTCGAGCGCTTCGCCGAGCAGCTCGGTCCGCGTTTCGCGCCGGCGCCGGTGCTGCGCGAGCTGGCCGAGCGCACGAGCGGTTTTTACGCTCCGGCCGCCCCGCCGCCGGGCCGCTGGCGGCGCGAGACCCGGGGCGGCGCGCCCGCACCGGAGCCCGCCGCCGGGGCGAGCCGCAGCGGCTGAGCCCGGCGCTCTGCAGCGCGCACCGGGGCGCCGGGCCGCCGCGCCCGGCGCCCCACCGTAGAGGGGATCGTCCGCGGAGGGCCGAAGGTGAACGGCGAGCGAACACCCCCGGCCGCCGAGCTGGTGCGGGAGGTGCTGCGTCCCGGGGGCGGCGGCCGGATCGTGCTGCTGGTGCTCGACGGGCTGGGCGGGCTGCCGGCGGCCGGGCGCGAGCAGACCGAACTGGAGGCGGCGCGCACCCCGCATCTCGACGCCCTGGCGGCAGCCGGCATCTGCGGGCTCCACGAACCGGTCGCACCCGGCATCACCCCGGGCAGCGGCCCGGCGCACCTCGCCCTGTTCGGCTACGACCCGGCGGTCTACCGGGTCGGGCGCGGGGTGCTGTCGGCGCTCGGGCTGGGCTTCGAGCTCGAGCCCGGGGATGTAGCCGCGCGCGGCAACCTGTGCACCCTCGATGGCGAGGGCCGCATCGCCGACCGGCGCGCCGGCCGGCCGCCCACCCAGAAGGCCGCCGAGCTGTGCGCGCTGTTGCGCGGGATCGAGCTCGGGCCGGGGATCGAGCTCTTCGTCGAGCCCGAGAAGGAGCACCGGGTGCTGGTGGTGCTGCGCGGCGAGGGCCTGTCGGGCGCGGTCAGCGACACCGACCCGCAGCGCACCGGCGTGCCACCGCTGTCGCCCGCGGCGGCGAGCACCGATCCCGCCGCCGCGCGGACGGCGGAGCTGGTGCGCCGCTTGACCGAGCAGGCCCATCGCCTGCTGGCGCCGCACGCGCCGGCGAACGGGCTGTTGCTGCGGGGCTTCTCCCAGCGGCCGCGCTGGCCGAGCCTGGAGGAACGCTTCGGGCTGCGGGGGCTGGGGATCGCGGCCTATCCCATGTATCGCGGGGTGGCGCGGCTGCTCGGCATGCAGGTCGCATCCTACGAGGGCAGCGTGCGCGCTGCGTTCGGCCTGCTCGCGCAGCGCTGGCAGGAGTTCGACTTCTTCTTCGTGCACGTCAAGGAAACGGATGCCGCCGGCGAGGACGGCGATTTCGAGCGCAAGGTCGCGGTCATCGAGGAGGTGGACGCGGCGCTGCCGCAGCTCCTGGCGCTGAGGCCCGAGGTGCTCGTCGTCACCGGCGACCACTCCACCCCGGCGGCGCTGCGCAGCCACAGCTGGCATCCGGTGCCGGTGGTGCTGAGTGCGGCGAGCTGCCGGCCCGATCCGGTCCGCACCTTCGGCGAGCGGGCCTGCCTCGCCGGTGCGCTCGGCCCGCGGCTCGCAGCCACCAGCCTGTTGCCGCTCGCGCTGGCGCACGCCGGCCGGCTGGACAAGTTCGGCGCCTGAGGGCCGGCACGCCCCGCACGCCCGGGTCCCTGCTGGAGCGCTCGCCGCTTCCTTCGGATCCACGCGCCCCGCCTCGGTGCAGCGCAGCTGCGCTGCCTTCCGCTGCGCCGGGGCAGCCGCGCCGCGCCTGCGCAACGGCAGTCGCGCGAGCCCTGGCGGCACGCCGCCCGAGGCCGGCGCGGGCCGGGCACCCCCGTACGGGCTGGTGGTCCTGGTAGGATTCGAACCTACGACTTACCCGGGATGTAAGCCCGGAGCTCTGACCCCTGAGCTACAGGACCGGAGCTGCCGCCGGCGGTGCGTGCGGGAGGGCCCCGCCGGCCGGTTCAGGATAGGCAGCGGGCCCGCAGCCGGCAAGAGAGGGCTGCTCCAATCTCGCCCTGCCGGGGCCCCCGAGGTCCCCTCTGCCCCGCTCGCGCCCCCGGATCCCCTCTCCCCCGCTTGCGCCTCCGGATCCCCTCTCCCCCGCTTGCGCCCCCGGATCCCCTCTCCCCCGCTCGCGGGGGAGAGGGTCAGGGTGAGGGGGGGAGTCGAAAAAAAGCGCACGCGGCTCGCACTGCCCCCTCACCCCGGCCCTCTCCCCGGAGGGGAGAGGGAGCAAGAAAGGCCCTCGCCTCCGAGATCCCCTCTCCCCCGCTTGCGCCTCCGGATCCCCTCTCCCCCGCTTGCGGGGGAGAGGGTCAGGGTGAGGGGGGGAGTCGAAAAAAACGCACGCGGCTCGCACTGCCCCCTCACCCCGGCCCTCTCCCCGGAGGGGATAGGGAGCAAGAAAGGCCCTCGCCTCCGAGATCCCCTCTCCCCCGCTTGCGGGGGAGAGGGTCAGGGTGAGGGGGGAGTCGAAAAAAACGCACGCGGCTCGCACTGCCCCCTCACCCCGGCCCTCTCCCCGGAGGGGAGAGGGAGCAAGAAAGGCCCTCGCCTCCGAGATCCCCTCTCCCCCGCTCGCGCCCCCGGATCCCCTCTCCCCCGCTTGCGCCCCCCGATCCCCTCTCCCCCGCTCGCGGGGGAGAGGGTCAGGGTGAGGGGGGGAGTCGAAAAAAACGCACGCGGCTCGCACTGCCCCCTCACCCCGGCCCTCTCCCCGGAGGGGAGAGGGAGCAAGAAAGGCCCTCGCCTCCGAGATCCCCTCTCCCCCGCTCGCGCCCCCGGATCCCCTCTCCCCCGCTTGCGCCCCCGATCCCCTCTCCCCCGCTCGCGGGGGAGAGGGTCAGGGTGAGGGGGGAGTCGAAAAAAACGCACGCGGCTCGCACTGCCCCCTCACCCCGGCCCTCTCCCCGGAGGGGAGAGGGAGCAAGAAAGGCCCTCGCCTCCGAGATCCCCTCTCCCCCGCTCGCGCCCCCGGATCCCCTCTCCCCCGCTTGCGCCCCCGGATCCCCTCTCCCCCGCTTGCGCCCCCGGATCCCCTCTCCCCCGCTCGCGCCCCCGGATCCCCTCTCCCCCGCTCGCGGGGGAGAGGGTCAGGGTGAGGGGGGAGTCGAAAAAAGCGCACGCGGCTCGCACTGCCCCCTCACCCCGGCCCTCTCCCCGGAGGGGAGAGGGAGCAAGAAAGGCCCTCGCCTCCGAGATCCCCTCTCCCCCGCTCGCGCCCCCGGATCCCTCTCCCCCGCTTGCGCCCCCGGATCCCCTCTCCCCCCGCTTGCGCCTCCGGATCCCCTCTCCCCCGCTTGCGCCTCCGGATCCCCTCTCCCCCGCTTGCGGGGGAGAGGGTCAGGGTGAGGGGGGAGTCGAAAAAAACGCACGCGGCTCGCACTGCCCCCTCACCCCGGCCCTCTCCCCGGAGGGGAGAGGGAGCAAGAAAGGCCCTCGCCTCCGAGATCCCCTCTCCCCCCGCTCGCGCCCCCGGATCCCCTCTCCCCCGCTTGCGCCCCCGGATCCCCTCTCCCCCGCTTGCGCCCCCGGATCCCCTCTCCCCCGCTCGCGGGGGAGAGGGTCAGGGTGAGGGGGGGAGTCGAAAAAAAGCGCACGCGGCTCGCACTGCCCCCTCACCCCGGCCCTCTCCCCGGAGGGGAGAGGGAGCAAGAAGACCCGCGCCTCCGAGATCCCCTCTCCCCCGCTTGCGGGGGAGAGGGAGCAAGAAGGCCCGCGCGCCTGGATTGCCGCCCGGCTCTCAGAGGATCCGCCGATCGTCGGACAGGAAGATCCCCTTGAGGTTGAGCTCCAGCTGCTCGGGGTTCGGCGAGGCGGCGAGCGCCGTGCGCGGCTCGACCATGCCGGCGCGCACCAGTTCCAGCAGCGAGGTGTTGAAGTCCACCATGCCGTGCTCGCGGCCGCCGCGCACGATCGCCTCCAGCTTGTCGTCGGCGCCCTCGGCGATCGCCTTCTGCGCGGCCGCATCCACCAGCAGCACCTCGAGTGCGGGCACCCGGCGCACGCCCTCGCGCACCGCAGGCAGGATCTTCTGGCAGACCACGGCCCGCAGGTGGAAGCGCAGGGCGCTGCGCACCTGCCGCTCGCGCTCGGCCGGGAACAGCTCCAGAATGCGGCCGATGGTCGCGGCCACGGTCGCGCTGTGCATCGTCGCCAGCACCAGATGCCCGGTCTCCGCCGCCGCCAGCGCCGCCTCGAAGGTGTCCGCATCGCGCATCTCGCCGATCAGGATGACGTCGGGATCCTCGCGCATGACCGCGCGCAACGCGCGCGCGAAGTCGGGCACATCGATGCCGACCTCGCGCTGGTTCACGATGCCCTTGCCGTCGCGGAACAGATACTCGATCGGATCCTCGATCGTGACCACGTGGCAGCGGCGCGTGGCGAGCAGGTGTCCGAGCAGCGCCGCCAGGGTGGTGGACTTGCCGGCGCCCGTGGTTCCGCACACCAGCACCAGACCGCGCCCCAGCCGCGCCAGCCGCTCGAACAGCGGGCGCGGCAGGTGCAGCTCCTCGAAGCTGGGCAGCTCGGTGCGCACCCGCCGCACCGCTGCCGACACCGCCCCCCGCTGCCGGAAGATGTGCAGGCGGAAGCGGCCCACCCCCGGCAGCGACAGCGCCAAATCGACGTCGCCCTCGGCCGCGAGCCGGCGCCGGCGCGCCGGCCCGAGCAGCCCTGCGAGCAGCCGCTCCACCTCCGGCGCCCCCAGCGCCGCCGCCTCCAGCGGCCGCAACACCCCGTCGATCCGCACCAGCGGCGGTGAGCCGGCCTTGAGGTGCAGGTCGGTGCCCCCGCACCGGCCGAGAAAGCGGAGCAGCCGCTCCAGCTCCGGGCCCGGGCCTCCCTCCGCCCCAGCCTCGGCGGGCCCGGCGGGCAGGGACGCACCTGGCGCCGGCGCCGCCCCCGCCAGCTCCGCACCAGCCCCGGCCACCGGCGCCGCTACCGGCTCTGCCCGCGGCTCGCCCTGCTCCGGCACGCTCGCCACCTGCCCTGCGCTCCGCCCGCACCCCTCCGGTGCTCCCGCACCGGCCGCGATCCTATCACGGCACGGAGCGCGCCGCACGGTGCCGCGCGCGGCGCGGTGTCTGCCCGTGGGGACGGAGCCCCGGCCCCCGCCACGGCCCGCGGTGGCCTGGCTCCGCGGAGCGCCTACAGGCCGCCACACCAGCCGCCCGCTCCAGGTCCGTCGCTTTACGAGGCGCGCCGCGGCCGCTACAATGCCGCCCCGGCCGGGGGCAGCAGGAGAGGAACTCCATGCGCCGTCCACACGCGCGGTCGCGGTGCGCGCCGGCCATGCTCGCCGGTGCGGCGGCGCTGGCGGCTCTGGCAGCCTGCCAGGCGCCTGCCCAGGGCGGCTCCCCCGGCCAGGCGAGCGGCGCCCGCGCCACCGCGCCCAGGCCCGTCGAGCCGCCCAAGCCCTTCGATCCCTACCCGGTGATCGCCGTCCGCAAGGTGCTGCTGGAGGGGCGAGCCCGGGGCTTCATCAAGCTCACCGCGCACCCGGCACCGGGCGGCCGCGGCGAAGTCCACCTGGTGCAGGTGTACGACGAACAGTTCCAGCTCCGCGGGTGGTTGCACGACGACGGGCTGACCTACCGCGTCACGCGCGAGGGGCAGGCCGTGAGCCTCGGCCGGCTCCCGCACGAGGATGGGCTGCGGGCGCTGCTCGACGGCAAGGCCGAGGACGAGGTGCGGCTCGTCGCGATGGACCGGCCGCCGCCACTGCCATGAGACGAAGCAGCGCGGCCGGCTGGCATGTCCTGCCGGCTCCGGTGGGCCGCGCCGGCACGGCCGCACACGCTCCTCTTGCACCGACCGCGCCTCACTGCGGCTTTTCGAACAGCACGTCGTTCTCGAAGTAGTAGGCTCCCCGCCCCTCGTAGATCCAGGCGTCGTACACATTCCCACCGACCCGCACGCGGTCGAAGCGATCCGGCAGACCGATCGCGCCCGCCACCTCCTTTTTGTTCATGCCCGCCAGCACCTGCCCGGCGCGCATGGCGGCGGCGAAGAACTCCGGCAGCATGCCCGCGCGCGGCCGCTTGCGCTCGCGGCGCTGGCGCTCGGCAGCATCCAGCAACGCCGCGCGCTCGGCGAGCACCCAGCTGCCACCGCGCTCGACGAAGCCCTCCTGTCGCTTCATCTCCTCGAAGAGCACCCAGCGCGCGGTGCGGCCATAGGGCACCGCGTTGAGCTGCTGCAGCCGCCGCTGCAGCTCCGGGTCGGGCGCCTGGCCCGGCACCAACAGCGGCTGCAGCAGCTCCAGCGCCAGCGCCCGGTCCCGCGTCAGCTCCAGCGCCCGGTCGGCGAGCGCCAGCACCTGCCGCCGATCGGCGGGATCCAGCCGGTCGCGTGCGATCGCCACCGCCTGGCGAAACGCCGCCTGCGCCAGCTCGCGTAGCGACGCCGCGGTGCGCGGCTCCGCACCCTCGGCCCGCTCGCGCAGGCTCCGGCCCAGCGCGAACAACCCCTCGACATCGCCTGCGGCGCGCAGCCGCGCGATCGCCTCCTGCGCGAGCGAGGCATCCCCTTGCTGCGCGGCCTCCAGGTGCTCTACCCGGAACACCAGCCGCGGCGGAGTGCCCGTGCGCACGAGCCGCCCGTACACGCGCACGCTCGCCCCCTCGCGCAGCTCGTGCAGCGGCCCGACCACTGGCTCGACCACGAACAGCAGGTCGCTGCCGCTCACCAGCAGCTGCTGGCCCGAGATCGCCGCCACCCCCACCTCGAGCGCAACCGGCTCCTCTGGCTTGACCTGTCCGCCCTGCAGCTCCCCGAGCACCACCGCCCGGTAGCCGCGCTCGCCCCACGGGCGCTCCGGCGCCGGCTCGGGGGCCTGGGCACCCGCAGGCGGCGGCGCGCCGCCTACAAGCACCGCGGCGAGCAAGACCCTCGCGATCAGCCCGCTCCGCATGGCGCTGTCCCGGCCGGCCAGCGCCGCGCCTCGGTCTGCCGCCGCTGCTCGCCCCATCGCCGCCTTCTGCTCCCCATCCGCCGGCGCGGCACCGCCCGCCGGCCTCCCTGGATCGCCGCGGGCCGCTGCCGCGCGCTCCCGCCGCCGATCCGCGCCACGTGCGGGCGCCCCAGGAGCTGCGGCACCGGGCCCCGCAGCGGGTGCGTGCGGTCACGGCAGAGCCCGGGGACGACCAGCCAGGGGCTAGTCGATCCCCACCGCGTAGCAGTACAGCCGGCCGTCCTCGCAGCCGACGTACAGCCGCCCCTCGTGCAGCACCAGCTCGCCCCGCAGCGGCCCCGGATGCTGGGCGCTCCACGCCTCCAGCCCCTCGCGCAGCTCCAGCGCGTACAGCGTGCCCCCCTGGGTCGCCAGGTACAGCCCGCGCTCGTCGCACACCGGCACCCCGGGCCGCCCCTCCACCCGCGACTGCCAGAGCAGCCGCCGGGTCTGGGTCTCGATCGCGCGCACCGTTCCGTCGGCGCAGGCGACCACCACCAGCTCGCCGCCGGCGGAGGCGGCGATGCCGGTCACCTCGGAGCCGGTCTCGAACAGCCACCGCAATTCGCCACCCCGCCGTCCGAGACAGACCACCTCGCCGGCAGCGTCGCCGGCGACCAGCACGTCGGCCACCACCACCGGTGCCACCCGGTAGTCACCTGCGCCCTGGTAGTGCCATTCGGGCCGGCGCGTCCGGAGGTCGACCGCGACCAGGCGGTTGTCCCAGCCCGCCACGAAGACGACGCCTTCCGCCACCACGAGCGGAGCGGTGATCCGGTTCGCCGCCACCGGCACCGTGGCCAGCGGCTCGCCCTGCCGCAAGGAGAAGAACACCAGCGCGCCGTCATCTCCGGCCAGCACCGCCGTCTGGTTGTCCTCGATGATCGCCGGCCGCGCGAGCAGCGGCCGATCGGCCAGCTGGCGCCGGACCACGCGCCGGCGCGTCTGCAGATCGAACACCAGCACGCTGCCGTCGAGCGTGCCCAGCACGAGCTGGTCGCCCGCCAGCGCCGGCGAGCTGACGGCCTCGCCGAACGGATCGAGCTCGCCTTCGCGCAGCGAGTTCTTGAACACCAGGCTGCGGTCGCTGAGCCGCACCCCGTACAGCCGGCCGTCCAGCGAGGGGAAGTAGCAGACCCCTTGGCGGAACACCGGCGCTGCGCGCACCGCGCCGTCGGTGGCGAAGCTCCACAGCGCCTTGCGCTGCAGGTCCACGAACAGGTCGTGGAAGACGAGCGGGTCGAGCGGGCCGCTGGAGTAGATCGAGCGCCCTCCCTCGCGCAGCTCCACCACCAGGGTGTCGACCGGCAGGTAACGGAACACGCCGTCGGTCTGCCCGCGCGGCACCCCATTGATGAAGACCTGCTTGCCGCTAGGCTGCGAGCGCACGCGCAGCGGCAGCGCCACCAGCCCGGCCGCCTCGGTGTGCGGATAGCGCCTGAGCAGCTGCGAGAGCTCCTCGAACGACTCCCGCACCCGGCCCTCCTCGAGCAGCCGCCGTCCCCGCTCGAGCATGGTCTTGGCGACCTTCTCGCTCGCATCCGCGGGCTGCTCGCCCCCGCGTTGCCACAGCGCGACCAGGAACTCCAGCGCCCGCCGCCCCTGCTCGGTGTGCCGCACCGCGATCACTGCCCCGGCCGCCAGCGCCGCCGCCACCAGCGCTACCAGCGCCACCCGCAGCACGCCGGCACGCCGGTACGCCCGGCCGAGCTTGCGCAGCTTGTCCTGGATGTCCTTGCGCTCCGGCGCGATCTCCAGGATCGCGCGGTAGGCGCGAGCCAGCTCGGCGCGGTCCTTGCGCCGCTCGAGCTTGGCCACGACCGCCTCCAGTTCCTCGAGCGCGCGCCGCTCGTCACCGTAGGCGCGCAGCGCCTCCGCCAGGTGCCAGCGGATCGAGCCGTTCTTGGGCAGCAGTTCCGCCAGCCGCTCGTACAGAGCCACCGCCTGGCGGAAGCGGCCGCGCGCGTAGCAGTCCTCGGCGGCGTCCGACAGCTCCTCCGGGCTCAGCGGCTCGATCGCGCCGGCCTGGCGCAGCGCGTACAGCAGGCGGTAGGTCTCGAACTCGCCGAGATTGGTATCCTCGACGATCTGCTCGACGTTGCGCTCCCCGTCGATCAGGTGCAGCTCGGCACGCTGCCGGGCACTGAGGCCCAGCCGGTCGAGCTCTTCCTCGCTCGCGACCAGGCGGAAGACCTCCTTGCGCGACGGGATCTGTCCGGCGATGCGCTCCCACTCGTCCAGCCGGCGCATCGCCTCCATGATCAGCGAGCTGGTGTTGAACTTGAGGTGGGTGACGTTGTGGCCAGGGCTCTTGAGCTCCTCCGGACAGTAGTCGATGAGGAACTCGAACTCCGCCTGCTTCCACAGGAACAGATCGTAGATCTGCTCCTCGATCTGGCGCCTGACCAGCGCCGCGATGTCGTCCTCGCTGACGAAGCCCTCCTCGACCAGGATCTCCCCGAGCTTCCGCGTCTGGCCACGCCGCGCCGCCTCGCGCTGCCGCTCCAGGGCGTATTCGAGATCCTCGGGCGTGAGCTTGCCTTCGGCGACGAGCATGTCGCCGAGCCGGAGCTTCTTGTCCGAGGACAGCAGCGTGATCTCGCCCTCGGCGAAATAGACGAGCCGCTCCCGGCGGCCGTCGGTCACCCGCAGGGTGCCGGTGTGCTGGTTCATGCTGAGCGACTGGAAGATGTCGCTCAGATTGAGCACCTCGAGGCTGCCCTTGAGCGTCATGGGCCTTCCGCTAAGCGCCTGCGCAGCCAAGATGGTACGACGGCGGCCCGGCGGTTGCAATCCGCGCGCCGGACCGCCGGCCGGCGTTGTCAACGGGCTCGCCGAGCGCTAGCATGGGGAGTTCACCGGGCGGCCGGGGCCCCGCGCCGCCACGGGGCCGGGACTCGGCGCGGGCAGCGCCGTTCGCGCAGTGCGTGCGCCTGCCCGCCCCCGGCAGACGACGGCGCCATGGGACGTCACCGATGACGACCGCCCCGAGCAGGACCGGCACCGTGACCGGCCGCTGCGAGCCCCCCTCGCCCGAGCTCCGCCGCCGGCAGGTAGCGGAGGCCCGCACGGGCGCAGCCGCCGGCGAGGCGCCCGCTCGCACCCCGCGCGTCGGGCTCTATGTCCACGTGCCCTTCTGCGTCCGCAAGTGCCACTACTGCGACTTCTACTCGCTCGCCACCGGGGAGGGCCGGCCGCCGGCGGCCGCCCGCTACCTGCAGGCGCTGGCGGCCGAACTCCGCGCCCTGCCTGCCGAGTTCCGCGCCTGGACGATCTACATCGGCGGCGGCACGCCCACCGAGCTGGCGCCGGCCGACCTGGAGCGGCTGCTGGCGCTCGTCGGCGAGCGCCTCGCTCCGGGCTGGACCGTCGAGTGGACGTGCGAGGCGAACCCGGGCACGCTCACCCCTGACAAGGCACGGTTGCTCGCGGCGGCAGGGGTCGACCGGGTCTCGCTCGGGGTCCAGTCGTTCGACGACCGGGTGCTGCGCTGGCTGGGCCGCATCCACGACGCCTCGGCTGCGCGCGCCGGCTTCGAGCTGCTGCGCGCGAGCGGCTTCACCAACATCAACCTCGATCTGATCGCGGCGGTGCCGGGCGCCGCCCCGGACAGGCTCGAGCGCGATCTGCGGGAGGCGATCGCGCTCGGTCCCGAGCACATCTCGTGCTACACCCTGGTCTACGAGGAAGGTACCCCGCTGGAGGCGCTGCGGCGCCGCGGGGCCGTGGTGCCGCTCGGCGAGGAGGAAGAGCTCCAGGAGTATCTGCTGGCGCGGCGGCTGCTCGCCGAGGCGGGCTACGTGCAGTACGAGGTCTCCAGCTTCTGCCGGCGCGATCCGCACCGCGACCTGCGCTGCCGCCACAACCTGCTCTACTGGGGTCCGGGCGAATATCATGGGGTCGGCCCGGGCGCGCATAGCCACCGCGCCCGCACCCGCTACGCCAACGTGCGCGATCTGGCGCGCTGGGCGGCAGCGTGGCTGGAGGTGGCGGAGCAGCCAGCCGGCAGGGGACCGGGGGCGGGGGCGCGTGCCTTCGAGGAGCGACTCGAGCCCGAGGCATGGGCGCGCGAGGCGCTGGTGATGGCGTTGCGCCGCACCGAGGGCGTGGAGCTGGAGGCGTTTCGGACCGAGACCGGCTTCGCGGTGGAGGCGCTCGCCGGCGACAGCCTGCCGCGCCTGCTCGAGCAGGGCCTGCTCGAGCAGAGCGGTGGCCGGCTGCGCCTGACCGAACGGGGTCTGTGCCTCGCCGACGCGGTATGCGTGGAGCTGATCTGAGTAGCGCGAGCGCGTGCGGCGCCGCACGCGGCGTCGCACGACCTCCCGGGTGACGAGGGACGTGCCATGCGGATGACGCTCACGGCATTTGCCATGATCGGAATCGGAATCGTGGCGCTGGCGGTGGCGCTGGAGCGGGAGCGCCGGCCAGCCCCCGCAGCCGGGCAACAGCACCGCACAGCTGCTGCCGAGCCCGCCGCGCCGGGACAGCCGCAGGCGCTCGCCGCGCCTTCCTCCCCCCGTCCCGCCGCCGGGCCGGCTGCGGACGGCGCTGGCGGGCCACGCGCAGGCGGCCCGCGCGCCGAGTTCGACACCACGGTGATCGATTTCGGCACCGTGCCGCATGGCACCGTGGTCAGCCGCCGCTTCGGCGTCCGCAACGCCGGCGATGCCCCGCTGGAGATCGTCTCGCTCAAGGCGAGCTGCGGCTGCACCGCGGCGCTGGAGAGCAAGCGGGTGCTGGCGCCGGGTGAGCGCGGCGAGATCGAGGTCCGCTTCGACACGAGCAAGAAGACGGTCCGCGGCACGCGCCAGCGCTTCACCAACGCGGTGCTCGTGCAGACCAACGCCGGCAGCAACCTCGAGCGGCTGACGCTTACCGGCGAGGTCATCACCTACTACCAGGTTTTGCCCCCGGGCGGCGTGGTGCTGCGCCCGGCGCCGGCGCAGGAGCCCGGGGCGGCCGGCGAGAGCGCCATCCCCTGGACGGTGGTGCGGATCCTGCCCGTGCCCGGTGTGAACGCCGTGCCGGCCTCCGAGCTGCGCCTGCTCCAGACGCCACCGGCGGTCGTGGTGCAGGGCCCGCAGCCGATCACCCTGGACGGACAGGCGGGGGTGGAGTTCGCACTGCGCGTCGCCGAGGGCACCCCACCCGGCCCGATCCAGGGTGCGCTCCGGTTCGCCACCGGCAACCCCCAGCAGCCCGAACTGGAGATCCCCGTGCGGGGCTACGTGCCGCCGCCGGTGCGCGCCATCCCCTCGCGCCTGGCGCTGACCGAGGCAGCGCTCGAGCGACCGGTCGCGCTGGAGATCCGCGCCACCGGCAGCACGCCCCTGCGGCTGGTGCGCGCGCGGGTGCTCCCTGACCAGAACACCCCTCCGCCGCTGGTGCTCGAGGGCGCGGCGGCCGGGCAGCAGGGCACGGAGCTGCGCTTCATGGTACGGCTGGCTGCCGGCGGTTCCGCCGGCGCGAGCGAGGGAGCCGGCGGCGCACCGGCGGCGCTGCCCCACGGCGCGAGCGGCCGGGTGCAGCTGCTGTTGGACAACGCCCTGCAGCCGGTGCTGGAGATCCCCTATCGCATCTATGACACCGGGCTGGCCCGCGGCCAGCAGGCAGAGCTGCAGGCGCTCAAGCTGCGCGTCTCCCCGCCCCAGTTGCTGCTCGGCGAGCTGGCACCGGGCCAGCTCCGGCAGGCGCTGCTGACGGTCGTCGACCTCGAGGGCGGCGGCCGGCTCGCGCTCGCCGACGTGCAGGCCGAACCCGCACCGGCGATCCGCGCCACGCTCGAGCCGCTACAGCACGAGCGGCTCGCCCGCATCCGGGTGGAGATACAGCCCGAGCGCCCGGGCCTGCTCGCGGGCACCGTGCGGTTCCGGCCATTCGCCGGGGCCGAGCCGATCGCGGTGCCGGTCCAGGGCGTCGTCGAGCCGCGCGTGCACGCCGAGCCGGCTGCCGTGCGGCTGGTGCGGGGCGGCCCGGCCGCCACGCTGCGGCTCCGCCACGCCGGCGGGGAGCTGTTCCATGTGCGCCGGGTCGAAGGCGCGCCGCCGGGCCTGGAGGTCCAGGTGCGCGACCCCGAACGGGATGGCGAGGTCGAGGTCGACCTGCGGCTGCGCGCGCAAGACGCGGCGCGCGGGGAACCGCTGTATGCGGAGCTGGCCCTGGAGACCGACCTCGCAGACGAGCCGCCGGTGGTGGTGCCGGTCTTCGAGGGCACCGGCCCCTGAGCGGGGCCGGGCGGCAACCGGCGCTGCCGGCCTGGTGCGGAGCCGCCGCCCCGATCCGCCATTAATCCCGGCCGCGACCGCCCAGTCCGCGCCGCAGCATGTCGAGGGCAGCGAGTGCGGCGCGCAGCTGCACCGCGCCACGCGCGCCGGGCCACCACCAGCGGCGGCAAGCCTCCACCAGGCCGCTGGCCGCGGTGCCGGCCACGGCGACGTAGACCGTGCCGACCGGCTTGTCGGCGCTGCCGCCCTGTGGCCCCGCGATGCCGGTGATCGCGGCCGCGACGTCGGCCCCGAGGGCTTGCAGCGCCCCTCGCGCCATGGCGCGCGCGCACGGTTCGCTGACCGCCCCGTGCCGGGCCAAGAGCTCCGGCGCCACGCCCAGCCGCTCGGCCTTGACCCGGTCGGCGTAGGCGACGATCGCCCCTACCAGCGCCGCACTCGCCCCCGGCACCGCCGCCAGCAGGTGGGTGGCGAGCCCCCCGGTACAGCTCTCGGCGAAGCCCACGGTCAGCCCGCGCGCCACCAGCTGCGCCAGCACCACCTCGGCCAGCCCCTCACCGCGGTCGGTGAAGCAGGCCTCGCCGAGCGCCGCCCGCGCCTGCGCCACCGCCTGCTCCAGCCGGCGCGCGGCGGTCTGGGGATCGGGCTCGCGCACGGTCAGCCGCACCCGGACCAGGCCCCCCTCCACCGAGAACGCCAGCTCCGGATCCGGACCGGGGAACAGAGGTGCCAGCCGCGCGTCGGCCTGGGCTTCGGTGAGCCCGAACGCCCGCAGCTCGCGGCTCAGCACGGCCGGCCTCCCCGCGCCGCGTGCCCGCAGCTCCGGCAGGACCGCGTCCTCCAGGAGCGCCCGCATCTCCTCCGGTACCCCGGGCAGGAACCAGCAGGTGGTGCCGCTGCCGGTCTCGATGACAAAGGCGGGTGCTGTGCCGACGGGATTGGGCGCGAGGCGCGCCCCGCGGGGCAGCAGCGCCTGGCGGCGGGCGCCCACCTCCAGCGGCCGTCCTCGCCGCTGGTACCAGGCGCCGAGCGCGGCCAGCACCGCCGGGTCCTCGACCAGCGGCTGTCCGGCGAGCCGCGCCGCCGCCTCGCGGGTCCGGTCGTCGAGCGTCGGTCCGAGTCCGCCGGTGACGATGACGAGCGAAGCCGCCGCGCACGCCTGCTCGAGCGCCGCCTCGATCGCGGCCAGCTCGTCCGGGACCAGCACGATCCGGGCGGTCTCGACGCCGTGTTCCCGCAGCCGGCGCGCGATCCAGGCCGAGTTGGTCTCCGGCGTCACACCGCTCGTCAGCTCGCTCCCGATCGCGACGATCGCTGCCCGCAGCCCGGCGAGCTGCGCCCGGCTCCGCCCCGCGCCCTCGGACGGCGGGGCCTGTGGTGCGGCGCCCTGCCCGCGCTCATGGCCCTGGCTCACGGCTGCCCGATCCGGTTGCGGCCGCCCTGCTTGCCGCGGTAGAGGTTGGCGTCGGCCGCCTCGATCAACTCCGCACCGCTGCGGCCGTCCAGGCCATAGGTGGCGACGCCGCCCGAGATGGTCACGCACCCCAGCGGCTGCTTGTCCCCGTGCGGGTACGGGGTGCTCTCGACGGCGCGCCGCACCGCCTCGGCAAATGCGAGAGCGCCCTCGCGGTTGGTGTCCGGCAGGATCACCACGAACTCCTCCCCGCCATAGCGTGCCGCTACGTCGCTGTCGCGCTTGCGCTCGAGCAGGATCTTGGCGGTCAGGCGCAACGCCTCGTCCCCGGCCTGGTGGCCGTTGCGATCGTTGTAGTCCTTGAAGTGGTCGATATCGAACATGAACAGCGAAAAGGGCCGGCCCTTTGCCGCCGCCTCCTCGACCGCGCGCTCCAACTCCTGGAAGAGATAGCGCTTGTTGTACAGCCCGGTGAGAGGGTCGAGGTCGGCGAGCCGCCGGATCTGGGCCACGAAATCGGCATTGGCGATGGCGATGGCGCCGAGGTTGGCGGAGACCGAGAGCATCCGCTTGTAGTTGCGGCTGTACGCAGCGAAGCCCTCGGCGCTGACGATACCCAGCGTCTCGCGGTTGTGGATGATCGGCGCTGCCACTTCGACGCGAAACGGCACCTCGGGTCCGGCGTCTTCGAACTGGCGCGCGTCGCGCTGGAAGTCCCGCTCGTCCATCGGCAGCCCGCGCCGCAGGCAGTAGCCCAGTCGCCCACTGTCCAGGGGCAGGCGGGTACCGAGCTGCAGCCGCGGGTCGTCGTAGCCGTGCTGGCCCGACAGCACCAGCTCCTTGCCGTTGCGGGCGACATAGAAGACGAGCACCTTCTCCGGCGGTGGAATACAGAGCCGCATCACCATGTCGGCGAGCAACGGCGCGATCTCGCGCCGGCTCATGGTTTCGGTGATGCGCTTGGTGAGTCCCGGCAGCAGCGTGAACAGGTTCGTCAGCTCGGTGTTGGTCTCCTGCAACTCGTGGACGAGTTTGCGGCCCTTCCACGTCTCGAACTCGTCCGGCTCCTGTACGCGCGGCGGGGGCGGCTCCGCCTGGGGCGCCGCCGCCGCGCCGTCCTGACCGTCACGCCGGGCCAGCAGCGAGACCGCGTAGCCCAGCATGAAGGCCCCGACGCCGGTACCGGCGAGCAGGGTCAGCAGATCGGGCGTCACGCTCATCCCGACGCGGTGGTGCACTCTTCCGGGTTGCAGGGTGGGCGGTGTGCCGGGACGCCCCCCCGAACCGCCCCTCATGATACAATAGCCGTCGCGGGCCAGCACGCCGCCCCCTGCGGCTGGCGTGCCGGGCTGGCACCGGCCGGACCGGGTGGTATCGCCGGCGACTCAGACGCTGAAGCGGAACTCCACGATGTCGCCGTCCTGCACCGCGTACTCCCGCCCTTCCAGCCGGCTGGTACCGGCGGCGCGGCACGCCTTGAGGGAGGAGCCCGCCGCCACGAAGTCCGCAAACCCCGTCACCTCCGCGCGGATGAACCCCCGCTCCATGTCGCTGTGCACCGCCCCGGCGGCGCGCGGCGCGGGCGTGCCGGCGGGCACGGTCCAGGCGCGGACCTCGTCCTCCCCGACGGTGAAGAAGGAGATCAGGCCGAGCAGCGCAAACGCGGCCCGGATCAGGCGCGCTCGCGCCGGCTCGGCGATGCCGTACAGCTCCAGCAGCTCGCCCTGCTCCCCAGGCGACAGGCAGGCCAGCTCCGCCTCCAGCCGCCCGCACACCGTCAGCACCCCCGCCGGTTCGTCCTCCGGATAGGGCAGCGCCTCCTCCCCGACGTTGCGCACCCACAGCCGCGGCTTGAGCGTGAGCAGGCCGAAGGGGCGCAGCAGCGCCAGCGCCTCGGGCTCGAGCTCGTCCGGCTGTGGCCGCCGGCCCGCGCCCAGATCGGCGGCCAGCCGCTCCAGAAGCGCCAGCTCCGCCAGATCGCGCTCCCGGCTCGGCGTGGGCTTCGTCACCGCCTTGCGCAGCCGTTCCAGGCGCCGTTCGACCACCTCCAGATCCGCCACCGCCCACTCCACCTCCAGCTCGCCGCGTGCCGCCTCGGGGTCGGCACCACCGAAGGCGGGCAACACCACCAGCAGCGCGTCGGCGGTACGCTGCTCGCCGGTGCGCGCCGCCACCCCGAGCGCCGCACCGTAGTCGACCGCCTGGAAACTGGCCGGCTTGTACGAGCGCGGGCGGAACACCTCCCGCAGGTGCTCCAGGCGCGGATCGGGCACCTGGACCATGCGCGCGGCGGTGCGGCCGGCGAGCTGTTCGCTGCCGGGCGGCTCGCCCGTCAAGACGGTGAACAGTGTGGTCTTGCCGGCCTGCGGCGGCCCGGCGATGCCCAGCCTCAACGCTCTACCTCCTCCTGCTCCCGGCGGCGCCGCTCCATCCAGGCCACACTGCCCAGGTCCCAGCTCGTAGAGCACGAGCATCGGCAGCGCCACGATCGTCATGGTGAGCGGGTCGCCGGTCGGAGTGACGATGGCAGCGACGAGAAACGCCACCGCGATGAAGTAGCGCCGCCAGCTCCGCAGCTTCGCCGAGTCCAACAGCCCGGCCAGCTGCCCGAACACCAGCACGACCGGAAGCTGGAAGGTCGCGGCGACCCCCAGGTGCAACCAGAAGAACAGCCCCAGGTAGCTGTCGATCGTGATGCCGGCCTGCATGAGATCCGGCCCGCCATAGGCCAGCAGGTAGCGCAGCGTCACCGGCAGGAGCACGAAGTAGGTGAAGCCCGCTGCGAGGAGCAGGCACACGAGCGAGATCGGCGCGAACGTCCGGACGTAGGCGCGCTCGGCGGGCTCCAGCCCCTCGGCGACGAAGCGCCACAGCTCCCACAACCAGTAGGGCGCCGCCACGAGCAGCGCCGCGATGAGGGCCAGCTTCATGTAGGCGAGGAAGGCGTCCTGGTAGCGCAAAAACAGCAGCCGTTCGGCAGGAGGCGCCGGTGGCAACAGGCGCTCGAGCCGGAGCGCGGCCTCCTGGTAGCGGCGAGCCAGCTCCAGCCGCTCGCCCTCGCCGGCCGGCGAGTCCGGCCGCACCCGCTCGCCGAGCGCCGCCGCCGCCCGCTCGAGCTCGGCCGCAGCCGCCGCCAGCTCGAGCAGCCGTTCGGTGTCCTCGCGCTGCGCGCTCGCGCGGTGGCCGAGCCGCTCGGCGGCCACCTGTTCGGCGGCCCGCCGGTGCGGGGCGACCACGAACGCCATCAGCGGATCCTGCAGCGCGAGCGCGATCCCGAACAGCGCCACCGTCACGACCAGCGCGCGCAACAGATGCGCGCGCAACTCCTCCAGGTGCTCCCCGATCGTCAGCAGGCGAGGCTGGCCGGAATCGCGCGTAGCCATGCCGAGCGCCGCATCCTCACCCCCCGGAGCGAGGCCCGCTCCGATCGCGACGCCGCGCCGCGGCACGCCCTGCCGCCGGTAGCGCCAGGCGGCGAGCACCGCAGCGGCGCCGGCCGGCGCTACGAGCCCCCGCCCTCAGGAGCGTACTACCGCCCACCCCACCCCCGGTCGCGCGGCGGCTCGCTCGTGCCGGCCGCGGGCCACCGGCGGAACCCCGCCCCGTGCGGCTCAGCGGCCGATGAACTCCAGGAGCTCGTCCTCCCGCATGATCACGACCCCGAACTGCACCGCCTTGCGGAACTCCTCGTGCTGCTCGGCGTTCTGCAGCGCCACCACGAAGTCGGTGTCGATCGTGACCTGCTTGTCGACCCGTCCGCCGAAGTCCTCGACCCGGCGCACCAGCTGGCTCCGGTCGTAGCGATCGCTGATCGGGCGGTCCCCGACGAAGACGAACACCATGTCCTTCTTGCGGTCGAACAGCGGCGAGGCGATGTAGTCGCCCTTGATGATCGGATCCGCCGGATCGAGCTGGCTCAGGATGGCGACCTGGGCCGTCTCGTCGTCGACCCGCTTGACCTCGACCCAGCCCTTGCGCTTCTTCTTGCCACCCTTGACGTACTGGAAGACCTCGAAGGTCAGCCCCCGCCGCAGCCGGTCCTCGCGGCCGATGTTGATCCAGGCCAGCCCCAGGCCCTGGTCGGCGTAGACGACCTCGCCGTCCGCCTCGGTGTCGGCGAGCGAGCGCCGCTTCTTCTCGGTGATCTCGGCGATGCGCCCCTGCAGCTCGCTGATCTTGCTGCTGAGCAGCGCCTCCTGGGTGTTCTTCTCCTCCCGCAGCCGCTCCATCGCCTTCTGGACCGCGTCGATGCGTGCGAGCAGCTCGCGCTCCTTCTGGTCGGCGGCGGCCGCGTCCTGGATCGCCTTGTTCTCCAGCCGGGCCTTCTCCTGGCGCAGAGCGGCGAGCTGCTGCTCGAGCTGCTCGCGCTCGCGCCGCGCGCTCTGCCGCGCCTGCTCGAGCTGCGCCACCGCCTCGTTGCGGGCCAGCACCAGCCGGTTGAGCTCGGGAATCGCCGCTTCCAGCTGCACGAACAGATCGCTATACAACTCCAGCAGCGACTTGTACTCGCGCGGCTCCAGCTTGCCCGCCTTGTGGAGATCCTTGGCGAACTCCTCGCTCAGCACCCGCTCGAGGTTGAGCGTGTCGGCCAGTCGCTTGCCGGCCGGCGCCAGATAGTCGCGCTTGACCTTCTCGATGTCCACCGGGGCGAGGCTGCCGTGCACCAGCTCGTAGACCGACTGCAGCTCCGTGCGGACCTGCACCTCCTTGTTCTGGGTCTCCTCGACCTGCGCCCGCAGGCGGGCGATCTGCCGCTCGCGCTCCTCCAGCTGCGAGCCGAGGCTATAGGCGAGGAAGACCAGGACCACGATGATGATGACGCTCAGGATCAGCCCGACGAGCGTCGCGAGGTTGCCGCCCTTGCCGGCTGCCATGCCGTCCTCCCGGCTCCGCCACCGCCACGACGTTTGCGCGCCACCCCGGTGCGGGCGATTGTAGCCGCGCCCGGAGGCCTGTCAAGGAAACGGAAGGGGCGTCCGGGGTTATGTCACCGTTCCGTCATCGCCAGCGAGGACGGGGTGCGGTATCCTCGGGACAGGGACAGACCGTGAGGTGGCAGGTGCGCGATGGGGGACGGCACGCGCGGTCCGGGACGACCGCCTCTGGTCGTGGGGCTGCTGGGCGGGATCGCGAGCGGCAAGTCCGAGGTGGCACGGCGCCTGGCGGCCCGCGGCGCGGAGGTGCTGGACGCGGACCGGCTGGCACACGCCGAACTCGACCGGCCCGAAGTCCGCGAACGCCTGCGCGCAGAGTTCGGCCCCGGGATCTTCGATGCCGCCGGTGAGCTCGACCGGAGGGAGTTGTCACGGGTGGTCTTCGCCGATCCGGCGCGACTGCGGCGCCTGGAGCAGATCGTGCACCCGGGCGTGCTGGCCGCCATCGCCGGGCGGCTCGCCGCGCTCGCCGCGCCTGCGCCGGCGCGGCGCCGGGTCGCGGTGCTCGATGTGCCGCTGCTGCTGGAGAGCGGCATGGCCGCGGGCTGCGATGAGCTGCTCTTCGTGCATGCCCCACCGGCGGCCCGCCGGGCGCGCGCGCGCGCCCGCGGCTGGGACGAGGCGGAACTGGGACGCCGCGAGGCGCACCAGGCCGACCTCGAGCGCAAGCGCGCCGCCGCCACCTGGGTGGTGGACAACACCGGCTCGCTCGCCGAACTGGACGAGCAGCTCGAGCGGTTCTGGCGCGAGCGGATCGCACCGGCGCTGCGGCCCGCGGACTAGACAAGGCCCGGCGGGCGGGCCATGCGCGGGGCGGCCGCAGCATGCACGGCGGCGGCAGTCGGTCAGCTGCGCGGCAGCTCGAAGGTCCGCTGGATGGTACGGGCCTCGACCGAACGCCCGTCGATGATGCGCAGGGTGACCCGGATCGCTCCGGGCAGCCAGCCGTGCCGCCAGTCGACCCGGATCGCGTCCTCGGGGCGGCTGGCGAGCTGCGAGACCAGCTCCACCTCCTCCTCGAAGCTGACGCGCGTCTGGCCGGGCGTCGAGGTGCGGTCGACCTGCCGGACCACCAGGTGCTTGCCGAAATCGGTGCGGAACTGGCCGAGCGGCTTGGTCAGCACGTACATGCGGTCGCCGGGGGCGAGCTGCCGGAGCGGATCGCGCACCACCAGCTGGCCCTGCCTGGTCAGATCCCCCTCGCCCCGCTCCACGCACATGAGCATGCTGGTCCCGCCCGAGGCGTAGTTGCGCAGCAACGGCGGATACGGATCGCCCGGCGGCGGCTGCCCGCCCTGCACCGCCTCCCGCGCCGAGTAGAAGCGGCCGAGGGTGCCCCGTGCCCGATCGCGGATGAACAGCTCGACCTTGAACTCCTGTACGTAGTAGCACACGTCCATCGGCGGGTGGATCTTCACGACGGGGTTGCCGCTGCTCGGATCGATCTTCTCGACCTCCACCACCGTGCGCCGCAGCACCGGCCAGCGGCGGGGCCGTGCGGGATCGTCGCCGAGCCACAGCTCGTAGGCGACCAGCACCTCCTTCGGCGGGCCGCCCAGCGAGGCCAGGGTGCGGAAATAGAGTGCGTCGTGCCGGTAGGGTTCCGGCCCGCGCTGGCGGCGGTCGGTCGGCTCGTAGCCCGGGGGCTGCCTGACCGCCAGCGCGTGCACGTAGTCCACCCCGGGCTGGAACCAGCCTCGCAGCGTCGGGTTCGCCTCGTTGTCGTTGTAGAATCCGCGCCCGTAGGCCCGCGTCCGCACGTCGTCGAAGAACTCCATCTGGTCGGTCTTGACGGCGTTGCGCAGGTCCCGCTCCAGCAGATCGAGCGCCGCGCGCGCATTCTGGAAGACCTGGACCATCGCGTCCGAGCGCTCGTAGAGCCTGCGCGCGCCGTTGAAGATGATCTGGATCTGGAGCACGATGATCACCATCAACGCGATGGCGACCAGCAGCTCCACCAGGGTGAAACCGCCCCGCGACCGTCCGGCTCCCGCCACCCCGCTCCCCCCTACTGCGCCGCCACGTAGGTCACGAACGTGGCGATCGGGTCGTTGAAGCGGCTCTCCTGCTCGGGCAGGAAGTTGCGATAGACCATGACCGTCACCTCGTACAGCCCCGGCACCACGGGCTGGCGGCGCCGGTCGGGGTCGGGGTTGTCGGCGTCCGGCCCGACCGTCGGCCGCACGATGAAGGCGAAGCCATAGCGCCGGTAGGGGTCCGCCTCCCAGCGCTGCCGTACGTCCTCATCCAGCGCCGCGTCGCCGGGCAGCGCCATCCACTCCCCGAGTTGGTACACCTGGCTCACCTTGGGCTTGGTGCCACGGCTCGGGTCGGCGAAGGTGTGGTATTCGAGCGCCCGCCGCGCCGCATTGTCGCCCCCGCTGCGCCCGCGGGTAGAGGAAGGCGCGCGGCACGCTGCCGCCGCCGGGGCCGGTCTGGGTCTCCTCGGGGCGCGGCAGCACGATGCAGTAATCGCGCGTCAGCAGCGTCGCCAGCGCGGCCTGAACGGCAGCCGGGTTGCCGAGGTCGAGGTCGCGCAGCAGCCCCTGCCGGTCGTCGGCCAGGTCGCGCACCCCGTCGTGCACGAACAGGAACGCATCCACCTCCTCGGTCGCCACCCGCGCCTGGCGCAGTCCGAGCCGGATGGCATCGACCACCGACTGCGCGATGGCGGCGGCGTAACTCTTCTCGACCGTGTCGTTGGCCTGCCGCATCCCGGCCGGGAATACGCTCATGATCCCGACCAGCCCGATCATGAGCACGACCATGGCGATCAGGATCTCGATCAGCGTGAAACCGCGGGCACGGCCAGCAGGCGGCACGCAGGGCATCGCGACCCTCATGGCACCGGCATGAACTCGAAACGCTCGCCGATCTCCAGCACGCGCGACAACGCGCGGCCGGTCAGCGGCACCAGATCGATGAAGGCCCTGCGGCGCTTGCCGCCGCTCAGCCGCTCGAGCCCGCCCGGCCCGGTCTCCACGAGGACCAGGTCGGCGCGCGTGTCCTCGGGCACCTGGTAGCAACCCTCATCCGGCATGTAGAGGTTGCGCCCCGCCCCGGGATGGACCGCGGGGAAGTCGGTACGAGGAGCGAGCGCGCCATCGGGCTCGTAGGCGAGGGCGTCCGGATGACCGCGCTCGAAGTAGGGCGAGTTGAGCGGCAGCGGCGCTGCCGGATCGGGCAGCTGGCCCAGCGCCCATACCCGCGCCGTCATGTACTGCGCCCCCCACTGCACGCCCGCGAGCAGCTCGATCCGATCGCCGACGTAGCCGCCGGGGAAGTGACCCGGCGTACCCGGCTCGCCCATCGGCTCCATGTAGATCCGCATCGCGGAGCGAGCCTTGAGGATGGGCTCTGCCGGATCCTCGTAGGTGTACAGCACCACGACGTGGCGCGCCCGCTTGGTGACCGCGCGGCGGCGCGCCTCGTTGAGCGCGGTCACGACGATGCGGGCCGACTGCTCCAGGCGGGCGGCGTTGCGAAAGGCGTTGATGGCGGGGATGGAGGCCGCCGCCAGGACCAGGATGATGGAGATCACGACGAGCAGCTCGGTGAGCGTGAAGCCGGCGCGCGAGGACACCACCCCGCCGCTCCGCCGTGCCGCCCCGCTCGTGGCCATGCCGCCGCTCACCGCCCCTCACCAGTTGCCGATGTCGTCGCTCGGGTCACGCGGGTCGAGCCCGTGCGACCAGAGGTCGAACTTGCCCGGGTTCCTGGGCCGCACCGCGCCGCCGGCCGCCCGTGGATCGGGACCGTGCATGGCGTCCGCGATGAAACCGCTCATGGTGTGCACGCCCGGCGCGCTCTGCTCTGTGACCCGATAGCTGCCGTCGCGCCGGCGCGCGACGTTGTCGTAGTGGATGGGGTTGCCGTACGCGTCGATGATCTCGGTCGTCGGCTCGCGCAGCCGGTCCTCCAGCGCCATCCCCTCCTGCCCGGAGAGCATCCCCTCGGTGAACTCGAGAAACGGGCCCACCTGGCGCTTCATCCGCTCCATGCCCGCCTCGTATTCCTTGAGCTGAGGCACACCCAGGTAGTACACCAGCGCCGCGCTTCCCTTGATCGGCACCTGCCGGCCGCCGTCGGTGCGGACTGCCGGCTCATCCGCGTCGAAGCCGTCCGGCGGGTAGGCGCGGAACTCCGCATAGTAGGCAGCGAGCGCGGACTCGATGCGGGCGATCAGCCCGCGCGTGTTCTGCTCGTAGGCGCGTTTGCGGTAGGCGTTCAGGCCGTACAGCGCGAGCGACATGAGGATCACGATGATGGCCATGGCCATCATGACCTCGACCAGGGTGAAACCGGTCTCGGGCCGCCCCCGCCCCGCGCCCCGCCGGCCCGCGGCACTTGCCGCGGCGCGCGCCCGCACTCGGCGCACACCACTGCACTGCCGGGCGCTGGTCTTCCCCTCAGGGCCCATCCCGCTGCGCCTCACTTCCACGACGTGATGTCGTCTTCCTCGCCCCAGTCGTTGCGCCGGTTGGGGCCGTTCGACCAGATGGCGTACTTCTGGCCGCCGACCGCACGGAGCTGCCCGCCCTCGATCTGCCGCCGCGACGGGGGATGGCTGTCCCACTCCACGTAGTGGTACGGCCGCCCCCAGGGATCGAGGAGCACGCACGGGGTGTAGTTGCCGCTCTGGAAATCGAGCTGCTCGCGGCTCGGCGTCTGGTACTCCTCGCCCTCGCCGGTGAGGAAGCGGCCCGGCCAGAGCCCGATCCGTTCCATCTTCCAGTCGCTGAGGTGCGATTCCCGATCGCCGCCGAGCCGCGGGTTGCCGGTATACAACGCCTTGAACAGCGCCTCCGGGTCGTCCTTCGGGGTTGCGAGCCCGGCATTGGGATAGATGGTGGTGGAGGCATGGTAGGCCTCCAGCGCCGTCTTCAGCGAAGCGATGTTGGAAACCGCCTCCGCCTCCAGCGCCCGCTGCCGGATCTTGCCCACCGAGACCACCACCAGGCCCGCCAGGATCGTGATGATCGCCATGACGACCAGCAGCTCGATCAGCGTGAATCCCGCGCGCGCTCGCATCGATCTCCCTGCCCCTTCGCCGCCGGCCCGTCCACCGGCGCGGCCGGCTCCGGCCGCGCTCCTGCCGATGAAACGACGCCTGGCAGGCGCTGATTCTTGCACATGGACGAGCGCGCGTCCAGCGCGCGCTGGTGGCTGCCGCCCCGCGGGGCGACCGGCCGCCGGCTCATGCCGAGACGGGCGCCCCGCTGCCGGCCGCCCCCGCGCCGGAGGGCAGCGGGTCGACGAAGCCCAGCTCGCGCAGCACGGGCAGCAACCGCTCGAGCGGAAGTCCCATCGCGTTGCTGCGACTGCCGGCCTGCACCTGGGCGATCGGGGGCTCGTCCTGCACTCCGTAGCCGCCTGCCTTGCCGCGCCAGGCCCCGCTGTCCAGGTAGCGCCGGAGCTCTGCCGGGCCGAGCGCCCGCACCGCCACCGTGCTGGTCTCGATCCAGCGCCGTTGCCGTCCCTGTTGGGCCTGCAGCAACACCGCCGCGCTGACGACCCGGTGCGGCCGCCCCGCCAGCCGCACCAGCATGGCCGCGGCCCCCGCGCGGTCGGCGGGCTGGCCCAGCAGCGCGCCGTCCGGCGCACAGACCACGGTGTCGGCCGCCAGGATCCAGCTCGGCCGCCCGGCCGTAGCCGCCCACTGCGCCGCCGCCGCCAGCGCCTTCAGCAGCGCCAGGCTCGCGCTCAGCCAGCGCGCGGCCGCCACCCCCGCCCGCCGCGGCGCGGCGGCGCCGCGCCGCCAGCAGCAGGCGGGCGAGCGCGTCCTCGTCCAGTCCCGTGGGCGGCAAGACGCCGAAGCGCACCCCCGCCTCGGCCAGCAGAAGGCGGCGGCGCGGAGAGCCGCTGGCCAGCAGCAGCTCCCCGCGCCCCTGGTGATCACCAGCCATGCTCAGCCGCGGCGCACTGCCGCCACTGGCGATGCGCGCGCCGCGCCGCGACTCAGGAACGGAACGACCCCGCCTGCGCCTGCGCCGCTCCGGCCCCCAGCCGGATCACGTTGGCGGCCTGCACCCCGTTCTTGCCGGGCACGATCTCGAACTCGACCGGCTCGCCGTCCTCCAGCGTGCGGAAGCCGCTCGACTGGATCGCGGAGTAATGGACGAAGATGTCCTCCGCCCGCCCCTCCTCGATGATGAAGCCATAGCCCTTCTTCGCATCGAACCACTTCACCCTGCCCTGCGGCATGACGAAACCCCCTCATCACCTGCTCGGCGGCACATCCGGCCGCCGGACGTCAACCCCCTGCGATCCCCGCGGCGGCGGCCCGCGCGCTCAGCGGCCGCGAGCCCCGGCGCGCTGCTCGGCAGGCGCTGCCTTGACAGCGCTCGCCGCGCCGCCCGCCTCCGCGCTCTCCTCCTTGCTCCGCCCCGCCTCCAGCGCCTTCTTGGACAGGCGAACGCGCCCGGCGCTGTCGATGTCGACCACCTTGACCGTGACCATGTCGCCGACCTTGACGTGCTCGTGGATGTCCTTGACGAAGCCCTCGGCCAGCTCCGAGACGTGCAACAACCCTTCCTGGCCCGGCAGCACCTCCACGAAGGCCCCGAAATCGCGCACGCTGATGACCTTGCCGGTGTAGACCTGGCCGACCTCGATCTCCGCCGTCAGCGCGCGGACCTTCTCCGCGCACTCGTCCACCTTGGCGCCGGCGCCGCCGGCGATGGTGACGATCCCCGTCAGGTCGTCGATGTCGATCTGGCAGCCGGTCTCCTCCTGCAGTGCACGGATCACCTTGCCGCCGGGCCCGATCAGCTGGCCGATCTTGTCGGTCGAGATCTTGACGTGCACCATGCGCGGCGCCCATGGCGAGACCCGGTCACGCGGCCGGTCGATCGCGGAGAGCATGGTGCGCAGGATCTGGATCCGCCCCTTGCGCGCTTGCTCCAACGCCTCTCGCATCAGCTCGGTCGAGATGCCCTTGATCTTGATGTCCATCTGCAGCGCGGTAATCCCGACCTGTGTCCCCGCCACCTTGAAATCCATGTCGCCGGTCGCGTCCTCGTTGCCGAGGATGTCGCTCAGGATGGCGTAGCGGTCGTCCTGCTTGACCAGCCCCATCGCGATCCCGGCCACCGGGCGGCGGATCGGTACGCCGGCATCCATGAGGGCGAGGGTGCCGCCGCACACCGATGCCATGGAGCTGGAGCCGTTGGACTCGGTGACCTCGCTCACCACGCGAATCGTGTAGGGAAACCGCTCCTGGTCCGGCACCACGGGCTGGAGCGCCCGCTCCGCCAGCGCCCCGTGGCCGATCTCGCGGCGGCGCGGGCCGCGGTTGGGCCAGGTCTCGCCCACGCAGTACGAGGGGAAGTTGTAGTGGAACATGTACCGCTTCTCGTACGGCTCGACCAGCCCGTCGACGCGCTGGGTGTCCATGCGGGTCGCCCCCAGCGTCACGGTCACGATGGTCTGGGTCTCCCCGCGCGTGAACAGCGCCGAACCATGGGTGCGCGGCAACAGGCCGACCTCGATGTCGATCGGCCGGATCTCGTCCAGGCCGCGGCCGTCGGCGCGCTTGCCCTCCTCCAGGATCTGGCGCCGCACCACCCGCCGCTCCAGCTCGTCGAAGGCGGCCCCCAGCGCCGCCGGCTGCAGCTCGCCCGCCTGCAGCTTCTCGGCGTACGCCTCCAGCACTCGCTGCTTGATGGCCTTGAGGGCCGCCTTGCGCTCGTGCTTGCCGGGCGTGCGATTGGCCTCGGCGAGCTCCGCGCCGCAGCTCTTCTCCAGCGCGGCCACCAGCTCTGGATCGTAGGGCAGCTCCGGCTCCGCCGGCGGCCGGTAGAGCGTCCGGCCCGCCTTCTCCACCAGCTCCTTCTGCATCTCGACCATCTGGCGGATCGGCTCCATGGCGAAGTTCAGGGCCTCGACCATGAGCTCCTCGGAGACCTCGTTCGCCCCCGCCTCGACCATGATGATCGCGTCCTCGGTCCCGGCCACGACCAGATCGAGGCTGGAGTGGGCCATGTCGAGGTGGGTCGGGTTGACGACGAACTCCTCGCCGATCCGCCCGATGCGGACGCAGCCGACCGGACCGCCGAACCGCGCCTCCTCGCCCGCCAGCGCGCATGCCGCCGAGGAGCCGTTCACCGCGAGCACGTCCGGCTGATTCTCCATGTCGGCGCTGAGCGCCAGGATGTTGACCGCGATCTCCCGCCGGTAGCTCTTCGGGAACAGCGGCCGCAGCGGCCGGTCGCACAGCCGCGCCGTCAGCACCTCCTGGGTCGTGGGCCTGCCCTCGCGCTTGAAGAACCCGCCCGGGAAGCGGCCCACCGCATAGGTCTTCTCGCGGTAGTCGACCGAGAGCGGGAAGAAGTCCTTGTCGATCTCCGGCCCGACCGTGGTCGCGCACAGCAGCACCGTGCCGCCATAGCGGACCATCACGGCCCCGTGCGCCTGGCGCGCGATGCGGCCGGTCTCCATCGTCATGGTCCGCCCGCCGATCTCGCGCTGCACCGTCACCTTCTTCAGAAAACCACCCATCGTCTACTCTTTCCTTCCGTGTTCGTCTTCGGCTCGCGCCGTGGAATATCGCCTCCGCTCCGGCCTCCGGCCCGTCCCGCCGCCCCCTGCCGGTGCGGCCGCGGCCCACCCGGCGCGGCCCAGCCCGGCGCCGGCCGGAGGACCCGGCGGCGCCGGGCCGTGGCAGGTGCGAACGAGAGGTCCGCGGGGCCCTGCGGCCGCGCCAGCGCCAGCGCCTGCGGCGCAGGCGGCAGCGACGCCGCGGCGGCAGCCCGCAGCGGGCCGCGGTCCGGTCGCTCGGCTCCCCCGATTCCCGTGGCTCGCACCGCGGACCGCTACTTGCGGAGGCCGAGGCGCTGGATCAGATTCTGGTACCCGCCCGGCATCGCGCCGGCTCAGATAGCGCAGCAGCCGATTGCGCTGCCCCACCAGCTTGAGCAGCCCGCGCCGGGTCGAGTGGTCCTTCTTGTGGTTCTTGAGGTGCTCGGAGATGTTGGCGATCCGCTCGGTGAGGATGGCCACCTGCACCTCGGGCGAGCCCGTATCCCCCTCGTGGGTCGCGTACTCCCGGATGACCTGCGCCTTGCGTTCCGCGGTGATCATCGAAACCTCTGCCTCTGCTCGCACGCCGCGGCCCATCCCCTGGACCTCCCGCTGTCACGCCCGCGGGGTGGGCCATGCGGAGGCGGCATTATAGGCGGGGGCATCCGGGGATGCAACCGCCGCTTCCGGCAGTTCCGCCGCGCTCGCACGCCCCGCCTTCAGTGCCGCCCCCACAGCTCGACCACCGCCGGTCCGGGCCGCGGCCCCACCTTGCGGTACACGAAGACCACCCTGCGGATCACCCGCCGTCCGCCGGGCAGGTCGATCACGCGCGAGCTCGTGCCGGGGCGGAAGATCGATCGCACCGCCACGTCGTGCCGCGAGCCGTCGCCGAAGTGCACGTCCAGATCCAGCACCTCGATCGCATGCCCCCTGACCTGCAGCCGCAGCGCGCTGTAGCGCCCTTCGGCGGCGGTGACCGGGATCGCGTCCCGATCCAGCCCCCAGTCCACCGCGCGCCGCCCGAGCAGCTCTCAACCCGGACCCTCGGACGCCGGGGCACTCGAAGAGCATCCCGCGGCGACCAGCAGGCTCGCGAGCAGCGCGAGCCCGAGCGTCACACCCCGCATCACCATGTCCTCCCGTCGGCTCGCTCCACTCCGGCCCTGGCCGCCGCTGGGGCCGGCCCGCGGCGGCTAGTGGCGTCCCCACAGCTCGATCACCGCCGGCCCGGGGCGCGGGCCGACCTTGCGGTACCAGAACACCACCTTCTTGATCACGCGCGCATCCCCGGGCAGATCGATCACGCGCGAGCTGGTGCCGGGCCGAAACACCTCGCGCACCGCCACGTCCTGCCGCTCGCCGTTGCCGAACTCGACGTCCAGATCGAGCACCTCGATCGGATGGCCGTGCACCCGCAGCTGCAGCTTGCGGAAGCGGCCCTCGGCCGCGGTCACCGGGATCACGTCCCGATCGAGACCCCAGGCCACCTCCCGCCGTCCCAGCAGCTCCCAGTCGGACGCCGCCGCAGGCGGCGGCGCGGGCGCGGCAGGCGGCCCGCCCGCCGCCTGCCGCCCCCAGACCGCGACCGTCGCCGGTCTCGCGCCCGCGACCTTCTCGTAGATGAAGACGATCTTCTGGATCACCCGTGCCTCGCCCGGCAGGTCGATCACCCGCGAGGTGCTGCCGGGTCCGAACCGGTGGCGCACCTCGATGTCCTCGACCTCGCCGTTGCCGAAGTGCACCCGCAGCGCGAGCACGTGCACGGCCCCGCCGGTGACGTGCAGGCGGATCTGGCGGAACCGGCCCTCCGCCGCCGTGACCGGGATCACGTCGCGGTCGAGCGCCCAGTTCACCTCGCGGCGGCCGAGCAGCTCCCAGCCGCGGTCGTCGTCCGGGGCCGGGGCCGCGCCCGCCCCGCTCCCGGGGCCGGGCTCCGGCTCGACCCGCAGTCCCCACAGCGCCACCGCCGCCGGCCCCGGGCGCGGGCCGACCTTGCGGTAGCGGAACTCCACCCGCCGGATCACGCGCGCACCGCCCGGCAGGTCGATCACGCGCGAGCTGCTGCCGGGGCGGAAGATCGAGCGCAGCGGCACGTCGTAGCTCTCGCCATCGCCGAACTCGACCCGCATGTCGAGGATCTCGATCGCGTGCCCGTGCACCCGGAGCTCTAGCTTGCCGAACCGCCCCTCGGCCGCGGTCACCGGGATCACGTCGCGCTCGAGGTGTTAGGCCACCTCGCGGCGGCCCAAGAGCTCCCACTCCGCGGCCTGCGCCACCACGGGCGCGGTGATCCCGCTCAGCCCCCACAGGCCCGCCGCGAGGGCGAGCACGAACATGCGACGGTGCATGGAGAGTTCCCCCCTGTCGCTGAAGAGCCTTCGGCCAGCCACCCTACCCATGAACGCTGAAGGCCGCAGGAAGTCGCGCCACCGCGCTGCCGCTCGCGGTGCGCGAGGCCCAGCCGCGCTGACCCGAACCGGGAAGGGTCCCGCGCCCCTCGAACCCGAGCCTAACGGTCCGCACCGCTCGCCGTCAAGCCAACCCGCGATCGCACCGAGCGCACCGGGCGCGAGGTCCGCGCCGCCCGGGCGGCGCGCCGCCCCGATGGGACGTCAACCTGGTTCGCGGGCCGCGCCGGCGCGGCGCCGGCGGCGCTCCAGCCACTCGCCGAGGAGGATCGCGGCGCTGACCTGGTCGCGGTGCCGCTTGCGCCGCCGCCAGTGCATGCCGGCGGCGGCGAGGCGCTCGTCCGCCTCGCGGGTGCTCAACCGCTCGTCCACCAGCTCCAGCGGCAGCCCCGTCGCCTCGGCCAGCTGCGCGGCGAACCGTTCCACCTCCCGCGCCATGGGGCCGCGCGTGCCGTCCATGTTGAGCGGGAGCCCTACCACCAGGTGCTCGATCTCGCGCTCGGCGATCACCTCCGCCAGCGCGGCGAGCAGCGCCGGCAGCTCGCCGGGATGGCGCAGCCCCGGCAGCGGATGCGCAGCGATGCCCAGCGGGTCGGTGACCGCGAGCCCCAGGCGCTTGCGGCCATAGTCGATGCCGAGGGTGCGCGGCGGCGGCCAGCCGCTTGCGGCGGCAGCGCCGGGCGCGTTCACAGCACCTCCTCCAGCCCCCGCCGCTCGAGCTCGGCCACCAGCCGCTTGACCTCCTCGACCCGTTCCCGCGCGCAGACCAGCGTCGCCTCCGCGGTCTGCACGATCACCACGTCCTCGAGCCCGACCGTGGCGAGCAGCGGCCCCCGGGGCTCGCCCACGATGATGCAACCGCGGCTATCCAGCCCCACGTGCCGTGCCCCCAGCACCGCGTTGCCCTCGGCGTCGCGGCCTGCCAGGTCGGCGACCGCGGTCCACGACCCGACGTCCGACCAGGCGAAGTCGGCCTCGATGACCAGCACTTCGGGGTGCTGCTCCAGCACCCCATGGTCGATGGAGATCCGGCGCAGCGCGGCGTAGCGCTCCGCGAGCGCCGCCCCCTCGAGCTCCACCGCGCGCGCGTGCTCGGGCAGCGCGCGCGCCAGCGCCTCGAGCAGCGCCGCCGCCCGCCAGCAGAAGATGCCGGCGTTCCAGTAGACCCCCCCCGCGGCGAGCAGCCGTTCGGCGGTGGCGCGGTCGGGCTTCTCGCGGAAGCGCGCCACCCGGTAGCAGCGGTGCGCCGGCCCGCCGCGTCCCACCCCCGGTGGCCGCAGCGGCGCGCCGCGCTCGATGTAGCCGTAGGCGGTGGCGGGATACGAAGGCGGGATGCCGAAGGTGACGGCGGCGTCGGGATGCGCGGCCACGAGCCGCCCGGCCGTCTCCACCGCCGCCCGCAGCCGGCTCGGCGGCTCGATCACGTGATCGGCCGGCGTGATCACCAGGACCGCGGCCGGATCCACCGCCGCGACGCGCGCCGCGCCGAGTCCGAGCGCCGCCGCGGTATCCCGCCCGCACGGCTCGCAGATGAACCGCTCCGGGGCGACCAGCCCCTGCAGCGCCTGCCGTACCGGCACGAGCTGCTCGGCGGTGGTGACCACCCAGCGGCGCTCCGGCGCCACCAGCCCCTCCAGCCGCCGCGCCGCCCGCACCACCAGCGGTTCGCCGCCATCGAGGGCGAGCAGCTGCTTGGGCCGCCGCTTCCGGCTGAGCGGCCAGAAGCGGGTGCCGCTGCCGCCCGCGAGGATGAGCTGGTGCAGTGCCACGCCTCGACCTCGTCCCGCCGCGCCGCCCCGCCCCCCGCCGCCCGTGTCCACCGCCCTCGGGCCACTTGGGGGGAGTCGGGCCGCCGGCACCGCAGAGTATATCGCGGCGGCAGGCCGTGCACCTGCCGGGGGGCGGCCCCGATACAGCGCCGCGCGCACCTCGGGCTGCCGGCCGGGCCGAGCGCGCCGGCGACGGCGGGCGGGCGGGCGACCGCTGCCGGCGTGCTACGGCTTGTGCCAGTAGCTGCGACCGCCCGGACCGGCGTCCACCCAGACCCAGTCCAGGGGCGTATCCAGCTTCTTCTGGTATTCCTCGCCGTCGTAGCGCCGGTTGTTCAGCTCGTACTGGGTGATGGGCTGGCGGATGTAGCGCACCACGTTGTGCGGGCGCAACCGGGGGACGTGCAGCGCGTCGTACATCTCCATGTAGCCGGGCGGTGCGGACAGCTGCCCGCCGTAGCTGCTCACCACCTTCTCGGTGCCGTTGGCCAGCCGGGCGAGCACCGCCGCCGAGGGCAGGTCGGTGGGCGCCTGCGGCGCGCGGTAGTTCGCCTGCATGCTCCAGAATCCCTTCTCGGCGAGCAGCTTGAACAGCGCCACGATCTCGCCCTCGGTGAGCTGGCCCTGATAGATCACCGCGTCGCCATCCTGCGGATCGCGGAACACCACCTTGCCGTCGCCGTAGATCTTGGTGTGCACGACGTGGTTGACCAGCCACGAATACGGCACGAAGCCGCCGCTCATGTCCGCCGACAGCACCAGCACCCCGCGCCGCGCATCATAGGCGCAGTCCGGATCCTGCCGGCCGAGGTTGACGACCGCGAACTCCTCGGACTCCCCTGGGGTGCCCTCCCCGCCGTCGTGCGGGCGCACGCGCAACCGCGCGTGGATGTTGTTCACGTTGCCCAGATCGGCGCGGGTGTCCCAGGCGAAGGCATGCCGCGCCCCGAGCGGGCTGGTGCTGAGCGCGGCCGTGCCCTCGTGCTCCGGCGCCGCGAGATCCGGCGTCGCCGGCAACCAGCTCGCTCCGCCATCCGGGGAGTACTCGACCTGGACCCCGGCCAGGTCGCTCTGCGGGTCGGCCAGCAGGTAGTGGATCACCGCCGTGCCGGCGACCGGCCGCTCCGGGGTGAGCACCACCGCCACGGTGTCGCCGGTGCCGCTGCCCCCGCCTGCACCGCCGCCCGTGGCGCCGCTGCTGGTCGCCACGCGCGCTCCGCCGCCGGAACCCGAGCCGCACCCGCCGAGCGCCAGCACGAGCAGTGCTGCGCCCGCCAGTCCCGCTCCCACGTTCTCGAGCTTGCTGCCGCGCTGCATGGGTCCTGTGCCTCCGAACGCGCACTCGACGCCAGCGCGCCCTCCGCCCCGCGCGCGCTCCCGCGCGCAGCGGCGGGCCGCTGCCTCTGCCTCGGCTACGGCGAACCGCGGGCCGGACGAGCACCGGCCGCCGGGGCGCGCCGGCGTCGGGCAGAACTCGTTGTCGTGCCGCGCGCTATACTCATGGGGCGCGCCGGCTGGCCAGGGCGGGCGCGCGGGATGCAACGCAACCGTGTCGCAACTGCAACGGTCGGAGGGCCGGGGGTGATCCGCGGGGAGGGCCGGCAGCACGACCGGGCGAGGCCGGCGTGAGCGATCGCGCACCCCGCACCGCCGCCGCAGAGCGGGTCGGCGACGGCGTCTACCGCCTGCCGCTGCCGGTGCCGTTCGACGAGGACGGCGTCAATGCCTACGCGCTGCTCGGCGAGCAACCGGCGCTGGTGGATGTCGGACCGCGCACCGAACAGGCATGGCAGGCGCTGTGCGCGCAGCTCGATGCGCTGGGTCTCGCCCCCCACCAGCTCGCGCACGTGATCATCACGCACGCGCACGTCGACCACCACGGCAATCTGGGGCGGCTGGTGCGCGAGGCCCCCGCGGTGCGCGTGCACTGCCACCGCGACGACGCCGCCGCGATCTTCGAGTTCACCGAGGAGGTCGACCGCCGCGCGGCGCTGCTGGAACCGGTGCTGGTCCACTGGGGCATGGAGCCGAGCCGGCGCGCCGCCACGCTCGCCGCCTACCGGGGCTTCGCCCGCATGGCGGAATCGGTCGATCGCCTCCACCTGGAACCGCTGGCGGGCGAGCGGGCGGAGGTGGTGTTCGGGCAGCGCCGCCTGGTGGCGATCCACACCCCGGGCCACAGCCCGGGCCAGATCGTGCTCCACCTCCAGGAGGGGCAAGGGGCACTGTTCAGCGCCGATCACATCCTGGAGCGCATCACGCCCAATCCGGCCGTGTACGCCCCGCCCTACCGGGGGCGCCGGACGGGACTGGTGGACTACCTCGCCTCGCTCCAGGCGCTGCGCCCCCTCGCGGCGGCGTGGGTGCTGCCCGGCCACGGCCCGCCGTTTCAGGGTCTCGTGCACCGCATCGAAGGGATCCTGCTGCACCACGAACGGCGCGCGCAGCAGATCCTCGCGCTGCTGCAGGAGCGCGCCGCCAGCGTCGCCGAGCTGGTGCCCCGGCTATGGGGAGATCTCGACGCGGTGGCCTTCTTCATGGCGTGCCGCGAGGTGCACGGCCACCTCGACCTGCTCGTGGAGCGGGGCGCCTGCAGGCTCGAGCTCGGCCCGGACGGAACGGCGCGCTACCAGGCGCGTTCGAACTCGCCGCGGAGGATCATGCGATGACAGCAGGCGAGCAACACCAGCTGCCGCTTGAGGGTGTGCGCGTGATCGATCTGACGCGACTGCTGCCGGGCCCGTTCTGCACCCAGCTGCTCGGAGATTTCGGGGCCGACGTCATCAAGGTCGAGGACACCGCGGTCGGGGATCTTACCCGGCTGGTCCCGCCCTACCTGGGCGGCAGCCACAGCGCGGCCTTCCTCGCGCTGAATCGCAACAAGCGCAGCCTCGCGCTCGACCTCAAACAGGAGCGGGGACGCGAGGTGCTGCTGCGCCTGGTGCGGCAAGCAGACGTGCTGGTCGAGGGCTTCCGCCCCGGGGTCATGGAGCGGCTCGGGCTGGGCTGGGAGCGGTTGCGCGCGCACAACCCGCGCCTGGTCTACTGCGCGCTGACCGGCTTCGGACACCAGGGCCCCTGGCAACAGCGGCCCGGCCACGACATCAACTATCTCGCGCTCGGCGGGGCGCTGGCGATCTCGGGAGCGGCGGACGGGCCGCCGCAGCTGCCGGGCGTGCAGGTCGCCGATCTCACCGGCGCGCTGTACGCCGCGGTCGGGATCCTGCTCGCGCTCCGCGCGCGCGAGCGCACCGGCCAGGGCCAGTTCGTCGACGTCGCGATGACCGACGGGGTGCTGGCGCTGCTGTCGATCCATGCGGCAGCTGCGCTCGCCGGCGCGCCACCCCGGCGCGGCCGCGGGCCGCTCGGCGGCAGCATGCCCAACTACGGGGTCTACGCGACCCGCGACGGCCGTTACCTGGCGGTCGGCGCGCTGGAACCCAAGTTCTGGCAGGCGCTGTGCTCCGCCATCGGCCGGCCCGATCTGCAGGCCGCCGCGCCGGTGATGCTCGCGGGCATGGACGAGCAGGCCGCCGCCGCCATACGCGCCGAGCTCGCCCGCCTGTTCGCAAGCCGCACGCTCGCGCAGTGGCAGCAGCTGTTCGCGGAGATCGAGGCGTGCGTCACGCCGGTGCTGGAGGTCGAAGAAGCGCTGGCGAGCGAGCACGCCCGCGCGCGCGTGCTGGTGCGCGAGCAGCAGCACCCCGAGCTCGGAGCGCTGCCCCAGCTCGCCCCCGTACCGCGCCTGGACGCCACCCCCGGCACGCTCCGCCGCCATCCGCCGGCGCACGGCGAGCACACCGCGGCGATCCTCGAAGAGCTCGGCTACCGCCCGGAGGAGATCGCCGCCCTGCGCGCCGCCGGCGCGGTGCGCTGAGCCGTTGCCCGCGCCGCCTGCCGCGCCGTCAAGAGGTGGCGAGCACGATCTCCGATTCGCTGAGCAGCTGGCGCACGCCCTCGAGCACCGCCTGTAGCCGCGCCGGATAGACCGCTGCGCTGCCGAACAGCCGCACCTCGCGCGCGGCGCGCAGCGCCCGGTGCAGCGCCAGGCCGCAGCCATGCGAGACCGTACCCGCGGCGACGACCTGGCGGTCGAACAGCAGCGCCACCGCGGGGCCGTCATCCCCCGGATCGAGGCCGGCGAGCGCCAGATGCGCCCGCGCCCCGGCCAGCGCCGCGTCGGCGGCGCGCAGCGCCGCCCCGCCCGCGCGTGCCCCCCCCGCGAGCAGCTCCGCATCACCGAGCGCCTCCCGCGCCGCTACGAGCAGCGCCGCCGCCCGCGCGCGCGCCGCCTCGCGCCCGCTCACCCCGCCACCTCCTCGCCCCGCGCCAGCGCCGTCCCGAAGGGACCGCTGCCGAACTCCGGGCGCAACAGCTCCTCCTCGGTCAGCACCAGCGGCGCCACCAGTGCCCCGTGCTCGAGCGAGACGGCGAACACCGCCTCGTCGACGTGTGCATCGACGAACACGTCGCGGCGCGCCACCACGACGAGCAGCTCCACGGCGCGCGGGCGGCGCGGCGGTGGAGGCGGCGGCGCGGCACGCGCGGGGCGGGCCGCGCCGCCAGGCGCGGGCGCGGCTGCAGCGGGGGGAGCGACCGGCGGCACCGCCGCCGCTGGATCGACCGGAAGCACGCGCGAATCGAGCAACACCACCCGCACCAGCACCGGGCCGAGTGCCTGCCCGAGCCGCGCCCGCACCGCCCGGAGCGCCGTGATCTCGCGCCCGCGCAAACGCTTGTGTAGCGGTCCCACGCCTTGCTTCATGCCCCGCCCTCCGTCGCGCCTGGTTTGCCCGCACCAGCGCCCGCCCGCCCCTCGCGCCGGATGAGCACCAGGTTGCGCACAGCCGGAATGGGATTCAGTGCGTAGGCGGCGATGAAGACCACATCGCCCCTCCAGAGCGCGTACGTCAAGAGCAGCACCGAGCCCACCAGGCTCACCCACCAGAACGGTGCCGGCAACACGCTCTGCCCGCGGCGCTCCGAGATCCACCACTGCACGATGAAGCGGCCGATCCACAGCGCCTGGCCGGCGAAACCGAGCAGCAGCCAGCCGGGCGCGAGCCCGAACTCGAGCAGCCCTCCCTCTCGTAGCGTCGCGTGCAGCGCCAGCGCCATGAAGGCGAGCAGGCCCGCTGCCAGCGGCAGCAACACCCGCCGGCGCAGCGGCTGCGCCGGCTCGCCCGCCCGCATGAGCATCAGGTTGCGGCCGTAGATGAAGAGATTCACCAGCGGCCCGAGCAGGAAGACCGGATCGCGCGTCGCGGCCGCGTACACCAGCATCAGCGCGCTGCCCCCGAGCGACAGCCACCAGAACGCCGGCGGCAGCACGCTGCGCCCGCGCCGCTCGGAGGCGATCCACTGCAGGAGCATCCGCGTGAAGAACAGCCCCTGCCCGGCAAACCCGACGAGCTTGAGCCCGGTCCCGGTCTCGATCGCCGCCACCGCCGCCCCTCGCTCCCACCCTGCCCCTCGGCGCCACGGCGTACCGGCCGGCGCGCGCTGCCGGCGCCGCCTCGCAGCTCGCCCGTGTCCCCGCCGGCCTCGGGCGGGGAGGAAGTCGCAGCGGTGCGCGCGGCCGAACGCGCGATCGTACCCACCCGCCCGTGGCCGGACCAGCGCCGGTCCCGGCGCTGCCCGGCAGGGCGGGCCGCCGCGAGCTCCGCCTTGCGCCCGCCTCCCCGCGCGCTACAATCCCGCCGCCATGAGGGGGAAGCCGTCGGTCTTCGCGCGCGGTCTGGCCGGCGCCGCCGTGCTCGCCGGTCTCGGGGCGGCCGCGGCACGCGCCAGCGACCTCGATCAGTTCGGCTTCGGCGCGCGCGGCGCCGCCATGGGCAGTGCCATGAGCGGGGTCGCCACGGAGTTCGACGCCACCTACTACAACCCGGCGGGGCTGGCGCTGGCGCGCGACAGCGCCGTGGTGCTCGGCTTCAGCTACGCGGGGTATCTCTTCGACTACGAGAGCGAGGCCCGGGGGCGGGCCGCCGACGAGCGAACAGAACGCCAGCAGCCGCTCAGCGCCTTCACCCTCGGCCTCAACGCCCGGCTGGGGCGCGAGGGCTGGCCGGGGCGGCTCGGGGTCGGTTTCGGTCTGTTCCTGCCCACGCGCCAGCTCGTCGGCACCCAGGTGCAGACCGCGCCCGGCGAGCCGCAGTTCTTCCTCTATGGCGAACGGCGCGACAAGGTCGGGGTGCTGCCGGCGGTGGCGGTGCGCATCCTGCCGTGGCAGGGCGAGGAGGGCACCCCCAAGCTCAGCCTCGGGCTCGGCGCCACCGTGCTCTCCGATCTCCAGGGCAGCTTCGTCTTCGACCTGTCCGGGGCGAGCACCGAGCCGGCGGTCCGCACCGAGATCAAACTCACCCACGATGTCGCCCCCAACGCCGGCATCTTCTTCGTGCCCGCGCCCTGGCTCACGCTCGGCGTCGCGTACCGGGGTGAGCTGTCGCTCAAGGCGGAGCTGCCGGTGACGATCGATCTGGACGGCGACGGGGTCGGGGATTTCCCGCTCGACCTGGAGGCGGTCACCCTGTTCCAGCCCCAACAGCTCGCCCTCGGGCTCGCCATCGATCCGGTCCCCGCACTCACGATCGCTCTCGATCTCACGTGGCAGAACTGGTCGGCCTTCGAGGATCCGTTCATCACGGTGCGACCGGTGCTCGGACAGACCGACCCCGATTTCGACGACGCGCTGGTGCCGCGCGCCGGCATCGAGTGGCGCGCGAGCGACGCCGTAGCCCTGCGAGCCGGCTACTGGTTCCAGCCCACCCCCATTCCCGAGCAGCGCGGCGAGACGAACCTGCTCGACAACGACAAGCACGTGTTCACACTCGGGGTCGGTTGGACCTGGTGGAGCACGCACGAGCGCTTCTTCCGCTCGCCGGACGGGACCATCCAGGCTCGGAGCGAGGACCGGCGCGTGCTCTCGCTCGATGCCTTCGTGCAGTGGCACCACCTGGTCGAGCGCCGGGTGGACAAGCGCGACCCGGCGGCCTCCGGCGGCGTCGGGGCCTCGCACCGGCACGGCGGCGAGATCCTGCACGGGGGTGTGCAGCTCGCGGTGCACTTCTGAGGCCGCCGGGCCGGCCCCGCCTGCTGGCTATGCCGGCTCCACCCGCAGGACCGTGGCGCCGTACGGACCCAGCGCGAGCACCAGCCCCTGCTCGCGCAGCGCGGCGGCCGCCAGCACCGCGGGCGCAAGCGCCGGCGGTGGCCCGCCCCCCGCGGTTGCGAGCGCGTCCTCGATCCGATAGCGCCGCTCGGGCGCGAGGCCCAGCGCCTCGAGGTTGCGCAGCCGCACCCGCACCGGCGCGCCGCGCGCGTCGTTGCTGAACACGAAGACGAACAGCGCGCCCTGCTCCCCTGCTTCGCGGCGGGCATGCGCCTCGGCGCGCGGGCCGCAGGCGAACAGCCGCCGCACCCCGAGCGGGCGGACCAGGCGCCGCAGCATGAGCGCCGCCGCCTCCAGCTCCTCGGTGCGCGCGCGGTAGAGCGCCCGCCCGGCGAACAGCCAGCACGGAGAGGTCGCCAGGTAGGCGAGCGTGCCGGCACCCCAGGCCCGCACCAGGCCCAGAGCCCGGTCGGGCTCGCCGGCATGGCGCAACAGCGGCTCGGTCCCCGGCGGCGGCCGCAGGCGTTCGGCGCCGCGCACCGGGGCGCGGAAGACCCCGGCGGCATCCCCGGCGAAGAACATCACCGGTGCCCGCCCGCTCAGCACGCCCTGCCAGCCGCTCGCGCCGAGCCGCCGCCCGCCGCCGATCCAGTGCTCGAGCGGCTCGCGCGCGAGCAGCTGCACCAGCAGCCCGCCGCGCCGCAGCCACCGCTCCAGCCGGGCCAGCTCGGGCGCGGACAGCCCGTCGCCGGTGCTGGGGAACAGCAGCACCGAGCGCGCGGCGAGCTCCGCCTCCTCCGCGACCGCCAGGTCGAGCACCGCCGGGCTGAGCCCCGCCGCCGCGCACCATCCGAACAGCCCGCGCAGCTCCTGCCCGAAGATGCGCTGGCCGCCCCGCAGCCCTCCGCCGCGCGCCGCATCGAGCTGGGTGGAGCTGGTCAGGATCGCCACCGGGGACTCGACGGCGCGGCTGGCGAGCAGCCGCTGCTCTTCATGGCGTACGAACCGACTGACCGCCTCGATCTCCGCCAGGCGCGCCGTCCGCCGGCCATCGAGCGGGAGCGCCGCCTGGAAGTCGTAGTCCGAGCCATCGAGGTTGCGCCCGCCCGCGATCGTGTACAGCACGATCGCCCGCATGCCGTGCGCCAGCAGCCGCAGCAGCGTCTGGCGCGTCGCCTGGGGCAGCACCCGGTGGGGCGAGATCGCCGGCCGCCAGCGCGGGATGGGCAGCGGCAGCCCGAAGTGGCCGCCCTGCACCTCGATCCCCATCGCGAACTGCTGCCGCGGGGGCGGCCCCGCCCCCTGTCCCGCGCCGGCGGCGCCGCTGCCGCGCGCACCGCCGCCCACCGCCGGGCACTGCCCACTCCAGTGCGCGTACAGCTTGGCGAAGGCGTCCGGTTCATACGGCTCGTCGAACAGCGCCCGCGCCGGCAGGGGCAGGCTGCGCGGGTAGGTGTCCAGGCAGTACAGCCCCGCCATCCGGTTCTTGCGCACCCCGTCCGGCAACAGCAGTGTGCGCAATCCGGGATAGGTTTTCGGGGTGTCGTTGGTCAGAAACAGCACGTCCGGCTCGCGCACCCCGAGCCGCTCCCAGATCCCGCGCAGCGCCGCCAGGTACTCCGCGGCGAGCAGCCGCTGGTGCTCCAGCCAGTCGCGGTGGGCCGCCGCCGGCCCGCGGCCCGGCGCGGCCGGCGGCCGCACCTCGGCGAAGCTCCGATAGCGCCGGCCGTACGCGCGGGCCAGGCGCGCCAGCGTGCCGTAGCGCTGCTGCAGCCGCTGGTGGTAGCGCGCCAGCGCCGCGGGGTGAAAGTCGATCCGGTAGGCATCGGACCAGAACAGGTTCGTCTCGTTGTCGAGCTGGATGGCGATGATCGGCCCGCCCGGCCCCATCAGATCCCGCACCTGCTCCAGCACCGCCGCGAACCAGCCCTCGACCGCGTGCAGGAAGGGCTCCGAGGCGTAGCTCGGCAGCCGGTTGCGCCGCCGGCCGAGCCGGGGGTGCAGCGGATGCCAGCGGAAGACGCGCCCGCTGCGCTCGCGCACCAGCTCCGCCGGGTTGGCCTCCAGCCACCAGGTCGGGATCGCCCCCCAGTGCCCGAAGCCGTACGGCCACTCGGCCAGGATGTGCGGCCCCGGCTTGAGGATGATCGATAGCCCCTGTGCGGCCGCCAGCTCGCAGAACCGCCGGAGGGCCCGGGCGCCGCTCCACGCGAAGCGACCGGGAGCCGGGGCGTGGTAGTCCCACGGCACGTAGCTGGAGACCGTATCCAGCCCCGCCTCGCGCATCTGCCGCAGGCGCTCGGCCCACAGCTCCTGGGTCCGCGCGCCATCGAAGTCCCGCGCCCGCACGCGGAAATACTGCAGCTCCCCGCCGAGCAATAGCCGCCGCCGGCCGTCGATTGCCAGCGCACCGCGCTCGATCGTCACGTGGCCTCGCGCACCCTCGTGCACCGCTGCCCCTCGTCCCCGGGTGGACCGGGCTACTTTACCGCTCGGCCCCGTCGGACCGCGCCGCCAGCCCTGCCGCCGGAGCGGCGCGGGCTGGCGCCATGGGCACCTGCGGAGCGCTCGCCGCCCGCGCCTCAGGCCGTGCGCACCACCTCGACCGGACTTCTGGCGACCAGTGCGTACAGATCGGTCCGCCGGTCGCGCAACAGCCGCACGCTGCCCAGCTCGCGCTGCTGCTCGAGCGCCACCAGGTCGAGATCGGACATCACCACGGTCTCGCTGTTGGGATCGGCGATCGCCGCCACCCCTTCGGCCGGGAAGGCGACGTCGCACGGGGTGAGCACCGCCGCCTGGCCGTAGTTGATGATGAAGCTGCGGACCTGGGGCAGGTTGCCGACGTTGCCGGAGAGCACCACGTAGATGGCATTTTCGACGGCGCGCGCCTGCGCGCAGTGGCGGACCCGCATGTAGGCCTTGCGTTCGTCGGTGTTGAAGGGCACGAACAGGATCTCCGCGCCCGCGAGCGTGAGCAGGCGCGCCAGTTCCGGAAACTCCACGTCGTAGCAGACCAGCATCGCGATGCGCGCCAGCCCGGTATCGAACACCTTGAGCCCATGCCCGCGCTCGATCCCGTAGTGCTCGTGCTCCCAGGGCGTGACGTGGAGCTTGTCCTGGGTGTAGACCTGCCCGCTCGGGGTGAACAGATGCGCCGTGTTCCGGATGCCGGTCTCGGTGCGCACCGGATGCGAGCCGCCGACGATGTACATGCCGCTGCGCTGTGCCTGTTGCCGGAACAGCTCGAGATAGCGTTCGCGCATCTCCGCCAGTTCGGCGAGCGCCTCCCTGGCGGTGAGCTCCGGGCGCAGCGCGCTGAAGAACTGCGCGGTGAACAGCTCCGGAAAGCAGAGAAAGTGGCAGTGATACACGTTGGCGGCATTCACGAAGAACTCGACCTGCGCCTTTAGATCGTCCCAGCTCCGCACCGGCCGCAGCCGGTACTGTGCCGCGCACACGCGCACCCGCCGCACCGGCCTCCGGATGGGAGCGGCGGCGATGCGCCGGCGCGCGGGGTCGTAGCGCGGATTGAGGTACTCGATGAAGGTGGCGTAGTTCAGGCTCTGCTCATCGCGCAGATAGCCGTAAAAGACCCCGCGGACCCGGTAGCCGGCCTTGAGGTGGGCGTTGAGCGCCGGGTCCTTCAGCTCGCCGCGCACCACCTTCTCCACGTACTCCTCGGCCGTCATCTGGCCCTGGTAGCGCTGGTAGCCCGGGATGCGGCCGCCGGCGACCATCCGCCGCAGGTTGTAGCGGGCGAGCAACCGCTTGCGCGCCTGGTAGAGCTTGCCCGCCACGCCCTGGCCCCGGAAGTCGGGATGGACCGCGATGTCGGCGCCGTACAGCGTGTCGCCCGCCGGGTTGTGGGTGCTGAAGGTGCCGCCGCCGGTGATCTCGTTGTAGGAGTACCAGGGCGAGTCCTCATCGAGCTGCACGATGAGGGACATCGCATAGCCGACGATCCGCCCGTCCGCTGTCTCGGCCACGAACTGCCCCTCGGGGAAGGCCTGGATCTGCATGCGGAGGTGCCGCTCCGAGCAGAGTGCGCTCTCGGGAAGCCCGGCGTACGCGGCGCGCTGGCAGGCGTAGATCGCGGGTACATCCTCCAGCGTCGCCCGCCGCACCTTGACCCGCAGCCGGCCGGTTGCACGCACCGCCCGGCCGGCACCCGAGTGCTGTCTGGTCGCTGGCTGTTGCTGCTCGCTCATGAGGCTCCTCGCGTTCCGCTATCGCCCTCGATCCGGCGCTCGCGATCCGGGTCGACACCCCTGCCTGCAGTCGCGGCTCCGGAGAGGGGGGCGGCCGCGAGGCGAGCCGCGGCCGCGCTCGGCGTGACCTCACCCCAGGCCAGCGCGGCGGGGACGCCCACCGCCGCGACCGCCCGCACACCGGCGCACCGCGCGCTGCATGCGCTCCGCCAGCGGCGCGCGGTAGTGGCACCGGATCGAGGCCAACCGGGTGGGATCGGCCAGGGCCAGCTCGATCTCCCGCTTTTCGCGCACCAAGGGCCACAGCGGCTGGGGCACCGCACGCAGGTGCGCGATCGCCGCCTGCAGCTGCGCGTCCCATTCCGCCGCATACCGCACCACGTCGTCGGGCCGGATGATCCCGCGGCAGCGCGGCGAGCCGCAGCGGCACTCCATGTGGGCCTCCAGGTTGAGTGCCCCGTACTCGCCGGTGAGCTGCTCGCCGGGCGCGATGTCGCGCACCGCGAGTTCGAACTCGTAGCCGGGACTGAGACAGTTCGCCTCGCAACTGTGGTTCATGTAGCGGGCGAGGTCCCAGCACAACACGTAGTGGCCCCGCCGGTCGATGTAGGCATACTTGCGCAGGATGGCCCGATACTCCGGTGCCAGTGCGGCGTAGCGGGCGGGGGTGATGGTGACGTCGAAGGCGTCGCGCACCCAGACGATCGTACCACAGGGGATCGGCGCGGTCGCGACGACCCCATACCCGATGGCATCGCTGATGTAGCGAAGCTCGGTACTCGGGTGGATCACGCGCGCCTCCGCGCCGGCGTCCCGGTCCTGCTCCACCGCGTCGGGGGGCCGGCGCCCCCGACACCGATGCAAGCCTACTGCTCGCTCCGACACGGCGCAAGGCGGCGGGCCCCCGCGCGCGCAGGCGGCTCGCGCCGGCGGCCGGGGCGCCACCCTCAGCCGGCGCCGCCCCCCGCGTAGCGCTCGCGCAGCACCCGCCGCATGACCTTGTTGGAGGCGGTGCGCGGCAGCTCCGGCACGATCACCACGTCGTGGAGCTTGAACAGCGGATTGAGCTCCTCGCGCACCAGCCGGCCGAGCTTCTCCCTGAGCGCGTCGCGCTCGCAGCGGACCCCCGGCGCCAGCACGGCGTAGACCACCAGCCGGCTCGGGCCGCCGCCCGGCGGCGGGACCGCGATGGCGGCGGTCTCGCGGACCTCCGGCGCCGCGGCGAGCACCCGCTCGATCTCCGCCGAGCTGACCTTGATCCCGCCCAGGTTCATCGTGTCGTCGATCCGGCCCAGCGCGCGGAAATATCCCCGGCCCAGCCGCTCCATGTGGTCGCCGTGCCGCCGCAGCACCTCGCCGCGCGGGCCCCGCGGGCAACCCGCGTAGTAGACCTCGTGGTGGTCGCGGTTGAGCAGGCGCACCGAGAGCCCGATCGAGGGCGGCACCACGAACAGCTCCCCGCTGCGGGCGGGCCGTCCCTGCTCATCCAGGATCACCAGATCGAGCCCCACCGCCGGCGTGCTGAAGGTGGCCGGCGCCGCGGGCTGCCACAGCGAGCCCGTGATGTAGCCGCCGCCGATCTCCGTGCCGCCGCAGTACTCGATCACGGGCCGGTAGCCCGCCTGCGCCATGAGCCACAGCATGTCCTCCGGGTTGGAGCACTCCCCGGTCGAGCTGAACAGCCGCAGCCGGCTCCAGTCCGCCCCGCGCACGCAGTCGCTCTCGCGCCAGCTGCGCACCAGGCTGGGGACCACCCCGAGCATGGTGACGCCTGCGCGCTCGACGAAGGCGGCGAACCCGGGCCCGAGCGGCGCGTCCTCGTACAGCGCCAGGGCCGCGCGGTGGATCAGGCTCGCGTAGATCAGCCACGGCCCCATCATCCAGCCGAGGTTGGTCGGCCAGCAGAGCACGTCCCCGGGGTGGGTGTCGTGGTGCAGATGCGCGTCGGCGGCGCACTTGATCGGGGTGGTGTGGCTCCAGGGGATCGCCTTCGGCTCGCCGGTGGTCCCCGAGGAGAAGAGCACGTTGGTGTCGGCGCCCGGATCGCACGCGAGCGGCTCGAAGCGGTCCTGGGGAGAGAGGAACGCGCTCCACGCCACGTCCGCCGGCCCCAGCCCCCGCGGCGTGGTTGTCTCCGGCTCGTCGGCCTCGCCCGGGATCACGATCGCCGGCGGGCTCGCGGCGGCGTGCACCCGCGCGAGCAACCCGTGCGTGCGGCCGCCGCGCCGGATCACGTCCTGGGTGAAGATGGCCTTCGCGCCCCCGAGCCGGTTGCGGACGGCGATCTCGGCGGGGCTGAAGCTGTCGGCGATCGAGACGCAGACCAGGCCCGCCTGCACGATCCCGAGGTAGATCGCCACCGACTCGAGCGTCATCGGCATGCAGACGCCGACCGCATCGCCGGGCCCGAGTCCCCGCGCCACGAGCCCGTGCGCCACGCGCGCCGCCAGCCGCTGCAGCTCGCCGAGCGGGACCACCCGGGGCGCCGGACCGCCCGGCCGCTGGTGGATCACCGCGGGAGCGTCGGCGGCGCCGCCGAAGCAGCTCGCCGCGATGTTCATGCGCGCGCCGACGAGCCAGCGCGGCCGCTCCACCCCCTGGCTCAGATCGACGATGGCCTCCGGCGGGGTCTCGAACCGGATCCCGAGCCGCGCGATCATGCGCCGCCAGAACTCCTCGCGGTTGTCCGCCGACCAGCGCCACAGCGCCGCGAAGTCCCCGAGCCCCAGCTCCTGCGCCAGCGCCCAGGCGTTGGTGGCGCGCGCCTCGGCCTCGCCCGGCGCCCAGGCGATGGGTGGCCCCTCGCGCACCGGGTCGCGGCCGTGGTAGATCGCCTCGAAGAGCAGCAGGTGCACCGGGAACGGGTCGTCCCGCCGCAGCACCTGGCGGCTCAGCGCGAGCCAGCATTCCTCCGGCCCGCGACCCGCGAGCGCCCGCTGCTGCGCCAGCAGCTCCGCCGCCCGCTCGCTGCTCGCCCCCGCTGCCTCCAGCTCCTCGGCCGTGACCTCGCGCATGCTCCGCTCGCCCCCTCGGCTCGTGCGTTCGAGCGCGGCGCGCACCGCGCCGCGCACGGCGATTGTGGCAGATCGGCGCGCGCCGGCAAGGGGCCCCGGTGCCGCCCCGGCTCGGCGCCCGCCGGGCTCGGCCGCCGCGCCGGCGACGAGCTCGCTCCGCGGCGGGCCGGCTCCGCCGCGCGCACCCCCTTGCCCGCAGCGCCAGCTCGGCAAGGCTGGACGGGCCGGTTACGATGGCGGCTCGACGGCCAACCGCGCAAGGGGAGGCGAGGCGATGGCGGGCATCGAGCGCATCTTCGACGGGCAGACGCGATACGCCGGCCCCGGGGCGAGCGAGATCGACCACGCCGCCTCGGCGAGGGAAAACCTCCGCTCCATCGCCGATACGCTCCGCGCCATGCGGTTCGACCACTCGATGGAGGCGATCCGGACCTACGCGCTGGGCGCCACGCTGCGAGATCTCCGCGATCACTTCGGGCTGGAGCCGGAGGTGAGCCCGGAACTGACGGCCCTCAAGGGCGCCGCCATGTTCCCGCTCGGACTGCTCCGCGATGCGGCCGAGATCGCGCTCGCCCCCCTGCTCGTCGTCAAGGACGCCGCCGATGCGGCCTGGCACGGACTGCTGGCCGGACTGCGTCCGGGCGCGCGGCGCGGCTGAGCCGCCGCGCGCGGGGCGCGCCGCCGCCGCGGCGAGGCGAGGGCGTCGCGGAACGTGGCGCGCCACCCTGCTGGTGCCGCTGCTGGCGATGCTCGCCGCCGCTGGCGGTGCGGCGCGAGCCGCCGAGGCGGTGCTGCCCGAGCCGGTGCGCGCCGCCGCGGCGGAGGCCGCCGCCCGGCTGCTCTCGGCGGAGGCCGAACCGGCGCAGCGGCGCGCGCACCTGGGGGCTGCGCTCGCGGCGGCCGAACGGGGGCTGCTCGCGCTGGCCCGCTGTGCCGCCGGCAGCCAGGACCCCGGAGCCGGCGCACCGCCGGACGCAGCCGAGCAGGCGGCGCTCGCCGCAGCCGTTGCGCGGGCGCGCGCCGAGCTGGAGCGCGCCCGCGCCGCCGCGCTGCTCGGGCTGGGCCGGGTGCCGGAGGCGCTCGCGGCCTGCCGGCGGGCCGAGGCAGCGGCGCCCGGCCCGCCGGCGGCGGCGCTGCTCGAAGCCGCCGTCTCCCTGCGGGCGGGCGAACCCGCGGCGGCGCTCGCGGCCGCCGAGCGCGCGCGCGCGGCCGCCGAGCTCGGCGTGCGCGAGCGCGCGCGCGCCGCTCTGCTCGCCGGCCGTGCCCTGCTGCAGCTCGGGCGCGCGGCCGAGGCCGCCACCGCCGCCGAGGCGGCGCTGGCGCTCGCTCCGCTCGAGCCCGCAGCGCGCGCGCTGCGCGCCCATGCGCAGCGCCGCGCGCGGCTGCGCTACGAGGGCGTGGCGCTGAGCGAGGAGCGGCTGCCTGGCTTGCGCATCCTGAGCGAGGTCGGCCCCGGCCCGGCGCGCGCCGTCGCCGCCCGCCTGCGCGAGCTGTTGCCGCTGTTCCAGCGCCGCTTCCCGCTCTCGCCCGGCGATCCGCGGGCGCGCTTCACGGTGCCGGTGCACCTGCTCGCGCCCCTGAGCTACGCCCGGCTCGGGGGGCCGGCGGCACGCGCGCGGGCCTTCTACCAGCGCGACGAACGCGCCATCTTCGCGCTCGCCGAGCACACCCCGGAGCTGGTGCGCCTGGTCGCGCACGAGGCGTTCCACGCCCACCTGCACCGCCTGGTGGAGGAGCCGCCGGCGTGGCTCGACGAGGGGTTCGCGGACCGCTTCGCGGCCGCGCGCCTGCTCGCCGACGGCACCCCGGCGTTCCTGCCGCATCCGGTGCGGCTGCGCGACCTGCAGATCCACCTGCGGGCGGGGCGCGAGGTGCGGCTGCGCGAGCTGTGCCTGGCGAGCCGGCAGCAGCTCTACGAAGAACGGTGGGTGGCCGCCGCCTGGGGCTGGGTGCACGTGCTGGCCGAGTCGGCCGCGGGCGGCGGGCCGGGCGCGCGCGATCCGCTGGCCGGCCGGCTGGAGCGCTACCTCGCCGCGGTGCTGGACGGCGGCTCGCCCGAGGAGGCGTGGCAGGCCGCCTTCGCGGACGCCGCCGACCTCGCCGCGCTGGAGGCCGCCTGGCACGACCGGATCCAGGCGCTGGGAGGCGGCTGAACCGCAGGCACGCGGCGGGGCGGTTGCACCGGCCGGGCGCGCGTCCGATCCCATCTGGAGTCCATGACGGCGACGGTCTACGTCCGGCACCAGGGATTGCGGCGGCTGCTGCGCCGCCACCCCTGGGTGTTCCGCAGCTCGGTCGAGCGCATCGAGGGCGCGCCCGCCGACGGCGACGTGGTCGATGTGCGGGCACCCGACGGGCGGTTTCTGGCGCGGGGGTTCTTCAGCTCGCGCTCGCTCTTGCAGGTGCGGGCGTTCGCGTTCGAGGAGGGGGTGGAGGCGGACGCCGCGCTGGTACACGCGCGGCTGGCGGCGGCGGTGGCGTTCCGGCGCGAGGTGTGCCGGCTGCCGTCGGCCGAGACCGACTGCTGGCGGGCGGTGCACGGCGACGCGGACCTGTTGCCGGGCGTGGTCCTGGATCTGTTGGGGGAGGTGGCGGTGCTGCAGATCACCAGCGTGGGCTTCGAGCGGCGGCGCGCGCTGCTGCTCGATGCGATCGAGGAGCAGCTCCGGCCCCGCGCGATCGTCGAGCGCTCGGACGATCGCACCCGGGCGCGCGAGGGGCTGCCGCCGGTGGTGGGGCTGGTGCGGGGCAGCCTGCCGGCGGCGGATGCCGAGGGCCGGTGGTGGGTGCGCGAGCGGGGGCTCGTGTTTCCGTGCGATCCGCTCGGCGGGCAGAAGACCGGTTTCTACGCGGACCAGCGCGACAACCGGGCGCTGGTCGCGGAGCTGGCGCCCGGCCGCACCGTGCTCGATCTGTTCTGTTACAGTGGGGGCTTCGCGCTGGCGGCGGCGCGCGCGGGCGCGCGGCGGGTGACCGCGGTCGAGCGCTCCGCCGAGGCGCTGGAGCTGGCGCGCGCCGCCGCCGTGCGCAACCGCCTGGAGGTGGAACTGGTGCGGGCCGATGCGTTTCGCTTTCTGCAGCAGTGCCGTGCCGAGGGGCGCACCTTCGAGCTGATCGTGCTCGATCCGCCGCGCTATGCCGTATCGCGCCGTAGCCTCGAGCCGGCGCTCGAGAAGTACGGGGCGCTGGCGCGGCTGGCGCTGGGGGTGACCGCGCCCGGGGCGGTGCTGCTCGCCTGCTCCTGCTCGGGATTGCTCGAGGAGGCGCGGTTCGAGGAGCTGCTCGCCGAGGCGGCGCGGCGCGCCGGTCGCCACCTGCGGGTCTTCCACCGGGGCGGGCAGGCGGCGGACCACCCGGTGGCGGCCAGCTGCCCCGAGGGGCGCTACCTGAAGGCACTGTTCTGTCACGTGGCGTAGGAACAGGGCGGCGGAAGCGATCGTCGAGGTGCGGGAGATGGGGCTGGGCAGGCGGACCAGCCGGTGCCGGGGAGCGGCGCCGGGGCGAGCGCTGGCGCTGTGCTGGGCGCTCGCAGCGCTCGCCAGCGGCTGCTGCGCGACCGGGGGCTGCGATGCGGACTCGCTGCCGCTGACGAGACATCTGGAGAGCGTCTACGACACCGTGGACTTCGTGCGCTACGCGGTGCGGTGGCGGTGCTGGGATGCGCTGTACGAGGTGCTGTCGGCACGCACCCGCGAGCACGGCGGGCCCGACGGCGGTCCGCTCGGCCGCTTCGACTTCACCTTCGCCTTCCCGCGGGCGACCTATGGCGACCTCGACCCGCATGCGCCCCCGGAGCTCAGGGACGTCAAGCTCGCCTGGATCGTGCACAAGAGCCAGATCCTGAACGTGGTCGAGAACTTCCCCCGCCCGGGCGAGGCGCGGGTGTTCCTGCGCTACGAGCCGATCGAGTTGAGCCGGCTGGGCTTTCCGCTGATCAACGAGGGGACCGCCGAGCGACCCCGGTGGACGCTGGGCCTGGTGGAGTGGGCCGAGGAGCAGAGCCGATGATCAACACCGTCGTCGCGGCGGTCGATGGCTCGAGCATGAGTCTGGTCGCGCTGCAGTACGGAGCCGAGATCGCGCGCCGATCCGGAGCATGGCTGCGGGCGGTCTTCGTCAAGGACGTCAAGCTGCTGGAGTCGGGCGCGCTCGCCGAACCGCCGGCGCGCGAGACGATCGAGGCGGCGGTGGCGGCGGAGGCCCAGGAGGCGCTCGGCCGGGCGCGCGACCTGGTCGGACGCCTGGGCATGGCCCTGGAGAGCGATATCCGGCGGGGGGTGGTGCCGCTGGTGCTGTGCGAGGAAGCGGCGGAGGCGGACCTGCTGACGATGGGGCGCTGGGGCGAGCACGCGCTCTGGTCCACGGGGCTGCTCGGCAGCGCGGTGGAGTGCGTGGTGCGCAAGGTGGGCAAGCCGGTGCTGGTGGCGAGCGGGCCGTATCGCGCGCCGCGCCGGGTGCTGGTGGCCTACGACGGCAGCGAGCACGCGCAGCACGCGCTGCGGCTGGGGGCGCACGTGGCGGGGCTGTTCCGCGTGCCGCTGGCACTGCTCCACGTGAACCCCGACCAGGAAGAAGGCATGGCGTTGCTGGCCAAGGCGGAACGGCTCGCGCACGCGAATCCCCCCGCCGGCGGCGGCGCGCCGCTCGAGGTGCGCCGCCTGGTGCACGAGGGCGAGCGCGCCGCCGAGATCGCGGCCGAGGCGGACGAGCATACCCTCACCTTCATGGGCGCCTACGGCAAGTCTCCCATGCGGGAGCTGATCCTCGGCAGCGTCACCGCCCAGGTCATGCGCAAGGCGCGCGGCCCGGTGGTGCTGTGCCGCTAGCTCCGGCCCGCGGCCGGCCCGCCGCCGGGCTCGCGCGCTGCAGGCGGCCGGGCCGTCCTGCTACACTGGGCAGCGGGGGAGCGGCAGCGCAGGGCGCCGAGCGGTGGCACTGATCGAACGCAGCGAGTTCGAGCTCGGCAAGCGCAAGGCGGCCGCGCACTGGCGCGCGGCAGGGCAGCCGGAGGTGGCGGCGGCCTTTCTCGCGCTCGAGCTGTCGGCGTGCAGGTTCGGGCTCGACCAGTACGGCCGGCTGGTGTGGGGCAGGGTCGCCGAGCTGGAGGTGGGCCTGCGCTTCGAGACCGAGTCCGGCGCCTTGCAGACCTCGTTCTACCGCCGCTTGCCTCCGCCCCCACCGCCGCCGGCCGCGCCCCCTGCGGCCGGCGGCGCCTGAACAGCGCGCGATGCTCGCGCGCATTGCCCTGGGGCGGCCGCCTCGCTACGATGCGCAGCTCCGTGCCAGCGTGGCGGAATTGGCAGACGCGACGGATTCAAAATCCGTTGGGCCGGAAGGCTCGTGCCGGTTCGACTCCGGCCGCTGGCACCACCGCCCGCCACCGGACAGCGCCGGCGGGCGACCGCAGCCAGCGCCCCGGCAGGCTCCGCCCTTTCGCGCGCTGTGCGGCTGGACGGCCGAGCGCGCGATGCGTATGCTCGAAGGCGCGATCCCCCGCCGATTGCGAGGAGACGACGAGGAGCCGAGGAGCGCTGCATGGCGAAGGGCACGGTCAAGTGGTTCGATGAGAACAAGGGGTACGGCTACATCGCGCGGGAGGATGGCGAGGACGTCTTCGTCCACCACACAGCGCTCGCGGCCGCGGGCTGCTCCACCCTCTCCCAGGGCGACCGGGTCGAGTTCGAGCTGGTGGCCGGCCGCAAGGGTCTGTCCGCCGCCAACGTGGTCAGGCTCGACTGAGCTCCGGCACGGCCCGCGCACCAGACCGCGCCGGCAGGTCCCTGCGATGCCCCCACCGCCGCAGCGATGCGCCGCCAGGCCGCACCGCCGGGCAGCGGCCGGCAGCCGGCGCGCCCGGCCGCTGGCGCCGGGGCGCGCTGTGCGCGCGGGCGGGGATGCGCGCCCGCGCTGGAGGGGCCATGGATCCTGATCTCGACGCCCCGCCGCGCGGGCCGGCCGAGCCCTCGCCAGCTCCGCAGGCCGCGCCTCCGGTAGCGGGCGAGTCTGGGCTCCTGCCCTCCGATCCGCCCTCCCAGGGCACACCCTTCGGCCGCTACCTGCTGGTCGACGAGCTGGGCCACGGCGCCATGGGCACGGTGTACCTGGCCTACCAGCCGGAGCTGCGGCGCTACTGCGCGATCAAGGTGCTGCACGAGGTGCACGGCGAGCGGCTGGTGCGCGAGGGTCGCGCCGTCGCCCGCCTCGGCAAGCATCCGAACCTGGTCCAGGTCTACGACGCCGGGTGGGTCGACGGCGTCGCGTACGTGGCGATGGAACTGGCCCGCGGCCGCTCGCTCGAGCAACTGCTCGCAGAGCAGGGTCCGCTGCCGGAGCGGCGGGTGCTGGAGATCGGCTACAAGGTGGCGCTGGCGCTGCACCACGCCCACCGCCACGGCCTGGTCCACCGGGACATGAAGCCGGCCAACGTCGTGCTCGGCCAGGATGGCGAGCCGCAGGTGCTCGACTTCGGGCTCGCGCTCGACACCGCGGAGCTGCAGAGCGGGCGCGCCGGGCACATGGTCGGCACGCCGGCCTACATGCCGCCGGAGCAGGTCGGCGGCGGCGCCGGAGCTGGCAGTGCCGATGCGCGCTCGGACGTCTACGGCCTGGGCGCCACCCTGTACCACCTGCTCGCCGGCGAGCCGCCCTACAGCGGCAACCTGCAGGAGGTGCTGATGGCGGTGCTGACCGCGAGCCCGCCGCGGCTGCGCCGGCTGGCCCGGGTCAGCCGCGACACCGAGGCGGTCATCGCGCGAGCGATGGAGAAGGACCCGCGCCACCGCTACCAGTCCGCCCTGGAGCTGGCGGATGACCTCTCGCGCGTGCTCGCGGGCGAGCTGCCCCGCGCCCGCCGCCTCGGCCCGCTGGGGCGCGCGCTGCGCCGCTTGCAGCGCCATCCGGCGCTGCTCACCGCGGGGGCGCTGCTCGCGCTGTTCGTGACCGCCGGCGCGATCCACCTCTCCTTGCGGGAACGCGAGATCGACCGGTTGTGGCGCGAGCTGTCGCGCCAGATCGCGCAGAGCACCGCGGGCGAGGCGCGCGCGCTCCTGGCGCCGGCGGTCCCCATGCTCGAGGAGATGCGCGACTACGTGCTCGCCGGCCTCATGCCCCTGGACGAGCCGCTGGTGCTCGGCCGCCACCTGGTGCTCCGCTTCCGCCCGCGCCAGCTCGACTGGATCTGCTGGATGGGCGCCGATGGCACCTTCGTCGGCGCCACGCGCCGCGCCGGCCGCGTCATCTTGAACCACTCCTGGCAGGAGCAGGGCACCGGCTGGGAGGTCGAGTACGAACTCTTGCCGGACGGGCGCTGGCGGGAGCTCGGCCGCATCGAGCACCTGTTCGAACCGCGCGTCGAGCTGGGCTACACCGCGGCGCTGCAGGCCGACCGCCCGGTCTGGACCGAACCCTACCCCTGGGAGGCGGAGGCGAGCGTCGGCGCCGGCCAGGAGTGGGGCATCACCTGCACCGTCGCGGTGCGCCGCGAGGGGATCGTGCAGGGCGCGCTGACGGCCGACTATCTCTTGAGCTCGCTCGCCCGCTATCTCGCCGAGATGACGACGTGGCCCGGGGCGCGCTCGTTCCTGCTCACCGAGCACGGGCGCATCATCGCGCGCTCGGTCCGCGAGCCCGAGCAGCGCGACGAGGGGCTATTGCTCGCAGCGCTGGCGGCGCTGCCCGAACCGCCCGCCGCGCTCGATCCGCGCGCTGGCCGCGCCGTAGTCTTCACCCACCACGGCGAGCGCTACGCCGCCGCCTTCGAGGCGCTGCGGCCGGCCGAGGGGATCCGCTGGGCGACCGCGGTCGTGGCCCCGGTCCGCGCGCTGCGCGGCGAGCTCGAGCAGGCATCGGTCTGGCTCGCGCGCATCGGACTGGTGGGGCTCGGGGTGCTGGTGCTGGGCGTGCTGTGGGTGCTCGTGCGCGAGCGGCGGCGCGCCCGCCTGGCCGTTCGCCGGTTCGGGGCGGACTGAGCGCCAGCGTGGCGCCTCGGTCCCCTTTGCGCCTATCCTGCGGGGGGAGCAGTCTCGCGCCGGGGGCGTCCCCGATGGGCGAGCAGCACGGACGGTACCGCGCCCTCCGCCCGCTCGGGCGCGGCGGCATGGGCTCGGTGGAGCTGGTAGAGGACGCGGTGCGGGGCGAGCGGCTCGCGCGCAAGCGGCTGCTCGCCGGATCGCCCGAGGCGCTGCTGCGCTTCAAGTGCGAGTTCCGCACGCTGGAGCGGCTGCTCCACCCCAACCTGGTGCGGTTGTACGAGCTGGATGAGGACGCGCAGGGCCTGTTCTTCACCATGGAACTGGTCGACGGCGTCGATCTTTTGAGCTACTGCCGTGCCCCGGGCGAGCCCGCCGCCGAGCCGCCGGACCCGCAGGCCGCGCCGGGCCCCAGCGGCGGCGACACGGTGCCGGAGGGCTGGCAGCCCCCCCCGGCGGCGCGCACCGCCCGCACCGGGCAGCAGGACGGCGGCGCCGGGCGCCCGCGCGTGGTCATCGGTCCGCCGGAGGTGCCGCTCGGCGACGCGCGCCCGCACCGCGCGGCAGCCCGGCGGGCCGGCCGCCACCGCCGGCGCCGCCACCGCACCGCACGCCCCCACTCCGCTCGCCGCGCGCACCACGGCCACGCTGCTGCCGGATGCCGGCGCGGGGCTGGCGGACCGCACCGCACGCCGGGCGGCCACCCCGAACGGCATCGCGGCCGCCGACGCCCCGAGCGGGCCCGTGCCGGCGCCGCTCCTCCTGGAGCGGCTGGCGCACGTACTGCCGCAACTGCTCGACGCGCTGGCGTTTTTGCACCGCGAGGGCATCGTGCACCGCGACCTCAAGCCCTCCAACGTGCTGGTGCGCCGGGACGGAGTGGTCAAGCTGCTCGACTTCGGGATCGCGGGCGCGATCGGCGAGCCCGCCCATGGGGGCACGCGGCGCTCGATCGCCGGCACCGCCGGCTACATGGCGCCCGAGCAGATCCGGGGCGAGGGGCCCGAGCCCGCCACGGACCTGTACGCGCTCGGCGTCATGCTGTTCGAGCTGGTCGCGGGCCGCCGGCCCTTCGAGGGCAGCGTGGCCGAGGTGCTGCGCCAGCACCTGGAGGCGACCGCGCCGCTGCTGAGCGAGTACGTGCCAGGGGCCCCGGCGCCGCTGGTCGAGGCGTGCTCCGCGCTGTTGCGCAAGCAACCCGCGGCGCGAGCCGACCTCGCGGCGCTCAACCACCTGCTGTTGCGCCCGCTGGGAGCGCGTACCGTCACCCCGCCGCCGCCGCGGCCGCGGCACCCCGAGCTGCGCGGGCGGGCTGCGCTCGAGCTCGAGCTCGCGCGCGAGCTCGAGCGGGTGCAGGGCGGGGAGTTCTCGGCACTGGTGCTGCTGGGTCCGAGCGGTGCCGGCAAGTCCGCGCTCCTCGCCTGGGGCGCCGAGCGGGCCGAGCGCGCCGGGGCCGCGGTGCTGCGGGGCTACGGGCGTCCGGGCGAGCGGGTGGCCTTCAGCGCCGTGGACGGTGCGATCGACGCGCTCGCCATCGAACTGAGCCGGCACCGCGATCGCCGCCGCCCGCCGCAGCTGGACGAGGCACTGGCCCTCGCCGCCACCGCCTTCCCGGTGCTCGCCCACGCCGAGCCACGCTGCGCGCCGCCGGCGGCGAACGTACCGCGCTGGCGCATCTTCGAGGCCGTGGTGGCGCTGCTGCGCGAACTCGCCGCCCGCCAGCGCGGGGTCCTGCTGGTGCTCGACGATCTGCAGTGGGCGGATGACGACGCGGTGGCGCTGCTCGATCACCTGGTCGGGGTGGCGCCGGCGGGCGCGGGCGTGCTGGCGGCGCTGCGCGAAGACAGCGGACCGTGCCCGGCGGCTGCCTGGCTCGAGCGCGGCCCCGCGGTGACGCGGCGGGCCGTGCCCCCGCTCGGCGAGTCCGACATCGCCGCTATCGTGCGGGCGGCGGCCGTGGCCGCCGGCGGCGCCCCGCCCCCGGCGCCGGTGCTGGCGCGCGTCGTGCCGGCGTGTGCCGGCCGCCCGTTTCTGGCCGAGGTCGCGGGCCGGCGGCTGGCCCGTGGCCGCGCGGCGGCGCTGGCGGACCTGCCGGAGCGCGCCGGCGAGCCCTCCGCGCCGCTCGCTCCGGAGCGCTGGTTGGCCGAGAGCGTCGCCACCAGCCCGCCGCTCGCCAGACAGCTGCTGGCGCTGCTGGTGGCGGCCGCCGAGTGGGTGGAGCTGGGCCGGGCGGCGCGGCTGCTCGGCGCCGGACTCGGGGCGCTGGAGGGCGAGGTGGCCGCGCTCGAGCGCGAGGGACTGGTGCGCACCGCCGGCACCGCCGGTCCGGGGCTGGCCGTGCAGCTGTACCACGACGCGGTGCGCGCAGCGGCGCTGGAGGTGCTGGGCGAGCAGGCGCTCCGCGCCGCCCACGAGGTGCTCGCGCGCGACCTGTTGGTGCGCCCGCAGGCGGCACCGCCGCACGTGCTGGTGCGCCACCTGGTGGGCGCCGGGCGGATCGAGCAGGCGGCGCACCACGCCCCCGGCGCCGCGGCGCGCGCGGAGGCGCAGCGCGCCTACGCGCTGGCAGCCGAGATGTACGAGGTGGCGCTGCGCTCGCCGCCCGACCGCGCGGCACGGCGCGCGCTGTTGCGGGCGCGCGCCGAGGCGCTGGAAAAGGCGGCTCGCTACCGGGAGGCCGCGCGCTGCTGGGCGGAACTGGCCCGGGCGGCGCGGACCGAGCCGGAGGCGGTGGCGGCCTCGCTCGGCGAGGCGCACGCGCTGCTCGCCGCCGGTGCGCTCGCCGAAGGACACGCCCGGCTGCAGGCTGCGCTGGAGCGTGCCGGCGAGCCGCCGGCCGGGCGCGGCCGGCTCGGCGGGCTGCTCGCCGGGCTGCTGTTCCTGCTCGGACCGCGCGTGCAGGCGGTCGTGCTGCGGCTGGCCGGCCGCCGCCGCGCGGGGCTGCCTGCGGCTGGTGGTGCGCCCGAGGCGGTGCGCCGGCTCGCCGAGCGCGATGTGCGCCTAGGCACGATGATCGGCTACTTCGATCCGCTGGCCGGCGTCCGCTTCCTGCTGCGCGCCCGCACCCGCTTCGAGGCCGCCGCGGCGCACGAACAGGCGGCGTGGTGCGAGTTCGTGCTCGCCTACCTCGCGCTCCACCAGCGCGGCGGCGCGGCCGGCGAGCGGCTGGCGCGCCGCTACACCGCCAGCGCCCACCGCCGCCTGGCGCAACGGACCGTGCGCTCGCTGGTGGTGGCCTGGATGCCGGCCCTGCTGGAGGGCCTCGCCCGGCTGCGCAAGGGCAGCTGGCAGCAGGCGGCGGCCGCCTTCGAGGAGGTGGCGCGGGCGCTGGAGCAGGCCGGGCTCAGCGGCGGCTTCGAGCACCTGCTGGCGCTGCTGCACCGGGCGCACGTCGCGCTCTACGCGCAGCGCCCAGCGGAGCTCGCAGCGGCGCTCGAGCGGCTCGGGCGGGCGGCACGCACCAGCGGTGAGTCGGCGATCCGCTGCCACCTGGCCTTCCTCGAGGCGGTGCAGCTCACCTGGCGCGGTAGCTTCGCGGCGGCCGAGGCGCGGCTGGCAGCGGCAGCCGCCGAGTTGCCCGAGCACCCGCCGGCCATCCAGCGGGCGGTGCTGGAGCTGTACGCGCTGGTGCCGGCGATCTGGAGCGCCGAGCCGGCGGCGGCGCGCCAGCGCGCCCGCCAGGCCCTGGCCCGCGCGCGGCCGTTCGGGCTGTTGCGCTCGATGTTCGCGGGACCGGCACTGGGCTGCGCCGCGATGCTGGAGGCGAACGCACTGCGGGCCGGCGACCCCGAGGCGTCCGCGCGGCGGGTCTGGCGGCTGGGCGGCGCCGCCGAGGCGGCAGCGCCGCTCGCCGCCGGGCTCGGACTCCGCGCGTGCGCGTATGCCGCCGATGCGAGCGGCGAGCGCGCCCGCGCGCTGGCGCTGCTGGAGCAGGCCGAGGCGGCGGCGGGGCGCGCCGGCCGCCCGCTCGACGCCGCCATCGCGCGCTACCAGCGCGGCCGCCGGCTGGGCGGGCGCATGGGGGCGGCGCTGATCGCGCAGGCGCGCCAGCGGCTCGCGATCGCCGGCGCGAGCGAACGGCTGCTCGAGGAGGACGCGGGCCTGCGCGCCACCGCGGCCGCGGGCTGATCCCCTCGCTGCCCCGGGGCAGCTGGCGCCGGCACGCCGCCGGCCGGCGGTGCTGCGGGCGCGCCCCCGGCGCGCTCACAGCTCGAACACCCGGCTGCTGCCCGGGGCGAGCCGCTCCAGCCGGCCGTCGACGAGCACCGGCACCGGCTCGGCGCCATCCGCCGGCGCCCCCTCCAGCTCCAGCACCAGCCGCCCATGCTCCAGCTCCACCCCGAACCACTGGTTGCGGTACTGGATGCGGAAGCGCAGGCGGGCCAGCTGCGGGGGCAGGCGCGGAAACAGCCCCAGCGCGTGCCGGCTGGTATCGATGGCCGGCGTAGTGGCGGAGCACGATGTCGACCGTGCCCGCCATCGCCCCCAGATGGATGCCCTCGGGCGTGGTGCCGCCCTGCACGTCGTCGAATGTCGCTGCGCAGCGCCTCGCAGAACAGCTCCCAGCCCCGCGCGCGGTCCAGCCGATCGACCAGCGAGGCGTGCACGACCTTGCTCAGCGTCGAGCCGTGCGAGGTGCGCGGCTCGTAGTAGGCGAGGTGGCGCGCGAGCATGCCGTCGTCGAATGGATAGCCGAGCCGGCGGAAGATCTGCCGCAGCTGCCTGGGAGTGAGCAGATACCAGAGCATGAGGACGTCGGCCTGCTTGGAGACCTTGTACCGATCGGGGCTGTCGCCCTCCGCCTTCAGGATCCGGTCCAGCCGCTCGATCTGCCGGTAGCGGGCGCGGTACCGCTCCCAGTCCAGCTCCTGCAGCTGCTCGAAACCCTCGAACTGGCTGATCACCCCGTCGTGAAAGCAGATCTTCATCCGGTGCATGATGTCGCGCCAGCGCGCCCGCTCGGCCTCATCGATGCCCAGGCGCTCGAGCAGCTCCTGGCCGCGCTCGGGCCTGAGCACCGCCAGCGCCGCGAACGCGGCCTGCAGGCACCAGACCGCCATCACGTTGGTGTAGGCGTTGTTGCGCAGCCCGCCGGCGGCCGCTCCCGGGTACTTCTCGTGGTATTCGTCCGGCCCCATGACGCCGGCGATCTCGTAGCGGCCGCTCGCCGGGTCCAGCTGCGCCACGCTCGAGAAGAAGCGCGCGATCTCGAGCAGCATCTCGGCGCCGTAGTTCTCCAGGAACTCGACGTCGCCGCTGACCTCGAAGTACTGCCAGACGTTGTAGGCGACCGCCGCACCGATGTGGCGCTGCAGCTGGCTGTGGTCCGGATCCCAGCGGCCCGAGCGCGGGTTGAGGTGGAGCTGCTGGGTGGTCTCCTCGCCATTGCTGCTGCTCTGCCACGGGTACATGGCGCCGCGGTAGCCGGCTTGCCGCGCGTGCGCCCGCGCCGCCTCCAGCCGGTGGTAGCGGTACATGAGCAGCGAGCGGGTGATGCGCGAGGAGCGGAGGTTGAAGAAGGGCAGGATGAACAGCTCATCCCAGAAGATGTGGCCGCGGTACGCCTCGCCGTGCCAGCCCCGCGCCGGCGCGCCCACATCCAGTCCCACCGTGTGCGGCGAGATGGTCTGCAGCAGGTGGAAGATGTGCAGCCGCAGGATCAGCTGCTCGCGGCTGGTGCCGGGCTTTTGTTCGCCCGCCAGCTCGATCGCCACGTCGTAGCGCCGCCACAGCTCCTGCCACGCGCGCGTGTGCTCGGCGAGCAGCTCGGCGAAGCTGCCCGCGCGGCCGAGCTCCAGCGGCGCATCGTGGGCCGGGGCATACAGCGCCCGATCGCGGCTGCTGCGCAGCGCCACCACCTTCTCGACCACCAGCGGCCGGCCGCGCTCGAGCTTCACCGCGAACCGCTCGGCCACCGCTTCCGGTTCCTCGACCACCTGCTGGGCCAGGGGCGCGATCGGCCTGCCGGCCGCATCGAACAGCCGGGTGCGCGCTGCCTGGCACAGCTCCAGGTGCGAGTCCAGCGTGCGCACCAGCAGGAAGATCCCCGCCGCCGGCGGCTCGGACTGGCCCGGTGCCGGCGCGATGGCGCCGCGGGCGAGGGTCTCCAGGTGCTTGCCCTCCAGCGCGCGGTAGCGCGCCACCCCGGCGTTGGTCACGGTTCCGTCCAGGCCCGAGGCCAGCACCGCCTCGCCCTCCCAGTCCTCGGCGGTCAGCTGGTATTCGATCGCCGCCAGGTGGGGATGGCCCATGTGGACCAGCCGCCGGCTCCGCACGCGGATGGTGCGGCCGGCCGGATCGCGGAGCCGCACCGAGCGCGCGAGCACTCCCGCCCGCAGATCGAGTTCGGTCCGGCACTGGAGCACCTCGGCGGTGCCGGGCGCGAACCAGGCCCCCCCTGCCGCCGCGAGCCGCAGCACCAGCCAGTTGGGAAAGTTCACCAGGTCCTCGTTGACCACCGTGCGGCCGGCGATGCGGCTGGTGGCGCGATCGTAGCCACCGGCGAGGTAGGTCCCCGGGTAGTGGGTGCCGTCGGCCTCGGCCTCCTCCCAGGCCCCGCGGGTGACGAAGACGCCGTTGCCCAGCGCGCACAGCGCCTCGCGGCGGCCCTGTTCGGCGGGCTCGAACCCTTCGTAGACCAGCCTCCACGCTCCGCTCACGCGCTGCCTCCCGCGGGTGCGAGCTGCGCCAGCCGCTCGAGCAACCGCTGCACCGCCTCGGGGTCGCGCACCCGGTAGGCGGCGCGGGTCGGCCGCGGCTGCTCGGC
>BPJM01000015.1 GCA_026004615.1 Planctomycetota bacterium
TTCCTCGGCGATGCGCGCCTCGGCCCAGCGCCGCGGCGGTGCGCCCGTGAGCTCGAGCGCCCCGTAGCGGATCGAGCCCGGACCACCGGGCGGTTGGCGAAGCCGCGGACCGTGCCCGACAGCACCGCCGGCGGCCCGAGCACGAGCAGGCGGTTCGCCGTGCCGGCGCCCGCCTCGGCCACCACCGCGAGCGCACCGACGCCCACCGCTCGCGTTCGCCGGGCACGAAGGCCAGCGCCTCGATCTCGACCGTCCGCTCCGCGGGTATGCTGGCAAGGCTCAGCCTCAGCTCCTCGTCGGTCTCGCGCGTGAGATCCATGGCGGAAAACCCCCGGATCTCCACCTTGAGGTCGACCCAGAGCCGCGCCGGCCGCTGGCGCAGCTCGGCCATGCGCGGGTGGCCCTCGCGCGGCTCCAGCTGCAGCGTCAGGCGGCACTCCCCGTAGTCGCGCCGGTCAGGCGCAGCTGCACCCCCGCCGTGGCTGGCGAGCGGTCCGGCGTGCAGCACCTCGGAGACCCCCGCGTCGCGTCCCGGCCGGCGCGCGATGACCGCGTAGCGACCCTCGGGCAGCGGCCCGAACGCGAAGCGACCGTCCGGGCCGGTGAGCGCGGCCTCCGGGCCCAGCAGCTCCGCCTGCGATTCGGCATGGCTGCGGTCCTGATCCGGCCCGAGCCGCACCAGCGCCACCCGCACCCGCTCCAGCACCGGTTCGCCGCGCTCATCGAGCACCCGGCCCCCGATGACTGCGCCACGCCCGGCGCGCACCCGCACCGTGCGGTGCTCGCCATCGGCGAGCCGCACCGGGATCGGGATGGCCCCCCGGGGCGGGCTCGAGCAGCTCGAGCAGGTAGTCCCCGGGCACCAGCGCCAGCGGCTGGCGCGCGGTGGGCGGTGCGGTCTCCAGGTGCGCGCCGTCGGCGGTGCGGATCAGCCGCAGCCGGCAGCGGGCAAGTTCGGCCTCGGGCACCGCGCGCCCGGCGCCGTCCTCCACCTCGACCGCCAGCGCCGCCATCCCCTGCCAGCGCGGGCTCAGGCGCACCTCGGCCTGCTGGCCTGCCTGGAGTTCGATCCGCTGCTGCACGGCGGCCAGCCCGATGCCGCCTGCGGCGACGACGTAGCTGCCGGGCGCGAGCCCGCGCGCGCTGGCACGCCCGTGTTCGTCCAGCGCCAGCGCTCCCACCGGCGAGGCGTACACGCCCGCGCGCACGCCGATCTCGCGTGCGAGCGGGTGCGGATCGAGCAGCGCCCAGCCGCCCGCGAGCCGGTGGCCCTCCGGGACCGCGAGCACGATCGCCAGCGCCGCCGTCTCGCGCGCTCCCCCGGCGCGCCGCCCCCGCCCTGATTCTTCCTGCTCGGCGCGCGTCGCGCCGGCGGGGAGCGCCGCCAGCGCGAGCGCGAGCGCCCACACCGCCGGCCCGGCGGCTGCACTGCGGGGCGCATGCCGCTGCCGTGTTCCTTCTCCATCGCCAGTCCCCCTCTGCCAGTGCGGCGCGCCGCGGCCGTCTCGCCGGCACAGGCGGCGCGCCCATACGCATCCACCTACGGCATGCACCGCGCGCGTGCACCCTCCGCCCGCCCGGCGGAAGGTGCCTGCGCGCGGGGACAGCGCCCCCTTGCGCCGCCCCGTCCGGACGGTATCCTAGAGCGCGGCCTCACCCCCGTGAGCTGGTGGTGCAGGCGCAACTGCCGTCGAGCGGACGGCACGCGAGCCGCGCGCGCGAGGACGCGGCCAACCAGAGCGGCGAGGCCACGGAGGGAGCGATCGGGAGGTTAGGGAGAAAGCGGTACCTGGTTCCCCAGAAACCGCGGGACAGCGGACCGCGACTCAATGAGGCGATCACCGCCAGGCACCGTGCGGCTGATCGGACCGGACGGCGAGCAGATGGGGATCGTCTCCATCGCGGATGCCCTGGAGGCAGCGCGGGAGCGCGACCTCGACCTGGTGGAGGTCGCTCCGGACGCCCGCCCACCGGTCTGCCGTATCCTCGACTACGGCAAGCAGAAGTTCCAGGAAGAAAAGCAGAAGCGACTGGCGCGCCGCAAGGAGGCGAGCGGCAAGATCCGCCAGATCCGCTTCCGGCCGAACACCGGCGACCACGATATCCAGGTGAAGGTGCGCAAGTTGCGCGAGTTCCTGGAAGAAGGCGAGCGCTGCCGCGTCAACGTGGTGTTCCGGCGGCGCGAGATGCGCCACGTGGAAAACGGCATCAAGGTGCTCGACAAGGTGGCCGCGGCCGTGCAGGACGTGGCCAAGGTGGAGAGCCGCAACGACCGGCTCGACGGCCGCGAGATGGCGATGGTGCTGGTGCCGCTCAGGCCGCCCACCAAGACCGAGCGCCGTGCCACCGCCGCCAGGGCCGCCCGGGCCAGCAAGGACTCCGGGCGGCTGCCCGCGGCGACGTCCGACGGTGGGCCGCCCCCTGGTGGCCGAGCCGACCGCGGCGCCCGAGCAGGCCGAAGCCGCCGCGGAGACTGCCGCCGGTTCCGAGGGCGGCGGCTGAACGGCCGCCTGCCCCCGGCCTCCCGCCACCGCCCGCAGCGCCGAGCGGCGGCGGCGAGCCGGCACGCAGGCGGGCCACAGCTCCGCAGAGAACGCGCGACGGCCGGGCGCGGGGCAGCTCGCCCCGCGCCCGGCCGCTCTGCACCTGCGCCGCCCGCGCGCGCGCCGGCCCGACGACGCTACAGATCGGCCGCGAAGCGCAGGTAGTCCCCTGCGGGCCCGTCCAGCCGCAGATCGATGTTGTGCGGTTGCACGCCCAAAAAGCTCGGCAGCCCGGGCAGCGGGAGCGGCGGCAGCACGCCGTTGAGGAAGGTGGCGAGCTGGGGCAGCACGGTGTTGACGAAGCTGGAGATGTCCGGCGGCTGGAATCCGAAGGGATTCTGCAGCACCCCGATAGTACAAGGCGAGCTGCTGGCCGAGCCGGACGATGATCTGCTGGTTACGGATCGCCAGGTCGGCCTCCAGCTCCAGGTGCAGCACCATCGTCAACACGTCCGTCCAGCCGCCGCCGAAGTCCATCGCCATCGAGAACCTGAGCTCGCCCAGCGAGGCGGCGAGCGCACTCGAACCGGCACCCACCAGCACGACCGGGGGCAGGTCGTGTTGCAGCCGGAAGGCGAGCGGCACCGGGCCGGTGGGCGGCATCATGGCCGCCACCTGGGGGAAGAACAGCGCGAAGATTCGCCCGTCGAGGAAGTTGAACGGCAGCTGCAGTCCGAGCTGCGCCAGGAACTGCTGATCGACCGTGACATCGAGCGCGCCTGACTCCCAGACCGCGAACAGCCCCCGGTTGATCGCGTCCTCCGCGATCCAGGCGTAGACCTCGTGGGTGTCCGGACCACTCAGCGCCGGCAGGCTGGAGCCGCTCGTGGCACGCCGCGAGATGGAGCCGGTCGGCCGGCCCGGCGCTGCCGAGCTGCCGGTGGCCGGGCTGGTGAGGTTGGTCGCGAGCACCACCTCCAGCGCCTGGTCCGAGTAGACGATGGCGCTCGGGCGCACCTCCACGGTGAAGCTGGTGCCGAGCGCCTGGAAGGTGCGCGGTACCACGTAGCTGGTGAGCGCGCCGACGATCGCCGGGGGGAGCTCGCGCCGGATCGCGTCCTCCAGCAGGATCTCCAGCAGCTGCAGGCCGAGCGCCACGTTGATCGCGGGCTGATTCGAGCGGGGGTTCAGGACCTGGACCGTGACCGCGGTCACGCTCGCCTGCCAGCCGCCGCCCGCCGCCACGTCCACGCGGACGGTGGTGTCGGCCGTAGCGCGGTCGGCATCCAGTGTCGTGCCGTTGCCGATCCCCGGGATGTCCAGCGTCAGGTGCGGCCGGTCGATCGCCACCACCGCGCGCAGCCCGTTGGCGGTGGGCGACAGCGTCACGGTGGGGCTGCCGAACGAGACCTGCCGCACGGTCGCGACGAAGCTCTGGCCGAGCAGCTGGAAGTGCACCTGTCGCCCCACCAGCGACTGCCCCAGACTCGCCTGCGCCGCGGCCTGGCTCGCCAGTGCCGACAGGTCCGCGAACCCGCCCCGGGCGAGCCGCAGCTTGGCGGCATCGGCGACCGGCTGGGCCGGGTCGGTGAGCGCGTCCGCGTAGATGACGCTGAAGGTCTCCCGCGCCACGTTGTTCTGCCGGTCCACGGCCCGCACCTCGATGTGATGGGTGCCCGCCGGCAGGCTCAGCCGCGCCTCCCAGGCGTTGCCGTTGATGACGGCAGCGGTGCCGTTCACGGTGACGCCGGCCAGCCCGCTCTCCGCGTCGGTCGCGGTGCCGCGGAACACCGCGAGCGGGCCGGCGAGCATGGCACCCGGGCCGCTGGCGGGATCGACGGTGAGGCTCGGCGGGGTGGTGTCCGTCCCGCTGAACGTGCCGCCGCTCTGCGAGCCGCTGCCGCTCGCGCCGGCGCTCGAGCCGGAGCCGCCGCCACCGCCGCCACCCCCGCAGGCCACGACCGCGAGGCCCACCACCAGCAGCCCCGCGCATGCCACGATCCGTCGCACCATGTCCGCTCTCCTCGACGTGCGCGCCGCCCTCGGGCTGCGACGCAAGGCATGCGATGCTGCAAACGGCGTGTCGCCGCCGCCGCGGGCGCGGGCGCACCGCCCCCGCCCGCGGCGGCGGCTCCTCTCCACCACCGTCCGCAATGACGCAGCGCGCAGCACCTCGCCGCGACCCCTTCCGACATGCGTCGTGAAAACGAAGCGCGACGCAACTGCCACGTAGCGTTGCACCCGACGCGCGCTCCGGCGGCTTCATCTCCCCGGGCTGTGGTGGTGGCCGGCACCCTGGTGTGGGGTCAGGGAGTGGGGTCGCTCCAGGCCGTGCGCCAGCATGAGCGGTTCGTCGCCCAGGATCGCGCGTGCCGGGCCGTCGGCCACCACCCGCCCGCCGTCCAGCACCGCCACGCGGTCGCACAGCGCGAGCACCAGCTCCAGGTCGTGGCTGGCGAGCACCAGCGTCGGCACGAGCCGGCCGAGCAACGCCACCAGGTTGCGCCGGCCGCGCGGATCGAGGTTGGAGCTCGGTTCGTCCAGCACCAGCACCTCGGGCCGCATGGCGAGCACGCACGCGATCGCCACCGCGCGCTTCTCGCCGAGCGAGAGGTGATGCGGCGCGCGCTCGCGCACCGCCTGCATGCCGACCGCGGCCAGCGCCTCCTCGGTGCGGCGTGCCACCTCCTGCTCCGGCAGCCCCAGGTGCAATGGGCCGAAGGCGACGTCGTCCTCGACCCGGGTCGTGAACAGCATGTCGTCCGGGTCCTGGAAGACCAGCCCCACGCGGCGGCGTACCTCCGGCAGCCAATCCGGGGCGAGCAGGCGTCCTCCGAGCCGGACGGTGCCGGCGGTGGGGGCCAGCACCCCGTTCAGGTGCAGCAGCAGCGTGGACTTGCCGGCGCCGTTGGGCCCGACCAGCCCGAGCCGCTCGCCTCGCTCCAGCCGCAGGTCCACCCCCGCCAGCGCCAGCGTCCCGTCGGCGTAGCGGTGCTCGAGCCCCCTCACCTCGAGCAGCGGCGGGGCGGCGGGCGGGCTGCAGCGGTCCGCGGGTCCGCTCGTCGGTGGCGCCATGTTCATCCCTTCACGGCTCGTGTCACTGCATTCAGCCCTGGAGCCGGTCCAGCACGAGCACCCACGCTGCTACTCCGAGGACCGCCGCCGCGCGCATCAGATCGCTCCGGCTGAGCCGCGCGGGGCTGCGGCTGCGCAGCCGGCCGGCGAAGCCCCGGCAGCGCATCGCCTGGTCCACCCGTTCGGTGCGCGCGACGCTCCGCACGAGCAGGGCTCCGGTGACGCGGCCGTACACCGCCGCGGTGTGGCGGTCGAACCGCGGCACGAAGCCGCGCGAGACGAGCGCTACCCGCACCCGATCGAGATGCTCGCCGAGCACGAACAGATACCGGTAGGCGAGCAGCGCCATGTGCACCAGGCGGGCCGGCACACCCAGTCCCTGCAGCCCCCGTGCGGTCCGGTCGAACGGCCCGACCCCGAGCGCGAGCACGGCGGCGGTCCCGGCCGCCGCGACGCGCAGCGACAGCAGCAGCGCGAGTCCCGGGTCGCGCAGCGGCACCAGCACCGCGATCGGCAGGATCACCACCCCGAGCCAGCGCAGCCGCCGCCACGCCTGGGCGGCCGGCACGCGCGCGAGCAGCAGCAGCACTGCGGCCAGCGCCGTGCCCGCGCCCGCAGCCGCGAGCGTCCGCACCGAGGCGAGCGCGAGCGCCAGCCCACCCAGCGCCACGAGCCGCGCGCGGGCATCCCATCCGAGCAGCCACGGGGCGGCCTCGAGCAGCGCTGCCCGCTCCTGCCGCGTCCAGCTCATGGGTGTACCGCTCCTCGCTGACCAGCCCGCGCCGGCCGCCCTGCCCCCTCACCCCGGCCCTCTCCCCCGAGGGGAGAGGGGGGCAACAGCTGCGGCGCGGTCCTGCTTCCCCTCTCCCCCGCTCGCGGGGGAGAGGGTGAGGGTGAGGGGGCCGCGCACCGCGGACCCTTCCCGCCCTGCCCGCTCACCCCGGCCCTCTCCCCGGAGGGGAGAGGGGGCGACAGCTGCGGCGCGGTCCTGCTTCCCCTCTCCCCCGCTCGCGGGGGAGAGGGTGAGGGTGAGGGGGCCGCGCACCGCGGACCCTTCCCGCCCTGCCCGCTCACCCCGGCCCTCTCCCCGGAGGGGAGAGGGGGGCAACAGCTGCGGCGCGGTCCTGCTTCCCCTCTCCCCCGCTCGCGGGGGAGAGGGAGAGGGTGAGGGGGCCGCGCACCGCGGACCCTTCCCGCCCTGCCCGCTCACCCCGGCCCTCTCCCCGGAGGGGAGAGGGGGCAACAGCTGCGGCGCGGTCCTGCTTCCCCGCTCCCCCGCTCGCAGGGGAGAGGGAGAGGGTGAGGGGGCCGCGCACCGCCGCCCCTTCCCGCCCTGCCCCCTCACCCCGGCCCTCTCCCCCGAGGGGAGAGGGGGGCAACAGCTTGCGGCGCGGTCCTGCTTCCCCTCTCCCCCGCTCGCGGGGGAGAGGGTGAGGGTGAGGGGGCCGCGCACCGCGGACCCTTCCCGCCCTGCCCGCTCACCCCGGCCCTCTCCCCGGAGGGGAGAGGGGGCGACAGCTGCGGCGCGGTCCTGCTTCCCCGCTCCCCCGCTCGCGGGGGAGAGGGTGAGGGTGAGGGGGCCGCGCACCGCCGACCCTTCCCGCCCTGCCCCCTCACCCCGGCCCTCTCCCCCGAGGGGAGAGGGGGCAACAGCTGCGGCGCGGTCCTGCTTCCCCGCTCCCCCGCTCGCGGGGGAGAGGGAGAGGGTGAGGGGGCCGCGCACCGCCGCCCCTTCCCGCCCTGCCCCCTCACCCCGGCCCTCTCGCCGGAGGGGAGAGGGAGCGACAGCTGCGGCGCGGTCCTGCTTCCCCTCTCCCCCGCTCGCGGGGGAGAGGGTGAGGGTGAGGGGGCCGCGCACCGCGGACCCTTCCCGCCCTGCCCCCTCACCCCGGCCCTCTCCCCGGAGGGGAGAGGGAGCGACAGCTGCGGCGCGGTCCTGCTTCCCCTCTCCCCCGCTCGCGGGGGAGAGGGTGAGGGTGAGGGGGCCGCGCACCGCCGACCCTTCCCGCCCTGCCCCCTCACCCCGGCCCTCTCCCCCGAGGGGAGAGGGAGCGACAGCTTGCGGCGCGGTCCTGCTTCCCCGCTCCCCCGCTCGCGGGGGAGAGGGTGAGGGTGAGGGGGCCAGAGCAGCACCGTCCTGCGCCCTCATCCCGCATCACGACTCGCACCGGCCGTGCGCGCGCTGCGCCGCCGCTGCACGGCGTACAGCACCAGGGCGAGCGCGCCGATGGCACCGAGCCCCAGCACCACCCGCGCGATCTCCAGCCCCGCGCGCCCCGCGGCGGCCGGGGGCGCAGGCGCGCCGGTGCCCGGCAGGACGCCCCGCCCGGCTGCGCCCTCGCGCCGCAGCACGGCCTCGGCACGGTGACCCGCGTCATCGCGTACCTCGACGAACACGCGCACCGTGCCCCCCGGCAGGGGCAGCCGCAGCGTGCCCGCGGCATCGAGCCGCGCCTCGAGCAGCCGCGGCCGGGCGCCCTCGGGGCTGCCCTTCGCTCCGAGCAGCTCCACGCGCGCGTGCGCCCCGCGCATCGGGGTGCCGTCATCGAAGTAGGCCTCGATCAGGATCTCCTCGCCCTGTAGCCGGCAGTCCAGGTGGGCCCGGTGCGCGAGCGCGGGCTCGGCGCAGGCGAACACCAACCCCACCACCAGCGCCGCGCCCGCCGCCCGGCTGGCCGCCGGGGCACGGGCCCGTTCGAGCAGGCGCGGCTCGACGCGCGCGATGAAGCCGACCGCCGCGCCGGAGACCAGCGCCTCGAGGACCACCAGCGGCAGGTTCGCGAGCAGCGCGTAGGTCGCCACGTCGCGCAGTGCGCTCTCGCTGAACACGAGCACGCCCGCATACAACACGAGCGAGACCGCCGTGCCCACCGCGCCCGCTGCCGTCCCCCATGCCGCCGCCCGCCCCGGGCCGAGCGAGCGGGGCCGGCAGGCGAACAGCCCCGCCGCCGCCAGCGCCCCGCTGCCGATCGTAAACGCGTTGACCCCGAGCGCGGTCAATCCGCCGTGCCCGAACAGCGCCGCCTGCAGCACCAGCCCGACCACGACCGCCGGAAACGCTGCCGCGCCCAGCACCGCGCCGGTCAGACCCACCAGCACCAGGTGCACGCTCGTGCCGCCGAGCGGGAAGTGGATCAGCGAGCCGACGAAGAAGGCCGCGGTCATGACGGCGGTCTTCGGCACGTCGGCGTCGGCGAGCCGCCGCAGCGTCAGCGCGAGCAGCCCCGCGCTCGCCGCCGCGCCCCCGATCAGCACCCCCGGAGGCAGGATTCCATCGGCGATGTGCATGGTCCCTCCGGCGGCCTCCCCGGGCTCGCACCACGGCAGCCAGCGGAGCCCGGAGCAGTGGCGGCGCGCCCCCTGCCCGCCCGCCGCCGCGGCGCCGCGGGCCCGCAGCTCACCGCTCGCGCTCCGCCTCGCCTTCGGCGGGGCGGCGCCACCCCGCGGGCACCTCGTCCACGTACACCCACAGCACGGCGCGGTGCACCCACTGGAGCCTGCGCTCGCCGAGCGGCACGCTCACTGCCGGTGCCTCCGCCGCCAGCATCCACCACCCCGGCGCGTCGAGCGTGGCGGCCAGCACCCCATTGGGGTCGGTCTTCTCGATCCGGGTGATGTGCTCGCCGGGCGGCAGGGTGCCCGGGGGCGGCGGTGCGTCGTTGTAGCGCTCGACGAAGACCGGGGTGCCGGGCAGCGGGTGATGGTCGCGCAACAGCTGCGCGCGCACGCTCAGCCCGGCTCGCAGCCCGTACGGGCGCGTGAGCGGCACCAGCTCCAGCGGCTGGCCGAGCGTCGCGTCCCAGCCTTGCTCGGTCCCGACATGGATCACGACCTTGACGAAGTCCGTCAGCTCCTCTTTGCCGTTCGACACCGGCTCGGCCCGCATGAACACCACCCAGTCTCCGCGCTCCTCGGGGGTGAAGCGCACCTGCCAGCCGCTCGCGACTCCGTCCTCGCGCACCGTGCCCGCCAGCGGCACCAGGCGCCCGGTCAGGTCCGTGAGCAGGCCCTGCGGACTGCGCACCCAGAGCGCGGCCGGACGCTTGAGCACGCCGAGCTCGCGCTCGAACGGGTGGCCGTAGAGCACCGACAGGGTCACCGGCTCTCCCTTCGCGACCGCAGGGCGGTCCGGGATGAGGATCGTGAAGTGCGCGCGCGCCAGCGGCGCTGCCAGCGTGCCCAGCACCAGCGCCAGCCCCAGCGTGGCGAACCGGACCGCGCCGCGGTCGGGCTTGCCCGCGCTTGTCGCCTGCATGCCTTCCCCTCCCGCTCGCCGCGCGCGCCGGCGGGCGCGCGCCTCGTTATGAAGCAGTTTTGCGATATTATTAGAAGCAGTCTACGCCCGCCGTCCGGCGGTGGCAAGCGGGTGCGCGCGCAGCACGCTGCCGCGCACGCGGCCCGGCGGCGCCACCCGCCGCCCGCTCATGGGCCGAACAGCAGGGCGAACCCGGCGCTGAGCGTCAGGTCGGGCGACTCGCTGGTGAGCCCCAGGAACAAGGCCGCATCCACCGACAGCCGCGGGGTGAGCCTGTAGACTCCGCCGAGCCCCGCCAGGGCCACATCGCCGTCGCCGTCGCGGTGGGTGGCGAACCATGCCAGCTCCGCGAACGGATAGAACGTGCCGGCGACCTCGAGGGTGAGCAGCCCGCTCACGAACTCCTGGGCGACGAAGGTGCGGTGCTCGCCGCGCCGGCCCTCGAGCACCACCCCCGCGTTCAGCCCGAGCGTCGCCCAGCCCAGCGGCGCGAGCTCCAGCGACAGGAACGCGAACGGATTGGGCTTGCCGCTGCCCAGCTCGGGCCGCCGCGTCGCAGCCGGCAGCTCGGTGCCGAGCTCGAGTGCCAGCGCCGGCAACGCTCCCTCGCCGTCGGCGATCGAAAACCGCCCGCCGACGAGCCCGTCACCCAGCCCCGCGATTCCGGGCCTGCCGGCCGCGTCCGCGTAGCCGAACGGCTCCCAGCCGAGCTGTAGCTCCACCCGTTCGGCGATCCCGTAGCGCAGCTTGATCGGCACGGTCAACACGTCGCGGCTGCCCACGCGGACGCCGGTATAGGACAGCCCTGCCTCCAGCGCCAGCGCGCTTGGCGGCAGCACCGCCGGGGAGTTGGTGATGCTCGGCCGGTCGCTCGTCCATTCGGGCTCGGCGGCCTGTGCGCCGGCCGCGCCTGCCGCCAGGCCGAGCGCACATATCGCTGCCAGGCACGCGAGCGCGAGCCTGCGCGGCCGCCGCCCCGTGCCCGCCGCCCGCGGCGGGCGCGCCGCCCCGAGCGCCGTATCGGCGCGGACCTCCGGACGGTTTGCTTCGCACCGAGATAGGTCGCCACCGGTGTGTGCGATCACGATCTCTCCTCCACGCCGAGGGGCTCGAACAGCAGCACGAACCCGATCGTGATCCCGAGGTCGGGCGCCTCGCGCCCGAGCGGGAAGTAGACCGCGACATCCACAAAGAGCCGCTCGCTCGCCTGCCAGATCAGACCTGCGTCGCCGAGCAGCAGGTCCCCGGCGCCGTCCCCCGGGGTGGCGAACCACCCCAGCTCCACATACGGCCAGAGCCGCTCGCGAAACTCGAGCCCCACCGCGACGCTCGCGAACGGCGCCTCGCGAAAGCTCCGCGCGCGCCCGCGCACGGGGCTGAACTGCACCCCGAGGTTGAGGTCGATCCAGACCGCCTCCAGCGGCAGCAGCTCGACCGCCAGGAGGGCGTAGGGCGATGGCTTGCCGCTGCCGAGTTCGGGGCGCTCGGTGGCGAGCGGCACGCTGGTGCCGAGCTCGATCGCCACCCCCGCCCCAGTAGGGCCCGCCCTCATCCAGCACCAGCCGTCCCACCACCACCCCGTCGCCCAGGCCCGCCTCGCCCGCCGCCCGCGGCTCGTCCACCCAGGCGAAACCATCGAGCTGGAGCTCGACCTCCAGCCGGTGGCCGAGCCCCGCCCGCAGCTTGAGCGGCACGGTCAGCGCATCGGCGCGGCCGGGCGGATCGCCGCTCCAGCTCACCCCGCCCTCCACGGCCAGCTGTCCGGCGGGCAGGCTCGCCGGCGCGCTGGTGAGGTTGGGCCGGCCGCCGCTGAAGGGCGGGAGCTGGGCGCGCGCAGGTGCCGCCACGACGAGCACACCGGCGAGCGCGAGCACCGCCGCCCCAGGCCGGCCGCTGCAGCGCGTTTGTGGCCGCTCATCGCCGGGGCGGCCCGCACCGCCACGGAAGCTCTGCCGATCCCATGTCGTCTGTCTCTCGCCCGGTTCTGCTCTTGCGCCCATTGTCTGACCGACGCTCCGCGGCCTCGGTTCGATCGCCTCCGTGCGGAGTGCAGAGGGGCAGAGGGGCGCCCGCCCTCGGATCCGCTCTCGCGCGGAGGGGAGAGGGAGCGACAGGGGGCACCTGCGGATTCCCTCTGCTGCGTGGGCAAAGGGGCGAGCCGGCAGCCGCTTTTCGATCTCTTTTCCTGGCAGGCCAGGGAAAGCAGAGGGGAGCGCGCTCGATCCTCCCGGTTCCGCTCGGGCCTACAGCAGCGCCCGCAACGCTGCGGCCGGCTCGTAGCGCTCGAGCACCAGCGACTCCTCGCCGCCCCGCCGCATGCGCACCCGCTCCAGCCGCACCCGCGGCGTCTTGACGGGGGTATAGAGGATGTCGTTGTGGCTCGCGTTGCGCAGGTCGCGGAAGCTCTGCGGTCCGATGGCGCCGCCCAGGTGATCGCTCCGGCCGGTGGCCAGGTGCGCGGTCCCGATGATCTTCTCGTCCTGGATGTCGGTGCCCGCCCAGGGCAGGCTCTGGGTGCCGAGCCCCAGCTCGGTGATCATGCCCGCGGCCGGGTCGGACGCGATGACCCCCAGCCAGTCCTCCACCAGCCGCCGGCTGCCGTGGACCAGCCGCTCCAGCGTCCGGATGCTGCCGCCGGCTACCGAGAAGATGGCGATGGTGCGCTCCGGATCCTCGAACTGGATCGGCATCCGGCCTTCCGCGCCCACCGGTACGTAGTAGACCTCGCCCGCCGGCAGGTTGGCGACCTCGCCCCGTTCGCGCACCAGACCGTGGCTCTTCTGGGCCTCCTGCCCGCCGAGCAGCACCTCGAGCCGCGGCCGCTCGCCGTCGACCTGCCACTCCATGACCATGGCATCGGCCCGGCTCAGATGGCGGCGCAGCCGCTCGGCGCGCGCGGACACCTCGCGATAGTCCACGGCGAGTCCGCTGGCCACCACCCGATCGTTGATCCCGTGCATGGTCGCGCCCCGGAATCCCAGCTGCCTCGCCAGCGCGGTCAGCGGAGCGGTGGCCGACCAGGTGCCGACATAGAGCGCGATGTCGAGTTCCGCCAGCACCTCGCGCAGCGGCCGCTCGCGGCCCTCGAGGTCGAACACCGCCGGCGGCAACTCGAGGTTGCTGCCGCCCACCTCCGCATAGGCGAAGAAGTCGACCGACCCTGGGGCGAGCGCGCTGCTCTTGCGCAGCGGCTCGTAGATCGTATGCCAGGCGTGGTACTGGGGGCCGCCCGGCCGGACGGCGGACAGAAAGCGCGCCGCGGCTACCTCGCGCGGCTGGGGCAGGTCGGTGAACACCCCGAAGCGCTCGCCGCCCTCCAGCTCGAACACGGTGCGCAGCAGCCGCGCCAGATCGAAGGGTGGGAAGCGGTAGCCGTCGATCTCGACGGTGGCGGCGGGGCTGGTCGCCGCGGGCGCGCAACCCTCGCTCGAGACGGCGCCCTTCGCACGCGGATCGTCCATCATCGCTGCCTCCGGAAGCTCTGCACATGCGTGCGCCCGAGCTGCCCCGAGCGCGCATGATGCGGTATGAAGAACAGCAGTTCGTCCTCGCGCACCAGGGACCAGCCGGCGCCGAGCGCCTCGCGCACCGCCTGCGCGCCCCGGCGCGCCTGCCCGCGCTCGTCGCGAAGACCGCCCAGCCAGTGGGGCCGCGGCGTGAATTCCTCGAGCCAGGTGTAGGGCGAGCCGACGAGCAGCATGCCGCCGGGCGCCGTCACCCGCGCCAGCTCGGCGAGCAGCCGCCGCGGCTCGCCGACGCGGTCCAGCAGGTTGAGCGCCAGCACCAGAGCGAACGAACCGGCGGGAAAGGGCAGCGCCAGCGCGTCGCCCACCACGAACCGCACCCGCCCCCGCACCGCGGGTTCGAGCTCCAGCGCCACCTCGACCGCCTCGGTCAGCTCGCCCTCGATCACGCGCTCGTAGCGCGCGACGCCGTCGGCCTGGACCGCGAGCGCTGCGTCGATCAGGCCGAGCGAGCGGTCGAGCCCGAACACCAGCCCGTACTCGCGCGCCAGCTCGAAGCTGAGCCGCCCGCAGGCGGCACCGGCGTCGAGCGCAGCCGCGGCCAGCGGCGCTGCCGAGGTCGCGTCCCCCGGCTGCTCGGGTGCACGGCGCTCGCCCGCCGGCTCGCGCGCGGCGCGCCACAGCGCCGGCACCGCCAGCGGATAGCGCTCGGCGAGCGGCGGGGCGTGCGGGCCGAGCAGCGCCGCCAGCGGATCGGCATCCGGCGGCGGGTAGTGCAGCGCCAGGTACTGCTCGCGCGTGCGCGCGCGCTCGTAGTACGCGGCCGGATCCGCCGGCACCGGCCCACTGGCCGCCGCGCCGGCGGTGCCCGGCAGCAGCAGCACCGGCGCGCCACCGGCGCTGCGCCCATAGGCCTGACCGCAACCCGGGCAGCGCCAGCCCGCCGCTGGCCCCTGCGGGGCAGCGCGCACCAGGGGCTGCTCCTCGCCGCGTGCCTGCACGCACTGCGGGCACACCAGTGCCAGCTCGACGCCGGCCGCGCGCGCGATCGTCTCCCCCTCGGCCATCCCGTCCGTTCCTCGTGCGGCGAGCGGCGGAGCTGCCCGGGGCGAGGCGCGCCTGCGCGCCGCGCCCCCGCCCGCCGGTCCCGGTTGCCGGGCGGCGGTCATTGTGCGAAACTCGCCCCCTGCTTGTCACCTGCTGGCCGAGGAGGGTCCATGAGCGGTCGAGGGCGAACGAGCTCCGCTATGTACCCGGCACGACGCCAGGAGCGGCGGCGAGGGGAGGCGGGGCGGCTGCTCGCGCTGGCGCTGGTGGCCGGCTCGGTGCTCGCCGGCTGCGGTGGCGGCGGGGGCGAGGTGCCGAGCCCGTATCAGATCGCGCGCCACTCGACGCTGCACCAGATCCTCGAGCGCAAAAAGCTCATCGTCGGCATGGAGGTCGAGTTCTGGCCCTTCGAGTACGACGACGGCCACGGCAACCCGACCGGCTTCGACGTGGATCTGGCGCGCGAGCTGGCCCGGGAACTCGGGGTGGAACTGGAGCTGCGCGACCTGGAGTGGACGGGGCTGATCCCCTCGCTCCTGGAGGGCAAGATCGACCTGATCATCAGCGGCATGACCGCGACGCTGGAGCGCGCGCGCACCATCGCGTTCAGCGAGCCGTACTACCACACTGCGCTCTGCCTGCTCGTGCAGCGCCAGAGCCCGATCCAGAGCGCGGCGGAACTCGATCGGCCCGAGGTGACGCTCGCGCTCAAGACCGGCACCACGGGTCACTTCCTGGCCGAGCGCGAGTTCCCGCGCGCGCGCAAGCGCTTCTTCAAGGACGAGGCGGCATGTGCGCTCGAGGTGGCCCAGGGCCGCGCCCAGGCGTTCGTCTACGATCTGGTCTCGATCGTGCGCCACGCGCGCGAATACCCCGAGAGCACGCGAGCGATCCTCGAGCCGCTGGGCTTCGAGCCGTACGCGATCGCGTTCCGACAGGGCGAGCCCGACCTCGGCCGGTATCTCGATACCTTCGTGCGGCGGCTGCGCGCCGACGGCCGGCTGAAGGCGCTGGAACGCAAGTATCTGGGCGAGATCGCGGCGGGGCTCGAGCCGCCGGGCCATTGAGGGAGCCGCGCCGCGCGGGCGCGCGTGGCCCGCGCCCGCAGCGAGCCACCGACGGTCATGCGATACGGGGCGAGGTCACAGGCGCTCACGGGGCGGCAGCTCGCCGCCCGTGCCGCGGTGCTGGGCCTGGTGGGCGGGGCACTGTGGCTCGCGCTGGCGCGCATGGAGTACCGCTGGGACTGGTCGGTGGTCTGGGACTACCGGGCCCAGTTTGCGGCGGGGCTCGAGCTCACCCTGCTGCTGTCGCTCGGCGGCATGGCGATCGGCATGGCGTTGGGGGCGGTGGGCTGCCTGTTGCGGGTGAGCCAGCGCGATGCGGTGCGGTTTGTGGCGCTGCTCTACGTGGAGCTCGTGCGCGGCACCCCGCTGCTGGTCCAGCTGCTCATCGCCTACTACTGCGTGGCACCGCGGCTGGGCTACGACCAGCCGCGGATCATCGGCATGGCCGCGCTGGGCGTGTTCGCGGGGGCGTACGTGGCGGAGATCCTGCGGGCAGGCCTGGAGTCGATCGAACGCGGGCAGACCGAGGCGGCGCTGGCGCTCGGGTTGAGCCGCTGGCAGGCGCTGCGACTGGTGGTGGGGCCCCAGGCGCTCCGGCGCGTGATCCCGCCGCTGACCGGCCAGTTCGTCTCGCTGGTCAAGGACAGCTCGCTGCTCTCGATCATCGCGATCGCGGAGCTGACCAAGCGCGCCGAGCTGCTGCAGGCCTCCAGCCTGCGGGTGTTCGAGGCCTATCTCACGCTGGCGGCGCTGTACCTGGCGATCACCTTCCCGCTGTCGCGGCTCGCCGCGCGGCTGGAGCGGAGGTTCACTCCCGGTGACTGAGGCGGCGCCGGCAGCGCAGGGCGCAGGCGCAGGCGCGGGGGCGGCGCCGCCCCTGGTGGCGCTGCGCGGGGTCAGCAAGCGCTTCGGGGAGGTGGTGGCGGTCGATCGCGCGCATCTGGAGATCCGGCGCGGCGAGAAGCTGGTGGTGATCGGCCCGTCGGGCAGCGGCAAGTCCACCCTGATCCGGCTCATCAACGGCCTGGAGGTGGCGGACGAGGGCGAGGTCGAGCTGCTCGGCCAGCGGATCCATGCGCACCACGAGCCGCCGCCGTCGCTGCGCGCGGAATGCGGCATGGTCTTCCAGCACTTCCACCTGTTTCCGCACCTGCGCGTGCTCGACAACCTGACGCTGGCGCCGCGCCACGTGCGGCGCCTGCCGCGCGCCGAGGCCGAGGCGCGGGCGCGCGAGCTGCTGGCACGGGTAGGCCTGGCCGGCAAGGCCGCCGCCTGGCCGGCGGAGCTCTCCGGCGGCGAGAAGCAGCGGGTGGCCATCGCGCGCGCCCTCGCCATGCAGCCCCAGATCATGCTCTTCGACGAGCCCACCTCGGCGCTCGATCCCGAGATGGTGGGCGAGGTGCTCGAGGTGATGCGCGAGCTGGCGCAGGGCGGCATGACCATGGTCGTGGTCACCCACGAGATGGGATTCGCGCGCGCGGTCGCCGACCGGGTCGTGTTCATGGATGCGGGGCGCATCGTGTGCAGCGGCCCGCCGGCCGCGATGTTCGACCGGCCGCCGCACCCCCGCCTGCAGGCGTTTCTCGCCCGGATCCTCAGCGCCCGTTGAGGCGGACCAGCCGCAGCACCGACTCGCGGGGGCGCACCCGGGCGAGCCCTCCCAGCCGGCGGCCCCCCGAGGCGCTGAGCGCGCGCGCGACCTCGATGCCCTCGAGCCGGAATCCCGCCCGTTCGGCCAGCTCGGCGGCGATCAGATCGGCGGGCACGTAGACCTCGTGCACGAAGGCGCCGCCGAGCACGATCCAGGCGGGTGCTGCCGGCACGAGCACGCGCGCCGCCTCGGCCAGCGCCTGCGCGAGCCCACGCACGTAGCCCGCCACCACCCGCGCCGCGCGGCGGCGGCCGCCTTCCCACAGCCGCGCGCACGCCTCGGCGGCAGCCGGATGCGGCGGCGGGCCCGCCGCTGGAGCGTCCGCATGGCGCGCGGCGGGCAGCTGCGGGCCGGAGCCGGGGCTGGCGCGGGCGCCCGCGAGCGCCGCGAAGGGCGCCGCCAGCCGGGCATATTCGAAGCGCCCGAGGTAGGGCGGCGAGGTGAGCAGCGCGCCGCAGCTCGCCGCCCGCAGCGGCAGCCGGCGTGCGTCTCCGGCGAGCATCCAGGCGCGGGCGCGCAGTGACTCGGCGGCGAGATCCTCGGCGATCACCTCCCAGCAGCGCCGCAGCCGCTCGCCGAGCGGCGGCAGGTGCCGGCGCGGGGTGCCGTCGCCCCGCACCGACCGCGCGAGTGCGATCAGCAGGGCCGCGCGGTGCGCCGGCTCGTGCAGCCGGGCGGCGAGCGCACCGAGCTGCTGTTCGGGCCCCGCGGGCGGCGGCGGTAGCCGGGCCGCCGCCGGGGGTAGCAATGCCGCTGCGCCGATGGCTGCCAGCTCGGGGATGGCCTCGACGCCGATCGCCGCCACGCCCTGCCGCGCACACTCGATCGCGGTCGTGCCCGAGCCGGCGAACGGATCGAGCACCGGGCCGGGCGGGCGTTCGGCCTGCTCGAGGAAGCGGCGGACCAGCGCCGGGGCGAAGCCCTGCCGGTAGGGAAACCACCGGTGGCGCGGCTCGGGCGCGGCACCGCGCGCGCTCACCAGTTGCTCCAGCTCGCGCCGCCAGGCGAGCCGGCCCACGAAGCGCCGCTCCAGGGCCTCGCGCTCGCGTGCCGCGGCCTTCTGGCGGGCGCGCACCGCCCGCCGCCTTCCCTGGGTTCGCCGGTCCTGGCGCGACATGTCCGCTCCTGCACGGCGGCTGCCCGCAGCGCCCGAGTATAGCAAGGAGCTGGCGGCAGGGCGGCGGCGGGCGGGGCGATCGGGTACCCTGGCGGGCAGTTGCGGGGCGGGACGCCCCGCCGGCCATGCCCGCTCCGGCGGTGGCAGGTTGCGGGGCGGTGGCTGGCCGTGGAGGCGAGGAGACAGGCGGGGATCGGCATGGGACAGGGCAGCAGGATCGTGAGCCTGTCCATGGATGCCGCGCTGCTCGAGCGCCTGGATGCGTGGGTGCGGGCGCGCGGGCTCGGCAGCCGCTCACGGGGCGTGCGCCAGCTGGTGCGCGACCGGCTCGGCGTGCAGCAGGGACCGGCCGGCGCCGAGCCGGCGGTGGCGACCGTCACCTACGTGTACGACCACCACCGGCGCGAGCTGATGGAGCGGCTGGCGCACCTGCAGCACCAGCACCTGGAGGAGGTGGTCGCGAGCACCCACGTACACCTGGACCACCACCGGTGTCTGGAGGTGCTGGTCCTGCGCGGGCCGGCGCGGCGGTTGCGCGCGCTCGCCGAGCGGCTGCTCGCCACCCCGGGGCTGGAGCGCGGCGAGCTGACGCTCGTGCCGGTCGCCCCCCCGGGGGCGTCGCCCCAACCGGAAACGACCGAGCATGCCCGGCGGGGGCCGGCCTGGCACCGGCGGGCGCACGCGCGGGAGCAGGAGCGCGGTGCGCCGGGCGGCGGCGGCGCCCGGCGCAAGGGCCGCGGCGGCCCCCGCCGGCGCTCTTGAGGGAGCTCGCCTCCGGGCACGCGACCTCGCCCGGTGCTCGGCCCGGCCGGGCTGTGGCGCGATGCCCGATTGCGGGGTGCATGGGGCGCGGTTAGGATCTGCCGCCCATGAACGCGGCCGGACAGGCGGTGGGCGGCGGGGTGCGGGCGGGCGAGAGCGCGGCGCCGGCAGGGGCCGTGGCAGCCTCCGCGCCGAGTCCCGCCAGCGGGCGGCGGGAGGCGGCGGTCGATGCGCGCCTGCTCGCCACCCTGCAGGAGCTGGAGCGCGCCGGCAGCGGCGGCGCGCGCTGGCGGCTGGAGCCCGAAGCCCCGCTGGTGCCGGACCGGCGGCTCACCGTCCGCGAGGCGATCCGGATCTTCGAATCGCAGGTGATCGCCCGGCACCTCGATTTCGAGGCACGCGCCATGCGGGCGCGGGGCGAGGGTTTCTACACGATCGGCAGCGCCGGCCACGAGGCCAACGCGTGCGTGGCGGCGGCGCTGCGGCCGACCGACCCGGCGCTGCTGCACTACCGCAGCGGGCCGTTCTTCGTGGAGCGGGCGCGCCAGCGGCCGGGGGAGACCCCGGTGTTCGACGTGCTGCTGGGACTGGCCGCCTCGAAGGAGGAGCCCATCGCCGGCGGCCGGCACAAGGTGTTCGGAAGCGCCACGCTGGCCATCCCGCCCCAGACCAGCACCATCGCCAGCCACCTGCCCAAGGCGGTGGGGCTGGCGATCGCGATCGAGCGCGCCCGCCGGCTCGAACTGCCCTGCCGCTACCCCTACGACAGCGTCGTGGTGTGCAGCTTCGGGGACGCCAGCCTCAACCACGCCACGGCCCAGGCGGGGTTGCAGGCGGCGGGCTGGGCGGCCGCGCAGGGCCTGCCGGTGCCGGTGCTGCTGGTCTGCGAGGACAACGGGATCGGCATCTCGGTGCCGACCCCGCGCGACTGGGTGCGGCGCGCGATGCAGCAGCGGGCGGAGCTCCGCTACTTCGAGGCGGACGGCTCCGAGCTCGCCGAGGCGTACGAGGTGTGCTGCGAGGCGGTGGAATACGTGCGGCAGCGCCGCCGCCCGGCGTTCGTGCGCCTGCGGGTGGAACGGTTGCTGGGGCACGCCGGCAGCGACATCGAGACCACCTACCGCACCCTCGCCGAGATCGAGGCGGTCGAGGCGCGCGATCCGCTGGTGCGCGTGGCGCAGCAGCTCGTGGCGGCCGGGGCCGCCAGCCCAGCCGAGCTGCGCGCGCTGTACGAGGAGACGCGCGAGCGGGTCGCGGCGGCGGCGCGCGAGGCGGCGCGCCGCCCGCGCCTGAGCGATGCCGCCGAGATCGTGGCGCCGCTCGCCCCGCTCGATCCCGAGGCGGTCGCCGCCGAGGCCGCGCGCGCCCCGGCGCCCGAGGCGCTGGCGCCACTGCTCGCCGGCTCGGTGGGCCGCGCGCGCCCGCGCCATCTCGCGGTGCTGATCAACGAGGGGCTGCGCGAGCTGCTCGCCAAGTACCCCGAGATGCTGGTCTTCGGCGAGGACGTGGGCAAGAAGGGCGGGGTCTACCACGTCACCGCCGAGCTGCAGGCGCGTGCCGGCCGGGCGCGGGTGTTCGACACCCTGCTCGACGAGACCTCGATCCTGGGGCTGGCCATCGGCGCCGGCATGGCAGGGCTGTTGCCGTGCCCCGAGATCCAGTACCTCGCCTACGTGCACAACGCGCTGGATCAGCTGCGCGGCGAGGCGTGTTCGCTGCAGTTCTTCTCGCAGGACCAGTACCGCAACCCGATGGTGGTGCGCATCGCCGCGCTCGGCTACCAGAAGGGCTTCGGCGGCCATTTCCACAACGACAACTCCACTGCGGCGCTGCGCGACATCCCGGGCCTGATCGTCGCCTGCCCCTCGCGGGGCGACGACGCGGTGCGGATGCTGCGGGCGCTGTTCGCGGCCGCGCGCGTGTGCGGGCGGGTCGCGGTGTTCCTGGAGCCGATCGCGCTCTACATGCGCAAGGACCTGGAGCCGGGCGATGGGGCGTGGCAGTTCCGCTATCCGGCGGAGGGCGAGCACGTCCCGATCGGCCAGGCGCGGCTGTACGTGCCGGATGACCCGCTGCTCACCGGTGGTGGGCGCGAGCCCGGCGCGGCGGCGCTGCCGGCGCGCGCACCGCGCAGCGATGCCGAGGAGCTGCTGATCATCACCTACGGCAACGGGGTGCCGATGGCGCTGCTGGCGGCCCGGCGGCTCAGGGCCGAGCGCGGGGCGCGCGTGCGCGTGCTCGATCTGCGCTGGCTGCAGCCGCTCGACGAGGAGGCCATCGTGGCGAATGCCGCCGCCACCGGCAACGTGCTGGTGGTGGATGAGGGGCGCCGGAGCGGGGGGGTGGCCGAGCCGGTGCTGGCGCTGTTGCTGGAGCGGCGCGCGGAGATCGAGGCCGGCGGCCGGCCGCTGCGGGCCGCGCGCGTCGCGGGGCTGGACACCTACATCCCGCTCGGGGACGCGGCCGAGCTGTGCCTGCCGAGCATGGAGCAGGTGCTGGCGGCGGCACGGCGTCTGCTCGGAGCGGGCGGAGCGGGCTGAGCGGGCCGGGCCCGGGGCGGGATGCGCGCTGCACCGGCGCCGCGGCGGCGGCCGGCGGGGAGGCAGGTGGTCTCATGATGCGCGCGGCGGTGGTGTGCCCCGGCCGGGGCAGCTACGGGCGGGCGGAACTCGGCTGGCTGGGGCGGGCGGAGCACGACGGTGCGCCGGCGGTGCAGGCGCGCGAGCAGGTGCTGGCCGCGCTCGATGCGCTGCGGGCAGCGCGCGGGCTCGAGCCGTTGCGGGCGCTCGACGGGGCGGAGGCGTTCTCCGCGCGCCTGCACCTGCGCGCCGATCACGCCTCCGCCCTGATCTTCGCCTGCTCGGCGACGGATCTGGGGCTGGTGCGCGCCGCAGCGGCGGCCGGCGCGCTGCGCCCGGTGGTGGTGTGCGGCAACAGCCTCGGATGGTACACCGCGCTGTTCGCAGCCGGCGCGCTCTCGCTGCCCGATGCCGCGCGGCTGGTCGACACCATGGCGGCCATCCAGGTGGAGCGGGGGCTGGTGGGCGGCCAGCTGGTCTATCCGGTGGTGGAGGAGCAGAGCTGGCGGCCCGATCCGGTGCTCGAGGGCGCGGTGGCCGAGGCGCTGGAGGCGGCGGGCGCGGCGGGCAAGGGGCTGTGGGTGTCGATCCGGCTCGGTGGCAGCGTCGTGCTGGGGGGCGAGGAGGCTGCACTGCGCCTGGCGGCGGAGCGACTGCCGCCGCTCGAGCGCGGGGGGACGCGGTTTCCCCTGCGGCTGGCCGGGCATTCGGCCTTCCACACCCGGCTCATGGAGCCCATGGCGGCCGAAGCGGCGCAGCGGCTCGCGGGGCTCGGCTGGCGCGCGCCCGAGCTGGCGCTCGTGGACGGGCGCGGGTTCGTGTGGCGACCGCTGCATGCCGATCCGCGGGCGCTCGCCGCCTACACCCTCGGCGCCCAGGTCACCACCACCTACGACTTCACCCTGTCGCTGCGGGTGGCGCTGCGCGAGTACGCCCCGGACGTGCTGGTGCTGCTCGGTCCGGGCGACACCATCGGTGGCCCGGTCGGCCAGACGCTGGTGCGGGAGGGCTGGAACGGCATCCGCACCCGCGCCGACTTCGCCGCGCGGCAGCGCGGCGAGCGACCGATCGTGCTCTCGCTCGGGCGGCCAGCCGAGCGCGCGCGCGTGCGCGCCGCGGCGGCAGCGCTCGCCACCGCCGGCTGACAGGCGTCGCTAGCCCGTGGCGGCCGCGTCGGCCGGTCGCCCGCCGTCCGCTTCCGCCGCCGACGCGAGCAGCGCGCGCACCGTCTCGAGCAGTGTCCCCATCCGGTAGGGCTTGGCCACGAACGCGTCGGCTCCCTGGTCCAACAGCCGCGTGATCTCCACCTCGTCGCTGAAGCCGCTCGAGAGCACCACGCGCGCGTGGGGCGCCAGGGCGCGCACCCGGCCGAAGGTGGCGATGCCGTCCAGGCGTGGCATCACCATGTCGAGCACCACCAGGTCGACCGCCGCCCGGGTGCGCTCGAGCAGCTCGACCGCCTCCAGGCCGTCGGCCGCAGCCAGCACCTGGTAGCCCTCCGCGTCGAGCGCACTGGCGAGCAGGCTCCGGATCTGGGCGTCGTCGTCGACGACGAGGATGCGCTGGCGCGGCCCCTGCTCGGCGCGGGCCTGTGGTGCGCGGGCGAGCGGGCTCGCCGCCGCGGCTGCTCCGCCCGCAGCAGGTGCGGCGCGCCCTGCTGCCGGCTCGGGGTGCGGCGCGCCCGTGGCTCGCGCCGCCGGCAGGTAGACCAGGAAGCGCGCCCCTGCACCGGGGGCGGACTCGACCTCGACCAGGCCGCCGTGGCTGTTCACGATTCCGTACACGATCGACAGCCCCAAGCCCGTTCCCTTTTCCTTGACCTTGGTCGTGAAGAACGGCTCGAAGATGCGGTCGATCGTGTCGCGGTCCATGCCGATACCCGTGTCCGCGACCACCAGCCGCACGTACGATCCCGGCGCCAGGCCAGCCAATCCTCCCTCGGCGAGATCGACGGAGGCGGTCTCGACCGTGAGCCGGCCGCCGTGCGGCATGGCATCGCGCGCATTCAAGCACAGGTTCATCACCACCTGGCGGAGCTGGGCCGGGTCGGCCTCGATGCGGGGCAGCGCCGGTGCCAGGCGTGCCTCGATCTCGATGGAGCCGGGGAAGGTGCGGCGCACGATGGCGAGGGTGTCCTCCACCACCGCGTTGAGGTCCACCGGTTCTGCCTCGACCGCGCCGCGGCGGGCAAACGTCAGCAGCCGCTGGGTGAGTTGCGCGCCGTGCTCGGCGGTGCTCTGGATGGCCTCGGCGTGCGCGCGCAGCGGATCACCGGGTGGCAGCCGGCGCAGCAAGAGCGAGGCGTGACCGAGGATGCCGCCCAGGATGTTGTTGAAATCGTGGGCGATTCCGCCCGCCAGCGTTCCCAACGACTCCATGCGCTGCAGTTGCTGCAGTTGCGCCTGCAGGCGCTGGCGTTGCTCCTCGGCGCGCAGCCGCTCGCTCACGTCGTGCATGATCGCGAGTGCATACCGCCGGCCGGCGACCTCGACCGTGCTCGCGCTCAGCTCCACCGGGACGCGGTGCCCCTGCTTGTGCACCAGCTCGCAGAGGCCGCGCAGGGATCGCGGCAGGCCGCGGACGAACCCGTCGAACCGGGCGCGCAGCTGCTGCTGCTCCTCCGCGTGGTACAGATCCAGGATATCGAGGCTCGTCAGCTCGTTGCGCGTCCAGCCGGTCAGCGCTTCCGCCTCGCGGTTCACGTCGACGATCTGGCGGCTCTCCGCATCGACGATGAAGATGGCGTCGCTGGCGGTCTCGATCAGGCGGCGGAACTTCTCCTCGGATTCGCGCAGGGCGCGTTCGGCCAGCTCGCGCTCCTGCACCTCGCGCCGCAATCGGGCGTAGGCCAGACACCCTTCGAGCGAGGTGGCGAACTTGGCGATCACCGGGCGGAGCTGATGCAGCGTGCGCTCGCCGTAGGGCTCGCGGCGAAACGCCGTGTAGAGCTTGAGCAGGCCGAGCCGGCCCAGCGAGAGCAGCAGGTACACCCCGCCCTCCACGCCCCGCTCCGCCACCAGGGCGGCGAAGCCCTCGGGATCGCTCGCCGCCGCCACGCTGGCGCCCTGGCGTCCATCCGCCAGCAGGCGGAACTGCGGGTGGGCCAGCGGCAGCGAGGTGGTGCCGACGCGGAAGGTGGGCGCGCCGTAGACCAGGGTGGCGCGCGGCTCCTCGTCCCCCTCCGCCTCGCGGCCGGGCAGGCAGTCGTTGCGCAGCCAGACCCCGGCGAAGCTCAGGTTGCGGCGCGCCATGAGCATGCGCAGGAACACCTCGCAGTTCTGGCGCAGATCGAGCGAGGCTCCCGCCGACAGCGCCAGCTCGTAGAGCAGCGAGATGTCCCGGATGATGGAGGTGTCGGTGGACGGCTCAGCCATGGAGCGCCCCCACCACGATGGTCTGGTTGAAGTACTCCAGGAACCCCTCGCCGGTGGAGGCGATCTCGCCGAGGGTGAGCGCACCGGCGAGCTGGGCGCCGGGGGCGTGTTTGCCGAGCAGCTGGCGCACCGCGTCCAGCTCCTCGGTGAAGCGCTCGCGCAGCAACCGGTAGCGCGAGATGCAGTCCGCCACCAGCACGCAGCGCAGCGGCGCGGTGGCGGCGGGCCCCGGTGCCGGCCGCGCCGGCTCCGCCAGCGCGGCGCGGGCCGCCTGCCGGGCGGCCGCGATCAGGGCGTCGGCGTCGGTGCTGCGGACGTCCAGCACCGAATGCTCCAGCACCTCGCCGCCGCACACCAGCTCGCCGTGCTCGGTGGCTGCGATGGGCACCCGCACCAGATCCTCGACGTCTTCCTTGTAGAGCCCGAACGGGAAGGCCTGCCCCACCTCGTAGAGCGTGGAGGCGGAGAAGCTCCGGCCGGCGAGCGGCTCCACGATCTCGCGGTAGACCTCCAGCGCGTTGCGCCAGTTGAGCTCGGCGATCCGGTTGCGCTCGGTGCGGGTGGCCACGATGGGGCCGGCGGCCCGCCGGCGCCAGCCGTGCCGCACCCCGAGCCGGATCGCACCCGGCAGCAGCGCCAGCAGCGCCGCGTCCTGGAACACGCCCTCCGGGCAGAACAGGCACGGGCGGCGGACGAAGCCGGGCGCGCGCGCCGGCGCTGGCTGTCCGCTACCGGCCGGCGCCTGCACCAGACCTTCGTAATACCCCGCGCCGGCTCCGAAGTAATGCACGGCGTTGCCGAGCCGGTCCGCCAGCGCACTGAGGAAGCGGCCGAGGTTGTCCGCCTGGCCGTCCACGAGCAGCAGCGCGGTTGCACAGCGCTCGCTCGCCCGCGCCAGTTGCGGCTCGATGTCCGCGACCTGCGCGCCGCGCCGGTGCAGGTCCCAGAACGGGATCGCCCGACCCAGGGCTGGCAGTACCTGGAGCACCGCGCCCTCGCTCGCCAGCTGCTCGCCCGCGAACACGAGCGGAAATACCCCGCCGAGGAAGGCCACTCCCAGCGCATTGAGCGCCGAGACCAACTCGTCGAGATCGGGGTGGCCCTGCTGGCCGAGCAGCAGCAACACGATGTCATCGGATCGGGGCGCGCGCCTCCGGATGGCGGCCACCACCGAGTCTGGGTCGGCCGACGGCAGGTACACACCACACCTCCAGGGCGGGGCGGACCGCGGCGCGGTGGCTCGCGCTCGGACGCCCGGGGACACCCGCAACGAGCCCGCACCGTCGCGATCGCCTCTCAGCGTACACCCAGCGCAGCAGCGGCGACAAGGGGCGGGCACAGCAGCCGCAGCAGCCGCGGCGGGACTCAGCTCCGGCGCAGCTCTTCGGCGAGCGCAGCCGCGGTGTGCACCGGTTGCCGGCACGTCTGGCCGACGCAGACATAGGCGGTGGGGCGGCCCTCGACCGGTCCTTGCGCGGCGACGGAGGGCACCAGCTCCGCCAGGCGCCGGGCGGCAGCGGGCTCGGCCGGCCGGCGCAGTACCACCGCGTCGGGCAGGAAGCTGCGCCCGAGCAGCCGCCGCATCGCCTCCAGCTCCGGGGCGCCCTCCGGCCCGGCGAGCACGATCTGCCGCCCGGGCGCGAGTGCGAGCCACAGCGCTGTCAACAGGTAGGGAAAGCCTTCCGGATGGCGGGCGGCCAGGGCGGAGAATGCCTGGACGGTCCGGACCGCCACCTCCTCGTAGCGGGGCTCGCCCAGCAGCCGAGCCAGCCGCAGGAGCCCGACGGCGGCAGCAGAGTTGCCCGAGGGCACCGCGCCGTCGTAGGCGTCGCGCACCTCGGCCAGCAGCGGCTCCGCATCGCGGCCGCATAGCCGGAAGCCGCCGCGCGCCTCGTCGGAGAACAGCTCGATCATGCTCTCGGCGAGCGCGCGCGCCTGCTCCAGCCAGCGGACTTCGAACGTCGCCTCGTACAGATCGAGCAGACCTTCGAGCAGAAAGGCGTGGTCGTCGAGGAAGGCCGGCACCGCCGCTTCGCCCTCGCGCCAGCGGTGCAGCCAGCGCCCGTCCTGGGGGCGGCGCAGCTGTTCGAGGCAGAACTGCGCGGCGCGCCTCGCCGCCTCGGCCCAGCGCGGCTCGCCCAGCACGCGCGCCCCGAAGGCGAGTGCGCCGATCATGAGGCCGTTCCAGTCGAGCAGCACCTTGTCGTCGCGCAGCGGGTGCACGCGGCGAGCGCGCGCCTGGAGCAAGCGGGCGCGCATGGCGCCGAGCCGCCCCGCCAGCTCCGGCGGCTCCAACCCGCGAGCCCGCGCGATCTCCTCGAGCGGTCGCGGCAGGTGCAGGATGTTCGCCCCGGTGCGCTCGCCGCTCGCCTCCTCGCGATAGTTGCCCTCGGGGCGGCAGCCGTAGGCCTCGGCGAACAGCGCGCCGTCCTCCGGGCCGAGTATCTCGGCGAGCTCGGCGCACGTCCAGACGTAGAACCTCCCCTCTACGCCCTCGGAATCGGCATCTTCTCCGCAGTAGAACGCGCCTTCGGGGGAGGCGAGATCGCGCAGCACGTAGGTGAAGATGCCGCGCGCGACCTCGGCATGGCGCTCGGCGCCCGTGACCTGGTATGCCTCCAGATAGGCGCGCGCGAGCAGCGCCTGGTCGTAGAGCATCTTCTCGAAGTGGGGCACGAGCCACCGCTCGTCGGTGCTGTAGCGGTGGAAACCGCCGCCGAGCTGGTCGTGGATGCCGCCGCGGGCCATGGCGTCGAGGGTGGTCTTGACCATGGGGAGCGCTGCCGGCGCGAGCGCCCGGGTACGATAGCGGAGCAGAAAACCGAGCAGGTGTGGGCGCGGGAACTTGGGCGCGCGGCCGAAGCCGCCGTGCGCGCGGTCGAAGCTGCGTTCGAGCTGCTGGTAGAGCCGGTCCAGCACCTCGGGGCCGAGGGGAGTCGGGGCCGCGGTGGAGGCCCGCGCCGCCTGCTGGAGCGCCGCGGTCAGCTCGGCCGCACCGCGTTCCAGCTCCTCGCGCCGCGTGCGCCACAGCTCCGCGATGCGGCGCAGCACCGTGGCGAAGCCGGGCCGGCCCCACCGGTCCGCGGGCGGAAAGTAGGTGCCGCAGAAAAAGGGCTTGCCCTCGGGCGTCAGAAACACGCTCATGGGCCAGCCACCCTGCCCGGTCGTCGCCTGCACCGCCTCCATGTAGAGCCGGTCGACATCGGGGCGCTCCTCGCGATCGACTTTGACGCACACGAAGTGCTCGTTGAGCAGGCGCGCGATCTCCTCGTCCTCGAACGACTCGCGCTCCATCACGTGGCACCAGTGGCAGGTCGCATACCCGACGGAGAGGAAGATCGGCTTGTCCTCGTGGCGCGCGCGCGCGAACGCCTCCTCGCCCCAGGGGTACCAGTCCACGGGGTTGTGGGCGTGCTGGAGCAGATACGGGCTCTTCTCCCGGGCCAGGCGGTTGGGCGGGCGGGCCGGGGGGCGAGAGCTGCTGGCTTCCTGTCGTGTCGTCTCGCCCATGGCGTGGCTCCTCGTGCCGTGCCGGACGCGGGCATGCAGTCTATCACCGCGGAGCGCCTCGCGCTCCCGGCGCGCCCGGCCGTGCCCGGAGGGCGCATGTGGCGGCCGCCAGCGGAGCGGGCGCGCGGCGCGCGGCGCGCGCCCGCTCGGGTAGGGATCGCGCGGTACGCCTCAGGATCCGGAAGGCGCCTGCACTGCGCCGCAGCAGCGCTTGTACTTCTTGCCGCTGCCACAGGGGCAGGGATCGTTGCGGCCGATCTTGGGGCTGGTGCGGCGCACGGGTGGCTGGCGGCCGGTCACGAAGTACCAGCTGCCTTCCTGGCGTTCGAACAGCGCTTCCTCCACGTGGTCGATCTCGTGAGCTCCGTGCCGGTAGCGGGCGACGAAGCGGATGCGCCCCTCGGTGTCCTCCGGTCCGCCGCCCTCGACGTGGTGGATCTGCAGCCCCAGCCACTCGGACTTCTCCGCCCACTCCTGGATGGACTCGCGGCTCACCTCGTCGCGGGTGCGCGGGTGGTGGGTCTGCAGGATGAAGTCGACCTTGGCCTGCGTGAACGCCGTGTAGCGGGCGCGCAGCAGCGCCTCCGCGGTCGCCGCCTTCTCGGTCCCCTCGATGATCGGCTGGCAGCAGCTCGCCAGCGGCAGCTCCGAACCGCACGGGCAGGTTGCCTGTTCCGCTCCGGACATGACCCGGCTCCTCCTCCCCCGCCTGCGCCGGCTGGCCGGCTTGCGCTCCCCCGGCGCATACGGGCCGGCGCGGGCGGCGGATTGTCGCGCAACGGGACCGCCAAGGCAACCGGCGCCGCTGCCGGCCGGCCGGGGGGCGGCGCCGGCGGCCCTCCGACCCGCGGGCCGAGGCGGTTCGGAGGCGCTTGACGCCGGTGGCACGAACTGTTCCTATGAGCGCCTTCAGCTCTGTGGGACGTCGGCCGGCAGGGCGCGCCCCGGGGCGCGCGGTGCGGGCTGTCATGGCCGCAGCCTGTCCGGCACGCCGGCTCGGGAGGAGTGCGATGCGGCGGCGGCGGCTCTCCTCGGTGGTTGCGATCGCGGCAATCGGAGCTCTGTGCGCGTGCGGCGGCAGCGGCTCGCCATCGGGAGCGGGTGCGGGGGGAGGTTCGGGTGCAGCGGGTGGCACCGGCGCCGGTGCGGGCGCCGGCAGCGGCTCGACGGGTGGATTCCAGGTCCCCGGCGGCGGTCTGCTCGGCGGAGGGGGCATCGGGACCGGCGGCGGGGGCAGCGGGCTTGCGCCCAACGCCGAGGTCTTCGCGACCAACGCGCTCAACGATCTGATCGAGGTGTTCGACCTGCGCGCGGGGGCCAGCGTGGCGACGCTTCCGGTGCAGGGCCCGACGTTCATCACCAAGGACGCCAGCGCCGGCCGGATGCTGGTGACGGCCGCGGGTGACCGCTCGCTGGTCTCGCTCGACATCACAACGCGCAGCCAGACCGGCAGCGTGCGGCTGGACACCGGCGAGATGACCCAGTACCCGGCGATCTCGTTCCTCGATCCGCTGCTCGCAGCGGTGTACGTGCCGACGGGGGCGCTGCACATGAACGGCATGACGTTCGTGCCGGGTCTGGTCTCGACCGCGGTGGTGGTCAACAACCAGAAGGTGCGCGGGATCATCGACCTGGATACCTCCGGGCTGGGCACGAGCCCCAGCCTGCTCACGTTGCTCAGCACCCCGGTGGAGGGGCTGGGGGCTTACGCGGCGGCGCAGGCCGGGGGTCTGGTCTACGTGACGAACCTGTTCTCGAGCACCGTGACCGTGATCGACCCGGCGCTGGTGCTCAACCAGGCGGCGGACCCGGTGGTGCTCACGATCCCGATCACCGGGACAGCGGGAGGGGCCGCCCTGCCGACCGGCATCGTCGCCGACGACCAGGGCAAGCTCTACGTGCCGTGCTTTTTGTCCGGCGATGTCGCGATCATCGATCCGCGCAACAACCACGCGGTGAGCTACCTCGCCGGGGTCGGGGTGGGGCCCATCGCCGCTGCCTTCCGGCCGGGGGGCGGCCAGGGCGCGGTGCCGTTCGTGTACGTGGCGAACTTCTTCGACGGGACCGTGATCGAGATCGACACCACGATCGGCATGGTGACCAACACCTTCCCGGTCCAGAACGGCAGCGCCTTCTTCGCCGCCATGGGCCTGTCGCCGCAGCAGTTCCAGCAGATGCTGCAGGCCGCCTTCCAGCAGCTCGGAATCCCGGCCGGGGGGACGACCAGCGCCGGCAACACCGCCAACTTCATGAACGCGCTGCTCGGTGCGCTGAGCGGCGGCCAGAGTGGCCAGCAGGCCATGGGGCAGGTGCTCATGGCGCTGATCGGCCAGCTGCTGCAGTCGGTCATGCAGCAGGCCGGGTTCAACACCCAGGGCGGGATCGGCAGCGCCTTCACCTCGGTGTTTCAGCAGGTACCGCTGCCCGGGCTGACCGACGTCGAGGTCACGCGCAACGGCACGCTGGTCGCCGGGAGCCTGTTCGGGGTGCTGCCGGTATACGACCCGGCCAGCAACACCGGTACCGCCATCCCGTCCAACGCCGCGTTCCAGAGCGCAGCAGCCATGCCGTTCGCCGGCCTGGCGGCGGTGGCGGTCCACGACCGCTGAGCCCGCGAGGGCGGAGCCGGAGGGACGGCGGGGCAGCGGGCGGGGCAAGGACCGCCAGGCGAGGGGGCGCGGCGGCCGCGCGCCCGCCTCACTCGGACGGCTGCCCGGCGCCGGCCTGCGGCGCGGCGGCCGGAGCCTTCTCGAAGCGCAGGGCGGCCGAGTTGATGCAGTAGCGCTTGCCCGTCGGCTCGGGCCCGTCATCGAAGACGTGGCCGAGGTGGGCGTCGCAGTTCGCGCACAGCACCTCGGTGCGCGTGCGGAACAGCGAGCGATCGGGCGCGGTCTTGATGTGTTCCGGCGCAACCGGCGCCCAGTAGCTCGGCCAGCCGGTGCCCGAGTCGTACTTGGTCTCCGAGGAGAACAGCGCCGCGCCGCAGCAGACGCAGCGGTAGATGCCCGGCTCCTTGTGGTTCCAGTACGCACCGGTGAAGGCGCGCTCGGTGCCCTTCTGGCGCGTGATCCGGAACTGCTCCGGCGTCAGCACCCGGCGCCACTGCTCCTCGGTCTGCGGCAGCCGCGGCGCCGCGGCCTGGGGCTGCGCGGCCGGTGCGGACTCTGCCCGTTCGCCTGGCTGCGGTTGCATCACCGGTGGCTCCTTTCCGTTTCCATCTTGCCTCGCACAGCCGGGCGGCGCTGCGCCCAGGGCCAGCAGCGCTGCCAGCGCCAGCGGCACGAGCCGCCGCTGCTGCCCGCGCCCGGGGCGGCCACCCATGGCTGGCCTCCTCCCACCCGGAACGACATATCTTAGCGCGCCTGCGAGGCCGGCGCACCTGTGCGGAAAGAGCAGGCTCGACGCCCCGCACGGCGAGGGGTAGCATCGCACGCCGCTGGGGGAGGCGTGCCACCACCGGAGTGCGGGGGGGGCAGGGCATGGCGCAGCGGCGGATCGAGCGGCCGGACCGGCACCAGTACTACATGGGCATCGCGCTCGCGGTGCGGCGCCGGGCCAACTGTCTGGGCAGCCGGGTGGGAGCGGTGCTGGTGCGCGGCGACCGCGTCATGACCACCGGCTACAACGGCACGCCGGCCGGCATGCCGAACTGCGACGAGGGGGGATGCGAGCGGTGCGCGCGGCCGGAGCGCTTCGGCTCGGGGCGCGGCTACGACGTCTGCATCTGCGTGCACGCCGAGCAGAACGCGCTGTTGAGCGCGGCGCGCTTCGGGATCGCGCTGGAGGGAGCCGCGCTGTACACAACCATGCGCCCCTGCTTCGGCTGCGCCAAGGAGCTGCTGCAGGCGCAGGTGCGCGAGGTCTACTATCTTCACGACTGGCGCCACCCCGACCCGGAGCTGCGGCCCGAGTACGAGCGACTGCAGTCGTACTTCGCGGTCTGCCAGCAGGTCGCGCTCGAGGATCCGGAAGCCGCGGCGCCGGCCCCCCAGGACCGCGAGCCGCATCGGGCGTCCCAGGGGGATGCAGCGCCGGCTGCCGGCGCGCTGCGCCCGCCGGTGGAGATCGCGCTCTTTACCGGCGACGTCGAGCGGGCGGCGAACTTCTACACCCACCTGCTCGGCTGCCCGCCGGCCGGCCGGGGCGAGGGGATCGCGGTGTTCGCCGCCGGCCAGCTCTCGCTGCTGGTGCACCGCCGGCACCCCCCGCTGCCGGATCATCCTCCGGCCGAGGACCACGTGGCGTTCGGCACCTCGGAGCTGGACGCCACCTGCGCGGCGCTCGCCCGCGCGGGCCTGGAGCTGCTGGTGCCGCCCCGGCGCTTCGACTGGGGACGGTCGGCCTATCTGCGCGATCCGGACGGGCGGCTGGTCGAGCTGCACGAGGTCTAGCCCGGCGCGAGCATGCGCTCGCCCGCGGCGGCGCGGCATGGGGAGCGGCCTGCGCGCGGCCGTCCAGCGGGGCAGGCTCGCTCAGAGCTCCAGCCAGTCGGCCATGGGGCTGGTGCTCTCGACCAGGTGCATGCCGGCGGCGGCGAACCGCGCGAAGGCCTGCTCGGCCTGGGGCGTGAAATCGGCGGCCAACCCCCCCTGGGGATCGGGGACCGCCACCGCGGACGTACAATCCCGGAGGATGTAGATCTTGCGTGCAAGTCGCTCGTCACGCCGCTCGATCTCGCCGAGCAGGTCCTCCAGCGTCCACTTCACGCAGTGGCTCGCCGCCTGGCCGGCGACCAGCAGCGCATCCGCCCCCAGGAGCTTTTCCACCAGTGCCTGGTTGCGGCTGCCCAGCGGCTCGCCGTCGAAGCGGACCATCACCTCGGGGGCGAGCGCGGAGTAGTGTTCGGTGAGCGGGTTGTCGCCCTTGAGCACGATCGGGTTGGGCGCGCCGCGGCACAGGGCGTGGAACAGCCGCGCCTCCTGCAGCACGCCGGTGAGTGCGTGGCCTGGCGAGCCGAGCAGGCAGTGCGGGGGCCACAGGTAGAGCGTGTACTTGCCGCGCCGCTCCAGCTCCGCGCAGTAGAACTCCGCCTGCTGCGCGAGCCACTGCACATCGCCGCCGCACAGCCAGTGCGCCGCCGCCGGATGGGGCCGGAACAGCCCGGCGCGCACCTGTTCGGCCCGCACCGTGGTGTGCGGCGGCGGGTGGCGCCCCTCGGCGTCGAGCCAGAACGCCGGGAAGAAGATCTGCCAGGGGTGGTGGGTGTCCATGGTGCAGACGATCTCGGTGATGCGGTGCAGGTTGCGGTAGATCAGGCGCGCGGTCCGTTCCGCATCCTCCACCGCCCCGCGGCCGCTGCGCCCGCCGACGTACAGGCTGCCTTCGGGGAGGCAGAAGTCCTTCTGCACGTCGATCAACAGCAGCAACACCCGCCGGGCGTCCTCGCCCGCTGGGCGAAGGTGCTGGACGCGGCGCCAGTGCTCGGCGGCCTGGAGCAGGTGTTGCTCGGCGGGCGCGTACGACCAGTCGGCTGCCCGCGCGGGCGCCACGAGCTCTTCGGGAAGCGGCAGCTCCTGAGCGCCTTCCGCCATCGGATGCGAATCCTCCTGGCGCTAGCCCCGGTGTCCATGGTAGGAAGGAGCCCGGCCTGCTGCCAGGGGGGCGGAGCCCGGCGCAGGCGGGCTCGGCAACACCACGGCCGAGCGCCACTGCCACGGCGCCGAGGCGGGCCCGCAGGGCGGCGCGGCGGGCAGCGGGCAGAGGGCCATGCTACCATGCCAGCCGGAGCTGGCGATACCCGCGGGGGGCGGGCGTGGACGTCGGGCCCACGGTCGAGACCATCGTGCGCGGCCTGGCCGCGTTGGGGGTGCTCGGCCTGCTGGTGCTCCTGGTGGCGCTCATCACCTCCGCCGGCGAGCGCGGCCGCGGCGGCGGGGCGCCCCGCTGAGGGGTGCCCCGCCGCCGGTTGCCTCCTCTTCGGGCCCGCTCGGATGGATGCGGATCCGAAAGCGACCGGCGGCGCCTCCCGCGGTGTCCCCGCCGGGCTTGGCTCCTGGTTCAGCGCTCGGGGCGCGAGGCGTTCTCGGGCGTCGGGGCGCTGGCCACCGCGGCGGCCGGCGCCTGCTGGTACAGCGACTCGATCAGCTCCGCGTAGTTTCGCTCGACCACCCGGCGCTTGACCTTCATGGTCGGCGTCAGTTCGCCCCCCTCGATGCTGAGCTCGCGCTCGAGAATGGCGAACCGCTTGATCTGTTCCACCTTGGCCAGCCGCCGGTTCACCTCGTCGACGGCCTGCTGGACCGCGGCCCGCACCGCCTGGTGCTGGCGCAAGGCGGCCGGCTCGAGCGCGCCGAGTCCGTGCTCGGCCGCCCAGGCAGCGAGCGCCTGCGGATCGAGTGCGAGCAGCGCCACCAGGTAGTTGCGCCGGTCCCCGATGACGACTGCCTGGCTGATCAACGGCTGCTGCTTGAGCATGTTCTCGATGAGCTGCGGAGAGATGTTCTTGCCGCCGGAGGTGATGATGATGTCCTTTTTGCGGTCGGTGATCCGCAGGTAGCCCTCGGCATCCAGCTCGCCGATATCGCCCGAGTGGAGCCAACCTTCCCGCAAGGTTTCGGCCGTGGCCGCCTCGTCCTTGTAGTAGCCCATGAAGACGTTGGGCCCGCGCACCAGGATCTCGCCGTCCTCGGCGATGCGGACCTCCACCCCCGGGATCGGCTGGCCCACGGTGCCGAGCTTGACCGCGCCGGGGCGGTTGAAGCTGGTGGGCCCGCTGTCCTCGGACTGCCCATAGACCTCGTAGATCGGCACGTCGATGGACATGAAGAACTCGATCAGCGAGCGCGGGATGGGAGCGGCGCCGGTCACGCACATCCGCGCCCGGCCGAAGCCGAGCTGCTCCTTGATGCGGTCGAGCACCAGCCGCCGTGCGACCAGGTATTGCAGCTCCAGCCACGGGCCGAGCGGCAGCGTGCGATGCCGCAGTTCCCAGACCCGAAAGGCGACCCGGCGCGCCCAGGCGAGCAGCTGCGCCTTGAGGCCGCCGAGCCGTTCCAGGCGCGCCTGCAGTCCGGCGTGCATCTTCTCGTAGATGCGGGGCACGCCGAAAAACGTCGTCGGCTGCACCTCGCGCAGGTTGTCCGCGAGCTTCTCCAGCGATTCGGCATAGTAGATCTGGGCGCCGGTGGCCATGGGACCGTAGATGGTGAACATCTGCTCGGCGATGTGGGCGAGGGGAAGGTAAGAGACGAGGGCGTCCTCGGGGCCGACCGCCATCAGCTCGGTGGCGGCCTGGACCGTCCAGGCGATGTTGCGATGGGAGAGCATGACCCCCTTGGGGGGACCGGTGGTGCCGGAGGTGTAGATCAGGGTCGCGAGAGCTTCGGGCTGGACCGCCGCGAAGCGCGTCTCGAACTCCTCGAAGCCGGCCGTACGGCCCCGCTCGCATACCTCGGCAAAGCTCATCACCCGCTCGTCGCGCACCGTCTCGTCCGGCTCCATGAGCACGACGCGTTCGAGCTTGGGCAGCCGCTCGATCACCGGCGCGAGCTGTGTGCGCCAGCGCTCGCCGTTCTCGAGCACGATCGCGAACGCCTCGCAGTGCTCCAGCACGTAGTGCACTTCCTCGGGCGAGCAGGTCGTGTAGATCCCGGTGCCGACCCCGTCGATGCACTGCGCGGCCACGCAGCCGATGACCCACTCCGGCCGGTTGAAGCCGAGCATCGCCACCACCTGGCGGGGCCGGTGCCCCAGCGCGATCAGCCCGGCGCCGAACTCGCGCACGGCGTTCATGTATTCGCCCCATGAATGGGGCTGCCAGCCGCCTGCCCGCTTGACGAGATAGGCGGTCCCGGCCGGCTGGGTGGCGGCGCGCCGCACCAGCCGGTCGATGCAGAGATCCCGCGTCATGTCCCTGGCGGTGCCTCCACGGCCAATGGGGGTGATCACCATATCCAAGAGTTCCGCCTCAGGCAAGTGTCCCGGCGCTGCGCCCAGGCCCCGGCGCGCGCCGAGACCGGCAGCCTCGCGCCGCGACCGAGCACGAGGCATTGCGGTGAGGGAGTTCGGCTTCTCGGAAGGGCCGCCGATCGGTGACGAGTCGCCGGGGCGCACGAGCGCGGGGGGCAGGTCCGCTCGCGCCGCCCCTGCCTGTTCCGCTCCCCGGCCGCAGCCCCGGTTCACGCCGGGGCGCCGCTCGGGCCGGGAACCTCCTCGTAGCCCGGGTTGAGCGCCACCGGGCGGCGTTCCACCTTGCGCAGCCGGAGGTTGATCAGCTCCACCGCGAGGGCGTACACCATGGCGAAGTAGATGTAGCCCTTGTTGATGTGCTGTCCGAAGCCCTCCGCCACCAGCAGCACCCCGATCAGCACCAGAAAGCTCAGCGCCAGCACCTTCATGCTGGGGTGGCGGTGCACGAACGCGCTGATCGGGCCGGCGAACGCCATCATGACGAGCACCGCGATGATGACCGCCGCCGCCATCACCACGATCTCCTTGGCCACCCCGACCGCGGTGATCACCGAGTCGAGCGAGAACACGACGTCGATGAGCATGATCTGCACGATCGCCCAGCGCACCGCCGAGGCCGCCTTCGCGGGGGCGGTCGCAGGCACGGGCTTGGCCTCCAGCTTCTCGAAGATCTCGTGCGTCGCCTTGGCGATCAGAAACAGCCCGCCGCCGAGCAGGATCAGGCTCTTGCCCGACAGCTCCACACCCAGCACCGTGGCGAAGGGCTCGCTCAGCTGCATGATCCAGCCGATCGCCAGCAGGAGCAGGATCCGCGACACCATCGCCCCGGCCAGTCCGAGCCGCCGCGCCCGTGCCTGCTCGGCCGGCGGCAGCTTGCCGGTCAGGATGGCGATGAACACGATGTTGTCGATGCCGAGGACGATCTCCAGCGCCGTCAGCGTGAGCAGGCTCACCCACGCCTCGGGCGTGGCGAAGATGTGCAGGAAGTCGAACACGGTCCCCCTCTCCTGGTGCCGTGGCTGGTGGTGGCGCGCCGGCAGGCGGGCCGGCCGCTCGCCGGCGCCGCCCGCTCAGGCCTCGATCTGGCGCACCGCGTTGCGATAGAACTCCGGCCGGCGGTCGACGAAGGGGCGCACCGTCTCGCCGTCGGCGCGCGAGGCCTCCAGCAGCGCCAAATCCACGTCGGCGACGATGACCATCTCCTGGTTGATCGTGCCCTCGGCGGCGATGCCGTCGCGGGCGAAGGGGAAGTCCGATGGCGTCAGGATGGCGGCGCTGCCGTAGTTGGCGGCCATGTAGCGCACCCGCGGCAGGTTGCCGACCGTGCCGGCGGTGGCGACGAAGACCTGGTTCTCGATGGCGCGCGCGTGCGAGCAGTAGCGCACCCGCAAGAAGCCCTGCCGCTCACTGGTGCAGTACGGCACGAAGATCAGCTCCGCCCCTTCCTCGCACAGCCGGCGCACCAGTTCCGGAAACTCGACGTCGTAGCAGATCGTGATCGCCACGCAGCCGTACCGGGTGCGGAACACGTACAGACCCTGTCCGGGGTGCATGCGCCAGTACTCGCGCTCGTCCGGGGTCAGGTGGATCTTGTCCTGCCGCCGCCAGGAGCCGTCCGGGCAAAACAGGAAGCTCGCGTTGTACAGCCGCCCGTCCTCCAGCACCGGGTGGCTGCCGCCGACGAGGTAGATGCCATGGCGCGCGGCGAGTCCGCCCAACAGCTCCTGGATCTGGGGGGTGTACTCCGCCAGGTGGCGGATCGCCGCTGCCGGCTCGCGCTCGGGAAGAAAGCTCATGAGCTGGGTGGTGAACAGCTCCGGCAGCAGCACGAACTTGGCGCCGTAGTCGGCGGCCGACTCGACGAAGAACTCGACCTGGTCGGCGAACCACTTGAAGGCATCGATGGCGCGGAGCTGGTACTGGATGCAGGCGACGCGCACCTTGCGTGACGGCATGGTTCCTCCCTCGGCCGGCGGGGCGCGCGGGCCAGGGGCGCCGTCCGCCGGCGGTTGCGCTCGGGGCCCGGAGCGCAACGAGTATACATGGTCGCGCACCCGCAGGGGCGGATGGGGTTCGCCCTGCCCCCGTCCCCCGGCCCTCTGCCCGACGGGGAGAGGCAGAGGAGAAGCGCCGCCGCTCGGGCCCTGGACTTCCTCTCCCCCGCTCGCGGGGGAGAGGCCGGGGTGCGGGGGGCGCTCCGCGCCGGCGCCTCGAACCGGTTCTCCGCGGTGTCTCGGCCCGCTCAGTAACGCGGCCCGGGCTCGGGCCGGCGGCCGCCGCCCTCGCCGGCCTCCTCCCCCCCGCGGCGCGGCCCGCCGCGCCGCTCGCCCGCGCGCGGGCCGCGGCTGCCGCCGCCCCGCGGTCCACCGCGCTCGCCGCCGGCCCCGCCCCGGCCCGCCGCCTGCCCGCGGCCCCCCCCCGCCGCCGCTTCGCTCGCGCTCCTTCGCCTGGTTGACGCGCAGGGTGCGGCCGTTGAACTGCTCGCCGTCCAGCGCCTGGATGGCGTCGGTGGCAGCGCCCGCGTCCATCTCGACGAAGGCGAAGCCGCGCGGGCGGCCGGTCTCGCGATCGGTGATCATGCGCACGGAGTGTACCGTGCCGTGGTGCGCGAACAGCTGGCGCACCTCGTCTTCGCTGGCGTTGTAGGGAAGGTTGCCGACGTAGATCCGCATCCGGGACATGCTGGCGGTTCTCCAACCTGGGACCGGCCGCACGGGCCTGCGGCCGCTTGCGGCCGCCGAGGGGATGCTAGCGCGGGCCGCCGGGGCCGACAAGCCGGCCGGCCGCGCGGGGGCGCAACCACGGGTGCCGCTGCCGGCCGGCCGCGCGCGGGCGGCTTTCAGCGCGGGGGCGTGAACGCGGCGCGCGCGGCCTGGATTTGCGCGCGCACGCTGCAGCCGGCGAAGTGGTCGTTGACCATGCCGGCGGCCTGCATGAGGGCGTACATGGTGGTCGGCCCCACGTAGCGCCAGCCGCGCCGCTTGAGCGCGCGCGCCAGCGCCTCCGACTCGGGGCTGCGCGCGGGCAGTGGGGCGCGCGGCGCCGGGCGTCCGGGCGGCGGGGCGAAGCTCCACAAGAAGGCCGCCAGCGAGCCGCACTCCCGCGCGAGCGCCAGCGCGCGCCGCGCGTTGTTCACCACCGCGGCGATCTTGCCCGGGTGGCGCACGATGCCCGGGTCGCGCGCCAGCCGCCCGAGCCGCCGCGCATCGAAACGCGCCACCGCTTCGGGCACGAAGCCGGCGAAGGCGCGGCGGAACGCCTCGCGCTTGCGCAGGATCAGAAGCCAGCTGAGCCCACTCTGGAAGCCCTCCAGGCAGATCTTCTCGAACAGGCGCACCTCGTCGGCCACCGGCCAGCCCCACTCCCGGTCGTGGTACGCCTCGTAGAGCGGATCGCCCACGCACCAGGCGCAGCGCACCAGCCCGTCGCTGCCGGGCCGCAGCTCTGCCGTCCCGCTCACCGCTGCTGCTCCGCCGCCCGCGCCCCGCCGAGCAGCGCCAGGAACCGCAGCGCATCGTCGCGCATCGAGACGTTGTTGAACATGCAGTAGGTGAGCCCACCTCTGCACGCCGCCCGCAGCCGCCCGAGCTCCTCGTCGGAATAGCGGTGGCGGTAACCGCCGATGCCGTGGAGCCGGTAGTAGCGCGGCGTGCCCCAGACGGGCTCGCACACGAACGGATCGACCACGTGCACCAGCTCCAGCTCGCGGCACAGCTCGCGCACGAGCCCTGGCGGCCAGTCCCCGCGCGGCTCCCAGCCGAACACCGCCTCGCCCCGCTCCGCCCACCGGAAGAAGCGCCGCAGGGCGGCGAGGTGCTCCTCGCTCGGGGTGAAGCTGGCCGGGCACTGAAAGACCACCACCGGCGCTCGGAGCAGCCGCACGATCTCGAGCGTCCGCGTCCAGGCGGCACGCACCATGGCCGTGTCGCGGAAGCCGCCGCACTGCGCGCGCTCCGCCGCCCCGAGCCCGCTCCGGCGATAGGTGGGACTGCTGGGCGGGTGGGTGATGGCCTGGAAGGCCTTGAGCGTGAACTCGAAGCCCGGCGGTGCCTGGCGGCGCCAGCGCGCCGCGGTGGCCGGCCGCGGCGGCTGGTAGAAGGTGCGCTGCAGCTCCACGACCCCGAACCGCTCGTAGTAGGCGCGCTGCGCCATGCAGAAGCCGCAGGTGCCGGCGCGGATCTCACCCACGGGCCGCGCGCGCTCCGCCAGCCAGCGGCAGGCCGGCAACCCGGACCGCTCAGCGGAACAGGCCGTACGAGCGGGCGACCCAGTAGGGCTGCACCAGGTCGACCCCCGGCATCTGCAGGTGCGGATCGCCCCCGCCCGTGAGCTGGAACGGGTTGCGCTGCCAGAGGAAGTCGCTGTAGGGGCGCTTGTCGATCGGGATCGGGTGCACCGCCACCAGCACCGTCTGCGATCCGTTCTGCACCTGCTGCGGGCTGCCGGCACCGACCACCGAGATGGTGTAGGTGGTCTTGGCGATGCTCGGGTCGTTGCGCAGATCCACCGGGTGTGTCCTCCGGTCGCGCAGCGCGAACCGCTCCAGCTCCCCCTTGACCGCCGGGCCCCACAGCGGCGCCATCGCCGGCACCGCGACGGCGTAGACGGCGTCGAACCATGCGTTCATGTGGTGGCCGATCGTGCCGCGCAGTACCTCCAGCTCCTTGATGTACTCCCGGTAGAGCGCCGGATCGGTCTCGACCGCGGTCAGGATCGTGATCGCGTCGTGCCCGAGGTTGAACTTGTAGTAGCTCGACATCACCTCCTGGGAGCTGCCCCAGGCGTTGAACCAGAAGATCCGCGCCATGTCGGCGTGCGCGGCGTGCAGCGCCGCCCAGCGCTGCGGATCCACCAGGTAGGCCGCCTTGAGCGCCGCCCACATCATGGGTGGGGTGAAGGCGTAGCGGCCGCGGGCGGGGGTGACGCCGTCGGTGCGGTAGGCGATCCAGTCGTGCCCGTCCAGGTAGCTCACCATGCGCGTGATGGCGCGCCGCGCGCGCTCGCGCAGCGGCGGCACGCGCAGGAAGGTCTGCACGAAGCCCATGAAGACGCCGACGTACTGGTCGCGCGAGACGTCGTTGAGCGTGCCGTACGGCACCCCCTGGATCGTGCCCCAGGCGAAATCGAGCCCGCCCAGGATCTCGTTGACATGGGGCGAGCTGGCCGGGATCGCGCAGCGGCTCAGCCTGCCGTCGACCGGCGAGGCATCGAGGCAGTTCTCCAGGCCCCCGACCACCTTCTCGGCGGCCGCGAGCGCGCGCGGATCCCGGGTGAGCTCCCAGCGCAGCGCCTCCGCCATCAGGTAGTGGCCGGTCCAGATCGTGGAATCGCCCTGGCCGTGGTAGCGCACCGGCGTACCGTTGCCGTAGCCCGGCTGGTCGAACCGGGTCTCGAACACGGTCCCGAACGGGGTGTGGTGCGCGACGATGTCATCGGAGACCTGCTCGGCCAGGCGCCCCAGATCCGGCGGCTGCGCCACCGGCTGCAACCCGGGCCCACCCGTGCCCCAGGGCGGGCTCGGCCCGCTGGCGAGCGCGCCGCCGAACTGCTGGTGCACGTACAGCGCCCCCAGCACCAGCGCGGTGCGCACGACCGGGTCGAGCACGCTGGTCAGGGTGGCGGTGAGCTGGTTGAGCAGCGGCGTGCTGGAGCTGAGCACGAGCCGCATGTCGACCAGCGGCCGGCCTGCCTGCGCCGGGTAGGGCAGCTGCGGATTCGAGGTGTCGAAGCGCGCGGGGATCACGATCCGGATGTCCTCGACCGCCACCGCGAGGTCGCCGAGGATGGTGGTGGTGATCGGCACTCCGAGCACGCTGGTCTGCACCTGGGTGCCGACCTCGAGCACGAACGCCACCCGCCAGGTCGAGGGCGGGTTGGGCAAGAGCACCCGCACCTCGTCCGGGCGAGTGCTGCTGAAGCCGGGCGCGGCGCCGATGTCCACCGTGACCCCGCGCACCGCCCGCAGCGCGGCGTTGCGCGCCACCAGGTCGTTGAGTTCCTGCTGCAACAGCTGCACCAGCGCGTCCTGGATGAAGAACGCATCGCCGTACCAGGCGCGCGCGAGCAGCACGTTCCACTGGCGGAGCGCCGCGTCATCGAAGGCCGGTTGCTGCGGGGTGTAGTTCTGCCCCAGCGCCGCCAGCGCGGTGCGCCAGTGCTCCTCGCTCACCTGGCTCGCGGCCTGGCCCGGGCGCACGCTGCCGCCGCCTCCGCCGCCGCCTCCGCCGCCACCGCACGCGGCGAGCGCCCCGGCGCCGCACAGCGCGAGGCCGGCGAGCAAGAGCCGGCGCAGCGCGGCGGTGCCGGCCGTGCGGCGGCGTGCGGGCGACCCCGAGGCAGGCGGCCGGACAGCGAGGGAGGTACAGCGGGGGACGAAGGCGTTTCCGTACAGCATGCGCCCGGTCTCCTCATACGGCATCCGCTGGCATGAGCGGAGCATTGTACCAGGGGGCGCAAGTGCCGGCGGCGGCGGTGCGGCGGTGCGGGGATGCCGGGACGTGGACGCGTTTTGAACGGCGCACGCCCGGGGGAGAGGGTCGAGGAGGAGAGCGTGGTTCGCACTGCCCCCTCACCCCAACCCTCTCCCCGGAGGGGAGAGGGAGCAGAGGGGCGCTTCCGGTTCCCTCACCCCGGCCCTCTCCCCGGAGGGGAGAGGGAGGAGAGGAGCGCTTGCGGTCCCCTCTCCCCCGCTTGCGGGGGAGAGGGTGAGGGTGAGGGGGGCCGAGAAGAGGGGTCGCGGTTCGCACTGCCCCCTCACCCCGGCCCTCTCCCGGAGGGGAGAGGGAGAAAGGGCGCCTCACCGCGGCGCTCTCCCCGGAGGGGAGAGGGAGGAGAGGAGCGCTTGCGGTCCCCTCTTTCCCGCTTGCGGGGGAGAGGGTGAGGGTGAGGGGGTCCGAGAAGAGGGCTCGCGGTTCGCATTGCCCCCTCACCCCGGCCCTCTCCCCGCCGGGGAGAGGGAGCAGAGGGGCGCTTCCGGTTCCCTCTCCCCCGCTTGCGGGGGAGAGGGTGAGGGTGAGGGGGTCCGAGAAAAGGGCTCGCAGTTCGCACTGCCCCCTCACCCCGGCCCTCTCCCCGGAGGGGAGAGGGGGAGAGGGCGGTTCCGGCCGCACCGTCCTTGCCCTTCACTGCGTTGGGCGCTGCGTTTGCGCTGCCGGGTGGGCGCGGCGGAGCGGGGCGAGCAGGCGGGAGCATGGCGCAGCGGCGCAGCTGGATCCGCCGGCTCGGGCGAGCGTTCCTCGTGGCAGGGCTGGTGCTCTCGGGGGCGGTGGTGCTGGCGCACCGCTGGCTGATCGACCGGGTTGGCGGGGCGTTCGCCGGAGATCCCGCGGCGATCGAGGGCGCGCTGAGCGAGCCCGCGCGCGCGCTGCTGCGCGCCGCCTGGGAGGGGATCGACCGGGAGCGGCTCGTCGATCTGCACGTGCACGCGGTGGGGCTCGGCACCGGCGGCAGCGGCGCCTGGGTCAACCCCGAGATGCGCAGCTGGGCGCATCCGATCCAGCACGTGCAGTTCCTGGTCTACCTGAGCGCCGCGGGCATCCGGGATCTGGAGCGCGCCGACGAGCAGTACGTGGAGCGGCTGCTCGCGCTGATCCGCCACCAGCCTGCGCCTGGCCGTTACGTGCTGCTCGCCTTCGACAAGGTCTTCCGTGCGGACGGCACCGAGGATCTGGAGCGCACGCGCTTGTACGTGCCGAACGAGTACGTGTTCGCACTCGCCGCGCGCTACCCCGAGGTGCTCATCCCCGCCATGTCCGTGCACCCCTTCCGCCCCGGCGCGCTGGCGGAGCTGGAGCGGTGGGCCGCGCGCGGCGGGCGCATCGTCAAGTGGCTGCCCAACGCGATGGGGATCGATCCCGCCGATCCGCGGCTCGATCCGTTCTACGACACGATGCACGAGCTCGACCTGACGCTGCTCACCCACGCCGGCGAGGAGAAGGCGGTCGAGTCCGAGCAGGGCCAGGCGCTGGGCAACCCGCTGCTCTTGCGCCGGCCGCTCGAGCGCGGGGTGCGGGTCGTGGTCGCGCACTGCGCGAGCCTGGGCCGCTATCCCGACCTGGACAGCCCGCGGCGCGAGCTGCGCCCGGCGTTCGAGCTGTTCCTGCGCCTCATGGATGAGGAGCGGTGGCGGGGCCGGCTGTTCGGCGAGATCTCGGCGGTCACCCAGTACAACCGCGCGCCGCAGGTCCTGGCGACCTTGCTGGAGCGGACCGATCTGCACCCGCGGCTGCTCAACGGCAGCGACTACCCGCTGCCGGCGATCAACTTCCTGGTCCGCACGCGCCAGCTCCAGCGCCTGGGCTTCATCACGGCCGAGGAGCGCGAGCAGCTCAACGAGATCTACCGCTACAATCCGCTGCTGTTCGACTTCGTGCTCAAGCGGACGGTGCGCCATCCGCGCACCGGCCGGCGCTTCGCGCCGGAGGTCTTCCTCGCCAAACCGGAACTGGGGCTGTGAGGCGGCCCCGGCCGCTCAGCGGCGCTCCAGATGCGCGTACGGCGGGTGGGTCTGCAGCCGCGGGTCCTCGAGCGCCCCGCCCATCGTGAAGTGGTAGAGGTCCTGCAGCTGCGCCTGGCGGATGCCGAGCAACCGGTGGGTCACCTCGTCGAAGAAGCAGCCCATGCCGGTACCCCTCAGCCCCAGCGCCTCGGCACCCAGATACAACACCTGCCCCACCAGCCCCGCCTCCCAGTGCAACCGCCGGTAGAACCACGGCCCGAACGCCTGCAGCGCCTGTCGCAAGGGGGCCAGCATGGCGAGCGCGAACGCGCCCTCGGAGGCGATCCACTGCTCGCAGCTCGCCTGCCGCGCCGCCGCGCGCACGTCCGCTCGCGCCAGCAAAAACAGCGGGAGCTTGTCGGGACAGCCCTCCGGCCGCTCCCAGCGGAAGTCCGGCCGCAGCGCGGCGCGCCAGAGCTCTGCGCGCGCTGGCTCGCGCACCAGCGCGTACAGCCCCCGCGGCAGCTCCGCCACCCGGTGCACGAACAGCACGAGATCCACCTGCGGCGGCCAGGGCAGGAGGTCCAGCGGCGGGCAGTGGGGCCGGCGGAGCAGGCGCCCGAGCAGCAGATAGAACGGCTCCCGCTTCAGGCCCGTCCGGCCATCCAGCTCCAGGCAGCTCCGCCGCTGCTGGATCAGCCGGCGCAGCGGAACCGCGAACCACTCCTCGCTGCCGGCGGGCTCGCCGCCGGCGATCGCGCCCGCGGCCGCCGCCCCCGCCGCGGCCGCGGCGCCGCCCCCGGCCGGCTGTTCCTGCCACCAGGCCCGCGGCGGCGGCTCGTCGCGGGCGGTGGCGGCCGCGACCTGCTCGATCACCGGCCAGTCGTGATGCCACGGGCTCAGGGTGTTGGGCCGGCCGTGCCAGCGGGCGGCGCGCAGGCGCGCGCGCAGCGGCTCGGGGACCGCGAACCGCTGCTCGGCAGCCGGCGCCAGCGCCCGGTCCGCGGGGTACACCACCACCAGCGCGCGCGCCTGTTCGGCCTCCGGACCGCTCTGCGCGAAGGTGCCGAAGAGCTCCGCCAGCGCCGCCTCGGCCGCCGGCTCCAGCAGCCGCGCCCGCCAGCCCAGCGCCGCCGCCGCGAACGCGACGCTGCCGAGGGCATGGCCCAGGTCGAGTTCGCAGTAGCGGAAGGCGCGCTCGCCGTATTTCCAGGACTCGCGCCAGGGGATGGTGCTCAGCCCGAGCAACAGGCACGGCCGGGGCAAGCCCGCGGTCAGCGCCGCCCAATCGGCCGGCTCCAGCTCCAGGCGCAGCTCGAGCGCGTGCTCGTAGGGCGCATAGTGGTAGACCGCGGGCCGGGCGGCCAGCCCCGGCACCGGCCCCGCGAGCAGGTAGCCCTCGGTCGGGTGCAGGTTGCCGCTGGAGGGATTGGCGCGCAGCGCCCAGCGGGAGCGGCCGGACTGCTTCCAGGCGCTCAGCCCGAGCGCATCGCGGAGCAGCTGCGAGACCGCGCGGCGATCGAGCGGGCGGGGGGCCGCCGCCCCCGGCTGGCCGATCTGCGCCAGGGTCGGCTGTTCGGCCGCCGGGCCGGCGGGCTCGCACACATCGAGCGGCAGCTGCGCCGCGCCCTCGTAGCGCCGGTAGGGGCTGGGCTGGCTGTCCCAGTCCAGCCAGCCGAGCGAGCGCGCGAAGCGGTGCGGGTGGTGCTTGGTCCGCTCGTGGTAGCGGAGCACGAATTCGAGCCGGTCCATGCGGGTACTGTAGCAGGGGCGCGCCCGCGGGCGCGCAGGCGCGCTGCGGCCGCGCGCCGCCCTCAGCCGGGCCCTGTGTCCCCCGCCTCCAGCTCCGCGCGCGCCCAGTCCGGCGGCTGCCAGGGCGGGGCGAGGAGCCGCCGCTTGCCGTCCGCACTCAGCCGCACGCCCGGCTCCTCGAGCCCCTCGCGGTCCCAGAGCTGGCAGGTCACCTGCTGGTGTTTCTGGTCCAGCGCCTCGCAGTAGTTGGTGTACTTGCAGCGGCGCACCTGTTCGCCGAGCCCGAGCCGCATCTTGAGGAACCAGTCCGGATCGGCGAGCGACTGGCGCGCGGCGGCGATCACGTCCGCCTCTCCGCGCGCGAGGATGCCCTCGGCCTGCTCGAAGCTGCAGATTGCCGCCGCTGACCACGATCGGGGTCGACCACCCCGCCTGGCGGATCGCCGCCCGCACCTGGGCCGCGGGCGGCACGTTGCGCCCGAACGGCCCGCGCCCATCCGAGTGCACGGTCGGCATGCACTCGTAGCCGCTGGGACCGGTATACGGATAGGCCGCCCAGCCGATCTTGGGCTGCGCGGCGTCCTCGAACTTGCCGCCGCGCGACAGCGACAGATAATCCATCCCCGCCTCGGCGAAGCGGCGCCCGAAGTAGATCGCGTCCTCCAGGCCGCTACCGCCCTCGATCGTCTCCTCGGTCAGATACCGGCAGCCGACGGCGAACCGCTCGCTCACCGCGGCGCGCACCGCCTGGTAGACCTCCAGCGGCAGGCGGACCCGGTGCTCGCGCGGCCCGCCGTACCCATCCGGCCGCGTGTTGCGCGCCGAGAGGAACGAGGCCATGGTGTAGGCGTGCGCATAGTGGAGCTCCACCCCGTCGAAGCCCGCCTGCTCGGCGCGCCGCGCCGCCGCCGCGAAGATCCCGGGCAGCACGCGCGGCAGCGCGCGGATGTGCGGCAGCTCCAGGTCGGTCACCCGCTCGCGGTAGCCCCAGCGCAGCGCCTCCAGCTCGCGCGGGGTGAGCACGCGCTCGTGCGTCTGGTCATCCGCCTGCAGCAGCGCCTCGCGCACCTGCTCCTCGGGCGTCTGGGGCGGCAGGCCGAGCAGCGCCCGGTGCCGGTCGGTGATCCGCAGGTAGCGGCGGAAGTACTTCTCGGGGGTGGGGCGCCGCTTGATCGCCAGGAAGTCGATGATCTGGATGAACAGCCGCGTCTGCCCGCCGCTGGCCCGCCGCACGGTGGCGACCAGCTCGCGCAAGCCGGGCAGGAATCGATCGTCCCCGATGCGCAGCAGCGGCCCGCTCGGGATGTCGCGCACCCCGGTCGCCTCGACCACCAGCGCCCCGGGCCGGCCGCGCGCGAACCGCTCGTACCAGGCGAGCACCTCCTCGGTCACGAACCCCTCTTCGGTCGCCCGCCACGGCACCATCGCCGGCACCCAGGTGCGGCTGGCGAGCCGCACCGGCCCGATCGCGATCGGCGAGAACAACCGCGAGCGCGCCGCCTGCTCGCGGGTGGGCCAGCCGGGCGGTGGCCGCTCGTGCTTGATCCGTTCGGGCGGCCGCCACATGCTAGGCATCCCTCGCCCGGTCCGGCTGCGGGCGCGCGCCGGGGCGGCCGAGCAGCCGGCCCGCGATGATCAGGTGCTGGATCTCGGTCGTGCCCTCGTAGATGCGCAGCGCGCGGACGGCGCGATACAGCCGTTCCACTGGCTCGCCCACCAGCACCCCCCGCCCGCCCAGCACCTGCACCGCCCCGTCGACGATGCGCTGCGCGGCCTCGGTGGCGAACGCCTTCGCCATCGCGGCGGCGAGCGGCAGCTGCTCCTCGCGCCCGCGGTCGGCCTCCCACGCCGCGCGGTAGGTGAGCAGGCGCGCCGCCTCGAGCTCGATCGCCATGCCGGCGAGCCGGTGGCGCACCACGGGCTGCTCGGCGAGCGGCTTGCCGAACTGGGTGCGCGCGAGCGCGTGCGCCTGCGCCTCGGCCAGCGCACGCGCCGCCATGCCACAGGCGGCGGCGGCGACAGTGGGGCGCAGCCGATCGAGCGTGTGCATGCCGAGCCGGAAGCCTTCCCCCTCCTGGCCCAGGCGCGCGGCGGCCGGCACCCGGCAGTCCTGCAGGCGCAGCTCGCCGAGCGGGTGCGGGGCGCTGGGCTGCTGGGCGCCGGCGAAGACAAGGCCCGGGGTGTCCGCCGGCACCACGAACGCGCTCAACCCGCGGTGGCGCGCAGCGGGATCGGTGCTGGCGAACACCACGTACACATCGGCCAGCCCCGCGTTCGAGATCAGGGTCTTGTGGCCCTGGAGCACATAGTGCGCGCCGTCGCGCCGGGCGGTGGTGCGCAGCGCCGCGACGTCCGAGCCCGCCTCGGGCTCGGTCATGGCGAAGGCGGCCATGGCGCGGCCGGCGGCGATCGCGGGCAGCCAGCGCTGCCGGAGCTCCGGCGTGCCGGCGAGCAGGATGGGCGTGCCGCCGAGAAACTGCAGCGCCGCCACCGCGTCGGCGAGCGGCGAGGCCGCGGCCAGCGCCTCGCGCACCAGCGCGCACGCGCGGAGATCCGGGCCGTGCGCACTGCCGCCGAGGTCAGCCGGGAAGGCATGCCGCAGCCAGCCCGCCTCGCCGAGCAGGCGGAGCAGCTCGCGCGCCTGCGCGCGTGCGGCGGCATCGCTCTCGGGCGCGGGCAGCGGCGCGAGCCGCTCGCGCGCGAACGCCTCGAGCTCGGCGGCCAGCCCGAGATGCCGCTCCTCGAGCAACGCCCGCACGGTCTCGATCCCGGGCATGGTCCGACCTCCGCCGGGGCGGGCACGCTCCGCCTCGCGCATCGAGTATAACGGGGCGCGGCGTCCTGCGGGCAGGCAGGCGGCGATCGCGCGGCGCGGAGGAGCAGTCCGGTGCGCGTATTCGTGGCGGGGGCGAGCGGGGCGATCGGCCGGCCGCTCGTCGCGCGGCTGCTCATGGCGGGCCACCAGGTGGTGGCGATGACGCGCTCGCCCCGGGCGGCGGCGCAGCTCGCGGAGATGGGCGCGCAGCCGGTCGTGTGCGACGCGTTCGAGCTGCCGGCGCTGGCACGCGCTCTGCGCGAGGCGCGGCCCGAGGCCGTGGTCCACCAGCTCACCGCGATCCCGTCGCGCGTGCATCCGCGGCGGGTGGCAGCCCAGCTGGCCGCGACGAACCGGCTGCGGACGGAGGGCACGCGCAACCTGCTGCAGGCGGCGCGGGCGGCCGGCGCGCGGCGGCTGCTCGTGCAGAGCGTGGCGTTTGCCTACGCGCCGCGGCGCGGCGGACCCCACACCGAGCAGGAACCGCTGTACCTGCAGGCACCGCGGGCCTTCCGGCCGGTGATCGCAGCGGTGGACGAACTGGAGCGGCTCGCCACGGGGAGCCCCGGGCTGACGGGGATCGTGCTGCGCTACGGGCTGTTCTACGGTCCGGGAACGATCTACGCGCCGGACGGCAGCTTCGCCGCGGACGTGCGGCGGCGCCGAGTACCGTTGATCGGCGGGGGCGAGGGGGTGTTCTCCTTCATCCAGCTGGAAGACGCGGCGGCCGCCACGGTGCAGGCGCTGGAGCGCGCCGCGCCGGGGATCTACAACGTGGTCGACGACGATCCCGCCCCGATGCGGAGCTGGCTGCCCCACTACGCCGAACTGCTCGGCGCGCCGCCGCCGCGGCGGTTGCCGCGCTGGCTGGGCCGGCTGGCAGGGGGGCCGTACGCCATCTATCTGTGTTGCGAGCAGCGCGGCGCCAGCAATGCGCGGGCGCGCGCGGCGCTGGGCTGGGCGCCGCGCCACCCGAGCTGGCGCGAGGGTTTTGCCACCCTGCTCGGGCGCCCGGCGGCGGGATGCGGGTGCTCCGCCCACCGGGTTGCGGGCACGCGCTAGCGGAACACCGGCTGGCGGCGGGCGCGGAAGGCCTCGTAGGCCTCGCGGAAGTTGGCATCCAGCATGCAGGCGGCCTGGATCTGCGCCTCGGCCTCGAGCGCGCTCGCCAGGTCCATCGCCGCCTCGCGGTCGAGCATCTCCTTGGTGATCGCGAGCGCGAACGAGGGCCCGGCGGCGAGCCGCTCCGCCCACGCGCGCGCCTGGGCGAGCGTCTGCTCCTTGGGCACCACGCGGTGGTAGAGCCCGATCTGGTACGCCCGCTGGGCGTCGATGAACTCCCCGGTCATGAGCAGCTCGGTCGCATGCCCCAGCCCCACCAGCCGCGGCAAGAGCCAGCACGCCCCCATGTCGGCGCCGCTCAGCCCCACGCGCGTGAACAGAAACGCGATGCGCGCGTCCTCGGCGGCGATGCGGAAGTCGCAGGCGGCGGCGATGACCGCCCCCGCCCCGGCGACGGTGCCGTTGAGCGCCGCCACCACCGGGCGGCGGCAGCGCCGGATGGCGAGCACCAGCGCGCAGGTCAGGCGCGTGAAGGCGAGCAGCTCTTCGTAGCTGCGATCGAGCAGCCGGCCGATGATCTCCTCGACGTCGCCGCCCGAGCAGAACGCGCGGCCGGCACCGGTCAGCACGATCGCCCGCACGCCCTCCTCGCGGTCCAGCGCCTCGAAGGTGCGCGTCAGCTCCTCGTAGACCTCGAACGTCAGCGCATTCAGCCGCTCGGGCCGCTCCAGCGTGATGGTGGCGAGCGCCCGCTCGCGGTCGTGCTCGTAGCGAAAGCTCCGGGTCGCGATGGCCATGCTCTGCTCCTCAACTCGCTGCGGCGGGAGCGGGCGGCGCCGGGCCCGCGAGCGGGATGGCCGCCGTCGCCTCGATCTCGACCTTGGCCGCCGGATCGAGCAGGCCGCGCACCACCAGCAGCGCCATCGCCGGGTAGTGCCGGCCCATGATCTCGCGGTAGCGCCGCCCGATCTCGCGCCGGGCCGCGATGTACTCGGCGCGATCGGTCACGTAGATGGTCAGCCGCGCCAGGTGCTCCGGCCGCCCGCCCGCCCGTTCGACCACCTGGACCACGTTGCGCAGCGCCTGCGCGAACTGCGGCGCCAGCTCCGCCGCCACCAGCCGCTGTTCGCGGTCCCAGCCCACCTGGCCCGCCACGAACAGCAGCCGCACCCCCGGCGGCGCCAGCATGCCGTGGCTGTAGCCGACCGGCGGGCCGAGCTCCTCGGGATTGATCGGCTCCAGGCTCACCCCTGCACGCCCCCGCCGTCCAGCACCAGCGCCTGCCCGTTGACGCCCGCCGCCTCGGGGCTACACAGCCAGAGCACCAGCCCCGCCACCTCCTCCGGCCGGATCAGCCGGCGCTGCGGGGTGGTGGCGAGGATGGCCGCCAGCGCCTCCTCGCGGCTGCGGCCGGTCCGCGCGACGATGCGCTGGATGCTCTGCTCGGTCATCGGGGTGTCGACGTAGCCCGGGCAGACCGCGTTCACCGTCACCCCCTGGCGGGCCACCTCCAGCGCCGCGCAGCGCACCAGGCCCAGCACCGCGTGCTTGGAGGCGGCATAGGCGGCGATGTACGGCGCGCCCGTGCGCGCCGCCACCGAGGCGATGGCGATGACCCGCCCCCAGCCGCGTTCCGCCATCGCGGGCAGGAACGCGCGCGTGCAGAGGAAGGTGCCGGTGGCGTTGACCGCGAGCATGCGGTTCCACTCCGCGAGCTCCAGCGCGCGCAGCGGCGCCGAGCCTGCGACGCCGGCGTTGTTGACCAGGATGTCGACCGCGCCCAGGCGCGCGAGCGCAAGGCGGCGCAGCCCCTCGACGCTCGCCTCGTCGGCGACGTCGCAGGGGGCGACATGGGCGGTGCCGCCCGCGGCGCGGATGCGCTCCGCCACCGCCTCCAGCTCGCCCCTGCTGCGCGCTGCCAGCACCACCGCCGCCCCGGCCGCCGCCAGCCGCTCGGCGATCGCAGCCCCGATGCCGCGCCCGGCGCCGGTCACCACCGCTCCCCTGCCCGCGAGCATGCCGCCTCTCCGCCGCGCGCGTCGCGCTCGCACCGCCTGCCCGGCGGCCGCACCCCGCCGCCGGCGCGGCTCGCCCCGCGCGGGGGCGCAATGGTAGCATGGCGGCGCGGCGGCTCACAAATCGGGCGAGGTCCTGGATCGTGCGCGAGCGCGAGGTGCTCAACATCGCGGACCGGTTCCTCGATGCGCGGGGTGCGCGAGGGAGCCGGCGAGCGGGTGGCGCTGGAGTGCGGCGGCGAGCGGCTGACCTACCGCGAGGTGCAGGCGCTGGCGGCACGCTTCGGCCACGTGCTGCGCGGGCTCGGGGTGGAGCCCGAACACCGGGTGATCATCGCGCTGCCCGACGGCCCGGAGTTCGCCGGCGCGCTGTTCGGCACGCTCAAGCTCGGCGCGGTGGCGGTCATGCTCAACCCCGAGCTGGGGTGCCGCGCAGCTCGAGGCGACGCTGAGCTACACCGGTGCGCGGGCCGCGGTGGTCGGGCCGGAGGCGGCGCCGCGGTTCGCTGCGGCGGCGGCTGCGGCGCCGCGGCTGCGCGCCGTGCTGGTGGCGGGCGGGCCCCGCGCCCGCAGGCCTGCCCTCGTTCGAGCGCGAGGCCGCGGGCGTGCCCGCGGAGCTGCCGAGCGAGCCGACCCACCCCGATGACCCGGCGATCTGGCTGTTCTCCGGGGGGCACCACTGGCCTGCCCAAGGCGGTGGTGCAGGCGCACGCCTCGTTCGCCTACCAGGCCGAGCACTATGCCCGCCTGGTGATCGGCTACCGGCCCGAGGACAAGACGATCTCGGTGCCGAAGCTCTTCTTCGGCTATGCGACCGGCTCCAACCTGTTCTTTCCCTTCTCGGCGGGGCGCGTGCGCGGTGCTGTTCCCCGAGCGGCCGAGCCCGGCCGTGCTGTTCGAGAAGATCCGGCGCCACCGGCCCACGATCCTGATCAACGTGCCGACCATGATCCACCGCATGGTGAGCGATCCCGCCGCACGCGAGCGGGACCTCGGCTCGCTGCGGGCTCGCCACCTCGGCCGGCGAGGCGCTGCCAGCGGGGCTGTACCGCCGCTGGGCGCGAGACCTTCGGGGGTGGAGCTGCTGGACGGGCTGGGCACGGCCGAGATGTGGCACATCTTCATCTCCAACCGGCCGGGGGCGGTGCGGCCGGGCACGCTCGGCCAGGTGGTGCCCGGCTTCGAGGTCAAGCTGTGCGACGATCAGGGCCGCGAGGTGGGGCCGGGCGAGGTCGGGGCGCTGTGGGTGCGCGGCGGGGCGCGCGCCACCCAGTACTGGCGGCAGCGCGACAAGACCCGCCAGGTCTTTCGCGGCGAGTGGGTGGTGACCGGGGATCTGTTGCGGCGCGATTGCCGACGGCTACTTCACCTACTGCGGGCGGGGGCGATGAGCTGCTGAAGGTGGCGGGCCGCTGGCTCGCCCCCCAGGAGGTCGAAGGGGCGCTGCTCGCGCACCCGGCGGTGGCGGAGTGCGCGGTCGTCGCGGCGCCCGATCCGCAGGGGCTGCTCAAGCCGGTGGCCTTCGTGGTGCCGGCCGCGGGCGCGGGCGCGGCGAGCGGGGGCCAGGGCGGCGGCCAGGCTGCGGAACTCGCCGAGCGGCTGCAGCGGTTTGTTGCCGAGCGCCTGGAGGGCTACAAGGTGCCGCGGCGGGTGGTGCTGTGCGAGGCGCTGCCGCGCACGCACCTCGGCAAGGTCGACCGGGGGCGGCTGGGCCAGCAGGCGCGGGCGCTGCTCGCCGCGCGGCGGCCGGACGAGGGGTAGGCGATGGCGACCGGCGCCGGTGCGGAGTGGTGCGGCGGGGGGCGGCGGCTACCTGCCCGCGATGACCTGGCAGGAGGCGGCGGGCGGCGTTTGCGGCCGGCGCGGGTGGCGCTGTTGCCGCTCGGGGGCGATCGAGGCACACGGCCCGCATCTGCCGCTCGGCACCGATGTCTACCTGTCGCTGGAGCTGGCGGCGCGGCTGCAGGCGGCGCTCGACGGGGCGCCGCCGGCGGTGGTGCTGCCGCCGCTGGTCTACACGGTCACCGAGTGCGCGGCCGGCTTTTCGGGGCACCTTGTCCGTCTCGGCCCGAAACCGCGGGCGCGCTCCTGGAGGAGGTGCTCGAGGAGCTCGGCCGGCACGGCGCCGGCACGGTGGCGCTGCTCAACAGCCATCTCGAGCCCGAGCACCGCGCGCTGTTGCGCCAGGCGGCGGCGCGGCCGCGCCCTCGTCCGCGGGTGGTGTTCGCCGACCAGTGCCGCCGCCGCTGGGCGGAGCGGCTGGGCGAGGAGTTTTCGCGCGGGGGACTGCCACGCCGGGGCGTACGAGACGTCGCTGCTGCTGGCGAGCCGCTTCGCCGAGCAAGTGCGGCTCGAGCGGGCGCGCGCGCTCGAGCCCCGCTGGCTCGGGCTCGTGCAGCAGCTGCAGGCGGGCCGGCGCCGCTTCGAGCAGATGGGCGCGGAGCAGGCCTACTTCGGGGATCCGGCCGCCGCCTCGCGCGAGCAGGGCGAGCGGTTGTGGGCGGTGCTGGTCGCGATGTGGCTGGAGGCGTTGCGCGGCTGAGGGGGCAGGAGGGAGCGTCACCGGCTCGCGGTTCGCGCTGCCCCCTCACCCCGGCCCTCTCCCCGGAGGGGAGAGGGAGCAGGGGGGCGCTTCCGGTTCCCTCTCCCCCGCTTGCGGGGGAGAGGGTGAGGGTGAGGGGGTCCGAGAAAAGGGCTCGCGGTTCGCATTGCCCCCTCACCCCGGCCCTCTCCCCGGAGGGGAGAGGGAGCAGGGGGGCGCTTCCGGTCCCCTCTCCCCCGCTTGCGGGGGAGAGGGTGAGGGTGAGGGGGTCCGAGAAGAGGGCTCGCGGTTCGCATTGCCCCCTCACCCCGGCCCTCTCCCCGGAGGGGAGAGGGAGGAGAGGGGCGCTTCCGGTTCCCTCTCCCCCGCTTGCGGGGGAGAGGGTGAGGGTGAGGGGGTCCGAGAAAAG
>BPJM01000016.1 GCA_026004615.1 Planctomycetota bacterium
ATCGCCGTCCCGGCCAAGGGCTCGTTCATCGAGGGATACGTGCGCGGGCAGTATCGCTGGAAAGAGGTTCCCTACACCCCGAGCCGCGAGGAGATGGAGGCGTTTCGGGAGGCGAAGGTCGAGAACCTGGTCGCGGGTTTCGGCCTGAACGTGGCCTCGCTGATCCCCTGGCACTGGAAGCTCACCGCGTGGCTGGTGTGGTTGTGGCACTGGCTGGTGACCTACTTCATCGCCGGCTACATGCTGCAGTACTTCTTCGGCGCGAACACGCTGCTGTACTTCCTGCTGCGGCGGGAGGTGGAGGGTGAGGACTACAGCGAGATCGTGCTCGAGGAGGAGGAGCTCGAGGAGGCGGGCTGGGAGATCAAGGAGCCTGCGGCGCCGTCCGGAGAGGAGCAGGGAGCGGCGGTGGGTTCGGCGCTGGCCGAGCCGGCGGCGGCCGCGAGCGCGGGCGAGCGGGCTGGTGCCGGCGGCGGCAACAGCAGCTCGCCGGCCGAGGGCGGCGAGCAGGCGCCAGCCGGGGCGGAGGAGACGGGCGGCGAGCAGTCCAGGGCCGGCTGAACGGGGCGCGGCGGCTGCTGGCGCCGGCCTCGTATCGACGTGCTGAGGCATGAACCCGGGGGCGACGCCGTCGCCCCCGTCTGTTTTTCGGCGGGCCGTCCTGGCGGATCGGGTGGTCCTGTCGCGGCGAACGGGCCTGCGGGCGCGGCGCGTCCTGGTCATTGCAGTGGTTGCTCTACGCACAAATACCCCTTGCCGCGCGCGGATCGGTGGCGCAGGCTTGGGTGTCCTTCGTGTGGAGGGCGGCCGGCCCGCGGGGGTCGGCAGGTCAGAGCAGGGACGGATCGGCGCAGGAGGAGGACGGACCATGGGAGGGGTGCGACGGCGGCTGGCGGCCGGCCTGGCGCTGGCGGCAGGCCTGGGACTGGGCATGCCCGGGGCGTGGGGGCAGGGGGCAGGTGTCGTCGTCCTGCCGACGGAGCGACAGGAGGCAATTCCTATAGAAGCGGATAAGGGTGTCGAGCTGGCGCCGGGGGATGCGGTCCCGGGCGGCTGCGTTGTGGAGAGGCTGCGGCAGCTGGTGGAGTGCCTTCTGGACGCCCGGAGCGGGGCGTGCCCGGAAATTCTCAAGAGTTGTGGCTTTACCGAGCAGACGCGTCCGGAAGAGACGTTCGGGCTGCTCGTAGGCGCATACGCAACCCGGTCGCCGGTGGTGACGCTCGCCACGCAACGGGTGGAGGCGGGGCTTGTGACCTACGATTTGCGCTTCGAGAAGGCGATAGAGAAGGATCTCTTTGCGGCCAAGGTGGATAGGACCGCGACCGTGCAGGCGCCGGAGTTCCGGCAGATCCGCACCATCGACAGCATCACCGCGCGGGCCGCAGACGGTGTCGAAGCCGAGTCGAAACTGCAGGATGAGACCCGGCTCAAGGTGGCGCAGCTGCTAGAAGAGCAAGCGGTGGAACGGCATCCCTGCCTCCAGGAGGTCCGACTCAACTCGGTGGACGCCGTAGATCTCAGGGGCAAGGTTGTGGCCGAGGCCCCGAAGTTGTCGTTTATCGCCACTGCCATCGTTCCGGCTCCAGAGCTAAATGGCGTCGTGTCGTTCGAATTGGCGTTCGCGGAGGATGGCATCTACAAGCTGCGACGCGCACTTTTTATTACCTTTCCGAACGTTTGGCCGCGTGGAGAGTTACAAGGAGGAGGTTCGAGGGCGTGGTGGAAAGGCGGGAGCTCGCGTGGAGCGTCACCGAGCTTGCCACCACCGGCGCTTTCCGTGCATTCGCCGAAGATTACGCGGAGCCGGGTAGCTCTTGAGGATCTGCTGGCGGATCCAGAAGCGGCTCCGCACCGCGCTCGCGAACGCGGCAGCCAGGGCAGCCGACGGAGGTCGTTGCGCGCATCGCGATGCTCGGGCCAGAGGTCTGGAGGCGCTTCAGGCTGAGTCAGCTCGAGAAGCTGTTCCCCGAAGGCGTCAAGCCCTTCGGGCCGGCCATGCCGGTAGAGTTCTCCACGCCGCGCTGCGGCCGACCAGTCGCCGAAGTCGTGCCGCAGTACGCTGCGCTGCGGCTCAATGCCGAGGCGTTCGGAGACACGTGGTCGCCGGAGCTGTGGCAAGCAGGCGGAGACCCTCGCCAGGGCGGTAAATCCGAAAAGAATGCTCACGCTCGGCCAGCTGCGGTGCCAGCTCAAGCGCCTTGGCCGTGACTATGCGCAAAGACTGGCCGAGTTCAACAATAGCGGCTCCGACGACTTCTTGCCGCGCGAGTTCCTGGAAAGCCTCGCCGCAGACTTGCCTCCGCGACAAGCCCCACGGCGACGGGCACGGGAACAAGGCGGAAGGGCGATCGACAAGGGCGACGGTGACGGGCATGGCGCGTGGCCACGGTGGTCGGCGAACACGCCGACCGCGGGTCGGGCAACGGGCCCGACGAGCCGCTCTCCGGCCCCGTCGGTCGGGCACTCGAGCGAAGACGAGCAGGATGTGCCCCGGGCTCCGGGCCGCCGGGGCAAGTAGCACCCCGTCCGGGTGCTGACACCCCGGGCCGGCGGGCCGGTGCGCCCGCCGGCCTTTTTTTCGGTCTGGCGGAAGGCGCGTGCAACGGCTAGCATCGGCTGGGCGCCGGCTGGCCCCTTCGCGCCACCGCGCCCCTGCGAGCCAGGAGGACAGCCCCCGTGCAGCGAGCGATGGACGTGCACGCGCTCCGGCAGGTGGTCAGCGCCCGCGACAAAGACCTCGCGGCGAGAAAGCCCCTGCCCGAGGCGGTCAAGTACATCAGCGAACGCTACCAGGTCACCGAGGACTCCGCGCTGGCACTGGTGCGCTTCTTGACAGGCGCCTACCAGCAGCCGCAGCCCGAGGGCGAACCAACGGGCCCGGACGCCCCAGCCGCCACACCGGCACCCACCAAAGGCAACGCCGCCGAGGTCATCCACACCCGCTTCGACCCGATCGAGGGCCGCTGGGTCGCCGCCGAAGACGCCCCACCGCCTCTTTAGGGACTTTTCGACGGCCTGACTTGATGGGGCTGCGGAGGGAAGCGCCCGGAGCAGCCGAGGACTCGAGGGCTTTTCGGAGACGGGGAGCTGTCGCAAAAGCTGCCGACGCGGGGGGCCTTTTGAAACCGAAGCCTTCCTCACCCTCCGATCCTTGTCCCCGTCCCTAACAGCCCTTAAAAAAACGGCGTGGGCGGGCGTCCGGGCGCGGGCCGCGACCGCCGGCCGGCTCCACGAGGCCAGAACAGGGGCAACGCGTTGCAACAACGACGGGTCGCGATCGTGGGCGTCGGTGCTCCGGTCGGAAACGCGCTGTGCGAGGTGCTGGAGGCCGATCCGGCCTGTAGCCATATCCTCGGGGTGGACCGCCGCGCACCGCCTCAGCTCGGCGACAAGCTCGTGTTCCTGCCGGCCGGGCCGGACACCGACCTGCGAGAGCCCTTCTGCGAGCATGCGATCACCCACGCCGTGCTGCTGCCCGCGGCCGCAGTCGGCCACGCGCCCGATGAGCCCGGCAGCTTGCCCGCCGCGCCGGCGGTGAGGCGTTTTTTCGAGGCCGCCGCCGCAGCCGGGCTCCAGGGCGTTCTGATCGCCAACGGCACCGGGGCCTATCGGCCGCCCAACGGCGCCACCGCACCGCGCTGCGAGGGCGACCCGCTGTTCGAGCCACAGGCCCCGGGCCAGAGGCTCCCGGAGGACCTGGTGCGCGAGCAGGCCGCCGCGCGGTTTGCGCGCGCGCACCCGGGCTGCGCGGTGGTGAGCTGCCGGCTGGCGCCGGTCGTGGGGCCGGGCACCGCCGGGGTGGGCCACCTGCTCGTCCGCCGCAAGCGGCTGCCGGTCCACCCGGCGACGACCGGCGAGCGCGCCCCCGCGCGGCTTCAGTTCGTGCACATCGAAGACGCGGCGGCGGCGATCGCGGAGCTATTGTTCTCGGGGCTGAGCGGCGTCTACAACATCGCGAGCGATGACGGCGTGGAGCTGGAGCAGATCGCACGCGCGCTGCGCCGGCCGCTCGCGCGGCCCGCGCCGGGACTCGCCGGCCTGCTCGGCCGGGCGGCAACATGGCTGCCCCCCTGGGGCCGCCGGCGTTCGGAGCGGGCGCTGGAGCGGCACCTGGAGCAGGCGCTGGTGCTGGACAACCGCAAGCTCAAGCGGGATCTGGGCTACGTCTTCCGCTACACGAGCGAGGGGGCGGTGCTCGAGCACGCGCGCCGGCTGGCGCCCCGCTAGGGGCCGGCTGGCCGCGGCGGTGGGCGCCCGGCGGCGGCCCCGGCAGGCCAGCCCGCCCGCCCCGCCGCCGCGACGGTAGCGGGCGGTCCGCGCCCGCGCCGCGGCACGCCCGCGCGCCGGCACGGCTGGTGCTCCGGCGTGCTGCGGTGCATCATGGAAAGCGGCCAGGGATCGGCGCGAGGGAGAGGTCTCGATGCAGGGCGAGGCGCAGGAGCAGGACCGGCGGCCGGCCGGCGAGCCCGAGCAGCGGGAGTTCACGCTGGCGGAGCTGTTCGCCCCCCCGGCGGCCTCGGGCGCGGGGGCCGAGCAGCCAGCCCCGCCGGCAGCCGAGCCGGGACCGGAGCAGACGGAGCTTTACCGCCAGGTCGAGGCGGTGCTGGACGAGCTCCGGCCCTACATCCAGATGGACGGCGGCGACATCGAGCTGCTCGGCATCGAGGACGGGGTGGTGCGCGTGCGCATGCACGGGGCGTGCGTCGGCTGCAGCGCCAGCATGTACACGCTGCAGCTCGGGGTGGAGCAGCGCCTGCGGGAGACCGTCCCCGGGATCCGCTACGTGGAGGCGGTCGAGTTCTGAAGGCTGCCCGGCGGGGCGTTTCGACACAGGCGCGGCGCGATGGTATCTAAGCAGGCGGGGTGCGAGGGGCATCCATGTTCCAGCGCTTCAACGTGCAGGCGCGCGAGGCGATCGAGCGCGCCTGGAACAAGGCCTGCAAGCTTCAGCACGCCGCCGTCGAGCCCGAGCACCTGCTCGCCAGCCTGGCCGAGGATGGCGAATCGAGCTTCTGTTCGCTGTTGAGCGCCTTCGCGGTGCCCGCCGCCCGGCTGTCCCAGGTGGCGCCGGGGCCGGGCGCGCCCGCACAGCACGCCGCCGGCTCCGGGCAGAGCTCCGGGCAGGTGCTGTTCGCCCCGCAGACGCGCCAGGTCATCGAGTACGCGGTCGAGGAGGCCGACCGGCTGGGCCACAAGCGCGTCGGCACGAGCCACTTCCTGCTGGCGCTGCTGCGCAGCGCGCTGGAGCGCCCGGGGGGAGCACGGGTGCTGCTGGAGATGGGGCTCGAGCTCGAGGCGGTGCGCGCGCGCGTCCGCGAGCTCGGCGGGGAAGAGGGCGGCGGCAAGGCGGACGTGATTCCGGCCGTGCTGTTCTTCGAGCTCGACCGGCGGGCGCGCGAGGCCGAGGCAGCGCTGCGGGAACGGATCGCGGCGCTGGAGTCCGAGCAGCGCTCGCTGCGGGCGATGCTGGAGCTGGTGAGCGAGCGGCTGGCGCGGCTGGAGCAGCGCGGCCGCTGAGCCGCGCCGCGGCGAGGAGCGAACGAGACGCGGTGGAAGATCCCCTGGGCGAGGACAGCTTTCTCAACCCGAAGCCGGCTCGGGGCGCGCAGCCTGGCGCCGCGCGCGAGGAGCAAGGCGGCGGGGAGTCCTCCTCGGCCGCGCTGCGTCCGGGCGACAGCGAGGAAAACGTCTACGCGTTGCTCGATGACCGCCCGGAGGAGGCGACGCCGCAGTACTTCGGCCCGGACGAGCCCGGCGAGCAGCTGGGGGCGTCCTCGGGCGGGAGCGGGGCCATGGCACGGGCGGCGCTGCTCGACGAGGTCGAGGCGGGGGCGGCGTCCGGGGCGAGCCCGCGCGCCCCGGCGCCGCCCCCGGTGCCGGCCGCTGCGCCACAGACCGCCTCTTTTGGCGGCGCACCGCCCGCTCCCTTCCCGGCCGGCCGGCCGGGGCCGCGCGCCGAGCCCGGACGGCGCCCCTCCGGCGAAGCTCCGCTGCGGTTGCACGCCGACGAGGAGAGCAGCCGGCGGCTGCGCGAGCGCATCTCGGAGCGGCAGCGGCAGCAGGCAAGGGCGAGCGGAGGACGACAGCGGCGGGCGGTGGTGCTGGCGATCATCGGGGGGCTGCTGGTGCTCGGCTCGGTCGCCGGGGTGCTGTTGCGGCCGCAGGTGCAGCCGGCAGAGCGAGCCGCGGGCACAGAAGCGGCGGCGGCCGGGGCCGCCGCTCCGGCCGGGCCCGAGCCGGAGCCCGGCCCGGCGGCGCGATCGGTCCCCTCCGTGCTCTCGATCGAATGGCGGCTACGCCGCGCCCTGGCCTTCGGACTGCCGATCGAGTCTTTGCGGAGCGCGGAGCCGGCGCCGGGGGACGCGCGATGAGGGTGCGTGCCGGGGCTGGGGGTTGCGCGCCGCCGGCTGCGAGGCGTGGCGGCAGCACGCCGGCGGCATGGGTGCTCGTGGTGCTGGCCGCCTTCGGCGCGGCCGCAGCCGGATCGGCGGCCGCGGCCACGGTGGAGCTGCTCAACGACGAGCGCATCGAGGGCGAACTGCTGGACGTGGACGCGGTGGAGGTCACCCTCCGGGTCAAAAGCGGCATCGTGCGCATCCCGCTGCGCGATGTGCGCGATGTCCGACTCGCCAGTGGCGAGCTTGCCTGGGAGCACAGGCTGCGGCGCGCCATCGAGCGGACGCGCCAGCAGCTGCGCGCGGAGGCGGAGCGGCGCCTGGTGGAGGGACTGCGCGAGGCGAGCGGCAGCCGGCGCGGGCCGGCGGCCGAGGCCTCGGGGGCGGAGGCAGGGGGCTCGGCGGCGCGGCTGTTCGGGGCCCCGCCCGCAGGGGCGAACCGGTTCGCAGGGCTGTTCGAGGACGAGGACCACGGCATCCGCCTGCGCTATCCGGGCCACTGGGCCGTCGAGCGGCCGGCACCGGGCTACTTCACCTTCCGCGATCCGCGCCCGGACGCGACCGGCTCCTGGTCGTTCAACCTGACGGTGTTCGACCGCGTGGAGGTCGACTTCTCGGGGTTGACCGAGCGCGCCCGCCTGGTGCTGGAGCACCTGCCGGACTACCATGTCGCGCGCCGCGGGGAGGGCCAGCTGGGGGCGGGCGGGTACCGGGCCGAGCACACGGTGGGGCTCTATGACGACGGCGCGGGCCGGGTGATCCGGCACGACCAGGTGGTGATCGAGGCGCGCCGGGCGCTGGTCGTGTTCGAGTTCTTCAGCCCCGGGGTGGTGCAGACCGAGGGCGAGCTGGCGGAGGTGCAGTCGGTGCTCGCCTCCCTCGAGCTGTCGCGCTGAGCCGGCGAGGGCCGCCGGGCGAGCGCGCGCTGCCCGAGGGGCTCGACAGGCCGGCGGAAATCCTTCAAGATCGACGGGCGGAGCGCCGGGCGCATCCGGTTGGGGAGGGAACAACCACGATGGCAGAGCAACCTGCGCTGCCGCCGCCGCCGCGCGGCTACCTCGCGATCCAGGAGCGCTTTCCGGAGGTGACCGCCGCTTACGAGGCGCTGCAGCAGAGCACGGCGAGCTGCGGGCCGTTGAGCGGGCGGGAGCGCGAGCTGATCAAGTTCGGGATCGCCGTCGGGGCTGGGCTGGAGACGAGCGCGCGGGCGCACGCCCGCAAGGCGCACGCCCTGGGGGTCACGCGCGCCGAGCTGGAGCAGGCAGCCATGCTGGCGGCGAGCACTGCGGGCTGGTCGCGCGCCGTCATGGCGCTGGGGTGGGTCGATCGCGCGCTGGCGCCGCGCGAGCAACGCGAGCCAGCCGCCGACTGAGCCGGCTGCCGCCGATCGGAGCGGGCCGCGGGCGTGCGGTTGCGCGCAGGCGGCCGCCCGCCGCGGGCGCAACTGCGGTCTGCCGGCGCAGCGCGGGGCGGTGCCGGCGGCGGGCGCGTGCGGTCAGGGACACCGACGGAAGGGAGGTTGGGGTGGGCGAGGCGGTGCGCATCACCCAGTTCGCCACCTCGGGTGGCTGAGCGGGCAAACTCGGTCCGGCGGACCTGAGGGCGCTCCTGGAAGGCATCGCGGTCGCACCTGCGGGCGATCTGCTCGTGGGCGACGACAGCGGGGACGATGCGGCCGTGTTCCGGCGGAGCCCGGACGAGGCGATCGTGGTCACGGTGGACCTGATCGGGCCGCTGACCGACGATCCGGAGCTGTTCGGGCGGGTGGCGGCGATCAATGCCATCTCGGATGTGTTCGCCATGGGAGGGCGGCCGCTGCTCGCGCTCAACGTCTGCTGCTTTCCGCCGGCGCTGCTGCCCACCGGTGTGCTGCAGCGGATCCTGCGCGGCGGGATGGCCGCGGCGGCGGAGTGCGGCTGCGTGATCGGCGGCGGGCACACCGTGCGCGACGAGTCGCTGAAGTACGGGCTGGCGGTCGTCGGCACCGTGCACCCCGCGCGGCTCAAGCGCAACAGCACCGCGCGGGTGGGGGATGTGCTCGTGCTGACCAAGCCGCTCGGCACCGGCATCGCCGCCAGCGGCTGGCGCAAGGGGCTGCTCGATGACGCCGGGATGGCGCCGGTCTACCAGGGGATGCTGGAGCCCAACCGGGCGGCGATGGAGGTCGCCCACCAGCTCGACGTCTCCGCCATGACCGACGTCACCGGCTTCGGCCTGGCCGGACACGCCTACACCATGGCGCGCGCCTCGGGGGTGGGGCTGCGGATCCGGGCGGGGGCGCTGCCGAGCTACCCGGGGGTGCTGGAGCTCGTGGCGGCAGGGGCGTGCACCGGGCTGGCCAGGGCCAACCGCGCCTACCTGGGCGAGGCGCTGCGCGTGGATCCGGCGGTGGCGGCGCCGCAGCTCGCGCTGGCGCTCGATGCCCAGACATCGGGCGGGCTGCTGATGGCGGTTGCGCCGGCGGACCTGGAGCGGGCGCTGGAGCTGCTATCCGAGCGCGGGGTACGGACGGCGGTGCGGATCGGCGAGGTGTGCGAGGCGGGGGGCAGTCCGTTCGTGGAGCTGGTGCCGTGAGGAGGATGGGCGGCGGGGCGGCCCGGCGGCCGGAGCGGATGCTGCTCGTGCTGGCGGCGGTGCTGGGCGCCGTCGCGGCGCGCGGCGACGAGCCCCTGGCGGCTGGAGCCGAGCCGGTGGCGGCGGCCCTGGCGGCGCGCGGGGACCGCGCAGCGGCGAGCGCGGCGGTGGCAGCGCTGGCCCGCCGGGTGGCGGCGGGCGAGGAGGGCGCGCGGGCGGCACTGGTGCGCGCGCGCTACTTCCTGGCGGCGCAGTTCCTGCCGGAAGGCGAGGCGGCCGCAGAGCTCGAGACGGCGGTCCAGGAGGGGCTCGCGGGCCTGGGGCGGGCGCTCGGACAGCCGCTCGAGGGCTTCGACGCCCTGGACGAGGCGCGGGCGCGGCTCGGCCGGGAGCAGGTGCCGCTGGCGTACTGGACCGCCCTCGCCTACGGGGCGTGGATCCCGCATCTGTCAGTCTTCAGCCGGCTCGGGGCGGCCCGGCGCTTCCGCCGGGTGCTGGAACGGCTGGTGGAGCTGGACGGGGGCTACTTCTACGCGGGTCCGCACCGGGTGCTGGCGGAGTTCTTGGCCCAGGCACCGGGCATCGCGGGCGGGGACGAGCAGGCGGCTCGAGACCACGCGCTCCGGGCGGTGGAACTGGCGCCTGGCTACATCGAGAACCACGTCGTGTATGCAGCCGTGCACCACCGCGAGCGCGATCCCGAGGCCTATCGCGAGGCGCTGCGGCGTGCCGCCGCCATGCCCGTGGACGGGGTGGCGGCGCCGGATGTGCCGGAGCAGCGCGCGGCGCGCGCGCGGGCCCGGCGCCTGCTGGAGCAGGCGCGGCCGTAGGCCTGGGCAGAAAGACGCGGCGCCTCAGCGAGGGGTGGCCGGGGCGGGCGGCCGCGGCGTCAGCTCGAACATCCGCTCCAGCGAGCGGAGCGCGCGCACGCGCACCCGCTCATCCAGCTCGACCACCTGCTCGGGCAAGGGCTGCTGCAGGCACTGCAGCACCCGCCGCAGCTCGACGCGCTTCATGTGGGGACAGAGCGCGCAGGTGCCGATGAAGGTCCGGTCGGGGAACTCCATGCGCATGCGGTCGGACAGCCCGCATTCCGTGACGAGCATGAACTGCTCCACCTCGGGATGGGCCTTGATGTAGCGGATCATGTCGCCGGTCCCGCCTGCCATGTCGGCGAGCCCGACGGTGGCGGCCGAACACTCCAGATGCACGAGCATGTGGGCTCGCGGATGCGCAGCGCGCCAGGCGCGGGCCCGCTCGGGAGTGAACTGCTCGTGCACGATGCAGACCCCGTCCCACCCGATGATCTCCTTGTCGGTGCAGGCGCGGAGGTTCTCGGCCATGTAGCGGTCGGGCAGGAACACGATCTGCCGCTCGGGCAGAGCCTGGATGACCGCCAGCGCGTTGGCCGAGGTCACGCAGACGTCGCACTCCGCCTTCACCTCGGCGGAGGTGTTGACGTAGCAGACGATGGCGGCCCGGGGATAGCGAGCGCGCAGCTCGCGCACCTGCGCGGCGGTGATGGAGTCGGCCAGCGAGCAGCCGGCCTCCGGCGCCGGATGGAGCACGAGCTTGTGCGGCGCGAGGATCTTGGCGGTCTCCGCCATGAACCGCACGCCGCAGAACACGATCACCTCGGCGTCGGTATCGCGCGCTTTTTCGGACAGGCCGAGCGAATCCCCGCGGTAGTCGGCGATGCCCGCCTGGATGTCGGGCGTCATGTAGGAGTGCGCGAGGATGATCGCGTTGCGGGCGCGGGCCAGCCGGCGGATCTCCAGGGTGAGCGGCGCGTGCAGCGCGCACTCCTCGCGGCTCCAGCCGCACTCGCGCAGTGCCGCATGCAGCCGCTCCACCTCGGCGGCGAGCGCTTGCGGTTCAGCGGTGGTCTCCATCATGGCCCCTTTATCATTCACGCCGGCGGCACCCTGTCAACGGCGGGACTTGCGGGCAGGCCGCGCTCCGGGGTAGGGTCCGCGCTGGCGGCTGCGCGCACGGAAGGCAGCGGCCACAGGGTATAACAGGACGGAGCGGCCTCGCGGCGGCAGGCAACGCTGCCGGGAGCGGAGCAGGAGGCGTGGCGATGCGCAGGGGCCCAGGGGCGATCCTCACTTGCGTCGTGACGGCGTGCGCGCTCATGGCGGTGCCGGTGTTCGCCGCCCCGAGCAAGGAGGTGCGGGAGGCCGAGCAGGCGCTGGCGGCGGCGCTGCGCGGCGGCGAGCTGGCGGCGCTCGAGGCGGCGGTGGCACGGCTGGTCGCCTTCGACACTGCGGAGGCGGCGGCGGCGCTGCTACAGTGGGCGGAACGGGTGCCGCCGGGAGCGGATCGGGTCTACTGGCGCCTGCTCGGCGGTGCCGCCTCGATGCGCTCGCAGGCGGCGCTGGAGGTGGTGGCGGAGCGCATCCTCGGTCGCAACAAGGTGCTGGGCCGCGACTTGTTGTTCGCCCTGCAGAACAACCGCTCCCAGCACGTACCGCTGGTGGTGCTGCGCCCGGTGCTGCTCAAGGGCGCGGACGACCTGCAGCTGCTGGCGGCGGAGCAGTGCGGGGCGATCGAGAGCGTCGAGGCGGTGGACGTGCTGCTGGAGGCGCTGGAGAAGGCCGAGCGCAAGGGGGGCGAGCTCCAGCAGCGGCTGCTGGCGGGGCTGAAGCACCTGACCGGGGCCGATCTCGGGGCGGCGGCGAACTGGCGCAAGTGGTGGCAGGAGCAGCGCCCGCGCGGGTTGCCGGCGCGCAAGGACGGCCAGCAGGGCGTGACCGTCACCGGTACCGCCATGGACGATCTGGGCCTGCGCGCGGCCGAGATCGGGCGCGTGCGGGAGTTCCGCAAGGAGCAGGTCCTGGTCGTCGTCGCCAACTGCAAGCGGGGCGGGCTGCGCGGCTGCAACTTCGACGACATCGCGGGGCTGCTCGAGCGGATGCGGATTCCCCACACCGTGGTCACCAAGGAGGAGTTCGAGCAGGGCAAGGTGGATCTCGGCAAGGCGCTGGTGGTCCTGAACACCTGCGTCCAGATCCACGAGCACTGCGTCTGCCCCTCCTGCGTGCCGGGCGGCGGGCCGGCCGGCAACCGCCTGGTGCAGTGCACCGGGTGCGACGTGCACGAGATCGTGCACCACAAGTTCTCCGGCGCCGCGGTGGAGAAGATCCGGCGCTGGGTGGAGGCAGGGGGGTATCTGTTCAGCGAGGACTGGGGGCTGGCGGACGTGCTGGAGCGCGCCTGGCCGAAGCTGATCCGCCAGGGCTCCATGATGAAGCAGCGCACCGTGACCGTCACCCCGGGCCGCGGCATGACCACGCATCCGTTGTTGCGCGGGGTGTTCGTGGATCCGGAGGCGGCGCGCCGCAGCCAGGGCGCGGGCGAGGGCACCACCGTTTCGCGCAACCCGGCGGAAGCAGAGGCCAGCCGGGACGGCATCGTGCGCTACTGGGCGATCGATGACGACAGCCCCTACATCGAGGTGGTCGGCCCCGGGGTGACGGTGCTCATGGAGAGCGAGGAGCTGGCGCAGGCAGGCGGTCCGTCCTCGCGCGCGGTGGCCGTGACGTTTTTGCCCAAGGGCGGTGGCGAGGCCGCTGCCATCCAGGGACGGCCGGAGCGCTTGCGCGGCGGCCGGGTGCTCCACGTGCTGTCGCATTTCGGCAAGCAGCGCACCGATCTGGACGAGTTCAGCCTGCAGAACCTGCTGCTCAACTTCCTGCTGGAGGCCCAGGAGCGCGCCACCGCGCGCTGAGAAGGCCGGAGGAGCGCAGCCTGCGCGAAAACCCGGAGCGGGCACGCGCCGTCGGGCCTGCCCCCTCACCCCGACCCTCTCCCCGTCGGGGAGAGGGAGCCGGAAGGCGCCCCTCCGGGCGGCTGCCTCGTTTCCCGGCTGCGTTCTCCCCGTTCGCTCGCTCCCGCTGCTGCTCCTTTCGGTGCCTCTCCTCGCTCGTGCTCTCCTGGTTCCCTCTCCCCCCGCTCGCGGGGGAGAGGGTCAGGGTGAGGGGGCGCGGTACGGCCGAGCCCGGGCGGCTGCCTCGTTTCCCGGCTGCGTTCTTCCCGTTCGCTCGCTCCCGCTGCTGCTCCTTTCGGTGCCTCTCCTCGCTCGTGCTCTCCTGGTTCCCTCTCCCCCGCTCGCGGGGGAGAGGGTCAGGGTGAGGGGGCGCGGTACGGCCGAGCCCGGGCGGCTGCCTCGTTTCCCGGCTGCGTTCTTCCCGTTCGCTCGCTCCCGCTGCTGCTCCTTTCGGTGCCTCTCCTCGCTCGTGCTCTCCTGGTTCCCTCTCCCCCCGCTCGCGGGGGAGAGGGTCAGGGTGAGGGGGCGGGGTACGGCCGAGCCCGGGCGGCTGCCTCGTTTCCCGGCTGCGTTCTTCCCGTTCGCTCGCTCCCGCTGCTGCTCCTTTCGGTGCCTCTCCTCGCTCGTGCTCTCCTGGTTCCCTCTCCCCCGCTCGCGGGGGAGAGGGTCAGGGTGAGGGGGCGCGGTACGGCCGAGCCCGGGCGGCTGCCTCGTTTCCCGGCTGCGTTCTTCCCGTTCGCTCGCTCCCGCTGCTGCTCCTTTCGGTGCCTCTCCTCGCTCGTGCTCTCCTGGTTCCCTCTCCCCCGCTCGCGGGGGAGAGGGTCAGGGTGAGGGGGCGCGGTACGGCCGAGCCCGGGCGGCTGCCTCGTTTCCCGGCTGCGTTCTTCCCGTTCGCTCGCTCCCGCTGCTGCTCCTTTCGGTGCCTCTCCTCGCTCGTGCTCTCCTGGTTCCCTCTCCCCCGCTCGCGGGGGAGAGGGTCAGGGTGAGGGGGCGCGGTACGGCCGAGCCCGGGCGGCTCAGCCCTCCTGGGCCGGCTGCTCCTCGGCCGGTGCGGGGGCGGGCGCTGCGGGCGCGCGCGCAGCGGCGGCACGTCCCTTGGTACGGCGGGCCGGCTCGCCTCCGGCGGCCGCCCTCCTGGCGGTGCGGGCGGCGCGGGTCGTGCCGCGCTTCGGGCGCGTGCCGGCGCGCCGGCTCTTCCCGGCGGTTCCCCGCCGCGCGGCCCTGGCCGCCCTGGTGGCCTTGGCCGCCTTGGTGGCGCGGCGCGAGCCCTTCTTGCGGGTCCCGGCGGCGCGCCGCGCAGCCTTCGCCTTCCTGCCGCCGCGCCCGGCGGGCGCACTCGCCGCCTGGCCGGCGTAGCGGGCCTCCTCTTCCTTCGGCACGAACAGCCCGCGACCGGCCTTGCCGATGAGCGGGTGCTTGAGCAGGGTGGAGGCCAGCGTGGCGTTGGGGTTCTTGCCGCCCACCCGGGCGCCGCGCTCCTGTACGAGCGGCAGCAGCTCGGCGGCGCGCATGGGTTTGCCGGCCTCCCGCAGCACCTGCAGTGCGATCGTCGCCGCTCCCTCGCCGGTCGGGGAATGGCCGCGGCGCCCGCGCCGCCGTGGTGTGGTGGCGGTGGCGGCTGCGAGCGCGGTGCGGCGGGCGCGCGCGGTGCGGGCGGGGGCGAGCGAGGCGGCCGCGCCGCGCCCCCGCGCCGCCTCGAGCTGCCGCCGCATCGCGGCGACCGCCTGGCGCATCTGCCTTGCCCGCTCCTCCCAGAAGTTCGCTTCGGCCTCCAGGCGCCGGATCGCCGCCTCGGGCGTCATCGCCCGGGCACCCGGCCCCGGGCCCTTGCGTCTCGCCATGGTGGGTCTCCTCTGTCCGTCTGGGTGCACCGTCATCGCCGTGCGCCGGCTCAGGGCGGAGCCGAAGCGGGGGCCGCTGCTGCCGCGCCGGGCAGCTCGGGGGACCGCGCCCCTGCGCGGGCGGTGGCTCCCCGACCGGGTGGCACCGCGTCGCGCCGTCGTCCACCTCCTCGCGGCCCGGAGCCGCGGGCAACCGCCGGACTCGCCTCGCGGACTCCGGGGCGCAGACCAGCCGGCGAGGAGACTGTAAGCGACGATTCAGCCGCTGGCAAGAAATTTTTCAGCCGCGATTTTCACAAAACCGCAGAAAAGCTCTGGCTCAGCCCCCGATGCCCATCATGGTGAAGCCGGCGAAGCCGGCCATCTTCTCCGGCTTGAGGTGAAGGGCCCGGTCGAGCGCGGCATCCAGTGCGGCGCGTTCGTAGCCGGGAGCGCGCAGGACCGCCCGCAGATCGAGGTGGGCGTCGCCGAACAGGCACAGCTTGAGCTTGCCGTCGGCGCCGAGGCGGACGCGGTTGCAGCTGTCGCAGAAGTGGGGATCGCTGACGGGCGAGATCACACCGGTGGTGCCAGCGGCGCCGGGCAGCCGCCACAGGCGGGCCGGCCCGTCGGCCGGGCCGCGGGCGAGCGGCTCGGCGCCGGCCCGCTCCAGGCGCCGTACCAGCTCAGCCGCCGGCAAAAAGCGCAGCGGGTGCTCGGCATCCTGGTGGGCGAGCGGCATCAGCTCGATGAAGCGAACTTCGATCGGCAGCCGGTGGCTGAGTTCGACGAAGGCCTCCAGCTCGTCGTCGTTGACGCCCCGCATGAGCACGACGTTGAGCTTGAGCTCCGCGGTGCCGAGTGCCAGTACCGCCTCGATGCCGCGCCACACCCGGCTCAGCTCGCCTCCCCCGGTCAGGCGGCGGAATCGCTCCGGCACCAGGGAGTCCAGGCTCACGTTGAAGCGGCGGATGCCCGCGGCGTGAAGCTCCGCTGCCAGCGGTGCCAGCAGCAGGCCATTGGTGCTCAGGCAGAGCAACCGCAGGCCCGGCAGGCGCGCGGCGCGCTCGATCAGGCCGAGCAGACCCGGTCGGACCAGCGGTTCGCCGCCGGTGAAGCGCACCTTCTCCAGGCCACGGGCGGCCATGGCCGCCAGCACCTCCAGGATCTCCTCGTCGCGCAGGCACTCGCCGCGGGACAAAAAGGCGCACGGTCCCGCCGGCGCGCAGTAGGTGCAACGGAGGTTGCAGCGGTCGGTGACCGACAGCCGCAGATAGCGGATGCGGCGACCGTGGCGGTCGGTGAGCGGGGCGCCGGGCGGCGGCGGCGCCACCGCGGGCCGGCTCGGTGCCGCGCGGGCGGCCGCGGCCATGCGGAGCGCACCCTCGTAGCGGCGCCCGTCGCCCACGGTGCGCGCCGCCATCGGCAGCTTCACGACCATGCCCGCATTATACTGCAGGCGCCGCCGCGGGGCGGGCGGTTCAGGGCTCCGCCCGGTGCTCGGGCGCGGACAGCGCTGCGCGCAACGCCACGTCCTCGGCTGCCTCCTCGCGCACCAGGTAGGTGTAGCCCTTGAGGCCGGTCTCGTAGGCGTGCAGCAACAGCCGCGCCTCCTCCAGGCTCAGCCGGCCGGCTTCGACCGCCCGCTCGGTCGCGGTGCGCACGCGCAGCACCATGTCGCGCCGCGGATACTGGACGTACCAGAGCACGTCGGCCACCGAATCGCCTTCCACGACGTGCCGCAGCCGGTAGCCACCGGTCTCGGTCACCTCGACGTGGACCGCATTCGTATCTCCGAACAGGTTGTGCAGGTCGCCGAGCGTCTCCTGGTAGGCGCCGACCAGGAAAGCGCCTATGACGTACGGCTCCCCGTTCAGCTCGTGCAGCGGCAGATAGTTCTTGACGTCGCGCAGATCGACGAACTTGTCGATCTTGCCGTCGGAGTCGCAGGTCAGATCGACCAGCACGGCGCGCCGGGTGGGGCGCTCGTCCAGCCGGTGGATCGGCATGATGGGGAACAGGTGCTTGACGGCCCAGTGGTCCGGCAGCGACTGGAAGAGGGAGAAGTTGCAGTAGTAGATATCGGTCAGGGCGTCGGGCAGGTCCTCCAGTTCCTCGGGGACGAACTCGAGCCCGTCCATGATCCGCAGGATGCGGAAGCTGGCGCTGGCGATGAGCTCCTCGCAGCGCGCTCGCTGGGCGAGCGTGAGCAGGCCGTGGTTGAACAGCGTCACCGACTCCTCGCGCAGCTGCTGCAGGTCGTGGAACATCTCGAGCACGTTCTTGCCGGTGACGTTCTGCACGATGTCGTAGACCTCGTGCAGGATCTTGGGGGCGTCGTCGGGGGGCTCGGCGGCCTCGCGGTGCGGCGGTTCGAGCTTGTGCACCCCGAGCACGTTGAACAGGAGCACGCTGTGGTGCGCGACCAGCGCGCGACCCGACTCGCTGAGCAGGGTGGGGGGCGGCAGCTGCGCTTCGCGGCAGGCTTCCGCCACCGCCCACACCACGTCGTTGGCGTACTCCTGCAGCGTGTAGTTCATGCTGCTGTGGAAGTTGGAGCACGACCCGTCGTAGTCCACCGCGAGCCCGCCGCCGACATCCAGGTAGCGCAGCTGGGCGCCGAGCTTGCACAGATCCACGTAGATCCGGGTGATCTCGCGCATGGCGTCCTTGACCGCGCGGATGGCCGTGATCTGCGAGCCGATATGGAAGTGGAGCAACTGCAGGCAATCGAGCATGTCGGCGCCGCGCAGCCGCTCCAGGGTCGCGATCAGCTCGCCGGCGGCGAGGCCGAACTTGCTCCGCTCACCACTCGATTCGTTCCAGCGGCCGGCGCCTCGCGCGGCGAGCTTGGCCCGCACCCCGATGCGGGGTCGGATGCCGAGCCGGCGGCTGGTGCGGATGATCAGCTCGACCTCCTCGAAGCGGTCCACCACGATGACGGTCGACCGCCCGAGCTTCTGCGCCAGCATGGCGGTCTCGATATAGTGGACGTCCTTGTAGCCGTTGCAGACGATCAGCTGCTCGGCGTCCTCGACCAGCGCGAGCGCGATCAGCAGCTCCGGCTTGGAGCCGGCCTCGAGCCCCAGGTGCCAACGGCGGCCGTGTTCGAGGAGTTCCTCGACGACGTGGCGCTGCTGGTTGACCTTGATCGGCATCACGGCGCGATACGCGCCCCCGTAATCGTACTCGCGGATGGCGCGCTGGAAGGCCGTGCACACCGCATCCACCCGTTCGCGCAGGATGTCGCTGAAGCGGAGGAGGATGGGCAGGTGCAGGCCCCGCCGCTCGAGGTCCTTCGCCAGCGTCAGCAGGTCCACCGCGGGGGTGCCGGGGCCGCGCGGGTGCACCACGACGTGGCCGTTGTCGGCGATGCTGAAGTAACCGGCGCCCCACTGGTCGATGTTGTACAGCTCGCGCGCTTCCTGCAGGCGCCAGGGCCTGCCCACCACGCGCCGCTCGGCGATCTTCGGGTTCACGGGACTCGCTGGCGACCTCCCCGACGCTGGGCCGCGCGAATCACCCGCCGCGGACGCCCGTCCGGGCGAGGCCGGGCGCGCGGGACTCAGCGGTGGGCGGTTCGCCGGCACATGAGATGCGAAACACTAGCACAATCGGGCCGCTCATGCCAGCATCCGTAGCGATTCGACCGCGCGGGCAGGGCGGCGGCCGGCCGGCGCTTCGCGGGGCGAGGGGCCGGGGGCGGGTCCCCGGTGACGGTCGGCTCGGGTAGGCTCGGGGAACGCGCCCGCCGGCGGGCGGCCGCCGCCGGGGACCGCGTCCGGGCGCTGCTCGGTGGCTGGCGCGGCTCGGAAGGCGAGCTGGGAGGCGGCAGGTGGCGAAACGGCAGATGGGGGTGGGGCGGTGGGGCTTCTGGAGCTGATCCGCGGGCGGCTGGTGCGGGTCGGCCTGACCGCCACCGACAAGCACGGCGTGATCGCCGAGCTGGTCGACTTCATGATCGCGGAGGGTGCGGTGCCGGCGCAGGCCCGGGCTGCGGTGATGCGCGCGGTCTGGGGCCGGGAGCGCTTCATGTCGACGGGGATGGAGCATGGCATCGCGCTGCCGCACGGGGTCACCGACGCGGTGCCCGAGGAGATCGCAGCGATCGGCATCGCGCCGCAGGGGGTGGCGTTCGAGTCGTTCGATGGGCAGCCGACCACGATCGTGATCCTGCTGCTGACCCCCACGCTGAAGGCGCTGACGCGGGTGCGTACCCTCGCGGAGATCGTGCGAGTGGTCGGCGACCCGGCAGTACGGCGCCGCATGGTGACGGCGCCCGATCGCGAGGCGGTGCTGCAGGTCCTTCGCCAGGCGAGCGGCCGGCAGGGGACCGGCTGGCGGCACCCCGAGCGGCAGGCAGGCGAGCAGGGGCAGGACGCGGGTTGAAGGGCGCGCTTTGGGCGCGGGCCGCGCGGAGCGCAGGCCGCCACCCGCAGCGGGCCGGAGCGCTCGGCAGCCTCGTTGGCGCGCAGGGCGGGCCGGGAGCACGGGGTGCGGCGCGGCGTGCGCCGGGGGCCGGGAGGCCAGGGGCGCGATGAGCGAGCAGCGGGCAGAGACGGGCGCAGCGGCCCCGGCGGTCGAGACCGCGCCGGCAGAGGCGGGGGCTGCCGCGGCGGCGCTGGGCGAGCTGGTGGCGGTGGTCGAGCGGCTGTTGGGGGAGACCGGCTGTCCGTGGGACCGGCGCCAGACGCCGCAGTCCCTGCGGAGCTACCTGCTGGAGGAGACCTACGAGCTGCTCGACGCGCTGGATCGCCAGGACACTGCTGCGGTCGAGGAGGAACTGGGCGATCTGCTCTACCAGATCGTCTTTCAGGCGGCGCTGTTCCGGCGCCGCGGCGCCTTCGGGCTCGCGGAGGTGGCGCGCGGCGTCGCGGCCAAGCTGCGGCGCCGCCACCCGCACGTGTTCGGCACCACGCTGCCCGGGGGCGCGGGTTCCGGGCCAGCGGCGGCGAAGGAGGCGGCGGTTCGCAGCGAGGGCGAGCGGTGGGCCGCGCTCAAGCGCGCGGAACGGAGCGCAGCTGCTGGCGGCGGTGCGGGGGGCCGCGGCGGCGCGGCCGCGGCCTCGGCGCTGGACGGGGTGCCGGGGGCGCTGCCGGCGCTGGCACGTGCGGAGAAGCTGCAGGCGCGCGCCGCGGCGGTCGGCTTCGACTGGCCCTCGCTGGCCGGGGTGCTGGCCAAGCTCGATGAGGAGCGCCGGGAGCTCGCGGCGGCGCTGGACAGCGGCGAGCGCGAGCGGGTGGCGGCCGAGCTCGGGGATCTGCTGTTCACGGTGGTCAACCTGGCGCGCTTCGTGGGGGTGGGGGCCGAGGACGCACTGCGCGAGGCGGCAGGGCGCTTCGAGCGCCGCTTCCGGGCGCTGGAGGCCGCCGCGCGCGCCGAGGGCAGCGAGCCTGCGGCGCTCGACCTGGAGAGCCTGGAGCGGCTCTGGCAGCGCGCCAAGGCGGCAGAACACGGCAGGTGAGCCCGCCGCGCCGAGGTGACCGCAGGGGGGCCGCTCGGGACCGAGCGGGCGATGCCCTCCGGGCGGGCAGGTGCCGGTGCGGCACCACGAGCGCGCCGCCGTGATCCGAGCCGGCGCATGTCCAGCGGAAGCACGGCCGACGAGACGCCGGCGCGGCACCACGCGCGCGGCGCGGTGCTCCGAGCAGCTGCCGATTCCGGCCGCGCCCTGCCGTTCCGGCAGGGCCGGTGGGTCGCGCGCCGTTGCGCAGCCGCATGCACGGGTTGGCACGCTTGCTGCAGCGCGACCGGGGCTGCTACCATGCCGGGACGCGGAGTCTCGGAGACGAGGAGCGAGGGTTGCACAAGGAACCGCCTGGCGACGGCAAGAAGATCCAGAAGCGCCGGTTTCAGCTCACGGTGTGGTACCTGCTGGTGGCGGCGCTGATCGTGCTCGCGGTCCAGGCCTACTTCGCCAGGCCGCAGAAGGAACTCGCCTACAGCGAGTTTCGCCACTACGTGCGGCAGGGCAAGATCGAGTCGGCGCGGGTCTCGCCCGAGGAGATCACCGGCCGGCTGGCCCCCGATGCCGTGCAGGCCGAAGGAGGCGGACGGGCGCCGCGCCGCTACCGGGTGGAGCGCGGAGGCCTGGAGGATCCGGATCTCATCGCGTTCCTGGAGCAGCACGGTGTCAAGGAGTTCGCCGGCGAGCCGCCGAGCGTGCTCACCGGGGTATTGCTGGCCTGGGTCCTGCCGCTGGCGATCCTGATCGGCTTCTGGATCCTGCTCATGCGGCGCATGGGCGGCGGGGCGGAGAACGTGCTCCAGCTCGGCAAGTCCAAGGCCAAGATCTACGCCGAGACGGACGTGAAGGTGACCTTCAAGGATGTCGCCGGGGTCGACGAGGCGGTCGAAGAGGTGCGCGAGATCGTGGAGTTCCTCCGCGATCCGGACAAGTTCCGCCGCCTGGGGGCCAAGATCCCCAAGGGGATCCTCCTGGTGGGGCTGCCCGGGACGGGCAAGACGCTGCTCGCGCGGGCGCTCGCCGGCGAGTCGCGCGTGCCGTTCTTCCACCTGTCGGGCTCGGACTTCGTCGAGATGTTCGCCGGCCTGGGGGCGGCACGGGTGCGCGACCTGTTCCGGCAGGCCAAGGAGAAGGCCCCCTGCATCGTGTTCATCGACGAGCTGGACGCGCTCGGGCGCACGCGCACGATCGGCGGGCTGAGCGGCCACGAGGAGCGCGAGCAGACGCTGAATGCGCTTCTCGTCGAGATGGACGGGTTCGAGGCCAACACCGGGGTGGTGCTGGTGGGCGCGACGAACCGCCCCGAAATTCTCGACAAGGCGCTGTTGCGCCCGGGGCGCTTCGACCGCCAGGTGGTGGTCGACCGTCCGGATCAGAAGGGGCGGCTCGCCATCCTCCGGGTCCACTCGGCGGACAAGAAACTCGGCCCGGATGTGGACCTGGAGGTGGTGGCGCAGCGCACGGTCGGGATGGTCGGAGCGGACCTCGCCAACGTGCTCAACGAGGCGGCGCTGCTCGCCGGGCGGCACGGGCGCGAGGAGATCCGCATGGAGGACATCGACGAGGCGATCGACCGCGTGATGGCGGGTCTGGAGAAGAAGAAGCGGCTGCTCTCACCGAAAGAGCGCGAGATCGTGGCCTACCACGAGGCCGGCCACGCGCTGCTGGCGCAGCTGCTGCCGGAGGCCGACAAGGTGCACAAGGTCTCCATCGTGCCGCGCGGGGTGGCGGCGCTCGGCTACACGGTGCAGCTGCCCACCGAGGACCGCTACATCGTGCGGCGCGCCGAGCTGGAAGACCGGCTGTGCGTGCTGTTCGGAGGCCGGGCCGCGGAGGAGGTCGTCTTCCAGGAGGCCTCCACCGGCGCGCAGAACGACCTGGAGGTGGCGACCCAGTTCGCGCGGCGGATGGTGACGGACTTCGGCATGTCCGAGCGGCTGGGGCTGGTCTCGCTGGGCAACGGCGTGCGGCCGCGGTTCCTGGAGATGCCGGTGGAGGGACCGCGGCCGTACAGCGAAGAGACGGCCCGCGAGATCGACCTCGAGGTGAAGCGCATCCTGTCGGCCGCCTACGAGCGCGCCCGCGGGCTGTTGTGCGAACACCGAGAAGCCCTGGACCGCATTGCGAACCGGCTACTCGAGGTCGAGGTCATCGATCGGCCGGAGCTGGAACGGCTGATCGCAGGGGAGCCGCCGGCGGGGCCGGCGGGCGGGCCGGCTGCCCCGGCGCAGGCGCGGGCGGCAGCGGAGAGCGGGGCGGCGGAACGCGCGGGGACGCCGGGCGAGGGCGCCGCCGCGCCCGCGGGCGAGCCGGGGCGTTGCGCCAGCGAAGCCGAGGCCGCGGGGCTCGAGCGCGCGGGGGCGGAGCGTGAGGGAGGATAGAGTCAGCCATGCAACCGGAGCGGATGACGGTCAAGACCCAGGAGGCGCTGCAGGCGGCCAAGGCGCTCGCCGAGCGGCGCGGCCACCAGCAGCTCACCCCCGAGCATCTGCTGCTGGCGTTGCTGCAGCAGGAGGACGGACCGGTTCCGGCGGTGCTGGCCAAGCTCGGTGCCGCAGCGGAGTCGATCCGCGCGCGGGCCGAGGAGGGAATCGCTCGCCTGCCGCAGGTGGCCGGCGGGGAGGTCTACGTCTCCCCGCGGCTGCGGCGGCTGTTCGAGCGCGCGGAGGCGGCGGCGCGCGAGCTGCGCGATGACTACATCTCGACCGAGCACCTCCTCATGGGCCTGCTGCAGGACGAGGGCGATGCCGGGGCGGCGCTGCGCGAGGCGGGGGTGGACCGCGAGCGGCTGCTGGTGGCGCTGCAGGCGGTACGGGGTGCACACCGGGTCGACAGCCCCGAGGCGGAGGCGCGTTACCAGGCGCTGGAGCGCTACGGGCGGGATCTGACCGAGCTGGCGCGCGCGGGCCGGCTCGATCCGGTCATCGGGCGCGACGAGGAGATCCGCCGCGTCATGCAGGTGCTGCAGCGGCGGACCAAGAACAACCCCGTGCTGGTGGGCGACGCCGGCGTCGGCAAGACGGCGATCGTGGAGGGGCTGGCGCGCCGCATCGTCGAGGGCGACGTGCCCGAAGGCCTCCGGGACAAGCGGATCGTGGCCCTCGACATGGGCGCCCTCATCGCGGGTGCCAAGTACCGGGGCGAGTTCGAGGAGCGGCTCAAGGCGGTCATCACGGAGGTCAAGCAGTCCGACGGCAGGATCGTACTGTTCATCGACGAGCTGCACACCGTGGTCGGCACCGGCCGGAGCGAGGGCAGCCAGGACGCCGCCCAGATGCTCAAGCCGCCGCTGGCGCGCGGGGAGCTGCGCTGCATCGGCGCCACCACGCTGGATGAATACCGCCAGTACATCGAGAAGGACAAGGCGCTGGAGCGCCGCTTCCAGATGGTGCTGGTCGACGAGCCGAGTGTGGAGGAGACGATCTCCATCCTGCGCGGGCTCAAGGAGCGCTACGAGGTCCACCACGGCATCCGCATCCAGGACGCGGCGCTGGTGGCGGCGGCGGTGCTGTCCAAGCGCTACATCTCGCAGCGGTTCTTGCCCGACAAGGCAATCGATCTGATCGACGAGGCGTGCTCGCGCCTGCGCATCCAGATGGACTCGCTTCCCGAGCCGATCGAGGCGATCGAGCGCCGCATGCGGCAGCTGGAGATCGAGGCGGCGGCGCTGCGCAAGGAGAGCGACGAGGCCTCGCGCGGGCGGCTGCGCAAGGTGGAGGCGGAACTGGCGCAGCTGCGCGAGGAGGCCACCGCACTGCGCGCGCAGTGGACCAGCGAGAAGGAATGCGCGGAGAGGATCCGCGAGATCAACGAGGCGTTGGAGCTGGCGCGCACCCGCTCGCAGCAGCTGGAGCGCGAGGGCAAGCTCGACCAGGTCGCGGAGCTGCGCTACGGCACGATCCCCAAGCTCGAGCGCGAGCGCGAGCAGGTCCGCCAGCGGCTGGCGGAGCTGCAGCGAGGCCGCACGCCGATGCTCAAGGAGGAGGTGTCGGCCGAGGACGTCGCCGATGTGGTCTCGCGCTGGACCGGCATTCCGGTCTCCAAACTGCTCGAGAGCGAGAAGCAGAAGCTGCTGCGGCTGGAGGAGGAGCTGCACCGGCGGGTGGTCGGTCAGGATGAGGCGATCCAGGCGGTGGCCGAGGCGGTGCGGCGTTCTCGCGCCGGGCTCAGCGACCCCAACCGGCCCATCGGCTCGTTCCTGTTCCTGGGCCCGACCGGGGTGGGCAAGACCGAGCTGGCGCGGGCGCTGGCGGAGCTGCTGTTCGACAGCGAGGAGAACATGATCCGCCTCGACATGGGCGAGTACCAGGAGCGGCACACCGTCTCCCGCCTGCTCGGCGCGCCGCCCGGCTATGTCGGCTTCGAGGCCGGCGGTCAGCTCACCGAGGCGGTGCGGCGCAAGCCCTACTCGGTGGTGCTGTTCGATGAGGTGGAGAAGGCGCATCCGGAGGTATGGAATGCGCTCCTGCAGCTGCTCGACGACGGGCGGCTGACCGACGGGCACGGCCGCACGGTGGACTTCCGCAATACCATCGTGATCATGACCTCCAATCTCGGCACCGAACTCCTGCAGGAGGCGACCGAGATCGACCAGCGGACGCGGGAGCTGGTGCTGCAAGCGCTGCGGCGCCACTTCCGGCCCGAGTTCCTCAACCGCATCGACGAGATCGTGATCTTCAGCCGGCTGACCAAGGAGCAGCTGGTGCAGATCGTGGACATCCAGCTGGGGCGGCTGGCGCGGACGCTCGCCGAGCGGCGGATCGAGCTGGAGGTGACGGAGGCTGCCAAGCGGGTGCTGGCCGAAGAGGGCTATGACCCGCTGTATGGGGCGCGCCCGCTCAAGCGCGTCATCCAGAAGCAGGTGCAGAACCGGCTGGCGCGCGAGCTGCTGGCGGGCACCATCGCCGAGGGCGACACCGTCGTCCTGGACCACGACGGCAAGGAGTTCACCCTGACCGCCCGCCGGGTCCAGCAGACCGCCGGCGCCGCTGGATAGGGGCCGGCGGCGAGGCGGCGGGGAGCGTTGCGGCCTCCGGGGGGCGGCGCCGGGTAGGCCCGCGCCACCTCGCCTGCGGCGAGGCAGGCGGGCGGCCGGCGCCGCTCAGCGCTTCATGCGGCGGCCGCGGTCTTCTTCGCTGAAGATCCAGCCGGCCAGGTGGCCCGGGTCGACCAGCGGTTCGCCCGCAGCGTCGCGCGGCCAGCGCTGCGCCTGCAGGTCGGTGGTCTCGAAGCTGCCGGCCTCCGGGCGCGAGGCCTGCAGCAGAGCCAGCACCGTCGCGGCGCGGCGCTGCCAGCGCGCCATGTTCTGCGGGCGCAGGTCGATCCACTGTCGCTCGCTCAGCCGGTCGATGGTCTCCGGGCTCGTGCGCCAGGGGGTGGTCTCCCACTCCTTGTCCGCGATCTCGCGGCGGGCACACAGCAACCGCCGCCCATCCGCCAGCAGGATGGGGATGCCGACCGAGAGTGCGAGCTGGCGCAGCTGCGGCTCGGCGCAGACGCGGTGCTCGAGCGCGGCGCTCATGGCCGCGGGCTCGGCGGTGGCCACCGCATGGAGCGTCCGCAGCTCCCTCTTGAGCAGGTATGCCTCGAACAACAACTTGCTCAGCCGCGGCGGTCCCAGGATCTCGAACGCGATGCCCGGATGCTCGGGATGCTGGGCGGCCAGCGCCTCCAGGCGGGCCAGCGCCTCCTCGCGGAGCGCGCCCGCCCGGTAGGTCGGTCCGAGGATCGCGCCGTCCAGCGCCACCACGACATCGGCCCCGGTGTTGCGGCCCTCGATCTCCCACAGCGTCGCCTCGGCGATCTCCTCCGGGGTGATGTACTCCATCTGGTTGAGCATGGTGATCGCCTTGAACTCCTCGGCGCTGAACACCCCGTTCTCGCCGGTGTCCACGTAGGGGGCGCGCAGCACCTCCCCCACCGGCCGACCACGAGCGTGCCGGGCGTACTCGAAGGTCATCCCATCCTCCAGCACCACCGCCTGGGCAGGCGGGCAGTCCACCAGCGCCACCGGCCGGCGGCGCACCCGGATCTCGCCGAAGCGGATCGCCTTCCAGGCGATCAGGGCCGAGGGCTTCAACTCCTTGACCACCGGGCCGCCCGGGGTGCGCGCTGCCAGAAACAGCAGCATGGTGTGCGCACCCGCCAGTGCTGATTTGGACAGCAGCACGCGCGAGGGGCGCTCCTCGCCGTGGGTGTAAGGGATGTTCAGCCCCATGCCGCCGGTGCCGCTGGTGCCGATCTTGACGTACATGCGCGTGCCGGCCCGCAGCATGCACTCCCAGAGCAGCTGCACGTGCCGGATCAGCTGCGGCACGCTGAGGGTCGCCAACAGCCGCAGCACCGCATCGCGCAGGGCCTGGCTGTCGCCCCGGCGGATGAGCTCCCGCAGCTCGGCGCCGCTCCGATAGATGTTCTGGTAGGCGACCGCGGTGGCGGTGTTGATCGCATCGACGACGAGCTCGGGCCGGTGCTCGCGGAACACCTCATAGAGGAAGCTGCCCTCCAGGATCGTCTCGTCCATGCGACCGAGCACGTCCTCGATCATCGCCTCCTGGATGGCGGTGCTGCGGAGGATCTCCTGCGGGCTGGCGTCCTTGTGCTCGGTGCGCAAAAAGACGTTGCCCACGACCGTGCTCAGCTCGGTGCCCTCCGGCACATGGGGGCGCAGCGCCGCGCACGCCTCCTCCGCCTCCTCGGCGGAAAGGGCGCCGATGACCACCCGCGCCGGCCGCCGCTCCAGCAGCCGCCGCGCCACCGCCTGTCCGACCTGCCCGGCCCCGCCGAGCAACAGGCATCGCTTTCCGTACAGATCCATGTCCGATCTCGCAGTCCCGCCAGGTGACGCGGGGGATTGTATCCGCCGATGCTCGCCCCGCGTAGGGCGCCGCTCGCCACCCGCTCAGGCGAGCAGCGCGATCGCGACATCCATGACGTTGGTGCCCGTCGGTCCGGTGCGGACGAGGGCGCCCAGCTGATCCAGCGCCGGATAGGTGTCGTTGGCGCGGAGCGCAGCCTCCAGATCGATCCCGGCGGCGCGGGCGCGGGCGGCGGTGGTGCCGTCCACGAGCGCGCCGGCGGCGTCGGTGGGGCCGTCCTCGCCATCGGTGCCGGCGGCGAGCAGCACCACGCCGCGCACTCCCTCCAGCGCGAGCGCTGCGGCGGTGGCGAGTTCCTGGTTGCGGCCGCCCCGGCCCGCTCCACGGACCCGCACGGTGGTCTCGCCCCCGAGCACCAGCGCCAGCGGCCCGCGTCCCGCCCTGGCGAGCTCCCGCAGCCGCTCGCCCAGCCGGCGCCCCACCACCGAGGCCTCGCCGATCAGCTCGTTCTCGCCCACCACGGGCCGGTAGCCGAGTTCGCGCGCCCGGCGTGCGGCCGCCTCGAGCGCCAGCCGGTTGTTGCCGATCACGAGGGTGCGCGCGGCGGCGAGCTCGGGCGCGCCGGGCTTGGCGGTCTCGGGCAGCTCCCCGCGTGCGCCTCGCTCCAAGTGGCGGCGCACCTCGGGGGGCAGTTCGCCGCTGATCCCGGCCCGCTCGATCACGCGCAGCGCATCGGCATAGGTGCTCGGATCGGGCACCGTCGGGCCGCTGCCGATCGTGTCGAGCCGGTCGAACGGCACGTCCGAGATGACCAGAGCGATCAGGGACGCGGGCCAGGCAGCGCGCGCGAGGGCGCCGCCGCCGGTCCGGGACAGGTGCTTGCGCACGCAGTTGAGCGCGGCGATCGGCGCACCCGCGCGGACGAGCAGCTCGGTGGTGCGCTGGAGCGCCTGCACTCCGACGCCCTCGACCGGCAGGGTGAGCAGCGAGGAGGCCCCACCGCTGAGCAGCACGACGGCCAGGTCGTTGCGCCCCAGCGGCTGCAGCTCGGCGAGCACCGCGCGCGCCGCGGCGACGCTCCGCTCGCCGGGCACCGGATGGTCGCCATACAGCACGCGCAGCCGCCGCGGTGTGGGGCCCGGCGCCCCGGGCTTGGCGATCACCACCCCGCGCATGGGCGGGGGCGGCTGGAAGCCCTTGCCGAGCGGACCGGGAGGCGGGGCGGGATCGGGCAGCGCGTCCTCGAGCGCCGCTGCCATCGACAGCACCGCCTTGCCGGCGCCCACCGCGACGAGCTGGCCCTGCCGGTGCTCCAAAGCCCGGCGGATCGCGGTCGGCAGCGCCGCCACCGCCTCCAGCACCAGCCGCGCCGGATCGACCCGCTCCAGCGCCCGCTGGTACAGCTCCAGCACCTTTTCGCGCAGCAGGGTTTCGGCGGTGAGCACCCCGTCGTCTCGAGGAGGTGTCGGCTCGGCTTGCGGCAAGCGGATCCCCCGGGCAGCGCAGTGCGGCGGTGGAGCGGTAGCGGCCCCACCGAAGGGCTCAGTCTACCCGGCCCCTGGCTGGCTTGCCAGCGCGAGCGGCGGGTGCAGGTGACGGGCGGCAGCGGCGCGGGGTAGAAGCTGCGGGCAGGGCCGGCTAGAATCGAACGACCAGTCGGCAGGCGAGGTCGCGGGTCGTGGTGCTGGAGCTACTGGGGCTGCTCGGCCTGGGGTTCGTGGGCAGCGTGTTCTGGGTGGTCAGCACCGAGGCAGCGGCGGTCTACTACGGAAGTGCGCTCGCCTGCCCGCCGCTGCTGGTGGGCCTGGCATGCGCTCTCGGCCAGTGCGGCATGTACCTGATCCTGTACGCCGGGGGCGAACAGCTGCTCGGCCGCTGGCGCTGGCTGGGGCGCCAGGTGGACAGGGCGCGCCAGCGTCTGGGCGAGCGGCTGGAGACCGCCTATCTGAGCACGGCCGGGCTGGGCGCGGTGCTGGGCGTGCCGCCCGCGCTTGCCTTTCCTGCGCTGGCGGGCAGCTTCGGGGTACGGCTCGGGGCGCTCTTGCCCGTCATGTTCGCCGGCCGGCTCGTCCGCTTCAGCGTGCTCGCGGCGGCGGGCGCACAGCTGCTCGGCTGGCTCCGCTTCTGAGCGAGTGCCCCCGCGGGCTCCGATCGCGCTCGCTCCGCGGTGGTCTCCCTGTGGGTTCGGCTCGCATGCGGGCGGGATGGCTCCCCTGCCCTGGCCGCCGTCAGCCGGCGCGTTCGGGAGGACGGCCTGGGGGCTTGGCCACGCGCCCGTCCAGCACCTGCCACACGCCGAGTGCGGCTGCACGCTCTCTGGCGGCGGGCAGCAGGCGGCGACCGGCCACGACCGGCACGCTCGGATAGTCGAGTCTGGCCAGGGCTGCCGCCCTGCGCGCGGCGCGTTCCACGTCCCGCTTGCCGATCCCCCAGGAGATCTCGATGACCAGATGGACCGGCTGGCGATCGGTAACCCGGACCCCGCGCACGACCAGGTCGGCCTCGAGCAGGTCGTCCGCCTCGCGGTCGGTCAGGCGTCCTGCCTCGCGCGCGTCCTCCACCAGCTTCACCCACTCGTCGGTGGACAGCACGTGGGCACGCCGGATGAGCGGGGCGAGGTAGGCCGCTGCGGAGCGCTGGTAGCGCTGCTCCAGTCCGATCCCCTTCAACTCGGTGAGGTCGCGGTGCATGTGCTGCAAGGTCGCCAACAGGGAATGCAGCTGCTCCTCGGTCTGGCGCTGCGCCTCGGCGAGCTCGGCGAGGCGGCGGTCGGCCTGGCGCTGCGCCTCGGCCAGCTCGGCGAAGCGGCGGTCGGTCTCGCGCTGCGCCTCGGCCAGTTCGGCGAACCGGCGGTCGGTCTGGCGCTGCGCCTCGGCGAGTTCGGCGAAGCGGCGGTCGGTCTCGCGCTGCGCCTCGGCCAGCTCGGCGAGGCGGCGGTCGGTCTCGCGCTGCGCCTCGGCCAGTTCGGCGAAGCGGCGGTCGGTCTGCTCGGCCAGCTCGGCGAAGCGGCGGTCGGTCTCGCGCTGCGCCTCGGCCAGTTCGGCGAAGCGGCGGTCGGTCTGCTCGGCCAGCTCGGCGAAGCGGCGGTCGGTCTCGCGCTGCGCCTCGGCCAGTTCGGCGAAGCGGCGGTCGGTCTGCTCGGCCAGCTCGGCGAAGCGGCGGTCGGTCTCGCGCTGCGCCTCGGCCAGTTCGGCGAACCGGCGGTCGGTCTCGCGCTGCGCCTCGGCGAGCTCGGCGAAGCGGCGGTCGGTCTGCTCGGCCAACTCGGCGAGGCGGCGGTCGGTCTGCTCGGCCAGCTCGGCGAGGCGGCGCTCGGTCTGGCGCTGCGCCTCGGCCAGCTCGGCGAGGCAGCGCTCGGTCTGGCGCTGCGCCTCGGCCAGCTCGGCGAGGCGGCGCTCGGTCTGGCGCTGCGCCTCGGCCAGCTCGCGGAACTGCGGGGGCAGCCCGAGCCACTCCGCGTCGAGCACGCGCAGCCGCAGCTCGGCGCGCCACTGCGGGTGCTGGTCGAGCAGCCGCAGCAGGTCCTGGAAATCCTCGATCTCGAACGCCACGCTGTACCGCTCCCGGCCGCCATCATAGCCGGGCACGCGCAGTCGGTTCCAGGCGAGGCCGGCGCTCGCAGCGCAGGCGCGCGATCCGCTGCCGGCCGCCGGCGCGAGGGCCAGGGCGACCTCAGACCTCCCCGCGGAGCATGCGGCGCAGCACGTAGTGAAGGATGCCGCCGTTGCGGTAGTAGTCGACCTCGATCGGGGTGTCGAGTCGAAGGCGAGCCAGGAACCGCTTCTCGCTCTGTCCAGCGCCGCGGGCAACGACTTGGATCTCTTGTCGCGGGGTGAGATTCTCCGTCAGCTCCAGATCGTAGATCTCCTCGCCGGTGAGTCCCAGCGCCGCCGGTCCCTGGCCGCCGGGCAGCTCCAGCGGCAGCACGCCCATGCCAACCAGGTTGGAGCGGTGGATGCGCTCAAAGCTGGCCGCGAGCACCGCCCGCACCCCGAGCAGCTGCGGGCCCTTGGCGGCCCAGTCCCGGCTGGAGCCGGTGCCGTACTCCCGACCCGCGAGCACGACCAGCGGTACTCCCTCTTGCCGGTAGCGCTGCGCGGCTTCGAAGATCGACATGACCTCGCCGCTGGGCAAGTGGCGGGTCACACCACCTTCGCTGCCGGGCACCAGGAGGTTGCGGATGCGGATGTTGGCGAAGGTGCCCCGCATCATGACCTCGTGGTTGCCGCGCCGCGAGCCGTAGCTGTTCCAGTCACGGCGTTGCACGCCGCGCTCCAGCAGATAGCGCGCTGCCGGGCCATCGGGCTCGATGGCGCCGGCGGGTGAGATGTGATCGGTGGTGGTGCTGTCGCCGAAGACCCCGAGTACCCGTGCCCCCCGGATGGGCCGGATGGGATCGGGCTCCGGCTTCATGTCCAGGAAGAACGGAGGTTCCTTGATGTAGGTGCTCTCGGGGTCCCAGGCATACAGCTCGCCCTCGGGTACGCGCACCGCATTCCAGGTCTCGTTGCCGTCGAACACGCGCGCGTACTCCTGCTCGAACAGCGAGGGCTGCAGGCAGCGCTGGACCGTGTCGCGGATCTCCTCCTGGCTCGGCCAGATGTCGCGGAGATAGACCGGCTCGCCGTCACGCCCTCGCCCGAGCGGCTCGGCGAGCAGGTCGATGTCGACGGTGCCGGCGAGCGCATAGGCGACCACCAGCGGGGGAGAGGCGAGGTAGCTCGCCCGGGTGTGCGGGTTGATGCGGCCCTCGAAGTTGCGGTTGCCGCTCAGCACCGAGACCAGCACCAGGCCATGCTCGCTCGCCGCCTTCGCGATGGGCTCAGGCAAGGGCCCGCTGTTGCCGATGCACGTGGTGCAGCCGTAGCCGACGAGGTGGAAGCGCAGCGCTTCCAGATAGGGCATGAGACCCGCCTCGGCGAGATAACGGGTGACGACGCGGGAGCCGGGCGCGAGGCTGGTCTTGACGTGCGGGGGGGTGCGCAGCCCGCGCTCCACGGCCTTCTTGGCGACCAGCCCCGCTCCCACCATCACGGTCGGATTGGAGGTGTTGGTGCAGGATGTGATCGCAGCGATGGCGACCGAGCCGTGGGTGACGGTGCTGCGCCCTGTCTCCAGCGCCACCTCCACCCGGGGGCGCGCCTCGGGATCGACGCCGAAGCTCTTCAGGGCCGCGGGGAAGCTCCGCTTCATCTCCTTGAGGGGTACACGGTCCTGCGGTCGGCGCGGGCCGGCGAGGCTCGGCTCGACCTTGCTCATGTCCAGCTGCAGCGTCTCGCTGAACCGCGGGGGGGGGGTCGTGTCGGTACGGAACAGCCCCTGTTCCTTGGTGTAGCGCTCGACGGTGTCGACCAGCGCTTCCGGGCGGCCGGTGCCCCGCAGGTAGCGCAGCGTCTCGGCGTCCACGGGGAAGAAACCGACGGTGGCCCCGTACTCCGGGGCCATGTTGGCGATCGTGGCCCGGTCTGCCAGGCTCAGGCGGGACAGACCGCTGCCGTAGAACTCGACGAACTTGCCGACCACCCCATGCCGGCGCAGCATCTCCGTCACGGTCAGCACCAGATCGGTCGCTGTCGCGCCTTCGGGCAGCTCGCCAGTCAGCTCGAAGCCGACCACCTGGGGCAGCAGCATGTAGATCGGCTGGCCCAGCATCACCGCCTCGGCCTCGATGCCGCCGACCCCCCAGCCGACCACCCCGAGGCCGTTGATCATGGTCGTGTGGCTGTCGGTGCCGACCAGGCTGTCGGGCAGCAGGACCTCGGTCCCCTCGGCGGTGCGCCGGCGCTGGACGACCGTGGCCAGATACTCCAGGTTGACCTGGTGCACGATGCCGGTGGCCGGTGGCACCACCCGGAAATTGCGGAATGCCTGCTGGCCCCACTTCAGGAACTCGTAGCGCTCGCGATTGCGCTCGAACTCCCGCTCGGCGTTGAACCGGAGTGCGTCCGGGGTACCGAAGCGGTCGACCTGAACCGAGTGATCGATGACCAGGTCGACCGGGACCAGCGGGTTCACGCGCCCCGGATCGCCCCCTAGCCGCGCCATGGCGCTGCGCAGCGCCGCCAGGTCGACCACGCTCGGCACGCCGGTGAAGTCCTGCAGGATCACCCGCGCCGGCTTGAAGGGGATCTCGGTGCCGGGCTCGTCCTTCTCGCTCCAGCGTGCGATCGCGAGCACGTCGTCCTCGTGGACCTCGCGCCCGTCGCAGTTGCGCAGCGCCGACTCGAGCAGCACCTTGAGCGAAAAGGGCAGGCTCTGGACCTGGTCGATACCGGCCCGGAGCAGCGCGTCCAGCCGCGCGATGCGCGCCGTGCCAGCCGCGGTCTGCAGGGTCGCGAGCGCCCCGAATGCACCTTCACCCATGTCGTGGTTTCCTCCCGCACCAGCGCGCCGGAGCGCGCACACGCCGTCGCGGCGGTTTCCGGAACGGTCCAGTCTACCCCAAGCCGCCGTCTGTGTCACCGCATCCTCGGCCCGGGACTCGCCGTCGTCTGCGGCGCTGCGCCGGCGCGGCAGGTTGGTGCGGGGCAGAGGCCGTGCGGACATGACAGCCCCGCTCACCGCACAGCGCGGCCCGGCCGACAGCTGCGGCTGCAGGCCGGATCGCGCCGGGCGCGGGGCGGTTGCCGCCACCGGCAGGCAGCGCTAGAATCCCGACGCGCGCCGCGGGTACGCGGCGCGGCGAGGCAGAGGCAGCAGTCGGGGGCGAGGATGGAACTGGTCGAGGTGGTGCTGCAGAGCAGGCGGGGCGAGGGCACGCTCGCCACGCACGTGGTGCTGGGGGGCAGGTCCGCGGCGGCGGAGGCGCTGTGGGCCAGCTGCGACCGGCCCGGCATGCGGGTGCGGCTGCGGGCGGGCGAGGTCGAGGACGAGGTCGGACTGGCCTCGGTTCCAGGAGCCCCCTTCGAGCTGCTGCTGGAGCGGGCGAGCCCGCTGGGGGATGCGGTGGAGGCGCTGGAGCCGGGCGCGCCGCTGCTCTGCTCGCCGGCCTTCGGCCACGGCATGCCGCTCGGGCAGTTCGAGGGACACGACCTCTATCTGATCGGCCATGGAGCGGGGCTGGGACCGGTACGCGGCGTGGCGCTGGCGGCGCTCGCGGAGCGGCAGCGCTGGCGGAGCGTGCACGTCATGTGCGAGGCGCACTTCTTGCGGGAGCTGCCCTATCGGTCCGAATACCCTGCGTGGCAGCGGATGGGTGCGCGCGTCTACCAGCTGTTCCAGCGCCCGGACATGGGCAAGTGGCGGGGCAGCGAGGCCGCGTACATCTACGAGGAGCTGCGCGACCTCGGCCCTGACCCCGAGCGCAGCGCGGTCTTCGCCGCCGGGCCGCCGGAGCTCCTGGCCGGCGTCGCCGGCGTCATGCGCGCGCTGGAGCACGAGCCGCGCAAGCTGGTGTTGTTCGAGCGGACGACCATCGCGCCCGAGCGCGCGCGCGAGCCGGAGCGCCCCGCCGAGCTGCTGGAGAAGATCTCGCTCGAGGGGATCTGGGGCTCGGGCCACCAGTGTGATGTGCCCGATCACCCGCCCGTGCACAGCACGCCGGCCGAGCAGCCCAGGCCGCTCGGGATGCCGCGGTACAAGGAGGCGGCGAAGCGCCTGGCCGCGGGCGAGCCGCTGCCGCTACCCGGAGGCGCCCACTGAACGAAGCGCTGGCCACGGCGGCGCACCGCCCGCGGCGGTGGCCGCCCGGCCGGCAACGGCAGGAGGGAGCGTGCGCTCGCGCCCGAGGGGTGGGCAACGGTGGGAGTTCGGAGTCGCTGCGAGGCGCTCCGCCGCAGCGGCGTCGCGGACCCGGCGCACCCGGGCGGGCCCGCCTGCGCTGTGGCTCGCTGCCCTTGCGCTGCTGGGATGTGGCGGCCCCGCCCGCCGCGGCGAGGCGCCAGCCCCGGCAACGCCGCAGCCGGCTGCCCGCGGCGAGCGGACCGGGGCCGGGCGGGCGGAGGCCGAGGCAGCGGGCGGGGTGGCATCGGCAGGCGAGACGTCCGGCTTCGGCCTGGGGACCGAGCCCGGCCCGCGCGAGCCGGGCCGGTACCGGGTGGTGTTCGGGCTGTGCGGTACCGAATGGTGGGTCATCGAGGCGCCGCCACTGGCGAGCCTGCCCGCCCTGCCGGGCAGCCCCGTGCCCGCTCCGCCGCCGCTGCTGCCACCGCCCCCGGAGCCGCCGCGCTCGCCGTCCCACCTCGCGTTGCCGCCGCCCCGTTGAGGGCGAGGGACGCAGCAGCGGCGGCGCACACCGCCCGCTGCTGACCCCGGAGTTCGCGCGGCGGGGCAGGGGGAGAGGGGACGTGCCCGCACCGAAGCCTCGCTGCGCCCGCCTGTGCACTGCCCGCTCGGTCGAGCGCGGGCGGGGCCGACAGCGGCGCGCGCACCGCGCCCTGCCCCTCCGGCCGGGGCCAGGCGGAGGCGAGCCCGGCCGGGGGGGCCGCCCGCCGGATGGGCTCAGGCGAGCCGCTTCCAGTACTCCTCCGGCATGTCGTGCGCCATCTTGAGCGCGCCGTTGCAGCCGGCGTACTTGGGCTCCTCCACCTGGATCACCTCGCCGCTGCCGAGCATCTTCTGCATCGTCTCCTCCAGCACCCGGCCGAGCCCGATGATCTGCGAGCCGCCGCCGGCGAGGATGACGTTGTTGCGGAGCTTGTGCTGGAAATCCGGGTCGAAGGTGGAGACCAGTTTGTGGATCGCCTTGACGATGGGGGGCACGATCATGCGGCAGGCGGTGCGGATCTCCTCGGTGACGTCGAACACCGTAGGCTTGCCGTTGACCAGCAGCTCCACCCGCACCGGCTCGGCGGCATCGGTCACGAAGGCGTACTTCTCCTTGATCTCCTTGACCCGGTGGATCGTGAAGTCGGCGTTGGGGGCCTTCTTCTTGAGCAGGGCGAACAGCTGCTGATCGAGCCAGTCACCCGCGGTGGTCAGCGTGATCTGGTCCTCCTCGGCCGGCATCGTGCCGTGCATGCGGCACAGATCGACGGTGCCGGCGCCGATATCGACGACCAGGGTGTCCTCGAGGCGGTCCAGCCCATAGGCCACCGCGAACGGCTCGCTGCAGATCATGACCGCATCGAGCACCTCGCGCGCCGCCTCGATGATCAGCGCCTTGTTCTTGACCGAAGCCTGGGCCGGAGCACCGATCACCCCGTAGAGCAGCTCGTCCTTGCGCGGCCGGCAGAGCTGGAGCGCGTGGCGCACCAGATCCTTGGCGGCGCGCATGTGCTTGTCCAGCTCCTCGGGAGGATGCTCGGTGTCGGTATCCGCGTACTTGATGAATCCCTTTTCGAAGGGGCGGTACAGATCGAGCGAGAGCCGCTTTTCGACCGCCTCCTTGCCGAACAGCTTGTCCTTCTTGAGCAGCTTGCGTGCCACTACGTCCTTCGGATAGCCGACGTAGCTCCATACCGTCTCGCGCACGCCGTTGGAGGCGGCCACCGAGGTGCGGGAAGTCCCGAGGTCGATGCCGACGTAGAGCACCCCCTTGGTCTTCCCCGTGTTCTGCTCGTCGAGCACCTCGTCCAGGGCGTGCTTCGGGGTCGTGGTCATGTTCGCTCCATCCACTCCAGTCTCGTCTCCGGCAGGCAGCGGGCGTGCGCCCGCTGCCGCCTCAGAACGCGGTCTCCGTGGTGACGGGATCCAGCGGCTCGGCAAAATCCAGGGCGGCCGGCGCCGGCTGCCCTGGGGGCGCCGGCGCGGGCGGGACGAGGTCTTCGGGCCGGACCTCGCGGTGCTGCAGCGCCAGGTTCTGCAGGAAGATCTCGTGCAGCAGTTCCTTCTTGCGGCCGTACAGCGGGTCTGCCAGATCCAACCCCTGCACGCTGTCGTAGATCGAGGCGACGCCCGGATCGATCGCCTTCATCTCGACGACGCGGCGCAGCTGGTGCTCCGTCTCCTGGAGCGCGCGGTTCAGCTTGGCGATGCGGCGCTCCAGCAGCTCGACCTTGCGCTCGTGCTCGCGCCGCTCCTGGCTGAGGTAGCGCTCGCGCAGCTCGGCGAGCAGCCGGTCGAGCATCGCCGCCAGTTCCCGTTCGAACTGCGACAGGCCGCGCAGCGCCCGCGGCCCGAGCTCGGCGAGGCTGCGGCGCTCCTGCTCGTTCATGAGCTCGTCGAACAGCGCGCGCAGCCGCGTCTCCAGCTCGGCGAAGGCAGCGGGCGAGATCTCGACCTCGGCCACGTTGCGGCTCTGCTCGCGGCGCAGCTCGTCGGTCTGTCGCGCGAGCTCGCGGCGCAGCTCGCCGAGCTGGTGCTCGAGCTCGGCACGGCGGCGTTCGGCCTCGGTCTTGGCGGCGAGCACGCGCTTGTGCTCGGCGAGCAGTTGCAGGAACTCCGCCTTGGCCTCGCGTTCCAGCTCCGCGCGCGCAGCCGCATCCAGCGCCTCGCCCCGCCGGATCAGGCACTGCTCGACCGCCTCGCCGACGATGCGCTCGATCGTGCGCATGTCGAGCACCTGGACCGAACGGTAGCCGCGCCGCTCCAGGGCGCGGAGCGGGACGCGTTCGGTACGCTCGCGCAGCGCTCCGCGGATGTCGATTCCGTCGTTGCGCGGTCGGACCGTCACCGTCACCTCGCGTAGCCGGCGCCCCTCCCCACCACAGCCTGAAGGTGGAGGGCTTCGCCGAGCCGTCCATTTTCCGCTCGTCCACCGACAAAGTCAACGCCCGAGCATGCGGAAGCCCTGTCACCACTTGGTCATCGGGCCGGTCGCGAAGCAGCCGGCGCGCCGTCCAACCCGTGGCGGGTGCTGGCGATGCACCCGACGCCGAGTGCGGTGCGGGCAGTTCGGGGTAAGCCCCTTGCGGTCCGGCCTCGCCGGTGCGTGATGCCTGCGCGCGGGCCGCCCCCCCCATGGAAATCGGCAGCCGGCGCCGCTAGGATGCTCGCGGGTTCGCGCGGGCCTGGGAGGGGAGGCCCTGCAGGGCCGGCCCGCGTGGCGGTGGGCGAGGAGACGGAACCGGCGGGCGCCCGCGGTGCGGTCCCGAGCAGCGGGCCGCGCCAGGCGTGTCGTTCGGCGGGCGGCGCGGTCGCGCGTGTGCGGGGCCGCAGCCGCGGGTGGGAGGCGTGAAGGACGTGGCGGAACCGGCGACGAATGCCAAGAAGGGCAACGTGCTGGAGCTGGACGGGCGGCACTATCTGGTGCTGGACTACCAGCTCGTCACTCCGGGCAACAAGCGGGGATTCATCCAGTTCAAGCTCAAGGATCTGCAGAGCGGCGCGACCGTGACCAAGAAGGTCGGCTCCAACGATCAGGTCGAGATCCTCACGCTCGACAAGCAGCCGTGCGAATACCTGTATGCGCAGGGCGAGCTGCACGTCTTCATGAACAAGGAGACGTACGAGCAGTACGAGATCCCGGCTGCCGACCTGGAGAGCGCGCTGCCCTACATGGTGCACAACCAGGAGGTGACGCTGGTCTTCCTCGAGGGCAGGCCGATCAGCGTCGAGCTGCCGGCCGCGGTCGAGCTGGAAGTCGCCGAGGCCGAGGAGGCGATCAAGGGCGACACCGCGACCAACGTCACCAAGCGCGCGGTGCTGGAGACCGGCCTCACGGTCCAGGTACCGCACTTCATCAAGGCCGGCGAGCGGATCAAGGTCGACACCCGCACCGGTTCGTTCATCTCGCGCGCCTGAGCAGAGGGTCGCTCGCTGGCCGCGCGGCGCGGGGCGGGCTCTGCCCGCCGGCCGGCAGTCGCCAAAACGAGCAGTTCGGGGAGGGAGGCGCCTTGGACTTCGGCTGGAGCGAGGAGCAGCAGGCGGTACGGCAGGCGGTGCGCGGAGCGCTCGAGAAGTTGCTGCCGCGGCGCGACGAGCTGGTGGCGGCCGTGCACCGCGACAAGCGCTTCCCCCAGGAGGTCTGGGACATCTTCGCCGAAACCGGGATGTTCGGTGCGCTGCTGCCGGAGGAGTACGGTGGCACGGCTCTGGGCCTGACCGCGATGGCCATCGCGACCGAGGAGGCGGCCAGGCTCGGATTTGGCAACACGGTGGCGATCCTGACCGCCATGGACGCGCTCTGCATCCTGCGCAACGGCTCGGAGGAGCTGAAACGCCGGATCCTGCCGGCGGTCGCCGAAGGCAAGCTCAAGCTCGCGTTCGCGGTCACCGAGCCGGATGCCGGCTCGAACACCTTCCGCATCAAGACCACGGCCCGGCGCGAGGGCGATCACTACGTGATCAACGGGCAGAAGACCTACATCACGGGGCTGGACCACTGCGACTATGTCTTGCTGGTGGTGCGCACCACCCCCATCGAGGAGGCGGTGGCACGCGGCGGCTCGAAGGCCTACGGGCTGTCGCTGCTGCTGGTGCCGACCGCTGCCGGCGGGCTCACCATGCATCCGATGCCGATGCGCGGCATCGAGGGCATGAACCAGTACACGGTCTTTTTCGACAACGTGCGATGCCCGCGCGAGCTCCTGGTCGGCGAGGAGGACATGGGCAGCTTCGCGCTGTTCAACACCCTCAACCCGGAGCGTATCCTGGCGGCCGCCGCCGCCTGCGGCATGGCCGACTGGCTGCTGGACAGGGCGTGCGCCTATGCGCGCGAGCGGCGGGTCTTCAAGGACCGGCCGATCGGGGCCTACCAGGCGGTGCAGCATCCGCTGGCGGAGTCGCGCATCGAGCTGGAGGCGGCGCGGCTGTTGACCTATCGGGCGGCGTGGGCGTTCGACCAGGACCTCGATCTCGCCACGATCGGCACCTACGCCAACATGGCCAAGCTGACCGCGGCCGATATGGCCATCCGGGCGTGCGACCGGGCCATCGAGACGTTCGGCGGGGCGGGGTTCTCGGAGGAATACGGGGTGATCTACCTCTGGGACGCAGTGCGGTTGCTCAAGACGGCGCCGGTCACCCGCGAGATGATCCTCAACTACGTCGCCGAGCACGTGCTGGAGCTGCCGCGCAGCTACTGATCCTCCTCCGGGGCGGACGCGCCGCCGGCCGTGCCGGCAGGCGCCGGGGCGCGCGCCCTGCGGTCGAGCTCGCGGAACACCTCCTGGAGCATGGCCCGCACCAGCTCGTCGTCGCTGCGCTGCTCTGCGAGCCGCCGCGCCGCATGGCGGGCGTGGGCAGCCACCAGCACCCGGTCGATCCGCTCCGCCCCTGCCTCGCCATACAGCGCCACCAGGGTCTCGCGGACCGAGGCCAGGGTCCAGGCGGCGGACTGCTGGAAATCGTGCGGGCGCAGGCCGGACATGACCCAGGTGGCAGTGCCTGCCGGCAACCGCCGCCCGAGCTCATCGAGGTCGGCCGGCCCTCCGGCACGGCCGAACAGCTGCCGCCGCACCTCCTCGACCGCGGTCGCGATGCTGGCCCCCGCCGTGGCGTAGGCACCGTGCACCCCGACCAGCCGCCCCCGCAGGTCGACCAGCGCTCCCCCCGAATCACCCGGCACGATGGGCGCTGTGTGGAAGATGGCGTCGTAGTAGTAGGCACCGTGCTCGCCGGGCAGGCGGATGCGCGGGTAGACGACCGCACCGGTGGAGACCGGAGGGCGACCGCCCTGCTCCCACGCCCCGACCGCGACCACCCGCTGGCCGCGCTCGGGCCTCGGTCCGAGCTGGAAGTAGCGCAAGCCGCTGGCCTGCACCTTGAGCAGGGCGAAGTCGTTGTCCGGGTTGGTGAGCACGACCCGCGCCGGCAGCTCGGGACCGCCCGGCAGCTCGACGTCCACCTCGCTGCGGCTGCCGACCACGTGGGCGGCGGTCAGGATCCAGCCGTCGGCGCTGAGCACCGAGCCCGAACCGACGCTGAGCAGCCCCGGCCGGATCTTCACCACGCGCTCGCGGGCGTGCGCTGCCGCCAGCTCCACGGCGGCGCGCACGGAAGGCGCCAGCGCGCGCAGGCTCGCCGCCTTGGCCTCGGCATGCCCGGGAGCGGCCGCACAGCCGGTCGCGGCCGCGAGCACCACCGGAAGCAGGAACTCCAGGGTGTGCCGGGCACAAGCCGCCATCCCACCGCGGCGCTCCCCTCCTCGCCGCAGCGGCCGCGCCGGGCACCAACCGGGCAGGCCGCTCGCCCGTATATGGTAGCCTGCTTGCGGCTTCGCCACAAAGCCGGGGCCGGGCGGGCGGGCAAGGGCGCGCCGCGCGCGCGCCCGCGCGCGGCGGTTGCGCCGGAGCGCGGCGGGACCGCTCCGCGGGGACGACGGTCGGCGGAGGCAACATGCGCGGGCGTACGGTGCTCTGGCTCGGGACGGCGGCAGGCCTGTTGGGGCTCGGCTGGTGGGCGCTGGGCAGCGGCGAGCCGCCGGTGGAGGCGAACCCGCTTCAGGTGGCGGCGGCCGAGCGAGGCACCCTCGAACTCACCGTCGCCGCGGTCGGGGTGATCGAGCCCCGGGCGCGGGTCGAGGTCAAGAGCAAGGCCTCGGGCGAGGTGATCTCGTTCCCCTTCGAACCCGGGGACCGGGGTGCGCAAGGACGAGCCGTTCGTCGAGCTCGATCCGGCCGACGAGCAGCGCAACGTGCGGCGCGCCCGCGCGCAGCTGGAGGCCGACCGCGCCTCGCTGGCGGCGGCGCGAGCGGTACTGGCGCGCCGCGAGGCGGAGCTGGAACTGCTGCGCCGGGAGGCGCCGGCGCGGCTGGAGAGTGCCCGCGCCGAGCTGGCGGCGGCCGAGGCCCGGCTGCGCCGGACCGAGGAACTGCACGCGCGGGCGCTGGCCTCGCCCGAGGTGCTCGAAGAGGCGCGGGCGGTAGCCGCGGCGGCGCGGGCGGCGCTGGCCGCGGCGCGCAACGAGGTCGACCGCGTCGAGCTGGAGAAGCTGGAGATCGAGCGCCTGCGCCAGGAGGCGGCGCTGCGCGAGAGCGCGGTCGCGCGCAGCGAGATCGCGCTCGAGGAGGCCGAGGAGCGGCTGGCCGAGACCCGCATCGCGTGTCCGATCGACGGGGTGCTGCTGGTCAAGGATGTCGAGCAGGGCCAGATCATCGCGAGCGGCATCACGAACTTCGGCGGCGGCACCAAGCTCGCCACCGTTGCGGACCTCGACCGGCTGTTCGTGGTCGCCAACGTGGACGAGGCGGACATCGGCCTGGTCCGGCGCGGGCAGCAGGCGCGCGTGCGCTGCGACGCCTTCCGCGACGTCGTGTTTGCCGGACGGGTCGAGCGCATATTGCCGCAGGCGGTGGTGGAGTCGAACGTCACCCAGTTCCAGGTCCGCGTCGAGATCCTGGACGAGCGCAGGCAGCAGCTGCTGCCGGGCATGACCGCCAATGTGGAGATCGTGGTCGCCCGGCGGGAAGACGCGGTGCTGGTGCCCAACCGGGCACTGGTGGCGCGCGGGGAGGCGGTCGGGGTGGAGGTCGTGGGTAGCGACGGCATGCCGATCTGGCGCGCCGTGGAGCGCGGGCTCACCGACGGCACGCGCACTGTCATCGAGCACGGCCTGGAGGTCGGAGCGAAGGTCGTGCTGGGCACGGTGCGCGAGCCACCCCGGGGCGGCGGGATCTTCTTCTTCGGGCGGCGCTCGAGCGAGCAGCGCCGCGAGCAGCGCGCCGAGGAGGCCGGTGGCGGCCGCACGGGCGAGGGCGAGCGGGGCGGCGGGGCGCGCCGCACCGGGCCGGCGCGGGCGGGCGAGTAGCGCAGGAGCGAGCCGCGTTGATCGAGCTGCGGGACGTGCGCAAGACATACGCGAGCGGCAGCGTTTCGCACGAGGCGCTGCGCGGGGTCACCTTCACGATCGAGCGCGGGGAGCACGTGGCGATCGTGGGTCCCTCGGGCAGCGGCAAGTCGACGCTCATGCACATCATCGGCTGCCTGGACCGGCCGACCCTCCGGCAGCTACCGGCTGGAGGGACGGGAGGTCACGGCGCTCGGCGACGCGGAGCTGGCGCGAGTGCGCAACCGGCGCATCGGGTTCGTCTTCCAGTCGTTCAACCTGCTGCCGCGCCACAGCGCGCGGGAGAACGTCGCGCTGCCGCTGTTGTACGCCGGTCTGGGCGAGCGGCAGGCGCGAGAGCGGGCGCTGCTGGCGCTGCAGGCCGTCGGGCTGGCGGCGCGGGCGCATCACGGCCCGCAGCAGCTCTCGGGCGGCGAGCGGCAGCGGGTCGCGATCGCCCGCGCGCTGGTCATCGAACCGGCGCTGGTGCTGGCCGACGAGCCGACCGGCAACCTGGACAGCCGCACGGGGGCGGAGATCCTGGAGCTGTTCGCAGAGCTGGAGCGGCGCGGCACGACGGTGGTGCTCGTCACCCATGACCGGGAGGTGGCAGCGCGCGCCGCGCGCGTGCTCGTCATGCGGGACGGGCTGATCATCGAGGATGTGCGGCGGCGCGCGCCGGCCGCTGCGCTGGCCGGCGCGTCATGAGCCTCTGGCTGCTGGTGCGGGTGGCGCTGCGCAGCCTCCTGGCCCACAAGCTGCGCAGCTTCCTGACCATGCTCGGGGTCATCATCGGGGTCACTGCGGTGATCCTCATGGTCTCCATGGGCCGCGGGGCGCAGGAACGGGTGCGCGACAACATCACGCGCCTCGGCTCGGACCTGCTCTGGATCCGGCCCGAGGCGACGCGGCGGCTCGGGGTGGAGGGGGGCGAGGTCAACACGCTCAGCCTGGAGGACGCGCGCGCGATCGAGCGCGAGCTGGCGCACCTGCACGCCGGGGTCGCGCCCGAGGTCACCACCGTCGAGCAGGTCAAGTACTTCTCCCGCAACATCCGCACCACGGTTCGCGGTACCGTGCCCGCCTACGAGCAGGTGCGCAACATGCCGGTGGTCGAGGGCCGGTGGTTCGACGAGGAGGATCTCAGGGCCTACCGCCGGGTGTGCGTGATCGGGAGGATCGTGGCCAACAAGCTGTTCGAGGGCGGAGCGGCGCTCGGCCAGACGATCAAGGTCCGCGGGCAGAGCTTCGAGGTCCTCGGGGTGCTGGAGGAGAAGGGCGAGTCCTGGATGAACCCCGACGACCAGGTGATCGTGCCCCTCAGCACCGCCCAGAAGAGCCTGATCGGCACGCGTTCGGGCCTGCGCATGATCACGGTGAAGGCGCGCGGGCGGGAGGTCCAGGAGCAGCTGCAGCAGGAGGTGGTGCGGCTGCTGCGCGAGCGGCACGGGATTTTGCCTGGCGCCGACCCCCGATTTCAGCGTCCGCAACCAGACCGAGTTCCTCGATGCCATGGACACCAACATGCGGGTGCTGACGCTGCTGCTCGCCGGCGTGGCCGGCGTCAGTCTGCTGGTCGGCGGGATCGGGATCATGAACATCATGCTGGTGACGGTGACCGAGCGCACGCGCGAGATCGGGATCCGCAAGGCCCTGGGCGCGACCCGGCTGGACATCCTGAAGCAGTTCCTCATCGAGTCGGTGGTCATCGCGGCGCTCGGAGGGGCGATCGGCATCGCGCTCGGGGCGCTGGGCAGCTGGAAGATCGCCCAGGCGGCGGGCTGGGAGCTGGTGCTGCCGCCCGGGGTGGTCGGGCTCGCGGTCGGCTTCAGCGCGCTGACCGGGATCGCATTCGGCGTCTTTCCGGCGTTCAAGGCCGCGCGGCTCGACCCGATCGATGCCCTGCGCTACGAGTAGGCAAGGCGCGGCCGGAAGCCCTGGGGCCGGGCAGCGGGTGCCGGCGATGGCGCGCGCCCTGCGCGAGATCGCAACGGGGTGCGGCAGCGGCTAGGGCGGAGCGCGGCCGGCGTCGGTCAGGGGCTCGGCCGGGCCGCTCCGCCGGCGGGCCCGCTCGAGCGCGCGCCCCAGGGCGTCCTCGAGCTCGATCCCCTCCGAGCAGGCGAGCACCAGCGCCACCAGCACCACATCGGCCAGTTCGTCGGCAATGCGCTGCGGTGCGGGGGGCAGCTCGCCGGGTTTGCGCCGCTTCGGACCGTATCGCTGATTGAGCAGGCGCGCCAGCTCCCCCACCTCCTCGGCCAGCCGGGCCAGGTTGGCCAGCGGCGGCCAGAGCCCATCGGGGTGCTCCCGCAGCCAGGCACCGACCGCCTCCTGCAGCTCCGCCAGCGTCCCGAGCCGCCCCATGGTTGCCCCTCTGCGGACCACATCTGTTGCACTTTTGCACCAGTGTGGTCGCATCGTACACGGTGCCGGCAGCCCGGGGAGTGGACAGAGGGTTCCTCCGGGTCCGCCCGCGCGCTATGATGGGGCCGGAGCGAACAAGACCGCCTCCTGGGAAGTCGAAGATGTCGGAGGTGGAACGGGATTTGTAAGAGATCCCGGCGAGGATAGAAAGAGGAGTTCGAGGTCGCCATCCTCATGTCGTTCCGAACCTTCCAGCGCTGCCTGCTGACCGTCGCCGCCATCTTCGCGTTCGGCGCACTCGCCCCGCTGGCGCACCGCACGCTCGTGGGCGCCGAGGCGCCGGCGGCCAGCAAGAGCACGGAGGTGGTCGAACCGTTGCCGGCCGAGCAGCCGGCAGCGCTGCCGCGGCTGACCTGATCCGCCGCCAGGACCGCCTGCTGGCGCTCCTGGCGGGAGGTCCTCCCGAGCGTCCCTCCATGCCAGAAAAAAAGGCGATCGCCCTACGCGCGACCACCTGCCCGCGGGTCGGTATTCCTGCGCGCGGGGCGGGCGGAATGCTCGGGCGCGACCGGAAGGCGGGCCACGGCCGGGGCCATGGTATAGCATGAGGCCCGGCCGGTGGGCCGGGGGGACGTGCGGCTGGGGAGGAGCGCTCCGGTGGGTATGCGCGCAGCGGTGGCGGTGGCGGCGGTGCTCGGTGTGGCGCTGTGGAGCTCCGGAGCCGGGCTGGCTCCAGCGGCGGCGCGACAGGACGAGGGCGATCCGGAACTCGGCTTCCATCCGCTCGCGGACGCCGAACCCGGAGAATGGGCCCGCTATACGGTGGAAGACCCTGCGGCTTCGGGCTCCGAGCCACCGCTGTTCGAGCTCCTTCGGGTGCAGCAGGTGGGACCGGATCAGGTCCTGCTCGAAGACGGGGGCCGGGGACGGCACGTCTACCCCGGCACTGCGCAGCCGCTCACGGCAC
>BPJM01000017.1 GCA_026004615.1 Planctomycetota bacterium
CACAGCTGCGCGATGTCGTCCAGGTTGTGCGAGACCAGGACCGTGGTCTGCCGGCGGCTGCGGATGCGCTCCTGCATCACCCGGCGGCACTTGTGCTGGAAGGCGGCATCGCCGACCGCCAGGATCTCGTCGATCAGCAGGATGTCGGGATCGACGTGGATGGAGATGCTGAAGGCGAGGCGCAGATACATGCCCGAGGAGTAGGTCCGGACCGGGGCGTCGAGGAACTCCCCGATCTCGGCGAACTCGACGATGCTGGCGAAGCGCTGGGCGATCTGCTGGCGCGACAGGCCCAGGATCAGCCCGTTGATCAGGATGTTCTCCCGGCCGGTGAAGTCGGGGTGGAAGCCCGCGCCCAGCTCGATCATGGCGGCCAGCCGCCCCCAGCATGTGATCGTGCCCGCATCCGGCCGGTAGATCCCGGCGATGAGCTTGAGCAGGGTGGACTTGCCCGCGCCGTTGCGGCCGACGATCCCCAGGCACTCGCCGCGGCGGACCTCGAAGGAGACCTCGCGCAGCACATCGAAGCGGTTCGGATCGTCCAGCCGGCTCACGCCCCGTCCCCGGCCGCGCAGCCACTCCACCACCGCGGTCTTGAGCGTGGTGTGCGGGGCCATCGGCCGGTAGCGCCGGAAGCGCTTGGTCACCCGATCGACGCGGATCGCCACCTCGTGCATGGTCCGGCGCCCCCCGTGCGAAGCCCGCGCGTCGAGTCCGGCTCCACAGGCGCGCCATCTTACGGGCGCCCGGCCGTCTGCTCCAGCGCCGCGCTGTGACCGCCGGCGCCGCGCCGCTTGCCGGCGGGGCCGAGCCGGCTCGTAGCATGGCGGGCCTGTGGCACCGCAGCGAGGCGCGCGATGGCCAGGGTGGCCGACAGCGGGATGCCCGTCCGGATCAACGCCCCGCCGGCGGGGGGCGGGCTGGGCTGGCGCGCCTTCTGCCAGCACGTGCAGGAGCTGTGGCAATACCGGGCGCTGCTGGGGGCGCTGGTGGTGCGCGAGCTCAAGGCGCGCTACCGCAACTCGGTGCTGGGCTATCTGTGGACGCTGCTCAACCCGCTGCTGCTGCTCGCGGTCTATAGCCTGGTGTTCAGCGTCTACATGCGGGTGGAGGTCGAGCACTACGTGATCTATCTGTTCAGCGGGCTGTTGGGTTGGAACTGGCTCGCCTCCTCGCTGAATGCCGGCACCAGCTCGATCGCCCGCGGGGGCGGGGCGCTGATCACCAAGGCGCTGCTGCCACCGCAGCTGCTGCCCACGGTGCAGACGCTGACCAACCTCGTCAACCTGGTGCTCAGCCTGCCGGTGCTGCTCGGGGCGGCGGTGCTGCTCGGACGCTGGCCCGGGCTGTCGCTGGTGCTGCTGCCGGTGCTGCTGCTGGCCGAACTGCTGCTGGTGCAGGGGCTGGTGGTGGCGCTGGCGGCGCTGTGCGTGCGCTTTCGCGATGTCGAGTTCCTGGTGCCGAACTTCCTGACGTTCTGGTTCTTTTTGACCCCGATCCTCTATCCGCTGGCGGTGATCCCCGAAACGTTGCGGCCGCTGGTGCTGCTCAACCCCATGGCGCCGGTGGCGCTGGGCTACCAGGAGCTGTTCTACTGGGGGCGCTGGCCCGAGCCGCTGCACCTGGTCCTGGCGCTGGGCCTGGGGGCGGGGGTGTTCTATCTGGGCACCGGGCTGTTCGAGCGGCTGCGGGATACGCTGGCCGAGGAGATCTGAGCGCGGCGGGCCGCCGCCGGGCGCCGCTGGACCTGCGGCTCGCGCAGGCGTGCGGCGAGGCGCCGGGCACGTGCCTGCACAGCCGCGCGGATCTCGGCCGGAGCGGGCAGGGGGTCGGGAATCCGCATCGGCTGCCGGTATACCCCGGGCCGCACGATCGGCCAGGGGCGGCGCTGCCGGACGGGTCAGCGGCCGATCTCGGCGGCCTCGAGCCCGCGCAGGTACTCGACGATGCGCTCCACGCACGCCTCGACGGAGAGCTGATCGGTGCGCAGCACGATCTCGGGCGCCCGCGGCGGCTCGTAGGGCGCGTCGATGCCGGTGAAGCCGTGCAGCCGCCCCTGCCGCGCCGCCCGGTACAGCCCCTTGGCGTCGCGCGCCTCGCACACCTCGAGCGGGCAGTCGGCGAAGATCTCGATGAACTCCCTCTCGCGCAGGCTGCGCCGGATGTGCTCGCGGTCCTCGGCGTACGGCGAGATGAGCGCCGCGATGACGACCAGCCCCGCATCGCAGAGCAGCTTCGCCACCTCGCCCACCCGGCGCACGTGGGCGCGGCGGTCGGCGACGCTGAAGCCGAGATCGGCGCTGAGCCCGTGCCGCAGGTTGTCGCCATCCAGCCGATAGACCAGATAGCCCAGATCGAACAGCCGCCGCTCGAGCGCGATCGAGATCGTGGACTTGCCGGCGCCCGACAGTCCCGTGAACCAGAGCACGCGGCCGTAATGACCGGTGCGCCGCGCCCGCTCGGCGCGGCTCACCCGCCCCGCGGTCCGCGTGATGTGGGTGCTCTTGAGGCCGGACAGCTGGGGCCGCAGGTCGGGATGGGCCCCCAGGCGCACCGTGCCGCCGCCGGCGATCAGCCCGTCCTGCACCAGCACGAAGCGGCCGGTGGCCGGCAGCCGGCGGTGGTCATCGACCGCGATCGGATGGCGGGTGCGGATCGTCACCTCGGCGATCTGGTGCCGGCCGATCGCCTCCGCCCGCCGCTCGCTGCGCTGCTCGAGGTCCACCAGCCGGTGCAGCGCCGCCAGCCGCGCCTGCACCTGCTGGGTCGCCAGCCGCAGCACCAGCTCGCCCCCCACGGGCAGCGGCTCGTGGCCGAGCCAGAACACCGTCGCCTCGAAGACGTCGGTCTCCACCGGTGCCTCGACGAGGTGGGAGGCGATCTGGCCGCGTTCGACATAGAGCTGCTGCTCGAGCGTGATCGCCACCGACTCGCCGGCGACCGCATACGGCCGCTGCTGCTCGCGCGGGCCCCACCGCTCGATGGAACGGACGAACCCGACCTTGTTCCAGGGCGAGAACACCAGCTCGTCGCCCACCCGCAGCACGCCCGACTCGATGCGGCCGGCGAGCAGGCGCCGCTCGTCGAACCGGTAGACGTCCTGCAGCGGCAGTCGCAGCGGGGCCGCCGCCGGCGCCAGCTGCGGCCGCAAGCCGGCGAGCAGCTGCAGCACCGTCGGCCCCTGGTACCAGCCCAGCCCCCTGCCCTGGCGGCCGACCACGTGCGTGCCCTCGCGCGCAGCCACCGGCACCAGCCCGGCCGGCGCGATGCCCAGCGCGCCGAGGTAGGCCTCGATCTCGGTGCCCAGCCGCCGATACACCTCCTCGCGGTAGTCCACCAGGTCCATCTTGGTGAGCACCACCGCCACCTGCTCCACCCCGAGCAGCCGCAACAGATAGGCGTGCTGCCGGGTCTGCGCCCCGATGCCCTCGGGGGCGGACACCACCAGCAGCGCCGCATCCGCCCGCGCCGCCCCGCTGATCATGTTGCGGATGAACTCCTCGTGACCCGGCGCGTCGATGAAGGCATAGCTCCGCGCGGGCGTGCGCAGCCAGACGTGCGCGGCGTCGATCGTGATCCCCTGGTCGCGCTCGGCCTGCAGCGCATCCAGCGCGAAGGCCCATTCCAGGTCCAGCCCCCGCCGGGCGCTGACGGCACGGATCTGCTCCAGCCGGCCCTCGGGCAGATTGCCCGTGTCGTGGAGCAGCCGGCCGAGCAGGGTGGACTTGCCGTGGTCCACGTGGCCGAGCACCACCACCCGCACCAGCTCCCCGGCGCGGGCCGGGTGGAGTGCGGCCTGGCGCGGGGCCGCGCCCACGAGCGGTCCGGTCTGCGGCGCGGTGGCGGCAGGGTCTGTCATGGTGCTTCCTCGCGTGGCTGTGATCTTCGGTGCACGCGGGCCGCGGCGGACGCTACATGTAGCCCTCGGCGCGCAGCCGCTCGAAGGCGTCCTCCGATTCCCGATCCTGCGCCCGCCCGGCGCGCTCGCTCTGCCGGCTCGCCTGGAGCTCCTCGATGATCTCGCGCACCGTGCGCGCCTGCGAGGCGACGGTGCCGGTGCAGGGCGCACAGCCGAGCGAGCGGTAGCGGCGGCCGTCGCGCGCGAAATAGAGCTCGGGGATCGGGATGCGCTCGCGCTCGATGTACTCCCACACATCGAGCTCGGTCCAGTCGAGCAGCGGATGCACCCGCACGTGGGTGCCCGGCGGCGGGTCGGTGTAGAACTGGTCCCAGAACTCCGGCGGCTGCTCGCGGAATACCCAGCCGAACTCCGCATCCCGCGGCGAGAAGTACCGCTCCTTGGCCCGCGTGCCCTCCTCGTCCCGCCGGATGCCGAGCAGCACCCCCCGCCAGCCGTGCTCGCGCACCACCTGCTTGAACGGCTCGGTCTTGAGCGCGTGGCAGCACACCACCCGGCCGCGGGTGTGGTCCATGCCGGCGGCGAGCGCCTGGCGGTTCTGCGCCACGATGAGCTCCAGGCCCCACTCGCGCACCAGCCGGTCGCGGTAGGCGATCATCTCGGGGATCTTGTAGCTGGTGTCGACGTGCACGAGCGGAAACGGCACGTGGCCGCAGAACGCCTTGCGGACCAGCCACAACAGCACCGTGGAGTCCTTGCCGACCGACCACAGCATGGCCAGCGGCCGCAGCCGGGCGCGGGCCTCGCGGATCAGATAGATCGCGCGGCTCTCCAGCAGCTCCAGGTGCGACAGGGCTCGCACCGCCGCTGTTTGCGGCTCGCTCGGCGGCTGCATGACTGCCTCCACGGACACGCGAGCGGACCCATAGCATGCCGGCGAGGCCCGCCGCAGGCAAGCCGGCGCGTGGCGGGGCGGCCCGGCGCGCCGCTAAGGGCGGCCGGCCCGGGGCGGTCCGCCGGCCGCGGGGGCGCTGCCGCCCTCGTCCAGATAGCTCCGGTAGCGCAGGCCTTGCGGCCCGAAGGCGACGGAGATGGCGCCGCCGCGGGCCGTCTCCACCAGCAGGGCGCCGGCGTCCTCGTAGGCGCATACGACCTCGGGCCGCGCGTGTCCCTCCGGGGCCGAGACGAGCACGAGCTGCGGGCGCACCGCGCGCGCCAGCGCCCCGCTCAGGCGGTTGGGGCCGCCGTGGTGCGGCACCAGCAGCACCTCGGCCTGCAGCCGGCCAGGATCGGCGGCGGCGAGTTCGAGCAGCCGCGCAGTCCCGCCCTCCTCGATGTCGCCCGGCAGCAGCACCCGGCCGCCCGGGCCCACCACCCGCACCACCAGCGAGGCGTCGTTCTGCCCCGCCAGGGGGCTGCCAGCGGCTGGCGCGCTCAGCAGCGCCTGCGCCGGAGCGGGCACCGGCAGGCCGGCGGGCGGGGCCAGCACCTCGGCCAGCACTCCGCCCCCCAGCCCCACGCGTTCGCCCGGCCGCAGGGTCCGGACCGGGACACCCGCTGCGGCCAGCTGCGCCAGCAGCCGCCGGCCGCTGCGCGCGCGCGCGAACCCCGCGCCCACATAGACCCGGCCCAGCTCCATGCGCGCGAGCAGCTCCTGCAGGCCGCTGGTGTGGTCGTGATCGGCGTGCGAGAGGAACAGGTGGTCCACCCGCCGGTGCCCGCGCGCCCAGAGCGCCGGCACGATGTAGCGCTCGCCCGGGCGCAGCCGGCGCGAGCCGCAGTCGAACAGCGCCACGCCCCCCGGGGTCTCGAGCACCGCTGCCGCGCCGTGGCCGAGGTCCAGCACCGTGAGCCGCATGCTGCCAGCCGGCACGGGCTCGGGGCCGGGCGGCACCAGTGCGAGCACCGCGAGCACCAGCCCGCCCCACAACGCGAGCGCGCGCGCCCTGCGGTGGCGGCCCGGGACCGCCCCGTCGGGAGCGCGCGCCAGAGCCCAGGCGGCGGCTGCTAGCCCGGCGTAGCAAACCCCCAGCTGCCAGGGGGCGAGCCGCGGCAGGTAGATCGCCGAGCCGGGCCAGCTGGCCAGCCAGCCGACCGCCCGCTCCAGCGCCGCGGCGAGCCCGCCCGCCGCCCCGCCGGCTGCCGCGGCGAGCCAGCCGCCCAGCGGCGCCAGCACCAGCGCCACCAGCCCCACCGCGAGCACCAGGGTGAACAGGCCGCCGACGAGCAGATTCGCCAGCACCGCGTAGGGGCTCAGCAGGTGGAAGGCCCCCAGCACCAGCGGGGCCGTGGCGAGCCAGGCTGCCGCCGAGCCGATGGCGAGCGCACCGCCGCGCGCGAGCCCCAGCAGCGCCCAGCGCCGCCTTCGGCTCGCGCGCGCGCCCACCGGCGGCAGCCAGCGCTGCCAGCGCTGCACCAGCGGCTGGCCGAGCCAGAGCAGCCCCAGCACCGCGGCGAAGGAGAGCTGAAAGCCGGTGCTGAACAGGCAGCCGGGCTCGGCGAGCAGGATCACCAGCGCCGCCAGCGCCAGCGCGTCCACCGCGGAGCGCTCGCGCGCGAGCAGGCGCGCCACCAGCAGCGCCAGGAGCATGACCGCGGCCCGCACCACCGGCGGGCGCCCGCCGGTCAGCACCGCGTAGCCGAGCGCGAAGCCCATGATCGCCAGCGCACACGCGCGCGGGCCCAGCCGCAGCCCGCGGCGCAGCACCAGGCCCACCAACCCGGCCAGCAGCGCCAGGTGCAGCCCGCTGATCGCCAGCAGGTGCACGGTGCCGCTCGCCACGAAGGCCTCGCGCACCGCCCCGTCCAGTTCCTCGCGCACCCCGAGCAGCACCGAGCCGAGCAGCGCCGCCGCCTGCTCGTCCGGCACCGCCGCCCGCAGCCGCTCCCACAGCCAGGCGCGCGCCCGGTGCGCCCAGCGCCAGACAGGGCTGCCGCCTCCCCGCTCCAGCACCTCGCACGCCCCCCAGCGCGGCACCGACAGCACCGCGTGCACGCCCCGGTCCGCACAGTATGCGCGCCAGTCGAACTGGCCCGGATTGGTGGGCCGGCGCGGTCGCTCCAGATCGCCCGACAACCGCACCAGGTCGCCGTAGTGGAGCAGAGCCAGCTGCGGACCGGAGCGCCAGACGAACGCGCGCACCACGCCCTGGACTTCCCTTGCCTCGGCCCCGTGCTCCAGGCGCACCGCGCGCAGCAGCAGCGAGGTCCAGGCGAGGGGGGGCGAAGGCACGCGGCAATGCTGGGGGGGTTGGAGCAGCCGGCCCACCAGCACCACCCGGCGCGCTCGCTCGCCCGCCAGGCGCGCGAGGTGCTGGGGCGGCCGCGCGTGGTAGTGCAGCCACGCCAGCTGGAAGCCGAGCACCAGCCCGAGGGCGCCCCAGAGCAGGGCCCGCGCCGCCAGCGCCGCACCGCCGCTGCCGGAAAAGCAGCCGCCGGCGCCAGGCCCCGCGGGCGTGCCCCGGCGCCGCCAGAGCGCGCAGCTGCCACCTCCGAGCGCAGCCACGCCCGCGAGGAGCAGCGCCGCGAGCAGCGCGAACAGCGCCGCCGCCGCACCGGCGCGCCCCAGCGCGATGCCACCCATGAGCCCCAGGGTCAGGGCGAACAGCGGCCGCGGCACCGAACCAGCCCCCTCGGTAGCCCTGCCGCCGGTTCGCCGGGCAGGAGCGAAGGCACCGGGCCGCAGGCCCGGTGTGGCGGAGGATCCTACCCGACCGTCCCGTCAGGTCCAGGGGCAGGATCGGGCCGGCGCGACTGGGCGCGCTGCCCCTGCGGCGGCGAATACGCGGCGAGCCGCTGTGCGGGCTGCTGGCGCTACGTGCGCGCGGCTGCCGAGGGCACTCCGCTCACCCTGCTGGCCGGCGGGGCCAAGGGCCCGGCGCGCGCGGAGCTCGACGAGGCTCACATGGGCGGGCTGCCCGCCATGAAGCGGATCTTGTGCCCGGGGATCTCGATCAGATCGCCGTCCTTGAGCCGCTCCTCATCGACCGGTTCGCCGTTGAGATAGGTGCGGCCCTTCTGCGAGGTGTCGACGAGACGGAACGCGGTCTCGTCGCGCACGATCAGCGCGTGCTTGCGGGCGACGCGCCAGCCCCCCAGCACCAGGTTGCAGTTCGGCGCCTTGCCGATGGAGAACACCGGCCGGTCCAGCACGTGGTTGCCCTGTTGCTGCCGGGTCTCGACCTTGAGATAGCCCTTGAGCTTGGAGGCGCGCTCGCGCTGGCGGGCGGCCATGACGCTGCTGTCGATCGCGAGGGTGAAGTCGCCGTGGCGCGGCTTGTCCCCCTCGGAGACCTCCACCTCCTCGACCTGGTCGCGGTGGAAGGTGATCGTGAACTTGCCGATGGCGATCTCGTCGCCGTCGTTGAGGTTGTACACCGTGATGCGGCGGCCGTTGACGAAGGTGCCGTTGTTCGACTTGAGGTCCTTGAGGACCGGGATGCCGTGTTCCATGACGATCTCGGCGTGCCGGCGCGACACACCCAGGTTGTCGATCACCAGATCGCAGTCCGGACTGCGCCCGAGCACGAACGTCTGCTTGTCGACCTCGCGCCGCTCGATCGTCTTGCCGCCGAACGCGACGGTCAGCTTGTACATCCGCCTACCCCCTACCCGACTCGCCTCGCCGTGTCCGACCGAAGCCGCCAACGCCCGCCCCACCGGCTACGCCGCCCACCGGCGCATACCGTAGCGCACCCCCCCGACGCCGGTGGGCGCCGGCTAGGGGGCGAGCTGCCGCCGCAGCTCGTCGGCCTCGAGCTGCGACTCGAGCAACCGATAGACCAACAACGCCGCCGTGCTCACCGCCACCGGGTCGTCGTGCTGGATGGCCAGACGGCTGACGAACTCGGCGACGCAGGGGTTTTCCTCCTCCAGCCGCTCCAGCAGCCGGATGACGTAGTCGTTGCCCGGGTGCTCCTCCAGCTCGCGGCACACCGCGTAGCCGGTCTCGCGCGTCACGCGCGGCAGGCGCGCCACGCGCGGGGGTGCCGTCCCTTCGCCCCCGGCCGTCACCGCTGCTGCTCCGCCGCGCCGAGCGCGCGCACCGCCAGCGAGGCGTTGTGCCCGCCGAAGCCGAAGGCGTTGACCAGCGCCGCCCGGACCGCGCACTCGCGCGGCCGGTTGGGCACGTAGTCCAGATCGCACTCCGGGTCGGGTTCCTCGAGGTTGATCGTCGGCGGCAACACCCCGGTCTGCATCGCCTTCAGCGTGAAGATCAGCCCGACCGCGCCAGCCGCTCCGAGCAGGTGACCGATCTGGGACTTGGTCGCCGAGACCGCGAGCCGGTACGCATGCTGGCCGAACACCTCCTTGATCGCCCGCGTCTCGGCCACATCTCCGAGCGGGGTCGAGGTTCCGTGCGCGTTGATGTATCCCACATCTTCGGCGCTCAGCCCGGCGTCGGCAAGTGCCGCCCGCATCGCGGCCGCCGCCCCCCGCGCCTCGGGGTCGGGCGCGGTCATGTGGTGGCAGTCGTCGGTCGCGCCGAAGCCCGCCAGCTCGGCGTAGATGCGGGCGCCGCGGGCGCGGGCGTGCTCCAGCGTCTCCAGCACCACCACCCCCGCGCCCTCACCGATCACGAAGCCGTCCCGCCCCCGGTCGAACGGCCGGCTCGCCCGCGCGGGCTCCTCGTTGCGGGTGGACAGGGCGCGCGCGGCGCAGAACGCCCCGACGCCCAGCTCGTTGACGGCCGCCTCGCCTCCGCCCGCCAGCATCACGTCCGCCATCCCGGCCCGCAGCAGCAGCAGCGCCGTGCCCACCGCGTGGCTGGAAGCGGCGCAGGCCGAGACGGTGGCGAAGTTGGGCCCCGCCAATCCGTGCCGGATCGCCACCATCCCCGCGGCCGCATTGGCCATCATCTTCGGCACGAAGAAGGGTGACAGCCGCGAGACGCCCCGCTCGAGATAGCGGCGCGTCTGCTCCAGGATCTCGTCGAGGCCGCCGATCCCGCTCGCCAGCACCGCACCCGCGCGCTCGCGCCGCTCCAGCCGTGCCGGCTCCAGGCCGGCGTCCGCCAGCGCCATGTCCGCGGCGGCGACCGTCAGGTGGACGAACCGGTCGGTGTGGCGCGCGGTCTTGCGGTCGAGCCAGCGCTCCACGTCGAACTCGCGGCAATACCCGGCGATGCGCGTGGGGAAGCTCGAGGCGTCGAAGTGCTCGATGGGGCGCACCCCGCTCTCGCCCGCCAGCGCGCGCTCCCAGCTCGAGGCGAGGTCGGGGCCGAGGGGGGTGACCGCCCCGAGGCCGGTCACGACCACCCGCTGCCGCTCGCTCATGTCCAGCTCCTCAGCCCAGCGGCGGTAGCTGGCGCGGGCCAGCTGCGCCGACCGCGCTCAGTTCTCCGCCTCCGCAGCCTGCTTGCTCGCATGCTCCAGCACGTAGTCGATCGCCTGGCCGACGGTCTGGATCTTCTCGGCGTCCTCGTCCGGGATGTTGATGCCGAACTCCTCCTCGAACTCCATCACCAGTTCGACCTGATCGAGCGAATCCGCGCCCAGATCCTTGATGAAGTTGGTGTCGCGCTTGACCTTGTCGGTCGTCACGTCGAGCTGGTCGCACACGATCCGGATGACCTTTTCCTCGACCTGGGCCGCGTCCAACGTCGCCATAGCCTCAGCCTCCGTGCGTACGGGCGGAGTCCATCCTCGCTGGCTCCGCCGACCTGTTGCTCCGAGCCGATGGCAGCGCCCCGCGCGCCGGATCGCGCGGTCTGCCCCGCCCTCCTCACATCGCGAAGCCGCCGTCCACGCAGAGTACCACCCCGGTCAGGTAGGCGGCGAGCGGGCTCACCAGAAAGAGCACCGCGTCCGCGACCTGGGCCGGCTGGCCGAGCGCGCCCAGCGGGACCTGCTCCAGAAAGCGGCGCCGCTGCGCCTCGTCGAGCTGCGCGGCCATGTCGGTCTCGATCAGCCCCGGCGCCACCGCATTGCAGGTGATGCCGCGCGCGCCGACCTCGCGCGCCACCGACTTGGTCAGCCCGATCAGCCCCGCCTTGGAGGCGGCGTAGTTGGCCTGCCCGGCATTGCCGCGCAGGCCCACCACGCTCGTGATGTTGACGATGCGCCCGGACTGCTGCCGCATCATCGGGCGCAGCGCCGCGCGCACGAACCGGTAGGCTCCGCTCAGGTTGACCTCCAGCACCTGCTGCCACTGCTCCGGCGCCATGCGGACGAGGAGCCCATCGGCGGTCAGGCCGGCGTTGTTGACCAGCACATCCAGCCGCCCGAACCGCTCGAGCGCTTGCTTGACGGCGGTAGTGGCGAACTCCGGCGCGCCCACATCCCCGGGCACTGCCAGTGCCTCCACCCCGTAGCGCTCGCCGAGCTGGTGCGCGAGCCGGGCGAGCGGCTCGGCGCTGCGCGCGCACAGCACCAGCCGCGCGCCGGCCTCGGCGAGCCGCTCCGCGATGGCGCGTCCGATGCCGCGCGAGGCGCCGGTGACCAGCGCCACCTGGCCGCCGAGCTCGATCACGACCGCCATGTCCACCCGGCCTCCTCGAAGTCCGCTGCGGCCATGAGCGAGGTGCAGCGCGCCTCGTCGTCCACCGCCCGCAGCGTGCCGGCCAGCACCTGGCCCGGGCCCAGCTCGTAGTAGCAACGGATGCCGGCCCGCAGCATGTGCCGCAGGCAGTCCGTCCAGCGCACCGGCGCCGCCACCTGCCGGGCGAGCAGCTCGCGGATGGCCCCTGGCTCGTCCGCGGGGTGCGGGGCCCCGGTGACGTTGGACAGCACCGGTACCGCCGGCGGTCGGATCTCGACCCGTTCCAGCTCCGCCCGCAGCTGCTCGGCCGCCGGCTCCATGAGCGGGGAATGGTACGCCCCGGCGACCTTGAGCGCAATCACCCGGCGGGCGGCGCGCCGCTCGAGCAGCACCGCCGCCGCCCGCTCCACCGCCTCGGCCGCCCCGGAGATCACCACCTGATGGGGCGCGTTGTAGTTGGAGACGACCACGGGGGCCTGGGGCGTGCTGAGCTCCGCCACCACCGCCTCCACCTCGGCGATCTGGGCCCCCAATAGCGAGGCCATCGCCCCGCGCCGCGCCTCGCACGCCTGCTGCATGAAGCGGCCGCGCGCCGCCACCAGCTGCACCGCCGCCAGCGGCTCGAGCGCACCGGCGGCCACCAGCGCGGTGTACTCCCCGAGCGACAGCCCCGCCAGCGCGGCCGGCTGCAGCACCGGCTGTCCCGCGGGCGCCAGCCGGCGCAACACCTGCAGTGCCGCCAGCGAGGCGAGCAGGATCGCGGGCTGGCACACATCGGTGCGGGTCAGTTCCGCCTCCGGTCCCTCGAAGCTGAGCCGCCGCAGCTCGAGCCCGCTCGCCTGCTCGGCCTGCTCGTACAGCGCGCGCACCGCCGGCTCGCGCTCGTACAGCTCGCGCCCCATGCCGACGAACTGCGCGCCCTGTCCGGGGAACAGATAGCCCGTGCGCTCCTGCACCTCGTGCCCTCCTCGCACGCCGCACGGCGCGCGCTAGCGCCAGCGCAGCACCGCGCTGCCCCAGGACAACCCGGCGCCGAAGGCGACCAGGCATACCAGATCGCCCGGCTGCACGCGGCCGCCGCGCACCGCCTCATCGAGCGCGATCGGCACCGAGCCGCCGCAGGTATTGCCCCACCGATCGATGTCGATCACGACCCGCTCGCGCGGATAGCCCAGCCGCTCGATCGCCGCCGCGATGATGCGCTCGTTGACCTGGTGCGGCACCACCAGTGCGAACTCCGCCGGGCTCACCCCCACCGCCCGCGCCGCGCGTTCGATCTCCGCCGCCATGGTCGTGACCGCGAACCGAAAGGTCTGCTGGCCCGCCATCCGCAGCCGGTTGTCCCCGCGCGCGAGCAGCGCCGCATCGCCCGCACCCAACGGGCGGCGCGAGCCGCCGGCCGGCACCACCAGCGCCGTCTCGTTGCCCTGCATGCCCAGCGAGGCGTGCAGCACCTCACCCCCCGCCAGCGCATCGCCGGCGGGGGACGCGCGCACCACCGCCGCGCCGGCGCCGTCGGCGAAGATCACGCAGGTGCTGCGGTCGCTCCAGTCGATGATCGAGGACATGACATCGACCCCGACCACCAGCGCGGTGCTGGCGGCGCCCGAGCGCACGAACGCCTGCACCGTCGCCAGCGCCGCGACGAAGCCGGTGCAGGCCAGGCTGAGGTCGAACCCGCCGGCGCGCTCCGCCCCCAGCCGCCCGGCGAGCAGCGGCGCCACCGCCGGCATCGCCGGGTAGTCGGGCGTGCAGGTCGCGACCACGATCAGATCGAGCGCCTGCGCCGGCACCCCCGCCGCCGCCAGCGCCTGGCGCGCCGCTCCCTCCGCCAGATCGGTGCTCGCCTGCTCGCCCGGGGCGACCAGCCGCCGCTCGCGGATGCCGGTGCGGGTCCGGATCCACGCATCCGAGGTGTCGACCAGCCGCTCCAGCTCGGCGTTGGTCACCACCCGCTCCGGCACGCACATGCCGGTGCCCGTGATCACCGCGCTCGGCATGCAGCGCCACCCCTCAGCTGCCATCGGTCTGTCCGTCCGTGCCCGCCGCCTGCAGGTCCTGCGCCAGGGCCGCCACCAGGCGCCGATCGAGCTCCAGTTCCGCGGCCCGCAGCGCCACCCGGAGCCCGCTGGCCACCGCGCGCGCGCTGCTGCGGCCGTGACCGATCACCACGATGCCAGCCACCCCGAGCAGCGGTGCGCCCCCGTACTCGGCATAATCGTAGCGCCGCCACAGGCGGGCGAGCGCCGCCTCCAGCCGGCGGTGCTGCTCGGGGCCGGCGGCGGCGAACTCCGCGCGCAGAACCTCGGCCACCCCCTCCAGGACCGCCAGCGCCAGCCCCTCGGAGACCTTGAGCACCGCGTTGCCGGTGAACGCATCCGCGACCACCACGTTCACCCGACCCGCCAGCAGCTCGTGGCCCTCCACGAAGCCGGCGAAGGCGATCCCGGCGATGCCGCGCACCAGCGCCGCCGCCTGCTGCAGCAGCGCGCTGCCCTTGGATTCCTCGCTCCCGATGTTGAGCAGTCCCACCGCCGGGTGCTCGATCCCGAGCATGGCGCGTGCGTACGCGCTCGCCAACACGGCATACGCCGCCAGATCGGCGGGGCGCGGCTGCAGGTTGGCGCCGGCATCGATGAGCACCACCGGCCCGCGCTGTCCCTGCAGCACCACCGCGATCCCGGGGCGCCGCACCCCCGGTAGCCGGCCCAGCGCGGTGTTGGCGGCGACCGCGAGCGCGCCCGTGTTGCCGGCGGAGAAGACCGCCCGCGCCTGGCCGGCGGCGAGCGCTTGGACCGCCTGGGCGATGGAGCTGTGGGGCTTGCGCCGCAGCGCCTCGACCGGGTGCTCCGCCATGCCGATGGTCGCGGGCGCGTCGAGCAGGCGCAGCCGCGGGCCGGCGCTCGCGCCCCGCGCGTCGAGCAGGCCCTGCAGCCGGCTGGCCGGCCCCACCAGCAGCGCCACCAGCCGTGGCTCGCTGGCGAGCGCTGCCAGCGTGCCGTCGATCACCACCTCCGGGGCGCGGTCGCCGCCCATGGCGTCGATCGCGACCACCAGGCCGGGCTGCTCGGCGCTCTCGTGGGACTGGGCATCCATGTCGGGGCGAGCGCCTCCTCGAGGCCTGGGGGGGCGAGGAGCTGCCGCGGAACGAACCGGCCACCGGGCTGACGCCGCCCGCGACGCGGTGGGAGCCCTCGCGCGGCCGGCCAACCGGCAGGGTCACGAACCGGTTCGGCGACAGCTCCGGTTAGCTCGCAATCGCCTCCATGTCGACGATCTGCTCGCCGAGGTAGTGCCCGCAGTTGCCGCAGATCGTGTGCGGCCGCACGGTGGCGTGGCAGCGCTGGCACCGGGCCAGGTTCTTCGGGGCGAGCGCATGGTGCGCGCGCCGCTTGCGGGTGCGTGCCTTGGAGTGCTTTTTCTTGGGGACCGCCATGCTCGCCAGCTCCTGTGCTCGCCTCGCCGGAACCGCCCGGCCGGGCGCAGGGTTCGGCGCAGCATTATAGCGGGGGGAGCCGGTTGCGCAAGCCGCACCGCCAGTGCCGGCACGGCGCGTTCACGCCCGGGCGCCCACCGCTTCGAGCGCGCGCCTGAGGGCGGCGATGCCTTCTTCCAGGCGCGAGGGATCCCGCCCGCCAGCCTGCGCGAAATCCTCGCGCCCGCCGCCGCCGCCGCCGGTGACGGCGGTCACGGTGCGGATCAGCGCCGCCGCGGAACAGCCGGCCTGGATCGCCTCGGCGCTACACGCGCACAACAGCCGTAGCCGGCCGTCCTGCAGGTCGGCGAACAGCCCCACCACCGGCCCGGCGGCCCGCGCGACCTCGGCGCCCAGCTGCTTGAGCCGCTCCGGCCCCGCTCCTTCGAAGCGGCCGAGCCGCAGCAGCACGGGCCCGATCCGCTCCTGCTCGATCGGCTGGGCGCTCCCGCCGCTCGCCCCCGCGGCCGCCCGCGCCTGCCGCAGCTGCTGGCGCAGCTCCCGGATCTGCTGCTCGAGCCGTTCGGCGCGTTCGAGCAGCCGCGCCTCCGGGGCATGGAGCACGCGGCACAGCTCGGCGAGGGTGCGCGCGGCGCGCTGCGCCCATGCGACCGCCGCCTCGCCGGTCACCGCCACCAGGCGGCGCACCCCGGCCTGCACCGCGGACTCCTGCACCACCTTGAACAGCCCGATCTCTCCGGTGCGGGCGACATGGGTACCGCCGCACAGCTCGCGCGAGAACCCGTCCCCGATCTGGACCACCCGCACCCGCTCGCCGTACTTCTCCCCGAACAGCGCCGTCACCCCCTCGCGCCGCGCCTGCTCCAGGTCCTTCCAGACGGTGCTGACCTCCAGGTCGGCCAGCACCTTGTCGTTGACGAGCTGCTCCACGCGTTCGATCTGCTCGGCCGTGATGGCCTGAAAGTGCGTCACATCGAAGCGCAGCCGCTCCGGCTCCACCACCGAGCCGGCCTGGCGCGCGTGCTCGCCCAGCACCTGCCGCAGCGCCCAGTGCAGCAGATGGGTCGCGGTGTGGTTGCGGCGGGTGGGGGCGCGGCGCGCGGCATCGACGCTGGCGCGCACCGGGGTGCCGGCCCGCACCTGCTCGGCCCGCCCCGCGCTTAGCGTACCCCGGTGCACGATGACCTGTCCGAGCTTCTGCGTGTCGGTGACCGCGAAGCGCCAGCCGCCGTCCAGCGCCTCGATGGTGCCGCGGTCGCCGACCTGGCCGCCCCCTTCGGGGTAAAAGGGCGTCCGGTCCAGCACCAGCTCGCCGCGCTCGGCATCGAAGCTCACCACCCGGCCCTCGGCCTGTTCGGCCTGCCAGCCGAGGAACTCGGTGGCACCGGCCTCGGCCGCCTCGGCCGCCGCGGCGCCGATCTGCTGCTTGAAGGCGCTCGCTGCCCGGGAGCGCTCGCGCTGCTCTTGCAGGCAGCGCGCGAAGCCCTGTTCGTCGAAACGCAGGCCGCGCTCGCGCGCGAGCATGCGGGTGAGATCGGGCGGGAACCCATAGGTGTCATACAGCTCGAAGGCGACCTCGCCCGGGAACAGCGCGGTCTGCCCCGCGGCGAGGATCGCCTCCGCCACCCGTTCGAACCGCTCCAGGCCCCGGTCGAGCGTGCGGCCGAAGCTCTCTTCCTCGCTCCGGATCAGCCCGGCGACGTGCTGCTCGCGCTCGCGCAGCTCGGGGTAGCTCCCGCCCATGAGCGCGGCCACCTGTGGCACCAGCCGGTGCAGAAACGGTTCCCGGATGCCGAGCTTGCGGCCGAAGCGCGCCGCGCGGCGCAGGATCCGCCGCAACACGTAGCCGGCGCCCTCGTTGGCGGGCAGCGCCCCATCGGCGAAGGCGAAGCAGAGCGCGCGCACGTGGTCGGCGATCACCCGGTGCGGCACTCCCTGCTCCCACGCGGGGCTGCCCGGTGCCACCGCCAGGTAGGGGACCCCGCTGAGCGCGGCGAGCTGCTCGCACAGCGGCCGGATCACGTCGATGTCGAAGTTGGTCGGCACCCCTTGCACGATGGAGGCGAGCCGTTCCAGCCCCATGCCGGTATCGACGCTCGGCCGCGGCAGCGGCACCAGCCGGCCGTCGGGCTGCCGGTCGTACTGCATGAAGACCAGGTTCCATACCTCCATGAACCGGTCGCACCCGCACCGCCCCAGCCCGCAGTCCGGGCCGCAGGCCAGCTGCGGGCCGCGGTCGTAGTGGATCTCGGTGCACGGGCCGCACGGGCCGGTGTCCGCCATCTGCCAGAAGTTGTCCTTCTCGCCCAGGCGCGCGATGCGTTCGGGGCCGAGCCCTGCGATTCGCTGCCACAGCGCGGCCGCCTCCTCGTCCTCGGTGAACACGCTCACCCAGAGCCGCTCGCGCTCCAGCCCCAGCACCTCGGTCAGGTACTCCCAGGCGTAGGCGATCGCCTCCGCCTTGAAGTAGTCGCCGAAGCTGAAGTTGCCCAGCATCTCGAAGAAGGTCATGTGGCGGGCGGTGTGCCCGACCTGCTCCAGGTCGTTGTGCTTGCCGCCCGCCCGGATGCACTTCTGCGCCGAGCAGGCGCGCCGGTAGTTGCGGCTGTCCAGTCCGAGGAAGACGTCCTTGAACTGGTTCATGCCGGCGTTGGTGAACAGCAGCGTCGGATCGCCGAGCGGCACCACCGGCGAGGACGGCACCACCCGGTGGCCGCGCTCCTCGAAGTAGGCGAGAAAGCTGCTTCGGATCTCGTCGGTCTGCATCACGCCCCCGCAACGCTCTGGCGGCCAGGCGCGGCGCGCGGCCGCCGCGCGCCGCAACAACAGCGAAGCCGGCATCTTAGGCGAAATCCGGTCCGCCGTCAACCGCGCCTGCAGGCGGTGTACCAACCCCCGGCTCCGTCCCTCGCGCCCCATACCATGGGGCCATTCGCCGGCAGGCCGTCGAGCTGGGCGCCCTGCCGTGCCCGATCCAACGGCCGCGCACCAGGCGGAGCCCCTCGCGGGGGGAGGGGGGCGGCTATTCCCATCGGGTTGCTGCGCAGGGCTGCTGGCTCGCGTTGACGCTCGCCGGGCGGCGTGCTAGCCTCGATTCCCTGCCGTTCGGAGGGAGCAGGCGCAGCCGGTGCTGTGCGAGGCCCGCCACCCGGTCCAGGGGAACGCTGCCGCGATGAGCGCTCACCAGGCGGAGTTCGTGCGGATTCGCTCCTCGAGTCCGGCCCGCACCCGCGAGCTCGGACGCCTGCTCGGCGAGCGGCTTGAGCCCGGGGACGTGCTCGCCCTGGCGGGGGAGCTGGGCGCGGGCAAGACCGAGCTGGTGCGCGGCGTCGCCGCGGGCCTCGGGATTCCGCCGGCCGCCGTGCGCAGTCCCACCTTCACCCTCGTCAACCGCTACCAGGGCGAGCGCGGCACGCTGGTGCACGTGGACGCCTACCGGCTGGGCGGCCCGCAGGCCCTGCTCGAGCTGGGGCTCGAGCAGGTGTTCGTGCCCGAGGCGGCGGTCTGCGTGGAGTGGGCGCCGCGGGTGGCCGCGGCACTGCCGGCGGCGCGGCTGGAGATCGAGCTCGAGCACGCCGGGGCCCGCACGCGCCTGTTGCGGCTGCGGCCGCATGGCGCGCGCGCGCGCGCGTTGCTGCAAGCGCTGGCGGCGGCGGGCCAGCTCCAGCCGGCGGAGGGTGCTGCGCCGGAGGGCGGTCGGGCGTGCGGCTGATCGTGCATGGGGCGAGTGGGCGCATGGGCCGGCGGGTGGTCGCGCTCGCGGCGGCGCAGCCGGGCTGGCAGGTGGTGGCGGCGCTGGGGCGGCCGGGCTCCCAGCTGCTCGGCCGCGATGCGGGCGAGCTGGCGGGGGTGGGCCCGCTCGGCGTGCCGCTGCAGCCGCGGTGGCCGGAGCAGCTGCAGGCCGACGCCGCGATCGACTTCAGCACCCCGCCGGCGGCGGCGCGGTTCGTGCAGCAGTGCGCGGCGCGCGCCGTGCCGGTGGTGGTGGGCACCACCGGCCTGCAGCCGGCGGAGCGGGCGGTGCTGGAGCGGGCGGCCGAACGCGTGGCGGTGCTGCTGGCGGCGAATCTGTCCACCGGGGTGGCACTGCTGCAGCGGCTGGTCCGCGAGGCGGCGGCGGCGCTGGGGCTGCAGGCCGAGATCGAGATCGTGGAGGTGCATCACCGGCACAAGCGGGACGCTCCGAGCGGTACCGCGCTGGTGCTGGCGCGGGCCGCGGCGGCCGCACGGGGCCAGGATGTGGAGGCGGTGCTGCGGCGCGGGCGGCCGGCGGAGCAGGGGGCGGCGAGCCGCTCGCCGGGCGAGATCGGGCTGCACGCGGTGCGGCTCGGGGAGGTGGTCGGCGAGCATACCGTCATGTTCGCCTTCGGCGCGGAACGGCTCGAGCTGACCCACCGCGCGCACGACCGGGATGTGTTCGCGCAGGGAGCGCTGCGCGCCGCCGCTTTCGTCCGCTCCGCCCCGCCGGGGCTGTACGGCCCGGAGGCGGCGCTCGGTGCTGGCGCGGGGGGGACGCCGTAGCGGGGGCCGGATTCATGTTGACGCCCGAAACTAAAGGGTTAGAATCTAGGCGGTTAGACGTTGTTGACCCGCATCGGTCATCAGCCACTTACGGAGATCCTCACCCGGTGGACGATCCCGCCGGCGTCCGCTCGCCGTTTTCGCACGGGGACAGGCCTGCGGCCCGGCAGACGAAGGGTGGGCGTGGGGACGCGAAGAGAAGGGGAGCCCACATGACGAAGAAGGAGATCGTCAAGCAGATCGCCGACAAGGTCGGCCTGACGCAGGTGCAGATCAAGGAGGTCGTGCAGTCGACCTTCGACGCGATCATCGACGCGATCGCTCGCGAGGGCCGCATCGAGCTGCGCAACTTCGGCGTTTTCGAGGTCAAGGAGCGCGCGCCGCGCAAGGCGCGCAACCCGCGCACCGGCGAGCCGGTCGACGTGCCGGCGAAGAAGGTGGTGGTGTTCAAGCCGGGCCGGCTCATGGAGGAGCGCGTCGAGCAGATGGCCTGAGGGGCGCGGGCCGGTGGCGGCACGTCCGGCCCGCCGCCGGCCGGCTCCGGCACGGCACCGTCCGGCGCGCACCCCTGCGCGCGCCGGACGGCGTCTTTTTCGGGCGGCGGTGGCTGGCGCGGGTTGGGGCGGGGCTGACAGCCAGGCGCGGGGATCGAACCGATGAACCCGGATCCCATGCCAGACGTCCCAGGGTCGAAGGCACGCGCGCGACGGGTAGCGGCGGACGTGGCGCAACAGGCCGAGGACGAGCTGAGCGCGCTCGCCCGCGCGTTCCGCGAGGGCGAGGAGGCCGCGTTCGATCGGCTGCAGGCCCAGGTGCGCGAGCGGCTGTACCGGCTGGCGTATCGGCTGACCGGCAACACCGAGGACGCGCTGGATGTGGTGCAGGACGCGCTGGTGAAGGTCTACCGCGGCGTCGAGGCGTGGAACGAGCGGTCGGCGTTCTACTCGTGGCTGTATCGGGTGACCGCCAACCTCGCGATCGACCGGCTGCGGCGGCGCGCCAAGGTGCGCGAGGTACGGCGCCAGCTGCGCCAGCACCAGCCCGGCACCAGCCCCGACCCGGTGCCGGAGCTCGTGGAGCGGCGGCAGATCGAGCACGACCTGCGCCGGCTGCGCGAGGCGGTCGAGTCGCTGCCCGCCGCCCAGCGCGCGATCGTGGTGCTGCGCCACTACGAGGGGCTGTCGCTGCGCGAGATCGCCGAGGTGCGTGGCTGCGCCCTCGGCACGGTGAAGTCGACGCTCCACCAGGCGTTCCACAACCTGCGGCGGGCGATGGAGGGAGCGGTGCGGGAGGCGCGCGAGCATGGTCGAGCCTGAGGCCGAGCGGGCGGGCTGCGGGGCGCTGGAGCCCGACCTGGTGTGCTACCACTACGGCGAGCTGCAGGCGCCTGCGCGCGCGGCGTTGGAGCGCCATCTGCAGGAGTGCGCGGGGTGCCGGAGCCGGCTCGCCGAGATCCGGGCGAGCGCCGCGGCGCTGGACCGGCTGCCGCTGGTGCTGCCGAGCGCCGAGCAGTGGCGGCGCTTCGAGCAGGGGCTGGAGCAGCGGCTGGCGCCGCTGCGCGCCGAACGCGCCGCGAGGCGGGCCCGCCCGGCGGCAGCGCCGGCGGAGCGGACGCGCGGGCCGGCCGCGACAGCCCCAACGGCGCCCCGCCGCGCCTGGGCGCGCTGGCTGGTGCGGGTGGCGGCGGCGGCGCTGATCGCCGCGCTGGGGGTGACGATCGGGGTGCTGCTCGCGCGCAACCGCGCACAGCAGGCGCAGATCGCCGGCCTGCTACACGAGGTCGCCGAGGCGCGCCTGGAGCGGGGTGATCTCCGCGGGGCAGCGAGCGCGCTCGACATGCTCATGGTGCTCGCGCCCGAGCTCGACCGTACGGCGCGGCTCAAGCGCGAGGCGCTCGAGCGGCTGGGTGCCGACAGCCCCGCCGCGCAGCTCTACCTGCAGGCGCGGCGTGCCGCCGAGCCCGAGCAGGCGCGCGTGCAGCTGGCGGAGCTGCTCTACCGCTTCCCCGAGCACCCGCTGGCCGAGGAGGCGTTCCGCGCGCTGCTGCAGCGGGGCGCTCCGAGCCCGCGTCCGCTGGAGGTGGCGCTGCTGCAGCCGCTGGATACCGTCGCCAAGCCGCTGCCCGGTGCGGACCGCACCGCGCACTACCGCGAGGAGATCGCCAAGCTCGCGCGCCTGGCCGCGGGCGCCCCGCCGCGCGTACGGGCCTATGCGCTGCTGCGCGCGGCGCGGCTCGCGGACGAGCAGCTCGGGGATGGGGCGCTCGCCGCCGCGCGCTACCGGGAGGTGCTGGCCGCGGCGGCCGACGGGCCCATCCGCGCGCTGGCGGAGCGGCGCCTGGCGGAGCTCGGGGCCCGCTAGCGCCCCGGGGCTCAGGGCAGCCGGCGCACCAGCTCGGCGAGCGGGCGGCGCGGGGTCTGGGGAACCGCTTCCGGATAGCCGATCCAGATCAGCGCGACGATGCGCTCGCGCTCCGGCTCCAGGCCCAGCAGCTCGAGCGTCTGCGGGGCGCGACTGAGCGCGCCCGTGCTCCAGCGCGAGCCGATGCCCTCGGCCCACAGCGCGAGCATGAACGCGTAGCAGGCGCAGGCGCAGGCGGCGTAGTCCTCCTCGGCCCGCAGCGGATCGGGATCGCGCACCTGGGCGCACACCAGCAGCGCCGGCGGCCCGAGCAGCTTCGCGCGCAGCCGGGCGGCCTGCTCGGGATCCAGAGGCGCGCCCAGCTTTTGCTCCTGCAACCGCCGCGCGATCTCGGCCAGCCGCTCGCGGCTGTGCGCTCCGAGCCGGAGGAAGCGCCAGGGGTTGGTCAGTTTGTGGTTGGGCGCGCGCACTGCCGCCTGGAGCGCGCGCTCGATGGAGTGCTCGGGGACGGGCTCGGGCCGGAAACGGTGGATGGTGCGGCGGCTCATGATGACCCGGTGGATATCGCTCGGAGGCCTCATCGCCGGCCGGGACTCCTTCCGCGCGGTGTCAGTACACGTAGCGCAACCAGTAGATGGCGCCGCCGCTGAGCGCGGTCGCGGTCACCAGCACCAAAAACGCGCGGCCCAGCCGGCGGTGCCAGGCGGCAGTTCCTGCCCGTGCGAAGCGCGGTGCGCCACCGGCGTGCCGGCGCGCGCCCAACGCGGCCAGGCCGAGCGCGGCGAGCCCCGAGCCGAGCGCGCCCAGCGCGAGCGCGACATGGGCTGCGAGCAGCGGCAGGTAGCCCGTACGATACCAGCTCGCCGCCTCCAGTCGCGCGGCGCGGGGCGCACCGCCCGCCTGCACCCACGCGATGAAGACCGCCACCGCGCCCAGCAGCGCGCCGTAGCCGGCTGCCATGAGCAGCGCGTGCGCGCGCCGCCGGCCGCGGGCCGCCAGCGCACGCCCCACCCAGAATGCCGGCACCACCAGCAGCAGGCCGGCCACCACCAGGTCCGCCGCCAGCGGCGCGCGCGTGCCGGCGAAGCCCGGCTGGGACAGCCACTGCCACGCCGCGTTCACCGCCCTGGCCCGCCCTGCGCGTCGCCGGCAGGCGGCGCGGCAGGCGCCGCCCCGCGCGTGTTCGCCGCTGCCCCGGGGGCGCGATCGCCCTGTTGGCGCTCCTCGGGGCGAGCTCCCGGTGGCAGGGAGAACGGGACCCGCCCGCGCGCGCGCTGTTCGGGCCCCAGGCGGGCCCACCACGCCTCGAAGGCGGCGCGGTCTGCGAGCGGCCTGCCGGCGAGCGCGCCGAGCAGCGCGCGCGCCCGCTCGGCGTCGCCGGCCGTGCCCTGTTCGGCGACCTCCATGAGCACCGGTGCGGCCGCCAGGAATCCGTGCTCGCCCAGCACCAGCGCCGCCGTCCGGCGCACGGTGTACGGCACCCCGCTGAGATGCGCGCAAAGAAAACTCGCGTCTCCGGCGGCGAGCACCGCGCGGGCATGGCGCTCGAGCCGCGCGCGCGCGCCGGCATCGACCGCCCCGGCGGCGAGCTCGCGCGCGAACGCCGCCTGCGCCCGCTCCAGCGCCTCCGCCCGCTCCAGCGCCAGGTCATCGAGGTAGAACCCGTGCAGGCTGCGCCGCTCGGGGGCGAGCGGATGGCGGCCGGGCTCCTCGCGCACCGCATAGGCGGCGAGGAGCTCGAGGGTCTCCGGCCGGTCGAGCCACGGGCTGCCCCGAGGCGAGAAGCGCAACAGCAGCAGGTGCCCCGCGCCGTCGGCGTACAGCACGTAGCCCTCGCCGAGGGCGACGAGGCTGCCGGACTGGGCAGGCCTGCCCGCGGCGAGGGCGGCGCTGGCAGCAGCGGCAGCTCCGGGCAGGCTGGAGCTGGTGGGGACCGGCGCGACCGCGGGGCCGGGGTGCGCGCCGGCATGGTGGCCCGAGGCCGGGGTGTCCGGCCGGGGCGCGGCGGGGCGGATCGCCAGCCGCGCGGCGAAAAAACCCGCCAGCGCGCCGAGGAGCGCCGCGCCCAGCGCCGCCAGCACGGCCGGCGCGGCGTGACCGCCCGCTTGCGGAGCCAGCCTCTGGCTGTGCGAGCCGTGCACCCCGCGAAGTCCCTCCGCTCCCGCGCTCCGAAGCCCGCTATCATAGCCGTCGCCGGCTCGCCCCGCGATAGCTATGATGGCGCGAATGCGGGCGGCGGTCGGGATCCTGGGCGGGAGCTTCGATCCGGTGCACCGCGGGCACCTGGCCCTGGCGGCCGGGGCGCGCGCGCGGCTGGGGCTGGAGCGCGTGCTGCTGGTGCCGGCGGGCCAGCAGCCGCTCAAGCGGCAGGGCCCGGTGGCCTCGCCGGCCGACCGGCTGCGGATGCTGCAGCTCGCGGTCGCCGAGGCGGGGGCGCAGGACTGGCTCCAGATCTGCACGCTCGAGCTCGAGCGGCCGGGGCCGTCCTACACGGTGGACACCCTGCAGGCGCTGCGCGCGCGCCTGGGCGGCGAGACGGAGCTGGTGTTCGTGGCGGGGGCCGACGTGCTCAGAGATCTGCAGGGCTGGCGGCGGCTGGACCGGGTGCTGGAGCTGGCGCGATTCGTGGTCTGCAGCCGGCCGGGTTTCGCGGCGGAGCTGCCGCCTGCACTCCGGGGCCGGATCGAGCATTTGGAGCTGGCGACGCCGCAGGTCTCCTCCAGCGCCGTGCGCGCCGCGATCGCGGCGGGCGAGCTCGAGCGCGCCCGGGCCATGGTGCCCGCGGCGGTCTGGCGGTACATCCAGGAACGCGGCCTGTACCGTGCCGCGCGCGGTCCCGATGCGGCGCCGCAGGCGGCGGGCCGTTGAGCAGAGGCGGGCAGCGGGGCCCGCGCGCACACACGGCGGGTGCAAAGGCCGGGCGCGCAGGCGCGGCGAGCGCCGGCCGGCAGGTCCAGGCCGGCGGGCCGGCAGCGGCGCGCGGTGGCAGGGCGCGAGCGGGAGCGAGGCACATGGACGGTGAGCTGGCAGCCGGCGCGGCGAGGCCGGCGCGGATCGAGCGGCTGGGCGAGCACGTGGGGCAGCGGGTGCGGCTGGAGGGCTGGCTGCACAACCGCCGCTCCAAGGGCAAGCTGCACTTTTTGATCGTGCGCGATGGCAGCGGGTTCGTGCAGTGTGTGGCGTTGCAGGCGAACTTCCCTCCGGAGACGTTCGACCGCCTGGGCAGGTTGCGCCAGGAGACGGCGCTCGTCGTCACCGGCACCGTCCGGCAGGACGCGCGGGCGCCCGGCGGCTACGAGCTCCAGCTCGAGGGCTGCGAGGTGGTGCACGAGCCGCTGGAGGACTTCCCGCTCGGGCACAAGGACCACGGTCCGGACTTTCTGCTGCAGCATCGGCATCTGTGGTTGCGCTCCAGCCAGCAGTGGGCGGTGCTGCGGGTGCGCCACGAGGTGGAGCAGGCGATCGCGGATTTCTTCTACGAGCGCGGGTTCGTGCGTCTGGATGCGCCGATCCTCACCCCGGCGGCGTGCGAGGGCACGACCACGCTGTTCGAGCTGGACTACTTCGATCAGGGCAAGGCCTACCTCACCCAGTCGGGTCAGCTCTACGCCGAGGCCGGCGCACTTGCCTTCGGGCGGGTCTACACCTTCGGGCCCACCTTCCGGGCCGAGAAGAGCAAGACGCGCCGCCACCTCACGGAGTTCTGGATGGTCGAGCCCGAGCTGGCGTATGCGACGCTGGACGACGTGATGGCGCTCGCCGAGGAGTTCGTCGTCTGGATCGTGCGGCGGGTGCTGGCGCGCTGCCGGCGCGAGCTCGAGCTATTGGGCCGCGACCTGGGGCGGCTGGAGGCGGTGGTGCCGCCGTTTCCGCGGCTGCGCTACGACGAGGCGGTGGAGCTGCTGCGCGCGCGCGGCCGGGAGTTCGCCTGGGGCGGGGACTTCGGGGCGCCCGACGAGACGGTGTTGAGCGAGGCCTTCGACCGGCCGGTCATGATCCACCGCTATCCCAAGGACGTCAAGGCGTTCTACATGAAGCGCGACCCCGAGGACCCGCGGCTGGTGCTGTGCGTGGACGTGATCGCTCCCGAAGGGGTGGGCGAGATCATCGGGGGCTCGCAGCGCGAGGACGACCTCGAGGCGCTGCGCGCCCGCATCGCCGAGCACGGCCTGGATGAGCAGGTGTTCCGCTGGTATCTGGACCTGCGGCGCTGGGGCTCGGTACCGCACGGCGGCTTCGGGCTCGGGCTGGAGCGGACGGTGGCGTGGCTGTGCGGCCGCGAGCACGTCCGCGAGTGCATTCCCTTCCCCCGGATGCTCTACCGGATCTACCCCTAGCCGATCTGGCCACCACGGCGGTCTTCACCTGGCCGCCCGGCGGCCGAATAGCCCCCGATGATGGGTACGCCGGCAAGCGGGATGGTGCTGGCAGGGCCCCGGGGGGGATCGGAGCATGGAGGTGGACGAACTGTTGCTGGCCACTCGCCTGGCGCGGTGCCGCAGGATGGCAGCCGAGGCGGAGCGAGGAAACAGGGTGAACGCAGAGCGGCACGGCGGGGGGGGAGCGCAACGGGGATCTCCGTGCTGGCGGCGGGACGGGCGCCTCTTCAGGCCGGGCGGCCTCTGGGCGGCCGCCGGTGCGCCCCTTCGTGCCGGCGCGCTGGCTGCGCGGCGCGCACGCACAGACGATCCTGCCCGCGCTGCTGCGCCGCCCGCCGGTCCAACGCCACCGGCTCGAGCGCCACCGCTTGGAGCTGTTCGACCGGGACTTCCTCGATCTGGAGGTGCTGTTGCCCGACGGCCAGCCGCGCGGCTACCTCATCGCGGTGCACGGCCTGGAGGGCTCCTCGCGCTCGCCCTACATGCTCGGCACCCTGGAGCTGGCGCGCCGGCGGGCTCTGATCGGCATCGCCATGAACCACCGCGGCTGCAGCGGCACGCTGAACCGCCATCCGCGCCACTACCACGCCGGGGAGACCGGTGACCTGGGCGAGGTGGTGCAGTGGGCGGGGCGGCGCTGGCCGGGGCTGCCGGGCGGGATCATCGGTTTTTCGCTCGGGGCGTCGCAGACGCTGAAGTATCTGGGCGAGCGCGCCGGGGCGGTCCCCGAGGCGATCCGCGGCGCGGTCGCGGTCTCCCCGCCCTTCGACCTGCTGCAGGCGGTGGCCAACCTCGATCGGCCGCACCGGCTGCTCTACCGGGTGTTCTTCCCTCGGCTCGCTGGTGCGCAAGATGCTGCGCAAGGCGCGGCTGTATCCGACCTACGTGAGCCGCCGCACCGTCCTGCGCGCGCTGCGGAGCTGGCGGCAGTTCGACGAGCGCGTGACCGCGCCGCTGCATGGCTACGGCTCGGCGGAGGAGTACTACCGGTGCGCCGGCTGCGCGCGTTTCCTGCCGCACATCCGCCGCCCGACGCTGGTGCTGGCCGCGACCGACGACCCGCTGATCCCCGGCACCACGATCCCGTATGCCGCCTTCGAGGCCAATCCGTACCTGACGCTGGTGGTGAGCTCCAGCGGGGGGCACTGCGGTTTCGTGAGCGGCCCGCCGTGGCGGCCGCGCTTCTGGGCCGAGCAGCAGGCCGTGCTGTGGCTGAGCCGGCTGCTGGCGGCAGCCGGCGCGCGCGGGGGCCCGAGCGAGCCGGCCCCTGGCCGGCTAGGCGGCCGAGGCGCCGCAAGCCGGCGCCTGGGCTTCGGCCGGCACGGCGCTCTCAGGCGCGGGCGGCCCCGCCGGCGCGACCAGGGGTCAGCCGCAGCGAGCCGAGCAGCTCGAGCAGATCGCGCCGCAGCGCGAAATGCGCGAGCACCTCGCCCACCGGCCGGCCTTCGGGATCGGTGATCCGGCCGGGCAGGGTCGTCATGGTGCGGATCGGGTGCAGGAGTCGGACGTCCTTGCGGCCCGCGAACCGGTAAGCGCTGCCCGTCGTCGCCCTGGAACTGGAGCTCGTAGGCCAGCTCGCGGCGGCGCCGGCCAGGAGATCTCCAGCGTGCCGCGGCAGGGCGCATCGCCGGCGAGTGCCTCGGCCTGCAGCGTGCCGGTGATCTCCATCCACCCCGTCGCGCGCGAAGCGCCTGAGGTCGGGGGCGTGCGCCTGGACGGCGAAGCCAAATCGCCGCCCGGGCCCGCGCCGCTCGCCCACCGGCCACCAGGCCACCGTGCATGCGCTCCGCGAAGCCGAGCCCCAGCCCGGCGCCCCAGGCGCGCGAGACGCCCTCGTAGCTTGGCAGCCAGCGGCGCTGCTGGTACCAGCGCAGCACCTGCGGATATCCCTCGGCCAGGCTCCGATAGCGGACCCGGAAGCCCAGTCCGCGCAGCTTGGCCGTATCGAACCGGATGTCGGCGGTGGCGTACTGGAGTGCCTCGCGGTCGAGCACCGGCCGGATCGCGGGCTCCAGCCCCGTGGCGGCGGCAGACCAGCAGCCAGGCGCGCTCCAGCGCCCCGGCTCGTAGCCCCGAGGGTGCGCTCGCCCCCCTCGCTCGCCGAGCAGGCGCGCCAGCAGGCCCAGGGCGCGCGCCGGATAGGGCACCCGGCGGCCGAGCGGCAGCCCGTAGG